>OZ252288.1:0-3525000 GCA_965250065.1 Opitutales bacterium
TCTTGCATGCCAATGCTAGATGCAAGGTTTGACCCCTTCCCCCGCGACGTTGCACGTTGCACTCGGTACTGCGCTATGCTCGTTGAGGTGTCGTCGCATCCGCTCCTCGGTAGACCCCTTCCTCCGCGACCCTCGAAAGTACTTACTTCTTCTTCGGAGCCTCGTGCACCATTTCCTCCAGCTTTAAACCGGTAAGATGCGTCAGCCCCGATACCAGCTTCCCACAAAGCAAACATCAAAATAATGGTACTTGGGATCGCTATGATGAGCCAGCCCATGAAGTTCATTTTGCCGAGCTGCACATTGAACTCGACCAATTATCGGCCGGATGTGCCGTAACAATGATGCGCGCCAATACGTAGTTGAGAACTGAGCTTAACATAAAGGAAAAAACCAGTAACCAATTGCAGATGGAAAATATCTTATCAAACGCCGGTTGTGTAGCGGTTGCTTGCAGACGTTCATCGATCAATTGGGTGTTCAAAATCTGGGGACTATATAAAATATGTTTTAATCAATGGCCTCTTGCCTGCGGAAGGTCAGCAGCACCATGATTCCGATGACGAAGGGTAGGGAGGCTTCCTTGACGGCCAACCAGAAGGGATCTATCTGCACCAAACCCGAATGTTGCCGCTCAAGGCCACACTTAGAATACCCAACATGGAAATAAAATTCAATTGTTTTGCGATTTATGAGATCCCAGAATCCGTAACAAAGGGGGAATGCCAATCCCACGCAAAGCGCCACTACCGGGCCCAACCGCTCCGGACTGCTCAGCTTGGTTAGAATCAACAATGGAATAGCGATGTTGCAAACAACACTCAGGAGCAGGTTCTCGCGTTTCCGAACCGCGCTGGCTTGGCCATTTTCAGTCATGGGTGGGACAGTGGGGAGCAGTAAAAGGCTTGGCAACTTCATAAATAACGGTGTTGAATAGGGTTTGGTAGCAGCGCCTTTTGTGATGAGGCTGTATTTTCTGTAACAATGGCGGAAATCAGAGATTCTCGGTTAGATAAAGGTCCTGGGACAACTCAGTCACCTGGACGAAACCAACCTGCAAAACCTGGTCAACAGATTGGCCAAGGACGAGAGCTGTTGAGGGAATTTTTAATACGGTATGTGAGGGAATTCTCGTGATTTCCGCCGATGGAGTAGTGGAGTACGCCAACCGGGAAGGCATGGCCATGGTCGGCATCAAGGAACCCGATGTGGGGGCCGCTCTTTTGTGGAAATGGATTCCCGATCTGGCGCCGGCCATCAATCTGGACAACCAGCAACCGCAGTTTTCCGCGCAGGCCTTAGTTACTCGCGAAATCGAGATGACTTATCCGGAGCGGGCGCATGGTGCGCGTTTACATAGTTCCCTTTGAGGGATTAGGCGACGCGGAGAAGCATTACGTGGTGATTTTGAGTGATATTACCAAGGATGTGGTATCCACCGAGGAAAAAATTGAATCCGAAAAGATGTCCTCTATTTTTCTTTTGGCTGCCGGTGTAGCACATGAACTGGGCAATCCGCTGAATTCGCTGACCATTCATCTTCAGCTCATGCAGCGTCAACTCCACCAGATGGAAGATCGGGACGCGCGGGAGAAGCTGGGGCGTTCGCTCGATATTTGCAGTGATGAGGTTGAGCGCCTCGATGGAATAATCACCAATTTTCTCGAGGCCATCCGACCCACTCCTCCCGACTTGAAGGATACCAACCTTATTGAAGTTCTCGAATCCGTCCTGCGGGTACAGGAACAGGAATTGAATGATGCCGGAGTTCAACCGACATTGAAATGGGGGACGAAATGCCCAGTATTTCTGGAGATGCCAACCAACTGAAGCAGGTTTTTTTTCAATGTGATCAAGAATGCTCGCGAAGCTATGGCCGAAGGAGGCAATTTGACTATTAAGCTCCAAGCGGATGACGAACTTTTTCTATGTTCTTATTGGAGATACGGGCAGCGGTATAGAACCGCAGAACTTGTCCAATGTCTTTCAACCCTACTTTTCGACCAAGGCCTCGGGTAGCGGATTGGGGCTGATGATTGTAAATCGCATTCTCAGGGACCATGGCGGCCAAGTAGGCATTGACAGTAAAACTGGCTTGGGCACGGTTATTTCCTTGAAGTTTCCCAAGAAAACATCGCCGGGTTCGGTTGTTACCGGAATAAACCCTCTCAGCCGAACTTGGCCAACCGCGCGATTAGTTCATGCCTGCATCCATACTCATTGTCGACGACGAGAAGCATACCCGGAAGGGCTGCAGTTCGCTCTGGAGGACACCTACGACGTTTACCTGGCCAGTAATGCTGACCAAGCGTTCAATTTGCTGGATAGTCAGCCTTTTGACGTGTTGTTAACCGATCTTCGTATGTCGGGCAAATCGGGTATGAAGGTTATTGACCAAGCGCTTACCCTGCCGCACAAGCCGATCTGCATTCATGAGGACTGCTTATGGTAATGTGGAGACAGCCGTAGAAGCCATGAAGCATGGCGCCTTTGATTTTCTAACCAAGCCGGTAAACCTGGAGCGATTGGAGATTCTCATCAAACGGGCCCTGAATTCCAAGCAGATCGCATCGGAAAACAAGGTGTTGCATGAGCGGTTGGATCAAAAATTCAGTTTTAAAGGTATAATTGGAAATTCGGCGGCGTTGCAGGCCGTCATAACCGGGTTCAATTGGTGGCGCCTTCCCGGGCCACTGTGTTGCTGGAAGGTGAGACCGGAACCGGAAAAAGAACTCATCGCTCAGTCCATTCACCAGAATAGTGATCGATCCCGTAAATCGTTTATCGCCGTTAATTGTGCCGCCACTTCCGGCCAACCTGCTGGAAAGTGAATTGTTTGGACATGAAAAAGGAGCTTTTACCGGGGCTATTGAAAGGAGGATAGGGCGCTTTGAAGCCGCCGATGGCGGGACGCTCTTTCTCGATGAAATTGGAGAGATCGATGCATCTACTCAGATAAAGCTGCCTGCGATTTTTGGAATCGAAAACCTTTGAAAGGGTGGAAGTATCAAACCCATATCGGTGGATGTACGCTTGGTATGCGCCACAAATCGCGATTTGAAGGCGCACCTGGAAAAGGGTGATTTCCGCGAAGACCTCTACTACCGGTTGAATGTAATCTCCATATTCCTTCCACCTCTGCGCGTGCGAAAAGAGGACATATTCCTTTTGTTGGATCACTTTCTAAAGCTATACGCCAAGGAAAATGGAACAAAAATTCCGCAACTCGACCGGGGTGCTTTACAGGTACTGCAAGGTTATCGGTGGGCCGGGCAACATCCGGGAATTGAGAAACTTCGCTGAAAATATCGTGGTCCTCCATCGCGGAGGAACCGTAACCGAATACGACCTGGACAATCGATTTCGTGAAGGAAACTCCGCCGTGGTAATCGACCATGGGATGGGTTTCAAACCTTTCAGTGGAAGAAAATGAAAAGCACCTTTTGCGCAAGGCTTTGGTGCACGCCAAGGGCAATCGCACCAAGGCGGGCCGAACTTATGGGAATTTCACGCCGTACCCTCCACCGTAAGCTCCTCCAGTGGCCTGAACTGGATACCATTGGCAAAGCGGGAAGTGATTGGGCCATGAGTTGTTTCCATCCCCCTCCCGCCTGGTTGATTGCCCTACTTTTTGGCCAGTCTGGCTTATGGGGCAAGACAATCCTCTGCGGGTTGTGGGCAGCCATTACGTGGGAGAGATCCTCGGCTATGAAGCTTCCGATGCAGAGGTATCCATCGAGTATCGGATGACCAGCAGCCTGCTCGGACTCATAAAAAATCCGCGAGAAATTGGCCGATGTTGCATTTGTGCTTCGGTTTTCGCATGCACATCCCTCCCTGAAAGAAACTGCGAGCATTCCGCTCGGTTTTTGGGGCATCTTTTTTGTCGTTCACCAAGACAATCCACTCAGTGAAGTCTCCATTACCCAGTTATCGGACCTTTTGCGCAAGACCCGCGATGGCCTCAATTCCGAATGGGGATTGCTGCTTCCCGGTGAACCTACCTGGACAAACCGCCCCGGTATCTGTGGCTTTTGGTCTGACCGAGGACCATCCTTCCTACCCCATACTTGCTCACTGGTTTTTCGACGATCAAAAGGTGGGAAAGTTCGGCAGTCTCGGAGAAGATTTAGCCGATCCCTATCGGGCGGGATCTTCCAGCTTGTTGGTTTTATCCCGATTACCGGCAGCCAATAGAGGGCTCCGGTTATTGTTCAGTGGTTCAACCGGGTGAGATGGTGGGATTTCCGCCTTCGCCAGAGAATTTATTTTTTGGGGACTACGCTTTGAGAAGTTCACTCCATTTGGTTATAGGCAATATCTCAGAACCGCGATCCCGCCAATTTCTGGCTGATTTTTTCCAATCGGGCGACTTTGAAAAACTAGAAAATTCCGGCTTGGTAGCGGTGCCGGCGGAGGTGCTGAACCAGGCGCTTTTAGAGTTTGACTTGGAATTCTAATTTTTTCTTACTCACTGACTTTTAATCGCGGGCGTAAGCTCAGTTGGTAGAGCACAACCTTGCCAAGGTTGGGGTCGTGAGTTCGAATCTCATCGCCCGCTCCATCCGGCGCGCAGTAGAAAGATTGGGTGATGTCGCGTTGCTCGGTAGTGAGACATTCGGGCTAGGGGACAGATCTTCATGCGAAATGGATGTTGCCCTGACCGCGTGAAGGTCGAGACTATTTTAAAAGCCCAGCATATTGGGGCCTTATCCATCGAAGCTAAGAAAAATTCAGTAGTGCCATTCATTACTTTTGCGCTGTCATGGTGCCTGCAAAGTCATGCCATTGCGGCTGGGACAAAAGTTGGAAAAGGGTGGGACTCACCACTGACCTTGGTCGTCGGGAATAGAAAGCTGCTATCGAAGAAGTCCCTATGCCCAAGTCTATGGTTTTCCGTCTTACTGGTTCTGTCATTTTTGGCCCTGCTTGGCGCGGTGGAACTACCTGCCCAAACCGTTCAATCCGGCCAGTCCACCAGGCCGAACCTTGTATTGATTATGTGCGACGACCTGGGCTATTCGGATCTGGGCTGTTATGGCGGCGAAATCGAGACCCCCCACATCGATCGCTTAGCCGAGACCGGCATCCGCTTCTCACAGTTCAGAAACACCGGACGCTGCGCCCCGAGCCGGGCCGCATTACTGACCGGTCGCCATCAGCACGCCGTCGATATGGGATGGATGGCTGTCGTCGATGAGCATCGGCCCGGCTACCGCGGTCAACTGTCCATTGACGTGCCCACCATCGCCGAACTGTTAAAGAACGAAGGCTATGGCACTTATATGGTCGGGAAATGGCACCTGACCGTAACCGGGAACTTCGAGAATAAAAAGCGCCCCAAACCCAATGGAAGCTGGCCGCGTGAGCGCGGCTTCGATGAGACTTACAGCGTTTTGTGGGGCGCCAAGGACTACTTTAAACCAAAATATTTGCTGCGTAATGAAACCCCTATCCATCAGTTTCCCCAGGATTACTACTTCACGCATGCCGTCACTGAACATGCCGTGAATTTCATCCAGCAGCACGATGCGGAAAAACCGCTCTTCCTTTACATCGCCCATTACGCCCCGCACCGTCCACTGCAGGCTCCCAAGAAACGCATTGAAAAATGCCTGGCCCGGTATCGAGCCGGCAATGACGCGCTGAGGCAGGCTCGATACCAGCGATTATTGCATAGGGGCCTTCTAAAGGCGGATCTGCCCCTTCCCCTGCATCACAAAGAATTCAACGGGCAGCGACCTTCCTGGCATCAACTTTCGGACCAGCAAAAGTCCGCATGGGTCGAGCACATGGCCACCTATGCGGCCATGGTGGAAATCGTGGATGACGGCGTCGGCGCTGTGGTGGAGGCCCTAAAAACCAAAGGCATGTATGACAACTCAGTGATCTTTTTTCTGAGCGACAATGGGGCCACGCGCGTGGGCAACAGTTCCGCACAACTTGCCGGGGATTTAAGCAACACACCCTTCCGGCACTACAAGTCTTCCACTTTTTATGGCGGCACCGGTTCGCCGCTGGTGGTGCATGCCCCCAGCTTACTGTCCGAAAAAAATCAGGTCAGCCATGAACCCGCTCATATCACCGACCTGGCGCCCACTTGCCTGGACTTGGCGGGCGTCCTGCAGCCAGGCACATTCCAAGGGAAGACCCTGCCCAACCCCCCTTTTGATGGCATTAGCTTGGTGCCGGCGTTTCAAAAGAAAGCGCTGCCGGCGCGCGACTTCTTTTTCGAACATCAAACCAGTTGCGCCGTGATCTCGGGCCACTGGAAACTGGTCAGAAGTAGCTTCAGGAGCCCCTGGGAGTTGATCGACTTGAAGGCAGATCCCTTCGAACAAAACGATCTGGCCGAAAAATACCCCGAGAGGGTCAGCCAACTGGAAACGAGGTGGACACAGTGGGCAAAAGCGAACCAGGTGCTGCCCCTGGAGTCCTTGGACTGGGATCCGCGTATCAAGTATTACCGCGAGCTGTATCCCGATCAGAGCGGATTGGCAAATCCATGAGGGATGGCTTCGCGTGTCGCCTTCGGCACGAAACAAGCTTTGACCCGAATGTCACTTAGTTAAGCGACTTCTGGAATGTTCGATCATCTCTGAGAAGGAAGGGGTCAAGACGTAAAAAGTTATGCCTTACAGGGTCAGTCGTCTTGTAAAAGTGTATGGAGTACAACGGAATACAGTTTTTAAGACCTGCCCCTTTTCTTTCGGAAGGCATCACTTTTCTACGGCATGACCCCGGCTGGCGCCCATACTATATTCCTCTACAAACGCGCTTAACTAAGTGACATTCCCGACTGACCCCTTCTCACTTTCCAACCTGCGCCGGCGCACCAATCACACGCCTTCGTCAAAACGCGCCCCACGGTGGAGCTCTACGACCTGATGAGCGATCCGCACGAGCTGCGAAATCTGGCGGATGATCCGCAATTGAAATCCGTCCGCGCCCGATTGAAAGATCAATTGGAATTTTACAACACCAAGCTTGCCAACCGCTTTGGCCCCGATCGCCGCTACTTCGACGTGGCTGACCGGGTCACCGGTGAACAAATTCGCCGGTCTCAATTCCCGACGCTGCGGCCCGGATCAACCGGACCTGCATTTTCGCTGCCCGATTCACCCAAGATTCCATTTCCGAAATCCGAGGGGAAGAAGACCAAGACGATAAAGAACTAATGTCGGAGAGATCCAATTGCCGCCGCCGATAACCAGTTCGTGCTGATATTCCGGAGTGCAGTAGAAGATTGGGAGATGTCGCCCGCTCGGTAGTGAGACATGTGGGTTAAATGAATTGACATTGGGCCGAACCTTTGGAGGTTTGTCGCTTTTTAGCCCGGATGTCTCACTTACCGAGCGAATGCGACAGCTTACCAAATTCGTAGCGAGCGAACGAAGATCGAGTGCTGGTGGGGGCTTCGAGCAGATTCGCGGGTGATGCTGGGTCGACACCCTGCAAAGTCGCGAATCCAGCGAGGTCCGAACCAGTGCCGACATTCCGGAGCGCAGTAGAAGATTGGGTGATGTCGCATTCGCTCGGTAAGTGAGATATCCGGGTTAGTGCCTCCTTAGCTCAATTGGTAGAGCAGTTGACTCTTAATCAATTGGTTCGGGGTTCGAGTCCCCGAGGGGGTACCAGGCCGGTGTAGCTCAATTGGTAGAGCAACTGATTTGTAATCAGTAGGTTGCGGGTTCGAGTCCCATCGCCGGCTCCACTTTTTTGATCCATATTGTTACCCTAAGTGCTTAAATTGTAGTAGGTTAGGAACTAATAGGATATTTTTTTTAAATTTAACCTCATTTTTTGGGGTGCATTGTTACCCTTAATTTTGGGATATATTTTGGGTCAATATTTGGGATACCATTTTTTTGAGATATGAAATGAAATCAAAATTTGGGACATATTTTGGGATACCATTTTTTTTGGGATATGAAATCGATTAAGTACAGCAAACCTGGGGTCATAATTTATTTGCGCCAAGTCGCCGTCTCCTGTCGCAACCGTTCTGCTACATCCGGATCAATAGTAAGGGTTGTTCTCATTTATGGGCATCTTATGCTTATAAATTTTGATGTCAGGACATCAAAATTGGTTCAAAAATGTAGCATACTGGCATCAAAGTATACATCCTCGGCTTGCTCCCTTTCTTTTACTGTTAAAACTCAGGCATCTCCCAATGGGCGGTTTTCTCGGGATTATGCCAACTGCTCCGATCTCCAGGTGAAACTTTTTCCATAACCGGGCCGATTTCTCTTTTTGAAACCATCCCCGCGCCTTTGGCGATTGCATGCCAGCGCTTTTTCATGGCATCGACCCGCTCGGGGTTTTTGCAAGCCAGGTCATTTTGCTCCAGGCGATCATTCGCTAAATTGTAAAGCTCCCACCGGTGCTGATAGAAACTGACGAGTTTCCAATCTCCCTGACGTAGGGCGCGGCAGCTTGAGAAAGCAAAAAACAATTCGTCATGACCGCTCCGTTTCTCCCCCTTCAGAACCGGCGCCAGCGACTTTCCCTGAAGTGGATTCAATCCTTTCCGCTTCGGATACTCCGTACCGGCAACCTCAATACAGGTGGCCATCACATCAATCAGGTGACTGAGTTCATTGTGTAAACCACCCGGGTTCTTAATTTTTCCAGGCCAGTGCGCAATGAGCGGACTGGAGATTCCTCCTTCGTGCTGAGTTTGTTTGTAATGCTTAAAGGGCGTGTTTCCGGCCGTCGCCCAACTCGCATCATAGAGATAATAAGACCCTGCTTGCCAGGGTGGAATATCGATATGGTCACTGCGCTCAAAGGGACAAGCTCCATTGTCGGAACAAAGCATAATGAGGGTGTTGTCATACTCACCCTTCTCTTTTAAATAATCTATCAAGCGGCCGATGTTCTGATCTACGCGATCAACCATCGCGGCGTAGATCGCCATGCGAAACGATTCAAATTGTTTTTGTTTATCGGTCAGCGCATCCCAGGCAGGGACATGGTGTGGTAGCGGTGGTAATTCCAGGTCAGCCGGAAACAGTCCAAGCAACTTCTGTTTAACCAGGCGCTCCTCTCTCAATACTTCCCAACCGGCATCATAGCGGCCCAAGTATTTTTGAATATCCCCTTTCGGAGCGTGAAGAGGATAGTGTGGCGCATTGAATGCTATGTAGTGAAAGAAAGGCTTATCCTTTTTTAAGGCATGGTCCAAAAACTGAATCGAGAAATCCACATTCGCGTCGGTGGTGTAAAAATCTTCGTCAAACGCATTCCACGGCTCGCCATTCATTCGAAAGGTATCATCACCTTGAAAAAAGTCCGTCGCGCCGGACAAGTGTCCCCAGTACTGTTCAAAACCATAGTCGGTGGGTTGTTTATCCAGGTGCCATTTACCCGTCATGGAAGTCGTGTAACCGGCATCCCTCAAGACCTGGGCAATCGTCACTGCATTGCGAAAGTCACTTTCTCCCGCATAGTGGCTATACTGACCGCTTAACAGACTAAGGCGCGATGAGTGGCACTTGGCCGTGTTGTAAAACTGCGTGAGCCGGAGCCCGTTGCTGGCCAGCCGATCGATATTGGGAGTTTGAATTTCGCTGCCGTAACAACCGAAGTCCGCATACCCGAGATCATCAACCATCATGAGGAGAATATTGGGCCTGTCTTGGGCAGATACGCTTACTAGCAGACTCAAAAAACAGATACCACACCCAACAAAATGCCGCAGAGGCTTTAGCCCGCATTTCTCACTACCGAGCGAACGCGACACCCCGCCAAATTCGTGGCGAGCGAACGAAGGTCGAGCACTGGTGCGGGTTTCGCGCTGAGGCGCGGGTGACGCCGGGTCGACCGTCGGGGTCATTCCTTGGCATCTTGCATGCCAATGCTTGATGCAAGGTTTGACCCCTTCCCCGCCGACATTCGGGAGCGCAGTAGAAAATTTGTGAGATATCCAGGCTAAACTTATTTTCATCGGGTTTCTAAATTGCATCTGAGGTTTTTATATTGAATGGCAAAAATGAAAAGTGGAGAAAAAACAAAAGTACGATTGGGGGCCTTGGCCCGCTAAAAAGACACTTCTTCACCCGTCGCAGCCAACAAATACAACTGCGACAAATTCCTTTGGGCGGAAGCTGCCAGGTAAAGTGACTCAACCTCCGCCAAGGCTTTCATGGCTTGGAGCGCTTCGAGTGGCAAACCCTGGTTCGCGTAAATGCGTTCCTGGCTAAGCTCGAAGGAATTGCGGGCCCGGTCTACTGCCTGTCTGAGAAACTCAACTTGTTTACCGGCGGCACGGTATTGGCTGAAGGCCAGGTTTACATCGGCAATGATATCGGACTCGGCCTGTTCTTCCCGGGCTCTTGCTTCCCGCAATCGGGATTCCCGGCTCTGCTTTTTTGCCCAGTTGGAGAAACCGAGGTTTTCCAGCTCCCAATAGATTGCCACTAAAGATTCGTCACGGCCTGTGTAGGAAGAGGTCAAACCATTATGGCCTCCCTTGTAACGACTGTCTGAATACGTGGCTCCCAACTTGGGGATCAAAAGTCCCCAGGACTCTTGACTGAGGGCGGCCCGTTCAGCTTGAACCAGGGCTTCATAGCGTTTGAGCTCGGGACGGTTCACCAGGGCCTTATTCAAAAGAGAATCCAATTGGGGCTCGACCGGAAATACTTGCAAAGGCACGATCATGGAATCCACCGGTTGCAGCTCCACCTGTTCATTCAATCGCAGAAGTTGCGCCAATCTACTGGAGGCGGCAACTGAACGCACCCGAACAGCCTCCAGCTTGTTTTGCTGGATCAATGATTCGACGGCCGCGCGGTCGGCATCTGCTTGCAGACCTTCACCAGCCTCGGCGAAATCAGCGGTGGCATTCTCTAAACTGTGCGCATTTGCGGCCGCCTCTGCCGCAATCGCCATCATGCGTTTGGATTGAACCAGCTCGTAGTAGGCTCCGGCAACTTCCAAGGCCAGATTTTGACGAGTTTCCGTTTCTTCCGCGCGCGCCGCCTTCAGTTTTTGGCTGGCCGCCAGTGGTTGAAAAATTCCCTCAGCCAAATCCAATTCCAAAGCCAGGCCGGGCGTTGGCGCCAGTCCCGATCCAACCGCAGGAAGTCCGAATCCACGTGCTGATGCTTCGCGGTCAACATTCTCAACGGAGCCGTTGGTGTTTTGCAATAAGCCATCCTGACTAGCCCAGCTAAAACCGCCGCGAACCGTGGGCAACCACCGATACCAAGCCAGGTTCTGTCGGATCTCCACCCGCTTGACCCGCTCCAGTTGCATAGCAAGGTCGGTGTTCTGCTCATTGGCCAAACGCAAGGCGCTGGTCAAATCGATCTGCATCACCTCGGCCGTTAAGAAAGGTGACATTGCAAACGGAATGATGGATAAAAGAAGTAAGGCGAGTAATTTCGGCTTCATGGCAAATTAAAGTGCAGGCTGCAGTGGAAGGTTGATGGCCGGAGCTTTTTTAACCAGGGCGAAGACGCTGGGTATTAGCAGCAGAGTTAGGACCGCCGAAACCAGCATACCTCCGATCACGGCGCGAGCCAGGGGCGCCATGGCTTCATTGCCGGGCAATAAGTCCAAGGCAAATGGCGCCAGGGAGGCTATCAAAGTAAGCGAGGTCATTACGATAGGCCGCACCCGAATACGGGCCGCTGTGTATGCCGCCTGGAAAGGGTTCTTACCTTGCTTCAATTGCAGGTTGGCGAACTCCACCAAAAGGATGCTGTTGTTTACCACTACCCCGATGAGCATCAAGGTGCCCATCAGGCTCTGGATGTTCAAATTGGTTTCTGTCAAAAGCAACATGAGCACCACCCCAGCCATGGCCAGCGGAACGGCCAAAATGATAATCAAAGGATCCACAAAGGACTTAAACTGGGCCATCAGTACCAGAAATACCAATACGCAGGCTACGATCAGCCCAAAACCAATTTTCGAAATGCCTTCGCGCATCGTCATAACCGGACCCTGCAATGAAACGGTAACACCCGCGGGTAGTTCCAAAGTCTCCAGACGCTCTTCCACGTCATCGACCACCGATCCGAGATCGCGGTCTTCCACGTTGATATAAACATTGTTTACACGGGAAATATCGGCATGAGCAATTTCGCCCGGTATGTTTACCCGCTTAAGCGTTGCGATACTGGAAAGGGGAATAGTCGTCGGCCCTTCCTCGGTCTGAATTCGAAGCGGTAGATTGCGTAGTTCATCCAAAGAGTCCGCTTCGTTATCACCGAGTTGGACGCCGATAAAAAAATCGGTGCCCGACTTGGGGTCGACCCAAATCATGGATTGGTAACTGGCGCTGGAGCCATAGGCGGTCAGCACGTTTTTCGCCACTTCCTCCTGGGACAGTCCATAAAACGCGGCCTTGGTTCGGTCCACTTCGATATCGAGCTGCGGATAGTCGAGCATTTGCGCAATTTGAATATCGACTGCGCCTGGAATGCCCTGCATGGCGGCTTCAATCGTTTCCGCCGCTTCCCGGCCTGCAGCTAGCGATCCGGTCTTTATTTCGATATCAATGGGACTGGGCGCTCCTTCATTGAGCGCGGCATTGACGATTCCACCGGTTACAAAAAGAAACTTTTCACGGGGAAATTCATCGGCCCATTTGGCACGCAATGCTTTCACATAATCGAGGGTACTCCGCGAACGGCCTTTACTATACAGGTTTACAATGATGTAGGCCGTATCCGGTCCGGAATTGGAACTCAGAATGGTGGAGAATCCAGCGCCCTTGCCCACCGGCAAACCGATGTTGGATATGATGGTCTGGATTTCCTCTTCCGGAATAGTGTCCTTTATCGAGTCTTCGATTTGAGCCACCAGTTCTTCGGTTTTTTCCAATCTCGTTCCTGGAATGGTTTTCAAACGAACTTCAAAGGTTCCAGCATCCACATCGGGAAAAAGCTCGCTGCCCAGGGCGGGAACCAGCAAAAAACATCCGGCCGTGGCCCCGACAATAGCAGCCACCGTTAAATATCCACCGCGCATGGCCCGGTGCAAGGTCCCTGCGTAGAATCCGCTCGATCCATGTTCCAAATCGACGCTGGCCGCCGCGGCTTTACCGCTCACCCGACCCAGAAACCGTGCGCAAAACGCCGGAGCCACCGTCATCGCTATAAAATAAGACGCCGCAATCGTCATCACCGCCGCCAGGGATAGTGGAAGAAAGAGAAACTTTATCATTCCCGACAGAAAAATAGCAGGTATAAACACCGCAAGAGTGGTGAGGGTACCGGCCAGGACGGGGGCCGCAACTTCCCCGGCGCCATCACCGGCTGCCGTTCCGGCATCCTTACCCATGGCCCGGTGCCGCATGATGTTTTCGACTACGACAATCCCGGCGTCCACCACTGTGCCAACGGCCAGGGCCAGACCCCCCAGAGTCATCACATTAATAGTTTCGCCAGTGAAATAAAATCCCAACACCCCGATCAATATGGAAAGCGGGAGCATGAGCAGAACAGCGATCGAAGCCCGTAGTTTGCGCAGGAAAATAATGACGATAAAAACCACAAGAATCGCGCCCAGGATAAGCTGTAGTTTTAGATTGGATAGCGCTGTGCGGATGTAAGTCGACTGGTCGCTAACCAAATCTACTTGGGTCACTTCAGGGATTTCTCCTCGTTGTTTCATCTTTGGGATTTCTCTGGCGATGCCTTCACGCACCCGATCCACCACTTGGATGGTGTTTTCGCCCGGCTCGCGAAGAAGCGGCACATAGACGGAGCGGCTGCCATTTACCCGCACAATGTTATATTGGAGCTCGGCATCGTCCTTGGTTTCGCCCAGGTCCCTGATAAAAATCGCTTGCCCATCCCGCACCGCCACTACCACCTCGTCGATATCCTGAGTCGTTTGCAGGGTATTCACCGGATGAATCTGGTAGTCATAGTCGCCAACCTTCATGTTTCCTCCAGCCAGAACCAGGTTCTGTCGGGCCAAAGCGTTCACCACATCGGTGAAGGTCAAATTATAAGCCTCCAGCTTGGATGGCTCCAGGTAGGTCATGATCTGGCGAAACTTACCGCCGAACGGATGAGGAATCTGCACACCCTTCAAGCCACCCATCTTATTGCGCACCGCGTAATAACCAATGGTGTAAAGTTGAGACTCGCTTAAACCCTCACCCGAAATAGCCCCCAGCATGACCGGCATGTTCGAGGGCTCACTGCGCAGCGTAAAAGGAAATTCAATACCGGGTGGCAAGTGGAACATATCACTTAATTCATAGTTGAAGATATCGTTCATCGCTGCGGAAGGATCGGCTCCCGCCTGGAATGTCACCTTGAGCATTGTGGCGCCAGGCATGGTGCGTGATTCGATGCGCTCCCGTTTGCCGGCCAGAGTAAGCGCGCGTTCCACACGGGAAGTAACCGACTTCTCCATTTCCATGGTAGGCAAACCCCGGTAGGAAAAATAACTCATAATAACCGGCTTCTTGAAATCCGGTAGAATGTCGGCCGTGATTTGGGGATAAACCGCCAAACCCAGGAATGATAATCCCAAAACAGCAGCCAAGACGGCGTAGGGATTTTTCAGGGCAAATTTAACCAAGCTCATTTGTATCTACAAGGTGCAGGATTGGGACTACTTAACGGAGACGGTGGCGCCATCCGCGAGTCGACCAATCATTCCATTGACAACTTGCTCGTTACCAGAAAGCCCCGAAAGGATTTCTACCCATTCACCGTGATCGAGGCCAATAGATACTTCCCGGTGGCGTACCGAGTTACCTGTTACAACGTATACGTGCGAAGGCCCTTGCCCAAAACGCACCGCGCCAGCAGGCAACACCAGCGCTCCCGGTCTGTGCTCCAAGCTGATTTTTGCCCGGCCATAAAGACCCGGCAGTAACTGACCGTTACTATTATCCAGATCGACTTCCGCCCGCATTCTTTGGGTCCTTCCATCAAGCGCCCCGGCTGTCCTCGATATGGCTCCCCTGAAAACTTTTCCGGGATGGGCGTCAAATTCCAGCTCAACCGCGTCCCCCACATCCAGCCAGACCGCCTCCCGCTCCGGCACGTGAGTTACCACCCGCAGTTGGTCGACCTGAGCAACCCGCAAAAGCGCTTGGCTGCCCCCTTTGGATGAACCGGCCGCATATACCAGGTCACCCGGATCCACCCCCCGAAAGGTTACCACTCCATCAAAGGGCGCGGTGATCCTTGCATAGGCAATCAAGGCGTCGATCTCCGCTAAACGTGCCGTTGCTATTTCCAAACGTGCCTTGGCGGCGGCCACTTCGTTTTGAGCAGCCATCAACCGGTTCCGAGCCTCGTCGCCGGCTCTATGGGTCACTGATCCCTTGCTGACCAGATCCTGGATTCGACTGGTTTCGGACTCAACAGCCGCCAAATTTGCTTCCGCAGCCCGCACCATGGTCATTTGCTCCCGCTCCTCCGCTTTTAAAGCCATGCGTTGCTCCGTCATTTCGGGAGCGGCGACAACTATAAGAACCTGGCCCGTATGGACTTTGTTGCCTATGTCAACCGGCACCGACTCGACGTAGCCAGTTACCTTCACTCCGATATCAGCAGAGTAATACACCTGCGCAATGGCTGGTTGAGTTGTCTCGCGAACCAAGTCGCGGCGTGCGGGAGAAACGGTTTGCACATTGACTGCCGGCGCCATCAAGGCTGACAGATTAATAAGCACAAACCCTAAGAAGAGTCCGGTAGATTTTGTCATTTGCTGAATCGTTCTGAATGATCTGCAAACTGTTATCCGTCAACTGGAATTGTCGAATTCGACCACCAGGCAGTCTCACCGTATTCCCGTTTCGGAAGTTTATAAATGGTGGGGCGAGGCGACAACACGTTTTTCCAATGACTCGAACCGCCTCCGAAATGACGGGTTAAAGAAAAAAACACTACGGGTAGGGCGGTTTCGCCGCAAACCGCCAATATCACGACGGCTGGCTCGGCGATCGAGCCCTACCTTAATTAGCTGAACGGGTAGGGCGGTTTCGCCGCAAACCGCCAATATCACGGCGTCTCGCTCGGCGATCGAGCCCTACCTTAATTAGCTGAACGGGTAGGGCGGTTTCGCCGCAAACCGCCAATATCACGACGTCTCGCTCGGCGATCGAGCCCTACCTTTAATATGCGGGTTAGGCCCGTGGCGCGAAAAGCAGCCTTGCCAGGCCATTCATGGAATGCTCGTATTTTTCAAGTTATTTCTGGGACACCACACTATGAAACACACTACACGCCAAAGAACCTTCCTCGCCCTTGCCGCCGCCGGTTTACTCATTACCCTTGGCTTTTCTCTACCGGCCCAGGAGATCCAGGACGCGCTGGAAGCCGAGTTGCGCCCCGTGGAACGATACGCGGACGCCCACGTGCATCTGCTGGATTTCCTTCAAAACGGAGAGTTTTTAAACGCCGACGGGAAGTTTCCCGGAGGGCGATATGGCAGGCAGGCCGAAACGGGGCGATTCGTTTCACTGCCTTACGGCGAGCGCGGGCGGCGCATCGAGGCGCTGCTCGAAAACATGGACAAAGCCAAGGTCACAAACGCGCTCGTATCCGGCATGCCATTTCTGAAGAAATGGTCGGAAAATGAGCCGTTCATGAGACCCCGCTACTACCTCGACAGCCCCTCTCGGGTCAAACTCGCACGCGATAGCGATGTGACCATTGGAGCCGCCATCATCGACTACCAGCTCAAGCACGCAGGTAACGCCGACAAACTGGCCTTGCTCAATCGAATTCACCCAACGCTCTGCGGCTTCGATGCGACCGACCTCGGGGCAGTCGATTTGCTGATCAAACGAATCAAGGAATTCCCCGGCGTTTGGGAGGGTGTTGGCGAGGTGATGTCTCGCCACGACGACCTTACTAACTTGACGACCGGCGAGCGTCCGCGCGCCAACCACCCCGCTTTGGCGCGCGTTAGCAGGTTCGCGGGGGAGCATTTTCTACCGGTCAGCATCCATCACAACATCGCGCCCATTTCGCGGAGCAACGCCGAAGTCAAACCGCCCTACTATCTCAACGAATTCGTCCAGCTCATCGAATACTGTCGGGCGGGGAATGGAGACTGCCAGCAATCGACCACGTTCATTTGGTGCCACTCCGGTATCAGTAGGCGCATCGTCGTGGACAATCTTCATTTCTGGATCGAGGAAATGCTCGAGAGTTATGGCGACCAGCTCTACATCGACCTCTCCTGGGTGGTTTTCGACGCCTACTTGCTACCCAACCTCGAGGCCTGGGTGAAGCTCATCGAGCGCCATCCGGACCGGTTCATGATCGGCTCGGATGTCGTCGGCATTGTGAGTGGAATGGACCTTGCATTGCGTCCTTACGACCAGCTCCTCAATGCCCTCCCTGCGGAAATCCGCCCCAAGGTCGCCCACGACAACTTCGCCGATCTCTTCCAGGACATGGCGCGAAAGCGGGCCGCAGCAGGCCTGGGCGAAAAGGGAATCGTCCTCCCTGCGGTTTACGAGTTTTCCGAGAAAGCCCACGTCCGCCCTCTCTTCGGGAAAACACGCTTTATGGAAGAACGAATGGAGGAAGCCGCATCGAAGTGACAGACCGATTCAACCGGGAAATCAGTGGTTTATCAAAAAGCTTGACCACGGATGGGCACGGATGTGTTGAGTTGCTAAGGTACTGAGATGCTGAGGTACCGAGGAAAGCACGGAGGCACACAGGGCTTTTGGAATGGGATTTACCGAGGAGTTCGCGAAGCGAGCCTGTTCCGGCGAAGCAAGGTCGACCGTCGGGGTCATTCCTTGTAATCTTGACGAAGCTTGCGGAGTCAACTGATGGCTTCGCGTGTCGCCTGCGGCTCGAAACAAGGTTGTTCTTCAGCGCTTCGCTTGTTGAGGTGTCGTCACGAGGTTCCTCGGTAGACCCTTTCCTCCGCGACCGTGCACGCCCGTCGGGGTCATTCCTTGCAATCTTGCATGTCAATGCGAGATTTAAGGTTTGACCCCTTCCTCCCGCGTTACAATTCCTTGAGCTAATGAAAACGATAACAACCAAGATCGTCCTGGTCGTATTTGGGTTTTTCCTGGTTGCTTTGTCACTTGAAGGGCGCAAGTGGAAGGAAGCGGGAACGGATCGGAGCATTGAAGGGGATCTGGTGCGGGTGAGTGCCGACGTCGCTATCATCAGGAGAGACAACGGGCTCATCGTAAACGTTCCGCTTTCCAGACTTAGCAAGGAAGACCAGGAGTATGCCAGGCAAGCAGGCGAGAAAAAACACTCCACATTTTCTGGCGAAAAGAAAGGCGCGAAAACGGCAAATTGGGAAACCGACTACTCGGCGGCTCTCGCACGGGCCAGGAAGGAAAAGAAACACGTATTAGTGGATTTCACTGGCTCTGACTGGTGTGGCTGGTGCAACAAGCTGAAAAAAGAGGTCTTTGATCAATTGGAATTCAAGGCTTATGCCAAAGAAAATCTTGTCCTGGTCGAGTTGGATTTCCCCAAGCGCAAAAAGTTGAGCAGAAGGATAAAGAAACAGAACGAGGAGCTGAGCGACGAGTTTCGGATTACCGGTTTCCCGACGATCGTGATTTTGGATCCGAAGGGCAAAGAGATAGCGCGCACTGGCTACAGGCCTGAAGGCGCCGCGGATTACGTAAAGCACATCAAAGCGCTAATCAAGCGAACGTAAGTAAACCACCGTTCATCCCAGCGCTTGGGCAAATGCAGAGTCCATGGCTGGTCTCGATACGCCACGCTCCTGGCCAAAGACGATATCGAAAGCCCCAGAACCGCAGGCTCGTTGGACCTTTTGACGTTTGATACCGTTTATTACACTCCCCGGCTGATGGATCAAGCCATGCCGGAATACTTAAAAACTAGGGCTGACTTCACCCGGTTCTTATCAGATCGAGAGATCATTACCGGAAGATCCCGACGGTTACGAACTTGCCGTGTGGACCGAAGCCTAGCCAACTCAGGCTTTCCCCACGCGGGTGGGGAAAGCGGTTCCGCCACGCTCCAGTCACTCACGTGCTGCGGTTCATCCCCACGCGGGTGGGGAAAGCGAAAATCCCCGTCTCCACAATCGCCACTCTTTCGGTTCATCCCCACGCGGGTGGGGAAAGCGATGACCCAGCAAGTGTCACCATTTGAATGGGCGGTTCATCCCCACGCGGGTGGGGAAAGCTGCCTCTAGGTGGCTTCCAGTTGCTCTGCGCCCGGTTCATCCCCACGCGGGTGGGGAAAGCTGCCTCTAGGTGGCTTCCAGTTGCTCTGCGCCCGGTTCATCCCCACGCGGGTGGGGAAAGCACCGACCGCGAACGTCGGGAAGAAGGTCTGTCCGGTTCATCCCCACGCGGGTGGGGAAAGCATCTATGTCTTTTCCATACGACGACGATGTCTCGGTTCATCCCCACGCGGGTGGGGAAAGCCGGAAGATCTTCGCTTCGCTGGGCTCATGGCCCGGTTCATCCCCACGCGGGTGGGGAAAGCCGGCTGGAGCCAAATGGTGATGTCATCCGATCCGGTTCATCCCCACGCGGGTGGGGAAAGCAAAAGTGACTTCTGTGAGGAGGTTGAGCTGGACGGTTCATCCCCACGCGGGTGGGGAAAGCGTAATACACCTCACGATCCAATGCCCTACCTGCGGTTCATCCCCACGCGGGTGGGGAAAGCCATGCTGGGAATGACCGAGCGGGCTTGCGATGCGGTTCATCCCCACGCGGGTGGGGAAAGCGTGCAGCCAAACATACCGGAATGGGTGATCACCGGTTCATCCCCACGCGGGTGGGGAAAGCACGCCTTTTGGTGCCCACCAAAACTTTTTTCACGGTTCATCCCCACGCGGGTGGGGAAAGCCCAACCAGGAGGTGGGTGAGTTCGGCTATGGACGGTTCATCCCCACGCGGGTGGGGAAAGCACTTTGCGGATGCGAGGGGAAATGCTTTTTGGCGGTTCATCCCCACGCGGGTGGGGAAAGCCTTCGTCGATGAACCCAGCCAGGAAGCCAATCGCGGTTCATCCCCACGCGGGTGGGGAAAGCCCAACGGGAATGATGTTGCCCCCCACCCGCATCGGTTCATCCCCACGCGGGTGGGGAAAGCCCTTCCGCTCCAACTGTGACCCGAGATGCCCCCGGTTCATCCCCACGCGGGTGGGGAAAGCCCTCGAAGTATGAAGCATTTACAAAAGTCAAATTCAATAATTAATCGAAACTGAAAGGGTGGTCTAGCGAACGTATCCGAGTCGTTTGAGTCGGCTGAAGATATGGAAACAGGCAACTGTATCTGCGACGGCATTGTGTTTAGGATTGAAAGAGAATCCAAAAAGTGATTCGTATAGCTGACTCAGGCTTGGGTACCCGCCCAATTTTCGTCCTTTCTCATTTTGCATGTATTGTCTACCCAAATACTGGGTGCAAAATCGCTTGGGAGGTATATTCAGTTTACGGTTCAGTCTAAGCGCTTCGCTTTCAAGGACTCCCAAGTCGAACGCTAAATTATGAGCCACAATGGTCTCCGCTCTTTCCATCGCATCGGAGATTTCGGTCAGCACAAGGCGAATATCAGCCCCTTCGGATTCAGCCCTCTCTTGGGTAATTCCGTGTATCTGGGTAGTCTTGGGAGGGATAAAAAAATCTCCGGGCCAGATGATTGAATCACCCTGAATTTGTATTGCACCATCTTTTACCAAAACCCAAGCAACCTGGACTAAACGAGGCCATTCCTTGTAATTCAGTTTATTTGCAAAACTGAGCCGGGTGATTCCGGTGGTCTCTGTATCGAAAACCAATTCCATTATGTCTAGCTAAGAGTTGAGTCATCTATAAGAAGTATTCCTGAAAGTTCTATTTCTTTGCGACCGCTTGCTCCAAGAGGGCCGAAACGCTCAATTTTATAGCCTTGGCAATTTGGCCATGAGGTTATGCTAAGAAATCCAAAGTCAGGAGGCGAGTGCTTAACGATAAATTGCATTACCCTTTCGTGGGTTCGCAGATTGAGCGTGCCGATAAAAACATTCGCCCGAGGTTCGATAAACCAGCGTTTAAGATGTCCACGAACAAACGCGGGAACATCGTTAGCTACAATCACGGTCATAGGTCAATTCTTGGTTGTAATGGGTGAGCTTCTGGATCCTTTGAAGTTTTTAAATTCTCAAACAGAGCTTTGAGTTCAGTGGGCGAACGTTGGAGCATTCGGCTATTTTCGACGTTACGCTTGAAGATTTTTCGCACCAACGTTCCATCGTCGTTGGGGTCAATTGAGATTGCTTCGAATGCGGCAGGCCAGGAGGTCTCCTGTTTATGAAGATCGGCTACATCATAGACAAAAGGGAGGGTCCCGGATTTATGAACGAATCCAAGTTGCGGGATAAATCCCATCGAACAACAAACGGCAGCGGTGAGGGCGTAGTGAGAGGCTGTGGCTGCGGATAGTGCGCGATTTATATTGTCTGCCATGTTCCAATTCGAAGGAGAGTAATTCCGTCCTTTCCAGGTAACGCCAAATTTTCGCCCAAGTTCTTCATAGATGCGCTTAACGCGTTTGCCTTCCATACCGCGTAACCGTTCTATGGATACACCACTCGATGGCACATCTTTAAAACGGTATCGAAACATTCGGCGGGCCACTTCATTACGTTTTCGAGGCGCTGCCCATGCTTCGGCATGCATCCGGGCCATCGAATTATTGTGATTGGGCGCGATACCGAATGCGTAGAATCGCAGGCCATCTTCCCCCAGCCAAAGCAGTGGGCAGTTGCACTGTGCGGCTACCTTTACGGCGGCATGAGTTATGGTGGTTCCTGGACCTAGAATCAAGGCGGATAGTGTAGCTACCGGTATCGTGCACGTTTTGCCATCACTGCTGATCCACTTGATCGCGGAATCATCTACTTCCATTCGTCCATGTTCCAAATAAACAGGTGTCCAGCGATCCTTGGCCGGTGTCAGAGTATCGAGAGGAGGTCGCTGAAATAGTGGCATGAAGTTTAGCTTCGCTTGACAGGGCGTGACCGGTAATCTCGGCTGGCGAAGGAAACTGGTTGGTCATTCTGGTAATAGGCCCCATCGCCTGGTTCTTCAGTTTGTCCCGGCCCAAGTTCTTGGGTGTCGAAGTCGATAATTTTCCCCAGTTTTTCGATGGCTGCTTCTTTAGTGCGCGCTAGGCATGGGGTGAGCGGAGCTGCTGGTAGGCAAGCTTTCCGTCCAAACCAGATGCCCCATTTGGGATCGTTCAATGCTGTAGAGCAACGGTGGAGTAATTCAGTTTCGCCTTGAAGAATTACTACGAACTTCGCGTCTGTGAGATAGGTGCGGCGTGTAATGACAGCATTAAAGTTTAGCCCGCCGGATGCTTTTCGCGTGAAATGTAATTTCTGTTTAAGATCCTTTTTGTCGTAACCGCCACCGACAGTGTGGAAATCAGTCATTCTTTGAACCAGGCGAATTCCATTTCGCTTAATTCGAAGAACAGAGAAGGTGATCGAGGATAGTTTGGAAATCGCAATTGCCTCACCTGCAGAATCTTTATCTATTCCCATCGCAGCAGCGAGCATTCCAAGAACTCCGCTCTTAGTGGGAAAGGCCTCGGTTTCACGTTGTTGGTAGCGTGAGGATGCGCCCCATGCTTGCATAGGAGCATCTAAATATAATGCCAGTGTGCTATTGGACATGACTCGTTAATTTTTCGATCAATTGGCTAAGGCCTTCTTCAGTTAGCCAGAGTTCTTCTGAGTGTTCGATTCCCCAAATATCTTTCAGTTTTGTTAATTCCGCTTTCAGGGCTTCAAGTGACCTCTCCGCGAGTCCTTTTCCAGGATTTGCTTTTATTGGTGTTTCGAAAGCATTGACGAGTTGTATGGGCTGACCTTGCTTCTTGTAGGTTGCCAGCACTTCAAAGGGCAATGTATTAGCATTCATCGAATTTTTACGGGCACTGGGCACTGACATGAGTGTGGCGCGAATAAAGGCATCCACTACAGCCTTGCGTTCGTCGGTGTTCAGTAGGGCGAGGTGCTTGTCATCGAAAAGCAGATCAAGGTTTATTGCGACGTAACGGTAGTAAGTCGCCGAACTGTATTCCAGGGTTCCTATCATCCCTGCACCCGCGTCTTCTGCCTCCGTTTTGGAATCATCCACCGCAGAATAGAAATCAATTTCGTTAGCACTCTTATGTGTCGAAAGTGCGTGGGAGAACATAGCCGCGCCTTCAACGTTTAGGCTAACGTCGTTAGCGACCATGCGGCCGAATAAAGCGATGTCAGCTGCATCTAGACGGTTCACTTTCTTGATTGCTTTCTTGGGTTCTTCTTGGGCCGAAATTGCCGCAGCGATTTGCCCAATCTCCTTCGGCGAAAGATAAACTGCAGTGGTTACTTGGTCCGGGTGCTTGGAATCAAGTTTGCTGAATAG
This sequence comes from Opitutales bacterium, assembly GCA_965250065.1. Lineage (GTDB taxonomy): Bacteria > Verrucomicrobiota > Verrucomicrobiia > Opitutales > UBA2995 > JAABVD01. The sequence continues at coordinate 23,356 of OZ252288.1, forward strand.
TGTGCAAAGCACCGCCGCATTTTTTTCGGAGGCATCCTCATCGAGACCGGCTTGATTTAGTGCGGTCTTGAAAGGGGCGTGAAGAAAACGGCTACGGACGCCTTCAAAGTTTGGTGAAATCTCTTTTGCGTAGAGACGAACTGCCCGCTTCAGGCATTGACTGGATATTCGCGCGCGTTGGTGGCCGCCGAAGATTGCGCTCTTTGGAGAGCCTACATCATCACGGTTCAGACAGGATACGGGATAGGATTGGAGGATATGGAGTTCAATGATTTTCATAATATATTTTGGAGTTTAAATGATTAACGTTGCTTATTGAAATCAGGAAAGTGGAGTGAGGCAGAGCATACCAAAACCAAAGGCGCGGGCTGGCCCGATGCCCCTGATGACAGCTTGCTTAAATAGCTGATAATCTCTGACTTGAAGGTCGCCGATGAATTCCGTTGCACAGTGCTGGCCGGCGGAGCCATTTTTGACAAACGTTATGCGTGGTCGGGGAACCGTTCGAATGTTTTTTGGTTCGATAACGAAACCGGATTGCCCTGCTTTCCGGGATAACCAATCGAGTAAGTCTTCGCGTTTGATGAGTGGTACGCGGCGACTGTTCTTGAGCAACTCGCCCTTTGCGTTTGAACGCACTTTTTTCGTTGTATTTGCCAATAGAGAAAATCGGTAATTACTATGTCGAAAAAATGAATCAGGAATTTCTTTTCCTTTCCATGCAGTCTCGGGGCACCAGTCGGGACGTGTAGGCTGGGTCAAAGATAAGAGGAGTAACCTAAATCCCTCATCGATTTCGTCGAGGCGAGTTAGAAAGTTACGCATTTCACGGTGACGATCTGGAAACGCTTTCCAAATCTTCTGATGCCATGCATAGCTGTCGCGGAGACCAAAACGATGTGCCATCTCAAAATCGATTTCGATTTTTGTTAAATACATTACTTCATTCATTTTGTAGGCGTTGGATTCAGAAGTTCTTGATCAGAGGGTGCTTGATAAAAATCACGTGCCCAGTCAGTTTTAACTTTTTCAGCCTTATTCCGCCAATTGCGCAGGTCCCAAAGTAACTGATTGAAATCCAGAGCAATGCTATCTCTCTCCATGCGTTTGCATAAACGATACAGTTGATAGCCAAGTTCTTCGAAGTTGCCGTCTCCGCAGGATAACAGACGCCGGAAATGGCGCTCGAATGATTTGAAACTGTCACTTTTTTGGCTTCCACCAGCTAGTTTCAGAGCTGCCTGACCAAGTCGCATTCCACCTAATGCGTGATTTGGGTTTTCTGCATAGAGGGCGGCAAGAATGCCTTCCGGGGTGATACTTTCATATTGTCGGTGGCTGATCGCATTCAGTTTACCTAAATGGGGCAATGCGTAATGTCTTGTTGCAGCGCTCCAATAGCGTCGAAGTTCGGCCCGGTTGCCTCGGTTATGGTCCCCGGAACAGTGCTTGAGTAATGTGTCAACGAATGGCTCATTTTCTCGTAATATATTATGTGTGCTCATGGTTACTTCTATATTTTTAAAGGTGGTTTATTTTTGATGCGTAGCGTGCGTAGTCCGGCAGCAAAGGCTTTCAGTTGACGAGGGCTCCGCCGTGGACAGGTGTCTTGGAAGGCCATGAGCGCTGCGCGATTCACCCTCAATGTCCAAGCATCGTCTCCCATTCCAAAGTCCTCCTTGCGGGTTTCTGGATGTCTAACGATTTCTAAAAGTGTATCAACTTGTTGATCAAGAGCGTTCCAGAAATGTCGTTTGGCGGCATCAGTCTGTGGCTTCTCTACCTTTAATTCTTTCCCGTATTGTTTTACAGCGCCATAAAGTTTTTTAGATACTTTTTCCGAATACTCAATGCCTCTTTGATATTCATTTCGGCCACTCGCACCGAACATTACCTGTGGCACCGTTAGTGAAGATTCGGTTGAGTCTATTATCTTTGCTTTTAGGTCAGTGATGAGAGCACCGAGCCAGAGCTCTTGCTCATCTTCTCCTTCATTGTAATGAGCTTGCAGACTTAGCGGGGCTCGAAGGTCCTCTGTGTTCCTTTCTCGTATCATAGTTACTAGGTGAAGATCGCGCCAAACACCTTTATCCAGTCTTGCTCGAACTAATCCGCGCTTATGATTCCGGCCTTTTTTTATTACTGTTGTAGTGGCAGAAGTTTCCCGAACCTCCTCGTAGGTCGGGTAAATAAGGGATTCTTTACTCAAATAAAAACCTTTCAGATCCTCATTCAAATACAGTGATCGATGTCTTGGAACTAGGCGCCCTAGGTAAGAAAGTGTGGCAATTTCGGTATCAAAACCTCGAGTCCCTCTCAGCTCCCAAATTGGGTTCCCTAAACCTTTTTGAAACACTTCACTTATTATATCCAGAGTAATGGAGTTTCGGATTACTGAGTCCTGTAAATTTGTACCTTTGACGAGGGTATGCAGCATGTTGCTGTCGACGCATGGCCCCTTACCTTTGTAACCCGCACCGTAAAGGGGGTAGAAATTTTGGAACGTGAGTAGTGCAAGTGCTATGACATGCAAATCAAATTTTCGTGGTGCCTTATCATCTCCCTTTTGGTCCAAAAGCGTGGAATTATTGCCGGAAGCAAGATGAGGTATCAGTTTACTTATGCTAACAGGGTGAGTAGCATTGTGAATGGAGACCTGCAAAAATCTCGGACCATTTCCGAGTAAGTTGAAATGAGGAAAGATTTGGTCGCGGTTGAGATAGGCGGGAATATTGGTTGCCATGGATTCGGCATAGCCTTCCCAATCCTCATCTGTTCCCGGGGGAGCAAATACCGTTTGCGTAATACACACTAAAAGTCGCATAAGTGAAATGCGCTCGTGTGGTTGGCAATTCAGATCTGTAATTTTTCTTGCATCCGAAAAGGCAGTCTCGAGGTTGATTAGACATTGTTTCCCGTCTAGGTAACGAACAGGAATCCATGGATTTTCGACGAGATTGAATTGATTCATTGGGTTAAATTGTCATTGGTTTCCTTAGAACCAAGAGTCCTCCTCCCATTCGGAAAATTGTGCTGGCGAGGATTCAATGCGCGTGTAACTGAGACCTGTTTCCGGGTGATAGCTGATGTGGTAACGCTCAGGTTCGCTAGATTCTATAGGACGGCATTCTATGGAGTCCTCCTCGCGTAGAAATAAAGCGGCTGACGATAGATGTTGGTCGACCCAACCGAAGGAGCTACTTTCTTGCCTCGGGAGGAGATAAGCGGGCACCCGAATAGCGTTCAGGTTAAGGGCTCGCGCAGTTTCAAAATCGAATGGACCGGGGGCGAAACTGCACTTTTGCCCACTGGCGAACTCAATTTTAGTTCGCCCGTCTTGGACGATCGGAGACTTCGCCAGCAATACAATGTATGCACTCGATTGCGAGCCCCACCGAGTATTCAGGCCCTCTTTGTCATCGAGAGTCGGATTTCTTGAGAAAATGTTCTGCGCTCTTGCTCGAAGCTTCATCTTTTGAGTCTTCTCCTCTAAGTCATCCAGTAAAGCCTGGGCTCCGCATGGCAATTCTACTGCAATAGCTTCCGAGGTTTCCAACAGATTCCGGATTGAGTATGGAAGCTGAATTGAGGAACGATTTTCCCAAACACGTTGAGCCTGAAAGAGCGTGAATGGCGGGTAGACATAGGCGCTGGCGCCTAAGGCTTGCTTGGTCGTCTTTCCGTCCTGACCCCAGTCTACCTGAGGTTGCAGGATACAACATACGGGCTGGTGAAAACCGGCAGGACGCTGTCGCTGATGACGGTGAAGCCGCCCGATCCGTTGAAGAATCAGGTCGGTTGGAGCCAAGTCGGTTATAAGTAAATCGGCATCAATATCAACAGATTGTTCGACGACTTGGGTTCCAACGAGAACGGCACCCTTAGGACGGTGCTTGTTGTCTTTTCCCAGCTTTTGCATCCAGTCTTTTTCGTTTTCATCGCGACGGTATTGGGGGAAGCGGCTGTGGATGAGTCCAAATGACTCTACACACTCACTACATTCCGTTTTGAGCATGCGGTAGGTCTCTTGTGCAAGGGCAATGGTATTTCGAACGATTAGGACGCAGGCGCCGTTCTCTGCTGCTTCCGCAGCGCGAATGATCCATTCCCTTGAATCAACCGCCATGTTTTCAATCTGAACTTCGATTCCTTCTGATTTTGGCTCGCTGACCAGGTGAATACTGGCCGTTTTAGAATCTTTAGCCACTTTCGTAATTAGAGGGTAAGCCGAAGAAATTTTACATTCTTTCGCTCCTGCGGCAGCAACTAGACCGGCGCGACGAGATGCAGTAAGAGTAGCAGATAGAATGAATATAGTGCAGCCGCAACGTAAGAGCCAGTTTACAGCCTCATCGACGAGAGTGGACGTGTAGGGATCATACGAATGGACTTCATCAATAACGATCACTTTACCGCTGAGGGCGAAGAGTCGCAGGGCTGAAAAGCGAGTTGCCATCGTTGCCATAAGAGCTTGGTCAATAGTGCCAACACCAAAGGGAGCCAGCAACGCTTTTCGACTGTCCGAAAACCAGCGGTTTGATTCACTGGCATCCTCTTCCATGCGGTCTAAAGAAGTCGGATAGATCGGACTTACCCTGTCACCGAAAAGCCATGCCGCGCTATGGACTCGAGCTATAGAAGATTGATCGCTGACGACGTTAAATAGAAAGTCTAAAACCCGATCGTGAATGCGGTTGCTGGTTAGCTGAGTTGGCAATGCAAAATAAAGTCCTGATTCATCTCCTTCATCCCAACGTCTGTATGCCGCAGCTAGGGCTGCTTCTGTTTTTCCACAGCCCATAGGAGCTTCAACAATGTAAAGTCCTGGACTGTCAGTAGCAGAGAGTAGTGTCTCCTGTAGTGGACGCGGTTCGAACCTTGGACCATCATTTTTAGCGAATAAATTGGGGAAGTTGAGTCCGTGCAGAATGGTGCGTTGAGACCAACCAATTGCAGCAAGTGATTTCTTAGCCCTTTTTCTTGCAGTTTCAACGGTAACTGAGGTCTTTTCACTCAGGGGAAACCAATCATTGTTTGATCCAATCCAGTCGGAAAAAATCATGAATCCGGTTAACAGGTGTAAATGTGCACCCTTGTCAACGGATTCGTCGCGCAATGGACCAAAGAATTTTGTCAGCTCTTCTATGATTTTTTCGCGGGCTATTTCAGCCCAATCTGGATTGTTGTGTGCTTTGCAAACATCACCATTCGGACGGGCATGATGGGTGGGGTACTTCCCATGGTGTCCCCCAACAGCAATTAACCAATTCGAAACTTTCGGTAATTTTCCTGCGAGGATCGATTGGCTAACAAGGGCGTGCTTAGATTCGTAGATATCCGGAGCTCCGAGTTCTAGGGTTTCTTGGTATTTTGCCTTCCATTTGGCGCATTTGAGCTGAAAGCCTGGTGAAATTTTCCCAATGTCGTGTAGGGCAGTTAATATGACAGACTGAGCGGGAAAGAGTTTGCGCAGAAATGGTGGAAGAATTTGAAGAATTAATTCTCCTACAGCACCGACGTTTAAACAGTGGTCTCTCACTGATAGCGCTGGCTGTCCTTCAGGATCCGTCTTTGCCCACAAGTTGTTGAGTTCGATTTCCACAGTTATCTATCCCGCTTCTTCTAGCATTGATGGCCAATTGAATTACCTATCCGTCCTGGTCCAATTCCATAAAGGCGTGGAGCAGCGCGATTTGTTCGGGTCGCGTTCCCCGGAAGCTGTTTCAGCCGTGTGGGCGTAAAAGTTCATACTTAGGTGTTTTGTTAGGCAATTCTATCACAGGTGGGGTGACAAATCCTGTCCCTGATGGTAATTTTATTCATATTTTTTGTTGAGAACTTTGAGCTCATTGGAAATTTGGGCTCGCAGTTTTTTAGGTTTTAACACCTCAGCATGACTTCCCCAGGAGAGAACCCACCGTTGAATGTCCATAAGATGGTTTACTTTAAAGTGAGCGTGGATTTCACCTTCCGGTAACTCCTCAATTTGCTGACTCGTGTGCCATATGCGTTCGCGAATAAAAGGAGCTGCTAATTGATCGAAATGAATTTTCACTTCGATTACATTGTCACCAGTGAACAGGCCAAAACTGTTATTGAGATATTCCTCTAAATTAAACTCTAAGGGAGGGATGAAGCTGTTTTGAGTTTTTTCCACTGCCTCAATTCGATTCAACAAAAATTTCCGCGGCTCGCCTATGTTGGGATCCCAGGAAACAAGAACCCATTGATGATCCATGAAGGCCAGGTGCAATGGCCAAAGCGTCCGGTTTTCGGCGTGTTTGGCGCTTGGTTTCTTATAACGAATCTTAAGCTCTCTCTTTCGACGTACGGCCTCCAGCAAGGGACCGAACCAAGTATGTTCCCTATCATTTTCTCTCCCAATTTGAGGAGCGCTTAATAAAGTCTGTATCTCCGAAACGGGTACGGAGACGGCCCCGCCGACCACTTGACTTACTTTATCCAGAACAGAGTTCAAAGCTTTTCCGAGCGCTGATCCATACCAACCTGTAAATGCCTCACTCGCCAAGGTAAGGGAGAGCGCTTCCTCTCCACTTATGCGAAGCAAAGGAAGGTATTCATAGGGGCGTTCACAATAATAGGATCGGGAGGTTGGCTCCCAAATGATCTCAACACCCAGGACATCTCGCATATAGGAGATATAGCGCTTCACTGTCCGCGCGGTAACTCCCATCTCTTCTGCCAGAACGACCGAAGTCACATTCCTGTGCGCATTCAATGCATTGAGGATATGCAGCAGGCGATCCCAAGGCGGGGATGAAATTGAGGAGGACATTAGAAATAGGAGCTATTATTATGTCCTGTTAATTTGTTGATACAAACGGCGAACTTTATCGCAGAAGAAAAAAGGGTCAAACGAAATGGGGAGAGAGTAAAAGGGAAGGGCTGATAATCTATCCCCTTTTTTTGATATTTGCGTGCCTATATGCCGCTATAGAGAAAATGCGCATTAAAGATAAGGGCAATGGGTCCAGCCCGAATAGGCTCGATGTGGACGGTTGGGTTACCAGCCGGATCAAGCGACCAAAGGAAGCGTTGTTATGAGTACTATCTTAGGGAAGAAAAGGTCAGCTCTTGTGGAAAGCCAAAAGGGATGCCTTGGAAGATAACACAGTTGCTGACGTCCTTTTCTTGCCCGAAAAAAAGGACAAGTGGCTTTGTTGGATTGATGATATAGAAATCGACCGATGAAACGAAAACGCAGAACCTTCGCCGAAGAGATAAAATCGAAGATCGGGCAAGTGGAGGTACATGTGCCTTTACTTTTATCTTAAAAAGTGACTTAAATACCTTTACTTTTGTCGTATTTCGCCTTTGCCTGCCCGCATGCTAATACGTAAAGGGCTGGATTATCTTAAGGAGTGGCACCGTCGGGAAACGGGGCGAAAGCCGCTGCTGATCAGAGGGGCGCGGCAGGTGGGGAAAACGACACTTGTGCGAATCCTGGCTGAGGAACTTGGGGTAGATTTGGTTGAGATCGACTTGGAACGACCTTGGAAGTTCACCTCAACTTTGGTGAATCTGGACCCTTTCTTGACGATCGAGGCGATTGAATTCGAGATGAATGTGGATGTGGACCCCGGCCGATCGATTTTATTTTTCGACGAAGCGCAGGCCTGTCCCGAGATTTTTCCAGTGCTGCGATACTTTTATGAGAAGGCGCCTCAGTACTGCGTTGTTGTTACCGGTTCGTTACTGGAGTTTGTCCTGAGCGAGCCAGGTTTTTCCATGCCCGTCGGCCGAATCGATTTTCTTCATTTATCTCCTTTGACCTTTGAAGAGTTTGTGCTGGCCTTGGGTGAATCGAAAGCGCTGGAATTTTTAAAGAGCTATGAGTTGAAGGACGATTTTCCGGGGCATGTCCATGATAAGCTCAGTCAACTTGTTCGATTGTATTCAATAGTGGGGGGTATGCCGGAAGCTGTTAATACCTTTATTGAACACAGAAGTTTTAAGGGCGTCGAACGGATAAAATCGGGGATTATCGATACTCTCCGGCTCGATTTTCATAAATATCTTAAGAAAGCGGACACTCAGTTATTAACGAAAACCTTCGACTCCATCCCAAATCTGATGGGTAAGAAGCTTATTTATTCAAGGATCGATAAAACGAGAAAATCTGCCGATGTATCAAAAGCGGTTCAACAGCTATGTTTGGCCCGGGTGATTGCCAAAGTGTTTAAAACTTCTGCCAATGGCATACCTTTGGCTGCTGAAAGGGATGAAAGATTTTTTAAAATTCTATTTTTAGATGTTGGGCTATGTTTAAGCCAATTGAAATTGGCGCCAACTGAAGTGGATCGCGTGGAGGAACTCAATCTGGTAAATAAGGGGATTGTGGCGGAACAATTGATCGGACAAGAGCTTTATGCATTATCTCCATTGTATACGGAGCCTGAATTGTATTATTGGCTGCGTGAACGAAAGGCATCATCGGCTGAGGTTGACTATGTTATTCAAGGCCCAGCAGAGCAGTTGGTGCCAATCGAAGTGAAAGCTGGAAGTACGGGAAGCCTTCGCTCCTTGCAAATTATGGTTGCTGAGAAGAAGTTGAACCTGGCGGTGCGCTTCAATTCGGATCTTCCTAGTTTAATGAGAGAGCGAAGACGAACCTTAAAAGGGAATGTTGATTTTAAATTGATTTCTTTGCCGCATTATTTGGTTTCGCAACTACCGCGTTTGCTTCAGGGCTGACCCGAAAGCGCTGACAACGGGGTCAGCCCGAAAGCGCCGATTAAAACCGGTGGAAGGTAGAGAATGAAAGAGTTTTACAACAAAGGAGTAACGAACTATGTTGGCCACAAGTCATGCCTCGACGACCCGTGAGGGCGTGGGGAAGCGATGACAGTGGGAAGTGCAGGCGGGCTATTGAGCTCAGAAACCACCGCTTTTCGGGAGCCGAGACAGGGTCCGAAATAAGGGACAGGCTAATAACTCTATTAACGGCGCCATGGCCAATTACGCTTCCGGCATGACGGGTGGTCCGAAATAAGGGACAGGCTAATAACTCTATTAACGGCGCCATGGCCAATTACGCTTCCGGCATGACGGGTTGGGGTCTGGAGGTGTGTTGAAATCGGCGATGAAACGCCACCAGAAAAGAATCAGATCGTTCCAGTTTTATATGCGTAATAATTAGCGCCGACTCTAAAATATGCATGTGTAAATAAAGGTATACTCTAATTTATACATGAAACGTTATTTGCAGGAGCCTATCAGGAAGGACCTCGGGGAGAAGATGGTTTTTCTGGGGGGGCCGAGGCAGGGGCAGGTGGCGTGAAATAAAGGACAGGCTAATAATCTATCACTGAACCTCCATAAATGCTGAGCTGTTGCTATCAAATTCGACTGAGGTTTTTGTCTTTTTGACCGCAACTGAGGAACTTGGGTTAACGGAATTTGTGGCTCATGTTTCCTGTTTTGTGAGCAACAAACGAGATTGTTGCTCATAGGTTAGGCGCTAATAAATCTGACCCGCTTTTGTCCCTGTTGGCGAGGTCGATTATTGCCAGAGGTTGGCCGGATAGACGCCCTGGGCGATCAAACCATCCAGCTTTGCCGCAGCGTCGATTTTGTCCTCGGGATGGGTTAGTCCCAACCACGTTTCTTGGGATTGTTTTAACTCCACCGTGGCGTCCCGCTCCTCGATCCATTGAAATACCGCGGTTGGCAAGTAGAACTCTTCCTTCACAGGATCGGTCATGGATGCGAGGAAGAGTTCGAACTTCTCACCGAGGAAAGGCGTGAAATCGGGTGAAAATCCCCATAAATTGAGCGAGACGATGGTATCGGGCCGCAAATGGCGGGCTCGACCCTCAAAGTATCCGACAATTCCTTCCGCGGTCCGGGATATTGCCACGTGCTCCTCAATGCGAGTCAGGATATTGTCCTTGGAAGTTTCACAAACCGCCCGCGAAACGCTACCGTTCGGGGAGAGCGATTTTGCCAGTTCGAATCCGATATTGACGCCGGACCGACGGGAGATTCCCACCAGGCTTTGGGCCAAAAGCTGGAAGGAGGAGGGCCCGTAAAAATCGTCGGCATTGATGACCCCAACCGGCCCGGTGATATGATCGGCCGCGCTGAGCAGGGCATGAGCCGTCCCCAGCGGTTTGTCCCGGCCTGCCGGGGCGCGCTCCATGGTTTGAAAAGCAAATTCAACCTTTATTCGATTCTCGAACCGGTGGGTTATGCGTTGCCGAAAGTCCAGCTCCATCTCCCGGCGGATGACGATGACAACCTTATCGAATCCTGCTCGGATGGCGTCGTAAACCGAGTAATCGAGCAGGGTTTCATTGGAGAGGCCAAGGCCTTCCATTTGCTTGACTCCGCCATACCGGCTGCCCAATCCGGCAGCTAAAATAACCAGGGTTAATTCGCTCATAGGGGAGAAGAATTAGGAATTAGGAATTAGGAATTAGGAATTACAGGGAAGAGAAGATTAACCACGGATTACACGGATGGGGAAGAAGAATTAAGAAGTGAGAAGGGGTCAGGCATTTATTTTCAACATGGAGACATGTCAAAAATCAACGACTGACCCCAACGGCGCGGATCTAACGGAGAGCGGGTTTTCCTACCCGCTTTATGGAGGCAATGGCGGACAGGAATGTCCGCCCTCCTTTAGGACCCAGGATCTAGTATCTAGTATCCAGGACCCAGAATCGATGCCAATGAATGACCCCGATGGAAGAAAATCGCAGTTTGTGTATCCTATCGGGGCAAAGAGGGTTTTAAAGTTTGCCACATAAGGGCGTTATTTTCTCAAAATAGCCCAATCTCATCGTCTTTATGGCAGCACCATCGCATCTGAAAACCCGGATTTACAGCCTTTTGGTGGCCTTGTATTTGATTTCGAGCACCCCGAAACCGATCCGCGGTGAGGATTCCATTAGCTACAAATACGAAGACTACAAGGAGGACGATGACCGGGTTCGGGTGAGAGCCCATTACCTGCGCGTCGATAAGGACCTGAGCCTAACCACAAGTTTGGGCGCAGTCGGATTGATCGACACCATAACCGGCGCTACCCCCACGGGAGAACTACTGGAAGAGGGCGACGATCGCGTTCCCATGGCACACCTGGTGGATGAGCGCCGTTCTATTATCTTGAATCTCGATCACCAGCAAAGAGATCACTCCTTCACTTTCGAGCTGAGTTACAGCAACGAAAGCGATTACCTGTCGGAAGGAGGGGCCTTCACTTATCGACGAGGCTTCAACAAAAAGAACACCACTTTTCAGTTGGGTTATTCACTGCTCAAAGATGAGCTCAGCGCTCCCACCCTGCGCGAAATCGAAAACAAGGATAGTAAAGATTTTCTCATCGGGATCACCCAAGTTATAGATCCCGCCACGGTCTGGTCGGCCAACCTAACTTATGGCCAGGAAGAAGGTTACCTGGCTGATCCCTATAAACTAGTGGAGAAGGACATCGAATTAGTATCCGATTTCTTTCTGAGGATCACTTTCCCTGAAAACCGTCCCCTCTGGCGCGGAAAGTGGATTTTTCACACCGAATTACTGCGGGATTTTGAAAAGCTGAACGCCAGTTTGCAGTCTTCCTACCGATTTTTTACTGATGACGCCGCTCTGGATGCCCACACCTTTTCCATTCATTGGTTTCAAAATTTTCGGACCAGGTCATTCTGGAACCTTTGTTTCGCTATTACAAGCAGTCAGCAGCCAACTTCTATTACCCCAACCTCAACCTTACCGATATAATTCCCGACTCGAAAACGATTGGCAGCGCTCCCTATTTTTCTTCCGATCACCGCCTTTCCGAGATGGATACTTACACCTGGGGAGCAAAGCTGGTCTATTTTATTTCGGAAAATTTGAAGCTGGATCTAAAGCTCCAACGCTACGACATGAAGGGCCGGGATTCCATTACGCATCCAAGTGTTTACAGTGACGCCAGTATTCTTACCCTAGGGGGACGGTGGTTGTTCTAATGTCTAATCCCATACAGTTAAAGGTGTCCAGCGTGGCGACCAGTGATCTGGCTCGCGGTCTATTCCGGGTGAAATTTCCGGCCATGGGCACATCGTGCGAAATCCAATTTCAATGCAACGACCAGGGGGTGGCAGAGCAATTCAAGAAAGCGGCCCTGGATTGGGTGGGTAATTTCGAGGCCACCTATACGCGATTCAAGGATTCCAGCCTGGTAAGCCGAATTAACCGCGCTGCCGGCGAGGATTGGATCGATATCGATCCGGAAACCGAGGCGCTTTTTGACCTTTGCGACCGATTTCACTTTATAACCCAAGGTCTCTTCGACCCCACGACCCTGCCCATTATCAAACTGTGGAACTACCAGGCAAAGCATCCGCGCATTCCCACTGCGGACGAGATTGAGAATGCCAAGGATCTCATTGGATGGGACAAAGTGGAGCGCAAGCCCGGTAAAGTTCGTCTGGTAAAGGCGGGAATGGGAATCGACCTGGGAGGTATCGGCAAGGAGTACGCGGTGGATCGCGTTTCCTTGCTGGCCCGGGACTTGGGGATTGGCGACCTGTTGGTAAATTTTGGTGGGGATGTAGCTGCGTCAGGGCATCCTCCTGGCTACACGCATTGGCATATCGGCATTGAGGATCCCGGTGATCCGGGAAACTGTTGGGGAAGCCTGGCGCTGAATGGCCTCTGTGTAGCCAGTTCGGGGGACTATCGTCGTTTCTTCGAAATCGATGGTCAGCGCTACGGGCACATCGTCGATCACCGCAAAGGCTATCCCATCGCCAACAAGGTGAAACACGTTACCGTGGTTTCGCGCACCTGCACCGAGGCGGGTATTCTGGCTACGGCAGCCTGCCTGTTGGGTGAGGAAGACGGCATGGAACTCATAAATCAGTTTTTTGGCGCGGAAGGCTGCGTCCACACTGAATTCAAACGCATCGATTCTTATGGAATACATCAATATATGGTCACTTGAGAAGTGCGTGCTGGCCGTTCTGGTCGGTTGTTTGTTCATTAACCCACCCATGGCTGCCGGCACGGTTGTCAAGGGAGACACTTTTCCCGAACTGAGCGATTTCAAGTTTGATCGGGAAGCTCCGGAAATTGATGGAAAAGTCGTGCTGGTAGATTTTTGGGCGTCCTGGTGTGTGCCTTGCAGAGCTTCGTTTCCCGCCATGGAAAAATTGTACTTGGAGTATAAGGACCAGGGATTCGAAATCGTCGCGGTCAGTGTGGACGAAAAGGCCAAGGCCTATGAAGATTTTGCCAAAAAGTCCGGAGCCACTTTCCCATTGTTGCGCGATCTGGAAAAAAAATTGGTGGAGCGATGCGCAATTGAACTCATGCCGACCTCCTTTATGCTGGATAAATCGGGTAAAGTGTACGCGGTGCACCACGGATACCTGGGGAAAAAGTCGGACGATCAGTACCGGAAGGAAATCGAAACCCTCTTAGCGAAGGATTAACCCGCATGTCCCACAAATCTTCTACTGCGCTCCGGAATAACGGCGCTGGTGCGGCCCTCGCTAGATGGGCGACTTTGCAGGGTGTCTACCCAACTTCACCCGCACATCAGCGCGAAACCCACACCAGCGCTCGATATTCGTTCGCTCGCCACGAATTTTGTGAGATATGCGGGTTAATGGTGAAGGCGGCGCTTCGGTTTTTGTTCATTATTGGTTGCGGAATTTTGCTCTGGGGTTGCGCTACGGTGGAACCTTGGGAACGCGGCGCCCTGGCTCAATATAGCATGGAACCGGATCGGGACCCACTCGACACGGCCATGGCCGAGCACGTGTTCTACACGCGGGAAGCGGCCCATGGCGGCAGCGGTTTAGGTGGAGGCGGTTGCGGTTGCAATTGAGGGGTTTTTGAGGGATGGACCACGGATGAATGGAGTTTCTGAGATTTTAGGGTGCCAAGGTACTGAGAGGAAGAATCCGAGGAGAAGAGGATTTAGGAATTGACCACGGATTACACAGATGGGAACGGATAGGGAAGGAGAGGCACAAAGGTCCAAAGGCACGGAGAATGGGGAATTGAACATGGATGGCCAGGATAGACAGGATAAGTGGGCAAAGGCCTCTTAATCTTGATCCAATGTAACTACTCAGGTATCTTAAACAATCGTCCGCATGGATGCATTATTGATAACATATTACGAAACTGTAGGAGGGGGTTTATCCCCCGATTGCGGTGAGGCCATTTGGAAGATCGGGGGATAAACCCCCTCCTACAGTTCTCTCAATCACCATCCCATGAAAATTTTCTCGTTTCTTCTTATTATCCTTCTGCCTTCATCCTTTATACTTGAAGCAAAGCCCAATTTCATTCTCATAATTTCCGACGATCTAGGCTAGGTTCGGGGAAGGGGTCAGGCATTTATTTTCAACATGGAGACATGTCAAAAATCAACGACTGACCCCAACGGCGCGGAGCTAACGGAGAGCGGGTTTTCCAACCCGCTGTTGTAAAAGTCTCTACCATCCCCTTTGACAAGGGTTTGGGTCGAGATTGAATTCAGATGGTCAAATTTCAGAGGCGAGCTGTCCTCGCTGAATAGCGCTTCGGGTCGGGGTCAATCGTTGCCAAATGGTGAAGGCATCTTGACATCAAAATTTCGGGGCACAATGATGCAACTATGAGAACGACACTAACATTGGACGATGATGTCGCGGACTTCCTGAAAGAGCAAAGTCGGTTACACAACAAGACATTCAAGCAGGTTGTAAACGAGGCGCTTCGCTGCGGCATTGCGCCAAACCTAAAAGGCGCTGCTGCTCCCAAATTCAAGGTTATTCCGAATCGGAGCAAACTTTTCCCCGGTGTAGACCCCAGCAAGCTCAATCAGTACAACGATCAGCTTGAGGCCGATGACTTTGTGCGAGAAGGCTCAACATGATTGTGCCGGACATCAACCTTCTGGTCTATGCCTACAACGATGGTGCGCCTTACCACGCTACGGCCAGACAATGGTGGGAAACATTGATCAACGGTAAAGAAAGAGTCGGCGTTCCGTGGGTGGTCTCGACCGGATTCGTGAGACTGATGACCCATGCCCGAGCGTTGACCGTTCCCATGCTGCCCTCGGAAGCCGTTGATTGTGTTATGGAGTGGTTTCGATACCCCCATGTGACGCCGGTCAACCCCGGCACCGAGCACCTGATGCACTTTCGGCGGATTCTTGATGCGGCCGGCGCCGGCGCGAACCTCGTGACCGACGCTCACATAGCTGCGCTGGCCATCGAGTACCAGGCCGAGGTCCATTCCAACGACACGGACTTCACCCGATTTCCCGGCCTCCGCTGGCGCAATCCTCTATAGTGGAAACGGCTGGAGGCCGGTTCCCCCGCGCTCGCATGGTCTTGTAGACCTTCCACAAGCGCTACGGATCGGAAATGTTCCATTCCAACTTTGGCACGCTCAAGGCCACCTTGCTTCTATGAGGCCGCTCTTCCGAAAGGGAATAAACCACGGATTACACGGATGGGGAAGAAGAATTAGGAATTAGGAATTAGGAATTAGGAATTAGGAATTACAGGGTCGCGGGGGAAGGGATCTACCGAGGAGCGAATGTGACGACACCTCAACAAGCGAAGTGCAGAAGAACAACCTTGTTTCGAGCCGAAGGCGACAGGCGAAGCCATCTCGCATTGACATGCAAGATTACAAGAAATACAGGAATGAACATGGATAGGCAGGATAGGCAGGATAAGTGGGCAAAGGCCTCTTAATCTTGATCCAATAATTTGAACACCCTGATTTTGAAGGGTTCAATAACGATCAGGACAACAAATTACACTCAAAAACGGATAGGACCGGGGAAGGGGTCAGGCATTTATTTTCAACATGGAGACATGTCAAAAATCAACGACTGACCCCAACGGCGCAGCTCTAACGGAGAGCGGGTTTTCCTACCCGTTGTATGGAGGCAATGGCGGACTGGAATGTCCGCCCTCCTCTAGGACCGAGGATCTAGTATCTAGTATCCAGGACCCAGAATCGATGCCAAGGAATGACCCCGACGGGCGAGGAATGACTCTGGAAAGAAAATTTTGTGGTTTAGACAAAAAGGGGCTAAGGTGACGTTTTATTGTTAGAAGTAAGCTCAATGGCCGCAGAATCTGCAACCTGGAAAGAATATTTCGAGGGGTGGGGCCCATCGCTCCTGCTTTTCGCACGGCAGCAGACGGGATCGCTGGCCGAGGCAGAGGACGTGGTGCAGGAGGCTTTCGTTAAAGTTTGGAAAACATATGGTCAGAAACATCCAGTTACCAAATCCCTTCTGTATACAACTGTGCGCACTATCGCCATCGATCGCGCGCGGTCCCACAACCGGCGTAAGCAGAGAGAAAACCGGGTATGGGCGGAAGGCGAAGGCGATTCCATCTGGTTCCAGCGAACATTGGAAACCCGCGAGCGCCACTCCTTGCTGGAACAGGCCATACGGCAATTATCCAAAGATCAGCGGGAAGTCCTGGTTCTTAAAATCTGGGGTGAACTCACTTTCGAGGAAATTGCCCAGACACTGGAAATATCTGCCAATACAGCCGCGTCGCGCTACCGTTACGCTCTGGAACATTTAAGAAAACACCTAACGCCCTCACTCATATGAAACACACGGCCGAAGATCTGGAGAAGGAAATGGCCTCCCTGCAGCCAGTAACTCCATCTGAAATTCTGGAGGCGAAAATTGAACAATCCCTGAGGGGGCCGAAAACCAGTAAGCCAAAGGCTCCCATCGGTTGGTTTCCACTGGCCGCTTGGGCTGCAACTGCCTGTGTAGCCATGACCGCGGCCATTATTTTGATTTCTCCAGCGCCGAAAGAGGATGCTGCACCGACAGCCTTGGCCAACAATGAGTCCGGTGAAAATCTGGCGCTAGAATTGTCCGACTACGAGCCGGTAGAAGCCGAGCACCGCTTGACCAAGGCGATTGACGAGGGGGTATTCCTCAATGCTCAAAACGAACCACTGAGAAAATTTCGATACCAATTTGTAGACAGCTTTACCCTGGTTAACCAGACCGACGGGAGCGTATTTACAATGGAATTACCACGGGAAGAGGTACTCCTGGTTCCCGTCTCGTTACACTAACCTTGAATAACCGAAATTAGCATGAACCTGAAATTAATCTACCCAACAGCCATCAGCTCGATCCTGCTCGTATGCCTTACACCGGGAGTGTTTTCCCAATCCAAAGTGGAAAAGGTGGAAGATAAGGAGAATTCCCCCAAAACAGTGAAGATGGTAACCTTCCTTGGTGTGGAAACCAGCCGGGTTAGCAATGCCTTGCGCAACCATGTGGACATTCCCGAAGGAGTTGGCTTGACCATCGAGCACGTGGTGGAGGGCACCGGGGCGGAAGAGGCTGGAATTCAACAGTATGACATTCTACTGGAGATGGACGGCCAGCTCATCATTAACCAGGAACAGTTGCGCACCCTGGTCCGATCGAAAAAACCGGATGACACTGTTAAGGTGGAAATTTTTCGCAAGGGTAAGAAACTCAAGATCGACGTGGAGCTGGGCGAAAGGGAAGCTGCCCAAAATCGTCGCTTTGGCAGAAATTTGCGGATCCCCATGCCACCTTCCCTTAAGTCACTGGGCGATTGGGAGGATTTTGATTTCAACATGGAGGAGTTCCAGGAACACATGGAGAAGTTGAAGGAAAAGGCGGCTGATATGGGAGATGAGGCGCTGCAATACATCCCCGAGATCATGATTGAGCGCGAAAACGAGAATGGTAGCCACCAATTCACTACATTTGGTAAGGGGCAAAAACGGATAAGACTCACTAAAGGCGGTGTCTCCGCCACTATGGAAATTGTTGACGGCAAGAAGCATTTCTACATCACCGACAAAGATGACCAAGTACTCTATGATGGCAAAAATCCCGATAAGGAAGGTGTTGAAAAGCTCCCCGAAAACGTCCGGGCGATCATAAAAGAGTTAAATAGCCGGAAATCGTTTAATTGGAAGTCCTTAAAGGACATCGGCGACGACAAGATTCGCGTCATAATCGACACGGGTGAGGAGGAGGCCAAGCGGAGGAATGTCGGAGAAGGGGTCAAACCTTGAGTCGAGGAGAGGATAAACCACGGATTACACATATGGGCGCAGATGATTTTTTAGATTTTTTTTAACAAAGAGGAAACAGAGAAAACAGAGGTAGGGAGAATGGGGAATTGAACATGGATAGACAGGATAGACAGGATTTGGATCGATGGATTTTACCCTATTTTTCCTGTTGGAGCTATGCTCCATCCTGTTGCCGACCTGTCACGCCGTAACTCATTGAAGGCGGAAGGCATCCAGTCACGAAGTGACGATGTTAAGAAATATTATTAAACAATGCTTCCGTTGGCGATTGAGCCCTACCTTAGTTTTTCGGCGGCTCGCTCGGAGATCGAGCCCTACCTTAATTTGCTTGGGCACTACCTTAAATTTCGTGGTGGCACAAAGGTCCAAAGGCACAGAAGGCACAATAAGTTGTAGGAGCGGCTTTACGCCGCGGTCCCACGAAACATCGTAGGAACCGCGATCCCACGAAACAGCATCGAAGCAATCGCGGCGTAAAGCCGCTCCTACACGTCTAACTCGGCCGGGTGGAAGTAGGAGGATGTAGCGTTGTTTTTTTCAATAGAAATGGAAGTAATAGCCGCTACCGAGCCTAAAAGGCGACATGATCACAAGAAAACAAAGAACGCAAGGAGCGCAAAAAAATACAGAACCATGTTGGCTTTCCTCAATATCCAAGTCCGGCTCTCAACTCATATGGACATCCGCGTATTTGAATGCCTCTTATGAAAAAGCTTTTGCGTTCTCTGAGCTCTTTCGCGGCTAATAAAATCGCGGCGTAAAGCCGCTCCTACGATGGATCGAAATGAAGTTTCAAAATCCCGGTTTCCGGGATAGGCTCTAAATTTCACGACGGCTCGCTCGGAGGTCGAGCCCTACCTTAGAAGTGAGAAGGTGTCAGGCATTTATTTTCAACATGGAGACATGTCAAAAATCAACGACTGACCCCAACGGCGCGGATCTAACGGAGAGCGGGTTTCCTACCCGCTGTATGGAGGCAATGGCGGACAGGAATGTCCGCCCTCCTTTAGGACCCAGGATCTAGTATCCAGTATCCAGGACCCAGAATCGATGCCAAGGAATGACCCCGGCGGGTTAAGCCAAATTCCAGAACCGGCGTGCTGATTGGACGTCGCGAGCGATCTGGTTTTTCAAGGCATCCACGCTCTCAAACTTTTTCTCCGCTCGAAGAAAATGAAACCAGCGGACCTTGAGACAGGACCCGGTTGTGAAGGGACAATGGCCGAGAGCGTGGATTTCCAGAACAGCTTCAGTAGTCCTTTCAACGGTGGGCCTGACACCATAATTGGCTACACCGGGCAAGGTGATGGACTCACCACCATGCTTTCCCTTTACTTCCACACAATATACGCCGTAGGGCGGCTGCAGATCGGGGCGCCAAGGCAAGTTCATGGTGGGAAACCCGATTTTACCACCCAGTTTTTTACCTTCCATTACAGACCCGATTGAAAAATAGACATCTCCCAAAAGGGAATTCGCCATTTCCATATCTCCCGCTTTGAGGTGATTTCGGATGCGGGTACTGCTGATCGGTTCGCCGTCGTAGTGCACGCGTTCGACATTGATCACGTGGATTCCCTCCCGCCGGCCCGATCTCAGTAACAAATCCACATCACCGGTCCGCTTATTGCCGAACCGCCAATTCGAACCCACGTGAATGGAGGTGAGATTGGGTAGATAGGACTTCAGGCGCTTGACGAAATCGGACGCCTCGATGGCAGCAAATTCCGCATCAAATTCCTGCTGTATGATGTATTGAACCTGGTGGGAGCGCAGGACTTCCCATTTGATTTCCGGCGACATGATCATGCGTTCCGGATGGTTTGGCCGAAACAAGCGGCTCGGATGGGGCCAAAAGGTAAGTACTCCATTTACCCCTAGAGTTGCGTGGGACAATTGCGTGGCCGTCTCGATTACGGCCTGATGTCCCAGGTGAACGCCGTCGAACATACCCACGGCGAGATGCAACGGTTTTTGGGGAAGATCGATATCATCCAATTGCAGGAGGTGACTGGGGACGATTTCACTCACAAATCGGCATTATCCAGTGGTTAGAGCAACTGCTTTGTATCCGGGAATCAATCGTTTACTGATCTCGGATATTGGCAAGGATTCAAAATCTTCGAGGGTTATGGCATCCTCGATAGCAAGGTTATTGGAAGCCGTGCGCCTCAATTGGGTCAGCAATCCTCCACAACCAAGTTTTTCACCCAGGTCGTGAACCAGGGTGCGGACGTAGCTACCCTTGGTGCAATAGACATAGAATCTCCCAAATGGGGAATTCCACTCCTTCAATGCAAACGTGGATATTCGGATAAACCGAGGTTCGCGTTCCACGACTTTCCCTTTACGGGCATACTTGTATAAGGGAACGCCCCCAATTTTGACCGCTGAAAACATGGGCGGTGTTTGATATTGATCACCAAGAAAAGTATTCATGGCCGAAGTTACTGCTTCCGCATCAACTGATGCCTCAACCGGCCGAATTTCCAGAATTTCTCCATCACTATCGTGCGTATCGGAGCTTTTACCCAGTTCAAAGGTCCCCTCATATTCCTTGTCCAAGCCCATGAGCCGGGAGGACAGTTTGGTGGCTTTTCCCACCAGGATAATCAATAATCCCGTAGCGAGCGGATCCAGCGTACCGGCGTGTCCAATACGCTTCATTTTCAATTTCCTGCGGACTCGATCGACTACATCATGCGAGGTTATACCCGCCGGCTTGTCCACCAGCAATACACCTTCCAGATCCTTTATGGCTTGGGCCATGACAACCTAACTTAGTTTTCCACTGTCCACCTTGTCGAGGTGTTGGCCGATAGCCTCGAGCAAGCGCGGCACGAACTTTTCGCTGGGGACATCGCAAATGAGTCCGGCAGCGGCAGCATGGCCGCCGCCATTAAATTGTTTAGCGATAATATCGACCCTGAACTTTTTCTCCTTGGCCCGAAGACTTGCTTTTGTTTTCCCGAAACGATCTTCCAAGAGCACGCCGATGTCCACGCCATCTATGCTGCGCGCATAGTTCACCAGTCCCTCCGAATCATCGATTTTGGCTCCCAGGGTCTCATAGATTCCCTCCTCGAGCAGGCCCAGACAAACGCGTCCGTCAAAATGCAGTTCAAAGGATTTCAAGAAGGACTGCAGAAGCTCCAGCTTGGCGAAGCTTTCCCGTTCGTAGAGCTCTCTGTTCACATGACTTAAGTCTACGCCATGATCCACCAGGATGCCAGCCAGGTCAAAGGTATGCCGGGTGGTGGAAGGGAACCTGAATTGACCGGTATCGGTGGCAATACCCACGTAGAGGGCCGTAGCTGTGGTGGCATCTATGGGGTAACCGCAATCCAAAAAATATCCCGCCAGCAATTCTCCCGTGGCGGAAGAATTTCCCGCAATCAAGTTTTCGATTCCATATAGGGTATTGGATATGTGGTGATCGATATTTGCGACCGGTTTGGGCATTTTCGGGGCTATAACCAAACCCGTTCGCTTAACATCGGCGCAATCCACGGTTATAACGTCCCATCCTTCGAAATCAAATTCACTGCCGCAGTGAAAGGGGGTATCTCCCAGCAAAAACTCCAAAGTGGCCGGCACATCGTCCTGGTTTACGCATACTGATTCAATCCCAACCGCATTGAGCACGCGACACAGGGCTACCTGGGATCCGATACAATCGCCATCGGGCCGGACGTGTCCGACAACGGCGATTTTTTTACCCCTCTCGGATTCGACCAAGGACTTAAACAGCGGAGACTGATCGGGATAGAATTTCATGTTTCTTGGTTGTGGACAGGATTTTCCACCTGCTCAACTTGATCCATGTATTTCAGCAGATCGACCCCGCGCTGGATGGAATCGTCCTGAAAGTATTTCAGGTGAGGGAGGTATTTCAGTACAATTCTTTTACCCAACTGATGGCGAATGTCACTGGCATTGCGGTAAAAAAAACGTTTTGCCGCCCTTTGTTCGGCTTCCGCTCCAAAAACTGAGTAGTATACGCGGCCGCTTCTCAAATCGGGGGACACGGATACCTCGGTTATGGTGATATTTACGGTTTCACCCCGGAATCGGGTGTGCAGAATCTGACTTATTTCCTGCATAACCAGAACATTTACACGGAGATTTCGCTGACCCATGGTTTTACCTCCTGCTACCAATTTAAGTTCCCTTCCAAAGGGGCTCGAAAGGGATCAAACCCGAATGGCACTCGGTTAAGGCTGTTTATTGAAGTATCAACAGTCCACTTCCGTCCAAAGGGGTCAAACCTTGTTTCGAGCCGAAGGCGACACGCGAAGCCATCTCGCATTGGCATGCACGATGGCGGGGTGTCAGCCTGCCGCCCCGGTAGCAAGGAATGACTCCGAGGGCTACAGGGATGCACGCTTCTTCTCAACCTCGTAACACTCAATGGTATCCCCTTCTTCAAAGGCATTGTAGTTATCGAGCTGAATTCCGCACTCATACCCGGTGCGTACCTCGGTTACGTCATCCTTGAACCGTTTGAGCATGGAAATCTTGCTTTCCGCCAACACCTCCCCTTTGCGTAGAATACGTACCCGCGCATCCCGTTTGATTTGGCCACCCGAAACTAGGCAACCCGCAACCATCCCACGACTAACGGGGAAAATTTGCCGAACTACAGCGGTCCCCAGTTTGTTTTCGACCAGCTCGGGTTCGACCAGCTCGGCCATGGCTTCCAACGCCTGATCGATCATTTCGTAAATGATTTTGGATCGCATGATTTTCACACCCTCATGCTTTGCGATGGCGGGCACCCCGCTTTGAAGTTTCACATTGAAGCCCATTATGGTGGCATCCGAAGTACTGGCCAGATCCACGTCATTTTTGCTGATGGCCCCCACTTCGGCCGAAATTACCTCCAAATCAACCTTGGAGCTTTCGACCCCTTGGAGCATGTCGACTACCGCTTCGACTGATCCGTGCACATCACACTTCACAACGACTTTGAATACCTTCTTTTTCGTCTGTGCGATAGCTTCAAATAACGTATCGATAGTGGCCGGTGGCGCTTCCTCTCCATCCTCTACTACCGAGTCGCGCTTTCTCTTGTCTTCCGCCTCTGCCGCGGCGCGTTTGGCAACTTTTTCGCTTTTTGCTACCTTAAATGTCGCCCCGGCATCTGGCGTACCCGACCAACCGTCGATTCTCACGGGGGTGGATGGGGTGGCCTGCTTCAGGTTTTTGCCATTCTCGTCCATCATGGCCCGCACTTTTGCGAAGTGTGGACCACAGAGAATGGCATCACCCCCCTTTAGCATTCCTTTTTGCACAATAACCGTGGCAGTGGAACCCCGACCGACTTCCATCTGAGATTCGATAATTGTACCTGAGGCAGAGCCGTGGGGATAGGCCTGCAATTCCATGATCTCGGATTGCAGGTTGATCATCTCCAGTACCTCATCAATGTTCTCACCCTTAAGGGCGGAGATAGCTACACAGATGGTTTCACCACCCCAGTCTTCCGGAGCGATGCCGCGGTCTTGCATTTGGGTCTTTACGCGATCCACATCGGCTCCCTTGGCATCGATCTTGTTGATAGCTACGATGATGGGATCGCCGGATTCTTCGGCAAATTTTAATGCTTCATCAGTTTGAGGCATGAAACCGTCATCGGCAGCCACTACCAGAATGGCGATGTCGGTGACAAATGCGCCCCGTTCGCGCATTTTGGAAAATGCTGCATGACCGGGTGTGTCCAGAAAAGTTATCTTTTTTCCTTCATAGGTTATCTGGTAGGCGCCGATGTGCTGGGTAATGCCGCCAAATTCACCTCCCACCACATTGGTTTTACGAATAAAATCGAGCAAAGTCGTTTTACCATGGTCGACGTGACCCAGGATACAAACAACCGGCGGTCGAGGTTCCAGCAGTTTGCTTTCGTCGATTTTTTCGACTTTTTTCTTGGGTGGAGGGGGCTTATCCTCACCACGGTGTTTTACTTCGAGCAGGAAGCCATGTTTTTCTGCAAGTTTGGCAGCTATGTCCTCTTCGATCACCTGGTTCATGGAGGAAAAGATTCCCAACTCCATGAGCTCGGAAATAAGCCGAAACGGTTTTAGCCCGATAGCTACGGCAAATTCCTTGACCACGATGGGAGGTTTCAGGGTAATCATTTGAACCTCTTTTGCCACCTTGTCCTCGACTGACTCTGCACCCCCATCTTGGGTCGAGGGTGTTGGAGGTGGACTTCCGGGAACGGGCGGAGCCATCCCCGGAACGGGTGGAGGCGCCCCGGATGCTCGGGATATTGGATGCTGAGGTGGAGTCATTGGCGGAGGGGATTGTGTTCCCGCAATATTTGGAGCCGCTGAAGGGCTTCGACCAAGCCCCGGCGGAAACTTACCCGCTGCAGGAACAATTGGCGGTGGTGGAATAACTACGGGTTTCCGTTTTTTCTCCTTTTCACGTTCAATATCCTCTTTCGATCGAACGAAGGAACTCAAAGGCGGTGGCGCAGGGGGTCTTGTCGGGGCAGCGGGCCTTGGGATGGGCTTTTTCGGCTTTGTTTCCACTTCTTGCGGCGCCTCGACTGGCGGTTCCTTTCCTTTCCCAAGCTCCTCAATAAGGGATTCGGCGGAAATTGGATCGATGCTGCTGGATGCAGTGGACACCATAAAGCCCCGTTTCTTGAGTATAGCAATCAGTTCCTTGCTGGGAACTTTGGTATGTTTGGAAATTTCGTAAATCCTTACACTCATTTGTTTATTCCGCCGTAATTATGGCATGGGGCTCAAAACTGTGCATTATTGCGCGAGAAACTGGCTAACCTGGGTTAAAATGTTTTCGGCTTCCTCCTGGGTAAAGCCAGAATCTACCAGATCGGAAACTTCCACACCGGTAAAAGCATCCGAGCTGACCAGACCAATGGCCACAAGCCGTTGGGCCAATTCATCGCTGATGCCCGGAATCTGGTTGAGGCCGGCAATGGCCCGTTCCATACGATCCTCAAATCCTCCGGCAACCTTTTCCTTGCTGATATCCAGTCGCCAACCCATCAGTCGGGAGGTCAGGCGCGCGTTTTGGCCACGGCGTCCTATAGCAACGGATAAATCCCGGTTGTTTACTTCAAAATGAATGCGCTTATTGCGCTCGTCGATTTCCACGTTCAGTGGAACGGCGGGTTTCAAGGCTTCAGCCAGCATATCCTTTGGATCATCGTAATGGCGAATGATATCGATCTTTTCGCCTCCCAATTCACGGACAATACTTTTAACTCTTGCACCTCGCGCTCCTACGCAGGCGCCAACCGGATCCACCTTGAAATCGAGGCTGGCCACGGCAATTTTGGTTCGGTAACCCGGTTCGCGGGCCATGGACTTAATCACCACGGTTCCATCGGCAACTTCCGTCACTTCCAGTTCGAGTAGGCGGCGAATAAATTTGGGATGCGCCCGGCTCAAAATCAGCTCCGGACCGCGGTTAGTCTGTTCGATCGCCAACAACAGGCAACGAATGCGTTCACCCGGGGCATAATCTTCTCCATACACTTTTTCCCGAGCCGGCAACAGAGCTTCCGCCCGCCCCAGGTCAATAATGAGGTCGTTGCGCTCACGACGACGGACAATCCCGGATACCACGTCTCCGATGGAATCCTTGTATTCATCAAAAATGCGTTCCTTTTCGAACTGCCGCACTTTCTGCATAATAGCCTGGCGGGCGGTCTGGGCGGCAATACGCCCCAGAAAGGCGGGTTCGATCTCTTTTTCCAGCGTTTGGCCAATTCGTGCTGTGGGTTGGAAAAGCCTGGCCCTTTCAATGTGGATTTCAGACCGTGGATTGCTCACGTAATCTACCACATTCATCACTGCCCAGGCCCGCAATCCTCCGGTTTTCGGATCGATTTCAACTTTGAGCTCCTGACCGGCGTTCACGCCTTTGGAAGCCGCTGTTTTAATGGCAAGTGAAATGGCCCCGATCATGTCCTCACGATCAATTCCTTTCTCCCTCTCCATGTATTCCAGGACGGATAATATTTCACTACTCATCTCGATAAAAGTGATAAAAAAAAGCGGGCTTTTGAGCCCACTTCCCAGGGTTGGTAAAGTGTGTAGGTCAAAGTTTTTAGACCTCCGTCTCTTCCATGTCAAGTGTCCTTAAAGCAGAGTGCAAATGTCACTTCGAGGAGGTCAAGGAAGGGGTCTACCGAGGAGCTTGCCATTGCAGCATCCAATTCAGCAGGCCCTGGAAAACGCCGTTGGTAAATGGCTGGTCCCGATTTCCGCCCAATCCGCACCGCCGTATTAGCCCTTTGAGGGAATCGGGCATGTCGCCGGAATACCAATAAAACCAAACGGGGAAAAGGCCATTGACTCCCTGGGCGGCCAGTAGGGGCAGAAATCCATCGATCACCAGGGTATCGAAACGTGTGCCAACTACCGTTCCAGCTACTATTTGATCGGCCAGTTTCTGTTTTAAGGCGGCACAGTTGAGCTTGCGGCGGTTCGTCCCGGAAATCTCTGAATTTTCAACTCCTTCGATACGGTTGGCCATGGCTTTCAGGCCGGATGGCCAGTACGGTTTCAAACGCACCCAATTCAGGTACTGAGCTAATCGAGTACGGGGTAGATTGGCTGGACGTGTTCCCGCCATCTTCCATCGGCCTTCTCCGGCTGCGTAAAGGTCCGCTACCGCGTAATTACCCATTCGCAAGGCGTTCAAGGAGTAATCCGCCGCCACCATTAACATGGCGGCACGGTTGTAGCGGTAACCCAGAATTTCCAGCGCAGTGTGGTGGCATGCTGCTTCCCAATCGAGGGCCTCGATCCGTTTCCGGGCGTAGCCCGCCTTTGTTGTCCAACGGTGCAAAGCATGTTGGGCCACCAAGGCAAACCTCTCCTGCTTTGGCTGGGATATCCAGAACTGGAGAATTTCCTCATCCTGGCTGGTCAGCGCCCCCACCGCGGCTTCCTCGACATAATTTTCCAAACCCTGGGGAAGCAGGTTCAGAAAGACCAAAGTGTTTTTTACCCGACACTTATCCAATTCCTCGGGGGACCTGGGAGGAAACACCAGGATGTGCAATACCACATTCTTAAAAGCTGGATTGGACTCGTGACCATGGGCATGCCAGTCAGCGGCCGAGAAATGCAGTTCGGCATCACCGTTTACTAATTTGCCATCAACTTTCATACGCAGGTTCAAAAAGTCGGGACCGGCCAACCGGTTCCATTCACCCAGATCCAGTAATTGCAGGGATCGGCCTTCCTCTGTGGTTAACTTATTTTGCTGAAAATCGCCCGATGCCCAGATGCGCTGGACGAGACGTTCGGAAATGGAGAACGCCCCGTATTCTCCCTGTATCTCTGCAATGATCTCGGGCTTCATAAATGAAAAAGGTTAGAGCTATAGAGTACCCAGGCAAACTCAGAATTAGTGTCGGAGGAAGGGGTCATTCGCTGGGACACCACATTAGGTGGTGGTCGATAAATTTTTCGACTTCCGCTAGGGAGGATGTGCGGGGGAGGTTTTGTGGAAATGCGGTGAAGTCGCTTACATCTTCGCTAAACAGGATGACCGGTTTTTTGTATCGGGCTGCCAATTCCGCCTCCGACCGGGTTCCGGCGCTACCCGGCAGTACAACGATAACATCCGAAGTAAGAATGTTGATGTGATTTCTTGAAAGCGGCTCTTTCCCTCGGTTACCGCTATGGGGAAGGTGGGTTTTGATGGCCAGTTCAACAAAGGAGTTCGGATAACCGGATTTTGACTCCGAAGGAGCATCTCCTTTTTGGGTTGGCAGTATTCCTATGACCAAGCCTCTTCGCGGCTTTTGCCTATGAAAACTTCGACTGACCGCCTCCATCGTTCCCGGGCCGCCTCCAGTGAGCAGGTGAACTTGTTTATTGGCCAGAAGTTTGCCCAGGGGTTGACAGAGATTTTGCTGAGATTTACTGCCCGACCCCATAACTCCAACTATTTTCAAACGGTTTTGTTCCATAACAGATCGGGAGGCTTGAAAGGGGTCTAATCTTCTTCGAGTAAGGGGTCAAACCTCAATGGCCCTTAGTTAAGCGTGATTGTGGAGGCAGACGGTATGGGCGCCAGCCGGGGTCATGCCGTAGAAAAGTGATGCCTTCTGTAAGAAAAGGGTCAGGTCTTAAAAACTGTATTCCATTGCACTTCATACACTTTGGCAGGGTGTCGGCCTACGGCCTCGGTACAAAGACGACCGACCCTGTAAGGCATAACTTTTTACGTCTTGACCCCTTCCTTTTCCGAGGTAGTCAAATGTTCGAAAAGTCACTTAACTAAGCGCCATTCGGGTCAACCCTTGTTTCGAGCCGAAGGCGACACGCGAAGCCATCAGTTGACTCCGCAAGCTACGTCAAGATTACAAGGAATGACCCCGACCCAAAAGCTTTGTACTTGTTGAGAACATGACGGGGATTTAATTTGCTATCATGTATTTAAATGCGGCCGTGCAAAGACTCGGGACCGAAACTGCATTTAGTGTATTGGCCAAAGCAAAGGCTATGGAGGCGGAGGGACGGTCCATTATCCATTTGGAAATTGGGCAGCCGGATTTTCCGACGCCAAAGAATATCTGCGAAGCGGCCAAACGGGCCATTGATGAGGGTTGGACCGGCTATGGGCCGACCTGTGGATTGCCCGAATTGCGGGAACTGATTGCCGAGCATATTTGGGAAAGTCGTGGCGTTGAGGTTCGTCCTTCTCAAGTCGTCGTCACCCCGGGCGCTAAACCAATCATGTTTTTTACCTTGTTATCACTGGTGGAGCCGGGCGAAGAAGTCGTGTATCCGGACCCGGGATTTCCCATTTATCGATCCATGATCGACTACGTTGGAGGTAAACCCGTAGCCATGCCTTTGGTCGAGGCGAATGACTTCAGTTTTGAGCTGGATCGCCTGAAGAGCCTGGTCTCCGATCGCACCAAACTGTTAATTCTAAATTCACCCCAGAATCCGACCGGTGGCATACTTTCCCGGGATGACCTGAAAGCGGTGGCCGAGCTTTGTATAAAGCACGATGTGGTTATTTTGGCGGACGAGATTTATTGCCGGTTGCTCTACCAGGGGCAGTTTGAATCGATAACTCAATTCCGGGAGGCGCTCGACCGCATCATTATCCTGGATGGATTTTCCAAGGCCTACTCCATGACCGGGTGGCGTTTGGGCTATGGTGTTTTGCCGGACTGGATGGTTGAGTCCATCGAGCGCATGATGGTGAACAGCAATTCGTGCACGGCGACTTTTGTCCAGAGGGCCGGCATGGAGGCTCTGACCGGACCCCAGGATTCGGTCGATTACATGCGTGGCGAATTCCTCAAACGGCGCGATTTTTTTGTAAAGCGTCTCAACCAGGTTCCGGGAATCTCATGCCGTTATCCCCAGGGCGCGTTTTACTGCTTTGCCAATGTATCTCAAATCGACAAAACATCCAGGGAATTGGAGGACTACTTGCTGAATGATGCCGGTGTGGCCTGTCTTGCTGGTGACGGGTTTGGAGATGAGGGGGCGGGCTATTTGCGATTCTCTTATGCCAATTCGATCGAGAACATGGAAATTGCTCTCAATCGCATGGGAGAGGCTCTTAGCCGAATGGCGCTAAGTTAAGGGTTTGGACAGGTGTGCGGGCCGTTTACTATCAAACAACGCTCCCTTCGGTCGCTTGATCCGGCTCTGCCGGAACGGGATCGCTTTGCGAAGAGGATGTGGATGAACCACGGATTACACGGATGGGGAAGAAGAATTAGGAATTAGGAATTAGGAATTAGGAATTACAGGTCGTGGAGGAAGGGGTCAAACCTTGCATCTAGCATTAACATGCAAGATGCTAAGGAATGACCCCGACGTGACATGCAAGATGCTAAGGAATGACCCCGACGTGACATGCAAGATGCCAAGGAATGACCCCGACGTGACATGCAGGATGCTAAGGAATGACCCCGACGTGGAAAGGAATGACCCCGACGTCGCCCGGTGGATTATACTTGGAATTCTTTGAGAGACGGGGCTAGGGTAGCCTGCTTTTCAATCTGGAATGCCGATGATAGATTTAAAGATCCTGCGCAATGAACCGGAACGTCTGCGTAAAGCGATTGCCGACAAGGGAATTGACTGCGATCTCGATTCCATTCTTGAACTGGATAAAGAGCGGCGCAGCCTGATTTCCTCCGTGGAGCAACTTCGTTCCCGGCAAAAGGGCGTGAACAACGAAATGGCTGCGCTGGAAAAGGGATCGCCGGAATTTATTGAAAAGGTTGGAGAGATGCGGGGCGTTTCTTCTGAAGTAAAGGCGAAAGATTCCCAGTTGAAGGAGCTGGAGGCAGTCTGGGAAACTCAAATGCTGACTCTTCCCAATATTCCCCATGAATCGGTACCGGTTGCGCCGGACCCTAGTGGCAATGTCGTCCACGAAACCTGGGGCGATCCCGCCAACGTTTCCAATTTTGCTCAAGCGCACTTCCAACTGCCGGTATTTAAAAAATATTCAGATTTTGCACGCGGAGCCAAGGTAACCGGCGCCGGTTGGCCATTTTTCCGCGGAGGAATAGCCCGGCTCATACGCAGCCTGATAAATTATTACCTGGATGAGGCCGGCAGCAATGGATACGAGGAGTTAGCGGCGCCTCTGGTGGTCAACGAAGCCAGCGCTACCGCCACCGGCCAATTGCCGGACAAGGAAGGGCAGATGTACGTCATTACCCGAGAGGGTTTCTACATGATTCCGACTTCGGAAGTTCCGGTGACCAATTATTTCCGCGACGAAATTCTGGATGAATCGGAGCTGCCGGTTTACCGCTGTTGCTACACGCCCTGTTTCCGAAGGGAAGCCGGCAGTTATGGCAAAGAAGTGCGCGGTTTGAATCGGACTCACCAGTTTGATAAAGTTGAGCTGGTGAAATGGGTCCATCCGGATGAGTCCTACAACGAACTGGAAAGCCTGAAAGTAGACGCGGAAAGTCTCTTGCAAAAACTCAATTTACCTTACCGGGTAGTTTTAATGTGCACCGGTGATCTCGGGTTTACCCAGAGCAAGAAGTACGACCTGGAAGTTTGGGCGGGAGGACAGCAGCGCTGGTTAGAGGTTTCCAGTTGCAGTAACTTTGAAGCTTTTCAGGCGCGCCGGGCCAATATCCGCTATCGTCCCCGAGGAGGAAAGCCGCTTCACGTGCATACCTTGAATGGTTCCGCTCTGGCGGTTCCGCGGGTATTGGCGGCGATTTTGGAAAACAACGTGTTAGAGGATGGCCGTATTAAGATTCCGGAAGTTCTGGTTGCCTATTTTGGGGAGGAAATCCTAGAATAATATTTACCATGAACTGGCCGGGCTACGCCCAAGCACTTGCTGAAAAAATACCCCTTGATCGACTTCACTCCCGCGTGGTCGATTACTTGAACCAACCTACCCGGGGAGCGATTGGTCTGGCCTGTTCGGGAGGAATTGATTCTTTAGCTGCGCTACTGCTTATTTATATCCATTTCGAGTCCAGGCGCGGCGACATGGACGTGCTTCATTTTAATCATCGTCTGCGGGAGGAGGCTTCCGAAAGGGATGAACAATTTGTGGCGGATGTGACCGCGCAATTGGGCTTACCTTTCCTCAGTGATTCCTGGAATGACAGGGATGCGGATGCTCCAGTGAATGAGGCGGAGGCGAGAAAAGCCCGCCATTCTTTTTTTGACCGCTACCTGGATGAACGGGGTGGAGGAGTGGTGGTGTTGGGTCACCAACAAAGTGACATCCTCGAAACGCTTATGCTTCGCGTGGCGCGTGCCAGTAACGTAACTGGCCTGGCCGCTCCCCGGCCCTTACATATTTTTTCTGACAAAAAAACCTACCTCCGACCTATACTTGGGATAACCCGGGGTGAATTGGAAGGTCATTTCATGCAATTGGGTATTCCCTGGAGGGAGGACGCAAGTAACCAGGGGAGTCAATTCGACCGAAACCGGCTTCGCAATGAAGTTATACCCAATTGGCAGGCGGCTACCCAGTATGATCTGGTGCGAGCCTCCGCCCAGGTTCGTGAATATCTGGAAGAGGCGGATGAAGTCATCGACCAGTTTCTTGCTTCTTCAGGATATCCTCCCCCGGGAAATAATCCCGCTCATTTGCCCTTGAAGTTGGGACCCCGGGGCGCGCTACGGCGGTGGCTGTATCGATGGTTGAATCAGCGGGATTTGCTGGAATCCGTATCGCCGGCTCGGGTCAATGAGATTCTGGACGCCTCGCTATCGGGCAAGCCGGCTGAATGGCCCATGGGCGGCGGACTCATACGGGTCGACCACAGGTGTTTAAGTTTCGAAGGAAAATCCCGGGAAACTCCCCCGCAATGGTCTCCGGTATCCCTGGTGGCATGTGGGACCTTATATTTGCCGGATCGCACGCGAATTCGAGCAAACCGCGAGACATTCAGCGAAAAACTGCTGCAAAACCTGTCCGGAAGAAAGTACTCCGAGCGCTGGACGGTCTTTTTGGATATGGATACCTTAAAACAGAGTACTTTGCGGGTAAGGCCCTGGAAACCCGGGGACCGTTATCGCGCCCTGAACGCGCCGGGTAGCCGGAAATTACAGGACATGTTTGTCGACCGTAAAATTGCCCAGGAGGAACGAAAGCGTTTACCCGTGGTCACAACAACCGACTCGCTTGTCCTTTGGGCGCCGGGTCTTCCGGTCAGTCACGACCACCGGATAACCTCAAAAACTAAAAAAATACTGCAATTGACTTACCGCAACCTTCACTAAGAGTGTAAAGGCAACCGTAGCAAATTTTTTTCCATGCCTCAGAGAGAAAATCCGAAAGGCCGCAGGCCCTTAAAAAATACGCCACCTGACCGGTTTCAGCCCAAGGTAGCGTTGATCTGGCTCTTCGTGGTCGTGGCCATTGCCAGTCTCTTTTTATTGGGTCCCCGCACAAGCGGGCCCCTCCTCGAACTGGAGCCCTATGAGGTGTTTACCGAGCTCGAGCGTGGAAACATCGTAAATGGAAAAATAAAATCGGATCCGTCCGGAGGGACCTTCGAATGGTCCATCATCACCGGTGAACTCTACGTGAAACCGGGAGAATCCGTTCCTGAAAATCCGGGTAATGCGACCTACTACACGGCAGATACCAATGGCGAAAATGAAAGAATTCGATTTCGTGCCGATGGGCGCATAACCGGTCCAATTTATGAGAAACTGCAAGAGTCGGGAAAGTTCTCCGAAGAAAAGAGCAGCAGCATCTTCAGCGAGCTTCTGCTGGGCTTGGTTCCGTTCCTGATTATTATTGGCCTGCTTTACTTCCTCTTTGTCCGTCAGCTCCGCATGGCGGGACGTGGCGCCATGAGTTTCGGTAAGAGCAAAGCGCGCTTGCTCACCCGCGACCGCGACAAGGTTAATTTTTCGGAAGTGGCCGGTTGTGACGAAGCAAAGGAGGAAGTGGGTGAAGTCGTCGATTTTCTCAAGGACCCAAAAAAGTTTCAGCGCATCGGCGGACGGATTCCCAAAGGTATACTTATGGTCGGCTCTCCCGGTACCGGTAAAACGCTTCTTGCCCGCGCGGTTGCCGGAGAAGCTGAAGTACCGTTTTTTACCATCAGCGGATCTGATTTTGTAGAGATGTTTGTCGGTGTGGGGGCGAGCCGGGTACGGGATATGTTCGAACAGGCACGCAAGCACGCGCCCTGCATTGTCTTTGTGGATGAAATCGATGCGGTGGGTCGTCAGCGAGGCGCCGGACTGGGTGGAGGTAACGATGAACGCGAACAAACCTTGAATGCCCTCTTGGTCGAGATGGATGGATTTGACGGGCATGAAGGAGTTGTAATCATTGCCGCCACCAATCGGCCCGATGTCCTCGATGAGGCGCTTCTGCGTCCGGGTCGATTCGACCGTCAAGTCACCATCGACCTGCCGGACCTGATTGGACGCGAAGAAATTTTGAAGGTGCACGCCAAGAAGATCAAACTTGGCGCCAACGTGGACCTGAAAGTGATTGCCCGTGCCACCACGGGATTTTCCGGAGCCGATCTGGCCAATCTTTTAAATGAGGGTGCGCTGCTTGCTGCACGCTATAATAAAAAGGAAGTTGACCGTCACGATATGGACGAAGCCCGTGACAAAATTGCCTTTGGTCGTGAGCGCCGCAAACTCATGGACGAAGAAGACAGGCGCATGACCGCTTTCCATGAAGCGGGGCATGCCATCATACAATCGTTGCTGGGGGGAAAGAAATTGGCCTTGCACAAGGTGACAATTATTCCGCGAGGACGTGCGTTAGGGCTGACCATGGCAACCGCGACCAAGGATATTGTGGGGCATTCCAAACAGGAAATCCTTAACCATATATGCGTCACTATGGGAGGACGTATCGGGGAGGAAATTGAAACGGGGGACTTTTCCAACGGTGCGGCCATGGACATCAAGCAAGCCACCCGGCTGGCGCGTCACATGGTGTGTGATTGGGGAATGAGTGACCTCGGACCGGTTGCCTATGGCGAAAATCGAGAGCACATGTTCCTGGCCCGTGAGATAACCCGGACCCAGAACTACAGCGAAGACACCGCACAAAAAATTGACTCGGCTATTCGGAAAATCGTCAGAGGTCAGTTCAGGCGTGCCAAGAAGCTCATTGAAGAGCATCGGGAAGCCTTGACCAAAGTTTCTGAGGCGCTTCTTGAATTTGAGACTATCGAAGGGGTCCATGTTAAGGAAATCATTGAACATGGCGAAATCCGCTCTCCGGTTGAAAGCAACCTCTTGATCAATAAGAGCAAAGAAGAAGAAAAGAAGACCGAAATAAAAGCGGCCGAGAAAAAGGACGAACCTGAAATTGGGCCTTCTCCGGACCCCGCTGGCGCCATGGCTTAATCGGCCGTTGGCGTCCGGATGTCGTGAGCAGGTTTGACTTGATGGCTAATTCCGGCTTATTGGCGATGAGCAAATCAAATATTTCTTACTCCAGGATGGCGAGATTAGCGGTGCGACCCGTCATAACCGACATTAGGAAGGTCGCCCTGGAGAATCCCAATATCCTTTCCCTGGCCGCTGGATTTACCGATACCCAATCGTTGCCGGTATCTTTTGTGAGGGATGCAACTGTCGGTCTGTGCAGCAATGGAAAACCGCCCGAATATCTTCAGTATGGCACGACAATCGGCCGCCCGGGTTTGCGCAGAATCGTGGCGAAACGATTGTCGAAAATAGACCGGCACCAAAGCCCTTCTTACCATGCGGACCATGTAATGATAACCAATGGCTCGCAGCAAGCGCTCTACCTGGCCATGCAGGTTCTTTGCGATCCTGGAGACATCATCCTGGTTGAGAGTCCCAGTTACTTTGTTTTTTTAGAGCTCCTGAGGGGATTGGGTATTGAAGCGGTGGGCATACCGGTTGATTCCGACGACAACATCGACCC
Organism: Opitutales bacterium; assembly: GCA_965250065.1. GTDB lineage: Bacteria > Verrucomicrobiota > Verrucomicrobiia > Opitutales > UBA2995 > JAABVD01. The sequence goes on from OZ252288.1 coordinate 58,822, forward strand.
GGAAGGGTTGGCCATGCTGCTACAGAGTTTGAGACGGGAGAATAGATTGCACCGGGTCAAGGGAATCTACATTGAATCCTGGTTTTCCAATCCGTCTACACGATGCCTGGACAATGCGGTCAAAGTAGCCCTGGCAAGGGTATTAAAAGCAGCTGAATTGATGGTGCCGATACTTGAGGATGGGGCCTATTGCGAACTCTACTTCGATACACCCTATCCTTCCAGCAGCATCTTTGCGCTGGATGCTTTCGACGACTTTCCCCGCCTGTTTTTCGGGACATTTACCAAGCCCTTTGCCAGCGGTTTGAAAATAGGTTATACCATTTGTGACCATGCCGAATTGTTCAGCAAGATGCTTAGCGTAAAAGGCCACCATGACTTTGGTTCATCCAACTACACGCAGGCTATTATTCAAAAGGCGGTGGAAAACGGTTCCTACGACAAGCAACTGGTAAAAGTTCGCTCCCGCTATAAAGAGAAAATGGAAATCCTGCACGCGACGCTGGTGGAAGAGGGTATGCCCGAGCATGGGTGGACCTGGCAAAAACCCGCCGGTGGCATGTACTTTTGGGCCAAGGGTCCGGAGGGCATAGACGTCAGCAAGGACAGTTCATTTTTTAAGTCCGCCGCGGAGGAAGGTGTTATCTACATTCCTGGAGATTTGTGTTTTGCACTCGGAGGTCCCACCCATAACATGCGCATAAGCTATGGAGTTTTGGAAAGAGAGGACTTAATCCGGGCGGGAAAACGGCTGGCCAAGGTAGTAAAACAATTTAGTGGACCGGTAAGAATTTAACCCCAAACTCCATGAAAATCTGTTGCATCGGCGCTGGCCATGTAGGCGGCCCAACCATGGCGGTCATCGCCGAAAAGTGTCCCGATATCGCGGTCACCGTGGTGGACGTGGATGCAGAAAAAATAGAGGCCTGGAACAGCGATAAGCTACCCATTTTTGAACCCGGTCTGGCCGAGATTGTAGCGGAGCATCGCGGTAAGAATCTCTTTTTTTCCACCGATCGGGGAATAGCCATAGCCCAGGCGGATATCATATTTGTCGCAGTGGGAACACCGACCAAGAAGTATGGAATTGGCGCCGGTAGAGCTGCCGATTTGGTTTATATCGAGAAATGTGCCCGGGATATTGCCCGCATGGCAAAAGGACCAAAAATCGTGGTTGAAAAGTCCACCATTCCCGTGCGCACCTCCGATGCCTTGAAGGAAATTTTGAACGACAGCAAGGAGGGGCAATTTCAAGTGGTGTCGAATCCGGAGTTTCTGTCTGAAGGTACGGCAATCCGTGACCTGCATGCCTCAGACCGGGTGCTCATCGGGGGCGATCAGACGCCGGAGGGTCTGCGAGCGATTGATACAGTTGCCGGTATATACGAATACTGGGTGCCCCGTGAACGGATTATCAAGACCAACCTCTGGTCTTCCGAATTGTCCAAGCTTACAGCCAATGCCTTTCTGGCCCAACGCATTTCATCGATCAATGCGATCAGCGCCCTCTGTGAATCCACCGGCGCTGATGTGGATGAGGTGGCCAGGGCCATTGGCACCGACAGTCGAATCGGTCCAAAATTTCTCAAAGCTTCGGTAGGATTTGGCGGCTCCTGCTTTAAAAAGGATATTTTGAACCTGGTTTACTTGTGCGAACACTTCGGTCTAAAGGAAGTGGCGGACTACTGGTATAAGGTCGTGGAGATTAACGATTACCAAAAACACCGCTTTTCAGCTAAAATTGTCCGCACCCTGTTCAATACGGTAAACGGCAAGAAAATAGCCGTTTTGGGTTTTGCCTTTAAAAAAGATACCAACGATACACGGGAATCTTCCGCGATTTATGTATGCAAGGATCTGATGGCTGAAAATGCCCAGTTATCGATTTTCGATCCGCAAGTCAGTAAGGAGTCCATATTAAAGGAGCTGGGTGTGGAGGCGAAAAGTTCTGGATCGAATATTGAAATCGAGCGGGATGCCTACGCTGCCTGTCATGGGGCTCACGCCATAGCGATACTCACGGAGTGGGACCTGTTCAAGGATTTGGATTTTGAGCGCATATTCCAGAGTATGGAAAAACCAGCCTGTATTTTCGACGGCAGAAATATTCTGGACCGGAAGGAACTCGACCGGATTGGTTTTAAAACCTACGGGGTTGGCAAATCCTGAGTGCTTAACCCCCAATCAGTTGTTGCCAATCGCTCATCTTTATCTGCTCGGGACGGGTAGTCGGATCCAATCCTTTTTGTGTTAACTGTCCCAACCAGGCCTGCAAACGGGTGGCGGCGGGTATTTTGGCAACGATGGATCCGATCTGTTTGCGCCTTTGGCGAAATATCTGACGAATACTTTCCTTTGCCACCGAATCGAATAGCAGCGGAACATCCCTGATCTTCAGAGAAAGCAGCGCTGAGCCGACATCGGGTTTTGGGTAAAAACAGGAAGCGCTCACTTTGTAAACTCCTTCGATGTGATAAGCGCTGTTGATAAACAGAGAGATGGGGCCAAAATTTTTGCTACCGGTCGATGCTATGAAGCGATCGGCCGCTTCTTTCTGCAACATGAGCGCCAGGCGGTGCGGTAATCTCCCGGACAATACTGAATCCATCCAGGACGTTGAAATGGCGTAAGGGAGATTTGCCACGATTTTGAAGTTTTTTTCCCAGTCCGGAAGCCCGGCCAGGGGATGGTTCAGAGCGTCGCCTCGGAGCAAGTGGAGCGAATTCGGGTATGAGGGCGCAACCTGTTGATGCAGGTAACGAAACAGGCCGGGGTCCAGTTCCACTGCGTATACCCGGCAGCCTGCCTCCAGCAAGAGTTGGGTCAAGGCTCCTAGTCCAGGACCGATTTCGACGATGCAATCGCCCGGTTGTATCTGCGATAAAGCCAGTGACTTACGCGCGACATTGGCGTCCACCAAAAAGTTTTGGCCCAATTTTTTGCGTGGAGCCAAATGATTGGACTCCAATAACACCCTGACAACTTTTAGCGTGGGATAGGAGGCCATTTAATTGAGGAATATCCTGGGTACTGCAGGGGGTCGTTCCGAAGCGGAAAATGATGACCTGACCAGGCGCGTGCCCTGGTGCGGGAATCGAGCAGATTTGCGGGTAAAGCTGGGTTGACACTCGGGGTCATTCCTTTGCATCTCGCATGTTAATGCTAGATGCAAGGTTTGACCCCTTTCTCCAACGAGGTCCGCACCAGTGCTGACATTTCGGAGCGCAGTAGAAGATTTGTGAGACATCCGGGCTGGGGGGAGAAATCTGGGTCAAAGGGCGTGAATCTGCTTTATAAATGTTTCGGGATCACTGTGCTGCATGAGGGCCTGGCCGATCAGCACCGCATGCGCCCCGGCAGCCTTAATCCGATTGACGTCCTCGGGAGTGGAGATACCGGACTCCGCGATGGAAATAAGAACCGGCGGGATTTTCGGAATTAATTTCTCGGAAACAGCCAGGTCGGTGGCAAAGGTTGCTAAATTGCGATTGTTGACCCCAATAATGCGGGCATTGGCCGAAATTGCCCGTTCCAGGTCTGCCTCGTCGTGAATTTCGAAAATCGCATCCAATCCCGCCAAGTCCGCGGCATGATGCAGGGCATGGATTTCCTCGTTGGTCAGCGCCCGTACGATGATTAGAATGGCGCTGGCCCCGGCATTGGCAGCCTGGACAACCTGAATGGGGTGAATGAAGAAGTCCTTTCTCAAACAGGGGGTTGCGGCGTGGTTGTGCCGGATAGCGCCAGTGACCATGGCCAGGTCATCGAGGGAGCCAGAAAAGTATTTCCGATCTGTCAGCACCGAAATAGCGTCGGCTCCGGCCCGGGTGTATAATTTGGCCTGATCCACCGCTGAAGCCCGTTTGGCGATGTGGCCGGCGGAAGGAGATTTACGCTTGATTTCGGCTATAACCGATAGGGTGTCGCAACCTGCAAGCGCACGAAGGAGCGAGGGCCGGTCGGGATCGGCCAGTCCGCTGAGTTCCTCTTCGCTCACTTTCCTCAGTTCGCCCTGGATTTCATGACGCTTGTGAGCCATGATCTCGGTCAGTTTGTCCATTTTCGGTTATTCGGTACTTTATTTGTAAGTCCAACTATTATAACCAAGAACGGAAAAATCCAACCTATCCAACCAAAAAAGCTACTGTGAGTTCCATTGATGTCCTGAGAGAAACGGTGTCTGCGTTGCGTGGCCCGGGCGGATGTCCGTGGGACATTGAACAAACGCACCAATCGCTGGCGGTTTGTCTGATTGACGAGTGCTGTGAGCTGTTGGAAACCCTCGACAACCTCGACATGGAGCACATGCGCGAGGAGCTGGGAGATGTGCTGTTGCAAGTGGTTATGCATGCCCAGATCGCCAGCGAACAAGGAAATTTTTCCCTGGATGATGTTGCGGTCCAGGTGAATGAGAAGCTGATCCGTCGGCATCCCCACGTCTTTGGCTCGAAAGAGTTAGGGCTAAAGGATTCTGCGGCGGTATTGGAGAAGTGGGATGAAATTAAGGCGGGCGAGAACAACAACCGCAAGCAACCGGAAGGCAGGCTATTCAAAAACCTGCTCCCCGTCCTGCCTGCACTGCTTTATGCCCGCGATGTCTATAAGCAGATTCAGAAACAGGATCTGGATCCATCCGGCATGGTGGATGTGGATGCCATCGAGCAAAAAGCTTCCGAAGTGACTGAGGAGTCGGCCGGCAAAGCGTTGTTCGAATGGGTCGGCGCATGTCGTTTATGCGGGATCGATCCCGAGTCGGCTCTCAGGCGTTATTCCAATAATGTCATTAAATCTCTTGAAGAAGAACACCGAAACTAGGTTTCGAACGGTGGATATCACCGAAGGGTCCATGTTGGATCCGTGGATGGGCTATGGCCCTTGCAAAGCCAAACTCTCCGGCATCAGCCTGGATCACCACAGCCAGTCCCGGTTGACCGCGCTAACCCGGGGAACGGTTAAGGCGGCGTGGGACTTCTCAGCCCGCATATCTCATTACCGAGTTTACGACTCCTTTCTATTTTCTACTGCGCTCCGCAATAACGGCACTGGTGCGGATGTATTGAAGGAAGGGGTCTACCGAGGAACCTCGTGACGACACCTCAACAAGCGAAGCGCAGAAGAACAACCTTGCATCCTGCATTGGCATGCAAGATGCAAAGGAATGACCCCGACGGGCACGCAAGGAATGACCCAGGTGGGGTTGAAATTTCCGATCGTCGCGAGGAGGGGCGGATGGAAAAATCATCGACCTGGGGCAGCCTTTAAAAGGCCATGGAGGAAACGGTAATAAACATTGAGCATTTGGATCGGTTCCTGGAACACTTGGCCGGGGAGCGCAGGTTGTCCGCCTACACGGTGCGCAACTATAGACAGGCCATTCGGGACTTTTTTGCGTGGATGAAGGAGAATGGGCGCTGGAACGGGAATTGGGATCAGTTGGATTCAAAAAAGATTCGGAGTTTTATTATAGAGAAACAAGCTACCCATTCGCGCAGGACCATTCACAATCACTTTTCAGCGCTGAAGGCCTTTGCCAAATATCTGGTGAAACAACGGCACATCAATAGAAATCCCTTTACCGGCGTCACCCTGCCAAAGCTGCATAAGCCTCTTCCCAAATTTTTATCTGAAAAGCAGATGAGCAAACTTCTGGCCGGGCCCATGCGGTTGTTGGAAAATGAAACCTTGTCACCCATTTTTGCCTGGCGGGACAGGCTGGTGCTGGAACTGCTCTACGGCGCCGGATTGCGGGTGAGCGAGTTGGCCGGCCTAAACTATGGCGCGATCGATTTCCAAAGGGGGGTGGCCCGTATATTGGGAAAAGGCAACAAGGAAAGGCTTTGTCCACTGGGCAAAATCGCCCTGTTGGTGCTGGAAAAGTTCCGGCGGGAATATGCGCCTTCCACGGGGTGGGCCGATCCCGTGGTTCTGGGCAATCGGAATAAGAGGATCCGCGTGCGGCAGGTTCAGTTGATTGTAAAGAAATACCTGGCCTTGGCGGATTTGCCCATGGATTTAACCCCGCACAAGATCCGGCACTCCTTTGCCACCCATTTGTTGAATCGGGGCGCCGACCTCCGCCTGGTGCAGGACCTCTTGGGTCACGCCAGTTTATCCACCACCCAGGTGTATACTCACGTCACCTTGAGCCGACTAAAAGAAGCGCATACCAAGGCTCATCCCAGAGCTTAGCGCGATATGCGGGCTGGCAAGCTACGTCAAGATGGCGGGGTGTCGGCCTACGGCCTCGGTAGCAAGGAATGACCCCGAGGGGCGTGCGAAAAGGGACACAGGCACGAAGGCAAATAGTGAGAGATCCGGCTTAGTGTGGTGTCCCAGAAATTCCTTCTAAAAATACCGCAGCGATTTTTCTACCTCATCAAGGCGGCGCAGGTCGCTTGGGCTTTTCGAGTCCTACCTTGATCAACTGAATGGGTAGGGCGGTTTCGCCGCAAACCGCCAATATCACGACGGCTCGTTCAGCGATCGAGCCCTACCTTTATCAACTGAACGGGTAGGGCGGTTTCGCCGCAAACCGCCAATATCACGACGGCTCGCTCAGCGATCGAGCCCTACCTTTATCAACTGAACGGGTAGGGCGGTTTCGCCGCAAACCGCCAATATCACGACGGCTCGTTCAGCGATCGAGCTCTACCTTTATCAACTGAACGGGTAGGGCGGTTTCGCCGCAAACCGCCAATATCACGACGGCTCGCTCAGCGATCGAGCTCTACCTTTATCAACTGAACGGGTAGGGCGGTTTCGCCGCAAACCGCCAGCCAGGACCTTTATGGCACGCTCGTATTTTTGAAGTTATTTCTGGGACACCACACTAGCGCGTCAGCGGATGCCTGGATATTTTTACCGGACGCGGAAGCGCGCCGACGCGTTCGGCCCAGCTATTCCATTTTTCGGCCAACTGGTAAACCAAACCGGGGTGTTCCAGAGCGATGTCGTTGGTCTCGGACCGGTCTTTTTCCATGTCGTAGAGACGCCATTGGCCCAGCGGTAACTCGGGGACGGCATCGAGTTCGAGTGGGTAGCGATAAGCCCTTGAAACCAGTTTTAGTTTTCCCACCCGAATGGCCCGGTTGCCTTCGTGTTCCCAATACAGAGTGTCGCGGTTGAGCTTTGCGTTCTTGAAACTCGGTGTAAGGCTCACACCTTCCAATGGCTGGATTTTATTGCCCTTATAATGTTTGGGATATTCGGCTTCGGCGACGTCCACACAGGTGGCCATGATGTCGATTAGGTGGCTCATATGCCGGCGGTATTGGCCTTTTTCCTGAATACCTTTGGGCCAGTGCACGATGAGCGGGCTGGAGATGCCCCCTTCGTGCGACCAGTGCTTGAACATGCGGAAGGGAGTGTTGGAAGCATTGCCCCAATTTTCCGCATACCCGATATAGGTATCGGCCGGACCCGGCATGATTCCAAAGCCCACTTTGACCGGTTGTCCCTCCCGGGTGTAAGCTGGAACCATGGCGTTTTGCAACTCCTTTTCTCCCATGGGTTTCAATATTGCTCCACCTTCGGGTTGCTTATAGGTTTTGCCTAAACCGTAGGCTTCCTCGACTCCACCGTTGTCTTGAAGAAAGAAGATGAGGGTATTGTCGAATTGGTTCTCATTCTTCAAAGCCTGGACAATGCGGCCAATTCCTTGATCCATGTTGTCGATCTGAGCGGCATAAACTTCCATGCACCGTTCATGAAACGGTTTGCTTTCAACTTCCTTCCATGGGATTGACGGATAGCGTTCTGACAATTTCCACCGCGCATCGATCAGCCCCATGTCGATCATGCGCTTGTAACGCTCTTGGCGCAATGCGTCCCAACCCTGGCTGTAGCGCCCTTTATACTTTTTTATGTCTTGGGGAAGGGCGTGCAAAGGCCAATGGGCTGCCGTGTAGGAAACATAGATAAAGTAGGGGTGTTCTACATCGTGATCGCGTATATAATCGACCGTGGTGTCGCTAATGGCATCGGTGTAGTAGAAACCCTCAGGCGGCACCATGAATTCATTCCCCGAGGTCAGTGAATTGGGGTCATAAAAACTGCCGGCTCCATGAATGGTGCCGAAGAATTTATCGAAACCCCGCTGCAACGGCCAATTGTGTTTTGCAGGGTTCTCCTTGGTGGGTGAAAGGGGTGTTACGTGCCATTTTCCAGCCATATAGGTGGAGTAGCCGGCGGTTTTCAACACCTCGGCAATAGTCAGGCACCGGTTGTTGAGATCCCCTGAAAAGGCCTCTCCGCCCCGGTCGTTCATCATATGACCGATGCCAGCCTGGTGGGAATAAAGCCCGGTTAAAAGCGCCGCGCGGGTGGGGCAGCAGCGCGAAGTATTATAGAACTGTGTATAGCGCAGGCCGTTTGCCGCCAGACTGTCCAAGGCAGGTGTTTCGATTTCGCTACCGTAACAGCCCAGATCGCTGTAACCCATGTCGTCGCTCATGATGAGGATGATGTTGGGACTTTTGGCAGGTTGGGCGTCTGAAAACGCGGAGAACGTGATCGTTGCCAGAGCAGTCAATAGGGAAAATTGCTTTTGGAATGTCATAACCTTCGAAAGTAAACCATTTCAATCAGGAGAAGTTCAATAGGCAGTTTCCTGAATTTTTTCCGGTTTGTCGTTCAGATTAACCGTGCCCCTTTTCCGAACAATACAATAAATTCCGCGCAGCCGCAGGTGGCGGTTTTCCGGGGCATTGATCCAGGTAAGCGATGATTTTCCGTAACGTTTGGCGAACTTTGCACAGGCGGCGTTGTATACATCGCTCACTTCCAGCTCGGCGGAACCGATCCGAAATATTTGCCCAACCGGCATAGACGCTTCGCTTAAATCAAAGTCTACTGCAAACGTGTCGCCCGGGTAAATATCGTTTCCGGCCGCTTTCCTGAAAATGCTCAACGTCCTCATATTGGTTATGGCAACTTGCACGCGGGGATCCGCGCTGCCGTCTTCGAGGCGCATCCAGGGGTGGCTTATCCAGCGATCACCTACCGCACCTCGTCGGGGACATAATTCGACCGAATCGGGGTAAACGCGCCAGTCCAAGTCCGGACGGACACAGATCGTTTGCACAGTGCGCCGATAAGGTTCGTTGATCAGCGACTGGTTCAATTGATCAAGGAGCAGTTTGTAAACTTTCATCCGGTATGGAGCTGGCGGAAAATTTGATCGCGATTGTTTCGGTTAAACCGGTGGAATGACTTTTTGGGTAGTGTGCGCAAAAACTGGATTCCGTACTGCTTGGTAATTATGCGTGAATCGAGTATAGTTATTAGTCCGGTGTCGGTTTTATTGCGTATAAGTCGGCCCATCCCCTGGCGAAACTTTATTATGGCATCGGGTAGAGAAAGTTCCAGAAATGGACTTTTTCCCTGCGACTTAATCCAGTCGCTTTTGGCTTCTGAAATGGGGTGTGATGGATTTTCGAAGGGCAAGCGAGTGATAATTACCTGCGATAACGCCGGTCCGGGAACATCCACTCCCGCCCAAAAACTTTCCGTGCCCAACAGTACCGCGTCGCCCGCCTTGGCAAACTCGCGGGTTAATTCGCTGCGTGAATAGTCGCGGCCTTGTTGAAACATGGATCGGCCCAGGCCCTCCAGTCGGGGCTGGATTCTTCGGGCGATTTGATTCAGGTCGTAGTAATTGGTAAATAAAACCAGGGAACCACCCGCCACTTGATCGACGCAATAGAGGATGATTTCTTCCATATAATTCAGGTCCTGGCGCCCATCCATCGCGTTGGGCGGGGGGGCATCTTCTGCCACACACACCTCTACATGCGTTTCAAAATCGAAGGGCGAGTCCACCTGGAATGCCAGCTCCTTTTCTGCTCCGACCTGCTTTTGGAAATTTTCCATGTTCGGACCCGCCGCCAGGGTGGCGCTGGTAAGGACCACGCTCGTTTCGCGCATAAACAGACTCTGTTTCAGGTATTCCGATACTTCGATCGGCGCACTGCGCAAATGGATGATTTTTCCAGCCCGTCCCGTCCGCTCGACCCAGTAAACCTGGTCTTCAAAGGACTGGCTGATAAACTGCCGGATCCCGTTATGGAAATTGGTGAGGCGGTCCCGCTGATCCTCCACCATCGCTTTTTCCGGACCTTCGTCCAAACCTACGGCAATTTCTTTCAGGCGGGTTATCAGTCCACGCATCTGGTGTAGCAGGGTGGGGTCGAGCCAGTCCGGTTTGTAGATGCGCCCGATTTCCCGTTTCTCGAGAAAGGTCTGCCGAACATAATTAAAGAAGCTATCGGCCTCGCGGCGGACCCGAACAACACGGTCGCGATCATCGGAGGCGCCTCTCCTTTGCAGCAGTCCTCTCTTGCGCTGGGGATTGTATAAAAAGGAGAGCAGGCGATTGAGGCCATAAGAGCTGATGCCCATGCCGAAGTGCTTGGTGGCGACCACGGGGACCCTGTGCCCTTCGTCGAGAATAACGAAATCCTCCGGATACAAAACTCCCCGGCCCTGGGGGACGGGCATGCCCGAACCCAGCAGGGAAAATAGCAGGCTGTGATTTACGATGAGCAGGTGTGAATTGCGGATTTTGGCCCGGGCTTTTTGATAGTGGCAAATCTTGGGATCGCAGTGCTTTTTACTGCAGGCGGAAGACTCCGCCGATACCCATTCCCAGACATCGGAGATTGGGGCTGGAAGCAGTTCCTGCCGTATGCCCACCTTTGTCCGCAAGGACCAGTCAACGATGCGCGCCAGTTCAAATTGTTCATCCGATGGAATGAGCTCGGTTTTTTGGGCAATTGCCTGATCGAGACGCGTGGTGCAAAGGTAATTCCCTTTGCCCACTAGAAATGCCACTTTGAAACCTTTGAAGGCGGCCAGCTCCGCAACTTTGCCGAAAAGAGAACGGCAAATATCCAGGTCCTTCTCCTTGATTTGCTCCTGCAACGAAATAGTATGGGTGGCGATGATTCCCTGGCGCTTCTGATGGACCGCTACCAGGATGGAAGGAATCAGGTAAGCCAGGCTTTTGCCAACTCCGGTTCCGGCCTCAAATAGAAGGGGCTCATTATTTTGTAAGGCTCCAACGACTTCCCGGGCCATGATCTCTTGCTGTGGACGAAATTCCATGCCGAGAAACTTCTGTAGCCAGCCTTTCTTGCGGAAGGTGCGGTTGACCAAACCAAAGATGAAGTCCCCGCTTTGTTCCGCCTCGATCGCATTCTGAAAACCGATCATAGCGGCGTTCAAACGTTCAGATTACAAACTGTCGAACTTATTCTGATTTTTGGAATGATTCTAAATAGTGTTGCACGTTTCAGGTGGGGCTTCAGCATGGCAGTTCGATGACGGATATTGGGACAGGGCAAGAGGCGGACTGGGCGGGGGAATTGCGACAATTCCTGCGTGAACAGGAAGATGTTCAGGCCATTCACCTGAAGCCGGACGAGCGCACGGTGTCGGTGGCTACTTTGGGGGAAAGAGATTTGCCCGCCATCAGTGGGGATTTAGCCGGCATTTTGAAATCGGTGGAGAGGCAACTGGAAGCAGGCAATTACACTGGAAAGCATCAAGCTATGGATGGCCTTCGGGTGCGGACGTTCAACGATGAGACAGTCGTTGAAAGAACGAGCAGTCCATCTGCCAGGATGTTGTGGACGTGGCGGGATTATGAATGGCCTACTCCCGAAAGAGCGGTGGAAGAATTGGAGGAAGCATGGAAAACCATGGCCTGGTTGGCGGGTATATGTGGATTTTTCCTGACGGCTGCTTTTGCCTTGAGTTTCGTTAACGGGGTAGCGGATTGGATCCTCTATGGAATGTATGCTCTGAGCCTGGTAAGTGGGGGATGGGATGCAGCCCAGGACACCTACGAAAACCTCAAACAGGGTTCCATGGACATTCATTTTCTGATGCTGGCCGTTGCCCTGGGAGCCGTGGCCATTGGATCCTGGGCGGAAGGAGCATTGCTTTTATTTCTATTTTCACTTTCGGGCGCCCTGGAGGATTACGCGGAACACCGTACACACCGGGAAATACATGCCCTGACCCGTTCGGCTCCAAAAACCGCAAACCGGGTGAACACTGATGGCTCAATCCAATCCGTGGCGGTGGAGGATCTCACCTTGGGAGATGTTATTCAGGTGAAGCCGGATGAGCTTTTTCCGGTGGATGGGGAGGTGATTTCGGGCAAGACGGCCTGCGACGAATCGAACCTCACCGGGGAGGCCACTCCGGTGGAAAAAGGGAGGTGTGATACAGTCTTCAGCGGCACCTTGAATCTCTGGGGCGTGGTGACGGTTAAAGTGCTGCGGCAGGCATCGGAAAGTTCGCTGCAAAAAATTATTCGCCTGATACAGGATGCCCAACATCTGCGCGCCCCTAGCCAAAGGTTTACCGATCGATTCGGCACCGGGTACACTTATCTGATTATAGGCCTTACCCTGGCTTATTTCCTTTTTTCCTGGTTGGTCCTGCGTATTCCAGCGTTCGAGCAAAGCGAATCCGGCTACTCGGCATTTTACCGTGCCATGACGTTTCTGGTCGTGGCCAGTCCGTGTGCCCTGGTGCTCTCCATTCCATCGGCGATTTTGGCGGCCATAGCCTGGGGTGCGCGTAAAGGCATACTGTTTCGCGGAGGCGCCGCTATCGAAAAACTCTCCGAGGTCAACGCGGTTGCATTGGACAAAACCGGCACCTTGACACAAGGCGACTTGAGCGTGTTGAAGGTGGAAAGTTTCCCCCCGGGTCAGGAAGAAGAAGTATTGCAGTTGGCATTCAGCCTGGAATCCCAGTCCAATCACCCGATTGCCCGGGCTATTGTCAATCACGGGAAAAAGCGAGGGCTGGTTGCTCAGGATGTAAATGAATTTCAGTCCTTTAGCGGCAAGGGTTTGCGTGGGCAGGTGGCAAAAGAGTCCATATTCCTGGGCAGAAGGGAGCTCATGAACGAGGGTCCTTTGGCCCATTGGATTGATCGGGTCGACGAGCCTCCACCTTCCATGACCGAGGTTTGGGTTTTTCATCAGGATCAGTTGGGCCGAATTTTGCTGGAGGACAAAATTCGAGAAAGGTCAAAGGATACGCTGGAACGGTTGAATGACCTCGGAATAAAAACGCTTATGCTGACGGGAGACCGGCGGAGCGCAGCCGAAGCGGTGGGGGAGGAAATTGGAATTCAGGAAATCCGCAGCGGGCTTATGCCTGAGGACAAAGTACAGGTTATCAAAGAAATGACCGACCTTGGTGACAAGGTAGCCATGGTGGGAGATGGGGTGAATGACGCTCCCAGTCTGGCTGCGGCATTTGTGGCCGTTGCCATGGGGGCGCGAGGCAGTGCTGCGGCGCTGGAACAGAGCGAAGTGATTCTGATGAACGACAAGATCGAAAAATTTCTAACGGCCTACGAGTTGAGTTGCAAAGCTCGCTCAGTTATTCGGCAAAACCTGGTCATATCCCTCGGAACGGTGGCGGTCATGGCCAGCGCCGCTCTGCTGGGCATAGTCCCCCTTACCTTGGGAGTTTTCGCTCATGAGGGCAGTACGGTAGTGGTTTGCCTGAACAGTTTGCGGCTTTTTTTAGCCAAAGAGTAGCGACAAGAAGGCTGGTGAATCGGTCAAAATTGGTATTGTCACGGGAAAAAAAACTCCTTTTATGAGTTATTTACCTGAAAAACTTAAAAAAGACCGTGGTTACAACCAAGATGGCAAAAACGGATAACCGGGTAAGGGAAGTGGATCCCGCCAGCGCGCTATTAGCGGATGCCAGCGCCCAACGGCGCATACGCTGGGCCTTGGAGAAGTTTGGAGATCAGCTGCTGATGAGTAGCAGTTTCGGAGCCCAATCTGCGGTTATGTTGCACCTGGTTTCTTCCATGGTTCCGCATGTGCCCATCATTCTGGTCGATACCGGATATCTATTCCCCGAGACTTATCGTTTTGCCGATGAATTGAAGGAGCGCCTCCATCTAAACCTCCGCGTTTACCAACCCCGGATGACTTCGGCCAGGCAGCAAGCGCTCTACGGTAAATTGTGGGAGCAGGGGGAGGAAGGCCTCTCCAGGTATAACCTCATGAATAAGGTCGAGCCCATGAACCGGGCCCTGGTGGAATTCAATGCCAAGGGCTGGCTGGCCGGACTGCGCAGAGAGCAGAGTTCCAGCCGCAAACATCTCGATGTGGTCATGAAGCAGGGCAAGATGACCAAGATTCACCCGATCATCGACTGGTCGGATCACGATATATACATTTACCTGACCAACAATAACCTGCCCTACCATCCACTTTGGGAGGAAGGCTACGTATCGATTGGAGACACGCATAGCACGAGCCGGCTGATGGGCAGCATGTCAGCTGAGGATACGCGATTTGCAGGAGTGCGTCGCGAGTGCGGATTGCATGAGCTGTCTGGACAGGAAGATTTCCAGATTTAAATGGCTCTATTGGGCCCCGACGGGTCTATTGCGGCCGGTACTTGAGAAGCAGCGTATTTTCGTCGAGGTTAAACATTTCGACCAGGCTCAGTTTTTGCTGATGTTCGGCGGCAAAAACGGGCGTTCCGGATCCAAACACTTTTGCTTCGAGGGTCACCCAGAGTTCGTCAACTAATTTTTCGCCGAGAAACAAGCTGTAGATTTGACCGCCACCCAAGATGGCGACCCGTTCATGGCCGCTGGCTTCTATGCGGCGGAGGACTTCGGCAGGTGTTTCATCTGTAAATTCCAGACGATCCGGCATGGTCAGGGAACGGTATTTTTCTGGTGATCGGGTTAAGACCACGCGAAGTTTCGAGGAGTTTTTACGGGCGGCCTTAGTAATCAATTCCCTTTCCGCTTCGAAGGCGACGGATCCCATGACGTGAGCAGAAAATGCCTCCTGTACTTTGGAGAACCACACCTTGTCAGCTCGAGATGTAAAAGCGGTAGCGGGTTTATCCCCCTCGGTGATATATCCATCCAGCGATATTGCGACGATGGCAATGATTTCCACAGTACCCACTGTGAAGGTAATTTTATTCCCTGCAAGTCAAACTCCCTTGCGCTTGAAGCTTGCAAAACGAACCTTATATTTTTGTCTCTTCGTCCTA
This sequence comes from Opitutales bacterium, assembly GCA_965250065.1. Classification (GTDB taxonomy): domain Bacteria; phylum Verrucomicrobiota; class Verrucomicrobiia; order Opitutales; family UBA2995; genus JAABVD01. Next base: position 73,879 of record OZ252288.1, read on the forward strand.
TGATTACACCTGATACCCGCTCAAAAATTGAAGAGATCAATAAACGTGCCGGATACCTTTGGAGGTATCTTTGACGTCGATAACAAGAAGACGCGAATTGCAGAATTGGAGTCCCGTATGGCCCAACGCGGATTTTGGGACAACCGGGAGGCAGCTCAGCAAACTGTGGCGGAGATGAACGGCCTGAGGCGGGTAGTCAACCGCCTGACAGGTTTTCAAAGCGAAGTGGACGATCTCAATGCACTGGTCGAACTTGTGGACGAGCAAGAAGGCGAAGAGGATGGAGAATTTTCTGAGGAAGTTCGCCAATTATCGGGGAAGCTGGCCAGTTCAATTGATGAGTTGGAAATAGCTGTGTTTCTCAGTGGTCCCTACGATTCGGCCAACGCTTACCTGACCATCCATTCCGGTGCCGGGGGGACTGAATCCTGTGACTGGGCGGAAATGCTCTTCCGCATGTATACGCGCTGGGCTGAACGCAATGGATTTTCGGTGAGTGTGGAGGACATGCAGCAAGGCGAAGAGGCGGGTTTAAGCCGAGTGACGATGATGATAAGTGGGGTTTGCGCCTATGGTTATGCCAAAGCGGAACGGGGAGTGCACCGGCTGGTGCGCATCTCCCCTTTCGATTCCAACAAAAGGCGTCACACTTCTTTCTGTTCGGTCGATGTAATTGCCGAGATTGTCGATGATGTGGATATCGAAATCAAAGAGGAGGACCTCCGGGTAGACACCTATCGTTCCAGCGGCGCCGGCGGGCAACACGTCAATAAAACCGAATCGGCCATCCGAATCACCCACCTGCCTTCCGGGATTGTGGTAGCTTGCCAGAACGAACGTTCGCAGCACAAGAACCGGGCCACGGCGATGCGAATGCTGAAATCCTGTCTCTACGAAAAAATGGAGGACGAGAAGCGGGCCGAAATGGACAAGTTTTATGGGGAGAAGGGTGAGATAGGTTGGGGCAACCAGATTCGCAGCTACGTATTTCAACCTTACCAGATGGTCAAGGACTTGCGGACCGGTGTGCAAACTTCGGACATACAAGGGGTGATGGATGGAGACATCAACCGGTTTGTCCACAATTGGTTGCGGGCTGGTTGTCCTACCTCGAGGAACAAGGATATAAAGATGGAAAATTAATTATGACCAAATCTCTCAAGCGATCGGGATTGTCCTATACCTATCTCAAAGAAAGATTTGATAATACTCCGTTGTTCGAAGACAAGACCTGGAAGTTGGCGCCCCATTCCTGGGCATTGTCCAAAGGGCAGCTCCAGCAGATCAATGCACTTGGCCAGGCATGCCTCGATTTTCATAAGGCTCTGGAAACGCTCTATTTCCGTTCGGTTGAGGGTAAAAAACTGCTGCGCAATGAAAATCTGGTAGCGCCCTGGGTGGCGGACTATCTGGATCGCGGCAAACCCCGTCACCTGGTCAAACATAGCCGACATAAAGAAGTTCGCGGTCAGCTCCCCCTGGTTATACGACCGGACCTTTTATTTACTGAGGATGGATTCGCCTTGACGGAAATCGATTCCGTGCCCGGTGGAATAGGACTTACTGCCTTTCTGAACCGGCTGTATTCGCAAGTTGATGACGGCATAGTGGGGGAGGGTGATCTGATGCTGAACCGTTTCTATGATGCCCTGGCCGCTATGGCCCCCGATAGGCACGCGCCGTTTATTGCCATCGTGGTTAGCGACGAGGCATCCACCTACCGGCCCGAGATGCTGTGGCTCTGTGGTGAACTTCAAAAGCAGGGTAAGCGCGTCTTCTGCTTTCATCCGGACGAAGTCTACCCCCTGGGTGGTGTTCTTCATGTTTCCATCGATGGCAACCCGGAAAAGATCGATGTTGTCTACCGGTTTTTTGAGTTATTTGATCTGCCAAAACTGAAAACGATTCCGTATTTTTTTGAAGCGCTCGATCAGAAGGAAGTGGAACTGTCACCGCCCATGCGGCCATTTCAGGAAGAGAAGTTGAGCCTGGCTTTGTTTCATCATGGAAAGCTGGACAAATTCTGGCGTGAAAACATGCCCAAGTCTTCCTATCGGGCGCTTTCGCGGGCCGTTCCCAGGAGCTGGGTAATGGATCCCACTCCTTTGCCGCCCACCGCGGTACTCGATGCTCCGCTGGTAGGTGGAAAACCCATACAAGAGTGGAGCGATTTGGCCAATGCATCCCAGCGCGAACGCAACCTGATCATTAAGATCAGCGGTTTCCATGAAACCGCCTGGGGAGCCCGCAGCGTTATTCTCGGAAGCGATTCTTCCAGGGATGATTGGAGAGAAGGCATTCAAAGCGCGGTGGAAATGAGTGAGTCGAATTTGCACATTCTCCAGGAATACCGCAAACCGAAACGCCTTCCTCACGAAATTTACCGGGGTGCTGACGAGTCCTTCGAAATGCAGGGCCGATTGCGACTATGTCCCTATTTTTTTGTCAAGGGCGGCCGAGCGGAACTGTCGGGTGTGCTCGCCACCTTTTGTCCAGCCGATAAAAAGATAATTCACGGCATGCGCGATGCGGCAATGCTTCCATGCCGGCTAGTGGATTGACAGAAGGGGTCAGTTCTGAATTATAACTTTTTGGGTTGTTTTTCTACCCTTTTTTTGGATTCCGAGGCCGCAAAGACACAAAAGGGGTCGGCCCCGATTGTTGAGGGGATGAAGCAAACGACGTCAGGTCTGTACTCTTAATTGCGTCAGCCAAGTCCGGTGAGACGGGGACGGCGTTCGATGATCTGGGTCTCAAATTGCCTGTTCCTTCAGAGGCGCCTTACACGGCAACGTGATAATGAGTAACCCCCTTTCACCGCATACCGGAGGATCCGTTAAAATCGCTGTGCCCACTACAAAAAGCTCCGAAAATACTTAAAAACCAGGGCTGACCCCGTCCTCCTTCCCGTGAGTCGTCATGTTAACGAAATACCAAACATCAAGGGCTGCCCCTTTGCCTCTCTAGGGGTAGGGCGGTTTTGCCAAAACCGCCGCATTCACAACGGCTCGCTCGGCGATCGAGATCTACCTTTTCCTGGAGTAATGGTTTTAAGTTGTAGGAGCGGCTTTACGCCGCGATTGCTCCGAGGCTGTTTGGCGGGATCGCGGCGTAAAGCCGCTCCTACGATGGTTCGAAATGAAGTTTCAAATCCCGGTTTCCGGGATAGGCTCTAAGGTATGGCCCCTTGGGCCGTGTAGCGGGTTTTTTAAGCGGCTGAATTCGCCGCTGGATGAATAAGCGGGTAGCCCGGTCGCGCGGATGGTTATTGCCACTTTCCACGGGCCGTCCGAATCGAAAAAGCGCGATGCTAAGTCCAGCAAAATGTTAATGTTTTGCGTTTGACCCCTTTGGCCATCCCTTTGAGCCGCCTGACATGATTTTTTAGTCTCTAGTCTTTTACTCTTTTTAAAATATAATCTTCACCGTGAAATCTAAGTTTCATTTCATCTTTAGATATCGAATATAACCCCTCCTCCTCTCTTGATGTGCTATCTTCCTCCAAGATTTCCCCCCTACTGTTGTAATACTGAGGTAAAGTTTTCAGTCCAATTTTGCCTTCAGAAATTATTGTAAAGAATCCTTTAACAACCATTGATTCATCCTCCCTCAAGAGGTAGAGCTCCTCAATGTAAGCGCCATCATTTTTAAATGTAAGCGTTAAAACCGCTTCACCTATCTCAGTTTCCATTACTTGAGTTTTCCAAACTCCAATAAGTGAATTCATCTCTTTATCGTTAGTAGAACAGCCAAAAGAAATTAAAAAAATAAATAATATTAATACTAATTCCTTATTCATATATCAGCGTCTTATGGGAAATGTCATTATTTATTTTAACGCAGCCCCGGATTCAATCCTGGGGGATTATAACTCCCAGGAATCTGCCCTCCGGCGCCTTGGATTATTTGCCGAGTCACGCAATTGCTGTTTCCAGATTTCACACCTCCGTCACCACCATGCCATGAATAGTCCCGTTTCTCATCCATGGTATCACATTGTTTCTGCCCAAATTTCTTGACCGCCTCATCCCATTCATCCTGCGTCATTCCACAAGGAGGAGGAATCTCTTCTGAAGATGTGACAGGATTATCAGTGGAAGGATCCAAGTCACTAGGAATATTCTTTTTCACTCCTGGCCCAAGTTCGACAGTTCAGCGGCATGAGTGTAGTGATTATGCGGGCCTCGCCCCAGAAACATTACCATCGAGTCGACAAAATATCATGAATAATTGGACTGACCCTTTTGCCCCCCACCTTAATTTCGGGCCAATCTCTTTACTTAGTATCCATTTTGCACTCCATGAATGCAAAGCGATAGAGTTACGATAAGCCCAAGTACCGCAAATATAAAGAATAAAGTATACATTACTAAACGAGGTGTACGCTGTAATCTCGAGAAGGCGTTAAACGCATTGATTCCTTCTTTGATACCTTGGCCATTTGTAAAAACTAAGAGATACAGAAATGGAAGAATGGCCATAAGTCCGAATGCTAGGCCAATTCCCCTCCAATCATTTCGCGGAATAAGCTTCAAGAAATATGCTGAAACGCCCGTCACGAATCCAATACCTGATAAAACGTTAGCAATACGGACCTTTTTTCCATATTTACGCCTGAGTTTGGACAGGCTATTTTCCGAATAGAGATCCGGAAAGAATTTGCACATTAAATACGCAAGGCAGAAGGAAATTATAGCCCCTATGATTCCGGTGACGACAGGTCTGAAGTCTTCCATAATCAATCACACGGGTCATCCTCGTTTGCCTCTGAATTAGGAAAGTCCAAAATCTTTTTCAGACCTTGCGACAAGCCTACAGCACCAACTACCTTGGGGATATTATTCTTGTTAGCCAGTGCTTCTGCTTTTTGTCCTTTGGCATAATTACTCCAAGCCTTTTCTGGTATGCGCTTTTTGCGCAGCCTGCTCAAGGTCTTCTTCGCCTTCAGAGCTTTTCCTACCTTTCCAACGCTGGAGAGTATACCAAATCCAGCGGCACTTGCAGCAGCAGAGATACCAACATCAACAAAATCAACAGAACTCCAATCTCCATCATTTAAATAGAGTTGAAGACCAAGGTCTATAGCCCCGCCTATTGCACCAGTGATCCCCCACCAGAGAAGACCATCAGAGTCATAGCCATTAATCGGATTGTTCGGACCATACGTATACAGATTCGGTCCTTGGAAGATTTCAGCGTCAAGCCCAAGCACTTGTTCTAGCGGGTCACGAGATAGCCATACCCCGGTGTTGGGGTCGTAGGCCCGGTAGTGGGTGAGGTGTATGGCGCTCGGCTGGTGATAGAGGTGTCCGGTGTAGAGAAAATCCACCTCATAGGATCCACTCAGTTTCTCAAGACGGCCAAAGGGATCGTAATCGTAGCGGGCAGCCACCGTGACACCGTCGTCTTCGACCACCTCCCGAGTGGATCCGAGGTGATCGAAGGTGTAGTAGTATTTCTTATCTTCCGAACCGGTGCGGTCGACCAGGCCACGGGCGTAATACCGCTTGCTGGCCTGGGTGCCGGCTGCGTTGCGCTCTTCCACGATCCCCTCTCCCGACCAAATGTAGGTGTGGTTGGAAGTCTCTGTGTCGTCATCCAGCTCGCGAATGCGCACCCGGCGGCCCAGACCGTCGTAGCTGAACTTGCTCTTCTTGCTCCCTTCGATGATGGAGATCAGCCGGTTTTGTTCGTCCGTCGCCCCGGGAGCACCCACCTTACTCACCCTTTGCTTCGCTCCGGGCACGCCGCTTCCCGGCGCACCATCTTCGCGCTCCCGCGCTCCGTCTGCATCCCAGGCAAAGGCGCGAACTCCATCGGAGGTGAGGTTGCCGTTGGCGTCATAGGTATAGGTCTTGGAATCCGCTGCGTTGGTGGACAAAAGGTAGTCCCCGGCTGGATGTGTTGCGCCTGGCCGCGTGCATGGAAGCGCCTCAGCGCTTTCTTCTGTTTCGATCCAGTTTTTGAGGGCAACCATTACAAAGAGCAACCCTAGCCAAAGTTCGTCAGAATCGGCAAAATAAAAAATAACAGAGCTTGATTATCAATGGCTTAGAAAACTTAGCCAACGATTTCCGAGACTACACTTGAAATTATTTTCGGATCATGGGGAAGGTCCAGGCCAAGATGAGCTGGCCTACTGGATAGCCGAAGCTTTTACCGCGGTTTTGCTCAAGGCCTGTGACCTCTACGGGGGGCGAATACACGGCAATGTGATAATGACTAACCCCTTTCACCGCATACCGGCGGATCCGTTAAAATCGCTGCACCCACTACAAAAAACCACCGAAAATACTTAAAAACTAGGGCTGACCCCATCCGCCTTCCCCAAATCTTTGCGGTAGTTGCCACGGTTGAGGAGGTGATAGCGGGCACCCTCATACTGCCTGCACCCTTGCTGCTCGGGGCATTTTCTAAACGAAAGAGCGAATCTCTAGCTGGTCAACACTAAACAACTAGGACCGTCCCCTTATTCTCTAGGCTTATTCTCTAGGCGACAGTTCAGTGGCATGAGTGTAGTGATTATGCGGGCCTCGCCCCAGAAACATTACCATCGAGTCGACAAAATATCATGAATAATTGGACTGACCCCTTTGCCCCCTTCCAGGCAATATATTTGAAGATACTTAAATACCAGACTGCGTGCCTTTTGATGTCTTCTTCCCCGAAAGTCTACAAAAAATCATGAATAATTGGACTGACCCTTTTGGCCTTTCCCCCTTTGCCCCCCCCCCGTCGGGTGGGATGCTAACCACAGGAAGGCAGCCAATAAGGAGGCGGCCCGGCCCGACTGGGGCGAACGAGTGGAGCAACTGGCGTGACAGCTATTGGCTGGCGCGAGCCGCCAGGCCGACAGTAGGGAAGCAGATGCAGATTCGCCGATTAACAACAACCTGCGTATCCAGGGTTTGGATTCAGGCAATATATTTGAAGATACTTAAATACCAGACTGCGTGCCTTTTGATGTCTTCTTCCCCGAAAGTCTACAAAAAATCATGAATAATTGGACTGACCCTTTTGGCCTTTCCCTTTTGGCCTTTCCTTTGCCCCCCCCCCCGTCGGGTGGGATGCTAACCACAGGAAGGCAGCCAATAAGGAGGCGGCCCGGCCCGACTGGGGCGAACGAGTGGAGCAACTGGCGTGACAGCTATTGGCTGGCGCGAGCCGCCAGGCCGACAGTAGGGAAGCAGATGCAGATTCGCCGATTAACAACAACCTGCGTATCCAGGGTTTGGATTCAGGCAATATATTTGAAGATACTTAAATACCAGACTGCGTGCCTTTTGATGTCTTCTTCCCCGAAAGTCTACAAAAAATCATGAATAATTGGACTGACCCTTTTGGCCTTTCCTTTGCCTCTCCCCTCACGTGCTACTTCCGATTTCGATACTCCCAATCTTTTGGCCCGCTTAGCCAATCGCACGTCCAGGTCCTCAGGAAGCTTAATGGCGATTGTTTTCATATAAAGAGAGGTAATGCGGAATGTAGCAGAAAGCAATACCCTTATTTTCAGTCAACCCCGCTAATTATTTGCTCTTAGCCCGCATGTCTAATTTCTCAGAAATTTAATGGGAAGCCTCCTCAAGATGTGCTTGAGCCCCCTTAGGTAACGATTTTCGAGACTACATTGTAAATTATTTTCGGATCATTGGGAAGCTCCAGGCCAAGATGAGCTGGCCCACTGGATAGTCGAAGCTTCTACCGCGGTTTTGCTCAAGGCCTGTGACCTCTGCGAGGGGTGGATACACGGCAATGTGATAATGAGTAACCCCATTCACCGCATACCGGAGGACCCGTTAAAATCGCTGCGCCCACTACAAAAAACCACCGAAAATACTTAAAAACTAGGGCTGACCCCATCCGCCTTCCCCTACAATACCTGCGCTTACAGGATTTAGGTGGATGTAGTCCACCACCTTGAGTAATCCAAAATCATCTTCGATGATGAGGGACTTGTAGCGTCCTTGACGGAGCACAGAGTGCGGAGATGGCGTAGCCCTCTGAAAGAGGGTGAGCTTAGTGGTTGCTTCTCAGGCAACTAAGCGAGCAAACACATGTCCACGCTCGCCGGTGAACTTGTTAAAGCGGTTGGCGAAGGTGGATTGTAACCAGTGCATCCCATCACTAAGGTTGGCTTGGGGTGTCTCCAAGCACAAATGATAGTGATTGCTCATCAGCACATAGGCATGCAAATACCACTGATACCTTTCGCAGGCTTCGAACATAACTTCTGTAAAGGCCTGGTCGGTCCTGTGGGTCGGAAACAAATCTTTGCGGTAGTTGCCACGGTTGAGGAGGTGATAGCGGGCACCCTCATACTGCCTGCACCCTTGCTGCTCGGGGCATTTTCTAAACGAAAGAGCGAATCTCTAGCTGGTCAACACTAAACAACTAGGACCGTCCCCTTATTCTCTAGGCTTATTCTCTAGGCGACAGTTCAGTGGCATGAGTGTAGTGATTATGCGGGCCTCGCCCCAGAAACATTACCATCGAGTCGACAAAATATCATGAATAATTGGACTGACCCCTTTGCCCCCCCCCCCTTTGCCCCCCCCCCGTCGGGTGGGATGCTAACCACAGGAAGGCAGCCAATAAGGAGGCGGCCCGGCCCGACTGGGGCGAACGAGTGGAGCAACTGGCGTGACAGCTATTGGCTGGCGCGAGCCGCCAGGCCGACAGTAGGGAAGCAGATGCAGATTCGCCGATTAACAACAACCTGCGTATCCAGGGTTTGGATTCAGGCAATATATTTGAAGATACTTAAATACCAGACTGCGTGCCTTTTGATGTCTTCTTCCCCGAAAGTCTACAAAAAATCATGAATAATTGGACTGACCCTTTTGGCCTTTCCGGGGTGTGGGCTGAAGGGCGTTTGGCTGGGGGAAGCCGCCACCGAGGAGGCGCAGCCCTCTGGACCCGTTAAGCGCCAGCTCGTGTTTGAGCCCGAGGATTTGGGTCGAGTTTGCTGGCGCCGGGGCCAGGGGGACCGCCGACCGGGGCGGGCAGGCACACCCAGGCCCGGCCCGACAGGGTAGCGCCCCCGCCTCGGAGCCGTCCACACCGGTGTGTGGGGGCGAAAGGGATCGGGTGGCGGCGCCCGACTGAAAGGAGGTCCAAGCGCCGACGGGTCCCGGGGGAAAGAGCGATAGCGACGGGTGGGCTGCTAATCGCAGGAAGGCAGCCCATAAGGAGGCGGCCCGGCCGACTGGGGCGAACGAGTGGAGCAAATGGCGTGACAGCTATTGCTGGCGCGAGCCGTCAGGCCGACCGAAGGGAAACAGGTGCGGGTTAGCCGATTAACAATAACCTGCGTATCCAGGGTTTGGATTTACGAGATATGTTTGAAGATATTTGAATACCAGGCTCGGCACCTTTTGGCTTTCCCATCGAATCAATCAAATATCATGAATAATTGGACTGACCCTTTTGCGTCGCCTCTTAGGCGTCGCCTCTTAGCGGCATGAGTGTAGTGATTATGCGGGCCTCGCCCCAGAAACATTACCATCGAGTCGACAAAATATCATGAATAATTGGACTGACCCCTTTGCCCCCTTCCTTGTCCCAAGGCCATTCGAATCGGGTAGGCAGAGTGATGGATCAATGAAAATGTTAATCTGCTACATCGGACCCTTTGGAGGCCTCCTTTTCCAAATAATCAAGCGTTTCACGGGCGCTTTCCACTCCTGCTGCCTTTGCTTTTTCAAGCCAGTAGATGGCCTCTTCAGAAACTGTTTCGTAATCATTGCCAATGAGAATAATTCCCATGTTGTTCTGTGACATTGGATCCCCAAGCTCGGCCGCTTTTCTCGTCCAATATTTCAGCTTGTCTTCATCTTGCAAATAAAAGCCGAAATATTTGGACAGTCGAATAGCCGCTTCGGCGTCTCCTGAATTTACCTGAATCTCTAGTTGAGATATCTCAGATTCACTCAAGTAGTAGCTGTCATTCATTGTAATCCATTCTTCCTTTTTCTCACAACTCATAGTCAAACAGTTGGTAAGGATAAGCAAAAGCGGGAGTTTATATTTCATGGTCAAAGGTATTTTGCTATTATAGTGTCGGCTTAAGGTTGAAAAGTCACCCACTTTCCGGGGTTACTGCTGTCGGCTCTGCCAGGGTCTTGAGGATCTCGAGGGGCGATGGTTTCATTGCCTTGGGTGTCTATCCAAAAGAGATCAATAATATCAACGTTTTGAGCCGCCTGACATGATTTTTTTAGTCTCTAGTCTTTTACTCTTTTTAAAATAAAATCTTCATTGTAAAATCTAAGTTTCATTTCATCTTTAGATATCGAAAATAAAGCCTCCTCCTCTCTTGATGTGCTATCTTCCTCAAAGACTTCTCCCCTGCTGTTGTAATACTGAGGTAAAGTTTTCAGTCCAATTTTGCCTTCAGAAATTATTGTAAAGAATCCTTTAGCAACTATCGATTCATCCTCGTCCAAAAAATAACAATCCTCAATAAACGTGCCATCATTTTCAAATGTAAACGTTAAAACCACTTCACCTATCTCACTTTCTATTACTTGAGTTTTCCAAACTCCAATAAGTGAATTCATCTCTTTATCGTTAGTAGAACAGCCAAAAGAAATTAAAAAAATAAATAATATTAATACTAATTCCTTATTCATATATCAGCGTCTTATGGGAAATGTCTTTATTTATATTAACGCAGCCCCGGATTCGATTTTGGGGGATCATAACTGTCAGGAATCTGCCCTCCGGCGCCTTGGATTAGTTGCCGAGTCACGGTATGGCAGTTTCCAGACTCCACACCTCCGTCACCACCAAACAATTTATAGTCCCGTTTCTCATCCATGGTATCACATTCTTCCTGCCCAAATTTCTTGACCGCTTCATCCCATTCATCCTGCGTCATTCCACAAGGCGGGGGAATCTCTTCTGAAGATGTGACAGGATTATCAGTGGAAGGATCCAAGTCACTAGGAATATTCTTTTTCACTCCTGGCCCAAGTTCGACAGTTCAGCGGCATGAGTGTAGTGATTATGCGGGCCTCGCCCCAGAAACATTACCATCGAGTCGACAAAATATCATGAATAATTGGACTGACCCCTTTGCCCCCCACTAAACAACTAGGACCGTCCCCTTATTCTCTCTCATTGGCTGGCGCGAGCCGTCAGGCAACCAAAGGGAAGCAGGTGCGGGTTAGCCAATTAAGGACAGCGAGCGGCAGCAGTGACGCGCCGTTTCACACCAAATCACTTTGATACTGGCTTAACACTTCGCGATCCAAGAACTGTAATCGCCTTTTGAGAGCTTTACCATTTTCGACGGTCGCAGGAGCCGATACAGGAGGTAGGCCTTCCATAGCCTTCTGTTTGATGGCCGCTGCTGCCCATTGCTCAAGAGCGCCGATGTATCCATCCAATGCGCAAGCAGGATTAGGACAATCTTCTACAGTCAAATAGAGCGGAGGAATGTCGCCGACAACCGCCCAAACATAATCGTCGACTTCGGGATCGTCGGAGCGGATATTAAAAAGGAACACGGCGGCGACACCACCGACGCCAAATCCGAAGAAACATTCGACTATTTCGCTACACCATTTTTGCCTGTTCACGTAATCGACCGCTTCGGTAAGGTGTCCCTTTAAGAGGATGGTGTCCTCCTCATCCTCGCCAACAATTTCATTGGCGGGTCGGACTTTAGAAAAGTCAATTTGGTTTCTCTGACTCATGAGCTACTCCTTTTTCTTTCGACGTTTAGCCCATCTTGAGAAGTCGCCCTTGTCTTTGTGTTCCTGGACATGCTCTTTGTGGGGTTGCGGTTTTAAATTATCCAAATCGTTGGTTCCTCCATCAGCTAAAGCCTTCTTGTGTGCGACATCCTGATTTTTTCCTGTCGCTGGATCTTTCGGCCAAGGTTCCCCTTTTTCCTTTTCCCATTCGTTGCGAATCGTCTTACTCGATTTCCGCGTTGTCGTCTTTGAGACATTAAGGATGCGCCCATAGCCTCCGCCGGGAAGACCCAAGCCCATGGCCGCGCCGGCGACGGCATTTGCTTTTTCTTCCTCGGAAGCGCAATCGTCCAATACCGTCGTTAACATATAATAAACGTCATAGGCTGTGGAACCGATTTCAAAGACCACAAAGATAATGAGCAATAATGCCTCTCCGGTCGGGTCGATGGAGTTTATTGGGTTATTCAGCACATAGGCATAAGGATTGGGCCCGTCGATGTAATCCTGCGGATCCCGCGAAAGCCACACTCCGGTGTCGGGATCGTAGGCCCGGTAGTGGGTAAGGTACAACCCGCTGGGGAGGTGGTGGAGGTGCCCGGTGTAGAGGAAATCGACGTCGTAGCTTCCGCCCAGTTTCTCCACCCGGCCAAAGGGATCATAATCGTAGCGAGCAGCCACCGTGACACCGTCGTCTTCGACCACCTCCCGAGTGGATCCGAGGTGATCGAAGGTGTAGTAGTATTTCTTATCTTCCGAACCGGTGCGGTCGACCAGGCCACGGGCGTAATACCGCTTGCTGGCCTGGGTGCCGGCAGCGTTGCGCTCTTCCACGATCGCGGTGCCAGACCAAACAAAGGTGCGATTGGAAGTCTCCGTGCCGCGGTCCAGCTCGCGAATGCGCACCCGGCGCCCCAGACCGTCGTAGCTGAACTTGCTCTTCTTGCTCCCTTCAATGATGGAGATCAGCCGGTTTTGTTCGTCCGTCGCCCCGGGAGCACCCGCCTTACTCACCCTTTGCTTCGCTCCGGGCACGCCGCTTCCCGGCGCACCATCTTCGCGCTCCCGCGCTCCGTCCGCATCCCATAAAAAGGTGCGGACTCTATCCGAGGTGAGGTTGCCATTGGCGTCATAGGTATACGTCTTGGAATCCGCTGCGTTGGTGGACAAAAGGTAGTCCCCGGCTGGATGTGTTGCGCCTGGCCGCGTGCATGGAAGCGCCTCAGCGCTTTCTTCTGTTTCGATCCAGTTTTTGAGGGCAACCATTACAAAGAGTAACCCTAGCCAAAGTTCGTCAGAATCGGCAAAATAAAAAATAACGGAGCTTGATTATCAATGGCTTAGAAAACTTAGCCAACGATTTCCGAGACTACACTTGAAATTATTTTCGGATCATTGGGAAGCTCCAGGCCAAGATGAGCTGGCCCACTGGATAGTCGAAGCTTCTACCGCGGTTTTGCTCAAGGCCTGTGACCTCTGCGAGGGGTGGATACACGGCAATGTGATAATGAGTAACCCCATTCACCGCATACCGGAGGACCCGTTAAAATCGCTGCGCCCACTACAAAAAACCACCGAAAATACTTAAAAACCAGGGCTGACCCCTTTGCCTCTGCCCTACAGCCAAGGCAAAGACTGGCGAAGAGGCTGCTTTTTCTTTTTTGGGCTTTCTTCATTGCAGCGGCTAATCGAAGCAGATGAAAAGGCGATTACGCCGGGTATCAACGCCGCTTGTCCCAAGGCCATTCGAATCGGGTAGGCAGAGTGATGGATCAATGAAAATGTTAATCTGCTACATCGGACCCTTTGGAGGCCTCCTTTTCCAAATAATCAAGCGTTTCACGGGCGCTTTCCACTCCTGCTGCCTTTGCTTTTTCAAGCCAGTAGATGGCCTCTTCAGAAACTGTTTCGTAATCATTGCCAATGAGAATAATTCCCATGTTGTTCTGTGACATTGGATCCCCAAGCTCGGCCGCTTTTCTCGTCCAATATTTCAGCTTGTCTTCATCTTGCAAATAAAAGCCGAAATATTTGGACAGTCGAATAGCCGCTTCGGCGTCTCCTGAATTTACCTGAATCTCTAGTTGAGATATCTCAGATTCACTCAAGTAGTAGCTGTCATTCATTGTAATCCATTCTTCTTTTTTCTCACAACTCATAGTCAAACAGTTGGTAAGGATAAGCAAAAGCGGGAGTTTATATTTCATGGTCAAAGGTATTTTGCTATTATAGTGTCGGCTTAAGGTTGAAAAGTCACCCACTGTCCGGGGTTACTGCTGTCGGGTTGACTAGGGTTTTGGGGATCTCGGGGGGCTATGATTTCAGTGCCTTGGGTGTCCATCCAAAGGATATCATTCGGTGCAGTAACTGGCACACCAAGTTCGGTTGCCAAGTCTTGAGCAATAGCATTTTGATTCTTACCGGTACTGCAAGCATAAAGCTTAACTGGAGTCCCTTTTTTGTAATTCGGATCTTTTAGTATCTTATTAGCCAATTTCTTCGCATTAAGCATACCGTTAGCGGTTTGATCCTCCACTCTTGTTGCATCCCCATGGCCACCTACAGTATACTCCCCCGGCTGCGATTGAATATTGTCTTGTATTTGATAGTTTACAGGTTCTTTGTTTTGATCTATAAGGTTAAGGTCGACTAATCCGAACGGATCAACAATTCTAATTGGATTATTTGAAACATAGGTATAAGGATTAGGCCCGTCGACGTAACCGAGTGGATCACGGCTCAGCCACACCCCGGTTTCGGGGTCGTAGGCCCGATAGTGGGTAAGATACAACCCGCTTGGCTGGTGGTAGAAGTGCCCGGTGTAAAGGAAATCGGCCTCATAAGTCCCGCCCAGTTTCTCCACCCGGCCAAAGGGATCGTAATCGTAGCGAGCAGCCACCGTGACACCGTCGTCTTCGACCACCTCCCGAGTGGATCCGAGGTGATCGAAGGTGTAGTAGTATTTCTTATCTTCCGAACCGGTGCGGTCGACCAGGCCACGGGCGTAATACCGCTTGCTGGCCTGGGTGCCGGCAGCGTTGCGCTCTTCCACGATCGCGGTGCCAGACCAAACAAAGGTGCGATTGGAAGTCTCCGTGCCGCGGTCCAGCTCGCGAATGCGCACCCGGCGCCCCAGACCGTCGTAGCTGAACTTGCTCTTCTTGCTGGCTTCGATGATGGAGATCAGCCGGTTTTGTTCGTCCGTCGCCCCGGGAGCACCCGCCTTACTCACCCTTTGCTTCGCTCCGGGCACGCCGCTTCCCGGCGCACCATCTTCGCGCTCCCGCGCTCCGTCCGCATCCCATAAAAAGGTGCGGACTCTATCCGAGGTGAGGTTGCCATTGGCGTCATAGGTATACGTCTTGGAATCCGCTGCGGTGGTGGACAAAAGGTAGTCCCCGGCTGGATGTGTTGCGCCTGGACAAACCAAAAGGGGACGGTCCTAGTTGTTTAGTGTTTTGAGTTGTTGACGGTAACGACATTTCGACTTTTCGGTGCGGTTGTAAGTCCCAACCAGATTACTCATCGTGGCCGGATGTCCCAGGTTGAGATATCTACATAGTTGAGGATTTTTGATCCCCGTCTCGGATTTCAGGTAGCTGGCTATGGCGAGTTTCCACCGGGCCGATTTCTTCTCTGTAGCGATGTCTTTGCGGTTTTTACCCAACCGCTTCAGACAGGACTTTAAGAGCTTCTCGATCCGGGTGCTTTCCAAGTGGGATTTGGCATCCGCATTGGCCTTCGCTAAACCTTGTTCTATCTGGGTGCTCAGCAGTGGGTTTGAGTCCTCCCGCTTCGGCCAAGAAGTCTTCGCACCTCAAGTTGGGATGGCGGTATCGGGTAAAATATGGGGGGAAAGAACCATTTGAATATTCCTTAAGTTGGCTGACCGCTACAATACCTGCGCTTACAGGATTTAGATGGATGTAGTCCACCACCTTGAGTAATCCAAAATCATCTTTGATGATGAGGGACTTGTAGCGTCCTTGACGGAGCACAGAGTGCGGAGATGGCGTAGCCCTCTGAAAGAGGGTGAGCTTAGTGGTTGCTTCTCAGGCAACTAAGCGAGCAAACACGTGGCCCCGTTCTCCGCTAAAGCGACTAAACTTATTGGCGAAGGTGGATTGTAACCAGTGCATCCCATCACTAAGGTTGGCTTGGGGTGTCTCCAAGCACAAATGATAGTGATTGCTCATCAGAACGTAAGCATGCAAGGACCACTGATAGCGTTCGCAGGCTTCGAACATAACTTCTGTAAAGGCCTGGTCGGTCCTGTGGGTCAGAAACAAATCTTTGCGGTAGTTGCCACGGTTGAGGATGTGATAGCGGGCATCCTCATACTGCACCCTTGCTGCTCGGGGCATTTTCTAAACGAAAGAGCGAATCTCCAGCTGGTCAACACTAAACAACTAGGCCCGTCCCCTTATTCTCTAGGCTTATTCTCTAGGCGACAGTTCAGTGGCATGAGTGTAGTGATTATGCGGGCCTCGCCCCAGAAACATTACCATCGAGTCGACAAAATATCATGAATAATTGGACTGACCCCTTTGCCCCCCCCCCCTTTGCCCCCCCCCCGTCGGGTGGGATGCTAACCACAGGAAGGCAGCCAATAAGGAGGCGGCCCGGCCCGACTGGGGCGAACGAGTGGAGCAACTGGCGTGACAGACCTGAGCGGAGTCGAAGGACTGGCGCGAGCCGTCAGGCCGACCGAAGGGAAACAGGTGCGGATTCGCCGATTAACAACAACCTGCGTATCCAGGGTTTGGATTCAGGAGGTATATTTGAAGATACTTAAATACCAGGCTCGGTTCCTTTTGATGTCTTCTTCCACTCGAGACAACCAATTATCATGAATAATTGGACTAACCCTTTTTGCCTTTCGTAAGACGCTTTCATTCTCTACTTTCCACCGGTTTTAATCGGCGTTTTCCGTTTGACCCCTTTGACCATCTCCGAGCCGACAGGCCGGCCGAAGGGAAGCAGGTGCGATTTCGCCGATTAACAACAACCTGAGTATCCAGGGTTTGGATTCAGGCAATATATTTGAAGATACTTAAATACCAGACTGCGTGCCTTTTGATGTCTTCTTCCCCGAAAGTCTACAAAAAATCATGAATAATTGGACTGACCCTTTTGGCCTTTCCAACGAGTGGAGCAACTGGCGTGACAGCTATTGGCTGGCGCGAGCCGCCAGGCCGACAGTAGGGAAGCAGATGCAGATTCGCCGATTAACAACAACCTGCGTATCCAGGGTCTGGATTCAGGCAATATATTTGAAGATACTTAAATACCAGACTGCGTGCCTTTTGATGTCTTCTTCCCCGAAAGTCTACAAAAAATCATGAATAATTGGACTGACCCTTTTGGCCTTTCCAAGATGAGCTGGCCCACTGGATAGTCGAAGCTTTTACCGCGGTTTTGCTCAAGGCCTGTGACCTCTGCGAGGGGTGGATACACGGCAATGTGATAATGAGTAACCCCATTCACCGCATACCGGAGGACCCGTTAAAATCGCTGCACCCACTACAAAAAACCACCGAAAATACTTAAAAACTAGGGCTGACCCCATTTGCCGCGCTCTCTGGTCCTTCTGGGATGGGTTCTTTTCGTATGTTTTTCAACTTGATCCAGAAAATGATCGCTCCAACTGGAATGGAAAACGATAGGATCCAAGGAGCATAAACGCTCGCCGTGACAGCTCCAGCGCCCAAAATCTGAAACGACAATAACTTAGCCCAAATCTGACCCGTCGTCCAATTCAGTGAGAACTGAACAAAACCAACCAGGATAAATATAATCCACAGCCACTTTCTTTTTTTCAATTTCGTTCGGATACAGGTGATGAGAGTGTACAAAATGAATAAGGGACATGCCACGCAGATAAAAAGGAAGATATAGTGGATGCTATCCTTTCCTTGCAGAGAAAATCTGTGTGTCTCCTGTAACGACTGGTCTATCGGGGTAACGTTGAAAAAGACTATTTCCTTCCTCTCAGATGAAGTTTTACGGAACCCAACATTCACCAGTATCCATTTCTGTTCATATTCATATTGATAGGTGAAAAAGTAGCGAGCCGGCTGCCTAATAGACCTCATGAAGCTGTGGCCAACGAGATTGATCGAAGTCGGCGCTTGCTCAGGAAAAAATTGCCCCATGCGGAAGAACAATTCCATCTCATTTCCCTGCCGAATCTGGGGATCCATATCACTGATGATCGCCTCGTAATTGCCGTTAATGAGGAGGTCGATATAATATTCTGCCGCCTCCTCCATTGCATTGTCCGAAAGGGCTTTATTTATAATTATGGGGAAGAAGGCCGACACCAGAAGGGCGAGCAATAGCAAAACAAAAAGGACCTTTTTCATTTGCAGTTCCTGGAATTGTTCAGCTTGCGACCCTAAAGGAAGGTCCAAAATCTTCCAGAATCAACCGCTCTGCCAGGCGAATACCCGTCATTTCTGAATCCTCCCAGCTCCTTCTTTCTTCTTCTTAACTCGTAAATGGCCGGAACAATGAGGGCATTTCTTTGGAAGAATGGGGGTACAAGTACCGATGATCCAGCTACCGGATTTGTGAGGTCTCCAAAGGACGGGCTTGCGGCAGAATGGACATCCTAGGGTCGTGATTAACAATATGCCGAAAGTACCCCAAACACACAAAAAAATTGAAAACTTTAACCGATCAAAACCAGAACCTACACTCGTTATAAGAAACAGAACAATGGAAACCATTGAGGCTATCATATAAAATCGATACCTCTTCACCAATTTCTCAATCAGAACAGCGGCCTCTTTGTCATCCTCATTACCCATGTTAGTCTTCCTCCTCCTCCTCATCCTCATCATCAAACCAAGACTTAACCCTCTGGATGACTCCCTGTAAAGACACAACCCTTGCCTCTCCATAACCTGTACCGGCCCCTACCGGGAAACCCAATGAAACGCCAAAGAATCCCCCTGCCAGCGAATACGAGTTATTTCTGAAGGGTGGCAGCTTCTGCCTTATTCTTTTTCTTAACTCGCAAATCTCGGGAACATTGAGGGCACTTCTTGGGAAGAAGGGGAGTGTAATAACCGTGAGGCCACTTACCCGATCGGCCACCCGAACGGTCAGGTATCCAATGGACGTTTTTGCGGCAGAATGGACACCGCATTAACCAGAATGATATAATACCGAAAATACCACCCGCACCAAAATAGATTAAAAACTCTCGCACCCTAATATCTTCAAAACCCCAATTTGCAATCAAAAAAAGGACAACAAATACAATCATGGACATCAAAAAAAATCGATGCCTCTTCACAAATTTATCAATGAGGACAGCAGCTTCTTTGTCATCCTTATTACCCATGTTAGTCTTCCTCCTCATCCTCATCATCTCCATCAAACCAAGAATTAACCCTCTGGATGACTCCCTGTAAAGACACGACCCTTGCCTCTCCATAACCTGCACCTGCCCCCGCGGGTAAAGGTCCGAATGAAACACCACCAAACCAACCGTTCGGATCTATTGACAAGAGTGGATTGTTGGAACCATTCTCATTCCTATAATGATCAATTGAAGATTGCTGGTTGTCGATAACACCTGCTGTAAAACTTAATGGAGTGATCGGAACACCTGCATTCGCCATCGCGAAGAGGATTTTTTTAAGTTATTCCTGTTGGAGCTAT
Organism: Opitutales bacterium; assembly: GCA_965250065.1. Classification (GTDB taxonomy): domain Bacteria; phylum Verrucomicrobiota; class Verrucomicrobiia; order Opitutales; family UBA2995; genus JAABVD01. Next base: position 93,249 of record OZ252288.1, read on the forward strand.
GCTCCATCCTGTTGCCGACCTGTCACGCCGTAACTCATTGAAGGCGGAAGGCATCCAGCCGCAAAGCGGCGATGTTAAGAAATATTATTAAACAACGCTGCGCTTGATCCGGCTTTGCCGGAACAGGATCGCTTCGCGAAGAGGACGTGGATGAACTACGGATTACACGGATAGGCACGGATAGGAATTTCTCAGGGAAGGGGTCAAGCCTTGCATTTTGGCATGGCTGCAAAAATGCAAGGCATGACCCCGACGGGGCCAATGCGCCATCCAGGCTAGATATCCATGAAGTTCAGGATGGAGTGGCTTATTTTGCCGCGGCAGAAAGTTTCGTAGTCACCGGGCAGGGAGTTGGATTCGCTGCGTGGCTCCCGGCTCATGTATTGGAAGCGGAAGACATGGTTATCGAGGTTGGAAAACATGCTGCCCATTCGGATTTTGGAAGGCCGGGTAGCTACCCAGGGTGCACCGGGTTGCAGGTTTGCCGGAAAGTTGATGTTGTCGACCAGACCCTTGGAGTTCTTCTGTCCCGCCTTTTTGGCGACAAACCAAAAGGGGACGGTCCTAGTTGTTTAGTGTTTTGAGTTGTTGACGGTAACGACATTTCGACTTTTCGGGACAAACCAAAAGGGGACGGTCCTAGTTGTTTAGTGTTTTGAGTTGTTGACGGTAACGACATTTCGACTTTTCGGTGCGGTTGTAAGTCCCAACCAGATTACTCATCGTGGCCGGATGTCCCAGGTTGAGATATCTACATAGTTGAGGATTTTTGATCCCCGTCTCGGATTTCAGGTAGCTGGCTATGGCGAGTTTCCACCGGGCCGATTTCTTCTCTGTAGCGATGTCTTTGCGGTTTTTACCCAATCGCTTCAGACAGGACTTTAAGAGCTTCTCGATCCGGGCGCTTTCCAAGTGGGATTTGGCATCCGCATTGGCCTTCGCTAAACCTTGTTCTATCTGGGTGCTCAGCAGTGGGTTTGAGTCCTCCCGCTTCGGCCAAGAAGTCTTCGCACCTCAAGTTGGGATGGCGGTATCGGGTAAAATATTGGGGGAAAGAACCATTTGAATATTCCTTAAGTTGGCTGACCGCTACAATACTTGCGCTTACAGGATTTAGGTGGATGTAGTCCACCACCTTGAGTAATCCAAAATCATCTTCGATGATGAGGGACTTGTAGCGTCCTTGACGGAGCACAGAGTGCGGAGATGGCGTAGCCCTCTGAAAGAGGGTGAGCTTAGTGGTTGCTTCTCAGGCAACTAAGCGAGCAAACACATGTCCACGCTCGCCGGTGAACTTGTTAAAGCGGTTGGCGAAGGTGGATTGTAACCAGTGCATCCCATCACTAAGGTTGGCCTGGGGTGTCTCCAAGCACAAATGATAGTGATTGCTCATCAGCACATAGGCATGCAAATACCACTGATACCTTTCGCAGGCTTCGAACATAACTTCTGTAAAGGCCTGGTGGGTCCTGTGGGTCAGAAACAAATCTTTGCGGTAGTTGCCACGGTTGAGGATGTGATAGCGGGCATCCTCATACTGCACCCTTGCTGCTCGGGGCATTTTCTAAACGAAAGAGCGAATCTCCAGCTGGTCAACACTAAACAACTAGGCCCGTCCCCTTATTCTCCTTGTCCATTTTTATTTTTGCAGCTTCCAAGCGTTGCTTCTCATAATATTCGACGGAGCCAATCACCTCCTCACTTTGGCTCAAAGAAGCACTCCGAGGCGAGTCGTAGAGGAAAAAGGTCAGTTCCCAGTCGCCCTCAACGACTTGCGTAGTGGTTTGGCCGGCGCAATCGGGCGAAGCGCTAAAAAAATTCCCGACGCGGTTTTTCGCGCTGGGAGGCCTCGCGCCTGGACGCGAGAAGGGAACCGCTTCGGTGCTTTTTTCTGCTTCGATCCAGCTTTTTAGAGCCACCATTTGAGTGAGCAGCTTAGGAGGATAAGCGGCTAAAGAAAAGGATTTTGTCGGGCCGCTTTGGCCTTCGCCGACTGGGGCGAACGAGTGGCGCGAGCCACCAGGCCGACCGAAGGGAAGCAGGTGCGGGTTAGCCGATTAACAATAACCTGCGTATCCAGGGTTTGGATTTACGAGATATGTTTGAAGATATTTGAATACCAGGCTCGGCACCTTTTGGCTTTCCCATCGAATCAATCAAATATCATGAATAATTGGACTGACCCTTTTTGCCTTTGCCAGATACTCAGCATCGACAAGCCTCCCAGGGCGTTAGAGGCAAATGGGACGCCATTGTCCACGCGAATGATATCGGGCTTGCCATGGTGGCGCATCAGCTTTTTGCATACGCGAAACGTGCCCTTGAATTGCTGGTTGGCACAGGCATGACATCCAATCACATAACGGCTGTAGCGGTCGCATGCTGTCAACGGATCGCAGCGCTGGCCGTCTTGCAGGATGAACCAGCCCTTGAAGTCGAATGTCCATACTTCATTCGGCCGCGTCGGCTCAGTCAGATGCTCTGGATGGACCCGATACACCCCCGTCTTACGCTTACGCTTCTGGCTCAACCCATGCCGACTCAGGACCAGGGCTATGGTGCTCTCGTGTGGCGGTCGCCCGATTCCATGAATCTTCATCAGCCGATCGCGGATCTTCTTCGGACCCCAGGTCGGATGCTTGCGACGCTCCTTCAATATCAACGCCTCAACAGCTTCCACCGTTGCGTTCGGACAGTGCTTCGGACGACGACTGCGCTCCTTTAAGCCCTCTAAGCCTTCAGACTCGTAGCGCCGCAAATACTTGTGACCAGTCTTTCGACTGATTCCAAAGTCTCGGCAAAGATCGCTTTTAGTGAAGCGACCCGTCTGAGCTAGTATTACAAATTGTTGTTTCTCGGTCATCGGTTTGGTTTCTTTCCATGGCATAAATGCCAATAAAAAGTGTTACCGATGTCTTTAGAAGATCTGTTACCTATGCCCTCGGGTCATACCAGGTCGATATAATATTCTGCCTCCTCCTCCATTGCACTGTCCGAAAGGGCTTTATTTATAATTATGGGGAAGAAGGCCGACACCAGAAGGGCGAGCAATAAGGACCTTTTTCATTTGCAGTTCCTGGAATTGTTCAGCTTGCGACCCTAAAGGGAGGTCCAAAATCTTCCAGAATCAACCGCTCTGCCAGGCGAATACCCGTCATTTCTGAATCCTGGCAGCTTCTGCCTTTTTCTTTTTCTTAACTCGCAAATCTCGGGAACATTGAGGACATTTCTTGGGAAGAATGGCGGTACAAGTACCGAAGAACCAGATACCCGATGGGTGAGGTTTCCAAAAGACGGGCTTGCGGCAGAATGGACACAGCATTTTCCTGTGTGATATAATGCCGAAAGTAGTACCAACACCCAAATAGATTAAAGGATTTATTATGTAAGAAGAATCAGAATAACCTATCGCAAAAATAAGAACCAAACCGAGAACTATCAAGAATATAAAATTAATTCGGTACCACTTCACCAATTTCTTAATGAGAAGATCAGCCTCTTTCTCACTTATTTTGTTATTCATCCTCTTCTTCAATCCAGAACATAATTGTCTCAATGGCTCCTTGTACAGAAACGACCCGTGCCTCCCCATAACCTGTACCGGCCCCAGGCGTACCGAGTCCAACTCCACCAAACCCACCGTTCGGATTTATCGAGGAGAGTGGATTATTGGCCTCATTTTCATTCTGATAATGATCAACTGAGGATTGCTGGTTGTCGATAGCGCCTCCTGTAATACTGACCAGGCCAGCACCCACATTCCCCATGACGAAGAGATAGGATCCCTCTTGATCCTGGAGAGATCCTCCGAGTCGCCCGCCATGGACATCCACCCCGGCGTTAAAGCCACCTTGAACCCCTCCACTAAAAATGCAAGCAAGCGCCTCAGCGTTTTCTCCCGTTTCAATCCAGTTTTTGAGGGCAACCATTGCAAAGGCCAACCTTAGCTCAAGTTCGTCAGAATCGGCAAAATAAAAAATAACGAGGATTGATTATCAATGACTTAGAAAACTTAGCTATCAATTTTCTAGACTACATTTGAAATTATTTTCGGATCATTGGGAAGCTCCGGACCAAGATGAGCTGGCCCACTGGATAGTCGAAGCTTTTACCGCGGTTTTGCTCAAGGCCTGTGACCTCTGCGAGGGGTGGATACACGGCAATGTGATAATGAGTAACCCCTTTCACCGCATACCGGCGGATCCGTTAAAATCGCTGCACCCACTACAAAAAACTACCGAAAATACTTAAAAACTAGGGCTGACCCCATCCGCCTTCCCCATCCGCCTTCCTCTAGCCCCAGGAACACCGAGTCCAATTCCGATAAACCCACCGTTCGAATTCATCGAGGAGAGCGGATTATTGCCATCATTTCCTTAACCGGGGGCAGAATATTAATCGTCAGACTCAAGCTCAAGTTCACAGATGGTAATCTCTTGACGATCTATTCTTTGGAGCCAATCAATCCCGCTACCTTCGCTAAACTCGAACACAGTATGGAAGGGTATAGCCCTTAGGTCCCACCATGTGTCTCGACCACCCTCGGTCGCCCAGGCTGATCCCGCATATTGAAACGCGGCCAGACCACCATTGAGAGCTTCAATATCTTCATCGGCAAGCAAGGACTCAGCATTCTCAAAAACCACCAAATACCCTTCACACTCAGGTAGCCAATCCAAGTCTGTTAGACATTCACGCAAGGCGTTTAGGTTTCTCCCGTAATAGTCGGGGAACTGGAACGCTGAGGACACTTCATCATTGAAACCTTCAATTGTCCTGGCTTTTCGACTGTCTATTCGAAATTCAATGAAATTATCGGGGAGAGGTTGCTGCCAATTCTTTTTCCTCGTAAAAAATAACCACGGCCCACATGGCTCTTTCAGTAGATTAAAATCCATCATCCCTAACCCTATTCAATCGGGGTAAATGTATGGTAGTGATCATCCGTGTAATAAGCCTTTCCATCGCTACCAACCACGACCCGCTCGGTTCCTCGTTTCCTCCCTTTCTGTTTGGGGTTAACATCATACTCCTTGTAGCTGATCGGATTTCCAGAAGCATCTTCTCTCGGAAGCACTTGAGCACCTTGTCGGCCATCATTTTCAAATGTTTTTCCCCCTTTGTGTCGGTGAGGGGGATTTCCAGTGTTTTTGATGTGACGCAGTGTGTCTGAGGCTTTTGTCGGTATATTCTTAGAGAAATTAAGGATGCGCCCATAGCCTCCGCCGGGAAGACCCAAGCCCATGGCCGCGCCGGCGACGGCATTTGCTTTTTCTTCCTCGGAAGCGCAATCGTCCAATACCGTCGTTAACATATAATAAACGTCATAGGCTGTGGAACCGATTTCAAAGACCACAAAGATAATGAGCAATAATGCCTCTCCGGTCGGGTCGATGGAGTTTATTGGGTTATTCAGCACATAGGCATAAGGATTGGGCCCGTCGATGTAATCCTGCGGATCCCGCGAAAGCCACACTCCGGTGTCGGGATCGTAGGCCCGGTAGTGGGTAAGGTACAACCCGCTGGGGAGGTGGTGGAGGTGCCCGGTGTAGAGGAAATCGACGTCGTAGCTTCCGCTCAATTTCTCTACCCGGCCGAAGGGATCGTAATCGTAGCGAGCGGCCACGGTTGTGCCGTCGTCTTCGACCACCTCGTAGATTAAAAGGGAGGCGGGTCCCGTCGGCACAAAAAATCCCCAGGCGCGGTTTTCGGCCAAACCTAGCGCTGCGACCAGGAGGCAAAGACTGGCGAAGAGGCTGCTTTTTCTTTTTTGGGCTTTCTTCATTGCAGCGGCTAATTTAACAGCTAATCGAAGCAGATGAAAAGACGATTACGCCGGGTATCAACGCCGCTTGCCCCAAGGCCATTCGAATCGGGTAAGCAGAGTGATGGATCAATGAAAATGTTAATCTTTTCCATTTGACTCCTTCGACCATCTCCGTCAACCGTTTAATCATTCCTGCCATGTATTCCTGCATCCTTAGTGAATTGATCATTTTCGGCATTTCTTGAATAATGCTCATCAGCTTCACTTATTTCACTTTGGCTCAAAAAATCCCCAGGCGCGGTTTTCGGCCAAGCCTAGCCTTGCGGCCAGGAGGCAAAGCCAGGAGTAGATGCTGCTTTTTCTTTTAGAGGCCACCTCACCGCCGCTAAGATAAGCAACTAAATAAAAAAAGGAAAGCGCGCAGCCGCGATTATCGCAGCTTCGCCGGGTGGGTGGCGGTGTGGATCTCTTTGAGTTTGCGGATACTGACCTCGCGTGATAGCCCTGAGCAATGTCAAAGGGCTGGCGCGAGCCGCCAGGCCGACCAAAGGGAAGCAGGTGCGGGTTTGCCGATTAAGGGCAGTGGCGTATCCAGAAGGTATAATTTTGGATAACGATGAAAAAAACCTAATGGCTAGGACCTATTTTCTTCGATCCTGATAGAATGATACTGACACTTCACCGTCGGATTCTCGCTCTAAGATCACCAAATACTTGCGATTTGGGAACTTTTGACGCAGCCTCGCTTCCCACATCTCAACTAGTATCTCAGCCAGTTGTTCGTCAATTGTAGCGCTGCTTTCATTTATCCTTTTTCCAAAAACTCCAGCCGGAATATTCAGACGATTGAAACTGCGTTCAGTTTTTTCAAGATCGCCATTCCATTTCCGGAGAGCTTGGCGCGCGCGCTCAGCATCGCCTGCGTCTTCGATCACATCACTTCGCAAAAGCATTTCGTCAACCTGTACGAAATCCGGCCAGAACAACTTCGCGTAAGCCATTGCCTCCAAAGGCGATCCAAACGCATGTATAAAATCAGATACGATGAAGTTTGTCGTATCGTCATCAGAATACAGTCGAGACAACTCCGAAACGAGTTCTTGAGATTTCTGATTCATCAGTACCCTAGCGGTAATTCATCTGGTCTGGGCGGTCTTGGAACCTTCGGAGGTGAACCAGGCCCTTTTCCTGGCTTGGGTTCCAGAATAAGCGGCGGGTCTTGACCGCCGTGAGGTCTTCCAGTGCCACGAAATCGTTTCACTGCGTTTCCCGAAGCATCGTACTCGGTGTAGCCGGTCACTTTCCCTGTTTGCGGGTCCCTCTTGAATCCGGTGTGTGGACCAGCTCCCTCCACGGGTTGTACTTTGTTCGTCCGTGGCTTCGGTGTCGTCTTTGAGACATTAAGGATGCGCCCATAGCCTCCGCCGGGAAGACCCAAGCCCATGGCCGCGCCGGCGACGGCATTTGCTTTTTCTTCCTCGGAAGCGCAATCGTCCAATACCGTCGTTAACATATAATAAACGTCATAGGCTGTGGAACCGATTTCAAAGACCACAAAGATAATGAGCAATAATGCCTCTCCGGTCGGGTCGATGGAGTTTATTGGGTTATTCAGCACATAGGCATAAGGATTGGGCCCGTCGATGTAATCCTGCGGATCCCGCGAAAGCCACACTCCGGTGTCGGGATCGTAGGCCCGGTAGTGGGTAAGGTACAACCCGCTGGGGAGGTGGTGGAGGTGCCCGGTGTAGAGGAAATCGACGTCGTAGCTTCCGCCCAGTTTCTCCACCCGGCCAAAGGGATCATAATCGTAGCGAGCAGCCACCGTGACACCGTCGTCTTCGACCACCTCCCGAGTGGATCCGAGGTGATCGAAGGTGTAGTAGTATTTCTTATCTTCCGAACCGGTGCGGTCGACCAGGCCACGGGCGTAATACCGCTTGCTGGCCTGGGTGCCGGCAGCGTTGCGCTCTTCCACGATCGCGGTGCCAGACCAAACAAAGGTGCGATTGGAAGTCTCCGTGCCGCGGTCCAGCTCGCGAATGCGCACCCGGCGCCCCAGACCGTCGTAGCTGAATTTGCTCTTCTTGCTCCCTTCGATGATGGAGATCAGCCGGTTTTGTTCGTCCGTCGCCCCGGGAGCACCCGCCTTACTCACCCTTTGCTTCGCTCCGGACACGCCGCTTCCCGGCGCACCATCTTCGCGCTCCCGCGCTCCGTCCGCATCCCAGAAAAAGGTGCGGACTCTATCCGAGGTGAGGTTGCCATTGGCGTCATAGGTATAGGTCTTGGAATCCGCTGCGGTGGTGGACAAAAGGTAGTCCCGGCTGGAGGTGTTGCCCGAGGCGTCGGTGGCGGTGATCTCCACGGTGTGAGAGCCGGCGGTGAAGTCCAAGTTCCGTTCAAAGGCTCTACCCCCGTCGCTTGGGGTCGCGGTTTCCTCTTCGACGGTGACTTGGGCCGGCTCGTCGGTGGTCCCGGAAAATCGCATCGGCCCGCCGGCTACGCTGGCGGTCAACTGGTTGAGCTCGTTGTAAGTGGCCCCGGTCACCACCCCGTCCACCCGCTCGGCCGTGCGGTTGCCCACCCCATCGTAGACGTAGCCGTATTCACGGGTCACCCTACTGGTAAAGGGAACGATGTCGCGGGCCCCGATCAGCCGGTCGACCCGGTCGTAGCTCAACTCCAAGAGCTGGTCGCCTGAGTTGCCCAAGCGCTTGCTCCACCCCGTGATGTTGCCCTGTGGGCTGTATTTGTAACCGAAGCGCGAAAGGTTGGCCCCGGAGGCGTCAGCGTTGTACAGGCTGCGGAGCCGAAAGTCGCCGGGCGGACCATAGTAATTGTATGCGACCTGTTGGCCGTTGGGATACTGCACATCCCTGACCCGGCCGGTGGGACCATAGTAATTTAGGCTAAACTCCCCCAGGGGATTGGTGGTCCCGGTCAGCCTGGCCAGGCTGTCAAAGCGATAGTCCGTCTCCACGTTATTGACCTTGCGGGTCTTAACCCGCCCCAACTCGTCGTAGTCGAACTTGATCAGATCGGCGCGAAAGGCTCCGTTGACTTCACGCAACTGGCCGGCTCCCAGGGTGGTTCCATCTATCGGGTGATAGTAATATTTAGTGGTGCCAATGCCATCCCGCATCTCAGTGATGCGGTCGTAGGTTTGCGCGTACTTGAAAGTGACCCCGGCGGTCGGGTTTACGGTGTCGGTATAGCTGACCGCGCTCAGGTTGCCGTCCTTTTGGTAAGCGTAAGTGGTCACCTGATCGAGGGCGTCGGTGCGCGTCTTCAACCAACTGATGGAATCGTAATAGTTGAAGTGATAGGAACTGCCGTCGGGGTAGATCTTTTCGGTCACGCGCCCTTGCAGATCCCGCACCCACCTGGTGCTATTGCCGTTGGCATCGATCAATCGGCTCAGGTCCCCGCAGCGGCACCATTCCATTTGGGTCAGGCTGCTCATGGCATCGATGGTGGCGGTGAGGCGGCCCAAGGCGTCGTGCCAGTGCCGCGTCCAGCGATTTTCCCGATCCTTCTGCGCGGCCAGGTCGAGCCGGTCGTAGATCAATACTTGCCGGGTGCCGTCGGGGTAGGTAATGGAGGTGAGCCGATCGAAGCTATCGTAAGTGTAACCCAGGGTGTAACCGTCCGCATCGGTGGAAGTGGCCAAATTCCCGGTGGAATAGTAGGTGTACTGCTCCAAGGTGACAAAGCCGGTGGCATCGCTCGGGTCGGTTTGTTCAACCTGGATGGGGTAACCGTCCGCATCGGCGGTCCCATCCAGATCGCGGTCGTAGGTGTAGCGCGTCTGGTCACCCAAAGCATCGGTGAGGAGGGTCGGCTGACCCCGGCCGTTGTAGCTAAAAGTGGTGGTCTGGCCAGCCGCGTCGGTAAAGGTGAGGGGCAGGTGTTGGTCGTTGTAGGTGTAGCTGGCCAGCAACTCGTTGTTGGAGCCGTAGGTCTGACGCATCTCCAGCAGATCGATGTCGTTGTCGGCGTAAACATTGGAAAAATTACGGCTCTTCGGATCGATGGAGTTCGTCACCAGGCCCAAATCGTTAAAAGTGAAGCGAAGGGTTTGATTGCTGCCATCGTCGAGCGCCCGGCCGGCCTGCTTGGGTCGCGTCATCATTTGCGCTCCCGCCACGCTGGCGTGGGTTTGGCCCTGATAGGTGAACCAGACCCGGTTTTCCAATGGTTTCTTGATGCTTTCGGGTATGGTGGTGACCACCCCATGGAGGACATCTTTGTGGAGCCAGTGGGTGATATCGGCCAAGGCGTAAAACTTCTTGTCCGCCCAGATATAACCGTTGGCCTCGGCCTCGTGCATGGCTTCCTTGTCCCAATGAAAGGTATTGCGCTCGCTCAAGTAGCGGTTGCGAATATTGGGAGAGCTGAAGTTGGAGGGGGCGTCGCTCTCCGAATCGGCAATGGGAAAATTGCGATCGTCGTTGACCACGTCGTGATTGCGGAACTCCAGGCGCTCCCGGTCGCCGTAGGGATCGGTTGCTTCGATCCACCTTTCGGCCCCGTTTTCCCCGTAGACGAAGGTGGTGGTTCCGTAAGGGGTGGTCATGGCCTGGATAAAGTACCCCGAGTCGTAGTCGAAGGAACTGGTCAGCCCGCCCTGGTCGGTGACGCCGACCAGACGTCCAGCCCCGTCGTAGTTCAGGGTGGCGCTGCGGCCAAAGGGATCGGTCATCCTGGTAATCTTAAGGTCATCCCTGTATAATCGGTAGGAGAAGGTACTGACCTGACCGAGCACGTCTGTCACCGCGGCCAAGCGCATCCGCGCGTCGTATTGGAGGGCCACCTCGTTGCCCTGCCCATCGATCTTCTTGGTCAAAAACACCTTGCGCCCCGCGCCGATCACCCCATCGGACTCGGCAAAACGCAGTCGGCTACCATTGGGATAACGCAATTCATAGGTGATGGGGTCGGCGGAAATTCGCACCAGCTTGGCCCGGTTGCGGCGGTGGCGTCCAAAGCTCCCAGTCTCCGAGTCGTAATCGGTAAAGGTTTGATTGACCCCATCGAGGTAGAACTCCACGTCGGCCGAAGCATTGAGCGAATCGTCCTTGACGAAGCCGATCCAATTGAGGTTCCACTTGTGCCCCAGGTTGGCGTAGGTAAAGTTGGCCGGTTGGTGGGAATCGCGCTGCGAGTAGTGCAAGGTGAAGCGCATGGCGGGGCCGTAGGGGGTGTGGTAGCTCAAGGGGGTGTCGGTCAAGGCCAGACCGACCAAAACGGGAGAGAACGAGTACATCGGCATGCCCTCGGCTTCGTCGCAGGGATCCTCCCCGCCCATTTTCTCCGAGTCGTCGTCGCTGTCTTTTTGCGGGGGCGCCCCTCGACCCCAGACTCCGGCCGCCTCCTCATGCGAGACCCGTTTCCAGCCGGAAGGAAGCGAGCCATCCGGCGCCAAAAAATAACCACTGGACTGGTCATTGAGCGCGGCCGCGCTCACTTCGAAGCGGTCGAGAAAAGTGGGGTCTTTAATGGTGTAGCGCGCGTCCACCCGTCCCAGCACTGCCCCGTAGTGGTCGAGTTTCCAGTGAGCCACCAGGGGAAAGAGGGAGTCGTCGAAGGGTGCCTCGGGCGCCTTTTTTACCGCCACGTATTTCATACCCGCCGCCGCGGCCAGTTCCTGCAGTTGTAGCAGGCTCACGCCCCGATCGGTGGAGCGCGCCTGGCGCAGGATATCCAGGGGGCTACCCTCCTCAGCCGGGTAGCCTAACTCCAAATAACTATTGGCCAGGGCAAAGGGACCGCAGCGAAAAGAAAGACCCGGCCGGTTCTTCATGTTCCAGATGCTCTCTTTGGCTCCGGCAATCAACTCGCTGGACGCTCCGCTCCAGGGGCGGTGGCGTTGTTCACTCAGCAGACTTTCCATCTCTTCCAGGCGCCCGATGCGAGCCAGCATTAACAAGTATTGACCAAAGGCCTGGTCGGCCAGCGCCTTGGCTGGGCCTGCCTCAGCTTGCCGGAGGTTCTCCCAAGCCGATTTCCACGCATCCAAAGCCTTGGAGAAGTAACCGGATTGGTAGTAATTCTCGGCCAGGTTGACCAGCAGACTCCCGGTATAGGGACTGTCGGGGTGATCGGCCAGAAAGCTCTTCAGTCTACCCGTGAGGTCCTCGGTCGAGCCAATGGCGGCCTGATCGGCGTGTTGCCAGCGCACAAACTCTGCTACCCTTTGGCGATCTTGCCAGGACTCAGGCCCTCCCGTCGTTAGCGCTTCGGCGAAGAGGCGGGATTGGAAGATGTCCTTGCGGCTACTGCTTTGAGGCGGTTGGTAAACGCCCTGGCGGTTGGCCGAGGACGGGGGAGAGCGCCGGGGCGGTGGCGCCTCAAAAACGGTCGGCTCGGTCGGCAACTCCCTCGATAATGCGCCGGGGTTGGCGTCGGCCCGAATGGCCGACAAACAGACCAAAGCGATCCCCACCAACGAGGGGGCCGGAAGGGCCATGAGACTAGCCAGAAAAATTGCGGTAGCCTTGTGGAGAAAACAATGGAAATTGCGTCGATTCATGTTATAACGGCACGGCGTGGGCTGGCGTTTCCAGGGCGATCGTCGGCGGAGTCCGATCACTTGGATCGGCCTCAGGAGTGGTATCGGCGGTAGGGTCCAAGGGGTAGGCGTCGGCTCCGTCGGCCGTTCCATCCCCGTCGGTGTCGGCAAGGAGCGGAGAGGCGCCTCGGGCTATTTCCACCGCGTTGCTCAAACCATCCCCGTCGGTGTCGGTGGAAATCAAGCTCAGGCCCAGACGCTGGGCCTGATAGTCGCTCAAGCCATCCCCATTGGTGTCCAGCAAATTCGGGTCGCTGCCCATAATGAATTCTTCCAAATTGCTCAGTCCGTCGCCGTCGGCGTCTTCTGCGGCGTCAGTGGAATCTTTCGGGTCCAGGCCGTTGGCCCGCTCCCAGGTATCGTCCATTCCGTCGCTGTCCAAGTCGCTGACATAATACACCGCTTCAACGATATCGCTAAAGCTGTCCGGATCCAAAAAGAGGCGAGCGCGAACGGTGGCGCTGCCGGTGAGGACGAAGCTGCCGCTGGAGGCGTGGAAACCCTGGCTGGTCCACACCGGATCGCTCCCGTCGGTGGTGAAACGCAGGTATTGGCTGAGGTTCCCCGGCAGGTCCTCAGTGGCCTCCAGTCTGACCCGGATCCGCTGGGCATCGCTCCACCCGCTGGCCGGACGGAGCCGGGGTTCAGTCACCGCTATGGAAACTCCGTACTTGCGCGAAAGATAGATTTCCACTTTGCGCCGTTCCTCCTCGCTTAAAGAGGTGCGGTAGGCGATCAGTTCGCCCAGCAATCCATGATAATAGGGCTGGGAGGGAAGGGAACTCTTACCCAGGTAATTGACCGTGCGGTGATCGACTGGTTGCGACGGCAGATCGATCAACTCGGTCACCCGAGCGTAACCATCGGAGTAAACGGTGGCCTCACCCAATCCGCGTGTGGTCGGCTCATGCACTACCCCCAAAACGTGGGCGGCGTCTTCCCGCAGGGCATTAAAGGCAGTGGACCTTTGCGGGGAAGCGTCGGGGTTGTCCACCAAATATTCGACGTCGAGGCTGAATTCGGTGTAGTCGAACAGCTTGTGCAGGCCCAGGGCCATGACGTGAGCAGAATCTCCCTGCGAGAAATTAAATAGGCGAGCCCCCGCCTCATAGCTCTGCGGTCGGGCCACCACAAACCCGGAGAAACCGGATGTAAAGTCGGTGAACGAATCGTTGGAACCACTCCCGGGCGGGAGCACGAGAAAGTCGTCGGAGCCATCGAAAGCTACAGCCCGCTGCCCAAACAAAACGCGATCCGACAGGGTTGGCCGCGCAGCGACGTCGCTCCTCTGGCCGGCATCGTTGTCGAAGGTGGACTGGTCGGTCCATTGGCTCACCGCACCAGAGGCCTCCGTCACTCCTGCATCCGCCCTGAGCCAGAGGATAAGGTCACCTTGCCGGGGCAGTGAAATAGTGGCCGCTTTGGCCGTGGTGGAGACCGAGACCCGGCCCGAGGTTGAAGAGTCCTGGACAACGATTTCGCTCCTGCCATTACTCGCCGGTAAACTTATGTAGACCCTCGCCTGTCCCCTGGTATCCGTTCTGAGGTCAGAAGTTACCGAAACGGGCCAATTCGGGTTCTCGTATAAGAGGGCCGATCCGGAGCTAACGGAAAATCTAAGGGGCGCCCCGACCAGCGGATTACCGCTGGAGTCCACTACCAGTACCGTGAGAGGAAGGGGCAGGAAGGCGCCGGCCAAACCCCGCTGGTCCGCTCCTTCCAAGATAGTCAAAGTCGGCAGAATACTATTGTAATAATCCAGGGGATCGGTCCCAAAATCAACCTCCGCCTTGTCTGAAAGTCCGTCGCGGTCCGTATCGACCCTGTCGGCATCGGTTTGGTAGACAAACTCCTCGATGTTGGCCAGGCCGTCACCATCGAGGTAATCAGCGCGGTCATCAACGCTTAGGTCGAGACCATGCTCGCGCTCATAGGAATCGGCCATGCCATCGTTGTCGGCATCGGCAAATACCGGGTTCTCTTGCGTGAATAAGATGTCGTCCAAATAGCTCCCTCCCTGGGTTAAACCCAGCGCAATAAAGTCCACCGGGGCGGTCGCAGTGGAATCGGTGAGACCTAAATTGGCCACGCTCAGGGCCGCATCCACGTAAAGATCCCAATAGGCGGAACCGCTCGTGGAGAAGTCCAAACGGACGGTTAAACGAACCCAACGGGTGGAAAGACCCTGCCCGTTCAAAGAGGTGGATACGCCGCTGGAAATCCAACTGCCACCGCCTTGGCCGTCGCCGTGATAAGCGAAAAATTGGCCGTCTCCATCCTGCTGAAAAAATCCTATTTGGGCCCCGGCGACCTCGACGAATGACTGCCCGTCAGCCTGCGGTGAAGCCGATGGTTTCAGGTAGAAGTCGAAGTAGTAAACATCACGGTCTGCCGGATAGGAAAGAGGTAGGCGTATCCGGGTGGAAGGCGCCCGCCTGTCTATACGGATGCTCTGGACGCCGGAATGGGCATCCCGGCCGGTAATAATCGCACTGCCTTGATCGACCAACCACCCGCCCTGTTTGTGCAAATTGCCCGACGAGAATCCTTCGGATGACTCGAAATCAGTCGAGTAAGGCAACTTAACCTGCCCGTGCAGCCCAGCTCCCAGGAGGATGAAGCCCCCTACCAGAGCAGCCTTGATACATCTGCAGATCCTGCTCAACGGAGCAAAAACATAGTCGTCAGCGCCCTGCTGAGCTTTGGCGGATCGAAGGATCTCGGTCGAGGAATAGCCCGCGTTGCCCACCCACACGTCGAAAAGCTCCATCACATTAAGATTGAGGGGCCTGTGGTAGTTGGCCAGTTCAGACAGAACATGCTTGGAGAAGGGGCGCTAATCATGATACTATTCATATAAAATCCTCGCCCCCTACACGGCAAGATAAATCCTGCCTCATTAAAAAAAATTTAAAGAAAATGTCATTCGAAGGGGTTTCTGATGTTTTAGCAGATTGTGGGGATGCAGTGACACCTTGAATCCGTTGACTTCGCAAGCTACGTCAAGATGGCGGGGTGTCGGCCTACGGCCTCGGTAGCAAGGCATGACCCCGACGGGGCCAATGCGCCATTCGGGCTAGATATCCATGAAGTTCAGGATGGAGTGGCTTATTTTGCCGCGGCAGAAAGTTTCGTAGTCACCGGGCAGGGAGTTGGATTCGCTGCGTGGCTCCCGGCTCATGTATTGGAAGCGGAAGACATGGTTATCGAGGTTGGAAAACATGCTGCCCATTCGGATTTTGGAAGGCCGGGTAGCTACCCAGGGTGCACCGGGTTGCAGGTTTGCCGGAAAGTTGATGTTGTCGACCAGACCCTTGGAGTTCTTCTGTCCCGCCTTTTTGGCGGCGAACTGCGCACCGAGCTCCGCGGCCAAATCGATGCGGGGTTTGACGGCGGGGGAAGGATTTTCGGGAGACTGCTTAACGGCATAAAAATCTTCTCCTTTTAAGTGGAACGACAAGGCAACGGCCGGTATACCCCATGCGGCTCCTTCCAATGCTCCCGCCACCGTTCCCGAGCTCAATAATACGGGAGAAAACGCATTGTAACCAATGTTGATTCCCGAAACCACCACATCGGGTGGCGCGGGCATGAGATGGCCGATAGCTATGTTTACGGCGTCACTGGGGGTTCCGCTCACTTGCCAGGCCTCGATCCCCTTATATCCATGGTAGCGGGTAACCTCGACGTCCCGGTGGCGTGAAACGGCTCTTCCAATCCAACTTTGTTCACGCAACGGAGCAGCGATGTAGACTTTACCGAAATTCTGTAATTTTTCAGCGATTGCGCGTATAAAATAGACGTGGATGCCGTCGTCGTTGGTGAGCAGAAAAATCCGTTCCATGGTGTGTCGATTAGCATTGGTCATCTTAACGGCTGCTTCCAAGACAATTGTTATTTTCTAAAAAAAGCCCGCAGATTGAGCGGGCTTTATCGGGGAAGGGGTCAAGCCTTGTCTCGGGGAATTTCTCGGGGAAGGGGTCAAGCCTTGCATTTATGCATGGCTGCAAAAATGCAAGGCATGACCCCGACGGTCGACCCAGCATCACCCGCGCAGCGTCTCGAAGGCCACACCACACAAAATCTTCGGTCGCTTGATCCGGCTGCGCCGGAACAGGATCGCTATCGCGAACAGGATTTTAACACTCATGTCTCAGTATGCCGTGGAAAGTTGCGGGGGAAGGGGTCAAGCCTTGTCTCGGGGAATTTATCGGGGAAGGGGTCAAGCCTTGCATTTATGCATGGCTGCAAAAATGCAAGGCATGACCCCGACGGTCCTGGTGATTAATCTTCGGTGGAGACGGTTTGCTTTTCCTGTTTTTTCTGGGAACGTTCCCTTTCTGCCATGGCAGCCCTTCGACTCAGTTTTACCCGGCCCCGGTCGTCGATTCCAATGCATTTCACCCAAATCTCATCACCCAATTTGGCCACGTCCTCGGTTCTGCGCACGCGGAAATCGGCTAACTCAGAGATGTGCACCAGTCCTTCCTTTCCGGGTAGAGCTTCCACGAACGCGCCAAATTCTTTGACGGATTTTACCGTGCCGTGGTAGATGACACCTACTTCGATTTCGGCCGTCAGCATGCGAATTTCTTCGTAGGCGGCCTGCAAGGACAACTTATTGTTACTGTAAATGTATACCTTTCCGCTGTTGTCATCATCGATTTCGATGTTGGCGCCGGACACCTCGGTAATCTTGCGAATTGTTTTACCCCCGGGGCCAATCAGCAGGCCGATCTTGTCCGGTTCGATTTGGACAGTTTGGATGCGCGGGGCATTTTCTTTGAGGTCGGGCCGGGGTTCGGAGATGGTTGCCGCCATTGTATCGAGAATATCCAGGCGGACTTCACGGGAGCGTTCAACGGCTTGCACGGCGATCTCGTGAGGAAGCCCGTTGATTTTTAAATCCAGTTGGAAAGCGGTAACGCCATCGCGGCTACCGCAGATTTTGAAGTCCATGTCGC
This sequence comes from Opitutales bacterium, assembly GCA_965250065.1. Lineage (GTDB taxonomy): Bacteria > Verrucomicrobiota > Verrucomicrobiia > Opitutales > UBA2995 > JAABVD01. Next base: position 110,554 of record OZ252288.1, read on the forward strand.
CGTAGTGATCTTCATCCCCGACGATATCGGTCAAGACGATGTGTTTGGAAATATTTCCTAGGGCATCCGTTTCTGTGACCAAGCCGATTGAGATGCCGGCGACGGGAGCGATGATGGGAACTCCCGCGTCCATAAGTGCGAGACAACCGGCACATACCGAGGCCATCGATGTAGAACCATTTGACTCCATAATTTCCGAAACTATACGCACGGAGTAGGGAAATTCGTCTTCGGCCGGAATTACCGGCAACAGTGAGCGTTCAGCCAGAGCGCCGTGACCAATTTCACGACGGCCGGGAATGCCAAAACGGCCGGTTTCTCCAACCGAGAAAGGTGGAAAGTTGTAGTGCAATATGAAAGATTTCTCTTTGGCGCCCCCGGTGATTGCGTCCAGAGACTGGGATTCGCTCATCGCTCCCAGGGTGAGCAACCCGAGTGATTGGGTTTCTCCGCGGGTGAAGGTTGAAGAACCATGCACCATTGGCAGGACATCGGTATGACAACTGACCTGACGCAGGTCTTCGGGTGACCGGCCGTCAGCCCGTTTCAAGTTTTTCAAAATACCTTGGCGATAAATTTCTTTCTGCAAAACATCCAGGGCCATGTTGAGCTGATTGGGGTCGTAGTCATCCTCTCCATATTTTTCCCGCATGGCTGCATCAGCTTCTTCCTTGAGTTCAGCGATGGCCAGGCGGCGCTCAATCTTCTTGGCGGTATAGACGGCTGCTTGTAAGCGGTCTCCCAGGAGATTGCGCACAAATTGCAGGTTTTCATCGGTTACGTTATAGAGGGCAAATTCCCGCTTCTGCTTACCTGCGATTGCAGCCAGTTCTTTTTGGGCTGCAATTAAGGGCTGAATAGCCTGTTGACCAAATTGGAGCGCCTCGATGAAGCGTTGTTCGGGAAGTTGGTCGGCCGAACCCTCGATCATGAGCATATTCGATTCGGTTCCCACGTATACGAGATCCAGGTCGGAATCGCATTGTTGTTCGTTGGTCGGATTGATGACGAATTCTCCATCAATTTGTCCCACCCGCACACAACCTACCGGGCCGTTCCAGGGGATGTCTGAAATCAGCACTGCGGTTGAAGCGCCGTTGACCATAAGAATATCGGCGTCGTTAACCAAGTCTGTGGACAGCAGGGTACCAATGACCTGGATTTCGTTCATAAATCCTTTGGGAAACAGCGGGCGCAAGGGACGGTCGCAGAGGCGGGAGGTGAGAATCTCTTTTTCGGATGGCCGGCCTTCGCGTTTGAAATAGCCACCCGGAAACCTGCCGGCTGCGGAGTATCTTTCCCGGTAATCGACCATCAGGGGAAACCAGTTTTGGTCCGGACGCAGTTCTTCGGCAACGGTTGCACAGACGAAGAGATTGGTTCCGCCCAGTGCCAAGGTTACTGCTCCACTGGCTTGCTTTGCTATATCGCCGGTTGAAATGGTGATGCCGAGTCCATCGACTGTAATCGAGTGCTTCTGTTTCATTTTTGGGACCTATCTATTTGTTATTCCTATTACAGGCGGTGACTTCAAAACAACGGCACGTTGAAACCATAGGGTCTCGTTTACCAAACCCGCCCTTCCTTCTGAGAGAAAAGCATCCTTACACCGTTGGGGAGATACAGATGAATTTCATTTATGGGTTAAACTAACTAAGCGCCCGGGTTAGCGGCGCAGTTTCAAATCTTCCAGCAGTTGCTTGTATTTGGCCAAATCGTGTCTCTTGACATAATCGAGGAGCTTTCTACGGCGGCTGGCCAATGCAATCAGACCTCTGCGAGAATGGTAATCCTTGCGGTGTACCCGCAAGTGCTCGGTGAGCAAGCTGATGCGTGCGCTGAGCAGGGCGACTTGGACTTCGGAGGAGCCGGTATCGTTATCGCTTTTGCGAAACTGTTCTATGATCGGCTGTTTTTCAATCTTACTGTTTTTCGACATTTAGTGATTCATTGATTTTCACGACTTTTGGCATTATTGCCTGGATCCCGCCGGAGCCGGTTCCACCGTTAGCCTCGTGGAGTGTCGCGGAGAGAGGTCCTTGTCGAAGGCCTCTGCTCTAACGGTAAGCGGGTAAAGATGGTGGTCGAAATTTTTCAAGGCAAGGCTATTTTGCAAAAATTTGCCCGCCTCATCCGCGCGTCCTCAGACCGTCCAGGAATCGCGGCTGTAAAGTAGCTCATCAAGGGTACCCTTGCCGCCGTTTTGGGCGATTGCGGTATCCACCTGAATTTGAATTTGGGTATCGTAGGTTGGTTTGTCAACTTGTCGCAGAACCCCGATTGGAGTCGGGTAGTCCGGATATTCCATTTCCGCCAACATAGCGGCATAAAGAGAGCCTTTGCGGGTGGGATCGTGGATTAGGATCCGCTTATCTTCTGGTGATTTATCGTTCATAGGGACGATTTCGGGCATTCCTCCGCCGGTCCAAGCCAGGCCGCGCTTTTCGGTTTTGCCGAAAACCATGGGTTTTCCCGCTTCCAGGAACAGCATGTTATCGTCCCTTGATTGGCGACCGTAAACCGGATCCCAGGTCTTGTTATTAAATATCACGCAGTTCTGGAAAATCTCGATAAAGGAAACCCCCTGGTGCTGGTGAGCCGCCTTGAAGATCTCGATCATGTGCTTCGGGTTGGTGTCGATGGTCCGTGCGATAAAGGTCGCCTCGGCGCCCAAGGCAAATAGAATGGGGTTCAAAGGATTATCGATCGAACCCATTGGGGTGGTTTTGGTCTTTGTACCAACCGGGGAAGTGGGGCTATATTGTCCTTTGGTAAGCCCATAAACCCGGTTGTTAAACAGTAGGATGTTCAGATTGATATTGCGGCGAAGCGCGTGCAGCAAGTGGTTGCCACCGATACTCAAACCGTCCCCATCACCGGTGATCATCCACACTGAGAGGTTTGGATTGGCAACTTTCACCCCGGTTGCAACGGTGGGCGCCCGACCGTGAATGGTATGAAACCCGTATGTGTTCATATAGTAGGGGAACCGGCTGGAACACCCGATTCCACTGATCACTACGAAATTTTCTTTGGGTATGCCAAGTTCCGGGAATGTGCGTTGGAGTGCGTTTAAAATTGCGTAGTCCCCACACCCCGGACACCAGCGAACGTCGTTGGTTGTTACGAAGTCCTTTTTGTTCAGGATTTCCTGTTGCAGGGTTTGAATAGCCATTTTTTTGGTAGGTTTAAACTGTTGATCAACTTCTCAGCACTTCCTGGATCTTCTGAACGAGTTCCTTCACTTTAAAGGGTTGTCCTTGTACTTTGTTGTAGTTGATGGTATCCAGAAGGAATTGCGATCGCAGCAAAATGCTCAATTGACCCAGATTTAACTCTGGTACGAGGATTTTGTCAAACCTGCCGGCGATTTCTCCCAGGTCTTTCGGAAGCGGATTGAGGTGCCTGAGATGCAGGCTGCTGACCGAAAAGCCTTCTGCCTGCAGTGATGAACAGGCGGCTGTTATGGCGCCGTAGGTGCCTCCCCAACCTATGACCAGTAGATCACCGAAGGATTCGCCGTATATTTCCGTCGGTGGGAACGAATCGGCGATGCGCTTGATCTTCTCGCTGCGCAGTTCGGTCATATACTCGTGGTTGGCAGGATCATAGCTGACATCGCTATAGGGATCTTTTTCAAGTCCACCGATGCGGTGTTCAAGTCCCCGTTGGCCGGGAATGGCCAAGGTTCGCGCCAAAGTTTCGGGGTCGCGAGCAAAAACTTGGTAGGATTTGCCTACTTCGGCCAAGTCTACATCGATAGGTGGAATGGTAGCGGGATCGGGAACCTTCCAGGGTTCGGCGCCGCTGGCGATATAGAGATCGCTCAAGACGATGACTGGAGTCGAGTAAGTGAGCGCGATGCGAACGGCTTCGATGGAGGTTTCGAAACAATCGCAGGGGCTATTGGCTGCGATTACCGGTAGGGGGGCGTCACTGTGTCGGCCATAGATAGCCTGCATCAGGTCACTTTGTTCCGTTTTGGTGGGAAGGCCGGTACTGGGGCCGCCTCGTTGTATGTTGTAAATGATCAGAGGCAGTTCGGTTGAAGTTGCCAGTCCTATAAATTCAGATTTTAGGCACATGCCGGGTCCACTGGTGCCGGTGGCCCCCAGGTTCCCTGCATAACTGGCTCCGAGCGCCACACCAATAGCGGCAATCTCGTCCTCGGCCTGAACGGTTTTTACTCCGAAATGTTTGTACTGGGCCAATGTTTCCAGGATTGAGGAAGCCGGGGTAATCGGGTAACCCGAGTAAAGCAATTTTCGGTTCGCTTTCTGGGAACCGGCGATCAAACCGAGCACCAGGGCTTCATTTCCGGATATCTTACGGTAGATGCCGGAATCCACTTCCGCCTTGGTTACCATGTATCGGTTGCGGGAAGTCTCGGTAGTTTCTCCGAAATAATAGCCTGCTTTCAGCACCCTGATGTTGGCTTTAGTCAATTCCGGATAGTGGCGCCCCCACTTGGAGCGCACAAATGCGATGGTCGTATCCAGGGGACGGCTGTAAATCCAATACATGAAACCGAGGGCAAAAAAGTTTTTGCAGCGCAGCTTGTCTCTTTGTTTCAGTTTGGAATCCTTGAGTGATTCCAGCACGACCTGGTTGATGTCGATTTGTACCAGCTCGTATTTGTTGGTAATGTGCGGGTCTTCCAATGGATTGGTGTGGTAACCGGCCATTCTCAGATTGCCCCTGGTAAAGGCTCCTTTATTGACCACCAGCATTCCTCCGTCCGCCAGGTCGGCCAAGTGAACCTTCAAGGCGGCGGGATTCATCGCCACGAGCGCATCCGGGGTATCGCCCGGGGTGAGAATCTCCCGACTGCCAAATTGTATTTGAAAGGCGGATACGCCGGGAATGGTACCCCGAGGCGCTCGGATTTCAGCCGGAAAATCGGGAAAAGTAGCCAGGTCGTTTCCAAATATAGCGCTGCTGTCAGTGAATCGTTCCCCGATGGTCTGCATGCCATCTCCGGAATCACCGGCAAACCGGATAACCACGGCTTGCAGTTCTTTGAACCCATGAGTTTTAACGGACTCGCTGTCCATGTCAGTTAAAAGGATATTTTTTCAGGCAGTTGGGTATTTAACGCGCAAGTCCAATTGGTTATTTTCGGTTAGTCAACTTATATGGCTATTAGATTTTTTCAGTCTAGGCAGTCACAGAATTAACGATAATATTGGCTGTAATATTAGGCAAATTTTGAGAGAAAGAAAATGGCGACGATCTTTTCTTCATTAAATTCAAATGGTCAGCCGGCGCGCAAGACGATGTCGCGGATTTCCACTCCGTGGTGGATTAATTTAAGGCGTTGCAAAATCTGTTTTCGGTGAAACCACATTTCCTGTTTTACAATGGAATTACTGACTGCGACGAAGAGCCGTTTGCCACGGTCCAGGCGCACCGGATAAGAGTATTGGGAGTAGCGATTCCCTACGATGGCAATCCAGTGAGCGGCGATTACCTCCTCGGGACGGGTGTCTTGGATTTGGAATCGTTCAATGATCCGGTCCATTACCTCATCCAGGCCCTTTTCTTTTCTGAAGTAGGCACGGGACGGGTGGCCAGGCAGGCCCTGGAAGTTGGCGATCAGGTTCATCGCCTGCCGGTTGAAGGGGCGATTTGCAGGCATGGTGGTTAATGGATGGTTATCTGTTTAAAACCGGCTACAGGAAGGAGGCAAACCGAATTTTTCCGATCAGTGCAATTTGGACCGGTGCGCATGCCAATACACGTCGGGGTCATTCAGGTTTTAGCCCTTTCCAGCCTCTGAGCCAGGGAGGCAGTTCGGATATCGATCTCAGCACCCGTTCCGGGTTTATTCCGGTGGGTATCCGCTGGCTGATCAAGAGCGATTTCCAGCCGACTTGGGCCGGAGCTTCCAGGTCTTCACGCCTACTGTCCCCCACGTGGAGAAATGCTTCGATCGGGGCATTAAGATCCTGGGCGACTCGATTAAATACTTCTGGAGAAGGCTTTTCCACACCGAGTTCGGAAGAAATAAAAACGGCTTCGAAGAATGGTCGTATCTTTAATTGGTCCAATATTGAGTAGATCCTTTTGTCCCAATTGGAAACGACGATCAGGCGAAACCCATCGTCGCGTAGTTGTTGCAGCACTGCCTCCACTTTGGGCATTCTCTTCCAGTTCTCCCCAGATTCAAATGCTTGCCAAAAGGCCTTGAAAATGGGTTCTGAGTAGTATTCGCCCAGAATGCCCTTAACGACTTGCCTCCAACGAACCAGTTCCGATGCCTCCGTTATCGAACTGACGGGTTTGGAACGGACCTTGTGGAATTCGACCAAAAAACGCCTATCCAGTTCGTCCTCGGAGAGATGGATATCGAATGAATCGAGTACTTGCGAGTAGATGGCCCCGATGGATGGATTTGGTTCAAATAAAACGCCGGTTGCATCGAAGCTGATTATTTGGATAAGATTTGGCGGCATGGAAAAGGGATTGTAAGAGACGGTAGAAATATTGATTTGTAGTAACAACTCAGGTCTCCATAGCCTAGATCGTCGGGAAGTATGAGAATGAAATTGGGCTTTGCTTAAAGGATAAAGTATGAAGGCAGAAGGATAATAAGAAGAAACGAGAAAATTTTCATGGGATGGTGATTGAGAGAACTGTAGGAGGGGGTTTATCCCCCGATCTTCCAAATGGCCTCACCGCAATCGGGGGATAAACCCCCTCCTACAGTTTCGTAATATGTTATCATTAAAACATCCATGCGGACGATTGTTTAAGATACCTGAGTAGTTACGATTTTTAAAGAACTACAATGATAAATCCTCTAGTGTGGTGTCCCAGAAATTCCTTATAAAAATACCGCAGCGATTTTTCTGCCTCATCAAGGCGGGGCAGGCTTGGGGGAAGGGGTCTACCGAGGCGCGAAGGCGCCGACACCTCAACAAGCGAAGCGCTGAATAACAACCTTGCAATCCTGCATTGGCATGCACGATTGCAAGGAATGACCCCGACGACCTACGCAAACGCCGATCAGGCAATTCTACCAAATTTGAAATTCAATTACCCCGTTGTCCCAGCATGTTTTATTTACGATTCAGGCCGTCGAGTTGGATCCCGCTGATCGGGTTTTTCCTCTTAGCCACGCATCCGAGTTTCGCTTCGCTCAAGGGAGAGGAGGCATTTGAGAAATCCTTTAATATGGTTTGGAGCACCATCAACGAGTCATTTTGGGATGAAGACTTCAATGGCGTCGATTGGGAGGGGGTGGGTGACCGCTACAGAGGCAAACTCCGCGGTGTGAAAAGCCGCAATGATCTGGCGGTTTTGATGCAATCCATGCTCAACCAACTGGGTCAGTCACATTTTAAAATCCTGAACCGTTCGGCAGAATCATTTGTTGAAGCTCATGGGGGCGGCCACACTGGTATTCATTTGAAGTACACCCCGCGAGGCACTTATGTGATGCGCATTGAACCGGGCTCGGTTGCCGATGGAGCGGGAATTCAGGTAGGCTGGAAACTGAAATCCATCAATGGCAAATCGGTAAGGCGAATAGTACAAGGTGTAAAGCGCGCCGATATTTCGGAGAAGCGGAAATTGTTATTCATTCAGCTAAATCTCACCACCCTGATAAATGGAAATGCGGGCAAGCGGCTGCGCACTGACTGGTATCCACCCACGGGCCGGGCGGTAAAAATTTACCTGAATCCCGAGCAGGATAGACGCGAGTTCTCCGAACCAATAGGTTACTTCGCGCAGCAGAGACTCGAATACGAGGAGACCTACCTGGAGGACCGTGTGCTCTATCTCAGGTTTAATTTTTTTATGCCGGACTTAATGGAGAAAATTCGCTTGGTCATCGAAGCGGCGGAAGGAAGGGCCAGTGGATTGATATTGGACTTGCGGGGAAATTATGGCGGTCTGGCCATCATGGCCAGTGGCATTGCCGGCTTGTTGGTGGAGGAGGAAACCCAGTTGGGGCAATTGACCCTGCGCAGGGGACATTTTTCTTACCTGGGCTATCCTCAGGACAAGCGGTTTAGCGGACCGGTGGCAATTTTGATCGACGGCTGCACGGTTTCCACCTCGGAGATTCTCGCAGCCGGTCTACAGGAAGCAGGCCGAGCTAGGATTTTCGGGGAGGTTTCCCTAGGTGAATCGCTTCCATCACTGTTCAAGAAACTGCCGAATGGAGATGTGTTGCAGTACGCCGTGGGCAATTTTCTAACCCCTCGAGGTTACCGCATAGAAAATAACGGTGTTGTTCCCGATGTGTTGATCGAACCGGATTTGGATGCGCTCCAGGCGGGGTTGGATAGTCCTTTACAAGCGGCTATGGAGTGGCTTAGAGGGGAAGCATGTACGGTAAAAGATGATGAGGCTTAAGCAGTTATACCGGTATGGATGTTGGGCCCTTTCGTTTCAGCTTTGGGCCCTGGTCCTTTCCGCCCAAGACCCCCCTGGCGAGCGGGAAATCGTTGAGGAAATCATTGAAAAATATATCGCATCGCAAGGTGGCCGAGAAATCTTAAAGACCTTGCGCAGTGTGGAATTGGAAGGGGAAATCGTGCTGAAGTCGCAGGGTATCATTGTTGGAATGCGGCAGAAGGTGGAGGCGCCGGACAAGCTATTTATGGTGCAGGGGATCTCCGGCATAGGCCAGGTTCGGCAGGTCCTGAATGGTGATCGGGGGTGGGAGTGGCATCCTGTAACCGGTCAACGATCCCTGGTGGAGCGAGAGGTCAGAGAATTTTTACGCGAGGTGGATCTGCAGCGGGACTTGCGCTTATTTGAATTGTATGACCACATCGGCCTGGACGAACCGGTAGAGATTGAAGGGCACATGACCCAGCACCTGATATTTTCGGATAAGGAGTGTAACGAAGAGCATTGGTATTTTAAAGATAACGGGGATTTGTTTCAATTGGTCCGCACTGTTCCGGTTGGCCCCCAAGGCGAGCTGTTGACTCGCCAACGCTTTTACGAATTCAAAACTGTGCAGGGATTCCGGCTGCCGATGGTAACCCACCTTCACAATCCGGCCTTTCAAGCCGAAGCCACCATTTCCCGGTGCCTGATTAACCAGGAGTTCGATCCGGCTATCTTTGAGATTCCCTGATTCGCGGGTGAAGCTGGGTCGACACCCTGCAAAGTCGCGAATCCAACGAGGGCCGCACCAGCGCCGGTATTCCGGAGCGCAGTAGAAGATTGGGAGATGTCGCTCGCTCGGAAGTGAGACATCCGGGTTAGAATAGAGCCTATCCTAGAAACCGGAATTTGAAACTTCATTTCGAACCATCGTAGGAGCGGCTTTACGCCGCGATCCCACTGTAGGAGCGGCTTTATGCCGCGATCCCACTGTAGGAGCGGCTTTATGCCGCGATCCCACCAAACAGCCTCGAAGCAATCGCGGCGTAAAGCCGCTCCTACAACTTAAAACTTTGAAAGGTTACCGTATCAGTAGAATAAGTTTCATTATTTTTGTGCATACCAAAGTCGTATTTCTTGGAAAAGGTAGGGCTCGATCGCCGAGCGAGCCGTTGTGAAAGCGGCGGTTTTGGCAAAACCGCCCTACCCCTAAAGCCTGATTTATAGAGGCTGGATTCAGGGCCAATCGAGGTTTTTTACCTCCTTTGGCCCGACTTTTTTTAGTCTAACACCTTGTCCCTTAATGGCTTAAGCGTCTGGGATAGGCTCTAGAAGAAGTTCATGCGCTACTACAACTGTTTATCGTAGAGTTCGGTGTACAAGGGACTGTGCTCGTATAGTTCGTTATGGGCGCCATGGGCAATGAGTCTGCCTTTATCGAAAATAAAAATTCGATCTGCGAGCCGGATAGTGCTAAACCGGTGGGCAATGATGATAACCGTCTTACCAATGACCAGAGAATTGAGGGCACGCTGGATTTCCTCCTCGCTTTGTGCGTCGAGCGCCGAAGTAGCTTCGTCGAGGATGAGTATGGGTGAGTTTCGTAAAAATGCCCGGGCAATGGCGATGCGCTGTTTTTGACCACCTGATAATCGGTCGCCCCGTTCTCCGGCCAGGGACTGGTAACCCTCCTCGAGTTCAGATATAAAGGAATGGGCAAAGGCGTTTCTTGCCGCAATGTAAACGTCGTTTTCCGAAGCGTTCTCCCGACCCAGCCGAATATTGTTAAACAAGGTGTCGTTGAAGAGGACCGGGTTTTGCGATACCACGGCAATGTGGTCGCGCAGATCCCATTTGCGGAAGTTGCGGATGTCGGTGCCATTTATCTGGATACTGCCGGAAGTGACCTCGTAAAGCCTGGGAATTAACTTGGCGAAAGTGGATTTACCAGCGCCGCTCGGTCCGACCAGCGCGACAACCTGGCCGGCAGGTATTTCGGCTAAAACATTGTGCAGTACTGGCACATCGGCGTATCCAAACGATACATTCTGGAAAATTATACCGCTCATACGGTCGGGTGCCGGTCTCGGATTTTCTGGATCCTGGATGCTGTCAATTTCGTGGAGGATAGCGTTAATCCGGTTGATTGCGCCTTGGCATTTCTGAATGTTTCCGTAGACTCGTAAAATCCGCTTTAATGGATCGTAGGTCATGTAGAGCACGCCTCCCAAGGCCATAAAGGTGGAGAACGGAACTGCCTGGAGGTAGCAGTATACGAAGGAGAAAGCCACCAATGCGGCGGACAGAAACTCGATGAGCGGCTGAGTCATGCGTTCGTACTTCACCACCTTCATCTGTTTCTTAAAAAGGTGCTCGATCAGTCTGTCGAAAAAGGAAGTTTGCTGATCCTGCAGGTTGAAGGTGCGGATCTCCGTGGTGCTGTCCAGGTTCTCGCTCAGACACTCCGTCATCTCGGCCTGGGATTCCTGCATTTCCAAGCCGCGTACTTTCAGGTGGCGGCCGATAATAAAAGCCGGAATCATGGCCATGGGCGCCCCGGCAAATATCAGCAGGATGATTGCGGCATCCTTTTCCTGTATGGAAAGAAAAATAAGGGCGGCAAAGGCAAAGACGACCTGCATGGGTTGTCGGAACAAGTCGTTGGCGGATTCCTGCAGTGTGATTTGCAACAGTGTCGTGTCGGAAAGGATACGCGAGAGAAGGTCCCCGCTCTTGTGCTTGTCGTGGTAGGCCAGAGGCAGGTGTTGGATTTTGGCAAACAAATCGCTGCGGATGCCTTCCAATACCCGCAGTCCGCAATAGTTCATCCAGTATTGGTTGAAGTATCCGCAGAACCCGCGAAGTATGAATAAGCCGGGCAATTGGGCGGCTACGAGGAAAATTTCCATCGCTGAATACTGGTTACCGGTGGATTCGAATACTTCAGCGAAAACGATTTTTATGAAGTAGGGCACGCCGGCGCCACTGGCCAGCGCTGCGAAAAATCCGGCTAAAAGGCCCAGGGCGAAGTAGCCTTTGAAGTGTCTTAGATAACGCCGGAATGCAAAAAATTCTTTCACAACCTTGAATGGGGAATCATATGAATAGAGTAACAACTCAGGTCTCCATAGCCTAGATCGCCGGAAAGTATGAGAACGAAATTGGGCTTTGCTTCAAGGATGAAGGCAGAAGGATAATAAGAAGAAACGAGAAAATTTTCATGGGATGGTGATTGAGAGAACTGTAGGAGGGGGTTTATCCCCCGATTGCGGTGAGGCCATTTGGAAGATCGGGGGATAAACCCCCTCCTACAGTTTCGTAATATGTTATCAATAAAGCATCCATGCGGACGATTGTTTAAGATACCTGAGTAGTTACAGAATAGAATAGAATTCCGATAGGTTTCCGGGATCCCAATACCTTCAAGCCTGGTCGGCGTGGTTACATTTCGAACCATAAGGGCGGGTATTTGATAGAAGAGTGGGGATGGAATCAAGCCGTTAGGAGTAGGCATACCGCATGGGCTGCGATGCCCTTCGAGGCCCCCAGGGACCCCAGTTTTTCGCTGGTGGTCGCCTTAATGCCAATGCAATCAGGGGCAACGCCCAGGGTGGCAGCAAGGGTTGATTTCATTCGGTCCAGGTAGGGGCCGATCTTTGGTTTTTCAGCAATTATGCAGGTATCGATGTTGCCGATGTGATATCCCTTCTTCCGAGCTATCGCCACTGATGTTTTTAAAATGACCTGGGAATTAATGCCCTCGATTCCGGGGTCCACATTGGGAAAATGGTGACCGATGTCCCGTTGCCCGCATGCTCCCAGGATGGCATCGGCCATGGCGTGTGTCAGGCAATCGGCGTCGGAATGCCCTTCCAGACCCAACTCACTTTCGATCTCAACGCCACCAAGCACTAGCGGTCTTCCGGCTACCAGCCGGTGGATGTCGTAACCAAATCCGATTCGGTAAGGTGGGGCGGTCATAGGCGTTTTACCCGGTGTGAGTATGGTCTTTCTCCAAGAGGAACTGAGCCAGGGATAAATCCTCGGGAAAGGTAATTTTGGGATTGGAATGGGGATTTTCCACCAGGGTTACTTTGTGTCCATAATGAATAACAGTGGCGGAGTCGTCCGTAATTGGAATGCCATCTTTTTTTGCCTTGTGGTAACAATCGCGAATCAGTGCAGCCGAAAAAACCTGAGGGGTTTCCATTGCCCAAAGGGTGTTCCTATCCAAGTTTATAAGTTGGAGCTTTCGGGTTCCGGTCGAGCCCGGGGCCACCTGCTTCACCGTATTTACCATGCGGTGGGCCAGGCATGCTGCCTTATCCTCAACTACTGCCCGGTAGAGCTTCTCCAATTGGCCGGGGCGGATGAGCGGGCGGGCACAATCGTGTATGAATACGTACTCCGTATCCCGGGGCAGCGCTTGCAAGGCGTTGAAGACCGATTCCTGTCGTTCGTCGCCACCTTCAATCCAGATCATGGCCCGCCCGGTCATTTTTAAAATTCGCCTCTCCAATTGTTTCTTTTGAGCCCAATTGCGGTAGACGATGAGATAACCGTCGGTATGGGGGTGCGCTTCGAATGCCCGTAGGGAATGATCAAATATGGGCCGGTTATCCAGTTGAACCAGCACCTTGCCGGCAACCGATTCCCCCATGCGATTGCCGGCGCCTGCGCACAACAATATAGCTATCGTCTTCATTCCGGGCAAATCAGGAAATTCCCAGAGCTAGTTCGCGGTTGATCATGCGGACGACTTGCCGTGGTTCATCCGCCTGGTAGATGGGTCGGCCCACCACGATAAAATTAGAACCGAGTTCTGCCGCCTGCCGGGGAGTTACAATGCGTTTTTGATCGTGGGCCGAGCTACCCGAAGGCCGGATGCCCGGTGTTACAAATTGCAACGAATCCGCAAATTGAGGAGCCAGGGCAACCAATTCCCGGGCCGAGCAAACCAGGCCCTTAACCCCGGCATCTTTTGTCATAGCGGCCAGGTTTACCACTTGTTCTTCCGCCGTATGCCGGACGCCGATGCGATGGAGTTGCGGCGCGTCCATGGATGTGAGCACGGTTACACCCAAAAGGAGCAAGTCCGGTTTCAGTTCCCGCTTGGTTTTTTCCGCTTCCGCCAGCATTTCCTCACCACCGCTGGCATGCAAGGTCAGCATGTCGATGGGCAGTTGGCACAGGCTCTGCACTGATTTCGCGATGGTGTTGGGAATATCGTGCAATTTCAGGTCAAGAAAAATCTGGTAACCCCGATCGGCGATTTCCCTGACCCAATCGGGGCCATGAGCGGTGAACATTTGCAAGCCCACTTTGACCCACTTCAATTCCCCGCCAATTTGTTTTAGCAAATCGCGGGCGGATCGGCGGCTTTCCAAATCCAGAGCCAGGATGAGTTGGCAGGGCTTCATTTAAAATGAGTTGTCGGCTGATTTTTCGATTGAGACAGTGAAGTGCCGTGGCAACGTAGGCCATGTGAATTTTTCCAGCACAATGCGAATGTTTTGCCCTGCCAAGGTTAATTTACTGCTGGCCGTGACCGGGCAACGCACCGATGGATTCCACGAATTGATCTCCCTGGTGGCTCCGGTTTCGTTTGGCGATGACCTTCTCGTTTCGGTTCTGGCGCAGCCCCGAACCCTGGAGTTGGTCTGTGATGACGACCGGGTTCCCCTGGACCAAACCAATATGGTTATGCGCGCGGCCCGGGAATTTTTAAAGATTTCCGGTCACGAGGAGGGTTTGAGGTTCGAGTTGACCAAACGCATACCGGTGGAAGCCGGACTGGGAGGGGGGAGCAGCGATGCCGCCGGTGCACTTCTGCTTTTAAATGCCCTGTTTGATGATCCACTCTCCATGGACACCCTGGATGAGATCGCGAGGCAACTGGGCTCGGATTGTCCGCTTTTCCTCCGACGTGAACCGGTAATTGTGCGGGGCAGGGGCGAAGCAATCGAAGTCCTGGGCGGTTCACAGAAGGGAGATCTGGAAGGACGTTGGGTTGCTTTATTTAAACCCATGTTTGGCATCAATACGGCATGGGCCTATCATCAATTGGCTACAACGAAACCCTCCGCTTATGCCGATCCCGGGGAAGTGGAGGACCGATTAACCGCTTGGAAAGCAGGCAGGTTGGAATTGGAAGCTCTCCTATGCAACAATTTCGAGATCCCCGTGTTCGAAAAATTTATCGCGCTTCCCGCCCTCCTGGGGCAGATTCAGGAGGAGCTCCATTTACCGTGCGCCATGAGTGGCAGTGGCAGTAGCTGTTTTGCTCTTATGAGTGATTTCAGCAAAGGCGCTGCCCTGACCAAGCTGGTTAAACAGGCCTGGGGGGAGGATGCTTTTCTCCAGTTTTGCCAACTGAAAAGCCCATAGGGGAGGAAGGGGTCTACCGAGGAGCGGATGCGACGACACCTCAACGAGCATAGCGCAGTACCGAGTGCAACGACACTTAACATAACATCCTTGTCTCGGGGAATTTCTCAGGGAAGGGGCCAAGCCTGAATGGCGCTGCTATGAAGGGGGTTTTTTGAGGGCATAAGGTATGGCGCCAGCCGGGGTCATGCCGTAGAAAAGTGATGCCTTCTGTAAGAAAAGGGTCAGGTCTTAAAAACTGTATTTCGTTGTACTTCATACACTTTTACAAGACGACCGACCCTGTAAGGCATAACTTTTTACGGCATGACCCCGACGTCGGCAATGTTTTGGAAATCATCGGAAACGTGCTTAACTTATGGCCATGCGGGTCTGATTTATTGACATTTGTGAAAGATTTACAAGATGGCCAAAACAGTCCAAACTCGGGATAGATTTTCATAATTGAAATCAGATAAGCCATGAAATGCGTTTCCTCATCAGTTAAAGCCGCAATGCTGATTTTCTGCTTTTCAGTTGGCGTGGCTGGTTTGAGCTACGGCAAGTACAACATCCTTTTCATCATTTCGGATGATCTGACCTACACCGCGCTGTCCTGCTATGGCAACAGGGTCTGCCGGACCCCAAATATCGACCGGTTGGCTGAAAAAGGTGTTCGATTTACCCGAGCCTATTGTCAAGGAACCTATTGTGGACCTTCGAGGGCATCGTTCATGTCCGGATATTATCCACATGCTATTGAAAGCTTGGGTTACAAAAGCCCTCGTCCGGCAATGGGCGGCCGGCAAAGCTGGGCGCAGTTGTTCAAAGACAACGGTTATTATACCGCCCGGGTAAGCAAAATCTTTCACATGGGCGTACCGGGCGGAATTGAAGACGGTGGCCACGGCGCGGATGATCCCTTGTCGTGGACCGAACGTTTTAACAGCCCGGGACCCGAATGGAAAGCGCCCGGTGATGCCGAAACCCTGGAAAACAACCCCGACGGTAAGAAACCCGCGGTGGGAGGAAATACCTTCGTTGTAGTGGAAGCGGATGGAGATGACCTCGTGCATTCCGATGGGAAAACTGCGGCCAAGGCAGTAGAACTTATCCGGCAATTCGACAAGAAAACTGGTTCGCACCGGGGAAAACTCTTTTGGCTCGGAGTAGGCTTTGTGAGGCCCCATGTTCCTCTGGTAGCGCCTGCCACCTATTTTACACCCTATAAACCGTACCGTAAAATGGTCCTTCCAACAAAGGTTTCCGGTGATTGGGACGACATTCCCACAGCGGGCATCAATTACAAAACCAGCCAGGGCATGGAAATGGACATCCGCCGCCAAAAGAAATTGTTGGGAGCTTATTATGCCTCGACTGCCTATATGGATGCCCAGGTTGGTAAATTGTTGGACGCATTGGAAGATGCAGGTTTGCAGGATGAAACCATTATCATCTTCACCAGTGACCACGGTTACCACCTCGGCGAACACGATTTCTGGTCGAAGGTAAGCCTTCGCGATGTTTCCTCCGGCGTGCCACTGATCATCTCCGTGCCCGGGAAAGAACCCGCTGTTTCCAATTCCCTCACTGAGCTTCTGGACCTCTATCCAACGACCGCCAGTCTGTGTAACCTGAATTACCCGGATGCCCTTCAGGGCAAGGATATTTCGCGTTTACTTGATGACCCGGACCATGAAGTTCGCGAAGCCGCCTTTTCAGTCGCCCCAATGCGGAAAGGTTTTCTCCTCCGCACCCAGGAGTATGCCTATATTCAATACGGGGAAGACGCTTCTGGCGGCATCGAACTTTTCGATATTAACAGCGACCCCGGGCAATACGCCAACCTGGCAATGCTTGCGGATCACCAAGCTCTGGTCGAAGCCTTTAAATCAAAACTTGCCTTCAAGCTCCTCGAAGTCCGCACCAACGACCTCGAACTGATCACCCAGTTTCCCGAAACGTCAATCAAATGAACACAAAACCTCCAATTCAAAGCTACCTGACCCTGGCCTGCCTGGTTGTCTTAAGCGCCTTTCTTGCCGGCTGTGGAACACGAGTCGACCGGCCACCCAATTTCATAATCATATTTATCGACGACCTCGGCTATGCCGACATCGGCCCTTTTGGATCTAAACTAAACCGCACGCCGAATTTGGATCGCATGGCGGAGGAGGGCATGATTTTAACTGACTTTTATGTGGCCGCCCCGGTATGCACCCCATCAAGGGCAGCGCTGCTGACTGGCTGCTACCCGCAGCGTATAGATATGGCGACAAATGCGCTGCCAGGGTCCGCCAATAATATCGTGCTGTTTCCCGGCGATCCCAAAGGTCTGAATCCCAGCGAAATCACCATTGCGGATATGCTGAAGGAAAAGGGCTATGCCACAACTTGCATTGGTAAGTGGCACCTGGGAGACCAGAAACCGTGGCTGCCAAGAAACCATGGCTTTGACAGTTATTTTGGAGTGCCCTACTCAAACGATATGGGGACCGGGAACTCCAGGCGGGCCTACCCACCGCTACCATTGCTGCGCAATGAGGAGGTCATCGAGGAAGAACCGGATCAAGGACTGCTCACCAAGCGTTACACGGAAGAAGCCCTCGCCTTCATCGAAGAAAATATGGGCCGCCCTTTCTTTGTCTATATGCCGCACACCATGGTGCATCTGCCCCGCTTCGCCAGCCCGGCCTTTGATGGTAAATCGAACAACGGACTCTACGGCGACATCGTTGAAGAGATCGACTGGTCGGTGGGTCAAATCCTCGACAAACTGAAAGCTCTCGGCATCGATAAAAACACCCTGATTCTTTTTTTCTCCGACAACGGTGGCACAAGAAGCACCGCTTCTTACGAAGTATCCAATTTCCCCTTACGAGGCAGAAAAGGGACTATGTTCGAGGGCGGCTCCCGCGTTTGTTCTCTGGCGTGGAGTCCGGGCCTGATTCCAGCTGGAAGCATTTGCAAAGAGCTGACGGCTTCAATCGACGTTTTACCCACGTTTGCCATGCTGAGTGGAGCGAAGGTACCGGCAGACCGCATCATCGACGGAAAAGACATCACGCCTCTGCTACTGGGCGAATCGGATGCAAAAACACCGCACCAGGCTTTCTTTTTCCGTCGCGCAAAAGATTTTTATGCGGTGCGCAGCGGTCCCTGGAAGTTGTTTATTAAGGCCTATCATTACGGAAATGAGACCGTTCAAGCGGGCACTCTCTACAACTTGCTCGAGGATATCGGTGAAACCACCGATGTGTCTAATGACCATCCCGATGTTGTTGCCCGCCTTCAAGCGCTCGCGGATGCTTCCCGCATCGATCTGGGCGACGGACCGGGCAACCCGGGGAAAAACATCCGCCCGGCAGCTTACATCGATTTGAAGGAGGCCGTAACCCTGACCGAAAAAAACTAATGCTAATTTGTCATTTCTAAACTAACCCGCATTCGCTCGGTAGTGAGACATGCGGGCAAAATTGGTATAAAGCCTTTAACCATTCGTCGTGGTAGCTTATGCAGTCACCAAAAGTATGAAAATCCATTTAATGACCAAACTCCTTCTCTGCATGGTGACCGCAGTGGCAACTGCCACAGCCGCCAGCCAGCCTAATATCCTGTTCATTCTGGCTGACGATCTAGGATATGGTGATGTAGGAATTTATAATCCCCAAAGCAAAGTCCCAACTCCCAACCTGGACCGCCTCGCCGCGGAAGGTATCCGTTTTAACGATGCGCATTCGCCCTCCACCGTTTGTACGCCCACCCGCTACAGTGTGCTGACCGGGCGTATGGCGTTTCGGATAAACTATGCCGGCGTTTTCACCGGTGTTGGGGGTCCATGCCTGATCACCGAAGATCGGCTCACACTTCCGCAACTCTTACGGGAACAAGGCTACACGACCGCCCTGTATGGAAAGTGGCATATCGGAATGACTTTTCGGACCAAGGACAACATACCTGTCTACGAAATAGAGCTCCCGGCTAATCCAGACCGGAGAGCCCAACGCCGGAATGAAGGGGTTGCCCGGGTGAATCTGGTAGACTTTTCAAAACGAGTCGAAGGCGGTCCACTCGATCGCGGATTCGAATATTTCTTTGGCACAGCCTGCTGTCCCACCACGGATTGGCTCTATGCTTACATCGACGGCGACCGGATTCCATTACCGCCCACAACGCTCCTCAATCGAAAGAAAGCGGGATTGCCCCAGCACCCCTACTCATTTGACAACCGGCTCGGAATGATCGCCCCGGACTTCGATCTCGAGGAGGTGGACATGCTGTTTCTCGATAAAAGCAAAGCATTCCTCGAGACCCATGTGAAGACCCGTTCCGACCAGCCATTCTTTCTCTTTCACTCCACCCAGGCGGTCCACCTTCCTTCTTTCCCGGGAGACGATTTCAAAGGAAAGACCGAAGCCGGCCCGCATGGAGATTTTATTTTCCAACTCGACTATATAGTTGGCGAATTGATGCGAACCCTGGAGCAACTCGGCGTGGCAGACAATACTCTGGTCATTTTCTCCAGTGACAATGGCCCTGAAGTTCAATCCGTTTTCCACATGCGGACCAGCCATGGACACGATGGCGCCCGGCCCTGGCGCGGTATGAAGCGTGATCAATGGGAGGGCGGCCACCGAGTACCTTTTATCGCTCGCTGGCCGGGAAAGATTAAACCGGGATCCATAAGCGGTCAAACCATTTGCCTGACCGACATCCTGGCGACCTGCGCCGCTATCACACATTACAAACTGCCGGAAAACGCGGCGGAAGACAGCTTCAATATACTGCCGGCATTGATCGGTGTGGATGATGGAAAAGCGATTCGCCCCTTCACCCTGCACCAAACCATCAAACTCGCCCTCGCTATCCGCCGTGGGAAGTGGAAATATCTCGACCATAAAGGTTCCGGCGGGAACAACTACGCCGCCCGGCAAGATCTCAAGGCATACATACTCCCTGATACTGCTCCTGAGGCGCCGGGCCAACTCTACAACCTGGAAAACGACCCGGGTGAGACGATCAACCTTTATTTCGAACACCCCTCGATTGTCAAGGAACTCAAAGCGCTGCTCGACAGCTCTGTCGAAAACGGCCGTAGCGCGCCCTTAAAACGCTAACCCGCACGTCTAACTTCCAAGTTGCGGGGAATACGGCGAGGTTTGAATGGCCCTTAGTTAAATCGCTTTTCTCACTACCGAGCGAATGCGACAGCCCCGTATACAGCGATTGCGAGCCTGACAGGAACCGCGACCCTTGTGTGGAACGGTCAGGTTGGCCACCCGGCCAATGGTCATGATGCGATCGGAGAAATTTTATTTTATATATTTTAGGGGCTTCGACCCTTTTGTCGGCAGCCTCGGGTCTCATGCTCGCCAATGGGGGTGGGTACGATGCTTCACTACTATTTGATCATCGCTTATACGGGCTATTGTATGCTGCTTTAGCAGTGGTTTTGTTTCTAGTACAACGGAAGGCTGCTCTTTACGCAGGATTCCTGGCTGCGACTGTAGTCGTCATGGTGTTGGCCGGTCATAAGTGAGGATCGCTTACCCACGGCAAAGGCTACCTGGCTGGATTGCTCAGTTGGAATCGGCCGGAGGCGATGGCGAAATTGGGAGTTGCCCCCGGTAGCCTGGACGAGGTGGAAATATTTGCCCATGCCATACAACCCGTATTGGAAGACCGGTGTGTCACCTGCCATGGTGAGAGCAAGCAAAAGGGCGAGCTGCGGTTAGATTCCTGGGAGGCAATCCAAAAGGGAGGTGAGTCGGGAGAAGCCCTGGTCGAAGGTGGCGCCGAACGCAGTTTACTGATTGAGCGCATTGAGCTACCCCTGGACCACGATGACCATATGCCACCTGATGGTAAACCCCAGTTGGGCTTTGCAGAAATACGTTTGCTGGAGTGGTGGGTGGACGCAGGAACTCCTTCCGACGCCAGGTTGGTCGACTTGGATGTGCCGAAATCAATTTATAATCCCATCGTCCGGCGATTCGGTTTTGAGCCGGAAGTGGCAAAGTCATTGCCTGATCGCGGGTGGGTGTTGACAGAGGCGAATCGAATTGAACGGGAACTTGGAATTTTGACTCAACCTTTGCATCCCGAAGAACCCTGGTTGGAGGTAAATACCCGCATTCGGTTTGAGGCTTTTGGGGACGATCAACTTGCGGCTCTTCAGCCATTGGCTCCCGTGGTTCAAAGACTGGATCTGGGTGAAACTGCCGTGACTAACGACGGGCTTCAACTTTTAGCTGCCTTTGAAAACCTCGAAGTGCTCAAACTGGACCGTACTCAGATTTCGGATGCCGGATTAATGCCGCTGGGTGACCTTCCAAAATTGCGGACGCTGGTTTTGTTCTCGACTGCTGTTTCGGATAAAGGCCTTGCAGCTCTAGAGGATCTCCCAAATCTGAAATCAGTTTTTTTGTGGCAATCTTTAGTGAGCAAGTCAGGTGTGGCTGAGCTGGAAGAAAAATTGACAGACCAACGCAGGGTGCAGACACTGAAAGAGAAAATTAATGAACTGAAAGTGCAAATTCAGCATGAGCAGGTGCAGGTAAATCTTGGTGAGTCTGTGACCTTTGTTAATCAAAAGCCGGAGGGTTCGAATTCGAAGCAGTAGGGGATTACACTTTGGTTAAATTCTATCTTCCAGCCGTTTTGTTATTAGCAGCTCTTTGCTCCGGTTGCGCTTCATCTTCCAACCGGCAAAGCAGCGGTGAAAGTGGGGCTGAGCAGGCTTTAGTCTACCGGTTTATTGGTGAGGGCAGATTTAGTGAGATTCGCAAAGGCGATCGACAAATTCAGTTTGTTCCGGGCAGCCTGATTCTTAGCAATACCCACCTGCTTTTAACGCCAAGTGGCAGGCAAAGAGGTGGAGCTGGCGAACTTCGAATTCCGCTGTCTGACTTAAAGGGTGCGGCGCTTTATCAGGGTGATGTGACACACTCCAATCAGCTGCAATTGAAATATAAGAAGTCAGTTTTGGTCATTCTAGTTACCGGGACCCAGCAAACCGATTACGACGCCCGGACAGTCCGACTGTATGAACTTCTTATAGCCGAAGGTGTGCCGCGCTTGAAAAGTGAACAATTTTATTTCGTTGGCATGGATCTTTCGAAGCGCCGTGATTCGTCCTTTCCCATTGCCGGATTTTTAGGTGCGGCGGGAGGGCAGCTAGGCAAATTGATTTGGTATGCGCTTAAGAGTGCGGGCGGCCTGATGATCTCTCCATTTAAACCTTAACCTGACGTCGTATCGGCATGCAAGATGGCGGGCTAATCCTCGAAACCAGAGAAATAACTCCGGAGTAATGGCCATCCTCCACGTGTTGCTGCAAAATGTGGTCAATCCGTTTCAGGCGATCAGAGGACATACCCACTGATTCGGGTTTTGCCAAAGGCAGTTTGCTGGAATTCTCTACGGTGCTGCTGGCTGCAGCTGCAGTTGTGATGACGATTCCAATTAACAGTAATTTGAAATAGTTCATTCAGAATGAGATAGATTTTGGAATACCGATTCGGGTTAAAGACCAAAAATTATGGGGCAAGTTAATATCCGATTAGCAACTTTATTGTCCGGCTGCGGGGGTTAAATTGCGCTTAATGGACAGAGATTTTTTTGGGAATTTTGAATCTTGAAGTTCGCGTTGTTTCCATAAAACCTTTGCGCTTTTGTGGAATGTTTTGCAGGTTGGCAGCATTCCTACTAACCTGCATGTCTCACAAATTTTTTACAGCTCTCCTAAATGTCGGCACGGTGCGGCTCTCGTTACGTTCGGAAGGGGTCAAGCCTTGCATTTTGGCATGGCTGCAAAAATGCAAGGCATGACCTCGACGGTCGACCAGGCTTCATCCGCAAATCTGCTCGATGCCCGCACCAGCACTCGACCTTTGTTCGCTGGCCACGAATTTGCTAAGCTGTCGCATTCGCCCGGTAGCGAGACCTGCGGGCTAACGTCTATAACTTGAATGGCTTCGTGGACTGAAACAGAAAGGATATATAAGGGTGTTCCTGCGGCGCCAGGTGTTGCGTTCGGCAAAATTTTCCTGCATGTCGAAGACGATCTCTACGTTCCGAACTATTTGGTAGAAGAAGAAGAATTGGAGGCGGAGATTCGCCGTTTTGAACTGGCCCTGCTTAAAACGCGGCGTGAAATCTCCCAGATCCGCAACCAGGTGGCCGATCGGCTGGGTGAAGAGGAAGCCCAGATTTTTGATGCCCATCTCCTCGTTTTGGAGGATCCCGCTCTGATTGATGAAACCATCGAGGAGCTGCAAAACAGCCGCCGAAACATTGAGTACTCCTTCCACGCCATCAGCCAGAAGTATATTGGAGCCTTCCAGAAAATTGACGACGAATTTATTAAAGAACGGCTGAACGACATCAAAGACGTGTCGCGCCGTATTCTCTACAATTTGGCCGGGGAGACCCTGGAGCCCTTGGAAACCATTCATGATAAACAAATCGTGGCGGCACACGATTTAAGCCCCTCAAACGCAGCGACGGTACCCGAGCAATTTTTGAAAGGTTTTGTAACCGAAGCCGGTAGCCGTACCAGCCACGTGGTGATCATGGCCAAGGCGGCCAGCATTCCGGCGGTGGTGGGTGTTCATGACATTCTCAAAACTTTGCAGAATGGAGATGAGGTCATCCTGGATGGTTTTGACGGCGTCCTGATCGTTCATCCGACGGAAGACACCCTGTTTCGCTATGGAGAGGTAAAGAAACGCCGCGAGATACGGGAGAAGGAATTTTTAAAGCTCTCCAGGGAACCTGCGGTCACGCGCGACGGCCACCAAATAAGGGTGATGGCAAATATTGAGGGGAATAATGAGATCGCGCGGGTGCAGGAGAACGGGGCGGAAGGAATTGGACTTTACCGTACGGAGTACCTTTTTCTCAAGGGGGGCAGCTTTCCGACTGAGGAGGAACAGTTTGAGGCCTATAAAGAAGCGATTGAGGCCCTGAAGCCCGCCCCGGTTATTTTGCGCACCTACGACTTGGGCGGGGACAAGGTGCTGCAAAGGAAGGATCTTTTAGGCAGGGAGGACAATCCATTTTTGGGATGCCGGGCAATTCGTTTCAGCTTGCTGTATCCGGAGATTTTTAAGGATCAGCTTCGGGCCATGCTGCGCGCCAGCGCCTATGGAAATCTGAAGATCATGTTTCCCATGGTCAGCGGGATTGAGGAGCTGGAACTCGCCAACAATTTGCTCGATGAAGTGAAGAGGGAACTCACTGCGCTGGAAGTTATATTCGATCGTCAGTTGCAGGTTGGAATCATGATTGAAGTTCCATCGGCCGCCTACGTATGCGACCATCTGGCCGATCATTGCGATTTTTTCAGTATCGGGACCAATGACCTGATGCAATATTTGTTGGCGGTTGACCGTGGAAACGAACAGGTGGCTCATTTGTATGAACCCGGTCACCCGGCATTATTGCGGGTGTTGCAACATATCGTTAAACAGTCGTTGGGGAAGTCTCAGCCCTTGAGCATATGCGGTGAAATGGCTGGGGATCCAGTGTTTGTGGCTTTGCTAATTGGTTTGGGATTACGCACGGTGAGCGTATCGCCAAATTTTGTACCGAGCATTAAGTACTTGATCCGGATTTTATCGGTGGAAGAATCCGAAGCCCTCGCGACCGATGCATTGAACATGACGGATCCGGTGGAGATACATAACATGTTGCAGGAATTTACCGATAAGCGGTTGGATGGGAAGTGAGAAGGGGTCAGGCATTTATTTTCAACATGGGGACATGTCAAAAATCAACGACTGACCCCAACGGCGCCGTTGGGTAAGAGAAGTGAAATTTCGTCCTAAACATGCCTTAACTAAGCGCCATCCAGGCCAAGCTTTGAATCAGTTGACCAGGTAGGGCGGTTTCGCCGCAAACCGCCAATTTCACGACGGCTCGCTCGGCGATCGAGCCCTACCTAGGGTACGGAAGGGGTCAAGCCTTGCATTTTAGCATGGCTGCAAAATTGAAAGGCATGACCCCGACAGGCATTGCAGGGAGTCGACCCAGCTTCACCCGCGAATCGGCTCGATGCGTGCACCAGCGCTCGATCTTCGTTCGCTCGTGGTAACTTTCGCTTGAGGTCCCCAGCGTAAGCGACAGATTTTACCTTGGAATGACCAGTGATATCTTCGCCCGCCTGAGACGCATTTTGCTGCTATTGGTTGTAGTGATCTTGTTCGGTTATCCGGCAGGGGGAACCGCAGAGGAATTGCAGGTGGCGGCAGCGAGTAATTTCAGTGGCGCCATACGCTCGATCGCGGTAAAATTCGAAGCGACTTCAGGCCACCAGGTTACTTTGATCCTGGGTTCCACCGGTAAGCATTTCGCGCAAATTGTCAATGGCGCTCCTTACGACGTCTTTCTTGCGGCGGATGTCCGCCGCCCCGAACAACTGGAGGAAAAAGGCCTGGCATTGCCGGATAGCCGATTTACGTATGCCTTGGGAAAGCTAGTGCTTTGGAGTCCCCAACCCGGGTTGGTAGATGCTGAGGGCAAGGTTCTGCGAGGTGGGAATTTCCGGTTCCTGGCCATCGCGAATCCCCGACTTGCTCCTTATGGTCGGGCCGCCCAGGAGGTATTGGAAGCAAAGGGTTTGTGGAAGGATCTCAAACACCGCATCGTGCGGGGAGAAAATATCAACCAGGCATACCACTTCGTCAAAAGCGGCAATGCCGAGATGGGATTCGTGGCCCGGTCACAGGTCCGTGGTTCGAATTCTCCGCTGGAGGGGTCATGCTGGGAAGTACCACGGGAACTCTATTCGCCCATCCTGCAACAGGCGGTTCTATTAACCGAAAAAGTATCGGCCCGTGAGTTTTTGTCATTTATCCGCAGTGATGCGGGGTTGAAGATCATACGCTCCCACGGATACGATACGCCAATACCCTAGTGTTGTGTCCCAGAAATTCCTTATAAAAATACCGCAGCGTTTTTTTCTGCCTCATCAAGGCGGCGCAGGTCGCTTGGGCTTTTGGCCCTGGCGACCTGCGCTAACGCCGATCGGTCGAAAAAGCGCGCGGCCCTGCGGGCGAGGTGGCATGGAACACCCTGGCGGCGTTCGCTTTACAAACCAGGGCCTTCAGGCCCGAGCTGCGAAAATCACAGGGAAGGGGTCAAGCCTTGCATTTTGGCATGGCTGCAAAAATGCAAGGCATGACCCCGACGGTCGACCCGGCTTCACCCACAAATCTGTTCGATGGCCGCACCAGCGCTCGACCTTCGTTCGCTCCCCATGAATTTTTTGAGACATCCGGACTAATGTTAAGCCCATCCGATCTTACAGCTTTGGCCATCACGCTGAAGCTGGCGCTGGTCTCCACGCTGATCCTGCTGTTACTGGGCACGCCGCTGGCCTGGTGGTTGGCGCGAACGCGCTGGCGCTACAGGTTTTTGGTCGAAGCGGTAGTTGCACTGCCTTTGGTGTTACCACCCACTGTATTGGGATTTTACCTATTGGTGGTCCTGGGTTCGCGGGGTCCGGTAGGCGCATTGATGGAATGGCTGGGCGGCAGGTCGTTGGCCTTTACCTTCACTGGCCTGGTTATGGGTTCAGTGGTTTATTCCATGCCGTTTGTGGTGCAGCCGCTGCAAAATGCATTTGGCGCCGTTGGGCGTCGTCCCTTGGAAGTTGCCGCTACCTTAGGGGCCTCACCTCTGGATCGGTTTTTCACAGTAGCCGTTCCGTTGGCCAGGCCGGGATTTTTTACCGCTGCGGTTCTGGGATTTGCCCATACGGTAGGTGAATTTGGCGTGGTGTTGATGATCGGAGGAAATATTCCCGGAAAGACCCAGGTCGTCTCCATCAGCATATACGATCACGTCGAGGCAATGGAATACGGTCATGCCTATGGTTTGTCCGCGATTTTGCTGGTGGTATCGTTTACTTTGCTGGCAGCCGTCTACGCCTTGAATCGTCGATTCCGGGGTGTTCAGCCATGAGTATCGAGGTCCGATTTCAAGTGCGGCGCGGCGCTTTTAGGTTGGGAGTGGATATTGAAATTCCCGACCTGGGGGTGACCGGGATTTTTGGCCCTTCCGGTTGTGGAAAAACGACGCTTTTGCGGGCCATAGCTGGTTTGGACCGTTATGAAGGGGGATACCTGAAGCTGGGTGACGTCGTATGGCAGGACGGTGGTCGGTTTGTCCCCACGCACTTGCGCGCTTTGGGCTTTGTCTTTCAGGAGCCCAGTTTGTTTGAGCATCTCGATGTGCAGGGTAACCTGGAGTATGGACGAAAGCGAGTTCGGCAAGAGGGGCCTAAGTTTGCGTTGGAGAAATGGATCAAGCTCCTGGGAATTGGGGAACTGCTCGAACGGAAGCCCGACTCCCTATCGGGCGGCGAACGTCAGCGAGTAGCCATGGCCCGAGCACTGGCGGCCAGTCCCAGGCTTTTGCTCTTGGACGAGCCGCTTTCCTCTTTGGATCGAAACCGCAAAGAGGAAATTTTTCCCTATCTCGAATCCCTGCATGGCGAATTGGATATCCCGGTCATCTACGTCAGCCACTCAACCGATGAAGTGGCCCGATTGGCCGACCACCTGGTGGTTCTAAAAGAAGGCGGGGTCGAGGCTGCAGGCGCCATCCGCGACCTCATGACCCGACTCGATCTTTCCCTGGCTCAAGGAGATCATGCGGAAGCGTTGATCGAGGCGGAAGTCGCCGGTTATGCCGCGAGCCATGATTTGACCTATGTGGATTCGGGGGCGGGGCGATTTACGGTGATTGGAACTGGTTTTCCCCTGGGTAGTTCAGTTCGATTGCGGATAGCGGCCCGCGATGTAAGCTTGACCTTATCACCGCAGTCGGACACCAGCATATTGAATATTTTTCCGGCGACCATCAATGCCATGCTTCCCGCGGGGAAGGCCCAGGTGACCGTTCGGTTACAGGTGGGGAATACAGTTATTTTGAGTCGAATTACCAGCAAGTCAGCCAGCGATTTGAGGCTGGAACCGGGTAAGGATGTATACGCGCAAGTGAAGAGCGTGGCATTGCTTAAGTGAGAGGCGGAAGGGTTTAATTTCGAGGGGGGCACACATGAAGCGGAGAAGGAAGGGGTCAAGACGTAAAAAGTTATGCCTTACAGGGTCAGTCGTCTTGTAAAAGTGTATGGAGTACAACGGAATACAGTTTTTAAGACCTGACCCTTTTCTTTCGGAAGGCATCACTTTTCTACGGCATGACCCCGGCTGGCGCCCATACTATATTCCTCTACAAACGCTCATAACTAAGTGACATTCGGGTCAAACCTGAATGCCAATTAGTTAAGCGGGGTTATTGCGGGGATAAACGCGGGAAAGGGGGTCAGGCATTAATTTTCAACATGGGAACATGTCAAAAATCAACGACTGACCCCAACGGCGCCTACTGCTATGAAGGCGGGTTATTGAAGTATCAACAGTCCACTTCCGTTCAGAAGGGGTCAAACCT
Source organism: Opitutales bacterium (assembly GCA_965250065.1). Taxonomy (GTDB): domain Bacteria; phylum Verrucomicrobiota; class Verrucomicrobiia; order Opitutales; family UBA2995; genus JAABVD01. Next base: position 138,724 of record OZ252288.1, read on the forward strand.
TGAATCGGTTGACTCCGCAGGCTCCGTCAAGATTACAAGGAATGACCCCGACAGGCATGCAAGATGGCGGGGTGTCGACCTGTGGCCCCGGTAGCAAGGAATGACCCCGAGGTGGCATGACCCCGATATTTTCCTTGAATGGCTTCTTGCTGCCCCACTAAGTTAGCGCCCTTTTATTATGACTCAAACCGGCAAGGAAATTGGCTATAATTCGAAGGTTGAAGGTGGGGTTGTCACCAGCCGTCTCGATGCCGCCATCAACTGGGTGCGATCCCATTCGATTTGGCCCATGCCCATGGGCTTGGCCTGCTGTGGAATCGAACTGATGGCGGTGGGTGCATCCCGCTTCGATATCAGTCGATTTGGCGCCGAGGTCATGCGCTTTTCTCCCCGGCAATCGGACTGCATGATCGTGGCCGGTACGGTGACCTACAAGATGGCTTCAGCGGTTCGCCGGATTTACGACCAGATGGCTGAACCCAAATGGGTGATCGCCATGGGGGCCTGTGCAGCGACAGGCGGCATGTATCGAAGCTATGCCACTATGCAAGGAGTGGACCGTATTCTACCCGTTGATGTCTACGTAAGCGGTTGTCCACCGCGACCGGAAGCCTTGTTGGATGCCTTTATTAAACTGCAACGCAAAATCGCTACTGAACGTTCCGCCAAAAACCTGGTATCCGCCTGATCCGACTTCCATGGACGACTTTTTGTCCAAACTTACCGCATCTTATCCCTTTCTTACACCGCGCGATAGCGCCGATCACCCATCGGTAAATTGCCCGGTTGAAAATTTGCTCGAATTGGCGACTGAGCTAAGGGACCAGCACGCGTTTGACCTGCTATCGGATGTCACCTGCATCGACTGGTTCAAACAATTGCCCCGTTTTAGTGTCGTTTACCACTTCTTTTCATCGACTCGCCACCGCTATTTGCGCGTGGTGGCGCCGATTGCGGATGATGAGAACCCCAGTGTACCTTCTTTAACCGGGTTGTGGCCCGCCGCCGATTGGCACGAACGCGAGGCCTATGACATGTTCGGGGTAAAATTTGAAAATCACCCGGACCTGCGCCGGATTCTGATGTGGGAGGGCTATCCCTGGCATCCCCTGCGGAAGGAATTTCCCCTGGCCGGCCACCCCACCGAATTGCCCGATGCGGAAATTCGCCAGGAAACCGGCACTCCGGTGATACCCGCGCCCATGGAGGGAGGTCCATTTGCCGCCAGCCAACAAGCGGGGATGATGAGCAAAAATGAACCGCGTGGAGCCGACGAGAGTTGGAGCGAAGATAAGGAGAAACCCGAATAGCCATGGCCACCCACGATATTTCGGTAGGCGACGTCCTCAGCCGCACCTCCGAATACGAGCAGGAGTTGGACTCTGAAAAAATGACCCTGAGTATGGGGCCTTCGCACCCCAGCACACACGGTGTACTTCGGTTGAAGCTGGAGCTGAATGGAGAAGTTGTCACGAAGTGTGATCCGGACCTGGGTTACCTTCACCGGGGTAATGAAAAGATCGCCGAGAACATGACTTACAACCAGTTTGTTCCCTACACGGACCGGTTGGACTATCTGGCTCCCCTGGCCAACAACGTGGCCTACGCCCTAGCGGTAGAAAAGCTCGCCGGTCTGGAAGTGCCGCCGCGCTGCCAGGCTATTCGGGTAATCGTGAGCGAGCTGGCGCGCATTTCGTCTCATCTGCTGGGATTGGGAGCCTACGCCATGGATACGGGAGCTCTGACGGTTTTTATGTTTACCTTCACTGAGCGGGAAAAACTTTACACCTTGTTTGAGAAGCTGACCGGGGCTCGTCTGACGACCAGTTTTACTCGAATTGGCGGATTGGCGCGGGATCTACCAACGGGTTGGTCGGGGGAGGTAAATAAATTTTTATCAAGGCTGATTCCCCGAGTCGACGAGGTGGATGCCTTGCTTACGCGAAACCGAATCTTTGTCGACCGCACCCGGGACGTGGGCATCATTTCCGGGGAGGATGCATTGGCCTACGGCTTGACCGGGCCCAACTTGCGCGCAGCGGGTGTGCCTCTCGATTTGCGCAAAGACAAACCTTATTGCGGATACGAAAACTATGAGTTCGACCTGCCGGTGGGCACGGTAGGCGACAGTTACGACCGTTACATGGTGCGTATGGAAGAAATTCGGCAGAGCGCCGGTATCGTGCGACAGGTCATCGAGAAAATGCCCGATGGTCCGTTTTATGCCGAAGAGGCCAATCGCATTTTTCCTCCGCCCAAGGAAAAGATTATGAGCAGCATGGAGGAGCTGATACAGAATTTCATGATAACGACGCAGGGTCCGCAGATTCCGGCTGGAGAAGTCTATTTTGAAGCGGAAAACCCGAAAGGCGCCCTGGGATTTTTTATTCACTCCAAAGGGGGAGGCGTGCCATATCGCCTGAAAATTCGCGGACCTTCATTCTGTAACTTAAGTATTTTGCCCAAGGTATGTGTAGGTGCAATGATTTCCGATGTGGTTGTTATTTTGGGCAGTCTGGATTTTGTAATGGGTGAATGCGACCGGTAGGTGGAAGTAAGAAGGCAAATAATGAATTTATCACCTGGAACCCTTGGAAAAATCGAAACGGCGATTTCGAAATACCCGCAAAAGAAAAGTGCGACCATGACTTTGTTGCACCTGATCCAGGCGGATCGGGGTTATATTTCCAGCGAAGCGATCGAGTGGGCGGCTGAAAAACTGGAGATCCAACCGATCAACGTTTTGGAGTTGGTGACCTTTTATCCTTACTATCGTCAGGAGAAGTTGGGCAAAACGCACGTGCGCGTCTGCCGGACCTTGCCTTGCGCGTTGATGGGCGCCTACAAATTGGGTGATCAGTTGGAGAAAGCGCTAAATTGTAAGATGGGACACACTAAAAGCGACCGATCCATAACCCTGGAGTATGCTGAGTGTCTGGCCGCTTGTGCCAGCGGCCCGGTCGTGCTGGTGGATGAAGACTTATACGAGCGTTTGAATCGGCCGAGGTCGTTGGAGCCTTTGGTCGACAACATCAAGAATCGCGCAAAAACGGGAGCCTCGCCCGTTTAGGAGGAGGAAGGATGGCAGCGGTGGAAAGAAAGATCCTTCTGCAGCACGCGGACGAAGATTATTACTCCCCCAGTATTGAAAGCTATCTGGATCAGGGCGGTTACGAGATGCTGAAAAAGGCGCTGAAGGAAAAGCCGGAGGATTTGCGTGAAGAGGTCATGAAATCGGGGCTTCGAGGGCGGGGTGGCGCCGGATTTTCATGCGGGCTGAAATGGAGCCTGGTGGATCGAAAGCGAGGAAAACCGATTTACTTGATTTGTAATTGTGACGAGTCGGAACCGGGGACATTCAAGGACCGGCAACTCGTACACAAGGACCCCCACCAGCTCATCGAGGGCATGATGATCTCGGCATTCGCCAACGACGTGGAACTATCCTTTATCTATATTCGTGAGGAGATGCCTTTGGGAGCCAAGATCTTGGAAACGGCCATTGAGGAGGCGCGGGCAAAAGGGTTTGTAGGGGAAAATGTCTGCGGCGGCGGTTATTCATGTGACATCGTGGTGCATCGGGGCGCCGGAGCCTACATATGTGGGGAGGAGACCGGATTGATTGAATCGATGGAAGGTAAACGCCCCTACCCGCGTATAAAACCTCCATTTTTTCCGGCGGTGTTTGGGCTTTATAAATGCCCGACCATTGTAAACAACGTGGAGACACTCTGCAACGTGGTTCACATCGTGCGCTGGGGGGGTAATGAATACGCCAAAATCGGGCGTCATGGAAACACGGGCACGCGGATCTGGTGTGTGAGTGGAATGGTGCAAAATCCGGGTTACTATGAGATTGAGACCCTGAAGATGAAAGAATTGCTTTACGATCTCTGCGGCGGCCCATTACCGGGTCGTAAGTTGACCGGGGTCGTTCCGGGAGGGGCCTCGATGAAAATTCTCAAGATCGACGACCACTACCGGAATCGCGATGGCAGGGAGACGACCTTCGAGGAGATTTTCGTCGATTTCGACGGAATCCAGGCGGCCGGTTCCATGTCGGGCTCTGCTGGCATGATCGTGCTGGATGACTCGGTCGATATGACCGAGGCTCTGGCCAATGTCATGGCATTCTACGCGCACGAGAGTTGCGGGCAGTGCACGCCGTGCCGGGAGGGCTCTTTTTGGGCCAAAAAAATTCTCGCTCGCATGTGCACGGGCGGAGCGAGGGAAGAGGACCTGGCGCTGCTTTACGATCTGGCCGGCAACATCGGGGGCCGCACCGTTTGCCCGATGGGCTATTCTATTACCTGGCCGGTACAAAGTTACATCGATAAATTTCGGGACGAATTTGCCGCCAACGCCAGGGCCAACACTTGCGGTATGAAATCGTACGATGAAAGGTTGATTGAGAAATGAGCGCCGGAAAGAAAGATGACGGATTGATCAGCGTTTTTATCGACGATGAGGAGGTGCGCTGCCAGCCGGGAACAAACCTGATCGACTTGGTGGCCAGTATCGGAAAAGAGATTCCACATTATTGTTACCATGCAAAATTGAGTGTGTCGGGAAATTGTCGCATGTGCCTGGTTGAGCTGGGTACGCCGGCGATCGACCGGGCCACCGGCCAGCCAATTTTTAATGAGGAAGGCACACCCCAAATTATGTTTTTCCCCAACCCGGTGATCGCATGCGGAACGAGAACCAGTCCCGGAATGCACGTAAAGACCCAGTCGGATATGGTTAAACGATGCCGCGAAGCGGTGATGGAATTTTTTCTGATCAATCACCCGTTGGATTGTCCGATTTGTGATCAGGCCGGGGAGTGCCTTTTACAGGAATTTGCCACGGACTACGGCAAGGGCTACAGCCGCTTTATCGAACAAAAGGTGGTTAAGCCGAAGCGCACTATTCTGGGACCGCGGGTGATGCTGGATGATGAGCGTTGCATTTTGTGTTCGCGCTGCATTCGTTTCTGCCAGGAAGTAGTTGAAGATGACGTTCTGGGATTTGTTGATCGGGGCATTTACTCGACTTTGGCTTGTTATCCCGGAAAAAAGTTGGAGAACAATTACTCCCTGAACACCGTAGACATATGCCCGGTCGGCGCACTGACAAGCCGTGACTTTCGCTTCAAGATGCGGGTATGGTTTTTAAAGGAAACCCCAAGTATTTGCACCGAGAGCACTGTGGGCGTAAATACGCTGGTGGCCAGCAGGGAAGGAAAAGTGTATCGCATTACTCCGCGGAGAAACGACGAGGTGAACGATACCTGGATGTCGGACAGTGGACGGGCGCTATACAAAATGGTCGAGGCGGAAAACCGCTTGACCAGCCACACTTCAAATCGTCGTTTTGCCCCGGTGGACGCGACCCAACGGGAAGCGCTCAAACGATTGGCAAGTGACAAGGTCGCTTTTGTCGGGTCCGGTCAGAACAGTGTGGAAGAGCAATACCTCTTCAATCGTCTCAGTCGAGAAGCCGGGAGTGTGGTCAACTATCTGGTGAGCCATCCGCGGGAAGGGGATGGGCTTTTAATTTCCAACGATGCCAATCCCAATATGCGTGGAGCGCTTTCGGTTGGATTTATTGAAACTTTGCCGCAAGATCACCTGACCGAGTTGGGTGAGAAAATCGACCGGGGTGAAGTAGACACCGTGGTTGTCTACAATGAGGATCTCTCTGCGTCGGGCATCGGGAAAGGCCAGTTGCAAAAAATAGAGGTGGTTTACCTGGGTAGCCATGGCAATGCCACTTCGGAAGCTGCCTCGGTGGTGGTTCCCACCCTGACGGTCTTCGAAAAATCCGGAACTTTTATTAACCAGCAGTTCCGCTTACAGAAATTCCTCAAGGCCATTCCCGGGCCAATCGGAGTGGTCGACGACCTGGTGACGATTTCCCAACTACTCAACCGTCTGAATTCGGATGCGGGTAACCTGGAATCGGTCGAGGCCGTTTGGGCCGTTCTTTCAAATGAGCTGAAATTGTTCGAGGACATTGCATTTGATACGATTCCCGAGACCGGATTGCTCCTGGATGGGACGGCGTTCAAGCGCCTTCCCTTTTGCGAGGGAAAATCCCTGCACTTTGAACCGGAAACTGAAACAGTGGAGGCCGAAGCATAAGGTATGGAAGGTCCCGATATCATTTGGATTGTCGCGAAAGGGCTTATTGTGGTGATGGTTTTGTTGTCTATTTCCAACCTGGCGATTTTGGCCGAGCGAAAAGTGTCCAGTTGGATTCAAGGACGCGTAGGTCCGAATCGGACCACTTTACCCTTAATCGGGGCAATTCCCGTATTGGGTACCGGTCTAACGCGTTTGGGACTTTTTCAACCCATAGCCGATGGTCTTAAGTTGCTGTTGAAGGAAGATCCGGTTCCCGGCCACGTCAACAAGTTCTACTACTTCCTGGCCCCGGTGGCCGCGGTGATTCCCGCGGTGACTACCGTTGCCGTTCTGCCGTTTGGACAGATGGTTCAAGGGGGAGTAACCCAGCCGATTGTCCTGGCCGATTTGGACATCGGAATACTCTTCATATTTGCGGTTTCCTCCTTGGGGGTCTATGGAGTCATTCTGGCGGGGTGGGCATCCAATAGTAAATATCCATTCCTGGGTGGAATTCGTTCCTCGGCTCAGATGATTTCCTATGAACTGGCTTTGGGACTTTCCATTTTGCCGGTTTTCATGTGGTCCAATGCGCCGGGATCGGAGGCCGGTCTCAACCTGTTCGCCGTAGTGCAGGGGCAGCAACAGGTCTGGACCGTGTTCTGGATGCCGGTTTCGGCTTTGCTTTTTTTGGTGGCGATTTTTGCCGAAACGAATCGATTGCCCTTCGACATGGCAGAATCCGAATCGGAATTGGTTGCCGGATTCAGCACGGAGTATGGCAGTTTAAAATTTGGGCTGTTTTTTTTGGCCGAGTATGCCCACATCATCGTGGGGTCCGGAGTATTTACGGCGCTGTTCCTGGGCGGTTGGCACCTGCCGTTCCTCGGATCGCATTTTCCAAGTGGAATACCGGGCGCCGTATTATCGGTAGTAATTTTTTGCGCAAAGACCTTTTTTATGGTCTTCTTTTTTATTTGGATTCGCTGGACCCTGCCACGATTTCGCTACGATCAAATTATGAAGCTGGGCTGGACGATGATGCTTCCCTTGTCCCTGCTGAATTTGGTCGTTTACGCATTCATATTGGCAATCTGGGATAGGATGTGAGGAATAGCCATGGCCATTAAGAAAATTGAAAGAAAACCTTTGTCTCTGGTGGAAAAAACTTACATTCCCCAGATCGTCTCCGGGTTGAAAGTAACCTTGAGAAACATCTTTCGTCCCTCGGTGACCCTGCAATATCCGGAGGAAAGGCCGGAAATTCCGGAAGGTTATCGCGGGGTGCCCACTTTGGTTAAAGATTCCAATGGACGAGAGAAGTGTGTGGCCTGTCAGTTGTGCGAATTTGTCTGTCCTCCCAGAGCCATTCGCATTATACCGAGGGAGCTCGATCCGGAAGGTGACACCGCGCATGTAGAAAAAGGACCGGAAGAGTTTGAGATTAACATGCTGCGATGCATTTATTGCGGCTATTGCGAGGAAATTTGTCCGGAAGAGGCGATCTGGTTGCAGGACCTTTTTTCTGTCTCCGGTTACAGCCGTGAAGAGTTGGTCTACAAAAAAGATAAACTCTACGAACTGGGCGGCACTTTGCCCGATAGCCATTTTAAGTGGGACAAGAAAAAGGCGGCTGAGGAGGCCGGCAATCAGCGTTAGCGAAACACTCAAACGGGCATGGTTGACTTTCTTTTTTATTTGTTTGCCCTCATCACTCTTTTTGGGGCCGGGACGGTAATTTTGAGCCGCAATCCCATCAATGCGGCCATGCTTCTGATTGTCACTTTTGTCGGCACCGGATCGCTCTTTGTTTTGTTGGGGGCTTATTTCCTGGCGGCTGTGCAGTTGGCGGTTTACGCGGGGGCGGTCATCGTATTGTTTTTGTTTATAATCATGCTGCTGGACGTGGAGGCAGCCCGTTCGGTAAAACCGCATTACTTAAGCGTGGCGGCGGGAATTGCGGCGGGACTCCTGATGCTGGTTGGGGTGTTGGTTCTGTTTAAGCGGGGTGATAATTTTACCCTGTCCACTCTGGGTGAGACGGAGGTGGTCGGAGCAACCACCAAGTCATTTGGTATCGAACTTTTTACGACTTACATGCTACCGGTTCAACTGGCGGGAATTCTGCTTTTGATCGCCATGCTGGGGGTAATATTTATCAGCAAACGGCCCCAACCATCACCCAAGGAGGCGGCCTCGAAGTAACCATGACGATCGGGCTCCATGAATTTTTGGTAGTGAGCGGCCTCCTTTTTACCATTGGCTTTGTTGGCCTGCTTACCCGGCGCAATGCGCTGATCCTGTTTATGTGCCTGGAGCTGATGCTCAATGGGGTGAACCTGGCACTGGTTTCATTCTCGCGTTTCAATGGAACCATGGATGGCAACATTTTCGTATTTTTCATCATCACGGTGGCCGCGGCCGAAGTGGCGGTCGGGTTGGCCATCATGGTGGCGCTCTTCCGCAAGCGCCACACCGTCTACGTTCAGGAACTCAGCGCATTGAAAAACTGAGATGGATGCCTCGACGGTAACACAAGTCCTTTTGATCCTGCCACTGATCACGGCGGGAATCATTGCCTGCTTGCTGCGAAAACTGCACCATGTGGCGGCGCTATTTTCCGTAATTTCGGGAGCCGTTTTTTCGATTCTCGGCCTGATGCTGATCTACCAGGGGACGCGGTTTTCCTGGACGCATACCTGGTTGTCCTTGGGCGAAGGATTTACCTTGAACGTTGGCGTTCTGTTCAACGACCTGGCCGCCCTGATGTTGCTGGTCCTGATCATTGTGGGGTTTTTAGTACAGGTATTCAGCCTTGGATACATGGAAGGTGACCCTGGAAAAGCGCGGTTTTTTGCCGGACTTTCGTTTTTCATCTTCTCCATGTCAGGCATCATTCTGGCCGACAACTTGGCGATGATGTTTATTTTCTGGGAATTGGTGGGGTTCAGTTCTTACCTGCTCATCAATCATTATTTCGACAAACCCTCCGCCGTTTCGGCCTCCAAAAAAGCTTTTGTAGTAAACCGGGTTGGGGACTTTGGTTTTTTGTTGGGTATCCTCTACATTTACTGGCAGTTCGGAACTTTCGACTTGGTTGAATTGGAAGCCAAAGCCGGCGCCCAACCGGGTCTACTTTCTACAACCGCGGGGCTTTTGCTCTTATGCGGGGTGGTGGGAAAATCGGCGCAGATGCCCCTCCACGTATGGTTGCCGGATGCCATGGAAGGCCCGACCCCCATTTCCGCCCTCATCCATGCAGCGACCATGGTGGCGGCCGGAATTTACTTTACGGCGCGCGTTTATTTCCTGATGACGCCGCTGACGCTGGAGGTGATCATGTGGGTTGGCACGATTACGGCAGTATTTGCTGCCCTGGTAGCGTTTGGCCAAAAGGACATCAAAAAGATTTTGGCGTTTTCCACTCTCTCCCAGCTCGGTTACATGGTGGCGGCTCTCGGGTTGGGGGCCCGTGCCGGATCCCAGGCAAACGATGGCCAAACGGTGGTGGCCGCCGGTGTAGCCGCAGCCATGTTTCACCTTACGACTCACGCGTTTTTCAAAGCTTTACTCTTTCTGAACTCCGGATCGATCATCCACGCCTGCCACCACGAGCAGGATATTTACAAGATGGGTGGTTTGTCGGGGAGGATGAAGGTGACCTTTGCCACCTTCACCCTGGCGCTTCTGGCCATCGGAGGTTTTCCTTTTCTGGCCGGTTTTTTCAGCAAGGACGTCATCCTCTATCTGGCCCATGAAGAAAACGCCATCGTCTACGCCCTACTTTTGGGCACTGCCGCTTTGACCGGGCTCTACATGGGCAGGCTCTACGTGGTTACTTTTTTTGGAAAACCGCGATCCCAGAAGGCGGTGCAAGCCAAGGAATCGGGGCCTGCCATGACAATTCCCTTATTGTTACTGGCTGTGTTTTCGGTGATCGGCGGCTACCGTTGGTTCTTTGGCGACTTTTTTAATGAAGTCATTCCCGCTATTCCACCGGTGGAGGGTTCGTTCAAGGCGTTGATTATGGTGGCGGGATCCTTTTTTTCGCTCGGTGGTATATTGTTGGCCTGGCTGGTGTGGAATCCCTCTAGAGAATCGGATGCATTGGAGGCGAAGCTACCGGGCTTTTTCAATGCTTTGGCGGCGAGGTTGTACATCGACGATGCCTACGACTGGTATGTGAGAAAGGTTCAGGATCCGTTTTGCCAGCTTCTGAGTATTTTTCTCGATCAACTGCTCGTTAACGGTCTTATGGTGCGCGGTGTGGCGGGGATAGTAGGCCTGATTGGTATTATTTCCCGCTCCCTGCATGTGGGTAGCATACACGGTTATGTCTACTGGTTTGCGGCAGGGGTGCTCGCTCTGGGAGCCATCGCCTTTGGAATTTTCTAATGAGGGAGACGATGCATGAATAGCTACGATATACTCCTTCTCAGTTCGATACTGTTGCCGCTGATTTTGGCGATGGTTTTGTTGGTGGCGGCAAACCTTTCTCCCAAGACCATCCAGTTCCTCGCCACGTTGGGTTTCTTTTTCCCCGCCTTGGCCGCCCTGGTGTTGTGGATGGGTTTTCAGCCGATCGACGCATCGGGTTACGACTACCTGTTTTCTATAAGCACCGGCCTGGAGGGCTTGGGTATAACGCTCAAACTGGGCTTAAATGGTATATCCATGCCATTGTTCGTGCTGGCTGGGATTGTGGGTTGTGCCGCCGGTATCTACGCCCTGCAAAGCGAGGCCGAACGCCTGCAACAGTATCTGATGCTGCTGCTGTTTATGCAGTCCGGTTTGATGGGTGTTTTTGCCTCCGTCGACATATTCTTTTTCTACTTCTTCCATGAGCTGGCTCTCATACCTACTTTTATCTGTATTGGTATATGGGGTGGACGGGATCGTCAAAGCGCGGCCATGGAGATAACGATTTACCTGACGTTGGGAGCCATGCTTTCCCTGGTGGGATTGCTGGCGATTTTTTTTCAGTGTGGAGCCGATTCGTTTGATATGATCACGCTGAAGTCACTATTGGCCAGCGCCCCGCTGGGAGATCACGCCCAGCAAGTTATATTCGGCTTCTTAGTGTTTGGTTTCGGAATCCTGGTATCGTTGTTTCCCTTCCACTCCTGGGCGCCTCGGGGTTATGGAGCAGCCCCTACATCGGTGGCGATGCTCCATGCCGGTGTATTGAAGAAATTTGGTTTGTATGGATTTATCCAGGTCGCTCTTCCCTTGGTTCCGTTGGGGGCAATCCATTGGAGGGATGAAATGAGCTGGCTGGCCCTTGGCAGTGTGGTGATCATAGGTTTTGTGACTGTCGCCCAGCGGGATCTGAAACAGATGGTGGGCTACAGTTCGGTGATGCACATGGGTTATTGTTTTCTGGGAATTGCCTGCGTATCAGTCCTCGGCGCCGGTGGTGTAGTGATTCTGGTGGTGGCTCATGGATTAACCGTGGCTTTGTTATTCCTGCTCGGTCACGTGGTATACCGCCGGACCCGCACCTTTAATATGGATGACATGGGTGGATTGGTAAATCAGGCCCCGGTATTGGCCGCTCTATTTTCAGCGGCGGTACTGGCCAGTATAGCCTTGCCCGGGCCCGGCCTCCTGAATTTTTGGGGTGAATTTGCCATATTTACCGCCCTGTGGGACTACAATGTGCTTTTTGTGGTCCTGGCAACCTTGGGTGTGATTATTTCCGCAGTCTACGGCTTGCGTGCCATTGCAAGGATTTTTTTTGGTCCGCCTTCGGAAGCCTTCGGCGCTTATCTGAAGAACAATTCGGTCAAAGATATTACCACCGCGGAAAAGTTTCCGGCGCTGGTATTACTGGTGGCCTTGATCGTTGCCGGACTTTGGCCCCGACTCTTTACCGACCAACTGAACAGGAGCCTTGAGAATAACTTTCAATCCATAAACGCGGCTGTTTCCCAGGTTGAGGAATGGGATCCTGCCACCAGCTTGGAATTAGCCCGGACCAAGCATCCCGAACGGGACTAATACTTATTTGGAAATGAAATGAATTGGAGCAATTATCAAACTTTGTCGGAGTCCAATCAATGGGTGGTCATCCTGCCTGAGATCTGCCTGGTTGTCCTGGCCTTAGCGTTGTTGCTGATCGACATTTTTGTGGGCAAGCAGGGCAGCGGGCTCGTCGCCAGGGTGGCGGTGATGGGGCAACTGCTACCGGTTCTGTTGGCTATAACTACCTTCGCCGGAAAGTTTGGCCAACTCAACCAAGAAACGTTTGCCGGAATGCTATTTCATAGCGAATTCGGGCAAATCATGCGCATCTTCTTCCTGGTTAGTTCGATCCTGGTCAGCTACCTGGGTGGAATCTTTTTGAAGAAAAACCTGTTGCCCGGAACTGAATTTTATTCCATATTGTTGATGGTTACGGCCGGGCTCATGCTTTTGGCACAAAGCAATCATTTTGTGCTGCTATTCCTCGCCCTCGAAACCATCGCGGTTGGTTTTTATGTTCTGGTCAGTTACAATCGCAATCGATCAAACGGATTGGAGGCCGGCCTCAAATACCTGATTCTGGGTAGCGTGAGTACGGCTATCCTGCTCATGGGAATGGTACTGCTTTACGGGATTGCAGGCAGTCCCGGTTTGGAGGGCATGACCCACAATGCCATGAAGTTTTCCGAATTGCGCATTTTTTTGGAGTTCAACAGCGACAATCTGATTGCCAGGACGGGGGTATTATTGGTGGTGGCAGGTATAGCCTTTAAGATTGGCGCTGTTCCTTTCCAGATCTGGATTCCCGATGTTTACCAGGGTGCGCCTACTCCGGTGACGGCTGCGCTGGCGGTTTCTTCCAAAGCGGGGGGATTTGCCATATTGGTGGCTTTGGTCAACGGCCCCTTCAAACCGATGGCCGATTTGCTAGTGCCCGTCCTCAGCGTGATTGCCATGGTGACCATTCTATTTGGCAACCTTGCCGCCCTGACCATGCGCGATGTAAAGCGCCTTATCGGACTTTCGGGAGTTTCCCACGCCGGTTATATTCTCATTGGAGTAGTGGCGATGTTTTCGATACCGGAGGCGCAGAATGCCATTGTATTTTACCTCATTACTTACCTGCTGGCCTCTTTTGCCGTTTTTGGCGTTATGGCCCATCTATCCGAGCGGGGCAGGGACGACATCCAGGAAATCGACGATTACCAGGACTTGTTAAAAGAAAGTCCTTTTCTCGGTGGCACCTTGGTGCTGGGCTTGGCTTCCCTGGCCGGAATTCCGCCACTGGCCGGTTTCATTGGAAAGCTCCTGCTCTTCTATGCCGCTTTTAAGGCGCAGCTTTACGGGTTGCTGGGGGTGGCGGTTATTGGAGTGGTCATTTCCATTTACTACTATTTTGGCTGGATAAAGGAGGCGACTTTCCGGTTTTGGAAACTACCTCAGCCCGAGGGGGGAGAACCCCAATCACCGCGCGTATGGCCCGAGGTTAATACAGTGGGAAAAATTACCCTGGGGGCCCTGGCTCTTTTAACCTTGCTTCTGGGTCTTTATCCGGGACCGCTGAGCAGCCTTATTCAGTATTGAGGCGCTGGGGGGAAGAGGTAATTAACCACAAGATCACAGAGGGCCCAGAGGGGAGAAGATGGTGAGGTACTGAGATCCTGAGAGGCACAAAAGCACAAAGGCACGAAGGGGCAGGGGCACGAGGCTTTAAGACTGGGGTCTGTCGTGCTCGTGATCTTGATCGTGATCTTTATCGAAAGCGCTCAAAGGGCTGAAAACAATTTATTTTAGAGCCTATCCCAGAAACCAGGATTTGAAACTTCATTTCGAACCATCGTAGGAGCGGCTTTACGCCGCGATCCCACCAAACAGCCTCGAAGCAATCGCGGCGTAAAGCCGCTCCTACGACTTAAAACTTTGAAAGGTTACCGTATCAGTAGAATAAGTTTCATCATTTTTATTCATACCAAAGTCTTATTTCTTGGAAATGGTAGGGCTCGATCGCCGAGCGAGCCGTTGTGAAAGCGGCGGTTTTGGCAAAACCGCCCTACCCCTAAAGCCTGATGTATGGAGGCTCTATTTTAACTACCGAGCAATTTCATATTGATGGGGAATTTTACTCGTCTCTGAAAAAGCAAATTTCTAGTCTTCTAACAGTTTTATGAAAGTCACCGGAATTGCCCTGGTTTCTCCCCGGGCCGCTGAAGATAATCCAAAGTTAACACCCGAATTGCTAGCTTCTGTTCTGGCCCGCTACTCGCGCAGTAATATTGGGCTCGAGAAAATACTTGAGAAGGTCGATCTGGATGAAGCGGATGCCTCGATTGACCGAATACTGAAGTTTGTCGATTACGGCCATGCCTCGATCGCCGGGCTGACCGGTGGTATCGTCATGGCCATTGACGACGTCTCCATGTGGTTAGCCTACAAGTTGTTTGAGATAGCGCAGATGGCGGATGGGCAGGAGTCCAGCACCCGCTACATAAGCATGAAGGAAAGCAGTTTGCTTGAACCGGAGGTTTTGGGAATTCCACCGCACCTGGCCGAGGATTGGCGCGCCTTGATGTTGGAGTGTTTTGGCGCTTACTTTGGGGAGTACGACCGGTTGGACGCCTTGGCTGAGGCCCTTCCGGAAACGGTTCGTTATCCAGAGAACGCCAAGCCTCTGGTTAAAAAACGGATTCGCAAAAATTATGCGCTGGATCGGGCGCGATATTTCATTCCCTTTGCCACAAAAACGAATCTGGCACTGGTCATGACTTCGCGAATGTGGACTGAAACCATAAAGCACCTGGATTCGCTCCCTCAGCGTGAAGCCCATACTTGTGCTGCGGCATTGCGCGATGAATTGACCAAGTTTTCTCCGCGCCTGGTCAAGCACAGTCGTTCCGAATTTTCATACCAAGAGCAATCGCGGCAGGAATTTGAATACAGCCTGAAGTTGGGTCGGGAGACTCTTTCCATGGAAAATCGGTCGGACGAAGTGTGGGTGAAAGTCGATGGGGAGACTCCTTATTTTTTGCCGGAGGAGCAGAGTATCGAGGAAGCTTTGCAGCACCGGGCCAATCGCTATGGCCGTTGCGGCACGGTTATTCGGCGCATGCGAGTTGGATTTGCCTGGAATAACATGGCCATTGCCGAACTTCGCGACCTGAACCGTCACCGTACGGGCCACAGATTCACCCCGATGATCCAAAATGGATTCTATCTGCCGGCCGAAGTAGACGCCGAAGTCCACTCAGACCTGCTGCACCGGCAAAAAGCGCTCTTGCACGCTCTGATGGAAATCAAGTCACCCGCCTATGTTTACGGGTTGTTACTGGGTTCACAGACCCCCTTTGAGCATACGACCCAAGCGGACAAATTTGTATATGAAGCCGAATTGCGTACCGGTATGGGCGCTCACTTTCGTTATGCCGAGCATTTGAGTAAAGTCCTGCGAAAGTTCTATGATCACGTTCCGGAAGCTCGCGAATGGGTGACGGAAGGAACAGCCGAACCCGAATAATTGAAACTAGCCCACATATCTCACTACCGAGCGACGCGACAGCCCGCCAATTTTCTACTGCGCTCCGGAATCTCGGCACTGGAGCGGGCATCGCTGGAAGCGCGACTTTGCGGGGTGTCGACCCAGCTTCACCCTCGCCTCAACGCGAAACCCGCACCAGCACTCGACCTTCGTTCGCTCGCTACGAATTTGGTAAGCTGTCGCATTCGCTCGGCAGTGAGAAATGCGGGCCTGTGAAGCGGAATTTTTGCATGGCGCTTATTTTCCTGGCCGGAAATCTGGCTAGGGGCGATATCGATAAATTGAATCCCGAGGATCCGCAAAAGAGCCGGTTGCAAGGCAAGGAATTCGAAGCAAAAATTGTGGTTCTGGATGATCTCCCGGAAAAGCCGCTGGCCCAACTCTATAGAGCCTGGCGTAACCCGCGTCCCAAAACGGAACAACCCGCCGAAGAATTATTGAATCTCCGCCATATCCAGCCATCGGTTAGACGTCCCCCAAGCGAATTGTCATCATTAGACAAAAAAAAGTGGCATTTGGGTAAGCCGGTTCGCTCGCTTAAAGAAAACAAACATTTTGATAAAGTGCTTAACCCTTTGTATTTGAAGGACTTCAATCGATTTGTTTACAAGCGTAACAAGAAATCTCAAAATAAAGGCAAATGAACTGGCGAAAAGGGTTTTTTTAACCCCGTAGCTGCTTGCCCTCGCGGACGCGATTTTTTGCCGCTTCGCGTTCGGTCTGTAATTTATCCACCGCAATTCTCAATTCTGTCTCCAAAGTGGAGGTGGCTCGAAAATTTCCACTCAATTTCGCTTCGTTTATCTTTTGATCAAAGGATATCTTTCGCTCGGCAATCTTTGCTTTGTACATATTGTCGATATCGGCCAACTCCTCTTTTTGATCGTTAGTGAGTTCAATCGATTCTGGTGGGTCGGCCGCGTTGAGTCGCTCCATGGCCAGCTCGTAGGCAGATTTCATGATGTGAAATATGGATGTGTTTTAAATTATTCCATTGATGAAAAGCAATATCGCCATGAAGGCAACGGGCAAGGCCAGTAGTTTAGGCTTGGATAAGCGCAGTGCATGGCCGGCCATGATGGAGCCTAAGAAAATAAAAAGGGTCAGCAATCCCAGCCAGTCGTAATTCCAGCGTATTTCGTAAAACATTCCCGGTATTCGAACCAGGCCTTGCAAAATTTTCTCGGTTAGGAGGATAATTGCCAGAGGGCCGTGATTGAAGAAAGCGCTGAATGCCTCCAATCCGGGCAGACCAACGATGAGCGAAAGCAATCCCGAAATAATCACCAGTGAAGCTGCCGGAACCAAGAGCATGTTCAAGAGAACCGCCGGCGGTGAAAAAATACCGAAGTAGAGGATGCTCAAGGGCGCGCTGGCCAGAAATGCGGAAAGGCTTATGGAGAGGGTGCCCAGGATGACTTCCAGGCACTTGAAAAACCGGCGTTGTCCCTTGGTTTGGTAGCGATATTTCCAGGATAGCGCGGATTGAAGCCGATCCCGGATAACCTGATGCAGGGGCATTCCCCAAAGCAGGATTCCCGATACTACGGAATAGGAAAGTTGAAATCCCGATGAGAATAGTTGAGAGGGTTGCACTAATAATACGAGTACAGCTGATGCCGTCAGCGCTTGGAAAGGCGGCATTTGGCGGGCAAAGCTGTGTCCCGCCCAGAAGAAGGCCGTCATGGCGAAAGCTCTAACCGCTGATGGACTGGCGCCGGTGATTTCCACGTAGAGGTAGACCAGAAAGAGCCCAACCGCTACCGTGACCCTTCCGGGAATTCTCAGAAGGTTGAGAATGCCAGCTATGCATAGGGCGACAATTCCCACATGCAGACCACTGATCGCGAATAAATGCAGGGTACCGGTCTTTAGAAAGAGCTGTTTATCCTCGGTGTTTAGTTCACCCTTCATCCCCAGCATCATGGCACGAAATACCGCCAATGACTCCGGATAAATTTCGATACCCCTTCCTAATAGGTCGATACAGCGCGACCTTAGATGGGCTATAATTCTTTGTTTGAGCGTTCCTTCTGCCGGTGGTTCGAGAAGTTTGGCTCGTCGGAAAATTATGGGTATATTCTGTTTGAGGAGGTATTTTTCGAACGGGGAGGAAAGTTCTCCCGATGGCAGGTATCGCAACACTCCACTCGCTTTTAATCGGGAGCCGCGGTAGACAAATTGACCTTCGTGGTAAATTGAAAAGTACAGTTTGTGACCGACCAGGCTCGATAAGTGCGGTTGTGTCCCGGTTATCTCTCCGATTCCATTGACCTGATTGGGATCGGTGCCGGAGAAAATGCGTTTCACTTTCAGGTTTAGAAAAGCTTCCCGGCGTGGGAGTTGGGTCCATGCTTCAGGAGTATGGTAGACCTTCTGGTAATAGGCCAGTGATACCAAGAGAATCCCCAAAATAAACGTAATCGGCCAGATCATGCTCCAAGCCTTGCTTTGCGGGTGCGACCGCAGGAACCGGGCGGCTACCAAAAGAGCGGCAATTCCAGTCGTGGCGGCAATTAGGGGCGCAATTCCGGGCAAGTGATGTCCCAGTGTATAGCCGGCAATCATGGGGAGCAATATCCATAACAGGGGAGTCCTGTAGGAGGGTGCGGCCATTGCTTACTGGGGAGTCAGATTTAAGAAGTAAGAAACTTCCTCGGGAAAATATTCGAAGAAAGCCTCCAAGTGTGAATGTCACTTAGTTAAGCGACTTCTGGAATGTTCGATCATCTCGGAGAAGGAAGGGGTCAAGACGTAAAAAGTTATGCCTTACAGGGTCAGTCGTCTTGTAAAAGTGTATGGAGTACAACGGAATACAGTTTTTAAGACCTGACCCTTTTCTTTCGGAAGGCATCACTTTTCTACGGCATGACCCCGGCTGGCGCCCATACTATATTCCTCTACAAACGCGCATAACTAAGTGACATTCCCTCCAAGTGTAAATCACTTTCTCGTCTCAAGCTGGGTTAACTTTGGTTTGCAGGTGCGTTTTTGCGCTGCTAAGAATGCGTAAAAATGGTGGATACTTTTCAGGCCTCCCTATTTGAACCGCAAATGCCGCAAGGCAGTAACCAAGCTGTCAAGCCCTTGGCTGCGCGGATGCGTCCACTTGTTTTAGAGGATATCATCGGCCAGGAGCACTTGCTCAAAGCGAATTCTTTGCTGCGCAAGCTCATCGAAACGGACCGCTTCGGCAGTCTGCTTTTTTGGGGGCCTCCCGGGTGCGGCAAGACTTCTTTTGCCCATGTGATCGCCGCAACCACCCCTAGTCGGTTTGTGCAAATCAATGCGGTGATGTCCAACGTTGCGGAGCTGAGACAGCAGTTGAACGATGCCCGCAGGCATCCATCCAGTCCTACCGTATTATTTATCGATGAACTGCACCGTTTCAATAAAGCGCAGCAGGACCTCCTGCTGCCCGACGTGGAGGAGGGAAATATCCGGTTGATCGGCGCTACAACCCACAATCCCGGTTTTTACATCATCGCTCCGCTCTTGAGTCGAAGCCATCTCTTCAAACTCGAACCACTGACCGAACAGCAGGTGACCCGGGCTTTGGTCCGCGCATTGGCTGATGAAAAGCGGGGACTGGGGGCAATCGGTGTCACAGCCGATAATCGGGTGCTGAAATTTCTGGCCAGACTTTGTGATGGGGATTTGCGCCGGGCCTTAAATGCATTGGAAGTCCTGGCGCTGAGTGTGAACCCTGGACACGAACTCAGAACGGCCGATCTGGAGGCCTTTGCCCAGGAGCGGCAGATCCGCTACGACTCCGATGAGGACGAACACTACAATACGGCCTCCGCCCTGATTAAAAGCATTCGGGGAGGGGACCCAGACGCCGCTTTGTATTGGATGGCCAAAATGCTGGCCGGGGGGGAAGACCCGCGATTTATTGCCAGAAGGCTGGTAATTTTGGCCAGTGAGGACGTGGGTTTGGCTGACCCGATGGCCCTCCCACTGGCGGTGGCTGCCAAAGAAGCGTGCGAATTTGTCGGTCAACCGGAGTGCGAGCTGAACTTAGCCCATGCCGTCATTTACCTGGCCACGGCGCCTAAGAGCAATAGCGCCACCGTGGCTCTCGGAAAGGTGAAACGCGAAATCGCCAACCAGCCCATACAAGATGTGCCCACCTGGTTGAAGGATGGCCACGGCAAGGCTGCCAAGGCCATGGATCTCGGCAAGGGATACCTCTACAGCCACAAATTTCCTGGGGCGATTTCGGGTCAGGACTACCTGCTGGAGCACAAGCAATTTTATACCCCGGGCGCCGCTGGCCGGGAGAAATTTATTTCGGAACGACTCGCATATTGGAAGCAACTAAAAGAACAGTTGGGGAATAAAACTTAGAAAAAAATAATTTTAAGGAAGCACTACGTAAGCTTCAGGGCCTTCGGGAATTAATTGAGGGTCTATTCGTTGGTCCAGAGTTGCAAAAAAAGCCTTTCTTTTAATGGCTAGGGCAAGCAGGTAAAGATCCGTGAGGTGTTTTGAACCTGAAAGTTCCGGAATAACCTTAGTATCGAGCAACGAGAGATCGTCACTCCAGAACTGATGACCTGGATAAAGGACAAGAGATTTAAGTACCAAGCGTGCTTCCTCAGTGTCTCCGTGGAATCCGGGATACGCGGCTTGGCCCAAAATTCGGACAAATCCGTTTTCAGTTATGGGGCAGGTGGCCCAAGCCTGACGAGCCGGTGAAAGAAACCAACTCCGTGCGCGCTGGTGGTGTACATGGCAAGAGTCTGACAGCGCCAGCAAGATGTTGATATCAAGGAGGTGCATGGTGAAGTCAGATTCCTAAATCTTCCATCATTTTGTAGACCATTTGGTTGGTTACCGGGGTATTATTCTTTTTCTTCAGGACAGGAAGTCCGTGTTCATCGATCGAAAATGAGTTTCCTTGATCCTGCGATCGCAAATCACCCTCAATTTCCCTTCTCAAAGCGTGTTCTACCATGGCCTTTAGAGTCGTGTGGCGGCGAGCGGCCGTTGCCTTTGCATCCGCTAGAAGTTCATCAGGTAGATCGATGGTTGTTTTCATGGTATGGGTGATAATATGGTTTTATTGCTACTTGACAAGTAAATTGCGAATTCTAACCCGCATATCTCACTACCGAGCGAACGCGACATCTTCCAAATTCGACGCGCCCCTTTTCTCCCTTGTATTCTGGAAGTTAGGCCTAAATTGTCGGTTCCTACCTAAAAGAGCTCATGGCGGAACGAATTGAATATGATTTGGTTGTCATTGGTGGAGGTCCGGCCGGCTACGCCGGGGCGATTCGCGCGGGACAGCTGGGAAAGAAGGTTGCCTGCGTGGAGATGGAGCGTCCGGGTGGGACCTGTCTGAACTGGGGCTGCATTCCATCCAAGGCTTTACTGAAGAGCGCCGAGCTATATCAGAAATTGCTTCATGCGGCTGATTTCGGGCTCAGCGCCGACAATGTCGGTTTTGATTTCGAAAAAGTCATGGGTCGTTCGCGCAGCATTGCCGATCAAATGGCGCGAGGAGTCGAGTTTTTGTTTGGCAAGAACAAGGTCGATCACCTTCGCGGCCTGGGAGAGGTCGTCGTTCCTGGAATGGTGGAAATCAAGGATGGCGAGGACAAAGGGAAATTTTTTAAAGCCCGAAACATTCTTCTGGCAACCGGGTGTAAAATGCGCCCGTTACCCGGACTGGAGCTGGATGGGAAAAAAGTGATGACCTCCCGTGAAGTCCTGGCCAGGAAGGACCGGCCCAATCGGTTGTTGGTTGTGGGAGCCGGCGCTATTGGAGTGGAGTTTGCTTACTTTTTTAATGCGCTTGGTTCGCAGGTAATCCTGGTTGAAATACTGCCGCTGATATTGCCGATTGAAGATGAGGAAGTATCCAAGTTTCTGGCCCGTTCGTTTAAGCGCCAGGGGATTGAGGCACACACCGGAACCCGGGTCGAAAATGTATCGATTGAGGACGACATCGTCCGGGCCGATCTGGTGAAAGGCGAAAAGGTCAAAGCGGTGGAAATCGATGCCGTGCTGTCTGCCATCGGGGTGGTTCCCAACCTGGAAGGCGCTCTGTCCTCCAGGATTAAACTGGAGAAAGACCATGGCTACCTGAAAGTGGATGACCGTTACCAGACCAATGTCCCGGGCATTTACGCCGCTGGAGATATCATTGGCCCTCCCTGGTTGGCCCACGTGGCGACTTATGAAGCAATCCAGGCGGTGAACGGTATGTTTGGGGCGGGAACTCCCAAACGCGTCACCTTATTTCCGGCGTGTACCTATTGTCTTCCGCAGGTGGCCTCCATTGGCCGGACCGAGCAGGCGGTCAAGGAATCCGGCGTCCCCTACAAAGTGGGTAAATTTCCATTTACCGCTTCTGGAAAAGCAGTGGCTTCCAATGCGTCCGAGGGATTCGTCAAAGTCATATCCGCTGAGGTTGATGGGGAAATTCTTGGAGTGCATATTGTGGGCGCCGACGCCACTGAGTTGATTGGAGAATACGCCCTGGCCATGAACTTGGAGGCAACACCTCAGGAGGTACACGAAACTATTCATGCTCATCCAACCCTCAGTGAGGCCTTGATGGAAGCTGCCGCTGCCATCGAGGGTGAGGCGATACATATCTAAAGGCAGGCAGATTGAGGATCACATGCTCGTAACCATCAGTTCTTTTTTCGGCTTCACCCTCACCGTGGCGCTCATCGCCTACTGGAAAACGCGCAATGACCGCATGACCAGTTCGGACGCCTACTTTCTGGGGGGCCGCAGTTTAACCGCCTGGGTGATTGCCGGTTCGCTCATGCTGACCAATTTGTCGACTGAACACCTGATCGGCCTGAACGGAGATGCTTTCAATCACACCATTGCGGTCATGGCTTGGGAGACGACGGCGGCCTTGGCCATGGTCCTGACCGCCCTGTATTTTCTGCCTCGTTATCTCAAGAGCGGAATTGCCACCATTCCCCAGTTTCTCAATGACCGCTACGATAACCAGACCAGGATCATTGCCGTTCTGCTATTTCTCTTTTCTTACGTGGTGGCCATTTTGCCCGTGGTTTTGATCTTTGGAGCATCGGGAATCGAAAGTCTGTTTGATCTATCCGCGAATCTTGGCATCACCGAGAAGCAGTCCCAGCTGTTGATTATCTGGGGAGTTGGCAGTCTCGGTTCTTTGTATGCCATATTGGGTGGGTTGAAGGCAGTGGCGATTTCCGATACGGTAAACGGCGTCGGATTCCTCTTGGCCGGATTGTTAATTCCGGTCTTGGCCCTGATCATGATTGGGGACGGTAACCCGCTTACCGGCCTGAGCCAGGTTTACACCGAAGAACACCCTAAATTTGATATCACCGGTGATGAGCCTGGTTCATTTCTGCCCTTCGGCGTGTTGTTTACCGGCATGGTCTTTAACCAGATCTTTTTCTGGTGTGCCAACCAATCGATTTTGCAACGCGCCCTTGGCGCCAAAAACTTGGCCGAAGGGCAAAAGGGTTTTCTCATAGCAGCCGGCTTCAAACTGCTGGGACCCTTTGTAATCGTCCTGCCAGGGGTTATTGCCTACCACCTGTTTAAAGACACGCTGGGGCCGGGAGACTACCTGCTCGCTTACCCGACCCTGGTCAAAACCGTACTTCCACCGGTCTTGGTCGGCTTGTTTGCTGCGGTCATGGTGGGAGCAGTTCTCAGCACCTTCAACTCGGTGCTCAACAGCTCAGCCACACTTTTCAGCGAAGGTATTTACCATACGCTCTTCAACAGAGCTGCCAGTGGACGGCAGTTGGTGGTCTGGGGCCGAGCCGTCAGCGTAGTATTGGCCCTCGGCGCCATGATTATGGCCCCCCTGATCGACACTTCGGGAAGCCTTTACAATTACTTGCAAAAAATTAACGCCACCTTTTTTGGTCCCATGTTGGCGGTCATACTGCTGGGTTTTCTCACCAGGAGAACCTCGGCCTTGGCGGCCAAGTTGGGGCTGATCGGCGGCCCCATCCTTTTCTACCTGCTGGTTTTCGCCTTTGGAGATGAAGTGCAACACCTGTTGCAGAGCCTCTTTCGAACCGAGGAGGAAATACACTTCCTGCATTTCCTGGCCCTGGTGTTTGTATTGACCACCCTGATGATGCTGGTCGTGAGCAAGTTTAAACCCGCCGAGACCGAATACATCCAGAAGGATGTCAAGGCGGTGGATCTTAGACCCTGGCGTCACGCCAAGCTGACCGGGGTGATAATCAGTATCCTAACCATTCTCTTTTATTTAATCCTCGCTCAGTAGGCATCGCTTCCAGTTCTAGAGGAGCGGGATACCTTGGTCCAACGGACCTGGGCCGGGCTTTTGCCAGTCTGAAGACTGATGCGGGTAGGTGCGCACACCGGCGCGGGGGAATAGGCCTGACTGAACCGCATGCCTTGGGAGGCCAGCTTCACGAGATTGGGAGTCTCCACGATGGCGCTTTTGGAATTCTCCACATCCGGATGCATTTGCACCGCCGTCTCAGTCCACCCTTGGTCGTCGGAAAGCATGAAGATGATGTTCGGCTTCGGCGGGCTTGCCACGGGCGCTTGATCCGCGCTGCAAATAACTGCTGCCAGAAATGTTGTAATCAATAATGGGATATGGTTCATCGTCTTTGAGTTTGTTGGTTTTCGCGGTGTCGGCGATTGCCTCGATCGGCGCCCTTGCCGCGGTTTTCCCGTCCGCGTATGGGGCGGGCGTCGGGATCGTAATCGGGGTTGGAGACAAGGCCATAGAATGCATGGGGAAACTCCTGTTATAGAATAACTTTGATTGGAGAGAAATAGTTACAATTGCGTGGACTAAGGGGTCTACCGAGGAGCGGATGCGACGACACCTCAACGAGCATAGGGAGTTTCGAGCAAAGCGACACCAACATAACAACCTTGCATCTAGTGTGGTGTAACAGAAATTCCTTATACACATACCGCAGCAATTTTTCGGCCTTATCAAGGCGGCGTAGGTCGCTTGGGCTTTTGGCCCTGGCGACCTGCGCTAACGCTGATCGGTCGAAAAAGGGCGCGGCCCGTAGGGCGAGGTGGCATGAACACCCTGGCTGTGTTCGCTTTTCGCACAAGGGCCTTCAGGCCCGTGCTGCGAAAAGCAGCCTTGCCAGGCCATTCATGGCACTCTCGTATGTGCCAAGTTATTTCTGTTACACCACACCAGCATTACCATGCAAGATGCTAAGCGTGGACTAAGGGGTCAAACCTTGCATCTAGCATTACCATGCAAGATGCTAAGGAATGACCCCGACGGTACATGCAGGAGGTCAAGGAATGACCCGGATGAGCATTTGCATTGACCCGGGTTGTTTCACTCCTTAATACATTGACTCAGATTCATTTGAATATCCGGCCGTCCTGGGAAACAGGCTCGGCATGTTTTTTAATCCATCAAAACCCAAATTCATATGCAAACTGAAGAGGCTTTAGAATCTCCGGCTACCCACCCCATACCGCAAGAAGCGTTTGATTGGTATGACGAGTACGCTCACGGCTTTATCGACCGGCGCACCTTTCTGGCACGTTTATCTACCATTACCACCGCGACTTTAACTACGGGCTTTCTCCTGTCGGCATTGATGCCCGATTACGTCGCAGCGGAACAAGTTTCTTTCAACGACCCGGATATCAAGGCCAGCTACGTGACGTTTCCTTCACCCCAGGGGCACGAGGAGGGCCGGGGTTACCTGGTAATGCCCTCCGGTCTATCGGGTAAAGCTCCCGTCGTTTTGGTGGTTCACGAAAATCGGGGGCTCAATCCCTACATCAAGGACGTGGCGCGACGACTGGCAAAAGCGGGCTTTGTCGCCTTGGCGCCGGATGCGCTCCACCCGGCCGGTGGTTATCCTGGCAACGACGATGAAGGACGCAGCATGCAACGTTCCCTGGATCGAGCTAAAATTGAACAGGACTTCATTGCGGCGGCGAAATTTTTGAAATCCCATGACTTGAGCAATGGGAAATTGGGAGCGGTTGGATTCTGTTTCGGTGGCTATGTGGTCAATATGCTGGCAGCGGCTATCCCCGATATCGTGAATGCCGGAGTGCCGTTCTACGGAACGCCGGCGGCCAAAGAGATTCGCAAAAACATCAAGGCGCCCCTGCTGATTCAGCTAGCGGAATTGGACAGACGGGTAAATGGCACCTGGCCCGAATACGAAGCCAATTTGAAAGCCAATGGAAACGAATACACCATGCATATGTATGCGAACGCCAATCACGGATTTCACAACGATTCGACCAGCCGATACGACGAGGATAACGCGGAGTTGGCCTGGAAACGCACCTTGGAGTTTTTCAGCAAGCATCTCACTTGATCGTAGCTCGCGCTTTCAACTGATGGCTTCGCGTGTCGCCTTCGGCTCGAAACAAGGTTTGACCCCTTCCGAACGCCTCTTTGGTTGCTTAATCGCTAGCCATCAACACAATGAATTAGCGTAAACCATAGCACTGATGCATCGACGTCATCAAAGAGCGTAAACCTTAACCCAATTGAACTATGGAAAACACGAGGCGAAAATTTCTGCAAACGAGTAGTTTGGCATTCCTAGGTTTGTCGAGTGTGGCGGCGGCCGCGCATCACCAAGGAATGTTCGTTCACGTCTTCTTATTTAAATTCAAGCCGGAGGTCCCTGAGGATGAGATTGCCGACCTCATGAAACAACTGGCCGGCCTAAAAGATAAAATCCCGGTGCTGAAGGAGTTTCTCATAGGTAAAGACACCTCCGGCAGGAATAGAGGCTATCACTATGCCCAGGTCTCGATTTTCGAGAGGGAGGAAGATTTGCAGGTCTACGAAGAACATCCCGAGCATCGGAAGCTGGTCCGCCAAATCGGGCCAAAGATGGTGGGTGGCCTCGCCATGGATTTCGTGCCCCTGTGATTGCTTGTTGGCTTCCGCTCTGAGCGAAAGCTGACTTTCCGCCCAAGTTTTTTACCCGAATACCATGAGCCGATTATATTATTTAAACGGCTCATTATAGCCTTGTAATTGAGCCATTTATTAGGTTTATTCGGCTCATGCTTTATAACTGGCAACGACCGGAATGGCCCAATTTTACTTACGACCTGGCGGATGTCGAAGTTGATCTCATCGCATTTGCGGACAAAGCCGGACAAATCACCGGTATGCTTAAAGGCTTATCAGAAACCGACCAGATCGAAGCGATGGTTCAAAGCATGTTGGCAGAGGCAATGAAGACTTCCCAGATCGAAGGAGAATATCTCCGACGGCAGGACGTAATGTCTTCGATAAGAAACCAGCTTGGGATGAACGACCCACTCGAAAGCGTGCGGGATCGAGCGTCGGAAGGAGCAGCGGAACTCATGATCGCAGTGCGAGATACTTGGCAGGAACCTCTCACGGAAGCCATGTTATTTTCATGGCATAAGAAGTTATTAAAGGGTCCCCATCGAATTGCACTGGGAAGATGGAGAGCCCACCAAGAACCCATGCAGGTTGTTTCAAACCCTTACGGTAAAGCCAGGGTGCATTTCGAAGCGCCACCCTCCGACCGGGTTCCGAGAGAAATGAAGCAGTTTGTGAATTGGTTCAATCTGAGCCAATCGGAAATAATACATGCTCCGGTTCGCTCGGCTATCGCCCATCTATATTTCGAATCGGTCCATCCATTTGAAGATGGAAACGGAAGAATTGGTAGAGCCTTATCAGAAAAGGCAATTTTTCAATGTTTGGGTCGTCCGGCTATTCTAAGTATGTCGCACGCCCTTGAGGTGAATAAGAATCAATACTACGATGCTTTGCAAAAAGCCCAGGGCTCGAATGAGATATCGGACTGGATAAGCTATTTCTTAAGCATGCTCTTGCAAGCACAAGACCACACCGAGAAACAGATTGATTTTGTCCTGTGCAAAGCGCGGTTTTTTGACCGTTTTACGACCAAGCTCAGCGAGCGTCAGCTTCGGGTTGTTCGCCGCATGCTAGAGGAAGGTGCCGATGGATTCGAAGGCGGAATGAACGCTCGCAAGTACCGGGCCTTGACCAGAGTCTCAAAAGCTACGGCGACCCGAGATCTCCAGGATTTGGTTGCAAAAGAGGCGCTTAGGCCCATTGGAGCCGGCCGCAGCGCACGCTATGATTTGCGATTGTGAAGGGCCTCCAGAAGCGATTCGCAACAAGTGGTGAGATATGCGGGCTAATTCGAGCTCAGAGTGGTCGCTGCTCGCCTGATGTGCTCGGGTAAAACGGCTGCTTGGACAGCCTCCAACAACCTCTGCGCTGCTTGGTCGTTTCCTGCTTTGGCCAACTTTTCCGCCGCGGCCAGGGCAGCGTGGGCGGCAGAAACCCGTAGGTCGGCCGGTCCTTGGTTGAGAGCCTGGACGACGGTGGCTAAAGCTTCCTCACTACCTATGCGGGCCAGAGCAGCCAGGGCGGAATTGGCCACCTCACTTTGCGAATTGGCGGCGAGTTCCCGCAGCGCCGGTACCGCGGCTTCATCGCCGCGCACTCCAATTGAGGTCACCACACCAGCCAACATGCGGCCATCGAGATTGGGTAAAGCAGCACGGAGGGCTTCACCGGCGGAAGGATCTTCGATCACTTCCAGGGCGGTTCGAGCGTAGGAAGCAAGCTGTTTATCGTGCAAAAGTTCAGCCAGAGCCGGCACCGCCTCGGGCCCACCGACCACGGCGAGGACCTGACAAGCGCGTGCCTTCTTCTCGGTATCGGAATCGAGAACAGCTAGGGCGGTTGCTTCATCCCATTCGGCGGAAACATTGATAACGCCCGGGACGAGAGTCAGGAAGGGAATCCATAAATAACGAAATGCTTTCATGTAAGGATGGAACTGAGTCTCAGGCATACCAGGGATCGCGACGGGAACGGCTGCACATGCGGTTGGCTTCATCGTCGTTGATAAAAGTTTCGGTTATGGGATCAAACTGCACCTTACGGCCTAGCTGCCAACCGATGGCGGCAACGTGACAGGCAATGTGCCCGCGACGGGTGACGTCTTCGTTGGCCGCTGGCTTCTGGCGCGTCTTCACGCAGTCGAGGAAATCGCGTACGTGCTTGATCGGATCGGTTCCGTAGATCGAGTCGGTTGGTTGTCCGTAGAGGAGTGATTCGGAGCTGGTCGCGATATTGCCATGGTCGCCGGCTTCCACCCAACCTTCGTCGCCTTCGAAGCGGACCGGGCAGGTTCCCGGCACGTTCCAGTCACCTTCGCTTTTAAATCCGGAGAGGCGCATGACCAACTTGATGCCGCTTTGGTAATGCCCGATAATCGTGTCGCCCTCATACGCATACTCGACGGGCATGGTGTCGTCGGCACTGGCCGCCCATTGGCAAAGGTCAATGGTATGTGACCCCCATTCGGGCAGTCCTGCCCCCCCATGGAAGTCGTAGTGGCCGCGCCACCTTCCCTGTACGTATTTCTTATTATACGGCCGCCAGGGAGCCGGGCCCAGCCAGCGGTCCCAATCGCAGATCTCCTGATCTGGCTCGGGTTCTCCCGGTAGCCATGGGAGGTCCGGCACGAGTTTGAGAATCCCGGCATGCACGGTGTGGATGTTGCCCAGTTTTCCACTGCGGGCCAAGTGGGCGGCAAATTGGAAATTGTCGACATTGCGCCGCTGGGTGCCGGCTTGAAAAACGCGCCCATAACGGTTGACGGCGTCGGCCAGCTCTTGGCTTTCTTCAACTGTCATGCTACAGGGCTTCTCGCAGTAAATGTCCTTGCCCGCCTTAGAGGCAAGAATGGTGCCTAGGGCATGCCAGCGGTCGCCCGTGGTGATCTGGACCACGTCGATGTCGTCCCACTCCAGTATTTCAAACATGTCGCGGCACTTGTAGCAGTCCTCGTTGCCGTATTCCCGATTGACCAGGCGCCGGACGATTTCGCGTCGCTCCTCCTGGACGTCGGCTATGGCAACGAATTGCACCTCTGGTTGCTTGAGGAAACAGGACAGCACCTTGCGGCCGCGCGGGCCAATGCCGATGCCTCCCATCACGATCCGGTTGCTTGGAGCCACCGCACCATTTTTACCCAGGACACTGGAAGGGATGATGGTTGGCATACCGATCGTCGCCACAGCTGTTTTCAAAAAAGTTCTTCGTGTGGTTTTTTTGCTCATAAGTAAATGGGGTGGATAGATTGATTTTATAGACGGTCGTTTGAAACCTGTAGTAGAATCTGCACAAGATCAATAGTTGTAAATTAAATATTTTGTAAATGCTTGGGTAACAGTTTCTTATAATTTTATGGTGCTCCCGCCGGGAGTCGAACCCAGATCTCAGGCTCCGGAGGCCAGCATTCTATCCATTGAACTACAGGAGCATTAAAAGATTAGCAACATTTAGTGGGGACCCTTTAGGAGAGGGGATACAAAGTCAATGGACTTTTGTGGGCCAGATTCGCCTCCAATTTTTGGCTACAGCGGCGTTGGTTGCGCTTGTGGATCCCAGCGTCGCGTGCAATGATTGCCAGGTCCAGGAAACCGGCTGCTTTTTCAATAGGCCAAAATGGCAAATGTTATTGACGAATGTTATTTAATTTTACAGTCTGACCTCATGCTCGAGAAAAATCTGAAGATTTCGCCGATTTATCTAACTGTTTTCCGGTTTCCAAGGTTCCTCTGCTTATTTCTCTTGGTTCTGATCGGATGGGTTAGTTCATTAAGCGCCGCTAATGAGACTGTTGAAGATAATGGCAATGTCGACCCCATAAGGCTGGGAACGCATTACGAATATCCTTTTGGAGGGATGGCTACCCGTCCGGAATGGATGCCGAAGGGAGAGGAAGATTGGCGCAGGGACCTGGCCAAGATCGCTGAGACCGGTCTCAATAGCATACGCATCCGTATAGGCATGGATTCCGACCTGGACGAGGTTGGCACGCTTCTGGATATCGCGCACGAAAACGGGCTGACGGTGCTCTTTGGCACTGCCACCTTTTACGTGAATGATGACTTTGTAGAAACGTATCCTGATTCAAAAATCATCGGAGGGGATGGATCGGTCCTTCCCATCGACAAAAATGATGTCAGGTGGCAGCGGGCCTGTATCGATCATCCTTTTTACAGGCAGGATCGAAATAGAATCCTCGAGGAATGCGTATCCCGTTTCAAGGACCATCCTGCGGTGATCGTCTGGGATGTGCACAATGAGCCCTGGATCGCGCCAATACCCAATGCCTGTTTTTGCAAGTATACACTCGCCAATTACCGGGCTGCATTGAAAGAGGAATTTAACGATGTGCAGACTTTCAATAAAGCCTTCGGTAAGGCTTTCAAAGATTTCGATTCCGTCCGGCCGCCTGCTGAAAGAACCGAAGCGGACGAGGAATTCTACATTCACTGGAGGGAGTTCATCGCAACCGATGTGAACAATTTTCTTTTGGAGGGTCGTGAGATCTTCAGGAAGTATGTCCCGGACGCCTTGATCACCCACAACGTAACCCATTTTGTGAGCCTGCCCTCAAGAGGCCAGGACTGGTGGCTTTTCAAGGAACAAAATTATAATCTCCTAACCATGAGCCGATATCTGGGCACCAATGAAAAAACGGTTGGAACCAGCATGGGGTTTGAAGTGCTCAAGGCCATGAATCCGGGTATACCGGCATGGGTTACCGAGTTCCAGGGTGGTCCGTTCCCTACGCCCGGTCCCAATATCCTCTACAGTGGGAAGGAAATCGAAATTGAATTGAATAACCTTTTGGGACACGGCTTGAAAGGTCTCTATTTTTACCGTTGGGACCCCTTGTTGAACGGCGCCGAACCGATGGTCAACGGGATGATCGAACCTGACAGCTATGACACGGACCGTCGGCTCGGCCTGCAAAAAGCGATAAAAGCGCTGGAACCGCACCTGCCCTTTATTGCCAGAGCGCAATCGCTAACGCCTTCCGTTGCGATCTATCTTACCAGGAATCAGGTTATGCGCGACAGGCCGGACGACGCCGGTGATTTTGTTGGTGGAGGTTCGTTAAGAGGAGGTGGGACTATATTAAAAGCGACCCGGGGAGCGTATCAGCTGCTCAGTGATATTGGATACGAAGCCGCTTGTATCGTCCATGGCACGGAAGATCTCGATAAGTACCAAACAGTCGTTTTTCCGCATGTCTCTGATCTGACTGAAAGCGAAATTGACGACATAGAGGCCTATGTTGCCAATGGAGGTTCGGCGATTATTGATCTGCCACCCCAAGACCCGGTAGCGGTCGCACGCTTTGCGGAAACTTTTGGTATCCAAGCCAGCCAATCTGAAAAATTGCGCTACTTGCTTTATTCCGGCTGGAGTGTCAGGGGTACCGGAGCGGGATTGAACCTGGCCGACAATGCTTTTGCCGGCTATTGCTACAATGGGCGGCTGCTTCTGGAGGGAGAGAGGGCTGTCCTGAAGTTTGATGACAACGGAGCCCCGGCGGCCCTGATACCTCCGCAATACGGGGGACGCTTGATGATCACCGGCTGCCAATTGTTCTACACCTACCACATAACGATGCATAAACGGACCCGGCAGGTCGTGAAATCTTTCCTCAACGATATCATTGAACCGGATTTTGTGCTGGAAGGCGCTGATGAAGAGTTTCGGCCCTACCTGGAAGCGCGGGCGCTTGAAGACAAAAACACCGGAGAGGGCCTGCTCTTTATAATGAACCGCTCACCGGATAAATCCTATACACTGAAAGTCAGTGTGAAAGGATACAAACCCGTTAAGGTGGAAGCCCTTTCCTATGATGTGGCCAGAGTTAAGCTGGCTGGGAAAGAATAGTATAGGATGAATCCGCGCACTTTTGGTCAATATTAGCAACTGGGATGTTGAGGAGGGGAGGTGGCTGTTTGTTTTGGCTTGCTGGGATTACGCTAATAGCGTAACGCTAAAAGGGTAATGAATCCCTTTCAATATGGCGTAGTCGTGACTGGGGAACACTTTTGTCCCCGGCCTACTTTGGTGAAAACCTTGCGTAATAATATCGCATCACACCAGAACTGTGTGATTCGCGGTGGAAGACGCATGGGAAAGACCTCAGCGGTTCTGGAGGCACTCAGGGGCCGGAAAAAGACGGGTCATATGCTGGTGAATTGCTGGGGTAAGACCAGCCTGGGCGGATTTGTAGAGGCCATCTATGAATCCTTTCTGAGTTACCAGAGCCGGAAAGGATTGTCGATGGAGAAGATCATGCAAGCTTTTGCCCACCTGCGTCCGAAGGCTTCTGTGGATCCACAATCGGGGGTACCGACTTTTTCCATCGACTTGTCTGACCGGGACCGGATCCGGCCTCGATCACTTGAGAAGGTATTGGAACCCATCGGAGAGGAAGGAAAAAAAACCTCCTTTGTCGTGGTCCTCGATGAGTTTCAATCCTTGATGCAATTAAAGGAATGTGAGGCGGTGATTGCCACCTTGCGCGGGGCAATTCAATTGCAACCAGAGGTGACTTATTTTTATCTTGGAAGCATGCGTAATGAGATGGATGAGTTGTTCAATAATCCAAATCAACCATTCTTTAAATCTGCCGCAGTAGTTACAGTGGGTCCTATTCGCCGGAAAACATTCGCAGACTATCTTCAGGACAAATTTGCTATTGGAAGACAAAAACTTAAGGCTGGGGTGCTGGATGAGATTTTCGATCTTGCCCAAGATGTAACTGGAGATGTTCAGCAACTGTGTTCGGAAATTTGGAATTCCTCCGATCGAGGTAAAACTGTTGATGAGAATACCATCCGATTAGCCTTGAATCGAATTCATCAGACAGAGAATGAATCTAACTCAAGAATCATTGACCTGCTTACTCCAGGCCAAGTCAGGGTTTTGATGGGTATTGCCAGAGTGGGTGGGAGGCAACCGACCTCAAAAGAGTTTTTAAGCGCTTCCGGTTTAGGACAGCCATCTTCCGTTACAAAAGCCCTTCAGCGTCTGACCCGTGAAGGCATACTTATTCGTGGTGTGGATGGGTACCACTTCTTTAGTCCTTTCTTCCGCACCTGGTTACTTACTTCCGATATCCAGGTTTAACTTGTCCCAATCACTTATCGATAGAATCAAGTTGTTTTTTTAGGGAATGGGAAAAAACTGAGCCTGCGATTCAACTGTTATTTCTCACGTTGCTAAAATAACAAATGTTATTGACGTATGTCATGGTTAGGCTGATCGTGGTCCCGTGATTTTGGGAAAAACCTCCGCAGCGATCGATGCCACCGGGGAAATGGTCTGTTGCACTCGATACGCCGAGCAGTTGCCGGATTTCGATAGGAACGACCTATCAAACGGCGGCCAGGCCTATGTTTCCGGGCTCCCTCAGTTTCACGTTCCTTGACCCAGGAAGCAGGAAATCCTATACCTCCCCTACACCCATACGTTTTTGCCCCAAATTTTGAAAAAGCTCTTTGAGAAAATGAATTGATGAATAGAAGAAATACATTTCAGTTATTAGTGGCGCTTGCATCAATGGTTCTCTTCACTGCATGCGGCGTGGATCGGGAGGGCCCGTCTTCGCAAAGAGGATCCACACAGGCTAGCAAACCCAACATTCTCTGGATATCGCTGGAGGACATCACGCCGATGATGGGTTGCTACGGAGACGCGTATGCCCGCACGCCGGTATTCGACAGTCTGGCTGCCGAAGGTATTCGCTACACGCAGGCTCATGCGGTGGCCCCGGTGTGTTCAACCTCACGGTCGAGCATAATCACGGGCATGTATCCCAACTCGCTGGGAACCTTGCACCACCGAAGCAATACGCGACCGCCGGAATTTGCGAAGATGTTCCCGAGCCTTCTAATTAAAGCCGGCTACTATACCAGCAATAATTACAAGGAAGATTACAACATGGGGGGTGATACCGGCGTCGATGGCGACACGCAAGACGATGCGGGCATTGAACAAAGGGATGATCCAATTTGGCACGAAAGCAGCAAACATGCCCATTGGCGAAACCGCCCCGATAAAGAGCAGCCGTTCTTCTCGGTCTTCAATTTCATAGAGTGCCATTCCAGCATCACCAAGTTTTCGGAGGAGGAGATCGTCGAAGAGCGGTTGAACCGCCTCCAGCCGGAGGATTTCCACGACCCGGAGAAAGCTCCGATTCCGGCCTACCATCCCGATATACCGGAATTCCGCAAGGTTTGGTCGCGCTACTACGACGCGGTCACGCAGGTGGACTACCGCGCGGGAGAAGTGATTGACCAGTTGAAGGAAGATGGCCTTTGGGAAGATACCATTATCTTCGTATGGGCTGATCACGGCGTGGGCATGCCTCGTGGCAAGCATACCCTTTGGGAACAGGGGACCCACGTGCCTCTGATCGTGCGATTCCCGGAGAAGTATCAGCATCTGGCTCCGGCCAAGCCAGGAGCAGTGATCGATGGGCTGGTGACGCTAATGGACTTGGGGCCATCTGTGCTGACTTTAGCTGGTCTCGATATTCCGGAATACATGCAAGGGCGTCCTTTACTTTGTAAAAACGGACCCGGTGAAATCGAGTACCGGGATTACGTCTACAGCATGCGTGACCGTCTCGATAGCCGTTTTGAAATGGTCCGGGCCGTCCGGGATACGCGGTATCGCTACCAGCGTAATTTTTACCCGCACCTTCCCTTCAAGCCTTACGAGGACTACGAATTTGGGGCGTCCGTCGTGCAAAAATGGGTAGAGCTGGCTCGGGAGGGGAAACTGACGGGACCGCAGGAAATGCTGGCGAAGCGTTTCAAGCCGGTAGAAGAACTTTACGACTCGGAAAACGACGCTCTATTAATCAACAATGTAATCGATGATCCCAAATACGGGGAGGTCGTAAAACGGATGCGGGAACGACTCCAAGGGTGGATGCTGGAGACACGCGACATCGCCATTCTCGAGGAGACGGAAATGCTTGGACGCCTGGAAGAAAGAGAATCGCCCTGGGATCTCGGCCAGTCGCTGGATAATTACGAGCGGATCCTGGAGACGGCCAACCTGCAGGTCCGGGGCGCGGCCGCGATTCCCGAGTTGCTGGCCCTGACCAGAGATCCCGATTCCGCCGTGCGATTCTGGGCGGTGCTCGGTCTGGTTGCCACCCGATCCGAGGAAGCCGAAGTGATGGCCGGCTTGCGTTCGGCGTTGAAGGACAAGTCGGTCAGCGTGCGCCTGACTGCGGCCGAGGGCTTGTTCAACCACGGGCGCTATGAGGAAGCGCTGCCAATTGTTGTCGAGGCTTTGGACTATCCCATTGTTTCCGCTCAAATCAGGGCTGCGGGAATCCTCGATTCTCAACCACCGGAAGCGGTCGAAAAACTCCGACCGGCCCATGAACCATTGAGAGAGGCGGCGGAAAAGTCCCGAGTCGCCGAGCTTCCCGGAATTCCATACGGACTCAATTACCCATTCCAGCGAGCGTTCAAAGTCGTCACCGGCGAGGAGAATTATTATCGCTGGAGCCCGGGCGCTTCCGGATCACCCTAACCAACAGAGAGGTGAGGGAAGGAAAGGTAAACCAAAAGACAAAGTAGATGAAAATAATAACTGCAATATGCCTTTCCACGTTGTGCTACTTTTCGTCGAATCTTTCCGCACAAGCCGCGGTTAAAATCACCCAAGCTAATCGAGTCGGTGAAATTTCATTCCAGGCGGAAAAGAGCCGGGGTAATCCGTTTCTGGAAATCGAACTGGATGTCGTGGTTACCGATCCTCAGGGAGCGCAAAAGACCGTGCCCGCTTTCTGGGCGGGAGGAGATCAGTGGAAGGCGCGCTACGCATCTCCCATACTAGGGGCCCACCGTTATCGCACCCAATGCAGCGATTACCAAGACAAGGGGCTACACGGGGTCGAAGGCCAGATCCAGATCAAGCCCTACGGGGGAAATAACCCTTTATACCGCCATGGCCCCGTTCAGGTTTCGCAAAACGGACGTTACTTCGAGCACTTCGACGGCACGCCGTTCTTCTGGCTTGGCGATACCTGGTGGAAAGGTCTGTGCAAGCGGTTGCCCTGGGAGGGTTTTAAGGAACTGACTGCCAATCGTAAGGCCAAGGGCTTTTCCGTAGTGCAGATCATCATCGGCCCCTATCCCGATGAGCCGGAGTTTGATCCGCGCTGGGAGAACGAAGGCGGGATGCCGTATGACAAAACCTATAGGCGCATCAATCCTGACTATTTCCGCTATGCTGACCGCCGGATTGAGCATCTGATCGATCAGGGGTTCCTGCCCGCCATATTTGGAGCGTGGGGATATCACATACGGTCTGTCGGCGTGGAGAATATGAGTCGCTACTGGCGCTACCTGATAGCCCGCTACGGAGCCTACCCCGTGGTTTGGTCGATCGGTGGAGAGGTCTTCAAAGGGCCGAGAGATCAGTGGATCAAAACCGCGCAGTACGCGCGAAGCATCGATCCCTACCGCCGCCCGACAACGCTTCACTCCCGTTGGGCGAAAGGTTTCATCCCATCTGAATTTCTGGACTTTGACATGCTGATGCCCGGACAAGGCGGCGCTTTCGGCGAAATGCCCCCGCTAGGAGAGTGGAAAAGTACGCCCATCCGGACAACCGCCCTCGTGCAGGCTTCCTATGCGGTCGAGCCGACGATGCCGGTGGTGATCGGCGAAATCTGTTACGAAGATCATATGATGACAAACGGGGCCGATCTTCAGCGGCAGGTTTTCTGGTCGTCGATTCTTTTGGGAGCCCGGGGCTTTACCTATGGAGCGGAAGGACTCTGGCAGATGACTTCCGAAACCGTGCGGGGTTCAGAGTACGCCTTTACCCCCTGGACGGAGGCGATGCACTACAAAGGCTCGTCTCAGTTGGGAAAGGGAAAAAAGTTTCTGGCAGGGTTTCCCTGGTGGAAATTTGAGTTCCATCCGGAGTGGTTGGAACAGCACGCTACCACATTCGAAACCGCTCCAAATAAGACCTGGAACCACAAAACTGCGCAAGCAGAATTTGAGAAGCGTGGTGGTCGCTGGGATCTTCCGTATGCGGCCGGAATACCCGGAGAGCTGCGCGTCATCTACATCCCCGGCCACTACTACGATTGGGTCGCTCCCACGATCAAAGGGCTCGAACCCAATCTGCCGTATCATACCTACCTCTATTGTCCGGTTCGCGGGAAGCGTTATGAATTGGGACTCGTCGTCAATACCGGTGATTCCGAAGTGTCAGCCGACCAGATGAAGAAGTTTAAGACGCTTTATGCTTCGGTTGACAAAGGTCTACCGCTGGTGATGCACGATGATCCCTATAATCCCCGGGTGTGGGCGGTGGAATTGCCGGAGATTCGCCTGTTGAAGGACGGCAATTTCAAATTAGAACGTCTGCCGGCCCCCCAGGACTGGGTGATGGTATTGGAAAAAGTTAATAACTGAAAGGACAGAGAATGAACATCAGCCTAAAAATGGTATTATTGGGCATATTAATAGGGTCTTCGTTTGCCATGGCCGCGACGGACAGGCCGAACATCGTCTATATCGCGCTCGAAGACATCACGCCGATGATGGGCTGTTATGGCGACACCTATGCGAAGACCCCGAATTTCGATAAACTAGCGGAAGAGGGGATTCGTTACACCCATGCCTATTCGTTCGCTCCGGTCTGTTCAGTATCGCGGTGCAGTATTGTGACCGGGATGTATTCGACGACGCTGGGCGCCATACATCATCGCAGCAACATCGGAAGCCCGCCTGCTTTTCTGGAGATGATTCCAAACCTGATGCGCAAGGCCGGTTACTACACCACCAACCATAAAACGGATTATAATATCAGGGGAGCCAACTGGCACGTGTCCGGTAAGAGTGAGAAAGCACATTGGCGTAACCGGCCCGATAAGGACCAGCCGTTCTTCGCCAAGTTCGATTTTCAGGATTGCCACTCCAGCATCACGAAGTTTTCGGAAGAAGACATCGTCGAGGAGCGATTGAATCGACTCAAGCCGGGGGATTTTCACGATCCGGCGAAAGCGCCCATTCCACCATACCATCCGGACGATCCGGTGTTTCGCAAAGCGTGGTCGCGTTATTACGATGCGGTCACACAGGTCGACTACCGGGCCGGAGAAATCATTGACCGGCTCAAGGAAGACGGGCTGTGGGACGATACGATTGTGATCGTTTGGGCGGATCATGGCGTGGGCATGCCCCGGGGCAAACATACCCTTTGGGAGCAAGGCACTCATGTGCCTCTTATGGTGCGATTCCCGGAGAAGTATCAGCATCTGGCTCCCGCGGGCCCCGGCTCTGTCATTGATGAGCTGGTAACGCTTATGGATCTGGGACCATCGGTCCTCAAACTGGCGGGCATCGATACGCCGGACTACATGCACGGCCGGGCGCTGCTCTGCAAGAGTGACGCACCGAAGCGCGAGTATCTTGTGGCCAGCCGCGACCGGCTCGACAGCCGCTATGAAATGATCCGCAGCATCCGCGACAAACGGTACCGCTACCAGCGTAACTTTTATCCTCACTTGCCCTATAAACCGTATGAGAATTATGAGTTTGGCGCCCCAGTTCTTAAACATTGGGTTGAGCTTGCCCGCGCCGGAAAGCTCACGGGCGAACTGGAGCTAATGGCGGCGCGTTTTAAACCGGTCGAAGAACTGTACGATTCGGAAAACGACCCGTTTATGGTGCATAACGTGGCGGACGACCCGAAATATGCCGATGTGCTCAAACGGATGCGCAGTCAGTTGCATGACTGGATGGTTGAGACCCGCGACCTCGGTGTTCTCACCGAGGCTGAGGTGCGCTTACGGGCCGAAGGCAAGAACTCCTACTGGGAAGTCGGACAGGAGCTAGACAACTACGAGCGGATTCTAGAAACCGCCAATCTGCAGCTCCAGGGGCAGCAGGCTGTCCCGGAACTGAAAGTCCGCGGCAAAGATCCCGATCCGGCGGTCCGCTTCTGGGGCGTGCTGGGGCTGGTGGTCGTCACACAGACCGCGGGGCCAGAAACGGTGGAGGGCATTGTTCCGGCTCTGAAAGAGGCGCTCCAGGATACTTCCGTCAGCGTGCGCCTGACCGCGGCCGAAGGCTTGTGTAACCTGGGGCTTCATGCGGATGCGGTGGAAGTCCTTTCCAAGGCGCTGACCGGTCCTTCGATGTCGGGCCGGCTTCGCTCGGCTTGCATTTTGGATTCCCAACCGCCGGAGGCGAGTCCTGCGCTTCAGCCAGCCGTTGAGTATTTGGTCAAGGCAGATCGCGACTATCGTGCCCATAATTTAAAGGGGATGGGTCTTGGTGGCCAAAATAACCCATTTGATCGTGCCCTGAAAGCGATCAGAGGCGAAGAGAATTATTACCGCTGGGGCCCAGGCGCCTCGGGTTCGCCCTAACCAACAGACAGGCTAAGGAATGATAAGTAACCAGAAAACGGATACGCATATGAAATTTATTTTATCAACTTACCTTCCTTACATCACCACCTTACAATTTATTGAAACGCATTATGATTAGGAAATCCGCAACCTTAGCCATCGCCGCGATTGGGCTGCTATTGGCAGCTTGTTCGAAAGGGGAAGAACAAGACCTTCCAAACATCCTTTTCATCCTGGCGGATGACCTCGGTTATGGAGATCTCAGTTCCTACGGAGCGACGGCAATCCAGACGCCTAACATCGATCGTCTGGCGGAAGAAGGCGCGCTTTTCACCGACGCTCATAGCCCGTCTTCGGTTTGCACCCCCACTCGATACGGCCTACTGACCGGGCGCTATTGCTGGCGGACGTGGCTGAAGCGAAGCGCCTTGAGTTCGGATGCGCCGATGTTGATTGAGGAGAACCGGCCGACCGTGGCTTCCGTGTTGCAATCAGCCGGCTACTACACCGCCCACATTGGGAAGTGGCACCTGGGATTCGGACGTGAGGACGATTACGCCAAGAACCGGGAGGGGCAGGGCGAGCCAAACTCCTGGCGGAGTAGAAAGGGTGGCCCCGACTGGAACGGGGAATTAAAGCCCGGTCCGCTTGAGGTTGGCTTCGACTACTTCTACGGAATCCCCATCGTTAACAGCTATCCGCCCTACGTGTTTGTCGAGAATCACCGTGTAGTGGGGCTGGAACCGGATGACCCGATCAGCCGGATGGAATCTCGCTATTTGGGGGAGATGGATGGCGGAAAAGCCGCTCGCTGGAACGATCACGATCTCGCGCTGGAACTCACCGCAAAAACAGTCTCCCTGGTGGAGAAGCTCGCGAAGCAAGAACGGCCATTCTTCCTCTACTACGCCCCGCACCAGCCCCATCGGCCTTTCACCCCCAACGTCCGGTTCAAGGGCGGGAGTCAATTCGGCGTCTACGGCGATTTCATCGAGGAGCTGGACTGGTCGGTCGGCGAGTTGCTCGACGCGCTGGATCGCCTTGGCCTGACGGAAAACACGCTGGTGATCTTCTCGAGCGACAATGGCGGCTTGACGGACCCGGCCTCGAGCAATGCCCAAAGGGGGGCTGGCTACGGAGACGGAGCGACGGCGCCTGCAGCGCCCAAGGTCAAACACCATGCCAATGGGCCTATTCTCCGTGGCGGCAAGGGCGATATCTGGGAGGGCGGTCACCGGATTCCCTTCCTTGCTCGTTGGCCGGGAAAGATCAGGCCCGGCACGCGTTCGGAGGAAACGATCAGTCTGACCGATATGTTGGCCACGTTCGCGGCAGTGGCCCGAACCGAACCGCCTCCCCAAGCCGGACCTGACAGCTTCAACGTGCTTCCCGCTCTGCTTGGACGGAAGCTCGACGATTCGGCACGCCGCCCAAGGGTCATGCAGAGCGGCGGCATCAGCGGGATGCTCGCAATTCGCGAAGGTCCATGGAAACTGATTGATGGGCAAGGCGGCGGCGGGTATCGCGACGGGAAATCGAAGCCAGGCGAGCCACCGCAACTGTACAACTTGGCCCAGGATCTTGGAGAAACAACGGACCTTTACGCCCAGCATCCTGAGGTCGCCAAGAGGCTGCGGCAGCTGCTGCACAAGATCAAAACGGAAGGACGTAGCCGATGATCGATCGTTCAGCGCTCCTTCAGCCCCGGCGCAGGCCTCGGGATCACCGGAACCCTAAGATCGGTTAAAGAATAAACCAATAACGAAAAGATGAATACTAACATGAAAATTATAAATTCAGCATGCCTGATATTAATGGGCTGCTTTTCGTTGAACTTGTCTGCACAAACAGCGGTTATAAACACACAGGCCAATCGAGTCGCTGAAATTTCCTTCCAGGCGGAAAAGAGCCGGAGCAATCCTTTCCTGGAAATTGAACTGGATGTCGTATTCACCGATCCTCAGGGAACGCAAAAGACCGTGCCCGCATTCTGGGCGGGGGGAGACCAGTGGAAGGTGCGTTATGCGTCTCCTATTCTGGGCACCCATCATTACCGTACCCAGTGCAGTGATACGGGAGATGCAGGCCTGCACGGGATCGTAGAGCAGATCGAGATCATACCCTTTTACGGAGAAAACAGGCTATA
Source organism: Opitutales bacterium (assembly GCA_965250065.1). GTDB lineage: Bacteria > Verrucomicrobiota > Verrucomicrobiia > Opitutales > UBA2995 > JAABVD01. Next base: position 180,721 of record OZ252288.1, read on the forward strand.
CCGCCATGGACCCATCCAGGTGGGGCCCAATGGCCGGCACTTTGAGCACGCGGACGGTATCCCGTTTTTCTGGCTGGGTGATACCTGGTGGAAAGGTTTGTGCAAACGACTGACCTGGGAAGGTTTTCAGGAACTGACCGCCGACCGAAAAAAGAAGGGCTTCAACGTTGTGCAGATCGTGTGCGGAACCTACCCGGACGAACTGGGGTTGCTGCAGCCCAGCTGGGAAAATGAAGGAGGGATGCCGTATCTGAAATCTGATTTCAGCGTGATGAACCCGGAGTATTTCGAGTATGCGGATCGCCGTTTTGAGCATCTGATTAATGCCGGCATCGTGCCGGCAATTGTCGGCGGTTGGGGACGCGCAGTAGAGATTAACGCGGTGGGGCTTGAGGGATACCAACGCCATTATCGCAACCTGATCGCGCGCTATGGCGCCTACCCGGTGGTCTGGATATTGGGCGGCGAAACGAAAAAGCAACATGGGCCCTGGTATGAGGCGGCGAAATACTTGGACGTCACCGATCCGTACGGGCGTTTGCTGACGAATCACAGTAATCAGCGGCGTCAAGCGTTGGAAGACCATGCCGTTTTCGATTTCGATATGGACGCGACCGGGCATCGGGGATGGGAAACGGTGAACAATGCGATCAAAAAAATCATCGACTATCGGGACGTCACGCCCATCAAACCGGTATTAACCGGAGAAGCTTGCTACGAGCAGCACATGCAGGGTAACTTCGCCGATCTTCAGCGCTACCTCTTCTGGGGCTGTATCCTGTCCGGCGCAGCTGGACACACCTATGGCGCGGCCGGAATCTGGCACATGGGGGTACCCGGGGAACACGGGAACTGGGGCGGCTGGAATCATCAACCCTACGACTTGACGACCTGGCGCGAGGGCATGCATTTTGCCGGATCAGCTCAACTCGGGCGCTCAAAAGCGTTGTTGGAAGAATACCCGTGGCAACGATTCGAACCGCATCCCGAATGGGTCGAAAGTGAAAGATTCGCTGCCGGGATTCCGGGCGAGGTGATTTTTATCTATCAGCCTAAACGCAAAAACTACATATGGGATGGAATTACGGTGAAGGACCTTCAGCCCGGCGCCTGGTCTGCCTTTTACTTCGATCCGGTCTCAGGTCGGCGTTTTGGTCTCGGTGTCGTGACCGTGTCCAGCACATGGACTTCTCCCAATGTGCCAACCCCACAAGATTGGATCCTGGTTCTTGAGCGGGAAGGGGAGAAGAGGTGAAAACGGCTGCTTGTATTCAAACATTGGTGACGCTTGCCTTGTTGTGCGCGATCACCGCCTGTGGAGTTGATCGGACCGACCCTGCACTTTCCCGCGCTGGGCAGAACTCCGCGCCGGCAAGTAAGCCTAACATTATCCTTTTTCTGGTCGATGACATGGGGCTGATGGACACCTCCGTTCCCATGTTGGTCGATGAAGAAGGCAAATCTAAACGCCATCCGCTCAACGATTGGTACCGCACGCCGAACATGGAACGGCTCAAAGCCATGATGCTGGGCATGGTCCGGGAGCTGGAATCGATGGATGCGGTGTATCCGGTGAAAGAAGGGCAGATGTTGGAACCCATCATCCAAAAAAGTAAGAAATCATGAATCGTCTTGTAAAAACACTAGGTTGCATGTTGGCTATTTCAGTGATTTTGACTTTCACGATCTATGCCGAGGGCGCAAACAAACCGTGGGAATCCACCGGCGCGGTATGAGGGTTTTCGGGACAGCATGGCTCGTCATTTCTGGCGCGAGCATGATCGCTTCGGTCGCTGCTGATTCGGGTAGGGCTTTTTTTGAGAGTGAAATCGCGCCGATTCTCGAACAACGCTGCTACGAGTGTCACAGCCACGAATCCGATGAGGTAAAAGGCGGACTGGTGCTGGATTCTCGGAGCGGTTGGGAGAGGGGAGGTGAATCTGGACCCGCCATCGTTCCGGGAGAACCCGATAAAAGCCGACTAATTCAAGCAGTGAAGTATCACGACGAGGAATTGCAGATGCCGCCGGAGGAGAAGAAACTTCCGGAGGGTGAGATCGCGCTGCTGGAGAAATGGGTCGCCATGGGAGCGCCCGACCCGCGCCAGGCCAAGCAGCGGGAGTACGACCCGGCCAAGCTTTGGGCCCTCGAGCCGATTCGGATATACGATCCGCCAGCCACTTCGAAACGGGAATGGCCTGGGGACGATATCGACCGCTTTATCCTCGCCGGGTTGGAGAAAGCAGGCCTCGAACCCACAGCCGATGCGGATCGTTACACGCTGCTGCGGCGCGTCACCTTCGATCTCACGGGGCTGCCGCCGACTCCCGAAGAAATCGAGGCGTTCGTCAACGATTCGTCGGGTCAGGCTTACGAGAAGGTCGTGGATCGTTTGTTAGGGTACGAGGCCTTTGGCGATCACTGGGCACGGCACTGGTTCGATCTTTCCTGTTATGCCGACCTGGCCGACATTCAGGGCAACGTCATCATCCGCGATGCCTGGCGTTACCGCGACTACGTCATCGAGTCGCTCAACGCGGACAAACCACTCGATCGATTCATCCACGAGCAGATCGCCGGAGATTTGCTGCCATGGCAAACCGATGAACAACGACGCGAACAGATCATCGCCACGGGTTATCTCGCGATCGGTCCCTGGACACTGCAAAACTACATCAAGGGCCAGCTCGACGCGGATGTCGTCGATCACCAGATAGACCGGATCGGGCGCACTTTCCTCGGGCAGACACTGGCCTGTGCGCGCTGTCACGATCACAAGTTCGATCCCGTCCCCACGGCCGATTACTACGCCCTGGCCGGAATCTTTCACAGCACGCTGACGACCAGCTACGACGGCCCCGGGGTGTGGAGCGCGATCAATGAGGTAGCGCTTCCGGATCTGAGAAGCTCGCCGGAGGAACAGGCCCGGCGGAAAGCGGCCCTCGCCGACCTCCGCTCCCGGCGGCAAACGCTGCAGGCCGAACTGACGACCTTGGTCCTGCAGATTCCCGGAGGCTCCGATGCGAATGTCCTGACCCTTGAAAACGCTATCACTTCCAACGAAAAGGGCACGCGGTATGAGTTGAGTTTCAAGGCCGGCCCGAGCGTGTGGGCAGCCGCGCCCCAGCGGACGACCGCCGCAGACGGCTTGCAGATCGACCTGCTCCGGGTAGACGGAAGCGTGCTCGCCGGATTTCGTCACAACCCCGGGCCATGGTCCAGAACGAGAGACTCCCAAAAGCTGAAGCCCGCTAGGTTTTCCTACACCGGCGACGGCTCGGGCGGGATCCAGATTCGTATCACCAGCGCCAGTCCCGGCAGCGGACGCTTTGGCGGAGCCATCGACGACCTGGCTATCACCTCCAACAAAACCACCATTTTTTCGGAGAATTTCGACGTTCTCAAAACGAGTCCGACCGAAGGCTTGCAGGCGGACACCAGGCTGCGGGTCCTCGCTAAGGTTGCTTTACCGGGCTGGGTAGGCGCAGGGATTCACCACTCTCACGCTGTCGATTTGGGAAGCGGCGATTATGCCATTCAGTTTTTCGGCGGCGGGGCGAAGGCCCTTGCCCAAGCCAAGCCCGTTACCGAGGCGGAGAAAACAGCCCACGCTAGAGCGCTGGAACTCGAAAAACAAGTGAGCGAGCTGGCCGCGCAAATCCCCACTCTGGAAGAGAAAGACGCTCCTGAGAAAGCTCTCGCCGTTCGCGACATCGATGAACCCGCTGACAGTCCGGTCTACCGGCGCGGAAATTTTCAAAATCTCGGAGATATCGTTCCCCGCGGATTTCCCTCCGCCATTCTCGTTTCCAGTAGCTACGCCATTTCGTCTGGCAGCAGCGGGCGTTTACAGCTGGCTCAATGGTTGACCGATTCTGAGAACCCGCTGCCGACGCGTGTCCTCGTCAATCGGATCTGGCACCATCTTTTTGGTCAGGGCCTGGTGCGGTCGGTCGATTACTTCGGCGTCCATGGCGAAATGCCGAGCCATCCCGAACTGCTGGATTTTCTCGCCCTGCGTTTCCGCGAGGACGACCAATGGTCACTCAAGAAGACTATCCGCCGGATGGCGCTGTCGCGGACCTACCAGATGGCGCCATCTTACAACGCCAAGGCAGCCGCGATCGATTCCGACAACCGCCTTCTCTGGCACATGCCGCGCCGCCGGCTTACCGCTGAATCGATCCGCGACGCCATGCTTGAGGTCAGTGGAGAACTCGATGCGGCTCGCGGCGGCCCCTCTCTTGGTCTGGATTTGAAAGACAACATCATGGGCGCCGGGGGAAATGTGAATCCGCCGACTTGGGGAAATAAGATTCCGGACGGCGTGATGAATCGGCGCTCCATCTACCTGCCGTTAAAACGCGAGCGTCCCGTTGGGGAACTGGAGATCCTCAGCATCTTCGATTTCCCCCACCCCAACGAGATCACCGGGGCGCGACCCAACACCGCCGTGGCTACCCAGGCGCTCTTTCTCACCAACGCGCCTTTCGTGAAGCAGCGGGCTGCCCAACTGGCTCAGCGCCTGGCGGGGGAGGAAAGCTCGGACGAGCTCGCCCGCGTTAACCGGCTCTTTCTCTTGACGACCGGCCGGCCGGCAGTGGCTGAGGAGGTCGAGACCGCGCTGGCGTTCCTGGATGAGTGTGAGGGTGAGTTGGAGGCAGGCAACGCAAGGGCCGGGGCATGGACGCAGCTATGCCACGCGGTGCTGGGATCGAACCAATTTTTATTTAGAGAATAAAAAACCCTTATACTGACATGAATCCTTTTGATCCATCATTCAAACCATCTCGCAGGAACTTCCTCCGCACCTCGGCCTGTGGTTTCGGCTTACTTGCCCTGGAAGCCATGCTCAAGCAGCAGGCCCCAGCTTCGCCTTTGAAGAGCAGGAGCGAATCTCCACTAACAGCGAAGATGCCTCACTTTCCGCAGCGAGCTAAGCGCATCATTTTTCTGTTTATGTCAGGAGGCCCTTCGCAGATGGACCTCTTCGACTACAAACCGTGGCTAGCAAAGGATTCCGGAGACAAGTTGCCTTACGAACTTCCCTCGACGGAAGCGACAGTCGGACTCGAAAACACGCGCCTGCTCGGACCGGTTTCCGGATTCAAGCACGCGGGTGAATGCGGACTCTACATGAGCGATCTTCTGCCGCACACCGCCCGCCACGCCGACGACCTCTGCATTCTGCGCGCCGTGCACGGGGACAGTCCGAACCACCCGGTCGCGATTCGCCAGCTGCACACCGGCAATTTTTTAGACGTGGTTCCCTCGATGGGTTCGTGGTTTTCCTACGGTCTCGGCACGGAGAACCAGCAACTGCCGAGCTACATAACCATCCTGCCCAAGGAAGGGGAGCGCAATTACAGCAGCGCCTTCCTTCCGGCCATCCATCAGGGAACTGCGATTCAACACGTCGGCTCTTCCCCTGAAACTGCTCCCATTCGCAACCTGACCGATACCTCTCTTCCCAAGGAGATCCAGCGTCGCCGCATCGACCTGATCCAGTCCATGAACCGCCGTCAACTGGCGCGACTCGAAACGGATCAGCAGATGGAAGGCGTCATCGAATCGTTCGAACTGGCCTTCCGCATGCAGACCGAGACTCCGCGACTGGTTGATTTTTCCTCGGAATCGAGAGCTACGCTCGATCTCTATGGCATAGGTGAGGAGCCAACCGATACCTTCGGTCGCCAGTGCCTGCTCGCCCGCCGCTTTGCCGAGGCAGGGGTTCGTTTTGTCCAGGTGTCCCTCCATGGATGGGATCACCATGGCAAGATTGCCGAAGGCCTCAAAGAGCTATGTGCGACCAGCGATAAGCCAATTGCCGGCCTACTCACCGACCTCAAGCTCCGTGGACTGCTTGAAGATACTCTGGTCTTGTGGGGAGGCGAATTCGGCCGCACTCCGCACACTCAGCAGAACAACGGCCTTGGCGAGGCGCCCGGTCGCGAGCACAACCCGCACGGATTCACCATGTGGATGGCCGGCGGCGGCGTGAGAGGAGGCATTACCCACGGTGTCACCGACGACTTCGGCTACTATGCGGTGGACGGTAAGGTGCACATTAACGACCTCCACGCTACCATGCTCCACCTTCTGGGCTTGGATCATGAACGGCTCACCTTCCAACACCACGGCCGGCCCTTCAGGCTGACGGACGTGGCGGGGAATGTGGTGAAGGAGATCATCGCCTGACGGACGCCCCTTCAAAACGGCTCAGCCGGTCGCTCCTTGGACTGAGCGCGTTGTTCGCGATCGCCTTTGTGATAGCTTTGGCTTTAGGCAAAGCCGCAGCTGCCCCTCACCTGCTGGCGGGCTGCTTTGTCAGTCTCGCGCTGGCGGCTTCGACGGGCCGTGCCTTGCTGCGCCAGTTGGTTTTCACGGTCTGGATCGCGACCGGCGTGGTTGTCGGCATGGCCTATCATGAGTCGTTCATCACCTTCCCGTCGTGGTTCTTCGGACTCGGCGATCGCGAGATGACCATCCTTTTCATCCCGGTTTTGCAGATCATCATGTTCGCGATGGGCACGACCCTAAGTGTGGCGGATTTCGCCCGCGTCTTCAAGATGCCCACCGGCGTCCTCATCGGGCTCGCCTGTCAGTTCACGATCATGCCGCTGATCGGGTTCGGCCTCGCCCAAGCTTTCGGCCTGCCTGCCGGGATCGCCGCCGGGCTCGTGCTGGTGGGCTCCTCGCCGAGCGGACTGGCCTCCAACGTGATGGCGTTTATCGCCAAGGCCAACGTCGCGATGTCGGTGACGATGACCGCGTTTTCCACGCTGCTCGCCCCGCTCTTGACGCCCTTGCTGATGAAGGCGCTGGCGGGCGAAATGGTCGAGATCGATGTCCCGGTGATGATGTGGAGCATGACCAAGATCGTGCTCCTCCCGGTCCTGGCCGGCCTGGTTTTTCATCATCTCGTCTACCATCGGCTCAAGTGGCTCGACCGGGTCATGCCGGTAATTTCGATGGTCGGCATCCTGATCATGACCGTGCTGACGGTGGCGGTCGGACACGACAAACTCATGCAGGTCGGTTTGCTTTTGATTCTTGCCTGCTTCATCCATAGCACGGCGGGTTTCACGCTGGGCTACTACGTGTGCCGGCTGTTGGGCAGAGACCAACTCACCTGCCGCACGATCGCGCTCGAAGTCGGTTTGCAGAATGCCGGCATGGCGGCCGGTCTCGCAAAGGCGCTCGGGAAAGTCGCCACCCTCGGCCTCGTGCCCATTGTCTTCGGGCCCGTGATGAACATCGTCGCCTCAATCCTCGCCAACTGGTGGCGTACGCACCAGGCCGAGCCTCAGATGAACGAACTCAACGACTGAATGATTTGATGAGCGACAATAATCAGAACGCAGGCTTCCGTATCGGCTTACTGATAGGAATTTGCTTTTTAGCGGCGCAGCCGCTGAGGTGGGGGTTTTTTACCTGTTCGATCCCGTGACGCACAGCGCGCGAAGGTTCAAATACATTGGGGTCTGTGGGATCGCTCATGCCCCACCTCACAAATTTCCAGCCTTCTTCCTGGCGTTGCTTGCAATTTGCGACCAGTCGATCAATATTGTCCCGCTCGCCAATATGCGGATAACACGCCACTTTGCCGCGGGTTCTTCCACCCAATAGTTCATAGACGGGAACGCCCAGGGCTTTCCCTTTGATATCCCAAAGCGCGATATCAACAGCGCTCACTGCCGATGACTGTACCACGCCGCCCGGAAAAAATCCGCCACGAAACATGACCTGCCACAAATGCTCAATTCGGAAGGGGTCTTGCCCGATAACGTCTGGTGAAAACGAACGGATCACTTCGGCTATCGCGGTTCCGCGACGCTTTAAGCCCGCTTCTCCCAATCCGTAAATACCTTCGTCTGTTTCGACTTTGACGAAAAAACTCCCCGTTGTGGGAACGACAAAACTACTGATGAGCAGGTAAAAAATAAAAAAAAAAAGCAACCACATAAGAACACGGATACATACAGATGCTTCTGAGTTGTATTAATGTTGTGGTTTTGGGCGCACAAACAGATCAATTAGACGACACTTTTCCCAAAGTCTTCGACAAAGATTAGAAAATCGCTAATACCAATGGCGCCGTCGCCATCTAAATCATACCGTAGTTCATATCCCTCATCGCCTTGACTTAACCCGAACCGTCTTGCAAAGAGCAAAAAGTCGGCAATACCAACAGTGCCATCGCCATCAAAGTCGGGTGTAGCTTTCTCATCTGTTGCTGCACTTTCTATCCGGAAATAGTCAAACGAGACCGTTAGTCTTCCGGGGCTTTCCTCCGCGCAAATACCAGCGTAGATGCCTATTTCAACAGGACCTTGGAGGGCAACAGGCGCGCTTCCGGCGGGAACCCAATCGCCTTGTGCATTCGGCTTGTACCACGCCTCAAAATCGTCGTTGCTCCGTTTAATACGCAGCTGACTCGGAATAACACCTTTGAGCGGTTGTAGGTGAATATCAGGTGCAAGCACCTGTCCGCGGCGTTGAAGTGAGAGTATTGCTGCGTCTTTGCTGTGCCCCCACAACTTTAGAGTTACCCATTCGCCGGTTGCTGAATAAACGATGATGCCAGCAACCGCACACGCATCCGAATAGTTGACAGTCATTGCGGTTTCAATCTCAAACTCATTCCTGTCTGTGACCTGATAGAAACGCGTGGTTGTATCATTGATCCACAAGTTCTGGTTGAAGCCAGCATCAATGACGAGTTGCCCATCTTTTAACTCCCAAGAACTTTTATCCGCGTTTCTGATTTGCCAAAACGATTGAAGGGTGTGCCCACCTCCATCAAATTCATCGCTCATCTCCGTAAAACCGACCTCATCTGGTGTTTGGAAGACAAGGCGTACGCCGGAGGAAACCGCCGTATCCCAATTCGCTGTAAACGCCCACCAATTTGTCATGTCCTTGTTTTCGTATTGAATCTGGTTTTCATGACCCGGCATATTCTGCATCCAATAGATATACCATTGTGACTCTACCCGTTGCGGAATATCGGCAGGATTCGCCTCTGGCCATGGATACGCCAAATTTCCGTATGTATCAACGTTGACTAATTTCTTTGAACCGCTATTATCTGGAGTCCAATCTTCAATATCGCTTTCAACGAGCGTTGTGTTTTGGGTATAATCGTAGTGTTTCGTTGTATTCGGTGGCATGTGTGTCCAGCCTGCGCGCCCTGTGATGAAGTTCCCGGCCTCGTCTTTCCCAACAAATTTTTTCCAAAAGAGGTCAGCATTGCCGTATTGCAAATGATTGACATGGCTTAATATCGCTTCCAATTGATGGCCATGGTTATGAACTGCTTCCGCATGGCTCCGCCCGAAATTTTGCCCATACACGGTATAGGTTGAGTTATATACAGGTAAATCGGCGTTATCAATGTTACTATTGGAAACATCCCCGGTCAAAGGACTTGACATGTTTGATTCCCACCAGTGTATGCGTTTTTCAGTGAGCGGAATATTGGGACCGACCCGCGCACCCATCCATACCCAAATCTCTTTGACACCTAAGTCGTTAACATAATGTTCCATGTTAAATCTATTGAAGATTTGATGAAAATCAGGAGCATAGACGGGAATTTCATCTTCGTGACCTATAACCGGCCCGAGCGGTGTTTGTTCATAAACAGTAATGTATTCAGCCACCCGATAGCCTAGCGAAGGCAGTGCTGTCGGGTCTTTATACCCTCTAAATCGGGTACCCTCTTCGAGCATAAACTTAACCCGCTTATCAAAAACATCAATTCTTGCTTTCAGTTCCGTCAAGGAAATTTTACCTAAATCGGGTGCCTTGGATACATCCAAATTTACCCCATCTGAAGTCGGTAAAAATCTCATGATGACAACGGGGATTTCATAGATGTGCCCGGCAGCCGGGGTAGCCAAATACGGATCAATCGGTTCATATACCGGGGGGGGAGCCTCGGCAAAGGTTGGCATTGCTTGCGTTAGCAACACGATGAACGTTAACCTAATGAGAATATAATCTATATTGTTCATTGGAATGCTCCTAACCCGCATGTCTCACAAACTTCGTAGCGAGGGAACGAAGATCGAGTGCTGGTGTGGGCTTCGAGCTGATGTGCGGGTGAAGCTGGATCGACACCCTGCAAAGTCGCGCATCCAACGAGGGCCACACCAGTGCCGATATTTCGGAGCGCAGTAGAAGATTTGGTGATGTCGCATTCGCTCGGTAGTGAGACATGCGGGCTAATACTAATCGTATGAATTAACTTTGTATGACATCGTGGGCTATTTTCGAGAACGAAATGGTCTGATCGTATTTTGGCACGTAAAATAGGCATTCCAAAACTAATTATAAATGCAAGATTTCTATTTCTGATCAGTATAAATATTTCTGCGCTTGGGTGCCCGAACGTATTCAAATTCGGAAGACACTTCTGCTGATTGTTTTGGCGAGCCCGATCAAAATGCTACATCTCACAGCTTGATTGAGCCATCAAATGACGAGGAACAATCATTGATCCTTCCGGTGAAAACGATACCGAACGGACTCCATCTATGTGTCCGGAGATGGTGGCAATATGGTGTGGAGACCCTGGCGAAGGCAAAGAATGTCCGACCGGCAGCGGCAAGAGAACGAGCAATGTGAAAAACTGATAGGAAATTGCTTTGTTATTCTCTCCCGTTAGACGGGATCGTTGAGGTGTCGTCTCCGACTCGGTATAGCGGCGTAGCCGCTGAGGTGGGGATTTTCCTGAACGTTTGCCATGATTTTCATGTCCTCTAATGTATACTAAAGTTCGGACAAATTTTAAGACATTCAGTGTGTAGAGTGAAAATTACTCATTAGACTTTGGTTCTTCGATCCAGATTTGCACACTCCCTAGTATAGTGAACATATGTATACTTATAGCAACTAATTGATGTTCACAGGTTGTTCACATGCCTTTGGTTAAGAGCTGGGTGTCGGCCTACGGCCCGGTAGCAAGGAATGACCCCGGCGCCGGGCTTGATTCGATATTTCATGGTAAAATTGCATTAACTTGCCATTCACGTTTGCCTCCTTTCCATTAAATGTAAATAACAAATGTTATTGACACATGTTATTTTTAAGCGCGAACTTCCAATTGTGGCTTTTAAGATAATAATCAGCACTTCAGGGACGTATCTGCCGCTGATTCTCGATCATAGTTTAGGAAAGATAAAATGAAACCAATTACTACCATTATCCTATTTCTTGCGCTGATCTTCTACTCAGGCGGCGCCGCCCACGCGGTAGAAAAGGTGGAGACAAACCGGGTTGTAGAAGTAGAGTTGAAATCAACCAAGGCCTACGACAATCCCTTCACCGAGGTAGAGCTTGATGTGGTTTTCACCGGACCCGATGGTAAAACGATTCGTGTTCCCGCATTTTGGGCGGGAGGGGATCGATGGCGATTTCGCTACGCGTCAAACCAGAGAGGCGAACATACATGGCGCACGGAGTGTTCCGATGCAGATAACGCCTCACTCCAGGGAGTTTCCGGAGCAGTGAAGATGGCAGGCTACGCTGGAAACAATCCGCTTTTTCAGCATGGACAGCTTAGGTTGAGCAAAAATGGGCGACACTTTGAACATGTCGATGGAACGCCGTTTTTTTGGTTGGGCGACACTTGGTGGAAATGTCTCTCCAAGCGGATGACTTGGGAGGGTTTTCAAGAGTTGACAGCCGATCGCAAGGCTAAGGGTTTTAACGTTGTACAGATTGTGTGCGGCGCCTATCCTGACGAAAACCATTTCCAGGAACGTTGGAAAAACGAAGCGGGCTTTCCCTATAATAGTGAGGACTTTAGTGTAGTTAATCCCGAATACTTTAATTATGCGGACCGGCGGATTCGTCATCTTGTAGAAAATGGGATCGTTCCTGCTATTGTCGGAGGATGGGGACGAGCGGATTGTAATATTATGGAATTAGTGGGGAGCGACGCGATGAAACGCCACTGGCGATATTTAATTGCGCGCTACGGAGCCTATCCAACCATTTGGATTGTTGGAGGTGAATCAAGGGGACCGGAGTGGACTGATACCGCAAAATTTGTTCGGGCCACCGATTATTTTGACCGTCCGGTCACGATGCATCCCCAGGGAGGAGCTTCCGGACGCGGTTCTGTTACAGATGAGTCGGCCGTTAACTTCGATATGCTTCAAACTGGGCATGGCGGTTGGCCTCTTGCTGAGAGAGTAATCCCCCTTCTCAAGCTTGCCTACGACCGCGAGCCTGCCATGCCCGTGATAATCGGTGAGCATAGTTATGAGCAACATATGCAGACCGGTTTTGCAGACGTACAACGCTACGTTTTCTGGTCCAGCACCCTGAGCGGCTCCGCTGGTCTTACCTACGGTGCCGCCGGCATCTGGCACGCCGGCGTCGATGGCGATCCGGGTTTGACCCATCTTTATGATCGAACCACTTGGAAGGAGGGCATGCAGTTTGCCGGCTCAACTCAGCTTGGATACAGCAAGAAGCTGCTACTAGAGTTTCCATGGGAGAAGTTTGAAGCCCATCCGGAGTGGACTGATCCTGAATCTTTTGCGGCAGGAATTCCTGGTCAAGTCCGCCTAATCTACACCTTTCGTGGCAGGTATACTTGGCGAGGGTTGCAGGTCAACGGATTGGAACCTGGCGTTTTATACCGTGGATTTTATTTCGATCCCGTTCGGGGGACACGGGAAGATGTGGGCACTGTAATTAATGAGGGACGATCCAGTCCAAGTTTTACCCACGCTCGACCGTTCATATTTGAAGATGGATTTGATTCAAGAGATTCGTCGCGATGGCTGGATCACGGATCGGCGACCCAACGGGAAGATGGCTATTTGGTCAGTGGAAAAAACATGCTTACCACCGTAAAAGATATCGATGAGGAGAATGTTATGGTTAGGGTGGATGCGCGAACAGACGCGGAAGCTGGCATTATTCTTCGTTTCCAGGATTCGGATAATTATGTGGTGGCGCTTTACCATCCTGCTCTCAAGAACATCCTCATCCAAGAGCGTTACAAGGGAGAGTGGGGGCCATGGTTGGGAAAGGTGTGGTTACCTGGAGCCTTTACGAGGGGTGTGGAAACCCTTCAGCTCACGGCCGCCGTTTCTGGATCCCATGCGGTGCTTCGTTTGTCGAATGGCAAAGAAGAATACCAAACACCGGCGGTGCCCATTAAAAATACTCGTTCAGGTCAAGTCGGGGTTCGGTTACAGGAGATCGGCAATCGACAGCAATTCGATAACTTTGCTGTTTCGCGTAGCCTTTTTGAAAGCCCAAGACCTGCGCTCAAAGATGGAGGTGGATTCATCCGTAGAGGGGGCGGTGATTATATTGCCCCACAGGTCCCAACCCCACAAGACTGGATCCTGGTTCTTGAGCGGGTAGGGAAGAAGAAATGAAAGCAGCCAGGTTTGGCGTATTAGCATTGTTCCTGCCGTGTGGCTCTTTCGTGAGCCTTGGGCGAACCCTTCGAAATAGAAACATGCCTTTCTTGAAAGTGAACATGCTGAAGTGGTTTTAAGAAACAAAGTAATGAAACGCATCATAGAAATAACAGCAAGCCTCCTGGTGGTATCAGCCATGCTGATATCCAAGGCCGAAGCCGGGGAAACAACGCAGCGGCCGAATGTCTTGTTCATCCTGGTGGATGACATGGGGTGGCGCGATCTGGCTTGTTACGGACACGAGATTCACGAAACTCCCCACATCGACAAGCTCGCCAGCCAGGGTATGCGATTCACCGAAGGTTACGCTGCTTGTCCGATATGCGGTCCGTCCCGCGCCGCCATCATGACCGGGAAGTTCCCGTCCCGCACAGGCTACACGGATAATTTTATCGACCGCAAGAAGGGGATTCCGCAATTCATGAAGCTTGAGGAATTCACGCTTGCCGAAGCCCTGAAAGTAGGTGGCTACCAAACCGGCTTTGTCGGAAAGTGGCATATGAGCGCAAGTGAGACTGCTCGATTGCCGACCGATCAGGGCTTTGATGTCAATGTAGCGGGTTGCTCATGGGGGCATCCACTCGAGGGGTTTTTCAGTCCGTATAATATCCCGGGGTTCAAAAACGGACCCGAGGGCGAATACCTGACCGACCGCCTGACCAGTGAAGCCATTCGAGTGATGGATGACTTCTCCAAAAAGGAGAAACCCTGGTTGATGTACATGAGCTACTACACGGTGCACGCGCCGTTCCATGCGAAAGCGGAGAAGATCGAGAAGTACGACCGGAAAGCCCGCCAGGCGAAGGTAGAGCTCAATACCAGGTACGCCGGGATGGTAGAATCGTTAGATGAGAACGTTGGCCGCATCCTCCGATGGTTAGACGAGAGGGGACTTCGCAAAGACACCATCATCGTGTTCACTTCCGATAACGGCGGTTTTCATATGGCGACGCATAACCGGCCCTTGCGCGGCTACAAGGGCGAGTTGTATGAGGGCGGTATCCGTGTGCCCTGGATCGTCCAGTGGCCCGGCGTCACGCAACCGGGTTCTGTCTGCGACAAGCCGGTTCACGGGGCCGACTTCTATGCCACACTCCTCGAAATGACGGGTCTACCTCAGCGTCCTGAGCAACACCGTGACGGCGTGAGTCTCGTGGCGTTGCTGAAAGGCGGTGCCGGTTTCGATCGCGGCCCGCTGGTCTGGCATTATCCGGTGTCACTACCGCGCCATTTCTCCGAGTCGGGCAGCGCCATTCGCGACGGGGATTGGAAATTCATTCAGTATTACGAAGACGGACGCCAAGAACTCTACAACCTGAAGGACGACATCGGGGAAAGCAATAACCTCTCCAATCAGCATCCGGAAATCGTTCAGCGCTTGAAGCAATCGTTGGAAAAGATCAAAGCGGCCGATCATTGAGATGGCTTTTAAAGCAACACAGATCTTTTAGCGCAATTAGGTAATGGGGACATCGATACATCGTCGCACTTTCGTTAGGTCAGTAGCAGCTGGCGCTTTAGCATGCGCTATGGGAAATAGCCGGATCTTCGCCCAAGCTGAAAATCGTTTCCCTGAACCGCAACGACTGCCTTTCCTGGAAGAGAAAAGCGGACTTAGAATCACTGGGATCCGCGCTGCGAAGCTTGTTCCGAAACGTCCACTACCCAAATACACACCGACACCCGGTTCATGGAATACGTCCCAGGTCGAAATCGCGAATCCGTTATCAATCTATTCTCGATTCAAGCCTCGCCGATCAACATTCTTTGCCGATGATCTCGGACCGGAATCGGTTATCGTCGAGACCAACAAGGGAATTACGGGCTTCGGCTATGGGGGCCCCGGCGCTTCGTTCGTTGTTGAGCGGCATCTGCCCAAGCTATTACTTGGTGAAGATCCGTTTCAGGTTGAACGTTTGTGGGACATCATGTGGCGTGGCACTGTTTACTACGGGCGAAAAGGTTTGGTTGTGCATGCCCTCAGCGCTGTCGACAACGCGCTTTGGGACATCGTCGGTAAAGCATTAAAACTTCCTGTTTACGGACTGTTAGGTGGCGCAACAAGAAAACACGTGCCCGGATATTGTACCGGCAACAACATTGAGCAAGCCGTTGAGTTTGGATTCAAAAAGATTAAACTCGCGCTTCCCCACGGCCCCGCTGACGGAGAAGAAGGCTTGGACAAAAACGAAGCGCTTGTACAGCGTGCCCGCCAACTCCTCGGAACCGACGGCCAGATTATGCTCGATTGTTGGATGGCTTTGACGGTTCCCTACGCAGAGAAGTTGGCAGCGCGATTGAAACCATATCGGGTGTATTGGATGGAGGAATGCCTTATGCCGGACGACTATATCGGAATGGGCGAACTGAATGCGCGCGTCAATTCGACTCGCATGGCGACCGGCGAACACGAGTCAACGCGATACGGCTTCGAGTTACTGGCCAACCACAAGGCTGCGGATATCTGGCAACCGGATATGAATTGGTGCGGCGGTTTGACTGAACTGCGTTGGATTGATGCGCTTGCTCGAGCCCATAATGCGCCAGTGATTCCTCACGGCGGTTGGCGTGGTGGGGCGGCACACTTCGTTTTCGCCAATGAAAACACGCCCTGGTGTGAAATGTTCCTGCCATGGCCCGGTGGTCCAAAGGAAGTTTACGAACGATTCGAGGAAGAAAACGGGATTACGCGCGGACCCGAAGGGATATACATGCGACCGAGTGACCGACCTGGGTTCGGATTTGAGCTGATTCCGTCGTGACCCGACGCGGGCACTCGTGTCCATGCTCATTTGATCCGCCGGCTTGCTATCGGTAGGATCCCAGTGACAATCGTCTTGGTGTGATCGACGAGGCTCAACGCAAACCGGCCAGGACTTCTGCAAGGCACCTGCTTGTTTAACTTGTGGTTGAATTTCTCCGAGAGCTGTCTTCTGGCCAAGGAGCATCCAGAGATTGTTCAGCGTCTCCAGAATCTGTATACGTCCTGGTCGGAAAGGGTAGTTGGATCCCATGCGGAGGCGCGGTAGTGTCTCATTGGATGGTCAACCTGACGGTAGTTCTGTGAAGACTGTAACCATGTGGCGAACCGATAGCCTTGTGAGCGAAGATTTGTATTAAAGAACCGAATGCAGTTTCTCTAGCGGCAATACTTGTATCCTTTCATCGATCCTATAAACCCTGCTTCCCGGATAGATGATATACAGTATATCCAGTTTAAGGTCTTCTATGGCAATTCGCATGGATCTTGTGGCCGTGGGAGCATCCATGCGTTTGAATTCGACACCTATACGTGTTCCCTCCTGAAAGAAAAAAAGATCGAGGTCCGCTCCAGTGCCGATATTCTGGAGCGCAGTAGAAGATTCATGCAATATGCGGGCTAGTCAATCGTTCATACTTTCACCCAAGCGTATTGGCGATGAACTTTTCGAGCTTCGTGGACCGTGATTTTGAACTAAAACCTTATTGGATTTCCTTCAGAAGCTTCTTGTCGAAAGTTCTCAACTCAAGAGCCTCGGATCGAGCGGTCCCGGCAATTAAGTAGTCGGCAAAGTCTGCTCTCCCTTTTCGATACATCTTGATAATTGCGCGCAAGCGACCCGGATCATCAAAACTGAATGCAGAATCCTCCAATAGTTGCTCGAGGACTTGGGCCCATGCTTTCCGATCAAATCCATAGACAGATTCGAGGACCCATGAAGTTTCTATCAATACTAGATCGAGAATTCTTATTGACCGTTCTTCTTTGCTTTCATTTGCCAATTCGGAGGCAATTATGCCGCATTGTTCTTCATCGTCCTGGACGATGTGGCGAACAAGGTAATTGGTATCGAAAGCTATCATTTCCCCGGATGAAGAGATCCGTGTTTGCGGCTTATGGCTTGCCTGATTCCTTCATCCATTTCATCGATGGTGACCGCTTTTTGCTTCCTTTTGAGGAACGGCTTGCCGCAACCTGCCGAAGAACCTGGGGCCCGCTTTTTGCGTACGGAAATTCGGTCTGGCCTTTCCAACGTAAACTCGAGCCGATCACCACTCCGTATGGCAAGTTTTGTCCGAAGCTGCTTCGGAAGGGTTATTTGGCCCTTAGATGTGACTTTTGCCTGTAAAGTCGTCATTCCTTACAAATCGCGCATTTTTGTAGAAAATCAATTTAAATCGTATTGTTTTACAAATGAAATCTCAACGCTCAGAAAGCCCCTCCCCGTGGCAAGACCACGGTGTATCAACGGGCTTCCTGTCCTACCTTTCGGCCAGGACCGCATTTCGATTGATCGATTGTGAATAGAAGTACCCTGCGGCAGAGACCGCAGGGAATGTTACCTGATTCACCGCCGAGCAGAATCTTCCAGAGCGGAACTACCTTAACACCGTCTTTTTTGCTCACCCATTCTTCGTTCAGCGTCACGATAAGGCCTGTTTCATTAATAAAATAGTGTCCTCTAATTAAGGAAAGTATGGTTGATTTCGCCCCCACTGTTCTGGGCTGGAAACCTTTTCGAACGATCAACGGATTCTTCTGGATGCGAAGGGAAGAAAACAACTTCAGGGGGAAAATACGAGTCTCACTGGCTGCGCATTACATCCGGATCGTTTATTTGAATAAAAAATAACATTTGTTATTGACACATGCCATATATAATTCCATCGTGGCGGAATGAAGGACAAAAAACATCCACAAAGTGCCCTGTCCGGAAGCATTCGGATCGGCCGCTAGGGGGATGCGTTTTGACTTTTAGACAAACCGAATTGAAACCACTCAACCCGATCATCCCATGCAGCATTTATTTCGCTGGCCCCAATTGTTTTTATATGGATTACTGACGGCGGCGCTGCCGCTCGCCCTTGTGGCGCAAGAAGATGAAGAAGACGAAATTTACGAACTGAGTCCCTTCACCATAGATGAAGATGAAGAGGTAGGCTACCTCGCCCATACTTCTCTCGCCGGTACCCGGCTTAAAACCAATTTGAAGGACGTTGCATCGGCTATTACCGTGATAACAAAAGAATTGTTCGAGGATACGGGAGCGACCGATGCTGAAACAATCCTGTCGTATGTCGCCAATTCAGAAGTCGGCGGCGTGCAGGGAAATTTCGCAGGATTTGGGGATGAGGGCCGTTTTCAGAGAGTCGAGACAGCTATAATCAGAAGAGATCCGCAGGCAAACCAGCGCATGCGTGGCTTGTCTCAGGCAGCCTTAACCAGGAACTATTTTCTAACCAACATACCATTCGACACCTACAATACCACTCGCACTACTTTGAATCGGGGGCCAAATTCGCTGCTGTTTGGCATGGGGCATCCCGGAGGCGTTATCAACAACAGTATCAAGCGGGCGACTCTGGAAGCAGGAAACTTCGGTGAAATCAGCGTCCGCTTTGGAGAACGGAGCAGCCATCGAGAAACCTTGGATTACAATGAAGAACTGATAGAGGATCGCCTGGCGGTTCGATTTATCGGACTCCATGAGGACACTCGATATCAACAAAGGCCGGCCTATGAGATAGACAAGCGTTTCACAATTGCCGCCCATGCAGTTTTGTTAGAAAATGAAAATTTGGACAACATTGGCCCGACAACCTTGCGGGCCAGTTTCGAAATGGGCGAAATTCATGGCGCGCCGCCCCAGGTTGTTCCGCCGGCAAACGCAATGATTGACTGGTTTACTGCTCCGGATCCCGCTCTTCAGGAAATAACAGGTACTACGTTTCCTGCCTGGGTGACCGATGGCAGCTTCAAGCCCAAATTTACGCTTGATACCGTAACTGGTCCCGGAACGCCTACCTCAGCGACCCCTTGGAGCCGAAGCAACGCCCCGGGATCCGTTATTGAATCGTGGTGGGTACAGCTGGTCCAGGTTTATGATCAACCCGATGCCCAGATTGCGACGATTGGCCTGCCGGACTCCAGCATCCAGGGAATGATGTCTCGTATTTTTTTCCCAGGAATACCATACAGGAACCACTTGAAGACGAGAAGCTTTATTGGTAGTGAGGCTACGCCTGGTTTCACGGTACCAACAATAAATGACTTTAATGTCTTCGACAATGAAAACAATTTGTTTACCGGGAATACCAACTTGGTAACCCGTGAATTCGACGTAACCAATATTGCCCTTGAGCAATTGCTGTTGGAAGGCGATGCCGGTATCGAACTTGCTTACGACAAGCAGCGCTACGAGGTTGAATACCTACAACCATACGCCACTGGAAACCTGGGTGGAGGCACCAGTACTACGGATATAGGAATCGATGTGACCGAGTATCTTATTGATGGGTCGCCCAATCCAAATTTGGGTAGGCCCTTCGTTGGCCATCGTGGTTTTGGACAACCGACCGATGCAAGGGATCGCGAGGTGTTCCGCACCACCGCCTTTTACTCGATCGACTTTGCCGAAAAGACCGACAACCTGGGTTGGCTCGGCAGACATGTATTTTCGGGACTTTATAATAAGGAAACCATCGATCACCTTTTCAAACAATGGTGGCATACCTGGACGACGACCGGCACGCGGACTCAAGGCGCGACCCAGACCCCGACTAATATGGCGAACATAATACCTCATCCTTACCAGGTTTGGGTGAGAGACGCCTCTCAGATCGTCTATGTCGGTCCACCGGCATTTGACGCCCAATCATGGCGTGACATCCGAATACAACCCCTTTCAACTCCTGTGCCTAAAGACGGAGATATCTCCAAACTCATGTATTATAATAGGGAGACCCAATTGGTGGAAACTGCACCCGATTTCAGGGTATTGAGATTCCTGGTTAATGGAAACATCAGCAAGCAAGAAGTGGAGTCGGAGGTTTTCGGTTGGCAAAGTTTTTTCTTGGATGATCATTTGGTTGGGCTTGTTGGTTGGCGTAATGATACAATGGAGGAATTCCCTCGGGCATCCAACAACCGGTTGGTAACCGGGGAATACGATCCAAATAATCTTGTTATCACGGAAGAACCGTTTTCCGAATTTAGTGGAGATACTTTTACCTGGAGTCTGGTAGGACATGTTCCCTACCAACTTCCCGGCGGCACGGAACTGAGTGTCCATTACGGCGAATCGGAAAACTTCCAGCCGGTTGGAGAAAGGCGTGACAGCCTAGGCAGACCCCTGGCTCCCCCTACTGGAGAGACCAAGGAATATGGCTTCACCTTGACCATGCTGGATAACAGGCTCTCTGCCAGGTTCAATTGGTTTGAGACCGCGATCGCTAACGCCAATTCAGCGTTTAGCGGGGAAGCAAGATTCGCTATGAATACACCGGCTCGCTGGTGGGGTGCTTGGGCCGGTGCCTATGAACGGGAGCTGTCTATTGAGGATGCTCTGGAAAGTGTCGGAGCGCCTCCCGGGTATTGGAGCTCCTACGAAGATGCTCTTAATGGAATCGTAAGGGAATTAGTGCCACCGGAACTTCAGGCGGTTAAGAATTTCCGCTTTAATGGCGGAGCAATGGAATTTGATCCTATTCCAGGTGAAACGGCTCCCACCGATTTTGTCGCTGAAGGCTTCGAATTCGAATTGATAGGCAATATAACTGCTTCCTGGCGTGTTTTCCTGAATATTGCAGAACAGGAAACCATTCAGGACAACACGGCCCCTGTTGTCAGGGAATTAGTAGCAGCCTATAATGCTCTTCTTGCGGCAAGCCCGGTTGCTAATTTTTTCGATACTCCGGAGCCCTTTGAAGCTTGGACTTTCCAAACTCGCTTCGATTTGCGGGCGAATGCTCCGCTATCGAGCGCCCTGGCCAGAGATGGCACCGTCAGCCAGGAACTGCGCAAGTGGCGTGCCAACCTGGTAACCACCTACGACTTCACTGAAGGAAGGCTGAAAGGTTTTTTCGCAGGCGGAGGCATTCGCTGGCAGGATAAAATCGCAACCGGTTATCCACTTATTCCAAACCCCGAAGACCCAAGTGGTCGGATTCCGGATGTGAACCGGCCGTTCCTGGACGCAGAACAATTCAACGGAGATTTTTGGATTGGGTATAACCGAAAGCTCACCGACAAAATCGATTGGAGAATCCAGTTAAACAGCAGGAATGCCTTCGGCGATTCGGATCCTATAACGGTGAGAACCAATCCGGACGGTAATGTCGCGGTCATCCGCAACCCGGTCCCAAAAGAGTTTTTCCTTACCAACACTTTCAGGTTCTAGTGTGTAGTAAGTTGTAGTTTGTAATTTGTTAAGCAACAGCCCCCGGCTATGGAGTATGGTCGGGGGCTTTTCGTTGGCTAAAGGGAACCGGGGGCACGTTTTGTCGGGTCAATCGCTGAGGTCGATAATACGACTGGTTTCTCCAATCATATAAAGTGGAAGCGAGATGAGGGTATAAGGTGTTTGGCTTTCGGTTGGTATCGAAGGGCGGATTGAAGCCTTTGAGGGCTGATCCATATTGAATCGCACAGCGATATCGGATCCTTTTTCGGCGACAACATCGGGCGCGTCCTGGACGCGCTGGAGGAAATGTCGCTGGCCGATAACACCATCGTGATCCTCTTCTCGGACAACGGCGGGTCGCCAACGACTGGGGCCTGGAACCTGCCGCTCGCCGGAAGCAAGTTTACCTTGTGGGAGGGAGGCATTCGGGTTCCGTTTATCCTATCCCGGCCGGGTGATCCACACGCCGGCGAGACCTGGGACGGGCCGATATCAACGCTCGATGTCCTGCCCACCTGCCTCCAGGCGGCGGGCATCGAAATACCTTTAGGGCTCGATGGCCATGTCATTCCGAAGACCGCCGAAGAGATCGAGGAGGATCGCGACTTATATTGGCGCTTTCAGGGCAGCGGGCAGGACAGTTACGCCGTGCGTTCCGGTGACTGGAAACTGCTGCATCAGGGCGGTCGTAGTCCTCGAGAACCGACTCGGGGCATCCTCAACCGGATGGAACTTCTACAAGGCACCCGCTTGTTCAACTTGCGGGAGGACCCCTCCGAGAGCCGGGACCTGGCCAAGGAGCATCCGGAGATTGTTCAACGTCTTAAAATACTGTATGCGTCCTGGTATAAAAGAGTGGCTGGGTCCCATGGGGGAGCGCGATAGGGTCACATTGGATGGTCAACCTGACGGTAGTTCTGTGAAGACGGTAACCATGAGGCGAACCGATAGCCTTGTGAGCAAAGTTTTGTATTAAAGAACCGAATACAGTTTCTTTAACGGCAATACTTGTATCCTTTCATCGATCCTATAAACCCTGCTTCCCGGATAGATGATATACAGTATATCCAGTTTAAGGTCTTCTATGGCAATTCGCATGGATCTTGTGGCCGTGGGAGCATCCATGCGTTTGAATTCGACACCTATACGTGTCCCCTCCTGAAAGAAAAAAAGATCGAGTTCCGAGCCACTGTGTATAGAATAGAAATATGCATCTCTCGGTTGGAATTTTCGTAACACTTCTTCCATGGCGTATCCCTCCCAGGATGCCCCTAGTTTTGGATGAGTTAACAGAGCTTTGCTGTTATGAATGTTTTGCAGACTATGCAGTATTCCGCTGTCCCGAATGTAGATCTTGGGAGTCTTGACCAATCGTTTGCCAACATTCTCAAACCAGGGTTGTAATCGCCGAATCATGAAGGTCTGCTCCAGGGCATCCAAATAGGCTTTGGCCGTATTGGGAGAGACGCCTAAAGATGCCGCTATCTCGCTGCCATTCCAGATCTGACCGTGATAGTGGGATACCATTGTCCAAAAACGTCGTAAGGCCACCGGCGAAATCCCGATCCCTAAAAGACCCATATCTCTCTCGAGAAAAGTCCGGATAAAGTTTTCACGCCAGGATACGCTGTCTTCATCCGAGCTGGCTAAAAAGGACCGGGGAAAGCCACCTCTTTGCCAAAGTTTATCCCTATTATCAGGGGATACTTCTGCTAAATCAAAACCTCTGATTTCTAAAATCTCGACGCGTCCAGCTAGAGATTCGGAGGCTTGCCGAGACAATTCCGGAGAAGCACTCCCCAAAACCAGAAACTTAGCCGGAGAGCCTTTTCGATCAGCCAACACTCTCAGAATCGGAAATAAACCCGGTTGTCTCTGTGCTTCATCCAATACTACCAAGTCTTTCAGCCCCTCGAGAGCTGTCATGGGTTGCTCCAGGAGGGCAGCTTCTACAGGATTTTCGAGGTCGAAATAATTAGGAGACTCCTCGTCCAATAGCTGCCTTGCCAAGGTGGTTTTGCCGCACTGCCTCGGTCCCAGTAATGCAACAACCCTACTTCGCTTGAGGGCCCGACGAACGTCATTCAAGTACTTTTCTCTCTGAATCATTTGGTTGAAATATTGCAACTTAGTTGCGGTATTTCAAGTGAAAAGACAGATTCTTTAGGAATGCCAGACATACGGAGAAACTTGGTCGGAAAGGGTGATTGGATCACTTGTGGGAGTGCGGTAGTGCCTCATTGAAGGGGTAATGCCTTATTTCTTTCAATTCGGAGCAGCAGTTCCGAGGAGCTTCGCGACGACTACCAAACGAAGTGCCACATCTACAAGTGAAGCGCAGTACCGAGTGCAACGACACTTAACATAACAGACCGGCTGCATAGCAGACCGAATCACAGGGCCCAACCTTCGCCTTAACAGGCTACGGGTTGGCACGTGCTCTTGTCCTACCCATTCAGCTTATAGAGGTAGGGCAACTGCGTCTCCGCAGTGCCGTAAGTACGTCGACGAAATTAAATGGAGATAAGAACAATCAGATTACAAACCAAGAGGGTTGAAATATTGGGACACAATCTCTAGCCCGTCCTCGATATCGACCGATAGGCCGCATTCATCCGCCATATCCTGATAGACGGAAGTCCAAAATTCCGGCGGATCGGGGATCGCTTTAGGAATAGGATGTGTAGCGCGGCGTTTGAAGGTCTTCGAAATGGTGTCTCGAAGATAATTACTGTCTAACTCACCTTCGTTGATCAGGAGCACCATATCAACCAGATCACGGACTCTCGAATTCACCCTTTCTCGCCGTGGTAGCGTGTAGGCGTGCAGTTTCTCCGCAAACTGCGCTTCTTTGGAGATTGCAAGAAATTCTCCCGCCGAAATGGCTGCAAACTCCAACCAGTTTCCGTCACTCAGAACATCAAATGGTTCCGCGACAACATCGCCAATTCCGATATCAAGATGAAAAGAAGTAAACGACCTTCCATCCAGTATCGCTGAAACTGGAAATCTGGCTCCTCCATAAGGAGCTGCCTCGAGATCCATTTTCGGCAAACCGATGCGATAAACGAAATAATCAGAGAGATCGCGGTCAGCGGCATTCTGCAGCATTTTTAGGAGGCTGAGATTCTGTTGTTCCTTATTATCTTCAGCTAGGATCGCGTGCCGCATGGTCAGGTCGATGTCCCTGGTCGTTCTCGCAGATCCAATTCTCAACTCCATCGCGTAACCTCCCTTGAGAACCCACGGGGCATTCTCTTCAAAAAAGAGCCGGCAAAGCAGACGATCGAATGCGACATGTCTTCGCATTCGTTGAAGATCCATGCCGGATTCGCGGCTTCTATTCTTCAGCCGTTCTTCTAAGGCGCGTCGGAAATCCGTAGCGCTACGGTATCCTTTTGAGGCCATTTTCAGCGGTGACTATTAGCAAAAAGTTGTCGTGTCCAGTCTGGGACCTCCGATGCTTCAATTGCGGCCAGGCGCTCTCTCTCAGTGATGAGACCTCGTTGGACACCCTCATGGATCGCCTGTTCTATTATCTCTCGGGACACACGATCCTCTTTAGAGAGATCATAAATGGCTTTTGCCACTCGAGTTACACGGTATCCTCCACGCGTTTCAATAGCCTCCGAATTCAGGTCCTTATAATGCAGATTGAGGACCTGTGGTATGGGACTATTGCGGCGGAAATCTATAGGCACAGTCATATCGAGTTTCGACGGATTGAGGTCGGTCAATCCGTTGATTGAGAGCACGGTTTTATGCGAATACACTCCCTGAGGATCTTCATCACGATTGCGCGACCAAAGCGAATTGATCACGAGTTGAACCTCATCGCTGAGAGGATAACGAGCGAGACGGTAAATGCCGCGATGTTCTCGGATCCAATGGCCAGTCTTGGCCTGGTAGAAATGAGTTTTACGAGAGTAACCGGCCCGCTCAGCTTGTTTGGTTGTGAAGACACCTTGTTGCGCTTCCGCTACCTCATAGAGCCGTGTTGCCTTGTCGATTGTGACAGTCATTTTCATAAAGGCCTAAAATATTTAGGTAATTGTGCAAGAGTTTAATTGGTATTTTATTGCAAATAGGTGTGACTCTTTCTGCAGGGCACGTTGCGCAGTAGATCCCAATCCGGTGTGTCGTTGATTCACAGGTCGCGACTAAAGTTGCTCCTACATTTTGACATGCGAGACGAAGTGTGGACGACTTTGCTGCTTGAGTGGCTGTGTGGTGCTATCCTGCCTGGGATGCTCTTGAAACGTCCCTGGAACAGGCCGGTTCAATCTGAATTTTGTATCGGACTTGGATGCTTTGTGTTTAATCGGAAAGTTGTCTCGCCATCAACATCCGAGCCGAAACGTCCCGAGCGGAACCACTTCAACACCGTCTTCTTCGTTCAGCGTCACGATAAGGCCTGTTTCATTAATAAAATAGTGTCCTCTAATTAAGGAAAGTATGGTTGATTTCGCCCCCACTGTTCTGGGCTGGAAACCTTTTCGAACGATCAACGGATTCTTCTGGATGCGAAGGGAAGAAAACAAGTTCAGGGGGAAAATACGAGTCTCACTGGCTGCGCATTACATCCGGATCGTTTATTTGAATAAAAATTACCATTTGTTATTGCCATATGTTATATGTAATTCCATCGTGTCGTAATAAAGGACAAAAAACATCCTCAAAGTTCCCCCGTCCGGAAGCATTCGGATCGGCCGCTAGGGGGATGCGTTCTGGCTTAGAGCCACTCAACCCGATCATCCCATGAAGCATTTATTTAGATGGCCCCAATTGTGTTTGTACGGATTACTGACGGCGGCGCTGCCGCTGGCCCTTGTGGCGCAAGAAGACGAAGAAGAAGTTTACGAACTGAGTCCCTTCACCATAGCGGAAGATGAAGATGTAGGCTACCTGGCGACCACTACACTGGCCGGCACCCGGCTCAACACCCCGTTAAGGGATGTAGGTTCCGCTATATCCATTTTGACCGAAGAACTGTTCGACGATACGGGAGCAGTGGATGCGGCGACGATCCTCTCGTATGCCCCCAATACAGAGGTCGGCGGAGTGCAGGGGAATTTCGCGGGAAACCAGTTTAACGGTTCCCGGCCAGGCCTTACGCAGCAAAGAGTTAATCCGCAGGGCGGTCAACGTATACGGGGCTTGGTCTCCGCAACCTTGACGAGAAACTATTTCCTCACGGATATCCCTTTCGACTCTTACAATTCCACACGCGTCACCATCAATCGGGGGCCGAACTCCTTGCTCTTTGGCATAGGCAGTCCCGGAGGTGTTATCAATAACGGTAGTAAAGGAGCCCTCATGGGGCAGAATTTTGGTGAAGTCAGCGCACGCATAGGCGAGCACAGCAGCCACCGGGAAACCTTCGATTATAATGCGGAGCTTATCGAGGGGCGCCTGGCATTACGCGTATCGGGGCTCCATGATGATACTCAATATCAACAGAGGCCGTCTTTCGATATCGACAAGCGCATTTACGCCGCGTTGGAGGCCGTTCTGTTCAAGAATGAAGCATCGGATTTTCTGGGAGCGACGACTTTGCGAGGGAGTTTTGAATCGGGCGACATCCACGGGACGCCACCCAGCGTCATTCCGCCAGCGGACGTGTTGAGCGAGTGGTTTAGTCCTGGTTTTCACGGCCTCGAAAATGTAGAGGGAATTGATCTTCCTGATTGGGCGACCACCTATCCAGCCAAATA
This sequence comes from Opitutales bacterium, assembly GCA_965250065.1. Lineage (GTDB taxonomy): Bacteria > Verrucomicrobiota > Verrucomicrobiia > Opitutales > UBA2995 > JAABVD01. The sequence continues at coordinate 208,048 of OZ252288.1, forward strand.
TACCTTCGACGACCGGGAAGGTGGTAACAGTCAGTTTTACAATAATGCCCCAACCTGGGGGCTGTGGCAAAAACAAGTGGCCCTGGTTTATAATCAACCCAACGCTCAATCTCCGTCGGTTGGGCTCGCGGATTCGAGTATTGAGGGACTTATGGCCCGCATAGAGTACAATACCGCAACCACCGGGCCCAACGTGGGAAGAGGCCAGTTCAATATGCACAGAACGGAAAGTATTTTTTTCGCGCCTTTCGTTACCGGGTTCACGGTGCCGGTTATCATGGACAGGAACATTTTCGACAATGAAAACGTTATGATTGGGGGAAGGACAAACTGGGCGACCCAGGATTTTGACGCCAGCAATTTTGCCCTCGAGCAAATATTGTTGGAGGGTGATGCCGGTTTCGAGATTGTTTATGACGAGCAACGCTACAGAAGGGCATGGTCATTGCCGTTTACGCAGGCAGGAAGGCAACATGGCGCCGATGTGGTTTTCGATATCAGCGAATATATCGGCACCGGTGAGCCAAATCCGAATCTGGGCAGGCCCGTTATCATTGACGAGTCTTTCGGTACCCACGACGAATTTAGTACCGACCGCGAGGCGTTTCGGGCCACGGCTTTCTATTCCATCGACTTTAAGGAAAAGACCGACAATCTGGGGTGGCTGGGCCGGCATGTTTTCACGGGACTTTACAGCGACCTAAAAGTCGACACTTTGACTAGGAATATTAAAACCGGATGGATCAGCGACAAAACGGATATTGCGACCGATACCGGCACAGCGCCAATTCATACCTTTTTCAGACGAGCGGTAACCGCCGTTTATGTCGGTGACTCTGCACTGAACGCCCAATCCGTCTCCGATGTTCGAATCTCCCCGGTATCCGTACCGGTAGCCAAAGACGGAGACGTTCACAAAGTATTGTATTATGATCGGGCTGCCGGGATTATGAAAGTAACCGATGATTATACCATCAGGAAGTATTTAAGAGCGGGAGACAGAAATCGCCAGGAAATCGAGTCGGAAGTTTTCAGCTGGCAAAGCTACTTTCTGGACGATCACCTGGTCGGTCTGGCGGGATGGCGCAGTGATACGTCTACGGCATTTGGACGGGCCGGCAGCGTTCGCCTGCCAAATGGGACCTGGGATGAAGACAACCTGCTATTAAAATCGGATCCCGATTCCGAAGTAAGCGGCGACACATTCACCTGGAGTGTGGTCGGGCATGTGCCCATCGAACTTCCCGGTGGCACGCGGCTGAGCGTCCACTATGGCGAATCGGAAAACTTTTCAGCGGTAGGAATTCGGCGCAATCCCTACAACGAGGTTTTGGCTCCTCCCAACGGGACAACCGAAGAATATGGCTTTACCCTGGCCATGCTGGATAACAAACTGTCCATGAAGTTTAATTGGTTCGAGACCAATAGCGCGGGAGCCGATGCGGGATTAGGAGGCGCCGTTGGTACCGCTGTCAATACGGTGGGACGATGGCTACTCGGGTGGAGGGTTTATGATAACCAGGGACTGCCTATTGAAGATGCCCTTGAGTATGCTGGCAGAATCGCAGGAACAGATGCTTCTGGCTGGGGAACTTACCAGGAAGCTTATGATGAAATCATCGGTTTGGTACCGGATAGACTGCAGTCGATTCGCAATTTCCGCGTGGTAGACGGTGAAGTAGAATCGGAAGCCGGAGGAACTGGTGCCACCACTGATTTTGTCGCCGAAGGCTTCGAGTTTGAAATGATAGGTAATATCACTCAAAATTGGCGGGTGTTCCTGAACATCGCCAAGCAGGAAACTGTTCAGGATAACACGGCACCTGCGCTGAAGGAAATTGTCGGCGCCTATCAAGCCAATCTTGGTGCATCGCCCATCCAGAATTGGGGAGCCGATCCCGATAATCAATCGCCTCTGTCTTTCCAAGGTTTCTTTGATCTGAGAGCAGCCACTCCATTGGCGGCTGCCCTCGCCAAGGACGGCACCCTCAATCAGGAGTTGCGCAAGTGGCGGGGAAACCTGATAACCACCTACGATTTCAGTGAGGGAATGCTCAAAGGATTTTTCGCCGGTGGAGGCATTCGTTGGCAGGATGGAGTGGCAACAGGTTATCCGCTTATTGCAAACGCTGAAGGAGTACGAATTCCGGATATTGGCCGTCCCTTTATTGGACCATCTGAATTAAACGGCGATCTTTGGATCGGCTATTCCCGTAAACTCACTGATAAAATTGATTGGAAAATCCAGTTAAACGGCAGGAATATTTTTGGAGATTCGGATCCGATCACCGTAGTCACCAACCCGGACGGTCGAGTCGCGGTCATCCGCAATCCCCTTCCGACAGAGGTTTTCCTGACCAACACTTTTAGGTTTTAGTGAAGGCCACAAATCGAATCCACGAGCAGGGGGTCAAATCTTGAATCAGTTGACTCCGCAAGCTGCGTCAAGATTACAAGGAATGACCCCGACGTCGTCCTGACCAAAATTTTTAGATTCTAGTTTGTAGTAGTTTGTTTGTAGTTTGTTAAGCGACAGCCCCCGGCTATGAAGTATGGCCCGGGGGCTCTCCTTAGCTAAAAGAAACGTCCTTTTCCAGCCCGTGAACGCACACAGGATCTTTTTGGGATTTACCCTCAAGAGGTCGCCTTTGGCCATTCACCACCTTTGGTCCAGGAGGAAAGAAAATTTATTGACGAGGTTTCAAGAAACAAAGTAATGAAACGCATCTTAGAAATTACCGCAAGCCTCCTGGTAGTATCAGCCTTTACGATACACAAGGTCGAAGCCCAGGAAGCAGCCCAGCCGCCCAATGTTTTGTTCATCCTGGTAGATGACATGGGTTGGCGTGACCTCGGTGTTTACGGAAACAATATTCATGAGACCCCTAACATCGACAAGCTGGCCAGTGAGGGAATGCGGTTCACTGACGGCTATGCCGCTTGTCCGGTTTGCGGTCCTACTCGCGCAAGCATCCTAAGCGGTAAATTCCCGTCGCGTACCGGCTATACGCATAATTGGCTGCCGCCAGATAATGTGGAGTTATTTAACCATGGCATGCCCACTGACCGGCCTGCGTTCATGAAGCTGGAAGAGACCACGCTCGCCGAGGCACAGAGGGCCGGGGGCTACCAGACCGCGTTTGTCGGCAAATGGCATCTGGGCACAGAGCCTTACTACCCGCAGCGCCAGGGTTTTGACGTCAACGTTGCGGGCAATCACTGGGGACAACCGTTTGAGGGTTATTTCAGCCCCTATCAGATGGAGCATCTGGAGAACGGTCCCGAGGGCGAATACCTGACCGACCGCCTGACCAGCGAAGCCATTCGAGTGATGGATGGCTTCTCAAGGAAAGACAAACCATGGTTGATGTACATGAGCTATTACACCGTGCATTCGCCCTTCCATGCCAAAGCGGAGAAGGTCAAAAAATACAGGGAAAAAGCGCGGAAGGCGAAGCTGGAAAATTTCAATGCCGAGTATGCCGGGATGGTCGAATCCCTGGATGAAAATGTCGGGCGCCTGCTTCAATGGCTGGATGAGAAAAAGCTTCGCAAAGACACGATCATCGTGTTCACCTCCGACAACGGGGGCTTTCATAAGGCTACGCATAATCGACCCTTGAACGGATACAAAGGGGAGCTGTATGATGGAGGTATCCGCGTGCCTTGGATCATCCAATGGCCGGGAGTAACAAAACGCGGATCCGTCTGCAGCCAGCCGGTCATCAGTACGGACTTTTACCCGACCCTTCTTGAAATGACGGGACAGGCTTTGCGTCCTGAACAGCACCGCGACGGCGTGAGCCTTGTGCCAATGCTGAAAGGCGACCGGAACTTTAATCGAGGACCGATAATCTGGCATTATCCGCACTACCTGCCCCGCCACTTTGCCGAACCGGGCAGCGCGATTCGAGTAGGGGACTGGAAAATGATTCAGTATTACGAAGACGGCCGCCAGGAACTCTACAACCTGAAGGACGACATCGGAGAATCCGACAACCTGGCCAAACACATGCCTGAGAAGACGGCTGCAATGAAGGCCCGGTTGGATGCCAAGCTGAAAGAGCAGGGCGCGAAAATTCCCACGCCTGATCCCAATTACCGATTAGAGCATCCCTTTCCAGAAAAACCATGAATTCAAAAACTTATTCACTATGAAAAAGATAGCCTCAGCCATTTCTGCAATAGCACTTCTATTCACAGCTTGCTCAAAAGAGAAAGAGCAAGATCTTCCGAACATCCTGTTCATCATGGCGGATGACCTCGGCTACGCGGACCTCAGTAGTTACGGCGCCGAGAAAATCAAAACGCCGAACATCGACAAGCTGGCCGAGGAGGGCATCCTCTTCACCGATGCCCACACGGAATGCTCGACCTGCACGCCAACGCGCTACGGACTACTCACCGGCCGCTACAGTTGGCGGAGCTGGTTGAAATACAGCGCCCTGAGCACCAGCGCTCCGATGCTGGTCGAGGAGGACCGGATGACGGTGGCTTCTATGCTGAAGTCTGCGGGCTACTCGACATCGATGGTCGGCAAGTGGCATCTCGGCTACGGACGGGAAGAAGGCTTTGAAGACGATCGAGGCGATGCCCCGCCGAATTACTGGGAGACCCGTGGAAGCGGCCCGAACTGGAACGGCGAACTCAAGCCTGGCCCGCTGGAGTGCGGCTTCGACTACTCCTACGTGATTCCAGTGGCCAACAGTTTTCCGCCCTACGTGTTCATCGAGAACCACCATGTGGCAGGCCTCCGCGAGGACAGCCCCATTGGCGAAATGGAATCGAAGAACCACGGAAAAATGGAAGGCGGCGAGGGAGCGCGCTGGAAAGACGAAGAACTCGTCGACAAGTTTACCAACAAAATGCTTTCTCAATTGGAGGAGTTTGCAAAGGACGACAAGCCGTTCATTTTATACTACACGCCAAGTCATCCGCATATCCCTCACTTGCCGAATGAACGTTTTAAAGGTACGAGCCAGGCCGGCGCCCTGGGAGACGTGATTCAGGAATTGGACTGGTCGGTCGGCGAAGCGCTCAAAGCGCTGGATCGTCTGGGACTTAGCGAGAATACCCTGGTCATCTTCACGAGTGACAACGGAGGCTACACGGTCAATCAGTCGGATTTAGAAGAATCCCTCCGTTTCAACGGCCACGTGCCCAACGGCCCCATCTTGCGTGGGGGCAAGGGCGACCTTGTGGAAGGGGGGCACCGCGTTCCCTTCCTGGCGCGATGGCCGGGCAGGATCAAACCGGGCACGCGCTCGGCGGAAACGATTTCGCTGACCGACATGATGGCCACGTTCGCATCCTTGACCGGTCAGCAGCTTCCTGAAGGCGCCGGGCCGGACAGCTACAACGTATTGCCTGCTCTTTTGGGTGAAAAGTTGCCGGATCCCGATCGCCCCATGATAATGCATAGCGGCGGGACGGGCGCGCTCTCGATCCGCGTTGGAAAATGGAAGCTCCTCGAAGGACAAGGGAATCGCGGTTACGCGGAATTCTTCGGTGGTCGTCCATGGCCGGAACCCAAGCCGGGAGATCCTCCCATGCAGCTGTACAACCTGGAGGAGGATCTCGGGGAAAGCAACAACCTCTACAACCAGCATCCGGAAATCGTGAAAATGCTGAAACAGAAACTGGAGGAAATAAAAAGCGCAGAACATGAGAGATAAGCATTACTCACCGACGCAGGCTAGAACCTACCCCAAAACCTGAAATGACTATGGCAGCAGCGATTTTTTTTCTCCAGCAAGGCGCTTCGACCGGCGATTGGGCTGTTAGCCCTGTCCCGGTCGAAGGAACGCGGCTGGGACGCAAAAGCGCTTTGTCCCTGTGGGATGTAGGTCAAAATAAGAGTTCGCGGCGTTCCATCAGCTACTCGCGCACTGCTAGTGCGCTTCAAACTGATGAGCCTGGCGCTGCTCTCTTTTTGTTCCACACCATACCCCACTTCAGGTTTTGGGATAGGTTCTAATAACGAATGAGATGGAGATGACTATATTTAAGAGGATCGTATTGGGTGCAGTGCTGTTGGCGTCTTTGGGAATAGCGGCGGAGCAGTGGGGGGGGGGTTGTGCGAATTGAGGTTACATCGGAGGGTGAATGCCGGCTGGTAGTTGCACCGGAGCCTGAGCAACCGGAAAACTACCTGCTGGAGTCGTCGACCTCCCTGCATGAATGGTCGGCCACCGGCGTTATGGGGACTGCTACGTCCGAAGGTTTTGGGTTTCTGGCGCCACTGACGCCGGGCCAATCGAAGGAGTTTTTTCGCTTGCGGCATAATTTAGGGGTGGGGGAAGTTTTTGAGAAGTCGTTTGAATCGACAGAGACCTATGAGAATCCGTTCATGGATGTGGTGGTGGACGTGGTTTTCAAGAAGGGAGAGACGGATTGGAAGCAGCCGGCGTTCTGGAATGGAGGAAACAGGTGGACGGTGCGTTTCGCTTTTCCTGAGACCGGAACATTTACCTATGGTGTTGAAAGTAATGATCCGTCTTTGGACGGGAAAACAGGAAAGGTTGAAGTTCAGGAATATGAAGGCAATAACCGGCTCATAAAACACGGGCATTTACGGGTGAGCGAAAACAAACGCTATTTTGAACACGCGGATGGCACCCCGTTCTTCTGGCTGGCCGATACGTGGTGGAAGTGCTTGAGCTATCGACTTCCCTGGCAAGACTTTCAGACACTGGCAGATGACCGGTCTGCCAAAGGCTTTTCCGCCATTCAGATCGTGGCCGGTCTTTATCCTGAAGAGCCGCCGTTTGATAAGCGTGGCGAGAACGAAGGTGGTTGGGTCTGGGAAGAAAATTATGATAGAATCAACACGGACTACTTCGATTACATGGACCGGCGTATTGAGAATCTTGTCGATTCCGAACTCGTTCCCTGTATTGTCGGCTGCTGGGGCTATTACTTAGATACGGTACAGTGGAATGGGTTGGGAGTGGCAAAGATGAAGCAGCACTGGCGCAATCTGGTGGCGCGCTACGGGGCGTATCCGGTTGTGTGGATTGTGGCCGGCGAGTGGATTGTGGCACCTTGAGTTTATCTCAACGGAATGACTGGATTGAGCTCATCGATTACGTCAAAACCATTGATCCTTATCAGAGTCCGGCGACGCTTCATGAGGGCATACACGCCGGTACCAAACCGGCCAGGTCGTGGGTAGAAGACCAGTCTTTGCTGGACTTTGATCTGCTGCAGACCGGACATCTCAAAACTACCTACTACAGAAATACGGTAGCTAGCATTTCTGCCACTCGTTCGATGATTCCAGCTAAACCGGTGGTGGACGGAGAGGTCGCTTATGAAGGTCATACCGACAGGCCGCAGAATAATCTCTACTTCAACCACGATGATGATCCTCCTTTCCCGCAGCGGTTTCTATTCTGGACCTCCATGCTCCAAGGGGCAGCCGGTCATACCTATGGCGCAAATGGCATTTGGCAGGTGGAAAGTCCTGAGTATCCTCACGGCTGGTCAGGTACATGCACCAACAATAATTTCTGGGAAACGCCGTGGTGGACAGCCATGGATTTCTTGGGCTCAACGACTCTTCCTATGGGCAAGGGACTCCTGGAACGTTACGAGTGGTGGAAATTTGAGCCTCATCAGGACTGGGTCCTTGTACTTGAGAAAGCCATCGAATCGGGTGCTGCCTCAGGGGAGGTCGACCAGTCCTCCGGAAAGTAACAGAGAAACAAGAAAAGGAAAAATGATGAGCAAACTAAAAAAAGCGATCGTAGCAGCAATGTTGTTCGCGTTGTCCTGTTTCGCCCAGGAAAACCTGGAAGGCAAAAATGGAGAAACGATCGACGTCGAGCATCACTATGCAGACCTTGGGGATGTGCGTCTTCACTACGTGACGGCTGGTGTGGGAGAACCTCTGGTGTTGCTGCACGGTTGGCCACAGACCTGGTACCAATGGAGAGAAATTATTCCGTTGCTGGCCGACCGCTACGAGATCATCGCTCCGGATCTGCGTGGCCTCGGAGACTCCTCCCGACCCGAGACGGGCTACAACAAGATCACGGTCGCGGATGATATCTGGCGGCTGGTTAGCGACCACCTCGGGCACGAACGATGGAAGCTGGTCGGTCACGACTGGGGCAGCACAGTCGCCTACGCGCTGGCGGCCTCCCATCCGGAGGTTGTGCGCCAACTGGTACTCATTGAAGGAGCACTGCCAATTGGTGGCGCACGAAATGAAGCCGGAATTCCTATGCATGAGCTGAATCAATCCGGATTAGGTTGGCACATGACCTTCCATCGTCTTCCGGATTTACCTGAGGAACTGGTGCAAGGCCGGGAAGAGGTTTACTTCAGATGGTTTTATCATAATCTGGGTCACCCGTCATACGAAATTAGCAAGGAGGCATTTGAAGAGTACGTGCGAGCCTACTCCCAGCCTGGTGCTTTGCGTGCCGGTTTCAACTATTACCGCACCTGGTGGCCCCAGGACGTTGCCGAGCTCACTGAGTTGATGCGTGACAAGAAACTTACGATGCCGGTGCTTACGGTGTTCGGTAGTCAACCTTTCCGCCAGCGACCCGATTTGAAATGGTCGAAGAATCCAATTGCCGATCGGCTACGCGCAGTAGCCACCGATGTGTCGGAGGCGCTGATTGAGCAGTCAGGACACTGGGTCCCGGAGGAGCAGCCCGAGATGCTGGCCAAACATCTCATCGAGTTCTTCAACCGCACTGACTCCGCAAAAGAATAAAATGGAGAAGGTGTCAGGAAATAAGGAACAACGAGAAAATGATGAGTAAGATAAAGCAACTGCTTTTAGCCCAGATGTCTCACTACCGAGCGAACGCGACATCACCCTACCGAGCGAATGCGACAGCTTACCATTCGTAACGAGCGAACGAAGGTCGAGTGCTGGTGGGGGCTTCGTCAACCGGATGGAACTTCTGCAAGGCACCCGCTTGTTCAACTTGCGAGAGGATCCTTCCGAGAGCCGGGACCTGGCCAAGGAGCATCCGGAGGTAGTTCAACGTCTTAAAAAACTGTATGCGTCCTGGTATAAAAGAGTGGCTGGGTCCCATGGGGGAGCGCAGTAGTGTCTGCATGGCTTGATAGCACAGGTAGGTTATACCTACGCGCCGCATACCGATCAATTCCAGTGCCTTCCCCGCCACCGGTTCCAGGTCGACATTTCGCTGGGTCAGTTTCGGCAGCTCCCGTTCCAGAAAACCCCCAATCAGGTATTCCAAGACCTGTTTCATGAGTAGGAAAGTATTGATCCCTAGCCTCCCTTAATACTGCGGCAGTTCAACTGGCATTTTCCGCTCGAATAAAAGTAACACTTGTTATTGACATATGCTATTTTTTATCCCATCGTGCCGGTATAAACAACAAAAAGAATCCTCAAAGTGCCCTCTCCGGAAGCCTTCGGATCGGCCGCTAGGGGGATGCGTTTTGGCTTTTAGACATTCAACACAAACCTAACCCGATCATCCCATGAAGCATTTATTTAGATGGCCCCAATTGTTTTTGTACGGATTACTAACGGCGGCGCTGCCCCTTGCCATTTTGGCGCAAGAAGAAGAAGAAGACGAAGTTTACGAACTGAGTCCCTTCACCATCGATGAAGAACAAGATGTCGGCTACCTGGCGACCACCACGCTGGCCGGCACCCGCCTGCAAACACCTTTAAGAGATATCGGAGCTGCCGTGTCTATTCTTACAGAAGAATTGTTCGAAGATACGGGTGCGGTGGATGCTCAAAGCATTTTAACGTATGCCCCGAGTTCGGAGGTTGGTGGACCGCTCGGAAATTTTGCTGGATTAGGAACCGGAAACCGAGCGAATTTCACAAACCAGAGAATTTTTCCCCAAGGCAATCAACGCATCCGCGGATTGGCTTCCGCATCTTTAACCAGGAACTATTTCCTCACGGATATACCATTCGACACCTACAATTCCACGCGGGTCACCATAAATCGGGGACCAAATTCACTGCTGTTTGGCATAGGCAGTCCAGGTGGAGTTATTAACAACGGTATTCAGGGAGCCATAATGGGAAATGACTTCGGTGAGGTCAGCGTACGATTCGGCAAGCACAGCAGCCATCGCGAAACCATCGACTATAATAAAGAATTGATCGAGGGGCGACTTGCGTTACGAGTGTCGGCACTGCATGACGACACCCAATATCAACAGCGGCCGGCTTTCGAGGTTGATAAACGCATTACGGTCGGCCTCGAGGCAGTTTTGCTTCAGAATGAAGGATCAGATTTTCTTGGCCCGATGACTTTGCGGGCTAATTACGAATCGGGATCCATCAATGGGACGCCCCCCATTGTAATTCCGCCAAGTGACGCTATGTCGCATTGGTTCAATCCGCCGGATCCGTCAATTCAAAATGTCACGGGCACCACCTTTCCCGGTTGGGTGACCGATGGCAGTTATGTTCGCAAATTGACCATCGATGACCGGGAGGCAAGCTTCACACGAATCAATGCACCAGGAAGCGTTATCGAACCCGGATTTGTACAAAACTTTATTGTTTTCAATCAACCGAACGCTCAATCAACTGGCATTGGCTTAGCGGATTCCAGTATCGATGGAATGATGTTCAATATGAAGTTTTTTCTCGCCAAGGAAGGGCCGAACGTCGGAAGACCACAATTTAATATGTTCAGGACCGCGAGCTTCTTTGCCACCAATTTTACTCCCGGTTTCACCGTGCCTTCTATCATGGACAGAAATGTATTTGACAATGAAAACAATTTACTCCCAGGCACAACCAATAAGGTGTCCCATGAATTTGATGCTGCAAACATTGTCTTGGAGCAGCTATTTCTGGAAGGCGATGCCGGTATCGAGTTAGCCTACGACCAGCAGCATTACGATAGATGGGCGCAATTGCCATTCTCCCGCGGGAGTAATGGCGGAGGCACGGGTAACTATGATGTAGCTCTCGATATTAGCGAGTACTTCGGTAGTGGCGAACCCAATCCGAATTTGGGTCGACCCTATGTATTAGATGGGACATACGGTTCATGGGATACCAAAAGGACGGATCGCGAAGCCACTCGCGCGACCGGCTTTTACCAGATCGACTTCGCCGAGAAGAGCGACAATCTTGGATGGCTCGGCCGGCATGTCTTTACGGGCCTTTACAATAAGCAAACGATCGATGATTTGAGTAAAGCTTACTGGCCTTCCTGGAGAAGTGACAGGACGGATCTTAGAACCAACCATGAAAACGCTGGCATCAATACGTTTTTCACGAAAACCGTTGCTATAGCTTACATTGGCGACTCGCAATTGGGTACCCAATCCTTCTCCGACATACGATTGGCCGATCACCTTTCAATTCCTGTATCCAAAGATAGCGACACGCATAAAATAACCTTTTATGACCGAGCCTCCGGTACCGTACAAACCAGCGACAGTTTTAATATTCGGACAACCTTGCGGGGTGGGAACATTGATCGACAAGAGGTCGAATCGGAGGTCTTAAGCTGGCAAAGTTATTTCTTCGATGGAAATTTGGTCGGATTGGCTGGTTGGCGGTCTGACACCTCAACAGTATTTGAACGGGTCGGCAATAGTAGGTTACCAAGTGGGATATACGACGAAAACAATCTTGTATTAAAAGATGATCCGTCATCCGAAATAAGTGGAAATACGTTTACATGGAGCCTCGTCGGCCATGTTCCATACGAGTTACCTGGAGGAACAGATCTGAGTGTCCATTATGGAGAATCAGAAAATTTTGAACCAGTTGGAGTTCAGCGAAACAGTTTTGGCGAGGTTTTGCCACCCCCTAGCGGCATAACTACAGAGTATGGTTTTACCTTGGGTTTTCTAGAGAACCAGCTTTCCATGCGTTTTAACTGGTTCGAAACAGAAAGCAAAGGAGCCAATGCGAATATGCCGCGAATACCCCTGGTCAGCGCTCATGGAGCATATTTATTTAGTCGATATATTAGAGCAGTTAATAGTGGGCAGACACTTGATGAAGTTCTCGAGTTTTCCGGTGGTCCTGAAGCCGTTGGTACATACAGCTCTTTGCAAGAACTATTTGACGATTTAAATGCATTGAATCACCCTAAAGCCAATGAAGTCCGGAATCCGCGCATCGAAGATGGCAGCGTAGTCAGAGTAGATGCCATTCCCGGAGAAACTGCCACTACAGACTTTGTCGCCGAAGGCTTCGAGTTTGAAATGGTTGGTAATTTAACCCCCTCCTGGCGCGTATTTTTCAATATCGCCAAACAGGAAACCATTCAATCAAATGTGGCGCCCGAATATAGAGAATTATTGGAACATATAAAGGGAACACTGGCCGCTTCCAAGTTCGCAACTTGGAAAGGGTCTCCAGCGCCGGCTGAAGATTTTACCTTCACGGATTTTCTTGGGTTTAGGGCTATAGGCCCTTCAGCTGCAGTGCTTGCAAAAGAAGGAAATTTAAACCAGGAACTGCGTAAGTGGCGAGCGAACCTGGTTACCACCTACGACTTCAGGGAAGGATCCCTCAAGGGTTTTTCCGCTGGAGGGGGCATCCGCTGGCAGGACGGGGTCGCCACCGGATACCCGAACATAATAAACAATGAGGGTCAGGCAGTTCCTGATTTGAGTCGTCCATTCTTTGGACCCTCTGAATTAAACGGAGACCTTTGGATTGGTTATTCCCGTCAGCTCACCGATAAAATCGAGTGGAAAATTCAGCTGAACCTTAGAAATGCCTTTGGGGATTCGGATCCGATCACCGTGGTTACCAACCCGGATGGGGAAGTCGCGGTCATCCGCAACCCACTTCCGAAAGATATTTTCTTGACCAACACTTTTAGGTTCTAGTTCGTAGGAGTTTGTTTGTAGTTTGTTAAGCCAAAGCCTCCGGCTATGAAGTATGGCCGGGGGCTTTTCGTTAGAACGGAGGGAACCGCTTCCCAAAATACCGATCGCGGTAACGACAGCCGAGCCGGTACAAATTCGATTTGTCCGGTTCATAATCTCCTTCGGCATTTTTACTCTGCAAAAAAGATATCGATATTCCGAGCGAACTTCCTATGATTGGTAAATATGCGAGATATCGATGAATTAAAAATCGACAGACGTTTTTTTGAGGTCGTCGAAGTAAAAGCCGTTGATGAGTTGGAAGATATTAGGTACTGGTTATCCCGAAGTTCGCTCGAACGATTGGAGGGTATTGAAGCCATGCGTCAATCTATGTCCTGAATCCGTGGGCTAATTAATTCAGAAAAAGCGTTACCTGTTGAGTGGCAGGGGCTAAGGTAGCCCTGAAACAAAAAACAACCACCACCCAACAGGTTAACTCGATGAAGCGATTCAAAGTAAAAAAAGGCAAGGGAGAACTGAACAGCACGGGCGGCAATTATTTGTGTGGATTGCTCTTGGAAGGGCACGCGAAACAAAGTCTGCCTGAAAACTTTCACCCCCGGCGCAGTGACGCGATTAGCGACCAGAGCGTGTTGCTCACCATGATCGGTTTGCTCAGCAACGGGCGCAGCGATTTTAACGACGTAGATTTATATCGGGGCGATCGTGTTTTCGCCAATGCTTACGGGATTGAGCGTTTGCCTTCTGAGGCGGTCTTACGTCAACGGCTCGACGAGTTGCCGCCGTTGCGCAGTCATGCGGCTTTGCGCGAATTGAACACGCGCCTGCTTGGCAAATGTGAGTTCGGCACGGTCAAAGCCGGCCACTTGAAACTGGTGCCGGTGGATATCGACGTCAGTCCTCTGGACAATTCCGGTTCGTCCAAACAGGGCGTTTCGTTCACCTACAAGAAGCACGACGGCTATGCGCCAATCTTTGCCTATCTGGGCAGCGAAGGGCACATGCTGGACTGCGAGTTACGGCCCGGAAGCCAGCATTGCCAGAGCGGCACACCGGAGTTTATTGGCGCTTGTGTCGAAACTCTGGATACGCTGGGCTTGAGCGGGCGCTGCCTGTTGCGGCTGGACAGCGGCAACGACGCGGCGGTAAACTTCGATCACTTCGGCAAAAACTTCTTCATCGTCAAACGCAACCTGCGCAAGGAGTGCCGCGAGCAATGGCTGGCGACCGCGCGGCGTGTCGGCACCAAGTGCGAAAGCCGCGATGGCAAAAACATTTACATCGGTTACGTCGATCATCTGCGCCCCGGCGGGGACCCCTCCAGAGCCTGCGTGCCGGTGGTCTTCGAAGTGATCGAACGGCTCACCGACCGTGACGGCAACTACCTGCTTGTTCCCGAGATTGAAGTAAATACCTATTGGACCAATCTGCCTTGCCAGGCACAGGAAGTGATCGGGCTGTATCATGATCACGGCACCAGTGAACAGTTCCACAGTGAACTGAAAAGCGATCTGGATATCGAGCGTCTGCCTTCAGGCAAACTCTGCGTAAACAAGATCATTCTTCTGTGTGGCATGCTCGCCTTCAACCTCCTGCGGGGACTCGGACAGGAAGTGATCCGCCGCGCCGCGCTCGCCCCACAGAAGATTACAGTCAGTCGCTGGCGTCTCAAAACCGTTCTGCAAAACATCATTTATTGCGCCGTGCGCATCGTACGTCACGCCGGGCGTATCGAATTACATTATGGGAAACGCTGTCCCTGGTTCGACATAATCGCCGATATTGCCCGATCCAGGGCCTAGCAATCGCGCCGGGCCTATCACAATAGTCGATCCGCACAATGCCGGAGAATTGCCCGTCGGCTCACATCGAAATTATCGCCTGTTTACGCAGGTTTGAATGCCTTGTGACGAGCAGGAAACACAAACATCCAGAAAGCGAGCTCCTAGATCTCCGGTGGTACCAAATAATACCCTTTACCTCCGATCAAATCCTTGTTTTGATTTTATCTCACGGATTCAGGTATGTATTCTTATGATCCCGTTTCCGAAAGACTTCCAAGATTTTTTGAGATTATTAGAGCATCACAGCGTTAAGTACGTGGTGGTAGGTGGCTATGCTTTGGGATACCATGGCTATGTCAGAGCTACTGGTGACCTGGATTTGTTCGTGGAACTATCCGAATCCAATGCGGATCGATTAGTTACCGTTTTTAAGGATTTCGGTTTCTCCGAAGGAGTTCAGCGGGAGTTGTTTCTTGTAAAAAACCAGATTGTCAGGATGGGCCGGCCTCCCATGAGGTTAGAGATATTGACCGAAATTTCAGGAGTAGGTTTTCGGGAGTGTTATGAAAATCGCGAAAGGGTTCAGGTAGAGAATTATTCAGTTTACTTTATCAACCTGGAAAACCTTATCAAAAACAAGAAATCGACGGGACGCCTGCTGACGCCTTCTGTCTCGGCTCTGCGTATGCGGGCCTGCAAAAACGCCTCGAGTTCTGCCCGGGCCTTCTCCTCATCTTCCTTACGCGCGGCCCCGAAGGGATATACATGCGACCGAGTGACCGACCTGGATTCGGATTTGAGCTGATTCCGTCGTGACCCGACGTGGACACTCGTGTCCAGGCTCATTTGATCCGCCCGACAACTCCCATGTCATGTTTTTGTTGTTGTTTTGTAACAACTCAGGTCTCCATAGCCTAGATCGTCGGAAAGTATGAGAATGAAATTGGGCTTTGCTTCAAGGATGAAGGCAGAAGGATAATAAGAAGAAACGAGAAAATTTTCATGGGATGGTGATTGAGAGAACTGTAGGAGGGGGTTTATCCCCCGATCTTCCAAATGGCCTCACCGCAATCGGGGGATAAACCCCCTCCTACAGTTTCGTAATATGTTATCATTAAAACATCCATGCGGACGATTGTTTAAGATACCTGAGTAGTTACGTTGTTTTGAAAGTTGCTTTCGCTCGGTAGTGAGACATGCGGGTTAGATCGCCGTTTTTTTCAGTAGCGGAAGAAGTACGGATTCGGAAACCAGGGCAGCGTCCTGTTTTCGCTCAAGAAAAGGAGATACGTCAAGGAGGGCTTGCTTCCAGTCGATGGTCTGGAGTTTTTCGGCGACCAAACGTCGCCAGTTTTCTGGGGTTGCTTCCGAGCCTTTCCAGTCAGTCTGGCGGAGGGCGTTGTTCAGTTGCGTGAGATTGGGCTCCGGCCAGTCGGGATCAGAAAGATACCAGGCAAGATCGTAGAGATCGCGGCCTTTGGTAAATTTGCGGGAAAGGATGGCATGCAACTTCCCGGCCAGAAGCGATGGCCTGTCGTAATGGTGTAAATTGAGCATGATAATTCCCCGCACAAGGCGCGTTTCCGTACGGGCTCCTTCCGGAGGCCGGGTGTCCATTTCCACCTTGACCATGAACACTTCGTTTGAATGAGGGGATAGTCCTAATTCATAAAGCAAACCTCGAAATTTCACTAGCGCTGCAGCCACAGCCCTACCGGCGCGAATCCGGATCTCCACGTCGTAGGCTTCCGCCATCAAATCTACGCGAACAGAATCCATGTGCTTTTCAAATCGCGGTTTTCCATCAGGTGGGGCGAGGGAAAAGTCGAGATCCTCGGAATAGCGCGGAAGATTGAAAAGGAACCGTAGGGCCGTACCACCTAAAAAGGCCCAATTGGTAAAGGCGCCGCTGTCCTGCAGAGCAAGAAGAATTCTGGCCTGAAGGTATTCTCGCGCCCGGCTCCGGCGGCGAAAATCGTCAGGCTCTTCCCGGAGCATGTCTAGTAGTAAGGGTTTCATTTTATTCTACCTCCTCCCATAGCTGAACGACCTGCCGAATAGCCCGTTCCACTTTGCTTGAACCTAGCTTCTCAACCATGGCTCCGAGCGCCTCCCGATTGAAGCCTTCCGGTTCATGGAGCCGAAGTTCTCGCAGGTAACCGGGATTGTCGCTGTGCGGTGTCAAATAGAGAAGATCAACAAGCGCTTTGGATGGACTTGCCATCAAGACCTGCTGATCGGGAGCTATCTCCATTTCCTCAAACCCAAAGAATCGTTTGGGCGAAATATGTCTGAACTGAAAACGACCGATGGGCGTGTCGCATTCTTCGGGCCTTCCAGTAGTCACACTCGTTGTGACTGGCACGTATTCCGGAATCATACCATAGTAAGCCAAAGCGGATTGCAGGCTGACATACGACGCTTTTTTTAAAGCGTTTGCAACTGCGAAGGGATGCGCGGCTAATGAGACGTAAGGCTTCTGGAGTAAGTAGACGCCCCGTCGCAACTGCAGGACGCGTCCACTCTTCACCCACCGATCAAGCTGGCGCCGGACATGGGCTGGTTGTCCATACCCGGATAGGATCTGCCCCGTTCTGAACAAGCCATTGTTTGGGACGCGATCCGCCAATTCCTCTATTTTCATTACTTAAAGTAGACAAATATGTCATATTAATGCAATGAAAAATAGTGCGCTTCGCTTTCCGCAATGATCCGTTCCGCAACTCCATCGGCCAGGTTATGGCGGGTGGCAGGCTAAAGGAAGCCGGGGGCATGTTTTGTAGGGTTAATCGCTGAGGTCGATAAAACGACTGGTTTCTCCAATCATATAAAGTGGAGGCGAGATGAGGGTATAGGGTGTTTGGTTTTCGGTTTGTATCGAAGGGCGGATTGAAGCCTTTGAGGGCAGATCCATATTGAATCGCACAGCGATATCGGATCCTTTTTCGGCGACGAATACGTGCAACGACTTGAGGGATCCGGTTTTACCTGCCTTGATTTCAATGGGCACGATTCGGCTTCCGTGCGCGATCAAGTAGTCGATCTCTGCCGCCGCCCCCCCGTTTCTCTCTCCGCCAATAGTGAAGTTCCGGTAGATTGTAAGGTTTTCTTCGATACAAAAGCTGCTGACCGGCAAATTGCTCGGCAATCGCCCCGTTGAAAAGCGGCAGCAAGTCGTCCGCTAAACTGATTTCCACGGGATTCAATCCGAGAGCAGCGGACAGGAGGCCAACATCCAGAAAAAGGGGCTTGAAGGACTTACGATTAGACTGGTCTTTCCATTCACTAAGATATTCTAGCGCCTTGCGTTTCATCAAGCCTTAGATCCATAAAGAATATGATAAAAGTAAAGGTATATTAATCATATAAATGATATTTTGACATGTTAAAATAGAAATTAGTCAGAAATCCGCCCATATGCGGTATCCATTTGGAACCTTTTTCAGGGGTGACTATTTGTGAAAAATTGTCTTGGCAAGCCCGAGAGATCCCGATTGTCGGGCGAATAAACTTGAAACAAAGCACAAAAAAAGCATTAATTGTGCTAAAACAAAGGTTTGTTAACGTATGATCTCTCGAAAAGCAGAGCCATATTTAAAGCGATGGTTCAATAAGCCAAGGCGTAAGCCATTGGTATTGAGAGGGGCCAGGCAGGTAGGCAAATCAACCCTGGTAAGGCAATTTTCCACAAACGAAGGACTGACATTGTTTGAGGTGAATTTGGAGAGAAACTTGCGGCTCGATAATGTTTTTCGTTCGTTGGAAGTTGATACAATATTGAGGGAAATTGAGGGAGTAGTCGGCCAAGGCATTCGGGCTGAAGGATGTTTGCTTTTCCTGGATGAGATTCAAGCGACTCCCCATGCCATTGCTGCCTTGCGCTATTTCTACGAGGAAATGCCGGAATTGGCGGTAGTGGCGGCAGGATCTCTGTTGGAGTTCACTTTGTCGGATCACTCATTTTCCATGCCCGTAGGTCGAGTCGAATATTATCATATGGGGCCGCTTACTTTTCTTGAATAC
This sequence comes from Opitutales bacterium, assembly GCA_965250065.1. Classification (GTDB taxonomy): domain Bacteria; phylum Verrucomicrobiota; class Verrucomicrobiia; order Opitutales; family UBA2995; genus JAABVD01. The sequence goes on from OZ252288.1 coordinate 226,677, forward strand.
CTTGGGGCGGTGGAGCCGAAACTTGTTCCTTGGGTAGAAGGATTCGATTTCAGCGAGCCTATCCCTGAATCGGCACATGCGAGATTGCTCCAGAAGCAGCGGGAGTACCTGTTTGTGGGTGGTCTGCCGGAGGCGGTTGCGCAATTCGTGGAAACGAATTCACTGACTGATGTTGCTGATGTTCATCGCTCTATAAGCGAAAGCTATCAGGATGATTTTTCGAAGTACACGCGTCAGGAAGCATTAGTTCGATTGCAGCGAATTTTTGGATACATCCCCAGAAATGTGGGGCGAAAGGTGAAATATGTAAACTTCTCACCTGAGGAGCGAAGCAAGGACGTGAAAAGCGGTATCGAATTGCTCAGCAAGGCTCAAGTGTGTCATCGCGTGTGGAGTAGCCATTGCTCTGGTGTTCCGCTCTCTGCCGAGGTAGATGAAAATAAATACAAGCTTATATTTATGGATGTTGGCTTGGCGAATCATATTTGCCGCAATCGATGGAGCGATATTGCAGAGGCCAGTGCGCAGAAACTTGTAAACGAAGGTCCACTCGCAGAGCAATTTATTGGCCAGCATCTCGCCTATCTTGAAGACGGCCCCCCTCATCTGACCTATTGGATGAGAGAGGGTAGGGCGAGTAATGCCGAGATTGATTACGTGATCTCTCTGGGGCCACAAATTCTGCCAATCGAGGTCAAGTCTGGCGCCAGCGGTTCTTTAAAATCGATTCATCAATTCGTGCTGAACAAGAAATGTAAGCACGCTATTCGGTTCGATTTGAATCCGCCTGCTAAACAAGCCATCGAAGTAAAAGTGAAGAGTGCAGCTGGGGTGAAATCGGTCGAGTTCGAACTTATTTCCTTACCTTTGTATATGGTCGAGTGGCTGCCGAAAGCACTTAGCGCATTTTAACATTATTTGATCTCAACGAATAACGTTGGAACTCGACTTCCGGAAGATAAGATAATTCCCTCAGCAAGGATAATTGAACTGACAAAAATCACACCACCTGTTTTAAATAGCAAATGTTATTGACATTTGCTATTTAAAGGTCTGATGGTGGTTCCATGATTGAGAAAAAACCTCCTCAGTGTATCATGTCGGATGGGAGTATGTCTGCGGAAATTGATCCGCCTGGCAGCTCCCGGATTCCGTTGAGCATGACCCAGAAAACGGCGGCCCGGCGGATGTTGCAGAGCGCGCGGGAGGATGCCGTCCTTAAATTTTTACCTTTCAAATTGTTGAACTGCATTATGATTAGGAAGTCCGTGACCTTAGCGATTGCTGCGATAGCCCTGCTTTTCACAGCTTGTTCGAAAGCGAAAGAGCAAGACCTTCCGAACATCCTTGTTTTTCTGGTCGATGACATGGGGCTTATGGACACGTCGGTTCCCATGTTGGTCGATGAAGACGACGAGCCTCAGCGCTACCCGCTCAACGACTGGTACCGCACGCCGAGCATGGAACGATTGGCAAAGCAGGGCGTCCGCTTCAGCGATTTCTACTCGCACAATGTCTGTTCGCCGACGCGCGTCTCGATCATGAGCGGCCAGAACTCGGCCCGCCATAGAACCACCGACTATATATTTCCCTGGAAGAACAATCGATTGATCGACAACGAGATGTATCCCTTGGCGGTGTGTCAGCAGGTTCCCCCGGAGTGGAATTGGGTAGGACTCAAAAAAAATGATCTCACTTTGCCACGCATTTTAAAACAGGCGGGGTATACGACCATACACGTTGGCAAAGCCCACTTTGCTCCGTTCGACCACGAAGGCACGGACCCTTTGAATCTTGGATTTGATGTAAATGTCGCCGGTTCTGCGATCGGAGCGCCGGGATCCTACTACGGCCAGGAGGGTTATGGGATAGGCTCCGAGAATCCGCACGCCCGTCCAGTGCCCGGTCTGGACAAATACCACGGCACCGACACCTTTCTGACGGAAGCGCTGACCCTCGAAGCGAAGATCGAGGTGGATAAGGCATTGGCTGCGGGAAAGCCGTTCTTCCTCCACATGTCTCACTACGCGGTGCACTCGCCGTTCCAATCGGATCCACGCTTTGCGGCGCACTACGACGAGAGTCAGGAGAACCCGGCCTTCAAGGCCTATGCCACGATGATCGAGGGCATGGACAAATCGCTGGGAGACCTGATGGATCACCTCGAGGAGAAGGGGATTGCGGAGAACACGCTCATCCTCTTCCTGGGCGACAACGGCGGGGACGCTCCCCTCCAGGACTTGGACGGTATCTTCTCAAGTGCTCCCCTGCGCGGACGCAAGGGCGGCAAGTGGGAAGGGGGGATGCGCGTGCCCTTCATCGCCGCCTGGGGCAAAGCCGACGCGAGCAATCCTTGGCAGCAAAAACTCCCCATCCCCGCCGGCAGCATTCGTCAGGAGATCGGGGTTTGTTACGACCTCTTCCCGACGATTGCCGATTTTGTCGGTGCGACTGTTCCGGCAGACCATGCGGTGGATGGCCAGGATCTCTCACGACTGCTGACCGGGCAATCGGATCCGGAACGACGAAACGAATTCCTCAACCACTACCCTCATCCCCGCCGCGGAGTGAGCCATTTCTTCACCACTTGGCGCCAGGGAAACTGGAAAGTAATGTATGAATACCTGGAAGAGGGCGAGGAACGCTACTCGCTCTACGACCTTTCAAGCGATCCGAGTGAATCGCAGAACCTGGCGGCGGAGCATCCCGAAAAGCTCAAAGCCATGATGCAGGGTATGGTCCGGGAGCTGGAATCCGTGGATGCGGTGTATCCGGTGAAGGACGGGCGGCAACTCAGCCTCGTCATCCCGTAAAGGAAGCGACAATTGAAAATGCCCTTCAATAACCCGCATGTCTCAGTATGCCGTGGAAAGCCGCGGGACTCCAGTGGGAGAGTAAACTAAAACCCACCCGGGAACTGGTCGCTCCACCCGGTACCACCTGGAGGGACGTTCAGAGGTAACGATGAAAGTTCAAGTACTTCAGGAAAAGGCCCCGAATGGGGGTCAGGGAGCACCTAGGCCGTAACATGCGTGAACACCGAGCAGGCCTCGAAAAGGGTAATGCGAACGCCGACTCCGCTGAGATAGGGGGAAGGCTGCCACGGCACACCGAACAAGCCCGTGTCCGGGCGCAACAGGACGTAAAGAGCGACGATAGACGTGTGCTGGTTCGCCGGGGTAGTGGTGATGGCATGGGTGCAAAGGAGTCCCGTAGGAACACGGGAAGCCCCCGCAAGCAGAGCGTTAAGGCTCAAACAGGAATCCCGCGAGGGACAGGCCTGGCCTGCGTGGGTGGCGGAGAGGCCCGTAGTAGTGAAGACGCGCGTAACGAGCGCCGAGCAAAGGGGCCTCAGTTCCAAGGCAACGCAACCAGTGGGGCAAGAGCGGAGATTGGCGCGAGCCTACCACCTCCCGACAAGCTCTTGAAACTACAAGAAACGTTGCATGCCAAAGCGAAGGGAAACCCGGATTACCGGTTTTACTCTCTTTACGACAAACTCTACCGCCCAGATGTGCTGGCCGAGGCCTGGCGACGCTGCCGAGCCAAGGCGGGTGCACCGGGGGTGGACGAGGAGAGCTTCACCTGTATTGAAGCGAAGGGAGTAGCCGTGTGGCTGGGGCAACTGGCGCAAAGTCTCAAGGACAAAAGTTATAAGCCTGACGCGGTGCGTCGGGTATGGATTCCCAAACCCAACGGCAAGCAAAGGCCATTGGGAATCCCCACCATCCGGGATCGGGTGGTGCAGATGGCGGCGGTTCTAGTACTGGAACCGATCTTCGAAGCAGACCTGACAGATCAACAGCATGCCTATCGTGCCAAGCGGTCTGCCCATGGGGCAATCCGCTCAGTGCATGGTTGGTTACAACGCGGATTCCGGGAAGTGGTGGACGCCGACTTAAGCGGCTATTTTGACACCATCCCGCATGCCGAGCTGATGAAGTCTCTGGCCAGACGCATTAGCGACGGAGCCCTGTTGGCGCTGTTGAAACAATGGCTGCAGATGCCGGTAGAACAAAGTGATGGAAGAGGGGGACGGCGCCGGAGTAACCCGGCCCGCCGTCACGGCAGAGGCACTCCGCAGGGAGCGCCTATCTCGCCCCTTCTGGCCAACCTCTACATGCGTCGTTTCATCCTTGGGTGGAAACACCTCGGCTATGAAAGACGGCTGCAAGCCCATATAGTCAATTACGCTGACGACTTCGTTATTGTCTGTCGCAAAAAGGCGGACCAAGCCTATGCGGCGATGACGAAGCTGATGAGTGTACTGAAGCTGGAAATCAATCGGGATAAAACCCGGATCTGTCGCCTGCCCGAAGACACCTTCGAGTTTCTGGGGTATACCTTCGGACGCTGCTACTCAAGGCGCACCGGCAAGGTTTACCTGGGAACGCGACCCAGCAAGAAGAAGATCACCGCCATTAAGAGGAAAATCAGTCATCTGACTAATCGTCAGAGCCGACACCACGAGACGGCCGTGAAGGTGGAGGAACTCAACGCGCTGATGCGTGGCTGGGGCAATTATTTTTGCCTTGGTCCGGTCAGTAAAGCTTATCGCAGCGTTGACGCCCACGCCCGCTACCGGCTACGCCAGTGGTTGCGCAAGAAACATAAGAAACAAGGTCGTGGGATAGGAGCGTATCCGGACGAGTATCTCAATGAGAGACTCGGACTAATGCGTTTGGAACCAACCACGAAGAACCTCCCGTGGGCGAAAGCATGAAATCACCTTGGTCCGTAAGCCGTATGGGGGAAAACCGCACGTCCGGTTTGATGAGCGGGGGAGTGGAAACGGGTCCGCTAAAGGATACCGCGCCACCCCTCGACTCTACCAAATCTTCTACTGCGCTCCGGATTGTCGGCACTGGAGCGGGCATCGCTGGATGCGCGACTTTGCAGGGTGTCGACCCAGCATCACCCGCGCATCGGCTCGAAACCCGCACCAGCACTCGACCTTCGTTCGCTCGCTACGAACTTTGTGAGACATGCGGGCTAAAATTACAGCAAGCCTCCTGGTGGTATCAGCTATGCTGAGAGGTGGTTCGGATTTTAACCGGGGTCCAATGGTCTGGCACTACCCGCACGACAGAATCTCCGAGCCGGGCGCTGCTCTCTTTTTGTTCCACACCATACCCCACTTCAGGTTTTGGGATAGGTTCTAATAACGAATGAGATGGAGATGACTATATTTAAGAGGATCGTATTGGGTGCAGTGCTGTTGGCGTCTTTGGGAATAGCGGCGGAGCAGTGGGGGGGGGTTGTGCGAATTGAGGTTACATCGGAGGGTGAATGCCGGCTGGTAGTTGCACCGGAGCCTGAGCAACCGGAAAACTACCTGCTGGAGTCGTCGACCTCCCTGCATGAATGGTCGGCCACCGGCGTTATGGGGACTGCTACGTCCGAAGGTTTTGGGTTTCTGGCGCCACTGACGCCGGGCCAATCGAAGGAGTTTTTTCGCTTGCGGCATAATTTAGGGGTGGGGGAAGTTTTTGAGAAGTCGTTTGAATCGACAGAGACCTATGAGAATCCGTTCATGGATGTGGTGGTGGACGTGGTTTTCAAGAAGGGAGAGACGGATTGGAAGCAGCCGGCGTTCTGGAAAGGCGGAAACACCTGGACGGTGCGTTTCGCTTTTCCTGAGACCGGAACATTTACCTATCGTGTTGAAAGTAATGATCCGTCTTTGGACGGGAAAACAGGAAAGGTTGAAGTTCAGGAATATGAAGGCAATAACCGTCTCATAAAACACGGGCATTTACGGGTGAGCGAAAACAAACGCTATTTTGAACACGCGGATGGCACCCCGTTCTTCTGGCTGGCCGATACGTGGTGGAAGTGCTTGAGCTATCGACTTCCCTGGCAAGACTTTCAGACACTGGCAGATGACCGGTCTGCCAAAGGCTTTTCCGCCATTCAGATCGTGGCCGGTCTTTATCCTGAAGAGCCGCCGTTTGATAAGCGTGGCGAGAACGAAGGTGGTTGGGTCTGGGAAGAAAATTATGATAGAATCAACACGGACTACTTCGATTACATGGACCGGCGTATTGAGAATCTTGTCGATTCCGAACTCGTTCCCTGTATTGTCGGCTGCTGGGGCTATTACTTAGATACGGTACAGTGGAATGGGTTGGGAGTGGCAAAGATGAAGCAGCACTGGCGCAATCTGGTGGCGCGCTACGGGGCGTATCCGGTTGTGTGGATTGTGGCCGGCGAGTGGAATCTGCCGGGCGATTGTGGTACCTTGAGTTTATCTCAACGGAATGACTGGATTGAGCTCATCGATTACGTCAAAACCATTGATCCTTATCATAGTCCGGCGACGCTTCATGAGGGCATACACGCCGGTACCAAACCGGCCAGGTCGTGGGTAGAAGACCAGTCTTTGCTGGACTTTGATCTGCTGCAGACCGGACATCTCAAAACTACCTACTACAGAAATACGGTAGCTAGCATTTCTGCCACTCGTTCGATGATTCCAGCTAAACCGGTGGTGGACGGAGAGGTCGCTTATGAAGGTCATACCGACAGGCCGCAGAATAATCTCTACTTCAACCACGATGATGATCCTCCTTTCCCGCAGCGGTTTCTATTCTGGACCTCCATGCTCCAAGGGGCAGCCGGTCATACCTATGGCGCAAATGGCATTTGGCAGGTGGAAAGTCCTGAGTATCCTCACGGCTGGTCAGGTACATGCACCAACAATAATTTCTGGGAAACGCCGTGGTGGACAGCCATGGATTTCTTGGGCTCAACGACTCTTCCTATGGGCAAGGGACTCCTGGAACGTTACGAGTGGTGGAAATTTGAGCCTCATCAGGACTGGGTCGAGCCTGCCGGCACGTCGCTTACCGAGCCGCATGACACATGGTATGACCCACTTAATTTTTGGCTCAGAAACCCTGGTCAGCACATGCTGCCCTATGCGGCGGGAATACCGGGTGAAGTAAGAATTATATATATTCCTCACGGAGTCTCGGCCCCTCAAGTTAAGAGTATAGAATCAGGGGTAACCTATGAAGCGTTTTACTTTAATCCACTTAACGGTAGGGAACATGATCTGGGAACGGTAGTGCCGACGTCCGGCGCCTGGCAGGCACCCAGTGTACCTTCAACAGCACTGGACTGGGTCCTTGTACTTGAGAAAGCCATCGAATCGGGTGCTGCCTCAGGGGCGATCGACCAGTCCTCCGGAAATTAACAGAGCAACAAGAAAAGGAAAAATGATGAGCAAACTAAAAAAAGCGATCGTAGCAGCAATGTTGTTCGCGTTGTCCTGTTTCGCCCAGGAAAACCTGGAAGGCAAAAATGGAGAAACGATTGAGGTCAAGCATCACCATGCAGACCTTGGGGATGTGCGTCTTCACTACGTGACGGCTGGTGTGGGAGAACCTCTGGTGTTGCTGCACGGTTGGCCACAGACCTGGTACCAATGGAGAGAAATTATTCCGTTGCTGGCCGACCGCTACGAGATCATCGCTCCGGATCTGCGTGGCCTCGGAGACTCCTCCCGACCCGAGACGGGCTACAACAAGATCACGGTCGCGGATGATATCTGGCGGCTGGTTAGCGACCACCTCGGGCACGAACGATGGAAGCTGGTCGGTCACGACTGGGGCAGCACAGTCGCCTACGCGCTGGCGGCCTCCCATCCGGAGGTTGTGCGCCAACTGGTACTCATTGAAGGAGCACTGCCAATTGGTGGCGCACGAAATGAAGCCGGAATTCCTATGCATGAGCTGAATCAATCCGGATTAGGTTGGCACATGACCTTCCATCGTCTTCCGGATTTACCTGAGGAACTGGTGCAAGGCCGGGAAGAGGTTTACTTCAGATGGTTTTATCATAATCTGGGTCACCCGTCATACGAAATTAGCAAGGAGGCATTTGAAGAGTACGTGCGAGCCTACTCCCAGCCTGGTGCTTTGCGTGCCGGTTTCAACTATTACCGCACCTGGTGGCCCCAGGACGTTGCCGAGCTCACTGAGTTGATGCGTGACAAGAAACTTACGATGCCGGTGCTTACGGTGTTCGGTAGTCAACCTTTCCGCCAGCGACCCGATTTGAAATGGTCGAAGAATCCAATTGCCGATCGGCTACGCGCAGTAGCCACCGATGTGTCGGAGGTGCTGATTGAACAGTCAGGACACTGGATCCCGGAGGAGCAGCCCCAGATGCTGGCCAAACATCTCATCGAGTTCTTCAACCGCACCGATTCCGCAAAAGAATAAAATGGAGAAGGTGTCAGGAAATAAGGAACAACGAGAAAATGATGAGAAAGATAGCCTTAGCAATCGCTGCAATAGCGCTTCTATTTGCAGCTTGCACGAAAGAGAAAGCGCAAGATGATCTTCCGAACATCCTCATCATCGTAACGGACGATCAGGGATACGCTGACCTGAGCGCATTCAAACACCATGTGCAGGATGTCCACACGCCGAACATGGACCGGCTGGCGGCTCACGGAATCCTCTTTACAGAGGCTTTCGTCACAGCCCCCGTGTGCAGCCCTTCCCGTGCCGGATGGAACACCGGGCGGTATCAGCACCGCTGGGATCCGGAATCCGGCTGGAGTCCCGGCTGCCCCGAGAATATCCCAAACATCGCTGAAATTATGAAAGAAAGCGGCTACGCCACAGCCCGTTTCGGCAAGAACGATTACGGCATTGGCTATCACGATCAGGGCGTCCGCGAGTATCCGCTGAATCACGGTTACGACGAGTTTCTTGGTTTCTCGGCGCATGGCCACGATTACTTTCTCCTGTCCGAGGATATCGAGGATCGCACGCCCGACCCCAAGGGGCACAGCGCCGTGGTGGGTCCGCTCATGCACAATCGTGGGTACAAGGAATTCAAGGATGGCTACCTGACGGAGATCTTTACCGATGCGACGATCGATTTCCTCAAGCGCCATAAGCAGGATCCTTTCTTTGTCACCCTGTCCTATAACTCGGTGCACCACTTGATTCACCAGGTTCCCAAACGCTATCTCGACAAGTTCGACGTGAAGGAGATTCCCCACTACGATCCCGATACGATGGGCAAATACGAGGATTGGTTTAAGCGGTATATCACGCTGGGCGAAATCACCGATGACGAGATGCGCAAGTATTATTTGGCAAACCTCAACTGCCTCGACGACAACATCGGGCGCGTCCTGGACGCGCTGGAGGAAATGTCGCTGGCCGATAACACCATCGTGATCCTCTTCTCGGACAACGGCGGGTCGCCAACGACTGGGGCCTGGAACCTGCCGCTCGCCGGAAGCAAGTTTACCTTGTGGGAGGGAGGCATTCGGGTTCCGTTTATCCTATCCCGGCCGGGTGATCCACACGCCGGCGAGACCTGGGACGGGCCGATATCAACGCTCGATGTCCTGCCCACCTGCCTCCAGGCGGCGGGCATCGAAATACCTTTAGGGCTCGATGGCCATGTCATTCCGAAGACCGCCGAAGAGATCGAGGAGGATCGCGACTTATATTGGCGCTTTCAGGGCAGCGGGCAGGACAGTTACGCTGTACGCTCCGGTGACTGGAAGCTGCTGCATCAGGGCGGTCGTAGTCCTCGAGAACCGACCCGGGGGATCGTCAACCGGACGGAACTTCTGCAAGGCACCCGCTTGTTCAACTTGCGAGAGGATCCTTCCGAGAGCCGGGACCTGGCCAAGGAGCATCCGGAGGTAGTTCAACGTCTTAAAAAACTGTATGCGTCCTGGTATAAAAGAGTGGCTGGGTCCCATGGGGGAGCGCAGTAGTGTCTGCATGGCTTGATAGCACAGGTAGGTTATACCTACGCGCCGCATACCGATCAATTCCAGTGCCTTCCCCGCCACCGGTTCCAGGTCGACATTTCGCTGGGTCAGTTTCGGCAGCTCCCGTTCCAGAAAACCCCCAATCAGGTATTCCAAGACCTGTTTCATGAGTAGGAAAGTATTGATCCCTAGCCTCCCTTAATACTGCGGCAGTTCAACTGGCATTTTCCGCTCGAATAAAAGTAACACTTGTTATTGACATATGTTATTTTTTATCCCATCGTGCCGGTATAAACAACAAAAAGAATCCTCAAAGTGCCCTCTCCGGAAGCATTCGGATCGGCCGCTAGGGGGATGCGTTTTGGCTTTTAGACATTCAACACAAACCTAACCCGATCATCCCATGAAGCATTTATTTAGATGGCCCCAATTGTTTTTGTACGGATTACTAACGGCGGCGCTGCCCCTTGCCATTTTGGCGCAAGAAGAAGAAGAAGACGAAGTTTACGAACTGAGTCCCTTTACCATAGATGAAGAGGAGGATGTAGGCTATCTGGCGACCACCACGCTGGCCGGCACACGGCTCAAAACCCCCTTGAGGGATATCGGAGCTGCTGTGTCCATTATTACAAAAGAACTGTTCGAGGATACGGGAGCTACCGATGCGGAGACGATCCTCTCGTATGCCACCAATGCAGAGGTTGGCGGTGTACAGGGAAATTTCTTGGGAATTGGGAATTTGCGATCATCTCAGAGAGCCGAGACTTCTGGAATAAGAATAAATCCGCAGGGAAACCAACGCATTCGGGGCTTGGCTTCCGCCTCCTTAACCAGGAATTATTTCCTGACGAACATTCCCTTTGACTCTTACAATTCCTCACGGGTCACCATTAACCGGGGACCGAACTCTTTACTGTTTGGCATAGGCAATCCCGGTGGCGTTATCAACAACGGTATCCAGAGAGCCCTTCTGGGGAGCGATTTCGGTGAAGTAAGCTTGCGGATCGGAGGGCACGGCAGCCATCGCAAAACCTTCCACTACAACAAGGAATTGATAGAGGGGCGCCTGGCGGTTCGAGTAATGGGACTCCATGAGGACACTCAATTTCAACAAAGGCCAGCCTTTGAGATAGACAAACGTATTACGGTCGCCCTCGAGGCAGTTTTGTTCAAGAACGAGAACTCAGAAAACATTGGCCCGATGACCCTGCGGGCCAGTTACGAATCGGGCGAAATTCATGGCACACCGCCCAATGTTATTCCACCGGCAAACGCGATGGTTGAGTGGTTTTCTCCTCCCGATCGTGCCCTGCAGGAAATGGAGGGTACTACTTTTCCCGCTTGGGTGACGGATGGCAGCTTCCAGCCCAAATTTATTCTTGATAACCAGGCGAACAATTACAACCGCTTCAACGCCCCAGCCTCTGTCATCGAACCATTCTTTGTTCATCTTGGCGTAGTGTATGATCGACCCAATGCACAGACTGCAACGATTGGCTTGCCGTCGGATCCCAGCCTGGGGGCAATGATGGGTCGTTTACAGTTTAGTTTGGCTAAAGAAGGGCCAAATGTGGGAAGAGGGCAACAGAACATCTTTGGGACAAGAAGCTTTATTGGTAATGAGGCTACGCCCAACTTCACGGTGCCAACCATTAATGACAGGAATGTTTTCGACAACGAAAACCATTTACTGCCAGGAAAATCCAACAAAACGTTCCATGACTTTGACGCAATAAATATTACCCTTGAGCAATTGCTGTTGGAAGGCGATTTAGGTTTCGAATTAGCTTTCGACCAGCAAAATTACGAGCGTGGATTTCAATTGCCATTCACAACTGGAAACGTTGGTGGAGGCTCGAGTTCCAACGACGTAAAGATCGACGTAACCAAGTATCTCGCTAATGGGGAGGAGAATCCAAACGCGGGTAGGCCCTACGTTGTTTTTCGCGGCTTCCCAATCGATACTCGCTCAATAGATCGAGAGTCCTCCCGGGTTACCGGCTTTTACTCGATCGACTTTGCCGAAAAGACCGACAACCTGGGATGGCTCGGCAGGCATGTATTTTCTGGACTCTACAATAAACAAACGATCGATAGTCTTAGTAGATCCCAGCGGCATAATTGGACGAATGATAATCTTGATATAATAGGGGAAGCTCTCCCTGGCCCTCTTCGTAGTTGGTCCAGAGAGGTCTTCCAGATTGTCTATCTCGGTGAACCGCAATTTGGCGCCCAATCATGGACCGACATCCGACTTGCTGATCGCATTTCAGTTCCCATACCTGAAGACGGAGACGTTTTTAAAGGTACGTATTTTAATAGAGTGTCCGGACTTGTGGAAACGAGCGACGATTTCAGAGTCACGCGCTTCTTAGCTGGGGCAAACATTGATCGGCAAGAGGTGGAGTCGGAGGTTTTCGGTTGGCAAAGCTATTTATTAGATGGCCATTTGGTTGGGCTCGTGGGTTGGCGCAATGATAAGATCGAGATATTCTCGCGAGAAAGCGCTGCCTTCTTGCCAGACAATACCTACGATGAAGAAAATGGTCTGAATTTAACCGAAGATCCAACGTTCCAATTTGATCATGACACTTTTACCTGGAGTCTGGTGGGACATGTTCCTTACGATCTTCCCGGCGGCGCTCAGCTGAGTGTCCATTACGCTGAATCGGAAAACATTCAGCCAACAGGCGTTAGGCGTAATGTCTTGAACGAGGAATTCGCTCCCCCTACTGGAGAAACCAAAGAATATGGCTTCACCTTGACCATGCTGGATAACCGGCTTTCGGCCAGGTTCAACTGGTTCGAGACCAACATCAATGGGGCCGATGCAGGATTGGGTCGGGCAGCCGTTACAGCTATCGCTACCCCGGGTCGGTGGTGGAATGGTTGGACTTTGTATCAAAGAGGAGAGGGAACTATTGAAGGAGCTTTGGAGTTTTCCGGAGGTCCGGAAGCGGTTGGGCTTTACGACTCCTATGAAGCATTTTTTGATGCAATGATCAGTGAACTGGTGCCACCGGAAGTTCAGGCGGTTTGGAATTACCGCCTGGAAGACGTAAACGGTATATTGGTATTTAGGCAGGATGTTCCTCAAGGAGCAACCGGTACCACCGATTTTATCGCCGAAGGCTTCGAATTCGAGTTGGTAGGCAATATAACTCCTTCCTGGCGTGCTTTTCTGAATATTTCAAAACAGGAAACCATTCAGGACAACACAGCGCCTGTTCTCAGTGAGGTAGTAGCAGCTTTTAATCAACTTCTCAATACTAGCCCGCTTGGTGATTGGAAGGACGATCCCGGAAGGGCTGCACCCTTTACTTTCAAGTCTCGCTTTGATTTACGAGGGAACACTCCTCTTAGATCCATCTTGACCAAAGATGGATCCGTTAACCCGGAACTGCGCAAGTGGCGCGCGAATCTGGCAACCACTTACGACTTTGAGGAAGGAATCCTCAAAGGTTCTTTCGCAGGCGGAGGCATTCGCTGGCAGGATGGCGTCGCGACGGGTTATCCGCTTATTGTAGGTTCCGATGGAAATCGGCGGCCGGATATTAACCGTCCTTTCTTGGGACCCTCTCAATTAAATGGAGATCTTTGGATTGGTCATAACCGGAAACTCACCGACAAAATTGATTGGAAAATTCAGCTGAACCTTAGAAATGCCTTTGGGGATTCGGATCCCATACCGGTGGTCACTAATCCGGACGGTAATGTCGCGGTCATCCGTAACTCCCTTCCGAAAGAGATTTTCCTGACCAACACTTTTAGGTTCTAGGTTCTGGGTTCTAGATTCTAGTTCGTAGTTTGTTCAATAAACGCCTCCGGCCATACCCCATGGCCGGGGACATTTCGTTAGGTAGCGGGGACGGTCAGTCGTGGGTTAGCATCATTTGCCCTGCGAAAAAGATGTCGATATTCCGAACGAACTTCCTATCCTTGGTTAGTATGCGAGAAATCGATGAAGTAAAAATCGACAGGAGTTTGTTTGAGGTCGTCGATATGGGAGCCGTTGATGAGTTGGAGGACATTAAGTATTGGTTATCCCGAAGTCCTCTCGAACGATTGGAGGGTATTGAAGCTATGCGTCAATCTATGTATTCTTATGATCCCATTTCCGAAAGACTTCCAAGATTTTTTGAGATTATTAGAGAATCACAGGGTTAAGTATGTGGTGGTCGGCGGCTATGCGCTGGGATACCATGGCTATGTCAGAGCTTCCGGTGACCTGGATTTGTTCGTAGAAATTTCGGAATCCAATGCAGATCGATTGGTTGCAATCATTCATCGAGCCTTCGTTTAATTCGGCTTACCATATCCATGCGTTCATGCAGAACGGCAATAATCAGCGGTGGTTGATTTTTGCGGATAAAATGAAAGACGTAGTGGTGTTCGCAACGGGAAACTTGAAGCTCGGGGAAGTTCTTTAAAAACGCCCTCGAATTTGCCTTTCCCTGGCCAATCTTGCCGAAATGTAAAGCCAGCTTGTTCTTGTAGCGGTATGCTTGCTCTATGCCCCAGCGGTCGATCGTATATTCAAAAATCGCCTCCAAATCTTGGGCGGTTTCGGGGGCCAGACCGTAATCAGCCATTCTGCGGGGATATCCCTTTTTCCGCGCTCACGGAATCAAAAATTTCATCGACGCTACGCTTGCTGACGCCTTCTGTCTCAGCCCTGCGTATGCGGGCCTGCAAAAACGCCTCGAGTTCTGCCAGGGCCTTCTCCTCATCTTCCTTACGCGCATCGAGGGCGCTTTTCAGCAAATACTCTTTAAGCGTGACCCCTTGCAAAGCCGCTAAAGCTTTGAGTCTTTTGTGTTCTTCTTCTGTTACATCAATAGATATTCGGCTCATCGCTTTCTTCTCTGTTTATCAATCACAGTAATACTGTTCCACAAAGAATACAAATATGCAAGACTTACAAAATGTGGGTATGAATTGCTAGTGATGTCAGATAAGGGAATCCGAAACAAACGTTTAACCTTATCTGACTTGATAGTTTAGCGCTTGAAATAGACTTCTTAAATATTCGAAGATTTCCGTAAGGATGGGTTTTCGGCTGGGGGTGCCCAAATCGCTTAATAAAATGTCAAATGTTATTGACGTTTGTCATTATCATTCTGAATGTGGTGGCATGATTGAGAAAATACCTCCTCAGGCTGCGATCATGGGGGTGGGTGCCCCCAGAGAGACAGTGCGGACGGATACCGATGGGGTATTAAAGCCGGCTCGAACCATAGAAATGACGGTAACTGGTGATCACCGGATACTGGACGGTGCGGAAGTTGCCCGTTTTTTGCAAAGCCTGCGGGAAAGTGTGAAGGCTATTAATGAGGTGGAAGCCTGGAAGCCTGGAAGCCTAAGGGCGAGGCCAAAGTGGAGATTGGAAGAGAAAGCAAATGATTAAGCACTTGGAGAAAGCCTGTGGATTGCCCGTGAGCTTTAATGGTAATACTTGTGAGCTGATACTGGGCGAAGAATTGAACGAGCCCTCCTATCGGATTCGAAAATTGCACGACCTCAAGGCGGTTTGGGCCAGGCCGATCGAGGAGGAAGACCGTGTTATATACCGCTACACTTCAGCGCTATACTTCCGGGTGGACGGGCCCCTGTGGACGGAAGCAAACGTGGCCTATGGCATCGTAATTTTCGCTCCCGGAGTCTTCAGTGGCGAATACGTCAAGAGCTCCGGCCAGTATCATCCGCCCGTTCAGCCCTGCAACATGGGAACGCCGGAAATTTACACCGTGCTTTCCGGCAAGGGGCATTTTCTGCTGCAGAAGGCGAGCCCCCCGTTTGAGAAGGTCGTGGACGCGGTTCTGGTCGAGGTGCAGGCGGGTGAAACGTTTGTGGTGCCGCCCAACTACGGGCATCTTCAGATCAACCCCGGGTCCGAACCGCTGGTCTTTTCTTATGCGGTGATGGATGGCATGATGGGATGTTACGATCCTTTCAAAGAACGTAAGGGAGCGATCTACTACGAGATGGCAGATGGGAACGAGCGCTATGTTTTCAATTACAACTACCCGGAGCAGTTGCCCTTGCGGGTGCTCAAAGCATCGGACCTCTGTCAGCTCCCTGAACTGAACGGAAAGGTGACTTACCAGGCTATCCGCGACCACCTTCCGGAGTTGCCGTTTTTGACCGACCCGACCGTGTTTCCGGAGTCCGCCGGCTTATAACCGTATGCGACATCCATTTTAGTGGAGATAAGAGAATTAAGAATATGCTGAAATCAGGACAAATCGTTGAGTTGAGCCACCGGATGGCGCCGGGGGAAGAAGAATTTCCGCTCGAAATTGAAACGTTTAATGCCGATGAGGTCATGGCGAAGACCTCGCGGGCGAGCACCCATACCATCGAACGCCGGGAGGATATCTGGTATATCATTCAGGAAGTCAAGATGAGTTCGCACGTCGGAACCCATGTCGAGTTTCCTTACCACCATCTGAAGGAGGGTAAGAACGCCGCGGATTATCCCCTCGATCGCTTGATCGGGGAGGCCGTTCTTTTGGATTTTTCACATAAGAAAAAAGACGAAGAGATTAGCCTCCAGGAGATCCTTGATTGC
The DNA here is from genome assembly GCA_965250065.1 of Opitutales bacterium. GTDB lineage: Bacteria > Verrucomicrobiota > Verrucomicrobiia > Opitutales > UBA2995 > JAABVD01. Next base: position 242,996 of record OZ252288.1, read on the forward strand.
GGAGTGGAAATCCGGAAAGGGGACATCGCGCTCATCCGAACCGACATGCACAAACTCTGGAAGACACCCCAGGGGCATGATCGCCCGGTGCTCTCCATTGAAGCCACGCGCTACCTGGTGGAAGAAGTTGGTATCCACTGTATCGGTACGGATGCCACAGGCCTTGAGGTGCGTGGCCGCGATGATCAGCCGGTGCACGTGCTGCTCTTCGAGAACAATGTCGCGATGGTGGAGTCTCTTACGAACCTGGACCAGTTGAAGTCGAACCGGTTTGAAATTCTCATTTTGCCCTTGCCGGTCGAAGGACTGGATTCCTGCCCCGTGCGTGTTGTGGCTATAGAAGAGGGGGAGGAAGCGTGATGAAGGAACTCAAGATATTTTACAACGAGATGCTGCTACTACGGCGGTTCGATCAAATGTGTCGAGCCCTCAAGATGAAGGACATCATATATTCGGGCTATCACCCTTACGAAGGCCAGGAGGGCGTGGCGGTGGGATTTTGTGGCGCTTTGAGGCCGGAAGATGTCCTTCTCTCAACTCACCGGCCGCACTGCCATGCCGTGGCAAAAGGCTGTTCGCTCGAAGCGGTCCTAACGGAGATGATGGGGAGGCGCACCGGCTGCAGCGGTGGCTTGGGCGGGGCCATGCAATTCCTGGCGCCCGAGAACAACTTTTACTGTGGCTCGGTGGTGGGAAGCAACCTGGGTCTTGCCACCGGTTTTGCCTTGGCCATGAAACAGAAGGAACTCGACCAGATCTGCATGTGCATTTTCGGCGACGGCGCCTCCAACCATGGAACCTTCCACGAAGGCTTGAACCTGGCTGCCATCTGGAAACTGCCGGTGGTCTTCCTGTGCGAAAACAACCAGTTTGCCGAAGCGATGCCGGTCAAGGAGTTTGTAGCCTGTGAACGAATCTCCATGCGTGCCCGCGGCTACGGGCTGGAGGAGATCACGGTGGACGCCAACGACGTGGAAGAAGCCCGCCACGCCGCCACTGAAGCGATTGAGCGATGCCGCAGGGGTAATGGCCCGGTGCTGATTGAAGCGGTGACTTACCGGATCCGGGGTCACTACGTGGGAGATCCGGAAAGGACCTACCGGGACCCGAAGGAGGTGGAAGCAGCCCGGGAAAAGGAACCGCTGAAGCGCGTCAGGGAAAAGCTTTTGCAGGGCGGCGTCGAGGCCGCTGAGCTGGACTTTATGGAACAGGAGATTGAAAAGAAGCTTGAGGCCCTACAGGAATGGGCTCTCAAACAGGAATTCCCCACCCTGGAAGAGGCCATCGACCATGTTGGCATACCGCTCGAAAACGCTCCGGAGGTGAGAGGTCCGCAGTCACTCACCCTGTAGCCTCTGGACAGATCCTTTTCAGAACCGAATTAGCATAAACCTTTTAGAATACGAAAAACAGATGCCAACTATCACTTTTGGAGAAGCGATTCGCCAAGCCTACGAGGAGGAAATGGCCCGCGACAAGAACGTCTTTTTAATCGGCGAGGACGTAGGGCGCTGGGGAAGCCTTTATCGTTCTTCAAGGGGCCTGCTCGAGAAGTTCGGTACCGATCAGATCAAGGATACTCCCATCTCTGAAGCGGCAATTGCCGGTTGCGGAGTAGGCGCGGCCGCGATGGGTATGCGGCCCATCGTGGAGATCATGTATATTGACTTCATCACCATCGCCATGGACCAGATTGTGAATCACGCCGCCAAGTGGCATCAGCTCTCGAACGGCAAGGTCAAGCTGCCGATGGTATTCAAGACCCAGGGTGGGGCCGGAAGGCGGAATTCATCGCAGCATTCTCAGTGTCTTGAGAACTGGTTTGTGTATGTGCCCGGATTGATCACCGTGATGCCCTCGTCGCCCTATGACGTAAAGGGACTACTCAAGTCGGCTATTCGCAATGACAATCCCGTGGTATTCATCGAGCACAAGGCGCTCTACTTCGACAAGGGCGAAGTGCCGGAAGGGAAATACCTGATTCCCCTGGGAAAGGCCGAAGTCAAACGGACCGGTGAGGACGTCACCATCATTGCCACCTCGTGGATGGTTTCCTTTGCGCTCAAGGCTGCCGAGCAGCTTCAGGAGGAAGGAATTTCCTGTGAAGTTATCGATCCACGCACGTTGTGGCCCCTCGATAAGGAAACGATCACCCGTTCAGTGAAAAAAACCGGGCTCTGTCTGGTTGTAACTGAAGCATCGGCTGAAGGGGGTTGGAGCGGTGAAGCTTCGTCGGTGGTTCATGAACACTGTTTTGAGGAACTGAAGCGGCCGGTCAAACGTCACTGCGGCATGCGAACGGGCATTCCATACGGACCGACCCTTGAGCGGCAGTGTATCCCCAGCGCGGAATCGATCGCCGGGGCGGTTGGTGAGCTGTTGCGTGAGGCGCGCGCGAAGCGCTGACCTTTTTAATCCATTTAATATAACATATCCATGTCGACAGAATTAACAATGCCCATGTTGGGCGAAGTAATGGAAGAGGGGGTTGTGGCCTCTTGGAAGGTGGAAGAGGGCCAAACCGTCAAAAAGGGACAGATTGTTCTGGAGATCGAGACCGATAAGTCTGTTTTCGAAATTGATTCCCCAGCTTCCGGGGTGGTAACTAAGATCTTGGTAACTGAAGGCGAAACGGTTCCTATCAATACGCCCTTAGCTGTGATAGAGTGAAGTCGAACCCGACACCAACCCTGAATTATCTTGAAGATGGTTAAAAAGAAAGTGGATGAATCCCTAGTGCGAAGGACCCTGGTCCAAGTCGCTCGTTTGTACTTTGAAGGGAACTTGTCCCAGCAGGAGATTGCCGACCGGTTAGGGGTTTCACGTTCGTTGATTGCCCAGTACCTTCAACGCGCAAGGGATGCAGGGATCGTTCACATTCAAATAATCGATCAGGACAATGCCTGCACAGATCTGGCCGCCGAATTGAAAAATGAGACCGGCGTCCGGCAAGTAATGGTGGTCCCGAACCCCCATGTTTCGCAGGAGCTGGCGAATCGTGCCGTGGCCTCTGCGGCGGCTGACTTCCTGACCGGGCACCTTAGGGAAGGCGATCGGTTTGGCCTGGGCTGGGGGCGGACGACTAGCCTGATAGTGGACTTGTTGAAGCCTCCACACCTGCTAGGGATCGATGTGCTCCCCCTCATGGGCGAGTCCGGTCACTCGGGTATGCACAGCCAGATGAACCAGCTCGTTGTACGCGCTTCTGAACACCTACACGCTACGCCTCACTTTCTGTCGCTTCCCATGGTAGTGAGCACGCCGGAACTGCGCAATTCCCTGATGCAGGAAGTCGGCATAAGCGACGTCATTAGTCTCTGGGACCAGATCAGTTTAGGCTGTATGGGGATCGGGGTCGTGCCCCCTGTTCCGGGAATGGTGGTCTATGTGGGGGAGGAGCATCTGCCCCGATTGATCGATGCCGGTGCTGTGGGCGACATGTGCGGGATCTACTTCGATCGCGAAGGGCGAATTATTGAAAATGGCCTTGAGGATCGGATGATCTCGGCCAGCTATGACCAGCTTAAGGCAATCGATTGCCTGGTCGCGGTGGCCTGTGGGGTCGACAAAGCGGTAGCCGTTCTGGGAGCCTTGCGGACCGGCTTGATATCCACCGTTTTCATCGATCAGGACATGGCTGAAAACATCCTTGCGCGACTTTCGGCAACCAACGCACGGAAGACCTGATAGGGACAAATGCAATGCGATGAAGGGATGTTTCATTGGAGTCGATTTCGGCAAAACCAACATGCGTTTTGCCATTGCTGAAGGGCCACCTGAACTCAAGTATTTTGCCAAGCGGCCCTATGTGCGCAGCTCGCCGGACCGGATGCTCCGGCAAATCTTTGAGGGTGTGGATATGGCCCTGCAAAAAACAGGATGCAACCTCCATGAGATTCTCGGAATTGGGATCGACGTGCCGGCCGTAGTCAACCGTGAGACTGGCGCTATTCTTTGGGGTCCCGATTGGGATTTTATGGCAGGGGCTTCCCTGACCCAACCGATTGCCCAACGCTATGGAGTCCCCGTAGTGGCAGATGTCGATACCGTCGCCGCCACTTGGGGAGAGCAATGGGCCGGTGTTGGGAAGACTTGCAAGCGTTTTGCCGTCCTGACCTGGGGTACGGGATTGGGAGCCGGCTTGGTGATCGACGGGGAGGTGCAAGAATACCCGGACAACCTCTTTCCCGAATTTGGGCATTCACGGGTCAGCGAAGACGACTGGCCTTGTATTTGCGGCGCCCGGGGTTGCGTGAATACCCTGGTCTGCGGTGGCGGCATTGCCAAACACGGCCGGTTGGCTGTCGAGGGCGGTAAGCAAACCCTTCTCCGTGAACTCTGCGGCCATGACGCGGGGCAAGTGACTTCTCCCATGGTCTTTGAGGCGGCCGAAGGTGGCGATAAGGTGGCGATTGCCATTCTCAAGCGGGTCGCTGTTCTGCTCGGCCGGCTTTGTGCTAATGTGGTGTTGACCATGCAACCGGAGAAAATCGTCATTGTGGGCGGCTTGGCAGATCGGTGCGATTGGGTGTTGGACACGATCAATCAGACCATGCGCGACAACTGCTGGCTGCTCTTCAAGGGTCTTACGGAGTGCGAAGTGGTGGCCTCCGGGCTGGGAGACACGGTGGGTGTCCTGGGAGCCATCTGTAAGGTTCGAAGAACTATTGATAACCTGGAAACAAAGGAAGTTACCCGATGAAAATGATTATAACCCGCATATCTCACTACCGAGCGAATGCGACATTTTCCCTACCGAGCGACAGCGACAGCCCCCCATTTTCTACTGCCTGCCTGTGTGTGTCCGCACGCAGACAGGCACTCCGGAATATCGGTGCTGGTGCGGTCTCGGTCCAAGGGGGTCAATCCTTAAATCCTGCACTGGAGCGCACGATTACAAGGAATGACCCCGACGGGGCGCGATCTTCGTTCGCTCGCTACGGATTTTATGAGAAATTCGGGCTAAAGTTGGCGGCCCTCCTGCTTTGCATGGGTCTTATTGCCGGTTGCGGTAGCAAAGGCCAGGATGATCCAAATGGAGCAAAGTCTATTACCCTTGGTTTGTCCTACGATTCTTTGGAATCAGCCTGGCTGGTTGTGAATCATGCCGCCGTTATAGAAGAGGCTGAAAAAAGGGCAGCCAAAATTATATCGGTAATGGCGGAAGGCGATGCGGCCAAACAAAACGTCCAAATTGAAAATCTGATCGCGCGGCAAGTAGATGCCATACTTTGCTTTCCCAAGGATAGCTCGGCCATTGTTAAATCCATTAAGAAGTGCAGGGCGGCGGGTGTCCCGACCATAATGATTAATCGATCTGTGTCCGGGGATATCCTTCCGGATGTTCAGATTATCGCCGAAAACAAGGCTATGGCCAGAGAGGTTCTAAACGCCTTTGCCGATATCGCGCGGCGAGAAGGTAAAACCTACAAAGTAGTTTTGTTGGTAGGCAACCTGAGTGATGAAAATGCAGCACTCCGTAAAGCGGGCCATCACCAGGCTTTGGCTGAAAATCCGGATGTTTTCAACCTCTTGGCCGAAGTCCCCACTGAATGGAATTTGGATACGGCTTTGAAGGGGCTTCAGAATGCCTTGCAGGCCAACCCTGATGCGAATCTCATCGTTACTCCTTCTGATTATCTGTGGCCTCCCATCAGGTCCGTTCTCGAGCAGCATGGCCGTTGGGCGAAAATCGGAGAGCCTAACCACTTTCCCGTGGTCAGTTTTGACGGCGATGAAATGGGAATGCAGTATTTGAAAGATGGCTATAACTGGGCAGACGCCGCGCAAGATGCGATTCTTGAAGCCCGACTCGCCGTGGAATGGGCGCTTAAGCTTATCGAAGGCGAGACCCCACCACAAAATATTATTTATGATGAGGGACAAATCGTAACCATTGAAAACTTTGAAGAGGCTGCGCCCTCGGTCTGGAGTTACTCACTGCTAAAGTGACACGGCGGTTCAGGAAGGAGTTGTTCTCAGGCGGGTGTGTTGAACCAGGCAATCAGAATGAGAAAGACGACTACCAACATGAAGGATAGTATCTCAGGCGTATTTCGGGAAATGCCGATATTGCCGCTGCTCATGGTGTCGTTTATTCTGGCGACCTGCTTTGTGCCGCACTTCTTCACCGTATACAACCTGAAGAATTACCTGCTGCAATCAGCGGATCTGTTAATCATCTCATGCGGGTTGACCTTTGTGGTGCTCAATGGAGGGATTGATTTTTCGGTCACTTCCATCCTAGCCCTGGGGAGTGTTGTTGGCGCCTATATCATGGCTTTATCGCCCTTGGCCGCTGAACCGGCCTTGTCTATTCCCGTGGCAATACTGGTTATGATGGGCATCGGCGTGATGGTGGGTTTGGTAAACGGCTTCTCGGTTGTAAAACTAAAAATGCCTTCATTCGTGGCCACCCTGGCCACGCAACTGATCGTTCTGGGGCTGGCCGTTCAGTTTGCCAGTACCGTCAGTGAAACCTCTTCCATATCCGGGTTGCCCGAGGCTTTTTTTGTGCTTGGGGGGGAAGGACCGTATTTTTTCGTGCCTGTTCTGATCGCATTCTCCATCTGGCTATTATCAAACTGGCTCTTGAGTCGCACGATCTTCGGAAAGCGCGTATTTGCGGTTGGCGTTAATCCAAGAGCTTCTTTTATCTCGGGTGTCCCGGTGAAGAAAACCATCTTATGGTTAATGGTTATTTGCGGACTTCTTGCCGGGATCGCGAGCGTCATTGCAACGGCTAGAAATCAGGTGGGTATGGCGTCTCTCGGTGATAAGATGTTTCTCACCACCATAGCCAGTGTCATTGTGGGAGGAACCAGTACCGCGGGAGGATTTGGTGGCGTAAATAAAACCCTTCTGGGAGTTTTGTTTATTACCCTTCTGAACAATACCATGAATCTTCTCGGGGTTGGCTGGTATACCATTATGATCGTATTGGGCGTGCTGGTTGTGGTGTCAGCCATGTCAACCTATGTGTTCAATCACCGTCAAAGAGCGGGTTGAGTCAGGAGGAATTATAATGTCGGGCATCATACTTAACATAAAGAATGTCAGGAAAAGTTTCACCGGTGTCCAAGTGCTGCATGGCCTCAATTTTGATTTAAGGAAAGGAGAAGTCCTTGGACTGGTAGGTGAAAACGGAGCGGGCAAGTCAACTCTGATGAATATTATTGGCGGTGTCCTTCCCATGGATTCGGGGAGCATGGAACTGGCCGGTGAACCTTATGGGCCCCAAAGCCCATTGGCGGCCACGGGAAAAGGCATCGCTTTTGTGCACCAGGAGTTGAATCTGTTTACAAATTTATCGGTCGCGGAGAATCTATTCATTGATAAATTTCCCAAAAACCGTTTCGGGGCCATTGACCGGAAAAAGATCCGAAGATTAACGCAGGAGTGCATGGACCGGTTTTCCTTGCCGGTGAACCCGGACTCAAAAGTTGAAGACCTGTCTGCCGGCATTCGGCAGATGGTGGAAATATCAAAGGGCCTGATGAAAAATGCCCGAATTATGATTTTCGATGAACCGACAACTTCGCTTTCAAGGAGAGAAAAAGAAGATCTCTTTAAAACCATCGAAGAGTTGAAACAGAGAGGTATATCCATCATCTATATTTCCCATATTCTGGAAGATGTCTGCCGCTTGTGTGATCGGATAACCGTCCTTCGGGACGGTCGGATCGTTGAGACCAAAGATGCCGTTGGTTTTACCGAGAACGAACTCATAAAATGCATGGTGGGTCGTGAGATGACCCAGGTCTTCCCATCCATCGAGAAAGACATTCAAGACACCGTGCTTTTGGATGTTAATAACATAACGTGGGCTGATAAATTAAAGGGCGTCTCCCTCAAGCTCAGAGCAGGAGAGATTGTGGGCATGTACGGATTAATGGGGGCAGGAAGAACCGATCTTGCTAATGTTTTGTTCGGTGTGGAGCAAATGGATCAAGGTGAAGTCTCTATCCATTCCTGCAAGCATTCCCACTTAAATCCCCAAGTGTGTATCGAACAGAATGTAGCGTTTATCACCGAAGATCGACGTCATGAAGGTTTGTTAATGACCAAATCCGTCGACGAGAATCTATGCCTGGTGAGGATGTCCCGTCTGTTGAATCGATTCGGGGTGGTCGACGTTAAGGAAAAAGAAAAACATAATCTCAAGGCCATCAAAGACCTTAAGATAATAGTATCCGATTATAGACATCAGCTGGCCAATACCCTTTCGGGCGGCAATCAGCAAAAGGTCGTTTTCGGGAAATGGGTGATGAATGACCCGAAAATATTTATACTCGATGAGCCGACCCGGGGTGTTGATGTCGGAGCGAAGTTTGAGATCTATTCCATTATTGTCGACCTGGCGAAAAGTGGGTCGGCCATATTGTTTATTTCGTCTGAATTCGAGGAGCTTATAGGGACCTGCGATCGCATTCTAGTAATGAAGGATGGATGTATCACCGGTAACATTGCCAAGCCGGATTATGATCAGGAAAAGATTTTGGAGTTAGCCATGTTAGGAAAAATTAGCCCGCATATTGCATGAAATTCGTAGCGAGGGAACGAAGGTCGAGTGCTGGTGCGGGTTTCGAGCCGATGCGCGGGTGCAGCTGGGTTGACACCCAGGGCAATTCCTTGCGCGCACGTCGGGGTCATTCCTTAGCATCTTGCATGTTAATGCTAGATGCAAGGTTTGACCCCTTCCTCCAAGACATCCGCACCAGCGCCGGCATGTCCGGCCGTAACTCGGTGAAGACGGACATTTCGGAGCGCAGTAGAAGATTCATGCAATATGCGGGGTAGGATCATGGTATCAAAAAACAGGCAACGTGGTGTGGAATACCTGTCCTTACTGACACGGTACGGAATTTATGTCGTGTTTGTGATTTTGGTGGTCGCTTTTTCGTTGGCAAACAACCGATTTTTTACGGTTGAGAATCTATTATTAATTCTACAACAAGCTTCGCCGCTCGGAATCGCCGTAGTTGGCATGGTGTTCGTGCTGATGGTTGTGGGGATAGATATCTCCGTCGGACGCAGTATGTTTTTTATTTCAACGGTTGTCGGCTACCTGGTTACGACTACTCAAATAATTCCTGAAGCCTATTTTGCCGATGCCAGGGGTCCGTTACTTGTGCTTGGTCTGGTGTTAACTCTGGGTTGTGCGGTGGGATATGTTAACGGAGTATTGGTGACGCGATTTTGCATACTGCCCTTTATCGTGACCCTGGCTACCGGAAGCATCCTGCGGGGATTGGGCTTAAAGATATCCGGCTCAGCTTCCATCAACGTATCTGTCCTCGGCGGATTATCGAATGGCCGCATTGGCCCTATTCCCAACGTACTGATCTTTTTTATTCTGATCTTAATAGGGTTCCATTATGTGTTGCGCCACACGGCTTATGGTCGCCACCTGATGGCCATAGGAAATTCCGCCAGGAATGCGAAACGCGCCGGCATCAAAGTAAACCGCAATATTATCATCGCCTATATGGTATGTGGCGCTTTGGGCGCTCTGGGTGGAATATTGTCGGCTGGACAGATAGGAAGTGTCGCTGCCGGCTTCGGTGAAGGTAACGAATTTATCGTAATCTCCGCCGCGGTTCTGGGAGGAACAAGTCTGTTCGGGGGCAAGGGGAATATAATCCCGGGCGCCGTAATTGGAATCATTTTAATAACCACCATAATGAACGGTTTGGCCATGATGAATGCATCTCCCTTCATTTATACCATCGTGAGAGGCGTCATCATCTTCCTTGCTATAGCTCTCGACTCAATTCAGCACAAGGGGGAGCTGCGTTAGCCCGGATGTCTCGCTACCGAGCGAATGCGACATCACACTTGCGCTGGTGCGGACATCGAGCCGATGCGCGGGTGAAGCCGGGTTGACCGTCGGGGTCATGCCGTAGAAAAGTGATGCCTTCCGAAAGAAAAGGGTTAGGGGTAGGGCGGTTTTGCCAAAACCGCCGCTTTCACAACGGCTCGCTCGGCGATCGAGCCCTACCTTTTCCAAGAAATACGACTTTGGTATGAAAAAAATAATGAAACTTATTCTACTGATACGGTAACCTTTCAAAGTTTTAAGTTGTAGGAGCGGCTTTACGCCGCGATTGCTTCGAGGCTGTTTGGTGGGATCGCGGCGTAAAGCCGCTCCTACGATGGATCGAAATGACGTTTCAAATCCCGGTTTCTGGGATAGGCTCTAAGATAATCGTATCCGCTTAGAAACATCAACTGGCCAATACCCTTTCGGGCGGCAACCAGCAAAAGGTCGTTTTTGGCAAATGGGTGATGAATGACCCGAAGATATTTATCCTCGATGAGCCGACTCGGGGTGTCGATGTGGGGGCGAAGTTTGAGATCTATTCCATTATTGTCGAATTGGCAAAAAGGGGCTCCGCCGTGCTCTTTATTTCGTCTGAAATCGAGGAACTCATCGGAATATGCGATCGTATTCTGGTTATGAAAGACGGATGTATCACCGGCATAGCATCGCGGGCATTCAGCGCTCGACCTCGGTTATGGCAGATACCTGGCCGTCTTCAAATTCGATTTCTGTCACCACCTCCATATGTTCGGAAAAAAGGGTTACATATTCGGGGATGTAATAAACGCGAAAGACCTTGTTTATGCTGTCGTAGTAAACGCGGCGATGATAGCCGGCAATGTCCGTCCCCTCGTATTGCGTGTAGATACGGGTATAGATCCAAACTTCCTTTCGTTCCTGACCACCTGCCTTGGACTTCTTTCGATTTGGATTACCCATAATGAGGTAAACAACCTCGGGGGAGTGACCAATATCGATGGTTTTATTCTCCACCGCCAGTTTCTCACTGGGGGAAAGCGCGTCCCACATTTCCGGATTCTTGCGGATGCGGTGCTCAACGCTGTCACAACCGAAAAGAAGAACGGCAGCGAGGAGCCCGGCGATAACAGGTCGGTGTTTCATAAACTGACGCGCTGAATTTTGCAGGTCTGGAATAGTATAACCACTTAAATCTCGGGAGGTTTCAGGTGACCTGGAGCAAACCGATTTTTTGGAACTCCTGAAACAGCAACAAGCTCACCCAAGCGTCGGTAGCGGCGTAAGTCAATTGGTGGATGGTCAGGCGTGGCTTTGACCAGTTAGTCAACTGAGCTCTTTTTGAAAGGCGGGACCCCAAAACAATACCCGTCATATTTCTCAATCCCCTCTTTTGGATCCCAGCGTCGCGTGCAATGATTGCCAGGTCCAGGAAACCGGATGGCTTAAAGTGGTTTACCCTTTGCAGGTGTTTAACGTCGTCGTGCAGGGCTACACCAACCTTCACCGTATGGGGATCCTGAAAGAGTTTCACCAGGCCCTTATGCATACGTTTACCGTTTAACCGGAAAATCCAAGTTTCCGTTTTGGTGGCAAATTGAACCAAGGCAGGTGGATGGATGACTCCCCTCTTAAAGGATGGTTTTGTTTCCGTATCGAATCCAAGAACGGCCTCTTTTTTTAAGTGGTCCACCGTATTTGCAACGTCTTTTTCCGACTCAATCAGATGAATTGGACCTTCGAACTTTAAGAGCGGTAGTTGGTTGATTTCAACCTTGGTGATGGTTGAATTCTCCAACTTGGTTTTGGTGTTTTCCATGAAATAAGATATCTGAAACGATCCAGCGTCTTTTGTTTCTTGTCGATTGTTTAGGTGAACATTTTATAGCAAAAGAGAGCCCAAAGAAAGCCAAATGTGTAGTTTTCCTGATTCTTAGCCGAGTATATTGGCGCATTCAGGGCTCGATAATTTCATATTACGCCACCTTACAGAGCTTGGATTCACAAAAAAGCGTTCCCCTGCGGAAACGCTTTGATTGAACCCTAACTTAAATTTTCATTTCTTTTCGTCGTCGACGACTTCGAAATCGGCGTCGACTACATCTGAATCTGCCGCGCTACTCGAAGCAGTATCGGAGGTGCCGGTGTCCGCACTAGCGGTTGCACCCGGAGGAGGTGGTCCAGCCGCCTCTGCCTGACTATAGAGATCTTGCGCGAAGCTGGCGAAGAGGTTCTGAATTTTGTCGGTCGCCGCTTTCATTTCGATGACTTGGTTACTTTCCAAGGCTTGTTTACCCTCGGCCAAGGCAGCTTCCAGGTCGGACTTCTTGTCAGCGGGCAATTTGTCTGCCAATTCCTCGATTTGCTTTTCGGTCTGGTAAATCAGGTTGTCGAGGTTGTTCTTAGTTTCGACGGCTTCGCGTTGCTTTTTATCAGCCTCGGCGTTCAATTCAGCATCTTTCTTCATCCGTTCGATGTCATCCTTGGACAGACCGGATGAATTGGTAATGGTAATTTTCTGGTCTTTCCCAGTACCCTTATCCTTGGCTGAAACGTGAAGAATGCCATTGGCGTCGATATCAAAGGACACTTCAATTTGCGGGACCCCGCGAGGCGCCGGAGGAATGCCGTCCAAGCGGAAATTGCCCAGGAGCTTATTGTCGTTTGCCATGGGCCGTTCACCTTGAAGGATCTTAATGTCCACCGCGGTCTGGCTATCCGAATAGGTCGAAAATACCTGCATTTTCTTGGCCGGGATGGTAGTGTTACGTTCGATCATCGCCGTACTTACCGCGCCTGCAGTTTCAATTCCCAGGGTCAGCGGGGTGACGTCGAGCAGCAAGACATCTTTCATATCTCCGGCCAGAACTGCGCCTTGGATAGCTGCTCCAATGGCTACCACCTCGTCGGGGTTTACACCCTTGTGAGGATCCTTGCCGGCCAGGCGCAGCGCTACTTCGGAAACCTTGGGCGCGCGGGTCATCCCGCCCACCAATACCAGGTCGTCAATTTCGGACGCACTCAGTCCCGAATCTTGCAGGCACCTTTGGAAGGGACTGACGGTGCGCTCAAACAGATCATCGGTCAGTTGCTCGAATTTTGCGCGGTTCAACTGAATGTTGAGGTGTTTGGGACCGGACGCATCTGCAGTGATAAATGGCAAATTAATGTCGGTCGATTGTGCGGAGGAAAGGGCAATTTTTGCCTTTTCTGCTTCTTCTTTCAGACGTTGCAGGGCCATGGGATCATTGCGCAAGTCTATGCCATTGTCCTTTTTAAATTGATCGACCAACCAGTTGATTATGGTGGTGTCCCAATTGTCTCCCCCCAGGTAAGTGTCCCCGTTGGTTGCTTTAACTTCGAATACGCCATCACCAATTTCCAGAATGGATACGTCGAAAGTTCCACCCCCGAGGTCGTAAACGGCGATTTTGGACTCGGTTTTTTTGTCCAGACCGTAAGCCAAAGAAGCGGCAGTGGGTTCATTAATGATCCGAAGGACGTCGAGACCGGCGATTGTCCCGGCATCTTTGGTGGCCTGCTTTTGCGAGTTATTGAAGTAAGCTGGAACAGTAATTACGGCCTGAGTAACCGGTTCGCCCAGGTATGCTTCCGCATCGGCTTTCAATTTTTGCAAAACATACGCCTGAATTTGTTCGGGGGCGAATGTTTCTTCCTTAGCGTTGGCGGTGGCTTTGATGTAGGCGTCACTATTTTTGCCTTCAACGACTTCGTAGGGCAGACCGGCTGCCTCTTCAGTGACTTCCGAGAATTTCCGGCCGATGAGCCGTTTGGCAGAAAATATGGTGTTTTTTGGATTGGTGACTGCCTGGCGTTTGGCTGCCTGGCCGACCAGGCGTTCGCCATTCTTGGTAAATGCCACGACGGATGGTGTGGTACGGGCGCCCTCGGAGTTGGCGATAACCGTAGGTTCACCGCCTTCCAGAACAGCCATACACGAATTGGTTGTACCTAAATCGATCCCCAAAATTTTGCTCATAGTTCCCTCGTTGTTGCAGGATTAATACCACCTTCGCTAATACCTGCCTGGTATACACTTATAAAAATCAGAATATCCTTGATTTACAGTATCTTGTGACAGCCTGTCACAACCATTTGCCACGGCAATTATGGCTGTCACACTGTATTGCAGCCCTGCATCAAAAGTTGGGGGTCAGCAGCGGAGATGGCGGGATAGACGAGACTCGAACTCGCGGCCTCCGGCGTGACAGGCCGGCGCTCTAACCAACTGAGCTACTACCCCGTAAATTTGGAAGGTTGAAACCTATGATCTGGAACTAATTCCTAGTCAAGGGGTATCCTCACCTGAATTTACATTTTTGCCGGGTGTTCGAATTCTACGGTTGAATTTCGCGAACCGGGAGCCAAGCTCCCAAGGTATGGGGTCACCTCCTGCAGCAACTTTGAGTAGGTACCGCTATAAAGTGCGGCGATCGAGCAAGGCGGGGGTGTTGCTTTGGGCGATAGTTATACAGATTCTCCTGCTGTTGTCGGCAGTTTTTGTGGTGGTGTTGGTTCCCAGCATACGGAAGGATCCTGAGTTTGTGGCAAAAAAGACAATTTATCTGCCACAGCAAGAGCTGGAACATTCCATGGCGCTTTCCGAATTTCAGCAAGTGAGTAGTAAACCTGCATTGATGGAGCGGCTCACCACAGAATCCATGCTCCCCAGCGATCTGCCCTCGCTGCCGACTTTACCAAGGAGTGAGTTCAATCCATTTGATTCGGCTTTTAATCCGATGAATGATGTGGCCGCACTATTGGGAAAGGCGGGGCTGATGGGCTCATTGCAAGGTTTGGTCTCTGAGTCCTCATCTTTTAACTTTTTTGGAATCGAGGACCAAGCCACCCGCATCATTATTGCTTTTGATATTTCACAAAGCGTAGTAACCAAAGCCAAGAAAAGTGGTTTATCCATGCGGCGGTTGCAGAGTGAAACGCTTAAATTAATTAAGGGACTCAATGCCAATACGCTGTTTGGGTTGATCCAGTTCAGCCGCAGTTACGACCTTTTCGAAAAACACCTGGTTTCTGGAACCCAAGCAAATAAAGCGGCGGCGGAAGAATGGTTGAAGAAAGAATTCCGCACCGATGGGAAATCGGGGCGCAATTGGGTGCGGGATCCCCTTAATGGAATTCAGTCGGTAATCAATGCTGCCTTCGCCATGCAGCCCGATGTGCTTTTTCTGATTTCAGACGGCGATTTTCAGCGCACCCCAGCAGAGGGGGGAAGCGAAAATGTGCCGTTTGAGGAGTTGGTGAGGGACATACGCAGGCATCAGCAACAGTCCGAAAAAGACGCGCGCATCCATTTTATCGGATTCCAGGTAAAACCTCGGCACAAGGAGCCGCTTCAATCGATCGCCAGGAGATATAAGGGTAAATTCCGGGAACTGTAATCGGGCAGAAGTTGGATGATGTCGCGTTCGCCCGTCGGGGTCAGTCGTTGATTTTTAACATGTCTCCATGTTGGAAATAAATGCCTGACCCGAATATCACTTAATTAAGCGCGTTTGTAGAGGAATATAGTATGGGCGCCAGCCGGGGTCATGCCGTAGAAAAGTGACGCCTTCCGAAAGAAAAGGGTCAGGTCTTAAAAACTGTATTCCGTTGTACTCCATACACTTTTACAAGACGACTGACCCTGTAAGGCATAACTTTTTACGGCTTGACCCCTTCCTTCTCCGAGATGATCGAACATTCCAGAAGTCGCTTAACTAAGTGACATTCATGCCTGACCCCTTCTCACTTCGCTACTACTCGGGTATTATATCCGGTCCTTCCTCGGTGACCGCGCGCCAAGCCCCGGCCTCATCTTTAAGCCCGAATTCCTGCAATCCCATTAAAATCGTTTCAAAATGTGGCTCTTTAATTTCCTGATTCGGGTCCCCCGGTAGGCCTGGACGGTATTGCCGGGTCAGGTACCAGCAGGCCCAGGCGCGCCACTTCAACTGATCTTTGCGATAACCCCGCACCCGTGTAGCCAGGTGTTGAAAGTGTATGCGCAGATTCCCCATAAAATGTTCCTCCTGGTAATGGCGCATCATCCAGGCCATGGCCCGGTAAGGAAGGGGCCAGGTCAAAAGCTCCTTCTCTTCGCCGGTGAGCTCCGTAAACAGGGCACGGTCCAGGGCAAGGAAAGCCCTGGAAGGGAGGTCGCGCTGCCAGAGGTTTTGAGCGTAAGAAATTGCCGCGATGTAATAGTCGATGCCGCCTTTGTCCTTACGAGAGTTCAGGGTGCGCCAGTTCATGGAGGAATTGGCGCTGGGCAAATAGGGACAAGGATGAGCCACGAATCTATGAGTTGAAGACTACCGGTAGATTCAGCTTCCCTGTATCTGCCGGTCAACGCTGATTTATGCATGAATTGCCTTAAAAGGTTTTTTGTCAATTTGCGGAAGAGGCAAAAACCCCATCTTTCCACTTATTTATGAACCCGAATTAATTTTGTAACCCATGGAGTTCCTGGCGCGTTATCCAGACAGAACCAATTTTTGCAGGCTTTGAAATTTAAATTATTAATTATCAACCACATAAAGAAATGAAACCCATAAAATGGACCCTGTATTTCGCGGCAATCGCCGCAGCGAATTCATTGACTTTCACCAGCGTTGCCCAAGATGAACCGATACCGGATTTCGGTCCCGGTGGACCGGCGGGATTTGAGCAACGCGGTTTGAGGCAAGGGGGACCCCCTGCAAATGCCGAAAATCAACGGGGTCGGTCGATAGCTCAACGCAAGGTCATGCAGGTGCAAATCATGAGACGGGCCTTGCAACGCCTGGACCTCACTGATGAACAGCATGACGAAATCAAATCGATTTTCGCCAATTATGCGGAGGAGGGAAAGACCCATCGTGAAAACTTGCTCAGCGCTCAAAAATCATTGAAAACCGCAAAGGCGACTGATCCCGTCGATAAAACAGCGGTTCAAGCGGCCAGAGATGCCATTGCTCCGGCAATGCGGGAAGCTGAAGTTCTCCAGTCCGAAGTCAGGGTATCGGTCCTCAATGTGCTCACCCTGGAGCAGGAAGAAAAGCTCAATGTCCTGGCAGAAAACATGCGTAACCGGGGCGAAAACCGCGGCCGCAAGCAAGCAAAACCTTAATCCATAGTTCTTTTAAATATAAATTTCGTCTCGCTGACTCTCGGTAGAGTCCCGGGGCGCTGGTTAAAAAAGCCAAAGTGTTGAATTGTTATTCCAGTCCGTTTTCTTTAGCAGTTCTTGTTCGGAAAATGGACACGGAAACGGACACAGATGAGATACTTGTGAATCGGGCGCGCGAGGGAGACCTCCCCGCCTTCGATCAGATTGTGCTCCGTCACCAAGGCATGATTTCGCGCTGTCTTTTCCGGTTTTGTCCGCACCAGGCCGATCTGGAAGATCTGGTGCAGGACACCTTTATCAAGGCCTACCGGAAACTACACTTGTGGAAGCCTAAAGCGCCCTTTGAACACTGGCTGCGCCGTATCGCCTACAATACGGGGCACGATTATTTTCGGCGTTGCAAACGCACCCCCGTTGCTCTGGCCTCACGTGCCGGGGAAGCCAACGAGTACGAGCTGCAGCGGCTGAAGGATAAGCAGGACGTCCGTTACGAATACCAGGTTACGGAACAGGTCCAGCAACTGCTGTCGCAGCTTCCGGCAGACGACAGACATTTATTAACCCTCCATTACTTGGAAGACCGTCCACTGGCCGAAGTTGCCAAGATCACGGGATGGAGTCTTTCAAAAACCAAAGTAAAAAGCTTTCGAGCAAAAAAGAAATTACGTAAACTGTTAACACGTTATGAAATCTCCGAATAAGAACCCCAACCAATCCTGGACCCAAATGGTTGCAGCCAGCAGGAATGAATCGCCTGCGCCGGTTGACGTCCGTTACGGGGTTCGGGCAGGATTGGAGAGAATGTTGCGCATTCCAAAAACTGATGAACTGGACTGGGTGGATGCCTTGATCAATCTGTTTAGCCCCAACCTGGTCAAACTGGGGATGGGCGCCGCATTGATCTGCATGCTAACGGTTACCGCCATAACCCCCACTGAGACTGAAGCCATTGCGGAATTTGAAGATCCATTGGTCACCCTCTACCCCGACCAGACGGAATGGTCTGACTGGCTATGAATTCAAAGCTCAAGGCCGGCATAATTCTTGCCGTGGTATTTGCCATAGGGATTCTCGCTGGAACCTCGGTGGATCGCCTGCTATCTCCATTTCGCATGGAAAAAAGCGGGGTAGAGCACATCCAACAACGCATGACTGAACGATTGGGTCTGACGGAAGATCAGGTGGTTAAGGTGCGTGAAATCCTGGAGGACTCCCAGCTCAAGTACGACGCGTTTTTCAAGGAGACTCGTCCGACTTTTGAGCGCATTCGCAGGGAACAACGTCAAAGGATCAGAACGATATTGACTTCCGAGCAAATCGAGACCTTCGATAAGTGGTTGGATGAACGGCGGAATCGCCGAGGTGGTCGCGATGGCGAACGCCGTGGATCGAGCGGACATGGTCCGCCTCGCCCGGGCGGGCCACCACCGCCCGATACTCCTGTGCCCGCCGAGAATTGAGTTGAGGATGACTTATCCCGTATGGAAAATGCCCCCACCAGCACTCGACCTACGTTCGCTCGCTACGAATTTTGTGAGACATGCGGGCTAATCCAAATAGCGTCCGAGGGGTATGAACTATACGATAAGAACTCATCCTGCTACTGAACGTCTTTTAGATATCTCCATCGATGGAGGGGCGGTAAGCCGCTTTCTCGAGGGTACAAAAGATCTATCCGAACAGAGGCTGACTTATGTGCCGTATTTGCGGTGCATCGCCGCGGATGCTTTGCAGCGGGTTGTCGGAGAAGATTTTACCGAGCGTATCAATACGATTGTACGCGACCGAAAGACGGGTGGTTTTACTCTTTCCTTTGCTAGTGAGCTCGAATCCATGGATCAACGCGTTACATTGGGGACGGCAGTTTCCCACTTAATCGGGACCCCCAATTTCGATGACATGACCGGAAACTTCTATGCCTGTTTTACGGTGAAGGATTCCGACGAAAGCGACTCTTATCTTCGCCAGGCCTATCGTATGTTCACCCTGCACACGGACGGCACCTACCTGAAGGAATCGACGGATTGGATTCTGATGATGAAAATGGAGGAACGTGCTGCGGCTGGAGGAAATTCCCGGTTGCTGCATCTCAACGACTGGCCGGATCTGGAACGGTTTAGCAAGCATCCCGCCGCCACAGTCCCCATCAAATATCAATCACCCCCTAGTAAGAACTACCCCATAACCCTGGAAAAAAGGACTTTCTATGAAAGCTTTGATGGGCCTTCGGTTTGTTTCATCGATCAATTCGCTAACCCGGAAACCATCGAGGAAGCACGATACCTGAATGATTTGTCCGAGTCCATGGAGAAATCCTCAGCCGTCATATCCTTATCTTTACCGGTCGATCAGCTGATCGTTCTCAACAACCATTTTTGGCTGCACGGCCGGGAGGCCTTTGAAAAAAACCCCAGCCTGCATCGCGTGCTCATGCGCCAACGAGGATATTTCAGGGAAACCACACTAGACTCCGGAATATAAAATACTTACACTGCTGGGGTTTAATGAAAAGTTTCATCTATAAGGTAATCGCTTGCCATTGTTTAGGTATAGGGGCGGCTATTAGCCTGGCAGCCGAAGTATCCTTCAATCGGGATATTCGTCCCATCATGTCGGACACCTGCTTTTTGTGTCATGGTCGTGATGCCGGCAACCGCGAGGCCGATTTGCGGCTTGATAGGCCGGAGGATGCCTATGCCGATCGCGATGGAGCCCCCGCTATCGTGCCGGGTGACCCCGCCAATAGTTTATTGATTTGGATGATTAATGCCGAGGATGAGGAGGAGAGGATGCCCCCTCAAAAACATGCCAGGCAACTAACGGGGACGGAAAAGAATTTATTTTACCAGTGGATCGAAGAGGGAGCCCCCTACGATCAGCATTGGTCGTTTAAACCCTTACCCCAACAGATAACCGTGCCGGCAAATTCCGGCAATTGGGCAAAGAATGAAATCGACCACTTCATTGCGGTGGGTATAGCGGGAAAAAATTTGAAACCCGCTCCTGAATCATCGCGAGAAAAATGGCTCCGTCGCGTGACCTTCGATCTAACCGGATTGCCGCCCACCCTCGATGAAATCGACCATTTTCTTGCCGATGAATCCGACGGGGCTTTTGAAAATGTGGTCGACCGTTTACTTTCTTCCCCTGCTTACGCGGAACGAATGACCGGTGAATGGATCGATGTGGCTCGCTATTCCGATTCCTACGGTTATCAGCGTGATCATGATCGCTCAGTTTGGCCATGGCGCGATTGGGTCATCGACGCTTTTAAAGCCAATATGCCCTACGAAGAGTTTATAAAACTTCAATTGGCCGGTGATTTGCTTCCCGATCCCGCCCAGCATGAGATCATCCCCACTGCCTTCAATCGCTTGCACGCTCATAAAATGGAAGGTGGCATCGTCCTGGAGGAATACCGGGTCGAGTATGTAGCCGATCGAACTCAGACCTTCTCTACCGCCTTTCTCGGCCTGACTATGGAGTGTGCCCGCTGTCATGACCATAAATATGACCCCTTTTCCACGGAGGATTACTATTCTCTCAGTTCCTTTTTTGCCAATATCGATGAAGCCGGCCTCATTTCCTATTTCACCGAAGCTGTCCCCACACCTGCCATGCCGATTTCTAATCCGGGAGCAGATGAAGCGCTGGCCGCTACACAAAAAGAGGTAACTAGGCTCAAAGGCAAACTGGAGAGAGTAAAAAAAAGGGCTGCTCAGTCTAGGGAATTCAAGTCGTGGATGACCCAGCGGCCACAGCTTGGTTGGCCTGGTCTGGTGGCAGATATTTCTTTCGACGAAAGGGACGGCGAAACCCTGGTAAATTCAGTTGTACCGGATCATGCGCCAACGAGTTCCGAGCTAAACCTGTTAGTGCCAGGTATTGCTAACAAAGCCATACAGTTTACCGGAGACGATGCGGTTGAGGTTCCGGAAGTGGGACACTTCAACCGCGAAAATCCATTTTCGGCAGCGCTCTGGATACGCCCGAAGCAAATATCTGCGCGGGAAAACATATTCAGTCGGGGTGGAGGCGCCGACGATGCCGCCAGTCTTGGTTACGAGTTCTTGTTGTTGGACGGGAAACCGACCGCCTCCATAATCCACTATTGGCCAGGGAATGGCATTCGGGTACAAGCAAAAGAGCCGATCAAGGCCGGTCAGTGGCATCATGTTGCCGTTACCTACGATGGGTCCAGCCATGCGGATGGAATTCGCCTATACGTCAACGGCCAGTCGGTCGATGTGACCATCATTCGAGACCATCTGACGAGGCAGATTACGGAGTGGACCGGCGACCGGCCGAATTTGGTAATCGGTCAACGTTACCGCGACCGTGGATTTGTCGGGGGGCAGGTAGATGAATTTCGCATGTTCGATCGAGAACTGGTGTCGGCAGAAGTGAGAGAACTCTATGACGGATCGCATCTTCAAAAGCTCTTGAGAAAGCACGTTGATTTGCTCGAGGAGCACGAACGCACCCAGCTACTGGAATATTTCATGGCCACCAGCTATGAACCGGTTGGGAAGATTGGCCGTAAACTACAAGCCGCTCGAGCAAAATGGAATCGGCAGATGGACGAGCTGCCGGCTCTGTCCATTATGCGGGAGCTTCCAGAACCCAGACCAGCTTATGTTCTTGAACGCGGTCAATACAATGCGCGCGGGGAGGAGGTAGTAGCTGAAACTCCACAAATTCTCCCTCCCTTTCCCCAGGATCAGCCGCGCAACCGCCTCGGACTGGCAAATTGGCTCACTTCTGCCGATCACCCACTTGCCGCCCGCGTTGCCGTCAACCGGTATTGGCAGGTGATATTTGGCCAGGGCTTGGTCCGGACGCCCGAGGATTTTGGCACGCGAGGCGCCCCCCCAACTCATCCGGAGCTATTGGACTGGCTGGCTCGGGATTTTGTTGATCATGGCTGGAACCTGCATCGATTGCTGAAACAGATGGTGTGTTCCGCAACTTACCGGCAAACTACCCAAGTGGACGAGATTACCCGGCTAAAGGATCCAAATAACGAGACATTCTGCCGGAGCAACCCGGATCGGCTGAGTGGCGAAATGATCCGAGACAATGCGCTCGCCGTCAGTGGTCTTTTGGCCAAAAAAATTGGAGGACCACCTGTTAAGCCCTACGAGCTGGCTGTGTCTTTTAAGCCGGTTGATCCCGACCAGGGTGATGGTCTTTACCGGCGCAGTTTGTATACGCTTTGGAAGCGGAATTCTCCTGCCCCGACCATGGTGACGTTTGATGCGCCCAAGCGGGATGTATGCACGGTAAAGCGAGAAGCGACGGCGTCTCCCCTGCAGCCGCTTATCATTTTGAATGGACCCCAGTTTGTTGAAGCCTCGCGGGTGCTGGCAGAGCGTCTGATAACTGAGTATCCCGCGGATGGCGACGCGCAAATCGAGAAGGCATTCCTGCTTCTGACCAGTCGTTACCCAGAGAACAATGAATTCGCTCTGTTACGGGACTTTTTGGACCATCAAGTTAATGAATTTCGATCTGATCCCGAGGGGGCAAAACGATTTTTGGAAGTGGGTCAAGCGCCTATCCCACTGGAAATTGATGCAATCGAACTTGCCGCCAAGACGGTAGTTATTAATACACTGATGAATTTCAACGAAAGCATTTTTCAACGATGAAAACACCACTTTGCACCGGTTGTGATAATGGTTTAGGTCTGAGTCGCCGCGACTTCCTGAACAAATGCGCCATGGGTTTAGGCGCGATCGCCTTGAGCGATCTGTTGAACCCCGCCAAAGCGGCTGCTTCGGCCGGGATCTTGGGTGGAGGTACTCATTTTGCCCCCAAGGCTAAACGGGTGATCTTCCTCTATCAGTCCGGCGCCCCTTCACAGATGGATCTTTTCGACCACAAACCGGTTCTCAATGCCCAACATGGCAACGAACTTCCCGACTCCGTTCGCAAAGGTCAACGCCTTACCGGTATGTCCACCCATCAGGTTAGTTTTCCCCTGGTGGGTTCACCTTACGAGTTCAGGCAATATGGCGAGAGTGGCGCAACCTTGAGCGAGTTGCTGCCCCATACAGCGTCAATTGCGGATGAGCTTTGTTTTATTAAATCCATGTACACCGAGGCCATTAACCACGGTCCGGGAGTTACATATATGCAAACGGGATCCCAGTTTCCCGGTCGTCCCACCATGGGATCCTGGTTGTCCTACGGACTTGGGTCCATGAATGAGAATCTGCCCGTTTACGTGGTGCTCACCACAAAAGAAGGAAAGGGTCAACCCTTGACATCCCGCTACTGGGATAGCGGATTCCTGCCTGGCCATCATGATGGCGTTCGCTTTCGTCCCGACAAAGATGCCGTTCTATATCTGAACAATCCACCCGGCGTGAGTCGAGAGGGTCGCCGTTCCGCCATAAAGTATCTACAGGAGCTTCATGGGCTTCAACTGGCCAAGTCGAAGGATCCCGTATTGGAAAACCAAATTCTGCAGTACGAAATGGCTTTTCGCATGCAAACTTCAGTGCCCGAAGCGACCGATATAAGCGGAGAGTCAGAAGCGACATTGAGTCTTTACGGAGACGACGTGCGTAGACCGGGTACCTATGCGTCAAATTGTCTTCTGGCCCGGCGATTGGCCGAACGCGGTGTTCGGTTTATTCAATTGTTTCACCAGGGCTGGGATTTTCATGCCAACCTTCCCAAGCGAATTCCCCAGATGTGCCAACAGACCGATCAAGCTTCCGCCGCCCTGGTAAAGGATTTAAAATCGAGAGGAATGCTGGAAGATACCCTGGTCATTTGGGGTAGTGAATTTGGGCGAACCAATTATTGTCAGGGCAAGATGACCAAGGATAATTTCGGAAGGGATCATCATCCTCGTTGTTTTACGATCTGGCTTGCCGGAGGGGGTTCCAAGGCGGGGTATACGCATGGACGCACCGATGATTTCAGTTACAACATCGACAAAGACCCGGTGCATATTCACGATTTTCATGCCACGCTTCTTCATTTGCTGGGGATTAACCATAAGCGACTAACCTACCGCTTCCAGGGTAGGGATTATCGTCTTACTGATGTCCATGGGCACGTGGTCAAACCGCTACTGGCGTAATCTGCGTGCCGATTATCCCCTCTCACTCAGCTCAATTGCCGCGCGGCGGAGTGTCCTTATATTGGTCCCAGTTTTCCAGGATGGTTTCCACCACTTGATAGCCGGTTCGAAACACGTTCTCCACCGTGGGCATGTAGGCGGAATAATGGCCGGCGCTTTCACCTTTCAGGCTTTCGTAAGCGCTGACCCCGTCGATGGGTCGGGTGTAGTTGCTAACTCCGCGTAGAACCAAAACTCTATCCCTATCGGCCCGGCCGGCCTTATGCAGGCGGGTCAATGCTTGCAGGGTACCGGTGTCTTCCATGGCAGCGGTCAGGTAATTCCCCTGTCCCTCCGTCCAATATTTAACCCATCGGTTGGCCCAGTCGTTCATAAGCTTGCCGTGCCAAAAGGTGGATGCCGACAGCTGTGTCCCGATTTGAACGCGCGGTGGATATTTGGCGCCAGCAAAGTCTTTGAATTTAAGCCGCAGGTTTTCCGCTTCCTCGCTGGTGGTCAGTTCCGTGTCTTTGGTGAGTTGATAGGCCCAATGCAGCAACTGAGCATTTATTTTGTAGCGAACGCCCCAGTGTTGATCAGTGGGGGGTATGGGAAGTTGGAAAGGTTCCTTATTCCGAAAAGGAATGTAGCCGGTGGGCCAATCTTTGGGCGCTTCCCTGGCATCGATCTCATGCCCGATGTCTCCATCGACTACCCAATCCGCCCAAACGGCGTCTGCCGGGGAGGTATCTTGGGGATCTCCTCCCGCGATGCCGGCCACCAGCCAATAGGCCTTGGTCAGGTCGAACCGCGGATCCATGCCCAGGCCCATGATGGTGGCGGTTGAGAATTGGGTGCCTATTCCGGTAGTAACTCCGAGGATACCCTTCCGGGCATTATAATAGAGTGGGGTATATCCCTGTGGAAAGTCCAGCGTCTGATCGAGAGGCAGACGCTCCACCCAGTATTGAAATTCGCCGGGCCGGTCTCCCTTTACATCGCCAAGCTCAAACATGGTCACCACCACCACCTTAATGGGTATGGTCTCGCTTTGAACTCGGGCACAACCCGCGAAGCCAAGCGTTATTATCAGTAGGGTGGACATCGAAAGGCGGCGCATGAACAGAATGTTGGCAGAAAACATGCCGAACTTGCAACCCCGGTATTTTTTTTGCTCTAATCTCGCCGTGAAATGGCTCGATCAAATTTTCCGCGTCAGCCATCGAGGCAGCACCGTCAGCAGAGAAGTACTCGCTGGAATAACCACCTTCGCCGCGATGGCCTACATTTTGGTGGTCAATCCTTCCATTCTTTCTGAAGCCGGTATGCCCCGGGAAGCGCTGATCACCGTCACCGCACTGGCGGCAGCGCTGGGATGCTTTCTGATGGCCTGGATGACCAATTTTCCCATCGCCCTGGCTCCGGGTATGGGAACCAACAGTTACTTTACCTTCGTGATTTGTCTGGGAATGGGCGTGCCCTGGCAAGCCGCCTTGAGTCTGACTTTCTGGAACGGCATCGTGTTCTTCATCCTTTCGGTTACGGGATTTCGCAAGAAGATTGCCGAATCGTTGCCCAATGGGCTGAAAGTCGGCATTCAAGTCGGCATAGGATTTTTCATTGCCTTCATCGGTTTAAAGGAGGTCGGAATCGTGGTGGATCACGAAGTTACGCTCGTAACGGTGGGGTCGCTGAAAAGTCCCGTTCCCATTATGGTAATTCTCGGTATTGTCATCATGACAATCCTTTTCATCCGCAAGGTTCCGGGCGCCATTCTCTTGTCCATTTTATTTCTCACTGCTCTGGGGCTTTTCATACCGGCTGGAGCGGGCAAAATCACTAGCATGCCTTCCGGTTTGGTATCAGCGCCAAGTGGTATAGGGGAAACATTTCTGGCTTTGGATATTTTTTATCCATTGCGACATTTTAGCGCCTCATTACCGGTAATAGTGACCCTGCTGGTGCTGGACTTGTTCGATAGTATTGGAACTTTGGTGGGATTGTCCCGCCGGGCAAAACTCGTGGATGAAAAAGGAAAAATGCCCAAAATGGGCAGGGCCCTAACGGCGGATTCGCTTGCCACTATCGGGGGCGCGTTGCTGGGAACGTCCACCACGACTTCCTACATCGAGTCTTCCGCGGGGATCGAATCGGGCGGTAAAACAGGCTTAACCGCGGCAATTACCGGGGTATGTTTTCTCCTGGCTCTGATTTTCACGCCCATCCTCACCGTCGTTCCGAAAGTGGCCACTGCTCCTGCCCTGGTCATGGTGGGAGTATTTATGGCCCAGGGAATGAAGGAACTGAACTTCGGTGACCTGTCGGAGGTCGCGCCGGCGTTTATTACCATGCTCCTCATTCCCCTGACCTTCAGTATTACCGAGGGGATCGGAATTGGGCTGGTTACCTTTGTACTCATAATGTTGTTGCAGGGAAAATTCAAGGAAGTGCCCTTGTTCAGTTACCTTGTGGCTGGACTGTTCCTGGTGCATTACGGACTTAAATAACAAGAAAATTCTAATTATGAAACGTTCGTTTTGGAGAAATTTATTGTTAACCCACCAGGGAAGACCCAAGGAAAAGAAAGGCAACAGCCGGCGCAATTTTTTGGGCAAGGGAATCCTGGCCGCTTTGGGCTCCGGTTTGTTTATCGGTTCCCGTCAATCGGACGCGGCGGAGCAGCCAGTGGGGGATCGGGCCTTGAAAGAGGTGGTTACGATGAGTCAGGGCCCATCCAATTCAGTTTCAGGTTCCGCAATCGAAGCGACCTGGCAGGCGATTCAAGAGGAAGCTTCGCCTGAAGATCTCTATCGTTGTCTCTATGCCCTGCCCAAGGGTGGAGACATTCACCACCATCTCGGAGGCGGAATGCTACCGGAAATGATTTGGGAAATCCTTACCGATCCGGCGCGAAATGGAGGGCAGCAGTTTTATGCCCGCACGGGGATATCGAGCTTGAATTTGATTGATGCAGTCCGTCACCGGGATAGCCGGAACTTATCCGCATGGGTGACGATTGCCCATCATACTTACCAGTCCTTGAACTTGGATGTGCGCCGCGATTTTAAGCGTCTGGAAGATCTCAGCGCCGACGAAAAGCGAGTTTGGATGAAGGCCATGTTCCTGGATAACGATGGGGAAGGGAGAGATGAGTTTTTTGAATACATATGGAGCCGTCTGGACGATGTGCTTCAATCCATTGACGTCATGACTGAGCTCATGGTGGAAAACATGAGGCGATTTGCTGCGGAGGGCGTGCGCTACATGGAAATTCAGTCCCGATTCCGAGGATGGAAGGATGCCCAAGGCAATTACCTGACGCCCGCGGAGGCCGACCAAATATGGCGGGACCGGTTTGACCGGCCCGATGCCAAAGCAACGGGTGTGCTGGTTAAATTTCAAGGTGTTGTACTTCGCTTTTCAGACGATGCGGAAGAACGGGTAGCGGAGAGTTTTGCCCATATCCATCGCAACAAGGATCTCTGGGTGGGAATTAATATGGCCGGGCGTGAGGATGATAATCGCGGCTATCCCAGCCGCTTCACCGATGTCTACGATCAAATGCTAAGAAAGTTTCCCCAAGTGGGCATATCCGTGCATGCCGGGGAGGCGGAGAAAAAAGATTCACATATATTTGATTCACTCCGGTTGGGCGCCACGCGGATTGGCCACGGCATAAACCTGTATCGCGACCCACCTACCATGCAATTGATGCGCGGCAAACAATTCCTGATTGAAATCAACCTGGTGAGTAATCATCTGCTGGGCTACACACCCGACCTGGATGAGCATCCTTTTCCCGTGTATTTGCGCCAGGGAATCCCCTGTTGTTTAAATACGGATGACCGCGGCATGTGGCACTCGAACATGACGGACGAATACTATGTGGCCGTAACCCGTTTTAACCTGACCTGGAAAGAGCTCACGGGCTTGGGTGAAAACAGCCTCCTGCATTCCTTCCTGGATGAAGAAACCAAGGCGGAGATGTTACAGGCCTATTGGCATGATATTGGAGCCTTCGAAAACCGCATGATCAACGATGGATGGAAGGCGGTAGCCGCCACCGCCACCGCCGTTACCTATAATTACGGCAAAGAGCATCTTCAGCTCAAACTCCGCTAAACGATATGAACCGTTTTAGCGTCGCTCCCCTGGCCTCCCTGAGCCAAAATCTGGCCTCGGTGGCCTCCGGGCATCGACCACCGGACCTTGTACTGAGGGATTGTCGCATACTTTCTACCTATTCGGAGCGAATGCTGGCCGACAAGGAAGTGTGGATTTCGCACGGCAGGATAGCGGCCATAAAACCGGCCGGTAGTTTCCAAGGTGACAGCGGCGTCGAGGAACTGGATGTCCGGGGCGGTATTGTTGCCCCGGGTCTGGTGGATCCCCATATTCATATCGAGAGCAGTATGATGACGGCCTGTGCCTACGCTGAGGCGGCGCTGTTGAATGGTACTACCACCATTTTCTGCGACAGTCACGAAATTGGTAACGTATGCGATACGGAGGGAATCGAGTGGATGCTGGAAGACGCACGGCTGGCTCCATTGAATATCTTCCTCACGCTTCCCAGCACCATTCCGGCCACCAGCGCCGATTTGGAAACTTGTGGAGGCGATCTGACTCCCCATAAAGCTGGGATATTATTCGATGCCTGGCCCGAGATCGTGGCGCTGGGTGAGAAAATGGATTTTGTTCCGGTCTGCTTGGCCGATGACCGATCTCACGGGGTGATTCAGGAAGCCCTGAAGCGCAATAAGCCGGTGTGCGGTCACATCTATGGCCGCGAATTCGTGGGAGCCTACGCGGCCAGCGGGGTAACCGATACGCACGAAGCGATAGACCGGGAAATTGCCGATGATTTATTGGAGGCCGGATTGTGGATTTTTCTGCGTGGGGGGCCGCCCACCACCCCTTGGCACAGCTTGCCGGAAGCGATCAAGACCGTGACTGAACTGGGTGCAAATTGCAAACGAGTTTGCATTTGTACCGATGACCGCGATGCGGACGACTTGTTTGTATTTGGAATGGACTGGGTCGTCTCCGAAGCCATCCGCGCTGGTGTGTCCCGGGAAACGGCATGGTCAATGGGTTCGTTGCACCCGGCCACCCGTTATGCCATGGATGGAAATATTGGCGCCTTGGGCCACGGCCGTCGAGCAGACATGGTTTTGCTCAACGATGAGCTGAAAGTGGTCAATACTTGGTATGGAGGAGAGCTCGTGGTTGAGGATGGGAAAGTGACCTCCGTTTTGGACGAGCAGCTTTCCAATCACCGCTACCAGTATCCCCCCAAAGCCTACGAAACGGTAAAAATTCCCGACTCCTTTGTCTTGGCGCCGGAAGTTCCGGATGAACCGGTCCGGGTGACCTTACTACGAACCGAACAACCGGGAATAGTAACGCTGCACCAAAAGGCCCTACTTACAAA
This sequence comes from Opitutales bacterium, assembly GCA_965250065.1. Lineage (GTDB taxonomy): Bacteria > Verrucomicrobiota > Verrucomicrobiia > Opitutales > UBA2995 > JAABVD01. The sequence goes on from OZ252288.1 coordinate 272,433, forward strand.
CCTTGCAAATGGTTGGTCGCCCTTCCTGAAAGAAAATGACTGCTGTCACTTGGCCGTAATCGAGCGCTATGGAATAAAGGGAAATGTCGGATACGGTTTCTTGCAGAATTTCGGGCTTAAAGAAGGGGCGGTTGCCAGTAGTGTCGGGCATGATGCGCACAATATCATTGTAGCGGGAATGGACGCGTCGTCCATGCAACTGGCCGTTCAGACCATACGCGAATCGCAGGGTGGAGTAGTGGTTGTTCAGGGTGGGGAAGTTGAAGCTTTTATCCCGCTTCCCATTGCCGGGCTCATCTCCGATCTTCGCGCGGCTCAAGTAGCCCAAGCGGCGTCGCAAGTTAAAGCCTCGTGGGTCAAGGCGGGTTGCCGGCTGCCCTACATGGGATTCAATCTCCTACCCCTGTCCGTAATACCGGAAATTCGACTGACGGACAAGGGGTTGGTAAAAGTGCCCGAGATGGAAATCGAGCCCCTGTTTAGGGCGATCTAGTGTGGTGTCCCAGAAATCTCACCTCCTGGGAACAGGTGTAGGTCCCATTACGGTTTGGGGGATTTTTCTTTGGCAAAGAGTTTTGAATCGCTCTGTGCACAGCCACAATTGGCCGAACCGCAGGCTTTGGGAGACTTCCATTTCTTAAAGTAGAGTCTCCCCAGGTAGACCACTGCACCGAGCACCAGTAAGATTACAACTATGGAATCCAGGGAAATCATTTTAAAACCAGTTTTTGCCAACTTGATAACAGAGTACGGCTCCAAGCCAAGCTAAAGCGGTCATATATACGAAGGACCAAACCGCCCATTTTAATCCTGCTTCCTTAATAATTATGGAGGTGGTAGCTCCGCATTGGGAGCACAGGGCAAAAAATACCATCAGCCCAATCACTACGGGTACGGTATAAATGGCCGTTCCTTTCAGTTCACCTTCCTGCCACTTGCTATTTTTTAAGGCGGCCCGGAGGCTCCCGTCTTCTTCGTCCACGTCGCCGCCCAGGCTGTAGATAATCCCCAGAGTTGAAATGATGACTTCCCGCGCCGGGTAGCTGGCCAGCACCCCGATGGAGATGCGCCAATCGAATCCAGCCGGCTCAAAAATGGGTTGAACGACCTTGCCGAATCGACCCATGTAGCTCTGGTTGATTTGCGCGCCACCCAGGGCGAGGTTAAACTTGCGTGCGATTTCAGAATCGGGGTCGGTCATAAGCCTTTCTATTTCGGCAGAAGTGCCGACATCGGCCTCGACCATTTCCGCGATAAACTGTTGGCGCACTTCCGCTTCCAGTCCGTCCGGACTGGGAAAATACAGCAAGGCCCATATAACGATGGTTATGAAGAAGATGATGGTTCCGGCTTTCTGGACAAATTCCCGCCCGGCCTGCCACATGCGGTAACTCACATCGCGCAACCTCGGCGCCCGATACTTGGGCAGTTCCATGACGAATGGCTGGGATTTTGATTTGAGAACAATGCGCGTAACCACCCAGGCGGTGGGCACCGCTACGGCCAAACCAACGAAATGCATGAGAAACAGGGTGAATCCCGCCCACCAGGGGCCATAGACCGGCTCGATGAATGCCCCGATGCAAAGGATGTAAACGGGCAGGCGGGCAGAGCAGCTCATAAAGGGCGCTACGAATATAGTGGCCAATCGCGATTTCGAATCCTCAATGGTGCGGGTAGCCATAATACCCGGAATGGCACAGGCATAGCTGGACAGCAACGGGACAAAGCTTTTACCGTTTAAACCACACCAGCTAAACAGCTTGTCCATGATAAATGCGGCACGCGCCATGTAACCGCTATCCTCCAGCAGGGAAATAAAGGCAAACAGGATGAGTATTTGGGGAAGAAAAACCAGAAAAGCTCCGACCCCTTCAATCACTCCGTCCAAGACGAGGCTTTGCAGCATCGGCGTGCCGTCCAGACGTGGTCCGATAAGATCCTGAATCCAGACTTTGCCGGCCTCAATGGTGTCCATCAAGGGACCGGCCCAGGTGTACACCGCCTGAAAGACCACATACATCATGGCAACGAAGGCGGCCAGTCCCCAACCCCGGTGTAATAGCAAGCGGTCAATGGATTCGGTTTTACCTTGCGAAAGTTCTGCGTCCTTCAGAACAACTCCACCGATGAGCCCGTCAATGTGTCGGTAATGAAGCATGGCCTCTGCCACCAGGGGATTCATGCCGTCCTTGCGAAGAAATTCCCTGGCTTTGACCACTTCTTTTTGCGCCGCCTCGGGTGAGACTCTCAACCGCTGGATTTCGGCGGAGTGAGTATCGAAGAGTAAACGGTGAGTTTCACTCTCGCTCAACATCTCTTCCTCGATGCAAGGCAGAGAAACTCGGAGGTGCTCCATGGCCATGTCCATTGATTGAGGCCATTTTATTTCGGGCAGGAAACGAGGCTCGTCCGTCAGGCTCTCGATGGCTTCAATTATTTTATCGGTACCCTGGTCTTTGGTCCCTATGGTCGGAATGACCGGAATGTTTAACCGTCCCTTGAGAAGATTCAAATCGATCTGCTGTCCCGATGGCGCAACCGCATCCCATTGATTGAGAATGAGCATCATGGGGATTTTTAGAGTGGCTACCTGTGACGCCAGAAACAGATTGCGCCGGAGGTTGGTAGCATCGGCTATGAATAAAATGACATCCGGTTTGCCCATTTCCTGGAATCGTCCATTGAGCACGTCGATAACCACGCGTTCGTCCGGTGAGTGAGCAGACAAGCTGTAGGTTCCGGGCAGGTCGATCAATTCAGCGCTGGCGCGTTTCAATCTGAGCTGGCCGATTTTACGGGTAACCGTGACTCCGGGGTAATTTCCAGTACGTTGCCGTAGCCCGGTCAGGTTATTAAAAATCGTGGTTTTGCCCGTATTGGGGTTTCCAATCAGGGCGATATGGAATTTGCGTTGGGCAACCGGTGCTGGAGACGATGGCATGCGGGACTTTTAGAGCGGCTCGACCTGGATCCCCTGTGCTTCCGATTTTCGCAGCACGATCTGGGCGCCATCCACCTCGACCGCGATCGGATCGCCTAATGGCGCAACCTTACATACCTTCAGAATTGCGTCGGTGGCAATTCCCAGCGAAAGAATGCGTTGGTCGATGTGGTTTTCGGCGCGAATGTCCGTCACGCGGACGTACTGGCCTTTTTCTATGGACAAAAGATTTGGCACGTTTCTATTGAGAATGGCTCTCAACAATAGCCAATTTCCGCATATGTCCAACTCAAAACGGAAAAAAGTTCCGTCTTTTGCGGATTTAAGAGCCTTTTAGGCGGCAGATTTCCTGACCGACCGGTCGATCTGTTCTTGCGATCGATTTCGGAGTCACTAAGGAATCGACCGACAATGACTTCAATTCCGACCCTCGAAACCGATCGGCTTCTGCTCCGACCCTTCACCCTTTCCGATGCTCCGCGAGTTCGAGAGCTGGCGGGCGATGCGGCCATCGCTGATACGACTTTGAACATTCCCCACCCCTACGAAGCGGGGATGGCCGAGGAGTGGATTGCCATCCATCTGCCGAAGTTCAGGACCGGGGAGCAGGTCGACCTCGCCGTAACGGCGAAGGAATGCGGAGATCTTATCGGGGCGATCGGCCTGACCATCCACCAGCGATTCAGAAGAGCGGAACTGGGTTTCTGGATCGGCAGGGAGTATTGGAACCACGGATACTGCACGGAAGCGGCCCAGATGGTCATTGACTACGGATTCCGCCGGCTGTCCCTTAACAGGATCCACTCCCATCACTTTGGCCGCAACCCGGCTTCGGGAAGGGTTCTGGTGAAAATAGGCATGTCGCGAGAAGGGCTGCTACGCCAACACGTCTTAAAGGAGGGGAGATTCGAAGACTCCGTGGCCTACGGGATTCTGAGGAGCGATTGGGAGGCCCGGCTATAATAAAACGAAATGGGGGGGTAGTAGAAGATTGGGGGGCTGTCGCATTCGCTTGGTAGTGACACATCCGGGCTAGCTCCAAATTCAGCTACTCAACAGAGGATTACTCCATCGCAGGCCGGAGAACCTACCAAAATCGCTGTCGTTGCTATACACAGTAGCCTGGTTTTCAATCGCCATTGCGGCGATATAGGCATCTGTAGTCAGCTTTCCCCCAACTCCTGCTTCCAACAACACTTCCTTATACATTTCAAAATGACGGGGCCCAGGCGCCAGAAAACAAATACATTCAGACTCCAACCAGCTTTCCACCATTTCAAAGGCTTCACCAACATCCAAGGGCTCAACCATAATCTTTGAATGGGTCATGATTCGCACAAACGCGTTTATACAAATATTGGGCAAGAGAATGGTGGTATCGCCGTTCAGAGTCCCTTCCCACCAAGCGGATGCTAAAGCATGGAATCGGGATGATTTATTGTGAGCGTAGACAAGGATGTTTACGTCCGGCACAATCACAACTTCGCCTGCTCCTCCACGTCCAGCTCATCGAGCAGGTCTGTAAGCCGCATTTCGTCGACCCCTTTTCGGTAGCTCAGAGCCTGTGTCTTTAACTTGACCCTGGCTCTAACACGTTTACCGGTAGATCCACCAAGCCCTTTTCTCAAGGTCTGATTAACCACTTCCTTGAAGCTTTTTTGTTCCCGAGCTGCCGCCAATTTCAATTTGCGGGCCAGGTCATCGTCAATGGTTAAGGTGGTTCTCATGAATAGGCATCATGATGTTTTATGACTTGATGTCAATACATCAATATAGGCCTTTATTACCTAAGAAGCAGGGTCTTATTGGCTTTGAGCCGCGCGGATTAAAGGGGGCGATCTTGCTTGAAACCATTCTGTTCAGATTAATGATAAGTGCAGTCTTCATGAAGTTTCTCTTTCAAGGCAAAATAGTCCTTCTTTCATTATTCTTCATTCTGCCGGCTGCGGTGGCAGATAAACCAAACGTTGTCCTTCTTTACATCGACGACATGGGCTACGCGGATCCTTCCAGTTTTGGAAATCCCGACATGGAGACGCCAAACATCGATCGATTGGCGGCCGGAGGAATCAGACTGACCAATTTCTACACCAATTCCCCCATTTGCTCACCCTCCCGGGTTGCATTAAACACGGGACAGGCTCCCGGACGCCACAAGGTATGGGCCCATTTTGCCAGCAAGGCGCAGAATCGCAAACGCAACATGGTCGATTTTCTGGATCCGCAAGTGCAGACCATGGCCAAGGTTCTGAAAGCCAATGGTTACGCTACGGCTCATTTTGGAAAATGGCACATGGGTGGAGGCCGCGACGTGGTTGCGCCGTTGCCGCAAGCCTACGGCTTTGAAGAATCGCTGGTATCGTTTGAGGGCCTGGGAGAGCGTATACTCTTCGGGAAAAAGGGCCTCAATAGTCAAAGCGCCAAACTCGGCCATGGAAAATTCACTTTAGTAGAGAAATGGGAAACCACGGGCATCTATTTCGACCGTGCCATAGACTTCATGGAAAGGCACAAAAATCAGCCGTTTTACCTGCACGTTTTTCCCAACGACGTGCACGATGCCCATGTGCCCAAGGAGGAGTGGAAGGCCAAGTACTCCAAGTATTCTGACAATCCTTACCGGCAGGCGTTCTACGCGGTGCTCGATAATATGGACCGGCAAATTGGTCGCTTGTTGGATGCCATGGACGAGCTGAAGCTCACCGAAAATACGGTGGTAATATTTACCAGTGACAATGGCCCAACCGATTGGCCGCGTTATTATGAGGAAGGGCACGATCCGCCTGGATGGACCGGTCCTTTCTTTGGCCGCAAGTGGAGTCTTTATGAAGGTGGTATTCGCATGCCTTTCATCGTCCGCTGGCCTGCGCGTATCAAAGCGGGAGCTACGAACCATACCAGCATCGTTGCTGCGGTTGATTTATTCCCATCCATACTTGTAATGACCGGCGCTCCATTACCGGACCACTGGAGTTTGGATGGCGAAGACATGAGTTCCGCATTTTATGGAATACCAGTGCAGCGACCCAGTCCTGTATTTTGGGAGTATGGAGCTAACCCGGGTATCCTAAAACCGGGTAATCCGGATTTTGAAAGTCCGACTAACGCCATCCGCGAAGGGGAATGGAAATTGCTGACCAATGACGATGGCAGTAACACCATGCTCTTTAATTTACGAGATGATGAAGGAGAAACCACCAACCTGGCGGACGAATTTCCCGAAAGAACTAAAATCCTGAAGCACAAACTATTGGCTTGGAGAAAGAGGCTTTAATTTATGGGCAGATTGGGTAACCTCAATTAGGGTATGCCACGAATTTCAAATTCCATGACAACTGATTAAACCACTGATAGCACTGATGAACACTGATATGATTTAGTTTGGTCATCTCCTTTTTTAAAGTCTTCTGAATAGGAGGTGGCGCTTGAGTGTCCACGATTTCTTTATTCAGATTAAAAGTACAGCTCTTCTCTATCAGTGCTCATCAGTGGTTGTTGTTTTTCTAAATAAACTTTTAACCCGTATGTCTCACAATATTCGTAGCGAGCGAACGAAGATCGAGTGCTGGTGCGGTCATCGAGCAGATTCTCGGGTAAAGCTGGGTCGACATTCTGCGACAACCGTCGGGGTCATTCCTTGCAATCTTGACGTCGCTTGCGATGTCGAGATTTTAGGTTTGACCCCTTCCTCCCAGGCCCACACCAGTGCCGACATTCCGGAGCGCAGTGGAAGATTGGGTGATGTCGTGTTCGCTCTTATGAAAATTCACTTAACATTTGTTCTTGGCATTGGCTTTTTCTCAATGCTTCTGGCTGGATGCGGTGATAGTACTACCGAATCCGGTGGGTTGGCCGGCTGCAGGCCTAACATTATACTGGTCATGACGGATGACCAGGGCATGGGCGATCTTTCCTGTATGGGAAATCCGGTTTTGCAGACTCCCCATCTGGATCGCTTCTATGGGATGTCCACTCGCTTTACTGAGTTTCATGTAAGTCCAACTTGCTCTCCAACCCGGGCGGCGTTGATGAGTGGCCGCCACGAGTTTAGGAATGGCGTTACCCATACTATCCGGGAACGGGAACGCATGGCGCTTTCGACAACGACCTTTGTGGAACTATTAAACCAATCTGGCTACGAAACGGGTATATTTGGCAAGTGGCACCTAGGTGATGAAGACGAGTACCAACCCTATAACCGTGGTTTTACCGAAACTTTCATCCATGGAGCGGGTGGCATTGGTCAATCTTATGAAGGAAGTTGTGCTGATTTCCCGCCTAACCAGGTTCGCGAAGGACGCTACTTCGATAATGTGGTTCTACACAACGATACCATTGTTCAGACCGAAGGATTTTGTACCGATGTCTTTTTTCAAGCCGCGCTGGGATGGATCAAAAAACAGCACGATTCGAACACTCCATTCTTTGCCTATATTACTCCCAATGCGCCTCATGGTCCCATGATCGCTCCAGAGAAGTATAAAACTCGTTTCACTGAACTCGGCTATGACCAGAATTCAGCAGGACGATATGGGATGATTGAAAACATCGATGACAATTTTGGTTTGCTAATGGATAAGCTCGATCAGTGGAACGCCTGGGAAAATACACTGGTTATTTTTATGACCGACAATGGGCAGGCCGGACGAAGCGGGAAAGTGGATGGGAACAGGACTCAGTTTTACACCGCAGGATTTAAAACGGGCAAAGGCTCACCTTTTGAGGGTGGTACTCATGTTCCAGCATTTTGGCGCTGGAAAGGGGTGTTGGAGGAAGGAACTGATATTTCAGCTCTTTCGGCCCATATTGATATTTTTAAAACCTTTTCGGAACTGGCGGGAATCCCTGTTCCCGATAACATTCAAGCTATTGATGGAAGGTCCTTGGTTCCGTTGCTCGAGAATGCGCAAGCGCCTTGGGAGGATCGATACCTATTTGTCCATCAGGGACGTTGGGCGAAAGGTGAAGATCCGAATCTCAGCAAATTTAAATCTTGTGCCGTGCGAACGCAGCGTTGGCGGTTCGTAAACAATGAGGAGCTGTACGATATTTCAGCGGATCCCTATGAAAGGGTGGATGTAGCTGATGATTATCCCGAAGTGGTTGCCGATTTGCGAGAGGCCTTCGACCGCTGGTGGGAAGAAACCCTGCCGTTTATGGTCAATGAGGATGTTCCCTATTCCCCGGTTCATCCTCAAGTGGTGCGTTATGAAAAGCAACTGAAGGAAGGTGGAATACCTGATTGGAAGCCAGCTTTCTGAAGCCCTTCAGGAATTTAGCCCGCATGCGCTCGGTAGTAAGCTGTCGCATGCGCTCGGTAGTGAAATATCCGGGTTAAGTAGGGATTTCTGTGCCATTCAGCCGGAAATTCTTAATTTTTGTGCGCAAGTCTGCAGAAACGTGTCCGGCGATGAATACGCCTTCGTCTCTGGTTTCTTCCTCCTTTACACAACCTGCGTGGTGGAGCTGAGCGACCAGGTCGTAGCGTTCAAACGGAAACACGTATTCGGCGTAAACTGCATCGGGTTCGAGCAGGTCGTCCATGTGCCGGACCAGCTTTGCGATTCCCTTGTTTTCCCGAACGCTGATAAACTCAGCCTCGGGGTATTGGACTTGCAGCCGTTGCAAGGCAAACTTGTCCTGGCAGAGGTCCACTTTGTTAAAGACCATGAGGATGGGTTTTTCATCGGCTCCCAATTCCTTGAGAACTCTCATGGTGGTTTGGGCATGCCTTTCGACCTCCGGACTGGAAACGTCGAGGACATGAATAAGGAAATCAGCTACTACCGCCTCTTCCAAAGTGGCCTTAAAAGCCTCGATCAGATTGTGGGGAAGTTTGCGCACAAATCCAACGGTATCGGTGAGGAGCAGTTTCTTTCCCGAGGGCAAGATGACCTGTCGCGTGGTCGGATCTAGGGTGGTAAATAATTTATTTCCGGTCCCGATATCGGCTCCGGTGACGCAGTTGAGCAGTGAAGATTTTCCCGCGTTTGTATATCCGACAATGGCGGCGGAGGGTAACGGTTTTTTCATCCGTCGTTTTCGCTGGGTCCTGCGCTGGCTCCGGATCATCTCAAGGCGCCTCTTGAGCGAAGCGATTCGATCCCGCACGATGCGTTGGTCCGCCTCCAACTGCGTCTCCCCCTGACCGCGCATTTTGCTATTTCCACCCCTTTGCCGGCTCAGGTGTGTCCAGGCCCGGGTCAGGCGGGGCAGGCTATAGACCATGCGGGCTAATCCCACTTGCACCACGGCCTCGCGGGTTTGTGCTCGGCGGGCGAAAATATCGAGAATGACTTCCTGACGGTCGATGACGCAGAGTTGGGATTCTTTTTCCCAGTTGCGTTGTTGTGCTGGAGTCAGGGCATCGTCGAAAACAATGCAGTCGTAGTTTTTGGCTTTGGCATGATTAATGATGGCATGGGCTTTCCCCCTGCCGATGAAAAAGTGTGGATGAGGTTTTCGAATGGTTACGGCCATGGTTTCCATCACCTCGATATCCAAGGTATTTACGAGATCGGCGAGTTCCAAAAGCAAGTTGGATACGTCGTCTCCATGCTGGCCGGGTAGATTGACCCCAATCAAAAGAGCCCGCTCGACCATCTTTGGCCTATCCCTTACCTCAAACATATTTTTCCTTAACCATGGGTGATTTAAATGAGAAAGGTAATTTATGGGTTGGCTAGATTTGCCTGTGCGGCGGCCAGACGGGCCACCGGTACGCGGGGAGGCGAGCAACTGACGTAGTCCAAACCGGCATTGTGGAAGAAGGTAATGGAATTTGGATCGCCTCCATGTTCCCCGCAAATACCCAGTTTGAGGTCTTTGCGCTTGGATCGGCCTTTTTCCGTAGCTATTTCCACCATTAGTCCCACACCGGCTTGATCGATACTGGCGAATGGATTCTGGTTAATAATTTCCAGATCCTGGTATTCGGGCAGGAATGAACCGGAGTCATCGCGACTCATTCCCAGGGTGGTTTGGGTTAAGTCGTTGGTACCGAAACTGAAGAACTCGGCGGTTTCGGCAATTACATCGGCTCTCAGTGCGGCCCGTGGCACTTCAATCATGGTTCCGACCAGGTATTCGAACTGCACCTTCTTCCTGGCCATGACATCGGCGGCCACCTTATGAATGATTTTAACCTGGTTTTTCAATTCGCCGGCGAAACCTACCAGAGGCACCATTACTTCGGCAAGCACCTTTACGGTTCGCTTCAGTTTGGTTACCTGTGCGACGGCTTCGAAGATAGCGCGCGCCTGCATTTCGGTGATCTCCGGATAGATGATGCCGAGACGGCAACCGCGGTGACCCAGCATGGGATTTTGTTCGTGCAGGGCTTTCACGCGGTCGATGATTACCTCGGGAGAAACATTCAGGGTATCGGCCAAGGCGCGACGGGTTGCGTCGTCCTGGGGGAGAAATTCGTGCAGAGGTGGATCCAACAGGCGTATAGTGACGGCCCGGCCGTTCATTTCCTTAAATAGGCCTACGAAATCATTCCGTTGGAAGGGGAGGAGTTTTTTTAAGGCCGCTTTGCGTTCGTCCCCATCTCCAGCCAGGATCATCCGGCGCATAAAGTTGATGCGATCGCCTTCAAAGAACATGTGTTCTGTTCTACAGAGGCCGATACCCTCAGCTCCCAGGGACACGGCCATTTTGGCCTGACCGGGTGTATCGGCATTGGTACGCACTTTGAGCTTACGGAAACGGTCGGCCCAATTCATGACGGTTTCAAACAGGGTATAAGTGTAGCTTTTGTTTGCTCTCAATTTGCCGGAAAGCACCTGGGAAACTTCCGAAGGCGCCGTATCAACGTGACCGGCGAATATTTCACCGGTAGTGCCATCGATGGAGATGAAGTCCCCTTCGCTGAGAACTTGTTTGCCGGCGCTGAGGGTACGTTTTTCGTAATTGATGTTTACACCCTGCGCTCCGCATACGCACACCTTACCCATCTGCCGGGCCACCAGAGCTGCATGTGAGGAAACACCGCCGCGCGAAGTCAATATACCTTCAGAGGCGATCATGCCACGGAGATCTTCCGGAGAGGTTTCCACGCGGCAAAGCACCACTTTGGTGCCGTGTTTAGTCAGGCGTTCGGCGGTGCTGGCGGAAAATACAATCTTGCCGGAGGCTGCTCCCGGGCCTGCCGGTAAACCGGAAGCAATTTTCTTGGCCGACCGGCGGCTCTTTTCATCGAAGATGGGCACGAGCAGGCTGGAAATGGAATCGGCCGGAATCTTGGTAACGGCAGTTTTAATGGTCATCAGACTTTCCTTGACCATTTCCACCGCGATGCGCACAGCGGCCAGGCCGGTGCGTTTGCCGTTGCGGGTTTGCAGCATATAAAGCGTGCCTTCCTCGATGGTAAACTCGAAGTCTTGCATGTCCCGGAAATGTTCCTCCAGTTTGGCCCGCACTACCTCGAGTTCGGCGTGGGACTTTGGCATTTCCTCAGCGAGTTGTGCGATGGGTTTGGGTGTGCGAACTCCTGCGACTACGTCTTCCCCCTGAGCATTGATAAGGTATTCTCCATAGAACACTTTTTCTCCATTGGCCGGATCGCGGGTGAAAGCTACGCCGGTCCCCGAGGTGCCGCCGAGGTTACCAAAGACCATGGTTTGCACGCTCACTGCGGTGCCCCATTCGGCCGGGATATGGTATTTCTGACGGTAGACCAGAGCGCGGTCGTTTTGCCAAGAGCGGAATACAGCGCCCACCGCTCCCCAAAGTTGTTGCCAAACGTCTTGGGGAAATTCCGAATTTGTGCGCTTCTTGATGAGGGCCTTGTAACGTTTGATGAGTTCCTTGAGGTGTTCTTCGGTGAGGTCGTTGTCCCGCTCGACTCCGGCACTGTTTTTTAGATTGTCCATGACTGCGTCAAATGGCTCATGCTCGTGCTCGGACTCCGGCTGTACCCCCATGACGACGTCGCCATACATTTGAATGAAACGGCGGTAGCAATCGTAAGCGAAACGCGGATTATTCGATTTATTGACCAACCCTTGCACGGTCTCATCGTTCAGCCCGAGGTTGAGGATGGTGTCCATCATTCCGGGCATGGATTCGCGCGCGCCGGAGCGGACGGAAAATAAAAGAGGGTCCTTGGCATTGCCAAAAGTTTTGCCCTGTTGTTTTTCAACTTGCCCCACCGAGGCCCGCATCTCCTTGGCCAGGGAAGCCGGGTATTGTAAGTTGTGTTGATAGAAATAGGTGCAAACTTCGGTAGAGATGGTGAAGCCGGGAGGTACCGGCAAGCCAATGCGGCTCATTTCGGCGAGGTTGGCTCCCTTGCCTCCGAGAAGTGACTTTTGGCTTCCATGGCCGTCGGTCTTTATTCCGAAGTCGTAGATGTATTTTACCGCCTTGGATGGGCTGTTCTCTTTTGCCTCAGGGGCAGGCATGCTGGTGGATTTCTTAGTGACATTTTTAGCCATGTTACAATTGATTTTTTGTGATGAAAGCGCTTCTCGGAAAGATAGGCCGACTCAGAGAAAAGGCGCAATTGAACAAAATGAATTTTTTCTGTCAATGGTTAAGAAACTGTCTAAAACTCGACGATTATGCCATGTAACTCCGGGGTTGCTGTTTTGGGCTCAACGTGTTTTGTGAATCAGGTTTGAATGGAAAAAGATACTGAAATAAAACCGGCTGAAAACGAAGAGTTAGAGAAGCCCGGTGAGGTTCGCATGACGTTCCTCGAACACCTAGAGGAGCTTCGGCACGTGTTGTTCAGGTCCGCCGCGGTGTTCTTTCTGGCTTTCATGGTGGTGGCGGTCTTCTTCAGAAATATTAACGAACTGCTGCGCGCACCCCTGGAAAAGGCCATGGCAAACCATGGGGTGACCGAAGCCTTGGTCACAACGGGACCCTTTGGGGTTTTTTCATTTCTTCTCCAGATTGGGTTCTTGGGTGGAGTGGCATTGGCGTCTCCGTTTATTCTTTATTTTTTCTCCTCATTTGTGGCGCCCGGTCTGAATAAAAGAGAAAAGCGCGTACTTTTGCCGGGTTGTATCGTCGCCTTGATACTGTTTTGCTTAGGTTGTTTGTTCAGCTATTTCCTCCTGGTGCCATCGGCTCTCAATGTTTCCATTTACCTCAATAAACTGCTGGGCCTGGAACTCATCTGGCGGGCCGACCGGTATATCAGTTTATTGTTATGGATGGTTTTGGGTATTGGCCTGAGTTTTGAGTTTCCGCTGGCAATTACCCTTCTGGTGTATGTGGGAATTCTCCAACAGCAACAGCTCAGGGATGTAAGGCGTTATGCCGTGGTTGGGTTATTTATATTGGCGGCAATTATCACCCCGACCGGTGACCCCTTTACCCAACTACTGATGGCCATACCCATGTGGCTACTCTATGAGGGATCGGTTATAGTAGCCGGCTTTATCGAGCGGAAGAAAAAGCGCGAATACGAAGCCGAATATGGAAAGTGGGACGACGACGACTATGATTACGATGCCGATCACGAAGGCTACACCGACGATTTCGACACCCATGCAGGAGAGGAAGGCGCAAAGGATTCCGCTGACTCAGGCGATGTGTCCACCGACCATTCCGATGATGATACTACCAGTGGGACCGAGGGAGATTCCACGGGCGGGGAAGAAGATCAATCGAGGGACCAAGCCAAACCGCAATCCGCCGACCAAGACCATGAAGCGTCACCGGAAGCGTCCGATGCGGGATCCGAGGAGAAATCGGATGACAGCTCTGATGAGGAGGATGAAGAGAAGTGAAACTAGCCCGCATGTCTCACTACCGAGCGAATGCGACATCACCCAATCTTCTACTGCGCTCCGGAATCTCAGCACTGGTGGTGCGGACTTCGTTGGATTCGCGACTTTGCGGGGTGTCGACCCAGCTTCACCCGCAAACCGGCACGAAACCCGCACCAGCACTCGACCTTCGTTCGCTCGCTACGAATTTTATGAGACATGCGGGCTAGAATTCTTCCCGGCCTCTGCGGTAATTAAAAATGCCCGGGGCGTTGCCGAAGATTATTTTTTCTGCTTCTTCTTATGGTCGTTAACCGTTACCCGGTACATGGTCAGGCAGAGGTAGAACGTAAGGGTCAATGCAATGGCTGGTAAAGTTGCAAAAACCCACTGATTGATTTCTTTCTGGGCCGGAACGTGGGGTCTGAGGATCCAAAGGAAAAATAGGAATACCAGAGCAGTTAGAATAATGTTTACTATCGGATGGCCAAAACTGACGGATTTTTTATGCAATTTTTCCATGGCCAAAAAGGGGAACCGCTTTAGGGAAATTGTCCACTAAAAATTATACCAATTAACCCGCATATCTCATAAAATTCGGAGTGCAGTAGAAAATTGGGGGGCTGTCGCATTCGCTCGGTAGTGAGTCATGCGGGTTAATTGGTATTAAATCTTTCCAAAACCTCATGAAGGTTGTTCATCACCTCACTATGGTGAGCTTTTAACCGCTTTTCAGAGTTGTGGCCGGTAACGACCAGTATGCAATTTATTCCCATCGCTTTTGCCACTTTCAAGTCGTGTAGCGTGTCGCCTATGAAGAGAACGTTTTCTTTTTCCAGGTGGTTGTTTTTCATCCAGGTGTTTCCAAGGTGGATTTTTCCATGGGCGTAATGATGATCGAGGCCGAGAACCGATTTAAAAAAGGGCGCTATGCCGTGTTCACGCAGGGTGGATAGGAGCAAATCTATTTTCGTAGCGGATAGCATGCATTGAGGTATGTCGTTGAGTTGGAAAAACTGCAGCGCCTCTATGGCCCCGGAATGAAGGCTCAAGGACCTGCGTTCGCTTTCATAAGCGCTAACAAACTCGTCACTCAGTCCTTCAAAGGAGTCGTTTTCCAGGTCGAAACCCAATCGTTGGTAGTAATTGATGACCGGAAAATCGAAGGTTTCCTTATATTGCTGGACGGTGATCCTGGGAAGGTCGCGCTGATTCAATATTCGGTTGATCACCTTAACGCATAGTTGGAGGTCATCCACTAGGGTTCCGTTCCAATCCCAGATAATGTGTTCGATGGAGTTTAAGGATAGCATTCGGGATGAAATTGAGCTAACCCGGATGTCTCACTACCGAGACTTCTGAGCCAGTCAAATCTTCGAAATGGGGTTATGGCGGGGCAATTTCCCCAACGGCGCTTATAAGAAAAAGGGCTCAATTTTATCCCAAATCAGGTAAATGGAAAATGTGCCATAAAGGAGTGTACCCAGAAGCACGAAGATGACACTTACCGGACCCGGTTTGGCCGACTGGGGCAATAATTTCAGATTGAGATATAAAATCATCGGCACGAAAATGGTCATGACGATCCCGTTGATCGCAGCGCTGATAAAAAAGAAATCGAGAATGGTAACTCCATGGGTTTCGAAGTACCATAAGCTGCTAAAACCCACCAGCCAAGTGACCAGCATAATGGGAACAAACATTTGTCCGGCCGGCCATTTGCGGGTAAAGGCGAATCCCTTATGAATCATATCGGTCCACATCCGGAGTCCGCCATCGGTGTTGGCCAATATGGTGCTGAAAAGAGCGGCAATAGCTATAACCAGGAAAAGGTATCTTCCCCAGGTGCCCATTGCCGATCCCAGTATAGTGGAGAGAGTCCAAATTAGATCATTATCGCCGAAACCGAGAGCTTGGGGATGGAGCACGACAAAGGATGCAAACATGAACAACAACAAGGTAACAACTGTAGTAAGGCCGAAGAACCAGAAGATGTCCTGGTTGACATAGTTTTTCCAGGCGCGGAAACGACGTGCATTTTCAGGGGTGTCCTCATAGACGTAGCCCGTTTCATTGGCCCTCTCCTTTTTTCCGCGAATGTCAATTTCCAGCATGGGAAATCGTCCACCCATTCCGATGCCCTTATCCCGCAGATAATACGAATAAAAGAGCACCCCGAAACCTCCATTTCCCGCAAATACCAAGGCCCCGAAAAAGCGAAGAAATTCGAAATCTGTGTCAATTACAATGACTGGAGGAAAACTGGCGATTCCTGCTGCAAGGTTTACAACATCCTGACCTGTGCCGATCCTTATCGCGACGACCACCATGCCTATAAAAATGACCAAAACCATGATCATCACCCCGCGTTCTACCCCGTTATAGATTTTTTTGGGGCCGAGAAGAACGATCCATACTGCCACGGTAACCGGCAGTGTCCACAGCCAATCCGAGGCGAGAACAGACCCTTCGGGCCAAGGACCTTGCGAACCAAAAAGAAAGAACCTAAGGGTCGCCGCAGTCAACCGTCCCCATCCGGGCAACATGGTTAGTATAAAGAGAAAAGCCAGGAACAGATAAATTATTTTTATAGACGCCCTGGCAACTCCGTTGAGGGCGCTTTCACCGGTGGCGATGGCCCATCGGCCAATTTCTATATTAAACCAGCATTGGCAAAACACCGCTAGCAGAGGCGCCCACGCCATTACCAGGCCAAATCTCGCGGTTATCCATGGCCAAAGCACAAGTTCTCCCGAACCCACGGCCAACCCAACCATAATCGCGCCTGGTCCAATCATGCGCCAAAAACTTTTGTCTAATTTGGGAAGATCACCCTTTCGTAATGGCGGGATTGGACGGGGCATAATACAGAATTTCTATGGTCAAAAGCTTCAGAATCCATCAATGGGCGATGTCGCATTCGCTCGGTAGTGAGACATGCGGGCTAGTGGCGTAGTCGCCGAGGTGGGGTTTAACGGGTCGGTGAGTAATGGTATAAAAGTGGGTAAGGATTTTTCGTATTTAAGTCAATTCGAACACCCTCAATCAGCAGGACCACTCGAAGGATATAGTCTGCGGATTCAATGAGGGCCGGACATACAACGAAACAGCCACTTACAAACTTTGCTGGTAAAACCGGATTGTGCCGAATACTAATGAACGGATGAAAGCTGCAATTTACCAAGGCAACCGAACGGTGAGGGTGGGTGAGAGCCAAAAGATTCCCCCCGCCAAAGGCGCTGAGCTGCCCAACGTGCGCTAACGCCGATCGGTCGAAAAAGCGCGCGGCCCTGAGGGCGAGGTGGCATGGAACACCCTGGCGGCGTTCGCTTTACGCACCAGGGCCTTCAGGCCCGTGCTGCGAAAAGCAGCCTTGCCAGGCCATTCATGGCACGCTCGTATTTTTCAAGTTATTTCTGGGACACCACACCAGTGGCAGGCTTCATTTGGACGAACTGATTACTCAGATCGGTCCCATGGATGACTTTCAGCAAACGTTTGAAACCATTGAAGCCAAGCCGGCTGGCATCAAATACTTGATCAACTGCAGTAGTTGAGCCACTTTATTAAACATGAGCATACTTCATTCATTCGACCTTTCCGGCAAAATGGCCTTGGTTACCGGTTGCCGGCGCGGTATTGGAAAATCCATGGCCCTGGGGCTGGCTGAAGCCGGCGCCGATATCATTGGCGTTTCCTTTTCGCAGAAAAGCGAAGGCAGCCGGATAGAAGAGGAAGTCACCGCATTGGGACGCAGCTTCAGTGGATATCCCTGCGATTTTGCCGACCGCCAGGCCGTCCATTCATTGATTGAAAGGGTCAAAGCCGACCATCCCCAAATCGATATCCTGGTCAACAACGCCGGAACCATTCTGCGGGAACCGGCCGCCGAACACCGCGACGCGTACTGGGACAAGGTGATCGAGGTAAATCTCAATACCCAGTTTATCCTGACGCGGGAATTTGGGCGGGACATGATTGAACGAGGCAGCGGCAAAGTGATTTTTACTGCTTCTCTTTTGTCCTACCAGGGTGGGATCACCGTTCCCGGTTACGCCGCCAGCAAGGGAGGTGTTCAGCAACTGACCATGGCCTTCGCCAATGAGTGGGCTGGGAAAGGAGTGAACGTGAATGCGGTGGCTCCCGGTTATATAGCCACTGATAATACCAAACCCTTGCGCAACGATCCGGTGCGCAGCGAACAGATCCTGGTGCGCATACCCGCCGGCCGCTGGGGAGATCCAGACGACTTCAAGGGGCCGGTAGTTTTCCTCGCTTCCGAGGCCGCACGCTATGTGCATGGAGCGACTTTGCTGGTCGATGGCGGTTGGATGGGCCGCTAGTGTAGTGTCCCAGAAATTCCTTATAAAAATACCGCAGCGATTTTTCTGTCTCATCAAGGCGGCGTAGGTCGCTTGGGCTTTTGGCCCTGGCGACCTACGCTAACGCCGATCGTTCGAAAAAGCGCGCGCGGCCCTGAGGGCGAGGTGGCATGGAACACCCTGGCGGCGTTCGCTTTACGCACAAGGGCCTTTAGGCCCGTGCTGCGAAAAGCAGCCTTGCCAGGCCATTCATGGCAACCTCGTCGTCAATCCTTGTGAGATACCCGGGTTAAATGTCAGCCATGGTCTGATCGTAGAACGTCAGGTAATCATCGGGAGTATCCCCCTCGCGGAATGCCATGGCGCTGCGCGGATGGCGGTTCATCCTCCCCGTGAGGTTGTAGGGAATCGAAGGTCCCCAATCGTAGTCTTTCTTAATGGGCAGGATGGTGTTCTGGATCACTTCGATTACCGGGCGCAATTTGAATTTCGGGTTGCGCAGAAAACCGAGCAGGATCTCCATCGGACAATTGCCGGCGCCGCGTCCGAGCCCAAACATAGTGGCGTCTACGCGATTGCTGCCCAGGATAATGGCTTCGATGGTGTTGGCGAAGGCGAGTTGCAGGTTGTTGTGCGCGTGAATGCCCACTTCCATACCCGTGCCATCCACCGCCGTGATGTATTTTTTGACCAAATGGTCGATTTGTTCGCGGTAGAGGTTGCCGAAGCTGTCCACAACGACTAAGACCTGGGCGGGTGATTTGGCTACGATTTCAAGTGCTTGGTCGATCTCGAACTCGTTTACGACTGAAATCGCCATGATGTTGAAGGTCGTTTCATATCCCAATTCATGGCAGTGCTGCACCATTTCAGCGGCTTCCGAAATTTGGTGGACATAACAAGCCACTCGAATCATATCGAGGACGCTGTCCTTGGCCGGGATGATTTGGTTTTGCCAATCGCTTTTGCCTCCGGCATCGGCCATGGCGCAAAGTTTCATACCGGTTGCTTCAAAGGTATGATCTCCCACCACGCGTCGCAAATCTTCCTCATCACAGTGACGCCATGGACCGTATTTGTCCTTGGGAAAGCGCTTGGGGCAATTCTTGTAACCGATCTCCATATAGTCGATCCCGGCCTCGATGCAGGCACCGTAAACCGCGCTAACCTGCTCATCGGTAAACTGGGAATTATTGATAAGGCCACCGTCGCGAATGGTGCAATCGGTTACTTTGAGTTCGGGGCGATAGGTAATCCAGGGAGCTTTGTCTGTCATGCTTATTTGATTATTTAAGAGAGCAATGGATAGAGAATTGAAAGTCAGCAAGCAAGACCTCATTATGAGCGGATAATGCCAAATCCCGGCATACCTCTATTCATTCAATTCTTAAAACGCTCATCCTGGGGGTTTCCCCCACTCAGTACGTAAGCGACCAGGTCGAAAATCTCCTCTTTTTCCAGCAGGTTTATAAGGCCGGGGGGCATGGGTGAGACCGGGGACGGGTCGATGCTCTTTACCAGTTTGCGATCCACCTGTGTTCTTTGATTGGGATCGGTTAGGTCCGTGTTAATTTGAATGGTATCCTTATTTAAATTAACGATCACTCCGAAAATGCTTTGCCCGCCGATTTGAATCACCTGAACCGGAACAAACTGTTCGTTGATTTCCTTGCTGGGATTTATAATTTGCTCGAGGAAATCGCGCGGTGAATAACGATGGCCAGCCGAGGTCAAATCGGGTCCGGTGGCGCCACCTTCGTTGTTAAACCGGTGACAGGAAAAGCAGGCTGTTGCGGCGAACATTTTACGGCCTCTCTCAAAGTCTCTTTCCGTCATGTGCTCGCCGGCGCCGGATAGATCATCCAGGGTCCAATTGGTAAAGGTGGATCGTCCTGCCAAGGCGGCCATTGCAGTTTCCAGTGGGGATTTTATTTGAGGCTTTCGAGTCAGAATTTTTGCCAGGTCGATTTTTTCCTGCTCTGAAAGTGTAGCTTCAGCATCGGCCCGAATATTGGCTATAATGTGGACTAAACTGGCGCCTCCGCGGTAGTTTGCCGCCTTTAGAAACCACGCGAAATAATCGGAGCGCAGGGCATGGGTCCAACCTTTCCTCAACATGCGCAGCGAACGAGCATACTCGATTTGTTCTTCCTGGGTGATAGCTGACTTCAATAAACCGATAGCCTTCCTGGCTGTGTTGGGCGCCTGCAGATAAACCAGCGCCTCACAAAGCAGCCGATTCGATTCCTGGGTCTCGGCTGGAAAGTGGGGATCGAGCTGATCGATGATTTTATTCACCAGCTTATTTCCCGGGGGTCCGAAACGATTGATGGCAACCTGGTAGGTTCGCACAATGGCTTGTCGGTGAGGTTCGGATAGGGATCCATAGTCGATCTCTACGAGCGCTGTTAAAATCCGATCACGTTGTGCGATGTTGACCGGCGGGTCGGATATATTGCGATGAAAAGGATCGATTCCCCAAACGCGCGTCAGTGCCAGCATGGCCTGGATCTTGCGACCAGGATGTTTTTCGCCAAATGCCCTGTCGCTCCACTGGCTAGCCGGTTGGCTTTCGAGGGCGGCACGGGCGGCGTTACGAATAAAGGGATCGGTATGATCCAAGTGAGGCCAAACTAATGGGACCGCCTTATCACTGATTCTTCCATGGTGGGTTTCCAGACTTTTGCGCAGTTTTCGGGCGCTTTGTCCACCCGTTTTGGCCTCAACCGGAGAGGTGTCTTCATCGCCCGTGTAGGCAACCCGATAGAGCCCGGATTGTACCCGGCGACCGCCGATGGTAAAATACATGGCTCCGTCCTCCGGATGGATGACCAGGTCCGTCAAGGGTAGGGGAACTCCGGAAATGAAATTTTCCTTTTCTCCCGTGTAGCTGGAGCCTTCTGGCCGGAGGTGAACAGCGTAAAGTTTCCCCCAACTCCAATCCTGGATAAAGAGCGCCTTTTGATATCGGGCTGGAAATTTGGCTCCGTAACCGAAGGTGACTCCGGTGGGTGACCCTGGTCCGATGTTGACAGCGGCAGGAAGACTGTCGGCGTACCACTCGGCCCATTTTCCCGTTCCGTTTCGCCAACCGTAGTCGGATCCACTAACCACGTGGTTCACGCGGGTGGGGCGGTACCAGGGCGTGTTGAAATCGTATTCCATGTCGGCGTCGTAGGTGAAGAGTTCACCGTCGGCATTGAAGTCGGCATCGAAAATATTGCGGTAGCCCGAAGAGTAGACTTCCCAGTGAGCACCGCCTGGAGAGATTTTATAAATAATGCCCCCGGGAGCCAAACGGTGGCGGTTGTGTCCGCGACCATCCGGCATGCGGGGAAGCAGATGATCTTCGCCCCAGTTGTTTGAAACGCGGTAGAGGTCCGCGGGGGTGGGTTCGGCATTGTTGCCACAGATGAGGAAAATAGATTTGCCGTCGGGAGCGAGTTTGACGGCGTGGACGCCGTGATCGCCCCGGGCTGAGATCTGGCGCAGCAATTCCACCTGGTCCAGGTGGTCGTCACCATCGGAATCAGTGAGCCGGTAGAGACCAGACTTGCTGCTATCCTCGTAATCGTTTACGCCTACATAGAGCGAATCGAAGGCCCAGAGCATACCGTTAACCGCTTTGATCTTGGCCGGTATTTCCTCGATGTCAGCGGGATCGAGGTGTTGGCCCGGCGCTGGGGCCGGAAAGCGGTAAAGCGGACCAAACTGATCGCTGGCAATGAGGCGATTTTTGCCGTCGAGCCCGAGGTTCACCCAGGAACCCTGCGTGTCCCAAGGCACGGAGTAGAGGAGTTCAACTTTGAACCCTTCCGGGACTATTATCTTGTCAACCGGGGTGGCCCGGTTTTCGTTGACCGCTAGTCCTTCCGGGAGGCTTTCATTTTTTTTTTGCCTGGAGCCCCAGGGCAGCTCTCATGGTTTCACGTGCTTCCGCACCTCTGAGGTGGCTCAACTGCACGTCCTTGACGTATATCGTCGTGTCAGGTCCCCGGTGGAGTTGAAATCCGATCGCACCTGTGAGCTTTGTAGTCTCATCGTGATCCGTAACATCAACCGTGACCACGCCATTGATGATATGAATGGATCGTTTGTTGAGGGCGATAATCTCATATTCGTTCCACTCGGAGAGGTTGAAGACGGGTTCCATAGGAAGTTTCCCCGTAACTTTGGGCGTCGTTTTTCCTTTATCGTTCAGTTCGGCCGGAACGGTTACTTTCTGTCCCCGTTGGGCAATGATACCACGGCCGGTTTTTTCACTATAATACATGCCGGTGTATTCAAATTTGGGATGAATGTCCATTTGCGGTCCGGACAAACCATAGGGCACGCCTTCGTTGGTTTGAGCGCGATACATGATTCCGGAATTGTTCTCACCGGTCATGCGCAACTTGACCTTCAAGTGAAAATTGCGGACTTTCGAGCCGGTGTAGATGAGAAAGGTGTTTGCCTCAATCTCCATGCCTACCTTGGAGCCTACAATCGCACCATCTTCGACCTTCCAAAGATCCGATCGGCCCTCCCAGTCGTCCAGTGTTTTTCCGTCGAAAATGCTTTCAAATCGGGCTTGTGACTGCGGTGCCAGGCTGCCGATGAACAGGCCTATGAGTAGACCGATCTGCAGAGACCGGGTTCTATTGGCAGGAAGAGTGAAGAATCGCTGCTTCATAATCATGGTTTGGGTAAAAATTTGATACTTTCCAGGGGTCTTCCCCGGGAGGTTGATTAGCTGCTATTTAATTGTGGAAGACGGCCTTTGTGGCAAGATTCTTTCGATTTCTGTAACAACTCAGGTCTCCATAGCCTAGATCGTCGGAAAGTATGAGAATGAATTTGGGCTTTGCTTGGGGATGTCTCAGAAATAGTTGAAATTGGGGTGGTGATTGAGAGCACTGTAGGAGGGGGTTTATCCCCCGATCTTCCAAATGGCCTCACCGCAATCGGGGGATAAACCCCCTCCTACAGTTTCGTAATATGTTATCAATAAAACCATCCATGCGGACGATTTTTTAAGATACCTGAGAAGTTACAAATTTCTTTTGGGCCTTGGCCTTTCAGAACGATAGCCGGAATGAGTAGTATTCCTGCCAGGCAGGAAGAGCTGTATCTTTTAAATAGGAAGTTCATGGGTGGTTCATCTTATTTCACGCCGGCCACCAATTTAACGGACGCCGTCTGTTTGGGTGCGGTAAAGGCGTTCAAAACCTCGAAATCGAGCTCGACCTCGGCAACTTTGGCGCCGGTCTTTACCATGATCTTTTCGGTGGAGTGCTGGCGAACTGTAATCAGGTCGGTGTGATCGTAGAAACTGTAGCGGCTCTTGTTGCGGAGGTGAAAATCCGCGTCCGAAGTGTTGGAGATGAAAACATTGAGAATTTCTCCCTCGCCGTAACTGGCGCCGTGTAGGGACAACGAAGCCTCGAGCAGCGGGCCCAGGTGTTCAGGCCGGCCCAACAACCTATTCTTAAACCACACCACGGTGCGCCGGTCGAAAAGGGCTTCTTTGATCGATTCGGAGGATCTTTCCTTTGCCAAGACCAGAGTTACCGGACGGTGGCCTCCCTGGTGTGGTTCGTAATCCCAGTCAATCAAGTTATGAACGTCGGATACACCGATGAGGGTGAGATTGTAGTCGAGGGCCATTTGAAAGGTCTGCTCCGAGTAACTTTGACCATTGGCGATTTCAATACCATGGAGCAAGCCGGCTTTGGCGTTTTTTTGGTGAAATTCCGGCATGAGAGGAATCCCGGTAGGAAAATCGCGGGGCCAATATGCGTGGTTCCAGAACACAAATGCGCCTTGTTCATTGGCGGCTTCCACGGCCAACTGCGCGGGCCATTGGTCTGCCATTACATTGTATTCCCTTGCATCATAGGGTTCGGCTGGGACTGGGGCCCGGAATAAGGAGTTGGCATCTTTGATGAAAATAGCGTTCATATGACTGGCCGGCGCAAAGCGCGTGATTTCCACCCCGGGAACAACGATAAGCGACTTGCCCTCCGCCGCGCTTTTGGCTTCGATGTAGGCGCGGTTCCGGTCCGGATGTGGAATATCTTCAAGATGCGGTTGATATTCGAGGTGATCGGTAATGGCCAGAGCGTCCAGTCCGTCCCTCAGGGCCTCGCCTACCCGGATGCGCGGCCAAACGTGGCCATCGGAAAAAACCGAGTGGGTGTGCGGATCGAGGACCAGGGTCTGGTATTGTGCGGTGTCGGGGAAGGTGATTTTCCGATCTTCATTTGCCGCTGGATTCGAGGCTTTGCCATGCCCGAAGGCATTGGTGGAAAATACTAGTAAAACAAAGGTTAACCCGCATATCTCACAAAATTCGTAGCGAGCGAACGAAGATCGAGTGCTGGTGTGGGCTTCGAGCTGATGCGCGGGTGAAGCTGGGTCGACACCCTGCAAAGTCGCGCATCTAACGAAGGCCGCGCCAGCGCCGACATTTCGGAGCGCAGTAGAAAATTTGTGAGATATGCGGGTTAAGGTGGTGATCGTTTTTTTCATAAGACTGGTTAGTTGTGGAAAGATCCCCCACCTCGACCGCAGTGGATAATTTGGCCTTGGTGCGCGGACTCCCCCATAGCATTTACCAAGAGGTACTCAGGTGGCAAGAACCGTCTTGCCTGATTTATCGGGATGCATCTCCTCGGTGGTGAGATATAGGGGTTATTTCTGGGACAACACACTAGCAAGGCTGCTTTTCGCACAACGGATGCCGCATCGGCATGCAGTGGGCTCGCTGAATTTTCCCGGCGCTCGTGGAAAATTGAGGCGAGATTTATGTGAGCTTAACCACTTTTTCTCGTTGAAATTTCTCTCCGATTAAATTCTTATGCAGGAAATCAAGAGATCTTATGGCCTACATAGTAACAGGATTATGTATCGATTGTAAGTACACCAGCTGCGTTGACGTGTGCCCGGTAGAGGCATTTCATGAAGCGCCAGACCGGCTTTATATCAATCCGGATACCTGCATTGATTGCAATGCATGCGTCGATGAGTGCCCGGTTACAGCCATCTTCGCTGAAGATGAATTACCCGATGAGTACGAAGAGTGGATCGATATTAACAAGGAAGCTGAAAATTATCCGATAATTCCCGCCGCACAGGATCCTCTACTAGGGCCCAAGTGTGTCGATCCCTACGCCGCCTAAATTTACCGCTCTGGACACCACACCAGCGTAGTGTCATTTAACCTTAGCCATTTTCTCCCGGATAAGTGGTAGACCGAAAAGGACAAAAGCCATGACGATTCCGGCGGCAATGGCGCCGTATTCGATATGCTTTTCACGGCTTGATTCCACCAGGCCGATGGGAGAGAGTAGAACATAGGTCGACAACATCGCCAGGCTGGCTAAGGTGGCGATAACCTTGAAGTGTTTCCAGGGTTTTGTATCCACGCCTTCAATACCCATTGATTTAAACTCCGGCTTTTTTTGCGGAATGAATTTGCCAAGGGCCAGGGCAAAGGCCGTAAAGAAGACAAAGAGGATAGCCATGTAATGCAGGTAATGCATACTGGGCTGAATTATGAACATCAAAATAGCGTAGACTATTACAAATAGAGTCAGAGACAGGTTGGCCGCAAACGGCGGCACATGACGCGAGAAGTACCCTAGGAGCATTACCATAAAAATGGGCGCGCCGAACAGGCTGTCGGTTTTTACCATAAATGTGAAGATACCCTCTGGGAAATACATAATGAACGGAGCGATCACCATGGTTGCAATAGCCATGACAACCCCCACTTTTTTGCTGCGCTGAATGATTACCTTGTCGCTAAGGTCCTTGCCCCAGAGGGGTTTGTAAATGTCGAGGGCAAAAATGGTGACCGAGCTGTTGAGGACCGAGTTGAAGGTACTGAGCACTGCGCCGAAGATGACCGCGGCAAAAAACCCGACGAACACGGTGGGCATGATATCACGGATGAGGGTGGGATAGACCCAGTCGTTATTTGCAAAGTTATCGGGTCCGTAAAGGTGGTAGGCAATTACTCCGGGAAAAGCGATGTAACAGACATTTATAATTTTAAAGAATGAGGCTATCATCACTCCTTTTTGGCCTTCCTTCAAACTACGAGCCCCCAATGTGCGTTGGACGATAAACTGATTGGTGCTCCAGAAAAACAGGTTGTGAATCAGCATACCGGTAAATAGCACCGAAAAGGGAATGCCGTCGGTAACGTCTCCTACCGCATCGAGGATCTGAGTGTTTTTGGTAAGGATGGTCTGGAATCCAGCAAAGAAGTTGTTTTCGCCGACCTTGTAAACGCCGATGAAGAATACCATGGCTCCACCGACGAGCAGCCCGATGCCGTTGAGTGTATCGGATATCGCAACTCCCTTCAGGCCCCCAAACAGGGCGTAGAGGCTGCCAATGGTTCCCAGTGACCAAACCACGATCCAAATGATGGTTTCATTGCTTAACCCCAATTTTCCGGTAAGATCAAACAACAGATTGATGGCGATGGATCCCCCGTAGAGCGCGACCGGCATCGCGCTCACAATATAGGAAAAAAGAAACATGACCGCTACGGTATGCCGAGTGGAGCTACCAAAGCGGTTTTCCAGAAATTCCGGGATGGTGACAAATCCACCGCGAAGGAAGGCAGGTAGGAGAACTGAGCTGAAATAAATCAGGGGTGGAATTACCGTGACCGTCCAGGCTATGGCAGAGAGATTGCCGCCGTATACATTAGCGGTCATTCCCGTAATATTGGCTGCACTCAGATTAGTGAGCATGAGCGAGCCGGCAATGACCCAGCCATTGAGGCTACTGCCGGCCAGGAAATAACCTTTGCTGGATTGAAGGTTATCGTTGTGTGTACGCAGGTAGGTGATGTATCCGACCAGGCCAGTGAAGAACAGAAAGGAAAGAAAGGTACCCATGCAAAAGGCGGAAGGATGAAGGTAGAAGGCGGATTTTTGAAGAGAGAAGTTAGCCCATCGGAATTTCCAAGTTATTGGGCCGTCCTGCCAAATTTAATCGCATTAATCCAATTCGCTGTTAACCTCCTCATTCCTTACTAATTCTCCGTGTTTGAGGCAGATCCAATTCACCGTGATACGTATTGCGCCTTTCCAAATTCTTTTGCTGTTCCTCCATATCGGTCAGGCTGAGGGGAAAACGCCGAATATTCTCTTCATCATGTCCGACGATCACGCGGCACACGCCGTCAGCGCTTACTGTGGACGGTTGGCGGAGGTGGCGCCTACACCGAATCTGGATCGCCTGGCAGAAGAAGGCATGCGTTTTGCCAATGCGTTTGTGACCAACTCGATTTGCACCCCTAGCCGGGCCGTGATCTGGACGGGTCAGTACTCGCACCTAAATGGCGTTTACAAATTTACCGGGCTCGATCAAAGCCAACCAACCCTTCCCAAATATATGCAGGATCATGGTTACCAAACTGGTTTTGTGGGGAAGTATCACCTCCATACCAACCCGGTCGGATTCGATCACTGGTCCATCCTTCCGGGCCAGGGGAAATATCACGACACCGAATTCATCGAAATGGGCGACGAAGATCCGTCTGGTATCGTGCGCCAAGGCCAGAAAACGCCTTATAAAGGCTGGCACTCGACCGATATTATCACCGAGAAAGCACTCGATTGGTTGGAGAAAGAGCGGGATCCCGATCGTCCTTTTTTCTACATGTTGCATTATAAGGCGCCCCATGATCTCTGGGAACACGCCAGGCGTTACGACGATTACCTGGCTGAGGAGGAAATACCTGAGCCGGATACGCTTTTCGATCACGGTTCGGGACGATCTAGGGCTCTCGATCAATCGGAGCAGGGTATCGCCGGCCCGCAAGGCCATATGAGATTTTCGCCCGAGATAAATGCCATGCCGGTGGGAAATGATAAACGACGTTTTGTTTACCAGGAGTACATGAAACGCTACTTGCGTTGCGTGAGGGGAATCGATGATAACCTCGGAAAGGTTTTCCGCTACCTCGATCGCTCGGGATTGACCCCAAATACAGTGGTGATTTACACTTCCGATCAGGGTTTCTTCTTGGGCGAACATGGTCTTTACGACAAACGTTTTATCTACGAAGAATCCCTGCGCGTCCCGCTCATCGTGCGGTGGCCGGGAAAGATCGAAAAGGGTAGCCTATGCCAAGAGCTGGTGCTTAATCTCGACTACCCCGAAACGATCCTCGACCTGGCCGAGCATCCGGTGCCCCAAAATATGCAGGGACGCAGTTTTTTGCCGCTACTTCTGGGGCAGCCGGTAGAAGATTGGCGGGAAAGTTTTTACTACCGCTATTATTTTTCCCATTTCAAAACGCCCCGGCACCTCGGATTACGCACCAGGGACTTCAAACTGATACATTTCGACGGGATTGATGACTGGGAGCTTTACAATCTAAAGACCGACCCCAAGGAGATGCGCAATCTTGCCAACAACCCAAACTGGAAAGCCAAACTAACTGAGCTGAAAGCAAAGTTAACAGAATTGCAGCAGAATGTTGGGGACCACCTGGCAGATATAGGTGACCATCCAAGAACCGGGAATGTCATTCTCGATAAAATATCCACCCGCAATCACTCCCGATGAATCACTCCACTCCAATTATTCGTTTTATTTTGCCTCTCCTTTTCATGGTTGTTGCCCATTTGGCATTTGCCGTGGATCGAAACAGACCGAACATCCTCGTCATTTACGCCGATGACTTGGGTTACGGGGATGTTCAGTGTTATAACCCGGCGCGCGGGAAAATCCCCACTCCTCACATCGACCGCCTGGCGGCAGGAGGCATGCGGTTTACCGATGCTCATTCCTCTTCCGGTGTCTGCTCCCCGTCCCGTTACACCCTTCTCACCGGCCGTTACCATTGGCGAACCCGGTTACAAAAAGGAATTGTCGGGGGTTGGAAGGAATCCTTGATTCGACCGGATCGTCTCACAATTGCCGGACTTGCCAAACAGCAGGATTACCGCACTACCTGCATCGGTAAATGGCACCTTGGTTGGGATTGGCCAATTCCGGAGAATGCTATCCCCTTTTTCGATAGGCGGTTGTTTGACAAAACCAAGGAAATTTTCGCCACCGATGAGCACCGTGCTGCTTGGCGCGAGGTGTTTTCCAAGGTAATTGATGGGGGACCGACTACCTGTGGTTTCGATAGCTATTTTGGGACGGATGTGCCCAATTGGCCGCCTTTTTGTTTTATCGAAAACGATCGCACCCTAGGGATACCTTCCGAGTTGCTTCCAGCCCGGCTCTTTAAAAATCATCAAGCTAGTGTGCAAGGGCCCGCCCTGGCTGGCTGGACGCTCGAACCCATCCTTCCCACCCTGGGCGACCGGGTTGTTCAATTCATCGAGCGCGAAGCAAAAACAGCGGCCCCGTTTCTGTTGTACATGCCCCTTACTTCCCCGCACACGCCTTTGGCCGTGAACGAGGAGTGGAAGGGAAGAAGTGGTCTGGGGGTCTATGGAGACTTTGTCATGGAAACGGATGCCGTTGTCGGTCGGGTCCTTGATGCACTCGAAAATTTCGAAGTGGTCGAGGACACCTTGGTCCTCTTTACCAGTGATAATGGATGCGCACCCTACATTGGTGTGAAAGAGCTTGAATCAATGGGCCACTACCCCAGCGGCCCATTGCGCGGTTACAAGGCGGACGTATGGGAAGGGGGTCATCGCGTTCCCTTTATCGTTCGTTGGCCGGGTGTGGTTGAGTCCGGAACCGTCAACCATCAATTGGTCCATCAGGCCGATCTTCTGGCCACCATTGCTGACATCTTTGGCCAGAATCTACCCCATGATGCCGGGGAGGACAGCTTCAGTCTATTGCCCTTACTGCAAGGGAGCGAAAAGCCCATCCGCCGGCATGCTGTCAGTTGTTCCTCCCAAGGGTTACCGAGTATTCGGACGGGGAGCTGGAAACTTATTCTCGGCCCGGGTTCAGGCGGTTGGGGCAAGGGCGGGGATGACCAACCGCTTCAACTTTATAACCTCCTTTATGATCCTGGGGAAACAAACAATCTCGCCAGCCAGCGTCCGGAACTCGTCGAGGAAATGCAGGTGGTGCTGGAAGAACTTATTGCCCGGGGTCGTAGCACCACCGGTCCGAGACAGAACAACGATGTCGACGTGGTGCGTTACCCATTGGTCGTGCAATCATCCAACCAAAGTTCACCCTAACCCGCATATCTCCCTACCGAGCGAACGCGACATCACCCAACCTTCTACTGCGCTCCCGAATATCGACACTGGTGCAGCCCTCGCTGGATACCCTGCAATACCCGTCGGGGTCATTCCTTAGCATCGTGCATGTCAATGCAGGATGCAAGGTTTGACCCCTTCCCCACACCTACTAATTTGTCGGATATGAAATTTGCCATCTGCAACGAAACTTACCAGGGATTGTCCTTTGAAAAAACCTGTGAACACATTGCATCTACCGGATACGATGCAGTGGAAATAGCCCCTTTTACCCTCATGGATGATCCTCGAAATTTAACGGAAACGGATGCCGCGCGCATTGGAAAAATTGCCACCCAAGCCGGATTGGAGGTCGTTGGACTACATTGGCTACTGGTCAAGCCCGAAGGTCTGCACCTCACCTCGGTGGATGACGAAATCCGATTGAGGACAGCCGAGTTCGCTATGCACCTGGCTCGAATATGTGGCGCCATGGGTGGAAAAATCATGGTGTGGGGAAGTCCGAAGCAACGCAGCCTGGAGGACCACTGGAATTACGATGATGCAGTGGATCGCGCCGCCGAGGTATTACGTCCGGTAAGCGAGGTGTGTAGTGAAGTGGGTGTAACTATCGCCATGGAGCCGCTCGGACCAACCGAAACGAATTTCCTGACCACTGCCGAAGAAACGGTTCGCTTAATCGAAAAGATTGATCATCCCGCATTTCGTTTGCACTTGGATGTCAAGGCGATGAGCGCTGAAGAAAAATCGATTCCGGAAATTATTAGGGAGAGTGCTGGCCAGGTTGTTCATTTTCATGCCAATGATCCGAACAGGCGCGGTCCCGGTTTTGGTGAAGTAAAGTTCGAACCCATTGCCGCGGTGCTGAAGGAAATCAATTACGGCGGCTACGTCTCCGTAGAGGTTTTCGACTATTCACCCGATCCGGGCACCATCGCGCGTGAGAGCCTGGCCTATTTGCGAGAGACCTTTAGCCCGCATATTGCTTGAATTTTCTACTGCGCACCGGAATATCGGCTAACCTATGGAAGCCTGACCACGGATGGGCACGGATGAGAAACAGATTTTTTAAGAGGAATGGCCACAAAAAGCACAAAACACACAAAACTCACCTTGTGACTTCTGTGCCTTATGGTTAAAAATCCCTGTACATCCTGTGCATCCATGTAAAATCATAGTCCCATGCTCAACACCTACATCCCGCCAACGGGCATTCCAATGTCTCCATCGTCCCTCTGTCCCTTTCGATCACGATAAACCTCACCAACTCAGTACCTCGGTATCTAAGCATCTTGGCAACTCTATGAATATCCTGTTCGCGAAGCGATCCTGTTCCGGCAAAGCCGGATCAAGCGTAGCGTTGTTCAATATTTTTTTCTTAACATCGTCACTTTGTGACTGGATGCCTCCGGCAACAGGATGGAGCAGAGCTCTAACAGGATAGCTCCTCAGTTCCTTTGTGCCCTTGTCCCTTTGTCCCTTTGTGCCTCAGGGTACGTCAGCATTTCAATTCTTGTTGCGGCGAAGCAGGATCGAGCGGAGCGTTGTGTTAAATTGGAAGTACTCCTCCCCGATCGCGGGTTGACCCCTGCCCCCGTGCTTAATTAATGATGGATCAACTGAACTGATCCCAAATATATGAAAACTGTATTTCTATTCCCGCTCTTCTGTTTCTGCTGTTTTCCGATTTTCCGATCATCGGCCGAAAACCAGCCAAACATCGTCATCGTTATGGCGGACGACATGGGCTATTCCGACCTGGGTTGCTATGGCGGTGAAATCGAAACGCCCACCCTGGATAAGCTGGCCAGTAGTGGACTCCGTTTCACAAATTATTACGTCAACAATATGTGCTGGCCCACGCGTGCCAGTCTGCTCACCAGTCTTTATCCCAATACTGCCATGCAGGCCGGTTCCGCCACCCAAGGGTTACGCTCCGATATCATCCTCCTTCCCGAAGCTTTGGGAAAAGCAGGATACAAATCCTACATGGCGGGGAAATGGCATTTGTCCGATCCGCAAAAACCGAATGGCCCGAGCGCACCGCACCGGCGTGGGTTCGACAAATCGTATAGTACCTACTGGGGAACCTCCGACTTTTTTGCTCCTGCCGACCTCAACCTCAATGGCGAAGACCGGGAACAGGAATGGCGGGATAACCCGGATTATTACTACACCGACGCTATTACGGACTATTCCCTTCAATTCCTCAAAGAACACGCCGCCGATCCCGCTTTATCCGCCCAGCCATTTTTTCTCTACGTAGCCTACAATGCCGCCCACTGGCCACTGCACGCAAAACCCCACGATATCGAACACTACCAGGGCCGGTTTTCCATGGGATGGGATGAACTGCGTAAGCAACGCCACACCCGCATGATAGAACTGGGCGTGGTGGATCCCGCTTGGGAACTTTCACCGCGAAATCCCAAAGTGCCCGCCTGGGAAGACCAAGAGCACAAGGCCTGGCAACAGCGTCGCATGGAAGTTTACGCGGCGCAAATCACCTGTATGGACCGCAATATCGGCCGCATCGTCCAATACCTGAAAGAGACGGGGACATTGGGAAATACCCTATTCATTTATCAGCACGATAACGGGGGATGCCACGTCGAGTATCCGCCGCAACGCACGGGTTCCTGGACAAAACCGTTCACCACCGACGGTAAAAAAACGCCTGTCACCCCGGGCAACCTCCCCCACATCATGCCGGGTCCACAG
Source organism: Opitutales bacterium (assembly GCA_965250065.1). Taxonomy (GTDB): domain Bacteria; phylum Verrucomicrobiota; class Verrucomicrobiia; order Opitutales; family UBA2995; genus JAABVD01. The sequence continues at coordinate 305,329 of OZ252288.1, forward strand.
TCCAGCTGGCAATCTTACGGCTACGGCTGGGCCAATGTTTCGAACACTCCGTTTCGGCTATACAAACAACACGATCACGAGGGGGGCACCCGTTCACCCCTCATTATAGCTTGGCCAAAAGGTCTGGCTCGCAACCTCGCCGCCGGCCTGTCTCACCAGCTACTGCACGTCATTGATTTGATGCCAACCCTTCTGGAGGCCGCCGGAGCAAATCCGAAAGCTCCGGCGGGAAAGCCACCCTTCGAGGGCCGGTCATTTCTACCTGTGCTGCAAGGCAACCCGGAAAAGTGGCAGCCCCAGCGGGAACTTTACTGGGCTCATAACAAGGGCGAGGCAGCGCGCGTAAACGGCTGGAAGCTGGTTTCGGAAAACAAAAAGCCCTGGGAACTCTACCAACTGCCTGAAGACGGCACCGAACTGCACGATCTTGCAAGGGCTACGCCCGAAAAAGTGGCTGCTCTTGCAAAAAAGCACGCCGCCTGGAAAAAACGCACCAATCTCGCCGGGAAATAGGCGTCCGTCGGGGTCATTCCTTGCAATTTTGCAGCCATGAAAAATGGCTTCGCGTGTCGCCTCCGGCTCGAAACAAGGTTTGACCCCTTCCCCCGCGACTTTCCAGGTCCGCACTAATGCCGATATTCCGGAGCGCAATAGAAAATTTGGGGCTGTCGCATTCGCTCGGTAGTGAGATATGCGGATGAATGTGTCTATCTAACCTTGACGATACATGATATCGGCATATGATGACTAGATATTATGCGAACAATCGTGGAAATCCCGAATGAAATCATTGAATCGCTTGACCGGATAGCGACCAGCGAGAAACGTTCTCGGGCATCGCTTATCCGTGAAGCCACAGCCGAATACCTCAAGCAAAGGGCGCTACCTGGGGTGGAGGCAGCGTTTGGCCTTTGGAAACCCGGCAAAGAGGATGGGATCGCCTATCAGAACAGGCTACGGGGGGAATGGGACCGTAAATGAAGGCGGTGTTTGATACCAACATCCTTATTGACTTTCTGAATGGGGAGGCTGCAGCGTCGAATGAACTCGCATTGTACGATCACCGCATCATCAGTATTATTACTTATATTGAGGTCTTGGTTGGGACTGGGACTGCGGAAGAGGAGCGCTTGATTCGCGGATTTCTTTCATCGTTTGCGGTTCGGGGCTTGTCGCAATCGATCGCGGATCTGGCGATTAATCTTCGCAAAACCTATCGCTTGAAGATTCCGGATGCCGTGGTATACGCTACCGCCAGAGATGCAGGTTGCCTTATGGTTTCGAGGAACACGAAGGATCTGAGTATAGATTGGCCGGATATTCGCGTGCCCTACGAGTTATGATCCGAGCCCCTCGGTAAAAAATCCAGGCACATCCCCCCCCTTCTTCTTTTTCCCCAACGCTAAAGCTTGGCGAGAGGAAGCCCGGTAACTCTGGGGCCGAGGGGCAGGCTTATATTACCGGGATTCTCCAGATCGAAAAGGACTCCATCGAATGGCTTCACCAAGGTTGTCTTGCCGGACAGAATAAGAGCGAAAACCGATTAAAAACATGGAACTTTGCGAGCAGGTCAACATGGGGCATCCAGCCACGATGAGCAATACCATCACCGCTTACCGCCAGAGGAGGCAAAAGCGCTTCTAATACTACTGGAAACCAACCAAAATACTTAAAAACTAGGGCTGACCCGAATGTCACTAAGTTAAGCACGTTTCCGAAGATTTTCGAAGTATTTGCGATGTCGGGGTCATTCCTTGCAATCTTGACGTAGCTTGCGATGTCAACTGATTCAAGGTTGTTATTCAGCGCTTCGCTTGTTGAGGTGTCGGCGCTTCCGCACCTCGGTAGACCCCCTCGAACTTAAACGGCCTGCACATCTGTCCAAACCCGCCTTAACTTAGTGCCATTCAGGACTGACCCCATTCCCGCTCCTGAATTCCAGAAGCGTTATCCATTTCTCTTCACTTTCAATCAGAGTTGTTCATCCTGCTTGGTTATGAAAACTATTCCATTTATTCGGTTCAGCGCGGTTGCGGTTGTCTCAGTATTATTTGGCGTTCCAGCGGTTGCGAAATCCCCTGAGCTGCCGAAGGGCTACACCCTGCAATACGAGCAATCTTTTGAGTCCAAGAAAGGTTTTGAGGATTTTATGATGACTGATCCCGCCGCCTGGGGGTTCGTAAAACCGGGTGGAAACCTGGCCCTCGCCTTGACCGGCAAAAGTAACTACGAGCCTCCACACCGTTCACCTTATAATATAGCCCTCATCCAGGCCCTTACCTTTGGCAGTTTTGTCCTGGAGGTGGATATCCAGCAATCCGGGGTGAAAGGCACACCGATCAGGGAGTATATGGCCAAATATAAGGATGCCGCCGATGCCCCCGGCTACGCTCACCGGGACCACTGCTTTTTCTTTGGTTTCCAGGACCCTGCCCATTACATGTATATCCATATCGCCAAGGCTGGGGACAACAACGCCCACCAAGTGTTTGTGGTCAATGAATCGCCGCGGACTCCAATTACGGATTTTCGGACGACCGGGGTTGATTGGGGTGTCGATGAATGGCGCAAAATCCGTATCGTGCGCGATATTGATAAAGGTACTGTAGCACTCTACTTCGACGATATGCTCACCCCGATCATGATCGCCGATGATGTGCCCTTTGAGCAGGGCTTTATCGGTTTTGGATCTTTCGATGATATCGGCTTCGTCGACAACATCAAAATCTGGGCCCCGGAGTCAAAAGCGAGCGAGAAGACCTTTTTTAAATAGGTCGCGGGGGAAGGGGTCAAACCTGATGCCTTACAAGGTCAGTCGTCTTTGTACCGAGGCCGCAGGTCGACACCCCGCCAAAGTGTATGAAGTGCAACGGAATACAGTTTTTAAGACCTGACCCTCTTCTTCCCCAAGGCATCACTTTTAAACGGCATGACCCCGAGGTGGCATAGGGTCTTGCGGGTCCGTTAATATCCTTCATTTACCTGGTAGTAGTTATGAAGAGGATACAGAAGGTATTAGTGCTTTGTACGGGCAATTCTTGTCGCAGCCACATGGCTGAGGGCATCTTGAGAAATGCGGCCGAGGATCTTTTCGAGGTTTTCAGCGCTGGTTCCAACCCGACGGGATACGTGCATCCGAAAGGGATTCAGGTGATGGATGAGGTCGGCATAGACATTTCGGGGCACACGTCCAAGCATCTTGATCAGTTTCTGGGTGGCGGAATTGATACGGTGATAACGGTTTGTGACCATGCAGATGCACATTGTCCGGTGTTTCCCGGGCAGGTAAATCGTTATCATTGGGGTTTCGAGGACCCGGCCAAGGCGACGGGTTCGGAGGAGGAGATCCTGCAACAATTTCGCTCTATTCGCGATCAGATCCGGCTGGTCTTTGCGGCTTATGTTGCCGGTTACCGGGAAAGCCAGAACCAAGGTCGTGGCTAGCCCGGATATCTCAGTATACCGTGGAAAGCGGCTAATAAATTGACCTTGCCGGCTGTGCCCCTGGAATGCAGGTATGGATGCTATGGTTCGGTTGTTTATAGCAATTCCTGTTCCGGGTTATGTGCGGCAACGATTGGCGGAGCTTGAAATGGAATTGCCCGGTTTGAACTGGGTGAAAGCGTTCAATATCCACTTCACTCTCAAGTTTATCGGAGCAACCGAACCAGAGCAGGTGGATGTAATTCGTGCCTCCCTGCGGGAGGTACGGGTTCGGCGTTTTCTGTTAGAAGTATCTGGTCTTGGGGTTTTTCCGAAGCGCGGCAATCCAGCCGTGCTCTGGGCCGGACTCGGTAGCGCTCACCCGCATTTGTTTCAATTGCACAAATGGGTAAATGACGTGCTTTATAGCCACGGAATCGAACCGGATCGCCGCATGTACCGGCCTCATATCACGCTGGCCCGGTGCAAGGGAGTTTCCCCAACTGCAGTACGACACTTGCTGAAGAAGTGTGGCGCATTGAAAACTGCTCCCTTCCGGGTAAAACAATTCGGAATCTATTCGAGCGAACCCGGCTCCCGGGGTCCGGTCTACCAGTGTCTGGAAAGCTATGGATTGGACGAGTAAAGGTTAAAATTCTCACATTTTAAAAAATTGGATGGGGAATTAAATTATACCCATTTAGAATTTAAATGATGTAATGGCAGAATGGATTTTTTCAGTGAGCAGGGCAGCTGTGCATGCCCTTCGGGGTCATTCTTTGCAATCTTGACGAAGCTTGCGGAGTCAACTGATGGCTTCGCGTGTCGCCTTCGGCTCGAAACAAGGTTTGACCCGAATGGTCCTTAGTTAAGCGACTTTTCGGATATTTGACCACTTCGTAAAAGGAAGGGGTCAAGCCGTCAAAACTGATGCCTTACAGGGTCAGTCGTCTTTGTACCGAGGCCGTAGGCCGACACCCTGCTCCGCCATTTTGCATGCCATTGCGAGATTTAAAGATTGACCCGAATGGCGCCTTTGTAGAGGAATATAGTATGGACGCCAGTCGGGGTCATGCCGTAGAAAAGTGATGCCTTCCGAAAGAAAAGGGTCAGGTCTTAAAAACTGTATTCCGTTGTACTCCATACACTTTTACAAGACGACTGACCCTGTAAGGCATAACTTTTTACGTCTTGACCCCTTCCTTCTCCGCGAATGGTATTTTGCCATGTAAATTATAAGTGGGTATTACCACCCTGGCTTCCTACGGGCGTGAAAAGAATGTTGTGAGTGTTTTAACATGCAAGACGAAGAAAACTCAAAATGGGAGACTGCCACCGTCGGCGGCGGATGCTTCTGGTGTATCGAAGTTGTTTATCAGCAACAGCCCGGGGTGAAGAATGTGGTATCCGGTTATGCCGGGGGGCACGATCCTCAACCCAACTACCAGAATGTTTGTAGCGGTAAAACTGGACATGCTGAGGTGATTCAAATTACTTATGATCCGGAAAAGTTTTCCTATGAGGACTTACTCGATATATTCTGGCGTGCCCACGATCCCACAACACCCAATCGTCAGGGCAACGACGTAGGACCTCAATACCGCAGTATCATTTTGTATCACAGCGATGAGCAACGCGATGCCGCACTAAAGTCCCGCGGGGAAGCGCAGGCTCGATTCAAGGGCAAGATCGTTACTGAAATTGTGCCTGTGCAAAAGTTTTTCCCGGGCGAGGCATACCATCAGGATTATTACCACAGGAATTCGAGTCAGGCTTATTGTAGATTTGTCATCCGGCCAAAGTTGGAGAAACTGGGTTTGAAAACCTAGCCGCGATAAGGGTGGGGGAGGGGGTCAAACTTTGAATCAGTTGACCCGGTAGGGCGGTTTCGCCGCAAACCGCCGTTTTCACAACGGCTCACGGATGATGTCGGCTCGCTCGGCGATCGAGCCCTACCTTAAAAGTGAGAAGGGGTCAGGCATGAATGTCACTTAGTTAAGCGCGTTTGTAGAGGAATATAGTATGGGCGCCAGCCGGGGTCATGCCGTAGAAAAGTGATGCCTTCCGAAAGAAAAGGGTCAGGTCTTAAAAACTGTATTCCGTTGTACTCCATACACTTTTACAAGACGACTGACCCTGTAAGGCATAACTTTTTACGTCTTGACCCCTTCCTTCTCCGAGATGATCGAACATTCCAGAAGTCGCTTAACTAAGTGACATTCGGGTCAGGCATTTATTTTCAACATGGAAACATGTCAAAAATCAACGACTGACACCGACGGTCGACCCGGCTTCACTCGCGCATCGGCTCGAAACCCGCACCACACAAAACCTTCGTTCGCTCGCTGCGAATTTTGTGAGATATCCAGGCAAAGGATTTTATCTGGAATGCAATTGCCAATTTTTTTACTTGGGAATCTCGTTTTTTTAAGTGATTTTAAGGACCCTCACCAGACTGTAAATGAAGGATATATTACCCAAAGTTTATTTGACCCGTAAAATGGTTCCGGCGGTGTTGGCGCGCTTGCGGACCTTAGGTGATGTGCATATTAATCCGCGGGAGCGCGTCGTTCCCCGGGAGGAATTGCTCGGGGAATTGAGGGATGCGGTGATCCTCGTTCCAAGTGGTCCCGACGATATCAGCGCGGAGGTCCTTGAATCAGCCCCCAAACTAAAGTTGATTGCGAATTTTGGCGTCGGTTACGACAACATCGATGTCGAAACCGCCACCAGGTTGGGTATCGCCCTAACGAATACACCGGGTGTGCTAGCCGATGCGACGGCGGACATTGCTTGGGCATTGCTCATGAATGCGGCTCGCAGAATTGGCGAAGGCGATCGCATGATACGCGCCGGGGCCTGGGAGGGTTGGGGCCCTATGCAGCTTCTGGGCGGCGATATAACCGGCTCAACCCTGGGGATAATCGGAATGGGCAATATCGGGAAAGCCATGGTTCCCCGAGCCAAAGGATTTTCCATGCGTGTCATTTACTGGAACCGCAGCCGTCTCAGCCCAGAGCAGGAGGACGACTTGGGAATTGAGTATTACCAACGGGATGATCTCCTACGGGAATCGGATTATGTTTCCCTCCACATCGCCCTCACTCCGGACACGACTCATTTGATTTCAGACCGTGAACTGGATTTGATGAAACCTTCCGCTTACCTGATCAACACGACGCGGGGACCGGTGGTGAACGAGAAGGCTCTGGTCGATGCCTTGCGTGAGGGAAAAATTGCCGGGGCAGGACTGGATGTCTACGAAAATGAGCCGGAAGTGGATGCTGGGCTTCTGGGGTTGGAAAATGTTGTGCTGACTCCGCACCTGGGGAGTGCCACTACCGGAACGAGGACGCGGATGGGAATGATGGTTGTTGATAACATTGAGGCCTTTATCAAGGGCTTACCCTATCCCAACTTGGTAAATCCCGAAGTTTTGACGGGTTGAAACTGTCATCTTATTTCCGTTTTAGAGTCGCTGAGGAAGGGGTCATTCAGGATGGGCGGGGTGTCTGCCTACTGCCTCCGTAGCAAGGGTTAACCGCCCCTGGCGGGTCTAAGTCGTCAATTTGATGAGCTGCTTAAAGATTAAGCGGGCGGTATCGGGGTTTTGTTGTTTGTTCGAATTGCTCAGGAAGTTGCGCGCCAGAACAATCATACCCAAATGATTTAATTGGGACCGCATGGCTTCGATCACTTTGAATCCGGTGCCACCACTGCTGCTACCCACTACGGCAAATCTCCCGTTGAAGGCAGCGCGAAAATCTTCACCAGCTACGCTCATCCAGGCGATGGTGTTGGTTACGACCGGGGGGATGCTGCCATTGTATTCCGGTGCCAGCAGAATCAGCGCGTTGGATTCTATGAGTTTTTGATTCAGCTTAGCAGCTTCTTCGGGAACACCGGCATTTTGAACCGTGGGTGTGAAGAGCGGAATGTTTAGATTCTCCAGCTGGACAAGTTCTGTTTCCGCCCCGGCTTCTTGAGCCAAACCAGTAAGGAGCTTGGCCAATTGAAGATTTTTTCCGTTGGTAGCACAGAAGAACACGAATTTTGGCATGAGGCGAGCAAAAGACGGGGTATCAACTTTTTCGATACAAAATTTTAGATACTAAAGCTACGTAAGCTTGACCACGGATGGGCACGGATGAGAAACAAATCTTGTTCTCTTCCCCCAACCCCAATTCGTCGTCTTGAGGATTGAACATGGATGCACAGGATAGGCAGGATAAGTAGGGCAAATATTCGGACTAACCAAATCCTGTAATTCCATGAAAAAATTGCTACTACCGAGCCTGTAAAGGCGACATGATCACCAGAAAACAAGGGACAAAGGGACAAAGGGACAAAATCCACAAAATTCATCTTGTGGCTTCTGGGCTTTCAGTGGCTAAACATCCCTGTCCATCCTGTGCATCCATGTTTCATTTATTCAGGAGAAATATGGTCCGGTTCAATACATGCCCGGTCTTGTCGGTCTTTCAGACCTCGGAACTGTTCGTGAAGCGATCCTGTTTCGGCGAAGCCGGATCAAACGTAGCGTTGTTATTTGAACTACTCTTTTCCCATCCGGGCTAGAGTGATTCCACAAAGGCAATCAGGAGCTTGCGGTTTTGGGCGGGCATGGCCTTAAAGGCTTCTTTGCTTTTTCCCGCCTCGCCGCCGTGCCAAAGAATGGCTTCTTCCACGCTGCGGGCCCTTCCGTCGTGTAGGAGGCGGCTATGCTGATTGACGTTTGGCAGAAGACCAATGCCCCAAAGGGGCGGGGTGCGCCATTCGCGACCACTGGCCCGGAAATCCCCTCTCCCATCGGACAGGGCCTTACCCATGTCATGCAGCAGTAAGTCGGTGTAGGGACGAATTGTCTGCCCGGCCAGAGCGGAAATGGGATACTGGAGATCTGTTTTCATTTCCGGTATGTGGCAGGCCGAACAGCGTGCCGATTCGAAGAGGGCTTTCCCCTTTTTAAAATCCTCCACCGCGTCGATACGACTGGCTGGAACCGCCAGGGTCTTCAAATAAAATACCACGTCCTGGAGTTCCCGGTCGGCCAGTTCGGGTGATCCAGCGCTGGGGAATTGGCCGGATAGATTCTGGGTTGGACTGTGATTCTCGTTGGGAAACAGGCTGGTGGTTATTCCGATGTCGCCCACAAAAGCCAGGGCGGTTTGGTCGATAAGTTCGGCCTTGTTGGCCTTCCAGCCATAACGGCCGAGTTGCAAGCTTTGCTTGCTAGGACTCCAGACCCAGTTGGCTCTGCCTGAAATACCATCGCCATCCACGTCATACGGATCGGCCCGTTCCACCAGTTCGGATTTTCGGATGGCGTCCAGCAAGCCGAGCCCGAAAACTGGGGGCGCTACTCGTGGAGAAAATTGCAACTGGTCATGCGGATCGCCATATCCCCAGTCGGTTATTGCATAGTGAGGTTGCAGCAGCGAATAGCTGCTTCCGTCGGGATAAGCGCTGGGTATCTCTTCGAATCGCAGGTCTACGCGAGCTTCCGGTTTCAAACCCGGTAACGCCCGAACGCTCACCTGGTTTCCATAAATGGGGTCCGGTAAAGGACCACCATCCTCACGCTTGCCGGGAATGCTGATACGAAGTAATAACCCGTTGGGGATCTCTCCGGGACCCGGTGGCCGGCCCCGTCCGTCCTTGAAGTGACAGGTGGAGCAGGAGCGCACATTGAAGAGGGGCCCGAGGCCATCCCGGCCATTTACGGCCGAGGAAGAGGCCACCCAGTTGGTATTGAAAAAGGCGTTACCGGCAAAAAACCGCGGGTGATCCTGCAGGAGAAGATTAGCTGCGGGTAGGCTGAATGCCTGGGGTGATCGGTTGAACACGCTGGTCTCTCCACCGGCCAAATCCTCATTGGCGACGAGGGCAGGGCCGAGAAATATTGACAGCGCCAGCCCGCATATTGCATGCATCGTCGGGGTCATTCCTTAGCATCTCGCATGCTAATGCTTGATGCAAGGATTGACCCCTTCCCCAAGGCTGCTTTTCGCAGCACGGGCCTGAAGCCCTTGTGCGTAAAGCGAACGCCGCCTTGATGAGACAGAAAAATCGCTGCGGTATTTTTATAAGGAATTTCTGGGACACCACACTAGTTTCGCTTTACATCGAGTTCGAGGACTTCATTTGCATCAGCCAGCGCATAGACCAGGGCCCACAGTGCTTCAACCGCAGCTTTTACCTTTTGGAAGGGTGGAGAATTTTCGTCTGCGATAATCGTCTGGTCAAAGGGTGGCTCAATAGCGCTTACTTTTTCCTTAACCGCTTTGAATTTCTCCCATACCACATCCGCAGCCGGTTGGTCGGCGTCACCAATTAAATCCAGCAGTCCCGTGCCTTCCACCGGGGGTGCAAAAACCGGATCATATTTGCCGGTGAGAATGGCCTCGAGGCCCTCCACGTTGGCGATGAGATCGAAATGAGTGGTATCGCTGAAGCAGGAGTGTTCATCCTCCTGAGATTTGGACCGTAGCGCAAGCGACATACGTTCTGCCGCCAATTCCCGGCCAGCTAACGAGGTTACACCCCGCATGATTTGTCTAATCAGGGTAGTTGGGCGCTTGAGGAAGAAATCGCCGGTGTGATTGTCGTAATTGGAAAGGCTCCACTCTTCGGTGACGGCTACCAGATGGCCGCGCAGGAGTTCGGTTGAAGCTACCAGGTAGTCCATTCGTCGATCGGCATTGGGAGAGGTGGTATAATCGGTCCATTCACGCCGTCCCGGTCCATCGGCAAAGTGGTCCTGTCCCCAGAGCAGGAATTCAACGGCATGCCAACCAGTCGAAATGTTGGCCTCACCGCCTGCCTCATTCAGTTTCCGCAGTCCCAGGCTGCTGATTTTGGGTAACCAATTCGGATTGTTTACGATGCCCGAATTGGGATCGTCGCGCGTGTAGTCGATGTAACTCTCGTCAATGGGCCAGGCGTTTATGAGGATCTCGAGTTCCAAATTGTCTATGGGCCCTTCGGAAAACCGGTAAACCTCAGTGCGTCCATACATCTTGCGGGCGTTCACCCAGGCCTCTTTGGCCGCTGCGAAAGTTTCTGCGCCCGGTTCCTTACGAAATCTGTAGATTGCCATGTTGAACTGCACAGCTGATTTTACCGAGTCAGAATACAGGTACCAGGCCAGAGTTGCGTAGTTGCTGAGAAATGCAAAGGCCACTTCATTCGAAAAGGGCTGGCCTTCAGGAGTCTCGGGAAAAAGCTCGAAATCGGCTCTTAGGGAGCTGGTCCCCAGGATGAATGCAAGGATAGTACTGAAAAACTGGAACCTCATGGGACTACTGAAAAACGTCGAAGACTATAGGTTGGGTTTTCATAAGGCCAGTTCATTTTGCTTGTGCGCCCAACCTGCAAGATGGGGTCTACCGAGGTGCGGAAGCGCCAACACCTCAACAAACGGAGCACAGTTTCGAGGTCGCGGAGGAAGGGGTCAAAGCTGAATGGCCCTAAGTTAAGCACGTTTCCGAAGATTTCCGAAGCATTTGTGATGTCGGGGTCATTCCTTGCAATCTTGACGAAGCTTGCGTTGTCAACTGATTCAAGGTTTGACCCCTTTGGACGGAAGTGGACTGTTGATACTTCAATAAACAGCCTTAACTTAGTGCCATCCGGGTCAATTCTTAAATCCTTCATTGGCGTGCACGATTACAAGAAATTACCCCGAGGCAAGGAATGACCCCGGGCTGGATTGGTCGGGATGACTGGACTTGAACCAATCCCCCATTTGCAGGATTTTAGGTGTTTTAGTTCGTGCAAGGTTCGCGTTTAGGAGGCTATTTTAGGCGGAAATCTATCAAATTCGACACGAGTAGAAAGATCACATGTCGTCAAGCCTTAGCAGTAATTCGTCTTAATCAACAGCCACAACAATATTATTGATTAATAGAAACACCTTGTTAAATTCTCAATAATTAGTGAAGCATAACGTTGATAATGATACACAACAACTTAGAGACCGACCGCCGCAACTTAGCCCAGTACGGTTATAGGGACGCAAGTAATGCGCTCAAAATCCCAGCTTCTACGTTGCGAGCTTGGACCCGTGGCCAAGAAGGTTTTGAACCCGTTTTTCGTCCAGCAGGTAAGGGAGGGTTATCTTATTTTAATTTGATCGAAGCTCAAGTGCTTCGTGCAATTCGAATGCTTGGAAAGATCAAGATGAGTTGCGTAAGAGAGGCTCTTGATGCCGCGCAGCAGAAACACGGCGTAGAACGGCTCTTGATTCACAAGGACTTCAGGTTTGGAGGGATCGGACTGTTCATCGAGCGGTATTCGAAACTTATCAGCCTGACTCGTTCTGGACAGATTGCGATTCGCGATGTGTTGATAGAGCACCTGGAACGAGTCGAATACGATGACGATGGGTTTCCAAGATTGTTTTACCCGAACCTAATTGTACACGCAGAAAAAAAGTATATTCAAATTAATCCCTTTGTTTCGTTTGGCAGAGCGACCGTCAAAACGAGGCCCGTTTCTACCCAAGCAATTGTATCAAGAATTGATGCGGGCGAGAATGTAGAATTCGTTGCGCAGGATTACGAGATTGAGGAAAAGGAAGTTGAAGCGGCGATCTATTACGAGGCCGGACGATCTTATCCTATTTACGGATGAGGATACCGGCTGTCTTCCCCACCACTGTCTGCCCAAAATCTTGATCGATGCTGGATTAAAGGTCGAATGTTTTGAGGAGCATTTCACGCGCAGAACCCCGGATGGCTCCTCTGTGGAGGATCATGAATGGCTATCGTTTTGTGGTGAACGCAGATGGTTAGCTGTCACAAAAGATAAGAGGATTCGACTCCAAGATGCGTCGACGATCGCCATAGTCGAGTCCAACACGCAGGTTCTCACGCTTATTGGTGACTGGACACATGAAGAACTCGCAACTAACCTTGTAAATAGCATTTACGTCATTGATCGCAAAGCGAAGGGAGAGAAACCGCCGTGCATACTTAAGCTCCACATGGCCGCACCTGCCGCCCGTAAGTTTGGCAGGGCCGGAAAGGTTGAAGTGTATCGTGACCATAAGGAGTTAAGAAAAAGGTGGGAGAGAATCGCTGGGACTGGTGAATAGTACACCTTATAACTCATAGGGGGCGCTGTAAGCCTAGGTATCCAGCATCCCCATCATCGTGGCCGATCTTTAACCATCCTCAATCTGCCACTCATGATCTTGGTGCTGACCAGAGGCAAGGAATGACCTCGGGTTGGATTGGTCGGGATGACTGGACTTGAACCAGCGACCTCGCCGTCCCGAACGGCGCACTCTACCAGGCTGAGCTACATCCCGAAAAATGTGAAGACGGTCTAAGGACTTGTTTCAGCTGTCAAGATCCAAGGTTTGACCCCGACGGGCGTGGAGGAACTTTCGAAGGGGTCAAACCTTGCATCTAGCATTAACATGCAAGATGCTAAGGAATGACCCCGACGGGCATTCAAGATTCAAGTTTTGGCCCCGACGTGGCGCTTTTTCTGCTCCTTATTCCGGGTGGCGCGCGCCACGCGCCGGACGATGTTTTTGGTGACAATGTTGCCCTGGCTGCCCCGGCTCTTGAGCGCGAACTTGGCAAAGTCGAAGGGGACCTCCAGTTTGCGGAGCCGAGGAACCGGTTTGTGGTACACTTTGACAAACGGGCTCTCCACTTCAGTTTTGTCCACGGAAAAAAACCATACCCTGGACCCGGGGGCACTTTTGGTAAGGTTGTATACCTTGTCGCGGGTAACTCCACCGATGCGGAACTTCTTCGCATAGGTTGCGCCCCGTTTGCCGTCACGGTACACCACGGAATAGACGGACTCGTCCTCCCGGTTGAAGACGGCCAGGTGGATGATATCTTTCCCTATGAACACCTTATCGGCAACCTTGACCACCTTCATGATACCTTGGCGGGTAAAGGCGATGATGTCATCGAGACTGGAGCATTTCAGCTCCGACTCCTCACGTTTCATACCGGTGCCGATAAATCCGTCTTTGCGATTTACATACAACGTTTCGTTAGCCACCGCCACCGTGACCGCAGCCACGCGGTCGAATGAAGCCAATTCGGTTTTGCGTTCCCTGCCTTTACCATGATTTTCCTGCAACGCCTGGTAAAATTTTATGGTGAACTTGGTCAGGTTTTTGAGGTGGCGGTTTATCTCCTTCATGCGGTCTTCCAAGCCCTTGATGTACGCATCGGTCCGGAACGCGTCGTATCGGGAAATTCGTTTAATTTTTATTTCGGTCAGGCGTGCTATGTCGTCGTATGTAACCGTTCTCTGGAGCAGATGGAAGAAGGGTTTCAGGCCCTTGGCAATGGTTTCGATGATGCTCTCCCAGGTGGTGCATTCTTCAATTTGCCGGTAAATCCTGTTTTCGATAAAGATCTTTTCCAGGCTGCTGCGGTGCCATTTTTCCTGTAGCTCTACCAGTTCGATTTGCAGTTCCAGTTTCAGCAATGCCTTGGTTCGCTTGACGGATCGCCGGAGCAATTCCTTTACGGACAAAAATTCCGGACGGTTGTTTTCGATGATGCAGGAATTGGGCGACAGGGATATTTCGCAATCGGTAAAGGCATAGAGTGCGTTGATCATGGTCTGGGCATCGATCCCTCTAGACTGTTGGATGAGAATTTCCACGTTTTCGGCGGTGTGGTCATCGATTCGGTCGAACTTAATTTTTCCCTTTTCACGGGCATTGACGATGGAATCGATCAGGGAGGCGGTCGTTGTGTTGAAAGGAATTTCGCTTATGGCCAATTTACGTCCCTTGAGGACTTCGATCTTTGCCCGCACGCGAATACGACCCCCGCGAAGGCCTTCATTGTAATCGGACGCGTCGGCGATACCGCCGGTAGGGAAATCTGGATACAACTCGAAATCCTGCCTTTTCAAAAAGGCAATAGAGGCGTCAATCAGTTCGATAAAGTTGTGTGGGAAGATCTTGCAGGCCAATCCTACGGCGATTCCCTCGATTCCCTGGGCAAGCGCTATGGGGAACATGGCGGGCAGAACGATGGGTTCTTTGGCGCGTCCGTCATAAGAGTCCTGATACTCAGTGGTCTTGGGATTAAACAGTACTTCCAGCGCGAACTTGGACAGGCGCGCTTCGATGTAACGGCTGGCGGCGGCGCGGTCGCCGGTAACGGGATCTCCGAAATTGCCCTGGGTTTCAATCAGCAGATTGCGCTGGGCAATCTGCACCAGCGCGTCGGTAATAGCTGCATCCCCGTGCGGGTGCAGCTTCATGGTGTCACCCACGATACTGGCTACTTTGTGGAAGCGCCCATCGTTCAATTTGAACATGGTGGCTAGAATACGCCTCTGCACCGGTTTCAGGCCGTCCAGGATGGAGGGCACGGCGCGGTCGAGAATGACATAGGAAGCGTACTCGAGATAATACTTTTCATACAGGTCGGGAACCTTGAGCAGATCCGAGTTCAGGTGCTGGGTTTTAGCCATGGCTTATGCGAGTAGCGCGGCGTCCGTCTCCGCTGTCGCGCTTTCGTTGATCGGTTCCTCCACCATCAGGTTCTTGACAATAAAGTCGCGTCTTTCCGGGGTATTTTTACCCATGTAAAATTTCAGCATATCATCGAGGTGCGATTTTTTTCCGATGACGACGGGTTCGAGCCGCATGTGTTCGCTGATAAACTGTTTGAACTCGGATGGGGATATTTCCCCAAGCCCCTTGAAACGGGTGATTTCCACCTTTCCGCTAAGTGTAACCATCGCCGCCTGTTTTTCCGCTTCTGAATAGCAATATACGGTGGCTTTTTTATTGCGAACGCGAAATAGCGGTGTTTGCAGGATGAAAAGGTGCCCGCGGCGGACAAGCTCCGGGAAAAACTGCAGGAAATAGCACATGAGAAGGATGCGAATGTGGAACCCGTCCACATCGGCATCGGTAGCAAGGATGATGTAGTTGTAACGCAGGTTTTCCAGTCCATCCTCGATGTCGAGGGCATCCTGGAGCAGATAAAACTCTTCGTTTTCGTAAATGACCCGGCGTTTCATACCGTAGGTATTGAGCGGTTTTCCACGCAGGGAGAAAACGGCTTGGGTCATAGGGTCTCGGGACTTGGTGATCGAGCCTGAAGCCGAGTCGCCTTCGGTGATAAATATGGAACTCAACTCGGCGTCCTTGTGCTTGGAGTTGAAGTGCACTTTGCAATCGCGCAGTTTGCGGTTAACCACCTTGGCCTTTTTGGCCCTCTGCTTGGCGATTTTTTGTATCCCCTTCAATTCGGTGCGTTCCCGCTCGGCCCGGAGGATGCGTTTCTTAATGGCTTCGGCCGAATCGGGATTGCGGTGCAGGTAGTTATCGAGCTCGGTTTTTAGGAAATTGGTAATTCCTTGACGAATGCTTGGCCCGTCCGGTCCAAAGCTATCGCTGCCTAATTTGACCTTGGTCTGGCTTTCAAAGGTGGGCTCCTGAACTCGCACCGCAACAGCGCCGACGATACCGCCGCGGATATCGTTTACGTGGTAATCCTTTTTAAAGAATCCCCGCAGCGTTTCAACAACCGCTTGTTTGAAAATTGTTTCATGGGTTCCGCCCAGGGTGGTATGCTGGCCGTTGACGAAGGAAAAATATTCTTCCCCGTATTGGTTGGTATGGGTAAAAGCGATCTCGATATCTTCCGTTTTGAAATGGATGATGGGATAATTGGGTTCAGACTCCAGGTTCTCCGTCAGCAGATCGAAGAGTCCGTTTTTGGAGTAATATCGTTCTCCATTCAGGGTCAGGGTAAGGCCGGTATTGAGATAGGCGTAATTCCAAAGTAGCTTTTCGATGTATTCCTTGCGGAACTTGTAGCGGCCAAAGATTTTCGGATCGGGAACAAACTGGGTGAGGGTCCCGTTTTTTTTATGGCTGGCTATAGGCGCTTTGTCCTCCCGGGTCAGGCTGCCCTGCTCGAATTCTACCCGAACTGATTTACCGTCCCGGAAGGACTGGGTTATAAACCGGGAGGACAAAGCGTTGACGGCTTTAGAGCCCACGCCGTTAAGTCCGATAGATTTCTGGAAGGCTTCCGAGTCGTATTTTCCTCCGGTATTGATTTTACTGACACACTCTTTGACCTTTCCGAGGGGAATTCCGCGGCCGTAATCCCTGACGGTGACCAGGTTGTTCTTTAATTTGACTTCGATGCGCTTTCCGTAGCCCATGGTAAACTCGTCCAAAGAATTGTCGGCCACTTCCTTGATCAGCACGTAAAGGCCTTCGTCTGGCGAAGTGCCCTTGCCGGAAACGTTTCCGATGTACATGCCGGGGCGCATGCGGATGTGATCCCGCCAGTCGAGCGATTTAATAGACTTTTCGTCGTAAATGGGCTCAGCCATTTCCGGGCATCAGGTATACGGTAAAAAGGATTATATGTGGATGGATTCCAGGTTTGGTAGTAGGGTGTTGGTCACCTATTTATAGGCACAAGTTCGCGGCTGACAAGGAAATTCTTGGGATTTGGGAGGTAGAATTGGGGAGCTGTCGCATTCACTCGGTAGGTGGATAGAGCCTATCCCAGAAACCGGGATTTGAAACTTCATTTCGAACCATCGTAGGAGCGGCTTTACGCCGCGATCCCACCAAACAGCCTCGAAGCAATCGCGGCGTAAAGCCGCTCCTACAACTTAAAACTTTGAGAGGTTACCGAATCAGTAGAATAAGTTTCATTATTTTTATTCATACCAAAGTATAGAGACTCTATTCAGGGCGAATCGAGGATTTTCACCTCCTTTCGCCCGATTTTTTTTAGTCTAATACCTTGTCTCCCAGTGGCTTAAGCGTCTGGGATAGGCTCTAGATATGCGGGATAATCCTGCCTTGAAATGTAGGAGGGCAAAAAATTTCCCCGACCCCAGCGCTACTTTCCACTACCGGCCGCTGTCAAAGAAGTATTTCTTTGGAAAGGAACGTTTAGCCCGAATGTCTCACAAATCTTCTACTGCGCGCCGGAATGTCGGCACTCGGGCGACCCTCGTTGGATTCCCGACTTTGCAGGGTGTCGACCCAGCTTCAACCGCGAATCTGCTCGATGCCCGCACCAGCACTCGACCTTCGTTCGCTCGCTACGAATTTTGTGAGACATCCGGGTTAGGGAATTTTAAACCAGGCCAGGAGGGGATCGTGGTCGCTGAAGCGGAGTTTCACACTTATGTCGGAATTAACATTGGCTATAAAAATGCCTGCCTCCTTGGCGAGGTCGGGTGTTACCAAAATGTGATCTAAAACCTGGGACATCCCCTGGAAAATATAAGTGTAGCGATCCTCGATCGGTAAGGTATCTACCAGGTTTAACAAGTTACCCTCTCTGCTGAGTTCTCTCAGCGGTGGAGAAAATTCGAAATCATTCATATCGCCAAGAACCACGATTCCCACCTGCGGCCGCGTCGATTTAATTTGCGTCAGATGGGCCTGGATCTGCCGTGTTTGAGCCATGCGTTGTGGTTCGCTATATCGAACCGGGGGTAAGAGGGATCCGTAGTTTGACGAGTCACCTATTTTGCTTCTGAGGTGGCAGTTTATGACCACCAACTCTTTATTTGAAAAATTGAATTCAGCGATCAAGGGCTTGCGGGTAGCCGTATAGTTGCGCTCCTCTGATCTATTGAATGACGGGTGCCGCAGGAGGTAACTTTTTTTTAAATTGACCACATCCGGATTGTAAAGAAATGCGTTGCGAATATTTCCGCCGAACCATCCACCATCGGCTCCGTTTGCGGGGTTGATTTGGGTAAACTTATAGGCCGGGCCGTGAGATTTTTCGATGAACAAAATCAGTTTATTCAAAGTGACATCGGCATCCACTTCACCATCGTTCTGCGGCCCGGAATTATCTTGAATCTCCTGTAGTCCTACAATTGAGGGTGATTGGAGTTCGCCGGTAATAATGTTTGCCAAGGCGGTAAATTTTTCGTCGGGAGATTGGGGAAAGAGGTTTTCCACATTAAAAGTGGCGATGGTAAGCGCGCCGGGGGGTATGGAGGGAGAATGCCTGGCCGATACTTTGGCCAATGTCGGCGCAGTCGCTTCTATTGTAGTGACAACTTTGAAATTTCCGCGGGAGTAAGTAACCAATCCCTGAATGGGTATCCGAATGCGATCACCCGTGTTGTAAGTATGTGCGTTTTCGGGTTTCAGCGCGACCAGTATCCGTGCGGGATTCGAATCAAAGCCGGTCAATTTGAGGCCGCCTTTTTTCGTAATAGGTCCAGTCCTTGCCCGGGCTACGCGAACTGCTATTCCGTTATATCGCGAGCGGGGACCGATAACCATGGAATGGTTGACTACCACCCGCATGTGTTCCAGGCTTTCCCAGAAGTCCATGGCGTAGAATTTCGGGTCAAATCGAGATCCCGGTGTTTTGATGTTTTCCGGAAAATCGCGCAAGACGTGGTCGAGGACGACCGGTCTGGGCAATGCAACTTGCCTGCTCAGTATCCGGATGTTTTTTGCCCGCAATTGGGTGAGAGTAAGGTTCTGGTTTTTGCGGTTTCCCGGCTCCCATTCATCTACCAGGCCTTCAACCCGCAGGCGGTTACCCACCGTTACTTTGGTGTTTCTTTGATAAACGTAGATAGCATCCGAGGTTTCGGAAAATTTGTCCGGCACGGCGGATTGCAGGTAGAATCCGTTTGTTTCCACTTCGGTTACGATACCTTCGGTCTTCACCTTTTGACCTGTCAGCGGGGATTGGTGAGCCGCTCCCTGAATTTTTCCGATAGGAATGACTCCCTGAGCGTTTGCGCCTACAATGGCGCCGAGGAAGATAGCCAGTTGAATAAAATGCTGCACCCTGATGAAGAACCCGTCCATTCCGGGCTGGGTTCAAAAAATGTTGGATTGTTTAAATAGACCGGGCGGCCGCTACTACGTTTTCAGCGGTGATGCCGAGTTCTCTTAATACCTGACCACCATCGGCGGAAAGCCCAAAACGGTCAATACTAACAACCTTGCCCTCCAGGCCGACATACTGGTACCAGATTTGCGAAACGCCCGCTTCGATGGCCACCCGTTTCTTACAGTTGGATGGCAGCACGGATTGGCGGTATTCTTCACTTTGGCGTTCGAACCGTTCAAAACTGGGCAGAGAGACCACCCGCGTGCTAGCTCCGAGCTCTTGGGCTGCCTCGAGTGCAAGCTGCAACTCGCTACCGGTGCCGATTAAGATCGTGGTCAAATCTTCCGACTCATGTTTGGCGACGTAGCCGCCTCTCAAGACTCCCTGGCGGCGAATCTGAACCGGAATGCCGTTCAAGTTGGGAACCCCTTGTCGCGAAAGCACGATGGAAGTGGGCCCATTCCGTCTTTCCAGGGCGGCCACAAAGGCCCCGGCAGTTTCCTCCGGATCAGCCGGTCTTATGACATCCATGTTTGGAATAAGACGCAATGCGCTAACCACTTCCACCGGCTGGTGGGTGGGACCATCTTGACCTACGGCAACTGAGTCGTGGGTGAACACGTGGAAGTTGGCCAGTTTGGACAAAGCTGCCAGGCGCAGGGAAGGCCGCATGTAATCGGCAAAGGTGGTAAACGTGGCACCCGAGGCGGAAAAGACTCCGTAATAGGCGATGCCGTTGACAATGGCTCCCATGGCGTGTTCTCGAATACCAAAACGGAAATTTCTACCGGAAGGATTATCCCTGGTAAAATCCCCCGCATCGACGATGTAGTTTTTGGTGGAACCAAAGAGGTCGGCGCTCCCGGTTACGAGTAGGGGTAAAGCCTTACCCAGTGCATTGATCACGTTGCCACCGGCCACTCGGGTGGCTACGGATTTTTCGGGATCAGCTTCGGGAATGGCGGTGAATAGGTCCTCGACGCTCAACCCAGTTCCACTTTTGGCGTCTTCCAGGAGTTTTGCGGAGGCCGGATTGGCCGCCTTCCACGCATGGTAAGTATTCTGCCAATCCTTGTATTTCTGGATCAGGTCCTTTTTGCGTTCGGCGAAGTACTCTTTAACGGAATCGGACACGTAGAACGTTTCCTCCGGCAGTCCAAGTCCGGCCCTGGCCTCCGCGGCAAAACTTACCCCCGCCTCTCCATGTCCTTTAAAGGTTCCCGCCACTTGGGGTATGCCTTTGGCGATAAGTGTCTTGGCAACGATCAACTTGGGTTTGCCGTTGTCGGCATCACGAGCGGATTCATAGGCGGATTTAACCGCATCCATATCGTATCCGTCGACGATGACCACATCCCAACCGTAGGCCCGGTATCGTTTTGCGGTGTCTTCGCTCTGGGTGGCTTCGGCGGGCGCGTCCAATGTAACGTCATTTGAATCGTAAAACAGGATGAGGTTATCGAGGCCAAAATGTCCGGCGAACGAACTGGCTTCAGCGGTTACTCCCTCTTGCATGCATCCATCTCCCGCCAGGCAAACAACGTGGTGGTCGATGATAGTGTGTTGTGGCGTATTAAATTTATATGCGGTCATTTTGGCAGCGACCGCCATGCCGACGGCGTTTCCCACCCCCTGCCCGAGGGGACCGGTCGTGCATTCTACTCCAGGTGTCTCTCCGAATTCCGGATGACCGGGGGTTTTACTGTGCAGTAGCCGGAAGTTTTTGATATCGTCCAGGGTGAGGTCGTATCCTGATAAATGCAGCCATGCGTAAAGGAACATGCTGCCGTGACCGGCAGACAGGACAAAGCGGTCCCGATTGATCCAATCCGGTTGGCGGGGATTCATGCAAAGGGATTCTCCAAAGAGAACGGCGCCAATTTCCGCTGCTCCCAGAGGCAGGCCCAAGTGACCCGACTTGCATGCGGTAACGGCGTCGATGGCCAATCCGCGCGCAATTGTGGCGGCTTCTGCAAGGATTTCTTTATTCATTGCTACCTAAATTTTTTCGTGAGGGTTCAATTGATATAATTTCTTAGAGATATAATTTAAGGGAGTTTCCATGCAAAGGATAGGTTGGCAAAGGGCGAGGAAAAATTCATTGGACTCTAATTCTTGTAAGCTGGGTTCAAACCCTGTAGAGATCGTTTCAAAATGAGTTTCGAAGCTTTAACCGCGCCTTTGCAATCCATGCCTTGGTGGGCTCCCGGAGTGATTGTTTTGATCTTTGGGCTGCTCACTTGTTTCAGCGGTTACAAGGTGTTGAAAGTGGTGTTATTCTTACTGGGATTTCACGCGGGCGCTTATGGTGCATTGTACTATGGCCCCTCGATGTTTCCCGAGCAGCCCATTGTTGTGTGGAGTCTTGCCCTGGTTTTGGGTTTGGCACTCGGATTCCTGATTAATTTTTTTTACCGCGCAGGCATTTTTGTTCTGGGAGCTTACGTTGGGGGTATGCTTTCTCTAACCCTTGTGCAGTCCTTGCCGGACGTGGCGGCATTGACTCTCTTTGTCGTGGCGGCGCTGGCGGGTGGGTTTATAGGCCTTCGGCTGGAAAGGTGGACGGTGAAAATCGCCACCGCCGCCATCGGCGCCTGGCATGCGCTGCAGAGTATTTTTTATTTGCTGCAGTTATCGCCCTCTCTTTTCCCGTGGATGCAAGTTTTTGATGAAGACAGTGGAATCAGTTTGAACGACTTTA
Organism: Opitutales bacterium; assembly: GCA_965250065.1. GTDB lineage: Bacteria > Verrucomicrobiota > Verrucomicrobiia > Opitutales > UBA2995 > JAABVD01. Next base: position 327,298 of record OZ252288.1, read on the forward strand.
CGGATAGGCCCTGGTATTTCTGGGTGGGTGTTATCGGTTTGTTTATCGTCGGCATGCGCATGCAGATAGGTTCCGCTCGAGGGAAGAATAGAAGCTGATGACCCGTTGCAGCGCCTACTTGACTTTCCTTAGCCCGCATACCTCACAAAATTCGGAGCGGAGTAGAAAATTGAGGGGCTGTCGCGTTCGCTCGGTAGTGAGATATGCGGGTTAGCCCGGTAGTGAGATCCGCTCAATCAGGATCTCGACTATTTTGACTTCTTCAACCGGCCGGTCACTGGCAGAAGTCTCGATGTTCTGGATCGTTTCTGCGACGTCCATGCCTTCGATGACTTTTCCGAAAACGGTATGTTTTCCGTTTAACCAACCGGCGCCGTCTTTTTTGGTTACGATAAAAAACTGGGATCCGTTGGTATTTGGACCGGAGTTGGCCATGCACAGTGTCCCGTAATCCACGGTTCCGAGAAGTACCGGCTGTTTTATTTCAGCGCTGTTTTCCACCAGGGCTTGAAGTTCTTCGATCGTTTTACCAACCAGCGGCCGGAGCGAATTTGTGGCGGTGATTTGCCCATACAGCTCTCGAATTTCGGCAACCGGGCTGTTACCTTGATGAGCTTCCAGGTGGGGTGTGAGTAAACTTTGAAACACGGTGTTGGCCATGCTTTCATTATCAATCCGGCCTTTTATTGGGGTAAGTTCCTTTTCAAACCGGGTCAGGTTATCGGTGGAGCCCAGCAGCGCCTGGAGGTCTTCGACCTTTTTGCCGAACAGCGGTCGAAAGGATCGTGAGGACTGCATCTCACTGAACAATTCCGCGATTTCCGCAATGGGACTGGATCCGCCATTATCCTGTATGTGAGGAAGAAATAGTTGGTCAAAAACCTGGTTGGCAATTTCCTCATCGCCGATTACGCCTTCAAGCGGAACAAGTGAGCCCGCGTAGCATTCATCGCGAAACTGGTAACCCGGTCCCCCGGTGCCAGTGCCCTGAGGGCAGCCGCCCTGGATCATAAAGTCCTTGATTACTCTGTGAAAAATAAGTCCATTATAAAAGGGTTCATTTTTTTCTTCCCCCGAAGGGGTCTTCCAGGTTTTGGTTCCCTCGGCCAGGCCGATGAAATTTTTTACCGTAAGCGGAGTAGTGTCCTCGAAAAGCTCGATCACCATCGTTCCCATACTCGTTTCCATACGGGCCACCAGTTTTTTTGGCTTTTTTGCACAGCCTGCAAAAATCGTTACCAGCAGCGTGCAAACCGTAGATTTGAAGATAAAATTACTCATAGAGAGCGTAGGAAAAGCCCGGGCCACCCCCCGGGCAATAGCAATTTAAAGAATCTCTACCCGACTGCTAATTTTCGTTGACGGGCGCCTCGAAGTTTGTAATGCAAAAAGCCTTAGCAGGCGCTATTGGAATCCTGGATACAATCATTGGCCCAATGTTATAATTTCTTCTGCACTCCAGGCTCCGATTTCTTCGCTCCAAGTCTAAATAATCCATTCAATCAAAGGAGAACCAATGAACCACAAGTTATTCCACCTACCCATCCTAATGACATGCATACTGATGTCTTTGTTTTTTGCCCGCGACGGTTTACCCCAGGAGCAATGGGAAAATCCGGTCCGCAAACTCCTCAATGAAGGGAAGCCCGTTATTGGAGCCACCATCACTGTTGGCAACGTCGATGTTGCGGCGCAGGCAGCCAACATGGGATTCGACTTTTTATGGGTTGAAATGGAACACAGTCCCATCAACCTGGAGACCTACCGGAATATGGTTCTCGCCACCCGTGGGTTGAAGGCAGTGCCTTTCGCCCGCGTGCCGGTTAACGAGATTTGGACGGCCAAGCGCGTGCTGGACGCCGGAGCCCTCGGCGTGATTTTTCCCTTTACCAGCACTCCGGAGTTGGCCCGTCAGGCGGTGGCGGCCTGTAAATATCCGCCTGAAGGCAAGCGAGGTTCCGGACCAGGATTGGCATCCTTCCGGTGGCAGTCCGCCAATGAAAGCTACCACCAGTTTGCCAACCGCAACGTCATGGTGATCACCTTGATTGAAGACCAGTCGGGTGTCGACCACGTGGATGAAATTTGTGCCATCCCCGGAATTGACGTGATTTATATTGGCCCCAGCGATTTGTCGTGGCAGGTGGCCGGTGGCGATCGAAATTCTCCCATATTCAAAGCGGCCATGGCAAAGATCATCGCGGCGGCCAAACGCCACGGAAAGATTTTGGGTCGGCCGGCCGGAAGTCCCGAACGAATGAAGGAATATATCGGGCAGGGTTTTCTGTTTTTTCAAAGCGCCAGCGACCTCGGTATGATGAGAAGAGGCGCTCGTTACTATCTCGACCCGCTCGATAAGCATGGCATCGATCCTCAGACGAGGTCGCTTTATTAGAGCCGGTAGTGAGACATTCGGGATAGGGTGGAAAGGATCGAGTTTATGGAAAGTATAGGCAAAACGTCGGTGGTGGAAATCCGCTACGTGCTCAAAGGTGATGATGGTGTGGTCATGGATCGAAGTCCTGAAGACGAACCCTTTATATTTCTGATGGGAGTGCAAGGTATCGTTCCCGGGCTGGAGCGGGAGTTAATTGACCGCAAAGTCGGCGATTCCTTTTCAGTTACCATAGAGCCCCAAGACGGGTATGGCGAATATGACCAGAAACTGGTTGGTGATGTGCCCCGAAGCCATTTTCCGTTTAATACAACCCTGGTTCGAGGCATGAAGTACCAAGTGGAAGTTGCTGGTGGAATTCAGGTATTCACCGTGTTGGGTCTTGAGGGAGAAAAGGTCAAAATTGATGCCAATCACGAAATGGCCGGCAAGTCACTGCATTTCGACGTGGAGGTGGTTTCGGTGCGCGAGGCGACGGAGTCTGAGATTAGTCATGGGCACGCGCACCTGGAAGAACATTGCCAACACTAACGGGCGTTCGCTCGGGAGTGAGACTTGCGGGCTAAAACCATTTCAGGCGTGCGATGATGACTACCAGTAGGATGGCATGAAGGATGAGGGAGGCGATGAGGATGTAGCGGAATTTCTGGTTGTTGGATTTATGGCCGAACAGCCAAATGCCGAGGAATCCGCCTGGGAATCCGCCCAGGAGTGCCAGGGTATAGAACCACCGATCGGGAATTCGTTTCCAATTGGCCTTGGCCAGTAATTTATCAACCCCGTACAACGAAAGGGTAAGGAGACTAATGAGGAGGTATAACCACCGAAGCAGGCGAAACATGCTGTTTTCAGGAAAGGAAAGTTTTAGCGAGTGATTTCCACTCTTCTTCCAAAGCTCCCCGGTGCACGGGCTGTCTGGCGCGGGTGTACCAATAGGAGGCGTTTCCCAAATCGCCTTCCTTGCGATGCAGGTAGGCATGCACCCAATCGCCTTCTACTGAACCAGCGCTTTGACAAAGCTCGTGCGCTTTATGCCAATCGCCTTTAGCGTCCCACCACAAGGCTTGGAGGATAGCCGGTAAAGTGTTATCCGGAGTTTCGTTATCGGAGATGGATTGTGTGAATTCTGACAGGGTCATGGTTTTGAAACTGGGAAAGAGGAAAAAAACTACTATAGGTCGAGGTATCGTCCATGCTCAAGCCTTGGAGTGGTTTTCCTGCAACTGGAAGTGAGAAGGGGTCAGGCATTTATTTTCAACATGGAGACATGTCAAAAATCAACGACTGACCCCGACGGCGCCGTCGGGTTTGAAAGAGTAAGTGTGGAAACGGCGATGGAAATCGTTATGCGCTTAGTCAGGATGCCTGTTCGGCGTATTCCAGTTTCAGGTTCTGTTTGAAGGGAGGCAGGATGATGCCTTTTTCGGTGATCAATCCCGTAACCAGTTCGTTCGGAGTCACGTCGAAAGCCGGGCAACGCACCTTGATTCCTTCCGGAGCGGTACGGCGTGCTCCAAAGTTCGTCACTTCTTCGGGGTCACGTTCCTCAATGGGAATTCCTTCGCCGGAGGGCATATTAAAATCGATCGTCGAGTAGGGAAGAGCTACGTAAAAGGGTATCCCGAAGTGTTTGGCGAGGATGGCCACTCCCAGGGTGCCGATTTTGTTGGCAACGTCACCATTTGCAGCGGTGCGGTCCGTACCGGTAATAACCATATCGATTAATCCCTGGGACATCATGTGAGCTGCCATACTGTCGGTAATGAGGGTTACATCGATACCGGCCTGCTGCAGTTCCCAGCTGGTGAGTCGAGCGCCTTGCAGCAAGGGGCGAGTTTCGTCCGCGTAGACCCGAAATGGCACCTTGTTCTGGTGAGCCACAAACATGGGCGAGGTAGCGGTTCCAAACTCCGAAGTTGCCAGAGAACCGGCGTTGCAATGGGTCAGAACCCCGAAATTCGGTTGGATTAGGGGGGCGCCATGAACACCAATCATTCGGCACAACTCACGGTCTTCGTCGTGGATACGTATAGCTTCTCCCACCAGGAGGTCGTAGAGTTCTTCGCTGGTCTGCACCGATTGGCCATAGGCGAAGTCGGTCATGCGTTTGAGAGCCCATTTCAGATTCACGGCGGTTGGTCTGGCATTGCCCAAATATTGTGCTTGCTGGTCTACCCAGCTTAGAAATTGACTCAAGGGCAGGCTGATTTTGTCGCGTATTCCTACCAGCAAACCATAGGCGCCGGCTACCCCGATGGCCGGTGCGCCGCGCACTTTCAGGGCTTTTATGGATTGGCTGACTTGCTCAATCGTATCCTGCTTTTCTCCGACCACCTGCAAGGGCAGAACGGTCTGGTCGAGCAGGAACAGTTCATTATCCCGCCACCAGATTGTTTCGGGAAGGTTTAGTCGGTTTCTCGGAACGGCGTCGTTTTGCATGGGATGAGCGATTCGTATGATGGGCAAGAAATTTAACGCGTTTGCCATACCAGCAATATCACCTACCTTGGCCAAACCTAAAATGCTCGTGGAACCACACTAGCGCTGGTGCGGGCATCGAGCAGATTTGCGGGTGAAGCCGGGTCGACCGTCGGGGTCATGCCTTGCATTTTTGCAGCCATGCCAAAATGCAAGGCTTGACCCCTTCCCCGCCTTCGGTGAAAAAAATGAGAAAGGAGTGTCATGACCGGCTTGAACCAGGGCGAGTATTTGGGAGGCCTGAATACGTAAGGTAGTTGTGGACGAAAGAGGTTCATTTTGGTGAATCCGTAAATTGTCGGGCCAGATCCTGCACCGCCTCGCGCACTTCTAACGGCTGGGAGCGCGCTGCCATCGGTTTGCCGAAGCTGACGGATACCGGATAGGGAATTCGCTTGGGAAATTTCCATAACGGCCTGCCGCGTTCGTAGCTGAAAATACTTCCCCATACACCGTCCAGATTCACCGGGATGATGGGATTGTCGAGATGGCGCATGATTTTTTCAAATCCCCGGCGGAAAGGTAACAAGTTTCCGGTGCGTGAAATCTGTCCCTCGGCAAATATGCAGACTACTTCCCCGGCCCTGATTTGCGCCGATGCTTCCTTGAGCGCTTTGACGGTTTCGCGGGGGCGTTGCTTGGAGGGAATGGGAATGACTTTCAAAATTTTGGCCAAGGGTTTAATGAACCAGATGTTGTAGATATCCCTGGCCATGATAAACCGGACCGGCCGGTCGATGGAGGCAAATAAGAGCAAGGCATCGACATAGGACAGGTGATTGCAGACAAAAAGTACACCTCCCTTGTCAGGGATATTGTCCCGCCCCTGGATGCGAATTCGGTAGATGGTATTGGTCAATAAAACCAGCAGCAGGCGAAGGAGGGAATCGGGCTGGAGCCAGAGAACGTAGGCAGTGGAGAAGAGGGTAACGAATCCGATGACGGTAAAGACATCGGAAGTGCTGAACCCGATCGATTTCAACAAAAAGTAGACCCCGGACGACAGCAGTATACCTACCCAGGAGAGTAATGCCTGCGTGGCAATGATAGAACCTTTTCTGGTATTATCGGGCCGGTGCTGAATCAGAGCATTGATGGGAACGATATAAAATCCGCCAAAAAATCCCAATAATCCGAGGAACAGGCCGAATTGTTGTGTGGGCAGTCCATCCTGACCCATCAAAAAGCTGAATACCGATACGCCAATCGCTCCCAAGGGAATGAGTCCGTATTCAATTTTTCGTGCTGATATATAGCCGGCGGCGAAACTGCCAAGCCCGATGCCCACCGCCATCATGGCAAACAGGATGCTGGTATTGAAATAGCTCAATTGCAGGTCGTTGCGGCCGTAAATCATTACCGACTGTTGGACCAAAGCACCCAGAAACCAGAAATAAGTGCTTCCCAGGATGGAAATTAGCAACACGAAGTCTTTCCGGACATAAGTGAACTGCTTCCAGAATTCTCCCAGGAAATTTATGTGGTATTTTTTTATTGGATCAGCGGGTGGAACTTGGCTGATTCCCCGACTGGCCATCAGGCCGGTTGCGGCCAGCGCTACCAGTATGAGGCCGGTGTTTAGCTGGTTATCAAAGGCATCGAAGAAAAGGCCACCGGCAATCGTACCAAGGATAATGGAGATGAAGGTACCCAGTCCTATGATTCCGTTGCCCCAAGATAACCGCTTTTCTACCAGAAGCTCGGGAAGGAGGCCGTATTTGACCGGGCCGAAAAAGGAGCTTTGGGCACTCATCAGGAAAATGACGCCCATCAACATGTAAAGGTGACCAAGGAAGAGGCCGATTGCGCCCAGGGACATGACGAGGATCTCCGCGACCTTAATCCTAATGGCTACTGATCGTTTGCTGAACCGGTCCGCACAAAAGCCGCCCGTCATGGTAAACAGAATGAAGGGAACGGCGAAGATTACGCCGATGAGCGATACCAGCCTGTCTTGGTCCGACTCGTTCGGATATAGGCTCATGGCTGAAAAGATTACCACGAATTTGAATACATTATCCGAAAAGGCGCCCTGGCACTGTGTTACGAACAAACTCCAAAACCCTTTCAACCAATCCTTGGGTGGTCCTGAATGTTTTGAGGCGGGTAAGGGGTCCATGAGGAGTGAAAATTAGAAATGTCGCAGGCTTTCCCCAGCATGAAATGGGTAGCGACGAATGCGGCAGCTACCTGCTACAGTTTTTGGGTAAGACTTCTCTGATACAAGCAAATTTCCAATTTGTTCGCGACCAGTCTTCTTTTTCTGAACCCGATGTCAAAGCTGCAGCTTGCAGTGCATACCATCTATAGCTACCTTTTTCCCCTGTTTTTCGAGGGGTGGATTTCGCCCTTTTTTAACCATGAATCCGTCTGCCAAGTCTATCATCAACCGCATACTGGTCGGAGGTACTCTACTCTCTCTCGGTTCCATTGCCGGTCTTTGGTGGGCTATGAAGCGGGATCCGGTATGGGCGCCATTGTTTAACGGTGAGGATTTGTCGGGATGGACGGTGCAATGCCTCGACAAGGACAGGGGCAAGAATTACTGGAGCGTGAAGAATGGCGCAATTGTCTGTGATTCGGTTGGCGATAGGGATCACGGCTCCATCTGGCTCCAACAACTGCACGAATTCGATGATTTCGAATTAAAACTCAAGTTCAAAGCCTTCGGCGACTCACCGGGTAATAGTGGGGTTCAGGTTCGCAGCCGTTGGGAAGTCAGCGAAGGGGATCCGGGAGGAGGCAGGATGCATGGACCCCAGGTTGACATACATCCTCCACTGCCATGGCGCACCGGCTTGATCTACGATGAAACAAGTGAGGTGCAGCGATGGATCAACCCGAGTTTACCCGATTGGAATATTCAACTATCGAACGGTCCGAAGAAGTGGTTGTTTTATTACGCCAACGATCCCAATCCCTGGAACGAAATGATAATTCGCTGCCAAGGTAGCCAAATTACCACTACGGTTAATCGCATGGTAATCTCCGATTTCGATGGGGAAGGCATATTGAACGATTCCAACCATAAGAAACACAATGTGGGAGTTTCGGGATTTATCGCCCTGCAACTTCACGGCAGGCATGAATTGAAGATTCACTTTAAAGATATCTTTATCAGAAAGCTCTGATTGCCTGCATGTCTTGCTACCGAGTGAACGAAAGTCGAGTGCTGATGTCGGGGTCATTCCTTGCAATCTTGCATGCCAATGCGAGATTTAAGGTTTGACCCCTTCCTCCCGGGGCACAAAGTGGATGGAGGCCCATCAGATTTTTTCCGTCCATCACCTGCATTCTTTCCTGGGCAACCGTGAATCCGTCTCCTAGCCTTTCGGTATGAAATCGTTTAGTTTACTAATTCTGGCTCTCTCACTTTTTCCTTTATCGAGTCCGGCCAAACCGGTGGCCTTGTTTAACGGCAAAGACTTCTCCGGTTGGGAGGGGCCTTTACAATCGTTCCGAATCGAGGATGGGGCCATCGTCGGTGGAAATCTCCATACTCCCATTGCCAAGAATCAGTTTCTGAGCACCAAAAAACGCTATGGCGACTTCGAGCTGCGTCTGAAATTTAAATTAGTTGGAGAGAGAGCGAACGCCGGGGTGCAGATACGCAGCGAGCGTATCCCCAATCACCACGAAGTCATCGGATACCAGGCGGACATGGGGGGCAGATATTGGGGTGCCCTTTACGACGAATCCCGGCGCCGTGCCATTCTTCAGGGTCCGGATATGGAATCACTGAAGGACCACATTAATTTTTATGGTTGGAACACCTACGTGATCCGCTGTGAAGGACGTCGGGTCCAATTCTGGCTCAATGGGCACAAAACCGTCGATTGGCACGAGCCTGCGGATGACATTCCTCTGGAAGGTATCATCGCCGTTCAGATCCACAGTGGTCCCCCTACTGAGGCTTGGTATAAAGATATTATGATCGAGGAATTGTAACCAGTGCCGGCGTCGGGGTCATTCCTTGTCGGGGTCATTCCTTGTAATTTTGCAGTCATGCAAAATGGCTTCGCGTGTCGCCTTCGGCTCGAAACAAGGTTTGACCCCTTCCTCCGCGCAATCCCGACCCATCCAGCATCGGTTGATCACCTCGGGCGAACCAATGCTGCTGGCAATTGGTTCCGGGATCACTGCGATCTACAACAACAAAGCTTACATCGCCAAAGGGGGTAAGTATAACGTGATGCCAAGTACCGCGGTGATAGTTGATTCCCTGACGTCCATTGGTAACGAATGCATTCAAAGTCGTCGCATCCATCGCGTCCCCGGGAGCAGCTACCACCACAATAAAGGGGAGGTTTGACTGAGGTAAAAAAGCCTGACTTCCGAATGGATGGCGTTCAAGGAAAGTGACCGTTTCGGGCAGTTTATACTGTCTTGCTTCAACAATGCTGATAATGGGAGGCTTGCCGCTACCCTCACAATCTATGGTTGCCAGGGCATCGTAGCGATCTGCGCGCCCATCGTTGATTTGAAACGAGTCATTTCCAACCACTTCGATTACGTCCCCATAAGGAGCAAATGCTGCGCGTGAAAGCGGCTCAATAACAACAGTGAGTTCCGGCATAGATCAGGACATGTAAATTCTCCCCAATAGCCGGAGTCGACTTACGCCACCATCGGGATAAATGTTAAAGCGGATGTGAGAAATAGGACCCAATCGAACCACATCCTCTTTAAATTCGTGAATTGCGTCGGCAGAGAGTTTCATTTCAGGTAAAAGATGAGCCCAGTCCGCGCTGGCTTTTACTACATCGGTATGGGAGTTACAGGTGGACAGGGCAGCTTGTATGGAGCATCGATCCGGGTAATTTCCCTTAAAGTGTGCGGTATCCACAATAATTCGTTCGATGAATCCAGGATGGCCCAAGGCTAATACGCACCAATCATTGCCGGGATCGCGGCGCCGATGGGTTTCCCAACCATCCCCCATATTAACCCCACGCCCCTGTCCCAGCATGTTAACGGGATTACCAAAATGAGCGTCGTTCCAGGCTAGGGGCCGGCCCCCATTTTCCAAGGCGAGCAGATCATAAACCTGGTCCGGTTCCCGCAGGTTCCAGAGACGACGAACCCTGCCAAACACCCGGAGGCGGGCAACCCCACCGTCAGGATAAATGTTTAAGCGCACGTGGGTAAAAACGCGATCGCTTTTGCAACGGTATCGGTGGGAGGAATTTCCCTTTAAGGGTGATTTTGGTTGGATTTCCATCCAGTTGGCCGACGCTTCGGGATCGCCATTCGAGCTGTGGCAAGCATCAACGGAGGCATAGGGCGGAAAGTTACCGTTGAAGAATGTGGTATCGATGAGAAGTCCGAGGATTTTCCCTGGGAATGCCAATTTTACGATACAGTAATCGTGACCGGGCTCCCGTTTACGCCGTGTTTCCCAACCGTCCATCCACTTGCCGTTTTCATCGTATCTACCCTCGACAAAAACCGGATCGGAATCCTGGATCAGTCGGGATTTGTCGGCAAAAAATTCGTCCGTCGCGTAAGTGACCCGAGCTCCAAATTTTGCTGAAGCCAGGTTGATCCAATCAGCTTTAAATTCACCGTCCATGGGTAATTTCCCACCACACTACAACGGCTGAGGGTAGGCAGGAAAGAACGGAGAGTAAAATTTTACAACTATTGGAGGCCATTCTTTCAGCAAAACCGGACATTAATCCTGCCCCGTCCCGATGCATTAGCGCTGCAAAAAGACTAGCTTTGCCCGATTAATCCGGGATATGAATAAACCCATGCTAGCCCGCATTTCTCAAAAATCTTCTACTGCGCTCCGAAATATCGGCACGGGTGCGGCCCTCGTTAGATGCGCGACTTTGCAGGGTGTCAACCCAGCTTCACTCGCGCATCGGCTCGAAGCCCACACCAGCACTCGATCTTCGTTTGCTCGCTACGAATTTGGTGAGAAATGCAGGCTAAACCGAAAAGTCATTCTCTGCTTGTGCCTTTCGGGTTACGGTTTTCTACCTACTCCGTTGTTTTGTGTCTTTGAGGATCCAGCGCCCCCACAGGTCAATTATCTACCGGAAATCACCCCACCCAGTCCTCAAGTTCAACCGGAATTGACCTTCCACCAACCTCCCAAGCCCCTTTCGCCGCAAGCGAAGACTTCGGACTGGCGGGCTTTCCTGGGCCCCACACATAACGCTTATTCACCCGAGACCCAGTTGCTGAAGAAATTTGGAAGTAATGGTCCGGCCAAGGTCTGGGAAGTGGAGCGCGGCGCCGGTTATGCAGCTGCTGCAGTCATCGGTGAAAGGCTTATTATTTTCCACCAGTCCGGCGGTCAAGAAGTAGTCGAATGCCTGCACGCGGAAACCGGGCAGCGGTATTGGATGTTTACCTATGACTCAAACTACCGTGACCGTTATGGGTTTGGTAACGGACCGCGCTGCCAACCGATATCCGATGGCCAGTCCGTTTACACCCTGGGAGTTGAGGCGCAATTACACTGCCTCGAACTGACCACAGGTCGGGTGCTCTGGAGGCGAAACCTCAAAACCGAGTTCGATCTGACGCTCGATTTCTTCGGCGTTGCCGGAGCGCCCTTACTGGAAAAAAACCTGATTATCATAAACGTTGGTTCACCAGGAGGGCCTTGTGTGGCCGCCTTCGACAAGCATACCGGTAAAATGATTTGGGGCGCCGGAGACGAGTGGGGGCCCAGCTATGCCTCACCCATTCCAGCTGATACGAGAGCCGGTAGAAGAATATTTGTTTTCGCTGGCGGGGAAAGCAGGCCGGCCACGGGGGGTTTACTGATTATTAATCCCCAAACCGGGCGAGTTGATTGCAGTTTCCCATGGCGTGGTGGACGCTATGAATCGGTAAATGCGTCTTCTCCCGTGATCGTGGACAACCAGGTGTTTATTTCCGAATGCTATGGGGCAGGGGGAGTGCTGCTGGATGTCCAAAACGACGGCTCCTGCCGGGAGGTCTGGCGCAACAAAATTCTCAACACACACTTTATGACTGCCATCCATAAAAGCGGGTACCTCTACGGTATCGACGGCCATGGCCCGCGCAACGCGCCGCTAATTTGCATCGAATTAAAAACCGGGAAACTGATGTGGCGCCATGAACCGGCCTGGATGGCCGAGGTGGTGACTTCAAGCGGTTCACAATCCTACAATCTGGCGCCGGCGCTGGCCTCTCTCTTGCATGTTGATGGCCGTTGCCTGGTATTGGGCCAGTATGGACATCTGGCCTGGCTGGACCTCAATCCTGAGGGTTACAAGGAACTCGATCTGACTCATCTCTTTCTTGCTCGCCAGACCTGGGCAATGCCCGCCCTCAGCAAAGGCCTTCTCTACGTCGGTCAAAACGACGATGGCTTGGATGGCAGCTCAACCCGGTTCATATGCTATGACATGAGGGCTGAAAATTGAAGGATTGCAGGCTTTCAGCAACCGCTACCCCGAATAGCGTTCCCGATTTGAAATTCCCCTTCTCCGCAACTACTTCCGCTGCTCAATTATTTCCAGAAATGCCGGGAGGATGGTTTCCGCTTTGGCTGGACCAATACCTTTGATTTCCATGGCCTCATCGGAATTGGCCGGCTTCTGGCTGGCCAGTTTCTTCAACACCGTGTTGGGAAATATGGTATAGGCCGGGACATTGCCTTTTTGCCGTCGCAACTCATTGCGTTTTGCCACCAGCTTTTTGTAGAGGTCTTCCTCGTAATAGGGCTCCTCGTCAGCGACCGTTGCCAGGCTTTCCAGGGTAGCTTCGGGCCAGGCCAGCTCGGTCGTTTCTTCGCCAAACATTACGCGCGATCCTAACTCCGTCAGTTGCACCAGAGGGTAATCTCCATCCGTAATTTCGATGAGCCCTTGTTGTGCCATGGCGTCAAAAAGCTCGGAAACAAACCGTGGCGTGTGGGCATTCAGGATTCCCCAGGTAGGCAATTGATCCAATTCGGCCTGGAGGATCGATTTTGCCTTACTGCCCAGAAGACACTTGATGATACGGTCGCGGCCAAAACGCGCTATCCACTGATGCTTGCCGTGACGCCGAGACATGCGCGCTACTCCACTCAAGGCCTTTTGCACAATGACAATTTCATGTTCATTCAAGGCCCGTGCCGGCGAATTATTTGCCAAAAGGCAGGTGTCGCATCGTTCGCAGGGTTTGGTTTTCAATTCTCCAAAATAGCGCAGGATCCATTGCTCCCGGCAGCTTTGGGCATAGGCCCATTGAATTACTTTCCGGAGCTTGGCTTCGTCGCGGCGCTTTTTCTCGGCCAAGGCCTCGGTATCGAGCAGGAGATCGCCCGGCAAAAGTTCGGGCTTCAGCAAGCGGGTTCCGCGTATGCGGCTTCCCGCTATATCGAATCGTTCTATGATTCCCTGCCGCCGCAATACGCCCAGTGAGGCGCTCACCGACATGCCGTTGATTCTCCTGCCCAACCGATGGGTAAGGTCCTCCACCGACAAAACCACTTCGCGGTTTTCATCAGCCGCGGAATGCAGATGCGCGTAGGCGCTTTTAATCAATGATACATCGGGATTTCCGCCCTCGATAAAAAATTCCTGTATCCGTTTATCCGAATACATGAACAACAGCTCGCAGAAGGCGGGTTTGCCATCACGTCCCGCCCGCCCGGCTTCCTGATAGTAGGCTTCGATACTGCCCGGCATTTCGTAATGACACACGAAGCGGATGTCCGCCCGGTCGATGCCCATTCCAAAAGCATTGGTGGCTACCGCCAGTGAGGCATCTCCACGGATAAATCGGTCCTGGGCCAGCTCTCGATCCGAATCGCTCAGCCCACCGTGATAAATCACGTGATCCACATCCTCCTCCTTTAGCTGCTCCGATATCGCTTCCACGCTTTTGCGCGTGGCACAATAGATGATACCCGTTTGGTGCAATGCTATGAGCCGGCGAATTCTGCGGTATTGTTGCAATTTGGTTTTGGGTTTCCGAATGCTGAAAGTCAGGTTGGGCCGGGAAAAACCGGATATGAACGATTCGGGCGAGTTCAAGCGGAGGTGTTTGCAAATGTCTTCCCGAACTTCCGGGGTGGCGGTAGCGGTAAATGCGGCACAGAGCGGATTTCCCAACAACTGCAAAGCTTTTCCCATACGAAGGTAGTCGGGGCGGAAATCATGCCCCCACTGAGAAATGCAATGGGCCTCGTCAACGGCCAAAAGGGAGATATCGATCCCCTGGAGCGAATTGGTGAAAGCACGTGAGCGAAATCTTTCTGGCGCGATATATAACAACTTGAGTTTGTTTTCTTTGAGAGCCTGAAGTGCTTCCCTTTGCTGCGGCCAGGACTGGGAACTATTGATCATAGCCGCGGCTATACCCTTGGCCTTCAACCCGTCCACTTGGTCCTTCATCAATGCGATCAACGGGGAAATGACAAGAGTCACCCCCGGCAGCAGCAAGGCGGGTAATTGATAGCATAAACTCTTACCACCCCCGGTCGGCATGATAACCAGCGCATCCTTCTTCTCCAGAATCGTTTCAATGATCTCCTCCTGCGGATAACGAAAGGCTTCCAGCTTGAAATGCTCTTTCAATGCGCGTTGAGGAGACATGATCACACGTTCATCAAATTGGGGAGCGCCATAGATGCAAGCTCAGACCAGTAATACAACAGTTTTCTGATGCGACTTCGCAAAACGAACCAAGGAGATTGAGAAATTTCTAAAAGTCTGTATTTATAGCTTAAATTTCACATTTCCTACCATGAACGTTGATATCGGCATCAAAATTCTCATGGCATTTTCGGTTGTACTCGGTGTGACCTGCCTATTTGGATTTATTTTACCCAGGAAGCTGGTCGATTGGGTAGCGGAATTCTGGGAAAAATTGGCATCCCTTTATATTGCGGTCATCGCACGCCTGATACTTGGAGCGCTCCTTATTTGGGTGGCTCCGGAAAGCAGATTCCCGATTGGCTTTTCCGTTATCGGCTACCTCACCATGGTGGCCGCGGTATTGATCCCCATTATTGGCCGGAGGAAAATCGGCTTGCTCATGCTTTGGCTAAAAACATCCCCGACCGCTGTCATGCGACTCTGGCTATTGGTGGGCTTTGCCTTTTGCTGGTATATCTTTTACGGCGTGCTGTAGGAGAGATATCCGGGCTTTGCGTAACTAGAGCCTATCCCAGACGCTTAACCCATTGAGGGACAAGGTATTAGACTAAAAAAAGTCGGGCGAAAGGAGGTGAAAATCTTCGATTCGCCCTGAATAGAGCCTCTATACATCAGGCTTTAGGGGTAGGGCGGTTTTGCCAAAACCGCCGCTTTCACAACGGCTCGCTCGGCGATCGAGCCCTACCTTTTAGCTGAATATTTTGAATCCAGGTGGGCTTGGAAGACGCGGCAAGGCTCGAATCGAGCGCAGTTGAGAGATTTTAAGCCCTGCAAACTCTACTCGGTTATCAGTTCCCGGATTCTGGGCTAGAGTAATGGTTTTAAGTTGTAGGAGCGGCTTTACGCCGCGATTGCTTCGAGGCTGTTTGGTGGGATCGCGGCGTAAAGCCGCTCCTACGATGGTTCGAAATGAAGTTTCAAACCCCGGATTCTGGGATAGGCTCTATCCGGGACACCACACTAGGGCCGACCCTTCAGTTTGCCCAAGAGCCGGGCAATCGGATCGTAGAACCGGTCCACCACGCGTTCTTTCAGCGGAATGATTGCGTTGTCGGTAATTTGTATATTTTCAGGGCAAACTTGGGTGCAGCATTTTGTAATGTTACAATAACCGATGCCCTGCGCTTTTTTCAAATCTTCCAGCCGGTCTTCCGTATCGAGAGGGTGCATTTCCAGCGCCGCCGTGTAAACCAGGGCGCTCGGACCTATGAATTCGTCGTGCAAATGGTGCTCTCGCAGTACGTGACAGACATTCTGACAAAGGAAGCACTCGATACATTTGCGAAACTCCTGTACCCGGTCGATGTCCTCCTGGTACATGATCCATGAGCCATCTGCATTGTCGGGCTTGCGCGGTTTGAACGGCTTAATGTTTTTCTTGACCCGGTAGTTCCAGGAAATGTCCGTGACCAAGTCCTTTATCAAGGGAAAAGTCTTTACGGGCTCGATGGTCACACCTCGTTCGAGCGGCAGATCGTTGAGCCGGGTCATGCACATGAGCTTGGGCATCCCGTTAACCTCAGCTGAACACGAGCCGCACTTTCCCGCTTTGCAGTTCCAACGGCAGGCCAAATCGTTGGCGCTTTCGGCCTGAATCTGGTGTACGGCGTCGAGGACCACCATACCTTCGCTGATTTCGGTGGAGTATTCCTTAAACTCGCCACCCGCCTTGTCGCCCCGCCAGATTTTGAATGTTACTTTGGCCATAGTCCCTATTGGTTAGCCCATTTCCCTTATGATTTTCTGCAATTCAGCCGGCATTTCGGGAATGGGGATCCGTTCAATTTGCATGGCTCCTCCTGGCCCGCGGCGTATGACGGTGTTAACCTTGGCCCACGCTTCGCTTTTCTCGGGATAATCCTCCCGAAATTGTGCACCGCGGCTTTCTTTTCGTTCGATGGCGGAACGCGCGACTGCTTCAGACACAGTGAGGAGGTTTTTCAGGTCCAGCGCAGTATGCCAACCGGGATTGTACTCGCGGTTGCCAACTACCTCGACCCTTTCCGCCTTTTTCTTAAGTTTGTCGATCTCGACTAGGGCCTGCTCCATCTCTTCTCCTTTGCGGACGATGCCGACGAGATTTTGCATGGTATCTTGAAGCTCGTACTGAATTTGGTAAGCATTACCGGGGCCGTTGCCCTCATGTTCAAACGGCAACAACGCTTCCCGTTTTGCCGCTTCGATCTCACTTCTATCTAGCTGCGTGTCTCCCTTCTCGCTGGCAAACTTTGCGGCGTGTTCACCGGCACGTTTGCCCAACACCAGCAAATCGGAAAGCGAGTTTCCACCTAGGCGGTTAGCGCCATTTATTCCCGCGGCACATTCGCCGCAAGCAAATAAACCGGGTACCGTTGACATCTGCGTGTCCGCATGAACGCGCACTCCGCCCATCACATAGTGTGTGGTGGGACCGACTTCCATTGGCTCCTTGGTGATATCGATATCGGCCAACTGCTTAAATTGATGATACATGCTGGGCAGCTTTTTCCTGATGTGCTCCTCGGCGTTGCCGAGTTTCTCCTTGATCCAGGCGATGTCTAAAAATACTCCACCGTGAGGACTGCCACGGCCTTCTTTGATCTCCCTGACAATGCAACGGGCGACGTGGTCGCGCGTCAACAACTCGGGCGGTCGATGGGCATTTTTGTCGCCCAACACGTAGCGCCAACCTTCCTCCGGATCGGAGGCGGTCTGCGCTTTGTAATTGTCCGGGATATCTCCGAACATGAAGCGCTTGCCTTCCCGGTTTAGCAGGATGCCACCTTCCCCGCGGACACCTTCCGTCACGAGGATTCCGCGCACACTGGGTGGCCAGACCATGCCGGTGGGGTGAAACTGGATAAACTCCATGTCCACCAGGTCGGCGCCCGCATAGAAGGCCAGTGAGTGGCCGTCACCGGTATATTCCCAACTGTTGCTGGTGATCCTGAATGCCCTCCCAATGCCTCCGGTCGCCAGCACGATGGCCTTGGCGTGGAAAACGCGAAATCGTCCTCGCTCACGGTCGTATGCCACCGCGCCGCTAACCCGGTCTCCATCCTTCAGCAGGTGCACCACCGTGACTTCCATGTGAACGTCGATGCCCTGGTGAATACCGTGATCCTGCAAAGTGCGAATCATCTCCAGGCCGGTGCGGTCGCCAACGTGGGCCAGGCGCGGATATTTGTGGCCGCCAAAATTGCGTTGCAGAATGCGGCCATCTTTGGTTCGGTCGAAAACCGCGCCCCAAGCCTCCAGTTCACGGACCCGGTCCGGCGATTCCCTGGCATGTATCTCGGCCATGCGCCAGTTATTGAGGTATTGACCACCCCGCATAGTGTCGGAAAAGTGTACCTTCCAGTTGTCACGATCATCAACATTCGCCAAGGCCGCGGCGATTCCACCTTCGGCCATAACGGTGTGGGCTTTCCCCAACATCGATTTGCAGACCAACCCAACGCTCATTCCGGTGGCGGATGCTTCAATAGCAGCGCGCAGACCGGCGCCACCAGCGCCGATGATGAGCACGTCGTGCTCGAATATTTCGTGTTCCTCCATGGCTGCCTATAGAATTCGAAAATCAGTCCAGACCCCCATCGAGCAAAGGCGAACGTAAGCGTCGGTAAACCCAACCCCAAAGAGGCTCATCCAGGCCCACATCTGGTGCTTTTTATTGAGACAAGTCACGCCTTTCCAGGCACACTGCCGGGAGGGCGATTGGGAAATCCCATCGAGACCGCCCCCAACCAGGTGACGAAGCGAATGACACCCCAAGGTATAGCCGCCCAAAAGGATGATGTTGACCGTCAACACCAGCGAACCCACGCCGATACCAAACCCGCCCTCGAAAAAATACCCTTTGATCGCGTCCCAACTGAGAAATACCATAAATATCAGGGCGACATAGAGCATGTATCGGTGGATGTTTTGAATGAGGAGAGGAAATGAGTTTTCCCCGCGGTAGGTTTTACGTGGCTCACTAACGGCGCAGGAAGGAGGGTCGGCCCAGAATGCCTTATAATAGGCGCCGCGATAATAGTAACAAGTCAGGCGGAATCCGGCGGGTGCCCAGAGGATTAGAAATGCCGGTGAGAAAGGCAGCCAATTCGGCCAGAAATTTGGCCTGAGACCAAACCAGGCATGCCCTGAAGCGCCGAAAAGCTCCGGAGAGTAAAACGGGGAAAGATAGGGCCCATAAGTGTAATGAACGCCCTGAAATGCGGCCCAGGTCGTGTAGATGATGAAGGATGACAACCCCAGAAACACCAGTACCGGGGTCCTCCACCAAATGTCCCGGCGCATAGTTTTTATTGAACGGGAATCTGCGACGGTGAGCTGTTCAGAGGGCATAGAATGATGGGTTCCAAAAAGTAGCCCGACTCTAGGAAACCCCAGCGGCTCGTCAAGCGCGTCCTAACCCGATTGGCTGTGTATTCTACTTGTTAATTGGTTACATAACTGAAACTTATCCCGGATATCTCACTACCGAGCGAACGCGACATCACACAATTCGTAGCGAGCGAACGAAGGTCGAGTGCTGGTTCGGGTTTCGAACGGATGCGGGGGTGAAGCTGGGTCGACACCCTGCAATGCCCGTCGGGGTCATGCCTTGCATTTTTGCAGCCATGCCAAAATGCAAGGCTTGACCCCTTCCCCGCCCTTAGACTCCCGGCAGTGAAATATGCCGGTCAGCCCGCTTCCGGCAGGATGAATGGGAGCAATAGCTGGCAGATCGTCACCACCCAGAGCCCGGTTAACAGGTTTAACCAGAAACCAAATTTGGCCATCTGTGGCACGGTGACTTTCCCGCTGGAGAAAACGATAGCATTGGGCGGGGTGGCCACCGGCATCATAAAGGCCATGGAGGCGGCGATAGTAGCGGGGATCATGACGGCGTAGGGATGGATGCCCAGGCTGGGAGCCAGAGCAGCCAGTACGGGCAGAAACATGGAAGCGGTGGCAACATTGCTGGTAAATTCAGTTAAAAATGAAATCCCCAGGCAAATGATCAGGATCATCAGAAATGGCGGAAATCCGGCCAGGCCGGTAAAACTCTCGGCCAGAAATTCGGACAGGCCGCTGGCAATGAAGCCACCCGCTAAGGCAAAACCTCCCGAGATGAGAAGCAATATGTTCCAGGGGATCCTAAAAAAGGCTCTCCCTTCCAGTAAGCGTTCCGACCCTTGCTTGGCCGGAATTACAAAGAGAAGCGTTGCCATGAATACGGCAACCACGCCATCGTCCAGGCGTGCCAACGGTTCCCAGAAAGTCGACCAGCCGGGTAGGGAAAATGAACCGATTACCAGGGTCTTTCGAAATATCCAAAGCAGGCAGGTTACCAGAAAGATCGAGGCGACACCTTTCTCTTCCGCGCTCATGGGCGGGAGTTCCGCTACTTTTTGTTTAAAGTAGGTCGGATCCAGTTTTACGGTGCGAATCCGCCGCAAAAAAACCTGGGTCAACACGGTCCAAATAAGAATGATCAGACCGAGTGTGAGCGGAAGACCTAACAAGATCCAGCTCCCAAAAGTGATCTCCTGCATATCGGGAAAGAGTTCCTTTTGCAAGGAGATGAACACCAGGTTGGTAGGTGTGCCAACGAGGGTTGCAACCCCCCCGGAAGAACAGCCGTAAGCGATAGAAAGCATCAAAGCTAGTACCAGGCCGCTCTTGTTTTCATCCTGGGTGGTCTCATCGATCTGGCTGATCACCGCCAATCCTATGGAGACCATCATCATGGCAGTCGCGGTATTGGAAATCCACATGGAAAGGAAAGCCGATGCCACCATGAATCCGAGCACTAACCCCTGGGGATTCCTTCCGAGCCAGGAAATGATGTGCAGGGCGATACGTTTGTGCAGGTCCCATCGCTGCATGGCCACGGCAATCAAAAATCCGCCGATAAACAACATGATCATGGGATTCATGTAGCTCTGAGCCGTTTCCGCTGTGGTGCGGATGCCGAAGAGCGGATAGCAAATGACCGGCATCAATGCGGTGGAGGCCAGCGGCAGGGCCTGGGTAATCCACCATACGCCCATCAGAACCGCCGTAGCTGCCATTCCAGCTATTAGGTGGGATCCGGACAGGGAAAGAAACACGAAGTAGCCGATAGCTGCGCACACCGGCCCCATTAAAATTGAAAACGTTTTCAGGCGAAATGTGTCTATGGGCATGACGAGGAAGAAGGCCTTTATACCACGGGCTCTATAACTTTCACTAATCAAAACTTCTCCAGCCCGGTCGAATGAATTACGGCCCTATCTTCCAATGAGCATTTAATCTAAAGTTCCTCCCAATTTCGCTACGTGGCTCAATGACATGGGCGCCATCGTCGGCAACCGGATTCGTCCCGAACACTTCGGCTTGGACAGCAGGCCGTTGCAACCCGTATATTAGAGGCCGACGATGTGTTCGTCTCGGTGCAGGTGTTGCAAGAGTTTTATACCCAGGCCACGCGTTCCTCGCGCCCGGATGCCCTCCACCACGATGAAGCCCTTGCCCTTATCGAAAGTTGGAAGCGATTTTCAGTCCAAGAAATAACGGTCCAATTGCTCGACGCCGCACTGATAGCTAAAGCACGATGGCAACTTTCCTATTGGGATGCGGCCATTATTGAAGCTGCCCGGCTATCAAAATGTGAGACCGTGCTTTCTGAAGATTTGAATGCAGGTCAAAACTACGGAGGTATAACGGTTGTAAATCCGTTTCTATAATTGGCCCGAATGGCCTGAAGTTACGCACGTTTCCGATGATTTCCGAAGCATTGCCGACCTCGGGGTCATGCCTTGCATTTTTGCAGCCATGCCAAAATGCAAGGCTTGACCCCTTCCGAACGCTTAGCACGCGCCAGCACTCGATCTTCGTTCCTTCGCCACGAATTGGGTGATGTCGCGTTCGCTCGGTAGTGAAATATGCGGGCTAGGTCAACTGATGGCTTCGCGTGTCGCCTTCGGCTCGAAACAAGGCTTGACCCCTTCTGAACGCCTGAAAGAGTAAGCTATGCGCGACTATTCCAAAATACTGGACCGTTTGAATGGAATTAATTTCGAGTGTGTTATCATCGGCACTGTCCACGATTATCCGATTTATCAGATTTTGTTGGGACCGGAGATCGAGGATTCTGAAGATATCCTCATCACCGGCGGGATTCACGGCGATGAACCGGCGGGGGTGGAAGCAGCGCTGCGGTTCCTGGAACGGGACAACACAGAATGCCTGAAACGTTTTCGGTTTTGGGTCATTCCGTGTGTCAATCCCTACGGCTACGTTCACAATACGCGGGAAAACCGGGAGGGCGTCGATATCAACCGTGCTTTTGAAACTGACCGGGTGTCGGAGGCAGCCATGGTCAAACGTGCCATTGGTCGGACCCGGTTCTCCTTTGCGGTAGATTTCCACGAGGACTGCGATGCCACGGGGTTTTACCTCTACGAGGGGATAAGGGACGAACAGTACATCGGTTCGCAAATCGCTGCTGTTGCCAAAACTATTGGCTCCATCGATGACGATGATTCAGGCGAAAGCGATGAGCTGATTAGCGCTGGGGTCTATAAAGTTGCCCAGCAATGGGGTGTTCAGGGCTTGGCCCCTTACCTTTTGCGCTTCCACGCCGAGCACGTCCTAATCAGTGAAACGCCGACAATCTGGCCGCTCGAGCAGCGTTCAGCCCTCCATTTGGCGGTGCTGGATGCGGCCATGGAGATCCGCTTCACAGGGGATCCTGACTGGTCTTAGCCCCGCTACTTCACGCGGGTAAAGTGGATGTCCTGTTGTTGTATCTGGCCATTTTGGTACATCGTCCACCGATGCACGAGGTGATCGGCATCGACGATGGCCAAGGCGAGGGAATTCATGAACTGGTCCTTGCCCGGGTCCAGATCACTGTCCTTGGAAAGAGTGAATTGAAGCGCTCCGTCGCGGGTGCCGGTATAGTCCATTCGCGGTTGGTTGCCCAACATGCAATAGTGGGTGAGGCTCAGCCCTCCTGGCGAATTGTGGTACATGGTTACCATCTCCATGGGCGTGCGGGCATTGGTCGTCTCCTGGAGAACACTACCGCCGGCGGTCAAGCGGTATTCAACCGTCATCTTCATTCCATCGGCGGGCTCTCCGGAGGCGTCGCCTTTGACCTCTTTGGCAGGCATTTCACCTTCCCAGAGACCGACCAGGGACTTGAGCTGGTTAAACCCGGCCGATCCTTTATCGCCATCCTTTTCCGAATAGGCGTGGGCGCTGGCCAAGGCGCCCAGCGCGAGGGTGAAAGCGAGGCAGAGACGGATTTTCATAATGATCCTTTTTAGTGGGCTGTTTTCCGGTTCCATTTGAGAAAAAGTCAGGTTATTTTTGGGTTGAGCTCGAAGCTTAACCCGCATGTCTCACAAAATTCGTGGCGAGCGAACGAAGATCGAGCGCTGGCGCGGGCATCGAGCCGATGCGCGGGTGAAGCCGGGTTGACACCCTGCAAAGTCGCGCATCCAGCGAGGTCCGCACCAGAGCCGATATTCCGGAGCGCAGTAGAAGGTTTGTGAGACATGCGGGTTAAAGGATTTTGCCGCACTTAATCGAGCAAGTTTTCACCGCCATCGTCCATTTGGGCCGGGGGTAGCCAATAGGCGTATTGGGGTGTCCATTCCTCCGCCCCCAGGCCGGCCAGGCCGAGCAGGCTCCACATGGCGCAATAGAGGTCACCGGGGCCGAAAACGCATGCATTCTTGTGCACGATGGCGTCGCCTTCGCGCTGGTAGACCACGGCGCCAGGGTAATTGTCTTCTCCCTTCATAACCGACTGCTCACGAATGTAGTCTCCACCGCGATGGGAGGCCAGCTGAAACCGCCAGCCGCGGGCGTTGGCAAAGCGGCGCTGAACTTCCGGCGGATCCTTCGAGAGTAGCACGACCGAAAGGACCGATTCCAGGTGGCTAAGCAAGCCGTTGAAACCGTCCGCCCACAGGGTGCAGTAGCGACAGCCCTGTCCCATATTGTGGATGGCGAGCAGCATGTCCCGTTGGCCGAAGAGGTCGAGCAGGGTCGTCTGGCCGGTAAGCGTGCTGAAGGTGTAATTGGGGACCGGGGTGCCTGGGCTGCTCTTTCGCAGCGTTTGAAGCTCCGCCGTCAACTCGCCAATCCGGCGTTCGAGTGCTACTATTTTTTCATCTGACATTCCTCGGCTCCCACTCTCAAATTAGCTCCCTAAAGTCCACTCTTCACCAACATCACCTTCGGGCAAGGCCCTCCCTTGCCTCTCGCCCGACGACATAGGGCGAATCGTCTCTCACGGGAAATGGAGGTTGGCAAGCACATACTTATGGACTGGAGACCGGAATCTTGATCCACCTTTGGTGTCATCGTCTCGATGCGGCTGGTCCAGCCCCATCAAAGAAAGACCATAGATATTCCTCTGGCATAACAGGACAATAATAATCTCACCGAAAATAAGGGACAGGCTGATAATACTGGAGGCGGCCAACCGAAGAGCATCCATTTTTCCATCGATACCAAACATCAAGGGGCTGACCCGAATGGCACAAAGTTAAGGCTGTTTTGGACGGATGTGCAGGCCGTTTACTTTCGAGGGGGTCTACCGAGGAGCTTGCTCCGACACCTCAACAAGCGAAGCGCTGAATAACAACCTTGAATCTCGCATTGGCATGCAAGATTACAAGAAATGACCCCGACCTCGAGGCGCATTGACTTTCAATAGGCGATCCCTGTAAATCCCCTTTCTTTTATGAAAGCGCTCGAGTTGGTGGAGTACGAAAAGTTTGAATTCAAGGAAGTGCCCGTTCCTGAGATCGAATCGGATGAGGTGTTGGTAGGCGTGGCGGCCTGTGGCATTTGCGGGAGCGATGTGCACGGCATGGATGGGTCCAGCGGCAGGCGGATACCCCCTATCATTATGGGACACGAGGCGGCCGGTACGATTGTGGCGGTGGGAAATGAAGTCGACGCATCGCGTTGGCGGGAAGGTGACCGCGTGACCTTCGATTCCACCATTTATTGTGGCCAATGTTGGCACTGCAACCGAGGAGAGGTAAATTTGTGCGATAACCGTATGGTATTGGGTGTATCCTGCGGGGACTACCGGCGCCACGGCGCATTTGCGGAATACGTGGCTGTGCCGCAGCGCATTCTTTACGCCTTGCCCGAGAAGATCACTTTCGAGCAGGCCGCTATGGTTGAGGCGGTTTCCGTTGCCGTTCACGCGGTAGGGCGTTCTCCCGTTTCACTCGGCGATAGTGTGGTTGTAGTTGGCGCTGGCATGATTGGATTGCTCTGCCTGCAGGCCGCTCAAGCTGCGGGTTGTGGCCAAACCTTTTTAGTGGACATCGACGAATCGCGATTAGAGCTGGGCAGGGAATTGGGGGCAGATTTTTGCCTCAACTCCTCGAAGGTGGATGTACTCGAGGTCGTGCGTTCGCAAACTTCCGGACGTGGAGCAGACATTTCTTTGGAAGCGGTGGGAATTTCCCCCACCGCCAACCTGGCAATCGACTGTTTGCGAAAAGGTGGCAGCTGTACCCTGGTCGGCAATATCGCGAAAATGGTGGATCTGCCGCTCCAGGCGGTGGTGACCAGACAGGTGTCCTTAATAGGCACCTGCGCTTCTGCCGGTGAGTATCCCGCCTCTCTTGACCTTATGGCCCGCGGAGTCATTCGGGTTGACCCGCTGATCAGCCGGGCACGGCCGTTATCCGAGGGTGGCGAATGGTTCGAAAGGCTTCACAAAAGTGAACCCGGTCTCACCAAAGTCATCCTCAAACCTTAACATGTACCAGCAAAACTGTAGGCGATCCCTCTCCCTCTAAGTTCCATGCTAAAAACCGGCATCATCGGGACCGGCAAAGTCGCCCACCTGCACGCTTTGGCGCTGCAACGCAATCCCAACAGTGAATTTACCGCAGTGCTCGGCCGCACTCCGGCCAAGGTAAAGGCCTTTGCCGATCACTACGGGGTAAAGGCATACACTGATCTAAACGCCTTTCTGGGCGAATCGGGCGTTCAGGCTTGCACGATTTGTACGCCCCATCCAGCCCATGTCGATTCCGCAGTGGCCGCGGCGGAATCCGGTATGCACCTGTTGATCGAAAAGCCGCTGGCTTCATCGCTGGAAGATTGTGATGCCATGCTGGAAGCGGCAGCGCGGGGAAATTCCAGGATGGGTATGGTTTGCCAAAGGCGTTTTTATGAACCGGTCCTTAGGGTCAAGGAGGCGATCGAGTCCGGCAAGATTGGCAAACCCATTCTGGGGATGGTCACCATGCTTGGCTGGCGCGACCAGGACTACTACGACACCGATGCGTGGCGCGGCACCTGGGAGGAAGAGGGCGGGGGTGTGCTGGTAAACCAGGCCGTGCACCAGCTGGACCTGTTGCTCTGGTTTTTGGGCGAGGTCGATGAACTCTGCGGCATGTGGGATAATTTAAACCACCCCGGTATTGAAGTTGAAGATACAGCCGTTGCTTCCATCAGATTTAAGAACGGCGCCCTGGGTCATATTCTGGTGAGCAACTCCTTCAATCCCGCGCTCTTCGGCAAAGTGAGTGTTCTGGGATCGACCGGGGCCAAAGTCGGAGTACAGACGGATGGCGGGCAAATGTTTATACCCGGAATGGTGGCTATCGAGGAACCGCCTCTCAACGATTACTGGACCGTGCCGGGGGAAGAGCGCCTGTTGGAAAAGTGGCGCCAGGAGGACACGGCACGATTCGGCCAGGTCAATCCCATGAAGCATTATCATCAGCTCCAGATCGACGAATTTATTGAGGCTGTAAAAAACGATCGCGACCCTTGCGTCACGGGCCAGGAGGGCCGCAATGCGGTCGAGCTCTTTACCGCGATTTATCGCAGTGGGCGCGACGGAAAATCGGTAAAGTTTCCGCTGAATCCCGCAACCGACCGGGGTGATTTTGACGGAAGGTTGAATAAGGCAAAAGGCTAAAGGCTGAAGGTTGAAGGTTGAAGAAGGAAAAAGGCTAAAGGTTGAAGATGCTGAGAGGCATAAAGAGGCCGAGGTGTTGAGTTTTTTCGTGATCGTGATCGATAGGATCTCAGGAAGGGGTAATTTGAGACATCCGAGCAAAGTTTTTGATGCTGGGTTTTGGATCCGGTCGGCCGAGCACCCAGTACCCAGCATCGAGTATCATAATTTTTTGAGCCATGCGGGCCGGCAGGGACAACGTTTTTATAAACCGCTCTAATTTGAGAGTTGTCAGACCGGCATTATGACGGAACGGGAAATACAATCCAATGACCCTGCCCCAAATGGGGAAAAGGGGCATGCGGTAATCGGTGTTTATTCATCGACCCGGAAAGCGCATGAAGCGGGATTGGCGGTCTTGGCGGCGGGTCACCATTACCGGATTTATCCGCGTAGTGGAAATTTTGTTTTGGTCGTTGCGGAGGAAGATGCCGAGTTTCTGCGGCGGGAAGTTGAAATCGCGGAGATCAGGAACCGATTCTGGCCACCACCATCTTTGGATCTACCAAGCAAAACCATCAGCAGGCTTCCCACTGCGATAGCGGTTATGTTTCTTTGTTTTACCTTCTATCTTCAGCAGGTGGCCGGCGCCATTACCAGTCTCGGCATGAATAGCAGTCAGGAGGTCGTTTCGGGGCAATGGTGGCGGATTGTTACTGCTGTTAGTCTGCATGCGGACATCAGCCACCTCGCCGGCAACCTTCTCGGTTTTGTCGTCTTTGCCTATCTTTGTTGCCGGTATATGGGTAACGGGTTGGCCTGGTTAATGATTCTGTGCTCGGCTGCCCTGTCCAACCTGACCAACGTTTATTTGCACTTGGGTGAGAATTATCATTCACTGGGGGCATCGACGGCTGTTTTTGCGGCTCTCGGATTGCTCACAGGCTTTCCCATAGGGGGTTATTTGAGATCTCGCGAACCCATTTTGAGTCGCGACTGGTTGATACCATTTGTGGGTGGTTGTTTCCTGTTTGCCTGGATGGGAGGAGGGGAATATCCAACCGACGTGGCCGGACACCTCTGGTCCTTCCTATACGGGTTGATTTTGGCAGTGCTGATCGCCTTCACGGCGGTTTACACCAAGCTGATTCAATGGCATCAGCGCATGGGTCTGTTTACAACTTGCCTGATTGTATGTGTTTGCTGGCTGCTCGCCATTACCCATGGTTGAGTAATTTCAATGGCTCTGGTATGGACAATCTGGGGGCTGTGCTTTCACTTTATGTAGATTATGGATTTAAATCTACAGGGTAGGTGTGTTTACATCACGGGGGCCGGATCTGGCATCGGGCGGGCCATAGCGGAGAGATTCGGGGCCGAAGGCGCCAGGGTTTTTGTGCTGGATCGGGATGAGGAGAAGGGGAAAGAAACCGTTGAAGGAATTTTGGCGGATGGTGGTTCTGCACAATTTAAACAGGTCGATATCACCGACCTCGAAAGGGTTCGCAGTGCAATCGAACCGGAGTTGCCGGTGGATGTATGGGTAAACAACGCGGGGGTATCTTCCATTGGCGCCATCGAGGAGACAACCCCGGAGGAAATGGATCGGATTTACAATATCAACGTAAAGGGGCTCTACCATTGCAGCCACCTCGTCGTGCCAATAATGAAAAAACAGGGTGGGGGAGTCATCCTGAATATAGCCTCCCTGGCCAGTAAAATCGGCATCGAAGACCGATTCGCTTATGCCATGAGCAAGGGGGCCGTCTTAACCATGACGCTCTCAATCGCCAGGGATTATATTACCGATGGGATTAGGTGTAATTGTATTTGCCCGGCCAGGGTCCATACTCCCTTTGTCGACGCGTATTTGAAAAAAAATTACCCGGGCCAAGAGGAGGAAATGTTCAAAAAGCTTTCTGCAGGTCAGCCTATTGGGCGCATGGCACGGCCAGAAGAAATTGCTGACTTGGCCGTGTTTTTATGCAGTGACCGAGCCGCCTTTATCACTGCCACTGCTTACGACATCGATGGAGGAACGACCTTGCTGAGATAAGCGCAAAAGATGGTTCAGCGTGCTTGGGAAGGTTGAAACTTTACAATCCGCTGCATGCGGGACCAACAAGGATTGCCTTCGGAATCTTTTGCCGGAATGTAATCGAGCGAGGCCAGGAATTGGGCGGCTTCCAAATAAAGCCCGGGGTTATCCGATTCCACCAGCAATGGATTGTGCATTATGCCATGGGGAGACACCAAAAAGCGCATCTTTACTTCTGGGGTCAGTCCGGTTCCTTCGAGTGATTGCGGGTAGGTTGGGCGTTTCCAGTTGGCCGGTTTCGGTTTTTGGGTGAGTTTATTTCCCGGGACCGGTTTTCCCGGATTGTCGATCCAGACTTCGTACCCGACCCATGGATTTATAATGGCCTCAAATATCCTGTATCGGCTGGGCGCGTTAAACTGAAACGGAATTCGCGTCTTTATGCGTACGGGTTCTCCATTTTTGTAGGCGGGCTCAAATTTCCATTGGTATGCAGCGGTTCTGGCGTTTTGTCCGAAGGCTTCATGAGTTACGCTCTCAATATCGACAAAGGCGACCGATCCTTCTTCATCGATTATGACATTGAGGATCGCTTCGCCGGCGACGGGATCATACATGAGTTGGGTGGGGTATTGGGGTTTTACCTGTCGAAGGGCCACGGGAGGTTGAAATGGGACCAATCCCCTCACCGGTGTCCAAATCATGGTAAAGAGGATCAGGTGTCGGAACATTGCAGGTATATGCATCATAATTAAAAATGAATAGCGTCCGTTATATTCAACACAACTTGGCCGCATGTCGACCTGGTTTGTGCGTTTGCGCCTTCGCTCGGTAGCGAGATATGCGGGTTAGAGGCCCTCGAGCTGATTGGCAGGTGAGGTTTGAGTTGCAGACCACGCCTCATTGCATAACCAATATTATCCATGTCGGAAATATTAACTGATCTTTTTGGCCTCAATGGAAAAATTGCCGTAATTATTGGAGGTACGGGCGAACTTTGCGGCGCCATGGCGGAGGGCTTGGCCCAAGCGGGTGCTGAGGTGGTGCTGGTTGGCCGCAGCCAGCAGAAGGCAGATGCTCGCCTCAAGCGCATCGAGGATGTCGGTGGGAAGGGCTATTTTATTGCTGGTGATTTATCCTGCAAAGCGGGAATTCAGACCGTACTCGACGAAGTGCTCGAGCGGTCTGGGAAAGTAGACATTTTGATCAACGGAGCCGGCGCCAATTCTCCGACTCCTTTTCTAGAAATTAGAGAGGATGAGTATGACCGAATATTTGCAATTAACATGAAGGCGGTCTTTCTGGCCTGTCAGGTATTTGGCGAATATCTGGTCAATCGGGGCGGGGGAGGCATCATCAACATGGGTTCCATGTCGGGGTTGATTCCCTTGTCCAAGGTATTTACATATTCTGCGACCAAGGCCGCCGTCCATAATTTATCTAAAAACCTGGCCCGCGAATGGGGGACGAGTAAAGTACGGGTAAATACGCTGGTGCCCGGGTTTTTCCCAGCGGAACAGAACCGCAAAGTGCTAACAACGGATCGCGTGAATTCGATCCTTAACCATACGCCCATGAAGCGCTTCGGAGATGCGGAGGAACTTATCGGGGCAACTCTTTTGCTGGCCTCCGATAAAGCCGGCTCATTTATTACTGGAGCTGAAATTGTAGTGGATGGCGGTTTTTCCGCTACCACCATTTGACCCTTATTTAGATATGGCTTTTATCGACGATGACTTTCTATTGCAGAGCGATTCCGCCCGCAGGCTTTTCAACGAGTACGCCAAGGACGAGCCCATTTGCGACTTTCATTGTCACCTCCCTCCGGAAGACGTGGCATCGAACCGGCAGTTTCAAAACCTGTCCGAAATCTGGTTGGAAGGAGATCACTACAAATGGCGCGCCATGCGCAGCAACGGGGTTGCGGAGGAGTATTGTACCGGGGAGGCGGACCCTTATGAAAAACACCTGGCCTGGTGCCGCACCGTTCCCAATACCTTGCGTAACCCGCTGTATCACTGGAGCCACCTCGAACTGCAACGCTACTTTGGTATAAACCTCCTGATCAATGAGGATACTGCGCCCGAAATCTGGCAGGAGGCGAACTCAAAGCTGAAATCTGAGGAGCTGAGGGCCCATCGTATACTCGATCATTTTAAAGTAAAGGTGGTCGGCACCACGGACGACCCGACCGACTCCCTCGAACATCACCAAGCAATTGGGGAAAGCGGACTGGAAACGCGGGTAGTTCCGACCTTTCGTCCCGACATAGGGCTGAACGTGGATCATCCGCAGGGGTTTAACTACTGGGTCGATGCTTTGGGCGACATTGCGGGCATCAGCATCGAGGACCTGGACGATTTTTTGTGCGCCCTGAAATTGCGCCACGACTTTTTCCATCAAATGGGTGGACGTCTTTCCGACCATGGTTTGGAAAGGTGCTTTTACGCGGAAACGACGCGGGAAGCGGTTTCGGCCATATTTCGCCGGGCGCGCAATGGCCGGGCCGCTTCGCCTGGGGAGAAGGAACAATATGCCTTTTATGTCATGCGGCAAGTGGGTCGCTGGAATGCCGAGAAAGATTGGGCGATGCAGTTGCACATCGGCGCCATGCGCAACAACAACACCCGCAAGTTCAACGAAATTGGTCCGGACACCGGATTTGATTCGACGGGAGACTACCCCCAGAATTATGCCATGAGTCGCTTCTTCGACAGTATGGATCAGACCGATCAACTGCCCAAGGTGGTGATCTACAATAATAAAAATACCGATTACTATTCCATGGCATCCATGCTGGGAAATTTCATGGATGGTTCGGTGGTTGGAAAAATTCAACTGGGCTCGGGGTGGTGGCACCTCGATCAGAAGGAAGGTATGATCGACCAGATGAACGCCCTTTCAAACCTGGGTCTGATCGCTCACTTCGTCGGCATGTTGACGGACTCGCGGTCTTTTCTTTCCTACCCGCGTCACGAATATTTTCGGAGGATTCTCTGCAATCTCTTTGCCGAGGACATGGAAAACGGGGAAATTCCAAACGATTTCTCCCTGGTTGGCCCCATGGTGCGCAATATCTGTTACAAGAACGCGGTTCGCTTTTTTGGATTTGCCGAATGATAGGGGTCAAATCTTCTTCGAAGGGAAGGGGTCAAACCTTGCATCTAGCATTAACATGCAAGATGCTAAGGAATGACCCCGACGGGCATGCAAGATGCTAAGGATCAGCCGTCGCCCAATGGCTATGGCTAGACATGATGACCCCGACGGGCGTGCAAAGTTTGCGGCAAATGATCCCGACAAGCGGTCATCACTCTTTTCGAACCACGGGATTGGTTAGGGTTCCGATGGGTTCGATGGTTATGCTGACGCGATCTCCGGGTTGCAGGGAAAAATCTTTACCCGGCACAATGCCGGTTCCGGTCATGACAAAGGCGCCGTTGGGAAACTCCAGTTCGCGCATCAGGTAACTGCGCAATTCTTCCAGGCTGCGCTTCATGTCGCTTAATTTACAGCTTCCTGAAAATGCGGAGGTTCCGTTGCGTTGAACCTCTAATCGCATTTCCGTTCGGGCAGGAAGTGGGATAGGAGATATAAGGATACAGGGTCCAAGGCCAGCGCATTGCTGATAGGTTTTTGCCTGGGGTAAATAGAGGGGGTTCTCCCCTTCGATGCTTCGCGAACTCATGTCATTCCCGATAGTGTAACCG
This sequence comes from Opitutales bacterium, assembly GCA_965250065.1. Taxonomy (GTDB): domain Bacteria; phylum Verrucomicrobiota; class Verrucomicrobiia; order Opitutales; family UBA2995; genus JAABVD01. The sequence goes on from OZ252288.1 coordinate 359,447, forward strand.
ACGATGTCCCCATGGGCTGAGATGGCCAATGTGAGTTCCGGTTCCGGCACATCCCAGCAAGAGTCTTGGCGGATGCGTAACGGTTCTCCTGGCCCGGAAACTCGACAGGGAGTTGCTTTAAAAAAGATTTCGGGTCGATCCGCCATGTAGACGCGCGAATAAAAATCTCCTCCACCTGCATCCCTGGATTCCTCCATGCGAGCGAGCCGGCTGGAGTAGTAAGTCACCCCGCAAGCCCATACTTCCTGGCTCAAGATCGGTGCAAGCGGGTGGGCCAGGTCGGCTTCGCCCGGAGTCAGGGTGGATTCACTAAGAAATTCGTGTAGGTTTTTTTGCCTAAACAATTCGTCCCATGCCACATCGATGAACCCGGAGTCCTCGCCGCGATCCAGGAAAGTGCCTTCATTTAATCGATAGAGTTTGAAAGATTTGCTCATCGATTAGGCTGCGTCATGCAATTGGATCAAATTGCGCCTGTAACATGCGGCTACCCAACTTGATTTCGACGGATTTCTTTCCTGTGGCGGGTTGCTTGCGGTAGACGTTAGGGGATGTGGTACTGCTGATTCCGAGAAGGTAAGGCTTGCGGATGGCCGAAGTCTTCGGGCCAGAGTAACCGAACAGGACAATCGGTTTCCGGTAACGGTGGTAGAGATGGTCGAGAAATCTTATCGTTGTGCGCTCACCGTCCCGGTTTTCAGCTTGCGTTTCTTCAGAAAGCCCGGGGTTCATAGGGCCTGTATGCACGCACAATGCGTCCACGAATTTAACGGCCTGCCCCAACACGGCATCAGGGTGATCGCGTGGCCCATAAATATCCCCAAATATAAGATGATTGGGATCGTGCCGCTCATACAGATTTGCCAGGTGTCCGTAATATTCCCCGGCGATCCTTTGCAAAAATCTTAAATCGTCCCGGTAGATTATCCGATTTTGCCAATCTACTTTGATAAAGGGAAATTTTAAAAGTTCGGCGCGGAATCCGCAGTTTGACCCATAGATGCGATTAATGGTTTGGAAATCCTCCTGGTAGCGGCGCAGTAAAAAATCCACGTATCGTTGTTTCCCCGGTGCGTGGGCGGGAAGTTGTCTGACAAAACTGACCCAGTCCGTTTCACGGGAGAGGCGCGAAGTGGCTAGATCCCAGGGCAGTGAATCCGTCCATATCCAGCCGATGAGATTGGAATTGTGGCTGAATCGCTTGCAATCTTCTCGCACCAGCGCTTCTGAATCTTTTCTAAAGGCAGTGCCCCACACATCGACGAATGAAAATTCCTTTCCAGTTTTAAGGATCTTTCCTCCCGGACTTCCGAAAAATGAAATGCCGCCTTGGTGGGAAACTAGCGGGGCTTGGAGGAACCAACGGTCGTTTTCTTGGGCCAGGCGATAATAGCGGTTTGATGAGAACGATTTTCCTTCTGCAGCCCATCCCATTTTAGGAAAGGCGTAGAGGAAGGGCAAGGCGCCCAAAAACCGTCGTCTATTCATCGATTGGGAGGCTGTACGCTATTTCTGGAGTTATCATGGCCATGGCTGGTTGCAAAATCCAGAATTTCTTTTGCGAGGGGAGGATTCAATTCTTAAAATCCGCATTGGCATGCCCGATTACAAGAAACGACCCCGACAAGTCGATTTGGAAGGTGCCGCAATCGGTCGGTTGTGAATATGCGGGTTAATCAGGAATCGCTTCTTCCAGGCTGAATACGGCCATGTTTTCCAGGATAAGGCGATTCAAGCGATTGTCGTTGGTTATGAATTGTGCCGCTCCGGATTCGAACTCACTTGCCGCCAAGGCCAAAGGCGCTCTTGCGGTTAAACAACCTCATCATCAGGGGTTAGGGGTAGGGCGGTTTTGCCAAAACCGCCGCTTTCACAACGGCTCGCTCGGCGATCGAGCCCTACCTTTTGCCATGTACCGAGCGAACGCGACACCCTGCCAATTCGGATTCACTTATTAGGCCATGAATAAGAAAATACAACGCGAGCTTCTGCAAAACATGGCTGCCGCTAAATCCTTGAATTGCAAGGTTTGACCCGAATGCTACTTAGTTAAGCGCGTTTGTATAGGGTCATGCCGTAGAAAAGTGATGCCTTCCGAAAGAAAAGGGTCAGGTCTTAAAAACTGTATTCCGTTATACTCCATACACTTTTACAAGACAACTGACCCTGTAAGGCATAACTTTTTACGTCTTGACCCCTTTCTTCTCCGAGATGATCGAACATTCCAAAAGTCGCTTAACTAAGCAGCGCCATTCAGGTTTGACCCCTTTCCCCGTGACAAGGTTTGACCTCTTGCCATAAGATCCCATAAATCCAATCTCATGCCATTTCAATATACCGGGTTCGCTGACGAGGCTGAAAAGACCCTGGCTGGACAAATTTCCACCTTGCGAGAGGTGGGATGGCCGGCCATTGAGCTTCGTTTGATCGATGGAAAAAACGTCTGCGACCAGACCGAGGACGAGTGGAAGCAGACCTGGGAGCACTTGCAGTCCAAAGGCATTGCGGTGGTTGGTTTTGGGGGACAAATCGGAAATTGGGCCCGGGCCATCGATACCGACTTTCAATTGGATATCGACGAACTCAAGCGCGTGGCTCCACGCATGCGTCAGGTCCAGTGTAAGTTTTTGCGGATCATGTCCTACCCAAATTCCAGTGATCGACCCTTGAGTCGGGCGGATTGGAAGCGGGAAACGGTTCGTCGCATTAAAGAACTGGCAGTGATCGCAGAAGGGGAAGGCATAGTACTGGGACATGAGAATTGTTCTGGATATGGGGAAACTGCCGAGGGCTTTTTAGAACTGGTCGAGGCGGTGGACAGCCCGGCATTTCAACTGATCTTCGACACGGGCAACAACAGTCTGCACGACCATAATACGCAAGTGACCTGGGACTATTACCAGGCCTGCCGAAGCGAAATTACCCACGTGCACATAAAGGCCGCCAAGCCCGGGCCTACGGAGGGGGAATACGTGGCCTGTTACGTCGATGAAGACCCCGTGCAACAGCGGATTCTGGACGACTTGGAATCGACCGGCTACGACGGCTGGTTATCGATAGAACCCCACCTCAAAGCCGCTATTCACGCCGGACAGGATATCGACGAGTCCGGGGAAGCGCGGCGGGTTTGGGTCGAATATGCGCGACGCCTGGAAAATTTGGTATCGGCCACCCTGCCAACAAGGCATGCACCGGATCCAAGCGCAGACGATCGTGATCGATGAGGTCCTTTTAGCCCTGGGCGATCCGGATTTAAGGTCGTTTACAATCAAAGTTGGGGTTACTCAATTTCGAGCCGGAATCTTGCTTTTATCAGACTGTAACGGCTGTTCATAAATCTTTCTAAAAGTTTCAAAAATTCGGCGCGGAGGATTGACATAACAATAAATTTGTGCAGGGATAGCGACGCCCCGGCAATGTTGGGCAAACCACATTTTCCCGCCTAATTCCGGGCCTTAAAAGATGAACCGAATAAAGTTCAAACTGTTTAACTTGAGGCCGCTTTTCGCCGTTGGCCTATTTCTGTGGTCTTGTGGTTGGTTATTTTCCTTGTCCGGCGCCCCACAGTTTACTGAAGAAGAGCGATCTTATTGGTTCTACCAGGCGATCTCGCAGCCCGCAACGCCGAAAGTCAAAAACACTCAATGGGTCCGCAATCCAATCGATGCCTTTATCCTCCACCGACTCGAAGAAAACAAATTAACACCGGCGGAAGAAGCGGATCGCCGCACCCTCATTCGTCGCGCCAGTCTGGACTTACTGGGAATCCCGCCAACACCGGAAGACATTGAGGATTTCGTGGAGGATCCAGCACCGGATGCCTATGAAAAGCTCATTGACCGCCTACTGAATTCACCCCATTATGGTGAGCGCTACGCACGCCACTGGCTGGACCTGGTTCGGTTTGCCGATTCGGATGGTTTTAAATCGGATGTGCTTCGACCGGAAGCATGGAGATATCGCGACTACGTCATACAATCATTTAATCAGGATAAATCCTACGCCCTTTTTGTTAAGGAACAAATTGCGGGGGACGAGTTGTATCCGGAAAACGATGAGGCAAAAAAAGCAACCGGCTTTTTACGCCTGTGGCCCTACGAAGACAATCAACCGGACATCAGCAGGCACTGGGAAGCTACTCTGGATGATATAGCCGATGTATCGGGGGATGTCTTTTTGGGAATGAGTATGAAATGCGCCCGCTGTCACGACCACAAGTTCGACGCCGTAACGCAAAAAGACTATTATCAATTCCGCTCATTTTTCGCCTCAGTTTCCCCTTGGGAAGACGTTCGGCTGGGCAACCAGGAGGAGGTCAAAGCTTATGATCAAGCATTAGCTGAATGGGAAATTATGACCGCTCCCATTCGCAACGAAATGGTTAGGCTAAAGCGGGATGCCTGGCATGCCAAATGGACTGAATTCTTCCAAAAGCTTCCTCGCTACATGCAGGCAATAATGCAGAAGGAGAAGCCTACGCCTTATGAAGAACAGTTAACTCGTTTCGCTTCAAAGATGCTAAACTATCGCACCGAAACGAACTTCGAAGGGCTGATCAAAAATGAAAAAAAGGATCGATGGCAGGAACTCAAAAAAGAACTCGCCCAATACAATAGCTACAAACCTGAGGAATTGGAAAAGGTTGCAGCTGTGCGGGATATCGGCGGGACTCCTCCGATCTCCTATTTTGAATCCAAACATGGCAAAGAACCGGTCTTGCCCGGCTATCTTTCCGTTCTGGAGCCAGGTGACGCCAAAATCGACCCGATAAAAAACAATCCAGAGACTACCGGCCGCAGGGCGGCCCTGGCCAATTGGCTGACCAGCGGAGAAAATCCTTTGAGCGTCCGAGTTATTGTGAACCGGCTTTGGCAGTGGCATTTTGGAACCGGAATTGTTTCCTCGAGTAATGACTTTGGAATTCTTGGCGAACGGCCAACTCACCCGGAATTGCTGGATTGGCTGGCCCGGAAATTTGTCCAAGAGGAATGGAGCCTCAAATCCATGCACCGTTTGGTCATGACTTCTGCTTCCTACCGTCAAGGCTCGATAAGGCCGAACTACAAAGAGGCTGAAAGGAAGGATCTGAAAAATAAATTGCTCTGGCGCATGCCGGTCAGGCGCATGGATGCCGAACAGTTGCGTGACTCGATGCTGTTTGTCAGTGGGGAGCTTAATATGGAAATGGGAGGACCTGCGGTATCGGAGGAAGCATCAGCGAGGCGTTCGATTTACGTGGTAAACAAACGCAACAAGCTGCGGACCATGATGAACAAATTTGATACGCCTGATTTGCACAATAGTTGTCACATGCGCGATGTAACGACCACCCCCATTCAGGCCTTGGCCTTAATCAACGGTCCTTGGGCGTTGTCGCGGGCGGAAAAGTTCGCCGAGGTGATAAAGAACTGCGAGGCAAAGAATACTGAAGACCGCATTAACAAAGCCTTTCGCATCGCCTTGGGTAGAGCTCCCGAAACAACGGAATTGGAAGAAGCGCAAAGCTTCCTCGAAGTGGAAGATAAAGATTCCGAATCAGCTGGAGATGCCTGGGTCGATTTTTGCCATGTGCTGATAAACACTAACGAATTTCTTTATATCAACTGAGCCTCTGCCATGAAGTATTACCGCAATACCCGTCACCAGCAACTACCACATTGGGAGCCGGCCTTATCCCGTCGCGATTTTATCATGCGAGCCGGAGGAGGTATAGCGGGACTAGCGCTGGCCGGTATGCTTGGCCTGGAAAAAGCTTTTGCCGCGCCCTTGAACCCATTGGCCCTGAAACCGGGGCACCACATCGGAACAGCCAAGCAAGTCATCTTTTTGTTTATGGAAGGCGGGCCGAGTCATCTCGATACCTTCGACCCCAAACCGCTACTCAATAAATTAAACGGACAACGCTTACCAAAAAGTTTCAAAGAACCCATCACCCCCAATGGAGAACAGGGTTCACCCTTGTTGGGTTCACCGCGAGAGTGGAAGCAGCATGGTGAAAGCGGGCTCTGGGTTTCGGATTGGCTTCCAAACATTGCCAAGCATGTGGACGACATGGCTGTCATTCGGTCCTGCTGGGCGGATGGCTTAAACCATGTAGGCTCAGTCTGCCAAATGAACACCGGATCCATTCTGGGTGGGCGCCCTTCCCTCGGCGCCTGGTCCGTCTATGGGCTTGGATCCCTGAATCAAAATTTACCGTCCTTTGTAGTTTTAAAGGACCGCAAAAAATTGCCGTATGGCGGTGTCCGAAATTGGGGAACCGGGTTTATGCCCGCAACCTATCAAGGCACGCTCTTTGAAAACGGCCCGGTCCCGATTCAAAATCTCAAACCACCCGAAGGGATTTCCGATGCCCGTCAACGAGACAAACTGGACTTGTTGAATAGCATGAACCGGAAACATTCCCAACGAAACGCATTTGATGACCAACTCGAGGCCCGGATCAATGCCTATGAAATGGCTTACCGCATGCAAGCGGAGGCGCCGGAAGCGGTGGACCTGTCTGAGGAAAACGAGGCGACGAAATCCCTTTATGGCATGGGTCATGAAGCTACTGAGCCCTTTGGACGGCAATGCCTGCTCGCTCGCCGGCTGGTTGAACGAGGGGTGCGTTTTGTGCAGATCTACAGTGGCTCGGGTAGCGCCTGGGATACCCATGCAGACCATGAAGAAAGAGGAGCAAAACTGTGCAAATCCATAGACCTGCCTATTGCCGGATTACTTACCGATTTGAAGCGGCGGGGATTGCTGGAAGACACCTTGGTTGTCTGGGGAGGTGAGTTTGGCCGCACCCCCATGAGTGAAAATGGCAACGGCCGCGACCACAACCCATTTGGCTTTACTATGTGGATGGCGGGAGGCGGTGTAAGGGGTGGACAAGTAATTGGTTCCACCGATGAGTTGGGCCTGTGGGCCGCCACCGAAAAAGCCCATGTGCACGACTTACACGCATCCATTTTGCATGCCATTGGCTTGAATCATATGAACCTCCAGTTCAAGACAGGCGGTCGTCTGGAAAGACCGACCATCAACACCGGCAGTGTGATACAAAAATTGTTTACCGGGTAGTTGGAAGGATAAGATGGGGTCAAAATCGAAGGGCCCTGCCATGAGTGATTTTGTCAAGACGGTTTCGATGTTTTATTGTTTCATGGTAACAACTCAGGTCTCCATAGCCTAGATCGTGGGAAAGTATGAGAATGAAATTGGGTTTTGCTTCAAGGATAAAGGATGAAGGCAGAAGGATAATAAGAAGAAACGAGAAAATTTTCCTGGGATGGTGATTGAGAGAACTGTAGGAGGGGGTTTATCCCCCGATTGCGGTGAGGCCATTTGGAAGATCGGGGGATAAACCCCCTCCTACAGTTTCGTAATAGGTTATCAATAAAACATCCATGCGGACGATTGTTTAAGATACCTGAGTAGTTACGTTTCATGGTTAACCGGAGAATTCAAATATGCAACGGAAACGTTTACTGCTGCGGGTTAAGGAAATGATGGCCATAAGGGAATAATCATCCAACTTTAGGGGATATGAAGCAACGGGGTGAGGATCCGGTCAACCATCTGGTCGAAGTTTTGACAACGGGACTGGCCTTCCTTCCGCGGCGGACAAATCGGCAGCGAAGATGATCTCAAAGGATTTCATGGATTGATCGAGTGAGGTCAGCGGCATGTCTTCACCTTTATCCAGTGCATCGAAAAAGGCCTGAAACTGGGCCTGATAAGGATGGTCGGCCACGTCACCTGAGTCGGCCAGCGCCATGGGCAGTTGCGACCACTTCTTGTCGCGCAGATGGAGTTTATTTGAGTAGATCTTGTTATCCAGCAAGCTACCCTCGCTTCCCACTAGGTGAGTGTGAAAATAGTAAGGTTGGAAACAATCGATGACCGAAGCGACCTTGCCCACCGCTCCACTGGCAAATTGCAGCAGGGTTACTGAGGTGGTGGGATATTCGTATTTAGCAAAAATATCGTGACTCGATTGAGCTGACATGGATGACACCGTGGTCACGTCATCACCCAGGCATAGCAGCAAGGCATCCAAAGCGTGACAACCAGCGGAAAGAAGACTGGTCCCGCCGTTTTCACGGGTCGTGTTCCAACGGTATTGCCCGTACCAGGGACCGATACCATGGTAGTAGTCGATTTCCCCATAGTGAAGCGTTCCCAGCAGCCCCTCATCAATTATGTTGCGAGTGGTCTGAAACTGACTGATGAATCGCACCTCAAAACAGACGCAGGCTTTTACTCCGGCCTCTTTCACCGCTTGCTGGATGGCCCGGCAATCGTCCAGCGACAGGGCCAGTGGTTTTTCAATGATCAAGTTTTTGCCGCTGCCTGCCGCCGCCACCGCCTGATCCTTGTGTTGATTGGGGTAGGAAGTGATTGAAACGGTATCTATGGCCGGATCTGACAACAGTTGATCCAGGTCCTGGTAGGTGGTGATTTCAGAGCCGTAGCGGGCGCTCAGCGCCCTTGCATCCAACTCTCGGGATGAGTATACGGCTCCGACCGAAGCCTGCTTTGTCGCATTGATGGCATCGATGTGAGCGGTGGCCGCCCAGCCGTAACCGATGACTCCGACTTTGTAAGTTTTGTTAGCCATTTAGCCAGTCTGGTGGGTCTTAACCGGCATGGGAAGCCTGGAATGGGACACCACACCAGGTTATCCACAAGGCAATATTTTTGGGCCCGAATGGTTGAGCCTTGTCGTGGCGGCTTATTGCCGCGATCATTTATACGATGTTCTCATTGCCAAATTTGCTTCCGGATGTCAGCGAAGTTCCATCGCCCGCTTTGCTGATTTATCCCGATCGCGTGAGAAAAAATATTGAGCTCATGCTTGAGATCGCCGGGGATGCCCGTCGCCTGCGTCCCCACGTAAAAACTCACAAACTAGCGGAAATTGTTCGCATGCAAATGCAGGCGGGGATTGGGAAGTTTAAATGTGCCACTTTGGCCGAAGCGGAAATGCTGGGTAAGGAAAAGGCCGGTGATATCCTTCTCGCCATCCAGCCCGTCGGGCCGGAAATATCTCGGTATGTGCAATTGGCCAAGGGGTTTCCGGACTCGTCGTTTTCGGTAGTGGTGGACAATGCAGGTATCATAGGGAAGCTGAATCAAGCCTGCGCCGGTGAATCCATGAGGTTGGGCGCCTTTCTCGATATCAATGTGGGTATGAACCGGACCGGTCTAATACCCGGACCGCAGGCCATAGCGCGCTACAAACTCCTCCACGAAATGCCCTTTTTGGATGTTCGGGGATTGCACGTTTACGACGGGCATATCTTTGGATCGTCCCTGGATATGCGCAGGGAGCGCGTCAACGAAGCTTACGCGCTTGCCGAAGAGTTGATTGGGGATCTGGAACCATTTGGATTTTCACCACCGCAAATTGTCGCTGGTGGTTCTTCATCATTTCCCATCCATGCCCGGCGCGAGGGTGTGGAGTTGAGTCCCGGAACGACCTTGCTATGGGATTTCAAGAACCAGGATAATTTGGCCGACCTTCCCTTTAATTGTGCGGCGCTACTATTGACTCGGGTAGTCAGCAAACCAGCTCCGCAACATGTGTGTTTCGACCTTGGCCACAAGGCAGTGGCATCCGAGATGCCCCACCCGCGGGTCCGCTTGATAGGTTTGGAGGACATTGAATACGTCGGTCACAGTGAGGAACATTTGGTGGCAAAGACGGATCGATGGGGTGATATTAAAGTTGGCGATGCCTACCTGGGTATACCCAACCACATTTGCCCGACAGTCGCCCTTTACGACCATGTGAATGTTATTGAAAATGATAGAGTTACCCAGCGTTGGAAGGTTGCCGCCCGTTACCGGTTTGATTCCTTTTTTGAAACCACAAAAAGCACATAAGACACAAAATGAATGAGTCTGAAATCAATAAGTTAGCTGATATGGTTAAGGAGGTGGCATTTCTAACAACGCTTCCTTTGGTCGCTTGATCCGGCTCTGCCGGAACAGGATCGCTTTGCGAGCAGTAGGTGGAAGGAATATTATGACCACGGATTACCTGCCTGTGCGTCGCTCGCAGACAGGCACGGATAGGGGAAATAGCCACTACCGAGCCTGTAAAGGCGACATGATCACCAGAAAACAAAGGCACAAAAAGCACAGAGGTTAGAAGAATTAGGAATAAGGAAATTCTGGAATTTAAGGAATTTCTGGGACACCACACTGGATCATCGGAAAGTATGAGAATGAAATTGGGCTTTGCTTCACGGATAAAGGATGAAGGCAAATAAGAAGAAACGAGAAAATTTTCATGAGATGGTGATTGAAAGAACTGTAGGAGGGGGTTTATCCCCCGATTGCGGTGAAGCTATTTGGAAGATCGGGGGATAAACCCCCTCCTACAGTTTCGTAATAGGTTATCAATAATACATCCATGCGGACGATTATTAAAGATACCTGAGTAGTTACAGTGGCGAGAGATAACGGAGGGGGGACATTCCTGTTCCCCAATTCCTAATTCCTGATTCGCGCCTTTGGCGCATCCTCCCCCTTCTTCCACACTTAATCGTGATCAGGATCAAGATAAACCTCAACATCTCAGTACCTCAGAATCTTGGCGCTCTTTGCGAGAGCAAATCCAGACAGGCCTGATCCCGTGCCATGGATTTGGATGGAAATTAAAATCTTTTCAGGGTCGGCTATTCCCCATCCCCAATTCTGGCGGCCAGTTGGTCGGGCAGTGAATCTTGCGTATCCAGCTCGTGCGCGCGAAATTTCTGTAGAAGGTTTTCTACAATTTCAGGATGGGTATCAGCTACGTCGTAGGCTTCCGAAATGTCTTTTTCCACGTTGTAGAGCTCCGGTTTATCCAAGTGGACCACTTTACCGTAATTGATGGGGTCACGCTGCTGCATATGCAATTTCCAGGGCCCCGACCGCACCGCGTGTAGCACTCCGCGATTCCAGTAATAGAATTCATCACGCGGGCTCTTTCCTTCGCCGAACAAGGCAGGCGAGAGGTCGTAGCTGTCCATTTTTCGGTCCTTGGGCGCTTGGACCCCCGCCAGGCTGGCGAAGGTACTCATCAGGTCGGTGGTGGATCCCATTCCATCTACTACGCCCGGTTTGAATCGGCCGGGTCCCCAGAAGATGGTGGGAACGCGTTGGCCGCCCTCGAAATTGGTACCTTTCCCCGCCCGTAGCGGCCCGGCGGATCCCCCGTGGGTTTTGAAAGCAAGCCAAGGACCATTGTCGGATGAAAATACGGCGACAGTCTTGGTATCCAGTTTCAGGTTGCGCAAAGTGTCCAATACCTGGCCCACGCTCCAGTCGATCTCTTCGATGACGTCCCCATACAATCCGCGGATGCTCTCTCCTCTGAATTTCCCCGAAGCAAACAGCGGAATGTGTGGCATGGAATGTGCCAAGTAGAGGAAGAAGGGTTTGTCTTTGCTAGCCTGGATAAACTCCACCGCCTTTTCGGTGCAACGCCGCGTAATAGTATTTTGATCGGCCGGGCGTTCAATTTCCCGGTCGTTTTGAAGCAGCGGGACGTTGAAATGGGTGGTGTCCGGATAAAAGTCCGGATCCTCGGCCTGCAACTTGTAATTGGGAGAGCCGGAAATCTTGTCCATATCATTAGAATAAGGGATGCCATAGTAGGAATCAAATCCCTGGGTCATGGGCAGGTGCTGGGGCAAGTGTCCCAGGTGCCATTTGCCGACCGCAGCGGTGGCGTAATTTTTCTGTTTCAGTATCTCAGCTACGGTGACCTCCTCTTGGGGTAATCCACCGGAAGAATCCGGGAAAAGTACCACCCGTGCTACCGAACTCATGCCATTGCGGACGGGATACCTGCCCGTCAACAAGCCGGCCCGGCTGGGGGTGCAAACCGGATCTGCCGAATAGAATTGGGTCCATTTTTGTCCCTCCTCAGCCATCCGGTCGAGGTGAGGCGTTCGAATGGTGGGATTGCCAAAACTTCCCAGATCACCGTATCCGAGATCGTCGCAAAAGATTACCACAAAGTTGGGTTGATGATGGTCTGCCTGAACCGTGGCGATGCCAAACAGCAATAAAAGTAAAGCTAGTGCCTTAACGCGCATACTGCGATAGGATGAAGTTTGTTTGGGAATTTCTTACAACATTAAATTAAAGCGGTTTGATACGGATGTTGCGGAACTGAACCAGGCTGGAAGCCCCGTTCCACTCATCTTTTTGCGCATCGTAGCCTCCGTGGTGTTGCAGCGCAATGGGTCCTTCTTCAGGCACTCCGGGCAACTGGGCGTTTTCCAGCACCGTTTGACTATTCAGAATTACAGATAGGCGGTCGGCCTTCATGGTGATATGGAAAGTGTTCCATTCCCCCACTGGATTGTCCGCCTTTACTCTGGGTGTGACGCCGGCACGGATTACGGGATCATCCTGATTGTTTCGGTAGCCATAGACCTCTCCGGACCCGACAGGCCAGCACCAGATATTGATTTGCGCTTTATTAGAACCACGCAGGTAGATGCCGGAGTCGGCGCCAGGTTGCGGATGGACGATACGGTTTCCCTCAGCGTCCAACTGATAACTCCCATCCGGCAGTATCACGGGCACGTTGTAGATACCTTTCTTTTCTTTGATGCGCCATTCCACTTGGAGCTCAAAATCCCTGTAGCTATCTGTGCTCCAAAGGCTTTTGTCTCCCCGCGGTTGAAGCTTGGGCTGGCAATCGATAACGGCGTCTTGAACGCTCCAAATCCCTTCGGCCTCATCCATTTTTACTTCCCAGCCGGTGAGGTCTTTTCCGTTAAACAAGGAAATCCAGCCACGGTCATTTGAGGCGTCCCCTTTGGGGTTGGAGCCCTCGATCCAAATGGAGGAGAGCAGGAGGAATACGATTCGCTTTTTCATTTCTCTTTTCACATTTTCGCAGCAACAGGATCACGTGGCCACACAAAAGTACTTCCTGCACCATTGCCCCAATCCGAGGGGTTTGATCAGACCGATTTGCCTGCCAAACCACGGATTACACGGATTGCCACGGATAGGAAAAACAGCCACTACCGAGCCTGTAAAGGCGACATGATCACCAGAAAACAAAGGCACAAAAACACATCATAGCCTAGATCGTGGGAAAGTATGAGAATGAAATTGGGCTTTGCTTCAAGGATAAAGGATGAAGGCAGAAGGATAATAATAAGAAACGAGAAAATTTTCATGGGATGGTGATTGAGAGAACTGTAGGAGGGGGTTTATCCCCCGATTGCGGTGAGGCCATTTGGAAGATCGGGGGATAAACCCCCTCCTACAGTTTCATAATATGTTATCAATAAAACATCCATGCGGACGATTGTTTAAGATACCTGAGTAGTTACCATTATTCTTAAAAATCGAGGGGAAGCAAAATGTGTCGCCCCTGCAGGGACGATCTTAGTCCCGCTTCCAATATTTCCTGGGCGTTGCGCGCCAGATCGGCCCGGCATAGTAACCACGGTTCGGCGTCATCGCGCGCTACGCTCACAAAATGGCTGGCCGAATCCCGCATCCGGGGTTCGCGGTCCGGCAGCGAAATTTCACGACCGGTGGGATCATCATCTGTAGCCAAATAGAGTTTTCCACCCACTCGTGGTTCTACCAGTAACGTTCCCTCCGTGCCATAGATCGCAGTCATATAACTGGTGAGTTTGCCGATCTGGGTCCAGGAGGCTTCGGCGGTGGAAATGCCAAATGGGTAAGTCATGGCAATCAGGGCGTTGTCTTCCACTGCAAGTGTATCCTTGATCTTCCCTCCAACCATACCGGTCACTTTTTTCGGTTGACCCAGCATGGTGGCCGAAAGCAGGCATCCGTAACCGCAATAGTCCATCATGGCTCCGGCGCCATTCAGTTCCGGATCAAAGAGCCAGTTGCAAAAATACTGCGAACAACCCAACTCCTCGGGCCCGGCGTGGGCGGCCCGGTATTTGATCCCCCAAAGTTTTCCTATGGCACCGTCCTTGGCCATGGTCAGAGCAACTTGGAGTTGCGGCCACCAGGCGAAGGGCCAGTTAATGACCAGCTTCACGTCGTTTTTCTCGGCTGCGGCCAGCATGCGTTCGGCTTGCTCGAGCCTGGCCGCCATGGGCTTTTCACTGAGGACGTGGAGATTGCGTTCCATGGCTTGAATAGCTAATTCCGCACTCTCGGCGTTGCTGCTGAAAACGTAGACCGCATCCAACCGCTCCGAATTGAGGAGCTCCTGGTGCGAAGCATACGTCGTGCAGCCATATTCGTGGGAAACACGTGCAGTTAGTGGTTCGTTCGGATCCGAAGCCGCCACCAGTTCCGCGCGGTCGCAGTTGGCAAGCGCTATGAGATTACCCCATACGTGGTCATGGATGAGGCCAAGGACTCCAATTTTAAGGGGTTCGCTCATTATTAACAGATTAAATGCGTCTTTTGCCTGCTCAGGTTATCTTTCCGCCCAAATGGGTGTCAGCCAGGCCCACTGACCGTTCTTTTGAGCTACCTCAAGCCGGTAGATATCCCTATCATTTTCTGGTTTGTCCGTCAGCGTTGTCTCGACTCGGCAATGGTTTAACGGAACGGCCGGACCAATCTGGATGGCCTCGGTCAACCAGCCCCTGAGGAAATGGCTGCGCGCCCGTCCTACTATTTCAGCCAGCTTATGCCGAAAGGTGTGACCGTTAACCTCTACTCGAATTTCAGCATCCCGGGATTCTTCAATTTCCAGAGAGATACCCTGGGTAGTGGCGTGGCGCATGGAGAGATTTCCGCTGGTTACACTTCGCCAGGTGACAGAATTATCGCTTCGTTCGATTACGGCGTGTGGAAGTAGTTCCCCGTCGGTTACGGCCTTCAATTCGTCGTCATTTGTCTTAGGCGCCACTACCGCCTGACCGGAGAAGCAGGTGTCGACCATCCGGATCGTTCCCCCAGAAATGGATAGACTGGCCAGCCAGTTAACCAGCTCGGTTTTACGCCCCCAACCCCAGGTCAGGCGCAAGCGGTAGTGCTTGGAATCGTTGCCTTCCTGGGCTGGGAAAAATCGCCGCAGGACACGGCCGTTCTTCACCAATCGAACCTGGTCTATTGCATCCATGCCGCGGACTGATAGTTGAATTTCTCTGGTTCCAGATGCATTCACCGTCTGGCCAATCCAGGCATCGTTGAGGAAAAGACGGGCGTCGATTTTGTCCCCGGTAGCGGCGTAGACACGACGGGCTTTGAAAGCGTCCATCAAACCCTGCCGGGTTAATGTTTCGGCAAACACCGCCATGCGGCCATCGCCATGACTTCCCGGATAAGCGGCGTGGTGATCGGTCCCGCCCACGATTCCGAATTTATGGCCTCGCCGCCACCCCTCCTCGGCGGTGGAGCCGGAGTCGCGCGGGCCCATATCGTGCAGCATGGGATAGGCCGCATTGGCGCTCACTGAGCACCCGTGGAGTGAAAATATTTCCACCAATGGAGATACCTCCTCTTGATACTCGTCCCAATTGATACCGCGATAACCTTTGGCGTATCCGATGTGGTGGGGGATGGCAATTCCATCCACGGCTCGGGCTATTTCCCGCAGGGCGGAAAGATCGGGAGCGTCACTCAAGGGCAGATCGGCCTGAGGACAATACAGGTTGTGATCGCCGTATTTGAGCGAGTGCCATTCGTAACTGGGTAGGGCCACAAACTTTCCTTCCTCAGTCCCTTCTTTATGAGCCCGAATCAGTTTATCCCAATTCTTTGCACAGCGGGTGAAGCCTTCGTTGTGATAGTCAATGATCTCTGCGTAGGTATTGCGGTCGGTGGGCATGTCCGGCCAGAAGGCGTGCCCGGTGATGGAGCAGAAATCGAGCTGCTGCCTGGCCCGGGCGATGGCCTGTTCAATGCGGCCATATCCGTAACTGATCGAGCAATGGCTATGCAGATCTCCCCAAAAAAGATGGTAGGTCATGAACCCTCAGAAGCCGGTTGATTGTCCTGAGTTTCATCGCGAAAAAATATCCAGAACAGTATTGCTGACACGATGCCGATAACGGCGGTAGCTTGCCAGAAGCGAATGTAGGAGGGTAGGTCGAGCACTCCATTGGGCGCGCCGGCCAGATTGGCCAGCCAGCCATTCAGGAATGCGCCGGTGACGGCTGGAGCCAGGCCCATCATT
The DNA here is from genome assembly GCA_965250065.1 of Opitutales bacterium. Lineage (GTDB taxonomy): Bacteria > Verrucomicrobiota > Verrucomicrobiia > Opitutales > UBA2995 > JAABVD01. The sequence continues at coordinate 375,567 of OZ252288.1, forward strand.
ACAAAAAAGAACAGGATCTGTGCGGTGTGGTGAATCTCCTTGGGGGCGATTCGCTGCACGTAAATAAAAGCGCCAGCGTAGAAAAAGGCGAAGCAGAGTCCATGCATGAGCTGGACGGTTACGTGAACTTCCACCGGAAGTCCCGGAATGCCGAAGATGGCGTAGCGGATGCCATAACAGGCAATGCCGAAAGCCATGATATTGCGGAAACCGAATCGAGTGAGGAATTTACCCAGGAAAAGGAGAGCCACAATTTCGGAAAATTGCCCCAGTGACATGGCCGGCATGATGTAGCTGGCTTGTAGGCCGCTCTCTTTGAGAAAGGGGCTGGTATTCATCATGTAGAGGGTGTGGAGAATGCTCACCGGAAGTGTCAGGATCAGGAGCACTCTAAAGGATCGCTTGCGAAACAGCCCCATGGCTTCCACAAAAGCCAGTTTCTTCCGGTTCTTGGCGGAGGGAGGGGTATGGGGCAGAATAAACCAGCAAAACAGGGCGTAGATGATGGCCAAACCCCCGGCGAATTTCAGGCTGTCGAGCATGCGGGCGGTTACGTCGGGCACGTTGTCGCCCTTGAAAAATGGCGGCAAGGCCTGAACCTGCAAGTTGGTCTGGAGCCAGATCATGGGGAAGACCCAGGAGACGACAATCCAGGCTATGGTTCCCCATACCCGCACCTTGGGAAACTGGCTTTTGGGGTCGCCCAGGTGCTGCATGGCCAGCGAGTTGGTCAAGGCAATGGTCGGCACGTAGAGAATGGCGAAAAAAATCGAAAGTACCAGCCACATGGCGAGGGTGGTCTGATAAGCGGTAGCCCATTTCAAAATACCGGCAAATAGCATCATAACGGCCAGGCATTTTTGGGTGGAAAACATCCGATCGGTTAATTGGCCGGCTATAAAGGGGGCAAGGAAAGACCCCACCGCCAACGGAATCCCGATGATCAGGCCCTTCTCCGATTCGGTGAAACCCAATCCACCCTGGGAAATGTCGGTCACCAGGAAAACGCCGGCCAGAGGTATCCACAATCCCTTCACCCCGTATTCCATAAACATCATAATACAAAGCCGTGGATCGATGCCTTTGTTCTGGGTTGAGGCCGAAGTTGATTGAGACATAAATTTCAGGGTAAGAAGTTTCGTTTCAATTGGATATGCCAAAGTGCCGGGCTATGGAAATTTGGTATTCAGATACGGCGCCGCTGATGACTTCCTCAACGGCAATGCGCCGACCGGCCAAGTCGGACTCCAGGATGGCAAATGCGCAGGCCAGATCGGCCAGTCCTTCCCAGCCGCTGGCCAGGGGCTGGCGATTTTCCTCAATGGCCTTGAGCCAGTCGAGTTGGGCGATGGCAAACTCATTGGTCATACCGCAGGGGAATTCTCTTTCCTTGCGGTCAGGATCGCAATTCTCCCGGTAGAGCGATTCGATGTCGTGGGTTGATTCATCATCAAGGGTGAGCGTATCACCCAGGGCGCGCCCTTTGCTCCCGTAAAGAACCGGCCCTCCGCCGAAATGGGCGCCTCCGCCATGTCCGGCCCAACTTGCGGTTAGGGCGCCGAAAGCCCCGTCGATGGTGGTAAAGGACGCACTGAAAATATCATCCGCATCGCAAGCCATCGTCTCAGCTTTACCTTCTGGGTTAATAAAGTGTCGTTGAGATTCAATGACCGCGGTAGTTCCCGCGATGGAGGTGATATCGCCCATGAGGAAGCGGACTAAATGGAGTTGATGCACCCCCAGATCGAGGGCTATTCCACCGCCCATTTTCTTGACGTGCCGCCAGGGCGTTTGCGCCACCACTCGGTCAGGTGTCCACCAGTTGCCCACGTTGCCAAACAGAAACATCTGGGGGGTACCCAAGTAACCGGCATCGATTAGCCAGCGCAGGTAGCGGGCTTGGTCGCGATAGCGCCAGTTCTCAAAGACTCCCAGGGTGAGACCGGCGGATGCAAACTGTTCGCACATGTTGCGGGCGGCGCTTACCGTAACAGCCAGGGGCTTTTGCGTGAGCAGGTGTTTGCCCGATCGGCAGGCTGAATCGGCAACCAGGTGATGCATTCCATGGGGAGTAAAGTCGTTTACCGCATCGATGGGCCCATTGGCGATCATCTCCCGATAATCATCGTAAAGCGCCACCTCCACGTCATCCTGAAAGTCGGATACGTATTCATCGCCGATGGCCAGAGGATCGCCGGGCGCAGTGCTGACCGGGGGTCGTTGCGGCGGGCCCTCACCCCGCTTGGCGTACATTTGAGCGTCTTCAACTTTGCGAGCGCAGAGGGCAGTGATGCGGAAGTTATCGACCCCGGCCTCCCGCAGGAAGCGGTAACCTCTCAGATGGGCGGCCAGGATACGTCCGCAACCCACTATGCCTATGCGCGTCATAAAAGTTTCAGCCCCGGGTTATTCAAGGTTTCGTCTGGGTATTGCATCAAGTGTATCGATCTACTCGCTGCCCCACGTCGGCGGCCAGCATGCTGATGTGATTTAGGATAAAGTCCCTCATGGATAGATGCGGATCTTTAACCAGTTGGGTCAGGTCGATGCCCCAGGCAATCGACTCGAATTGATCTGCGCTATGGGAATCAAAATGGGTCGCATTGGCGTGACGCCGTCCGATCACAGCGCGGTCATAGCGTTTTCCTCCCGAGATCTGGGAGTCGAATACAGCCATGAGAGCCGCGGCCAATTCGGGGTGCGCGGCGCAGTCCATGGCCACTTTTTCGGAGTCGATCAACCAGTCCAGATCGCGCCAGCCTTCGCAGCCGATCACTATATTCGGTTTGTGGTAGCCGGACGTTTTCTTCAGCGCCTCTATGCAGCAGCTCAATACGGCCACGTGGGTATCGTGTTTGTCGGCTGGCTGGTGAAGGTAAACGCATTGCGGACGCATGGTCAGCAGGATTGCGACCAGGTCCTGGACAACTTGGCCTCTGGCCGCGGTTTTAACTTCGTCGCTTGAGTAGTCGAGTTGCAATTGGGCGGCGTACTGGCCGATCTGCGCCGCCTTTCTTTGCTCCTGGCGGCGGGTCAGGCGCATTTCTTCATCGGTATAATCCGCATAAGGACCGATGCGCGAGCTGCCCCGTCCATCGGTTACCGTGACCCCGGTAAACCAAAAGTCCTCTTTCTGGTAGCAGGCGGCGATTCCTTCGTAGGCCATGAATTCCAGGTCGTCCTGGTGGGCGCCAATGGCCAAGTGGGTAGTCGATTTCAACGCTTTATTCAAATCAAATTTCGGGTATACCCAGATATCTGATTCGGGTTTGTTAAGTTTGAGCATTTTGGGGATGCAGATACCTGCCGGTGTTCAATTTTTGCTTAGCCCGGATGTCTCACAAAATTCGTAGCGAGCGAACGGAGATCGAGTGCTGGTGTGGGCTTCGAGCTGATCCGCGGGTGAAGCTGGGTCGACACCCTGCAAAGTCGCGGATCCAACGATGGCCGCACCAGTGCCGGTATTTCGAAGCGCAGTAGAAGATTGGGTGATGTCGCATTCGCTCGGTAGTGAGACATCCGGGTTAGAGGAGGTCGGCGAGTTCCAGCCTTTTGAATCCTTCGATAGCCTCGTACTCGGCCATGCCCACATTGTCGTAGGCGACTGCGGTCGACCGGTTGATATCATCGGTTTGTTGCCAGATTTCCTTGTGGCCGGAATGCCTGAGTGGAAACTGACTTCTTTGTGAGCGGTACTGAAAACTGGCCTCGATCTTTAGTACCAGCTCATCTGGGCTCAGTGGCACCGCCATGTCAATATCGTAGAGGGGCCACTCCTGCCCTATCCCTCGATAACTCCATAGGTAGCAGCCTTTCATCCAGGCTGCTCCACTGACGGCCCGGATGGCTTTCCTGAAAAGCTGAAAACAAATGCCGGAGAGAGAACCCGGATCGGCCAGGCTACCCGTGATATAAATCTGGTGCGGTTTTATTTCTTGCAGCAGTTTGACCACGATTTGCTCATCCTTTTCGGTGGGGTGAAAATTGCGGTAACGGCCCGCTTCGTAGAACGGGAGGTCCAAAAAACGTAGGCGTTCGGGTGCGACTTTGAGATTCCGCGAGGCATCGCGAGCCTCATTTCTTCGCACCAGAGACTTAACCTGTCGGATGTCCCGGGAATCGCCCTCATCGAATGATTTACTTCGTATTTCCTTGAGGATGACACCGGCGACCTGGCCCAAACTGATGTCGTCTGCATGTTTCAGCTCCAGTTCTTTTTCCAGCTCGCTCATCAAGGAGAGAATTTGTGTAGCCATGCCGTCGGGTACCGCCAGATTGCCCGAGGTAAAATAGGCCAGGGTGACATCGCTTCCCTGATTGTTCAGGCGGTGGATGGTTCCGCCCATGCAAAGGATGTCTTGGCCGGGTTCTGCTCCCAATACCAGTACCCGTTTAGGAAAGGGTTTGGCCCGTTCCGGGCGGTTGCTGTCATCGGCGTTGGGCTTTCCGCCGGGCCAGCCGGTGATGGTATGCTGAGTTTGATTGAAAACTTTGATGTTCAGATCGTAGGCCGGACCCACTTCGGTGAGGAGTTCGCCAAGACCGTTCTCGTTGTAGTTGGAATCCTGGAGTTTGAGGATGGGCTTTTCCACGATGTGGGAAAGCCAGAGAACCGCGTTGCGAATCAATCGGTCCGTCCAGCTCACCGGACCGGCCAGCCAGGGAATACGAAAACGAGTCAAAGCTTCGCTCGCCGCCTGATCTATGATAAATCGAACGTCTGCATGACCTTGTAAGAGGCTGGCGGGAAGGTTATCGGTGGGTGGATCTTCCACCGCTCGCCGAACGACCCCGGCCTTGGCTTGCCCCCAAGCCATCAATACAATCCGCTCGGCCTTCAGGATGGTACCAACTCCCATGGTAATGGCGTAGCGGGGCACGTTCGATTCTCCCAGAAAGTCCCGGGCCGCATCGCGGCGGGTCAAGGCATCCAAACTGACCAGTCGTGTTTTGCAGTCACGGGTAGAACCCGGTTCATTAAAACCGATGTGACCGGTTCGACCGATGCCAAGTATCTGATAATCCAATCCCCCGGCCCTTTCAATTTTTCTTTCATAGTCGGCACAATAATCGAATACTTTTGCGCGGTCCACCGTACCCGAGGGGATGTGAACCTGGTCCTTGGCAATATCCACTTGGCTAAACAGGTGCTGCCACATGAATCGGTGGTAGCTCTCCGGATGATCGCTTGATAATCCATAATATTCATCGAGGTTGAAGGTGACGACATTGCGAAAACTTAGTCCCTCCTCCCGGTGAAGGCGAACGAGCTCCCGGTATACCGGTAGGGGCGTTGAACCGGTGGCCAAGCCAAGGACGGCCCGGGTCCCTTTACGCGCTTTCTGTCCAATCAATTCGGCAATTTCCGCGGCAACAATGCGGGCCGCTCCCGCTGAATCGGGATACACCCGGGTTTTAATCCTTTCGAACTGTTCTTCTTCGCGACTCATTGGAACGATTGAACTTACCTTGGGGACGTATTGATTAGCCACTACCGAGCCTGTAAAGGCGACATGATCACAAGAAAACAAAAGCACAGAGGGCACAAGATGAGTTTTGTGTGTTTTTGTGCTTCTTGTGGCCATTCAGTCATTTACAGAATCTTATAACCCTACCGAGACAACCGTTTTCGGTTACGTGAGGTTCCGCCATGAGCGAACCGGGATACCCATTCTTGAGGAAGAGCGATCCCCCCCATAGACCAGTGTCAACCTCGTGTCAGGTCCCGCAATTTTTCGAAACCAATTCAATCCGTTCACCCAATCCGATTGTACCGTTTCTCCAGCTTTTATCTCCCAGGCGTGAAGAGTTTGGCCCTTTTCCTCGAGCAAATCGATTTCATTTCCAGTGTGGTCGCGCCAGAAATGAAGATTTGAATTCAGCCCGGCATTGAATCGTTTTTTTAATCGCTCGAGGATTACCCAATTCTCGAATAAACCACCTCGTAAGTAGTGGGTTGAAAGCTGTAGCGCGCTTTCGATCCCCAAAAGCGCGCAAGCAACGCCAGTATCGATAAAGTATAGTTTTGGCTGCTTCACCAGTCTTTTGCTAAAGTTCTTAAAGTGTGGACGAAGTAGTAAGACGATATAGCTCGCCTCCAAAACTGACATCCAAGATTGAGCTGTCTTTGTATCGATACCACAATCCGCAGCCAGACTGCTGAAATTTAGCAATTGTCCAATCCTGCCGGCGCATAATTTGACGAAACGTTGAAAGCTGGATAGATCTCCAATGTTTCGAATCAGCCGGACGTCCCGGTCAATGTATGTTTGCACATACCTTGGGTACCAATCAACCGGACTTACCCCGCGATCAAATATCGGCGGATAAGAACCCCTAAACAATACTTCATCCAGTGCCTTGTCTCTGCCGGTTACATTTTTGAGTTCGGACCATGAAAAAGGTAGTAATGGGAGTAGACCAACTCTACCCGCCAGGCTTTGAGAAATTCGCTCCATTAACAAAAAATTTTGTGATCCGGTCAAAACCACTCTACCCATCCGCTTTTCGTGATCGATATAGGTTTGGAGATAATTGAAAAGCTCGGGCACGTGCTGTACTTCGTCCAAAATAAAGTCGCCTTGCTGTCTCTTTAAAAAACCTCGCGCATCCTCACGAGCTTCATCGCGCACGTCGAGATCTTCCAAGCTGAGGTAGGCATGTTTTTTGAAAGCCTCTTGAACGAGCGTGGTTTTTCCCGATTGACGTGGACCGATGACGGCTACAATGGGAAAGCCCTTGGCCAGTTCCTTCAGTTTTCCTTGTGCAACTCTGTGAATCATGGTAGAAAATTTTTACATAAATGGAATCACATTCCATAATTGTAAAGGGTAATCGATGGCAAAGGCAGCATGTCTTCGCTGGATGGCGCCAAGGCACAGAGATGCTTTAGGTTAATCGTGATCGTGATCGAAAGGCACGGAAGGAGAATCCTTTAGCCATAAAAGGCGTAAAGTGGGGAGAAAGGAGGGGGGACATTCCTGTCCCCCATTTTATAACCCATACGGCAGGCAGGCAGACTGGGACGGATGGGATAATTGCTACTACCGAGCCTGTAAAGGCGACATGATCACAAGAAAACAAAAGGAATGAACCACGGATTTCACGGATGGGCACGGATGGGGAAAGGGCAAAATAAGTTGTAGGAGCGGCTTTATGCCGCGATTGCTTCGAGGCTGTTTCGGGGGATCGCGGCGTAAAGCCGCTCCTTCGAAGTTTCAAAACCAGTATCCAGCATCCAGAACCCAGTATCGAGTCCCCTGCATCCAGCCTTTAAGATTTTTTTAGAATTCGCCGATGGCCAGTTGCTCATGCGGCCTCGACTGAAAACATCTTTCCAAGTTCAGGGATGGATTCGCCGTGATCAATTCGTTCTGCAATGATACGAAGCGCCAAGGCTTCTGATTTGGCTACAGCTTCTTTTTTTGAATCTCCGTAGGCCATGACACCCGGAAGCTCAGGAATTTCAGCAATCCACCGACCGTCAGTTTCTTTTTCTACTTCGATTTTCATAGGACTGAACATGCTAAACCAAAAATCAATGTTGAAGCGGAATTTTTCCCCTCGAAGGCTCAGGGCATGTCCTCCTCGACCAAAATGGATATTGCTCCGAAATGGTCTTGACTATTCCGGAATATTATCCGAAAAAGTCGGACTATGGATGAGTGCTACATCCAAAGGCTGTATACCCTTGCATTGAAGGATCACTTGAAATCGAATCGGCAAATGGCCTTCGTTTCAGGACCCAGGCAAGTGGGTAAGACGACGGTATCCCTGGATCTGTCGGACATCTATTTTGATTGGGATAATGTTAATCATCGGGAGATGATGCTTGCGGGTCCGAAGTCGATTGCCGGAGCGTGTGGATTGGATGTTCTCAAGGGGAAAAAACCGGTTATCTCCTTTGACGAAGTACATAAGTACTCGAAATGGAAAGACCTTTTGAAGGGTTTTTTTGATACTTACAGTGGCGGGGTCCTCATCATTGTGACCGGATCTTCTCGGCTAGATGTATTTCGAAAGGGCGGGGATAGCCTGATGGGACGCTACTTCCTCTACCGAATGCATCCGCTAGGTGTTTCAGAATTGGCCGGTATCCATAGTTTGGATGAATTGCTGCGCGATCCGATTCCAATCGCCCAGGAAGATTTTGACGCTCTCTGGAACTATGGTGGTTTTCCTGAACCGTTTGCCCGGAGGAATGACCGTTTCCATCGTCGCTGGAAGAGGTTGCGGAATCAGCAGTTGTTCAAGGAGGAAGTGAGGGAACTGACCCGTGTCCGGGAACTCTCCCAGTTGGAAATACTGGGAAAGCTTTTAGCTTCCCGATCTGGCGAACAAATCAGGTATAGCGGTTTGGCCAGAACCATCAGGGTCAATGACAAGACCGCAAGGAATTGGGTGGCTCATTTGGTTTCGCTTCACTACGGTTTTCTGGTGATGCCGTGGTACCGGAATGTCTCCCGGTCGCTGAGAAAAGAACCCAAATGGTATTTGAGAGACTGGTCGGATGTGAGGGATGCGGGAAAGAGGGCAGAAACCTTCGTGGCCTGTCATTTACTTAAAGCTGTTGAGGGTTGGACGGATTTGGGGCTTGGGAGTTTCGAACTGAGGTACATCCGGGATAAGGATAAGAGAGAGGTCGATTTTGTGGTGATAAGGGAGGAGGAGCCCTGGTTTTTGGTAGAGGTGAAACGCTCTAGTATGAGCCTGTCTCCGCAGTTGGAATATTTTCAAAAATCGACTGGATGTAGTCACGCTTTCCAGGTGGTCACGGCTTTGGATTTTGTCGATGCGGACTGTTTTGAAAGAAACGAACCCGTCGTGGTCCCGGCGAGAACGTTTCTTTCTCAGTTAACTATCTAACCCGGGAACTGAGTCTACACCGGCTTACAGAATCGCAAATAAACCGCATTGGTGGTTTAAATACTCGGTCCTGAAAACAAAATTGAATTGAAGTGATATAGCCTTTTCGAAAGCATTTACCGTTATGATCACTATCGTTGATCTCAAACGAGGTTCCTGCGAAGTGTTTGCAAGCGTTTCGCGGGGGGGCTCCTGGCACTATCTACGACGAGTTTTTTGGACCCATTCTCGAAAGCGCTCAAAAGCCGGTAAATTCAGGACGGGAAGACCTACAAGGACACGGATAAGCACGGATGGAGACTTGACCATGTTTGAAAAAAACTACGGGATGGGCCGTAAGCGTCCGGCCGGACGCTTAACATCATTTCATTGAGTAGGAATCGCGGGATAAACCCGCTCCTTGATTCCTTAATCTCTTGACCCAAAACTGCAATAAACTCATCAACACTACACCCTGAGGTGGTACACTTTGAACCGCTGGGTGACAGTTCCGCAAGAGTACTGATGATAGTTAATACCCAATGCGAGAAACTAAGTTACTGCCCAAAACCCGGTTTCTGCTAATCAATCGGCGATGAAATTGGAGGTCGACCGGCTCCTCGGTCGTTTTGATCAGACCCTCCAGCACCGGGAATTCCTGATGGGGACGGGACCACAATTTGTAGATTTTGCTCTTTTCGGCGTTATCGGCAATTACACCTATCGCGATTATAATCAATTATCGCCTGAGCATGCGGCGCTACGATCATGGATCGAGCGGCTTGGTGAATTCCGCTTTTGCCCAGTCTGAAGGAGGTTTGTACATATGACTAATATTTATACAGTTCCCAACCAGTTGCTGACTCTTTTGGAGCTGACGGCTAGCTTTTACTCCCTTTGGTTGAAGTCAGCAGGAGATTCGATGATATTGAGTTTGGGGAAATAGTTTCTGTAAAATCCTCGATCTCTGGTGAGCAGTTGTCCCGCCTGGTTTTCAGCGTGGGCACCAATCAAGAAATCACTGATAATCCGTTCCCGCTTTCCGCCTGCTTTGCGATATCTCAACCAGCTTTGTCCCGCTCCCCAGGTTGTCTTTTTGCTAAAGGGATCTGGAGAAATTTCGAGTTTGGCGAGAAATTGAGTGAGGGATTCGATAGTCGGAAAATGAACCGCCAGCTCAGCGTGAACTATAGGGCAAACAACCAAGCCTCCTACCATGGCAGCTTGTTCCAGGAGATCAACGGCATTGTCGACAAAGTCCGGGTTGGGCCTAGCCAAATCGAGAAGAATATTGGTATCGATTGCTGAAATCATCGACCGCGAATCTCTTCGATGAATGGGTCGATGTTCTCTGGCCGACCTTGCAAAACGCCGACGCAACTCCTGATGCTGGCTCTTTTCTTCTTGGAGTCATTGGAAACCTTTTTTTGAAGAATAAGTTGGCCGTGTTTTTCCACAAACTCGACTTCGGTGGCTGTTGTCAGCCCCCAGCGTTGGCGAAAGGGTTTAGGAATTGTGACTTGTCCGCGGGCTCCTATTTTCATACTAAAAATATGAATTCATATATGAAGGGACAGAAGGGGTCAAACGCGAATGGCGCTTAGTTAAGGGGGTTTTTTGAGGGCATAAGGTATGGCGCCAGCCGGGGTCATGCCGTAGAAAAGTGATGCCTTCTGTAAGAAAAGGGTCAGGTCTTAAAAACTGTATTTCGTTGTACTTCATACACTTTTACAAGACGACCGACCCTGTAAGGCATAACTTTTTACGTCTTGACCCCTTCCTTTCCCGCTGATGGAGGGGTTTGAAACTGGTTGGAGGGCACAGAAGGCCAGAGGCGGTAAGGTATGCCCCCTTTGGCCGTGTAGCGGGTTCATTCAGCGGCTGAATTCGCCGCTGAATGAATAAGAGGGTAGCCCGGTCGCGCGGATGGTTATTGCCACTTCCCATGGGCCGTCCGAAACGAATAAGCGCGATGCTAAATCGAGCAAAATGTTAATGTTTTGCGTTTGACCCCTTCGACCCCTTCGAAGGCGTCGAAAGGATAAGGGTCAGTCAAGAAGCTGGGTGTATTCGGGCCATGTCTGGTTGAGTGCGTGGTCTCTGGTCATCAGCATATAGCCATGGTCCCTGGCAATTTGAACTAACCAGAAATCCATGATTTGCCTGTGCCCAGTTGCTAGTTCAAACAGCGCGGGATCCGGTCGGTTTTGTGCAAACAACACTTCGCCCGAGTGAGGACCTGCAAGTTCTGTGTTCACTACCACTAGAGCAGATTCGCCTTTGAGTACTGCTCTTCCGAGAATGGTCGGATTCATCAAAAGCCTCATGGCAGCGAGTTGTGTCTCTATAGCTATCGCCCAGCCCTCAGGTTTAATCCTATCCAGCCACCTTCGAGCGTTTCCATGGGCGACGTGTCCTTCATACAGTGCGGCGAAGAAAACGTCGTTATCCAATAAAAAAGGCATTTGAAACTTTGAGGATCAGTCGTCCAAGGCCTCCGCAAGGTCCTCCGAATCCACAATCGGCATCTTATTTCCTCGCCTCACCACTACTCGTCCTTCCCGCATGTCGATGACTGCCGGTGTGTCCGGCTCCCCGGCATAGACTTCGCGAACTGCCCGGCTCACCAACCGGCTCAAGGATGCCTTTTTTCTGCCTCCTCGGCGTGCAGATTCCTTGCGGAGCAAGTCCGCAACATCATCGGGAAGATCCAATGTTGTTTTCATGGTTTTATGGTTATACGGTAAATAAGTCCTTTGTCAAAGTTTCTTTTGAAGTATCCGAGACAACTGCAAAAGGGGACAGGTAGCCCGCATGTCTCACTACCGAGCGAATGCGACAGCTTACCAAATTCGTGGCGAGCGAACGAAGGTTGAGTGCTGGTGCGGGCATCGAGCAGATTTGCGGGTGAAGCCGGGTCGACACCCTGCAATTCCCGCCCACTTTTCCAGCGGAGCCGGGTTGGCGAACTCGTCGTGCCAGGGCGGCGCATCGGAAGTAGGTGGGAGGTGTTTGACTTCTGAGAACAAGCCGAGTCGCTGCATCTTTTCCCAGCGGGCCTGGCGAATCTCGTCCCAGCCCTTTTCATATACGGGCTCGTACTTGTCGATCAGTTCCTTGGGCGCATGCAATGGAAAATGAGGAGCCTGGTAGGCCAGGTAGAGGAAGAACGGTTTATCGCCGTCGTTTTGCTGATGATACCGAAGAAACTTTACGGCATAATCGGACGTGGCATCGGTGGCATGAAATTCTTCCGAACCGTAGTCGATCGGTTTTACGTCCGGTGATTCGAGAATATAGATGGAAGGATCCCAAAAGCTGCCACAGCAACCCTCGTATGCGTAGGAATGATGGTAACCCCGGGCCGGGGGCAATTTATCGGAGGTATTGCCCAGGTGCCATTTGCCCGACATGTAGGTACGGTAACCGTGGTCGCCCAGCAGTTCGGATAGGTAGACGTTGTTTCCCGGTTCCACCGGTTCCAATTCGTAACAACCGACTTGGTGACTGTAGAGTCCCGTGGCAATACTGGCGCGCGTTGGAGCACAGCGAGCACAGTTGTAGAAGTTGGTAAAGGTTAGCCCGTTGCTGGCCAGCCGGTCGAGATTGGGTGTTTCAATCTCGCTGCCCTGGAAGCCCGGATCGGAAAAGCCCATGTCGTCGGCCAGGATGATGAGGATGTTGGGCCTTTGGTCAGCCTTGGTGGCAGGGGAAACTACAAAGGGCGCTAGTGAGAGCAGAATCCTTATGGATGGTTGGAAGAGGCGGATCATGGAGATTTAGGAATTAGGAATTAGGAATTAGGAATTGGGGTGCTGGGTGCTGGGTGCTGGGTGCTGGGAGAAACCACGGATCCAGCTACGCCTGGGGGCTACGGCTGGACAAGTTACGCGGATGGGTACGGATTCTGAGAGGCACACAGGCACGAAGGCAGGGAGAATTAGGAATTAGGAGTTGGGAATTGAGCAGAGGGGGAGATAAACCACGGATTACACGGATGAGCACGGATGAGGAAAAGAGTAGTTTAAATAACAACGCTGCGCTTGATCCTGCTTCGCCCAAGGGCTACGGCAGGACAGGTCCGGCTTTGCCGGAACAGGGTCGCTTCGCGAAGAGGAGGTATGATTAGCCACTACCGAGCCTGTAAAGGCGAAATGATCACCAGAAAACAAAAGCAGTCACAGGGATTAGAAAAATCAGGAATGAGGTTTTTTTAACAACGTTCCCTTTGGTCACTTGATCTGCTTACAGCAGAACAGGATCGCTTCGCGAATAGGATTTTAAATTAATTTTCCTGTTGGCACAGAGTGCCATCCTAGTGCCCTAGGCATCCAGTCACGAAGTGACGATGTTTAGATTTACCACAGATGAGGAAATTGAAACTTCATTTCGAGTAGGAGCGGCTTTACGCCGCGATCCCACGAAGCAGCCTCGAAGCAATCGCTGCTACAACTTGAAGCCTGGAAGCAATCGCGGCGTAAAGCCGCTCCTACAGCTTAAAACCATTACACTACGCGCTGTGTGTTCGGTCAAGGATGCGAAATTCGCGACTGCCACTCTCGCGAAGCCAGTTGTTGAAAATGAAGGACGTTAAAAGTGAGAAGCTTCTCCACACTTTCCTTTTCTGCCACCGCCAGGTGATACAAGTCATAAATAACACCTCCCATCAGGCCCAGCTCACCGGCTCGTTTTTGGACTTGGAGGACTTGTTTCGCTGTGAGATTTACGCAGCGCAAAAAAGGAAGCAGGCCTTCCTTCAGTAAGGTACCAACCTGACCGGGCGGTACAGCCAATCCTTCGGGTAATTGAGTAATGGCTGAATGAAATTCCAAGAGACTGTGGGAATGGATAACGCCTTCATCCACTTTATCCGCACAACGCTGAATGATACGATCTGCAGCGTCAAATTGCGGGTGTTGCCTGATGGAAGCAGCGATCAGAATATTGGTATCCAGGAATACCTTCACGGTGTTGGCCAGGCAGATACCGGGATTACAAACCGGAAGCCCTTTGGTCACGGTCCTTTCGCGCCCGGCCTAGAGCTGATTCAAAATCCGCTTCTGTAGCTTTCGTGCCAGGTGCGTCCCAGACTTTACGGCCTTTGTGTGGAATGATACGACGGGATTCGGTGCGGACGCGGGTCAAGGTGATTTGGTCTGGACCGACTTCGGCCTTAAAACGATCGCCGGCATGGAGACCCAGGCGTGACCTGATTTCTTTCGGTAGGACCAAGCGTCCCGCTGGGTCCATGGGAATACTTTTCATGGCATTTAAAATGGTAAATGGTATTTAATATGTCAATTAAAAATCGTGTATGGTAATGGAGCCCTGAGCCCTTGCGTGCCCTATGGGAACCACGGATTGCACGGATGAGCAGGGAGGGGGGAAGAATTAGGAAATAGGAAATAGCCGCGAAAGAACGCAAGGAACGCAGAGACGGAAGAATTAGGCATTAGGAATGGGGCGTTGGAGAAGAGTTCTGAGATTCTGAGGTGCCGCGATGCTGAGAGGGAGAATCCGAGGGGAAACTAAACCACAGATTACACAGATGAACGCAGATAAGGAAAGAGGCGGAGAGGAAGAGGAATTAGGAATTGAACCACGGATTACACGGATAAGCACGGATGGGGAGGATAATTAGGAATTAGGAATGGGGTGAGAGATCAGGATCAGGATTACGATCACGATCACGACCAAGATAATGAGGGATAGGGGATTGACTCTCGCAAAGAGCGCGGAGAGCGCAAAGAGGGGGGAGGTAAATTGGGAATTAGGAATGAATATTTACAACGCTCCTATGGTCGCTTGATCTGCTTTCAGCAGAACAGGATCGCTTCGCGAACAGGAGGCTCGGTAGTGGCTATTGAAACCCGACGGCGCCCTTGCGATTTTCAATCTTGTCGGCTTCCATCTCCGCTTCCCGGGCTGCTTTTTGAAACGGTTCGGCTTCTTCGGGTAGACCGGCGGTGATGAGGGCTTCGGCGCCGCGGCGTTTGGTTGCAGCCGTTTCGCGCAGGGACTTGATTTTGGCAATTTCTTCGGGGCTGAGCGGAGGCTGTTGCGCGTCGCCCGCTTCCGGCAGTAAGGGACGGGTAGCGCGCGTGTGGATACTAATCATGCCTGTGGCGGACAGGCTTTGCAGCGCGTCCCAAGTGGCGGCGTCGATCACTTGAAGTGCCGGCGCATCGTTCTTCCACGGAGTAGCTTGGAAAAGTTGTTCAAGCAGCGGCTTTTCCTGGCCGACGGCATTTTGCAGGACCGTGATGAGGACGGGGGTGTCAGATCCGGGAATCCAGGTTTCCTGGCAATGAGCCAGGCGCGGGCCAAGGCGTGCTTTGGCCTCGGCGGCAAAGTGGGCGGCGGGGTCAGTGGGTGGCGCCGGTTTAGACGGCTGGCCTCCAGGCGCCTCGGCCATGACTTGCTCCAGACGTTTGAGGAAAACCTGGCGGCCGCTCTTGAGGGTCATTTTTTTGAGGTCGCCATAGCCATCAAGCACGCCCTCGGCCAGTTCCTTTTTTTGGGCCAGGGTGGAGAGCATTCCGTGTTCGATGGTCTGTTCGGCCACAAGATTGATCACTGTGACGGGGCGTGTCTGGTGCTTGCGCCAGGCGCGAGCTATGCGTTGCTCGAGTTTGGCCGGGTTCCAAGGAAGATCACAATTGATCACGACGCTGGCGTTTTGCAGGTTGAGTCCCAACCCGCCGGAATCGGTGCTGAAAAAGATGCGGCAATCGGGATCTTGCCGGAATGCAAGGATTTCCGCGCGGCGTTTCTTCTGGGGAACGGAGCCAGTGTGCCAGGCATAACCGTAGCCCTGTTTTTCAGCCAGTTCCCTGACCCGCTTGAGCATGCCAATCCATTCGGAAAAAATGATGACTTTGACGTCGGGGTCGGAAAGACAGTCTTCGAGCACGGCTTCCAGTTCCTTGAGTTTGGGGCAGTCCCGGTTTGGATTGTTTTTGATGATGCTGGGGGAGTCGCAAATCATTCGCATCATGCCGAGCAATATCATGAGCATGTCCAGCTCTTTGGGGGTGAGTGGGCGGTGTTTGGCTTTGGCGGCGAGAGCTCCCATGTTTTTCTCGTTTTCGGCATACTCTTCGCGCATGGTTTTGGTCAGAGGAACAAAGAGATTGCGGTCCGTGCGTTCGGGCAGCTCGGTTTCGACTTGAATCTTGCGCCGGCGGAGAAGTACTGAGGCTACCTTGGCCCGGAGTTGATCTAGGTTCTTGTACCCGCGAGGACGTCCCCGTTCGTCCAGATCGTAGTATTGTCGATTGAATCTAAAGAGGGCGCCGAGGAGACCGGGGTCGAGGAAATCGATGATGGATCTGAGTTCGTCTATCCGGTTTTCCAGCGGGGTGCCGGTGAGGACGAAGGCGAATCGGCTCTTCAGGCGCTTGACTGCCTGAGCCGTTTTGCTCGCCCAATTTTTAATACGCTGCGCTTCATCCAGGACAATGATGTCGGGACGCAAATACGTATTGATGTTGAGGCTGTCGCGAAGTATTTGTTCGTAGTTGCAAATGGTAAAAAAGGGTGGTTTCGGGTCCTGGTAGAGGGCCACTCTTTGAGCCGGGCCTCCGAAAACCAGCCGTTGGGTGAGCGTGGTGAATTTCCGTATCTGCTCTTCCCATTCCGTTTTGAGCGATGCCGGTGAAACGACCAGAACGCGCCGCGCTTTACCGAGGTGATGGAGCAAGGCGCAGGCGGCGATGGCCTGGATGGTTTTGCCCAGGCCCATTTCGTCGGCGAGAAGGGCTCGCTCCTTGAATGCCAGGTGGAGCATGCCTTCGCGCTGATAAGGATACAAGGGGCTGAGGGTTACGTGTTCGGGGTGGTGTCCTGTGATAATCCCGGTTTCATAATCGCGGCGACTGGCTTTCCGCTCGCGATCGATTTCCTGATGGTCGAGCCAGGGCTCGACTGTCTGGGAAAGGCGGATATATCGTGAACGTGATCGTTTCAGGCGGCCGACGAGTTCACTGGAGTCGACAGCTTTGTTTTGGAGTCCGTCTGCATTGAAGTGCACCCGTAAGGAAGGCGGCATCTTTCCCAGGTTTCGTTCGACCCGCAAAAGATTGACGCTTACATCGGGCACAATGTCGATGTGGGAGGAGGGTTCCGACAGCGCCTGTTCAAAGGCGGCATGGTGTCTGTGTTTTAAATGCAGGAGCGCCGCCTCAACGTGCTTGCAGGAACCAAGCCCATTGATTCGAAAGTCGGTGCAGGTGCAGTCGAACTCCCTGTGTTGGAGGCGCCGTATCTCTACGGAATACGTCAACCCGCTGCCGGACTTGACCGAAAAATTCGAAAATACCGGGTGTTCGGGAAAGCAATTGGAAATGCGGAACGTTTCTTCTTTCGCCCGTATCCGCCGTTTGAGCAATTCTTGTTCATCGGTGGTGCGCCAGTCCGTGGCTGGTGGAAGATCACGGTGTTTTTTAGCGATTCGTTTTTTGGCTTTGGTTCGGATTCGCGGCATGGTTTCAGCAAAGCAAGACTCCATCCTGCCATCACGCCAAAAATTACCGTTTCAGAATAAATCAAATGAATCCATTCCCTCCGGGCAGACGATGACCGCTTTTGTTACCGTAGCGGTTGAGGCATTGACCACGGATGACACGGATGGGCACGGAGGGGGAGAGCGGAGAGAAGGCTGAAGGGGGAAGGCTGAATAGGGGAAGGGAATTGACCACGGATTTCACGGATGGGCACGGATAAGCACGGATTTAATGGCCACTACCGAGCCTGTAAAGGCGACATGATCACAAGAAAACAAAAGCACAAAAGGCTCAAAATTAACATGGATGAACAGAATGGACAGGATATTGGGGGAGAGGAGAGAGAAAGGGAGAAGGTTTTGTTTTCAACATGGAGACATGTCAAAAATCAACGACTGACCCCGACGGGCGCAAGGAATGACCCCTAAAAGGCGTCGTTGAGGTAGGTTCGCAGACCCGTGCGCCAGTAGCGCTGAGCTGAGGCCCCTGAAATTGAACGGAGTATATTCCTACTGATTAATTTGCATTAAATTCCTGTTGGCCGAGAAAAACGATTTGCCCACAAAGGGGAAGATCTTACTCTAAATCCCATGCTTACAGAAGACCTGAAGAAATTGACTAAGTCAGAGAAGCTACTCCTCATCAATGATTTGTGGGACGATATCACTCAAGACCCAACCGATATCCCACTCTCTGTGGGCCAGGACAAGAAGTTGGACCAGCGATATGCAGCGTTTTTAGAAAAACCTGACGAGGGGAAATCTTGGGAAGCTTTCAGGAAGGAACTGAAAGAGAATGTATGACCTATGAAGTGATCATTCGCAATCGAGCACAGGTCGAGATTGCGGAAATCATGCAATGGTATGAACGGAAGGAAGAGGGGCTCGGAAGGTACTTCCTCGTATGCCTGGACGCATCCATTGAAGCTATGCGTCGATATCCTACTGCTCCGAGAACTATCCGTCACGAGTATCGGCGGTTGTTCGTTCGTAGGTTTCCGGTTGGAGTTTACTACATAGTGCGAGAGAACAAGATCTATGTGGATGTCGTAGAACCTTTTCCACGTGATCCCTCAAGACTGGATGAAAAACTTAAAGGCCGACAGGGCGGTGTATGAAAACCGATACGGGTGGCAGGGTCATGAGACTCTTTGGGCGGCGCTTGTTCGATTGGCGGGGTGTCAGCCCCCGGCCTCGGAACAAGGAATGACCCCTAAAAGGCGTCGTTGAGGTAGGTTCGCGAACCGGTGCGCCAGTAGTGTTGGAGTTTAAGCATCCACCTTTCGTATCCTACGATAGCATCGGTGCGCACGGCCCAATGGTACCATTCCTTGGCCATGGGTATAACCAGGTCGTAATAATGGTCGGAAGCGATATTGTTTAATTCCAAAGGGTCGGCATCGATGTCGTATAACTCCCAGTTGTGATGGGGTTGACCATCGGTGGAGGTAAAGTTCTTGGAGACGAGTTTGTATTTACCCTTGAAGATGGCGCGGTTGGCCTCGTGCTCGAAGCAGATGACGCGGTCGGCCAGACTGCCACCATGCAAGGCCGGCATGAGGGTGGTTCCTTCCATCGGCAAAATGTCGTGGCCATTTCGGGTGGTCGGATAGGCGGCGCCGGTTACATCGACCACCGTTGCCATGATGTCGATGACGTGGCTGCGCTGTGTTTCGCGCTGGCCTTTGCGTGTCAATCCCCTGGGCCAATGAACGACGAGGGGAGTATTGATACCGCCTTCATGATTGAAATGCTTATAAAGTTTAAAAGGCGTGTTGCTAACCGCAGCCCAATGGGCCCCAGTGTGATGAAAAGTATCTTTCTGACCCATGTTCTCCAGTTCGTTTCCGGTGAATGGTCCGTCGGCGCCAAAGGGACCGCCTTCGTAATTGGCTCCGTTATCGGACAGAAAAAAGATGAGGGTATTTTCAAATTGACCCGCGTCTTTCAATTGCTGGATGACTCGCCCGATTCCCCGATCCATTTGATCGATCATGGCGGCAAATATAGCCATGCGCCTGGTCTGGTCGGCGCGTTGCAGGTCGGTTAACGCCTCCCACTTTTCCAGCGGAGCCGGGTTGGCGAACTCGTCGTGCCAGGGCGGCGCATCGGAAGTAGGTGGGAGGTGTTTGACTTCTGAGAACAAGCCGAGTCGCTGCATCTTTTCCCAGCGGGCCTGGCGAATCTCGTCCCAGCCCTTTTCATATACGGGCTCGTACTTGTCGATCAGTTCCTTGGGCGCATGCAATGGAAAATGAGGAGCCTGGTAGGCCAGGTAGAGGAAGAACGGTTTATGGCTGTCGTTTTGCTGATGATGCCGAAGAAACTTTACGGCATAATCGGACGTGGCATCGGTGGCATGAAATTCTTCCGAACCGTAGTCGATCGGTTTTACGTCCGGTGATTCGAGAATATAGATGGAAGGATCCCAAAAGCTGCCACAGCAACCCTCGTATGCGTAGGAATGATGGTAACCCCGGGCCGGGGGCAATTTATCGGAGGTATTGCCCAGGTGCCATTTGCCCGACATGTAGGTACGGTAACCGTGGTCGCTCAGTAGTTCGGATAGGTAGACGTTGTTTCCCGGTTCCACTGGTTCCAACTCGTAACAACCGATTTGGTGACTGTAGAGCCCCGTGGCAATACTGGCGCGCGTTGGAGCACAGCGAGCACAGTTGTAGAAGTTGGTAAAGGTTAGCCCGTTGCTGGCCAGCCGGTCGAGATTGGGTGTTTCAATCTCGCTGCCCTGGAAGCCCGGATCGGAAAAGCCCATGTCGTCGGCCAGGATGATGAGGATGTTGGGCCTTTGGTCAGCCTTGGTGGCAGGGGAAACTACAAAGGGCGCTAGTGAGAGCAGAATCCTTATAAATTTTCGGTAGAGGTGTGTCACTGGGTTTGGTCGTGGAGGAAGGGGTCAATTTGAGATGCCAAGATTCTGAGATTCTAAGTCTGTAAGGGACAAAGGCACGGAGGTGTTAGGTGGTTTAACCACAGAGGACACAGAGGGCACAGAGGAAGGATGTTTTTGTTTTTTTAACAACGTTCCTTTCAGTCACTTGATCCGGCTTTGCCGGAGCAGGATCGCTGCGCGAACAGGATTTTGGATTCTTTTAGCCACTACCGAGCCTGTAAAAGGCGACATGATCACCAGAAAACAATGGCACAGAAGCCACAGGATGAGTTTTGGGTTCGAGGAAGGGGTCAAGCCTTGCATTTTGGCATGGCTGCAAAAATGAAAGGCATGACCCCGATGGGCCTGCAAGATGGCGGGGTGTCGTAGGGAACGGGCATTTTTTATTCAAAACTTCTAAAGTTGTACAAATCGTTTTTGGCGATAGGAGATGTTGCCATAATGGCAGACGGCGGCTGCCTGAACGCCCGCCTCCACAGGGTCGACCGGATCGCGGTCCTCCCGAATGGCTGCCAGCCAATCACTAATATGAAGTGTTTGGGAATTAAAGCCCGAAGCGTGGTCTGATCCCATTGGACCCTCGCTGGCAACCATGGATTCGCTCACCGGAGCCACGGGGTCGCTATTGGGTCTTTGGGGAGTTAATTCCCAACGGTTGCGATCAAAATAAATAGTGGCGTTTGTTCCCATTATGAAGGTGCAGGCCTTGTGCAGGTTGTTACTCCACGAACTTACGTAATCCATCTGCAAATCCAGTTCAGGGAATTCCATGATGCAGTTGGAAATATCGGGTGTTTCGGTTCGGCCCTTCCGGTAATATTTTCCTCCGGACATGACCACCTGGCTGGGCAGCGGCAGGTTGAGCAACCAGTTGGTGGCGTCGAGCCAGTGCACCATGAGGTCGCCCAAGGGACCGCTTCCGAAGTCCCAGATCCACCGCCAACTTCTCATGCGCAGGGCATCGAAGGGTTGATCGGGCGCATTGCCCAGGAAGCGTTTCCAGTCAACCTGGTCTTCGCTTATTTTGAATTTAGGTTCCTGGTAGGTTCCAGTGTTGCGGCACCATTGCATGTGAACACGGCTGATCTTTCCGATATCAATTTCTCCGGAATCGAGTTTCTGTTTTAAAACCACCAGGTGGGGCATGGTCCGCTGTTGAGCCCCCACTTGAACTTTTCGGCCGGTCCTTTGCTTAACCGAAATGATTTGTGGTCCTTCTTCCAGTTTGTGGGTCAGTGGTTTTTCCACGTAAACATCCTTTCCTGCTTCCATGGCATCGATGGTAATGGGCACGTGCCAGTGATCGGGTGTGGCTATGATTACCGCGTCGATGTCCTTCCTTTTGAGCAGCTCCTCGTGATAAGGGGTTTGAAACACATCACGGTCCCTGCCGCCCACCAGAACGTGAATGGATCGAAGGAAATCATCGTAGACGTCACAGACCGCTACGACTTGGGTGCCGGGAATCGGTTCCAGACCGCGGTATAGTGAGCGCATGCGCCCCCCGCAGCCGATGAGACCGATGTTGACGATATCATTTTTGGCATACCCCTGAGCGGTGGCCTTGTATCCGCCCAGGGTCATGCCGGCAGCGCCGATGCCCAGGACTTTCATGGCATCGCGGCGGGTCATTTTTTGGGTAACGTTTGCGTGGGTCATGGAGATTTAGGAATTAGGAATTAGGAATTGACCACGGATTACACGGATGAGCACGGATTTTCAATAAAACAACGCTGCGCTTGATCCGGCTTTGCCGCAACAGGATCGCTTCGCGAACAGGATGTTGGAATTATTTTAGCCACTACCGAGCCTGTAAAGGCGACATGATCACCAGAAAACAAAAGCACAGAATTCACAAGGGCACAAAGTTTTATTGTAATCGAAATCGAGAGGCACGATGCGGCGATGTTTGCCTATCTGACCACGCGGCCGGAACCACCCGATTTCAAGAGGGCTTCCACTTCGGAGCGACTGGAGAAATTGAAGTCGCCATAGATGGAGTGGGCCAGGCAGGAGGCGGCGACGGCAAAGGATAGAGCAGTGCCCGGTTCCTGCAGATCCGGGGAATTCAAGGCGAAGATCAGACCGGCTGCAAAGGAATCGCCACCCCCGACGCGGTCTACGATGTTGCGGATTTCATAGGGCTGGTATTGTCCATCATCTGTGGGTGCGAAAAACGATTCGCCGGTTGAGCCGAGGTAAAGCATGGCGCCCCAGTTGTTGTGTGAGGCGGAGATGCTTTCGCGCAGCGTAATCGCCACTTTGGAGACGTTGGGAAATTGTTTGATGATATCAGTCGCGACCTGGGTGTATTTTTCCGCGTCGATTTTGCCGGCTTGGACATCTGTATTCTCAGCGTGGATACTCAGCACATCGGCGGCATCTTCTTCATTGGCGATGACGACATCGACATGCGGCAGCACTTGGCGCATGGTTTTTTCCGCCAGCGCATTGGCCGAAGTTCCCGGTTCCCAGTTCCAGAGCTTTTTGCGGAAATTCAAGTCGTAAGATACGTTGAGCCCAGCTGCTTTGGCTCGCTTGACCGCTTGGAGCGTGGCTTGCGCCGAAGTTTGTGAAAGGGCGGGAGTAATGCCGGTTGTATGCAGCCATCCGGCATCGGCATGGATGGCGTCCCAGTCGTAAGTGTCGGCGGGAGTTAAGCTAACCGTTGAATGATTGCGATCGTAAATGACTCGGCTGGGTCGTTGGTTGGCGCCCGCTTCTACAAAATATAAACCGAGCCTTCCGGTATCCCTTACTGCAATTCCGCTGGTATCTACCCCTAAACCTTCCAGGTTGGCCAGGCAGGCCATGGTCAGTTCGTTATTGGGCAAGGCGGTGACAAAACGGGCGGTCCCGCCCAACATGGCCACGGAGGCGGCCACGTTGGCTTCAGCGCCGGCAAAAGTGAGGTTCAGGTCGCCCGGCATACTTTGACGAAAGCGTTTGAATCCGGGGGGGCAAAGGCGGCCCATGATTTCTCCAAAGGTTACTATTGTTTTCATGGAAAATTGATTTGAGTCCGGTAAAGAGTGAAATCTTGTTTCGGGTGCTGGTAAGGGGTCAATAAGAGATGCCAAGATTCTGAGATTAACCACGGATTACACGGATGGGCACGGATGAGCGCGGAGGCAGGGAGGATTAGGAAATAGGAAATAGCCGCGAAAGAACACAAGGAACGCAGAGACGGAAGAATTAGGCATTAGGAATTGGGCGGTGGAGAAGAGTTGCTGAGATTCTGAGGTACCGCGATGTTGAGAGGTAGAATCCGAGGGGAAACTAAACCACAGATTACACAGATGAACGCCGATTAGGTAAGGGGTGGAGAGGGAGAGGAATTGGAAATTGGGAATTGACCACGGATGGACACGGATGAGCACGGATGGGCACGGATGAGGGAAGGGGAATTGGGAATTTAATTGTGAGATACTGAGATGCCGAGTTTCTGAGGTACTGAGAAGGAGAGGCACAGAGGGAGAAAGGCACGAAGGGGGCTGGATGCTGGGTGCTGGGTGCTGGATGCTGAGGATTATCGTGATCGTAATCGTAATCGTAACCGAAAGGCACTTGGCTCTAAAGTACAGGAATTATTTTGTGAAGTACCTAGCCCGCATATTTCCCAAACCTTCTACTGTGCTCCGGAATATCGGCCCTGGTGCGGACCTCGTTAGAGAAGGGGGCCTACCGAGGAGCGGATGCGACGACACCTCAACGAGCATAGCGAGAATAACAACCTTGTCTCGGGGAATTTCTCAGGGAAGGGGTCAAGCCTTGCATTTTGGCATGGCTGCAAAAATGCAAGGCATGACCCCGACGGTCGACCCAGCTTCACCCGCACATCGGCTCGATGCCCGCACCAGCGCTCGATCTTCGTTCGCTCGCCACGAATTGGGTGATGTCGCGTTCGCTCGGTAGGGAAGATGTCGCATTCGCTCGGTACGTGAAGTATGCGGACTGGCAAGCTACGTCAAGATGGCGGGGTGTCGGCCTGCGGCCTCGGTAGCAAGGAATGACCCCGCATTTTAAAGATACTCCGGGATGTTCAGATCTGGTCTGCGATTTGGCGGGCTTCCCGCGCGTTGGCTTCGATGGCGTCCCAGTCTTCGTTATTGATGAGGTCGCGTTTGGCGATCCAGGAACCTCCGATGGCGGAAATCAGCGGAGAGCTGAGGTAGTCGCTCATGTTCTTTGCGTTTAGACCACCCAAGGGGATAAAATCTATGCCCAAGTGAAGGTAGGGAGCGGCCATACTGGCGAGGTGTTTAAGCCCACCGGATGACTCGGCCGGAAAAAACTTCAGGGTATGGCAACCCAATTCCAGCGCCCGTTCAATATCGCTGGGGGTCATAACCCCGGGCGCAAATGGCAGGCCCTTTTCCTGGGCGTGTTTCACCACGCCAGGATTCAGGCCGGGCGAGACGCCGAAGGCGGCTCCGGCCGCCAGCACCTGATCTACCTGGTTAGTTGTCAGAATAGTGCCGATACCGGCCAGCATACCTGGCACCTCGTCCCTAGTCGCTCGCAGCGCGGGCAGAGCAGCTTCAGTTCGCAGGGTAAGCTCCATGGCGCCAATACCTCCGCGGAGGAGCGCCCGGGCCAGTGGCACAGCGTGTTCGGCGTGGTCGATAACCAATACGGCGACGACTTTTGAATCCTTAATGATTTTATGGAGTGCGGATGGAAACATTTATACTACTAGCCCGGCATTTGATGAGTAGCGTAAATTTCGGATTTGAGAAAGTGGTTCCAATTTCTACCGGTGTCAATCACCAGTCGGATATAGGTTGGGGAGAAAGGCACAAAGGCACAAAGGGTGCTGGATACTGGATACTGGATACTGGATTCTGGGTGCTGGATTCTGGGTGCTGGGTGTTGGGATACCGGGAGAAACCACGGATCCAGCTACGCCTGGGGGCTACGGCTGGACAAGTTAGGCGGATGGGAATGGATAAGGAAAGGAGTAGTATTAATAACAACGCTTCGCTTGATCCGGCTACGCCGGAACAGGATCCGTTACACGGAGAAGGATTCTAATTATGAGGTACTGAGGTAGCGAGGTGCCGGGATGCTGGGAGAAACCACGGATTGCACGGATGAGATATTTGCCCCTGTTCGTGGCCTGGAAGATTGAACATGGATGGGCAGGATAGACAGGATAAACAGGGGATAAATGTTCCGGTTCAATAAATGCCCGGTCTGTTATGTTGGTGTCGCTCTGCTCGAAACAGCGCTTCGCTTGTTGAGGTGTCGTCGCATCCGCTCCTCGGTAGTCGGTTGCTTTCGCTCCCTCGGAACGGTCTACCGATAACCTGAAAATCCTGTGAATCCATGTTTCATTTATTGGGGAGAAAAGGGTCAGAAACCATATTTCCCGCATACTGTTGTCAAAGGCGACTGACCCTGACGGCTTGCGTATGATGGGTTTCCACTCAACTTCGCCCGCGAATCAGCACGATTCCCTCAACAGAGTCGTTTCTAAGATGCAAAAGAAACGGAACCAGTGCGGGGCTTTTCTGGTCCATTTCAGGAGGTCTCGTGTTACAAAAAATTCAGCAATCCAAGGGTGTGGCCATTTCGGCCTCGCAGGAGGTATGGCAGGAAAGCCATGAACCGTTCTGAAGGGGTCAAGCCTTGCATTTTGGCATGGCTGCAAAAATGAAAGGCATGACCCCGACGTCGCCAATGCTTTGGAAATCATCAGAAACGTGCTTAACTTAGCGCCATTTACCCCTGAGACCTTCTTAAATTTAAAGCAAAGCGCCTTAATTTGGCGCCAACCGAATCAAACCCAATAGCCAAATGAAAAAAGTCTTCTCTTCAGATTATCAGGGTAATTCATTTCCCTCTTCTTTACCCTTGGGTGGATTAATAACCGTAGCATTGTTCGTAGCTTTGCCCTTCACCCAGATGGTTTCCTCTTTGCAACCTATCGATGAAAATCCGCAGAATAGTTCAATTTATATTAAACCCCCGCCAAAACCTCCAATTGAACCTCCCAGGCGGGAAAGGGATGAACCAGAAGAGGTGGACATCGAAATTGATAAGCCGCAACAGCAACTGACTTTGGAGCAGATCAACAGGGCCCTGCTACCCGGGGACGGTGGCTTGGGGAAGGGACCGTCTGCACACATTTATCAAATATCCGATAGATTCGGTGAAATGGTGTACCCAGCTGAGGAGCTTGAAAAACCACCGGTTCCTTTGGTTAAGGTCGCTCCGGCATATCCACCGGAACTCAAGCCCAGCCGGATAGAGGGCGAGGTTCATCTGATCTTTATCGTCGACGAAGCAGGCAATGTAAAACGTCCGAAAGTTTCGAGGTCTTCCAACCGTAAATTCAATGAAAGCGCCATCAAAGCCATTCGGCAATGGAAGTTCGAGCCAGGTGAAAAAGATGGCAAAAAAGTAAAGACCAGGGTTGCTTTGGTGATGTCGTTCACCTTGCGTGACTGAAAGAAGAGATTCTGAGGTACCGAGGTACTTAGTCGGTCCTGAAAAAGTCATGATTATTCCGCCTGGTTGGATGGCTTCCGCCTACCCCCAAGGCTACGGCGTGACAGGTCTGTCTGGATTTGCTCTCGCCAAGCCGTCAAGATCGCCAAGATCGCCAAGCTCAACGCGAAGGAAGGGGTCAAGACGTAAAAAGTTATGCCTTACAGGGTCAGTCGTCTTGTAAAAGTGTATGGAGTACAACGGAATACAGTTTTTAAGACCTGACCCTTTTCTTTCGGAAGGCGACACGCGAAGCCATCAGTTGACCAGGTAGGGCGGTTTCGCCGCAAACCGCCAATTTCACGGCGGCTCGCTCGGCGATCGAGCCCTACCTTAAGGAAGTGAGAAGGGGTCAGGCATTTATTTTCAATATGGAGACATGTCAAAAATCAACGACTGACCCCAACGGCGCGGATCTAACGGAGAGCGGGTTTTCCAACCCGCTTTATGGAGGCATGACCCCGACGGGCTGGCAAGCTACGTCAAGATGGCGGGGTGTCGGCCTACGGCCTCGGTAGCAAGTAATGACCCCGACTATTCCAGCTTTCCACGACGTGGAAGAAACATTGACTTATTTGGATTGAATCTGAAATCGTTGAGCATCTTACTGCCCCATGAGTTACCCTTTTGACTGGAGATTAGGATCAATTTTGTGCGCCCTGGCTGCGTTGGCGCTCGCCATTACATCCTATGGCCAGCAGTCCTACGAGCCACGTTTTACCGAACCTTTGGAGGATATTTGGCGCTGGCAACCCCTAGAGGAGTTGAGCGGTAACAACCACCGCATCGTGGTAAATGATTTGGGTATGGCCCTGGTCCTCAAGCGGGTCGGTGACAAACGCGTCATCTTATACGACGGCCTGGTGCCCAAGCCCCTCCAGCATCCTGGTGAAGTCGGAGCAACTCCGATTCGATTGGCTTTCGGACCCGGGAACGAAATCCTGATGCTGGGTCGCGGGGGAATATATCGCTATGAGAACGAAAGTTGGAATTTACTGGTTTCTCATTCGTTTACAATAAATCCGAGAAGCGAAATGGTGACATTGGGAGATGGCAGATTTTGGATCTGTGGGATGAAAGGAATTATCGAATTCGACGGGCGGGCCATTGTTGAACACCGGTTCAATTGAATTTCGGCCGAAGGGGTACATAGCCTTAGTCTGAGTAATGATGGGTCGCTTTGGATGGTGGTAGGCCCCAGTGGCGATGTCTACCGTTGTCCAATTGACGATGGAAACTAAGCGCTGAATCCGATTGGCAACTGGTTTACAAAAGCGAGCGTGATTTTGTGCATCAATTCTGGATGGTGGCTACGCGTGAGGATCAAATCTGGGTGGTAAACAACCACGAGCACGACGGAGCGATGATTTACGATATGGCGACCGGGGCGTGGCAGTCGCATGATCTTCGGACCCTGGGTGGAGAAGATTTCAGCACCTCAGTCATGCAAAGCCACGATGGCCGGGTTTGGGTGGTTGGCCGAGGATCCCTGCATATCTATGATGGCAGGGGCTGGCCGAAGGAGCTGACGATTATCTGACCAAACCGGTTTCCCTGCGCGTATTGAAACTGAAAATCGGGAACCTCCTGGCACACCGTGACCGATTGCGTGAACAGATTCGCCAAGAGTACGGACTATTGCCCAGTGGAGGTTCACTGCGAAAGGTGGACAAGGCCTTTCTCGATAAAACCGAGAAGGTGGCGGTGGAGCATCTCGACGATGAGTTTTTCGGTGTGGAACAGTTTGCCCACGAGTTGGGGATGAGCCGCAGTAATTTTTATAAAAAGTTCCGAGATTTGACCGGTTTGTCACCGGCCGCCTATGTCAAACTCAAGCGCCTCAACGGGGCAGCCAGACGAATTATGGAAGGCGAGGGAAATATTACAGAGATCGCATTCGACGTAGGCTTTTCCGACGTCAGTTATTTCAGCCGGTGTTTTAAGGAGCAATTTGGCTGTCCGCCATCCAAATTCGATGGCAGTGGAATCGCGGGTGCTCAATCCGGTCGATTATCGGATCAATGACCCCTTACCTTTTGCTCAACACCTCTACCTCGTAGCTGCGAATCGGAACCAGCAGGTCGTTGTCAACGGGGGCGTCCTGTGTTTCACAGAAATAATTCCAAACCGCTCCGAATGGTAGCGATTTTAAGGATTCAAATAGGGCCATTCGTGAAGTGTAATCAGCCGCCAGCTCAAATTTTTGCAGTTCTTCGGTAGGTTCGAGAAGCGCTATTAAGAGCGCGCGCTGAATATTGCGGGTACCAATGGCCCAGGCTGCTACGCGGTTGATGCTGGCGTCAAAAAAGTCGAGGCCGACGTGAGTCCTGTCCAGAAAATTGCCCACTACGAGTTCGCGGGCGATGGCTTGGAGCTCGTCGTTGAGTAGGATAACGTGATCGCTATCCCAGCGCACTCCCCGGCTAACGTGCAAGAGGAGCCACGGCACGTAGAGCAGGACGGAAGAAATTTTATCGGCAATGGTCTCGGTCGGGTGGAAGTGCCCTGCATCCAGGCAAAGCACAGTCTGATTCTTTATGGCATATCCCAGGTAAAATTCGTGCGATCCCACCACGTAACTTTCCGAACCCAATCCAAACAATTTGCATTCCACCGCGTCGAGGTTGTGGGCAGGGTCAATCGGCTCTTTTAAAACTGCATCCAGCGATTCCGTCAGGCGTTCTCGTGGAGAAAGTCGATCCGCCGGTGTGTCCTTTAACCCATCTGGTATCCAAATATTGGTAACACAGGTCGAGCCGAGTTCACGTCCAAAAAACGCTCCGATATGCCGACAGCGCTTGCCGTGTTCGATCCAAAAGTCGCGGATGTTTTCATCCGCATGGGACAGTGAAAATCCATCGTTGGCCAGGGGATGAGAGAAAAATGTGGGATTAAAATCTAATCCAATGCCCAATTCGCGCGCCCAATCAACCCAGGATTGGAAGTGTCGTATTTCAATTTCGTCGCGGTCTACTTTTTTGCCGCTGTGGTCCAGGTAACTGGCATGGAGGTTCAACCGGTGCTGGCCCGGCACTACCGAGTATACCAGTTCGAGATCGCGACGTAATTCGTCGATGGTGCGGGCGCGACCCGGATAATTTCCAGTGGTCATGATACCTCCGCCGGTCAGTCCGGCGTCCGTTTCAAATCCCCCGACGTCGTCGCCTTGCCAGCAGTGCACCGAGATCGGAACAGTGGCCAATATTTCCAGTGCGGCGTCGGTATTCACCCCTATGGCGGAGTATTGGTCCTTGGCTGAAGCGTAATGGGTTGCGTTCGTCATTTGAAAAAGGATCCTGTCGCGATTGCTACCTCAGGCCACAATTATTTCTACCCCTTGGGCCTCAATTTGTTTGAGGGTTTGGTTGGGGGCATCACGGTTTGTCACCAGGATGTCCACCGCATCCCACCCGCATAGGGGAGTAAAGGACCGCCGGCCGATTTTAGTATGATCCAGGCAGAGAATAACGCTTTGCGCCGAGGCGATCATGGCTTTCTGGATTTCAATTAATAGCATGTGCGAGTTCATGATACCGTCTTCAGTGGCTCCTCCCCCGCCCATTATAGCGATATCGGCGCTGAGAGACTGGTAGGCGCGGACCGCCAAGTCACCGACTAACACTTGCAGGCGCGGATAAATGACCCCTCCCGTTACAATCAACTCAATGTCTGGGTGGCTCGCATAAAGGTTGGCGATAGCCAAGCTGTTGGTTACGATGTGCGGACTCTTCGATTCCAGATAACGAGCCACGGTAAATACAGTGGATCCACCATCCATAAACAGATTTTGACCTGGCAAAATCAGATCTGCGCAGGCAGCTCCCACCCGATCCTTGCTTTCGCTCTCCACTTGTTGACGGGCGGAGAAAATATATTCGTCCCTCTTTTGCTCCACCAACCGGGCTCCTCCGTGGGTTCGACGGATCCGGCCTTTTTCTTCAATCTGGGTCAAATCCCTCCGAATGGTGGAGATCGAAACATCCAACTTCTCGGAAAGCTCATCCAAAGAAGCGAATTCCACTTCTTTGAGGTATTCCTCAATATTCTTCTGGCGCAGTTCAGGCAGCATGCCTTATGCAAGATTTTGCAAGAATTTGGTAGATTTTATTAAAAAAATGATAATATTTGAATTGACATAATCAATTTTTATCAAAATAGTCAACAATATTTCATTAAATGACTACACCGCCATTAGAGAGAGCAGTGGTTGAGGAGTTGGTTCGGAGATCGGTTCTGAAGCATCTGAGGCAGGCTGGAGCGAAATCGGGCACACAACCCCATCCTTTGGTGATCAACATCAGCGCCCGGCATTGCCATTTGCGGCCGGATGCGGTGGAAACCCTCTTTGGGGCGGGCCGGCAGCTCACGCCCATGAGGTGGCTCTATCAGGAAGGGCAATTTGCCTCGGAGGAAGTCGTCACCCTGATTGGACCCAGAAGCCGGGTCATTTCCAATTTGCGGATTCTCGGACCGTGCCGGGATATCAATCAGGTGGAAGTAGCATTTACCGATGCGATATCCTTGGGATTTGAAGTTCCGGTGCGCATTTCCGGTAATATTGTCGGAACTCCCGGATGCATGTTAATGGGGCCGGCGGGATTTCTGGAGATGGAAGAAGGTGTCATTCGCGCCGCACCGCATGTGCACATGGCGCCGGAAGATGCCGCCAGTTACGGTGTAGAAAACAAAACTTATATGAAACTCCGCATCAGCGGCAAAACCGGCCTTACTTTTGACCGGATATTTGTGCGGGTCGATCCCGCATACAAACTGGAGGTGCATCTGGACACGGACGAGGCCAACGCCTGCGGTTTAGGTCCGGACACCCCTTGTGAGCTGATCAAATGATTTTTCTAATCAACCTTGAAACCCAATAACCCAAATACAAATGAGTGATTCTATTGGAATGGTAGAAACCAAGGGCTTCACTGGCTCTATCGAGGCGAGTGACGCCATGGTCAAGGCCGCATCCGTCAGTCTGATCAAACAGATACCCATAGGCGGTGGCTTTCTGACGGTCCTGGTAAAGGGGGACGTCGGCAGTGTTAAGGCGGCGGTGGAAGCCGGTTCCGAGGCGGCAAATCGGGTAGGCGAACTGGTGGCCTCGCATGTTTTGGCGCGTCCGCACGATGACCTGCTAAAATATTTTAGTTAATTAAACCTTAGGAAAAGGAGATAAACATGGCAAAGCAAGCTATGGGAATGATCGAGTGCAATGGCCTAATAAGTCTTATGGAGGCGAGCGATACGGCCCTGAAGGCAGCCGACATTAAAATGTCTGGCTGGGAAAAAATCGGCAGCGGTTTTGTTACCGGATTTTTCGTGGGCGATGTCGCCGCGGTCAAGGCCGGGATCGAAGCTGGCGCCGATGCCGGAAACAAGATCGGTGAAGTGCTCGCCGTTCAGGTAATACCGCGTCCCCACGATGACCTGAGCAAACTCGGCAGTTGGATAGACTGAGGATAAACCCGGATGTCTCACAAATTTTCTACTGCGCTCCGGAATACCGGCACAGGCGCCGCCTTCGTTGGATTCGCAACTTTGCGGGGTGTCGACCCAGCTTCACCTGCAAATCTGCACGAAACCCGCACCAGCACTCGGTCTCCGTTCGCTCGCTACGAACTTGGCGGGGTGTCGGCCTACGGCCTCGGTAGTGAGACATCCGGGATAAAAGACATGCCGAGCAGAATTCGGCTCGGCGCTGCGCAATGAAAATCCTCATCGCCAATCTGGGATCAACTTCCTTCAAGTACCGCTTCTTCGACATGGACGGTGAAGAGGCTGCCTTGTTGGCGGATGGCGGATTTGAACGGGTGACGGATTACGCCTGGTGTATCGAATCGATGTTGGAGACCTTGCAAACCGGCGGGCATCTGACCTCAAAGGAAGAAATCGAAGCGATTGGTTTCAAGACGGTATTGGGCAAGGGCTTGAGTGGATGTGTTGAGGCGGACGACCGAGTTCTGGAAGCCTTGCATGGATTCGAGGAAGTTGCCCCAGCCCATAATCCGGCCTATGCTGAAGGAATTCGGTGTTTTCGGGATGCCTTACCCCGCGCCAGGCGGGTAGCATTGTTTGAAACGGCCTTTTATCAGTGGGTGGATCCGGTGGCCCGGGAGTATGCCATACCGAGGAGTTGGCGCGATATTGGGATTCGGCGTTACGGCTTCCACGGAGCGAGTCACAAGTATGTAGCCGAACGGTCGGCAGAGTTGCTTTCCGAGGAAGCGCTGGCGGAACGAACGCGTCGTCTCTACCTGGACGGTCCAGGCGATTGGGCGGGTTCGTCTCTGCGGGTCATTTCCTGTCATTTGGGCGGTAGCAGTTCGGTAGCGGGCATCAAGGACGGTATAGCCATGGGAGTCAGCATGGGTTTCAGTCCGCAAAGCGGCCTTCCTCAGAACAACCGGGTGGGGGATTTGGATTCCATGGCCGTCCCCTACGTAAGCAAGAGTTTAGGACTTTCGCTTAAAGAGGCGGAAAGACAGCTTACGACTGAAAGTGGACTGCTCGGACTGTCCGGCGTCAGCAATGACGTGCGCGATATTCGGAAAGCAGCGGCAAGTGGCAATAGCCAGGCGCAATTCGCCCTCGATTTCCTGGTGGACAGCATACGCCATTGGGCCGGTTCGTTCTATTTTAGAATGGGTGGAGCTGATGCGATTTGTTTTACGGCGGGAATCGGGGAGAACCATGCCGACCTTAGAGCGAAGGTTTGCGCCGGACTGGAAAGTTTTGGATTGAGCATAGATGCAGAGCGCAACGAATCGCTGCAGTCGGGCGCCGAAGGATTTATTAGTACGGACGATTCAACGTTTAAAGCCCTAGTCATACCCGCCAATGAGGAGTTGGTGGTAGCGCGGGAGGTGTATCGCAAATTAAGCGTAAAAGGAAGGGGTCAAGCCGTCAAAACTGATGCCTTACAGGGTCAGTCGTCTTTGTACCGAGGCCGCAGGCCGACACCCCGCCAAAGTGTATGAAGTGCAACGGAATACAGTTTTTAAGACCTGACCCTCTTCTTCCCAAAGGCATCACTTTTCAACGGCATGACCCCGACGGTGCAAGGAATGACCCCGAGGTGGCTTTTAATTTTTAACCCAAAAATAATATGGCAAAACAAGCAATTGGAATATTAGAAACCAAGGGTCTTATAGCCCTTGTTCAGGGCGTTGATGCGATGCTTAAAGCAGCCAACGTCGATCTCAGCGGCCCGATGAAGGGGGTTGGCAGCGCTTTGGTTAGCGCGATAGTAACGGGTGACGTTGCAGCGGTTAAATCGGCCATCGAAGCAGGCGCCGATGCTGCGACGCGCTATGGCGACGTCATCAGCGCCCACGTCATTGCCCGGCCTCACGATGAAACTGAAATTGTGCTTCCGTCCATTCCGGCAACGAAGAAGCGCGCTTCCAAGTAAATTCCATGTATCTCGGCAAGGTTATTGGATCGGTTGTATCCACCAAAAAGGATGACAGCATGTATGGGCGTAAGCTGCTTATGGTGCGGCCCATGCTGATTGATCCTGAGAACACCAGCCAGTTCAAGCCAGGTGTTAATACCATCGTGGCGGTGGATACGGTGGGAGCTGGGGAAGGTGAGTTGGTGATGTTTGCCCAGGGTAGCTCGGCTCGGCAAGCGGCCGGTTTGAAGTCGGTCCCCACCGATGCGGCCATTGTGGGAATCGTCGATACCGTGGACATACAGGGAGCGAATACCTATTCGGCATGAACTAAGGGTATAACGGAAAGGAGATCTCATGAGCCAAACAAATGGATTAACTGAAGCAATGATTCGGGACGTCGTGCTCGAAGTTTTGGGGAAGCTTCCATCCAACTCGGTGCAGGCGGCCAAAGTTGTGCCACCCCAGCGGTCAAAGGCGTCGGCGTGCCCCAGACGTTTTGGAGTATTCCAGGATGCAGGTCGGGCTGCAAAAGCTGCTCAAGAGGCTTTCGAGCAACTCAAAACCAAAGGTTGGAGAGGGCGTGCCAAGGTGGTGGAGATAGTCAAAACCCTTTGCTGGGATAAGGCCCGGGAATGGGGTAAAATTGAATTCGACGAGACCAAAATTGGGCGTCTCGATCACAAGATTGAAAAACTGCAGGGTATCAAGGGTGTTTTGGGCGTCGAGTCCCTCATGCCACTGGGATTGAGTGGAGACCACGGCGTTACCATGGAGGAAAACGCTCCCTGGGGTGTGATCCTGGCCATCACCCCGGTAACTCACTCGGTGCCGACCATCGCCGGCAACATCATCAATATGGTAGCGGCCGGAAACGCGATGGTGGTCAACCCACATCCGGGTGGCGCAGCGTGTGCCGCCCTCGCGGTGAAGGAAATCAATGAGGCCATTCACGCCGAGATCGGAATCGAGAATTTGGTATGCACCATGGAGAAACCGAGTCTGGAAACATTCAAAGAGCTCAGTGCGGCGCCGGAGATCGCCCTGCTATGTATTACGGGTGGACCGGGAGTTGTTGCGGCGGCCCTGAAAACGGGGAAGAGAGCCATTTGTGCCGGACCGGGAAATCCCCCCGTGGTAGTGGACGATTGCCCCGCCCTGGATTTCGACCGGGTAGCGCGGGACATCATACTTGGCGGTGGTTACGACAACAACTTGCTTTGTATAGGGGAGAAGCAGATCTTTGCCGTGGGTGGCGCCTTTGACAAATTGGTGCAGTCGATGAAGCGTGCCGGTTCAAAGTTTATCAACAATAAACAACTGGAAAAGATCCGGAAGGAGTTTTTTACCTACAGGGAAGACGATGGCGGCTGTTCCCACCCGGTGGTAAATCGCGAATTTATTGGCGCTGACCCTTCCAAATTGGCCGCCGTAGCTGGCGTTAGCATCAACAGCACGACGGAGCTTTTGATTGCCGAAACGGCGGAGGATGATCTCTTTGTGATGGAGGAGCAGATGACGCCACTCATACCCATTGTACGTTGTAAGGGATTCGATGAAGCGGTTCGCCTGGCCCATAAATCCGAACATGGATTCAAACACTCGGCCATGGTCCACACCATGAACGTGGCCAACATGACCCACATGGGGCAGGTAATGGACACCACAATTTATGTTAAGAATGGACCCTGCATAGCCGGCCTCGGGTTGGGCGGAGAAGGCTACATGAGTTTTTCCGTTGCTACCGCAACCGGTGAAGGAATCACTACACCAAAAACCTTTACCCGCTTCCGCCGCTGCGCGCTGGTCGATCAGTTAAACATCGTTACATGATTCTCGCGCGTGTAGAAGGCCATGCAACAACGACGGTCAGCCACCCGAGCCTGGTTGGTCAAAAGATTGTCCTATGCACACCTATCGATGAGGATGAGCAACGAGCCGGGTTTCCGATTGCCGCCATCGATCCGATTGGTTCGGGCCTCTACGCCAAGGTTTTAATAACTACCGATGGCCGATTTTCGCAAAATACCACCCAGGATAACACTTCACCCATCCGCAACCAGATTATCGGTATCATAGATTCGAAACGATGAAACCCGGCAGAGTCATAGGTAGCGTCACCCTAAGTCTGGGTGCTGCGGCTTTTAAAGGAGCCCGTTGGCTGGTGCTCAGTCCACAGGGATCGGATGAACTCACCGGAAAGAACCCTTCCGGCGTTTCCCACGGTTGGACGCCGGTGGTCTACGACGACCTGGGGGCGGGAGTAGGAGAGGATATTTTGTATGTGGAAGGAAGTGAGGCGACACAGCCCTTCGATTACCCGATCCCCCTCGACGCGATAAACGTGGCGATCCTCGATCATATTTATTTTAAACCGCAATTTTAATGAGCAGGGTATACACCGCGAAAGACCTTGAATCCATGCTGAGTGAGGGCAAAAGCCTGGGAGATCTCCCATCGGATGCCCGGTTTACCCCCATGGCTCTGGACGTTTTGCGAAGGGAGAATAGCTCATCCGGTGGGAAAACTTCGCTATCATCGGTCCGGCCGGGTGGAAAACAATTCATCAAGATCCATGAGCCGGTGCTTCCCGATGCGGAGTATCATTGGACACCCGGCAACGATCCGAAGACACCCCGAGAGCTCGAGCGTTTCTTCTATTCTCCGGAGATCCAGCAACTCAAGGAGCGCATGGTGAATATAGGCAAACGCGTTTGGGGCAGGGGGTATGTCGATGGCAATGGCGGCAATATAACTATTCGCGTGGGCGATAATCTGGTACTTTGCACCCCTACACTTGTTTCCAAGGGCTTTATGACGGTGGACGACATTTGTATGGTGGACCTGGAAGGGGTCCAGGTGGCCGGTACCCGTCCCAGCACTTCTGAGGTGAAAACTCACCTGGGTATTATCAAGCGAGTTCCCCAAGCCAAGTCCTGCGTACACGCTCATCCGATTTATGCCACCGCCTTTGCCGTGGCCAATGTGGTGCCCCCTTCCTGTTTGATTCCCGAGTCGGAAGTGTTCCTCGGCGAAATAGGCCTGGCGCCCTACGAAACACCCGGCACACCGGAGGTGGCCGCATCGGTGGGTGAACTGGCAAAAAAACACCAGTCCATTCTCATGGGAAACCATGGCGTTATTACTTGGAGCAAGGACGTGGAAGATGCCTTGTGGAAAATGGAGAATACCGATGCCCTGTGTCAGACCTTTGTCATTGCCCAGCAGTTGGGTGGAGGGCCGAAACAATACGGTCCCGACAAACTGAAGGATCTAATAAAAATCCGCAAGAGCCTGGGCATGCCCGATTACCGGATGGATGAATATAAGGAATGCGAACTTTGTAACACCAGCGACCTTGCACTATTCGCAACCCCACAACCACAGGCTTGTTCGTGCCGGACCCCGTCAGAAGCGGCTGCGCCGGATAACGATGACGCGACTGAGGCCCTTATACAACAAATCACGGATGTGGTGATGGAGAAATTGTCTTTCTAGTGGGGCGCGTCAAATGGCGAAATTTGAAAAAAAGTGAGATATCCGGGCAGATTTTTAAAACAAATGGTAACTACTCAGGTATCTTAAACAATCGTCCGCATGGATGTTTTATTGATAACCTATTACGAAACTGTAGGAGGGGGTTTATCCCCCGATTGCGGTGAGGCCATTTGGAAGATCGGGGGATAAACCCCCTCCTACAGTTCTCTCAAGCGCCATCCCATGAAAATTTTCTCGTTTCTTCTTATTATCCTTCTGCCTTCATCCTTTATCCTTGAAGCAAAGCCCAATATCATTCTCATACTTTCCGATGATCGAGGCTATGGAGACCTGAGTTGTTACAACAAATGAAAGTAACTATCATAGGAGGAGGGGGTCGGGTGGGATCCAATGCGGCATTTGCCCTGCAATGCGCCGGAGTTGTATCGGAAATTCAAATATTGGACGCCAATACTGAGCTGGCAGAGGGCGAGGCGCTCGACCTGCTTCACGGCAGTTCCTGTGTGGGTGACCAACGTATTTACGCGGGCAATTATCAGCGCGCCAAAGACAGTGATATGTTTATCATTACGGCAGGTTTGAGACGACAACCGGACGAATCCCGGCTCGATCTCATTAACCGGAACGTGGCCCTTTTCTCGCAGATTCTGGATTCGCTCAAGACGACGGGGCACAAGGATGGCGCCATCGTTTTCGTGGTTTCCAATCCGGTCGATATTCTCACGAGTCTGGCGGCGGCTTTTCTCGACCTGCCCCGGCGGCAAGTCCTAGGGCTGGGAACGATGTTGGATACCATCCGTTTCCGTTCCCTTATTGCCGAGGCGCTGGAATATCCGGCGACCCAGGTGAGCGCTCTCATTCTGGGGGAGCATGGAGATTCCATGGTTCCCATATGGTCAGGCGCCACGGTTGGCGGGTTACCCCTGGCGGGAGTAAAGGGATGTGATGCGGGCTTCCGGAATAAAATTTTCCAGCGCACGAAGGGCAGTGGCGCAGAAGTGATCCGCCGCAAGGGTGGCGCCGGTTGGGCGGTTGGAATTGCCATCGCCGAGGTGGTACATGCGGTTGCATTGGATAAACGGCAGTTGCTACCGGTTTCCTCGCCACAACAAGGATGTTACGGCATACGAAACATCTCGCTCAGTGTTCCCACCATTGTGGGGCGCGCAGGAGTTGTCTCACACCAACAGATTGAGTTATGGCCCAAGGAGGAACAAGGATTGCAGCTCTCTGCAAACACCCTGAAAGCTACCATGCGTAAAGTGGCGGTGGGGGCAGCGGGTTAGGAAAGCATGCAAAAGGATTTGGATTGAGAAGCCTGCAGGAAGCAACTAGGAGGTGGCAGAAATAGATCACCTACCTGCAATCTTTTGTGCAATTGCTCCAACAATAGCATGCCGTCTCAATGAAATCTGAAATCTCCGTCTACCTCGCCATCGACCTCGGCGCCAGCAGCGGCCGGGTGATGGCGGGCATCTATGACGGCGATAGGATAGAAATGAGGGAGATGAACCGGTTTCCCTCGAATGTGCTACACCTGGCCGGATCTTCACATTGGGACGTTTTGCAGATGTTTGCCGATATCCTGGACGGACTGGCCAGGGCCCAAGCGCTCTATGGGCCCAAAATCGCGGGCATAGGAGTCGATACCTGGGGTGTTGATTACGCTTTGCTGGATAATTCCGGCAAATTGTTGGGAAATCCGTTTCAGTATCGGGACCGTCGCACCGATGGAATCGAAGAACGCATCCAAAAAATCGTCCCAAGGAAGACCATTTACCAAGAGACCGGCATCCAGTTCATGCCTTTCAATACGATTAATCAACTGTATGCGGAAAAGGAATCGGGCAGCGGTAGGGTAGAAAATGCCAGACACTTGGTTTTTTTGCCCGATCTTTTCAACTACTGGCTGTGCGGGGAAATCATTCAAGAACGCACCATCGCCAGCACCAGCCAGATGCTCGATCCGCGCACCGTCGCCTGGTCGGAAATTCTCATTGACAGGCTGGGTTTTCCCAAGCGCCTCTTTGGGGAAATAACCGAGCCGGCTACGCCCATTGGAACATTGCTGACTGAAGTGCAGGCACGGACGGGATTGGGGGCCGTTCCCGTCTTTGCGGTGGCCGGTCACGACACGGGATCTGCCGTAGCCGGAGCCCCGCTGCGATCCGAAGCGCCGGCCTTTCTCAGTTCCGGTACCTGGTCAATCATGGGAATGGAAGTTCATCATCCGCTGATCAAGCCGGAGACGATGGAAGCAAGTTTTTCCAATGAGGCCGGGGTGGAAGGCACGACCCGGTTTCTGAAAAACATCTGCGGTATGTGGCTGGTGGAGCAGTTGAAGGAAGAATGGTTGCAGGAGGGTCATGAATTTTCCTATGACGACCTGGTCGGTCTTGCCAGGGAGGCGGAACCTTTTCAATTTATTATCGATCCGGACGATGTTTCTTTTATCCGGCCGGGACCGATGGAGGAACGCATCCGGGCATTTTGTGCAAAACATGGTCAACCGCTACCCCATTCACCGCCTCAGATGTTGCGCACCGTGTTCGATAGTCTGGCTTGCAAGTACCGGGTAATTTTTGAACACCTGGCCTCCTTCACATCAAAACCCTTGACCGAGTTGCGCGTGGTAGGAGGAGGCAGCAAAAACCATTTCCTAAACCAATGTACGGCCAATGCGCTAAACTGGCGGGTAAATGCCGGGCCGGTGGAGGCTACTGCAATGGGAAATGTGCTGATGCAGATGTGTGGCGCCAAAGCGATTGATTCGCTTGGACCAGGGCGCGACTTGGCGGAAAATTCATTTTCAACCCATACCCACGATCCCGAAAACGCCGAAGATTGGCAGGAACCGGTGGAACGGCTCCGACAAATGATGAATTGACCTGCATGTCTCACTACCGAGCGAACGCGACATCACCCAATTTTCTACTGCGCCACGAATTTGGCGGGGTGTCGCATTCGCTCGGTAGTGAGACATGCGGATTAAGCGTTTTAAGTTATGAAGCAGTATTTTGACTTTGGACATTTCGCTGCTGACTTTCCAAACTCTTAATTTTCAAATCTT
Source organism: Opitutales bacterium (assembly GCA_965250065.1). Taxonomy (GTDB): domain Bacteria; phylum Verrucomicrobiota; class Verrucomicrobiia; order Opitutales; family UBA2995; genus JAABVD01. The sequence goes on from OZ252288.1 coordinate 416,281, forward strand.
TAATTTAAACATGCTCGCAACTAACCGCATAGCCGGCCGCTCCGTCCAACTTATGGCGACCTGCCTTTGCGACGCCTTTTTCGACGACGTGGCGCGCGCCACGGTTGAGGTGCTCGAGCATGTCGGATGTGAAGTTGAATTTCCAGAGGGTCAAACCTGTTGCGGACAACCAGCCTTCAACGGTGGAGACTGGCCTGCATCCAGAAAGGTGGTACGGCATACCCTCAAGGTGTTTGGGGGTAAAAAGCCGGTTGTGGTACCATCTGGATCGTGTGCGGCGATGGTCTTTCATGGATCGCCCCTGGAGTTTGAGAAGGAACCCGATCTGGACAGGGTGGAGGAATTGGGGAAACGAACCTGGGAACTCGTCGATTTCCTGGTCAACGGCCTGGGTGTCGACACCTGGCCAGGTCGATACGATGCGCGGATCGCATTACATCACTCCTGCCATGCTCGTGGAACCCGCACCGGCGAGGCGATGGAAGGGTTGCTGAAATCGGTCGAAGGAGTAGAAATTGTTTCAATCTCCGAGCCGGAACAGTGCTGCGGATTTGGAGGAACCTTTGCCGTAACCTTTCCCCATATATCAAAGTCCATGGGACAAATGAAAATTAAAAACATGCTGGCGGCCAAACCCGACGTCATCGTATCGGTGGATACGAGTTGCCTCATGCACCAGAAAGGTCTGGCGGAAAAAGAGGGGATAGACTATAGGGTGCAGCACGTTGCGCAAGTATTGCGCGATGCGATCAGAGCGGAGACGACGTAACGAGAAGCACGGCAAATGAAAACCCAGCCCATAGACCAGTATGCCAGAGACCTTGATCCGGAGGTCTACGCTTCCATTCATCGGGCCTCCAGCCGCCGAGTGGTGCAGAGGGAAGAAGTATTATTTGTCGATTTTCCCCATGCCAACCGGCTGCGCGAATGGGCCGGGGAGTTGAAACGCCACACCCTCAGCCATCTCGATGAGTATCTCCAACAGGCGGTTACGGCGATGGAAGGTCAGGGTGTGCAGGTTCATTTTGCCAGCAAACCTGAATCCGCGTGCAGCCAGATACTGAATATTTTAAAAGCGAATAAAGTGGATCGCATCTGTAAGTCCAAGAGCATGGTCACGGAGGAGATTGAACTTCGACCCTTTTTGGAGGAGCATGGCATTGAAACGTGGGAGAGCGATCTTGGAGAATTTGTCGTGCAACTGGACGACGATCACCCCAGTCACATCGTTACTCCCATCATCCACAAAAACAGGTTTCAGGTTGCCAAGACATTTGAGCGCCACGGGCTAGGAGAATATACCGATGATCCACAAGCCCTTACCCAACAGGCTCGTAAATTTCTTCGGGAAAAGTACCTCTCCTCGACTGGCACCATGACGGGCGCCAACTTCGTATCGGCGGAATCCGGGCGCATTGTGGTAGTGACCAATGAGGGAAACAGCCGGTTCGGCCTGGCAGGGGCAAAGGTGCATATTGCCGTGGTCGGAATCGAAAAGCTCGTGCCACGGGATGAGGATTTATCCCTCTATCTCAACTTGCTCTCACGCTCATCCACTGGACAGCGCCTGACCATCTACACGGAGTTTATAGCCGGACCTCGCGCCGAAAACCAACCCGAGGGACCCGAGCAAATGCACGTAATTTTTATCGATAATGGACGTTCCGAGACCTTGGCCTCCGATTGCAGGGATGCGTTGAACTGTATCCGTTGCGGGGCCTGTCTCAATGTTTGTCCGGTATTTCGCCTAGCATCCGGCCACGCCTACCGGCATACCTATCCCGGGCCTATCGGCGCCGTGTTGGCTCCGAATCTGGTGGGAAAGGCAAAGTTTCCGGAAATGGCCGATTTGCCCAAGGCCTCCAGTTTGTGCGGAGCATGCAATGAGGTTTGTCCGGTCAATATTCCCATCCCGGATCTCCTGCTTCGTTTACGTAACCGCGCTAAACAGGAAGGAGCTAAAAAATCCCAAATTGCCACCCCTCCGATGGGCGCCTGGGCAACCCTGGCGAGCAGTCCAACCGCCTGGAAACTGGCCTTAAAAGGTGGTCATTTGATGAATGTGATTCCACATGGCATGGTTCCGGTTCCCGCCCTGAAGACTTGGCTGAAAGACCGAACCTTACCGGATTGGCGTGGAGGATCTTTTCGCAAATGGCTGCGGAATAGAAAAAATAAACAGTGAAATATGATAAATGGCCGATGGCAAAGTAGGATGACAAATAACAAGCTTTGAAACAGCGAAACTTATATGCCCAGCGAACGCGAAAAGGTTTTTTCAGACATCCGTGAAGCTCTTCAGGGGGTCGAAAAGGTGTCCCGGCCGGAGATTGATTTTTCCCAAGTCGTGGCGGAGAATCGTTTGGATAACGACGATTTGTGGCAAAGCTTTGCCAAGAACTTCGAAGGGGTGCGCGGAAAGTTTGTCGATTCCGTGGAAGACTTGGCATCCTTTATGGGGGATCAAGGATTGAAAAAAGGGTATTGTGACCCGAGTTTGCAGGAGAGGGTGGGGGAACGCTTGAATAGGTATTTTAAAGTCGCATACGACTATTCGCGGGAACGAGTGGATGAGTTGGAGTTCGGAATAACCGTTGGCAGTGGCGTGGTGGCGGAAACGGGATCCATAATCCTCGAAGATCGTCGAACTTCCAATCGTCTGGCGGCCATCGCGCCCTGGTTACACGTGGCAGTAGTGCGGGAGAATGCTATTTATAGAACGGTTCGCGATGCCCTGTGCGCGTTCGATGACGATCCCAATATTATTTGGGTGACCGGACCTTCAAAAACGGGCGATATTGAAGGTATATTGGTAGAAGGCGTCCACGGTCCCGGCGAGCAGGTTTGTTTTCGGTTGTGCGGTACATGAATTGAGGTGAGATGCTGAGTTTAGAAGGCTCAGAGGGGTTAACGACAGAGGTCGCAGAGGGCACAGAGGGGGAAAGATTCTGAGGTGCTGAGAAAGGCACCAAGGCACAAGGGCACAAAGGGGGGAAACGTGACTACGGATGAGCACGGATGCTGAGGGGAAAAGGAACAATGGGACGAAGAATAGGGTTTTTAACAACGCTCCCTTTGGTCGCTTGATACCGCTGCGCGGTAACAGGATTTGGCTGCGCCAAAGCAAGATATTAATTTATAAGTACAAAGATTCTGAGGTACCAAGGTACTGAGTTGCAGAGGTTTTTCGTGATCTTGATCGAAAGGCAGGGAGCCACAAAAGGCACAGAAAGCACTAGAAGGATTGGAGGGTGGAAATTGACCACGGATGAGCACGGATTGACACGGATGCATCCGCCTTCGCCAAGGTCTACGGCGTGACATGCAGTGAAATGCGGAGGTACTGAGGGTTAAGAACGGGCTTGCTAGGTTGATGATATGGTCCTATTTTGATGCGTTTGTAATTTTTCCATTCATAGAACCGTTAAGGCCAAGAACATGAAACCGAATAACCCTGAGATTAATCGAAGAAATTTTATAAAGAGCGCTGCTGGCGCCACCGCGGGAATGATGGTGTTTCCGCATGTTATGACCGGGTCCAATACGACGCCACCAAGTGAAAGGCTTAACCTGGCCTTTGTCGGAGTGGGTGGAAAAGGTGTCAGCTCCATTATGCCTTTATCCGACCACAACATTATCGGATTGTGCGACGTGGACAAGCGGCGCTTAGCCGAGGCACGGGAAAGACGAGGGGGACCACAGTTTGCTGATGTTATAGACAATGCGGTGGCCAAGGGTGGCAAGTGGTACAAGGACTATCGAGTGATGTTCGAGGAGTTGGGCGAGAAGCTCGACGGGGTAGTGGTATCGATTCCCGACCACATGCACTTCCCGGTGGCGATGTCTGCCGTAAATCTCGGCATCCACGTCTATTGTGAAAAACCGCTTACCCACACGGTAGAGGAAGCCCGTAAACTGGCTGAAGGCGCGCGGAAGAAGGGAGTGGTTTCCCAAATGGGTAACCAGGGTCACTCCAATGAAGGTGTGCGCCTGGCCAAGGAGTGGATTGCCGCCGGTGTTATCGGGCAAGTGAGGGAAGCCTACTCCTGGACGAATCGTCCCATTTGGCCCCAGGGGTTAAAAAAGCCCAGTCATAGAGAATATATTCCGGTCATTCCGAAACAACTCGATTGGGAACTCTGGTTGGGTGTAGCCAAAAAACGCGCCTACGATCCGGCATACCTGCCTTTCAGTTGGCGTGCCTGGTGGGACTTCGGTTGCGGTGCGGTTGGCGACATGGCCTGTCACGTGATGGACGCAGCTTACTATAGCCTCGATCTTGGCTTACCAACATCGATCGAAGCCCTGGCAACCGAGGTCAACGACCACTGTGCTCCCAACGCCTCGGCCATTACTTATAAATTCCCCAAGCGCGGAAAATTTGATGCCGTTACTTACCACTGGTTGGACGGTGGATTGTTGCCACCTGCTCCCAATGGCCTGACGCACGATGATATTTTGAGTCGTGACAAGAGTGGCAGCCTGTTCATTGGCGAAGAGGGTTACATGGTAACGGACACTTACACCAAATCGGTGCGCATTCTTCCCGATTCGCGGTTTAAAGACTTCAGGCAGAACTTGCCGCCGAAAACCATCCCCCGCGTTAAGGGTAGCCACCAATCCGATTGGGTAAAGGCCATCAAGGAAAATGGGCAGGCTTGTTCCAATTTTGATTACGCTTCCGGTCTGACCGAAGTAGGCATTTTGGGCAACGTGGCGATCCGCTCAAGATCCCGGATTGAGTATGATGCGGAAAAGATGCGCGTTACCAATGTTCCCCAGGCCAATAAATTGCTGAAGAAAGAATATCCGAAGGGCTGGATTTTGTCGTAAAACCGCAGAAGCGGACCGGCGATGAAAGTTTGACCACGCAGGGACACGGATAGGGAATTAGGAATTAGGAATGGGGAATTGACTCTCGCGAAGGTGGATGCCTTCCGCCTTCAATGAGTTACGGCGTGACAGGTCGGCAACAGGATAAACTATTTTTGTGAATAGCCACAGAAAGCACAAAATACACAAAACTCACATCGTGGCTAAAAGGGATTGGCCACGAAGGGCAAAAAATCACAAATAATTGTTCCTGAATGGCTAGATCACGATCAGGATCACGATAAATTTCAGCAACTCGGCAACTAAGCATCTTGGCAACTCTGTGAAAATGTTCCGGTTCAATAAATTGCCCGGTCTGTTATGATGGTGTCGCTTTGCTCGAAACCGCGCTTCGCTTGTTGAGGTGTCGTCGCATCCGCTCCTCGGTAGTCGGTCTTTCAGACCTCGGAACTGCTCCGTATAACGGATCCTGTTCCGGCAACAGGATGGAGACTGATCTCAGCGGCGGCCTTCTCTCGTGCGGATCGAGTTCAACATGCCTCTTCCTCTGGGCACATCGATGGTTTCGAGAACCTCAATTTCACCGATTTCCACTTCGGCCACGACGGGATCGAAGTCGGCGTTTTCCTTGCCCAATTCATCCAGGTCTTTCCCAAAATAATCTCCTCCTGCTTTGCTCAATGCCAGGTGGGCTTTCCGGAAATTTGTGCCGGGAGAACGCATGCTGAACCGGGTTGACCAGAGGCGTTTCCATTGCTTGTCATGGATCAAGGCCTGGAAATCGAAAGCGGTAACGATTATAAAATACCTCGGCGTCTGGAGGGCCGATCTCAACTCGTATTCTTCATACGGCATATAACCGACATGCCACCAGCACAGGTAGGGATAGAAACCGACCAGTTTTGAGGCGCGGTGCTCTCCGTACCAATACATGTGTTCGTCTGAATAGGCACGGTCCACCAATTCATCGTAATAACTCCCGTCATAGAAATCGGGAAAAATGTCTAAGGAAACATCGCGGTAGCGGGTAGAAGTGGTTCCCCAGTTCACCACCAGCAGCAGGTGGCAAGTCTCCTTGCTTTGCGCAGGCCAGTAATCTTGTTTGGCCAAGTGGGGCGCCAGACCGCGGGCAATGTCTATAAATTCCGTGTCCTGCAAGCTTTTGTCGTTGATATATCCTTTAAAGTGAAGTCCTTGGAAGAAATAATAGGACTCGGGTTTATCTGAAGGCTTTTGATCCAGGTATTCCTGGCTGGCTTCGGTATGAACGTAGATCCGCTTATAGGTTTTCCATCCATGCAGGTTGAGGGTAAACGACAGGCAAGCTGCAGTTGCAAGGATGGTCTTGATAATTCGGGCGTCTTTCATGCTTTTATCGTTCTAAAATAGGGTATCTAGTTGACTCTGAAAATGTCAAAATTGTTCCGCGCGGTTGGATGGCTCCTCTGGATTAGCTCTCGCCAAGGCGCCAAGATCGCCAAGATTGTCTTCAGTAGTTCTAAGGGGTCTACCGGGGAGCGGATGCGACGACACCTCAACAAGCGAAGCGCAGTTTCGAGCGGAGCGACACCAACATAACAACCTTGTTTCGAGCCGAAGGCGACACGCGAAGCCATCGGTTGACTCCGCTGACCTTCGTCAAGATTGCAAGGATCAGCCGTCGCCCAATGGCTATGGCTAGACATGATGACCCCGACGGCGTGCGCTTAACCACTCTTTTCAGCATCCGTGTAATCGGTGGTTTATCAAAAGCTTGACCACGGATGGGCACGGATTGCCACGGATTGCCACGGATGAGAAACTTATATTGTGAGTAGCCACAAGAAGCACAAAATACCCAAAATTCATCTTGTGGTTTTTGCGCCTTTGTTTTCTGGTGATCATGTCGCCTTTAAAGGCTCGGTAGTGGTTAAAAAATTCTCCCTCCGTGCTTTTCGATCACGATCAAGATCAAGATTAACCTCAGAACATCAGTAGCTAAGCCCCTATGTGCTCCTTGCGTTCTTTCGCGGCTATTTCCTGCTCGCGGAGCGATCTTGTTGCGGCTAAGCCGGATCAAGCGACCAAAGGAAGCGTTGTTAAAAATTGCAAGGAATGACTGGGTCCTATTCGTTCAGAACTATCTTCACACGGCCGAACATTCGGATTTTGCGCACCCATGAACCGCCACCAAATAAAGGTGTAAAAACCCCACCGAGGGAGTTGCCGGAAATGACCGGCTGATCGATTCTGAGATGCACTGCTTCAAAAATGTCGTCGATGGGAGTAATGTCCAACACCGTGTAGCTACGACTCCTCCAGGAGTCTGGAGAAAGGTCACCCGACACCTGAAACTCGTATCTCAGTCCGCGCAGCGCCGCGTCTCTTCGCTGTGGATAACGAAATTCCGCATACCAATTACCCGCTTCGGGAACGAGCTCGTACTGGAGGCCCAACTGGAAATAGGCTTCGCTTCCATCCGGAGCGCCACCCATGGCATACTCGGCCAAATTGGTTCGTCGATCCCCGTCTGGATCGGCATCGTAACCTCGATCTTCCACTGCGATAACGGAATAATCAGCCATAAAAAGATCGAAGTAGGTGGGTTGGTCCACCGTCACGATCAATTCATCGAAGGTGGTCACCTGGCCGTCATAAGCTCTTAGTGCGATTCGGTAACTGCCCCCGGCGAAAAGATCGAGTTGGGCGGAGGGGCCGTTATTCTCAAGCAGACGGATCGTTCCGGCCTCGGGTCTATCGACGAAATGCCAGGAATACTGCACGGGGTTGGTCCACCGTTCGTCGTCGGTGGAACTTCCTGTTAATGTAACCCTATGGATGGGAACCGCCAACTGATCCGGACCTGCGTCAACGGTGGGTCCCACATTTCCGAAGGCATAGAGCATGCCGATTTCATCAATGGTCAGGGCATAGTCGTTATAAGCATGAAATTCATCCAGGATACCGGAGTAAGCATATCTGATATTGGATTCAGGAGGCCCATCGTGAAAAAGACTTCCCACAGTGATCCTTCCAAGGTCGGGATGGCGGATATAAGAATCCATACCAGAGGCCAATCCGGATGCTATGTGCCTACCGTTCAAATAGGCTCTAAATGCATTGGGATGAACACCCGAATAATCAGCATCCAGAACCAGGGCCAAATGGTGCCATCTACCCCGGGTTATGGGGACAGCCAGAAAGGTCTCCCAGGAAAATTGACTGTTATTCCAGCCCCCAAAATAAAGCATATTTCCATCCAGGTAGATGTTAAAACCGTTGGATATTTCCCCGAGCTTGAAGATAATTTCTTTTTCACCCGTTCCGATTTCATTTGGTCTGATCCACAAGGCGAAGGACTTTTTTTCGGATGGTGATTCTAGCGGGGAGCCTTCTTCAAAGATTAGAACATCGTCAATCCCATCAAATTGAATGCCTGTTCCCGAAATGCCCCCTCCCTCAGAAGTCCAACCCGACGGGTTGGACAAACTGCCTGGATAGTTTTCCTCAGCGCTATTACCTACAATTTCACCGCTTCCTTCATCCATCGAAAAGTATACGACCTCCTGAGGGGATTGGAAATTGGAACCCACGTCCAAACCGGCGTGCACATCGACATCGATAGCGGACTTTTGCTGCCCGTCATCAGCGGACAATCGCAGTTTGTAATACCCGGGGGTCGGAAAAGTAGCATAGGTGCTCGGCCGGGTGGGATTTTCAAAGATTGCCTCCCCGCCTTCCGGTGCGATCACCGTTTCCCATTGGGTCTCCAGGGAACTGCTTCCCGGTGTATCGCCATCCAGGACGATGCCCATTTCAGACGGAATTACTACGCCGCCTGTCGAGTAATCGACCGAGGACAAGGTTAGCTCTGGCCCGATATAGGCTATATTGAATAGCAGCCCCAATTCTAGGTGGGACAAAGCCCGGTTCCACATGTGAAATTCATCGACGATTCCGGCAAATTGGAATCCCGGTTCTAAGGAGGGCCCGTCGTCAAATCGCGTGCCATTCCTGGCCCCTATGGCAATTTTTCCTGCATGGGCAAACAACGCAGCGGCGCCATTGCTGGCATACTCCAGTCCATCCAAGAAACCTTTTAAGGCATGGAACTGAAAATTTGCTTCAGCGTTGAGAACAAGAGCAACGTGATGCCAATTCGTATCTACCAGTTCCTGACTGTAAGAGGCTGAATACCAGTCGTTAACACCATCGTTCCAGCCACTGACGTAAAGCCTTCCCTTCTCCAAGTATATATTCAAACCACTAGTTGCCCCACCTTCTTCATAAAGCACCTGCTTGCTTTCCCGGAGAGGATCGTAGGCCTTGAACCAGAGCGCTATGGTGCGTTCCCTGAGATCGGGCAAATTGATTTCGTCCGTGCTTTTGATATGAATCTCATCGTCAATTCCATCGAGAACGATACCCGTTCCCGAAATGCCCTCACCCGGCCCGGTCCAACTCGCGCCATTAATCAGGGCGCCATTGTTGTCTCCTCCCCGACTGTCCTTCGCTGTGATCCCCTCGCCTTCGTCCATGGTCATATAAATGATCTTGTCATCGGACGATGGGCTACCCGGAATGAGTCCAGCGTATACCGGAATCTCCGAGGTTCCCGTATTTATGCCATCATTGGCTGAGATTAAAATTTTATAGAATCCAGGGACATTAAATGTAGCGACGGTTGCAAGGCCTTGTGGGGGTGAGAATGTGACGGCGCCTCCTTCTGGAGCATCCAAAACAGACCAGCTTACGGTCACTTCATTAAAGTAATGGGGAAGGCTATCATCACGATCAATTGTGACCTCAAGATATAGACCGGCCCCATTCGGCATTATAGCCAAGGGTTGCCTGGGAGAAGTCAGATGGATAATTGGAGCTCCATCTGAATCGTCCAGAATCTCAATCGAAGCTGAGGCCTCCGCACCATTAATGGCGTAACTATCAGATTGCCTTATTGTCAGGATCAACTCCTCTACTGGTTCAAATTTATCATCATCCAGTATATCAATCTTTAGATCCCAAAAAGTTTCCCCACTGGGGATTTCCACAGGATTATTGAAACTTTTATAGTCTCTACCGCGGATCGCTGTACCGTCCTGTTCCAGCGAAACGCTTAAGCGGCCTTTTGCACTTCCATACCGCTTTATTCGAAAAATTGCATCTTCCAAGCCCGGCTCTGAAACCTGGGGAGTTAGCGCAATAATTCCAACCACTATTTTATCCGATACTTCAATTAGGGCATGGGCTTCGGAGGATCCCTGAGTTGCAGTGACCCAAAAAGGCCCACCAGATTCGGTTAAGGTGAACAATCCCGACTCAGTGATGGTCCCTCCCCCCGATAAGGACCAAGCCGGATTTGCCTCTATTCGTCTACCCGATGCATCCCAAGCCAAGACCTTGAATTCAATTTGACTAAGTATTGGAATTTCAGAATAATAAGGCGTCACAGCTAACTGTAGGGAACCACTGGCTGGTCCATCCCCGATAGCAACCCAATCCCGCCCGGTAGCATCGAGATTGGTCAAATAAACCGGGTTGGAAAACAGCGGCTCAAAACGCATTCCTTCCTTGGCCGCGGTTAACCAGTTCTCCGATCTATTCACCCTGGGCAAGACATAGTTCCCGTTGCCATCCGTCCAGGCCTGCTCCTCATTTGCAATATTTACCCGGGCGCCTTGCACTGGGAATCCCCCGGCAATCACCCGACCCTTTATGGCAAACGGACGGGAAGGACGACCAACTTCTATATAAATTTCCTTTGAATCACTACCACCTTTGCCATCCGATACGGTTACTCGGGCCGTATAAACGTCGCGAACAGTCCAGCTTTTGTTTGTTGTATTGGAGTTGAGGCTATCGACCACCATGGCGTTGTCACCGAAGGTCCAGGAGTAGTAGAGGGTGTCCCCGTCTTCATCCTCGGCGTCGACCGAAAACTCCACCATCTCGTATCTCCCGACCGCGGTGGAACTCGCGGTAAAGGAAGTGATCTCGGGGCCCGTATTTTCATCTTGGGTACCAATATTCACCAGCACGTCGATCCACTCATTGGGATTTTCGCCACCCTGGGCAATAGGGGTAAAATGTATGTCGGCCACTTCGTCACTGTAGGTGCGCCCGATGATGACGACGGCGTCTTCCTTATCTCGGTTGTCCGAATCGTCCTCAACCTCAAGGTGGTGATCATCCCGTGTATACGGTGTCATATCGAGCTGAATGGAACCGTCCTTCCCGTAGGTTTCCTGCTGCCAGTCGATTTGAAGACCATAGGGAAGCCAGTCTTCCGCTATGCCGTTGGTGGGCAGGCGGCGGTAACTCAGCCAGTAGCGGCGTTTGTCGGTCGCGGCGTAATCACCGGAGTCCACATCGATCTTTATGGCTCGCGCCACTCCCCTCGACCGGTCGGCAAAATCATCTGATTTCACATCCTGGCGATAGAGCCGGATAGGAGTGGCTGTGGTTTGATTTACCCTCACCCAATCGCCATCATGGGAAACCAGCCAATTCAGCTTCACTTTTTCGCCCGTCGTGTAATGCCCTCTTCCTTCGTTTAAATCCCCGTTTCCGCGCTGACCGCTCATAACAGAAAATTTGTGACCGTACTCGATCCACTCGTCACCCTCCTCATCCCCCACATAGCCACCGGGAATGGAGTCACGCCCGATGGGGGATGTGGAATCCGTCCTCCAGTAATTGGCGTGAAACAGGCCCAGATTATGCCCGAATTCATGGGAAGCGGTCCGGACTCTGGTGGCGCTGGAACCATTGAGATGAGAGCGGCGCCCACCAACGCTGGCTCTCCCACCATAATCCCAGTCCCCACCGGTCGTAACCATCGTGTAGAAATCGTAACTGGCCGCATCCCAATTCTGACTCTTGGCCTGTCCCGCCGCTTTTGCCAGGGGCAAGGCATCCTCGAAAAGGGTTTTCAGGTGTTCAGACTCTCGATCTGCGTAATGGCTGGCGGAATAGGGCAGCGTAATGGTGTCGGTAAAGGTGGTGGTCAGGGATGACTTCCCATAGGAGTTTTCATACCAGAAGGCCTCGCAGCCGGCTTGCCGCTCCTTTAGCGTAGCCAGTTCAATGGGTTCATGATCTGCATCCTGATTCGAGAAGCGGGCTCGAATGTAGAGCATGGTTTTGGTGCCTTCGGTGTGGTTGGAGTACATCTCCGGAAGCACACCGCCTCTATTCATGTCAAATGGGTCCTCCGCCAACAATAAGGTCACTCCCTCAACTTCACCTCGCGGCAATTCCCATTGTACGACGCCCGGGCGAGGGCCGAGAGCCGCTTCATCTTGCCGAAGGCTCCCGCCCAGCCGATTCAGCGCCGCCTGGTCGGTCCATTCATAATAAGCATTGCCCACTGCAACGACCCTTTCCGAATTGAATCCCAGGTCCAGGCGCTCCGCCTCCGAAAGCACGCGAACCGGATCCTCCCCCAAGGCCAAGACTTCATCGATGGCCATGCCGTGAATCGAGAGCCGCTCCTTGGTTGTTACCTCCAGCCTTCTGCCGTAGGTAAAAACCTTGTATTGAGTTTCCCCTATGGTGGCCAGCCGCTGGTAGCCTCCCGAACTATGGTCTGGGTCAAGGCAATAGACTTCCAGCTCATAGGAAGCATAGTCGCTTAACGGTGCTTCGAGGCGCTCGATGATGGCCGGGGGCAACTCCCGACGGATCTCATAAGGTATAGCCAAGGCCAAGGCCGTTTGCGGATCCTCCTGTATGAGGGATTTTAATTCAGACCTACGACGTTCGGCCAGTGTGGCTCCCGCCTCTGTCAATTGATCGCGCAGGGCAGGATCCGCATTAAAATACCGTTCCATCCAGTCTTCAAAGGCATCGATTGCGTTTCCAACCGGCATTGCGGATTGCGGCGTTTGACGGGAGGAGGAATTGGCATTTGATTCTAAGGGATCTTCCCTTGAACCGGACCTCGAGCTATCCGTTATCTGTGCCGGCTCTACGGTATCGGGCTCAGTGAATTCTCTTGCTTCTTTCCAGAACCACGCCCCTGTTGCTGCCACCAAAAGAACCAGAATCACAAGCATTCCCCTCAACGACTTTTGTCGGATCTTCATAGGGGAAGGAAGGGTAGATCAGGTAAGGTATTGAGCGCTTTTATGGAGAATACAGCATGAAGCCGGTCGAACAAATTTCAACTCCAAAATGTCGGCACTGGAGGGGCCATGGGAAGTCCTACAAGGTACTGAGAAGCTGAGGTTTATCGTGATCTTGATCGTGATCGAAAGTCACACGGAGTTGCAAAGATGCTGAGGAACAAAGGAACAAAAGCACGAAGGGACGAAGTTTTGGTTTTTTTAAACAACGCTTCCTTCGGTCGCTTGATCCGGCTTTGCCGGAACAGGATCGCTTTGCGAACAGTTCTGAAGGAGCGAAAGCGACTTACTACCGAGGAGCGGATACGACGACACCTCAACAAGCGAAGCGCAGTACCGAGTGCAACGACATCCAACATAACAGACCGGGCATTTATTGAACCGGAACATTTTTTATTCTTAGTTTTTCCTGTTGGAGCGCAGCTCCATCGTGTTGCCGACCTGTTCCGCCGTAACTCGGTGTAGGCGGAAGGCATCCAGCCGCAAAGCGGCGATGTATTAGGAAAGAACGCGGGGGAAGGGGCCATTCCTTGCTATCGAGACGACCCTATTGGACAGCTTATGAGAAGCATAGCTTGTTCCAGATTCATCAAATAGCTGTTGTCCGTTTCGCTTTTCGCCAATGGTTGTAGAAAGGCAGGACGAGGAAAAAGAGGGCGATCAGGTTAAATCACAAGACGATTCATGGAGCTACTGGAAGTTGGCCCAATAATTTAACGCAATAGCCGCGGCCAACACGCCGTTTCCTTGATGCATCTTCGAAAATTAATGCTTGCGGGAATTCTAGCAATTTAGCAGGGTATACATCCCGGTATTTATAAAAGTATTAACCTTCCGAAATTATTTCTACCTCGCAAATATTAATTTGGCTCAAGCAAAACAATTTCGCCTCAGTTGGGTTGTAACAGTATCATTTTTTTTCCTGACACACTGCATTCTGGATGCAGCTCGTTGGCGCGATGTTACGCCGGAAGAATTTGCCCTTAAGAAACCGGTAGTCGATCCTGAATACGGTGCAGAGATTTTATTCAGTGAGGCCACATTGGTGCAAGAACTAACTGAATACGGAACTACTGGCTCCTTTAGATACTATAATCGAATAAAAGTCTTCAACGAGAAGGGAGTGGAGGATTTATCCAAATTCGAACTCACCTATCTTGAAGGCGCGGAGATCCTGAGGCTGGAAGGGCGAACGGTGAAGCCGGACGGAACTGTTATCAAACTGGAAAAGGATAATATATTTGATCAGGAAGTCATCCGAACAAGCCGGAGAAAAATGCGAGCAACTTCCTTTGCCTTTCCAAACTTGGAACCCGGTGATATCATCGAGTTGCAATATCGCCAACGAACTGGCGATTCGGCCTTCCTCCTCCAGATTCCTTTTCTTAGTACGCTTCCAGCCCAACGCGTCTATAGGAAGATAACCCCTTTTACAGAAGAGGGAATTGGGAACAAAATCATTTGGTTCAAAATGCCTGATTTTGATGGAAAGCCAAAACGCAGGGGAACCTGGGAGTTTGAACTCTTTAACCTTCCAGCTAAAACCGAGGAGCCCTATGCCCTGCCCGACCTTCACCTCGGACCCTTTGTTGTATTGTATTATTATAATTCTGAACCGAAAAATAAAACCTACTGGGTGGAGCGATCCAGAGAATTGTACAAAAAAGGCCGCCGCGGCATGAAGCCTTCCAAGCAAATCGAGGACTTTGTAAAGGCCCATACGAAAGGCGCAAAGTCAGTCACCGATGCTCTCACGAAGCTATACCTCTACTGCCAGGCCGAAATAAACAATCACGACTATTCCCATGGCGTTTATACCGAAAAAGAATTGGAGGATTTGCCCAAAAACGACACACCGCAGGAGACTTATTCGAGAGGTCACGGAACGCCTGAGAACATCAACGCGTTGTTTGGATCCATGGCCCGGGCCTTGGGATTGAAGGCGGAATTGGCTTCGACCAATGATATCCGTTTCATGCTTTTCAATGAAGGTTCCCAATATTTTTTCGCTTTAAGGGATGATTGCGCGGCCATAGAAATCGATGGAGAATGGAAATTCTTTAATCCAGGAAGCCCTTTCTTGCCTTTTGATTCAATTGCCTGGTGGGCCTGTGGATCGAAAGCACTAATAGGCCGCTCCAAGAGGGGTGAATTGACTTTAGTACCCATGCCAAAGGCTGAATTTTCAACCCGCACCAGGACGGGAAATTTTACCATCGATAAAAATGGAAATCTAACCGGCAGGGTGTCGATTGAGTACTCGGGATTTAAGGACCTCGACATGAAAGAAGATCTCAGTTCCAAGCATACGGATGAGGAAGAACAAGATTGGATCATACACGAGCTGAAAGAGAATCTTCCCCAGGTACAGGCCGGTGATTTTAGTATCAGAAACCGTTCATCAAGAAACCCGTTACGAATAAGCTACGATCTGAATATCCCGGAGTACGCCGACGTAACGGGAAAGCGCATTTTCCTCCAGCCAGCTATATTTCAAAAAAGTGCCGAACCCGTATTCACTGCAGAAAAAAGGCACGGCGACATCCTTTTCCCCTATCCTTGGACCGAAAAGGACGACATCTCGATTCAAATTCCAGAGGGTTTTAGCCTGGAGGAGGGAAGTGCACCTCAACCGATCGATCTAGGCGCATTGGGAAATTACGAAGCCAGACTGGGAATAACCAGTAAAAACGTGGTTAAGTACCGGCGGACATTTAGCATTAACCTTTGGAATATAAAGAAAAAATTCTATGGGACCTGTAAAAATGTATTTTCTGTTGTAAATCATCTGGACCAACATGCCCTAACCTTTAAGCGTGAGGAAACATAGGCGGAATAAGCTTCCAAGAGAATTAAAACATACATGATGGTGCGGATGGGGAAATACCTGCTTATATTTATTTCAATTTGCCTATTGGGCAACCTATCCATTGGCCGTACCCCCACGTGGTTGAAAGATATTCGGCCCAAGTCCTTACCGGCGTTTGTTCAAGAAGAAGATCCGGATGTGGTACTCCTTAGAGACGAACAAAAAACAGTCATAAGCACTAGAGGTATTTTCAAAACAACCTTATCCCAAGCGATTCTAATTCGCCATAAAGATGGATTTGATGCTGCCAAAGCCAGGATACCCTACTACAGCGATACCAGCAAAATCATCTCGTTTAACGCCTGGGTCGTTCCGGCAAAGGGGAAAGTGCTCACCTTTAGGAAGAATGATGTTGTAGACGCCATATCTTCGGGCTTTCAAAATATCGTTACTACGGCTCGAACCAGATCCTTAGATGCCAGTAGAAATGTTAGAGTTGGTTCCATATTTGCCTTTGAGGCGGTGGTTGAAAACAAAGATATTTTTTCCCAGGACGTCTGGTATTTCCAAGGTCCAAATCCTTCCCTCAACTCAGGAATCTCCTACGAGTTTCCTGAAGGGTGGGATATTCTGCCCACATTCTTCAACATGGAACCGTTGGCTCCAATTGAAAAAAAGGTGAAAAAGAATAGACTCCTTATCTGGAGATTAACCTCCCTGGGCGGCATTGAACGTCAACCCTATTCTCCCACTTTAAGTGAGTTGGCAAAATGGGCGGCCTTCAATATCCAGGCACCTCCTTCGAGTAAAAGACGGCTCTACCGTTCCTGGAAAGAAATATCAGAGCACAGAACCCCCGTTTATGATTCTCTTTCCGTTGTATCTCCGGAAATGGAGAAAAAAGTGAATGAACTGACCGCTGACTCTGCAAATTCCCTCGACATGATAAGAACGCTGTCGGAAATGGCTCAGTCCATAAACTATATTTCGGTAGCTCTAGATTTGGGGAAAGGTGGCGGTTACCGGCCAAGACCTTCCGATGAAGTGTTCAGAACCAAATACGGCGACTGCAAAGACAAAACCAACTTGTTGCAGGGACTACTGAAAGTTAAGGGCATCGATTTATACCCGCTCATTGTTTATTCTGGGAAAAATAAAATCTTCGAAGAATGGCCATCATCGAGCCAATTTAATCACTGCGTAGCGGCCATCAAAGTTGACGGCAGTTTTGCTTCACCCGCCACCATTGAACACGCTGAGTTGGGAAAGTTATTGGTATTTGACCCCACTTCTACCTTCACTCCTTTTGGGGATATTCCTTACTCGTTACAAGGTTCCAAGGGAATGCTATTGGCGGGAGAAAATGGCGGTCTTGTCTCCATTCCCCAATTGCCCTTAGAAAAGAGCCTGCTGAAACGTGAAATTGAGCTGAACCTCCTGCGGGATGGCACGGCAATAGGCAAAATAGTCGAAAACTCAACCGGACAGGCTGGCAGAAAGGAACGCTCCTACTCCTTCACCAAGGATTCCGATTACTTACAGAAGGTCAAGGACTGGATCGCGAATTACAATCCTGGAGCAGTGATTGGAGATCCAATAAGAGAAGATGACAGGGCCACGGGAAAATTCACGATGAAAGTGGAATTTGTTGCACCCGGCTTTGCCAAAAACATGCGGAATGTTTTACTGATTTTTAAACCCGTGATCCTAGATAGAAAAACGATCCATCCTTTTGGCCAGGACGACCGCATCCAGCCGGTTGATTTATATCCTCTGAACCTTGAGGAAAGGATTAAAATTACCCTGCCGGAGAATTTTGAAATAAGTGAGATGCCTGACCATGTATTTTTGGAAGAAGACTTTGGAACCTACTCACTTAATTTGGAGCATACCGGGAATACACTCATAGCTCATCGATCTATAAAAATGAATCCAGTTCGAGTGCCTATCGATCGCTACGATGAGCTGATTTCATTCTACAAGCAAAGGATTAAGGCGGATCAGTCGACGGTAGTATTGGAACGGCTGTAACTATGGATTTCCTTAAAATCGCTGGGGTATTTTTATAAGGAATTTCTGAGACATCCGGGCTAGAGAAGCACATCTTTAATCACGTGGCCGTGCACATCGGTTAGTCGCCGGTCCAGCCCGTTGTGGTACCAGGAAAGTTGTTGGTAATCGAGCCCAAGGATGTGCAGCACCGTGGAGTAGAATTCCCAGATCGTGGTGGGATTTACTTCAGCTCGGCGGCCAAAGTCGTCGGTAGCGCCATAGCTCGTACCGCCTTTCACCCCCCCACCCATCATCCAAAGCGTAAAGCCGTCAGGATTGTGGTCCCTGCCAATAGTTCCATGCTGGCGGGTCGGCATGCGACCGAACTCGGTCGTCCAGAGTACCAGGGTATCCTCCATCATGCCGCGCTGTTTGAGATCGGTCAGTAATGCAGCGGTCGGCTGGTCAAAAACAGGGAGATGCCTTTGGTAGTCGGCTTGCAAAGTTTTATGCGCATCCCAGTTAAGCAGACCGTCCACTCCGCTGGCCCGCGAGGCACAGTACAGATTTACGTAACGAACGCCACGTTCAAGAAGCCGCCGTGCAAGAATACAGTTTCGGGCATATGCGGCCTTTAACTCGTTGTGCGAATCGCTGCCATATAGTTGATGAACGTGCCGGGGCTCGCTCTTGAAATCGCTGACTTGGGGCGCTGACAGTTGCATACGGCCGGCGAGTTCATAAGCGCTCATCCGTGCTCGAAGATCACTTTCCTCAGGCCGCAGGGAGGCGTGGTTTTCATTAAGGAAGTGCAGGAGCTCACGGGTATCCTGCTCTTCCTGCTGGCTCACCCCTTTGGGCCGCTTCAGATTGCGGACCGGTTGATGCGCGGCCATCACGATAGCCTGGTGATTTGCCGGTAGGAAGCCATTGCTCCAGTTGGCCTTGCCATTGGGTGGTTCGCCCCGGATGTCGGGAATGGCCACGTAGGTGGGGAGGTCGTCAGCCAAGCTGCCGAGGGCATAACTGATCCAGGCGCCGGCGCTGGGAAATCCTTCGGTGGGATGACCGGTATTCATAAACACACAACCGGGACCGTGAGTGTTCGTTTTCGACTGCATGCCATGGAAGAAAGCAATGTCGTCCACATGCCCGGCCATGTGAGGCAACATGGTCGAAATCATCTTACCGCTGTCTCCCGCAGGCTTAAAATCCCAAGGACTGCGCATGAGCGGGCCATTTTTCCCCTGGAAGGATACGAAATTCTCTTCACCAGGGAGGGGTTGCCCGTCGTATTTCTCCAGCATGGGTTTATGCTCCCACAAATCCATATGCGAGGCCGCTCCGGGGCAGAAGATCTGCAGGACCCGTTTTGCCCGGGGTTTTATATGCGTCAATCCAAGTCCCGGCTTCCAGTTATGCTGACCTTGCAGGGAATTCCTTCCGAGTAAATGGCTCAATCCGACTCCCATCAGACCGGTGGTCACGTTTCCTAAAAAGTGACGTCTGGTGTATTCGTTCAAAGAAGGGTCCATAAGTCAGTACAGGTATAGCAATTCATTTGAGTTGATAATTGCCCGGCAGAGGGCCGGCAATCCATGATTTTGAACGACCTTTTTGCACTGCTCAAGTTCTACCTCATCAGGCGAATGCTGGTAAGCCAGTTCAAAGATGCGGCCAATCCTTCCAGCGACATCACTACCAGCTTTCTCCGCTCTTTGCGCCAGAGCTTCTGACATATCGAGTGTGAAACTGTGGTTCAACATGGTCAGGGCTTGCAATGGGGTTGTCGTATTTATACGTCGTGGAGTTGAAAGCGTACAATCGGCCTGGTCAAAGTCGGTCATCAAATCCACGACCGATGCCCGTGCATTCTGGTGATAGACTGCCCGCCTATAAGTTTCTGGTCCATGCCTGTCCAGTGGCTGGTAGGTGGAGACGTTGTCCCGCATGTAATGATAAAGCCGGAACCCCGGGCCTCCCATGGTAGTATCCAACTTTCCAGACATGGCGAGAATGGTGTCTCGGATTTCCTCAGCCGAAAGACGCCGGGGAGGAAAGCGCCACAACCACCGACTATCCCCATCCAGCGCTGCGGCCTCATTTTTCCAGTCGGTCGATTGACGATAAACGCGGGAGGTCATGATCATTCTATGAACCGCTTTCAACTGCCAATGTTTTTCACCAGCCTGTTAGCCAAAAAGCCGAGTAGTTCAGGGTGAGTGGGTCGCCCTCCCATGTAGCCAAAGTCATTGGGCGTATCAACAATTCCGATACCGAAATGATAATGCCAGAGCCGATTGGCCAACACCTGCGGTGTTAGAGGATTTTCTGGATGGGTAATCCACTCTGCCAGGTAAGCACGACGTTGGGCCTCCCCGGAATTAGCCGGAAGCCGGTAACCGGGAACTACCTCGCTGAGGGTGGACAAGCTTACAGGCGCCACTTCAGAACCTCGTTTTTGGGGACTCCCTCCAAGAAAAACATGAAAGGGACCGGCTGCATCCTCTTTGCTTCGACTTCCTATCCAGGCAACCGGCAAAGCCGGCACGGATTTTATTTGCCGATTAATAGATTCGAGATCTTCCTCCAAAAGCCGCTCTATTTCAGCTTCTTCCTCCGTCATTCCCAGTTCCATCAACCGATATTGGAGATGGGTCAGTGCATTGGGTGGATCCGGGCGGTCCGGGCTAAAAGGTTTTCTTTTAACCGGTCGACGGTCCCGGCCGTGTGCGACTTCTTTCCAGGTTTCACCATCCAGCGATGTTTCGATGCGGTATTCGGCGACAAAGGCAAACTCGAATAAATCGGGAGCCTGTGCGCCCTGGGCACTGGAGAAAAAGACACGGTTAATCTCTGTCGGTTCTGCCAACTTTATAGTCAGTGTATCTCCGGCGGCAATGAAACGATAACCAATCTTGCCGTCGTTGACATAGTGCGCCCCATAGGCTCCGGGAAAGTCTTCAATGGCACGAGCTTTACCACTGGCAACTGCTCCATTGCTTGTTAAGGCGACATTGCGCGGACTTTTTCCAGTGCTCCAGACTTCAAACTCATCAATTCTCCAGCCGACCCTGGAACCCAAAGTGAGGTCTTGTGACTCACACACCAGCCGAACCAATTTCGCGGTTACAGGTGGAAAGAGATCCTCTGTTCCGGTTCGATCCGTGGATGGCCTAACCCATTGGGCATCGTATTCAGCGTAACGGTCCATGGAACGCTCAAGAACTTTATTTTTCAGAACTTCCAACTTTTTCTCCAGCTCTGCCTTTTTTATATTTAAAGGTTTAAGGATGGTAGCACGGTTCTTTTTGGCTTCTTGCGTAGTCCAGGGAACAACGTCATGCCTGATTCCCGCAAAGGTGGCATAGAGCTGGTAATAATCCTGCTGAGTGATTGGGTCGAATTTGTGGTCGTGGCAACGGGCACAACTCAAAGTCATTCCCAGGAAAGCTTCTCCAGTGGCATTGATCATTTCATCGAGCGTGTTAGCCCGTATCTGCGCCTTCTGAACCTCATCCTGATTATTTACGCTGTCGTAAGGCCCAGCCACAAGAAATGCAGTGCCAATCTCCATTTCAGGTTTATCAGTTCCAAAAACATCACCTGCGATATGTTCCCGGATAAAGAGGTCGAAAGGTTTATCTTCATTAATGGACCGAATCACGTAGTCCCTAAAGGGCCATAGATCGTTGATAATCCAGTTCTGCTCGAATCCAACGCTCTCCCCAAAGCGTACCACGTCCAACCAGTGCCGTCCCCAACGTTCGCCATAATGAGGGGAGGCCAGCAAGCGGTCGATCAGCTTCTGGTAGGCTTGGGGATCAGGGTCATTTACAAAAGTCTTCACTTCCTCAGCACTGGGAGGAAGGCCGGTCAGATCATAGGTGGCCCGACGAATGAGGCTGCGCCGATCGGCTTCCGGATTCATCGCCAGGCCGTGTTCGGATAATTTTGCCTCGATGTATGCGTCAATCGAATCCATTTTGGGTTCCTGAATTGGTTGATACGCCCACCAGGACTTGTCTGCTCTGGAGGCTTCTTTCAGGACCAACCCCTCGGGCCACACCGCTCCGGCATCGATCCATTGAGCCAATAACTCGCCTTCCTTTTTAGTGAGCGGATCTCCCTCCTTAGGCATGTCCGGACGCTCGCCTAGTTCGACGGGTAGGGTGATCAAATGCAGCATGCTTTCAGCCGCGTTGCCGGGAATGAGATAATCCTCACCTCCTGCCAAGATGTCTTCTCGCCTGGCCATGGAAAAATCGCCTTTCAGCAGATTTGGGTTATGACAGCTAAGGCACTTGGCCTCGAGAATGGGCGCCACCTCCTTCGCAAAATCAGGGGTCGGAATCGTCTCAAAAGGTGTCCCAAACAATGGAAGCGAAGGCATCACGGTGAGCCAAACCATAGCCATGAACCTGGTGACAATAGGGATCATTTTGAATCAAAGAAATCGGACTATGTAGTCCTATAAAATTTTATTCTGGGACCACAAGCTGATTAGGGTAGCTGAACGGCGTCGCTCTTTGGCAAAGCTGCAAAGCGATTCCAAATGGATCCCGCAGCATGATAAGGCGCGTGCCCTCCTCAGGGTTGAGTTCCTCCACAAATGTGCAACCCGCAGCCAGCAAGCGTTCTTTTTCTGCTCCGGCGTGGGCAACCTCAAAAGCCAAATGATACTGCAGGTGGCTCATGGTAGAGTAATCGGGCATTGGCGCTGCTGGATAAGAATAGATTTCAATAAACACACGGCCTGTATCGTCGGCCAAAAATCGGGTGTAAGGGAGTTCCTTCAGGGCAACCACAGCAGTTAAACTACAATTTTCAACATACCAGTCGGCGACCTGGACGGAATCCTCAACATTAATGGCATAGTGCTCGAACTTCATAGCCCTCCATTGGATCAAAAATCAGACCCGAATTCAATCCGCCATTTATAATTAAGTGATTGAACACCCATCCCGGTAAATTCTTGATGGAATTATGAAATACCTCCTTTCACTATTTACCCTGATCTTTTCAATTTCCGTATTCGCCGCGGAGCGAAACATCATTTTCATCATCACCGATGACCAAAGCCCGACCTTGAGCTGTTATGGGGACCCAGTAGCCTATTCACCGGCAGTCGACAGTTTAGCTGAGGACGGAACTTTGTTTCATCGCGCCTATGCGACGACAGCCAGTTGCTCAGCCAGCCGCTCGGTTGTGCTGTCTGGTCTGCACAACCACCACAACGGCCAGTATGGACACACCCATAACTATCACAAATTTGAATCCTACCGCAACGTGGTTAGCTTGGCCTTGCCTCGCGTACTGGCCAATGAAGGCTACCGGACGGCCCAAATAGGCAAATACCATGTAGCGCCGGAAGAGGTCTTTCACTTTGATACTTATTTGAAGGCCAGCAGCCGGAATGCGGTGGAAATGGCCAATGTATCTGAAGCGTTTATCACCGCAGAAGATCCCAGGCCATTTTTCCTCTACTTTGCTACCAGTGATCCGCACCGGGGAGGTGGAAAAGATCAAGACTATCAGGGTCAATTTAAACCCGATTTATTTGGCAACCGACCCCAGGATGGAGCCCACCAGGGCATCGATGAAAAGTTCTACGGATTGCAGGATGTGGTCATTCCACCCTTCCTTCCCGACACCAATGAATCCCGGAGCGAACTGGCTCAATATTACCAGAGTTGTGCCCGTATCGACCAGGGTGTGAGCCGCCTGATCGAAATCCTCAAGGAAAACGACCTCTACGAAAAAACTCTCATCGTATTCACTTCGGACCATGGCATGGCCTTTGCCGGGGCTAAAACCACCATCTACGAGGGAGGTTTGCGGGTTCCCTTCGTCGTCCGCAATCCCTATGAAAAAAACCGCGGCATCCAGTCAAATGCCATGATTAGTCACATCGACATCACGCCTTCGTTGCTCGATTTCGCAGGGGGGCTCGATCAAACGAAAAATGCTCCTAAAAAACTGATCCCAGCCGCGAAATACTGGAAAGGCAAAGATCACGTGTTCGAGGAGAATCTTGGCAAAGACCAATACAACAGCTACCAAGGTAAGTCCTGGATTAGAATATTGGGCAATCCGCGAGCTGACCACTGGGAGGTGATCTTCGGTTCTCACACTTTTCACGAGATTCAGATGTACTATCCGATGCGGTCCGTTTTCAATGGCCAATACAAACTCATCTGGAATATTGCCCATGGACTCCCATACCCCTTCGCTTCAGATCTTTGGGCATCATCGACCTGGCAAGCGCAACTGGCCAAAGGACCCGACGCCAAGTATGGGATGATGAGAGTGGATGAATATATAAACCGGCCCGCCTGGGAGCTTTATCATTTGGGGAAGCTGGGCTATGAGGACAAGAACCTGGCCTACGATCCTCATTACGCCAATGTCCTGCAAGATCTCCAGACCAAGATGAAGGAGTACCAGGAGCTGATGAAAGATCCCTGGATCATCAAATGGAGCTACGAATAAAAACTTCCACCGTTCCTGAAATCGCGAATGCCAAATCACGATTGCAAGGTTGTTCTTCTGCGCTTCACATGTTGAGTTGTCGGAGCAAGCTCCTCGGCAGACCCCCTTGAAAGTACAATTTTATGAGACACCCGCTGCCTTCTTTGCTCTACGCCAATCGTTATAGAAAGGCAGGATGAGGAAAACGAGGGCCACCAGAACAAAAATTAGAGACAAGGGGCGGGTAAGGAGTGGTAGGTAGGAACCGTCCGAAGATTGCAAACCGGAGCGCAGGTTTTCCTCGAGAAATCCGCTCAACACAAAGCCAATCACAAAAGGGCCTAATGGAATTTTGGCCCGATCGAGAAAAAAACCGACGACTCCGAACGCCAGCACTAGCCAGACGTCGAAGATGCGGTTGCTCAGGGCATAGGCTCCGATGACGCAGAATACAAAAATGATGGGTACCAGATAAGCCCGATTGATATTTATAACGCGCGCAACCAGCCGGGTTGAAAACAGCATGACCAGGAACATGAGGATATTGGCCACCAGGTAACCGCCCATCAGCGCCCAGACCAGTTCGCCGTTGGTTTGAAACAAAAGGGGTCCGGGTTGAATGCGATGCATGATCATGGCCCCCAGCAAAATGGCATCCACCGGAGCGCCGGGAATGCCCATGGTGATCAGTGGAATGAGAGCTCCACCGGCGTTGGCGTTATTGGCCGCCTCGGACGCAACAATGCCTTCCTCGTGGCCGGTGCCGAACTTTTCCGGCCTTTTGCTGAAGGCCTTGGCCATGCCGTAGGAAACCATGGAGGATATGCTGGCGCCAATGCCGGGAAGAATTCCGATCCACGTTCCCACGATGGAAGACCGCAACAGGTTTAAGGTATGTTTTTTCCAAGTAGACAGTTTGGGAAACAACCGGGAGTCCTTAAGAGAAATGCTGGTCGCCTTTTTATTAAGCGCTACCGTGTCCTTAATCAATTGGCTCATGACAAAAATGCCCAATAGTAGCGGCAGCAGGTTGAATCCATCCGCCATGGAGTCGTAGCCAAAAGTAAGGCGCAATTGCCCGTCCGAAGCGTTTAAACCGGGTAGGGCGGCAGTGATCCCCAGCATGGCGGATAATAAACCCTTTAAGAGGGTGCCCTGGGATATCGATGAAATGAGCACCAGCGCCATCAACACCATGGAGAAGTATTCCCAGGGGCCGAATTTGAGGGCCAGATCGGCCAGAGGTGGCGCGAGAATGATGAGGAAAACTGCGGAAATTAATCCCCCTAGGAAGGAAGCGCCGATGCCCAGGCTCAGGGCCAGCCCTGGATTACCCTTCTGTGCCATGGGGTAACCGTCAAAGGTCGTCATCATGGCGGAGGGTGTTCCCGGCATCTTTAATAAAGTTGCACTAATCAATCCCCCGGATACTGATCCGACGTGCATGCCCATGAGCAGAAGTACAGCCTGGGTGGAGTCCATGGAGAAAGTCAGTGGTACGGTGAGCGCCATCAACATTCCACCGCCGAGCCCGGGAATGGCTCCGACAAAAATTCCACTCGTCACCCCGATCATCAGCCAAAACAGGGGAGTGGGGCTCAGTAGGTATTGAAATGCCTGTAGCAGCTCCATGGGTGGGACACCACACTAGGGAAGATCGATGAAAAAGAAATTAGTGAAGAGAAAGTGGCCTCCAATGCCCAGCAGTAATCCCCAGGCCAGGCTGATAGACATGACCGCGTAATTTTTTTTGGCCAGCATCGTGCCGGTTATGAAAATATAGATCACGGTTCCCCAGCGAAAGCCCATCCAACCCGAACCCATTGCCAGCGTATAAAGCGCCGATAAAGCAACTACGCTTAGCGCCAACCAGGGTTCGGTTTTGTAGCTGACATCCCGCGAAACGGTTCGGCCGCTGGCACGGTTTTTGAAATAGCGACGCAGGCCCATACCCAGAGATAGCACTATCAAGCTATAGGCGCAGGTTTTGGGCACGGCTGCTGACCCGAGGGGGTCAAAAAATGGCGGTGGAATGTCCTGCGCCGCCCAGAGAACCAGCCCGGCCAAGACCAAGGTGCAACCGGAGATAAAGTAGTCCTGGTGTGAAGAGCGGGAAGTGCTCATGGCGAGAATCAGCAGAAATTGGGGTTAGCGGCCAACGCTGCGGGCTTTACCGACCAGCGGCGTCACTTTTTGCAGGAGCTCATCGAGCATCGGCTGACAAACTTCCGATCTTCCATATTTGGGCACTACGCCAAAAGCCCTGATTTCTTCCGATATCTCTGGGTCTTCCATCACGCTGCGGATGGCGTAACGCAGGGTTTCGAGAATGGGTTTCGGTGTGCCCTTGGGCGCCACCCATATGCGGGTTTCAACCAAGCCAAAATTAGCGCCAACTTCTTTGGCCGTTGGAACATCGGGCATGAGAGGATCTCTCTCTAAAGAAAATGACAAAATGGGTTTCAGGCCCACCTCCCCAAAGTTCAGGAACGCGGTTGTGGCGAACAGGGAAACGTCGGTGTGGCGGCCCAGGATAGAAGCCAGTCTCTGCGATCCGCCCCCGGATTGGATGAAACGAAATTCCAGGCCGGTTTCTTCGGCAAACAGGAGTGGGATCAAGTGAACGGGCAGGCCTACATTGGTGGAGAATTTTATCGCCCGGGGATTTTTTCGCCCATATTCCAACAGGTCCTCTATGGTTTTGAATTGCGAATCCCGATGGACGCCCAGTCCCAATTCGGTATAGCCGGACATGCAAATCAGCTCAAAATCTGTGTGGTCGTAGTCCACGATCCCCATCGCCTTAGAGGTTACGAATCCGGAATGCCACAAGCCGAGGGTGTAGCCATCGGGTTTTGACTGTTTGATTCTTCGGGTGCCAATGGTGCCACCGGCGCCGGGCAAATTGACCACAACCATTTTTTGCCCAAGCAACTTTTTATCGGCGATCGCCCTTTGTAGAAGGCGGGCCAACCCGTCTGTTTCTCCTCCCGCATTGGTTGGAACAATGACTTTGATCGGTTTCTCGGGATACTCGGCGGCAAAGGAAAAAAGCCCGGATAAAGCCAAAATCAGGTAGGTAAAAATAAATACGAGGACTCTCATGAAAAGGGCGGTAAACTTGAAGTGCAGACTATCGGAGTTGAAAAATTTTACCAGGGTTAGCGTAAAACCAGCCAAAAAGGGGCATTATTGGTAGATGTTAAGTTCTGGAACAACTTTATTCTGAGAGGGTTGCAGGCTCCATTGCTGTGGCCGGCTAAAGCTATGAAAGCTTGACCACGGATGGGCACAGATAGACAAAGGGACAAAGGCACAAAGGCACAGGGGCACAAAGGGATTGAGGCACACGCGGGCAGGCATTATTGCGGGTTGTCGGGCTGCGGCCTCGGTAGCAAAAGGAGGCTGCAGGGCCTTTTTTTATTTAAAACATCGCCGCTTTGCGGCTGGATGCCTGCGGCCTTCATGGAGTTACGGCGGGACATGTCCGCCTACATCGAGTTACGGTGAGACAGGTCGGCAACAGGAAAAACTTGGCATAATAAATTCCTGTTCGCGAAGCGATCCTGTTCCGGCGAAGCCGGATCAAGCGCAGCGTTGTTAGAAAATGTATTTTGAGGAAGACAGGGTCACACCCTGAATGGAAACGTGTCGTGCCCGGAACCACTCATTTCCACTATCCGTGCCCATCCGTGTAATCTGTGGTTTATCGAAAGCTTGACCACGGATGGGCACGGATTGACACCGATGAGGTATTGATTTGTAAGATGTCGCATTCGCTCAGTAGAAAAGCGGAGGTTGCTCAGGAAGAAAACCTGCTGCTGCCCCTGGCATTTTCCTATGGAGCAAATTAAAAGGTGGATGTTGCCAAGAGAGTTTCCCTCACCTGGGATATTCTCGAGCGACCCCAAGGATTCTTTTCTGTTGGAAATTCGAAAAAAACAGGATGCATTGGTCTGGGGTAAGCAGTATCTAAAATCGGGCGGAATCGAGAGAAAATGAAAACGAAAGCAGCCATTGTATACGAGTACGACAAACCGGTCGTTGTTGAGGAAATCGATTTGAGATCCCCGCGGGAGAGTGAGCTTCTGATCAAAATTGAGGCCAGTGGTATCTGCCACAGCGATTATTCGGTTATGAAGGGTATCCTTCCCCACGATTTACCCGAAGTATTGGGTCACGAAGGTTCCGGAACCGTGATGGAAGTAGGACCTGGAACGAACCGCTATCAGGTAGGTGATCGCGTCATGTTGCCTTTTGTATCTTCCTGTGGAAATTGCCAACCATGCAGGACGGGGCATCCCAACCTGTGTGAGGTCCACTTCAGTGGAAACCGAGGCGCTTTAATCGATGGCACCTGCCGGTTCCACAAGGGGGATCAGGATATTTTCCAGTTCTCCCGGATCGGGGCCTTATCGGAATACATCGTGGTGCATACAAATTCGGTTTTACCCTTGCCGGAAGGATATTCTTTTGAACATGCCGCCCTTCTGGGCTGTGGTGTTACCACGGGAGTGGGCGCAGTCACGCGCACAGCCCAAGTCGAAGCTGGAGCCACGGTTGCCGTAATCGGTTGCGGCGGGGTAGGGCTGAACGTAATTCAAGGCGCCCGGTTGGTAGGCGCTTCCCAGGTCATTGCTATCGACCAGGTGCCATCGAAACTGGAACAAGCGGAAAAGTTTGGCGCTACCGATTCTATTAACTCGAAGGATACCGATCCGGTTCGGGTGGTTAAGGACTTAACAGATGGCAAAGGCGTTCACTATGCATTCGAGGCGATCGGTCTGCCTGCGACGATCGAGATGGCTTTTAGCATGCTACGCATGGGTGGCAATGCAGTCATCATTGGTATAACGGGCCTGCAACAGACGATCACGATTCCATCGGCATTCCTTCCCATAGGAGAACGCAAACTGATGGGCTCGTTTTTTGGGTCCTGCCTTCCCAGTGAAGACATGCCCTATCTACTCGGGCTTTACAGCGAAAAAAAGTTGATGCTCGATGAATTGGTGACCCAGTACTACGAGCTGGAGGAAATCAACGAGGCATTCGCCGATATGGAAAAAGGAATCAACATCCGGGGAATGGTGTTGTTTACATAGCCCGCATCCCATTGGGACAGATGGCTTTTACAGGGAGCGGGGTTGGATGTTACGATTACGATTACGATTGAGTTGGGAAGTATCTGAATACAAACCGGCAGCATCACCTTGCCCTGCTTCCAGATTGAGCTGCACCATTTTGTCATTTCAATTCTAAATTGGAATTAGGAATTACCCCTTGAGAAAAACCTGGACTCCCGATAACTTCTTTTCGAATTCTCAAAGTTGTCATGAGTTGTCCAAAATTTAGTAGAAGAAAGTTTTTGGGTTTAAGTGCAGGAGCCCTGGCCGGCATGCCCTGCATGATGCAGCGCGCAAATGGCGAGTTTACCCGCCCCCTTACATCTTTATTTTCTGCCCAGGCTTCACCATCACTGGCAAATTCCCAGATAGCCATCGTTCCCTGCCTCAATTACGGTCCAGAGGTATACCCGGCGATGAAAAAAATGCTGGGCCTGCTCGGCGGTATCAAGCCCTTGGTGAGCAACAAAACAGTCACCGTGAAGCTCAACATGACCACCACCAATTTTAACCATTACCTGGGTAGGCCGGTTGGGGAAACCTTCATGACACATCCG
Source organism: Opitutales bacterium (assembly GCA_965250065.1). Lineage (GTDB taxonomy): Bacteria > Verrucomicrobiota > Verrucomicrobiia > Opitutales > UBA2995 > JAABVD01. The sequence continues at coordinate 446,171 of OZ252288.1, forward strand.
GATACAGCCCTGGCACTACTTCACTTGCTGTTCGAAGCCGGAGCGAAACGAGTGCGATTTGTCGAATCAACCACCCGAAACGAAACCCTAGAAAAAACGCTGGCACGTGGAAAGTGGGACATAAGCGCCTTCAAGGCGGCAGGCAAACACGTGGAGTTTGAAAATACGCGTAACCTGGGTCTTGGAAAACGCTATTCTCATCTAAAAGTGCCAGATGGCGGTCACATCTTTTCCTCCTTTAAATTGAATCACTCCTACGAGGAAACGGATGTCCTTATTTCCTTATGCAAGCTGAAAGACCACATCACCGCCGGGGTTACATTGACCATGAAAAACCTCTTTGGCATCACTCCGAATTCTCTTTACGGAGGACAGGCGGGAAGCGAGCGAGCCCTACAAGGCCGCATGCCGCTCCATCGCCTGCCGGATTATGATCACCTGGAGCTGCCCGGCATTAAGCCCGAACAAAGACAATATGGAGATCCCGGATACAGCGTCACCCATATCATCAGGGATATCAATCTGGCGCGGCCGATTCATCTTGGAATTATTGATGGAATAACGGCGATGAGCGGGGCAGAAAATCCAGGCCCAGGCCTTAAGGATAGCTTAAACCAATTTACTGCACCTGGAATCATGATAGCTGGCTTCAATCCGGTTTCAACTGACGCAGTTGGCATGGCTTGTATGGGTTACGACGATCCGCGAGCGAAACGCGGTTCATGGCCGTTCGAAAAATGTGACAATCACATTCTTATGGCCGAACAAGCCGGTTTGGGAACTGGGGACCTGGACGAAATAGAGGTGCGCGGCATGTCAATCAATGAGGCCATGTTCCCGTATTAATCGGGAGAGTGGCTAGTGTCATGTCCTTTACTGGTAGTAGAACTCACCACAAAGGCACAGAGGCACAAAGGCACGAAGGGGCATAGGCACGAAGGCAGGGTCAGTCGTCTTTGAGAATGGTATGGAGTGTAACGGAATACCTTTCTTAAGACCTGACCCTTTTGTTCCAAGTAAATAAAACATGGATGCACAGGATTTGGATAGACCGTTCCGAGGGAGCGAAAGTGACCGACAAGACCGGGCATTTATTGAACCGGAACATTTTTGCCTTACTTATCCTGTCTATCCTGTCCATCCATGTTCAATCCTCTATGTGACGAAAAAGTTCAAAAAAAATTGGGGATAAGGGTCTACCAGAAGGTGTCAAACCTGAATGGTGCTGGGGCACAGAGGCACAAAGGGGCGAAGGCAGGAAAGGCACAAAGGCAGGTAGGGCTCGATCGCCGAGCGAGCCGGAGGGCAGTTTCGAGCGACGCCAACATGACAAGCTAGTGTTATGTCCTTTACTGGTAGTAGAACTCACCACAGAGGACACAGGGTTAACCCCTCCTAAGAATTCAAATACCCTAACCGCCAAGTCAATCCTCGAAAAAGTCCGCCGTTTGTGTGAACGAATTAACGAGACACCACACTAGGCAATAATTTCGTGCCAGACCTTGCCATGAACGTCGGTTAGCCGCAGGTTGCGTCCGCCGTACTGGAAGGTGAGCTTTTCGTGGTCGATACCCACCAAATGTAGCACCGTGGCCCACAATTCGTAGATGTTGGAAATCTTATCTACCGCGTGATAACCGAATTCATCGGTCGCTCCGTAAATAGTGCCGCCTTTGACTCCACCACCGGCTAACCAGGCACTGAACCCTTGCGGATTGTGGTCACGGCCGATCCCCTGGGCGAAGGGATTGCGCCCAAACTCGCCTGAAAAGACCAAAAGCGTTTCATCCAGCAGACCGCGCTGCTTCAGATCCGTAATCAGCGCTGCAATTGGTTTATCCACTTGTGAGGCCATGGAACCGTGGCCGACTTCCAGATTACTGTGTTGATCCCAGGGATTTCCTTTCTGACCGCCACCATCCTGGTAAGGGCAGCAGGACAATTCGATAAAACGGACCCCGCGTTCCACCAAACGACGGGCCATGAGGCATTGGCGCGCGTATTCCGACTTATACCCAACCGGATCCTTCACCCCATACATTTCGAGCATACTATCCGTTTCATCGGAAATGTCCGTAAGCTCGGGAACCGCTTCCTGCATGAGATAGGCGGTTTCAGCATTTTCAACAGACGCCATCACCGCGCCACTAGCGGCGCTACGGCTGGCGAAACTGCGATCCAGGTGCTTGATAATATCCAATGCTTCACGTTGCTCATGCTTCAGGCGGGAGGGCTGAATATTCGGAATGGCTCTGTTGCCGGAAATATTAAAAATAGATCCCCCAGTGGTAGCAGGCAGAAAAGCATTTCCGTAAAGGCTGACCCCGCCATGGGGAGGACCGGCCGTATCCGTTTGCAGCACGATGTATCCGGGTAAATTTGCGTTCTCCGTGCCGATTCCATAGGTGACCCAGGACCCAGCGCTGGGATGGCCCAGGAACGGAAAGCCGGTGTGCATGAAGAAATTACCCTGGGCATGTTCGCTGAACTTTGCAGTCAGTGACCTCACCACAGCCAATTCATCTGCATGTTCCGCAATGTGCGGGAACAAATTAGTCATCTCGATCCCCGACTCTCCGTACTTTTTTTGATCCCAGAATGACCCCATGATGCTACCCACCTGGTCAAACTGCGTGCGGGCCACTTTCATGGGCATGGGTTGGCCGTGCATTTCCCGCAACAAGGTTTTGGGATCGAAAGAGTCCACGTGCGAAACCCCACCAGACATAAAAAGAAAGATGACCGACTTCGCCTTGGCGGGGTGATGCAGCCTGGGCATGTAGCGGCTGCTGGCGGAAACGTTGTTGATCAAACTCGATAGCATCAAACCACCGATTCCATGGGTGGAGAGCCGGAGGAATTCGCGCCGGTTATATTGGCTAGTGAACATAGATAAACTCTTTAGTGTTCATCAGAGCAAAGGCAATGTTCTTTATCGCCGTATCCGAATCTTCGATACTTTGGTAGTATTTTGACAACCGATCTTCCTCTTCCTGGCTGGGTCCGCGCGCATAGGCATCCATAAATAGTGCTTCGAGTATGGCTTCAACTGGCCCATCGTCGATGCTTTTTTGAATTTTACTCCCCCATTCTTCTGCTGCTTTCTGAACGAATTCACCGTTCATCATGCTCAGCGCCTGAGCCGGAACATTCGTGCTATCTCGACGGCTGACGGTGGTGGTTGGAATCGGCAAATTGAATGTAGCCAAAAACGGATTGAGCTTGTTCCTCATGACACCCACATAAACACCCCGTTGGAAATTATCCCGCGCCATGCTGTTGACGCAATCCATGATAGCTTCCGCGTCCAGGCGCCTCGGAGTGTAATAGGATAAATACTCATTGTCCGGATCCTTTGCATTGGCACCCTGCGGTGCAACGCTGGCCGAACGAAAGGTGCGGCTGCTAACCATTTGCTTGAGCGCCGTTTTGATTGACCAGCCCTGCTTCTCAAAATCCAAAGCCAGATAATCGAGCAGCTCGGGATGGGTGGGCTGCTTGCCCAGCCGCCCAAAATTGTCGGTGGTAGCCACAATACCACGACCAAAAACATAAGCCCAAAGACGATTGACCAGAACGCGGGATTTCAATGTGTTGGTCCGGCTAACAATATCTTTGGCCAGTTCAAGGCGCCCGGAATTCTCACTGCTGTAGTGCTTGTTAGAAAAAACTTCGAGAAACTGACGTGGAACGACTTCGCCTGGTTTTTTGTATTCGCCACGAATTAACAACGGTTGATCGATCACGTCGCCTTCAAAGAATGCCGGGGCTCGTGTCGGCGCGGGAATTTCATTTTCCAGCTCGCGGTATTTTGAAACCAATGCGGCCAATTTTTCTGGTAAGGCATCGAACCGATTAGGCAACAAATTATAACGAACAAAGCTACTTAGAAACTGAGCTTGTGAATCACTGATCCGGGATTTCTTCCAAGCCATGATCGATTCCCGCAAGGCTCGCCTGTAAGCAGCCAGGAGCGTGTCGCGATCCGTGACTCCCCAACTATCTTCGAGAACGGTGAACAGAGGATTCCCCAGTTCCTCCATTTCAACATTTCCACCGATTACCTCGGTCACGCCAAACCAGGAACGCCATTCATTGGCATTGATCGGTTTGTCCCCGATGGTTGAGATCTGGTAATGGACCTGTTCTTCATTCCAGAATTTGTATTTTCTTAGTGGAAACCACTGCATATACCCTGTCTCGGCAGTCTCGTAGGGGTGGAGGCCTTGCTGCAGCGGGTAATTGCGAGCAGACATGCGGATGGCGCCATTGAGCCCCACAGCCCGCATAAAACTCCAGTCCCCAATCGCCCGGTGATAAGGTGAGGCCAGAGTGCCATTGTGCTTATCGGAAATCAGGTGGCTGTAAACGCCTCGGGGATAGATGCCACTGATGGCGTAAAATCCTTCCCCGGCAACCGCGAAGGAACCAGCCGGTCTGACTTTTGGTCCAAGGCCGTTTCCTTCCCCATACCAGGCATCCAAAGTTTTTTGATCCCGGAGGTCCGCATAGAAGGTAGCCTTCTTTTTCGCCTCTTCAAATTCCTGGACGTCCCTTTCGTGGCTTTTGATTTGATCGCTCCATGCCGCGGCCATCTCCTCAGTAGGCTTGTCTATGCATTGCTTTATCAGTGCAAACGGATGATATTTGCCCACCTGGGTAACTTCCCGTTTCATCGAGAGTTGATTGAGCAAATCAGGGTCGGTTGGCAGTTCCTTCTCACCCTTTGTGGGAGCCTTTTTTAATTCCTCCATCAACTCCTTCTCCTCCTCTGTTTCCTGGAAAGAGAAGGCTGCCAGTTTTTCTACAGCCGAATCAACGCCTTCCAACCAGTAGTCGGCCATGCCCTGCCGAATCCTGGGTTTCAACCTGGCAAGGGCCCGTTTATTCAGGGCCTGCTTTTCCGGCGTATCCACATTGCGGGTACCGGGACGGTTACTGATCATGATACCGTAAAACCGGTAAAAGTCTTTCTGGCTGATAGGATCAAACTTATGGTTATGACAACGCGCACAGGATACCGTGATACCCAGCATTGCTTTGGAAATCACATCGATCTGATTATCCGTGTAAGTAATTTGCTCCTGGTAGGCATCCACTACACCAAAACCATAAGGCACCATGCGAAAATGCGCAGGGCCAATGGCTGACTCGTTGATCTCAAGCTCTTTGTTGATTCTTGGGCGGCTCAACAAATCACCCGCCATATGTTCCATCAACAAATCGTCATAGGGAACATCTTCATTGAGAGCGCGAATGATATAATCGCGATAAATCGAAGCATAGGGAAGTTTCGGGTCTCCTTCACTGCCGTGAGATTGGGCAAAACGATACCAGTCCATCCAATAGCGGCCCCAACGCTCGCCGTAGGCTTCGGAGGCAAGCAACTCATCCACCAGTTCCTCGTAGGCTTCTTCAGATGGGTTTCCTACAAAAGCTTTTACCACATCAGCCTTTGGAGGAAGCCCGGTCAGGATTAAGTGTATCCGCCGGACCAATACTTCTGGGGACGCCTCTTTTTGAGGAATGAGCCCCCGGTCATCGAGCGCGGCAAAAATAAATCGATCTACCGGACTTTCGCTCCATTCCTGATTCGACACTTTGGGAGGGAGGGTCGTTTTGACCGGTTGGAAAGACCACCACTCCTTGCGTTTTTCCAGCAACTTTGGCCAGGGAACCGCGTTATCCAAGTCCAACTGCGTCGGTTTCTTTAGTCGTGGATCGGGAGCCCCCATCCTTACCCATTCCTCAAAATCCGCAATAACCTCATCATCAAGCTTGGGCCCGTTGTCCGGCATTTCGTATCCATCCTGGTGCCGGATTGCCCAGATCAGCACGCTCTCATCCGGACTTCCCGGCACTACAACCTCGCCTTCCTCACTTCCAGCCAGCAGCGCGTCCCGGTAATCCAACGCCAGGCCGGCTTTGGTCTTGTTTACGCTGTTATGACACTCATAACAATTCACCGCCAATACTGGCCGAATCTTGCTTTCAAAAAATTCGATTTGTTCCGTCGGCAGACTGAACCCATTCTGGGTCCAGACAAATGCTAATAGAATATAAAATCTGAATTTCATCCTCAACCAGTGAATTCTAAGAATAAATCCCGCTCACTTTCCCCGTTTAGCACATTTCCACCCTAGCTACAATTATTTTTACAGAACTGATGAGCGAATTCCTCTTCGGGGGTCAGTCCTCTTTGTACCGAGGCCGCAGGCCGACACCCCGCCAAAGTGTATGAAGCGCTACGGAATACAGTTTTTTGGACCTGACCCTTTTCTTATAGAAGGCATCACTTTTCAACGGCATGACCCCGGCTCTACCACGGGGAGAGGCCCGGAGCTGGAATGTTGCTAAAGCAGCTGAATGCAAGAATTAAGAACTGACCCGAATGACACTAAGTTAAGCACGTTTCCGAGGATTTCCGAAGCATTTGCGATGTCGGGGTCATTCCTTGCAATCGTGCATGTCAATGCGGGATTTAAGGTGTGACCCCCTCGAAAGTAAACGGCCTGCACATCCGTCCAAAACCGCCTTAACTAAGGACCATTAAGAATTGACCCCCTTTCCCTAAAGTGGGTTTAGTTTTTTACTTGTATTTTGCCTGCATTTACTGCAGGCATGAAAAAAGGCAGTATACCATACGGCAAGTACCGCCACACGTGGACGAAGCGCTGCGGCGGAAGGTGAAGCTTAAGGGCCAATGCCTGAATCAGGTAATGCTCGATTCACTGGCTGGGAGCGTGGGTGAAGAAGCCTCTCGCTGTCATGACCTCGATGAGTTGGCCGGATCTTGGAAAACGGATCGGGCCTTCGACATTGCGATAAAAGCTTTCGACAAGATCAACCCGGGCGACTGGAAATGAGACTGGCGGTCAACAGCAGCGCCTACACTGCCTTCTGCAAAAACAATGCGGACATCGAGCTGATTCGCGGGTGAAGCTGGGTTGACACCCTGCAAAGCCCGTCGGGGTCATTCCTTGGCATCTTGCATGCCAATGCTTGATGCAAGGTTTGACCCCTTCCCCGCCTTCCCCACCAGTGCCGAGATTTTGGAGCGCAGTAGAAAATTGGGGGGCTGTCGCATTCGCTCGGTAGTGAGATATGCGGGTTAATCGGGTTACCCGCAAAAAGGGGTCTACCGGATCAGGCCCGCCTTCGGCGCAGCACCGCGACATAGATCAGCCCAGTGGCGAACATGATCAGGCTGTAAGTCGCTGCGGGAACCATCGCAAGCCCGCCGCCGAACAGCAGCACCGCGACCGCGATCGCAAGCGTTCCGTTTTGCAGCCCGCATTCGATCGCGATGGTAACCTTCTGGCTCGGACCGGTAGCAAACCTATGGGCCAGGAGCCAGGCGATCACCATCATCAGTAGGTTGAGAACCAAGGTGACCAGACCGACCTGAGCGAAATAGGCGACGAGGTTGGCGCGTTCCTCGACAATCGCGCCCGCGAGCACGAGGACGAAGAGCGCCGCAGCTATCCTGTTGGCTGGTCGCTCCACCCGTAGCACGAAGCCCTCCGCGAAGCGGCGGACCAGCAGACCGACCAAAACCGGGACGGCGACGATCAGGAAGACGCTAATCGCGGTGCCGGCCACCGAAATGTCCTTCTCCATCGGCTCACCGATGAAATGGCCATAGGAGAAAACCACCACGAGCGGGATGGTCACAACGCTCAGCAGGCTGATCACCGCGGTCAGCGAGATCGACAGTGCGACATCGCCGCGGCCGAACGCCGTCAAAATATTGGAGGTCACTCCGCCCGGAGCGGCGGCGATGATCATCAGGCCAAGCGCAAGTTCGGGCGCCATTGGCCAGAGGCTAGCAAGGATGAAAGCGACAGCCGGTAGCACGACAATCTGCGAAAGGGCGCCTACCGTGAAGTCGCGCGGGCGGCGCACCACACGGGCAAAGTCGTCGAAGGTAAGCCCGAGCCCAAGGCTGAACATGATGAAGGCGAGTGCGAGCGGCAGTATGACGTCTACAATGATTCCCATGGGCCTAACCTACCTAACTCAGGTAATTTGTAATTTTTCAAGTTATTTCTGAAACACCACACTAGCCCGCATTTCTCACAAAATTCGTGGCGAGCGAACGAAGGTCGAGTGCTGGTGCGGGCATCGAGCAGATTTACGGGTGAAGCCGGGTCGACACCCTGCAAAGTCGCGAATCCAACGAGGACCGCACCAGTGCCGACATTTCGGAGCGCAGTAGAAAATTTGTGAGACATGCGGGCTAGGGGAATTTGCGGGGTAAAGCCGCTCCCACAAGTTAAAGGTTGGTCTTACGAACTGCTGCTAAACACACTACCTCGGGACCAGGAATACTTTTGTCGAAGGTGAGTAGCTTCAGCCTATGGTGTTTCGCTACGACTAACAAATGTGCATCGGTCACTTGTTTAGGTCCCCTTATCCATTTACCGAGTTGTTCGATCTCGGTAGTGTCACCAACGGTTTCAATGTTATAAAATTTCTTAAAAGCACCTATTGCAGAAACAAGCCTTCCCGGTTTTTTCTCACCGGACACAGCCATAAGAACCCGCAGAGATCCGGTCATAACTAGCGGGGCCACACGCAGACCATTCCCAGCATTGTCCCTCATCCAGGACCGCATAACTGCATGGTGTTCGTGATCTTCGTACACGCCGGCTATCAGAGCGTTGACGTCGAGAAGGTAGTTCATTCAGTCTCCTCCAGGAGTTTGGAAACTTGCTCTGAAGTAAGAAGCTGCTTTCGTTTAAAAGAAAGCACGGGACCACCGTCGATTCTGCTTTTTCTAACAAAATTTTTGTCTTTAAAACCCCCGCGTAGCGGCGCAATTAATATCCCAGCGCCGGTATCCAAAATATTAACCGGACTCCCTGCCGTGATCCCGTACTTTCGCCTCAGTTTACTGGGCAAAACCAGCTGTCCCTTTACTGAAATTGACTTAATCATAAAAAAGTCTTACTTTTGTTCCTTACTTCTGTCAAGTGAGCCAACAAGGTTTTAGCGGGGGCAAATCTTCAAGAACAAATCAACGAATTCACTTTTGAGGAAATGCCCGATAAACCTAGAGCCACTCACCTTTGCCGCATTTTACTACAACTGATGGTCATGGGGAATGGGGCCGTGTTCGCCCACAGGGTTTCCTGGCCAAACAGGAGTTCCGTCGTAGTAGGTCAGAACGCGAATGTTAGTATGATTAGCCTGTCCCTTATCTTGGGCTCCGGGCCGAAGAGGTGCGGTTGGTCAGGCCGGCAGCTCGATGCCGAGGGACCGCAGTCGTTTCTCGACCTGTTCGGCCCAGCCCCGGTTGGCGGCGGGGTTGGCCGGGCTGGGGTGCAGGATACTTCCTACCTCCACCCGGTCGCCCAACAGGGAGCGGGCCCGATCGGCGCCGAATTTTCCGACCCCCAGCACAAGCGAAGGCCCGATGAAATCGGTTATGTCTTCCAAGGCGCGGTCGCAAACCTCAAACAGGGGGCGGCGTTCTTTAGCGGGCAGCCTGTCGGGAGTCCGGTTGCGTCCGGAATCCTCCAGGAAGGCGAGCGGACAGTAATTCCATACGAAAAACCGCGCGAAAAAGGCCTCTGGGGTTCCAAAACGGTTTCGGGCCCAACCCCACAAACGCTGGCCGCTGACCTCGCTGCGCCTACAGGCGAAACCTTGGATGGGGCGTTTGGGATGCTCGGCTTTGGGACGGCCTACTCCATCCGCTATGCCCAGCCAGTCCCGCACCAGCGACACCTCACCGAAAGGCACTCCGGTCTGCACCATGCCCCAGGGTCCGGGATTCATCCCCAGCAGGAGCACCTCCACCCCCGGGTGGCAATACCTGTCGAGGTACTGGCGGTGCGCTTTCCCGGCGTAGGTCAACGGATTGTAGACGTGGGCCACGGGCGGCCCGAAGCGCAGACGATCGGCGGCCCGAGCGAGTTTTCGGGCGATGCTGCATGGGGTCTTTGTCATGGCCGTAACACGGAGTCCTGAGATTGCATTCAATACCGCCATTCTGCGTAAGCGAGCAGCGTGCGATTGAGCTCGTCGCGGTAAATTCGCCACTGCGGCATGAATTCGTCCATAAGCTCCTGAAACCGCTCATTGTGACTAGGCTCGATCATGTGGACCATTTCGTGAACAAGGATATATCCAAAGCACAGAGTCGGCTTTTTTGCCAGTTCGAGATTGAGCCAGATATGGCCTTCCTTCGTGTCCGTTATTTCGGGGGAAGAGTCAAGTTGTCGCTTGAGCTCACGGACGCTCCAGCCGTTGTCGGCGGCCTCGATTTCGTAGAAGCGGCGTGCGTCGGGGTCAGTCACGGACAGGAGCGTGATGTAGTGGGACCAGCCGAGGGGAAACCGCTCGGCAAGCTACGCGAGGCTGGGAGCCCTTCCAGGCGAAGAACTAGGAGAAATCCGCAACGTTGTCTCGGAAATCGACTGGTTGTCAGAAATCCGCAACGGTGTTGCAGATTTCTCCCCCTCCGGAGCATCGTAGATTAGGCGGAACCGCCGCATTCTTTCCAGGGCATCCATGGAAAATCCGCGGCCGATCCTCTTCTTCAGCGCCGCCGATAGTTTCTTCAGCGTCCGGGCGCCGTATTCCGCCCGATCGGCGCCTTGTTGTTCGAACTCCAAGATGTGCCAGCCGAACAGCCAGTTGCGCACGACCGGCGAGCGGTCGATGGCGCGGGCAGCCGAGCGCCGAACCTCTTCGTGGGTCCGCTCGCACAGCTCGACCAGGCGCTCGAAATCGAATCGCTGGCTCATACCGACAGCCCCATCCTTTTCAGGTGCCCTTCGACCTTCGCTAGTCCTCGACTTGGCGCTTCAGCTCCGGCAGCGGCCGGGCATAACGTTCTTCCAGTTCATTCACGCGCCCGGCGAATTGCTGGGTCAGCCACTGCACCTCGCCCTCGATAGCGCTCCGGATGCTGGCGAGCCACTTGTCGTCCGATGTGGACATCGCGTTGTTCGGCGACTACCTCACCCTGACCGACCAAGCTCGTCTTAGTGCGGCCATCGACGAGCTCCCGATAGCGCAGTGTGTCGACCTCGTTCTGCACAACTCCATAAACAACCCGGCGCTCCGCGAACATATCGGAACGCATGGGGTCGAGTGGTACCGGCGTCCGAACTCGCCCGAAGCCAAACGGCTTTAATCGCCACCCCTTTCTCCGCGTAATTCCTATTTCCTAATTCCTAATTCTTAATTAATCATTCCCCATCCTGTCCATTCATGTTAAATTCAGGAGTTCACTTCACCCATGCTCCTCAGCGAAACCAACGATCCACCCCATGGGACTGGCTCGCGGGCTATTTGACCATAAATTAGGATCTAATGTAAGTGAACCCAATGGAGATTATGCCGAATTGTTTTTACAGGAAAAGTTAGCAGCATGAGCGTCTCCTCCCAGAGCTCCCAATTTTTTCCTCTTGATGTTCGATGGCTCGCACATAGGGTTATCACCGTCGATTATGCCGTTTTTTGTCCAAATGTGTTCACATGTAGTCCAGTTTCCTCCGAAGATTTGGCAGGCGAATGGCGAAATGTTTGAGGCCCAGATGAACCTCCCAATCCAAGGCATTGAGAAGAACTTGGTGGGGCTGAGGTTTGGAGACAGGCAATCTGGCCATGCCCAAGGTTAGGGAAGCCATGCAAATGATAGAGGAAGACGGATGGCGGCTGGTCCGAATCAGGGGAAGCCACAGGCAATTCAAGCACCTGGTCAAACCTGGGTGTGTGACCGTTCCTGGCAAGCCAAGCGATGACCTGCCCCCAGGCACATGGAATAGTATTTTGAAACAGTCCGGGCTAAAGAAGTAATCAGTGCCATGAAGTACACTATCGTGATTGAAAAAACCCCCAACAACTACGCGTCCTATGTGCCAGACCTGCCTGGCTGCGTGGCTACGGCGAGCACCCGCGAGGAGCTGTTGGAAGAGATCCGGGAAGCCATCGAGTTTCACATTGAAGGTATGCGCCAAGACGGCGAATCTATCCCGGAGCCCCAGGCTACCTCCGACGTTGTGGAAGTTTCGTCAATAGCGGGGACCTGAACCGTCTAGCTGGAAGCGGATCTGAAGGCTCCCAAGGGGTCGAAACACCTGTCCCCCAATTCCACGGACGGGCGCACGACAATCGTCATGTCCAAATCGACATCCCCGAAGTAAATCGAACATGAATGAAGCTACGGCGCGTCTAAAAATAAACAAATTGGTATGATCCGGAGACATCGGTAACACTTATTCTAGGCACATCCGCCTTCATTCATTACGGCGAGACAAAGTAGGTCACAGGCAAACTGGACATTATGTCCTGGAAAGCTGTGGACTTAAGGTGGTATATAAGAGTCGTTCTTGGTGGAAAGTGGGAGACGTCCACCAACATCACAAAGACCAGCGACAAGCCCACCCTGAACCTCCCCCGATTTTGTGGACACGGATGAACGATGATCTTTACAAGTTCCGACCAGCCTACGAAAAGGCATTAGAGGATTTCAATCGATTAAGTCATGAGCTGAGGGGGTCCTTTGAGAGCGTCCATGATCGTATTGATGCCATGCTCGAACCGATCCGAAAAGCGCATGAACTCACCCGATCCCTCGAGGGTATCTGGAATTCTTCGTCGATGCTCAATGAACTCGCAGTAGTGAATCAACGCTTGAATGATCTCTTCAGACAAACCACTGCTTCAAGTCGGGTTTATGCAGATCTCAATCTCGTCCATAGAACCTGGCTCGACACCATTCATTCAAACGACAAAATTGCTGCTCAACTTCATGTGTCCGCAAAGTTATCCCTTAGTGACGTAGCATACAAGTTGACGGTTTCTGAGCAGGTGCTTTCTCGGAGGCTAAAAAGGGGTCAGTTCTGAATGGCCCTTAGTTAACGCACTTTACGATGAATTTTCAACGTATTGCCGGCGTCGGGGTCATTCCTTGCAATCCTGCATGCCAATGCGGGATTTAAGGTGTGACCCCCTCGAAAGTAAATGGCCTGCACATCCGTCCAAAACCGCTTTAACTAAGGACCATTCGGGTCAGTTCTTTATTCTTAACTTTTTGCCTTGTTTTTCTACCCTTTTTTTGGATTCAGAGGTCGCAAAGCCACAAAAGGGATTGGCCCCGGTTGCTGAGTGATTTTAACCTGCCTGCCTGTCCGCTGCAAGCGGGCGACATTTCGACTTTTCGGTGCGGTTATAGGCCCCCCCACTCAGATTACTCGTCGCGCCCGAATCACCCTGGTTGACACCCTCACAGCAACCGCGGATTTCTTTCCCCAAATATGATTTCCAGATACTGGCCAAACAGCGCTTGGTTCCGGTCAGGTTACGCCTTCCCTGCACCAAGCACTCTTACCGGAACCAACCCTACAACCCCCATGAACACAATCTGGCAAAAGTCTCATTTGACTTGCTACGAAGTTTGGGGTCCGATCCCGGGAATAACCCAGGCCGAAGTAGATCGCCAAATCGCTGCGCTCAACAATCCGGCAAACGCCTTCCCCTACCAAGACCTGTATAACGTTCAGGCTGGTCCAGACGGCACACTCAGCTTTCAAAATCCGGCAGGAAGATTTGTCGTGGCGGAATCGAAACCGTTGTGGACAACGGCATCACCCGATACCTGCTACCCGCCCACCGCAACACGCGCAGGCACGACCCGCATGGAGACCGTAGGCAATTTATCCTCGAAAGCAAAAACCTGCTGAAGTGGGATTTTTTGAACTAGCCCGCATTTCATATTAAGAATCAATCACCCATGGTTGAAGCCTCAACGGACCATGAGGCCCAGACAAGAGGTTTGAAAACAGGTCCTGTTAATGTACCAATACTAACAAATAGAAACAGACAGTAGGATGTGATCTCATGTTTAGTGATTGGATTCAGAACCAGCAAAGTTTGGTGCTAACCCGCATTTCTCACTACCGAGCGAATGCGACAGCCCCCCAATCTTCTACTGCGCTTCGATATGTCGGCACTGGTGCGGCCCTCGCTGGATGTGCGACTTTGCAGGGTGTCAACCCGGCTTCACCCGCTCATCGGCTCGATGCCCGCACCAGCACTCGATCTTCGTTTGCTCGCCACGAATTTTGTGAGATATGCGGGCTAAGATATGATTACGTTGAACATGGAAATTTCTACCAATAGATACGCTTGAAGAAGATAAACTCATTTTGTCTGCAATTCCTACTTATAGTCTCACTACAGATCGGTAGCACAGGGAATGAGCCCTCAACCTACCTTTCCTGGTCTCACCTCGCTGACCTCCCGCCAGTCGGTGACCAATCCGAATCCCTCGGGGTTGCCGGACCCTATGTCGGCGTCCATAACGATGCACTGATTGTCGCCGGGGGCGCCAATTTTCCAAAACCCTATTGGGGAGAAGATAAAGTATGGCACGATGATATCTGGGTACTGGAGAGATCCGGAGAATGGACCAAGGGAGGAACCTTACCACGGCCTCTCGGTTATGGCGCTTCGGTTTCTCTCTCTCAAGGCGTCCTCTGCATGGGCGGAAACGATGCAAACCAAACCTACAACGATGTTTTCCTGCTGAAATGGGATTCTAGCAGTAAAACAGTTGAACAGGAGTCTTTGCCAAATCTGCCGAGTACTCTCGCTTTTACGATGGCCGCTACAATTGGAAATAAAGTCTATCTCGCTGGCGGTACTGAAACCAACGATTTGGCATCCGCACTTAATAACCTCTGGGTCTTGGACATAGAAAATCCGGAAGCTGGCTGGCAGGAACTTCCTGGATGGCCAGGTCCAGCCCGAGGACTGAACTTGGTCACGGCTCAAAACAACGGAGCGGAAGAACAAGTCTTTCTCTTCAGCGGCCGCCGGGTTGCTGAAAATGGCGAACTCAAATTCCTCAAAGATGCCTACGCCTACAGCCCGAGTGCCTATACCTGGAAAAAGCTGGCTGACTCGCCTGCCTGCGTCATGGCCGGTGAAGCCTTTCCGATGGGTGAAAATCACATCTTTGTCGTAGGCGGCGCCGACGGATCTCTCTTTCACCAAGCCGATGATCTCAAGGACGAACATCCCGGCTTTCCCAAACAGGCTTGGACCTACAATGCACTCACCGACAGGTGGCAGAAAGGGGGCAGTCTTCCGCAAAACCATGTCACCACTCAAGTTGCCAAATGGGGCAACGATTACATAATAGCCTCCGGAGAGGTCCGACCTCGGGTTCGCACTCCGGTCATTTGGAAGGTCGCGTCCCTGCTACCTGATCCGGCATTCGGCACTCTAAACTGGATCGCATTGATCGCGTATCTTGGCGGGTTGCTTTTTGTGGGATTCTTATGCGCCCGTCAGACTCACTCCACTTCCGACTTCTACCTGGGCGGGCGTTCCATTCCGTGGTGGGCCGCCGGTATCAGCATCTTCGGCACGCAATTGAGCGCAATCACCTATCTCGCCCTTCCGGCCAGGGTATATGCAACGGATTGGTCGATCATCATCGTAAACGCCGGCATTGTGCTGGTAGCGCCGTTAATCGCCTTTGCCTACATACCGCGGCTGCGAAGAATGAACGCGGTAACCGCCTATCAGTTCCTGGAAAACCGCTTTGATGTCGGCCTACGGCTCTTCGGAAGCGCCTCCTTTATTCTGTTTCAACTGTTCCGTATGAGTGTAGTCGTATTCCTACCCGCCCTGGCTTTGTCGGCGGTAACCGGATTCAACCTGACGCTCTGCATTATATTACTGGGTCTGATTTCCACAATCTATACTGTTTTTGGAGGTATCAAGGCGGTGATCTGGACAGATGTTCTGCAGGTGGTAGTTCTATTTGGGGGAGCTTTGCTGGCTTTGGTTTTGGTTTCCATGAACCTGGAAGGAGGCTTCTCAACCCTGCTTTCGCTGGGTAGTGAAAACGGTAAATTCAAGATGGCGCCCATGGAGTGGTCCTGGGTAGGTGATACTTTTGTAGTCTTGGTGTTGGGAGGCATATTTTCCAATGCGCTCGTACCCTACACCTCCGATCAGGCAGTGGTTCAACGTTACCTCGCCACAAGCAGCGAGAAAAACGCTCAAAAGGCGGTTTGGACCAATGCGGTCCTAACCATCCCTGCCACTCTGCTCTTTGCCCTTATGGGCATCGCTTTGTATGTGTTCTATAAATCACACCCGGATCTCCTCGGCCCCTTGGCCAAGAACGATCAAATCCTGCCCTGGTTCGTGGCCAACCATATGCCGGCAGGACTGGCCGGACTGGTGATTGCCGGAGTGTTCGCCGCAGCCATGTCCAGTTTGGACAGCAGCATGCACTCAATTTGCACGGCAGTTTCCAACGACTTCGTGGGTCGTTTCAAATCCGAATGGAGTGATGAAGGGCAACTCAAGTTCGCACGTTTTCTGGTCGGGTGTCTTGGCGTTCTGGGCACCAGTGCCGCTCTGGTGCTATCGACAATGGATACGGGTCATTTCTTCGACTTTTTTATCGGACTCATGGGGCTCATCGCAGGTCCCCTTGCCGGGCTCTTTCTCCTAGGAATATTTGTGCGCCGCGCGAACCACATGCACGCCTGGATAGGAGTCATCTGTAGCCTGGTCGCAACGATTTATGCCAAATATACCACCCATCTCAACGGACTCCTATTCGGGGTTATCGCGATTTGCGTATGCGTTGGTATCGGCTACCTTTCAGCTCTTCTCGATCGAAGAAGAAAATCAGGAGGGATTAATCACAGAGGAAACAGAGGGCGCAGAGGTAGGAAGGATTAGGAATTGAACATGGATAAACAGGATGGACAGGATTTGAAACTGACTCTCGCAAAGACGCCAAGAGCGCAGAGAAGGGAAGAACCAGGAATTGCGTTGCAACCCCCATCCCGGCCTCGACTCGCCGATGCATAGCAACTCTGCGACGCATGGCTAACCCGCATTTTTGAGAAAATGGCGGACAGGATGTGGAGAAGTGTTATGGGAAAAGCTCTTGCCATGTTAGAGTTTGAGGCGGCATTTCTCATTATCCGATCATTATATGAGGAACACTGAACACGTATGGCAACGACGAGAGGTTGTTGATCAGTATTTGACCGGCACTCGGAAAGCGCTGCCGTATTTGGCTGATTTGTTCGCCTTTGCGCTCGATGCGCTATCCAGGCAGCCCACGTTGCCATCAACCTTTCTTGATTTGGGAGCTGGCGACGGCTTTTTTGCAGAATTGATTTTGGATGTGTATCCGGAAGCTTTCGCGATTCTTGTCGATAATTCAGCTGATATGCGTGAGGCTGCTGCTCATCGCCTGAAGAATCATCAGGGGCGTTATCGTATGGTAGACCTGGATCTGGGCAAAGCGGGCGGCCTTAAGAAGACAATATCCGGCCGTTCAGTGAATGCTGTTGTGTCCAGTTTTGCCATACATCATTTAACAAAGCAGGCTAAGAAAGATTTGTATTCGGAAATAGCTCAAATATTACCGGAAGGTCATGCATTTGTTAATGTGGAGCACGTCTCACCGCGCAGCAGTCGTTTTGAAGACTTGTTTGAAGAGACAATCGCGACGAATATGGCGAGCTCAATAGGCATCGCTCTGGAATCGGATGAATTCAAACGGTTGCTGAGCGACTTCAAGCAACGCGATGATAAAAATGATAATATCCTTGAGCCTGTTGAGGATCAGTTGAGATGGCTGGAGGAATCGGGATTTTCTGAAGTTGAATGTACCTTTCGTTGCCTGGAGCTCGCGACCATCGTCGCCTACAAATAATTTTGAGAATTATGGATGTCACTATGGACCCGGTAGAAGACGTCAGGTCTTGACTCTTGACAATTCAGGCCAATTCGTCGGCCAAGTTCGGGTCTTCCCGGGTACCGTTTGGATCGCCTGCCTGTGCGGGGCATGCAGACAGGCACGGATAGGATATATGGAGCCTGCCCCAGAAACCGGGATTTGAAAACGAGTAGGAGCGGCATTACGCCGCGACCCCCCCGAAACAGTCTCCAAGGAATCGCGGCATAAAGCCGCTCCTACAGCTTAAAACCCTCGTTGGCTGCATAAATCAGTAAGTTGGTATCCAGGCTTTTCATGGGGTGTCCTCATAGATGGCCTCCCGCATACGTTTTGAATCCACCCGTACCTCACCGCCGTTAAAATAGGGAAACCGCTTTTTCTTCTTGCGCTTTTCTGGTGGAGGCAGCCGGTCCAGCCAGAATTCAACACAGCGTCGAACGATTTCGCTGAGAGGCCGGTCGTCTGCTTCCGAAATCGTTTTAAGCCGCTTAAGCACTGGCTCGGGAAAGAGAACCTGTATCTTTTTCATGGTTTACATGCTTAATAGGTATCCATGCTTTGTCAATATAGAAGGCACCAACGAGGACAGGTAGCATGAAAGGGAATAAAACGAAATCCTGTCGGGATAAGTATATAAAATTTTTATTGGGCACCCTCTTTCACCGGATAGACGATGATGGCCGAGATGCCTTTTGCAGGGACCTCCAGCCTTCGGAAGCGTCCTTCGCCATGGCGAGGAGCAAAGGCATGTTTAGCAAAACCTTATTCGATGACTGTGAAAAATAAACAGGCGAAGAAGCAAAAAACCTGATTATTGATTCTTGACCCTGTCGGTGTTTGTTCATGCACAGGAGACGACTGCTACACCCACCTGGCTGAGATCACGCGAGGTCGAAGCGGTCGAGATTCATCACCTTGTCCCACGCGTCCACGAAGTCGCGCACGAACCCTTGCCGCGCATCGTCACACCCGTAGACTTCGGCGATGGATCGGAGCTCGGAGTTTGAACCGAAGACGAGGTCCACCCTGGTGCCGGTCCACTTGAGCTCGCCGGTCTGGCGATCGCGTCCCTCGAACACGTCCTGCGATGTGGCGGACGCGTTCCACTCGGTGTTCATGTCGAGCAGATTCACGAAGAAGTCATTGGTCAAGGTCCCTGGCCGATCGGTGAACACTCCGTGCTGAGATTGCCCGGTGTTCGCATTCATGACCCGTATGCCGCCAATGAGCGCCGTCATCTCGGGAGCGGTGAGCGTTAGCAGGCACGCTCGATCCACCAGCAGGTCCTCCGGTGTACCTTCCTGTTCCGCCTGGAGGTAGTTGCGGAACCCGTCTGCGGTGGGTTCGAGCACGGCAAACGACTCCTCATCGGTCCACTCCTGCGACGCGTCCATGCGCCCCGGTGAAAAGGGAACCTGCACGTCGTGACCGGCTTTCCGGGCAGCCTGCTCGACCCCTACGCACCCCGCCAGGACGATCAAGTCAGCGAGAGAGACCCTCTTACCGCCGGACTTCGAGCTGTTGAACTCCGTCTGGATCTCCTCCAGCGTCTTTAGCGCCTCATTGAGCCGGGCTGGGTCGTTTACTTCCCAGTCCTTCTGCGGTGCGAGGCGGATGCGCGCTCCGTTCGCTCCGCCGCGTTTGTCGGTGCCGCGGTACGATGCCGCCGCCGCCCAGGCAGTCGAGACCAGTTGGGAAACGGACAATCCCGAGGCGAGGACCTTTGCCTTGAGGTCGGCGATATCCTGCTCCCCGACCAATTCGTGATCGACGTCGGGGACAGGGTCTTGCCACAACAGCGGCTCTGTGGGAACCAAGGGCCCGATATACCGGCTACGGGGCCCCATGTCGCGGTGGATCAGCTTGAACCACGCCCTGGCGAAGGCGTCTTCGAGATCCGCCGGGTTTTCCAGGAAGCGCTTTGCAATCGGCGCATACTCCGGGTCCACCCTCAGTGAAAGGTCCGTGGTGAGCATCATAGGGGCGTGCTTCTTCGACGGATCGTGCGCGTCCGGAACGGTGGTTGCTTCAGCGGCATTCCTGGGAGCATATTGGCATTTACCGGCTGGACTCTTCGTCAGCTCCCAATCGTATTTGTGGAGATTTTCGACGAAGTTGTTGTCCCACTTCACTGGGTTATCGGTCCAGGCGCCTTCCAGGCCGCTGGTGAACGTATCGCTGCCTTTGCCGCTACCGAAGCTGTTCTTCCAGCCGAGGCCTTGCTCCTCCATGCTTGCCCCCTCCGGTTCGGGACCGACATTATCGTCCGGGGCAGCGCCATGCGCTTTGCCGAAGGTGTGTCCGCCGGCAATAAGCGCAACCGTCTCTTCGTCATTCATCGCCATGCGTTTGAACGTATTGCGAATGTATTTTGCTGCAGCGAGCGGGTCCGGGTTGCCGCTCGGCCCCTCCGGGTTCACGTAAATTAGGCCCATGTGGTCGGCGCCATAGGGTCCCTCGATTTCTCCGTCTTCGCTGTGGCGTTCGTCTCCCAGCCACGTACTCTCAGCCCCCCAGTCAGTCTCGTCAGCTTCCCAGGCGTCCGGGCGTCCGAAGGCGAAACCAAAGGTCTTGAACCCCATCGACTCCAGAGCACAGTTGCCGGCGAAGATGAGCAGGTCGGCCCAGGAGAGCTTCCGGCCGTACTTCTGCTTGATCGGCCAGAGCAAGCGGCGCGCCTTGTCCAGGCTCGCGTTGTCGGGCCAACTGTTGAGGGGCGCAAAGCGCTGGTAGCCGGAGCCTCCACCACCCCGACCGTCGCTGATGCGGTAGGTGCCTGCGGCGTGCCATGTCATGCGGATGAAGAGAGGCCCATAGTGGCCGTAGTCGGCTGGCCACCAGTCTTGCGAGGTCGTCATCACCTCTTCGATGTCCTTCTTCAGCGCATTGACGTCAAGGGTCTTAACCGCCTCAGCGTAGTCGAAATCCTCACCCATCGGGTCGGATAGGGGAGAATTCTGGCGAAGAACTTTCAGGTTTAACTGATCCGGCCACCAGTCTTGGTTCGTAGTCATTTCATCCCTCCTATGGTAATTTGCGGAGTATGCCACAACCTTCTGGAACCCGTGTAGGCGTCCAGTAGATCAGCCTTGATTGGTAAATGAGGTAGTAGGATTTCGGTGTATTGAGAACGAAGGCGCGATGTAAATAAGACCATAATTTTCAATAGGAAAAGGCTTTCCGTTTCGGTAAATTTGGAAGTGTCGAAACGCCCTTTTAACCAAAAACGAAGGACCGCTTAAAGTGAGACGAAAGGAAGCTGATTTGCGAGCGCGTGTCAAAGACAATTTGGAGATGAAATTCACGGCTTAGGCGAAAAGGGTCAGACTTTGGGGGAAGGGGTCAAACCCGAATGTCACTTAGTTAAGCGACTTCTGGAATGTTCGATCATCTCGGAGAAGGAAGGGGTCAAGACGTAAAAAGTTATGCCTTACAGGGTCAGTTGTCTTGTAAAAGTGTATGGAGTACAACGGAATACAGTTTTTAAGACCTGACCCTTTTCTTTCGGAAGGCATCACTTTTCTACGGCATGACCCCGGCTGGCGCCCATACTATATTCCTCTACAAACGCGCTTAACTAAGTGACATTGATAGCGCCGGGTCAAACCCTTAACCCCGAAGGTGCTATCTAAAGTAATTGAACGAGGGATTAGACTGATGTTCACTGTTTTTAAGACACAATGACTAACAAAATTGCCACATTTTCGGTTTTATTCCCCATGGTTGGGTTGGCCTTTCTTTCAGGTTGTGGCGGAAGACAACCCGATGCATCTGCGGAAACCCAGCGCAGGCCCAATGTTATCCTGATCATGGCCGACGACCTGGGATATGAAACACTCGGTTGTTATGGAGGGGTTTCATACGCCACTCCGGTTTTGGACAGACTGGCACAAAACGGAGTGCGCTTTGAAAACAGTCATGCGCTTCCCCTTTGTACCCCAACGCGCGTGTCTTTAATGACGGGTAAATATAATTGGCGCAATTGGCACTCCTTTGGGATTTTGAAACCCGAAGAAAAAACGTTTGGTCATTGGACGACCGAGGCGGGATACCGCACCTGTATAGCGGGCAAATGGCAATTGCAGAGCTATAATCCGCCCAGCTTCATGCCGGAATGGCGAGGGCTGGGACAACGGGCAGAAGATGTGGGCTTTGATGAATTCTTCCTTTGGCATTCCGAGCATACCGAAGACAAGGGAAGCCGATTTCCCGACCCCCGCATAAATGACAACGGTACCTACCTTGCGGATACGGAGGGAAAATACGGACCAGATTTATACGTGGAGTATATTAACGACTTTTTAGAGCGTAACCGGGACGAGCCGTTTTTTGTCTACTACCCCATGGCGCTGACCCATGGGCCTTTTCAACCCACTCCCGACAGTGCGGAGTGGAGTGAAGACCGCCACCAGCAGAATGGGCGCTTTTTCCACGATATGGTCGAATACATGGATAAATTAGTGGGGCGCATTGAGGCCAAGGTGACCGAGTTGGGCTTGGCCGAACATACCCTAATCATCTTCTACAGCGATAACGGTTCACCTCAACACGCGCGTTCGAAGATGAGCGATGGCAGCATGGTTCCCGGAGGAAAGGGACACACTAACCTTCGTGGAACCCACGTGCCTTTGATTGTATCCTGGCCGGGAACAGCCGCTTCAGGTCAAGTGGTGGACGACCTGGTGGACTGCAATGACATTTTACCCACGATTTTCGAAGCCTGTGGCATCGTTCCACCCCAGGGGGAGATATTCGACGGAGAATCGCTTTTGCTCCAAATCAAAGGGAAGCCCGGTTCCCATCGGGACTGGTTGTTTTTTCATCACGACCCCTTGCCGGGAGTTAACAAGGAAAGGTTCACTTTGCAGCGCTGGGCAATTGATAAACGTTGGAAGCTATCCGAACAAAGTGGAAATCTCTATGACTTGCTGGCTGATCCGGAGGAGACGCAGCCCGTCGACTTGGCCAACGCCGGTCCGGAAGCCGCTGCGGCCAAGCGGAAACTGCAGGCAGTCATCGATAGCATGGGTATGGAGTATGAGAACTGGATCCGTCCCAATTCGGAATAAACTGCTGCAACAGGGTAGTTCGATTAAAAATAGGACAATTCCGCAGCGTGGCGAAGTCCCTCAATGGGGTCGTTCCAGGTGGGAATAAACTCGTGGGCAACGTATCCGGTGTAGCCGGTTTCCAGAATTGCTTTCAGTACCGGACGGTAGTTGATTTCCTGGGTATCGTCGAGTTCTCCGCGGCCCGGATTGCCGGCGGTGTGATAATGGGCGGTGTAATCTTTGTACTGGCGGATGCGGCGAATAATGTCTCCGTTCATAACCGAGACGTGGTAAATATCGAAAAGCAGTTTAAAGTTTTCGGATCCGACGCGGTCAATGAGTTCGATGCAGAAATCTACATCGTCGCCAAAGTATCCGGGATGTCCTTTCATCGGGTGACTATCGTCACGTGAATTGAGGTGCTCGAGTACCAGGGTGATGCCGTTTTTCTCGGCGTGGGGGACCACCTCCTTCCACGTATCGACACAGCGTTGAGCGGCCTTTTCTGCATCCATGCCCTGGAAACGCATACCGGTAAAGGTAATTACATTTTTACATCCAACGGATTTTGCCAGGTCGATTCCCTCGCGCAGGCCAGTCACGACACGATCGTGATTCTGGGGATTGCAGGGTCCGTTTTTGAATCCATGGCCTCCGGATACCAGGGATACTTCCAATCCCAGGTCCTTTATATGAGGATAGTGCTCCACGGAGATGCCTTCCATGGCCACCAGGCCAATGTCTTTACAATGACGAGCCAGGGATGGGACATCCAGGTGATCCTGGAAGCACCATCCCATGATGGACTGGCGAATCGGGCCACGGGCAATTTTTCGGGACTCAGATGAACTGGTGGCCTTTTGGGCATACGACTGGCCTGCCATCAGACCCACGGCGCCTCCCGCGCCCCATTTCAGGAGCTGTCGGCGACTTATGTTGGAGGGTTTATTTGGGTGATTGAACTTCGATGTGGAACCGATCGGTGATGGGGATATTGCGCCTCTCATCTTTCCAATATTTCAGGTCTGGAGCGGTAAGGGAAGAGGAATTAGGAATTGGGAATTAGGAAATAGCCGCGAAAGAACGCAAGGAACGCAGAGACGGAAGAATTAGGCATTTGGAATTGGGTGAGAGATCAAGATCAGGATCACGATCACGATCAAGATCAGAGGGGGACCAACCAATCGGGCCAGGGGACGTATGAGGCGGAGGAGAAGAAGGGGTGAGGAAGAGTTTCTGAGATTCTGAGGCGCCGAGATGCTGAGAGGGAAAATCCGGTGGGGGAGATAAACCACGGATTACACGGATGAACACGGATAAGGAAAGGGGTAGAGAGGGAGGGGAATGGGGAATTAGGAAATAGCCGCGAAATAACGCAAGGAACGCAGAGACGGAAGAATTAGGAATTGGGAATGAAAATCCAATACAGGCCAAATCTTACGCATTTTCTTTGCGGATCGAAAAGCACTTGAGACTCAAGAGCAACAAGCATCGAGCATCGAGCATCGAGAATCGAGAATCGAGAATCAAGAATCGAGAATCAAGCATTGGCATGCAAGATGCCAAGGAATGACCCCAAGGGGGTGATGGGAGGTGCAGTTGGCGCTTTTTGCTAGCGTTTCTGATGAAGCATTTTATGACAAATACTATGCGAAGGATTTTGTTTAACCTTTTGGGGATCTCCATTCTGGTGGTGGGGATAGGCTTCGTGATTTCTCACAAGGATACCCCGGGTTGGAAGTTGGAGCGCGAGATTGACAACTATTGGGAAGTGGGAGTATTTGAACTCACCGATCAGCACGGCAGAGCGTATTCCTCCGAGGCGTTAAAAGGGAAGGTTTGGTTGGCCAATTTTGTTTTTACTTCCTGTGGGGCGGAGTGCCCGGTCCTCACCGTTCAATTGAATCATGTTCTCCAGAAACTCGGTCCGCGGGAGGACGTGGCCTACGTCTCATTCAGCGTCGATCCCCAGACCGATACTCCGGATAGATTGAAACAGTTTTCTCAGACCTACGGTCCGGATCCGAGCTGGATTTTGCTGACCGGCGACGTCGAAGTGATGACGGAATTGGTCCGATCACAATTTCTCCAACCCCTCACCAGGGAGGAGAATGTTAGTGATCCCGAAAAGAGCGCCATCTACCACAGCAATAAAATTCTGGTGGTTGATGGAGAGGGAGTGGTTCGCTACTATTGCGATGGACTTGCTCAACGGTCGGTGGGCTCACTTGCTCGGGTAGTCAAAGCGCTTCTCAAGGAATCGGGTTCGAAATGAGCGCCCCGTTAGTTTATTCAGGAGCACGACCTCCGAGCTTGACCCGACCGGTTCTTCGGGGGCATCCTTTTTGGTATCGAAACAACTGAAGTTCAAGGCTTTGATGTACTATGAAGAAGACTCGTCGCACCTTTATTAGGGACGCTGCACTAGCCGGGGCGGTCCTGGCTACTGCACCGACCATTCTTGCGCAATCACGCGCGCCTAAATACCGCACCGCTTTGATCGGAACCGGTTGGTGGGGCGGCAATATTCTGGGTGAGGCTATGGCTTCCGGAGAATGCAAGATCACCGCGCTTTGCGACGTAGACGCCCGTTATTTATATCCAACTAAAGAGCGCGTCACCAAAATGACTGGAGACGACCCGAACACCTACCGCGATTACCGGGAGTTGTTTGCCCGGGAAAAGGTGGATATAGCGATCGTCGCGACCCCCGATCATTGGCATCCCCTGGTAATGATCGAGGCGGTAAAGGCCGGCGCTCACGTATTTGTGGAAAAACCGATCAGCCATACCGTTCAGGAGGGTAGGGCGATGGTGAATGCAGCCCGGGCCGCCGACTGCAAGGTGCAGGTGGGAACACACCGGCGTATTTCCCCGCACAACGTGTCGGGACGGGATTTCATTCAATCTGGAAAACTTGGGAAAGTCGGTATGGTTCGTTCTTTTGTGCATTATGGTGGGGGAGCGGAGACACCCGTGCAAAACGTTGAACCTCCCAAAGAGCTCGATTGGGATATGTGGTGTGGCCCGGCGCCTTTGCGTCATTACTGCGAAAATGTCCCCGGCGCCTGGGGCAGAGCCATTCACCCCAAGGGTTTTCGCATGTACCTCGACTACGCCAACGGCACCCTGGGTGACTGGGGTATTCACTGGCTCGACCAGATTGTTTGGATTCTGGGGGAAAAGTATCCCAGGAAAGTTTTTTCTACGGGGGGACGGCCGATAGCGGGGCCACCGGTCTACAACGAGAAAGAACAAACGACCGATGCGCCGGACCACCAGGTGGCCTCTTTCGAATTTGAAAATTTTACCGCAACCTGGGAACACCGGCGTTTTGCCGGAAATAACGTGGAGAAGGGCGAGAATGTGGGTTGTTATTTCTATGGAACGGAGGGGACTTTTCACATGGGTTGGCGAGATGGCTGGACGTTTTACCCCAATGGCAAAAGCCAGCCGGTTCAGCATGAGGATGCTCAATTACACGAGCCCGATTCGCAAAACATAAAGGAACTTTGGGCGGACCTGCTCCAGTGCATCAAGACCGGGCGTAAACCCGTTTGCGACATCGAAGAGATCCATTACTCCACCAATCTAAGCTTACTCGGTATGCTCTCTTATAAATTGGGCCGAGCCATCGAGTGGGACGGTGAGAAGGAACGTATCCTCCACGATGAGAAAGCCAATAAGCTTCTCCGCCGCGACTACCGGGGCGAGTGGGAATATCCCGAGGCGTAGCGCCACTCGAAAGAGGTCAAACCTGAATGGTCCTTAGTTAAGCGTGATTGTGGAGGCAGATAGTATAGGCGCCAGCCGGGGTCATGCCGTTGAAAAGAGATTCCTTTTGGAAGAAGAGGGTCAGGTCTTAAAAACTGTAATCCGTTGCACTTCTTACACTTTGGCGGGGTGTCGGCCTGCGGCCTCGGTACAAAGACGACTGACCCTGTAGGGCATCAGTTTTGACGGCTTGACCCCTTCCTTTTACGCTCCGGGCGAGGCTTCCTCTGCGGGGCTCCGGGTTGGCGGATGGAAGAAAATCGCCATGAGCAGGATGCCCAGCAGCGCCAGGCCGGTTGGCACCAAGAACAAGGTCCGCCAATCCACCGTGCCGTCTTCAAGTTTCAGATTCGCCATTAACTGGGGAAAAGTAAAACTGGCCACCACCATGCCAAGGCCCAGCATGAGCAAATTAAATAATCCCTGAGCGCTGGCACGCACGTCATGGGGGAATACGGCATCGACAAAAATATAGACGGCGGCGAAGAAAAATGCGTAGCAGATACCGTGAAGAACCTGCACGCTGATAATCATCCACTGCAAATCCGGAAGAAAGGCGAAAACGGCAAAACGCATGCCGTGCCCCAGGATGCCGACGATCATGGTCCATTTCCAGCCGAGCTTTGCAAGCACCAGGCCCAATATGATCATGGTTAGGATCTCGGCCACTTGCCCGATGCTCATCACCACCATGCTCAGGTTGGCGGAGATTCCCACCCGGGAGGTGAGAAAGATGTCGGAGACTACAAAGTAGCCGTTGTGAATGACTGAATCGATAAAGGTGACGATGAAGAGAATGAGCACGAAAGGAATGCCCAGCAACCTTCCCGCTTTGACCCAGGCCAGTTTATCCAAACCGTCCACATCTCTTCGAGGCGGGGTATGGGGCAAAAATGTGCAGAAGATGGCCAAGCCAAAGGAGATGATCCCGCCCACGATGAAAATCCAACGGACCTGATCCGGTCCCGCGTCGGCGCTGAGCAGGAAAATAAAGGGCCAACTGACCACGATCCAGCCCACGGTGCCGCCCATGCGGACGATGCCAAAGTCTTTGGCTGGATTCTTTAAATGGGCAAAGGCCAAAGAGTTAGTCACGGAAATCGTCGGCACGTACAACAGCCCATAAATGAGAAATAGGGTGAAGAAGCTCCAGAATTCTGTGACGTAGGATGCGGCGATCAGGGCTATCCCACCCACCACGTGACTGAAGGCGAGAAAGCGCTCTGCGGAAAAGTTTCGGTCCGCAAATTGGTTGCTGAAAAAGATCCCCAGAATTGAGGCGATTCCAAACACGGCGCCAACCAGGCTCATTTGCCAGCTGCTGAATTGAAGCATTCCCATGTAAGCGAAGATTTTTGGCTGCCAGGCCCCCCAAATGGCAATCTCCAGCAGCATCATAATGAATAGGAGAACGCGGTAGTCTTTATTTGGATTTGCTTGGGTCATGATCGCGAGTTTTTGGGCGTTGAGATAATATTTTCTTCCCAGCCAGGGGGTAAATTATAAGCGAGGTGACAATTATAAGTTAAACTGCCTTAGAGCTTAATGCTGATCTTCTTAGAGGACGGTTGCAGGCCGGATTTTTCCCAACTGTCCGGCTGGTCCTTCCCGGCTTTTATCGTGTATTGCCCATTGGCATATACCTTGGGCAGGAAACGGTCGCCCTGTATGCGAACGGTGTAGAGAATATCCCCAGAGGACTCCTCCACCACTTGGACGACCGGATTGAACATACCCTCGAAGACCAGTACCGGCAGGTAACCGTAAACCTCACGCCCGTCGTTGTCTTCCACCCGAATGGTGATGGGCCAGCCGGCATACTGAGCTTCGTCGCCTTTACTCAGATCGACAAAACGCGGCCAGCATTCGAAGGTCGTGGTTCGGGAAGGTTTGTGATAGCGAACCAAACCATAGCCGTCGCTTAAGTTGTCATTCCTCCCTTTTGCTGAGATGTTCCGAGCTTCATCCATGGTGATAAAGGGTGGATTGGCATAGGCATGCAAGGTGATCTTGTTGCCGAGTCCGTCGTAGAAATCACCGGTCCATTCCAGTTCATTGTCGATGGGCTGGCCACCTCCGGCCATTCCGTTTTCAGGCCACCACCAGCGTCCGTAGATGGTGTTGACAATGGCCGGATTGGTAAAACCGAACGGACCGTCGCGGAAATTTTCGATACCATGTCGGACCACCGCCGCCAGGTGTTGGTCTCCACAAAGGTGGGATGCCCAGGCACGCCGGATGGCGCGCAGGGCTTTAGTGCGTCCGGTCTGTGGCCAGGCATTGCTGTCCAGGTCGGCCAGCAATCGGCCATTTCGACTTCCGTGGAGATGCACTGCACCCGTAAATGCAGTTTGGGACAAGACGGCCTTCATGTCGGCGCCCTTCCAGTTTTGTGCCCACTGGTCGAGAAAATGGAGTTGGCGGTCGCCTAAAAGTTTCAGACCCGGCAGATCCACCGTAGCGGGATCGTAACTCGGATCGTTGATGTGGTCGGGTCTCGGGCCCATGGACGGGATTTTGTCTTTGGGGCCACTTTTAAATTTGCGGTCTTCAATGATGGCGAAATCGACTCCGCCAATAATCAGGTTGGTATAATATACTTGAATACCTTGCCCGATGGGCGTCGGATCAAAAGGATCCGGCAGGTGCCAAGTTTCCTGATCATGCACCATCTTCACGTATTCGGCCGGCCAGTAGTATCCACCGGAATTTCCCGCGCTGCTGTCCGCCACTATACCCCCTTCTCCCCATACATTGCCCTGGCCGATGTCGTGGTCGTCCAAAATAGTTATGGTGGGACGGTCTTTAATGATTTCTTTGAACTGCCAACCGAACAAGAGCCAGGCGAAAGTATTTTCCTGGTGGTCGTAGCTTTGGTCTCCGGCAAAGAATAACAGATCGGGGTCCTGTTGCTTAAGGTTGTTCACGATGGCATTGCGGTCCCCCCTGTCATGGCGTGAATTACAGGAAAGTGAAGCCACTACGATTTCCCGTTTATGGACGGGATCTTTGCGTATCAGACCCTCAAAGGTTGCGCCACCGCTATGTCGAAGGCGGTAAGGCACATCCTTCGAACCATCCCAATCCTCCATGCGGATGTGGGCATACCAGCCGGGGTATTGCACGAAGGCGGTTACGGTTTTTTCCCAACGGTCGCCTCGTTTTAGTTCCAGCGTCACCTCGCGATCCTCATCCGGTTTCAAGGGATAGAGCTGGGCAGTCATTTTCATGACCCCGTTCTGTTGGGTGTAAAGGGCAAATCCGATAACTTTATCCCGGTCTACGCGGACAAATTCATCGCTAAACCCCCGGGGCTCGCGCTCCCATATATCTTCGCGCGTGGCTTTACACAGGTTCTTGCCCCGATCACCGGGAAAAGCCGACGAGGCGATTAACGATTGGATGGTGAGCAACAATGACAGAAAAAAAACAGGTGTTTTCATGCAAACGTAGTTCTTGGAAAGAATGAGTGTTCGGCCTTGCGGTAGTTGATGTAGACCATTGGAATAACTTCCGCGGGGGCAACCTCATAAATTTGAATTTCCGGCGCCATCATTCGGTAGTGAGATATCCGGGTTAACTCCAAAGTTGCCGGTCAGAACTGATACTGCATGTTTAGGCTGATTGCCCAGAACTGAATGTCATTCGTCTTTACATAGTAGGTAACCGGGACCGGCGGGTTACCGGCCACTGAGGCATGATCGCGCAGGGAATCATATGCCGACTCGTCATCGAATTCACCGAAACCCGCCCATCGGAACTTGAGCCCGATAGTAACCGGATCGCTGACCTGATAATCCAGACCCGCCACCGCCTGGTAACCAGGCAGCAGATCCGACAATCTAGCACTGTCAGTGGTGATCGTGCCGGCAATTTTCCGGTTTAACGCTTGGGCTTTCGCCAGCTCATCGCCAGTCAGCCCTTCAGTATCGAATACCGTGATGTTTTCGAGGTCGTTCGTCCGGTGCCAGAGGGTTCGGTAGGCAAGCGAGACTTTGGCAAAGCCGACTCCAATCCCCAGCGACGGGGTAAACTTCGAATTAGAGCGAAAGTCGTAGTACAAGTTGGCAAACACGTTGTGCGACAACACGTCATCGACTCCATCCATGACGTAGTGGAATCCCGGGTCGGTGCTGGGGTCATAATTTGTTGCGGAGTCATAGGGAACATCCGTGCTGTCATGGATTGTGCTGCGATAGAGATATTCGCCCTCGGCCCTGAAGTTCCCCCAGCGGTATCCCATGGCCAACCCAGCCAGGATCCCCCTGCCGCCATCAAACGACTCGTCCATGGGCCCCCAACTCGAAGGGGTATCGCCACAGGCTCCTACTTCCACCTGAAAACCGTCTGGGTTTATGATCCTGTCGCAACGGATCGCTGAATGCGCCGCATCCGCGCTTGATACCCAATCGTCCGTCCCCCCGGTCTTCACTTCCATTCCCGGGGCTACCGCAACCCCCAGTTCCGTCTCCATGTACCAGCCGTCCTTGGCCAACACCGGACCGAAAGAGACCACCAAAACCATCACCATTAGCACCAGCAGGAGTTTTTTCATGATACCACCCCAATTTCTTTTTCATCCCAACGCTTTTTGTCAACAAGCCAGACCCTTTTCATCCCCGTTGTCCGCGGACAGGAAAAGACGTCGGCGACTGTGTTATCATGCAAGGCATTCCTTTTTGTCATTTGACAAGCACTCAACGGGGGCTCCCTGCTCTCAGCCATACTTTATGATTACTCGCGTTCTTAGCCTTCTAGCGTGGTGTCCCGGAAATAACTTCAACAATACGAGCGTGCCATAAATGGCCTGGCAAGGCTGCTTTTCGCAGCACGGGCCTGAAGGCCCTTGTGCGTAAAGCGAACGCCGCCAGGGTGTTCATGCCACCTCGCCCTACGGGGGCCCGCGCGCTTTTTCCGCCGATCGGCGTTAGCGCAGGTCGCCAGGGCCTTCAGGCCCAAGCGATCTACGCCGCCTTGATGAGGCAGAAAAATCGCTGCGGTATTTTTAGAAGGAATTTCTGGGACACCACACTAATTGGCTGCCCGGGCTGGGATCGAACCAGCGACAAAGTGGTTAACAGCCACCTGCTCTACCGCTGAGCTACCGGGCACCATGCAATGGAACGGCCCACGATTATTGTTTGAAACTAAATGTCAATCCTTTGAGGGGCAGTCATTTGAAAAAATATTTGGGGGGTGAAGCTGGCAAAACGGATGCCTTAGAAGAAGGAGTAAGGGGTCAAAGCTCAAATCCCGCATTGGCATGCAAGATTATGAGCAATGACCCCGACGGGAAATTTTATGATCTTTTAGTTGATTTTCGGTTAGCAAGTGCTACGCTCACTCCCCTTTTCCTGTTTCCTGGTCTGGCCGAATCTGCACCAAAAATTTTTACTTAAAATGCCCGAGCTTAATATTTCCATTAGTGCCCGTAAGGAGTTTGGTCGCGGCGCTAATCGGCGTCTGCGAAATTCCGGATCAACTCCGGGGGTGATTTACGCGAAAGGGGAGTCTCGACCGGTTACTCTGGATACGAAGTCCTTTGCCAAACTCTGGCACGATTTGGCCGGTTTGACGCCGCTTGTGACGATAGGTGAGGGCAAAGATAAGGTAACTGCACTGATCCAGGAAGTGCAGCGTGATCCGCTCAAAGATACGTTCATCCACGTGGATTTTTTCGAAGTGTCGGAAGATAAGGCGGTAACTACCCGTGTGGCCATCCACGCCGTGGGCGAAGCTTCGGGAGTCAAATATGAAGGCGGCACGCTTGAAATTCACTTACGCGACGTTGAAGTGCGTGGTATGCCCAAGGACTTGCCGGACTACATCGATATCGATGTGACGGAGCTAAACATTGGAAATAGTATCCATGTGGGAGAGCTACCCGAAGTGGAGGGTGTTGAATACACCATGCATCCCGAAACGGTTGTGATCAGCGTAGCCGGTCAAACTCGCCTGGCCGAATCTGAAGAATTGGAGGAAGAACTTCTCGAAGGTGAGGCAGCGGCTGAAGGCGAAGCGGGGGTGGCAGGCGCGGAAAGTTTAGCCGTTGACTCCGGGGAAGGTGACAGGAAAGAAAGTTGATCGAATTAAATTTTAAACCCGTTCTTTGATAATGTCTGTCTCGGTTCTTGCCGGTCTCGGCAATCCCGGGAAAACCTATGTGGAAACCCGCCACAATGTGGGGTTCCAGGTGGTTGATGCCTTTGCCGGCCAGAATAACCTGACCTGGAAATTGGATGCGCCCTTCCATGCGGAGGTGACGTCCCTCAAGCGGCAAGACGCAACTTGGCGCCTGGTTAAACCTCAAACTTTTGTCAATGCCAGTGGGGGAACCCTGGCTGAGGTTGTTCGCTACTACAAAGTAGCCGCGGAAACCGCCATTGTGATCTACGACGATATCCACCTGGATCTCGGCCGTTTGAAGATTAATGAGGAGGGCGGCGCCGGCGGGCACAACGGCATACGGGACGTCATTGGGCGCCTGGGCAAGCGGTTTGTGCGATTTCGCATAGGAATTGGGCCAAAATATCCCCCCGATATTGATTTGTCTGATTTTGTTTTGGGTAAGTTTAAAAGAGAAGAGGCAGACGTAATTCAAAAAAACATGGAGAATTATCTCCAGGCACTGGATGTGTTGATGGCCCGGGGGCCAGAAACCGCCATGAACCAATTTAACCGACGTGAAACCTGGCATGACGCTGGAAAAAAGAACCTATAAAACTACCATAATTCTCGATACCCGTGATCAGAGTAAACCTGCTTTGGAACTTATCGAGGACGTCAAGACTATCCTTGCTTCCATGGACGTGGAGGTAACGAATGAAGTCGATGAGGGCCGCCGCGATTTCGTGCGCGTGACTGATCGGACATTCACCGCTGGACACTATTTCAGACTCACGGTAAATGCGCCGACGTCCTTTGCTGATGAAGTGCAGAAAAAATTCCGTTTGGACAAAACGGTTTACCGTATTATGGTGCAATCCTAACCTAAAATTTCAACTCCGATCTACAATGTCTTCCTTCAATAAAGTTATTCTCATGGGCAACCTCACGCGAGATCCTGAACTGCGGGTCACCGTAAATGGATTGAGCATCTGTAAAATGTCGATTGCCACCAACCGGGTATACCAGACGCGGGATGGTGAGCGCAGAGAGGAGGTTACTTACGTCGACGTGGATTCGTTCGGCCGCCAGGCCGAGACCATCTCCAAATACATGACCAAAGGTCGTCCAATATTGATCGAAGGCCGACTGAAGCTAGACAGTTGGGAGACTCAGCAAGGTGAAAAGCGCAGTAAGCTATGTGTGGTACTGGAGAACTTCCAGTTCACGGGTGGCCGCGGGGAAGGCGGTGACGCGGGGGCGAAAGATTCGCACGTCGAGCGCAACAGCCCTCCGGCACGCGCCGCCGAGGCGCCGAAGCCAGTGGATGACATCGAAGAGGATGACGTCCCATTTTAATTTCAACTTATTCCATTAATGGCTACCGCAAATGTTTTACTGATCAAGCAGGTCGAAGGCCTGGGCGCTGAGGGGGACGAAGCAAACGTAAAGGCGGGTTACGCGCGCAACTACCTGGTTCCGCAAAAGTTGGCGGTCCCTCTGACCGTGGCTAACCGCAAACGGATCGAAACTTTGAAAAAAGCTCGTGCGGCCCGAGAAACCAATGAACTCGAAGCCTCCCTTGAACTGAGGAACAAGCTGCAGGACATTCACATTGCGATTCAGGTGAAAACCGGCGAAGAAGGCAAAATGTTCGGCGCCGTTACTGCACAGGATTTGTACGACAGCATATCCGGAGAAGGTGTGGAAATTGACCGCGAGAAGATACAGCTCTACAATCCGATCAAGACTTTGGGCAAGCACACTACCCGTATCAAACTTCATCCGGATGTCGCGTTGGATTTTGAATTTGAAATTGTGCCATCCCACCCGGAAGGGGAATCGGCCGATTAACTCAGCCAGAAAGAGCTGATTCATGGCCATCCCTGTTGGTTCGATGAAATCTTCCGGTCCGAGGCGATCGGCCCGAAGTGGGAAATTACCCGATGGAATTTCCGCCGGTGGATTAATCGGGCGCACCATGCCGCACAATGTGGAGGCGGAAGAGGGATTACTGGCCTCCTGTATCCTGGATGGCGACGAGGTGATGCCGCTGTGCATGGAGAAAAATCTACCGGCGGAGGCCTTCTATGTAGCCAATCACCAGATTCTCTATGAAGCCCTGCTTTCCCTCTATAATAAAAAGTCGGCAGTGGATGAAATTTTACTGGCGGAGGAGCTTTCCAACCAGGGTCACATCGATACCATAGGTGGAATACCGGGTATAAACCGGATTACCGACCGAATCGAAACGACTGCGCACGCCAGTTATTTTCTGGATATTGTGCGCACCAAATACCTGCTCAGGCGCCTGATCCGCACTTCTACCCACACGGTGGAACGCTGCTTTGAAGAACAGGAAAACCTGGAGGAGTTTTTGCAGGATGTGGAATCGGAGATTTTTGATATCGGCATGGACAAATCCGAGGACGCTTCCCGCGACATCAGCCGGACGGTGGATGCGGCCGTGGCGATGGTGCATTCATTTCTGGAAGGAAAGGGTGCAATGCGCGGATTGGCTACCGGATACCGCGATCTCGATAAGTGGACTTTCGGATTTCAAAAGAACAATATGATCGTGCTGGCCTCTCGGCCCTCCATGGGTAAAACCAGTCTGGCGCTCAATGTAGCCGAGGCGATAGCATTGCCCAAAAGGGGAGTGGGTGTTCCGACCATCATTTTCAGTCTTGAAATGGGGCATCAGGACCTGGGTATGCGGTTGCTTTGTGCGCGCTCGCGGGTTTCCATGAATCGGTTGCAGGATGGATTCTGTTCTGCCGAAGAAAAACACGCTCTGGGTACAGCGGCGGTTGAACTGAAGAAGGCCCCAATCATTATCGATGATTCCAGCAATCTGACCATCATGGAACTGCGTGCCAAAGCCCGCCGGATCGCTTCCCGCATTAACAAACAGACCGGTCAGCCGGTTGGCTTTATAGTCATCGATTATTTGCAACTTCTAAATGGTTCCAATACGTCTGTTTCGCGCGAACAACAGATCTCGGAAATCTCTCGCGGAATTAAAGGATTAGCCAAGGAACATGAAGTACCTGTCCTTGTCTTGAGCCAATTGAACCGCGACATGGAAAAAGAAAAACGCAAGCCTCGTCTATCCGATTTAAGAGAGTCCGGATCCATTGAACAAGACGCGGATGTCGTTTTGCTTTTAAGTAAGCCCAAAGATTCCGAAGACGATCACCAGACCATCCAGAACGTGGCCGATTTAATCATTGCCAAACAACGCAACGGGCCGGTGGGAGAGGTGAAATTAACATTTCGCAAGGAATATACCCGATTTGAGAACTATGCAGCGACACTCCGTCACGAGTTTGATCACTGATCTGGCTCTGATTTTTATCCTAGCTTTTCCTCAATTTGGAGTCCAATTCCTGAGCGCCCAGGTAAGCCAACAGGAGGTTGTAATTGGTGATGTGGAAATTGAGTTTATCGGTGTTCAGAACGTCGATGAGGATGTGGTTCGCGCCAATATTGATGTGCACCCCGGGGTGCCTTATACGGAGGCCATTGTCGATGACTCGGTTCGCGCACTTTACAACACCGGGTTGTTTGAGTACATCGATGTAAAGCGTCCGGAAGTGCGTGAAAACAAGATCGATTTGATTTTTCGGGTCAAGGCGAAGTATCGTGTACTGGCCATATTTTTTGACGGAAATTCCCGCATAAAAGAGAAACGTCTGGAGAAGGAAGTATCCTCGCGGGTCAATGGGGCGCTGAATGAGCGATTGGTCAAGGACGATACCCAAACCCTTTATGAATTCTACCAGAAACGGGGATTTACCCAAGCCAAGGTGGATTACGAAATCGATCGCTATCTGGAGACGGGTTTTGGAGAGATAACCTTCAAAATCGATGAGGGCCCAAAGGTAAAGGTCAGCAAAATATATTTTCAGGGAAACGCCGCCTTCAAAGGCAGAAAACTGGTAAAAGAGATGAAAACCGGGCCCTGGAATTGGGTGTCCTGGTTGACTGGTTCGGGCAAGCTCGATGACACGCAGTTCGAGGAAGATCTCCTAAAGGTGCGCGATTTTTATCGTGAAGAAGGCTACCTGGACGTGGAAATTTTAGAGGACGAAATTCAGTTTGATTACAGCCGGAGGGGAAAACTGGACATTTACATTCCTCTCATTGAAGGGCGTCAGTACAGAATCGGAAATATCTCTTTTTCGGGCAATGAGTTGTTTCCCTCCGAACTTCTGCTCAAGGGGATTGAGCTGAGAACCGATGATATATATTCGCCGGAAAAGCTGGACGAGGACAAGGAGGCTTTGACCGACTTTTATGGCTCGGTTGGTTATCTCGATGCACGGGTGGACATTAAGCGTATCCCCAATATCGCCACTGGCGATATCGACCTGGAGTTTGTCGTACACGAAGGAGAACGGTTCCGGGTTGAGTCCATCAAAATCGAAGGGAACACCAAATCGAAAAGCGTAATTATCCTGCGTGAACTCTCCCTGGCTCCCGGTATGCCCTTTGATCTGGTACGCATGAAGGTGAGCAAGCAACGCCTGGAAAATACACGCTGGTTCGAGTCAATTGAGACCACCGACGAGCCCACCAATATTCCCCAAAGGCGCAACCTGAAGGTGACGGTGGAAGAAGGCCGCACCGGAAACTTCACCTTTGGAGCCGGTTATTCGTCAATTCAGCGGGCAGTCGGGTTCATCGAAATCACCCAGGGGAATTTTGATATGCTCAATTGGAGGTCATTTTTCCAGGGCGATGGTCAAAAGCTTCGTCTGCGTCTGGAGGCAGGTTCCTTATCCAATCAGATGGTCCTTTATTGGGAAGAACCCTATTTCCTGGATAATTATTTTTATCAATTGGGCTTTGGTTTCCAGGTTTTCAACCAAAGCTCCGAATATTTCAGTTCGTTGTATAATGAAACCCGGGCGGGATTTGAAATTTTCTTCCGCAAGCGGCTGTTCGGACTAATTGAGGGGCGAATTGCCTACAGCCTTGAAAATGTGACGCTCAATTTCTTTCAGCAAATTCCCTTTGCCTTCCGGTCTTTCTTCAACGAGGAGGAAATTGACGATGTACGCAGCGAAGTCAACAGCGAGATTTCGCGCGTGTCCCTGGCTCTGGCTCGGGATACCCGGGACAAGATTTTATTTACAAACCAGGGAACCCGCCTGCAGTTGATCAATACCGTGGGTGGCGGACTCTTGGGTGGAACGCAGGATTTTGTCAAAGTGGAATTCCTCGGATCTACCTGGATTCCCATTTTTGAGCTTGGCCAGGGGTTAAATATCGATTTTCGCACCGGCATCGCTTTTGGTTACGACGATACCCCAACCACCCCCTTCACGGAGCAGTTCTTTTTGGGTGGCCCCAACACGATTCGCGGTTATGATTATCGCAACGTGGGGCCGGTGGATATGGGAACCGCTTTGACGGACCCGACCGGAGAAATATTCTACGATGAGAATGGAAATCCCCGGCTTCGGTTTCAGCCTACCCTTGAACCAAAGGGTGGCCAGACCTACGGCATGATAACCGTGGAGTATTTTTACAGCATCTCGGAACAGGTCCGGGTGGCCGCGTTCTACGACGGCGGCTTTGTCGGAAGAGGAGTTTTTGATTACGAAAATGGCATGGACTGGTGGAGCGATAATGTTGGAATCGGCCTTACCATTACCGTAATGGGAACTCCGCTTCGTCTCGATTATGCCATACCGATCAATTCAACCCATATCAAAGATCAATTTGGCGGGACTATTTACACCAACGATGAAGGTGGACAATTTAACTTTAATTTTGGAACTCGATTTTAATACACTTTAGCGCCATTCATTTATCATGAGAAAATTAGTTACCAGTTTTATAATGATGGCCGCTCAGGTCTTTTTCATTCAAACCGGATCGGCGGAGCTTAGTGTAATGACCGTTGACGTAGGGATACTTTACGATGGTTATTATAAGACCAATGAAGCTGATGAGAAACTGAAGTCGCGCATGGAGACTGCCAAGGCGCAGTTGGAGGAAATGAACGCCTCCTTGGAAGCGGAAATTGAAAATTACAAAACCATGTTGGAACAGGCTGAGAACCCCGTTCTTTCGGATGAAGCGCGCAAGGAGGCAGAGAACGACGCCAACCTGCAATTGGAAAAGATTCGCCAAATGCAGCAGGAGGTTCGGCTTTACCAGCAGAATACGCAAAATCAATTGAGCCAGCAGCAAACCACCCAGCGCCAGTTCATGTTGGAGGAAATTAAAACTGTTGTTCTCGAGGTTGCCAATCAAAAGGGAGTGGACTTGGTCTTCGATACTTCCCCGAGGGTTTCGCTGGGTTTACCTTCGGTGCTTTTTGCTAATCCCATCTGGGATGCAACCAAGGACGTATTGGCCATACTCAACGCCGATGCTCCCTTACCGGCTGAAGTTACGCCGGCGGACTAAAGCATTTTCGGTTTGAACCCGGCTTTGTTAGAAAGCAGGGTTTCTCAATAGATGCTTGGCTTCGACCTGAATTTGGAGAAGATGTCTGACTTAGTGTGCCCTCTGGAGATCAGAGGTGAAACAGACGCAGTGATAAAAGGGATATCTTCTCTGACGGAAGCGGAGCATGGTGACCTGTCCTTTTTGGCCAACCCGAAATATAAGCGGGAAGTCTTAAAATCCAAAGCATCGGCCATTATTGTGCCGGGGGACTTTGCGGGTGAACCCGCTAAAAACCAGGTCATTCTCCTCCATCCTCAACCATCCTTCGCCCTGGATAAAGTATGCGCCTACATCGAACGCCAGTTATTGCCTTCACCCGGGCCCGGCATTCATGCAACCGCTATTGTTCACGCATCGGCCGAAATTCCGGAGGATGTTCACGTCGGTCCCATGGCCATCCTGGAGGAGGGAGCAATCCTGGGCTCGGGTTGTGTTATCGGCAGTCAGGTTTTCATTGGACGTCACGTGCAAATGGGAGATAATACGGTGGTAAAACCGCGTGCCGCCATCATGGATTACTGCCGGATTGGTCGCGATTGTGTTTTGCACCCCGGCTGCGTGGTGGGATCCGATGGCTTTGGATACGAGACGATTGAGGGAGAACATTTGCGTTCCCCCCAAATAGGCATCGTCGTGTTGGAAGACCATGTAGATATCGGCAGCAATACTACCATTGATCGGGCCCGGTTCAGAGAAACGCGCATAGGCGCCGGAACCAAAATAGACAACCTGGTGCAAATTGCCCACAACGTAAGCATTGGCAAAGGTTGCTTTCTCGCCGCCCAAGTGGGTATCGCTGGTAGTACCACCCTGGGTGATTACGTCTTTATGGGTGGAAGGTCCGGGGCTTCCGGTCACCTGACCATCGGAGATTTCTGCAAGATTGGTGGCTCAACTGTAGTTTATAAAAATTTACCGGCTAAAAGCTTTGTATATGGCGATCCTGCCATGCCATACTTCCAAGCACAAAAATTTAACCTTCTGCGCGCCAAGCTACCTGATCTTTTTCGCCGCGTAGCCGCTATCGAAAAAACCTGAAATCCGATCCATGACTGAAGAGGAAGCCCTTATTCCCGCCCAACAACTCAAAGTCTTCTCTTGTAATTCCAACATTCCATTAGCACAGGAAATCTGTGACATCCTTGGTATTTCCTTGGGAGAAGCCGAAGTAACGAAATTTCCCAATGGGGAAACGTTTGTCAAGGTGAACGAAAACATCCGCGGTCGCGACGTTTTCGTTATCCAGTCGATTTGTTATCCACCCAACCAGCACCTCATGGAGCTGCTAATATTCATTGACGCGGCCTGCCGGGCTTCGGCCAGCAGGATAACTGCCGTGATTCCCTTCTACGGCTATGCCCGGCAGGATCGCAAAGACCAGCCCCGGGTTCCCATTACCTCGAAGCTGGTGGCCAATCTCTTGGTTGCGGCCGGGGCCAATCGCATTTTAACTATGGATCTGCACGCCCAGCAAATCGTTGGATTTTTTGACATTCCGGTAGACCATCTGTATGCTTCGCCCGTTTTCTACGAATACCTCTCCAAGCACACCGATACTGAAAATACGGTAGTTATCTCCCCGGACGCGGGAAGTATGAAGATGGCCGCTGCCTATGCCGGGATACTCGGCTGCAATTTTGGCATGGTTGCCAAAAAGCGAATCGACGCCAAAACTGTAGAGGCTACCACGTTGGTTGGGGAAGTTATGGGTAAGGAAGTCCTGATTGTGGATGATTTAACCGAGACGGCCGGTACTTTGACGGCGGCGGCCCAGATCTGTTTAGACCATGGCGCTACCAAGGTGCGGGCTTGTGTCAGCCACGGTGTGCTCAATCGATATGCATACGATCGCTTGAAAGACGGTCCATTGGATGAACTCATCACCACCAACACAACGCCCATTGATCCCAGCAATTTCGAAGTACCGGTTACCGTTGTCAGTGTTGCTCCCTTATTGGCCGAGGCCATCATGCGCACGCATAACTGCGAAAGTGTATCCAGCCTCTTCAGGGTTAAAGGCTTCTAAATAGCCCCTTTCTTTGTGAAAGGACCTCGCAGTATGAAGTTTCCGCCGATCTTTCGGTTAGTTCTGGCGCCTTTGCTATTTTTCTTAGTTTTCTGGAAGGCGGCGTTTTCGCGTTTGCCTGCTTATGCCGAACCTGAGGATCTGCGAAACAGTTACACGGAGTGGCGGGTGTACAATGGAGACCTGGAAGGTAGCAAATATTCGGCGCTCGATCAGATCAACCGGTCGAATGTCGATCAGTTGGAACTAATCTGGCGCTACCGAGTGGATGACAAGCAGAAGACATTACGGTCAACGATCCAATGCAATCCTCTCATGGTTGAAGGGGTGCTCTACCTGACCACGCCCGGTCAAAAAGTGGTGGCGGTGAACGCAATAACCGGGGAGGAAATTTGGCGATTTGATCCTCACAAGGGTAAGTCCTATGTCGGGTATTCGCGCGGCTTGTTGTATTGGGAAGCGGGTGAGGATAAACGGATTTATTCGGGAGCGACGGATTACTATTATGCCATCAGCGCACAAACGGGTAAACTGGTGAAATCCTTTGGCTTGGATGGACGCATTGATATGCGGGAGAACCTCGATACGGATGGGATACTGCGTTACTATTCACCGCGTGCCCCGGGGGTGGTCTATAAAAATATATTGATTCTGGGCGGTTCAGTAGGTGAAGGGCCGAACCAGGGGGCGCCGGGTCATATCCGTGGATTTGACATCAGGACCGGCGAGCGGAAGTGGATATTTCATACCATTCCGCACCCCGGCGAGTACGGTTACGAAACCTGGTCGCCCAGTTCCTACAAGTTTAATGGCGGAGCCAACGCCTGGGCAGGTCTAACTCTGGATACTCAACGAGGGATCGTTTTTATGGGTACCGGTTCCGCCAGCTATGATGGTTATGGTGGAGATAGAATTGGCGATAACCTTTTTGCCAATTGTATACTAGCTCTCAACGCCGAAACCGGCGAGCGGACCTGGCACTTCCA
Source organism: Opitutales bacterium (assembly GCA_965250065.1). Lineage (GTDB taxonomy): Bacteria > Verrucomicrobiota > Verrucomicrobiia > Opitutales > UBA2995 > JAABVD01. The sequence continues at coordinate 488,312 of OZ252288.1, forward strand.
AACCACTCATCACGATTTGTGGGACTACGACCTGCCCGCGCCTCCAGTGCTGATCAAATTGAAGAAGGATGGAAAGGAAATCGATGCGGTTGCTCAGGTTAGCAAGATGGCCTTATTGTTTGTGCTGGATCGTGAGACGGGAGAGCCGATTTTCGGTGTGGAAGAGCGTCCGGTTCCTAAATCCATCATTCCAGGTGAAGTAACTTCTGCAACCCAACCCTTCCCCCTAAAGCCACTTCCTTATGGAAGGATAAGCTTCTCATTGGATGACGTTACGGATTTGTCGGAAGAGTCTACGGAATACGTGCTGGAGATGCTCAAGGAATTTGAGCTGGGAGACATGTACCAGCCTTTCGGGTTTAAAAAGCTGGTAATGCTGCCCCAATTCAACGGCGGTTCCGAGTGGCCGGGACCCGGCTTTGATCCGGAAACCAATATTCTTTACCTCAATGTGAGTAACGAGGCCGAATGGTCTTCGATGGAGAAATCGGAGGAGGATGAAAGAATGCCTTTATGGGAGTTGGGTAAAGCCATTTACCAAGGAATTTGTTCAAACTGCCATGGATTGGATGATGTCGGCAAGGTAACGGGGATGGAATTACCGGCGCTGCGGACGGTGAAAGAGCGCTTGAATCGCGAAGAGGTCTATAAAGTTATTAACGAGGGCCGCGGATCTATGCCGTCCTTTGCCCCCTTTCATGAAGTTGAAAAACAAAGTATTGTGGCCTTTCTCTTTCGGGATCGCGATGAGGAAATGATTAATACCAGAGATGTGGACCTCACTTGGAGGAATAGTATTCCTTACGTGCATACCGGGCACAACGATTTGCACGATCAATTCGGTTATCCCATCAACAAGCGACCCTGGGGCCAGCTCCATGCCATCGACATGAACACGGGTGATTTTGTATGGTCCGTTGCGCTGGGAACTCATCCGGCATTGGAGGAAAAAGGCTATCCGGATACGGGGACCTTCAACATCGGCGGTCCGATGATAACCGCGGGGGGCCTGGTCTTTATCGGAGCCACCAAAGATGAACGGTTTAGGGCGTTTGATAAAGCCACGGGCGAGTTGCTCTGGCAATATCAACTGGATGCGGCCGGATACGCCACACCGGCCACTTTCGCCATTGATGACCGGCAGTACGTGGTCATCGCCGGCGGTGGAGGCAGTAAACTGCAAACCCGTCCCGGAGACAGTTATTACTGCTTCGCACTGCCCAATCAGGGCAGGTGAAATCAGTGGTTTATCGAAAGGTTGACCACGGATGGGCACGGATGTGTTGAGTTGCTAAGGTACTGAGATGCTGAGGTACTGAGGAAGGCACGGAGGCACAAAGGGGTGGAGCAGAGTTTCTGAGATTCTGAGGTACCGAGATGTTGAGAGGGAGAATCCGGGGGGAGGTTAAACCACGGATTAGGAGGGAGAGGAATTAGGAAATAGGAAATAGCCGCGAAAGAACGCAAGGAACGCAGAGACGGAAGAATTAGGCATTTGGAATTGGGCGGTGGAGTAGAGTTTCTGAGATGCTGAGGCGGCAAGGTACTGAGGCGACAAATGACGATGTTTTAGATTTTTTCTCCACAATTAATTAGTCGGTCCTGAAAACTCCATAATTAGTTGTTATACAACATTTTATTGTTGCCAATACCCCTTATATTTGACAAGCTAATTGTGCAATTCCGCCCAAAACCTTGTCAAACTTATGAAACCAAGATCTTCGCCTGATTCAACTCAAGGCAGCTTTTTGATGCCCGACCTCCACACCATGCTCGATCAGCGCCAACCGCTTTGCCGCTTGGCCCGAGCCATAGACTGGGAATTCTTTGAGAGGGCCTTTGCCCAGCATTACCATCAATATCATGGCTCTCCGGCTAAACCGATTCGACTCATGGTGGGGCTGTTGATTCTTAAACAACTTCATGATCTAAGTGATGAAGGCATCGTTGAACAATGGGTACAAAACCCGTATTTCCAGTATTTCACCGGAGCAGAGCATTTTCACTGGCAACTGCCTATTGACCCCACCAGCCTGACTTACTTCCGCAAACGCATTGGTCCGGACGGTTGTGAGCTGATCGTGAAGGAGTCCATACGTGTGCATGGACCTCAAGCCATAGAGAATACGGTGATAGCTGATACCACCGTTCAAGAGAAAAACATCACCTATCCTACCGACTCCAAGCAGTATCGTAAGATCTGCCAGAAATGTGTGGTCATAGCTCAGCGTCACGGAATTAAGCTCAGGCGCAGCTATCGTCGCACCATTCCGAAGTTGATGATGGCCCTACACAACCGGTCTCATCCAAAGCGCGCCAAGCAAGCCCTCAAGGCCCAACGCAAACTCAGGACTATAGCCGGACGGCTGGTGCGCGAGCTCCGACGCAAACTCCGACCCGAGGCTCTCCGGGATCTCGGTTCTGAGTTGGACCTTTTTGATCGAGTGCTCAAGCAGCAACGCAAAGACAAAAACAAGATTTACAGCCTTCATGAACCCGAGGTCAGTTGCATCTCTAAAGGTAAGGAGCATAAAAAGTATGAGTTTGGGCAGAAAGCTTCCATCACGCGCACCCTGCATAGCGGAATAATCGTGGGGGCCCTGAGTTTCGCGGACAACCGCCATGACCCACGCACCTTGCCCGATGTACTGGACCAAGTCGAACGCCTCACCGGGAAGCGTCCTCGCCTTTGTCTCAATGACCGGGGCTATCGAGGGCGCAAGCGAGTCGGTGAAACGCAGATACTGCTGCCAGCAAAAGCGGCGGCCAACGCCAGCGCGTATGAAAGGTCCAAGCTGCGAAAACTCTTCCGCAAACGAGCGGGCATAGAACCGGTCATCGGGCATCTGAAAAATGACCATCGACTCCGACGCAATTTTCTCAAAGGCCTGGCAGGCGATCAGATCAACCTGATGATGGCCGCAGCAGCCTTCAACTTCCGAAAATGGATGAAGCTCTCTAGTGTTTTAGGCGATTTAAACCGGGCCACTATCTTCCCGGAAACAGAAATCCATTTTCTTTCGGTTGCCCACTCTAGACAATAGAACCCGCTGCTGAAATCCGGCCTTTTGGCAATGTTGTGTGTCCTTTAGGTGGATTCCGCATACCTAAAACAATCGCGGGATAAACCCGCTCCTACGATTAACAATACGAAATCGGCACGGCAGCCCGGTATTGTTGGTCCCAGAATCTGCCATCAATACAGCATAACCCCATTTCCGAAAATTGCCTAGACGCGCTAGGCCGGGCGCTTACGGACCATAATGACTTTTTCAGGTTCGACTAATTAAACATGGATGCACAGGATTTGGGTAGACCAGATTTTTGCCTTACTTATCCGTGTTCATCCGTGTAATCCGTGGTCAAAATTCAGGGCAAGGGATGGAGAGGAATTGGCTTTCGCCAAAGGCACGGAGGGCTTGGGAATGGGGTTTACCGAGGAGTTCGCGAAGCGATCCTGCATGCCCCGTCGGGGTCATTCCTTGCTACCGAGGCCGTGGGCCGACACCCCGCCATCTTGACGTAGCTTGCGGAGTCAACTGATGGCTTCGCGTGTCGCCTTCGGCTCGAAACAAGGTTGTTATTTTGGTGTCGCTCCGCTCGAAACTGCGCTATGCTCGTTGAGGTGTCGTCGCATCCGCTCCTCGGTAGACCCCTTCCCCGCCTCTACTCATCCGAGTAATCAATGATTTATCAAAAGTTTGACCACGGATGGGCACGGATTGACACGGATGAGATATTGATGGGTAAGATGTCGCGTTCGCTTGGTACGTTAGATATGCGGGCTAAAAATGAACCCTCAGGCCGGTTGAAATTCCCAACCCCGGCAGGGGAACCAGATCTTTCACGAAGGAGGTGTGAGGGCGGGCTTCTTCATCAGTCAGGTTTCGACCATAGATGAACAGTTCGTAAACGGCATTGTCGGTGTCGATCTGGTAAGTAATATCCACGTTAACCAGGGTATAACTTTTTGAGGGCGTTTCTTCGGGTGCGAGATGTTTTGCGGATTCGGTGTGACGGGCGCCCATACCTACTATCCAGGGACCTGATTCATAGACAAAACGTCCTCCAATTCGCCGGGGAGGTATCCGCGGAAGATTGGAGTTTTCAGTCTGATTGGTGGCCCGGCTCTGATCAAAGGTCAGATCAAAATGCAGGTTTTCCCCCGCCTCATCGATCAAGTGGAAGCGTAGATCGACTTCGAAACCGTAGAATTGAGCATCCACCGCCTCTACCGCCAGAATATCCAGGCCTCCCGTATCTTCCTCCGCATACATTTCCTCGAAGACTTCCTGATCCAGGTGTTCCAACGATACGAAGTCTTTGAAATCGGAGAAAAATAGGGAGACTTCACCTGTGACCGCCCCGGCCGATTTTCGCCAGGAGGCGTTGAGGCTGTTGGATTTTTCAATATCCAGATCCGGTTGGCCGATTTCGAAGGATTGCGTTCCCGTGTGAGGCCCAAATGCATAGCGCTCGGCCGCGTTGGGTGCGCGTTCGTTGTAAGCCAGGTTTACAGCTACAGTGCTGTTTTCCCGCAGATTGACCACCCACCCGCCGGACAGGTTTAAGGAGGTGGTATCCTCACCCCTTAAGTCAGAGCTGTCGGGAGAGAGGGATTGGTTTTCGATACGTCCCCCAAACTCGACCGCGCCCCATGCGGTGGGGAAACGTTCCACCACAAACAAGGCATAGTTGGTCAAGTCATTTCCGGGAACAAATGCTTCTTCGCCCTCTGCCAGGAAGGACTCGTCTTTTATATGAATCCCCAGCGCTCCGGTCAGATCGCCGACGGGGTGATGCACGCCGGTTAAACGCAGGTCGATACCGTTTCGTTCAAATATTGTTCCAACTTCCCGCTCCCCTTGTGCTCCTTCCAACTCGGTATGCCGGTAATCGGCGTAGCCAATGTCCAATTCGGACGATTCAAACAATGCGTTGGGTCCCAACCATTCGGCTCGGAAACTAATACGCGAATTTTCCAGGTCGATGACCACGGACTCTTCCTCATCATGTTCATCTTCCTCCTCGTCGTGTCCATCTTCCTCCTCCTCTTCTTCATCTCCGTGTCCATGACCCTCCTCATCCCCATGGGCATGACCGGGCACGCCGTAGAAGGAATCGTATTGGTTGAAGGCAATTCCGTAACTTGCAGTTTCAGTGAACCACCCAAATCCCACAGCCGCATTCTCGGTTTCAACGGCGCTGTTTAGCAATACACCCGATTCCTCCTCATGTTCTTCTTCCTCTTCATGTTCCCCTTCTTCCTCGTGTTCGTCTTCCTCTCCGTGATCTTCTTCCTCCTCGTGCTCCCCCTGGTATTCGGATTGCGCCAAACCAGGAATTTCGTAATCGCCTGCCTCGCGTTTCATGTAATTCAAACTCCAGGCAAAGTTGTCCCGACCTGACTGTATGGAAAATCCACCGGATTTCTCATCCGCTACCGTTCCGTATTGGAGTTCGACATCCGCAGTCGAATCTGCCACGCGATGGCGGGGAATGGATTTGTCGATCACATTGACGATGCCGCCGATAGCGGCATTTCCGTAAAGCAGAGAGGCCGGTCCCCGAATTATTTCCACGCGTTCGGTCAGGAGAGGTTCGATCGCGACCCCATGGTCCGGGCTGGTAAAGGAGGCGTCGAAGACGTCGGTACCGTTTTGCAGGATGCGGACCCGATCGCCGTCGAAGCCGCGAATGATGGGCCGTCCCGCACCTTGAGCAAAGGAGGAACTGTGTAGACCAGGTAGTCCATCCAGAGTGGCTCCGAGGGAAGTTTGTCCCGCGCGCCTGAGATTTGCGCCGGCCAAACTATCCGCCGGCAATACCAAATCCTCCTGTTTTAAGGCGAAGGGGCTGGCGGTAATATTGATTCGTTGGAGATCTATAATCTCCAGCTCGTTTTCTTCATCCTGGGCGTAGAGCGCTGGAGAAATTGTTATGCAAAGAAAAATTAAGGCTACATTTGTTCTGTTTGGCATTGTATTATACAGGAAGCTGACCTGCACAGGTTCAGTTTAAGCTTTCGTGGCCCCTTGGCCCGGGATACTCCCGTAGACAGACGTGGAGCGGCCGGGTTTTAGGTCCGGTGAATAAGGACTTATCTGAACAGATGCGGAGGCCCTCTGGCCAAATGCCGGGCCATGGCAGGTTTCTCCACCAACAGGAGTGAAGAATTTGCCAGCGATTTGTATAATGCTTCCGAAGGATGGATTTCAACCACTGCCGCTTTGCCGGAAAAACCTTCAGCCATCAAGGTAATGGCGCAAACGTGTTCCGCCGGTTGGGGGGATGCGGAATTCTCCTCCGATCCACAACCATCATCCTGGCAAGTTGTCAACGGGTCGACGCCGTGCAACCACCCGTGCAATTGCGGGCTGGAAATGGCCAACTGGGTCAGAAAAAGCTCCGTCGCCAAAAGCAGGAAAACGGCTGCCCGGAGTATTGTATTACCCTGGCCGATTCTCGCGGGATGAAAATTTTGGAATTCGTTCACCAAGTATGGTCATTTTAAATCCCGAGTCAGGTATCGTGTCAAGAATAGCTCGGTTGCTCGCGGGTAAATATTGCCCAATTTCGGTTAATCTGTTGAACATCCTCTGCCTCCCTCGTTAGGTATGTTTAAATCCAAGAAAAACTTCATACGCTGGTGGCCACTAGTAGTCTTTTGGGTTATGGGGCTGATGGCCTTCATCTTGGTTTATTGGATCAGCGATGCCAACCGGCAGGGATTCGTAATGAAGTCGATTGGAATTCTTACGGCTTGTGCAGCGCTCTCGGTCCTGTGGCTGTTGGCCCTGTCCAGATTGGCTTGGCGAATACGGTTGAGTGTTTTTGGCGGAATTGTCCTGGTGGTAATTCTCATGGGTAGTCAGCTTCGGTTTGCAGGCGTGTCGGGGGATCTGAGGCCGATTTTGAAATGGCGCTGGTCAGGGCCGAACGAGCAAGTGACAGCCGGCATAATCACCGCGGATGATAGCGTTAATGGCAACTTCCCACAATTCCTCGGGCCCAACCGGGATGCGACGGTCTCCAGTGTTCGACTTGACCCCGATTGGGAAATCCATCCACCCGAGCTGATTTGGCGACAACCGATGGGGGAAGCCTGGTCGGGGTTTGCCGTTTCCGGGAACCACGCCGTCACCCAGGAGCAGGATGGTGAAGATGAATTGGTGGTCTGCTATGAATTTTTAACCGGCAAACGGATCTGGGAGCATCGATACCCCGCCCGTTATGAAAATCCATTGGGCGGCATTGGTCCACGCGCTACTCCGACCATCGAGGAGGATCGGGTCTATACACTCGGGGCAATGGGGGATTTCTTTTGTTTGAGTTTGGAAACCGGTGAACAGTTCTGGGGATACAATGTGCTCGATAGGCACGGCGCTTCCTTACCGGACTGGGGCATGGCGGGATCCCCTCTGATTTACGAAAACCTCGTGATCCTGAGTGTCGGAGGGCCCAACGGTCGTTCTCTGGTGGCTTACCATAAACTGAATGGTGATTTTGCCTGGGGTGGGGGGAGTGATGCCGCTCACTGGAGTTCACCGGTTTTCTACGAGATTGCCGGCAGGAAGCAGGTCTTGATTTTCAACTACTCCGGAATGGCGGCCCACGATGTGAGCGATGGTTCAATTTTGTGGGAGTATCCCTGGGATACGGATGGAATGCCCCACGTGGCCATACCGGTGCAGGCGCCCGGAGACCGCATTGTTTTATCCAGTGGTTATGGTAAAGGGGCCGAAATGCTGCAGATATTCAACCAGGCGGGGGGCAAGCAGAAGGCGGAACGGGTTTGGAGGTCGCTGCACTTGAAAGCCAAGTTTAACAATTTTGTTTTAAAAGATGGATTCATTTATGGCCTGGACGACGGTAGGTTGACTTGTATCGACGTCGAAACCGGCCGTCGCACCTGGAAAAAAGGCCGCTATGGCCACGGTCAGAACCTATTAGTGGATGACTTGTTATTGCTGACTGCGGAATACGGGGAAGTCTTATTAATAAAGCCTGTTCCGGGAAAATCCTTGGTTATTGGCCGCTTTCAGGCCTTAGACGGAAAGAGCTGGAATCCACCTGCCTTGGTGGATCCCTATCTCCTGGTCAGGAATCACCTTGAGGCTGCTCTCTATCGATTGCCCCTGAAGGATTAGGCTATCCCGCCAGGACGGGCCGGTATTCAGGAATAACTTGCCACTGCCCGTCGGGACCCCTTTCTTCGAATTTCCCATTGCCGAGATTCCTGGGCACTGACTTGAATGCGGGCGGAATTACACTAACTTTGTGACACCTGGCACCGCGACGTCCGCTAAGGGATAATCTCCAAATTCCCAGCGCTTTGGGGTCAAATCGAGCTCGGAAGCGTTCATGGCCCAATCCCATTTCAAGGCGCGGCCGGTATAGGCGGCCATTCGTCCGATAATGGCGGTCATGGTGCTTTGGGCGATGCGTTTGCCTTCATTTATGGCTCGGCCGTTGCGGATGGAATCCAGGGTGTCGCGATACTCTTCTACTGCCGGGTTCGGAGTCGGTCCGTCGTACTTAAAGAGGTGCTTCCCCGCAATGGTGGCGTTGGCAAAGCTGGAGTTCAATTGGCCTTTGCTACCATACATGAGGAGGTCATTTCGACCACTAATGCCGTCCATTTGTGCGCCCAGGTGGGTAATTCGTGCCCCATTGGCATACTCGTATTCGACGGAAATGTTATCCCAAACATTGGGATAAGCTTCCCCGGTTCGCGATTGCCGGCCACCCGTGCCGATCGCCTGAACGGGATGAGATCCCATGATCCAATTGACGATGTCCAGATTGTGGATGTGTTGTTCGACAATAAAATCTCCCGACGACCAGGTGGTAAACAACCAGCGTCTCAGTTGCCATTCCATGTCGGACCATTGTGGACGGCGTAAAGCTTCCCTTTCGCGCCAATTGGAGAGGGCTCCACCCAGTCGGGTAGATTGACCGCTCATTATGTCTCCCATGGCGCCTTCGCGGACTTTCTCGATGAGAGCCATCAGGTGCCGGGCGCGACGCATTTGCGTTCCCGCTACTACCGTCAGGCCTTTTTTCTTGGCCAATTTGGAAGTTTCGATAAAGTCCTTTACACCGACTGGGTCGACCGCGACCGGTTTCTCGACAAACACATGCTTGCCGGCTTCAACCGCTGCTTTGAAATGCATGGGGCGGAAAACGGGGGGAGTTGTCAGGATGATGAGGTCCACGTCGCAGGCGATGACCTTCTCGTAGGCATCGAATCCATAAAACATATCGTCCTTTTTGACCTTGTAGATGTCGTCAAAGGGCAAATTCCTTCTGGCAAAGCTGGCTTTTATGTTGTCCCTGGCCCCATCGAGGTGGTCCTTAAAAAGATCACCCATGGCAATCAGCTCGATATTGCTATCGGCCGATGCGCAGTCGGTGATACCGGCTCGGCAACCCCGGCCTCCCATGCCAATGACGCCGACGCGGATTTTGTCGGAAGCGCCTTTAGCGTGAACGGATGGGACGTTGGCCAGCAATGAAGCCAGACCCGCGGCTCCCGCAGTTTTAATAAAGTGACGACGCGAAACGGGATTGATTTTCATATTATTTTGGGGGTGAAATTAAGGTTTATGGGTTAGGAATTTTTTGGCCAACCGATTACAGGGATAAGGTGGTGGAGAAAATACTCATTCTTCGTGCGGTTTCAGGTTCGGGACCTTAAACCACTTGCGGTAAGTTCGCAGATCGTAGGTGGATTGACCGTTGCTCGAAGCAGCTGCTGTAATTCTTGTGGATTGTCGTGCGATGGGATCGTCGCTGTCGGGATCGGCCAGATCTTCATGGAAACCCAGCCAGAGCGATATCCCGGCCCCGGCGGAACCGCCGTAACAGGCCACGCGATGGGGATCCAGGTTCCATTCTTCTGCCCTGCTTCGGATGGTCTGCAGGCAGCGGGCGGCATCTTCCATCATAATGGGACAGGGACCCGCATCGGACAACCGGTAATGAATGGCGGCGACGGAAAGGCCCGCTTCTTGAAACCGCTTCAGGGAATTGGCGTTGATGCTCTTTTTGTTGCCGCTCCGAAAACCGCCGCCGTGAATGTAGATAACGAGCGGCGTGGGTTCTGCTGACGGGGTGAGCCAGATATCAAAAACATGGCGCTCGTGTGGGCCGTAGGCGACGTTGGCATGGCTGGGGACCGGTTTTTGTTCCTGAATGGCTTCCTGTTGTGCTCTTCGTTGAGCATTAAAAGCCTGCATTTCCTCCTGGGTCAGTTCGCCGTTCTTATCGGCATCGCTTTGGGGAAATCTTTCCAAAAACTCGGCCAAGCGTTGTTGGCCGTCAGAGGGTTGTGCGGTAACGAGGTTGATAGAAACCAGGAGAAGCAAGCAAACAAAACAGAATCGGCAGAGTTTCATGAGTGAAACTATTGGTGGAAAGGATCGGTTTATTGTTATCTAAAGCGTTTACCTACGGTGATTCCCGGCCAATCGTCGGTGCGAAAGGGGGTGGCGGGCAGACCATCGCGACTGAAAAGGTTGCAGATCGGATTGTCGGCCCAGGCGTAACGAACGGCGGCGGGATGGGAGATTTCGTCGCTCCAGACTTCCACCTGATTCTTGCCCACTAGTGTTGCCTTAGCCCAAACGAACCGCTGATCCTTACCTGCTATTGTAAATCCCTGGGGTTCCCGCGTGTCGAAGGCGTAAAGCCCCTGTCCTACGTGATCGAATGTGAGAGTGATTTTGTTCCCCTCCTTTTCCATAGACTGGTAAGTGGAGCTTTGATGGAGGACGTCGATTCCATAGTCGTTGGCCAAAGCCCAGCGGGCCAGACGGTTGGCCACCATTTGTTTGTTGCGCGGGTGAATGTCGCGCCCTTCACCGATATCGATGATGACGGCCTGTCCGACGTTTACTAGCTTGTCCATGGCCATGGTTTGGGCTTCGCGGAGTTCCGCCCAGTCACTGTCTCCCGGTTCAGCTTTTTCGTCCCGGAAGTCGGCCAACTGTACGTAGTAGAAAGGGAAATCGCCTTGTTTCCATTCGTCGCGCCAATGATGGATCATGAGCGGAAACAGGTCGCGGTATTGGTGGGCACGCGATGCGTTGGACTCTCCCTGGTACCAGATAGCACCCCGAATTCCGTATCCAATGGTTGGATGCAGCACTCCGTTGTAAATATTGGCCGGTCTTTGGTTGCCCGTAAGCAGATTGCGTGGACTGCGTGGTCTCTCCCCCTTTTGTCCACCGTCATTCCAAGCCCGAAGGGCTGCTTGGTATTTGGCCAGGGCCGCTTCATGTTCGTAGGTGGCCTCAATTTCCACCCATTTGGCCATCAGCTTGTTGAACCGGCCATCCGATGCCAATACATCGCGTCGAATCCAGGCTTCGGCGGCCGAGCCGCCCCAGGCATTGTCGATGAGTCCGATTGGGATTTCGAGGGTCTGATGCAATCGCCGACCGAAAAAATAACCTACGGCTGAGAATTCGGCGATGGATTCAGGGGTTACCGTTTCCCACTGACCGTTAAAATCGCCCTGGAGTTTCTGGGTGCCCACTTGCGGTACGGAGATGATCCGGATATTGGGGAATTTGGCCGATTTTAGTTCTAAATCGGCATCGTCTGACCGCGCCACGGTCCAGGCCATGTTGGACTGGCCGGAGCAGATCCATACTTCCCCCACCAGGACATCCTTAAAGGAGACCGCATCATCACCCAGGATTTTCAACGAGTAGGGTCCGCCGGCGGGGATTGGAGACAGCACTACCCTCCAATCTCCTTTGCTGTCCGCTCTGGTTTGGTGTTTCTGATCGGCAATGGTTACGCGGATGGCTTCCCCCGGATCGGCCCATCCCCATACCGGATTGGGATGGTTTTGCTGAAGGACCATGTGGTCGCCAAAGATGGACGGGAGGGAAGGCGCAAATAGAGAAGCTGGCCAGGCCAGGATTACGACAAGGACGAATAGAGAACGATTTTTCGCATGCATTTTAGGTGATCAATTAAAGAAATTCAGGCGTTAGCCAGCGAGGCAAAAATAAAATTAGTTCGGGAAATCGAATGACGAGAATAAGTAGTACCAGCATGGGCAACAAGATGATACCCACGTCTTTGAGGGCCTCCACTACCTTGATTTTTCCCAGGGCACAGGCAATGAGCAGACACAGTCCATAGGGCGGTGTGACCAACCCGAAAGCCAGGGAAATAACCCCGATGATGGCGAAGTGAATCGGATGCATGCCCACTTGGTCGGCCAGGGGTAGTAGAATGGTTCCCAGGATGATGATAGCGGGAATGGCATCGATAAACATGCCAATGACCAGAAACGAAATGGCGATGAGAAAACCGGTGACGATCGGGCCTGTACCAAAGCCGGACAAGGAATCTACCAAGGCCTGTGGCACGCGATAGAAAGCCAGCAACCATCCAAAGGCTGAGGCGGTTCCAATGCAAAAAAGCGAAATGGCTGCCAGTCGGGCCGAGTCGTAGAGTACTTTCGGAAAATCTTTCGGCCCGATTTTCCGGTAGATCAACCCCCCCAGCAGGGCAGAATAGATCACTGCGATGACGGAGGCCTCCGTAGGGGTGAAGAAACCTCCAACGATTCCCCCTACAATAATAGCTGGAGTCACCAAGGCAAGGACCGCGTTGCCGAAGGCGTGTGTAAATTCTTTTAATGCGGCCCGTTGATAGATGGGGTAATTGCGTATTCTGGCGTAAACCAGGACGGTACTCATCATAAACACCGCCATTAGAATACCCGGGATGACTCCGGCCAGGAAAAGGCCGCCGATCGAGACTGACATCAGCCCGCCCCAGACGATCATCAGGATGCTGGGCGGAATGATGACTCCCATTACCGAAGAACAGGCGGTTATAGCCACAGAGAAGCTGGAGTCGTAACCCTGCTTTTTCATGGCCGGAATCATGAGCGATCCAATGCCGGCGGCGTCCGCGGTAGAGGAACCCGATATTCCGGCAAAGAGCATGCTTACCATGACATTGATGTGACCCAGACCCCCCGGTAGGTGTCCCACAGAGGCTCGAGCCAGCTGAACAAGTCTTTGGGTAATTCCGGCCGCATTCATCAGGTTGGCCGCCAGTAGAAAGAAAGGAACGGCCAGCAATATGAAGGTGTTGTACGATTTCCACATTTCCGTGAGAAGCACGATGGGGGTCAATCGTTCATCGAGAATAAATACCGGAATGCAGGCCAGCCCCAGGGCAAAGGACACCGGTATACGCAAAATGATCAGGGCTCCAAAGATACCAAAGAGGATGAGTGAGACTTCGCCCGCGCTCATTTCCGGGCCTCCTGAGCGTGGCCTTTGATCAACTGGATATCCTCGAGAATCTTTTCTGCCAGAAAAAGCAGCCAGGTTATGCCGGCCAAGGGAAAGGATATGTAAATAGTGGCCATGTTGATCCCGCTCATCTCCGAGTTTTGAATAAACCCAAACCGGGCAAACTGGAAGCCGTAGTAAACAAAGAAAATGGCCGTGAGGCCGATTCCAATGTGGACAACCAGGTTCCTGGTTCCCCGGCTGCGCTTGGTTTTGGAGTGGGGAAGTAGGTCGACATTGAAGTGTGTTCCATCCCGGACCGCGATCATGGCGCCGATCATGATGATCCAGACAAAACAGAAGCGCGCCACTTCTTCAGTCCAGATGTATCGCGGAATGACTCCGGTGTAGCGCGAGAGGATTTGCAGGGCAACCGGAACAATGATAAGGCCCATCAACGCGGTCAGCAATCGTTTCAACAAACGATAATAGTTTTCCAGAAATGGTTTCATGGTTATCGCAGGAGGGATAGAGCTGTTTTACCGGACGTTGCTTATTTCTGCCAGGACATCGGCAGCTCCGATTTCAGCAGCGTAAGCCTGCTTTACCGGGTCGGCGAGTTGAAGCAATGTTTGCCTATCGGTAAAAGCATGGGTTTTCAACTTACCTTCCGCTTCCATGCTGGCCAGTATTTCGGCATCCTGGGAAGATTCCATCCGCCGACCGAACGCGCCGGCTTCTTTTCCCGCTTTGATGATGGCTGCTCGCAGGTCATTGGGAAGCCGGCGGAAGGTTTTACCACTGAAGCACAGCGGACGGACCGTGATAGCGTGTTGGGTGAGGGAAATCTCCGGTCCCACTTCATAGAACTTCATTTGCTGGATGCCGGCAGCTTCGTTTTCTGCCGCATCAATCACACCCGTCTGGATGGCATTGTAAATTTCGCTATAGGAAATGACGGTTGGGGCGGTGGTGATAGCCTGGAAGATGCGTGTTTGGATGGGCGCCCCCATGATCCGTATGCTCAGACCTTTCAGTTCCTCCATGTTAGTAATGGGTTTGTTTACGATGAGGTTGCGGGTGCCACCCCCGGCATAGCCGATTAACCGGACGTCCGCCCTTTCAGCGATTTCCTCGGCAATGGGTTGGAGGGCGTCGCCATTGAGCACGGTATTCCAGTGATCGAGGTCGCGGAAGAGGAAAGGCATGTCCATCAGCGGGGCAGCCCTGGAAAATGTGGACATGTGGGATGGCGATACTACGGCAAAGTCGACGGATAAACCCTGGCTCATATAGGCAAAATAGTCCTTTTCCAGGCCGAGTTCGCTGTTTAGGTAGATCCCAAATTCTATGGGTTTACCGTAGTAGGCTTTTACCAGCTCCTCGAATTTCATCAGGGTGCGGGTATAGGCGTGATTTTCATCGAATTGAGAAGCGCCGCGGAGGATCACGGTTTCGGTTTTGGCGCACCCCGCAAAAACTATGGTCAGGGCAAGCGGTAGAAGAAGAATAAAGGCAATGTGTTTCATCGTGTGGTTTTTGAATGAAGGCTATGATAGCTGCTTAGACAATAAAGAAAGGCCCGGGGGATGAATGCCTTGTATTTTGTGTTGCTTCCGCGTCCTCCGGGAGCCGACAATTATCGTACTATGCTGCTCCGAATAACCCTTTCACTTGGTTTATGTTTTACCCTGGTGGCGGCCGAGACCTCTTCGCCCAATATCGTTTACATCATGTCGGATGAACTGGCCTATTTCGAGCTGGGTCACATGGGCAATCCTTATATTAAAACCCCGCATCTAGACCTCATGGCCCAGGAGGGACAGCGTTTTACCAATGCATTGGCCGCTTCGCCGGTTTGCGCTCCCTTGCGCGGCTGTTTGATGACGGGCAAACACGCCGGCCATGCTTCGGTGCGTAAAAATGATGGCGGCACTCCCCTTAGAGCTGAGGAGGAAACCCTTGCCTCCCTGTTGAAACGCAAGGGCTACGCCACCGGTGGATTCGGAAAATGGGGAGCGGGTGGCAGGGATTCAACCGGAGTTCCCGAGAAGCATGGTTTCGACCTGTTTGTCGGTTACTACGATCAGGTCCATGCCCACAGTTTTTACCCGCCCTACATCATTCGCAACAGCGAGGAGGTGCCGCTCGAAGGGAATACCGGCGGCCGGAGTGGCCAAACTTACTCTCACTATAAGATTATGGAAGCGGGGTTGAATTTTATTCGCGAAAATAAGGACCGGCCGTTTTTTGCTTACTTCCCCATCACCCCACCTCACGGCATGTACGATATTCCGTCTGACGATGCCGCATGGCTTCGCTACCGGGGCGAGGGTTGGGTAGAGGATCCCGCCATTGACCAGGACATTAAAAATTATGCGGCGATGGTGACGATGGTGGATAACGACGTTGGGACCATCCTGGCCCTGCTCAGGGAACTCGATTTGGAGAACAATACCATAGTCTTCTTTACCGGCGATAATGGAGGGCAGGACCGTTTCAAGAGCGATGCGCTACCACGCGGATTCTTCGGGCCCAATGTAAACCCTCATACCGGCGAAGCATTTCGCGGAGGAAAGGGAAATCTCTATGAAGGAGGACTCAAAATACCTTTCCTGGTTCGTTGGCCAAAAAAAATTGAGGCTGGTCGAGTTAGTAATTTTGTTTTTTCACAGGTGGATATTCTGGCCACTCTGGTCGACTTGGCCGGGGCCGATACTCCGACGGATACGGATGGAATTTCCATTCTATCTGAGATCCTCGGGGAATCGGGCAGAAAACAAAGTCAGGAAATGTTTTATTGGGAATACAGAGACCAGACCGCCGTGCGTTATGGCGACTGGAAAGCCATTCAACCGGGAAAAGACAAAGCCTGGGAACTCTACAGCCTGGCGGCCGACATTGAGGAATCGAAGTCATTGGCGAAGGTACATCCGGAGGTCCTTTCCAAAATGAAGGCCTTTGCCAAGGCTTCTCACCAACCGGTACGGCCCGGAACTTTTCTCGACCCTTTGCGCAATCGGCACGAACGCGATCGCTGGGCCAAGTGGGGGACTTCACGGGACCCGTAGGGGTATATCAACGGAACGGGTAGGGCGGAATGGCGCTAAGTTAAGCGACTTTTGGAATGTTCGATTATCTCGGAGAAGGAAGGGGTCAAGACGTAAAAAGTTATGCCTTACAGGGTCAGTCGTCTTGTAAAAGTGTATGGAGTACAACGGAATACAATTTTTAAGACCTGACCCTTTTCTTTCGGAAGGCATCACTTTTCTACGGCATGACCCCGACTGGCGTTCATACTATATTCTTCTACAAACGCGCTTAACTTAGCGCCATTTCGGGTAGGGCGGTTTCGCCGCAAACCGCCAATATCACGGCGGCTGGCACGGCGATCGAGCCCTACCTTTATCAACTAAACGGGTAGAAATGCGGGCTAGACTAAATTTAACAAATCCTTATTTTGCTTCTTCTTTTTCCGTGCCCAGAACTTCGATTTCGCCCATCTCGACGTGCGATTTGTCGGTAACGCGTTTACTGTTTAGGCCCTTGAGATTTTTGCCGAAGAAATCAGCGGCCACGTAGTTCATATCCTTGATTGCTTGTTCAAAGGATTGGCCGATGGCACGAACGCTGTAACGGGTGGACCAGAGTAGCTTGACCTCACCCTCTTTGAGGAGCTGATAATCGTAAGCCATGAGGATGATAAAGTAGCGTACCTCGTTGAGCATGGTTTTCAGCTCGTACTCGTCGTTCGGAGAAATCCGGTTGCTGTAGGCTTCTTCCATGCCGAGCAATTGTGCCTTGAAAAAGGCAGATTGCTCATTGACGCCTGCGATGGCCGCAGCCGAGTTCAGGTTAAAGCTGAAATTATTGATGGCGTCGATGGTTGAAAATTCGAGGGCGGCGCCCCCACTCCCTGCACTGGCAACCTCTTCCGTGTAACCGAAATCCTCCAATGAAGTGATACCAAACATCTCTTCGTAAGATACCTCGTAATCCGTTGCTCCGTAGTGAATAACAATGAGGAGATCTCCTTCTTTGGGATCTTTATGGGGGTAGAAGTTCTGTTTCTGCAGGTGTACGGCCAGGTTTTGCACAATATCATCCAGGGTGACCTTTTCCATGCCTGGGTCCTTATTGTTACCCGGAAAATAGCGGCCCAAAATGAACTGGTAGGTCTGGATTTTCTTATTTTCATCCAGGGCGCGAGCCTTGGTAAACTCCTTCGAAGCGACCGCCTTTATCAAGATTCGATTGGCAGCATAGAGGCCATTGACGAACAAGGTTAAAGTCAGTAGCAGAGCCAGGGATTTCACTAAATACTTCATCTTAAGCCGCTTACTCGAATGGCCCTCAGTTAACGCATTTTACGATGAATTTGTAAAGCATTGCCGGCGTTGGGGTCATTCCTTGTTTCGAGCCGAAGGCGACACGCGAAGCCATCAGTTGAGCAGGTAGGGCGGTTTCGCCGTAAACCGCCAATTTCACGGCGGCTCGCTCGGCGATCGAGCCCTACCTTTATTTACTGAGAAGTGAGAAGGGGTCAGGCATTTATTTTCAACATGGGGACATGTCAAAAATCAACGACTGACCCCGACTGGCGTCCATACTATATTCCTCTACAAACGCGCTTAGCTAAGCGCCGTTTTACGGTAGACCCCTTTGGAATGGAACAATACCGCAGCAATGGCCTTCTAACTCGCATGTCTCACTACCGAGCGAAAGCGACATCACCCAATTTTCTAATGCGCTCCGAAATGTCGGTGCTGATGCGGCCCTCGTTGGATTCGCGACTTTGCAGGGTGTCGACCCGGCTTCACCCGCAAATCTGCTCGATGCCCGCACCAGCACTCGACCTTCGTTCGCTCGCCACGAATTTTGTGAGACATGCGGGCTAATTTAAAAAGGTGGAAATCGTCGCCGTTTTTGGTTGCGCTGCAATTTGGTTAAGACAAGTTTGAGGAAAAGCATATAGGAGAGCTTCCGGCCGGAAGCTGAGAATCGGGCACGATCTGTCCGAAAATCCTTTGAACCTGACGCGTTTAACACCGCCGTAGGGAATACCGCGCGACGTGAGTGGCTCAGTAACCGGAATCCCCGAGGGTAGTTTTGAGAGCGTCGCTACCATCAACTTAATGTCTAATAAGAGCGCTCAAAAGGTCTCTACCGACCATCATCTATTTCCCAATTCCCGAAGAATCTACCTGCAGAGTTCCCGCCCGGACGTGCAGGTGCCCATGCGGGAGATTTCTTTGCAGGATACGCGGTTGCCCGACGGAACTCTGGAGGGTAATAATCCAGTCCGCGTATACGACACCTCCGGCCCCTGGGGGGACCCGCAATTTCACAGGGACTGCACCCGGGGTCTGCCCGAGTTGCGCGAAGGCTGGATCCTCGAACGAGACGACGTGGAGGCCTATCGAGGCCGGGATGTAAAACCGCAAGACGATGGGTATCTATCCCGTAGGCACCAAGATGCCGCCTCGCAAAGGAACGGCAAGCGCAGGTATATCGAATTTGAGAATAGGCCCAAAATGGTCTACCGGGCGAAATCCGCTCATGGAGTGACCCAGCTTCACTATGCGCGACAAGGGGAAATAACTCCCGAGATGGAATTTATAGCCATTCGGGAGAACACGAACCTTCAGGCTTATCGGGAAGATCTGGAGATGTCGGACTCTGCCGATCGCAACAGCCTGAACATTCAGCATCCGGGTCAGTCCTGGGGAGCCTCGATACCGCAAGAAATTACTCCTGAGTTTGTACGGGACGAGGTTGCGCGCGGCCGGGCTATCATACCGGCCAACGTCAACCATCTCGAGCTTGAGCCCATGATCATCGGGCGCAACTTCCTGGTTAAGATCAATACCAACATTGGAAATTCCGCCGTAGCTTCTTCTATCGAAGAGGAGGTGGAAAAGATGCGTTGGTCCGTCAAATGGGGTGGCGATACGCTAATGGATCTTTCCACCGGAAAAAACATCCACCAGACTCGCGAATGGATTTTACGTAATTGTCCCGTCCCGGTGGGAACGGTCCCGATTTACCAGGCCCTGGAAAAGGTCAATGGCAAGGCGGAAGATCTGACCTGGGAAATTTTTGCTGACACGCTGATCGAACAGGCGGAACAGGGAGTGGACTATTTTACCATTCATGCCGGTGTGCTTTTGCCCTACATTCCGCTTACGGCCAAGCGCATGACCGGAATTGTCAGCCGCGGTGGGTCGATTTTGGCCAAATGGTGCCTGGCTCATCACCAGGAAAATTTCCTCTATACCCATTGGGATGACATCTGTGAAATCATGGCCGCCTACGATGTATCCTTCTCCATCGGAGACGGATTACGGCCCGGTTCCATTGCCGATGCCAATGATGAAGCCCAATTTGCCGAGTTGAGAACTCAGGGTGACCTGACGAGGCGGGCCTGGAAATTTGGAGTTCAGGTCATGAACGAAGGTCCGGGCCACATACCCATGCACATGATAAGGGAAAATATGACCAAGCAACTGGAGTGGTGCGACGAAGCGCCTTTTTATACGCTGGGGCCTTTAACCACCGATGTAGCTCCCGGTTATGACCACATTACCAGCGGTATCGGAGCAGCCATGATCGGTTGGTACGGCACCGCCATGTTGTGCTATGTAACCCCGAAGGAGCATCTAGGCCTTCCCAACAAAGACGACGTGCGCGAAGGCGTCATTACCTATAAAATTGCCGCCCATGTGGCGGACCTGGCCAAGGGACATCCCGCCGCCCAGTATCGCGACAACGCCTTGTCGAAAGCACGGTTTGAGTTTCGTTGGGAAGACCAGTTCAACCTTTCTCTCGATCCGGAAAAGGCGCGATCCTTCCACGATGAAACCCTGCCGCAGGAGGGAGCCAAGACGGCCCATTTTTGTTCCATGTGTGGACCCAACTTCTGTTCGATGAAGATAACCGAGGACGTCCGCCGCTATGCGGCAGAAAAGGGGATGTCGGAAACGGAGGCCTTGCAAGCCGGCATGAAGGAAAAGTCCGACGAATTCATAGAACGCGGTGGGGAGGTTTACCTGAGCAAAACCTGATGGGTCATGACGATTACGGTTAACGATAATGTAACGACCTTGCTTGAGTCGGCTTCACTTTTCGAGTTGCTGGTCAGTCTCGAATTGGTTGACAAAAAAGGCGTAGCTGTGGCGGTCAACCAGGAGGTTATTCCGCGGCAAATCTGGAGTAAACGTCAACTGGCCGATGGAGACGGAGTAACGGTTATCGAAGCAACCCAGGGGGGATGATCACTTGGACCTGATTGTCGTATCGCCTGAAAACGAATATCCCAAAGAACACGATTGGGTATGCCGGTTGTTTGACGCCGGTTTATGGCGTTATCACCTGCGCAAACCGGGTTGGGACGATGCCGACGTCGAAGCGTATCTGGAAAAGATCCCCCACAACTGGCGCTCGCAAGTGGTCGTGCATCAATGCCATGAAGCGATTGAAAAATACGACCTGGGAGGTTGGCATTTTAAAGATCGGGAGCAGCAACTGAAATTGGCGTTGCAGGCGCAAAATGGAGCCCATTCGTCCAGCCCGGCTATTGCACGAAATTCGTCGCGAGCGAACGAAGATCGAGTGCTGGTGCGGGTTTCGAGTCGATGCGCGGGTGAAGCTGGGTCGACACCCTGCAAAGTCGCGCATCCAGCGAAGCCCGCTCCAGTGCCGATATTCCGGAGCACAGCAGAAAATTTGTGCAATAGCCGGGCTAGAACCATGAGCCGGTCTATCCACAAGCTGGAGGACTTGGATGTGGATCTCACCTTGTGGGATTATGTGTTATTGAGTCCGGTATACCGGTCCATTACCAAGGCGAACTACGGGCCCCGGTGGAAGAGATCACAACTCGAGAATGCTATCCGTCACTGCAAGGAATCGCATTCAACGAAGTTATACGCTTTAGGTGGCGTCGAACCGGCCAACGTGGTCGACTGTTTCTTAATGGGGTTCGATGGAGTGGCGCTTCTGGGCGCTGTATGGTCGTGGCGCAATCCGGTCCAGCGGTATCTGGAAACAAAAGAAGCAATTGGCCTGCCCAGCCCAGGATGAATCAGTTTTTATTGCAGTGCATCACTTTAGACAGTATCCAACTGTCTCACACGGAGCAGGTTACCCAGCTCTGTCAAGCCGGGGCCAAATGGATTCAACTGCGGATGAAAAGTACTCCCACCGCCGAGATGGAAAAGACAGCTCGGGAAGTAATGCCGGTTTGCCGGGATCATGGAGTATTGCTGGTCATCAATGACCATTTCCGCGTGGCGCTTGAGACGGGAGCCGGAGGGGCGCACCTGGGTAATGCCGATACCCCCTGGACTGAAGCTCGTAAAATTTCCGGACCGGAACTGGTTATAGGCGGTACCGTAAATTCGCTGGCAGATGCGCGCGCGGCATTGGCCAGCCGATCGTTGGATTACGTCGGCATTGGTCCATACCGGCAGACTAAGACAAAGAAAAACCTGGCGCCTGTCCTGGAGCAGTTCGATCTGCAAGAGATCGTCGATTTTCTGGGAGATCTACCCAAAGTGATCATCGGCGGTATTAGGCCTGAGGACCTTCTGGCCATAGCGGACACCGGCGCTGAAGGGGTTGCGGTATCTGCGGGATTGTTCAATTCCAACACCATTCACCAAAACCTGAACGCTTATTTAAATGCCTGGCCTGCGCAGGCGGGAGGCTTGAACGAGTAGTTCCATTTCAGAAAGTCATGAAAACAGAACCATTAACCCTGGCGGACCGGACCTTTGGTTCGCGGTTATTTTTAGGAACCGGTAAGTATGCATCTGGGACGATCATGTCGCAGAGCCTGGCCGCGACCGGCACGGAGCTGGTGACAATGGCCATGCGACGAGTGACATTTGATGGGGGTATAGACCCGATCATGGATTTTATCGATCGCGACCAATATGACATACTGCCCAATACTTCGGGTGTTCGGGACGCCAAGGAGGCGATTTTTGCCGCCGAGTTGGCCCGAGAAGCCCTGGAAACGCATTGGCTAAAGTTGGAAATCCACCCGGATCCCAAGTACCTGATGCCGGATCCATTTGAGACTTTGAAAGCAACCGAGGAGTTGGCAAAGCGCGGGTTTGTGGTATTGCCCTACATCCATGCCGATCCCGTTGTATGCAAGCAGTTGGAAGACGCGGGTGCAGCCGCAGTAATGCCATTGGGCGCGCCCATAGGTACCAACCAGGGACTGGAATCGAGACGATTTTTGGAGATCATCATTGATCAAAGCGAAGTTCCGGTGGTGGTGGATGCAGGTTTGGGCGCGCCATCCCATGCCTCAGAGGCCCTGGAAATGGGCGCCGATGCGGTCCTGGTCAATACCGCCATTGCCACGGCGAAAGATCCGGTGGCCATGGGTGCGGCCTTTAAGTTGGCCGTAGAGGCGGGACGCCTGGCTTACTTGGCGGGGAAGGGGATCCAATCGCGGGACGCCGTCGCCTCCTCGCCCTTAACCGCATTTTTAACTGAGAATTGACGTGAGTTTCCTGGAAGAGTTCAGCCAGTTCGATTGGGATCAGGTTTCCGAGAGTATCCAGCGGAAATCCAGGAAAGATGTGGATTTGGCGCTGTCAAGGCCGGTTGGACGCTTGGACCTGGAGGATTTCAAGGCGCTTATATCGCCGGCGGCCGCACCCCGCCTGGAACAGATGGCGCAGCGAAGCCATCGAATGACGGTGGAACGGTTTGGACGCATCCAGCAACTCTACGCGCCCCTGTATCTTTCAAACGTGTGTAGCAACGTTTGCACGTATTGTGGCTTTAGCGCGCTGAATCGTATTCCCCGAAAAATACTGACAGAATCGGAAATGGAACTGGAGTACCAGGCGCTGAAGAAAATGGGTATTGACCACGTATTGCTGGTCACCGGTGAAGCCAACCGGCGCGTTGGGGTGGAATACCTGACCCGTGCCTTGAAATTAGCCCGCAAGTATTTCTCCAGCATATCCATAGAAGTTCAACCTCTCGACCAGCAAGCCTACGAAACGTTAATACTTTATGGACTCAGTGGCGTATTGGTCTATCAGGAAACCTACAACCAGGAAACCTACCGGGACTATCACCTGAGCGGCATGAAGCAAAATTTCGACTACCGCCTGGAGACACCGGACCGATTGGGTCGCGCGGGAGTGAAAAAAATCGGACTGGGCGCGCTTTATGGTTTGGAGAATTGGAGAACGGACACCTTTTTTGTGGCCCTGCATCTGAACTACCTTGAGAAGAAGTATTGGAAAACCCGCTACAGCATTTCCTTTCCACGCATTCGTCCCCATGCAGGTGACCTGCATCCCAGATCGGTCATGACGGATCGCGACCTCGTCCAGGTGATTTGCGCCTATCGCTTGTATAATCAGGAACTGGAGCTGTCGCTCTCGACTCGCGAGAGCGAAGCGTTTCGAAACCATGCCTTCAGGTTGGGAATCAATATCATGAGCGCCGGGTCAAAGACAAATCCGGGGGGTTACCGGGTGGACCCGCAATCCCTGGAACAGTTTGAAATATCCGACGAACGCAGTCCCGCCAGGATTGCGGAGATGTTGCGCCAGGAAGGTTACGAACCCGTTTGGAAAGATTGGGATGCCACCTATGATGGATTCCGGGAAAAATCTAGTCTATTAAAAGTATGAGCGCTTTGACACCGGAAGAGATCTTGCGTTACCAGCGGCACCTGACCCTGCCTCAGTTCGGAGAAGATGCCCAGTTGAAACTGAAAGAAAGCCGGGTGTTGGTGGTTGGAGCGGGTGGACTGGGGTGCCCTGCGCTGCAATACTTGGCGGCGGCCGGAGTGGGTAAGCTCGGGATCGTCGATTTTGACGAGGTGGATATTTCAAACCTGCAGCGGCAGATTCTCTTCACGGAGGATGACGTTGGAAGGTCCAAAGCGGATGTCGCAGCCGAACGATTGAGGCGCATGAACCCCTGCATAGAAGTGGAGGCAATGAATGTGCGTCTCTCCGCCGACAATGCCCTGGATATATTTCGCCGTTACGACGTCATCGTGGATGGTTCCGACAATTTTACCACGCGTTACCTGGTAAACGATGCCTGCGTATTAGCTGAGAAGCCGTTGATCTATGGTGCCATATATACCTTTCAGGGTCAGGTCAGTGTATTTAATTTCCAGGATGGGCCGACTTACCGCTGTTTATTTGCGGATCCGCCGGAACCCCAAGATGCGCCCAGTTGTGCGGAGATTGGGGTATTGGGTGTGCTGCCCGGGCTAATTGGAACCGCCCAGGCCTGTGAAGCCATCAAGGTGATTACCGGGATTGGGGAACCTCTGTCTGGAAAGCTATTGATGTGGGATGCACTGAGCATGAAGCAGCAGATCATTAAATTTAGCCGCAATCACGACCTTCCCCCCATAATAGAACTTCGAGAAATCGAATTTGCCTGCGAGGTGCCGGACATCCAAGACACCGTAGAAATCGAAATGGGCGCTTTCAAGGCTCTCCTCGATGGGGGATCGCCGGTTCAGGTGCTGGACGTGCGGGAAAGCTGGGAACGCGATATTTCGAAAATCGATTCTTTTCATATTTCCCTGGCAGATCTGATGAACCGGAGTGTGGATCCATGCGGAGCTGGTCTCGACCCAAAGAAGCCTAGCGTAGTGTATTGCCGGAGTGGGCAACGCAGTCTGAAAGCCCGACAGATTTTAGCGGATCGCTATTCCTTCTCCCAGGTGTTCAGTCTTAAAGGCGGAATTAACCAATGGGCGCGGGAGTTTGATACCTCACTCCGCCCCGATTAAAAATACGGGTTAAAACTTTGGCTGACCCCCCCCCATTTGTTCTCACCGTATCTGGATCAGATGCATCCGGTGGCGCCGGATTGCAGGCGGACAATCGCGCTATTATGAGTTGTGGTGGATTTCCGCTCAATGTCGTTACCGCCCTAACGCTGCAAACCCCGGCCGGCGTGCAATCGATTGATGTCAGCGAGCCCGAGCTGGTGCGCATGCACATGATCGGGCTGCTGAAAAATTACCCGGTAAAATCCATTAAAACGGGCATGCTGGGAAGTGGGGGTATTGTAGAGATTCTGACGGAAGTGATTTCCCAGTATAATAGTATTCCCCTCGTTGTAGACCCGGTGCTGCGATCCACCAGCGGCCGTCCACTATTGGATGAGGACGGAATCCACCAACTGATAAACGGACTGTTGCCGAGATCTGATCTGGTTACTCCAAACCTGATGGAGTTGGCTGAGCTGACGGAACGGGATGCAATTTCCTCCAGTTATGAGGAGCGGGATGCGGCTCAACAGTTGCTCGAAACCGGTTGCAAGGCAGTTTTGGTCAAGGGCGGGCATCGTTGCGGGGATTCGGTCAGTGATATACTCTTTTGGGCTGAGGGAATGTTGGAGTTCCCCGGGGAGCGCATTTCCACCCGTAATACCCGTGGAACCGGTTGCTCACTGGCATCCGGAATCGCGGCCGGAGTGGCTGCCGGCCGGGATTTGCAATCGGCTATTCGGAAGGCTAAGTTGATGGTTCAGAACAGTTTGAAAATCCATAAGGACGATGCGTGGCCCGGAAATGGACCCGCTTTGTAGCCGCATTTTCGGAGCTTGACAAAATAAATCCTTACTACAATGTAAGGAGATACAAAAAAGTAAGGAAATGATTGCGACGATTACCAGTAAAGGACAAATTACCTTGCCGGCGTCTGTTCGGAAAGAACTAAAACTCAAGACGGGTGATAAGTTGGATATAGAGGTGACACCCGATGGAGAGATTCTTGGGAAGCCTGTTTCAAATGATCTTTCATCTCTGGCAAATGTGCTGCCTCCGGCAAAGCGGAAATTGAGCTTGGCAGAAATGGATGCAGCCATTCGCAGAGGAGTATCCACGTAACGGTGATCGGCCTCGATACCAATATTCTGGTTCGCTTTGTCACGCGGGACGACGAGAAACAATGGAAACGCGTAAATGCATTCCTGGAGAAGAACTGTAGCTCCAAAGATCCGGCCTGGATTTCCAGTATTGTATTGTGCGAAGTAGTCTGGGTCTTATCGAGCGGCTATGAATATGCGAGATCCGACATCGTAAGTCTTCTCAAACAACTCCTCTTGACCGCCGAAATAAAGTTGGAAGAGCACGATGCGGTTCGTGTGGCCACGAAGGAGTTTGAGAATGGCAAAGCAGATTTCTCTGACTATCTCATAGGCCATTTGAACAAGAAGCGTAGGTGCAATACTACCATCACATTTGATAAAAAAGCGGCCGACTACGCTTTGTTTACCTTAATCTGAGAATTCTACGTCTTTCCCGGAAAAGGAAAGATCCCTTCCAGCCCTCCAGCCGCAGCGAGGGGTGGATACACGGCAATGTGATCATGAGTGACCACTTTCACCGCATACCGGCGGACCCGTCAAAATCGCTGCGCACCTTACAAGAAACTAACCAAAATACTTAAAAACTAAGGCTGACCCGAATGTCACTAAGTTTAGGCCAGTTATTGAAAAATTTTCGAATCAAGGCCGGCGTCGGGGTCATTCCTTGCAATCGTGCATGCCAATGCGGGATTTAAGGTTTGACCCCCTCGAACTTAAACGGCCCCTTAACTTAGTGACATTCAGGTTTGACCCCATCTGGAGAGCGAAAGATCATGGATGTGGGGTTGGGGTGCTACAAATCCGGAAAATGAAATTGTAGTATTTCTATACAATGCTAAACATCGAAGGCCGACCTCTTTTTTAGGTCTCATGCGCATCAATAATCGTAAACCAAACATCTTGCTGATAGTAGCGGACGATATGGGCTATGGGGACTTTGGGGCCTTCAATCCAGGTGTCGTTGAGACACCCAATCTGGATGCTCTGCTTTGCCAGGGCATGTGCTTCCGGCAACATTATTCAGCGTCGCCGATTTGCTCGCCTGCCCGTGCATCCCTGGTAACTGGACGAGCTCCACATCGCACGGGGGCCATAACCCAACACGAGCTGCATGGATTGGATCGCATCGCACTGAGGGAGGTAACCATGGCGGATATGTTCAAGCAATCCGGGTACACTACGGGCCTGGTCGGAAAGTGGCACAACGGGGCTCTTGATCGGCGCTTCGAGCCCAATGCGCGGGGCTTCGAGGAGTTTGTCGGGTTCTGTGGAGGTTGGTCTGATTATTATGACTACACCCTTCAAGTAAATGAATTCTATCGTTCTTCGGATGGGAGCTATTTAACCGATGTGCTAACAGATGAAGCACTTTTATTTATGAAGCGCCATCAGAAGGATCCCTTTTTTCTCCAACTTGCATACAATGCTCCGCATGCACCCTTCCAGGCGCCCAAAGATGTCGTGGATAAATATAGTGCTAAAGGTTATAGCCGCATCATTGCCACGACCTATGCAATGATCGAAGTCATGGACCAGGGAGTCGGCCGAATCCTGCAATTCCTTCAAGATTCGCGGCTGGATGAAAACACGATCGTTCTGTTCACGAGTGACAACGGGCCAGCATTTTTTAATCCATCCCGTCAACTGGAGCAAGGGGAGGATAATTATAATGAGCGCTTCAATTGCGGTATGCGGGGAAGCAAGGGCTGGGTATACGAAGGAGGTATCCGCGTACCCATGCTGCTTCGCTATCCCGGTCGCGTTTCCCCGAATCTGTTCGATGACAAGCTTGTCCATTTTACCGACTGGTTACCGACGCTAATTAGCCTGACTGGCATCGAGCGCCTCCAAGGACCAGCATTCGACGGCCACGACCTTTCACCGATGCTGCTCGGAGAAAACCTCGAAATCGAGCCAAGGCGTTTCTGGCAATGGAACTTCTATGTGCCTAATATTGGTACCAATGCGGCTATGCGAGACGGGGACTGGAAGCTAGTTCGTCCGATGATTTCTGGAACGCGTTACTTCAGCAAGGAGCTATACCTCAGCGAGGAAGACGAACGTCTGACCCAGGCATTCGAAAAAGCAGATTCGGAACATAAAAAGGATCCACTCTCGGTTCGACAGTTGCTTCCGATACCTCGGGTAAAGTTGCCGCAGCCGGAGGCCCTCGAACTCTACAATCTTGCAGAAGATCCTGGAGAAACATCAAACCTGGCCGAAAAATATCCTGAAAGAACGAGTAACATGTTAACCCAGCTTGAGGCCTGGTTCGAGGAGGTAGAATCAGAACGTCTCACAATCCCAGGAGCCCTGGTAGAATAGCAGGGGCTAGCCGTGAATGGCACTGCTAAATTAAGCTGTTTACCGGTAAATTTTCAAACTCAATCCGGCGTCGGGGTCATTCCTTGCAATTGCCCTGTCTAGCCATAGCCTGTCAAGGCGACGGCTGATGCATATCAATGCGGGATTCAAGGTTCTTGTCTCGCCGCAGACCTTGGCCTGTAGCTCCAATGAACCGACCTGGGAGGTTACCTTTTTAAGCATGCCGTTGATCAGCTTGCTGAGGTCTTCCTCACTTCTGCGAGACAGGAACAATAAACGGTAGAGGTCTTCTTCGTCGGCAATCACTGAAAGAGTTTGCAAGGCCTCATGTGCTAAATCCATATCGTCGCCACTGATGGCTCGGAATAATCGATCCTTCGCGTTCGGCACGTCGCGATGAGCCATGGCTTCAATCGCTAAAGATTTATCTGCGAAAGCTTCCGAATGGTACAAGGAGGCCATTTGATTCCATGTTTCTTCAAAAGCAAATCTCTGAGCTTCTTCGGCCCCCAGGTCGGGTGCTTGCGGCTGTCTCCGGTCTATCTGTTGCCGATGTGCCCGGTTCGTACCCAGGTTGGTCGGTAGCTGACGGTGTTGCAATCACGCGTCTTGGTCTACCTCAACTTTTTCCCTTTCATACTACCTGTCCTCTTTTCTTTCCTGCGTGGTGGCTGGTGGCCCATCCTGGCTGGCAAAAGGTAAATCGATTAGGGCCTCGCATTCCTATTCCGCTGGCACCAATACCCAGAAGTCGCCATTTCTCAGCAACCAGCCCTCACGGTTCCGGTGGAACAGCAAACGCCTGGCCATTAATTTAACCGATCCCAAATCACCGAGATCTACTTCAAAGGTAAGATCCGCCGGATCGAGAATTTGTTCGGTGCGTTCATCAATAGGCAAATTGGAAAGATCGCGTCCTTTGATCCAGCCGACAAAATCCAGCTTGGCCAATTCTTCATCAGCACTACTTCGAACCAAAATGCTGGAAGAACCAGGATCCATTTCCAAATGGACTGCAGTTCCCCTTACCATGATATTTCCCGACTTTCCATCCCCGCCACCAAATGAAGGAATGACAAACAGATCGTAAAAATCGCGCATGGAGATAGGCTTGGTCTCGTCAGGTCGAGCCTCGTAGAAACCGAATCGTCGACTCTCGGCCGAAACCAGTCCCGTGTAGTCAATTAAAGCCTGCGTAAAGCGATGGGAAGAGGCCTCCCCCCCCCATACCATCCATCCCTATCGGTGCGAACTGGGGGATCAACCCCCTCAATCAAGGATGCGAAGAGCTTACTCCCATATCTCCCGTGTAGGTATTCGATTGTAGATTTCAAATCTCGGTATACCGCAACGTCCACCTCGTGCGGATTGGGAGTCAAAGAACCATCAACAAGCAGACCTTCTTGAACCAGCAGAACATTCAATCGCTTCCATTGGCTTTTAAGAGCCACCCTGCCGGGACTCATGGGACCCAATGAGCAGAGAATGAGCAGTCCCAATAAACTCCATGGAATAAGCCGGAACGAACTGAGGGGTTTAATGGCGTAAAAGACACTAATTGCCAATAACCAGCAGGCCAATACCAATCCGAGATAGCGGATATCTGTAAATCCATAATCCCCAATCCTTCGCTGAAGTGCCAACAGCAGGAGAATTGCCAACGGAAGCAGTATAAATTTGCAGAAAAAGTGTATCCACTTGGGATAATCGATAGCCAGCCTGGGGCAGTCTTCCCTGATCATCAATCGTTATGAGCAATCCAAATACCGTTATGATCAACAAGCCCGCTAGCGAAACGAATATTCCCCAATCGGAAAACTTGCCTCCAAAATTCTCCGCTATCAGGCCCGTCAGGGTGAAGGTCGAAATACCCAAACCGGAGGCATACGCCAATTTTATCAGGCGCGAGTAGGCTTCTGCATTCGTGGAGGGGTGCACATCGAGCAAGATACTGGCGGCTACGGTGCAAACAATTGCACTGAGGACCGCCAAGGGGAATCGGCCGAATACCGTTACAAAGCCCTTGCCAAGTTCATTCCAGAAAGAAAGGCCTAAAATCTTCATCCGGCGATGTCCCGAAAATAGTTGAAATTAGGGTAGTTCTCCATCTGCCATAAGTTAGGTTAGGCAGGTATAAATAAAACTATAGAAAGGAGAACCAACCCATGAAAAAAAGTAGAGCAAAAATAAGAAAAGTCACCCCCAAAAGTTCGGCCCAGCGCCCGGGTGAAGAAAAGTTGAAACTGAGCTGACTGATGGAAGATCTGCTCAGCGAAGTGGCTGGTGAGATCGAGGCCTTTAGCGCACAGATTGGCCTGCGCATCATGCACGCGGTGATGGGGCAGGAGGTGAGCGAGAAGGTAGGTGTGGCCACGAAGGAGTTTGAGAATGGGAAAGCAGATTTCTCTGACTATCTCATAGGTTATTTGAACAAGAAGCGAAGGTGTAATACTACCATCACATTCGATGAAAAAGCGGCCGCTTTGTTTACCCTAATCTGATAATGCTATTTCATTCCTGGAACAGGAAAGATCCTTTCCAGTGCTTCAGCCGCAGCAAGTGATGACATTCCGGAGCGCATTAGAAGATTGGTGAGATGTCGCATTCGCTCGGTAGTGAGATATCCGGGTTAGGCATTTGGCGGCTGCGGTCCTTCAGCCCTTTGCTTGCTCCCCGCCATGGGTGGTAAATGCACTGAATCATTCCCATCGAATCCACCAAATATCATGAAAAATTGGACTGACCCCTTTTGGCCTTTCGCGATAAGCGAAAATCTTTTCGTCTAAGATAGTCAATATGGTGGAAAATTTTCCACTTAATGATACTGTTGGGCAGAATATAGAAGCATTTTTCCACGCATAAATGATTCAATCACATCAATTATCCTTATTTGATGGCACCAATAACTCAGCATTGCCCCTGAGCGATGAAGTCTTATCCGCAATTAAATCCCTCGCAGAAAATAGAAAGGAAAAGTCGCACGGTTCAATATACACTCGACCTGAAGTTGTCCATTTTATCCTGGATTTACTCGACTATAAAGCCAGTGAACCTCTGCGCTCCAAACGAATCCTTGAACCATCATTCGGGGGTGGCGACTTCCTTTTTCCCATCATCGACAGACTGATTGAATCCTTGCGGTTGGATGGTCAGAGGTTGAATTATGAGTCCATTGCGAACTGCATATTCGGAATCGAGCTCCATCAGGAAACCTTCACCAAGACGAGCCGGAAGGTCATTGGGCATCTCGTGGAACGCGGATTTGACGAGAACACCGCTCGCCTGTTGGCAGAGGCCTGGCTCAAACAAGGCGATTTTTTGCTCGAACCGCTTGAACCCA
The DNA here is from genome assembly GCA_965250065.1 of Opitutales bacterium. Taxonomy (GTDB): domain Bacteria; phylum Verrucomicrobiota; class Verrucomicrobiia; order Opitutales; family UBA2995; genus JAABVD01. Next base: position 520,121 of record OZ252288.1, read on the forward strand.
ATTTTGACTATGCTGCTGGCAATCCACCGTACGTCCGACAGGAATTGATACCGGCACCGCTGCTGTCCGAATACAAGCTTCGCTACACAACACTGTTCGACCGGGCAGACCTCTACATCCCATTTATTGAGCGTTCGCTTAACCTGCTCCATTCAACTGGCACACTAGGATTCATCTGCTCCGACCGTTGGATGAAAAACCGATACGGGGGACCGCTCCGGTCGCTCGTTTCGAGAGATTTTCATCTTTCCGTTTATGTGGATATGGTGGGCACAAATGCTTTCACTGAAGTTGTAACGGCCTATCCAGCAATAACGGTTTTTAACCGAACTTTAGGGGAACAGACCCGCATTGTCCACCGACCACCAATTTCCTCTTCAAGTCTTTCTAAAATTGCGACTGCGATAGCGACAAATAATCCTGGGAGTGCCCCCGGACTCTTCCGTAAAGCCGCGATCCAGCGTAATGGAACGGAGCCCTGGATTCTCGAAGCGAGCGACCAAATCGCATTGCTGAGGAGGCTGGAGAAGGATTATCCCACCATTGAAGATGTGGGTTGCCGCGTAGGAATTGGCGTCGCCACGGGTGCCGACAGGCACTTTATCGCTCCATACGAATCATTGGCTGTGGAGCCCAACAGAAAGCTTCCACTCGCCACGACAAAAGACATTTCCAGTGGACAAGTAAAATGGCGTGGACTCGGTGTCATTAATCCTTTCGAAGATGATGGGAAGCTGGTTGATCTCGAAAAGTATCCTCTTCTCAGGAGTTATCTGGCAGCTCGAAAGGATGCCATCGCTGGTCGGCATTGTGCAAAAAAGTCTCCGGATCGCTGGTATCGAACCATCGATCGGATATGGCCGGACTTGGCCAAGCAGCCGAAGCTCCTTATACCTGACATCAAGGGTGAAGCCCACATCGTTTATGAGCGGGGTGAATTATATCCTCACCACAATCTCTATTTTGTGACTTCAACCGAGTGGAACCTGCACGCGCTACAAGCCGTTTTGCTGTCAAGCATTACCAAATTGTTCATTGCGGCCTATTCGACCCAAATGCGTGGCGGCTATCTCCGCTTTCAGGCGCAATACCTCCGCAGGCTCCGTCTGCCAGATTGGAGATCCGTGGATGACAAACTTCGCAATAAACTTATCGGGGCAGGTATCACCCGAAAACTTGCAGATTGCAATGAGGCAGTCTTCGAACTGTATCAGCTCTCGTACGAGGAACGGGCTTCGCTGGAAGAAAACGGAGAATAAAGAATTGTGGCACTGGAACTTGTTAATTTTGAAGAAAAGGCCTGTGACGCTGTAAAGGCATTCTGGAAAAATCGCCATGCAGCTCGTCAGAAGCAGATCGAGTCAGGCAAAGCTGATCAAGGCGAACGAGCTGGAGTCACGGCCGGCAAGAATATGGATGGGTTTATTGCAATGATTCTTGATTTGATTAAAGCAAACGGGATGCCGGATGCCGATATTCATTTGGAAAGAGCTGTGCTGACCTTGCCGGGGTTTTTCAGGCCGACGAAACTGTGGGATCTTCTCGTTATTCAGGACAAAGAATTGATTGCGGCGATTGAACTGAAAAGCCAAGTGGGGCCATCCTTCGGCAACAATTTCAACAACCGGACAGAAGAGGCTATAGGCACTGCTCATGATTTTTGGACGGCATACAGAGAAGGAGCCTTCGGAGAGCAACCACGCCCATTTTCAGGTTGGCTGATGCTTGTAGAAGATGCGGAGAAATCTCGCGCTCCCGTTCGAGCTGACTCTCCTCATTTCGAAGTTTTCAGGGAGTTTCGGGATGCCTCCTATCTCGAACGATACGACTTGCTGTGCCAGAAGCTTATGAAAGAGCGTCTGTATTCGACCGCTACGCTTCTGACCTCGCCGACAAACGCTGGACAATCCGGCGACTTTTCAGGGATTTCAACTATGACAAGCTTGAAAACTTTTGTAACTTCACTGGCTGGACATATTGCCGCCGAAGCCGCAAGATTAAACAAGTAGGCGTCATTGGGGAAAAAGAAAGCCCAACAAGGCGGTGCAGGCAACAGCGACAAGCGCCGTACCCGACCTTTAACCCAAGTTCGTTAGAACCGATAAAATAACTGGGATTGATTATCAATGACTTAGAAAACTAAGCGATCGATTTTCGAGACTACATTGAAAATTATTTTTGGAGCATTGGGAACCTTCGGACCAAGATGAGCAAGCCTACAGGATAGCCGAAGCTTTTACCGAGGTTTTGCAGGAGGCCTGTGACCGCTGCGAGGGGTTGATACACGGCAATGTGAACATGAGTTACCGCTTTCACTGCATACCCTCGGACCCGTCAAAATCGCTGCGCACCTTACAAGAAACTAACCAAAATACTTAAAAACTAGGGCTGACCCGAATGGCACTAAGTTTAGGCCAGTTATTGAAAAATTTTCGAATCAAGGCCGGCGTCGGGGTCATTCCTTGCAATCGTGCATGCCAATGCGGGATTTAAGGTTTGACCCCCTCGAACTTAAACGGTCTGCACATCTGTCCAAACCCGCCTTAACTTAGTGACATTCAGGGCTGACCCCATCCGCCTGCAGTGATGAGGCCGGATTATGACCTAACCGTCCTAACAACGGCCTTCCAAGAATTGGAACAGCAATTTGAATCGGTCCTAAACCAGTATTCCAAGCGGGTGGCGGCCAACTATATCATCGAACAGGCCAGGGCGGTTTCGAGGCGTAATTTCAGCTATATTGGAAACGACCAACGGTGGTTTCATGAAGGTTTTGCCCTCTATTTGGCTTATGCGGTATTAAGTCAGCTGATCGGGGAGGAGGAGAACGAACTATTTTGGAAAAAGTACTTTCCTTCCGATGGCCGCCTCAGTCTGCACGAGAAAACTATCTTTAATTGGGACGACCAGACTGTGTCCGTCCGCAGTCTTCAAGCATTTTCGCAGGGGTATTTCGGGAAGCTGCATAACGAATATGGTCATGAAATGGTAGGCAATTGGTTTGATGCTCTGGATCAAAACCAACTCGAAATTAAAGAAGGCACGAAAACCGTCCAGTCTATCTTAGAGGATCTTATCGGTGAATCCATGATAGACCTGTGGCAATCTCAAGATGAACCAACCAGCATATCTCAGGATGCCTTGGAAAGCTGCGGGACTCCAGTAGGAGAGTCAATAAAAACCCACCCTGGAACTGGTCGCTCCACTTGGTACCGCCTGGAGGAACTTTAGAAGGTAACGGTGAAAGTTCAAATACTCCAGGAAATGGCCCCGTATGGGGGTGAGTCCACCACCTTATCAGTCAGGTTGGCATAGCGGTGAGGACACCAGTTGAGCTCCTGCAACCCGGAGGCTCCATGCTCCTCCTAGCGACACAGGTACTTGTGGGCCGGTCATGCGGCGGATTCCGAAGTCGTGGCGCAGCTCCGTGATGGTGTATTTTCCACTTTGTGCTAAGTGTATGAATCGTAACTTTTGGTCCATTAGGTCTACAGTTTTCCAAGGCATAACGCCCAGTTTGACTGTAATCTACCTTGTCGCGCCGAAAAAGATGAAGGCGGATGTGTCCGTTTCGTAACATTTCTTTAAGCAGTTGGCAGCTGCAGTCCCCCAGCCCGTTGCTTGCTCCCAGCCATGGTTGGTAAATGCACTGGATCATTCCCATTGAATCCACCAAATATCATGAAAAATTGGACTGACCCCTTTTGGCCGTTCCAAAAAGCCGTCTTATTGGACCCTGTTTTAGAGGTCCGATTCATCGATATCAGCCAATTTCATGATGGATCTCAAAAGGCTAAACTTAAGCGGTTTATTTCCGAGAACCGGAACGGAAATTCGTTCGAATCGACCTGGCATTGTGAAAATATGATGACTTCCTCGAACACGTGCCAAGATCCAACCTTTCTTTTGCAATAGGCGACAAAATTCTTTGCCGGATATCTGCTTCACACCGCGACTTCGATGATTTCTGAGTTCTTGTCGCCTGGGTCTGGGTAAAAATCTACTTCCAAACAGCCTTCGATAGCTTCCAAGATATTCTCTTTTAATTCTTCTTTTGTCTCTCCTTGGGAAACACAACCCGGGATAGCAGGAACTTCTGCCCAATAACCACCTTCTTCAGCCTTATGGACTACCACTTTCAGTTTCATGGGTCAGAAAGTGGCTAATAATTGGGAAAATTCAACCTTCAATCTCTTGACCCAAAACCGCAAGGCAGGAGGCCTACATGGAGGACGCCTTCACGGAATTGGTTCATTGGAAAGACTAGGTGGATGAATAGCTTCATTTCCTGATCCCCCATAACAAATAGGGTCATGAAATGGTGGGCAATTGGATTGACGCTCTGGATCAAAACTAACTCGAAATTATAGAAGGCAAGAAAACAGTCCGATCCATTTTAGAAGATCTTGTGGGTAAATCCGTGACAGCATTAATGAAATCCCAAGATTAACTAAAAGGAAGTGGGAGGGGTCTATCGAGGTACTGAGGTACTGAGATGCCGAGATGCTGAGGTGCTTCGGTAGTGAGGGGGGTTGGGCTGCAAGATGGCGGGGTGTCGGCCTACGGCCTCGGTAGCAAGGAATGACCCCATGGAATAAATTTTCTTGTAACGATATACGGAAGCGGTAGGTTTAAGTTACAGCGCTTCTCAATTCTAACCCTGAAGATTATGAAATTTTTGAAACCCTTCCGATTGGCCTTGGCCATGATTATAGTCTTTTCCCCAGCGTCCGTGACGCTGTTTGCCCAGGAGAACAAACCGGTAGAAACGGAAAAAAAGTCTCAACCGCGGGGCCGGCAAGGTGGCGGACCTGGCAAAAAGCAGCAACTTACTGCAGAGCAGCGTCGCCAACGCTTCAATGAAATGATCCAGAAAAATGTGATCGATATGGCCGAAAAAGTGGAAATTCGGCAAAATCAGAAAGAGGCATTTGGCAAGCTGATGTTCAACTATGAGGTGCAAAACCAGCTTGGCCGGATGAAGGTGCAAGAGGCGAACAAGAGTCGCGATCAGAAAAAGCGACGGGAGTTGGCGCAAACCCTGCAAAAAATGTACCGGGCCACCGACAAAAAGGTTAAGGAGATCCTTGATAAGGAGCAATTTAAAACCTACCAGGCAGCGATGAAGGCAAAACGTCCGCAGGGTCGTCAAGGCCGCGGAGGTGGTCAAGGCCAGGGAAGATGAGGAACGGAAGCAGTTTATTTCCCGATTCCCAAGATTGAGAATTTTCCTAGAAAAACGGGCCGGATTTTCCGGCTCGTTAATTATTTACTCACAGGCAAGACTACCAGCTTGGAATGGATGAAAAACGACTGAGAAATTTTGCCAGCGACAACCATGCGGGTATTTGTCCGCAAGCTTGGCGATACATGGAGAAGGCAAACCGGGGTCATGCTCCAGCGTATGGAGAAGATCCATACACGCGAGAGGCCTGTGATTTATTTCGCGATGTCTTTGAGACGGATTGCGAAGTGTATTTCAACTTCAATGGAACGGCGGCCAACTCCCTGGCGATTGCGGCGATGTGTCAATCCTACCACAGTGTGATATGTCATAAATTTTCTCATGTGGAAACGGATGAATGTGGGGGTCCTGAATTTTTCACGGGTGGTTCGAAAATTTTGCGGATTCCCGGTGAAATGGGGAAAGTGACTCCGGACGGGGTGGAACAAACGGTGAATCGGCGCAAAGACCTGCATTTCCCCAAGGCGCGCGTATTAAGCCTCACTCAGTCCACGGAATTGGGAACGGTTTATACGGTAGGGGAAATCGAGCAGCTTGGAGCCATGGCGAAAAAGCATGGATTGAAGGTGCACATGGATGGAGCCCGGTTTGCCAATGCCATGGCAACTTTGCAATGTTCACCCAAGGAGATAACCTGGCAAGCCGGGGTAGACGTCTTGTGTTTTGGAGGCACAAAGAACGGGCTGGCGGTGGGCGAAGCGCTCCTCTTTTTCGACGAAGATTTGTCCCGTGAATTTGAATTTCGCTGCAAGCAGGCGGGGCAACTCTGTTCCAAGATGCGCTATATCTCAGCTCCCTGGCTGGGATTGCTGAAGGATGAGGTCTGGGTTCGAAACGGCGCCCAGGCTAACCGGTGTGCGCAACGTTTGAGAGAAGGGCTGAATGAGCTGGGTATTTCGATTTTATTTCCGGTGGAAACCAATTGTGCCTATGCTCAATTCGATGAGCGGGTAATGGCGGGAATGTTTTATCGGGGCTGGAAATTTTATGACTTTAAGGATGTCGGAGGTTGTCGACTGATGTGCAGCTGGGATACGACGTTTGAGGATGTGGATGCATTCCTCGCCGATGTGGGCCAATTGCTGGAAAGCGATGAAGACCGGAGGGGACAGGTAGAAATTGCCCGACACTAGCCTGCATATTTTGCAAATCATTTACTGCGCTCCGAAATATCGGCACGGGTGTGGGCCTGGGAGAAAGGGGTCAATTCTGAATGGTCCTTAGTTAAGCGTGATTGTGGCGGCAGATGGTATAGGCCCAGCCGGGGTCATGCCGTTGAAAAGTGATGCCTTTGGGAAGAAGAGGGTCAGGTCTTAAAAACTGTATTCCGTTGCACTTCATACACTTTGGCGGGGTGTCGGCCTGCGGCCTCGGTACAAAGACGACTGACCCTGTAAGGCATCAGTTTTGACGTCATGACCCCGAGGTCGGGCTAAGTGCTGGTATTTTGAATGTGGTAGGTACAGCATCGGTCCCCGGAGATGATGTGGTCCAGACGTTGGACTCTGACGTGTTTACCCAGGCTGTTTTGAAAGACCTCGAGTTCTGACCGGCAAAATGCGGAACAGGATTGTGCGGCCCGGCAAATGGGGCAATGGTTCTCGATCAGGAGGAATGATTTTGAATCAGTGGTCTGCACCTCGGCCATGTAACCTTCTTGCGATCGCATTTCGGCCAAGCGGTTGACCTTCCCTTTAAGATTCTTTTGCGAATCCAACTGAGCCCGGTATTGGCCGGTTTGCTTCTCCGCGCGGTATTCGATCAGTTGATCCAGGCTTTTTTCACCCAGAGTGCTTCGGATGCCTTCGATAAAATTGAGAAGTAAATCTTTGTGGTGATCTGGAAATAGGGTTTCGGCTTGGTCGGTGAGTTGCCACACCTTGGCCGGCCGGCCCATGGGTTTGGGGGATTCCTTGAAGGTGACCCAACCTCGCATTTGGAAATCGTAGAGGTGCTGGCGAACTGCCATTGCCGATATGCCCAGTGATTTTGCCAATCCACTGGATTCCTGAGGGCCCTGGGTCTTTAGGAGGTTGAGAATACGGTGGCGGGCTTTTGGCTTGGTAGCAGTTTTTTTTGTCATGCCAAAAATGCTAACCTAACCAGGCGGGCAATTTTATAAAGAAAAAACTTTATATAGTAACAGTCCGGGGACGGAGTCTATCGAGGTACTGAGATGCTGAGATGCTTAGGTACTGAGGGACGGGGCGTCCGAGGGAAGGTCTTGGGATAAGGGGTCTACCGAGGAGCGGATGCGACGACACCTCAACGAGCATAGCGAGAATAACAACCTTGCATCTGGCATTAACATGCAAGATGCCAAGGAATGACCCCGACAAGGAATGACTCCGACGGGCACGCGAGTTTAATTGCTGCCGGTATTTTAATTTAAAGCATATCCTTTACCGCTTGGCGCTCTTCCCTGAGTTCATCGGCGGTGGCTTTCAATTTTCCTGTACCGAAGGGGTTGAGTGGCACGCCCTGGACGATTTCCCAGTTCGATCCGTCGCTGCGAATGGGGAAGGACGATATAAGACCGGCATCGACACCATAGCTGCCGTCGGAGCAAACACTGACGCTGTTCCAGTCTCCCTGCGCGGTGGGGTGGGTGAGTGATCTCACCGTATCGACCACTGCGTTGGCGGCGGAGGCGGCCGAGGATGCGCCACGTGCTTTGATGATGGCAGCTCCCCGTTGTTGAACGGTGGGTATAAACGTGTTCTTCAACCAGGCTTCGTCTCCGATTACCGTATCGGCGTTCTGGCCATTGATTCTGGCGTTATAGAAATCCGGATATTGGGTGGAGGAATGATTTCCCCAGATCGTCATGTTCGATACGGAGGTCACATCGACCTCAGCTTTTTGGGCGAGTTGTGTTTTGGCTCGGTTTTCGTCGAGACGAGTCATGGCGAACCAGCGATTTGCCGGTAGGTCCTTGGCGTTGTTCATGGCGATGAGGCAATTGGTGTTGCAGGGGTTTCCAACCACCAGTATGCGCACATCTGTTGCGGCCTGGTTCTGGATGGCCCGGCCCTGACCGGTAAATATTTTACCGTTGATGCCGAGGAGGTCGCTCCGCTCCATGCCCGCCTTGCGGGGCACACTTCCCACCAGCAGACACCAGTTGGCGCCTTTGAAACCCTCTTCCGGATTGAATGCGGGCTTAATGTCTTTTAATAAAGGAAAAGCACAATCGTTCAGTTCCATGATGACGCCTTCCAAGGCGCTCTGCGCCGGGGGAATTTCAACCAGGTTCAGGGCTACGGGCTGATGGGGACCAAACATGGAACCCGATGCGATTCGAAATAACAGGGAGTAGCCGATTTGTCCGGCAGCTCCAGTGACTGCAACGCGAATAGGATCTTTCATTATTGGATGGTTTAAAATTTTGCCGCTGGTTAGGGTTAACTTTAGAACCTCCGATTTCAAGGGGGTCAAACCTGAATGGCACTTGGTTAAGCATGATTGTGGAGGCAGACGGTATGGGCGTCAGCCGGGGTCATGCCGTTGAAAAGTGATGCCTTCGGGAAGAAGAGGGTCAGGTCTTAAAAACTGTATTCCGTTGCACTTCATACACTTTGGCGGGGTGTCGGCCTGCGGCCTCGGTACAAAGACGACTGACGCTGTAAGGCATCAGTTTTGACGGCTTGACCCCTTCCTTTTACGAGGTGGTCAAATATCCGAAAAGTCGCTTAACTAAGGACCATTCGGGTCAAACCTTGAATTGTCAATTGGTATTCACGATGGCTGGGAATGACCCCGATGTGTGGAGAAAGAGGTCAATTCTTAAATCCTGCATTGGCATGCACGATTACAAGAAATGACCCCGACGTGGCATGCAAGAGGGCATTTGGGGGTTTTCTGGAAAAGGGGTCTTACCATTAGTCAAGCCGGGTTTGAATTCCAGCGTAGAGGTTATTGAGCGCCCTTTCGGTGGTCTCCCAGTCTATGCAGGCATCGGTTATGGATACTCCGAATTGAAGATCGGATTTTGGTTGGGGAAACTTTTGGTGACCTGAATGGAGATTACTTTCTAGCATCACGCCAATGATGGATTTATTACCGGCCTGAATTTGCTCCACTACTGAACCGAGCACTTTGGTCTGGTTTTGGTGATTTTTGGCGCTGTTGGCGTGCGAACAATCGACCATTATTGCGGGGATGAGCCCGCTTTTTTGCAGCAGTTTTTCATATCCGGCAATGCGGGGTGGATGGTAGTTGGGACCCGAAGAGCCGCCACGAATAACCAAGTGGCAATTGGGGTTTCCCCTGGTAGTTACAGCCGAAGCATTGCCAATCTGGTTAATTCCAAGAAATGTCTGGGTGAAGCTCGCGGCTTTGATGGCATTAATGGCTGCCTGAACAGAGCCGTCGGTGCTGTTTTTAAATCCGAGTGGCATGGAAAGACCTGAAGCCATCTGGCGGTGGGTTTGAGATTCGGTCGTCCGCGCCCCAACGGCCGACCAACTGATGAGGTCGGCTATGTATTGTGGAGTGATGGGATCGAGCAGTTCGGTGGCGGTGGGAAGCCCAAGATCGATAAGGTCATTTAGAAAAGTTCGGGCCAGGCGCAATCCATAAGTAATGTCACAGGAATTGTCCAGGTAGGGATCCATGATGAGGCCTTTCCATCCCAGAGAAGTGCGTGGCTTTTCGAAATAAGCCCGCATGACAATGCATAGCCGATCAGACAATTGCTGCGAAAGCTCTTTCAATTTTGCGGCGTATAGGCGTCCGGCCTCGACATCGTGAATAGAGCAGGGGCCTACCACCACCAGAAGGCGGTCGTCGTCGCCAAAAATGATGCGGTGAATTTCTTGGCGTGAATTCCATACAAATCGAGCCTGAGCCTCGGATTTTGGCACGAGGTTGCGCAATTTGGATGGGGTCGGGAGCGTGATAGTGCTAACGACATTGATGTCGGTAACCTGGTTGTTCGTGGGCATGGAAATTGAACAGCTTAAAATGGAAAGGATGGTTACATAGGCGAAAGGGCGGGAGTTCGAGCCTAAAATAGAGGGATGGGGTGGATATATCTGACGGGGCATAAAAAGGCAGGTTGCCTACCCCTAGACAACCTGCCACATTGTATTCCTCTCAATCAGTTACCCCAAGTCTCCCTTATTAAGGAGAAACGCGCATAAAGTTGCTAAATTAGCAACACTTGTCAATGCTGATAATCGGTTTTTTTGAAAAAAGTATATGAAGGAGCAATCCAGGTTAAATGGGTATCATCTCTATCGGCCTGCCGCCTGGATTCATGTGACGGGTGAAGATGCTTACCGGTTTCTGCAGAGCCAATTCAGCAACGACCTGCAGGATAGGGCCATGAATGAAGCGGTCTACGGTTTGTGGCTGGACCACAAGGGGAAGGTTCACGGAGACAGTTTTGTTATTCGGGTGGAAGAGGAGGATTTTCGCCTGATGAGTTATGCAACTCCCTCGGCAACTATTGCTGCAAAACTGGAAACCTTTATCATAGCAGATGACGTTGAGCTGGGGCTTGAAACGGATCAAGTAGCAGCCATCAGCTTCTTATTGAATGGAGAGACCGAATGGGTGGAGGGTGTAGGCCTCCGGAGCGATTTCCGTGGCAAGATGGACTGGATGGGTGGCGAGCTATTTGTGTTTCCCGGTCGCCGTCATTCTGGCAAAGGATTTGAAGTTGTGGGAAAGCGGTCCGTCATTGAAGGCCTCCTTGAAAAACTCGAGCGAGATGGGTTTGGGCTTTATAAGCTTTCGGAGGAGGACCTGGAGGTCTGCCGAATTCTCAATCGAATACCCGCTATTCCCAAAGACATTGGAACTGGTGAGCTTCCCCAAGAGGGAAAGTTGGAAGGCAGGGCAATCAGTTTTTCCAAAGGTTGTTTTCTAGGTCAGGAGGTGATGTCGCGTTTGCACTCCATGGGGCGAGTGAGGCGTTACCTTGTGCGTCTGAAGGCCGATCGGGAATTGCCATACGGGGCCACTGTCCGAGTCGGGCAAAAAAAGGTTGGACAGGTGAAGTCCGGGATTTTGGTCGAGGATGGATATATTGCCTTAGCTTTGATCAGCCTGGCTGTAGAAGCCGATACCGGGCTATGGGTTGAGACCGGTAACGAAACCATAAGCCTTCGCCGCTTCTGACGGTATGGAAGATAGCCACGATAAGCTGGTCGAGTTATTCAAACAGGCTGGAGCTACCGATGGCCAGGCTTTGGTAATGGCCCGGCAGATGATCAAGCGCGCCGGGCAGTTGTCGAGGGAGCGCGGCTGGACGGAAGTAGAAGCTATGCAGCACCTTTTGAAGCTGTTTGCCGAGGCACAGGAGCGCTAATTTTTCGACCTCAAGAGCGCCGGTTTTCCAGCTCGATTTTAGCCCGCATGGCTCACTACCGAGCGAATGCAACATCACCCAATTTTCTACTGCGCTCCGAAATGTCGGCACTGGTGCGGCCTTGGGCAGGGAAGGGGTCAAGACGTAAAAAGTTTTGCCTTACAGGGTCGGTAGTCTTGTAAAAGTGTATGAAGTACAACGAAATACAGTTTTTAAGACCTGACCCTTTTCTTACAGAAGGCATCACTTTTCTACGGCATGACCCGAATGTCACTAAGTTAAGGCGGGTTTGGACAGATGTGCAGGCCGTTTAAGTTTGAGGGGGTCAAACCTTAAATCCCGCATTGGCATGCACGATTGCAAGGAATGACCCCGACGCCGGCCTTGATTCGAAAATTTTTCAATAACTGGCCTAAACTTAGTGACATTCAGGCATGACCCCGACGGTCGACCCGGCTTCACCCGCAAATCTGCTCGATGCCCGCACCAACACTCGACCTTCGTTCGCTCGCCACGAATTTTGTGAGACATGCGGGTTAGAGTATTACAAAAGCGTTGAAGCGGGTTTTTTTATTTTCATATCGAACCTCCTTCCCATACTCGTGCAATGACTGAAAAATCCAGGGCTCTATTTGAAGCGACCTTCCATAATGCCCCTTCCCGCATCGCTCAGGCTCCTGGCAGAATAGAATTTATTGGCAACCATACCGACTACAACGGCGGCGATGTATTAGGCATTGCGGTCAAGCAAAGTATAACCTGTGCAGCCCGGTACCGTGAAGATCGCCTCGTTCGCGGCATCAGTAATCTAGGCGATTCGGCCTTTGAATTTTCTCTGGATGATCTGGATAATAAGCCAGATGCTTCCGAATGGTCGCGGTATCCGCTGGGTGTTATATGGTCTTTGGGAAAGCGAGGTGTTGAATTGGAGCGGGGACTGGATTTTGCGATCGCTTCGGATGTTCCCAAGGGAGCTGGCATGAGCAGCAGCGCGGCCTTGGAACTGGCTACGGCCTACGCCGTTCTCGAAGGGTTAGAGCACGACCTCGACAGAAAGGAAATTGTGCGGGCTTGCCGCTATGCGGAAAACAACTACGTCGGCGTTCCGTGTGGCATTTTAGACCAAGGCGTTTCGGGGTTTGCAAGAGAGGACCAGCTTGTTTTTGTCGCATGCAAGAATGAAACCTTTTCCAGGGTCAAGTTACCGCATGGAACTCATTTTTGGATATTTAATAGCGGGGTGAAACACAGCCTGAGGGATTCCCTGTACCCGGAACGTCATCGGGAATGTGGAGAAGGATTTGCAATGGCAAAAGCTATATATCCCGATCTGGAATGTCTGGCTGATTTTCCGATTGAGGAGATTTCCGAATTGCGGCCGAAATTGGCGGCAAAAACCTATAACCGGGTGGTTCATGTTTTGGCGGAGAACCAGCGCGTGAATGATGTGATTGACCTGCTGGCGGGTGGGGACACTGACCTGCATGCTGTGGGACAAAAGCTGTTTGAATCGCACTACAGTTCCCGCGACCTGTTTCAAAACAGTATCGAGGAATTGGATTTTCTGGTCAACCGGTTAAAGGGCTTTGGCGAAGTTTATGGCGCTCGCCTTACCGGAGGAGGTTTTGGCGGGGCAGTCATGGCTTGGACTTCGCCCGAATTTTCGCAGGAGATGGCTGAGGAAATCGTCAAGGCCTATCAGATTCGCTACGGTCACAAAACGTTGATCCTCCATTGTGAAAGTGGAGATGGCGCGCACGTGGCCTGGAAGGCCTAGTGTGGTGTCCCAGAAATAACTTGAAAAATACGAGCGTGCCATGAATGGCCTGGCAAGGCTGCTTTTGGCAGCACGGGCCTAAAGGCCCTTGTGCGTAAAGCGAACGCCGCCTTGATGAGGCAGAAAAATCGCTGCGGTATTTTTATAAGGAATTTCTGGGACACCACACTAGCCCCTGGCACACTCAGTTCCCCCATGTGATCCATTCAAAGTTGGAAAAGAACCAATCCACCATTGGGCCCAGATAGAGGTAGTAAAGCAGGCTGCCACCGGCCAACATGGGTCCGAAGGGTATCTCCTTGCCGATAAGTCCTTCGGGTTCACCGTCCGTGGGCTTTTTGGACCTGATGGCATTGATGACTTGGATGAAGGCCATAGCAACTGTGCCGAGGATGGCGCCGGCAAGAAGGGCAAACACGGATCCTTGCCAACCGCAGAAGGCTCCGATGGCTCCCATCAGTTTAACATCGCCAAACCCCATGGCTTCCTTTTGCAAAATAATTTCCCCCAGGATCTTGATCCATAAAATAATAGAGGATCCGATCAGGACACCGATGAGGGCCGTGAAAAATCCGTGTATTCCTGCCAGCAGCGCAGAAGGGGATTCGATGCCGTGCAGGCTGGGAAATATTGCCGACAATATTAACCCCATCAATAGACCGCCGATGGAAAAGCGGTCGGGAATGGTCATATGGTCCAAATCGATAAAGGTGACGCAGACCAGAATAAATATCCAAAGCCAACCGATCAGGGCCGGGATTGGCGGCAACAATAACCAGGATGCCAAAAAAAGCATGGCGGTGAGGAGTTCGATTGACGGGTAGCGGATGCTGAAGAGCGCTCCGCAGCAACTGGTCCTGCCACGTAGAACGATCCACGCGAAAATGGGAATGTTCAGATAGAAAGGGATCGTTTTGCCACAGGAGCCGCAGCGTGATCGGGGGCGAAATACGGATTTTCCAGCAGGTATCCGGTAAATGCAAACGTTGGTAAAACTGCCGATACATGCGCCGAATGCGAATGCGAGAACAGGGAAGAACCAGGGCACTGTGGCTTCGACCTCTTCGATGAGTGTTTCCATGTTCAGTGTTTGGCCAGTCTATCCGCGGCGGCTTGGAACATGATCTTAGCGGAGGGGGAACTTTGGGTCCAGATTTTAAAGGAACGCTCTCCCTGGAATGCCAGCATGAGTAGTCCGCTGGCGGTCTTCATGCCCAGCGATTGCGCCTGCTTGAGGAGGGCGGTTTGGGGAGGATTATAAATCATATCAAAAACTCTGGCGGAGGGATGGAGACCGTTCAGATTTGCCGGCGCAGGATCATTTTCATTGAGGCCTAAGGATGTGGCGTTGATTACGATCAGGTCCCGTGCAGCGATGGCAAATGGTCCGGCGAGCGGGTGGGTTTTTATGGGAATATTTACACTGATCCCGCTTAGTTTCTCCACTAGCGCATCCAGTTTTTCCCGCGTTCGGTTTGCCAGATGAAGGGCGCCGACCTGCTCGCGCAGGCAAGCCACGGCCGCCGCGCGGGCAGCACCCCCAGCGCCAAGTAGAAGGACGTGCTTTTTTTTCAGTCTTGTAGCAAAACTTTCCTCGATGGCACGTGTAATTCCGTAGAGGTCGGTGTTGTAACCCAGGTATCCGTTTTCTGTCCAAAGCAAGGTATTGCAAGCCCCGGTCAGAGTTACTTCGGGTTCAGCGTGTTCAATCCACTTGGCCGCGAGGATTTTATGCGGAACCGTAAGGTTTAAGCCCCTAAAGTTTTTTTCATGAAATCGCGTCAATGCTTCCTCTAGGCATTGGGGTTCAATATCGAATTTAAAGTAATGCCACGCTTTGAAGTCTGGATTTTCAACCGCCAGTTCCCTCAATGCCGCGTTATGCATTTCCGGGCTGATGGAGTGTTTGATTGGGTGTCCCAAAACGGCCAAAGGAGTCCCTTCGAACTGCCAATCCGCCAGATCCTCCAGCCTCAGAACGTCCTTCTCAGGTAGATTCCTTTTCAAAGTGGGCTTCAAACTCGTTGACAAACGACCCATAAAGCTCCGCCTTTGCCCGTTGGTTCAGCAAGGCGAATTGTTTGGACAAGTTGCGACAGCAGCGACAGAGCACCTCTCCTACCGGGCATGGCCCCAAGAGGCCCAGGGTAACGCTCAATTTGTTTCTCTCTATGTAGTAAACAATATCCTCAAGACTTCTGAAGATGCCGTTTTCAAATACATCGATGAAAAAAGGTTCATCCTCTGCAAAACAACCGACCATAAACCGGCCCGGTATACCCACCGGCTGCAAAGCTAATTCCAGTCTCCTGGCTACCAGAAGGTATAAAATGGACAGGCTAATGGGCAGGCCTTTGCGTGTGCTGAATAGCGAATGAAGGAAGGTGTTTTTTGGATTGTTGAAATCGGACCGGTTACCGGCGAACCCGTATTCATGAAAAATTACCCGGTTGAGGATGCGGCATTTTTCCCGTGGACTCATGGGTGAGTAAAAGAGCGATTGGCAACGAAAAGCCATCTCGTCCAGCTTCTGGATATAATCGGATACGTCCAGCTTACCGTTATCGATGCGGCTCAGTAAAAAATATCCGGACTCCAATTCATAATTGAGGGAACAAATAAACCGGTTAAACATTTTGACGGGTGAATCCTTTTCCAGGATTTCCAATATTTGATGGGCGTGGCGGCGCACAACCAGATTCTCGGACTTGCAATATTCCAGGATGAATCGCTTGCCTTCCTCACCCAGATTGCCGAGTTCGACAAGGATGGCCTGACGGACGGATGGGGTTGGATCGTCCAGTAGCCCTTTGATGGCTTTTAGCCGCTTGGTTTTAGAATTGTCCGATGGCACAGAGGAATGGTTGTAATTTTATTGGGCTACAGCAACGACAAATGCAAAAAATTCACCTTGGGCGGGGACCGAACAGTGCGGTGCCCACGCGTAGGCAGGTACTTCCGGCGGAAATTGCCGGCTCCAGGTCAAAGGTCATACCCATGGACAATTCGGGCAGTTGAATGTTCAATCGCTCCTCCAATTGGTCCCGCAGTTGCCGCAAAACTTCAAAAGATCGCCTGGCCGATTCCAATGCTGGAGGTGACGGGGCGATGGTCATCAGGCCTTCGATCACCAGACAATCTTGCTCGAGTAACTCACTGAGAACCGCTTCGGTGTCTTGTGTTCTAAGCCCGAATTTTCCTGGGTCTTCTCCGGTGTTGACTTGTAGGAGAATGGGGAGCTTTTTTTCGCTGGCCCGGGCGAAACGGCTGAGTCGCCTGGCCAGTTTTATCGAATCCACGCTTTGGATGCGATCGAAGCGCTTTACTGCAAGTTGCGCCTTATTGGATTGGAGGTGACCGATCAGTTCCCAGTTGGCTTGGAAATTTGCCCGCTCAATTTTGTCGACGCCTTCCTGGACACGGTTCTCTCCCAGAGTGGTTAAACCGGCTTGGACGGCGGTTGCCGCGACCTCCACGGGAAATCTTTTGGTTACGGCCATGAGCTTGATTTCATCGGGTTTTCGACCATCTTTTGCGCAGGCCAAACCGATGCGACCTCTTAGATTTTCCAGGTTTTCACGGAAGGATTTTTCGCTAAATGACATAAGAAGTGCTAAAATTATATTTGATAACCGATAAGTGTAAGTTATATATGATTTTATGCATATCGAAAATTTCAGGATTTTTTCAAACTTGGTGGAGAACCGGAGTTTTTCCAAGGCTGCCAAGATGAATTCGATTACCCAATCAGCCGTAAGTCAGCAGCTTAGGGCCATGGAGAAACACTTCAACATTTTGATTATCGACCGAAGTCAGAAGCAATTTCGTCTGACTCGGGAGGGCCAAAAACTATACGATTCTGCCAAGGAGATACTGTACCGTTATGAAAAGTTAAACAGCGAGTTGCTGGAAATGAAGAAGGTCATCAGTGGGAATATTCATATTTCCACCATATATTCGATCGGTTTGCATGAATTGCCCCCCTATATCAAATGCTTCTTGCAAAAGTATCCTTCGGTTAACGTGCGGGTGGAGTACCGGAGATCCAACCTGGTATATGAGGATATTTTGCACAATTCGGCGGATTTGGGTCTGGTTGCATTTCCCAACCGCATGCGGCAACTGGAAGTTATTCCGTTCCGTGAAGATGAATTAGTTTTGATCTGCCATCCCCAGCACAAACTGGCCAAATCTGCCTGGGTGGCAATTAACGATCTCAAGGACGACAAACTGATTGGCTTCGATCGGGACATACCGACGCGCAAGGCTACCGACCAGATATTTCGCGATCACAAACTGGACCTGGAACCGATCATGGAGTTCGACAATATTGAAACGGTGAAGCGCGCGGTGGAAATAGATGCGGGGGTGGCTATTGTACCCCAGGCCACTGTGCGGCAAGAAATCAAACAGGGCACTATCGCGAAAGTTGGATTGAATGGCGGTAACTTTACGCGACCGCTGGCTATCATCCATCGCCGGGGCAGAGTGCTGACACCCGCCATGAAGAAATTTATAGAGACTTTGACGGGTCGGGCCGCGGGCTAGTGTTGTGTCCCAGAAATTCCTTATAAAAATACCGCAGCGATTTTTCTGCCTCATCAAGGCGGCGTTGGCTTTACGCACAAGGGCCTTTAGGCGCGTGCTGCGAAAAGCAGCCTTGCCAGGCCATTCATGGCACGCTCGTATTTTTCAAGTTATTTCTGGGACACCACATTAGGTGAATTTTAAAAAGAAGGAGCCTGGCAACTCCAAAAGCCAGGCTCCTTAATTTGTTTTACTAGTCTCTTCTCCCACATGAACTAAGACCCATAACCATACTCTGTATAGCAATGACAGTGCCAATGTTTGAATGCTGATCGCAATTCATCGAATTTTAGCTGGTCGGCCGACCTTCCCGGACCTTCTGGAGAAAAATACACAATGAGATCCGCAGGGCCTCTTCTTGGACTGCGGATAAAAAACTTTCATTTTCCCTACATATCTCCTAGACCTTTTTCCATGGCTGAAAACCCGCTGCTCGACGTCAAAAACCTGCGGATAACGTTTCAGTCCCGGGATAGGGTAAACCATGCAGTAAAGGGCATCGATTTTTTTCTCAATACAGGCGAGACTTTGGCGGTAGTGGGTGAAAGTGGCAGTGGCAAGAGCGTTACTGCTTTGGCCCTGTCTCGATTGTTACCGCCACCACCCTCTTGTATAATGTCTGGTGAGGTGCAGTTTGAGGGCCGGGATCTGATGAGCTTGCCCGAAAAGGAATTAAGGCATGTCCGGGGTGGGGAAATCGCTTATATCTTTCAAGAGCCATCTACCTCGCTGAATCCGTTTTTTACGGTGGGTCACCAGATTGCTGAAGCCATTAAATTGCACCGGCCGGAGGTGATGGACGTCAAAGCGGAAGCTATCGAAGTCCTGGATTTGGTGGGTATTTACAGGCCGGAAAATCGATTCCGCGATTATCCTCACCAGATGAGTGGTGGCATGCAGCAGCGCGTGATGATCGCCATGGGACTGAGTTGTCATCCCAAGATCCTGGTGGCCGACGAACCCACCACTGCACTCGACGTTACGATTCAGGCTCAAATCTTGGATCTGATGGAGCGACTCAAGCAGCAGCTCGGCATGTCGATCATTCTGATCACGCACAATTTTGGCATCGTGGATGGATTTGCCGACAAGCTCATCGTGATGTATCGGGGTGAAATCGTGGAATCGGGTTTGACCGAGGAAGTGCTTTCCAATCCGCAGCATCCCTACACCAAGGCGTTAATTGCCTGCATTCCTAAAGTGGGGGCCAAGCAGGAGCGCTTGCTCACTATCGATCACGCCCTGTTGTGAGCGCCCTCATAGAAGTTAAAAATCTCAAGGTTTATTTCCCGATCGAGGAAGGAATTTTTCGCCGCTTGTCGGACTACGTGCGCGCCGTCGACGGGGTCTCTTTCACGGTTGAAGCCGGGACCACCGTTGGGTTGGTCGGTGAAAGTGGAAGTGGTAAGAGTACGATTGGTAAAACGATCGTGCGCCTTATAGATCCGACGGAAGGGGAGGTCTACTATGGCGATGAAAAAATATCACGGTTGAATGACAAAGCCTTCTTTCCCTATAGGAAAAAGATCCAGATGATCTTTCAGGATCCGTTTAATTCCCTCAATCCCCGCATGACGGTGGCCGGCATTATTGGCGAGCCTCTGGAAATTCATTTCCCGGACTTTTCGAAGTCGGAGCGGGAGGATAAAATAGCCGAACTCCTGGCCAAGGTCGGGCTATCCCCTCATCACATGAATCGCTACCCCCACCAGTTCAGCGGCGGCCAGCGTCAGCGCATCGGCATTGCCCGGGCCCTCTCAGTTGAGCCCGAGTTTATTATTTGCGATGAAGCGGTTAGCTCCCTCGATGTGTCGGTTCAGGCCCAAATCATTAACCTGCTTCAGGACGTGCAGCGAGAGTATGACCTCACCTACCTGTTTATTTCGCACGATCTGGCGGTGATTGAACACGTCAGCGATTTTGTCCTGGTCATGAATCGGGGAAAACTGGTTGAGAAAGCCACCGCGGAGGAGATTTACGCGAAACCGCAGGATCCCTACACGCGCAAGCTGCTCAATGCCATACCCAAGATGCCGACGATTACCGGGGTTTAGCAATGGGTAAACCTGAAAGGAAGCGCCTCGTTTGTGGTGTCGCCGGAGCAAGGAGAACAATCAATGACAATCGAGACAGAGCGAAGTTTTAACTCTACCTCGGATACCGTTTACCAGGCATGGATCAGTGAGGAGACCCTTGTGCGGCCGGTAACACGGATTGAAAAGGACGTCCGGATTGGGGGATATTATCGGCTTTATGTAGAAATGGAAAACGCTACTGCGGTGATGGAGGCCAAGTACCGGGAAGTGGAAACCGGGCGCAAGTTGGTCTACCGTTGGGAATGGAACAGAGACGGCGAAGTGACTGAGGTGGCGGTCGAAGGAAGATCGAGCGCTGGTGTGGGGTCGACCGTCGGGGTCATGCCTTGCATTTTTGCAGCCATGCCAAAATGCAAGGCTTGACCCCTTCCCTGCTAATGCTTTCGGTTTTTTTCCTTTATCAGCTCCGGGAATTTGGCCTTGAAGCGTTTCAGGCGCGGAATGGATACGGCCCGGATGTAGGGATGATTGGGATGATTTTTTTCGTAGTTCTGGTGATAGTCCTCGGCCACCCAGAAATTGCGGAATGGGTATACTTCGGCGGCCACTTTATTTCCACCCAGCTTCTGGTTCAGGGCGGCTTTCTTTTCGTCGATGATCTTTTTCTCTTCTTCGTTCTGATAGAACAGGACGGAGCGGTATTGGGATCCCCGGTCCGGTCCCTGGCCGTTGACTTGGGTGACGTTTTGCGAACCGAAATAGACATCCACCAGTTGACTGAAACTGACGATCTTGGGATCGTAAATTATCTCGACGGCTTCGGCGTGACCGGTTTTGCCGGTGTTGCTGGATTTGTAGGTGGGATTTTGGGTATGGCCACCGCTGTAGCCTGAAATGGACTCCTTCACGCCGCGCACACTCTCGTAAATGGCTTCCACGCACCAAAAGCAGCCGCTGGCGAAATAGGCGTGGGCTAGCCCGTCTTCCGATTCAACCTGCACGGGTTCCAGGGTCCTCTGGTCGGGAAATTTGTTTTGATTGGCTCGATCGCTTACCGGTTGGCAACTGACCTGAATGGCTGATAACAAAAGCGTCGAGAATAACAGGATTTGTTTTTTCATTGGGAGATAAGACCTTAGAGGTTAGACATTTTCAAAGCGAAAAACTTCCCATCCGAGGCGTAGACCGGGAAAATAATTTTCCAAAGAAATGAAAATTGTCCGCTTTGATTCCAATTTCGATCTCAATGGGGCAAGCAGATTGGCCAGGAAACAGGGGGTAATAAACCGATTTTGCGGATTGATCAAAGGGGCAAGGCATTCTTACATTTTTCGAACTGCTCACCAATCGACCCCATGAATCGCATTGTATTTATCATTTTATACCTGGCCACGGTTATCGGCGCATCTTCGGCAGGCGCGCGGGCGGCAAGGCCAAACATTCTTTACTTTTACGTCGACGATATGGGCTGGGGCGCCATCGCACCGAATGGCCAGGCCGAGCGGAAAGCAGAGGGCCTGCCTCACCTGATCACTCCCCATCTCGACCGATTGGCCGCCGAAGGAGTAAATTTCAGGAGATCCTACGGCTGTACGGTCTGTTCTCCGGCTCGTTCTTCCCAACAGACCGGATTTCATCAGGGCCACACTTTTGCCGATCGAAATGATCCCGATAACGCCAAGAAGGCGATGCGTTCCGACGACCTTCTCATGGGCGATGTGTTGTTCAGGGCTGGCTACGTTACTGGTTACTGGGGTAAATGGGGATTCGGTGGTTCCAAGAGTCAGCCCAATCCGGAAATCGTAAATGTTCAGACCCTGCCAACGTCTCACGGATACGATTACGTGGTGGCGGAGTTGCACCACGTCCGCGCTCATACCTTTTTTCAGCCCACTCTGTGGAGTGCGCCGGCGGCGCCTGGGGCCAAAGGCGGTATTGAGGTCGTTGCAAATTCAATGGCCAAGTGGATCGGTAAACGTGGTTATTCGGAAGAACCCGCTTGGCAAAATCACCCCCAATACCCCGACACCGCCTACTGCGATGACGTCTATGCCTTCTCAGCCCTCGATTTCGTTCGCGAACAGGCGCAGAATTACAATGCCACTGCTCAGCCGTTCTTTGGATTACTGGCTGTGCAAGTTCCTCACGCCCCCTTCGACGAGATTGCTCAACTACCCGGATGGGACCGACACTACCGCGAATTGCCGTTTTGGGATTCCCTCTCCGACCAGGCCAAGCATTGGGCGGCCATGATAACGCGCATTGATGGTCATTTGGGAAATATCCTGGCCGCATTGGAGGATCCTAACGGCGATGGCGATCGGGCCGATTCAGTAGCCGATGACACGCTGGTCATTTTCCAGTCGGACAATGGCGGTCCGCATCACTCGGCGCGCATGGAATTTGACGCCAATGGAGGTTTGCGCGGTGAAAAGGGCAAAATCCAGGAGGGAGGCATTCGCATTCCAACCATGGTGCGCCTCCCAGCCAATTTCGCTACCAAGAGTGCGTTGAAAGCTGGGACGAGCACGGATCTTGTGATCGATGTTACCGATCTGCTACCGACATTTGCTGAACTGGCGGGAGTTCCAGCCCCGTTAGGCGTTGATGGTGTTTCGCTCGCTCCTACCTTGCTCGGTTCCGGCCATCAACGGATTCGGGAGTTTCTCATTCACGAAGCCGGAAATGGGCAGTCCATCATTCGGGACGGATTTAAGCTTATTCGTTCTAAAACCGGGCTTACGTTGTACAACCTCGAAACTGATCCCACCGAATCGAATGACCTGGTGTCCATTAATCCCGACTTGGTCAAGCAACTCGAATCCTTAATCCTCGGCGAGCGGGTTGACGAACCGAAAGGATTTGCCAATACCTATCACCACTGGATCGGTGAGGATGGAGCTAAGGCATCCGAGGCGTCTAATTGGTCGGATTACGTCTATGCCAATGAGGGAATATCCTACCTGAAAGATGAGGGCGCCCCGCGAGATTCCTGGACGGCCTTGATGGAGAACAACGGTTCTTCCCAGGCACGTGCCAGGGCCAACTCCGACCTCGAATTTCTCGGTTTGGAGATCCGTGGTAAAACCAACAGGCAGGCCCTGCTTCTCGGTCGGGGCGTAGACCTGACTGGCCGCAATGAAATCCGCCTCTCGGACAAATCTGTTCTTGTGGTAAACGGCGGTACGGTTTCATCCCTGCGCTGGATCGACGTCAGGCCTGGGGGTTCTCTGATAGGTAGTGGGGAGGTTGCTGCCAGGGTTTACAACGCCGGAGTGGTTTCGGTGCGTTCGAAGGCGGGCGGTAGAAAGCTCAAAGTAAAGGCTGGGTATCACGAGGAGGGTGATTCCATTTTGCGTCTCGCCTTGAGCGAAGAAGGGAACACCCAACTTGTTGTTGAAGGTGAAGCTCACTTAGAAGGCGCTTTGAAAGTCCGCTTGGATAAGAATTTCAAGCCGGCCCGGGGAAGTACTTTTATGATCCTCAGCGCCAACGCAATCAAGGGTTCTTTCAACAATTCCGGCAACCGGGTTGTGGCCGAAGATGGAACCCGATTCAAAATCAATTATGCGGACTCGGAAGTGACGTTGACTACTGAGTAAGGGCTCGAACGGGGCCACGAGAGGCCTCGAAAAGGGTCGAAAGAGGTCAGATTGAATGGCACTCGGTTAAGTAATTTGGGTGGTGCTCGAACTTTACCACGAAGACGGATTCAGGTCGATGAAAAGCGATGCGTTGCAGGGTCAGTCGTCTTTGAGAAAGGCGTTCCGGGTAAGGGGTCAATTCTTAAATCCTGCATTGGCATGCACGATTACAAGAAATGACCCCGAGGGGTATGCACGACAGGGTCAGTCGTCTTTGAGAAATGTATGAGGTGCAACGAAATACGTTTCTGAAAACCTGACCCTTTTCTCCCGCAGTCTAAACGTGCAAGATTACACGGAATGACCCCGAGGGCGGCCTTTATTTCTGGCTGTCCGTGGGATCGAGGGCGTCGCGCAGGCCGTCTCCGAGAAAGTTCAGGGAGAAAAGGGTAGTGGAAAACAAAATGGCTGGTATGATGAGCAACCAGGGGTAGACCTCCATTTTTTCGGCGCCTTCCTTGATCAGGGATCCCCAGCTACTCATGGGGGGTTGAACACCGAGGCCGAGGAAACTGAGGGCGGACTCTAGTAGCATGACACCTGGAACAGTCAGGGTGGAGTAAATGATGACGGGTCCAAGAACATTGGGCAACAGGTGCTTGATAATAATGTCCTTTTCTTTCGATCCCAGCGTTCTGGCCACTTCTACAAACTGTTGAACTTTGAGGTGCAAGACCTGGCCTCGGACGATTCGGGAAAGGGTGAGCCATTCCACGCATCCGATGGCCACAAATAGCAAAAAGATGTTTCGGCCAAAGTAAACGGTCAGCAGGACGACGAAGATGATAAAGGGGAGCGAATAGAGAATGTCGACAATTCGCATCATGGCGGCGTCGGTCTTTTTTCCCAGGTAACCGGCAATCGATCCGTAGGTAACACCAATTACGATGGAGACACACGTCGCGGCGAAGCCGACCCCAATCGACACCATGCCGCCGTAAAGACAACGGATCAATTGATCGCGCCCGAGGTCATCGGTGCCGAACCAGTGCGAGGGTGAAGGAGCAGTGGGCCCAAGTGCGAGATCCTGGGCCTGGTAATTTAAACCCGTTATCCAGGCGATGACTGGTGATAAGAAGCAGAGTGCGGCCAGGCTGACAAAAAATATCAGGCCACCCAGGGCCAATTTATTTTGGGTCAACCGATGCCAGGCGTCTCCCCAAAGCGATAAGCTTTCACCTTGGAAAACCGTGTCGTGCTGGTTGACGGTGGCGGCGCTCATTTTTCGAACTTCAGTTTGGGATTCATCAAAACCAGTATGATATCCACGATGAGATTGAGCAGAATGATGAGGGTGGCGTAGAAAAGAACGGTTCCCAGGACCAGGGTGTAATCGCGATTGCTGGCCGCGTTGATGAAGTGGCGGCCGAGGCCGGGAATCTGAAAAATCATTTCGATGATAAAGGATCCTGAAAGCACGCCCGCGATAACCGGTCCAAGGTAAGAAATGACGGGCAGCAACCCGGCGCGCAGGGCATGCTTGGTAGTCACCACAAAGGCGCTCAGGCCCTTGGCCCGGGCGGTGCGAATGTAGTCCTGGTTCAGCACCTCCAGCATACCTCCCCGGGTTAATCGGGCCAGACCGGCGGCGTAATAAATTCCCAGGGTAATTGCCGGCAAGACCCTGTAGGGCAGGTGATCGGCCCAGGAGAATCCGCCCGGCGCCTGCCAACCCGATACCGGAAACCAGTTCAGCCATAAGCCAAATACCAGGGCGAATAGCGGACCCAGGACAAAAGACGGCAGGCAGATGCCCATCATGGCCGAAGACATGGGGAGATAGTCCAGTAAGGTATTTTTTTTCAGTGCCGCCAGTGTTCCTGCCGGAATTCCAATGAGTAGGGCTAAAAACAGGGCGTAAGCTCCCAGTTCAAATGAAACTGGAAACGATTCCGCAATGAGTTCGTTTACCGTTCGCCCTTCGTAGCGGAAGGAAGGACCCAGATCAATTCCCAAGCCTTCCTTGAGATCGAAATCAGCCAGGGCCGAAAGGTTCAATTTTTTAGGGCAAACGTTCTTTAGATAGTTAAAATACTGAACGTAGAGCGGATCGTTGAGGCCGTAATGTTCGTTCAGTTTTTCCAGGACGTGTTCCGATACCTTGCGCTCGGCACTGAATGGTCCTCCGGGCACGCTCCTGACCATGACGAAAGTCAAGGTGATGATGACGAGTAGTACCGGTATCAGTTGAAGGAGCCGAACTAGGATAAATTTAAACATATGTGGCCGGAAGCCCTGGCGTGGCCTCTTAGAAATTACTTGAAAAATACGAGCGTGCCATAAATGGCCTGGCAAGGCTGCTTTCGCAACACGGGCCTAAAAGCCCTTGTGCGGAAAGCGAACGCCGCCAGGATGTTCCATGCCACCTCGCCATTACTCAACTATCCTCCAGCCAGATGTATTTCATATTGCGGTTGTCGAGCAGCTTGGGATTCCAATTTTTTACGGAGGGATGGAGGAGGATCGTTTTGGTGTAAATATAGATGGGTAGGATGGGGAGTTCTTCCATGAGAATGGATTCGGCTTCGGCAAGCATGGCGAAGCGTTTTGTCGTGTCACCGGTCATGATGGCGCGGGCAATGATCTCGTCGTAGCGCTTATTTGACCAGCCGGTATCATTGTTTCCATTACCGGTTGTAAACATTTCCAGGAAGGTGTAGGGATCCACATAGTCGCCTATCCATCCGGCTCGGGAAATATCGTATTGAAGATTGGATTGTGCATCGAGGTAGACCTTCCATTCCTGATTGTAGAGTTTTATGTTAATGCCGAGCGTTTGCTTCCACATCTGCTGGATGGTTTCGGCAATGGTTCTGTGTTCCTCCCGGGTGTTATAGAGTAACTCCAGAACAGGAAATTTTTTTCCTCCCGGGTAACCAGCTTCGGCCATGAGTCGCCGGGCTTCGGCCGGATCAAAACTTAGAAAGTCTTTAGTGGTGTATCCTTGCATACCGCGCGGCACGAAATAGTGGGCCGGGGTTTGTCCACCCTTGAGCACATTGTTGATCAAGGATGCGCGGTCGATGGATAGCGCCAAGGCCCGGCGCACCCGAACATCCTGCAATGGCCCCTCCCGCGTCACGTTCACCCGGTAAAAATAATTACCCAAGTAGGGATCCGTTCGTATCAGTTCGGGTGACTCTTGTTGGTAGAGGGAAATTTTATGAAGCGGTACTTCGTAGGCGATATGGAGTTGTCCCGCTTCGAACATGCGGTTTTCCGTATCCACGCTCTCAATAGGAAAGAAACGAATACCGTTCAACTTAACCTTATCTGCATCCCAGTAGTCCGGGTTTTTTTCCACCTCCAACATTTGGTTGGTGGTCCACGATTTCAGGCGGAAAGCGCCGTTGCCGACAAAGTTGCCTACTTTAATCCATTCTCCCCCGTAGTTCGTCATTCCTCCGTGCTCTTCAATGGTTCTGGGATTTACTGGGAACCAGGAGTAGTGTTTAAGCATGAGTGGAAAATAGGGCATGGGGGCAATCAGCGTAATTTCCAGGGTTTTGTCGTCCAAAGCCTTTACCCCGACTTCTTCCCAGGGGAGTGGTTGTTCACCCGGTTTAGGTTTTGCACGGGACTCATAATAACGTTGGGCATTTTTAATGACGAATAACATGCTGACATATTCCGCCCCCAATTTTGGAGTGAGTATCCGACGATAGCTGTAATCAAAATCCCCTGCGGTCACGGCATCCCCATTGGTCCATTTGGCATCGCGCAGGTGGAAGGTGTAAACGTCGCCGGCCGTATTGGTTGCAAAACTTTCAGCCATTCCGTACTCGATGGCGGTATCGTCATTGGGATGATACGCGATCAATCCTTCGATCAAACAGGAGATGATATGGTTTTCCGGAACGCCGGTGGCGACGTGGGGATCGAGCGTTTCGGGCTCTGTGCCGTTTCCTCGCAAAAGTATTCCCGCCCGTTGGGCTTTTTCAACGTCCCTCAGTCTCGGCCCACATCCGGCTCCCAGACCCAGGAGGATGAAAATGGTTAACCCGGCGAAAAATTCGCTCCACTTCATGGTCAATATCAAGACAGCCGCCTTAGTTCTTAGCCAGTAAAATTCTCTAATTCGAATCGAGATTTCGGTAGTATATGCCTGGCTGGTGACTCTTGTGTGGTGTCCCAGAAATAACTTAAAAAATACGAGCGTTCCATGAATGGCCTGGCAAGGCTGCTTTTCGCAGCACGGGCCTGAAGGCCCTTGTGCGTAAAGCGAACGCCGCCAGGGTGTTCCATGCCACCTCGCCCTTAGGGCCCGCGCGCGCTTTTTCGACCGATCGGCGTTAGCGTAGGTCGCCAGGGCCAAAAGCCCAAGCGACCTACGCCGCCTTGATGAGGCAGAAAAATCGCTGCGGTATTTTTATAAGGAATTTCTGGGACACCACACTAGGTGAGGCCGGATTTTTAGTCTGTGCCCAGTTGGATTCCTGCGAAAGTATCCCTTTCGGGTCTTGACGTTTTTGAAGCGTAGCCCTTACCAATCATATGCTTGACCGTTTTCATGAAAGACGACGTTGCCGATCTTCCATCCCCATATTTGCCTCATCCCAAATTCGGGCTTTTGCATTTACCTCGTTTTATCGCCAAGATCCGTCTGCACCTGAAAGGTGAATTACCGGAGGGATATCACCGCAATTTTACTCGGGGATTTGATGGGTTTCTCTGTTTGCACTTGAGGGTGAATCCCGACGAGGTTATTGAAATCGTTCGTAGTTCAGCGACGGATGAGGAAATCAACCGACGTTTGGGAGCGATTTTTCCGGAAAATTTAAAGCCGCATATCTGGAATCGCAAACTGGTGCAAATGGGCATGAGCGAGGAAGGAAGAGCAGCCCTGCAGAAGTCGCGTGAGAGCATGGGGGTCCCGGATCGTATGGACCTGAAATCCTTTGCCGATTTGATCGAGTACGACGAGGGGCGGGTGGAATAGTTAGAGCAATTTTCGGACTACCAATGGCGGGTGTGAGGTCGATTGAGTTGGAGTAAGGAGTCAAACCTGAATGGTCCTTAGTTAAGCGACTTTTCGGATATTTGACCACCTCGTAAAAGGAAGGGGTCAAGCCGTCAAAACTGATGCCTTACAGGGTCAGTCGTCTTTGTACCGAGGCCGCAGGCCGACACCCCGCCAAAGTGTATGAAGTGCAACGTCGGGGTCATTCCTAAGCATCGTGCATGCTAATGCAGGATGCTAGGTTTGACCCCTTTCTACAGCCGGGCGCAAGGCATCACTTTTCTACGGCATGACCCCGGCTGGCGCCTATACCATCTGCCTCTACAATCACGCTTAACTAAGGGCCATTCCGAGTCAATCCCGAACGGCGCTCGGTTAAGCAGTATTGGGACGAATCTACATTCCGCTTCCGTTTGAGGGTGTCAGACCTTGATTAGCTTGAAATATGCGGATCCTCACCTTTGGGTATAACAACCAGGCTGGCTCATGGCTGAATTGATTCAACTGCTCACCCGACCCAGGCGCGTCATCGGGTTCCTCTTTTGCCTGTCCGCGGCAAGTTTGCTGTTTGCTGTTCTGCCACAGCAACTGGTTGAGGGCAAGGCGGTGGAAGGGCAGTGGTACAGTGTTTTGCCACCCTTGGTCGCCGTATCGGTGGCCTTGTTTTTCAGAAACCTGGTTTTGGCATTAGCGGCCGCATTTTTGACGGGCGCTTTTTTGACCTTTGGCCTGAATCCCTTCTTTGCGCTTCCCCGGGCCTTTTACACGTTCATTTGGTCCAATTTGGTAAACGGCTTCAATATCTCGATCTTTGTTTTTCTTTTTGCCCTGGTCGGAATGATCCACGTGACCTATCGGAGTGGAGGCATTCACGGTTTAGCGGAAAAGTTGATGGTGATCGCCCGGGGTCCGCGGTCTACCAAATTGGCGACTTTTTTTGCCGGGCTGATAATTTTTTTTGATGACTACTCCAATACCGTGGTGGTGGGTTCCACCATGCGAAAACTCAGCGATCGATGGAAAATCTCCCGTGAAAAGCTGGCCTACCTGGTAGATTCAACCGCCGCGCCGATCGCTGGCCTGGCCATGTTGTCCACGTGGATTGCTTTTGAAGTTTTTCTTTTTTCGCAAATGGCCGGTGGACTTGGGTTGGAGGAAGGTGGTTACGCCGTTTTTATTAAGAGTGTGCCCTACCGGTTTTATTGCTGGGGCACTTTGATATTTGTGCTGTTTACGTGCTTGAGCAACCGGGATTTTGGACCTATGTACCGAGCGGAAATTCGGGCGGCGCGTAGCGGCAAAGTCCTGCGAGACGGGGCTCAACCCTTAATTTCAGAAAGAAATGAAAATTTGGAACCCGATCCCGGGCAGCGCCACTTGGCCAGTGTGGCGGCCATCCCGATCATCTGGGTGATAGGCTCCATATTTACCGGAATATTGCTTATTGGCCGTCACCGTATCCTGGAAGACGGAGGCACATTTTCTTTGTTGAGCCCGGCGGATTGGCGGAATGCGTTCGGCTATGCCACAAATCCCGCCTACGGTGAAGCGGGATCGATGCTGATACTGGCCCTGGCGGCGATTTCCGGTGGCATTTTGGCAATCGCCCTGGCAGTCGGCCGGAGGGTTGTTACTTTTGGAAAAGCCTTCAAGGCCTATTGGCAGGCCATTCCGACCATGCGGATGGCTGCCTTTATTCTCATTATGGCCTGGTCCATGAAGGAGATCTGTACTACGGGACTCCATACGGACCAGTATCTCATCTCCTTGTTGGGCAATCGTTTACCGGTTTGGATTCTGCCTCTGCTCACATTTTTTATCGCTTCGGGAATAGCATTTTCCACCGGGACGAGTTTTGGAACGATGGGAATTCTTATTCCGGTGATCCTGCCGCTGGCCTATAGCCTGGGGGCTTATGACGAGGCCTCCAAACTCTATTTTTGGCTGACTGCGGCGGCTATTCTGGATGGGGCGATTTTCGGTGATCATTGTGGTCCAATTAGTGATACGACGGTGCTGTCGTCCATCGCCACGGGTTGTGACCATATTGACCACGTGGAAACCCAGGTTGTTTACGCGGTTTCCGTCATGTTTATGGTTGCTATGACCGGTTATCTAGCGGTTGGGTTTGGCCTGCCGCTGTGGTCATTTTTTACACTTTTCCCTCTTCTTGCGATACTCTTGCTGGTTGTTATCGGAAAAAGAGTGGTCCAATAAGAGTTAAGGCGGTTTTGGACGGAAGCCTGATTGATGCCGATGCCTCCAAAGGCTCCATTATAAGTAGCTCACCGGAACTCATTAAAAAGAAAGACGCAGTTACAGCTTACCGGCTAGTATTGGAAAAAGGTGGCACTAGCTTTCCCGTCCGCGACACTGTCGATCGTCGTCTTTTGAATGACGTCAAGAATCGCACGGGCAAAATTATCAAGAGCCAGGAGGAAGTCGGAGGCTGGCCAACTTTAAACACAGTACCAGCGCCAACTGACACCGACGGTGATGGTATGCCTGATTTGTGGGAAACCGCGAATGGTTTTAAACCAAAAGATGCATCTGACCGCAATGGCGACCACGATAGCGATGGCTATACCAACCTTGAGGAGTATCTCAACGGACTCGTTGCAGGTTCGATTTTAGACTGCCCAACGTAATTTCACTTCTCTTTTTCGCAGAAGTGATAAGATATGCCCATTCATCTCCGCCGCATCTCTTCAAAGCACAATTTCAAACTATATCAACGATTCAATAATTCACATTATTCGGGATAAATAGTCTTTTAACTATAGCTATCCAGTACTCTCTTTTGCACAAAATTCTCGTTTTTTGGGATTTTATGTATAAATGGTATAGTTATGAATGATTCGCTGCACAAATCGGGAAAATCTAGATTGGCTGCCGTTATAAACGCAGCGGGTGATATTGTCCAAATCCAGGATGTCGAGGCGGTGCTTAAAGTTTCCCGGGCGAAGGCCTCCAAATTGCTTTCCCGATGGGCCTCGCAAAGTTGGCTTCGGCGTGTCGGCCCGGGCACTTACGTTCCCGTCGAACTAGCACTTCATGACTCCGAACAGGTCATTCAGGACCCTTGGGTGCTCGTTCCGGCGCTCTTCGAACCAGCCTATATCGGCGGACGAACTGCTGCCGTACACTGGGACCTGTAGTTATCCCGCCGACCGAGCGGTCTTCCTCATCGTCAAGCGATAGAAGATTCAGTGCTCCTCGATCAGGGAATCTATCCACACGGCGTAGGTCAGCACGGCGATCGACTTCACCCTTTGTGTCAGGCCCAACTTACATTTACGAGTGTATGCACTGCAATAAGAAGTTCCGCCGAAAAAAGCAGTCCAGCTCGCTTAATCCTCATAAGACAAAAGACGGTTGGCCTTGTCCAGGACGTAGCGGTTATCTCATTAAAACTAAATACTGAATTTCAACTCTCGGCACCCTTGTTTCTTTGGGTCACAACGCGATAATATAAAGGAGCGACCTGCTCACGATCTCTATTCTCAGAAAAACCCGAACTTGCCAGAGCCAGAAAACACCACTTTCTTAAAAAGCGAGCCGAGGCTCTCGGCTATCGATTAACACCCATAAACAATGAAGTTTCATAGGAGTAATGTTTTTATAAGCAGTCTCGGATTGGACGGATAAAAACGGTTTCGACTGCATTTCGTTACTCAATTACTATATTAATCCGCAACAACTCAGGTCTCCATAGCCAAGATCGTCGGAAAGTATGAGAATGAATTTGGGCTATGCTTCAAGGATAAAGGTAGAAGGATAATAAGAAGAAACGAGAAAATTTTCATGGGATAGTGATTGAGAGAACTGTAGGAGGGGGTTTATCCCCCGATTGCGGTGCAGCCATTTGGAAGATCGGGGGATAAACCCCCTCCTACAGTTTCGTAATATGTTATCAATGAAACATCCATGCGGATGATTGTTTAAGATACCTGAGTAGTTACATTAATCCTATGAATAGACTGTTAGTAGCCGGAGTCTTTTTTCTCATTACGGTTGCAGCTCATTCGCAGCAATCTCGTCCCCTAGACATTTACGGGCTACTAGGCCAGGATGTCGCGCACGACGTGGCCATGGACGTCGGTGAGACGGTAGTCCCTTCCTTGGAAGCGGTAGGTGAGCCGCTCGTGGTCGAAACCCAGCATGTGGAGGAAAGTGGCATTGAGGTCGTGCACGTGTACGGGATTTTCAACTATGTTGAATCCAAAGTCGTCGGTAGCCCCGTGAACGTAGCCGCCTTTGACCCCGGCGCCGGCCAACAGCATGGTGAATGCGCGGTTGTGGTGGTCCCGTCCGTCCCTCACATTGCCCTGAGCCATGGGCGTGCGACCAAACTCGCCACCCCAGATTACCAGGGTATCCTTCAGCATATCCCGATCCTTGAGGTCCTGCAGAAGAGCGGCGAACGGTTGGTCGGTTTCTTTGCAATTGTCGGTAAGCTTTTTGTCCAGGTCGTCGTGCTGGTCCCAGGCTTCGTGGAAGAGTTGAACAAACCGGACGTCGCGTTCCAGCAGACGCCGGGCTAAGAGACAATTGCGGGCAAAATTGGATTTCTTGGGATCTTTGATGGCGTAGGTTTCCAGAGTTGCCTGGGATTCCTGCTTCAGGTCCATCAACTCCGGTGCGCTGGTTTGAAGTTTGTAAGCCGTTTCGTAGGCCTGGATGCGCGCCGCGGTTTCCGGATCGGCCATGTCTTTAAATGCTTGCTGGTTGAGCCGTTTCAATGTGTCCAGAGATGCGCGTTGTGCTCGGGCATCGTATCCCTTTGGGTTGGATAAATAAAGAATGGGATCACCGCTGCCTCGGAAAGGCACACCCCCGTAAACGGTGGGCAGGAAGCCGCAACCGTAGTTGCTGGCGCCTCCACTAGTGCCCTTAAAGCTGGTTAAAACCACATAGCCGGGAAGTTCTTCGGCTTCACAACCTAGTCCGTATATTGTCCAGGCACCAATGCTGGGTCGTCCAAATTGGGTATGCCCGGTACTGAGGAAAATCTGAGCCGGGGCATGGTTTACCGCGTCGGTATGCATGGACTTTATAAAACAGATGTCGTCCACGTGTTTGCTGAGGTGGGGTAGCAGTTCGCTGATTTCGATGCCGCTTTCGCCTTGTTTACTGAAACTGTACTTGGTGGCCAGAAGGGCTGAATTAGTGGGATGAATAAATGCGGATCTGTAGTCCTTCAGAAGCTCTGCCGGAGGAAGTTGCCCGTCCCGTTTAACCAGTTCCGGTTTGAAATCGAACAGATCGAGGTGACTGGGCGCTCCCGCCTGGAATATATAGACAACGCGCTTGGCTGTGGGTGTGAAATGGGGCGCACGGGAGGCCAGAGGGTGACCCGCTTGGGAGGCTATTCCTTCCCGCACAAATATTGAATTCAGCGCCAGGCCGGCCATGCCGATCCCGCAATTGCGGAGAAACCAGCGGCGTGAAAGCAGGGTGGCAATTTCCTTTCGTATTTCCTTTTCCATCTCGGCTAGTTTTTGGTTATGGTTTCGTCCAAGTTGAGTAAAACGCGCGAAGCAATGGCCCAAGATGCCACATCCCGGGGGGTGGTTCCCGAGGGAAGTTCGGGAGGATTGTCGGGATCGATAAATGCGATTTGCCAAACATCCAACCACCCATCGGCCAGTCTTTGATCCTGATCTTCCATCAAATTGAGAATCTCGTTGGTTTCCGATTTGTAGGCGGGTCGTCCGGTGGTCAGCATGTAACCATAATCAACGCGAGATTCGTCGGTGTTGCCGCCTTCCCGCAGGATTCGCAGGGCCATGGCTTTGGCTGCTTCGACGAAGATCGGCTCGTTAAGGGAGGTCAGGGCGGATAGGGGTGTATTGGAACGAATGCGGCGAACACAGGAAAAATCGGCGTTGGGTGCGTCAAAGGACGTGAGCACGGGATCCGGCATGGACCGTTTGCGGAACATATAGAGCGATCTGCGGTAGCGATCCGGCCCGGTGGCCGTTTTCCAGTAATCGAGTTTTA
Organism: Opitutales bacterium; assembly: GCA_965250065.1. Lineage (GTDB taxonomy): Bacteria > Verrucomicrobiota > Verrucomicrobiia > Opitutales > UBA2995 > JAABVD01. The sequence goes on from OZ252288.1 coordinate 554,689, forward strand.
AAAAATTATCATCGAGAACCGCTTGGGGAATGGGGGGGTAAAAACTCGGACCGCCGATCTCGGGATTGAGCAATCCCGAAGCGGCCAGGGCGATGTCGCGAACCACTTCAGCTTCGGCGCGGAACCTCGGTCCGCGAGCCAGGAACACGTTTCTCGGATCCTTTTCCCTCAGTTCTGGAGTCAGCTGCGAACTTTGCTGGTAGGTTTTACTGGTCAAAATGAACTTTACCAATCGCTTCAGACTCCATCCATTCTCCATAAAATCCACGGCAAGCCAATCGAGCAGGTCCAAGTGCTCTGGCTTAGGGGAACGGTTTCCAAAATCTTCTGGAGTGGCTACCAAAGGATCTCCAAATATGGCCTGCCATACGCGATTCACCTGCACCCGCGCAGTGAGAGGAGCCTCTTGGTTGGTTAACCACTTTGCCAGGTCGAGGCGGGTGGGGTTCTTAACCTCTAGTGGATTGAGTATGGACGGCGTGCTTCGTGCAACCTCCTGCTGTGGTTTGTTCCATACTCCGCGTTTGAGCAAGCGAGTTAGCCGTTCAAGTCCAGGTTCCGTATCGGTGGAATGTAGGACACTGGTTTTGGCTTCCGGGTATTGGGCTTCCAGCTCGGCGATTTTTGCACTTACCTCCGCCAAGTCTTCCCGGCTTTTACGCCAGGCGCGAAAAATGGCAGCCAGATCTTCTAGTGTGAGGTCTTCCCCACGCTTTTGCATAGCCAAGGTGGCGGCGTGGTCGTATGCAGGCGCCTTTGGATCCACCGAGTCGGTCAGCGCGAAGCGGTATCTTCCCAATTGCTGATTAACCCGACCACTGCCGTCTCCCCCATGATCCTGGATGAGTTCAACTCTTAGCCGGCTGCCGTTGGGCATGGCCAGTGGCTCTTTGAACCCTACTACCGCGACCGAATCGGTGTGCCGCAAAATGGGACCGCGGTCGGGAGCCCAACCCGTTGTTTTATCTCCATCAATCAGAAATGACGCCAGCCCGATTCTACGTTTTTTTTCCGGATCAAGTGTTGGATGGTGAAAGTATTCCGTCATTTCGCCGATTTGGGTTGCGTAATCGGCTGATGCCGCCCCCAGCTCAACCTCGGTCCAATCCTCCTCCCCAGGCCATTGGCGGAAAATTTTGATCTCGCTGATGGCAAACGTTCCCCAGAAGCTGCGTCCGGGTCCCCGGAATGGCAGGTCGCTATGCGTTAGTACTTCCAAGCGCATGCCCGTCACCATGGGCAAGTTCGATTCACCTTCCGTTATAGAATAACCAGTTACGGTGGGATGGCCCAGTGTTAGTATGCTGTGATCGCGTAATTCTTCAGGGTGATTTAGACCACCCTCCCAATCCTGGAAGCTGCTGTCCCAGATCTTCCAGTCCGGTTGGGAACTTATTTGCTCTGCTTTCCAGGCCGCCATTTCCTGGTACCAGCTTGGGTTTTTTTGGCGGACGCTTTCTTCCAATTCACCTATCTGATTGCGAATATTTTCTGTCTTCCGCAGTTGCTTATCGCTGTAGATCCAGGATTTGGCCTCATGGGTATCGTTAAAAAATGCGAACAGCCCATAGTATTCCTCTTGGGTGATCGGGTCAAATTTGTGCGAGTGGCATTGCGCGCACTGAAGGGTCAGGCCCAGGGCTGCTTTTCCAAAACAATCCATGCGATCGAAAATTCCTTCCAGTCGAAATTGTTCCGGAATGATGGCCCCTTCTTCGTTGACCATGCCGTTGCGCATCAACCCACTGGCGATGATTTGATCCTGCGTCCGGTTGGGTAAAAGGTCACCGGCCAGTTGTTCGATGAGGAATTGATCGTAGGGCAGATCTTGGTTGATGGCCCGGATCACCCATTCCCGGTAGATCCACTGATCGCGCGGTTTGTCTTTTTCAAAACCATGGGTGTCGGCATAGCGGGCGACGTCGAGCCAATGGCGCGCCCACTTCTCGCCATAGGATGGGCGTTGCATGAGATCATCGATAAGGCCGCTTATGGCTTGGCTACGGTTTTCTTTGAAAGCGCGATGAAAGGCTTTGGCCTGCGCGGGAGTTGGCGGCAGGCCGATCAGGTCCAGGAAAATTCGGCGGGCCAGGGTGGATACAGTAGCGGGTGGGGAAGAAGTTAATCCTTCTTCCTGCAAGCGTTGGCGCAAGATGGCGTCGATGGGGTGTGGTTCAATTTTGGAAAGGATGCCTTTCTCCGGTTTCTGGAAGGCCCAATGCAAGTCGTATTTTCCGCCTTGTTCGATCCACCGGTATAACAGCTCTTTTTCGCGCGCGGTTAAGGATTTCTTGGACTCTTTGGGCGGCATTCGCTCATCTCTATCCCGGTGATTTATACGGTAAATCAGCTCACTTCCTTGGGGATCGCCCGGTGCTATGGCCACGGCGCCGACCAGGTCGGCGTAAGCGCCTTCCGGGGTGTCGAGCCGCAGATCGGCCTCCCGAGCTCCTTCATCCGGTCCATGGCACTTGAAGCAATTTTCGGCCAGTATGGGGAGAATTTTCCTAGCAAAATCAACAGCTGGCTCCTCTGCCTCTGCCGTCAGCGGAACAGTCGGCAAGAGGATGAATGCCGGTAGAAAGCAGCGGTATATCATTTGGGGAAGTCGCATCACCATTGCAGCAACAAGGTAGAATTGGCGATTTTCCACCCTAATTGGTAATCTGTAAAGTTTTAACTGCCTGGCCGGCGATTTCCTCCGATTAAGTAATTAGGCGTAACTACTCAGGTATCTTAAACAATCGTCCGCATGGATGTTTTATTGATAACATATTACGAAACTGTAGGAGGGGGTTTATCCCCCGATCTTCCAAATGGCCTCACCGCAATCGGGGGATAAACCCCCTCCTACAGTTCTCTCAATCACCATCCCATGAAAATTTTCTCGTTTCTTCTTATTATCCTTCTGCCTTCATCCTTTATCCTTGAAGCAAAGCCCAATTTCATTCTCATACTTTCCGACGATCTAGGCTATGGAGACCTGAGTTGTTACAATTAGGCAAAAAATTAGAAGGAAAAATTAGGGACAGGCTATTAGTTATCGTTGGCTCGGTAGTGAGATGTCCGGGCAAGCCCTGGAGGAAGGGGCTCGCAGGTTGGCAGGAATGACCCCGGCTTTGCAAGGCATCGACCCAGCCTATTTTAAACTTGGCAAAACCAAAATTCCGATTTGCAATTCCCGGCTCTATAAAAGCGCCCAGGTGGTGAAATTGGTAGACACGCATGATTCAGGTTCATGTGCTTAACGGCGTGGGGGTTCGAGTCCCCCCTTGGGCACCAATATAAAGGTCTACACCAAATGTTAACAAATGGAGAAAAGATCTTGTCATCTGAATGTATGGTGGATCATAACCTTCACTTTAATGTCATGGTCGTCCAACGGTGAATAAAAACCGGATTACAGTTATCGCCATTCTGGCCTTGTTAACGGGCTGGACCGGACTCCTCGGAAACGCTGGGGTTGCAGTACTGTGCATCCATGGAGGTAAATTCATTCATTTTCTCAATGAGGGGCATGAAATTGAATGTTGTGGAAAAATAGAGGGACATCCCGCGAAGGACCTATTCTCAGTTTCCCAGTTAAACGAATGTAACCATTGCTTCGACCTGGAACTTAAGGGAGTAGACGGGGAAACTCTTTTTCGAACAGGAATAAAGGATATTCCCGTGCCAAGGTTAGCCGTTTCGCAAGTAAGGTTCATTAACTTGGCCTCATCTTCATTTGAGCTCTCCAAAAGAACTTTACCACTATTGCGTGCTCCACCTTCGGTCAATACGATGACCGAATTGTTCATAAAGAAGACTGTATTAAGGCTCTGATATTCCTGATAAGCTAGCCCGCATGTCTCTACTGCTGGCACGAGATCAGCAGGCAATCTGTAGCTGAGGCTGCAAACCGACTGCACTTTATCAGGAATTTTTATGTACTTATTACAAAACTTATCAAAAACACTATTCGTATTCGCTTTTGCAATAATCCCGGTTCTTCCATCTGTTGCAAAAGAAGTTGCATTCACTGAACCAGTAACCTTCGAGCAAGCCTTTGGGCTCGCTCTTGAACGCAGCCCTAGAGCCCAATTACTCGAAGCTCAGCAAGAGGCCGCCGAGGGCCAGATCGAACAAGCGGGTTATAAGCCCAATCCCACGGTCGGAGCAATGATGGAAAATGTTTTGGGCACCGGCGACCTGGAAGGCTTCGATGGTGTGGAAATCACATTGGGGATTTCTCAACTCATAGAACGTGGAGAAAAGCGACAACGCCGTTCCGAACTTGCCCTGCGCAGTAAGAAACTCTTCACCTGGGACTATAAAGAAGCCATCGCAGAACTTCGCTATGAGGTTATGCAGGTCTTTTCCAGAGTCCTTGTTGCCCAGCAAAATGTAGAACTTCAACAGCAGCTACTCGAGTTGGCAAAAGCCAGTGAAGCTGAAGTAGAACGTCGTGCCGAAGCAGCGAGAGCTTCCAGGATTGAGGTCTTTCAAGCCAAACTCGCTACCAGGCAACAGGTATTTCAGCTTAATAGTTCTGAAAGACAGCTTACAGAGGCGAAAGTCTTTCTGTCAGCTCTTTGGAATATGCCAAATTTTGTGGAGTATCGGTTGGCTGGTCAGCTTGAGCTCGACACTTCTCTACCTGACCTTTCCGTCCTTCAGGGACTAATAGACGCTTCTCCTTCAATTGCCCGGTTTCAAGCTGAACGAGAAGTCCGGGAAGCAGCTGTTGATTTGAAAAAAGCGCAATCCAAGGCGGATTACGAAGTATATGGAGGAGCCAGATACTTGAGAGAAGGTGGAGGTGACGCCGCCTTTGTTCTGGGTATAGAAATACCATGGCAAATACGCAATAAAAATGAGGGGAATATCCGTTCTGCAATTGCCGGACTTCGCTTAGTCGACTCTCAAAAACGAATCGTTCGTCGGAATGCGCTCGCTGAACTTTCCACTGCTTATGGCGAACTAGCGAGCTCGCTCGATGAGTGGAAAAATCTCAAGGAAGACTTACTTCCCAGCGCTGAAGTAGCTTTAGCGGAAACTGTAGCCGGGTACCAGCAAGGGATCACCCTGTATCTCAATGTCCTGGAGGCCCGTAGAGCTCTTTTTGAAATCCGAACTTCTATGCTCAAATCAACAGGCCGATACCTCGCTGCCCAGGCCAAGATCGAACAGCTCACACGCCCTGCAAGTACTTATAGTCAAACCACTCCTTAAACCCATGGTGATCATTATGAAAATTCATGCCAAAGAACTTTACTCATCGAGACGTAAACACCTCTTAATCACACTGCTGGCAATCCTGGTCGCGTTTAACCTGCAGAGCGTTTCTTTCGCTCAGTTGAAAGAGGACCCTGACCGCCATGATCACGGAGATTATGAAAAGGAAGCAAAAGAAGTTCATGCTGATCATGATGATGAGGCAGACCATGCTGACCATGGCGACGATGCCCGCGGTGATGAGCACGGCGGTCCTATTCTGTTAACGGCACAGGATATGCAAGACTTTGGAATAGCGGTGTCGACTGCGGCTCCTGGAGCTATCCATGATGCGCTTCGCTTACAAGGCGAAGTAGGCATAAATGAATACACCATGGGGAATATCAGTCCTCGCTTCGATGGTGTCGTTACTAAAATCAATAAACGTCTCGGCGATAGGGTTAAGGCTGGGGATGTATTGGCGGAAATGGAAAGTAACGAGACGCTACGCCCATTCCAGCTGATAGCGCCACTCGATGGAACAATTGTTTCATTCCGCATTACGCCAGGTGAAAGCATTTCTTCCGGTGAAGTTGCTTACACCGTTGCTGATACGTCGACGGTCTGGGTGGATCTAAGAGTTTATCAACGTGACCTTCCCAAAGTTCACGGAGGACAAAAAGTAAGAATTTCTGCTGGTCACGAATATCCGCAAGCGGATGGTGAGATTTCTTATGTGGGTCCGGTTATAGACGAAACAAGCCGAACAGGCTTAGCCCGGGCTATATTACCAAATCCTCAAGGAACCTATCGTCCTGGGCTGTTCGTTATTGGAAATGTTCTGTTGGACGCATATCAGCTGCCACTTGTTGTTCCTCATAGCGGCATTATTTCAATGGACGGAAAAAGCGTTATCTTCGTTGAGGCCGAGGAAGGAGAAGGTTTCGAAGCGCGTGAAGTGACTATCGGGCAAACTGACCACAAGAACGTGGAAATTTGCGCCGGACTTCTAGTGGGGGAGCGATACGTTTCAAAAGGTGGTTTCTTTCTTAAAGCGGATTCGCAGAAGAAGTCTTCGGCGATGGCAACGGATACTAAAACGCAGGAATAGTTACTATGAAACGTTTCGTTGAATTTGCGCTGCATTCACGGCTCCTAGTTATTGTCTTAGGGCTGCTTATGATGGCCGCCGGTTTCTGGGGGTATAAAAAACTTCCGGTAGATGCTTTCCCGGATGTATCCCCAAACCTTGTCCAGGTTTTTACGGTCACCGAGGGACTCGCACCTGAGGAAATCGAAAAGTATGTCACTTTTCCGGTCGAATCATCCATGAACGGATTGCCGGGGGTTGAAAACATCCGATCGGTTTCCAACTTCGGTCTCTCTGTCGTAAACGTATATTTCAAAGATGGCATGGACATTTACTTCTGTCGGCAACTGGTGGGGGAACGTTTAACCGAAGCCCGTGAATCGATTCCCGATGGGTTTGGAGAGCCGGAAATGGGCCCAATTTCCACCGGGATGGGTCTGGTGCTCTTTTATTACCTGGAAGATACAAGCGGGCAATATTCTCTCACTGATTTACGTTCAATTCAGGATTGGATCATTAAGTTCAATCTGCAAAACGTGCCTGGTGTTACCGAGGTTCTTGGTATCGGGGGCTTTGAAAAGCAATTTCACGTGGAAGTCGAACCCCTTGCCCTGGAGCGTTATGGCTTCACGGTTAATGAGGTCATTGAAAGAATTGAGGATAATAACCTCAATATAGGCGCTCAGTTTATAGAGAATAACAACGAGGAGTACGTTGTAAGATCGGTTGGTCTCGCCACTTCCTTGGAAGATATTCGTTCCATCTTGATGGGCAGCTCAGCTGGTATTCCGATCACGGTAGGTGATGTAGCTGAGGTTAAGGAAGGAGCTGCTATCAGACGCGGTCTTCAGAGTAAGGATGGTCTGGCGGAAGTCGTTTCTGGCCAGGTAATCAAGCTGTTTGGAACAAATGCTTCCACCGTCATTAAGTCGGTCGAAGATAAGATCGCTCAAATCAATGAGAGCTTACCCGAAGGCGTAAATATCGTGCCTTATTACGAGCAGAAAACGCTCGTCGAATCTGCTGTAAATACAGTTACTTCCGCTTTAGGACAGGGTATCGTATTAGTCGCCATTGTCCTCTTTATTTTTTTGGGTGGCTTGCGTCCCACAATCGTTGTGGCCGTGGCCCTGCCTTTCTCCATTTTGTTTGCGACACTCGGTATGTATAATTTCGGGATCTCGGCAAATCTGATGTCATTGGGTGGATTAGCCATAGCTATTGGTATGCTGGTCGACGGCGCGATCGTGATTGTCGAGAATGTGGATCACCATTTGCGAACAGCTTCAAAGCACGAATCGAAGATGGCAATTGTCTCTCGGGCATGTGGTGAAGTCGCACGACCTGTTGGCTTCGCGGTTGCGATTGTCATTTTAGTCTTTCTCCCTCTATTCACTCTGACGGGTGTTGAGGGTAAAACATTTCGCCCACTGGCTTATTCGATAGCTCTGGCGATGAGTGGCGCCTTGATTTACGCGCTTATCGTTGGACCAACTTTGGCCTATTTCCTGATGCGTGCGCCGAAGAAGAAACGCACAGAAGATATTGCGGAAAAGCCCAGAGAAAGTCTCATTGTTCGGGTTCTACAAGCGCCTTATCGACCCGTTGTTAGTTTTCTCGTGAGACAGAGATGGATTGCTGTTTTGGGAGCAGTTTCACTGCTTGGATCCGGAGTTTTGATCTTCCCAAAACTCGGGACGGAGTTCACACCTGAACTCAATGAAGGCACCGTTGTTGTCAAACTAAAGATGCCCCCTTCGATTTCAATCGATACATCCAAGCTGATGACACAGGCTATTGAACGCCGAATTCTGGAAGTGCCGGAGGTTAAAAAAGTAGTCACTCGAATCGGTAGGGGCGAAGTGGGTGCACACGTTGATCCCATCAATGCGGCTGAGCTCTACCTCAATATGGCACGTCCTGAAAAGTGGCGGGAGCCATTCAATCAGGAGGCGATAGTTGAGGAAATACGCGAGGCGATAGGAGAGCCACCCGGTGTGGTCGTAAACTATACCCAACCGATTGAAATGTCGATAGATGAACTGCTGGAAGGCGTGCAAGCCGAGCTCGCTGTCAAGCTGTTCGGAGAAGATCTCGAGGTCCTCCTTCAGAAAGCCAATGATATTGCGGCGCTACTCGGAGAAATCGAAGGCGCGCGAGACGTGCAAGTTGACCAGGTGACAGGTTCTCCCCAGCTATTGATCAGAATCAATCGCCGGGCAGCTGCACGCTACAACTTGAATGTTGGCGATATACAACGCGTTATTCAGGCCGGTATTGGCGGAGTGGGTGCAGGCCTTATCTTTGAAGGTATTCGCCGTTACGAAATTCTCGTTCGTTACCCTGAGGCTTACCGATCTACCATTGGCGCGATAAGCGAAACTATCATACGCGGCCCTGACGGTTCTTTGGTGCCTCTCGATGCAGTGGCAACCATTGAGGAAATTCTTGGACCACGACAGATCACCCGTGAGCGTTCTCAACGCTTCATTGCGATTCAATGTAATGTCTCAGGGAGAGATATAGGTAGTTTCGTCGCCGATGCAGAGAAAGCAATCGCTGATGAAGTTGAACTCCCTGCTGGTTACCTGACAACTTGGGGCGGTTCTTACAAACTTCAACAGGAAGCGAACAAGCGCTTTGCCGTGGTAATTCCTATCACGCTTCTGCTCATCCTACTGATGATCTATGCGGCCCTCGATTCCTTTAAGAATAGTATGTTAATCTCGCTGAATATTCCGTTGGCTCTCGTTGGTGGAATCGCTGCTCTGTGGCTTGCTGGCGAGAATCTATCGGTGCCTGCTACTGTTGGATTTATCGCCTTGTTCGGTATAGCTCTGGGCAACGGCCTGGTGCTCATCACCTATACAAATCAAATGGTGCGTGGGGGCACGGAGATAGGAGAAGCCTCAATCGAGGCGGCTTGCAAAAGGCTTCGTCCCGTATTGATGACTGCTATCACTACCGGGCTGGGGTTACTTCCGCTCTTACTTGCCACCGGAACCGGCAGTGAGGTGCAACGACCGCTCGCAGTCGTCGTCACCGGCGGTCTCGTTAGTTCAACCCTCCTTACCTTACTCGTTGTTCCAGCGCTATATAAATGGTTCTCGATTAATCCTGAGCGCTAATCCTAAACCGATTTTCTCATGAAAGAAATTAAGGCATATATTGAAGCTATTAAATGCGATTCCGTTACCCCAGCCGTATTGTAGGAATCCATCGGAATAAGACTTTCGTAGTAGTTTCTTGTTAGCCCGGATGTCTCAGTATGCCGTGGAAAGCCGCGGGACTCCAGTGGGAGAGTAAACTAAAACCCACCCGGGAACTGGTCGCTCCACCCGGTACCACCTGGAGGGACGTTCAGAGGTAACGATGAAAGTTCAAGTACTTCAGGAAAAGGCCCCGAATGGGGGTCAGGGAGCACCTAGGCCGTAACATGCGTGAACACCGAGCAGGCCTCGAAAAGGGTAATGCGAACGCCGACTCCGCTGAGATAGGGGGAAGGCTGCCACGGCACACCGAACAAGCCCGTGTCCGGGCGCAACAGGACGTAAAGAGCGACGATAGACGTGTGCTGGTTCGCCGGGGTAGTGGTGATGGCATGGGTGCAAAGGAGTCCCGTAGGAACACGGGAAGCCCCCGCAAGCAGAGCGTTAAGGCTCAAACAGGAATCCCGCGAGGGACAGGCCTGGCCTGCGTGGGTGGCGGAGAGGCCCGTAGTAGTGAAGACGCGCGTAACGAGCGCCGAGCAAAGGGGCCTCAGTTCCAAGGCAACGCAACCAGTGGGGCAAGAGCGGAGATTGGCGCGAGCCTACCACCTCCCGACAAGCTCTTGAAACTACAAGAAACGTTGCATGCCAAAGCGAAGGGAAACCCGGATTACCGGTTTTACTCTCTTTACGACAAACTCTACCGCCCAGATGTGCTGGCCGAGGCCTGGCGACGCTGCCGAGCCAAGGCGGGTGCACCGGGGGTGGACGAGGAGAGCTTCACCTGTATTGAAGCGAAGGGAGTAGCCGTGTGGCTGGGGCAACTGGCGCAAAGTCTCAAAGACAAAAGTTATAAGCCTGACGCGGTGCGTCGGGTATGGATTCCCAAACCCAACGGCAAGCAAAGGCCATTGGGAATCCCCACCATCCGGGATCGGGTGGTGCAGATGGCGGCGGTTCTAGTACTGGAACCGATCTTCGAAGCAGACCTGACAGATCAACAGCATGCCTATCGTGCCAAGCGGTCTGCCCATGGGGCAATCCGCTCAGTGCATGGTTGGTTACAACGCGGATTCCGGGAAGTGGTGGACGCCGACTTAAGCGGCTATTTTGACACCATCCCGCATGCCGAGCTGATGAAGTCTCTGGCCAGACGCATTAGCGACGGAGCCCTGTTGGCGCTGTTGAAACAATGGCTGCAGATGCCGGTAGAACAAAGTGATGGAAGAGGGGGACGGCGCCGGAGTAACCCGGCCCGCCGTCACGGCAGAGGCACTCCGCAGGGAGCGCCTATCTCGCCCCTTCTGGCCAACCTCTACATGCGTCGTTTCATCCTTGGGTGGAAACACCTCGGCTATGAAAGACGGCTGCAAGCCCATATAGTCAATTACGCTGACGACTTCGTTATTGTCTGTCGCAAAAAGGCGGACCAAGCCTATGCGGCGATGACGAAGCTGATGAGTGTACTGAAGCTGGAAATCAATCGGGATAAAACCCGGATCTGTCGCCTGCCCGAAGACACCTTCGAGTTTCTGGGGTATACCTTCGGACGCTGCTACTCAAGGCGCACCGGCAAGGTTTACCTGGGAACGCGACCCAGCAAGAAGAAGATCACCGCCATTAAGAGGAAAATCAGTCATCTGACTAATCGTCAGAGCCGACACCACGAGACGGCCGTGAAGGTGGAGGAACTCAACGCGCTGATGCGTGGCTGGGGCAATTATTTTTGCCTTGGTCCGGTCAGTAAAGCTTATCGCAGCGTTGACGCCCACGCCCGCTACCGGCTACGCCAGTGGTTGCGCAAGAAACATAAGAAACAAGGTCGTGGGATAGGAGCGTATCCGGACGAGTATCTCAATGAGAGACTCGGACTAATGCGTTTGGAACCAACCACGAAGAACCTCCCGTGGGCGAAAGCATGAAATCACCTTGGTCCGTAAGCCGTATGGGGGAAAACCGCACGTCCGGTTTGATGAGCGGGGGAGTGGAAACGGGTCCGCTAAAGGATACCGCGCCACCCCTCGACTCTACCAAAATTCGTAGCGCAGTAGAAGATTGTGGGGCTGTCGCATTCGCTCGGTAGTGAGACATCCGGGTTAGCCCAAGTTCGACAGTTCAGCGGCATGAGTTTAGTGTTTATGCGGGTTAGCGGCTAAAAAGAGGCATTTTTCTCCACTACATTTTCGATGATTTTTGGCCGTAACGGTAGTTTCAGATCCATCTTTTTAAGCAGCTGCGCGCAGAGCCGTTCGGGTTTGCCCACAATTCTCAAGCGCGCCTCACGGCCCCCGTGCAACGGAGCGATTACATCCATACTTCGAAGATTATCCAGCTCATGAAGGACCTGTCGGGCACAACTACCCAATCCATCCGCTTGTAACCATTGCTCGAAGCTGCGCCACATCACCAGGGCGATGAAGCAGATCAGGATATGGGCCTGCACGCGGTGTTCAAGATGATGAAACAGCGGTCGAAGCCCCAGATCACTCTTGCAACACCGGAAGGCATCCTCGGCCTGGGTTAGTTGAATGTACCAGCGCCACAGCGACCGAGGATCCTCTTCAAGGCAATTGGTGCGCAACAGATAGGCCCCGTGGGAGCTTTCAAGCCAAGCGGCTTTGTCGTGGTCCTCGCGGATGCTCAAGGCGCAGGCTCGCCCCTTGGCATCGGTTCGCACCTTTACACCAAAAATCCTTTCAACCCTGGTGTTGCGCCCCAGCCACCGGCCAATGCGCCTCTCCACCTTGTCGCAGCTCTGGGGACGTTTGCGTAAACCCGCATCGATCTGTTCGAGTTTATGGCGCAGACGCTGCCGTTGGGCCTGCAGCATGGCCCCTTCTTTGTCGGCACGCCCCTGGCTGCGGCAAAGTACATACTTCTCGGTGTTGGACCCATCCGGATGGGTCACAAGTTTGACCTGCACGCCCGCTTGCACTTCCTGCCATTCGGTTTGCTCAAGCAATTCGCGCTCGAAGTTCTTAAGCTGGCTTTTCGGTGTGCCCACTATGTAGCGAGCCTTTTTTTGGCTCAACCAATCCAGATTCTCTTCGCTGACCAGGCCCCGATCGAGCACCCAGATCCGTTCGGCTACTCCGTAATGTTTTTCCATCACCTCGACCATCTCTTGGAGGGTCGTAACGTCGGCGCGGTTGCCAGCAAATACTTCATAGGCCAAAGGCAACCCCTCGGTGCTCACCACCAACCCGATACACACCTGCTTGCAATCGGGCCGATGATCACGACTGTAGCCGCGTTGGGCCTGGCCGTTATCCTTACACTGCCCCTCAAAATAGGTGCTCGTTACGTCGTAGATGAGAAACTCAAAGCGCGAACCAAACAAGCTTGCATAGCGCTCGCGCAGATGCTCGAAGAGTGCCGAACGCAGCGGTAAAACCCGGTCAAGTCCACGATATAAGCGGTTGTTGTAGAGCGCTTCGACATCCACCCCGATTAGGTCTTCAAGTGCCGTTGAGGCATACCATCGCTCGGCCAGCGCCAGTTCGGATACCTGCTGACAGAATCGACCCACACAAAGGATCGAGGCCACCTGCGCCCAGCCCACCGTTTCGCGCCCACCCACCAGATGCTCTTCAAAGAAACGATGTAGCCCCAGCCGCCTCCAAAGTGCCAAAGCTACATACACTTTGCCAAACTGGCGCACCCGTTCCACCCGGATCCCACCCAGATTGACCTGCGCCCACAACGGCGCCTCCACTCGCTCGGAGCCAAAAAGCTCGAGTTGCTCGTCCCCCTCACCATCCTGCCCATCCAGCAGCTTGCCAATCTGCTCCCATCCCACTCGGTGATCTTCATCAACTCCAGGTTCCTTGCCAATATAGGCCACGATGCGTTGTCGCGGACCTTTGGCCGTGCGCACCGATTGCACTAACGTCCAATAGTCGTAATCCTCTCCTGCCTTGCGGCGACGGTTGCGGCGTAAATACATCGACCCATAGCATCTCTGCTTTCTGCACCCTTGGCAATGCTGTGGTCTCCACTACATCGCCTCTGGGCCCACTAACCCCTGTATTTACGGGGGTTTCCGCCTATTTGCCCATCGATTTTTCCTGTTTTTTCCTCCTAACTGTCGAACTCGGGTTAGCGTTGCTTCAGCAAAGCAAGGCCACGAATGCGCGTCGTCGCATTAACCCTGGCAAATGATTCACGAACTGTGCCTTCTCCCGATTGCCCTACATCGGTGGAAAAATTTCCGATTGGACCTACAACCTCCGTGTTGGGGGGGGGTCAAGAATTAAATTTCCGTTTGTCTTTTAGGATGCTGGCAATATCGGGAATAGTTTTCCGGCGGATTCCGCTGGGCAGGCGATCGAGATAAGGGTCGGCTTCGACGGTTTCAAGATCCTCGTCCAGCCACGCGTCCTCCTCCGCATCGAAATGGAGTGATATTCTTCGGGGTTCGGTTTCCAGGACCAGGTCGGGGTTCTTTATGCGACCCTGTTTTACCCGTTCAAACAAGCAGGGGTAGCGCTCATCTTTATAGCGCTTAATGAAGTCCTTAGCGAATTTTTCGCTGATGGACTCGCGCTTATTAAGCAAAGCGACATCAGAAAAATGGATACAGGCGTCGTAATAAGCGAAAAGGCTGTGGTGACGGCTGAGCATGTGGCAATTAACCACGGTAATGATCCGGCCCAGCTCCTTTTTTGCCTGCCCGAGCAAATCCTTCAGGCCCTCCACTTGATCGACCGGATTCATGGCTCCAGCGGTGATAATGACAGAGGTTGCTTCGGGGTTTAGCTCTTTGCGGGACAAACTACCCAGATCCGTTTCAAAGTACTTCAATTCAACGCCTGGTAATGACTGGACCTTTTCATCGTGTTGCGTTGGTAGCTCCATTTCGGAAATTACCACTTCGAACGGATTCGATTCCGATGCCAGATCCTTGACCAGATCAAAAACCGCCGCTCTACGGCCGGAGTGGGGGGCGCCTAAAACCAAATAGGCGAAGGAATCCATCAGCTCTCAAACTCAAATGAATTGTTTTGTGCGCTTTGCCGCATCCAGTGATCGATCAGAACCAGAGCGGTCATTGCCTCAACAATCGGCACGGCCCGGGGCAAAACACAGGGATCATGTCGACCCCGCGCCCGAAGTTCGGTTTCCTTTCCCTCAGTGTCGACTGTGGCCTGGGATTTCAGTATTGTGGCCGTTGGCTTGAAGGCGGTGCGAAACACCAGTTCCTCGCCATTGCTGATACCTCCCTGGACTCCTCCCGACCGGTTTGTCGAGGTGCGGATTTCACCGTCACGGTTTTCGAACGGGTCGTTGTGTTCGGATCCAGTCATCCTTGTACCGGAAAATCCACTACCGATCTCAAATCCTTTGGTGGCAGGCAGTGACAGCATAGCCTTGGCGAGGTCGGCCTCCAATCGGTCGAACACTGGTTCGCCCAAGCCGGGAGGCAGATTCTTCACCCGGCATTCGATGACACCTCCGACCGAATCACCTTGGCTGCGCACCGACTTGATCAGTTGAATCATTTTTTCAGCAGTTGCCGCATCGGGGCAACGAACGGCGTTGGCCTCGACCGCTTCCAGGCTGGGAAGCGTTTCGCTGGCTGGCGCTTCAATGTCTTTAATTCTTGAGACATAGGCCCGGATCTCGACCTGGCCCGCCAATTGCAAAATCTTTTTGGCGATTGCTCCGGCTGCGACGCGGCCAGCGGTTTCTCGGGCGGAGCTGCGTCCGCCGCCCTCGTGATTGCGTATTCCGAATTTGGCCTGGTAAGTGTAATCGGCGTGGGATGGACGGAATTTCTTTTCTATTTCCGCGTAGGCTTCCGGCCGTTGGTCCGCATTGGGAATATACATCCCGATGGGGGTTCCCAGGGTCTTACCTCGGTAGACTCCCGAAACGATTCTGACGGTATCGGATTCCTTGCGCTGAGTGGTTATTTCGCTTTGGCCGGGCCGCCTTCGATCGAGTTCAAACTGTACTTCTTCCTCGGAAATAGGGAGATTGGGCGGGCATCCGTCCACCACTACACCGATACCGCCGCCGTGGCTTTCCCCCCAGGTGGTTATGGTAAACAATTTGCCGAATATATTAGGCATAATCGGGCAGTTAAAAGAGCGAGTGGTAGTGCGTCAACGTTCAGTTGCGCGGAACCTTTTGACCTGAGCAACCAGAGCGGTTTAATGTGTATTTAAATCATAATCAGTAGTTTAATGCCGAAAACCGATCCGGCCGAAATTCGCCGATTTCTCAATCCGTTAACCGCCAGGCAAAAGGATGCGCTTACCGGGTATATGGAGGCGTTTGTATCGGAAAACAAGCGCGGTCAGATGCGTGCAGTGCTGGAAAAGCGTTCGCGGCGGGTGGTCATCGTGGTGGAAAACGTCTACCAACCCCACAATGCCGGCGCCATCGTGCGGACATGCGATTGTTTTGGTTTTCAGGAACTGCACGTGGTTGAAAGGAGTTACGATTTTCAAATCAGCGCCGATGTCACCATGGGTGCGTGCAAGTGGATTTCCCTGCATAAACACGCAGCGGCCGAGGGCAACCTGGCGCGGGTCCTGAATCAGCTCAAATCAGAAGGTTTCACCATTGCGGCGACCAGTTTAAGGGAGGGTTGTATCGAATTGGAGGACCTTGCTTTAAGTAAACCGCTTGCCCTTTGCTTTGGTACCGAAGAGAAGGGATTGAGTGAGGAAGCGCATGAGCTTGCCGATGTACGGGTGGGAATTCCGTCCTATGGATTTACCCAAAGTTACAATGTCTCGGTGAGCGCTGCCCTATGCATGTCTTCCATCCGAAGACGCATGGAATCGGGAGAGGTTGATTGGCAATTATCCGAATCGGAAAAGGCCGATCTTTACCTTACCTGGTTAATGCAGACCACCAATCGTGGGGTGGATATTGCTCGGAATGCTTTGGAACGAATTGCGGGAGGGACCTCGGTTATTCGCTGGCGGTAAGTTCAATGCTTGAGGCTAGGAATGCCCCGTTTTGAATGACCCCTACTACCTTGGCTTGTTTGGTAGTTGCGCACAAACCGTTGTTGTGGGCATCCAACTCGGCGCCTTCGAGAAGATAGGAAGTGTCGGCGACCTTAACCGCGGTTACGCAACCTTCCACACCGTCCATGTCGTAGAGGCATGAGGCGCAGCCGACCTCCAGGGTTTGCGCGACTTCGGTAACGGTCGAGGCCGGCTTACCGCAACCAGCTAACAGAACTACGATGGGAAGACTCAGGACTAATTTTTTCAATACTTTCATTTGGGTACAAGTACTTAATTTAATTTTGATTGCGACCATTTTTTTAAAAGATCGTCGTATTTGATAAACTGCCTGAAAGGATTATTCCCGAAATTGTCAACTGGTTACAACCATTACCCCTTCAATAGAGGCTTGCACTGAGGATGCGGCTAACTACTTTTCGCATACTTTTGATTCCTCAATCGTGGGCCCGGGTGGCGGAATTGGTAGACGCTGTGGACTTAAAATCCATTGCCCGTGAGGGCGTGCGGGTTCAAGTCCCGCCCCGGGTACCAGCCTTCGCTCGTAAAGAAGATAAGAGCGGAGGCTGTCACGCCGTAGACCTGAAAGGCGTAGGCGGACACCGAGATCCATTCCAAAGACGAGACTACGGCTTGGCACGCCCAACTTTAGGTCAACTGTCGACCTACAGCTTACCTGAAAAAGCGACTATCGGCTTCTGGACTTTCACCCGCGCGGGTGGTCCGGTGATGCTGCGCATCCCGGTCATGTCGTCGCTACGCTCCTCGGAACAAGTCCCGCCCCAGTGCCGATATTCCGGAGCGCAGTAGAAGATTTGGGGGCTGTCGCTTTCGCTCGGTAGTGAGTCATCCGGCCTAGGGCCGTTGTCGCTACTATCCACTTATTCGTCGTTTTTCTCATCACTTATCGCTCCTTTACCAAGGGTTGGTTGCATCCATTTCCCATTTAAAAAGTTCACTGGCTTTGACCTTTCCGTCTATTGAAAAAAGACGAATCTGCCTACTGTCATTCCTTGTTGGATACACGCGCTGCACCAGACAGACCCGGGAATTGACAAAGACCTCAAGGACCGATCGGTCGATAAAGATATCCAGATCGAATGATCCATCTTCAGGTAGCGCGAAGGGTACGGTTTGTTTGAGCGTGCCGCGCTTCAGGTTGGGATGGTCGCGACCGACATCGTACTCCAGGTCGGCCAAACTGGCCTTCTCGAAGTCTATGACAAATTGCTGCTGTTTGCTGTCGTAGGTTATAACGGTCTCTTCCTCAAGGTCGGGGGAACAGAAGAGCTTTAATCCAAAGCGCGAAGCAGTTTGCGGTTCCAGTTTCAGTTTGATTTCCGCGCAATCCGAATCGAAGCCTTCCACCACCACATCGTCTCCCCCTGACAAAATAAGATCCTTGTGTGCTCTCTCGTCGTAGCGCAGGGACCGCAGCTCCTCAACGGGATCAATCCTGAGCGTGTTGTCTTCTGCCGGGCTGAAGCGCCAGGGAACGGTCATGGCGCTGCCCCAGTCCGGTTCTTGCCCCAACCGGTTGGCATCCCTTAGCCAACCCCAGAAAATTCTTCGTCCTTTATCGTCGAGTAGCGTCTCGGGTCCCGCCACATTGGCCCCTAACCAGCCTAGCTGCCCATTGATTTCCGGATAGAAACGGTCATTCTCGTAGCGACCAATGTAGTATTGGGATTTCCTATAAGGACTGTGTGTATGCATGACCAACATGTATTTTTCACCGAAGCGGAAAAAATCGGAACAGGCGCAGTCCTCCTCTTCTCCGGTCCACTTGCGGTCCGACTTATAGAAGGGGCCCACATACTCCCAGTCTACAAAGTCCTTGGTTTTGAAAAGGCTGGTCGAGTCGCCCTCGTAACCGGGGCGGTAATTCTTGCTTCCGACCAGGACATAATAAGTATCCCCCTCCTTCCAACCACTGGGATCAAAAATCATGCACTCCGGATACTCGGCTGAACGCTTTTGAAGTCCGAGCTCTCCGGGAGCCACGGGAATAACCGGATTATTCGGATGCGGGATCCACTCATCCAGGTTGTCGTCGACACTTTGATACACGACGATACCATGGCGCGGCATGTTGGTGATGATAATCGGCGCTTCCGTGCCTTCCATAACATCTCCACTGTTAAAATAATCTCCATGCAAACCCTCAAACGGTTCGTCAAGCGAGGCCTTGTGGAAGCGCCAGTGCAAAAGGTCTCTGCTGGATATATGTTGCCAGCTTGAGAAGTCACGAACTCCCTGATCGTTGGAAATCTTTTGCAGGTATCCAATATGGTAGCGACCCTTCCAGAAAACCGCGCCATTGATATCGTTCCAGTGTCCTTCCGGCGAAACGAAGTGATAGCGCGGCCGTAACTTGTCCTGAACCAGTTTCTGCCGCATCTCGTACGACTCCATCCAATATTCATCGAAGCGGTCCTTAGCGATGGTTCTGAAACAAAAAAGAGAGGTAAGGGTTGCAACGACTAGCATCCAGACAGGCAACCGAGGTAGATTAAAGCTGTAGCGTTTCATTTCTTCCAAATGGATTTGAGGCGGTAGATCTGCAGGGACTTGATTTTACTTCCGCTGGTGACCTCCGTTTCGGTGGACACGACCTTAGCGGCTTCACGTTTGCTAGTTCGGAAATCCGGTTCTTCGCCATTTTTAGTGGGTAAAGAGAATAATATGAATTACTCAATGGGGTTATTGAACCCCATAGATCACGCTTAATGACATCAGAAATAGGTTTATTCATAAGTCTTTTTCCCCAGAAATGGCTTCAAATGCCCATTTAAAGCGGCGTAGGGAGGGTATAAGTGAAAACGGATTCAGTGCCAAAGGTCCAGTGTAGAGAGTTATGCCGAAATTCACCTTGCCCGCAGAGAAGGCCAATATCCACCGAAAACTTTCAGATTGTACCACTAAAAATAGCGAAGAACCTCCAAAAGTTTCTTAAAGTGCTGCTATAGAACAGGAAGTGAAAAGAGATGCCATTAGATGAATATCCAGTTCTTATTCAAGTCCCGCCCCGGGCGCCGGGTGATTGATCAAAAAATACCAATAGAGATTGTTGACTATTGACAACTGGCCGCATGGAATGGGTTTAGTATGGCAAAAGATTCAGTATCCATCAAGACCGTTCGCGAGCAGATCGTAGATCACTTGCGCAGCGAGGTACTTTCAGGCGGTTACAGTGGGGGCGATCCACTCCGGGAGAGCAAGCTGGCGGAACGGTACGGGGTGAGCCGGGGTCCTATTAGGGATGCCTTGTTGCAACTGAGCAAGGAGGGCTTGCTGGTCGCCTCCCCGAACAGGGGGGTTCGGGTCCGCCACAAGCCATCGGATAAATCGCATTTGATCGTCGCCCAGCTCCGCAGAAGGCTGGAAGGTTACTGCCTGAAGGAGATTTTCAATGATATCTCGAGTGATGATTTGCTGGAATGGGAAGAGAACCTGAAGGCATTCAAGACTGCCTGTGAAAGCGGAGACATGTCGGCGGTGGTGAAACACGACATGGCTTTTCACCGATCGATTGTGGACAAAGCAGATGATGAAGACCTTACGGCAATCTGGATTCCCATTATCACTCACATGATGCTGCCCTATTCACGGCATAAGAACCTGATGGAAAGCTATGAGGAACACCGCTTGATTCTCGAAGAGATCTGCAACAAGAACTCGAAGGGCGCTGTCAAGGCCCTCGAGCAAAATATCCAGTAATCGGGAAACTCAAGCGTTAAGCAACCTGGTATCATAAAGAACTTGGGCGCCATGACGAGGAAGGGGTCAAACCTGAATGGCGCGTTAAGCGCGTTTGTAGAGGAATATAGTATGGACGCCAGTCGGGGTCATGCCGTAGAAAAGTGATGCCTTCCGAAAGAAAAGGCTTCGGGGAAGCGGCGCAAGGGGTCAGGTCCGAAATCCTGCACTGGCGCGCACGATTTTCCGACCTGACCCCGAGGGGCGGTATCTCGTTGTACTCCATACACTTTTACAAGACGACTGACCCTGTAAGGCATAACTTTTTACGTCTTGACCCCTTCCTTCTCCGAGATGATCGAACATTCCAAAAGTCGCTTAACTAAGTGACATTACCCCCTCCTACAGTTTCGTAATAGGTTATCAATAAAGCATCCATGCGGACGATTGTTTAAGATACCTGAGTAGTTACAAAAATTACAGCAAGTATGGAATAAAGTTCTTGACTAGAATCGTTAACAATAAACAATATAATTAATGACCATCATCCTGATAATAGTAGGATCAATTGATGGTGGGCGAGCATTGGAGTTGCTGATCTGTCCTGCCGGGATTCCGGTGCTAGGCAACTTGGACGCTCTTGAGGGTACATAGCAGGAAAATTTGAAATGAAGACACGGATTGAAATGTGCATGGAAGGTGAGGTCGCGACGCTTCATCTCGTTCCCCCCGAGGGAAAACCGCCGACAATGGATCAGGACGTGCTGACCATGCTGGGTAATGTTATCTCTGAACTCGAAAATGCTGCTCCTCGGCTGCTTATTGTTCGTAGCCGATCTTCCCGGTTTTTCTGTGTTGGCGCCAATATCGCGGTGCTGAAGGAGACCAACGCGGATACAATAATCCCTTGGGTAAAGTTGGGAAATGAGGTGCTTAACCGACTGGAAGACCTGCCATACCCGGTAATTGCCGTGGTCGAAGGTTACGCCATGGGCGGGGGACTGGAACTGGCCATGGCATGCGACTTGATCTTTGCCGCAGATTCAGCCCGTTTTGCTCAATCCGAGGCGGGTCTGGGATTTATTCCAGGATGGGGGGGGTGCCGACGCTTGGCCGGTCGGCTGGGAGTGGCTATGGCGAAATACTATTTCTTCAGCGGACGGATGCTGGGTTCCTCCACCGCAAAAGAACTTGGGCTGGTCGACGTGGTAGCTCCTGCAGAAGAACTCGAATTGGAACTGCAGGCCTATGTTTCAGAGGTGCTGAAGAATAGCCGCTATGCAATTCAGACTTTCAAGAAATTAATCAACGAAGAGGAGTTGAGCGCACGTGAGCGCAACATTTCCGCAGAAGCCTTCAACTCCGTTGGATGTTTGCAGGAACCGGATACCAAGCACCGTCTCAATGCGTTCCTCGCACAGCGAAAGAGAAAGAAGAAATGATAGCGCAAGAGGCTTTGAAAGGAATACGCATCCTTGATTTCAGTCATGTCTACCAAGGCCCTGTGGGCACACAGATATTGGCTGACTATGGAGCAGATGTCATCAAGGTCGAGCGGCCTGGCTCAGGTGATTGGAGTCGCTCCTGGGGACCCTATGTGAAGGATATTTCCATGCCCTTTGCCAATCTCAACCGCAACAAGCGATCTATATCGGTTGACATGAAAAATCCGGAAGGCAAGGCCATCGTCCTCAAGCTCGTCGGAACCGCGGATGTGCTGGTGCACAACTTCAGGATGGGGGTCATGGAAAAGCTTGGTTTCGGCTACGATGACTTGAAAAAAATCAATCCGAAGTTGATTTATGCCACCTCCAATGGCTGGGGCGATGAGGGTCCCTACGCGGAGCGACGAAGACCGGGTCATGACATGATGGCGCGGGCTGAAGGTGGTTGGTTTTCATTTGATGATAATGAAAAACCGCCCATTCCAGGAGGCATCAGCATAGACTATCCAGCAGGCTTAAACCTCATGATTGGCATCCTCATGGCTCTGCTTCATCGGGGGCGATCCGGTGAAGGACAATTTGTTTCTACGGACTTGTTGAGTGTGGCCTTTCATGCACATGCTTGGGATGCCGCCTCCCGGCTAAATAAGGACAAAATTGACCGCCCCGCTACAGTCGGGGGGACCGAAGAGGCGATTGATGAAGCCTTTGCCACATCTGACGGCTTTATCGAGGTGTCGTCCGTTTTTTCCGATAATGCCCTAAGGGATATCTCTTGTGCCATGGATTTAGGCGACCTTTCGGAAGATGAACGCTTCCAAACAGAATCCCTTCAAATCGAGAATCGCCAAGTTCTTAATAGTATCCTGGCCGAGCGTTTCAAGGAGAAAACCACTGATGAATGGATGCATGATCTGGAACAAAAGGGTGTCCTGTGCGCGCGAATCAACACGTTTGAGGACGCGGCTGAGGATCCTCAAATCGCCTGCAATCACATGATCGTGGAAATGTCTCATCCGGAGAAGGGGTCTCTGCGGCTGCTGGGAAATCCGATCCGCCTGCGCGGTACGCCTCCCCAGTTGAAACAATTCCCACCCGATCTGGGTGAACAGTCCGTCGCTATTGTGCGCGAACTGGGCTATACCGATGCGCAGATAGAGGAATTTTCCAGAACCCGCGTTTTAGGATGGGGGGAAGGGGTCAAACCTTGTTTCGAGCCGTAGGCGACACGCGAAGCCATCAGTTGACTTCGCAAGCTACCTCAAGATTGCAAGGAATGACCCCGACGGGCGAGCGCGGAACCACTCTTTTCCACCATCCGCGCGCATCCGGGTAATCCGTGGTATATCAAAAGCTTGACCACGGATGGGCACGGATGGACACGGATGTGTTGAGTTGCTAAGGTACTAAGATACTGAGGTGCCGAGGAAGGCGCCAAGGCACACAGGCACGGAGGGCTTTGGGAATGGGGTTTACCGAGGAGTTGGCGGAGCGATCCTGTTGCGGCGGAGCCGGATCAAGCGAAGCGTTGTTCAATAATATTTCTCAACATCGATAATCGAAATTGGTCAGGAGACTACACAGAGCCTCATCCTTTGTGCCATTTTTGAGAGGAATTTGGCAGGCATCCCGTTCATGGATTAAGAAGCAAACCACCATCTCATCTTGATGAGTCTAAAAACCGAGGGAACAGGATCGGATCGCAAATTTTCGCAGGTGGGACATTCCAATTTTAAGTCAACTGTCGACCTTCCTTCAATTTTTCTAACTTGCATTTCAAGTCTTAATTTTCTAAAGACTTTCACAACCCATCATTCCGTATTTGGCATCCCCAATAACATAGAGCAATGAAACCCAGATTCAACCGATTCGGTTACCACACGATTGGACGCCGCCAATTTCTGCGTGCGGCAGGCGCGTTGATCGCTTTACCCACTCTGGAGAGCCTCGCCTCCCCGTTAGCCAAGGCCGCGGCTACAACCGGCGCTCGCAACTTCATTTCCATTGGCACCTACCTGGGCTGGCACCAAAACGCATTTTTCCCCAAGGAAACGGGAAGAGGTTATCGGCTTCCTCCCATCCTTGAACCCCTGGCCGACCATCAGGAAGACTTTACGGTATTCTCAGGGCTCGACCACCGTGCACCCAATGGTCACGGCGCCTGGAGCAACTTTCTTTGCGGTTACACCCCAAAAACTTATTCCCTGGATCAAATAGTGGCCGATCAGATCGGTCATAAGTCCCGTTTCCCATCCGTGCAACTCACTGCAGGTACCGGGGAAGGCAGCAAAGCCATGAGTTTTACCAAACAGGGTATAGGACTTCCCATGATTCAACGTCCGAGTGTATTCTATAAACAGCTATTTATGTCGGAGGCGGACAAAGCTCGCATGGAATACATGCTTCGTAGCGGAAAAAGTTCACTCGACCTGGTATTGGAAGACGCCCTACGCCTGCAAAAATCGCTGCCCGGAAGGGATAGCGATAAGCTGGAAGAGTATTTTGATTCCATGCGCTCCGTGGAGAAACGCATGTCCCATCAAATTGCCTCCATCAACGATCCACTTCCGACGACGGATTACAAACTTCCGGATTCCGATCCGATAACTCCCAACCTCCTGATAGAGGCGGAAACGCTCATGTACGACCTGATGGCCCTGGCCCTCGAAACCGATTCGAGCCGTGTGCTGTCCTTCTTCATCGACGGTTTGGGACAGGTTTTCTCCTTTGACGGTAATGTTCTCAAAGCCGGTTATCATGGGTTGTCTCACCACGGCAATGATCCTGAAATGATTAGGGACTTGATCGCCATCGAAACGGCACACATGCATTGCTTTAACGGTTTTCTCCAACAGCTAAAGGAAAAGAAAAATGCTCAAGGTAAATCCCTTTTGGATGATACCATTGTTCTGGTGGGAACGGGAATGGGTAACGCCAGTCGTCACTCCAACGGCAACTTGCCAACCCTGGTGGCGGGGGGAGGCTTCAAGCATGGAAGCCACATGGCCATTGATGCATCCAAACCCGATGCGCCCCTCCTCGGCGACCTGTATATTACTTTGATGCAAAGACTGGGCGTGGAGACCAATTCCTTCTCCAACGCATCCCGGAATTTGAATCACCTTCTTTCCTGATGGGTAATAAGAGCAAATTTGTTTTGCTGCTTCTTTACACGGCAGCGGCAAAACTGCACGCGACAAACGGTAGCCCGATTCCGGATACACCCTTAAACATCCTTTCCAACTACTGCTTGAATTGCCACGACGAGGTGGAGATGAAAGGAGATGTCAACCTGGACCATTTGTCAGTCGACTGGACTCGGGGGGAAAACCTCGAGCTCTGGGAACGGGTTCTTCACATGGCTGAAGAGGGGAAAATGCCGCCGGAAGAGAAGCGACAGCCCTCCGTAGAGGAACGTGCCACCCTTGTGGCGTGGTTGGATGAAACGCTTCGGAAACACACACCCATAGGGGGTACACTTCCACGCCGTCTCAGCCAGGCCGAGTATCGAGCCACCATCCAGGACTTGTTCGGCCTCCCGGAATTTGAGCTGCCTCTCGGCTTTCCCAAAGATTCGGAATATCACGGCTTCAACAACGTGGGGGAGGGCTTGGTCCTGTCCCCTCCTCTCATGGAAGCCTATGCCAAAGTAGCTCAACAAATCGCGGAGCAGGTCTACCCACCCGAGGGGTCAGCGCCGAAACATTCCATTCGCTCTGCCGGACCGGAGGACATGGTCCTCAGCTTTTCCGCAGCTACCGTTGTAGGAGATGTATTAAGACTCGCTTCTCGTAGCGAAACCATCATGCGTAGTTGCACCTGGCCGAGCCGGATCGAAATCATGGCTTCGGGAACCTACCGCATCACTATCAGCGCATCGACATTTCGTCCCAAAACGGACGAACCCATGAAGTTGGAGCTCCGTGCAAGGGAACTCACCGCCAGTGACCGATCAAACGTGAACACCTTCCGGTTACTCGAGGCGTTTGAGTTTTCCTCCTATTCACCACAGACTTACACTTTCGAAGCCGATCTCTATGAAGGACAGACCGTGCTTCTGCGTTGGTCAAACGCGGAGATGACCCATGAGTTTAACGCGCTTGCCGACCAATTGGGAGCCTGGTTCGAAAGGGATCCACGCCTCCTGGCCTCCTGGCAAAAAACCGTTTTTCCGGATGGCGATTTAAGCGAAACGAGAATCTCTCAGCTCCGCGGTAAAAACGGCTGGGACATTGTCACCCGTAACCTTGCCGATCCGGATCTCGACATGAGCCAGGCCACCATGGATTCGGAGACGACCAAAGCATTGATGAAAATCGTTCGCTCTTTGCAGGGCACCTATTCGGTGGCGGACGCCATGTGCCATTACTATTTCCAGAATGGACCGTCCCTGCAATTCCACGGAATCACGGTCGAAGGCCCCATAAAAATTGTTGACGGCCCCAAGGAAAAACTGAGCAAGAAACTGCGAGAGCGGTTTACCGGTGTGCGGAAACCCGACCAGTCAGACGAGGATTTCGCCGGTCAGATCCTGGAGCGATTCCTCCCCCAAGCCTTTCGCCGGCCGGTGGACAGGCTATCCGTAGATACCTTTCTCAGCATCGCGAAACAACACTGGGCAGAAGGTAACTCCTTTGACGAGGGCATGCATTTGCTGATTCGAAGCATCCTGATATCTCCACGTTTTCTCTACCGGTCACTGGACCCCACCGAAATGGACGACTACGACCTGGCCAGCCGCCTATCTTATTTCATGACCCGGTCACCCCCCGACACACAACTCGTCAAGTTGGCCCAAAACGGTCGATTGTCCGATCCGGAAGTTCTGGGTGGAGAGGCGCTACGCCTGCTCCCCGATAGTCCATCAGATGCCATGGTCCAGAGTTTCACCAGTCATTGGCTGGATACCAAGCTATTGCCTGAGATTATGCCCGACCCCGTTTTTGATTTCAGCGAAGCGGAAATCGCCACTGCCAAGAGTGAGGTGGAGCATTTTTTCGCGGCCATGCTCAGGGATAATCTACCGATGACCGATTTTATCGATCCAGATTTCACCTACACTTCCTTGAAATTTGCCAAGGAGAATTACCACTACGTTCACAGCGGTAATTCAGAAGTCGACACCGAATTCGAAAAGGAGGACTCCCAAATAGGGCGACTCCCCATGCCGCGAGGAGGCCGTTTTGGAGGATTGCTGGGACAATCGGCCATCATGATGGCCACCGCCAACGGAGTGGACACCCAACCGGTTCTACGTGGGGTCTGGGTGTTGGAAAACATTCTGGGCACCCCACCACCCGAGCCGCCGCAGAATGTGCCCGCCCTCACTCCCGATATCCGCGGAGCCAAAACACCGCGGGAAATGCTTGCAGCCCACATGGATGACAAGGCTTGCTCCACCTGCCACAGCCGCATCGACCCCTTAGGACTTATGCTGGAGAATTTCGACCCGGTCGGCAATTGGCGGGAAGTATGGCCCAAAGTGAACGCCCCCATCGATTCCGCCGTCGTCCTTCCGGATGGCACCCACATTAATGACATCACCGATTTCAAAGCTTGGCTGGTGGCCAACATCGATTTGTTCTCTCAATGTCTGGCCGAAAAGCTCATGATCTACGCAACCGGGCGCGTTCCCAACTACTCCGAGCGAAAAGAGATCGAAGGCATCGTTCAACAAAACCACAACAACAGTAACGGCTTCCAGGATCTCCTCCTGGCCCTCATCACCAGCGAGACTTTCCGCACAAAATGAGGAAAAGGGGAATGGCCCTTTTAAGGAACTTTAGGACGAAATTTCACTCAAACCCCACGGCCGCGTTGGGGTCATTCGCGCATTTAACGCCGCCTGAAAAGGGCAAGCATACGCTTATTTTAAATGCGGGAATATGGAACCTGACCCGTATGCCACTTAGTTAAGCAGGCCGCCAGCCGGGATCATGCCGTGGAAAAGTGATGCCTTCTGCAAGAAAAGGGTCAGTCTTTTATTTTTGATTCCGGTGAATGTAACGCCAACGGCGTTGAACTCCAAAGCCCAGCCTCGCGTAGCCCACGCTGGGTTACCGATCACCCAAATGACTGAACCCCAACGGGGTTCCACAAATTGGATGCATATTTGTTTGGAATTGATTCGATGTGGAACCCCGTTGGGGTTCGTTATTTATTGCTAATTCCTACCCAGTGTGCGCTGCGCGACACTGGGCTTTGGAATGGAACTGCTTTGCAGTTCATGCTACCGATCACCCAATTGTAGCGATTGCTTTGAGGCCGTTGCGGGGGATCGCGGCTTAAAGCCGCTCCTACGATGACCCCTTTCCATCTCCCTGCATTCTTTGGGCCTTTGCGAGAGCTGATTCACACCATCCAACCCATGACCCGAACGGCCTACTTTGAGAGAAAGATTTTACTCTGAGCCACGGCATGAATCAAGGACCGGAATCCATAGCCCTCCTCACTCAGCGCTTCCACGATCTGGTCGATCTCGCGGCGGTCGGCGAACTCAATTTCAGCGCCGGTTGCGTAGGTGAGTACCTGGTTCACCATATTCCTGGCTATCTGATCGATGTCTGAGAGAGCAAGCGCTTTGAATCCTTCGATATTCTTAAATGACTGGCCGTCCGGAAGTTCATAACTGGCATCCACAACCGGTCCAGCATTCCATTTTCCCTTGGGATTGATGGCCCGGTAGTGATCTCTCCAACCTCCTATTACATCGTAATTTTCAAGGGCAAACCCCGGGGGATCGATCTTCTGGTGACAGACCATGCAGGATTCAATCGATCGGTGCTTATCGAGTTGATTTCGGATGGAGGAAACCCCTCGAATATCAGGTTCTATCGCTGGGACCTGGTCCGGCGGAGGAGGAATGTATCTACCCAAAATGCGCTCCATCAGCCAGACGCCGCGAATAATGGGTGAGGTAGTCGTTCCATTCGCCGTGACCTTCAACACACTGGCCTGAGTGATGAAGCCACCTCGATGTTGGCCTTTATTGAGCGGTACTTTCCGCAGCCCGGTATCAGTTCCAAAGTCCAAACCATAGTGTTTGGCGATACGCTCATTGAGAATGGTAAAATCGGAATCGATCACATGACTCACACTCAGGTTCTCCTCGATCATGTGCTTCAGGAAAGCTCGCGTTTCATCCAGCATGGAATGAAGAAGAATGTTATCAAATTCCGGGTAAAGCTTTGCATCGGGCGTAGTGAAATTGATGTCTCTGAGCTCGAGCCAACTGTCTGAAAAATTCCGCACGAAGGCTTTCGCCTTGGGATCGTTCAGCATGCGCTCGACTTGCTCCCTTAGATACTTAGGATGCGACAAACGTTGCTTTCTGGCTTGCTCAATCAGCTCTTCGTCCGGAGGGCTACTCCACAGAAAATAGCTTAATCGAGAAGCGATGTTGTAGTCATCCAGTTTACCAGGTTTCTCGGCAAAGTAGAGAAAGCGGTGGGAAGAAAGTATGGCACGATACCCGGCCTTTAGCGCTTTTAAAAGCGATCCGCTCGCATCGAGCGCTTCTATCGCAAACTGGTAATAAGGACTTAATTCAGAGGACCTCACGGGTCGGCGAAACGCTCGCTCAGCGAATCTTGTCATTAGCGTTTTTAGGTCCTTCTCAGGTCTCTGGCTAACGAGCTCTCCATCCTGTAGGGCGAGCTTACCAAATAGCCGCCCCTGGAGTTCCGGTGGCTCCAGTCCCGGGAATATACGCTCTATTTCCAAGCTTGCGACCGCGATCCCTGCGGCCTTATCGATAACGGAAAGGTCTTGAATGGCTTTCGAAGATACCCATTTGATCGTTTTATCGATCGGTTGGATGCCAATGATGTGATCTTTCCGAATCCAGGCATCAAAGGTAAATTCTTGAATCTCACTAGTAGCCTCAAATTTTCCGACCCAATAAACCGCGGGGGCCTTCGCGCGCAGAATACCCGTGTGGATACGTCCCCATACATTGCGTCCTGGGGGCGGGTTATGGGCTTTTGCTCTCACCTTTATGCGATACCAACCGGTTGCAGGAACTTCCGTCCCGGCCATTCGTCCATGAAAACCATGCGTGGTTGGGAAACTGTATACATAACCGTCATTGTAAACCCCCTGACGCTCATTAGCTATCCGCTCGACACCAATTCCTAATTCTTTAGGACCAAAGACACGCTTGAAGGGACCCGAGGTCAGCCTCTCCATAATTTCTGCGTTCCTCGTCATGGTACCTTCCAGATCCAGGGGCAAATTCATATCCACCCACTCCCCGTCCGTGTAACGGTAGGTCTTGTTTTCATCGGTGTGAAAAAGCTTTTTCCCCTCCCAATGGAAAATGGAACCAAACTTAGAATCGATCACCGTTGGTTGCATTTCCATGGGTAAGGGATCTTCCGCATGTGGCGGAGGATTGATCGCCCGCCGGAAGGATTCCTCCAACATGAGATCGACAATCCCAAGATACTTCTGAAGCAGATAATAGGATATCTGCTGTCCTTCAGCAATATGGCTAAATCCATCGGTGGTGAGGTCTTCGGGCAACAATTCGAGGACCGGAATTTTGACGCCAAGTAAATCATGAATTGTATTTTCATACTCGATACGACTCAGGCGGCGCGATCTGACGCGTCCTTCCGCTAGCAATCGCTCACGGGAGACCTCGTGTAGAACATTTTCAAAATCCTCCAGAAATGCCGCCCGTTCGTCTGGCTCGACCAGTGAATCCTCCGGAGGCGGCATCTCGCCGTCCCTGACTCGATCATGCAAAAATGCCCAAAAATTCATCGTCGAGGGATCGGATGGATTGAAAATAAGCGACTCCAGGTCGAGTTCGCCCTTCCTATCCACACCATTGTGGCATTCGTAGCAATTCAGGTCGAAGAACTTACTCACGACAGGAGGAAGTTCATACGAATCAACATCCCTAGCCCAGACCTGCAGTCCGGCTGAAATAAGCAGGAAAATGGGAACCAGAGGTCGCATGTCGGACATGTCAAAAAAGGGTTGGGAGGAGGCGGTAGAAGGGCTGGTTCCTTTTCCTACACCATCTCCAAACCGGTCATCTCACCAGTGCTTGTGGCGAAGCGATCAACCTCCAATCCATGACGGCGTAGAATGCTGAAGTAAAGATTGGGGAGCGGATAATTATTGGCTGTATCAAAAGGCAAGTGCTGACCGTGCTTGAATCCTCCTCCGGCCAGGACCACCGGCATGTTCCGGTTGTCGTGGGAACTGGCGTTTCCGAGGTTGGAGGTCAAGAGAACGCTGGTGGTGTCGAGCATCGAGCCGTTCGACTCTTCCGCACCTTTGAGGTCGCGCAAGAAATCACCCCATTTTCTAACCAGCTCGGTTTCAACAAGAGTGAGCTGCTCAATTTTATCTTCATCGAGTCCGTGGTGACTCAAGCTGTGGTAGCCTTCTTCCACGCCTTCAATCGGCACAGCGCCGCCTTCCCCATTGAGGTGAACGGTGATAAAGCGGGTCGAGTCGGTCTGCAGTGCCAGGAACATGACGTCGAGCATAAGTTTTTTGCGGTCAATGATCGCATCGCTGTTTTCAATATCGACAGGCGCTTTCATGTTCACTTTCGGCTTGGGTCTAAGCGCCCATTTCTGCGCCTCACCCAGGCGCTTTTCGAAATTGCGGACCGATGTAAAGTACTGATCCATCTTCTGGCGGTCTCCCGAACTCAGGTTTTTCTCCACTCGCTTCACATCCGCGGCAACGACATCCATGATGCTCCGGCCCTGTTTCAAACGCTCGACTTGCCGAGCTTTTTGTTCAGGCGTATCAGGGATGAAAAGCTGATTGAACACGTCGGACGGAGATTCCTCCGCAGGAATCATACTTCCTGATTCCGTGTAGGAAGCGCTGGTGGTTCCGTTGATGTCGAGCACCAGTGACGGGAACCGCGTGTGATGGCCTTGATACTTCGCCAGATACTGATCCAAAGAAATAGAGTTTTTAAATGCGGCGTTACGCGAATACGGTGCAGCCGTAAGAATACTGCCCTCCGCTTGGTGTCCACCACTCACACCAGGATGCGAGGAGCCCGTCACAATGGTCATATCTCCAAGCAAATCTTTTACTTCGGAAAGGTAAAGGGATGGCGCATAGTTTCGACCCGTTTCCTTTGGATTAAGATTAGGTCCATGTAAACCCAGAGCTAGCGTCACCGCAACAAACCGCCTCGGAGGCTGGTGGGCAATTGAGGATGCAAAGGCCGGCGTCATGGCTTCCAGCCAGGGCAGCGCCATGGATGCGCCGGCGCCCTTAAGGAAGGTCCGCCGGGAAAGCGACTTGGAGAAATTAAAGTATACCTTTTTCATACCTGGGTAGATCAAGAGGTTTGGGACAAAACAATCTTAGGAATAGGGACAGATATTTATAGAATCAATCACATTATAGCAATGTCGCGTCGGCTTAACAGTTGACCAACAAATTGCGGAGAAGGAAGGGGTCAAGACGTAAAAAGTTATGCCTTACAGGGTCAGTCGTCTTGTAAAAGTGTATGGAGTACAACGGAATACTGCCCCTCGGGGTCGGGTCGGAAAATCGTGCGCGCCAGTGCAGGATTTCGGACCTGACCCCTTGCGCCGCTTCCCCGAAGCCTTTTCTTTCGGAAGGCGTCACTTTTCTACGGCATGACCCCGGCAGTAAAACGATCGACGCCTACAAGGTCCGCAATGAGCAGGTCCGCAATGAACGGGCAAGGGGCATTCCTCACCCCACCATTTTTCTGGTGGATAACAAAGGAGTAATTGCCATGAAACTGAGGGAAGAATCCTATCGCGATCGTCCGACGGTGGAAGAAATCCTGGCCGCAGCGAAGGGGATGGATTGATCGAGTGTGGTGTCCCAGAAATTTTCTACTGTGCTCCGGAATATCGGCCCTGGTGCGGACCTCGCTGGAGAGAGGGGTCTATCGAGGAGCGGATGCGACGACACCTCAACGAGCATAGCGCAGTTTCGAGCGGAGCGACACCAACATAAAAACCTTGCATCTAGCATTAACATGCGAGATACTAAGGAATGACCCCGAGTGTCGACCCGGCTTCACCCGCGCATCCGCTCGAAACCCGCACCAGCACTCGACCTTCGTTCGCTCGCCACGAAGTGGGTGATGTCGCGTTTGCTCGGTAGGGTGATGTCGCGTTCGCTCGGTAGGTAAGATGTCGCGTTCGCTCGGTAGTGAGACATGCGGGTTAACAAAAAGGCCTACAAATTCTGGGAAAAATTAAGAATTTCACGTTAGCGACTCTGATATCTTTCCGACCTCAATCAACTCTCTCACTTTTGAAACGGATTCTATCAGAATCTCCCTGCTTTCAGATTTTAACTCCTCAAGATCTCCTCCTTCAAAATAAACCAAAGCCTTTAGGCACTCACTGGGTTGAAATTTATTTCCGAACAACGCTTTTGCCGCCCCAAGACCTCTTTCTAATTCGACGCCAGATCTGATGATTTCAACAATGTCTATGTAGTCCTTTTTCTCAATTCTCTGCAAGACCACCTTTAACTTACTTGCCAGAAGATCGATTAAAGATGCGACTCTCACCTGTCCTCCACTAATAAGCTCAGGATTTCCAACTCGTCCCGAATCAATGGTCCCGAAAAATGAAAGCTTCACTTCATTTTCAAGACCCGATCCAGCGAGAACAGTTAGACTATTGGGAGTTTCATGTATCACAGTCGCTGTTTCCAAGAAATTCATCCGCTGCAGTAGAAACTCCTTGTTTAACACTTCATCTGAAAAAAAGTCGAAGTCAACAGATTGGCGGTGCCCTAGACGTAAAGCAATTGCAGTTCCTCCATACAAAACAAATCCTAATTCAACCGCGGGCTCCAATCCTGAAAGCAGAGCCAATTGAGCTTCGGTTAAAATTGATAGATTCGGCTCAAACGCTTGGCTCATCCTACCGTTCGAACGGGCAATGAAGGAACAGATCCCGATTTACTTAAACCTAATCTATAATGCCAATAGTTCCAGGACCTGGGCGATAAAACCCCTGGTCCAGAAGACTTCAAAACGTCTACCAACTCATCTATTGAGTATGCGTTCCAAAGCAATGAAAGGTCTTCAAATTCACCAAACTCCATCACCTGGGCGATAACTCGTTTTGGAAAATGACAAGCTTCCTCAGCCGTTTTCCACCAAATATATTTAGATGCAAAATAACTTAGCAACTGGTCTCGCGTTCTTTTCATATAATAAAGGCACTTAGTAAAATAGTGTTCTTTTTTTGCTTTAAGAGTCAACGGCTCATCTCTACCTCGAATGTCTCACTACCGAGCTAGAGGTATGCCGAGGTGTGCTGAAATTGATCTCTATGTGTGAATAGTGGGCATGGCCGATGTCAGGGGACGTAAGATCTAGTGTGGTGTCCCAGAAATAACTTCAAAAATACGAGCGTGCCATGAATGGCCTGGCAAGGCTGCGCGGGTGAAGCCGGGTCGACCGTTGGGGTCAGTCGTTGATTTTTGACATGAAGCCGGGTCGACCGTTGGGGTCAGTCGTTGATTTTTGACATGTCTCCATGTTGAAAATAAATGCCTGACCCCTTCCCACTTCGTCTCACTTCCTTCCTTAATCCATCCACTCCAATTCCGCCCAGTGAGCCGGGCCGTCGTTTTTTTGTGGAACACCGGGAGTGCTTCGGCCCTCGGCCACGTATTTTACCAGCAAAGCCTTCAGTTCCTTTACCCGTCGCGGGTATTTGGATAGGAGGTTCGTTGTTTCTCCCGGATCTTCGCCTAAGTCGTAGAGCTGAAAGCGTGGCAGACCTTTCATGTCCTCCTCTGTGGCCGGGTAAGCCCATCCACCAGATCCGGGCCATAGAATGAGTTTCCAATCGCCCCGCCGGATGGCGAAGCGCCCCTTGCTGGAATGGTGAACCGTGGCTTCCCGCAAGGGTTTTGAATAATCCTCCCCGGTAAGGACTGGTAGAAAACTGAAACTGTCTTCTGCCGAATCGTCGCCCAGTTCGACTCCCAGAATTTCAGCGGCGGTGGCCATGAAATCCGTGGTGCAGATGATTTCATCCGACTGGCTATCTTTTCTTATCTTCCCCGACCAACTGGCGATAAAAGGAACGCGATGACCACCCTCGAAAATATCAAACTTTTTTCCTCGATAGATATAGCTGCCGTTGTGGCCCGCTAAGGGTAGCTCGTCATCTTCGAAGTCTGCTCGAGGTGACTGACCATTGTCGCTGGTGAAAAATACCAAGGTGTTTTCCAGGCGCTGATCCTGGGAGATAACATCCACCAAGCGGCCAACTTCGTGATCCACTTGCAGGACAAAATCGCCATAGGCGTTGGCCTTGCTTTTGCCGATCCATTCCGTGGTCGGGATGATGGGCGCGTGAGGAGCGGTCAACGCCACATAAAGAAAGAAGGGCCTTTGCCTATTTGCCTGTTCCCTCATGTAATCCACCGACCGATTGGTAATTTTCGCCAATACGTCGACATGATTAAAGTCATCCGCCTTGGGTCCTTTTCGCCAAAAGGCCTTCTCATCGTAGTTCACCGAAATCTTCTTCGGAATGGATGTAGGCCGACCATTTTCCACCCAAACAAAGGGAGGGGAGGACAGAGAAGCGGCCGTCCCAAATGAATAAATAAAACCATGCTCTTGAGGGCCATTTTGAATGGGACGACTGAAATCAATGACCGGCCTAATCTTGTCATCGAAAGATTCAGTCTTCGAACCGACATATTGCCAATTCCAGCCGAGGTGCCATTTGCCGATAATTGCCGTCTGATAGCCCTGCTCTTTGAACAACTCGGCAATGGTCGTTCGTTCGTTTTTGATTAATGGGGCTGAGTAACCGTCGCCTCCCCCGCTCTTACGCGTTGACCGCCAATTGTATCGACCGGTAATTATACCATAACGCGTGGGAGTGCAAATCGCCGCGCTGGTATGGGCATCGTTGAAGCGCATTCCATTGGCAGCCAATCGGTCGATGTTTGGTGTTTTCCAGGCCGAGTTTTTATTGTAGGCAGATACATCCCCGATCCCCAGATCGTCAGCCAGGATGAGCACCACGTTCGGATGATCGACTGGTGCCGGTAGCGAAATAACTGGTACCGCCAACACTAATGAGGCACATAAATAGTAATAGTTTTTATTCATAGGGTTGAACCGCTTTCAGAGCCCGGTATTTTTCAAACGATTCGGCCATGGACTTGGGTTGCTCCCAACCAAGATCGGCTTCCACCTTTGAGCAGTCCACAAGGGAATCCATTTCCTCGACAGGTTTTTTACAAGGCAAATGTGACAACTCCCCGTCGATAATTTCACGGGCCGGTCTCTGCTCCAGGTTGTCCTTCGAGGCCACGAAATAATTTCTGTAGCCCTCAACCTCAGCGGTCATTGCTTTTACGGCGGCCTCAGCCCCCGAATAGACTGGCAGATAAGCAAATCCGTCGTAACAATTACCGCGCTCCATGCCACCCTGCTCCAGGGCGCTCTTCAACATCTTCGAATCCACGAGTAAGGGAAAGCGAATCACTATGCAGGTCATTCCCATGGTATCGGAAAAATACTCCAACGCATTTTCCGCGGCCTGCTTACTGAGCGCATAGCTGTTGCGGGGAAAGTCCGGCATGTCCGAATCCATTGGAAGGTAGGGCAACACGTTCTCCTGCCTGGTCCGATCCTTGACTGGCAACTGGCCATCGGCTACCTGGATAGAGCTGGAAAAAACAATTCTAGGACATCCTAGGTTCGCGGCAGTTTGAAATAGATTCATGTTCATGGTGACGTTGTCGTTGTAGACCTGTTCCGGGCTGCCACTGTCGAAGCTGGGGTGGTTGGCAAAATGCGCCAGGACATCCACCCCACCTAACAACTCTTTGCACGTTTCCCAATCTCGTAAATCTGCCTGTTCAATCGGATAATCCGCTTGATCGTCAGGGAACTTATCAACCGCCAAAAAATTTACATTCTTCTCCACTAACAAGCAGCACACACAACTTCCCAAACGCCCGGCGGCTCCTGTCACCAATACACGCATATCTTCCTAATCATTCTGAAACGGAAAGATTGTTGACGGGTTATGCTCTACTTTCATGACAGCGCTGCTCTTTGCCGGGACGTTCGGATGTTCGGCCGCAGTCATGGCCAAGATAGAGACCGTTAAAATCCACTGGGTGAGTAAGGATTTTTTGCATGTCATTTTGAAAGGTCAATTACGTGGTTCATCCACTTCCAGGTTCTGGAACGATAGGCGCTTGGAAGCAAGGGCCAGCGGTCGGTATGCCCGGTCTTGGCCAGTCGATGAGGAAAGGAACCAAATATCTCCGATGTGTCGATATTACTGATGGTAAAGTTTTCTACGGAGGGCAAAACGGATCGTATAAATGCTCCGCTACCGTACCTGTCGCCGTTTTGGCTTAGGAGATAAGGCCGCCCTTTCACGCGCTTCAGGCGAACTGCGGCACCCGCCCGATACTTCTGCAAAGGCGTTCCCCAACTGGTATTTCCCCACTCTTTGATACCGTCAAAATGATCGTGGCTTATAAAAGCGGTCCAGAGCCCGGCGACTTCAACATCGTGAAGACCCAAGTAATTCACACCGATGGCTCCCCGCGAGAATCCACAAAGAAAAACAAGCTTCGGATCCCCATTGAACGATTCGATAATGCGTGGCACATTCACCTTGGCATAATCGACTGTGGCTTTCTCGTCACCCCACCAAGTGATTTGGTTGTGCTGGTGATTTTCACTAATGTATGGCAGAGACACCCAGATAAACTTTCCCCCGGAGAGGCCAAAACCCAGGCCTGCATCTTCTACCTCCCCGGTTGAACCCGATTTTGGATGGTAATTGCCAGTATATTCGAAGATGACCGGGAGCGGATCGCTATCCGGTTTCCAAACCTTGGGGAGGTACAAGGTATGAAAGACTTCCGTTCCGGCATACTCAGGGGGGGTTAAACGAACCCGTTTGCCAGCGGCCGGCTCCCCCTCGGACAGTTTTGGGATTACCAACTGTTGCTCCGATTCGATATCGAGTTGAACACCCGATACTTGCGGCCCAATCAACATGGCCAGGAATATCGTTGATATTTTGAGAAAATAGTTGGTTTCTTGCCTTGCAGGAGCTGCCTGAGTTGCGATTCGACAATTCCTGTATAGTGCAAAATCGCGGCTGGAGCCGATCTTATATTTTGAGGCGGTTCCGAGGAAAAATTTCATCTCATTTTTTCTGTATTGACCAGGGCAACCAGGGCCGTACCGGTGCAGACATTTGGAGCAGGGTGAAAGATTTAGAAGATTTCCGGGTTAAATTAAGCTACGACGGACTGGAATTCTTACTTCAATTAGGTCACTCCTCTAACGGAATCGTGGTGGGTGGAGGAGCGAAGTCGCACATCCAACATCCTGCCCACTTTACGCAGGGTGAATCCCGAATAATAATGACTGTCGACCAACACGATTTTGGGTAATTGCGGAACGCCTTTACTATTTAGATTGATATCCGAGAGCACTAATTTAAAGGCCTCTCTTCCCACTACTTCATGGCGATGATCCACACCTGAAGCTTCCGGAGGTCCTTTGGCGGTATCGAGAGTGGCGAATCCGAGATCCGCCGGAATTTGGTAACCCAGGTTAACCAGAAGTTCATAAACCATCCCATCCCCAATCACCACGTCCGGATCGTATTCCTTCATCCACTTGTAGAGGTTTACGGAGTTGATCTCGCTCTTGGGTAAGATCGGAATGCGTTGAGATTTATCGATCAGGGTTGAGTAGTAAAGAAATGAGGAGGCAAAAAGCTTATGGCCGATTCCACCTCGAGGGTATGTCATGGCAAACCCAATGCGCTTGTAACCGAGGCGGCAGGCCTGCTCGATGAGCTCGTCCATCATCTGCAGGTAATTGGTGCAGGCCCGGTTGACCATGGGATCGATGATACTATAGCCCGCTGTGGAAATGCAGAAGGCATCCACATCCAGGTCAAGGGTTCCCACTCCACTTACCCAAGGCATGGCGATGATCCCCTGAATTCCTCGAGAAATGAGAATGGTTCCCAAGCGTTTCGGACTTGCTTTCAGTTCAGGGAGATACAATACATCCAGACCGTATCCGCTCTCGCGGGCCTGGGCCTCCAGGCCCTCCATCAACTTACAAATTACCGGATAGGAGGCTCGCTGCGCCTTGGTAATTTCCGGGACCAGTACCGCCAGTTTGGAAAACTTGCGGTCGGTACGGTTGGTCCGCAGGTGTTCCATCAATTGAGAGATCCGGCCATCTTTGACATAGCCCATGCGGTCGGCTATTTTTGTGATCTCCGACCGTCTTTTTTCAGAAACTTTAGGACTGTTCCTCAAAGCCAGCGAAACAGCCGAAACGGAAACACCTGCTTCCTTGGCAATGTCTCGCATACTATATCTGTAAGCCGGGTTGCTCAAAATAGATAAAGGCTTTGGTAGAACTCAAATTAGCCCGGATGTCTCACCACACTAGATAGGGTTGAAACGATCAAGCTAGATGAGGATGCATTTTTAAGTCAACAGTTGAACCTTGCTTCATGACACAGTTGCTCACTACCGAGCGAACGCAGATTTAAAGAAAGACCCGGATACCTACGCCATCATCGGCGCTTTGCTGATCAATTTTGGGACACCGAGGCTTGATTACAAAAGGTTTGTCGATTCAAAACAACACCTGTGACAATCTGTGTCATCCGCGGTTAAATTTCAGCCGATTGTATGTAACCGCAGATTTTCCTGATAATTGAGATGCGTCTCCGATCCGAGATTTGCGGGTTAACCCGCATGTCTCACAAAATTCGTGGCGAGCGAACGAAGGTCGAGTGCTGGTGCGGGCATCGAGCAGATTTGCGGGTGAAGCCGGGTCGACACCCTGCAAAGTCGCGAATCCAACGAGGGCCGCACCAATGCCGACATTTCGGAGCGCAGTAGAAAATTTGTGAGACATGCGGGTTAAACTCTCTTGCGGATCACCACCCAACCGAGCAGGCTGACTACCACCCCGACGCTGGACACCAGAACGGTTCCCATTTCAGCAAGCAGACCCAGCAAAAAAATCAGCAGTCCGGTCAATAGCACCCCGAGGCCGATTACTTTAATGCCATGCCTGTTTTCGCGTTGAGCTTCCACATTCTCTTCCTGATTGGCTTCCAGGTCTTGCTCGGCCTGTTCTCGCTGCAATCGGGCTTCTTCGTAATTGAGGAATTGCTCAGAAACCGGCTTACTCATGCAGGCATATATCTCGTAAGCCGCCATAAGAGTTAGTGGAAACAATACTCCCAAGGCCTGGCTCTGGGCTTGGGTCAAAACATATAGGCCATTCCATTTGAAAAAGGAATTCACCACCAGGCAAATCAAGCTGGTAGTTAAAACGCTGAACCCGGTGTGGCGTTTAGAAAAGAGAGCCCACAACATCGGAATATACATGGCCCCTCCAGTTATTGCACCCACGGCCCAGATGACACTCAGGATACCGCCCATGCGGTCCACGGACAAGGCAATCACCATGGCCAGCGCCCCCACCGTGATGGTAGAGATTCGAGCCACCAAAATCAGCTCACGGTCACTTGCCCTCCTTTTCAGGTTCCTATAAATGTCATTGGTAAATACCCCTGATACGATGTTCAGGGTAGTGTTCACCGAACTAGCGGTGGCAAACACCATGGCGCCGACCATGAGACCCACAATACCCATCGGAAGCACTTCCTTGGACATAAACATGTAGGCATGGTTGGCCTCTCCGGCCGCCAAGTCCAATGAAGGATTATAGATCCGGTAGATCATGGGTGGCAGCATCCAGATCACCGGACTGATAGTGTAAAGACAGCCGAAGAGCAAAGCCACCTTCCGGGCATCCTTCGGGGTTTTTACGCTGGTGTAGCGCTGAGCGTAAGCCCAGTTGCCGGCGATATAAACGAGATTATAGATTCCAAATCCAATGTAAAACAGAGGGGAGATTTCGTTGGTCGTGAGAGCGAAAAAGTCCTCCGGGGTCTTTTCCAAAAATCCGCTGACCCCGCCGACTTTGGCGAAAGCCAAGGGGATGACGATGATCACCGCCGCGGCCAGTATGACAAATTGCAATACATCGGTCACAATCACTGCCCACAGCCCTCCCGTCGCGGTATAGAGCATGATGACCAAGGCCAGAAATATTACGACGTATTCAAAAGGAAACCCAGTGGCCCCTTCCACGATTTTCGCCACCGGATACAGAAAGGCTCCACTTGTAAATACCGAGATCGCCATAAACAGGTAGGTGTAGGCCTTCTGGACCCCGGCTCCGAGCCGCGTGCCTATGAATTGGGCGCCCGTCAATACGCCAGTCTTTCTCCACTTCGCGGCAATAAAGGCGGCAATGATGAACCCAGACAGGCACATGGTCCACTGAATGGATATGGAAACCATGCCATGAATGTAGGCCAAAGATCCCCAGGCCACAAAAGTCCCGGCCGAAAAGAAACTCATAAATAGGGACAGGCCATTGATCCACCAGGGTACTGCTCCACCCCCGGCAAAGAAAGTCTTCATGTTCTTGCCCGACTTGCCAAACGACAATCCTGCCGTCATCACTCCCAGGATGAAAAGGAGTATCACAATGTAATCGAGCTTGGACATAGAGCAGCCAGATGCGTTTACTGTGCCGTTTGTTTACAACTCCTTAATTAAAAGGAGGCACGCACTTTTGCCCTTCTGATTTCCCCAACGTCCTCCAAGAGGAGGTAATTCAGCTTGGAGCCGGAAATGGATTTATTTCTGGACTTACCATCGGTCCCGGTCCATTCAACGGTATAGGCTACCGCAAACTTTAAGGGGTCGATTCTAAGAAGGACATCGCCGTTTCTTTCAAGGGTTGCTTTAATGGGCGCCACTTCGTCCGGGCGCCCAACCTTCATTGTTGTAACGGAAACCTCATGACTCCAGCCGCTCGCGAATCCCCATTGCATAAGACGTCGCATTTGCAGGTAGTAAGTGGCTCCATTTTCGAGATTCGGAATACGAGCAACCCCTCTCGTTTTAAAAGAAATGGTCTTATCGTAGCGGCCCGGTTCTTTTCCATAACGAACTTCATAAAGGTAATCGGTGGGTCCGACGGAAAATCCGACAAAGGCACAACCATGGCCAGCTTCTGTTTCCCAGATTACGGGGGGAAGCTCGCTAAAATCCGTGGTCACGCGAACCACATCTGAAGATCGGGTCTCCCCTTTTTCATTGGAAGCCACCAAGCGAAGACGGTATTCCTTTCCCTGCTGCAAACCACTTACCGTAACAAATCGATTAATGGTTGGCTCAGTGCGAACCGTCTTACTTTCGGTTTCATACTCCACCCAGCACTCTTGGGTGTTGTTATCCTTTTGCAGTATCAGCCTGACCTCAGTCTTGCTGCTGTGCGCTTTCAGTATTTTCGGAGGACCGGGTCTTTCGAGATAAACCGTTTTATCCATCGCCACGTAACCTTGGGGATCGAGCAAGGAAATCTCAATGCGAACAGCCTTGGATAAACTTTCGATTTTCTCTGTTTCAAATCCGTAAATTTCCGACCCAGGTTGAATCCGGGGCAAAAGTCGCCAGTCGCCTTCGAGCACCTGTTCATTGGACCCAAAGACTTCCCAGACAATTCTGTAACGCTCTATGGGATAGGCAGGAAGGTCCAGAGCAAGGCGTGGTCGAAGAGAGCATATTAAGGTATCGCCCTTGGTAAGCTGCACCTTCAGCTCTTTGAGAGGTGCGTATTCCCTTCGAATAGAATAAAAGGCGCGTTTCGGTTGCCGAAACACATTTACCACTCCCCAGGATCGATTTTGTGAAGGTCCAGTTGACCAGGTAGGATTCGTCGACTGCCAGAAACTTCGATAATCGTTGAAGGTCCACAGACTGGCACCCATGAGGTAATTTCGCCCCCGCATGGAGTCCATCATCTTCCCGGCATCCAGAACACCCAGGTTGGGGTCCTCGTGGTTGAGGTGGTTACCATACTCCGACATAAAAACCGGCTTCGGCCCGTGAAATTGAAAAGCGTTATCTCCGGCTTTGCCCAGATCCCCATAGCTATTGATCAGCAACATGTCCGAGTAGATGACTGCATCCGTTTCCGAGCTCCGGGCGGAATGCGAGACGTAAACGGCCAGTCGGCTCGGGTCCACCGCTTTTGCCTGCTCCACAGCTCCCTTCACATATTGAAAAACTTTGGGATTGTCCGTGACTCGCCCGATTTCGTTTCCGACACTCCACCCGATGACGCAAGGATGATTGAACTTCTCGCGAATAATGCGATTGAGCCATTCTTTGGGGATGGGGTTTTCCGGATCGACCATGAGATCTCGTCCCCATAGGGGAACCTCCTCGAAAACGAGAATTCCTTTCTCGTCCAAATAATCCAAGTAAGCCTTGGGCAAAGGCAAATGACTGAGGCGCATCATATTCGCTCCCAGAGTTTTCAGCATATCCACATCTTCCTGAATGCGCCAGAGGGGCAGAGTGCTCCCAGTGGTGCGATCCTCGGGAACAATGTTAAATCCAACCAACCGGATGGCTTCACCGTTCAGTTTTAGGTCCGTCCCATCGACCTCAATCGATCGAATACCGAATCGGTCGGTAAGGGTCTGCACCGTTTGGCCATTTCGGACAAGTTCTACGGTTGATTCGTAAAGCGATGGGGAGTTGAAGTGCCATAAATTCACCTCCTCATCGGGCAACTTAAAGGAGAATGAAGCCTTGGACTCCTTTTTAGGGCCGATGGAAACCAATTGTAGCGATTTCCTGGATGCGCCGTGTCCGGAAAGGTTCACGCTGACCTCTAAGTTCTCGGCTGAAAGACTGGTAGAACTCAGATCGACCTCCACCGTAACCTGAGCAGTTCCAGATACCAGATCGGGTTCAGCGGTAATCCATTGTCTATCGATCTTACAAGCATCACCAACGTCCAACCAAACCGATCGGCGGATGCCACCCCAGTTCCAAATGGCTCCCCGCTTAAAGGTGTTATCAACCCTTAGGACGATCGAATTCTCGCTTCCGTAACGAAGCTTACCGGCCACCTCGAAATGGAAGGGTAGAAAACCGAGGTTGTTCTGGCCCACTTTTTCACCATTCACCCAAACCTGGCAATCGTTGTAGACGGCTTCAAAATGCAACTGAATCCGCCTCCCACTCCAATGGGCCGGAACCCCAAATATCTTCTTATACCAGGCCGTACCTGCATATTCGGAAAACTCATTCCGCAGGTCCCAATTTCCGGGAACCTCCAAGCTATCCTTAAAATCCTTGCCCTTCTCCCAGCCTTCCTCTTCGCCTACCGCATAGGGATCGACCTGAAATTCCCATTCACCATCCAGGGACAATCGCTCAGCATGCAGCAATGAAACACATGCGAATAACAAAGAGACTAAAATGCTTTGAAACCCAAGGTTTGCCGCCATGCCCACAATATTCTGCCACGGCCTGTCGCTGATCAAAGTCAAAATGAGTCAACCTTTGATCTGTGCTAGGTATGCGCCTTGAAGAATTCCCCGATTCGGTTGATGGCGGTATGTACTTCCGGAATACCAGGTACGAGATGTTCGCTGTTATGCCAGGCGTGGGGAACATCGTCGTAGGCCTCAAACTCCACCGGCACACCAGCCCGACGCGCTTTTTTGGCGTAGGCCTCGGCATCGCCATACATGGTTTCCAGTTTACCGACCTGGATCAGCATTGGAGGCAAACCTGAGAGGTCGGAGAACACCGGAGAAGCCAGCGGATGTTTGGGATCAGCCCCGTCGAGGTATTGCTTGGCCATGCGGTCCAAATGGTCCTTTGAAATAGAGCAATCCAAATCGGCGTTAGTGCGGTAGGTGGAGGCGCTTTGCGTCAGATCGGTCCAAGGCGATGTGAAAACCGCCGCGGCTGGTTGGCTCTCGCCGGTTTGTTTGAGCTTTGTCAACAAGGCCGCAGTCAATCCTCCTCCTGCTGAGCTACCACCCACCACGATACGATTAGGCGGGATACCCCGCATCAAGAGCCATTGGTAGGCAGTATAGGAATCGTCAATGGCGGCCGGAAAGGTATGCTCGGGCGCTAGCCGGTAATCTACGGTGAAACAGCGGCATCCACAAGCTGCGCTCAGATTGGAAGCAATCATCCGGCTGGCTGGTCCCGAACT
This sequence comes from Opitutales bacterium, assembly GCA_965250065.1. GTDB lineage: Bacteria > Verrucomicrobiota > Verrucomicrobiia > Opitutales > UBA2995 > JAABVD01. The sequence goes on from OZ252288.1 coordinate 599,430, forward strand.
TCGGCAATAACCACCACCATGCAGAAAGAGGAAAATACTCTCCGAACTTGGGGTTCCGTAAATCACCCACTCTCCATAGATCCCGTCCGCATCGGAAGGCTCGACCTTTGTCCCGGGTCGGGGTTCATAACCACCGACGAAAGGGCCATCGCGGAGCGCTTCAATCGAATGCCCAAGGGCGGGTTTGCTGGCCCACCTGAGGGCGATTAGTGCTTTCAGTTGCTCACTGGCCATGCGGTTGTCTCTCTCGTTTTGGATGGGGCTTAGTGCCGAATTTACCAAACGTGGATTTCTTTAAAACCCGCTGAGTTTCGTAAATAATGCCCAGGTTAGAGAATGTCGTCTTCAAAAAGCGAGCCATACTTGGGTCAACCGTCAACCTTTGACAGGGTCTGATTACCGGGTCGCTCGTTGACAACGAGGCAACCGCAGGACAAGATGATTCCCATGCGCAGGTATACGCGTCGCGACATTCTGACCGCCCTGGGAACGCTGGGTGGAATGGGGGCCATGCAATTGGCTTTCGGGCGAGCCTATGCGACAACCTCTCCATCGGCCGCCAGTCAGCGGATAACCCGATTTGAAGTGATCCCCGTGAGGGTCCCCATGAACGAACGCATCCGGGAGGTCTTTGCCGAAGTCTACCGAAAGCAGGGCATCAATCGCGACTACTACGACTCAACACTGGTCAAACTCTATACCAACGAAGGATTGGTGGGAATTGGCGACGCGCTCATGAACGTGGAAGACTCGTTGGGTAGCGTGCCGCATGCAGAGGCTATTTGTAAAAGGCTTATAAACCATTCACCCTGGGAATTTTTGCTGGATGACAGCCTGGGAGGGGTCCTGATGGCGGTTTACGATTTGATCGGGCAGGCATCGGGATTGCCGGTGTCGCGACTCTTCGCAGCGAAGCCGAAGAAGCACATCGTTCAGGCTTGGTGGAGCCAATGTTTTCCGCCCGACCTGATGGCGTCGGAGGCAAAACTGGGATACGAGTTAGGTTACCGTGTCCACAAGGTGAAAGCCCGTCCCTTTGAAGACCCGGTTGAACAGGCAGAAGCAATTACCTACGCCATACCATCGGACGTCCGCATTTGGGCCGACGCAAACGGTACCTGGGAAACAGTTGAGCATTCCCTGTATATGGGCCAACGACTGGCCCGTTTTCCCCAATACTTCGCCATCGAGACACCCTGCGAGCTCAACAGCATCGAACCTTTTCGTCAGCTTAAAGGTCGCTTTCCCTTGGACCTGGCGGAACATATTCCTGAGGATCCCATGCCCTTCATCCGTGAGAAATTGGTGCAAGCCCTAGTGGTGGGAGGCCCCATTGGTAAGGGCTTGATGCAAAGAGCGCTCATGGCCGAAATTACAAGAATTCCGTTGTGGGTTCAGCACAGTATTTTTACCGGTGTGGCCCAGGTGTTTCAGGCCCATCAGGCAGCTGCCTTTCCCGGCATCGAATATGCCGTAAGTATTACCCATGTCATTCAAGATGACCTCATGGCCGAGTCATTCAAAATGAAGGACGGCCTTTTTAAAGTGCCGACCAAGCCGGGGCTGGGGGTTCACTTTGATGAGGGTGCAGTGGACAAGTATCGTCGTGGCTGATAAGCGGATCTAGTGTGGTGTGTGAAAAACTTATGGTGATTTAATTTCTATTTCCGGATAAGAATATGAAATATGAACATTGACCCTTTTAGCTGTCCCTCTATGTTCTATTATTAACCTTGCGATAAAGAAATGCGTCGGAAGTAAGCAGTGATATCAACAATGCATTCATGCTACCGCCACTATCTTCATAAGCCTTATAGGCATTCTGGAGAACAGGAGCATCGTTGATGGTTTCATTTCGTCCCATCCAGTAACGGAATGCATGGCGCACAAACACCTGCTTCACACGCTCACTGCGGGAGAGCTTTTCGATCATCTCCAGGGCATTGTTGACCGGCCCATCCAAGTCAGCATCGCCACTGTCGATGATTTCACCTTCAGTATTGACGGGTCTTCCAAGTTCAGTGGTACGGTAAAGACCAGCGTGGTTATACATTTCAAAAGGCAAACCCAGTGGATCCATTTTCTGGTGGCATTTCCAACAATATTTTTCTCGAGTAACCCGCATGCGATGACGCAGTGAATTTTCAGGCTCATCCGGCAACATCGCATCTACGGTAATTGGCACATCTGCAATGGCTCCGCCCAAAAGGCGCTCGCGAATCCATTTGCCGCGCAAGATGGCGTGATTGTCCATGGCATCAGAGTAGGCTACCAGCCAGTTGGGGTGAGTAAGGATTCCCATGCGCTGGTCAGCGGGAAGTGTAGTGAGACGCCTTTCGCTCGTCGACGAAACCGTTTTGTCGCCACCTTTCGGGTTGGCGATTTCGTCTAATATTTGAAGCCGTACATGGATGGCCTCGCCTGGTGTCTTGGTGGATTTTGCTTCTTTATAAAGAACGATGGGAGTGCCTTTAGCTAAAAATTGAACCGCATCGGCAACGACCATACCATCGCTGCCCTCCGCAGAAATTTCGACCGCATCCCATTGGCCGGATTGAAATTCAAAAGAACCCAAAGACTGAAAATAACCGTCCGACCTGCGCTTATTAAAACTACCCGGTTTCAATCTTTGGTCGATACGAAAGGTTGATAGTTCTGCGTCATTATGGCGAACGGCCACGAGCGTTTTGGACGACCGGTTCGGGTGCTGGGCAATTGAAATACGTACCTCGTACTTACCTCCCTTGGGAAACTTCACGGGATAAACCACTTTATTACTTGGAGTTTTGGTAAAGAGGTACTCAGAACCCACACGGTTTGTAATACCGTTGGATTCAGACCACCGCCCAATGACTTTTGCATCCGTGTTGTCCACGACAATTCCCGGTAAGTCTTTGGCTTGTAAAGGGGGCAGGGCGTTTTTCTTCTCTTCTTTTACGCTTACAAGCTTATTGTCCTTTCGCACAAAAAGCGGTTTGCCGTTTTCATCCACTACATTTCCGCTTTTACTCAATTCCCTGAAATATGCCTCAGCCCTGGGGTCTTCGGGCAGAATAGCCCGGTCCGTGGTCAGTAATTCGGCAAGGACATTCTTGTCTTCCTCCAAGATCAATTCAACCAGACGGTTTGTGTTGGTCGTCAAATCGACCATGAGGTAGCGGTGCGATTTGCTCTTGTCTAGGCCACCGGCCTTCATCAGGAGGATGTCATCCTTATCAATTTTACTGGCGAGGTGGTAATCAAAATACTCTCTAAAGAAACGCAGAATTGCAGGTTTGCGAATGCTGTCATCGTTAAGTATGCGAGTGACTTCTCTTTTGACATCCTCCCTGGTCGTCAAGCGCCCACCCTCAAGCGCTTGTTTAAGTTTCCTGTCTGGGGCAAGATAAGAAAAGGCTGCATTGATGGCCAAAACCAATTCCTGCCCCTGTAACATGACGCGTCCATACTCGTCGGGTTGACCGGCCTTACCCAGTTCCGGGCGAAAGAGTGCGGCGCGGTCGAGGAAGATCGGTGTCAGCCCCAGGATTGCCCCCTCCTCTTTTCCAAGGTCCTCGATGGACTCCTTGACAATTTTGAGATAGGCGGCGGTTTCGTCCGTATTAGGTGGTCGCAGCGTCAAAGCTTCGAATAGAAAACTAACGGCTGCCTTAAGTCGCCCATCACTGACACCGGGTTTCGCCATCAAATCATAGACCGGAGTGATCGGCCGGTTTGATGTTTTGTAGTAAAAAACACCCTCTGGAGTGCCATGCTTGGTTAGAATCGTTCGGCCTTTGTAGATCGCTTTCCCTTTGTGTTTTTCATCTATATCTCCCACATGATCTACAAATTGAAAGGGTTTGCCTTTGGGGCCGTAGGCCATGAAGCGAATGATGGCTTCCGCATCGTTGGCTATTCGCAAGGTTTCAGAGCTGTTGACTGAATGTAGGTAGGGGTAGTCTTGCAGCCCCCGTTTTACCTTTGTACTTAACACGGGAGTGATTTTTTCGAGGCCGGAATGAAGAGAGAAAGAGGTGCCTACCCAGTCAATCGTGTCTTGAATGCCAAGGTAAATATTGGTCCCGAATCTCATTTGTGCGGGGATATGGTCACCACGGGTTCTGACTCCGGGTTTTTCTGGGTTGTAGGGAGGCTCAATGGTCACGAGTTCGTTGAGTCTGGTGAAGTGCTCCTGTGGATGCAGGCGCCAGATGCGAGCCGGAGAAGATGTCGGTTCCAGGTTCTTTGGTAAATCACCAAACAATAAGTTATGATCCAAAAGATTGCCTTTGGATGGGTGAAGGTGCTCATGATAACCGCCCTTGTCTTTCAGGACTCGCTGCAGTTCTTCCACAATATCTTCGGTCAATTGATGGCGCTCCTCGAGTTGCGGTTGAGTCTTTTTCTTCTTGGGAGGCATTTGTTTCAGAACAACCTGTTCCAATATGCTTTTCCACAACCGGGCGTTGTCCGCATTGATCCCATTCAAATGCTCAAAGGAAATATCGCCTTTTTGTTCGACGTCATCATGACAGTCCAGGCAATAGTTCTCCAAAAAGGGTTCGAACCGGGACTCATAGGTCGTTGAATCGCCTGCCTCGTGTGTCGCCGCCAAAAGCGAGAAATGCGCCACGATAATAAATAGAACGCAAAGCGATTTTCGCGACGTCATCAAAACTTCCTTACCTTTATACCAAAAGCTCTCTTAGAGGACCAAAGTGGGAATCGTACTGAACGGCATTGGTTTTACTCATATTGTAACGATCGCAAGGAGCTCCAACGGCATCCAGTAAAGTCGCGTAGAGGGCATTGATCGGTCGTGATCCATCGAACTGGACAAAGCGACCGGTTTTGAACCGCCCGCTGCAATTCCCCAGAAGGATGAAGGGCCAGGTAGAGCCATTCGTATGTTGTTTGTCAGCGTTATTACTGGTGTAGACTATGAGTGTATTGTCCATCATCGTTCCATCCCCTTCAGGCACGGATTCGAGGGATTTCATCAGTTTCACCAGCATGCGGCAGTTATACTGGCGGATTTTATGCCAGATGGGATTTCCTTCCTGTTCCATGTGACCCAGGAAGTGGCCAGTGGATTTCACTCCCAGGCCTTCCCATGAACCCCAGACGTCTCCCCGTCCCGAGGCGACGGTTAGCGTATTAGTCAGGCCTGATCTTAAGGAGGCAATACCAATATCCAGAAGGGCGTCATGCCAATCTGTTTCATACTGCGGAGAGAGATACTTTTCGCTAAATTCCGGTTTAAACTTTTTGAGCGGCTCGGAATAAGCGCTGAGTTTTCGACGCAAATCATTGATATCACTGAAGCCATTAACATAGGATCCATAGCGCACCAAATCGCTTTCAAGCAATTCGCTCTTTCCCTTTGCCGCAATTGATTCCACCTCTTTGAAAATACGGGATTTGGCTTCGTATCTCTTCTTCATTTCTCCGTCTGCAATGCTGCCAAACAGAGTTTGGTAGAGATGGTTGGGGTTGCAATGCATGTAAAGTGGCTTCCCCGGTCCGGAAGCGGACAAAGCCGTTACGGCGGGCTGACTTTCCATGCTGGAGAGGTCTCCCATGCCGATGCGAAGATGAGGCAGTATCGTCTGTGGCAGCAAATTGCTTATGGTGTAGTCAATTGTTTCTGCGCTGGGAGCCCTATGCTCGCCGCCGGGGTAACCCCCCAGGGCACCGTAATACGCACTATGAGTGGGAGTGGTATGCAGTCCATGCAGGCCATTGACGATGTTAATTTTGTCCAAATAGGGTTCCAGTGGCCTTATCGATTCGGGTAATTTCGCGCCAGACAATGAAGCGCTTTGCTTCATGCCTATTGGGATACAGGTATCTGTATGAAAGCCATTGTTCTGCAAGAAAAAGATCACACGCTTGGGTATGCCGGTGACGACTGATTTGTTTTCGCTGGCCCCCATTACTGACCCCAGCACTGAAGGAACAAAGGATGGATCTAAAGCCGCGCCTGCGCCGCTGACAATCATCCCTTTAAGCATCGTTCTTCTAGTGATCATAAATCTTATCTCCTTTTATTTTTTAAACGGTTATTATATATCGATTTCGAAAGGAGTGAAGCAAAATAATGTGTACTGAAAAAAGTGGACACACGATTCTCTTACCGGAGAAACTACTTATGCCACGAAAACGTTACCGTGCCGAGTTCAAAAAGGAGGCGGCAGCTCTGATGACCGTGCGCTGCATAGTGCTATGCACGGCGCAAGCGTAATGGAGGGGCTGAGCGCGCGGGCGGTCTCGGATAAACTGGGAGTGAAGCCGGGGGCACTCGGAAAATCTACAGAACCATTCTTGAACAGTGCGAACAAGCCTAACGAAAATTTTGCACTGGGGTGGGCACTCCAATTTTCATTGGGGCAACTGTCAACCAACTCTCTCACTTTACCGGCTTGCACTTTCAACATTAAGCCTTTAGCATACTTTTCCTTGAAATTATTTGGAATCAGCCATCGCTCCATGGGAATCTCCAAGAACAGGGTGCCATGAAACCCAGATTCAACCGATGCGGTTACCACACGATAGGACGCCGCCAATTTCTGCGTGCCGCTGGCGCGCTGATCGCTTTACCCACTTTGGAGAGCCTTGCCTCCCCGTTTGCCAAGGCGACAGCCTCCACTGGTCCTCGCAACTTGGTTTCTATAGGCACTTACCTGGGCTGGCACCAAAACGCATTTTTTCCTAAAGAGGTAGGTAAAGGTTATCAACTTCTACCCATTCTCGAACCACTCGCCAAGCACCAGGACGACTTCACCGTTTTCTCCGGTCTCGACCATCGGGCGCCCAACGGGCACGGGGCCTGGAGCAACTTTCTTTGCGGAAACATCCCCAAAACCTATTCCCTGGACCAAATAGTGGCCGACCAGATCGGGCAGAAGTCGCGTTTCCCATCTGTGCAGCTTACTGCAGGCACCGGCGGGGGCAGCAAGGCCATGTGTTTTACCAAGCAAGGTATTGGCCTTCCCATGATCCAACGTCCGAGTGTGTTCTACAAGCAGCTTTTTATGTCGGAGGCTGACAAAGCTCGCATGGAACACATGCTTCGCAGCGGAAAAAGTTCACTCGACCTGGTATTGAAGGACGCACTGCGTTTGCAAAAATCGCTACCCGAAAGGGATAGCGATAAGTTGGAAGAGTATTTTGTTTCCATGCGCTCAGTGGAAAAACGCATGTCCCATCAAATTGCCTCCATCAACGAGCCACTTCCGACGACGGATTACAAACTTCCGGAAACCGATCCGCTAACCCCCAACCTCCTGATGGAGGCGGAAACCCTCATGTACGACCTGATGGCTCTGGCCCTTGAAACCGATTCGAGCCGCGTGCTTTCCCTCTTCATCGACGGCCGCCTGGGACAGGTTTTCTCCATTGACGGTAAGGTTCTCAAGAGCGGCTATCATGGGCTGTCTCACCACGGCAATGACCCTGAAATGATCAGGGACTTGATCGCCATCGAAAGGACACACATGCATTGCTTCAACGGTTTTCTCCATCAGCTTAAGGCAAAGAAAAATGCCTATGGAAAATCCCTCTTGGATGATACCATTGTTCTGGTGGGAACGGGAATGGGTAACGCCAGTCGTCACTCCAACGACAACCTGCCAACCCTGGTGGCGGGAGGAGGTTTCAAGCATGGAAGCCACATCGCCATTGATGCATCCAAACCCGATGCACCACTCCTCGGCGACCTGTATGTTACTTTGATGCAAAGACTGGGTGTGGAGACCGATTCCTTCTCCAACGCATCCCGGAATTTGAATCACCTGTTTTCCTGATGGGAAATAAGAACACGTTTGTTCTACTGTTCCTTTGCACGGCAGTTGCAAAACTGCACGCCTGGCAGAAGGCCGCTTTTCCGGATGGCGATTACCAAAGAGCCTACTCACCCACCGGACCCGGCAACAACGGTTCCCTTCGCGGAAAGAATGGCCCAAAGTGAACGCCCCAATCGATTCCACCGGGGTCCTTCCGGATGGCACGCACATTAATGACATCACCGATTTCAAAGCCTGGCTGGTCGACAACATCGATATGTTCTCTCAATGTCTTGCCGAAAAGCTCATTATCTACGCAACCGGCCGAGCCATTCAAAATGAAGGACAGGTATTACCAAGTGCCGACCAAGCCGGGTCTGGGCGTCCACTTGGATGAGGGTGCAGTGGACAGGTACCGGCGCGGCTGATACCGTTATCGGCGACTATCAGCTCGTCTCAAAAACACATACATCGTACCTGCGATGGCCAACAACACGATGGCCAGGGTAGCCAATATGCCCGCCTCCTGGCGATTGATCACGGTCAAGGCACCCATCACTACCGCAAGCATGGTAAGGCATATGGCCACCATTTTGCCAGGCAGGGTCGAAGATTTTAGCGCAGGCAATTCAGCGAAGGTCTTCTGTGTATCCATAACCCGCTGCCACCCGGCATGCTCGTGCTTTTCGAACAGCTCGAGACATACCAGAATAATAAAAGGAAATACGAGGCCCGCAGTGAGGTCCACTATCCGGGAATGGGCCGCAATCCACTCAACCAAGGGTCGGAGCATGGCAACCTCGGTAAGAAATCCGTCCCTGGAAAGCGAAAGGCCGAATTTGATGATGTAAGCGGCAACAAAACCGATCAAAACGGTACTCCATACTGCCTTTAAACCAATTTTGCGTGAAAACAGTCCCCAGATTGTGGGCATCAACATGGGCCCGTACAACAGGGTGTTGATGTCGATGATAAAACTCGTGTAACCGTACTGGGGAATGAGCAATGCTCCTGCAATGACAATGCAGCCGAGAATCACCGTCACGACCCGACCAATAAACACGAGTTGTTTTTCGGAGGCCGCCTGGTTAATGACCCGATGATACACTTCCGTAGTAAATGCGCCGGCAAATACGTTCAGTCGCGTCGTAGCCATGCTGGCTGTGGCGGAGGCCATGGCGGCAACCATCAGTCCCATCATCCCGGCCGGCAATACCAATTGACAGGCCAGGATGTAAGCCTGCTCGGTATCGACATTCGGATCCAAGACCCGGAAAACCAGGGGCGGAAGCATCCAGAAGACCGGGCATACCAGGTACATCACCCCGAACAGGTAGGCGGACTTCTTGGCATCTTTTATCGTCGGCACACAGAGGTAACGCTGCACGAAGGTCCACTCCGCGCCAATGACGCAAAAGTTTACCGTCATCCATCCCACGATAAACCACCAGGAAAAATCCGCCGCCACCGGGGCAGTAAACCCTTCCGGCGCTTGAGCCAAAAATGAACTCCACCCGCCAGCCTCGATTAAAATCAACGGAACGACAAAAACCACCGACACGGTGAGGATGACGAATTGCAATACGTCGGTCATCAACACGGCCCAAAGTCCACCCACGAAGGTAATGATGATGACGATGACACACAAAGCCACGGAGGTGTAGGTAACGGAAAGATGTCCCGTGGCCGAATCGACCAGAAGGTGGCCTTCGGGCAAGGGTATCAAAGCGCAGACAATCTTGGAAAGAGCATAAACCGCTCCTCCCATGGTGAAGAGACCTACCGTGCCCTTGAACCAGGTGTAGAATTGCACGATGGATCCGCCAAAACGCAGGTGAAGGAATTCGGAAGCGGAATCGACGCCGAGCTTTCGCCAAAGACCGGCGATAAACCAACCAACCAGCATGGCGGCCACCCCGTAACCCAGATTTATAAAAATAGCTACCACCCCATATTTATAGGCGATTCCTCCCCAAACCACGAAGGTGCCCGCCGAGAACATCGTCATGAATCCCGAGAGTCCTGAAACCCACCAGGGTGACTGCCCTCCGGCTGAAAACATCTCCTTGGTGCTTTTCATCCGGCCAACAAACACCAACCCGGCCCCTACGATACCGAGTATGTAGAGAACGATTACGATATAATCTACGCCTTGCATGTCATTGTTCGCTCAATACTTCGGAGCGGGCTTCGAACCGGACGTCGGAGTCATTCCTAGCCAACCGTGAGCCGCCGTCGGGGTCATTCCTTTGCATCGTGCATGCCAATGCAGGATGCAAGGTTTGACCCCCTTCACCGCGACACTCAGCAACTCTTATCCTTTGTGTCATTGTCCCTTCGCACCTCAGCATCTTAGCATCTCTCCTTGACCCCTTTCTCCAGCGATGCCACAAGCCGCCGTCGCACTACCCAATTGCAGGAGGGGCTTTACGCCCCGATGAAAATGATTATTGGCCTGGAATCGCGGGGTAAACCCGCCCCTACAGGTAGGGCAAGAGCTTCCTAGCCCGCATTTCTCACAAAATTCGTCGCGAGCGAACGAAGATCGAGTGCTGGTGTGGGCTTCGGGCAGAGGCGCGGATGAAGCTGGGTCGACACCCTGCAAAGTCGCGAATCCAGCGAAGTCCGCGCCAGCGCCGATATTTTGGAGCGCAGTAGAAAATTTGTGAGAAATGCGGGCTAGCTCTGCCGTCGAATTTTCGAGAATGGGGGAAAAACTGTTCAACAAATTTCGAGGATGGGGTTATTTCTCTAGCTGCGAAATCATATCATCTGTAGGCTCTATTCCAATTCCAGGAGAGTCCGAAACACGATACAATCCTTTCCGACATTCAAGACCTTCGGTGATCAATCCCGTGTTTCGATTGAAGATGGAGTGTTGAAATTCATGACCGGTGACGCCTTGGAGAGCCAAACTTGCTTGAAGACTGGCGGCCAGAAAAATGCCTGCACCAATGGTGGCATGGGGAAGTATAGAAATTCCTTGGGCATAAGCTGCTTTGCAGATGCGTACAAATTCCGTAATGCCGGTATGCCCCATTTCAGGTTGGACGATCTGCAGGGCATCGGCATCAAAACGAAGCTGGGCTTCGTAAATCGTGCGCCACTCCTCCCCCGCACCGACCGGAGTTCGAACCGATTGGGCCACTTTGGCCAACCCCTTGATGTCTTCAGGCTGAACCGGAGCTTCCGCAAACCACAACCCGTGCTCCTCCATAGCCTTGATCTCGGCAATCGCTCCTTCCGGGGAAAATGCCCAATGCAGGTCGCAGGCAATCAGGGCATCCGGTCCCAAAGCCGTTCGAAGCGCGGAAACTTCTTTAACGTTTCCCTCGTCAGCCACCGCGCCGGCAATTTTAAAGGTGTTGAAACCCTCAGATTGCCATCCCCTCGCGAATTCCCTTCGCTCCTCCAAGGTCGGTTTCGGCAATCCGGAGACATACCCGGGTAGTGTTTTGCGCAGACGACCGCCCAAAAGTTCGGCAACCGATTTCTCCGCCTCTCGCCCGGCTGCATCCCACAAGGCGATATCAATCGCGGCCAAGGCATCCAGATAAAATCCTCCGGTGTAACCACGCACGCGCATCAGGTTATAAAGATCGTCATGAATTTCGGAGGCCTCCCCTGGATCGCGGCCGACCACGAAATCGGCCAGAAGATCGGTGATGATTTCGATAGTCGCGCGAGGAGCTACCAAACCATAAGTTTCCCCCCAGCCGACTACCCCTGATTCCGTTTCCACTCGCACCAGGACCGTTCGGTCCCTATTCAGGTACACCGTCTTGTTTCCCTTGCGAACGAAGTAGCCCTTTGGATTGACTTCTTCACCTTTTCGCAAGGCTCCAAGATAGGGTTCATCTCGAGGTACGGTCAGAATGAATGCTTCGACTTTAGCGATGCGGCTCATAAATCAGCGGTTTTCAACGGAGCAATTTCAAAAAGACCTGAGAGAGACTCCAACTGGGCATTCAATTCTTCTTCATCAAAGCTATCGAATTCATCGAGTCTTGCACGAACATAAGAGTTTTCAAGAACACCGCGCTTGGTGAGGACATATTTCGTCGAGCGCATGCGGTAAAGTAATTGGATGATGAGTAAAGGCAGGGTTTGCCTGTAGAGGAGTCGAGCCGTTGCCTCATTTCCATTCTGGTAGGCTTTCCACATTCTTACATGGAGATCTGTTACCTCCGCCGCCGGCATTGCTCCGATGGCGCCCCGGTTCATTTCGTCGATCAAATAGCGTGCTCCCCCGCCCCCAATGACTCCGGTAAGATGATCGGGGGCAGACCGTCTCAGAGCGGTGATCCTCGGACCGGATGGCAATACCTCTTCCTTTATATAATGAATCGCGGGCGATGCCTCAACAATCCTAACCAACTCTGCTGCCGCAAGCCCGGCCCCCACCGGGGCAGGAGCGTTCTGTAAAATAATCTCAACACCCTCGGTCAATTCAATGATGGACAAGATATACTGTAATGCGCCCTCAGGATCTCCGGCAAACCGATTGGATATCAACACCATCGCAGCCACAGCGCCCAGTTCATGAGCTTTCATGATATTGGATCCAATATCTTCGGTGGCGCCATTTCCACCTCCGCAAATGACCGGCACCTGGCCACCGGCCGTTTTGCAAACTGTTCCCAGCAATGCGTATTGTTCTTCGCTCGAGAGGTAGTCGTATTCACTCGCTACGCCTGGGAATACCAAGCCATTTGCCCCAGCTTTGATGCAAAATTGAGTCACCCTTGCCATGGCTGCATGGTCCACATTCCCGTCCTCTTTAAAAGGAGTGGGGAGAACTGGAAAAATACCCTGAAGTTTTGGTGAACTCATTGAAAAAACTAAAAAACAAATTTAACCTGGATGTCTCACTACCGCGCGAACGCGACACCCCGCCTACCGCGCGAACGCGACATCACCCTACCGCGCGAACGCGACATCACCCACTTCGTAGCGAGCGAAGGAAGGTCGAGTACTGGTTTGGGCATCGAGCCGATTCGCGGGTGAAGCTGGGTCGACACCCTGCAATGCCCGTCGGGGTCATTCCTTGGCATCTTGCATGCCAATGCTAGTGTGGTGTAACAGAAATAACTTGGCACATACGAGAGTGCCATGAATGGCCTGGCAAGGCTGCTTTTCGCAGCACGGGCCTGAAGGCCCTTGTGCGAAAAGCGAACACAGCCAGGGTGTTCATGCCACCTCGCCCTACGGGCCGCGCCCTTTTTCGACCGATCAGCGTTAGCGCAGGTCGCCAGGGCCAAAAGCCCAAGCGACCTACGCCGCCTTGATAAGGCCGAAAAATTGCTGCGGTATGTGTATAAGGAATTTCTGTTACACCACACTAGATGCAAGGTTGTTATGTTGGTGTCGCTTTGCTCGAAACTCCCTATGCTCGTTGAGGTGTCGTCGCATCCGCTCCTCGGTAGACCCCTTCCCCGCCCTGAAAGAATCCGCAAACTGAACCAAGCGACCAGCGGGCTAGCTGGTTTCCCCATACTGCATTTTAAACTACGCGACTGATGAGCACTCATGGATCCCAGTTGACGGTTACCTTCTTCAATTCCTTTTCATCAAATTCTATACCGAGCCCGGGTTTTTCCGGGACCGTAGCGAAACCAGGTTCAAACTTGATAGGTTCTTTAAGGAGCACGTTTCCTCGGGACAAACCGACCTCGGTGGCATTGTGGATATTTCCGCCTTCCATGATGACGGCATTGGGTGTCGCCACCGCCAGATGAAGGGACGCGGCCACGTAGGGCGGCATACCGCTACTGACGTGTGGTGACCAGAGAAGGCCAAAGGTATCAGCCATATCGACTATCCTTTTACATTCCGTGATTCCGCCTGCACGACCCACATCGGGATTAATTATATCGGCCCCCTGCTTTAAAAAGAGATCGCGGAACTGGAAGCGATTGGCATACGTTTCGCCCACACACACGGCCGTATCCAAAGCCTGGGCCAGTTTCGAATAGCCCAAGGTGTCTTCTGGCATCAGAGCGTCTTCAAACCAGCCTATGTTTCCGAGTTCGTCCAGTTTTCTTCCCACGCTGATGGCCTCATGCAATTTGAAGGCGCCCAGGGAATCAATCATCAGTTGACCCTTGTCCCCAATCGCTTCCGATACATTGGCGACCACATCAAATCCCTGGGAAGCGGATTTGTTGAATCCCATCTTTACTGCCGTGAAACCTTCCTCAATCGCTTGCCGAGCATCCTCGGGAGTACCCGCACCCTGGTAGGTCGGTATTTTATCCCGGTATTTTCCGCCCAGTAGTTGATAAACGGGTACACCTGCAAATTTTCCCAGTATATCCCACAAGGCAATATCGATAGCGGCAATCGAATCGGTGTAGAAACCGGTGGAATAACCCCGTAGCCGTTGACTGGAATAGAGCTTTTCCCAAATCGGTCCAATATTGCGGGCGTCCTCTCCCAGGACTATGGGAGCAAAGAAGTCGGTGATCAACTTGGCATGGACAGCGGGGGCCAAAGGCGCATGGGCTTCACCCCAACCGATAATCCCCTGATCGGTGGTGATTTTTACCAATGTGGTCAGAGAATGCCCTTTCGGCCGGGATGGGAAATTGTGGTTCAACCGATTACGAATTCCCACCTGGTCGGTCATGGTCCCCAAGGGCGGCATCTCAACCGCTTCACTCAACGGACCATCCAGCATCGGTGCACTCGTAATTATGGGCTCAACTTTACGGATCTTCAGCGCCCCGGTGCCGCGCCTGCTCTTTTCAACCTTTTGAGCGCCCATTCTCGAAAATGGAAATAAGGAAGATGCCGCCAACAAACTACCTAGTTTTAAAACCTGGCGACGCGTTCTCAACCTATTAACGGCTTCCATTGGATGTACGCTTTCAATACCTCGGGCATTGGTGGAGCCATTGCGAATGATTGCTTTATCCCGCATATTTTATGAAACACGCTCCAGCGCCGAGATTCCGGAGGGAAGTTGAAAATTCATGCAATATGGGGGTTAATAAGCAGGCTGCCCGTTTAAGAAGGACAGCCCGCCCAAACTACAAACAAACAATATCTTCAAGAACTACTATAAAAAATCGTCTCTCAGAACAGAAACGTGCTGGTTAAACGGAAATTGGTTGGATTCATAATCCGTATCTGAGATGGAACATCGTCGCCGGACTTTCGCGTGATGATCAGATCATCGTTATTCAAGGCATTACGGATATTCAGCTGTATTCTCCAATTTACTTTACCGTCAAAAATCTTGCGCGTGTGGTTAATCCAGAGATCGACGTTGGCTTCGTTCGGACCAAAGAGTGGCTGAGTAACATCGGCGACAGCTATTTCATCGAGACCCACCGGCAAATCGGCATCGGATGGGGTTAAAATCCCGTCCCGGAAACCGACACCCACTTCATCCTGCCAGCGATAGGCGCCACCGACGGCCCAACCTTTCAATCTGCTATCATCGTCGAAGCGGTATCTGCTAGCGAGATTGAAACGCCACTCGCGGACTTCATCCAACAGGGCCCCTTCTCTTAAGGTTCGCCTGAGAAGGAGTGACCACTGCGTACGACGAGTCTGATTGTAAATCGTATTAGCCGTAGAGGGCTCTCCCGGATCCGGCATGCCGTTACCATTCAGATCGTCATAATCCTTATACGTGTTCGGTCGCGACAGGAGATCTCCCATGACCAGCCATTGCGGCTCACGAATCTCAAAATACTTTTTAAACGATTTCAATACATTCGTTTTGATGGCCTTCTGTTGCGCTACATTAAAAACCATGGTCCAATTGCTCGTCGGGTTCCAGACACCCTCAACTTCCACACCTTCCGATGAAAAGTCGGATACACCCGTCACGTTCGGATTCCCGCGATCGGAAACCGAAATGGCAGTCCCTGGATCCGGACCTGGATCGACCGGAGTCCATAAAGCTTGACGCATACCCAGAGGAGGCACCGTGTAGACTTCCGCCCACTTGATGTTATTGGGCCATAACCTCGGATCATCCGGTTCCCAGGTTTCATATTCTTCTCGTGGCACCGAAGGATCCCTAGGTTCCTTCTCCTGCAGCGAACTGCGAACACCGTTGTACCACAGACGCTCAAAATTCGGGATGCCTGAGGTACCCGCGGAACGATCGGTCTGGTTTTTCGAAACCGTCTCATACCAATTGACACGAACGTAGAAGGCTTGGTCCGGCAAGTCGATAGAGAACCCGTATTCCTTAGTTGTTCCGGCCGGGCTTGGGTGTGGCTCGTTCAAAATAGTAATTCGGCCCGGTGACGGCACAAAGTTCTCCGACTCCCCGTAGTGAGCGCTCAAACCAATACCGAAAGGCCGCCAATTTTCAGGAAGGTGTCCCACCACACCCCAGGTAAAGACGTCGCCTTTGACAGAGTCATCGGGATCCGAAGGAAATTCCAAAGTTTCCGGAAGCGCAATCGCTTCAGCCGTAAATTCAGGACTATCATCCCGCCAGGATTCCGCCTTATCTTCGCGCCAGCCGTAGGTGGCAACAATATTGTCGTCCAGTAAATAACTCTGGGCCACTAACGCAACCGATTCGATCTCCTGCCGATCAATCGATGCGTTGTTAACCGAATTGAGAACCAGGGGCGAACCTTCAACCTTCCGGTAGGCTCCCCTGTGTCCTTCGAAAATAGGATCAGCCGTGCTATCATAGAGAACGGCTGAGATCTCCTGTATCCTGGGATTTGGTCTTGAGGGCCCACGAGTGGCAAGTGTGCCACTGGACGGTATGCCGGTGATCCTGGGACCGAGGTAACGAATGTTCCGCGCTAACCGGTCATAGGAAGCGGTTGAGTAACCCCGTTTCCGATTCGCCTCCAGAATCCGTTCGATTTCTCCAGCGGACTGGATACCATAGGAATCCGATTCTTCGTAGACATCACGAGACTGATTGGAAAAAAGGCCGGTAAACACGTGGCGGCCCAGCCAGCTCAATTTATCGTGGTCTCTCAGATCCAGATCGTAATACGCGGTAATTCTGAATGCTTCACGCTCGGAATTGCCGTTTGCAAAATTATCGTTGCCGCGCCTATAAGGTCTACCCACTCTTGGATTTGGAATGAGTATAGGCGTACCGTCTTCTTCTACTTCAAAGAAGTAGCCGAAATATTCGCTCGCATCGACTGAGATATCATTTGACGCTCGTTCCAACCATCCGTCTTTTGAATTCTGTTTATCATAAACGATTTCGACAGCCGAATTCTGGGAAAACCGTTGTTCGAGCGTTATATTAGCCGCGTCGAACGAACTGAAGGAAGTGTTTTCGGTTCCGGTCAGCGTATTGTTCCTGAAATCGAACACCCAATCGTCCTCGTCAGACAACACTGCATTGCTAATCGAGGCATTTACATCTTCCCGGTTCCTCCAGGTGTAATGCAAACGCCTGATACCGTCAGGACCCGGGGTAGCGGGCAACGAATCAAAACCCAAGGTGGCATGCCTGTCTTCGGGGTTTTCGAAAACATACGAAGGACCACGATTGCCTGGAACTATACTCCAGCCGCTGGCGGAGCCTGGATCGGGATTCGTTTGCATTCCATTCTTTACCCAATCAGGGATATTCGAGGAGGGCGTGATAATAGGTGGACGGCTCGCGTCTCTGCTACCGATTTCCATATTGGCGCGAATCGTCGTTGTTTCGGTTGGGGTCACCAGAAACGCGGCGTAGAGACGTCTTTCATCCTCAAAAGAGGGCTTTTGCTTAAACCGGTTCTGGTTATTCAAGCCGATAATTCTCACCGCCATAAAATCATCGAAGATGACCCGGTTGATATCGAGGATTTGGCGATTAGCCCCCCAACTACCGTAACGCAGTTTGATCTCATTTCTTTCCTCGAAGACGGCCTGCTTCAGGTTATTGTTGACGAGGCCGGCGGGACTCCCCAATCCAAAGAGAATCGCGTTCGCGCCTTTGGCAATGGTGACGCGGTCGGTGTTGTATGTATCGAATCCTATATCCGAAAGAAAGTAACCGCGAGTTCGGTCGGGCTCTGCCAGACCGCGTACGCGAGCACGCCCATTGGGATCACGCCGGTCACCGCCCCCGGCTCCAAAGTTTCCGTCCGGACCGGATACCTCGGTGTTCGTGGTGTAGAGAAACAAATCCTCAATATTGGTGGATCCCGTGTCCTCGAGGAAATCCTCTGTCACTACCTGAACCGCTCCGGCGAGATCCTTCAGATTGGATCTGAGGCGTGTTCCAGCCAAGGTGTTAGTCGCCGCGTAGCCACTATCTTCCTCGCCCGTGATGGTGAAGGGAGACAATTCGAAGATATCTTCCTCTTCCTCTTCTTGCGCCAGAACTTGGGAAAATCCAGCCGGCAATACCAGCATCAACCCGGTAACCAGCGCGCAAATGTTTTGTTTTAATTCATAGGTGTTCATTTCAAGTTACTCCTTAAGTTGTGTTCCAGTATTTTTCGAGCCGTCGAGCGTGGCTCTGTTCAGCAATTATTTAATAACCATCCAAACCGCAGACAGAAAGGCAAGATGTAGGAAGGTCGACAGTTGACTATTGCTATTATTGCGCTAATTAACCGGAAAAAAGGGCAAAAATAGAGGAAAACAGCAAAATCCGAGTCAGCAACAGACGCGAGCTTTGGTGTATTCCGTGGTTTATCAAAAGCTTGACCACGGATGGGCACGAAGGCACGGAGGCACACATGGGCAGGCGCGATGGCGGGTGGTGGGCCTGCGGCCTCGGTAGCAAAAGGAGGATGCAGTGCTGTTTCTTTTAACTAAAACATCGTCACTTGTGACTGGATGCCTTCCGCCTTCAATGAGTTACGGCGTGACAGGTCCGCCTTCAATGAGTTACGGCGTGACAGGTCCGCCTTCAATGAGTTACGGCGTAACAGGTCGGCAACAGGAAAAACTTTTTTTGTGAGTAGCCACTACCGAGCCCGTAAAGGCGACATGATCACCAGAAAACAAAAGCACAAAACACTCAAAACTCATCTTGTGGTTTCAGTCCCTTGAAGGTCTTCCCGTTATAAATTTACCGGCTTTTGAACGCTTTCGATCACGACCACGATATTCTTCAGGATCTTTTCATCTCAGCATCTTGTTAACTCTGTAAATATCTTGTTCGCGAAGCGATCCTGTTCTGGCGAAGCCGGATCAAGCGCAGCGTTGTTCAATATTACCACCCAAACTTTAAGTGAAAAAACTCATCCTTTGAATAGCCACTACCGAGCCTGTAAAGGCGATATGATCACCAGAAAACAAAAGCACAAAATATCACAAAACTTTCCTTGTGGCTTCTGTGCTTTCTGTGGCTAAAAATCCCTGTCCATCCTGTGCATCCATGTTTCATTTATTCGGGAGAAATATCTTGTTCGCGAAGCGAATGTTCCGGTTCAATAAATGCCCGGTCTGTTATGTTGGTGTCGCTCCGCTCGAAACTGCGCTTCGCTTGTAGATGTGTCACTGTTTTCTTGAGATCATGTCGCTCTGTTCGGAACGTTCGGTAGTTGAGGTGTCGTCGCATCCGCTCCTCGGTAGTCGGTCACATTCGCTCCTTCGGAACTATTGCGGTGAAGCCGGATCAAGCGAAGCGTTGTTCAATAATATTTCTCAACATCGTCACTTGTTGAGGTCTCACCATGCCCGCGCCAGTGCTCGATCTTCGTTCGCACGCCACGAAGTGGGTGATGTCGCGTTCGCTCGGTAGGGGGCTGTCGCGTTAGCTCGGTAGTGAGATATGCGGGTTAAAAAAAGCGCCCCAAGTGATCCCCCTCATTGGTCACTTGGGGCTTTGATGAAGAGACCTAAAGCTGACTAAGTCATGTCTACATGCGAACCCTGCTATAAAGTGTGTAGTGATGCAACTAGAAAATTTTTATACTTTCATCTTCCCTTGGAAAACCAACTCTTGGCGATCTCCATGAGTTGATCCACTCCCTGCAGACCGTAGTAACTGATGGCAGTGAAAGCAGCCAAGTAAAGCAACACGGCCAAGACAGCCAAAATGCAAGACAAGAGCACACCCAGTCCGTCGTCTTCAGTCAGGGCGACCCCAATTACAAATATGACCATGGCAGGCGCCGTATTAGTGAGGGGGATGGGTATAATCATAAGCGCGGCCATAGTGATGATCAATATGCCGGCAATCAGGTGTCCGCTCCGTGCCAGCACCCACCCCCACCGCGGTTTAATGAGGGGTTCGACGCGTTTAAAAAATCCCACGGCCGCGCCAATCATTTTCTGCGCCAGTTTGCGCCCGATTTTTTTCTTGATGGCCCATTTTGGTAACCAGGGAGTTTGACGCCCAACCATCAGCTGCAGGGCGAGGATGCTGATCACTACCCCGAAAGGCGTACTGTACCCGGGAGCTGGCACCGGCAAGGCGCTGGGCAAAGACAGAACTATTAAAAGCAAGCCGAACCCCCGATCGCCCAGAGCCTGGATAAGATCACCCATTTCGATTCCGGCTTCATCACCATGGGAAAGCAGGTTTTTGAGGTCGGTGGACAGGTGAGAATGGCTCATGGTTGGATAGATTGCTGTTTGCAATATTTGTGCTTTTGCCGCAAGGTTCTTTTGGGAAACCAGGCGAGAAAAGGGGTCTATCGAGATGCTGAGATGCTGAGATGCTGAGATGCTGAGATGCTGAGATGCTGAGAATCAAAGGCACAGGGGCTTTTCTAAATGAAACATGGATGCACAGGATGAACAGGATTTCGGTAGACCGTTCCGAGGGAGCGAAAGCGACCGACTACCGAGGAGCGGATGCGACGACACCTCAACAAGCGAAGCGTAGTTTCGAGCGAAGCGACACCAACATAACAGACCGGGCATTTACTGAACCGGAACATTTTTGCCCACTTATCCTGTCTATCCTGGCCATCCATGTTCAATCCTCCAAGCAAAGAATTGGGGTTGGTGGAAGGCGTCTACCGAGGGAGGTTGTGACGACACCTATCCGTTTTTGAGTGTAATTTGTTGTCGTGATCGTTATTGAACCTTTCAAAATCAGGGTGTTCACATTATTCGATCAAGATCATGATCAAGATTAAGATTAAGAGGCCTTTGGGGCTTTCAAGGGGGCCTACCGAGAGTTACGGAGGAAAGGGTCAAACCTTAAATCCTGCACTGGCGTGCACGATTTGGGGGTTTCGGACTTGGGCCTTGGTAGCAAGAAATGAACCCGACCCTGCATTGGCATACAAGATGGCGGGGTGTCGGACAGAGTGCATTTTTTTCAAACTTCGTTTTAGCATAATTTAATGACAGGATCTATTAAATACGTGGCAATTATGGGCGGCGCCTTTGATCCTGTTCACCTGGGGCATCTGGCTTTGGCGAAGGACGCATTTGCCGGGCTGGACCTGGATGCCGTTTGGTTTGTCCCCACCGCCCAGTCGCCACTGAAAGACAATGTGCCCGGGCTGGATGATGTGGGCCGCCTGGAACTTTTGCAGGCGGCATTGGCGAATTTTCCGGATTTTCGAATTTGCAAAGCCGAGCTGGATCGCGGGGGCATAAGTTATACCATCGATACCGCCCGTCAGTTGATTGGCGAGTATCCCGGTACCGAATTCAGTTGGATAATCGGAAGTGACCAGGTAAAACTTTTGCATAAATGGCGTGAAATACACGAGCTGGCTAAACGGATTCGTTTTATTGTGGTGTCACGTCCGGGATTTAAGCTAGTTCCTCCCAGTCCCGGTATTTCCGGCTTGCGGCTTCAAATCGTTGCTTCCCGGCTACTCGATATCTCCTCTACCGACATCCGGCTCCGAATTGCCGCAGGAAAATCAGTGAATCATTTATTGCCAAAACCGGTTGCCGATCTTATTATGGAGCGAAATTATTATTTGAATTTATAGGCCTATATGCAGATCGAGGAGATTCCCGAAGAACAAATTACTTTAATAAGAGTGGCGGTGGGCGCCCTCGATGACAAGAAAGCGGAGGACTTGAAAGTCCTCTACCTGGGCCAAAAATCTTCAATAACCGATTTTTTTATATTGGCTACTGGAAACTCCGATCCCCACCTGAAAGCCTTGTCAAATGCTTTATTCCACGAGTTAAAAGATCTGCAGGTGAAACTGGTTGGAACGGATTCGGAGCAAGGGAGTGGTTGGGCGGTAGTAGATGCGTTTGATGTCATGATTCACCTGTTTCTCCCCGAGCAGAGGGAGTTTTACCAGCTCGATGAACTCTGGAAAGACGCGGATGCACTGGATCCCCAGGCTTTTCTGACGGTGGGAGCCACCTGAAACCGCCAATCGCTTTTAGCCACTACCGGGCCTTTAAAGGCGACATGATCACCAGAAAACAAATACACAGAAGAACAGAGTTTTTGAGATGCTGAGGTACTGAGTTTCTGAGAGGGACTGAGGGACGAGGGTACTGAAAGACGAGGTGAGCTAATCTGGAATAAGGATTAACAACGCTGCGCTTGATGCCTGCGGCAACAGGATGGCACTGCGTGCCAATAGGAATTATTAACCACGGATGACACGGATAGCCGCGGATGGGGTATCGTGGTCGTAGTGAGGATAAACCTCAGTACCTTAGCATCTCAGTATCTCAGTATCTCGCCCGTTCAAAAGGTGTACATCAGCGAGCTGTAGAAGCTGGATTCTTCCTTTGGCACGTTTTGAGGCACTAGATTGTCGTAGCTGAATTCGTATCCGAGGCGCAGGCTAAGTCCCTTGGAAATTTTTCCGGTTAATTTTACTTCAAATGAATAACCCCAGTCATCGTTATCTTCAGGGGCCAAGTAGACCTGGGCATCCTGAGCGAGCTGGTAAATATCGTTGATTTTAAACTCCGAGTCCTGAAAGACCGACCCGAGGTAACTCCAACCACCCAGCTCATGGTTGGAGACGTCCAGGTCTCGGAATAGCGCTACCAGTTGTGGTCCAATGTAATATTCGAATTGAGGTGACAAACGCCGGTTCCAACCCAAGCCTATACCTTGTTCAAGGAAGTGATTGATTTCGCGAATATCATCAGTCTTGTAACGGGTTTTGAATTGCAGGAAAAAATCCTTCTCTTTGTAGCGGCGATACCGGAAGTCGGCAAGTAAGCGGTCGTCACTCACCTCACCATTTATTTTGCCGAACTTGTAATCGGTATCTAAAAGAAAATCGTTCTTACCGTTTTTCCAGTTGCTGTTGAAATAGAATCGCAGGTCATTGCGGTCTTTGCGGCTTTCTTTGACATTGTAAGAGAATCCAATACTTGAATTCATGTCCACCAGTGTGCGAATCAGTTCTTGGGGAAGCAAAAGAACCAATTTGTGCAAGTCGCCCAGTCCGTTGCCAATTTTATTTTTGCCTTCTTCTACCTGGAGGGAAGGTTGGTTCGCTGTTGGGGTCTTGTTTTCCGATGACGAAGCTGGATCAGCCTCTTGGTTTACAGCGGGCGGGACATCGGGATTGGACGCGCTGGCTACGAGCGCGGCGGGTAAAGTTTCCAATGCAGACTTGGCGATTTCGATTTCACCCAATTGCGGGTGCGCGATTACCACATGGGAGTCGGTTTGTTTAACCAGTTTCCCATTTAATTTGTCCCCGTTTTTGAGGACCAACTCCAGGGCGTTCAAACAATTGCCGGCCAAAAAGATGAATGAAAGGAGGAAAGCAGACCTAATATGCATACAGATTCCGGGTTATGAATAATCAGTTTGCAATTGCCTAGCTAAAAAGAGCGTTGGCATGAATTTTATGACAGGCTCCAGGCAAGTTCGATAGACTTAACCTGGATATCTCACTTACCGAGCGAATGCGACATCTTCCAAATTCGTAGCGAGCGACATCTTCCAATTTCGTCTTAATTCTCCTTATTTTCAGTCGGGAACCAACTTGGAATAGACCATTTGATCGTTGACATTTTCTCCGGTCTCAAGATTCGACCTATTATGCTCGCCAAACCTCCGGAATTTATCTGCCATGTTTGGTCTCAAATCTCACTAAGGGGATGAAACGCCTGATATTACTGAAAATAGCTGCGGTTTTAACTGGCCCGCTCTGGTTCTCTGCCTGTTCGGACGAGCCATCGGTCGAGCAGTACCGGGTGCAAAAGGCGTCCACGCAGCCCGCCCCTGCGGCGAGCACCGCATCTGCCCCCAGTGGATTGCCCTTCCAGTGGAGGACCCCGGCCGGATGGCGGGAAGGTAAAGCTTCATCCATGCGACTGGCCAGCTACAATGTGCCACTGGATGGGGAAACCGGAGATTTTTCTCTGGTTCGGTTGGGTGGAGGAGCCGGAGGTATTCTGGCCAATATCAACCGTTGGCGGGGCCAAATCGGGTTGGGGCAGGTTTCATCGGACCAAGTCTCGAATTTTGCTCACATGCACTCAACACCTTACGGTCAGGAGTATTTACACATTACGCTAGTCAATGAGGAAAATCCGGCCAATGCCATTATCGCCGCCATATTCCAACGATCCGACTACGTGCTATTTGCAAAATTGACGGCTTCTCGGGCCGGAGTGGAAAAAGCACAGGAGTCCTTTGAGGCATTCTGCGATTCATTGACATTCGCAGGTGAATAAGCGGGAGCAACCATGAGTCGGGTAAAATCCAAATCCACCTTTCGCAGGGTTGCCCACTTTCTGGCTTCGCCGGAGATTTTTTTCTACACGGCGATCTGGATGCTCATATTGTTGGTTGTGGGAACGGTTACGCAAAAATGGGACGGTCTCTATCTGGCCCAGCAGAAGTATTTTTCATCCTGGTTGACTTGGGGAATGTTTCCGGGGGGACGTTTGGCCCTGACGGTGATGTTTATCAATCTCACTTTTAAATTGATTTTCAATAGCCCTCGGCGGTTCAGCCGAATCGGAACATTAATTTCACACTCCGGCATGCTGCTGCTGTTGTTGGGTGGATTTTTCACAGCCTATTTTTCAAATGAGGGAAGTATGCCGATCCCCGAGGGCGAGACCTCCAGCTATTTCCAGGACTACCATGCGTTGGAGTTTGCCGTTATCGATAAGGCCCCGGCCGACTACGACGAAGTAACGGTATTCACGAATGAGTACCTGCAAAGCGGAGCAGAAATTTCCCATGAAGCTTTTCCCTTCAACATAAATGTACGGTCGTTTTACCGTAACATCGACTTGGTTCGCCGTGAATCGACAGTTACGGACGGCATCCACGGGTTCGCCCAGCGCTTCAATATCGTTTCGAAGGAACTGGAAAATGAATTTGCCCGCAATATGGCGGGAATGATTCTGGATATTGAAGGTTTGGACGACGGGGCCGATGGCGCCTACATAGTGTTTCAATTCATGCAGGCGCCCCAGACCATTCGAGCCGGAGGAGAGGAATATGTAATTGAGTTGCGCAATAAGCGCTACCAGCTTCCGTTTGCCATTGAGCTGATCGACTTCACCAAAAAGGTGCATCCGGGAACCCAGACCCCGTCCCATTACAGCTCGCTGGTAAACGTGGTGGCTGGGGAAATCAAACGGGAGGTGCTGATATCCATGAACGAACCTCTGCGGAACCTGGAATATACGTTTTATCAGGCATCCTTTATCGAAGACGGTCCCGATGAGACCACCGTACTGGCGGTGGTACAAAACACGGGCCGCAACTTCCCCTATATCTCAAGTTGTATCATGGCGTTTGGGTTGTTTATTCACCTCATTCTAAAAGTGCCGAAACTCGTTAAACGCTCGAAACGGGCATGAAAATAGCGACCATGAATCGAATCCTGATCCCTTTATTCTCACTTTTGCTCTCGGGTGGAGTTCTCGGCGCGGAAGCTTACGAATCGCCTTTACGCGCGGGCGCCTTGGAGGGACTGGTGGTGCAGGATCAAGGCCGTCTCAAGCCTCTGGATACATTTGCCCGTTCGCAACTTTTGCTCTACCATGCCAAAACGACCATCGATCGTCAAAAGGCCATCGACTGGTTGCTGGAGTTGATGGTCACTCCCCAGGCCTCTTATCAGCGAAAAGTTTTCACGGTGCGGGAAAAGGAAGCCATACTTGGTTTGGGTATCGGGCTGGATCCGGAATCGCGTTACTCCTTTGTGGAGCTGAGCGAGGCGATAAGGGAGCGGCAGGAATCCCTCAACAAGCTCGTCGAAAAAGGGGAGGAGGAGCGAACGCGGGCCGAAAGGCAATTGGCAATGCTTTATTTGAAGACGATGCGCTACCTGGCGTTGAGTCGGTCATTGACCGGTCTCATGCCGGACATCCGCGTAAACAACGCCGAGTTGGCCGAGGCCATCGGTTTTGAAGTGGGCAAGGGTTACACCTATAGGCAATTTCTGGATGTGCGCCGGGCGGTGTCATCCGAGCTGGAGATGCTTCGCGGTCGCCGGGAAGGCGACGCCATATCGCCCAAAGAGAGCGCACTGATCGACCTCATTCAGCAATTAAACGTAAAACTGGCCGACCAGAGTTCAAAGGTATTGAAATTGGTGATGCCCGAAGGCGAGCAGGAGGAAGCGGTTTGGTTTGCACCCTGGGAATTGTTGGATGGCCGTGAATTGACCACATGGCAGACCACCCGCTTGCAGGAACTGGAAGCGATTGTCGCCGCCTTTATCGCCAACGGTCTGGCCGAAGTTTCCGAGGAAGTGGTGCCATTGGTGGATGCGGTACATGCCGATGTCAAATTGAAGGCGGAGCTGATTTACAACAAAGCCAACTTTTTTAAAAATAGCATCGCTTTCTACATCCTGGCGTTTCTGTTGTTGTTGGTAAGCTATGTGTTTTCCAGCAAATGGGTGGGCCGGATTTCTTATGGCAGTTTGATCATTGGTTTCCTCCTGCATTTAACTGGGCTATTGTTCAGGGTCTACATTATGGGGCGTCCGCCCGTTTCCACCCTGTATGAATCGATCCTCTTTGTCGGCTGGGTCCTGGTTTTGTTTTCGGTTATACTGGAGGCGGTTCGCCACGACACATTGGGGATAATAGTCGGTTCGGTGGCGGGAACGGCGCTACATTTTATTGGGTTTAGTTACGCAGCCGAAGGCGATACCCTGGGGATGCTGGTCGCGGTGCTGAATTCTAACTTTTGGCTCGGCACCCACGTTTTGACCATCACCATTGGATACGGGGTTGCCTTGACCGCCGGCTTGGTGGCTCATGTATATCTCTTGTTACGGTTGTTCTTCCCGGGCCAGCCACGCTGGGCAAAGGAAGCTTTTAAGGTATCGTATGGAATCTGCCTGGTAGCGGTCTTCTTTACCACCTTTGGAACCATTTTAGGTGGGATTTGGGGCGACCAATCCTGGGGGCGTTTTTGGGGATGGGACCCCAAAGAAAACGGCGCCTTGTTAATCGTGATCTGGTTGCTTATTGTCATTCACGGACGTTTGGCTGGCCGGCTCAAGGAACTCAGTTTCTCCGTGGCCCTTGCTTTGACTCCCATCTCGGTAGCTCTGGCGTGGTTTGGTGTAAACCTGTTGCAGGTGGGCCTTCACAGCTATGGTTTCGATGATGGAGTGGCCACCAACCTGTATTATTTCTGCCTGGGAGAAGCGGTATTCGCCATAGGGTGCGGCGTCACAATCCAATTGCGGAGCCGGATGTTCAAAACGGTTCCAAGTTCGTAGATCGCGTCCGGGACATTCTGGTGTGCCTTTTTTTACCACAGAGGACACCGAGGGCACAGAGATGCTGGATGCTGGATGATGAGGGACCGAGATGCCTGGGGATTATCGTGATCGTGATCGAAATGCACAGGAGCCACAAGATGGGTTTTGGGTTTTTTTAAGAAAACGTGGATGTAGAGGATGCACAGGATTTTGTTATGGGGGAGGAGATAAACCACGGATGGGCACGGATGCTAAGAGTCGCTTAGATTCTGAGGTACTGAGATTCCGAGAAAAAGGCGCGAAGAGGCATCTCCGAACCTAGTGTGGTGTCCCAGTAATAACTTCAAAAATATAAATCCATCGATCCAAATCCTGTATATCCTCTTCATCCATGTTTCATTTATTTGGAGTAACAAATCAGGTCTCCATAGCCTAGATCGTCGGAATGTATGGGAATGAAATTTGGCTTTGCTTCCAGGATAAAGGATGGCGGCAGAAAGATAATAAGAAGAAACGAGAAAATTTTCATGGGATGGCGCTTGAGAGAACTGTAGGAGGGGGTTTATCCCCCGATCTTCCAAATGGCCTCACCGCAATCGGGGGATAAACCCCCTCCTACAGTTTCGTAATAGGTTATCAATAAAACATCCAGGCGGACGATTGTTTAAGATACCTGAGCAGTTACTATTCGAAAGAAAATTCCTCCTTGGGCGCTTTCGATCATGATCAAGATCACGATCACGATAAACCTCAGCATCTCTGCAACTTAGCAACTCGGTACCTCTGGGCCATTGTTTTCTGGTGATCATGTCGCCTTTACAGGCTCGGTAGTGGCCAAAAACACAAATTATTGATTTTGAAGGGCGAGACTGAGTTCAATAGGCGGTTTGCGGCGAAGCCGGACACGTCACGCCGTAGACCTTGCACGTAGCCGAATATCAAGTGACTGAAAGGAACGTTGTTAATAATTGTTTCTGAACATATTCCTTTGCCAGCCATCGCACATTTTACTGGGTTCTTTCATACAAAAGTTACTAAGAATCTCAGAATCTAAGTGCCTACGAAACTTTGTGCCTCAGTTCCTCAACATCTTCTCAAAAGAATTGACCCGAATGCTACTGCTTAGTTAAGCGCGTTTGTATAGGAATATAGTATGGACGCCAGTCGGGGTCATGCCGTAGAAAAGTGATGCCTTCCGAAAGAAAAGGCTTCGGGGAAGCGGCGCAAGGGGTCAGGTCCGAAATCCTGCACTGGCGCGTACGATTTTCCGACCTGACCCCGAGGGGCGGTATATCGTTGTACTCCATACACTTTTACAAGACAACTGACCCTGTAAGGCATAACTTTTTACGTCTTGACCCCTTCCTTCTCCCCATTCAGAATTGACCCCTTCCCCAAGGTCAATAGATGGTGGAACCTACCCCATGAATGCCGAAGCAAAAATTGCCGAACTAAAAATCGAATTACCTCCGCCCCCCGCCCCTGGAGGGGTCTATAAACCGCTCGTGATTGTCGACAATCTGGCCTACCTTTCCGGGCATGTCTCCATGTGTTCCGATGGATCCATGCTGGTGGGCCGGGTCGGATCGGAGGTCGATCTGGAGGGGGGCTATCAGGCCGCCCGCCAGACGGGTCTTGCCCTATTGTCCACCCTTCGCCACGGCCTGGGATCACTCGATCGAGTAGTGCGGGTTGTAAAACTATTGGGTCTGGTTAATAGCACCCCTGATTTCCATCAGCACCCGGCGGTTATAAATGGGTGCAGCGAATTATTTGCCCAGGTATTTGGGGTAGATGCCGGTGTTGGAGCCCGAAGCGCTCTTGGCGTGGCGGCCTTGCCCAACAATATCAGCGTGGAAATCGAAGGGATATTCGAGATCGAATAGGGGGCATACCCTACAAAGGCACAAAGGCACGAAGGCACACATGGGCAGGCACGATGGCGGGTGGTAGGCCTGTGGCCTCGGTAGTAGAAGGAGGACGCAGCGCTGTTTCTTTTATCTAAAACATCGCCGCTTTGCGGCTGGATGCCTGCGGCAACAGGATGGAGCTGCGCTCCAACAGGGAACGATTGAGGGATCTTCTTTATTTGAATACAAAACCGGACTCTTAATCAATTTTGGAACTCCGAAGATCGAATTCAAAAGACTCTATTCCTGAAATCTCCTGCTCCGTGTAACGGATCCTGTTCCGGCAAAGCCGGATCAAGCGCAGCGTTGTTCAATATTACCACCCAAACTTTAAGTGAAAAAACTCATCCTTTGAATAGCCACTACCGAGCCTGTAAAGGCGATATGATCACCAGAAAACAAAAGCACAAAATATCACAAAACTTTCCTTGTGGCTTCTGTGCTTTCTGTGGCTAAACATCCCTGTGCATCCTGTGCATCCATGTTTCATTTATTCGGGAGAAATATCTTGTTCGCGAAGCGAATGTTCCGGTTCAATAAATGCCCGGTCTGTTATGCTGGTGTCGCTCTGCTGGAAACTGCGCTTCGCTTGTAGATGTGTCACTGTTTTCTTGAGATCATGTCGCTCTGCTCGGAACGTTCGGTAGTTGAGGTGTCGTCGCTTCCGCACCTCGGTAGACTCCTTCCTCCAGTGTGAATGGACTCTCGCAAAGGCGCCAAGAACGCAGAGACAGGGATGAGAATTCAATCGGCCAGGAAGTGCGGTGGATGTGGCGATTAAGGCGCATCATGAGCTTGGCCCGGGTTTGCCTGAAGAAGAAGATCTTGGCGATCTTGGCGGCTTGGCGAGAGCAAATCCAGACGAGCCATCCAACCACGCGGAACCATTATGACTTTTTCAGGGTAGACTAAGTACTTCATACTAAAATTCCTGTTCGCGAAGCGATCCTGTTGCGGCGAAGCCGGATCAAGCGACCAAAGGGAGCGTTGTTATTTGATCCACTCCTTCCCTATCCGTGCACATCCGCGTAATCCGTGGTTTATCTTTTTCACAATTGACCACGGATTACACGGATTGACACGGATGTGTTGAGTTGCTAAGGTACGGTGATACTGAGTTACCGAGGAAGGCACGAAGGCACATCGGGACGGAGGCTCCAAAAGGCTTTTGGAGCCTCAAGTGCTTACCTCTTGACTCACATCCCTTTTTTAAAGCATTTACTAGCCCGCTTTTTGACCGAATTCCGATGAAAAAAGATTTCCCATTTCCTGAAACCGAGCTGCTGGCTCCCGCCGGTTGTTATCCTTCCCTTCAAGCGGGAATAGCCGCCGGTGCGGATGCGGTGTATTTTGGGTTGGCCCAATTAAACATGCGGGCCAGGTCGCGCCGGTCCTTCCATTTGCCTGATTTTCCGGAAATTATGAGCCGGTGCCGGGATGGAGGGGTAAAAGCCTGCCTGGCCCTGAACACCCTGCTTTATGACCACGACCTGAAACTGGTCTATAAGCTTTTGGACGCCGCCGCGGAGAATCGGGTTGACGCGGTCATTGCCTCCGACATGGCATGCATTCAGCGGGCGCGTGAACTGGGCCTGGAAGTCCATCTTTCCACCCAACTTTCCGTTTCCAATTTTGAGTCGTTTAAGTTCTATACCCAATTTTGCGACCGTATCGTTCTGGCCCGTGAGTTGAACCTGAACATGATTCGCAAGCTTTATGAGCGCATTGTAGAGGAGGATTTACGGGGACCCGCTGGCCGGCAGGCGGAGATTGAAGCCTTTGCCCATGGGGCTTTGTGTGTTGCGGTTTCCGGACGCTGCGGCATGTCGTTATATACGGACAATGCTTCGGCCAACCGCGGGGCATGCATCCAGAACTGTCGGCGGGAGTACGACGTAGTAGACAAGGAAACCGGGCAAAAGCTTACCATTGACAACCACTTCGTCATGTCGCCCAACGATATTTCGACCATCGAGTTTCTCGATCAACTGCTGCGGTCCGGTATCAAAGTATTGAAAATCGAAGGCCGCGGACGCGCTCCCGAATATGTGCACACCGTAGTCACCGCTTACCGCAAGGCCATCGACGCGGTTCGGGCGGGAACCTACTCGCCCCAGTTTGTAGAAGCGTTGTTGAGAGACCTCAAGTCCGTCTACAATCGCGGGCTATCCTCCGGTTATTACCTGGGACGTGAGCAGGGTTGGTCAGCGCAATACGGATCAAAAGCCAGCAAGCAAAAGGTGCAAGTGGGCAAGGTAACGCATTTTTACAATAAGCTCAGCGTAGCCGAAATCACATCGACTGGCCATGTCTCGGTGGGAGACGAGTTTGTAATCGTCGGAAAGACCACGGGAGTAGTGGATGGCAAGGTTGAAGAAATCCATCTGGACGAAGGCAAGGTGGAAACTGCCAAGCCCAAAGATGTATTTTCAATCCGAGTAGCCAAAAGGGTGCGAAAGAATGATAAGGTTTATTTGATGGTTCCAGTCGTCGGCCCTTAGATGCCTGCCTTTTTTACCCTATGCTGCGCATCATTCATAAACCCCTGGAGTGTATCGGATGCGGTCTATGTTGCGAGGTAGCTCCGAGCTACTGGTACATGAATGATGATGGCTTGGCTGAACTGCGTAATGTATTGTGGGTGAAGGACAATTTGCAGTTTGGGGAAGGTTGGGAAGAAGATGCCGAGGCGCTTCGTAAAGCGGAGGAAAGCTGTCCGGTAAACATTATTCGGATTGAAGGATAGGATATAGCCGAACATAACCGTGTAAAATTTTTGTTATGCCAGAAGTTTCTATCTATTGGTTTGGACGATACATCGTTTCTATTTACTTGCCAGCTTGCCATGCTGCAACGGCGTTGTTCGGGCATTTCTTCGTTTTCCTGGTTTTGCAGCCAGGAAAGTAGTCTTCAAAGTTAGATTGTCTCCATTCGATGCGTCGGAAAAGTTATACTTTGCTCCAGCAGGACGGAGAGGCGCGACGCGGTGTGCTTCATTCATTTCGCGGGGACGTGCAGACTCCTTTTTTTATGCCCGTTGCCACCGTTGGAGCGATTAAGGGGGGCGTGGCAGCCATGGAGGTTAAGGATCTCGGCTTTGAGCTGATTCTGGCCAATACCTATCACTTGCATGTTCGTCCGGGAGAACAGCGCATCAAAAGCTTGGGTGGTTTGTCCAATTTCATGGGATGGCATGGCCCGATTCTAACCGATTCCGGCGGTTACCAGGCCTGGTCCATGGCCAAGACAAATCAAATTACCGAGGAGGGAGTAAATTTTAAATCGCATGTGGATGGCAGTCCGGTATCCCTCACGCCGGAAAGTGTGGTGGATATTCAATGTGCCCTGGGCGTCGATGTGGCCATGGTCCTGGATGAGTGTAGCGACTATCCTTGTGGGCATGAACAGGCGAAATATTCAATGGAGCGCAGTATGCGCTGGGCCAAACGCTGTCGCGCACGCTGGATTGAGACCGGAGCCAACGAATCGATGCACTTGTTTGGGATAGGGCAGGGCTCGTTTTTTGCGGACCTGCGCGAGGAGTCCGCCCGAATTTTGGCAGAGCTCGACCTTCCCGGCTACGCCATTGGAGGGGTAGTGGTCGATTTTTCCCGCACCGCTGAGGCCATTCTACCCTCACTTACCCATTTGCCTCAAGATCGACCGCGCTACCTGATGGGGGTGGGGACTCCGCTGGACATTTTAAATGCGGTGGAGTTGGGTATCGACATGTTTGACTGCGTTTTGCCGACCCGAAATGGACGCCATGGACATGTTTTTACCACCTTTGGTGAAGTCAACCTCACCGCGGCCCGGTGGAAAGATTCCAATGATTGTATCGATGCGCACCATGAATTTCCCGCCAGTCAAAACTTCTCGCGTGGCTATCTGCGCCACTTGTTTGATGTCGGTGAGTCTTTGGGTGGCCGACTGGCCACCCTGCACAACTTGTCGTTTTACGGGAATCTCATGAAAGGGATCCGGCAGAGCATCGAGGAGCAGACCTTCACCGCCTTTAAAGCGGACTTTGAGAAAAAATACACGGCGGGGAAATGAGGCCATGCGCACTTTGGATTTCGACTACGATTTGCCGAGGGATCTGATCGCGCAAGATCCCGTTGTGCCGCGGGACCGTTCCCGGCTGTTGGTATTGGACCGGGAGGATGGGGGTATTGAACATAAGCATTTTTATGATTTGCCGGACCTTTTGAGGGAAGGCGACGTGCTCGTATTGAACGATACCAAAGTAGTGCCGGCGCGGTTGTTTGGAACCATTCCCGAGGCTGGCCAGGGCAGGGTTGAGGTACTCCTGCTCAACGAAGAAGTCGGCGATTTCCAACGAGTCCTGGCCAAACCCGGAAAGAAATTTCAGTTGGGGCGCGAGGTGGTATTCGACGATCAACTACGGGCCGAGATAATCGGGGTAGAAGGGGATGGAACCCGGCTGCTCAGGTTCGATTGTGATCGGTCGAAATTGCTCCAGCACCTGGATCGAATCGGACATGCCCCGATTCCACCCTACATTAAGGACACTAAGGCTTCCCGGGACCAGTATCAGACCATATTTGCGCGCGATCCGGGAAGCAGCGCAGCTCCAACCGCCGGACTTCACTTTACCACGGAGATGTTTTCCAGGTTGAAAGTTGCCGGTGTGCAGGTGGAGAAGGTGACGCTGCACGTGGGTAGAGGGACTTTTCAGGATGTAAAGGCAGACCGATTGGAGGATCATGTTATGCATGCGGAGCATTTCGAACTTTTGCAGGGTGTAGCAGAACGATTGAACCGGGCAAAGCGGCGGGGGGGGCGAATCGTAGCAGTCGGGAGCACGTCGGTCCGGGTTCTGGAATCCGCCACGGGTAATCGGGGTCGGTTGATACCGCAAGTAGCGGAAACAGACATCTTTATTTACCCCGGATACCGGTGGAAATTTGTCGATGCTATCGTTACCAATTTCCATTTACCCAAGAGTACCTTGCTCATGCTGGTGTGTAGTTTTGCCGCCAAGAATTCTGTATTTCAGGCGTATTCTGAAGCCGTTCGGATGCGCTACCGTTTTTTCAGTTTCGGGGATGCGATGCTAATTAAGTGATATGGGCAGAAAAGGGTCAGGACGGTAGAGGGGGCCGGTATTTTTCGGGATTGAACGAACCGGCCTAAGGTATAACTAATGAGGGTATGAATATCGACCTGTTTGATAATCCAAACCCGCAGAGAGATTATGAGATCCAACACATTGCCGAGGAGTTTACCTCGGTCTGTCCGGTTACGGGGCATCCGGATTTTGGAAAAATCGTGCTCACCTACATAGCAGATGCAAAGTGCATCGAGCTAAAATCCTACAAGGAGTATTTGCAGGGATACCGCAACGAAGGCATTTATTACGAAGCCGTCACCAACAAAATCCTGGACGACCTGGTCGAGCTCTGCTCTCCCCGCTGGATGAAGGTTGAAACCATCTGGACCGGGAGGGGAGGCATTCATTCCCGTATAACGGCGGAATATAAAGGAAGGGAAGTTTGACCACGGATGGGTTAGAGGGGTTAACCACGGATGCTTAGAGTTGCTTAGATTCTGAGGTACTGAGATGCTGAGAAAAAGGCACAGCAGGCATCTCTGTACCTCCCTGTGACTTTCGATCACGATCACGATTTATTTCAGCTCCTTAGTGCCTCTTTGCCTCTGTGTCTCAAAAAAATCCTTCTCGCGAAGCGATCATGTTCTGCTGAAAGCAGATCAAGCGACCAAAGGAAGCGTTGTTAATTCCTAATTCTTCCTGTCTTTGCGTTCTCTGTGCCTTTGCGAGAGTCAAATTCTCCGTCCGCGAAGCCGGATCAAGCGAAGCGTTGTTAATTCCTAATTCCTAATTTCTTATTCCCGGCCTTCCACTTTCAAAGTCACAGGTAGACGGGAATTTTCGTCTTCCTCATCCACGTGGAAAATTTTGTGCAATTGGTATCCAGCTCGATAGGGATGCTTCCCCTCTTTGACTTTTTGGTTAATCAATTGAAGAATTTCAAAATCTTGCCGTTTGGACCATTCGGGATTGAGCCAGATCGATTCGGTGCACCAGACGTGGCCAATTTCCTTTTCCCAGAAGTCGATGGCATGCAAAGAATCGACTATAATTTTTAATTCGTCGGCCCGGACGATG
The DNA here is from genome assembly GCA_965250065.1 of Opitutales bacterium. GTDB lineage: Bacteria > Verrucomicrobiota > Verrucomicrobiia > Opitutales > UBA2995 > JAABVD01. The sequence goes on from OZ252288.1 coordinate 634,783, forward strand.
CAGTCGAGGGTTGGTTTTTTCCACTCCTTTGGGCTTACGGTGACCCAGTCAAAGGTCCCGAGGAGGGGAAAAGCACCGGATGTTTCCAGATGGACCTTGAGGTTACGTTGGCGGAGACAATCGGTGAGTTCCCCCAGATCGTGAATGGCTGGTTCGCCCCCGGTAATGACGACGATCCGGGGACCTCGATCAGCCGCCATTTCAGCCAGTTCTCGGGGAGAAAATTTACCCACGTGTGCCGGGATATGATCGGGGTGCCAAGTGCCGGCCGAATCGCACCAGGGGCAGTGGACCGGGCAGCCGAAGAGCCGAATAAAATATGCGGGCTTTCCCATGTGGCAACCTTCACCCTGCCAACTGTAGAATGTCTCGTAAACCGGAAGCATTTTCATGGGCAATATTCGGCTGAATTTTTGCCGTCTTCAAATACTTCCAGCGCCACCAGGAATACGCGTTCTCCATGATTTTCAGTCAGTATTGGCTCGATGGCGTGAAATAGATGTCGGGCAATGCCTTCAGCCGAACAAATTTCCAGCGGGTAGGGCCTGAAGGTGTCGGGAAATAGCCGTAATAATTTTTTGGAAACTTCGTCGTCGTTATTGTGGAGGTAGGCGTGGTCCAGGTTTTCCGCCAGCCAATCCTCGATAAATTTCAGGTCTCCCAAGTCGACCACGAATCCCGATTCATCCAGCTCATTACAGCCGAAAGTGAATTTAAAGGACCAGTTGTGGCCGTGTATAAATGAGCATAGACCGCCGTGCTCGTGCTGGCGATGGGCAAAAGGGATGTCGGTGTAAGTCTTTGAACAGGTAAACATTTTAAAGCCTCCAGTCGTTGGCGATCATCTTATCGACCGAGGGCGCATCGGATGCATATAGGGTTGGATCGTCGACTCCCGCTTGGTAAAATGCCTCCCGGCGTTCAACACAGGTGCCGCAGCGACCACAGTGAATTTCGCCGCCTTCATAACAGGACCATGTCAGTTCAAAGGGCGCTCCCAAAGCTTTGCCGCGCTGGACGATGGCCCTTTTATCCAGACCAATGAAGGGACGGTTAAGGCTGACTTCCCGCCAGTCCGCCAGCCGGATGGCTTTACCCAGGGCCTGGGCGAACTGCTCCCGACAATCGGGATAAATGGCGTGATCACCCGCATGTGCCGCGTAAGAAACGGAATCGGCTTTCAGCGATATGGCCCAGGAAGTGGCCAGGGCAAGCAGTAGCATGTTGCGATTGGGAACCACGGTGGACTTCATGGATTCCTCTTGGTAGTGGCCATGAGGAATAGGGAGATTCGGGTCGGTCAGGCTGCTTCCCTTGAGCAATTCGCATACCGAGGATAAATCGATAATTTTGTGCGAAACACCGAGATTTTTAGTGACGGCTCGGGCTGAATCGAGCTCCTTTAGGTGACGCTGACCGTAGTTGACGGACAAGGCCGATACTTCGGCGCCTTCGGAGATCAGGTGGTAAAGGAGGACGGTCGAATCCAATCCCCCCGAATAAACGAGTACGGTTTTCATGAAATTCAGTGGTTTAATGCTCCGACCCTTCAATCAGTTCAGACAGGTGCAATGCCTGGGAATTTATAGCAGGCGGGAGAAACCATGCTCCAATTATTAGCTTTGGCAACTTAAACCCGCATATCTCACTTAATTAATCGAGAGGGAAGGATGATCGTGTGCTGGTGTGGGCTTCCTTGCACGCCCCGTCGGGGTCATTCCTTGCACGCCCGTCGGGGTCATTCCTTGCAATCTTGACGTCGCTTGCGATGTTAAGATTCTAGGTTTGACCCCTTCCTCCGCAACCCACGACTAGGTTTGACCCCTTAAAACCAAGCACGATTCTAGGTTTGACCCCTTCCTCCGCGACAAGGTTGTTATGTAAAGTGCCGTTGCACTCGGTACTGCGCTTCGCTTGTAGATGTGTCACTTCGTTCGGTAGTTGAGATGTCGTCGCATCCGCGCCTTGATAGACCCCATCCTCCACCAAATTCCTAATTCCTAATTCCTAATTCCTAATTCCTAATTCCTAATTCTTCTTAACCCCTTCCTACCGCGCTGGAGCGCAGTAGAAAATTTGTGAGACATGCGGGTTAGTCTTGGCAACTTTATATTTCATTTGAGCCGGCTCACGGCCTGTGCAGGCTGATTCTCTGTGCTCATGGCAAAATCACTCACTGAACAATGCCGGGAAGAAGCCCTCAACCTGGGCTTTGATCTCTGTGGTTTTGCCTCCATAGAGGTGAATTTGCGGAAGGAATTTTACCGGCAATGGATTGAGGATGGCCAGCATGGCACCATGACCTGGATGGAACACAACAACGATCGTCGTCTCGATCCTGCTAAAATTATCCCCGGAGCCCGATCCATTGTCATGGTTGGATTAAACTATTTCCAGCCCGAGCCGGAGATGCGGGGCCGCATAGCCAAATATGCCCTGGGCAGGGACTATCACAAGTTGATGTATAAGCGCCTTAAAAAACTGTGCGCCTGGATGCGGGAGCGGGGTGGGGCACAAAAACCTTATGTCGATACCGGACCCGTCCTGGAAAAACCTATCGCGGTTGAGGCCGGACTTGGGTGGTTGAGTAAAAATACGCTGCTTCTGCACCGAAAGTTTGGGACCTGGTTATTTTTGGGAACCGTGGTAACTACGCTCGAATTCGAGCCGGATCCGGTTGAATCAGACCACTGCGGCAGTTGTAGGCGTTGCCTGGACGTCTGTCCTACCGATGCCTTCCCGGCGCCGTATCAACTGGATGCCTCGCGTTGTATTTCTTACCTTACAATCGAGCACCAGGGCTCCATACCTTTGGAGTTTCGGGAAGCTATTGGTGACCGGATATTTGGTTGCGACGATTGTCTCGACGTATGTCCATGGAATCGATGGGCGCAAACCACCCGAGAGTCCAAGTTCCTGTTTCCCGGATTGCCGGACTTGCGTGAAACGCTCAGTTGGACGGATGCGGACTTTACCCGACGTTTTCAGGGCACGCCCCTGGCACGTTTGAAACTGCCTCGCTGGAAGCGCAATGTTTGTGTGGTGTTGGGAAATATTGGGGCCGAGTCGGATCTCCCCGCGCTCGAAATCTTGGCCCAGGGCAGTGACCCGATGGTTGCTGAACATGCCAAATGGGCGATTGAGAGCATTTCTTCACGACTTGTCAGCGCGACATGAGCAAGGATGATTTATACGTGAATCTGAAAGCTGAGCCGGTCCCCTTTGTGTTCGATAAACAGGTGGCGGACGTTTTCCAGGACATGATCGAGCGGTCAGTGCCGGGCTACGAGATGTCTCTGTCGATGATATCGTTAATTTCCCGGCGCTACGCCCGGTCGAGAACCAGGGGGTACGATCTGGGATGTTCTCTGGGAGCGTCCAGCCTCGCTCTGGTTTGGGACCACCCCAAACCGGATTTCAGCTTGGTGGGAGTGGATAACTCCGCTGACATGCTGAAACGATGCACCTTCAATCTCGAGCAGGCCAACCTGCCATGTGAATGGGAATTGTGGTGGGAGGATATATTGGATGCGCCTATCGAAAATGCATCGATTGTAGTTCTCAATTATACGCTTCAATTTATTCCCTGCGAACGACGATTGGAGCTATTGAAAAAGATCCATGCGGGACTTGTTCCCGGCGGGGTTTTGTTAGTGTCGGAAAAAATGGCCTTGGCGGCGCCCCGTATGCAGAAATCCATGATGGATTTGCATCACGACTTTAAGCGGGCTAACGGTTACAGCAACCTGGAGATCAGTCGGAAACGGGACGCGCTGGAAAATGTCTTAATTCCCGAAACAATTGAGCAACACGAGGACCGGTTGAGCAAGTCCGGTTTTACCCAGGTTAGCCAGTGGTTTCAGTGCTTTAATTTTGCCTCGTTAGTCGCGTTTAAAGATTAATTAAACTGCTCTAATATTGCGGCTTTGAGTCTGCTCGATTACAGTCCTTTATACAAATCCTTGCACGGTTCTGCCTTGGAAGGCTGGGTAGCCGATTTGAGACGATTGATTAAGGCTAATATCGAGAATTCGACAGATGGACATATGGATGACTGGCTCGGAGCGCTGGCCTCCTTGCCTGCCTTTAAATGCCAATCATACGATCTCACGGAGGGGGTTAGATTTGAAGGATCCGCCGTCGACATCGATTTGAGGCAGCTCCTGAAGCGATTTCATCCCTGGCGCAAGGGACCCTTGAAGATCGGCAACGTGGAAATCGACACGGAGTGGCGGTCGGATTGGAAGTGGGACAGGCTCAAGAACGAAATCTCCAACCTGGAAGGTCGGCGGGTACTGGACGTCGGTTGTGGAAACGGCTATTACCTCTGGCGCATGGTGGGTAAGGGAGCGGAACTGGCACTGGGGATCGACCCTTACATGTTGTATGTCATGCAGTTTTGGGCCACCAAACATTTCGCGCCCGGAGAGCTTCCGGCTTGGGTGCTGCCAATGGGCTGGGAAGAATTGCCCGATATGCTGCCCCATTTCGATACCGTTTTTGCCATGGGAGTACTTTACCATCGCAAAAAGCACGGCCGGTTCCTGCAACAACTGCAAAACTACCTTAGGCCCGGTGGTGAGTTGGTTTTGGAAACTCTTGTTACGCAAGGAAACGAGGATGACATCCTGGTTCCGGATGGCCGCTACGCCAAAATGCGCAATGTACATTTTATCCCCAGCGCAGCCGCGCTGGAAACGGCCCTGAAAGAATCCGGTTGGCAAAATGTTCGGTGCGTTGACGTTACCCCGACTACCATTAAGGAACAGCGTTCCACCGATTGGATGACGTTTGAATCCCTGTCCGATTTTCTCGATCCCCTTGACCCCAGGTTCACGGTTGAGGGCTATCCCGCACCGCAACGGGCTATTTTCCTGGCGAACAGGGAAGTGAGATATGCGGGTTAATACCATTCAGGTTTGACCGCCTCGTACCCCTCTAAGTACAAAGTATTCTTGATTTCTCCTTTTACCTGAGTGTGCTAGATTGACTCGATTAAGCCTATGAAACTTCGAAACTTCTTCCAAATTTTCAGTTTAACCTTGGTTGGCGGGTTAATTACCGCCGGTGCACAGCATAGGCCCAACGTGGTTTTTGTAATCACCGACGACCAGGGCTATGGAGATCTGTCCGCCCACGGTAACCCGATTCTAAAAACACCCGCGCTGGATACACTGCATGGCGAAAGCGTCCGTCTGACCGACTATCACGTCAGTCCCACCTGTTCACCCACGCGGGGAGCATTGATGAGTGGGCATTTCACCAACCGGGCCGGCCCCTGGCACACCATCATGGGGCGTTCTTTCCTGTTTCGGGGTGAAGCGACCTTGGGTGAAGTTTTTGCCCAATCGGGTTACCGCACGGGAATGTTTGGCAAATGGCATTTGGGCGACAACTATCCATATCGCCCGGAGGATCGTGGATTTCACGAAGTGGTTCGCCACGCCGGAGGCGGTGTAGGACAAACTCCCGACTACTGGAATAACTCCTATTTTGACGATACCTATTTCCACAACAGCATACCGGAGAAGTTTGAGGGTTATTGCACGGATATCTTTTTTGATTCGGCAAAACGATTTATCGAGGACAGCGTTTTACGGGAAAAACCTTTTTTTGCCTACATTACCACCAATGCTCCGCACGGACCCTTTCACGTAGCCGACGAGTATTGGATGCCTTACCTGAAACTGGGGCTATCCGAACGGGAGGCTATTTTCTTTGGCATGATAGCCAATATCGACGAAAATGTCGGCGCCATGCGTGAGTGGCTTAAGGCCAAGAACCTGGAAGAAAATACCCTATTCATTTTTACTACCGATAATGGCACTGCCACTGGAGAAAAAGTTTGGAACGTAGGGATGCGCGGGAAAAAGGGTAGCGAGTACGAGGGAGGACACCGCGTGCCCCTTTTTATCCATTGGCCAAAGGCTGGTCTTACCGAAGGACGCGATATATCCCGGTTGAGCGCCCATGTCGACGTGCTACCCACTTTGATTGACCTGTGCGGACTCCAGGCTCCAATGGATTATTTCTTCGATGGCCGGTCCTTGGCGCCCTTAATTTTCAAACTGCCCACCCCCTGGCCGGACCGGTATCTGGTAACGGATTCGCAACGGGTTCAGGATCCCATCAAATGGCGCAAGAGTAGCGTCATGACCCAGCGCTGGCGTCTGATCAATGGGGAAGAGCTTTACGACGTGGAAAGTGATCCGGGCCAGCAGGTGGATATAGCTTCCAAATTTCCTGAGATCGTCGAGAGATTGCGTGGAAACTACGAGGCCTGGTGGACGAGTATCGAACCCGCTTTTGCAAAATTCGCCAACCTCGTCTTAGGCAATCCATCGGAAAATCCCGCCCAGCTTACGGCACACGATTGGCTCACCGGCAACCTTGGGGTGCCCTGGCATCAGAGCGCCGTGCGGGCTGGAAAATTGGGGCATGGCTATCCCGGTATATGGGCGGTGGAGGTGGAAACCCCCGGAACCTACCGGTTTTCCCTGCGCCGGTGGCCGCAGGAATCCAAAGCCGGCCTGGAGGATTCGCTTCCTGCCGGGAAACCGGTTCCCGGGCTGACAGCCTTCCGCGAAACTCCAGGTGAAGCCCTGAAATTGAAAAGCGCTTTCATCAAAGTGGGCAACCAATCGGCAGAGGAGCAGGTTCTTTCCGGTCAGCAGGGAGTGGATTTCTCCTTGGAATTGTCGGCCGGTAAAACCTTTATTGAAGCCTATTTTCATACCATGGAAGATGAGCAATTGGGTGCCTATTATGTTATCGTGGAGAAAAGGTAGGGCAACAGCCTCCGGCTGTGCCGGGTATTAGTTCGAGTTAGTCATTCTTTAAAGAAATCCCACCTCCAGGGCCAATCTGCGGGTACCTTCACCAATCCTGCCCGAACCGGATTCTGACTTATATATTCAGCTTTAGCATCCAGACTTTTCCAACTTCGGATTCGATGGTCAAAAAAACCACGCTGCCAACGTATCTTGCAATGCTTGCTCAGATAACTTTTCCATGATGTGATGAAACGTTCCATGGACGTGACATTAGAAATGCGACTAGCCCGCATGTCTCACAAATTTCGTGGCGAGCGAATGAAGATCCAGTGCTGGTGCGGGTTTCGAGACGATGCGCGGGTGAAGCTGGGTCGACACCCTGCAAAGTCGCGCCATCCAACGAGGGCCGCACCAGTGCGGATATTCCGGCGCGCAGTAGAAAGTTTGTGAGACATGCGGGCTAGTGCATGAATGTGGTCCGGCATCACTAAAATTAGCCTGCAAAACCAATGTTCGTTTTCTTGATAGTACTTTGCAGATTTCAAAATGAACGTCCCAGTTTCGTTTTTAGCAAATTGATTTAGTCCGCGTGGTTCCCCATTGACCGTAATGAAGAAAAGATCGGAATCTGGAACCCAGTTCGGAGGGGTGTGGTGGAGTTGTTTTCTCTGGGGAAGGCTGCCTTTCATGAGCCGAATTTATATAAGAGCTCAGGCATCGTGCGCAATTTTATTGATGGCGGCATTGCTACCATAAAAAAAGTTAAATTCAGGTCCAACTAGAAATTAAACCGGTTGGAAATAACCCAACCTCTTGGCGGGGCTGTCCGCGACTGAGCGAGCAATCCGATATCGGTCATGCGAACCGGGATGAGGTCGCGTTTGTCGGAGAAGACGTTGCTCAGGTTGAGCTGGATGCGCCAGTTTACCTTATTGTTCCAAATACGCTTGCGATAGGCTAACCGGAACCCCCAGTTGGTTTGGGCTGGACCGAAAAATGGATTTTCGATATCCGGTTTCGGAATACCTTCAGCATCCGGTGCGATGGGGAAACCGATAGCTACGCGAGATTGGTAGCGCACATTCACCCCTACACCCCAACCTCTGAAAATACCTTCCCGGAAGTCATAGTTGACTACAGCGTTTGCACGCCATTTACGCACTTCCGGCGAGAAGGTGCCTTCCTGGGCTTTAATGACCTCCCAGTCACGAATCACCTCCCGGGTCCACCATTCCTGATTTGTAGCTGCATTTCGAAAATTATTTGCACGCAGTTCGGGACGGCGGCCAGGGCCTCCCCGCATCAACTGTCCAAACTTACTGGGATTGGTGGGAGTTCCGGCGTAAAACGGTCCGATATGGTTTTCAATCCAGTTCCGCATGGTGGGGGCAATATTGCTGTTGGCCGTTTCCACCTTGGCCACATTGAGGAGGACGCGCATCCCGCGCACGGGATTGGCCACCAATTCGATTTCCGTTCCTTTGGTGACCTGATCGAGCGTATCAGTTTGCCCAGCCGCGTTCTGTTCGATACCGTCAACCACGCCTTGTTGTTCATCGAAGGTGGTCCGCCAGTTGTTTTCGGTCCAGATAGCGGAGAAGGGATTGGATGAATCGAGGGTTACCGCGTTGGCACGCCGGTCAATATCCATCCCGAAAAAGTCCAGAAATTCATCCAATAGCGTTTCCAATTGCTCGGGTGGCATGCGAAGAAGCTGCCCGAAGTCGGGAGAATTCTCATTTTCAATGACCTCGTCAAAATCCGCGATGGCCAATTCGGTTAAGACGTTGTTGATCCACCCGCGCATGGTGGTAGTTTCCGACTGGGCATAGACGCGATTGACCCCTGAATAGCTGGCATTGTTGATGGCCGCTTCAAAGCGGTTGATGCGTAGATTGAACTTGTTATCGAGGAAGGCGAAATTAAATCCGATATCTTTGGTCGTGCCCGTCGGTGATGGAAGCTGTACTCCCAGGTGATCTTCGCGGCCCGGCGCAGGCTGGAAATTCTGCGACTTGCTATAGAAGAAACTGGCGCTGTCCAGCCAGTCGAAGGGATTCCATTCGTTCGGCAGCTTGGCCACGGCGCCCCAACTGAAGATATCTTCCTTAACAAAAGTGATTTCAGGCTCTTCAAACAGATAGTCACCGTTAGCGTTCTGGCCGATCGTGCCTAGATAATCGTAGGTTTTATTGACAATGCCCAGACTCGTGACTTGTTCGGGCGTTGCGGTGTCGGTCAAAATGGGTGTATTGGCCAATGTATTGGTTACTTCATCCTGACGCCAGCCCAGGGTGGTTACGATGTTTTCGTCAACCAGGAAACTTTGCATGATCGCCGCTAAGGAATCATTTACGGTTCCGCTGTGTTCCCCGTTAATGGCGGCTAGCCTTCTGTCGAGGTTGTGGGTTACCATTTCTTGTTTGGTCACGTCATAGAAGGTGGTTGGAACCGGCGGGCCGCCCGGGTTCCACACTTTTTGATTATTGACCGGATTGATCTGGAACATATCCCGGGTAATCCCGGCAGGATCACTCACCAGGTCAACCGGAGGTCCGAGGTAAACCAGGTAATCAAAATGCCGAGGGTCGGGGCGCGTTCCAAAAACTTCATTCAGGTTTGCTTCGCGTGGGCCAAATTCGCGTTGAGAAAAGGAGATGTTACTGCTCGTCCACTCCTGCCTGGAGGCCAGCGTAGTTAATCTACTTCGTCCCAGAATATCGGTCACTAGATTTTCACCTAACCAATCGGCGGTATCAAAATCCCAATAACCGGTCCAGCGCAAGGATTCACGTTCCCTTTTGAAATCCTGCATAGATGCTTTACCGACCATAAATGGGCGACCAAAATTGGGATTGGGCTGTGGTTCTACCGGTACCAGGGGATCGGTATTGTGATCGAATGAACCGATGGGAAGGGTATGATTGATATCAATCAGCACACCCATGGTGCGGCCGGGGAAACCGTTGAAATTTTGGCGTTTGAAACTTTGTTTGCTAAATGCCAGCTCAAAGCCCAGTCTGTTTTGGAAAAAGTTTTGTTCCAGGGTGGCGTGGAAGGCGTCGAAATCCCGATTCTGGAACGGGGATGTTCCGGCCAGCAGGTATTCGGAAAAGTCGAATAGATCCAGGTCGTTAAATCCTTCGAAGATGCCGGCGTAGTCGCCCAAATCATAGGCCCCCGCATTATCGATGCGCCTGAAATTGCGGCCGCCGCGGGGATTCCGTGGATTGGGCGGTCTATCCGCTGCTGGACGCTCGTAGTCGTACCATACCTTGTGCTGAAAACCAGGCGTACTTCTATCAAAATCCACTCGGAACGCATTGTTATTGGGGATAACTCCCGGAAATCCGAAATCGGGATGTTCGGTGTCACCCTCCCAGACCATGCCCAGGGATTGTCCAAAGCCTTGATTTTGAAAGGGATTAGCGTAACCCGTTAACACCGGATCGATCTGTTGCCAGACAGCTCTGTATTCCCTAATTGGCCAGCGCATGCTGAAGCGCCAGGGATCGTAGGTGAGGGGGAGGTTGATTTCCGGAGCTCCCACGTAGTTGCCGTCGAGAGCCAAAGCGGAGTGGTAGCGGCGAATTTCACGAATGTAGTGGTCAATGGCCTGCAGCGGACCCACTGGATCGGGGTTGTTTGCGCGAATGTGGCCGTTTTCGTAACTGGTGCGGATAACAGTGTTTTCAAAAGGTCGCCATGTGGCGGTGATGAAATAGCGCTCCTGGTCCTGGAAGGCCGGCTTTTGGGGATAATTGCGATTATTGCGCACAGCTGAAACGCGGACGGCCAATTTGTCCTCCACCAACACGCGGTTGAAATCAACCTGTGCCCGGTAGGAAGGCTCGTCTCCTCCATCTTGGAGGCGAAATTCAACCCGGTTGATTTCATCGAATATGGCCCGATTCAAACCCACATTCTGCACTCCGGAAGGAGAGCCTAGCCCAAAGAGAATGGCATTGGCGCCTCGATTGATTTCCACGCGTCCGGAATTGTAGCTATCCCACGGAATATCGGTCAGGAAAAAGTCCCGGGTGTTATCCGGGGCGCCCAAGCCGCGAATCCGGCTGGCGCCCTGCGGGTTATTCAAGACCGCCCCTACGAGAACGCGATCGTCCTGTTGGGCGTTTCCAGCGGAGAAGTTTCCACCCAGACCTGCGGTTTCGGTAGAGGTGGTAAACAGCAGAAGGTCGTTCGATTCGGTGGCGGCAATGTCATCGAGAAATTCCGATGTCAGTACCTGAACGGAGGCTCCGATGTCCTCCAGTCTGCTGCGCAGGCGGGTTCCCGCTAAAGTTTGAGTAGCGATGTATCCCGAATCCTCTTCATCTATAATGACAAAGGGAGAAAGTTCGAAGATATCGTCTTTCTCTTCCTCTTCTTGGGCCAGGGTGATGAGTGGCAGGCTCAACAACCCGAAGGCCATTAACCATGCGGAATGAATTGATGTTCGCGACCATGATTTTGTTTTTAAGATTTTTTGTTTCATAGTTTATAGATTCCTGTTTATGGACTCGGTTATGTCAGGGTATAAGTGAATAGGTGAAGCATTCGACGGATTAGGGACGAGGCTCGCACCCATAAATATGTTTCGTTTCGGAAATGGTCTGTTTGTTCCGGAATTGGCCAATTCAGCTTCAGCGCCTTCGCGCCAGTGCGAATCGGCGAACCTGAGGAAGCCAATCCCAGCGGGGTTAGAAAGTTTGCAAAGATTGATGGATGAGTTGAAGGTGAGGGAACAAAAATTCCCCGCTCATATATAGGTTAAGTCTAACAAGCGTTGTGTTAATCTGAGGTTTTGGAATTTGGCCAATATGGCCCTTTATTTTAAAGTGGCCACGTTATCATAGAGTAGTAATTTAAATTGGGAAGCATTTAATTTTGTAGAAAAATACGTAAAACTTGGAATTCTGTTCAATTTTTGTGAATACCATAGCCCGCATGTCTCACAAATTTCGTAGCGAGCAAACGAAGATCAAGCGCTGGTGTGGGCTTCGCGCCGATGCGCGGGTGAAGCCGGGTCGCGACACCCTGCAAAGTCGCGCATCCAGGGAGGTCCGCACCAGCGCCGATATTCCGGAGCGCAGTAGAAAATTTGTGAGACATGCGGGATAGGTCAGGTGGTTCCGCGCATTGTCCATTTTATCGCCAAATACAAATTTTAGATGATTCGTCCCAATATTCTCTTCTACTGCACCGACCAGCAACGCTTCGACACTATCGGGGCTTTGGGTAATCCCCATGTGCGAACCACGAGGATCGACCAGCTCGTAAGCCAGGGAACGGCCTTTACCCATGCCTATTGCCAGAGTCCGATATGCACCCCGAGCCGTTCCAGTTTCATGACCGGGCTTTACCCCAGCCGGCTTCATAATACTCGCAACGGAAACAATACATTTCCCCAGGATGCTCCTCCCTTGATTTCAAAAATGTTAGCTGATGCCGGATATGTGTGCGGTAATATTGGCAAGTTTCACTTGATCAGCGCGGCCAATCGCACAGAGCCCCGCCTGGACGACGGCTACAGTTATTGGAAGTTCAGCCATGCCCCACGGGATGATTGGCAAGAAGGACATGATTATGCCGACTGGATAAAGGGAAAGGGTGGAGACCTGGATGCCATGCGCCACAGTCCGGATCGCGTAGATCCAGCCTTCCACCAAACGACTTGGGCCACGGACCGGTCGATTGATTTTATGGCCCGGTATCAAGGTAAACCATGGTTCCTGACTGTGAACATCTACGATCCACACCCGCCCTTTATTCCGCCCCGGGTGTATGCGGATGAGTTTGATGCGAAATCCATGCCGGGCGCTCACCACCGGGGATCGGACAAGGCTATCCAGGAAAGCTTAAAAGGGGCTGATTTTCAGACACGATACCAATCCACGGGCGAGCTGGATGGGAAAGAGGAGCAGGCTCTGTATTACGCCATGATTGCGCAAATAGACGATCAGTTTGCCCGGCTTTTGCAGGCACTGGAGGACACCGGCCAAAAGGATAACACCCTGGTCGTTTTTGCCAGTGATCATGGCGAGATGCTGGGGGATCACGGATTATTGTATAAGGGTTGCCGGTTTTACGAAGGACTGGTGCGAGTGCCCCTCATCTTCAGTTACCCGGGTGTTATTGAAGAGAACGTCCAAGCCGATGGGCTGGTAGAGCTACTCGACATGTCAGCCACCATTCTCGACTACGCCGGAATCGAAATTCCCGATTACTTTCAGGGCAGGACGCTGCGTCCTATTCTTGAAGGGGCAGCAAGGGGCGATGTGATCCGTGAATCGGTACGGTGTGAATATTTTGATGCGCTCGATCGCCAGTTTACGGGAGGAAATGGAACCTTTGCCACCATGAACCGACGAGGTAACTACAAGCTGAATATTTACCACGGTTTAAACGCGGGAGAGCTTTACGACCTGGAAAAAGATCCCTGGGAACACGAAAATCTCTGGGACAGCCCGGAGCATCGCGGCCTAAAGAACGAACTTATCTACCAAAGCTTCGACCAACAAGTTTTGCTGACCACCGATGTGGGTTCCCGGCGAATCGCTCCATTTTAACCCGCGGGCTCATTTCTTGCCCTCGGGGTCATTCCTTGGCAGAAAAGGGTCAGGTCGGAATGGCCCTAAGTTAAGCAAATTTCTGAGGCGAGCCAAAGGGGTCAGTTCTGAATGGCGCTTAGTTAAGTGACTTTTCGAACATTTGACTACCTCGGAAAAGGAAGGGGTCAAGACGTAAAAAGTTATGTCTTACAGGGTCGGTCGTCTTGTAAAAGTGTATGAAGTACAACGAAATACAGTTTTTAAGACCTGACCCTTTTCTTACAGAAGGCATCACTTTTCTACGGCATGACCCCGGCTGGCGCCATACCTTATGCCCTCAAAAACCCCTTAACTAAGCGCCATTGGAGTCAGTTCTTAATTCTTGAGGGGGGGCAAAGGGGTCAGGGGGGGGCAAAGGGGTCAGCCCTTGATGTTTGGTGTTGACTGAGTTTCAAGGGTATTATCCGGAGACATCGGTAACACTTATTCTAGACACATCCGCCTTCATTCATTACGGCGAGACAAAGTAGGTTACAGTATACTGGGCATTATGCCCTGGAAAGGTAGTGTCCAGATCTGAACTCAGCTGAAAACACCTTTTCTCAGGTCCCGCATCACCATCATCCCCGAGTCCTTCAGCCCCAGCATCGGTCGGGCACCTGACTTCCTGTGTTTTCCAAAGAGGTTGCGGTGAGGAAAGGCAAAAGGGTCAGTCCAATTATTCATGATATTGGGTTGTCTCAAGGGGAAGAAGACAGCCAAAAGGTGCCGAGCCTGGTATTCAAATATCTTCAAACATATCTCGTAAATCCAAACCCTGGATACGCAGGTTGTTGTTAATCGACAAAGTCGCACCTGCTTCCCTTCGGTCGGCCTTCGGCTCGCGCCAGCCCTTCGACTCCGCTCAGGTCTGTCACGCCAGTTGCTCCACTCGTTCGCCCCAGTCGGCCGGGCTGCCTCCTTATGGGCTACCTTCCTGTTGTTAGCATCCCACCCGTCGCTATCGCTCCTTCCCGCGGGACCCGCCGGCGCTTGGACCTCCTTTCAGTCGGGCGCCGCCACCCGATCCCTTTCGCCCCCACACAGTGGTGTGGACGGCTCCGAGGCGGGGGCGCTACCCTGTCGGGCCGGGCCTGGGTGAGCCTGCCCGCCCCGGTCCCCGGTCCCCCTGGCCCCGGCGCCAGCAAACTCACCCCAAATCCTCGGGCTCAAACACGTGCTGGCGCTGGACGGGTCCAGGGAGCTGCGCCTCCTTGGTGGCGGCTTCCCCCAGCCAAACGCCCTTCAGCGCACACCCCCGCCTCTCCGCCTCGGGCGGTGAGAAAGTCACCCGCTCGCAAGCTCGCACCCGCAAATAGAAGCCAGGCAGCCAAAGCTGCCCCCAGTCTTGCTCGCCTCACCCGAGCGCTCTCTGGCAGCGGTTATGAAGAAACCCCGGCGGTCTTGAGGTAGCCTTCCAATATCTCCACGACGGCCTTCTGCTTTTGCCGCGGCAAGGCCGCAAGCTGCTCGGCCAGTTGCTCGATCCGGGAGGGCGGTCCGGGCTTACCTAGAGCCTATCCCAGAATCCGGGATTTGAAAACGAGTAGGGTTTGCAGGGCCTAAATTTTCTCAGCTGCGCTCGATTCGAGCCTTGCTGGGTCTTTCAAACTCACCTGGATTCAAAATATTCAGCTTAATGCCGGATTTCGGGCATGCGGCGGCCTTCCGACTGCTTGCAGGTTCGGTTTTGATGAGCGCCTGGGACGCCGAAGGCTCAGGCCGCCTTGGCTTGAGCTTCGAGGCGCTCTTTTCTCACTTTTCGACTTATCCAGGCGAGGTTGTGGGCGAGCACGCTCCAACCCACTGCGAGCCTGCGGTGCTTTAAGCCTTTGGCGCGCCAGACACGTCCGCCTCCGTGGTTTTTCACAATGGCAATGCGCGCTTCGGTGCCGGCGCGGCGGGTTTGCCAGCGGCAAAAATCAGGCTCCTTCAGGCGGGCTTCCAACTCGGCCGGACTTTTCGGACAAATGTGGCTGCTCAGCCCTGCCGCCTGTAATGCCCCACGTGTAGCTGCCCCATCGAAGCCCCGGTCGGCCACCGCCCACTCAAGGCCTTGTTGCCTTTTGAGGGACTGTTGGCGCTGCACGCTTTCGATTAATTTATCTCCCTCCCCAGGAGCGGTTTTGCCGTAGAGCATATAATCAATGAGCATGCCGCCGGGACTCTCGGCGATAAACAGTTCGTTGCCGAACTCGGTCTGCGCACCCGCCTTGCCCCGCACGATCACAGCGCTATCACCTTCGTAAGCACTGAGGATCTTCTTCTCGTTTTTGACCAGACGTCCGCCGATGATGCGTTCGTGCGCTTGCTCAATGACTTGGGGCAGCAAGGCGAGTTGCTCATCGATACGCCCAATCACTTGATCGGCACGAGCTCGGCTCAACCGGGTTTGTCCGAAGCGGGCGTCCAGCAGGTTGCGGTGTCGCAGGGCGTGCGCGCCGATCCGTTTGACTAATCGCTTCATCTTGCGCAGGATCTTCTTGCGAGCCTTCACCGCTCCCTTCTTGCGGCGGGTATGCGTCATCTGGATACAGAGCTTGTTCATGCGGCCCAGCAGGTGATCCGCTGAATCGGGCATGCGCTGCAACAGGGCTTCTCGCCGAATCAGTTTCACCGCTTTGAGCAAGGTGCGCGTCACGTCACCCAAAAGCACCCAATCGACCGGAAAGTGAATGTTGGCCTCCAGACAGGTCGAATCGACCAGGCAAACCGAAAGATCCTCCGCCTGCTCCACTCCGAGTTGGGAGCAATACCTCTGATTGCCCGCCAGCTCAACCAGCCGTGTGTTGAACTCGCGCAACTGCTCATCGGTGAAAAACTTCGATGCTCGGTGCAGCGAACTTTTCGAAGTCCACTTCACGCCAAGCAGACTGCGGCATCCGCAAAAATTGGTCAATAGATCACTAGAGGCCAACGTCATCGAGTAAGCTTCAAAGCCGGGAAGACCCAGCAAGTGACGAAGTAGCTCCACCCGCAGCGAGTAAACCGAAAACTCCGCTTTCCTACTGCGCACAGCGACCGAGGCGCCCGGCGGCAACTGTGACAAACCGAAGTGGATCGCCAAGTCTTCCAACCCACCTTGGATCAGATTATCATCCAGTTGCTCCAAATCCTCGACCAGACGGTCAAAATCACGATTGCGCAAAACCGGGGTTAAAGCTGGACGAAGCAAACTTTGAAAAGTTACCGTATCAGTAGAATAGATTTCATTATTTTTTTTCACACCAAAGTATAGAGGCTCTATTCAGGGCGAATCGAGGATTTTCACCTCCTTTCGCCCGACTTTTTTTAGTCTAATACCTTGTCCCCCAGTGGCTTAAGCGTCTGGGATAGGCTCTACCTACACTCTTGATCGGGTGGCCCAGCAACTCGTCAATCGAGACGTTGAAGAGCTTGGAAACCTTGGAAAGAATATCCGCCGTTGGGTTCTTCGCCTTGCGCTCGTAGTAGACCAGGGCGTCAACCGAAATTGCCAGCATGTGGGCCAGCTGCGGTTGCGTCCATCCTTGCGCTTTGGGCAACGCAGCCAAATTGCCACCGAAAACCGGTGCTTCATTGATGGGCGGACGTCCTGCCATAACATCCTCAGTATAAGACAAGTTTTGGATTATTTTGAGTTTTTGCACAAAATTGTTGACAGAGGCGGAAAAGGGGTCAGTTCTTAATTCTTGCATTCAGTTGCTTCAGAAACTTCCCGGCCTCCGGCCTTTCTCCATCGTTGTGCTGCTTTAGGTAGCGGCTCACCGCAGCTTCCACCCCCATCGAAAGCTTCCGGACAACCAGCGGTTGCGGCACATATGTCTCCCCCTCATCCAGGCGCATATCGCTATCTTCCAATTGGCTGACTTGGGCTCGGTGGACCCATCCGCCATCCCTTTACCCAGTACCTCCAGGCATCGGTCCAGATCCTCCTCCCAAACCAATTCTAACGCCTCACCAGAACCGGTTGCGCCCAACTGTAAGTGACGGCGTTCCCGTTCACCGTCGCGAATCAATGCTTTCTTAAATTCCTTGCTTCCATGAGCCCATCCCTTGCTCATGCGGTCAAACATATAGGTCTTTTGCTGGGCCTCATCTTCATTTAGCCAAGCCAGATACTGGGCATACTTTCTCCGGCCAGCCGGAGTATCCTTTAATCCCCCACTACCCTCCAGGCAGGCATCGAAGCTCAGAAACGCTCTTCGGCCTTTTCGGTTATTCAACCAGTAGTAGCTGCTGTACCGGTAACCTGCTAACCCACTCAGATTCACAAGGCCAGCTCTCACTAGATTGAGATGAATGTAATGACACAATCCGGCCAGACGCTCGAAGTCTTCCAGAACAATGCTTTTAAAACGTCCCTGGAAGAGATGCCCTTGTTCTTTTCTAAACCGGTTGTAGCGAGTGGCGTATACGCCCTGCAACCATTTCATGCCTTCACTCAGATTGGGTGAGGGGGTCTCCAAGGCCAAGTGGTAATGATTCCCCATGATGCAGTAAGCATGGATGATCCAACCGGTCCGCTCGCACGCTTCGAAGAGACATTTCTCAAAGGCGAACTTTGTTGCTTGGTCTTCAAAAATCCAGGATCGGTAGTTCCCTCGGTTGAGCACATGGTAGAGGGCGCCCTCGTACACAAATCTTAGCGGTCTTGGCATCCAAAAATAGAAAAGAAATCCAATCCAAAATATCAAGAATTAAGAACTGACCCCTTTTCCGACCCCTTTTCCGCCGCAATGCCTCCGATGCCGATTCCGAGTCAATGTGCGCGACGATGGCTCCTGAAAAAAGACCAGAAAAAGTTCCGAAGAACGGAGTGATGACATGACCGAGCGTGAAGCGCATCGGACCAATTGAGAAGCTCGTAAGGCAGCTGGAGAACAAACAGCTTTTGTCAAAAGTCAAGACCTGACGTCTTATATTCTTCCTTTGTCAAAGGCACCCCATCCCTGGAATTTCTCGCCAATTTGCACGCCAAAATCGTCACTACTGTGGCATCACGGCCACCTCCGGGCATCGACTTAGAATCCCCTTGTCACAGGTGTATAATTTCAAGCCAAGATCTTCTGCAAGCGCAACGTACTGGCTGTCGTAGCCGCTACATCCGGTGCGGCGGGCTACAGCCAACACACGCTCCGGGGCAACCTCATAGGAAGCTCCATCCATCAGGGTCAATGCGTCCTCAAGCAAGCCGACCGCTTGATCCGATAGCATGGAGTCGACCCGCTCATATGTGCAGAGCACATTCACAAACTCGTCGAGCCAAAGGCGCGGGGCTATCCAGTCAGGCTCCGCCAAGAGAAGCCGGTCCATTTCCTCTGAACGTTTGCCTCGGATCAGCAGGTAGCCGATCACGTTCATGTCAACGACGATCATGCCCTGCCGTCATTGATCGCGTCACGAAGGGAATGATCATCAATCCAGATTGCCATGCGCGCTCTACGGCGTCGGATGCGCTCAAGCAGTTCGACTCGATCCACCTTTCGAGGAGACACAGCCTTTTCCAATGTGTGCAAAATCAGCTTGTTCATACTGCGCCCTGTGCGCTCTGCTGTTTGGCGGAGCCGCTCGTGGAGATCTTCAGGAACATCCTTTAGGGTGATATTCATAACGGCACCAATATGACACCATTTCGCGACAGCGCAAGTCCTACGTTTTCGGGCGTTTGCGATCTCCTCAGTCCTCAAGGGGTATGATCCGGACACATCGGTAACACTTATTCCAGGCACATAGGTTACAGTATACTGTAGGCAGCCGACAGGGTCAAGGGTCAATAATCAAGTTGACCGATGAGATGATCTGCTCTTGGATCCTTTGCATGGCCCGCAAGCCCCGCATCGAACGTAACAGCGGATTGTATCATGTGATCAATGAGCCGGAAAAGGGGTCAGTTCTCAATGGCCCTTAGTTAAGCATTCCAAATCATTTTTTTTGCTAATTTTGAAAAAAACCTTGTACAAATTCGGATTTTGTGTAAGCTGTTGTGAATGAAACACTTACAGTCTTTTATTCCCGGCGCCAACCATTGGTTAGGCCGCGGACCTAAGTCCGCCCTTGCACAGGTCACAGCTCAGGCTCAAGCCGCGGCTTTGGCAAGTTTATCAGAGCTCAGTTTGCTCTTCTCATCGTTCATTCCCGCACCCTTACTTCAGCCCAATAAAGACAAACAACATTCCCGTAGGCGCTTCTACAGCCTGGGGTGCACTTTTTTGGGATTTCTTGCTCAAGTGCTCACCCCCAGAACCGCCTGCATGGAGGTGGTGCGCATGGTGCAGAGTTTCTGCTCCGCCCACGCTCTTGCGGTTCCCCGAAGTGGTGATTCAGCTTATTGCCAAGCGCGTAAAAAGCTGGATATTAACCGCCTGTTGAGTATTCATCGACACCTTGCCGATACCTTGTCCCAACGCTTGTCGCCGGGATGGCTTTGGCAGACTCGAAAGGTGCTCGTAGTGGATGGAACCAGCCTACAGTTGGCTGATACCGGGGACAACCAACTAGCCTACCCGCAGCCCTCCCAACAGCGTCCTGGTTGTGGTTTTCCTGTCATGCAGGTGGTGGCTTGTTTTTGTCTGCACACTGGAGCTTTGCTGCATTGGGCAAGTTCCCAACTGCAGCGACATGAAAGCCCGTTGTTGCGCTCGCTCCTACCGTTGATGGAAAAAGGATCAATTGTGCTGACCGACCGGGGCTATTGTTCTTATAGTAATTTGGCGCTATGCGTTGAACATCAATTAGATGCGGTCATGCGCCTGCATCAGGCTCGCAAGGTGGATATGCGCTGCGGCAAAAAATTGGGCAAGCTGGATCGCTTGGCGGAGTGGAAGCGACCGCAGCGCCCCAAAAAGGGTTGGTCAAAGGATGAATGGAGGCAGTTGCCCAACACCCTGGCGATACGTGTGGTGCGCTTGAAAATCCAAAATCGTGGTTTTCGGCCCCATCAGCTTTGGATTGCCACCACCTTAACCGATGCAAAGCTCTACCCCAAGGAGGCCCTGGTGGAACTTTATTGGCGCCGTTGGCAAGCCGAACTGTTTCTACGCGATATGAAAACCACTATGGGCATGGAACAGTTGCGCTGCAAAAGTCCCTCCATGGTGCAAAAAGAGTTCGTTATGTTCGCCATCGCTTACAACCTGCTACGTTTACTCATGGCGGATGCGGCCCTGTTGAGCTCGCAACAACCCTACCAGCTTAGTTTCAAAGGGGCCGCTGACACCCTAAGGCACTACAAAAGCACCTTGTGGTTGGTGCGCAAGCGTCCCAAAAAACTAAAAAAGGTGCAAAACGAATTGCTTTGGATAATCGCTGATATAAGGGTAGCGGACAGACCCGGGCGGACCGAACCCCGGGCAAAAAAGCGAAGACCGAAACCCTATCAGAACCTTACTCGACCACGCTCGGAGATGCGCGTCTCAGAATCGAGGAAAAAGAAGTGAAATTTCGTCCTAAACATACCTTAACTAAGGGCCATTCAGAACTGACCCCTTTTCCGCCTCTACAGGACAATCCGGACTTGACCCTGAATGTGAAAGTAATAGAGTGTAACTGATGTTCCTATCCTACCACTTAGAAACAATAACAGATGAAAATCTCCCTCCTAATACTTTCCTTTTTTCCACTCACTTTATTTGCCAATAGTCCGCGAGAACTGCTTTCGGAGGTGCAGTCCCTCGCACCCCAAATAAAGAAAGAGTACAGGAAAGAAGCAGAATTAATCTATAAATGGCTTTCAAAGACTCACGAGATTCGGATTCACCAACTACGTGGTGCAACGGACAATCAGCTCTTCTTACACAGAAACGGACAAATAGAAGCTGTTTACGATGGAAAAGGAAAGTTGGTCCGGGACGGAATAAATGACGGATCCTACAACTATGCCCACCCCTACGAAGATCCCATCAATCATTTCCTTCAGGATATATTACCGTGGATATATTACGGATATTCAAGAAAGGATCCTACCTCGATCACCGAGCGCCTTGAAGCATACTCTATGGATTTGGGCGCTGGATTGACTTCCGCCCAAGAGCAAAAAGTTGAGCGGCTAACCACGGATGAATTATCTACGGCGGAGTTGGAAGGCATCGCCATTTTTATGGAAGTCATCAAGGCCGGCAAGGTGGAAGAAATTTATGAGATTCTTCTCAACCCGGAGTACGAATCGAAAAATCCTTTCGAGATTGGCAAGAGGTTAACTGAAGGCTTAATTGCAGTCTTTGGAGAATAGGTCCGTATAGATATAAATTGGCCAGGCCTTCCCACTCCGTTTATCGAGCTATCAGGAACACAGAAATGAAGTAAGCGTCCGTTGTAGCGCGTCTATGCAAGAATAGGAAATTGGGCTATGCCTTGTGGATGGAAGTTTCTAAATTTGACCGCTCTTATTTCTATGGGGGCGTGGTAGATTTCCGTGCTCAAGTCCTGGTTTTTCCAGGCACTTTCTGGATCGGTGGCCATCTGTCCTAGGCATTGCTTCAAATAGGGGTTCATTTGCCTGTCTGCGTACGACGCACAGGAAGGCACTCCTCGACCTCCTTCAGAGGCCTTAGATAGACGATCCAATGCGAGAAAATGCTCGTAGAGAGGGATCTTTCAGGTTTATCGTAGCACCCATGCAATGCATATGGGAGAGGCTGACGGTTGGTGTTACAGGAGGGCTCATCGACAACCGGCAATCCTCCATTGATCATTATCGGAATGAGAATATTTCCAATAATCCACTCTTGTCGATAGATCCGAACGGTTGGTTTGGTGGTCTTTCCTTTGGTTCTTTACCTGTAGGGGCTGGTACAGGTTATGGAAAGGCAGAGGTCGTGTCTTTACAGGGTGCCATCCAGGAGGTTAAGTCCCGGTTTGATTAATCGTATGAATAACAAAATGAGTGACAAAGAGGCTGCTGTTCTCATCGATAAATTGGTGAAATGGCATCGATTTTTTTGATATTCGGGATTGTTTTCCTAGTCCTATTTTTAATCGCATTTTGGGATTCTGGTGATATTGGCCTGCGTCAGGTTTTAATCTTTTTTGGT
Organism: Opitutales bacterium; assembly: GCA_965250065.1. Taxonomy (GTDB): domain Bacteria; phylum Verrucomicrobiota; class Verrucomicrobiia; order Opitutales; family UBA2995; genus JAABVD01. The sequence goes on from OZ252288.1 coordinate 657,157, forward strand.
GTGGGCGGTATTTTAAGCATTATATCATCTCGGTTTATGCGATGTCCTTTCTGCCGCAAAAACGTCCATTGGATACCGGACCGATCGGGTGGTCGATCGGGTAAGTGGCCTCACGGTTATTTTACCCCCCTACTGCCCAAGAAATGCCCTTAATGTTCCCGTCCCTTGCGGGTGAAGAAAAAGAAAAAGAAAAAGGAAGGAGCTGCCACGCGTCAGAAATGACTCGTATTTGCCGGGCAAAACGTTTGGTACTGGATTTTAGGCTTCTCTTTAGGGTCGCAAGCTAATCATCTCTAGATGCTGAAAATGAAGAAGTTCAGGTATGGTTTGGTATGGCTCGCGCTTATCGGGTCGGGTTGTAATCCATCGACTGTATTGGAAAACTCCGCTGACGATGAGATGGAGGAGGCGGCAAAACATTATATGGACCTCCTCCTTGACGGCAATTATGAAGCGATCATCAGTGATTTGGATCCCAAGATACGGAAGGGAAATGAAAAGGAATTATTTTCCCGGATGGGCCAATTTTTTCCCGAGCAAGAACCGATTACGATAAAACTGGTTGGCTACACCTCAATGAAATTTCTTAGGCAGCACGCTCGCTACTTTTTCACCTATGAATACGAATATGACCAGCAATGGATACTGGTGTATGTTGGGTTTCGAAATCTATCTCCTAAGAGAAAGGAAATAATCCAATTCAATGTTACTCCGATAGATCGGTCGTTGGAGGAGACTCACCGGTTTTCTCTAAAAGGGAAAGGAGATACTCACTATGGCTTTCTTTTAATTTGCGCGGTGTGTCCCCTATTCATTTTGTACACGGTCATCGCCTGTATACGAACGAAATTGAAAAAAAGAAAGTGGTTGTGGATTATATTTATTCTGGTTGGTATGTTTAAGTTTTCGCTCAATTGGACGACGGGTCAAGTTTGGATAAATCTATTATCATTTCAGATTTTGGGCGCTGGGTTTGTTAGAGCCAGCGTTTATGCTCCTTGGATTTTCATGTTTTCCATTCCCGTTGGGGCGATCCTTTTTTGGATAAAGAAAGGGAAGGGCATAAGAGGAGTGCCTAACCCATTTGGTGATGCTTAGATGCTGAGTTTTTGAGGGAAACCACGGATGACACGGATGCGCACGGATGTGTTGAATTTAGCCACAAGAAGCACAAAAACACAAAACTCATCGTGTGGCTTCCGTGCAACAAGATGGCGCTGCGTGCCAACAGGAATAACTTTTTACAGGAGGTAATCCGCCTTCACACAAGTTACGGCGGGACACGGCGGAGGAAACAGAGATGCTGAGATGCTAAGATTCTGAGAGGCACGGAGGCATCCGCCTACTCCAAGGGCTACGGCGGGACATGCAAGGGCACAAAGAAGATGATAAGCTGAGGGACAGAGGGCTTTTGGAATGGGGTTTACCGAGGAGTTCGCGAAGCAAATGTTCAATTTAATTTATTAACATCGTCAGTTGTAGGTCTTCCCGTTATGAATTTACCGGCTTTTGAACGCTTTCGATCACGATCACAATAATCCTCAACAACTCAGTACCTCGGAATCTCAGCATCTTGGTAACTCTGTAAATATCTTGTTCGCGAAGCGACCCTGTTCCGGCGCAGCAGGATTAAGTGACTGAAAGGAACGTTGTTTAATAACATTAAAACATCCCTAAACATCCCGTGCATCCCTGTTTCATAAATATTTGTTTATCAACGCTTTATTATTGATCTATCGGTTAAAATTTGACAAGCTAAAGGCGAATTCCATCCAAAACCTTATCAAAGCGATGAAACCAAGACCTTCGCCTGATTCAACCTAAGGCAGCTTTCTGATGCCTGACCTTAACAGCATGCTCGATCAGCGCCAACCGCTTTGCCGCTTGGCCCGAACCATAGACTGGGAGTTCTTTGAGAACGCCTTTGCCCAGCACTACGATCAACATCAAGGCTCTCCGGCTAAACCGATTCGACTCAGACGCAACTTTCTCAAAGGCCTGCCCGGAGATCAGATCAATCAGATAATGGCCGCAGCAGACTATAACTTCCGAAAATGGATGAAGCGCTCAAGTTTTTTACACCCTTTGAGCCAGTCTACTATCTTCACAAAAACTGAAGGCCCTCTTGTTTTGTTTGCTCACGCGGAGCCATTATGACCTTTTTCATGTTCGACTAGGTAAGGGGAATCAATGTTGGAAAGCCGGGCGCATCCGGTCCATTTCGGAGTTTGGAATATCCATGTTTCCGGCCAGTGTTTCCCACCGGGAGATGATGCTCCGGAAATGGGTGAGGTTCGTGTCGACCTGCTTGGAATTTAAACGGAAATACGGCGCCACCTCGCGAACCAACCCGGTTTCAAGGGAATTGTTGTTATCATCAATATTCAGTGAGAGGCCGCCCTGCCAGGGAAAAGGGTTCACATCGTAGAGCGGAGACATGCGCCATCCCTGTTCGCCGAGGATAAATCCGTGGTTCCTTAAATGGTCATCACCGTTGCTGACCAGGACGTTGAACAAAATCCGTTTCCAGAGTTCTTCCAGGTCTTCGGTGGGGGCCGCCCCGTAAGTCTCGATAAAGTCGGCCAGTTCGAGGTAACTCACCCCGGAGGCATGGTCATCCCCATCCTGGTATCCAAGCAGAGTCATAGCGGAGGCAAAATGGATACGGTTGGGCCCGGAGCGGTCAAACCGTTTGGCCAAAAAAGTGTGGCCATGGTTTGAAAATCGCTCCGCCCGGGCCTCTCCGGTCTTAAGCCCTGATTCCCGGGCCATCTGATGCACCAGGTATTCCCAGGCTCCGATATTGAATTCATCCTGTCTGCTGGGAAACTTCGCAATCCAAAGGGCGCCGTGAGGGTCGATTACGTTTCCTTTCGGGCGAGCGCCGCCGAGGGAAGTCCCGGGGGCCATCAATAACCGCAGCCAATCCAGATATTGGGGATCCTCCGGATCCGAGGTTTCCAGCGCAAGCGATGCCTGTTCCAGCGCTCGCAAAGATTCAAGTGGAGGAATCGCCTCTTTGCCACTTTCCCCGACGAACGGACCTTCTGGATCCCGTTTGAATCGCAATCCACCCATCCGGGTTTTATCGGAAACGGCCAGCAGGCAATCGGAATCAAAAAGGCGGGGTGGCGGCCGGCCCTCCTGCCGGGCGCGGTAGGCCTCACGCCGGTCGATGAGCAGGCGGCCCCAGCGGTCCGGAGCGGAATCGAGGAATAATCCGAAGGGAGCTTCCCTGTTCGAAAACTGCCGTCCCTCCACCAACTGTAGATCCGGATCCAGGAACAAGGTGTGCCGGGAATCCCTCAACCAGTCCGGATGGTATTCAAACGAGAAGATCTCTTTTCCGCGGACGACAAAGACGCCGATTTTCCCCACCAGGCTGGGGCCTTCCAGGCCGGACCAATCCTCGTAAACCCAGGCTGTCTTATCCTCGCTCATCGGTGGACTTCTTTTTAGGCGCCCGGCCCTTCATGGGCAGGGAATTATCCTGAATCCGGCGGCCCAGTTCATCGTCATTAGCCAGGTTGGAAAAATCTGGTTCCAGTCCATAGACCCGCATTACCGAATAATACGATCCCATCGAAACCGCGGGGCTGCCCTTTTCGATTTGAACCAAGGTCGGCTTGCTGATTCCGGCCCTTTCCGCGACCATGATCAGCGATATCCGGCGCCGTAACCGGGCCAGTTTCAGCCGTTCGCCAAATTGCTTCATTTCACGAAGGTGCTTCGGCAATAATACAATCAGTTTTTTCATTGAGTTAAATAAAATTCTCTTTTACGGCTAATTTGTCAATTTTATTTAACAGTATTAGAGTGAAGAGAAAAATGAGGGAAAGGAGAAAGGAGTCCGGCGGTATGAACCGGAGACATCCGCCTTCATGTATTTCGGCGCGACAAGGAAGGTTGGCGTCGACTGGGCATTATGCCCTGGAAAACTGTAGACCTAATGGACCAAAAGTTACGATTCATACACATAGCACAAAGTGGAAAATACACCATCACGGAGCTGTGCCACGACTTCGCAATCAGTCGCAAGACCGGTCATAAGTACCTGCGTCGATACGAGGAGCGTGGAGCCTCCGGGGAGGGCGGACGGGGTCAGCAAGGCGAACGGGGTCAGCCCTGAATGGCACTAAGTTAAGGCGGGTTTGGACAGATGTGCAGGCCGTTTAAGTTCGAGGGGGTCAAACCTTAAATCCCGTATTGGCATGCACGATTGCAAGGAATGACCCCGACGCCGGCCTTGATTCGAAAATTTTTCAATAACTGGTCTAAACTTAGTGACATTCGGGTCAGCCCTAGTTTTTAAGTATTTTCGAGGCAGGGCGGATAGGTTCTAGCCCGGATATCAATCGTTCCGAACATAAGGATCTCGGTTCAGAAAAATTAGGAATGGTCGAAGGGGTCAAACGGAAAGCGCCGATTAAAACCGGTGGAAAGTAGAGAATGAAAGAGTCTTACAGCAAAGGAGTAACGAACCATGTTGGCCACGAGTCATGCCTCGACGACCCGCGAGGGCGTGGGGAAGCGTTGACAGTGGGAAACACAGGCGGGCTATTGAGCTCCCCGGCCTTGGATGGTAGAAATTTCCGCGTCGATTAAATTCCTTCCGATTCAAGCGGCTCGAAGAAATGATTTGACCGTATGCATGAAATTTTTTTAATGCATACTCATGAAAACCAGGGTGACCATAACCCTCGATCCGAAGGTTCATGAACGAGCCAAGCGTATTGCCCGGCTGCGAAGGTCCAGCGTATCCGGGCTCGTCGAGAAACTTCTTTCCGAGCAAGAGGCTCCGGAAGGCTCCATTGTGGATTCGATGATCGGCAGCGCTTCCCTCAAGGTATTCAGACCTGGAGATCAGAAACAAGCGGCTTTGGAAAAGAAGTACCTTTCCTGATGAAGGTCCTCGTCGACACGGACGTACTGCTCGATGTGGCGCTGCGCCGCCCGAAGCACTTCTCCCGCAGCGCGGACGTTCTACGGTGGGCTGAGAACGGAGGGCAAGCGGCAATCGCATGGCATTCACTATCGAACTGCGCCTACCTGCTGAAAGACGACGGGCGCGATTTTTTGAAAATGCTTCTCTCCATCGTAGATGTCGCTCCTGTAGCCGCCAAGGACGCCCGTCGAGCCCTCGAGTTACCGATGAAGGACTTGGAGGATGCCATGCAAGCTGCTGCTGGCTTGGCTTGGGGGGCGGATTGTATCGTCACGCGAAACCTTGTTGACTATCGAAAGTCGCCGATTCCCGCTTTCGGTCCCAAGAATTTCCTGCATCAGGTCGAGCAATCCTGATTGACTGATTGAAAGTAGGAAGGCAAATCAGGTTCCATTCGAGGATTAGGAGGAAGAGCGTGGAGGAAGGGGTCAAACCTGAATGGCCCTTAGTTAAGCGTGATTGTGGAGGCAGATGGTATAGGCGCCAGCCGGGGTCATGCCGTTGAAAAGCGATGCCTTTGGGAAGAAGAGGGTCAGGTCTTAAAAACTGTATTCCGTTGCACTTCATACACTTTGGCGGGGTGTCGGCCTGCGGCCTCGGTACAAAGACGACTGACCCTGTAAGGCATCACTTTTCGACGGCATGACACCTTAACTACCGAACGAAGTGACACATCTACAAGCGAAGCGCAGAATAACAGCTTAGCGCTGTTTTGAGGGTCGCGGGGGAAGGGGTCAAACCTAGCATCTAGCATTAACATGCAAGATGCCAAGGAATGACCCCGACGTGATTCAAGGAAAGACCCCGATGGGCATTTACGATGGCGGAGTGTCGGCCTGCGGCCTCGGTAGCAAGGAATGACCTCGACGCCGGCAATGCTTAAAAAATTCATCGTAAAATGCGTTAACTGAGGGCCATTGATAGCGCCGGCCAAGCCGGTGGAAAGTAGAGAATGAAAGGATGTCGATTCCAAGCTTGATGGCTTCGGCTAAGGCTTTAATCTGTTTAATTGATGTGAGAGTATTATTTAATTTATTTTTCATAAGCTGTCAGGGTCTGAGGAACTTTCCCGCCTCACAACTCCCATGTCATCTTTGGTCCTTCTGACCATCATTTTGCCACCTATGCGATATAACCCGCATATCTACCAAATTTTCTACTACCCTCCGAAATATCGGCACGGGTGCGGCCTTGGGAGGAAGGGGTCAAGCCTTGCATTTATGCATGGCTGCAAAAATGCAAGGCATGACCCCGACGGTCGACCCAGCTTCACCCGCGCATCAGCTCGAAGCCCACACCAGCCCTCGATCTTCGTTCGCTCGCTACGAATTTTGAGAGATATGCGATCTAAACTCTTTCATCTTCTTTTGGGTTGTTTTGCCGGTTTTTACTTTCAAACCGCAATTTTTGCGACTTCTCCTGCCGCCCGACCGAATATCCTGTTCTTCTTTGCCGACGACCAGCGCAACGACACGCTGGGTTGTGCCGGGCATCCCATCGTAAAAACCCCTACAATCGACCGCTTAGCGGAGCGAGGAGTGCGATTTTCCAACATGTTTGTCAGCCATTCCATTTGCTGGGTCAGCCGCACCTCGATCCTTTCGGGCCTGACTGCGCGTTCGTTTGGCGAGCGGGATATGCCTGACAAGGCCCGGGTGGAGGCGGTCGAGACCTTGTTTACCGATCTGCTGCGCCAGAGTGGTTACCGAACCGGTTTTTACGGCAAGTGGCACGCGAAAATGCCCAAGGGTTACAAACCGGAGGATCACTTCGACGAATATAAACGCATTTTTCGCAATCCCTATTTTAAAGATACCGCCGACGGATCGAAACGCCACACTACCGAGTTGATCGCCGACGGTGGAATTGAATTTCTGAAAGCACAGCCCAAGAAACAGCCGTTTTGCCTCAACCTCTGGTTTAATGCCGCACATGCGGAAGACCGGGACAAGCGCCCCGGAATCGGTCACTTTCCCTGGCCGAAAGCGGTTGATGGGATGTACGAGGATGAGGAAATGCCCCTGGCGCGGCTGGATACGGCGGAGATTTTCCAAAACCATCCGGCCTTTCTGAAGGCTTCCATCAACCGAGAGCGTTATTTCTGGCGCTGGCACACTCCAGAAATTTACCAGACCAACATGCGGGCCTATTTCCGCATGTTGTCGGGGATCGACGGAGCGATAGCCCGGGTTCTGAAGGTGTTGAAAGAGGAGGGTCTGGCCGACAATACTATTATCATTTATTCAGCCGACAATGGTTACTACATGGGTGATCGCGGCTTTGCCGGCAAGTGGTCGCACTATGAGCAATCCCTTCGCGTGCCCTTGATAATTTTTGATCCCAGGCAAAAGGAAAATCAGGGCCGGGTGGTGGACGATTTGGCCATGAACCTCGATTTGCCGGTTACATTTTTGTCCTGGGCTGGAGTTGAGGTTCCAAAACGATACCAAGGGTTGGATCTATCGGGAATTGTCAGCGGTAAAAAACCGGATAAATGGCGGCTGGATATGTTTTTTGAGCACGTGACCCTGCGACCCCACTTATCCTGGGAAGGCTTGAGAAACAAACGATTCAAATATGCGCGATACATCGATCAGGAGGGTCCATACGAATTTCTCCACGACTTACAGAAAGATCCGGACGAACTTGAAAACCTTTCCGGCGATCCTCAGTACAAGTCGGTCTTGAACCGCCTGCGCAAGCGCACGGATGTGCTGGTAAATAAATATGGTGGACCCTTGGCGCCATACCTGCGTCTCGACCCGAAAGAGTAAAACACTCAGGCACAAAGGCACACAGGCACAGAGGCATGGAGGCACAGGGGCACGGAGGGCTTTTGGAATGGGGTTTACCGAGGAGTTGGCGAAGCGAATGTTCAATTAAATTTCTTAACATCGTCACTACGTGACTGGATGCCTGCGGCAACAGGATGGCACTGCGTGCCAACAGGAATAACTAAAAAAAATCTTGTTCGCGAAGCGATCCTGTTCCGGCAGAGCCGGATCAAGCGACCAATGGGAGCGTTGTTTGAAACAACTAAAACATCGCCGCTTTGCGGCTGGATGCCTACGGCAACAGGATGGAGCTGCGCTCCAACAGGATAAATTTATATTTTGAGTAGCCACAAAAAAGTTCTTGGGGAAGGGGTCAAGCCTTGCATTTTGGCATGGCTGCAAAAATGAAAGGCATGACCCCGACGGTCGACCCCGACAACGTTCTGAAGGGGTCAAACCTTGTTTCGAGCCGAAGTCGACACGCGAAGCCATCAGTTGACAACGCAAGCTTCGTCAAGGTTGCAAGGAATGACCCCGATGGGCATGCAGGATGGCGGGGTGTCGGCCTAAGGCCTCGGTAGACCCCTTTCCACATTCTTTTGGCTCGCTAAGCGGCAAAGTGGAGGCAAACTTGGATATTCCGACAATTTTATCTGCCATGAAACCCAAGAATAAACGGAATTCCGTGGACCTCTACTTTTTGGATGCTCGTTCGAAGCTCATTGATATTGGGGCATTTATGGATCGCGTTGAGCGAGATGGCCTTGCCGGTGATTTTCGATATCAGGCCTTTTTAAAAGCCCTCAAGGCCCTGGATTCAGATGAAAAGGCCAAAGGCGTTTTACTTGCCTTAAGCGATCCGACCAAAGAGGTCATCCCCGTGGCAACCACCAAAGCGGCATGCGGGGCCTGGCCGGACGAGCAACCATGAGGTACATCGAACCGCATGCCCACATGGTCAGTCGGGTGACGGACGACTACCAGGCCTTGGTTGTGGCCGGCTGCCAGGCGGTCTGCGAACCGGCTTTTTGGGCCGGATTTGACCGCAGTTCAGCCTTGGGATTTTACGATTATTTCTGTCAGTTGACGGATTATGAGCCTCAGCGTGCGGCAAAATTTGGCTTACCTCACTTCTGTTGGCTTTGCATTAATCCCAAAGAAGCGGAAGATCTGAAGCTGGCCGAGGAGGTGATCGCGATGATTCCGGAGTTTCTGGAGCGCGACAATGTTCTGGGGATAGGAGAAATAGGCCTCAATAAGAACAGCCGTAACGAGCTGAGGGTTCTGGAAAAGCAGGTGAATCTGGCTGCGGAGCTCGACCAGCTGATTTTGGTCCACACCCCCCACCTCGAGGACAAGCTAAAGGGCACACGGATCATCGTCGATGTGATTGCAAATGAACCACGCATTGACCCTGGCCGCGTGTTGATCGATCACCTGGAGGAACACACTGCCAGGATTGCCATGGATGCCGGTTTCTGGGGCGGACTGACCTTGTATCCGGAATCCAAGTGCACTTCTCCCAGGGCCATCGATATTATGGAAAAGTTCGGGGCGAACCGTTTGTGGATGAACTCGGCCTGCGATTGGGGAGTGAGCGTTCCCTTAGCGGTGCCGTATGCAGCGCAGGAAATGCGCCGCCGGGGATATGACGACGAAACCATTGACCAGGTATTTTTCCAGAATCCGATACTTTTTCTCAGCCAGTGTCCGAATTTTAAAATTGGGGGCTGACTCGGAAATAGATGGTGTTGAATTTAGCCACAAAAGGCACAAAGGCACGGGGAAGAATTAGGAATTAGGAATTAGGAATTAGAAAATAGGAGTTAGGAATTAGGAATTAGGAATTACGGGGATTTGAATTGGAGTGGTTCAGGGTGTGACTCTAAATACCTCAAAATACAAATTTTAACAACGCTGCGCTTGATCGGACTTCGCCGGAACAGGAATTTCCCAGAGTTGCCGAGATTCTAAGATGCTGAGGAAACTGAGGCGCAGAGGCACAAAGGCACAGGGGCACAGAGGCACAGAGGCACAGAGGGTTAATAAAGGCTAAAGGCTGAAGGCTAAAGGTAAAAAGTTGAAGATGCTGAGATTCTGAGATGCTAAGATTCTGAGATGCTGAGTATTAAAATCTCTCCAGCTTGGAACCTCAGAAACTCGGTACCTCGGCAACTCTTTGAGGCTGAGGCACGAAGGCACGAAGGGACTGTGGTACACACGGGCAGGCACGATGGCGGGTGGTAGGCCTGGGGCCTAGGTACAAGAAATGACCCCGACATCGCAAATCCTTCAGAAATCCTCGGAAAGGCACTTAACCGATGCCATTCAGATTTGACGCCTTCCTCCCATCCGCATCAGGTATCATTTAATTTATGGAGTTAAGCAACCACACTCACCTGGCTTATTGCACGAATATCCACCGTGGAGGATCCTGGGAAGAGACGCTCAAATCATTGAATAAATATACGTTGGCGGTGCGGGATCGCGTCTGTCCGGATCGTGCCTACGCGATCGGCTTGAGACTTGGGGCGGCCGCGGCCCATGAGTTATCGGACCCGGCAACCCTGTTGAGTTTTCAAAAATGGCTGGAGCAAAATAACTGTTACGTGTTTACCATAAATGGTTTTCCTTACGGAGACTTTCATGGAAGGCGGGTCAAGGAACAGGTCTATCTTCCGGATTGGTCTTCGCGTGACCGGCTTGACTATACAAAACAATTATTCGACCTCCTATGTGCTATCCTGCCCGTTGGCATGGAGGGAAGCGTCAGTACTTTGCCGGGATCCTTCAAGCGTTTCGTGACGGGTAATGACCGGGTTTCAGCCATTAAAACAAATCTGGCGAAAGCAGCGGAGTACATCGATCGACTCAGCGAAAAAACGGGCCATGACCTTCATCTCGGTGTGGAACCAGAGCCCCTGGGCTATTTCGAAACCAGCCTGGAAACGGTCAACTTTTTTGATCACCTGCTCGATTCATATGCAGGAGATGAGGAGAGACTCCTGCGTAGATTGGGAGTCAATTACGATACTTGTCACCTGGCGGTTGAATACGAGAGCGCCGGGGATTCGTTGACGCGCTTGCGGCAGAACGGAATCCGCCTGAGCAAGATCCATCTGAGCTCTGCCCTGAAGGTGGAAGATTTTTCTGCAGCGACCTTCGAAAAGTTAAATGGTTTTTGCGATGAGGTATACCTGCACCAAGTTATTGCCCGAGGTGAAGACGGAAGATTAAAACGTTATGAGGACCTGGACCTGGCGTTGGAAGCAAGAGCAAGGGGAGCGGATAGGGCAGAAGAATGGCGCATCCATTTTCACATACCCTTGCACGCATTGCCTCAACCGCCCTTGCAGCCTACCAGTGACCACATACAAGACACTTTGGACGTTTTGAAAGTTGAACCCCAGCTTTGCCGCCACTTTGAAATGGAAACCTATACTTGGGAAGTGTTGCCCGGTGATTTGAGTAGCGTCGATGTGGTCGATCAGCTCGTGCGGGAATACCAATGGACGTTGGGCGAGTTTTCGAGTCGGGGATTGACGTGAAAAAGTGGGTGGGAAGGGGTCTTATTAACCACGGATTACACGGATGGGCGCGGATGATGAATTAAGAATTAAGAATTGAACATGGATAGACAGGATAGACAGGATAGACAGGATAAGAAGGGCAAAGGCCTACGGCGGGTTAATTTGGAATTGGGAATGGACCACGGATTACACGGATGGGCGCGGATGTGTTGAGTTTCTTAGATGCTGAGGTGCCGAGATGCTGAGAGGGAGGTAGAAGAATTAGGAATTAGGAATTAGGAATTAGGAATTAGGAATGGTTCAGGGTGTGATTCTAAATACCTCAAAATACAATTTTTAACAACGCTTCGCTTGATCCGGCTGCGCCGGAGCAGGATCGCTCTGAGGTCGCGAAGAGGATGAATAGGGGTGTGGGAATATTTTTATGGATGAACCACGGATTACACGGATGGGGGTACGGAAGGGGTCAAGCCTTGCATCAGTTGACCCGGTAGGGCGGTTTCGCCGCAAACCGCCGTTTTCACAACGGCTCGCTCGGCGATCGAGCCCTACCTTAAATATCATGGCGGCTCGTATGGGCCGCTTGAGCCGGCTTGGCCGGAACAGGATCGCTTTGCGAATAGGATGAATAGGGTTGATTAGCCACAAAAGGAATGACCCCGACGGGCGCGCAAGGAATAACCCCGACCCGAATGGGGTTCGATTGAAAAATGGCTCGCAGGTATTAGGTATGTGCCTTGCAATCGAGAATTATGTTCAACGCTCGCGCATTTCTGGTTTTGGGCCGCGTATCTAATTTGCCCACGGTTTGGTCGAATTGCCTTTGCGCATGGTTTTTGGGGGGCGGCGGAGAAATCCCGCTCTTGCTGGTCTTGCTCATAGGTTTAAGCCTGATCTACCTGGGCGGAATGTACTTGAACGATTACTGCGACGCGCAGTGGGACAGGGAATTCAGGTCGGAGCGACCGATTCCATCGGGCCAGGTTAGACGCAGCACGGTTTTGGTAGCGGTAGTTTTATTCTTCGTTGCCGGATTGGGTTGTTTGCTTTGGTCGGGTTGGAGGACACTTCCCGGCGGCGTTGGTTTGATACTTCTGATCGTGCTTTATAATCTGATCCATAAAAGGACGGCTCTCAGCGTTGTCCTCATGGCTGCTTGTCGAACCGCAATTTATTTTGTAGTGGGCGCTGTTTCCATGGAGGGCGTAAACCCGGGGATCTGGATTGCGGGTATTCTGATGTTTTTTTATGTGTTGGGAATTACCGGGCTGGCGCGCGGTGAATCAAAGCCGGGGTCGACGTCCTCCCTCAGTTTCGTGGCTTTAGGTATGCCCGTGTTGGCGATTGCCTTTCTGGGAATTCCAAAACCGGGCCTTCATCTTCTGACGATTGGCCTTTTGGTCGTTTGGATGGTCTATGTGTTTCGCCGGGCCGTGGTAGAGGTCAATTTCATTGCCGGTAAAACAATCGGGCCACTTTTGGCGGGAATTTGTTTGGTTGATTTAGCTATTCTGGGTAGTCTAGGAATGGTATCCGTTACGGCCGGGACGGGTATCATGGTCTTTTTTATTGCCGCTTTGCTGTCCCAGCGAATTATCCCGGCTTCCTGATTCATCTTCTAGATGTCCGATTTTCCACATATCGAGTATATCATTCGGGTTCCCTATTTTCTGAGGGTGTATTTTACAAAAAATGCCTTTGAGACCGGAAATCCGCTGTTTCGCGATTTAGCCTGTTCGCAAGAAAGCGGCGCGCGGAAGAAGGCGCTTTTTTACATCGATAAAGCGGTGGGCGACGCCGACCCCGACCTGAAGGGTAAAATTGAATCGTACTTCGATCACTACGATGAAGATTTGCATTTGCGGGGTATATATTTTTTGAGCGGAGGCGAATCGCTTAAAAATGACGCGGGTTGCCTGGATAAAATTTACGCGGATATCGAACGCCACCGCATATGCCGGCACAGTTACATTGTGGGTATAGGAGGGGGCGCGTTGTTGGATGTGGTAGGCTTTGCCGCGGCTACGGCTCACCGGGGAGTCCGTCACTTTCGCTTGCCGACCACGACTCTGGGTCAGGCCGATGCCGGTGTAGGGGTGAAAAATGGGGTAAACTTTAACCGGAAGAAAAATTTTGTCGGTTCTTTTGCTCCGCCATTTGCGGTAGTAAACGATTTTTCCTTTCTTAAATCATTGCCGGAGGCGCACCTCCGAAACGGCTACATTGAGGCCATAAAGGTTGCCTTAATCCGGGATGCCGCATTCTTCGATTGGATCGAAGCCAATGCCGATTTTTTAAATCGATTTGATGAAGCCGTCATGGAGGAATTGATACAGCGATGTGCAAAACTCCATGTGGCTCACATTGCGACTTCGGGAGACCCCTTCGAGATGGGGTCGGTCAGGCCCTTGGATTTTGGACACTGGGCGGCTCACAAGCTGGAGCAATTGTCGGATTTTGAAATTAGTCATGGTGAGGCGGTGGCCATCGGCATAGCCATTGACACGATCTACTCCGAAGAGATGGGCTACCTCGAAAACTCCTGTGCGAAGCGTATCCTTTCACTGCTCAAGCGAATGAATTTCCAGCTATTTTCAGCGGTTCTGGAAAAGCGCAATGGTAGCAGGTATCCTCGCATCCTGGAGGGATTGGAGGAATTTCGTGAGCATCTGGGTGGAATGCTTACCATTACACTGCTCAAGACAATAGGCTCGCGTTTCGAGGTGCATGAAATGAACACCGAGCTTGTTCTGACCTCAATCAAACGTTTGAAATCGCTCGCGTTGTAGAACTTTCCAGGCATATGAACAGGACGGCGGTAATCAATGTGGTTGGATTGACCACCTCCCTGATCGGGGAAGACACGCCGCAGATCCAATCTTTTGCCAAGCGTAGGTCTGTTGCGAAAATTGAGCCTCCTTTCCCAGCGGTTACCTGCTCCGCCCAGTCGAATTTCCTTACCGGAAAGTTACCCGCCGAGCATGGCATTGTGGGCAATGGTTGGTACAACCGGGAATACGGCGAAGTGCACTTTTGGAAGCAATCCGATCACTTGGTGGGTGGTCCGAAAGTCTGGGACCGATTGAGCGCTATGGATCCTTCCTTTAGCTGTGCCAAAATGTTCTGGTGGTACAATATGTATTCCTCGGTCGATTTCGCCGTCACCGCCCGGCCCATGTATCCGGCCGATGGCCGAAAAGTATTCGATATTTACACCAAACCGCTGGAAATGCGGGAGGAATTGAAAGGCGATCTTGGCGAGTTTCCCTTTCAGGCTTTTTGGGGGCCACGCGCCGGTATCGAATCTTCGCAGTGGATAGCGGAATCGGCCAGATGGATTGAGGAAAAGCAGAAACCGACATTGAACCTGATTTATCTGCCGCATTTGGACTACAATCTGCAACGTCTGGGGCCAGCCGATCCAACCATCGGTAGGGATCTGCAGAAAATCGACGAAATTGTTGGAGGATTGATCGCTTTTTTTGAAGGGCGTTCGGTCCAGGTCTTGCTGCTCTCCGAATACGGCATATCCGAGGTGAATCGTCCGGTTTTCATCAATCGCATTCTGCGGGAAAAGGGGTGGATTTCGGTAAAGGATGAACTGGGATTGGAGCAGCTTGATTGTGGCGCCAGTCAAGCGTTTGCCGTGGCGGACCACCAGGTTGCCCATATCTACATTAATGACGCGACTATCAGGCATGAGGTTCGGAATGTGCTCGAATCGATTGAAGGGGTGGGGGCGGTTTTGGATGAGGATGGAAAACGGGCAGCCGGTATCGCGCACCCTCGCGCCGGTGACCTGGTTCTGATTTCGGACAAGGGCAATTGGTTTACTTATTACTATTGGCTGGATGACAAGGTTGCGCCCGACTATGCTCGCTGCGTGGATATCCACCGCAAGTCCGGTTATGATCCGGTGGAATTGTTTGTGGATCCCAAGCTGTCTTTTCCCTCCTGCAAGGTTGCGAAATTTTGGCTGAAAAAGAAACTCGGTTTCCGGGCGCTCTTGAATTTGATTCCGTTGGATGCGGGTTTGGTTAAAGGCTCGCACGGTCGAGTGCCAGAAGCCGAGGAGGAGTGGCCCGTGCTGGTTGGCCGTGTTGACCGGAGCCCTCTACTATCCACCCAAGTATGTGCCGAGATAGAGCGCGCGGTACTAGGTGAGTAGTTGGCCAAGGAATGACCCCGACGGGCGAGCTGCTCCATTTCTGTTGCACGAAGATGTTATGAAGATCCGAGGAGAAGATAAACCACGGATTACACGGATGGGCGCGGATGATGAATTAAGAATTAAGAATTGAACATGGATAGACAGGATAGACAGGATAGACAGGATAAGAAGGGCAAAGGCCTACGGCGGGTTAATTTGGAATTGGGAATGGACTCTCGCAGAGGCGCCAAGAACGCAAAGATAGCAACTAGAACCAGGACTCAGAATCTAGTATCCAGAATCCAGAATCTAGGATCCAGAATCTAGGAATTGGGAATTGACCACGGATTACACGGATGGGCACGGATGTGTTGAGTTTCTTAGATGCTGAGGTGCCGAGATGCTGAGAGGGAGGTAGAAGAATTAGGAATTAGGAATTAGGCGGAGGAGAAGAAGGGGTGGGGAAGAGTTTCTGAGATGCCGAGATACCGAGAATCTAAGGCACGAAGGGGTTTTTCTAAATGAAACATGGATGCGCAGGATGGACAGGATTTTGGTTTTTTAACAACGCTCCCTTTGCTCGCTTGATCCGCCTTCGCCAAGGGTCTACGGCGTGACAGGTCCGGCTTTGCTGGAACAGTTCCGAAGGAGCGAATGCGACTGACTGCCGAGGAGCGGATGCGACGACACCTCAACGCAGCGAAGCAAGTTTCGAGCAAAGCGACACCAACATAACAACCTTACATCAAGCACAAGATGAAAAGGGTTGTTTAGCCACAAAAGGCACAGAAGCCACAAGATGAGTTTTGTGTATATGTTTTCTGGAGATCATGTCGCTTTTACAGGCTCGGCAGTGGGAATATTTTCATGGATGAACCACGGATTACACGGATGGGCGCGGATTTGTTGAGTTTCTTAGATGCTGAGTATTAAGATCACTCCAGCTAGGAACGGGGCGCAATGGGGTTAATTGCCTTGTGTAACTCAGAAATATAAGAATTAAAATTTTCGTAACTACTCAGGTATCTTAAACAATGGTCTGCATGGGTTTTATTGATAACCTATTACGAAACTGTAGGAGGGGGTTTATCCCCCGATTGCGGTGAGGCCATTTGGAAGATCGGGGGATAAACCCCCTCCTACAGTTCTCTCAATCACCATCCCATGAAAATTTCCTCGTTTCTTCTTATTATCCTTCTGCCTTCATCCTTTATTCCATTGAAGCAAAGCCCAATTTCATTCTCATACTTTCCGACGATCTAGGCTATGGAGACCTCATTGTATTATCCGGATTCACCTGTAAGATTGCACGCGGACGCGAAGGGGTTTTCCTAAATGAAACATGGATGCACAGGATGAACAGGATTTCGGTAGACCGTTCCGAGGGAGCGAAAGCGACCGACTACCGAGGAAGTCGCGGAGGAAGGGGTCAAACCCCTTTAATCTCACACTGACGCGCAAGATGGCGGGGTGTCGGCCCGCGGCCTCGGTAGCAAGGCATGACCCCGACGGTTGACCCTGACATCGCGCCTGGACCCCCTCGAAGTGACCTAACTCCCGCCGATACAATAGAGGTGCGACACCGTTCTGAGATAAAGTCTTCCGTTGTCTACGATAGGGGTGGCATGGCAGGTTTGATTAATCAAGGTTCGGCCAAGGATTTCGAATTCGTCTCCCGCCCGGAAAACGACCACGTCTGCTCGACGGGAAACGGCATAAATCCGGTCGTCCACGAGTATGGGTGAACTAAAGTATGTATCCCCCAGTTTGCTTTTCCAAATTTCTTTTCCGGTAGGCGCGTCGATGCAGGTAGCAATGCCGGTATCGCTCAGCACGAAGAGTCTATCTCCTTTGCTCACCGGGGTGGGAACATAGGGTGCGGACTTTCGAATCTTATAGACGATTTCCGGCTTTGCGCCTGCTTGCCCAGGCGGTCGAACGGCGGCCAGAAAATGGCCGGAGTTCCCATCGCCGCAACTGCCGAAAATGTAATTTCCAACGCGTAATGGAGACATGATGGTCCGTTTCGGGAACAGATCTGGTATCTGCCAGATGACCTGGCCGTTTTGGGGATTTACCGCGGTCATGCCGCTGGAGGTAGAATTGAAGATAACCTGCTTTTCACCTTCAGCGGTAAGATAAACCAGCGGGGTGCTGTAAGAGGCTTTTCCCTCCGGGTCATTGGGACGCTCCAGTTTCCATTGCGTCTCACCGGTCATGCGATCGAGGGCATGAATGGAACTGGGCCCGCGACTGTCGTTGGCTACGATCACCCTATCGTCCAGGACGATGGGAGAGGTTCCCCCACCGTGGGAAGTGACCCTACTGCCCAAATCGCGCCGCCAGACTTCCGTCCCATGGTGATCGATGGCAGCGATATTAAAATGACGGTGATTGCTCCACACGACGTAGAGGTGGTGTCGATCGACTGCCGGTGTGGAGGTAGAGTAAGAACTGTACTGATGAAGCCTGTGCTCTTCCGATTCAAAGGTTCGGCGCCAGATTTCCTTTCCCGACCGGGAGTTCAGGCAGAGAAGAATGAGCCGGGGATTTCCTTCGTCAGTGCAGATAACGTAGAGGTGATCTTCCCAAATTATGGGGGAGGAGTGCCCTATTCCCGGTAGCTCCATGGTCCAGCTAATTTCATTTTCAGACCAGGTGATGGGTAGATTTTCCGCCGTGTATGTTCCGGAACCATCGTGCCCCCGAAAGCGGTTGCTTTCGATCATCGGCGGTTCAATTTCACTACCACTAAGGTTGGATGTGATTCCCGACAGGGAGATGAACAAAATGCATGAATTGGAGAGAAATCGTTTCATTGTTTGGGTAATTTGCGCCTAGTATGGTAACCCAGAAATAACTTGAAAAATACGAGCGTGCCATGAATGGCCTGGCAAGGCTGCTTTTCGCAGCACGGGCCTGAAGGCCCTGGTTTGTAAAGCGAACGCCGCCAGGGTGTTCCATGCCACCTCGCCCTCCGGGCCGCGCGCTTTTTCGACCGATCGGCGTTAGCGTAGGTCGCCAGGGCCAAAAGCCCAAGCGACCTACGCCGCCTTGATGAGGCAGAAAAATCGCTGCGGTATTCTTATAAGGAATTTCTGGGACACCACACTGGGAAAGGCAATAGTGCATAGTTGGAACATGGATGTCTTAGCATTTTGAAGAACCTGGGGAAAACTTTTTCGCGAGTTTTTCGGATTAGTTCCCTCTCATTCATCTTTTAATTCTAATTAACACGCTTACTCACTCCGTCCCGAAGGGTAAGGAGCCAGGCGGTGAGATCGGCAAGCTGTTCATCGCCGAAGACCGCGTAGGCCGCCGGCATGACGGATTGGTCGAGTTTCTGCCGTTTGGTATTTTTTTCTGACTCCACCGTAACAGGCGTGCCATCCGCACGAACCAGTTTTATCAAAGCGTGGGTTTCCTGGATCACTGCACCGAAGTGTGTATGGCCATCCACTGTCTCCAAAACATGCATTGCGTAACCTTCCGTAGTGGCAGCACTCGGTTCGAGGATGGACTGAATGATGTTTTCAGCGCTCAATCGGAGTCCCACACCTGACAGATCGGGTGCGAATTCGCCGCCTTGCCCGGCCACTCCATGGCAGACTGCGCAACCGGCTCCTCCATCGGGTTTGAAGAATAAATCACGACCTTGTTCTGGATTTGCGCCTGCAAGAGTCGCAAACACTCCCGCCGAGGTAGCTGGTTCGGGCGCAGGCACCTCAATTGAAAAACCCAACTTTTCTATCAGGTTTACAAGGTGCGCATAAAGCCGCGGATTGGGTTGCGAAGACAGGCGGCGGATGGCGTCCTGGATGGGTTTGAGATTGGCAAACTGTCTGGGTTCAATTCTGGAAAGAAAGGATAAGACCTGTGTTCGGATCAAACTGTCACCATATTCATTAAGAATAGCGGCCAGCACGGCTTCACTCCGCGGAGGAGGGCTCCATCCGGGAGGCAGCACGATGCCTCCAAGGACTTCCGCAACAGCGGTGACGCGCTCGTCCGCAGGACCCGCCGCATCAACGAGCTTGGAAAGAAGCCAGGTAGCAGCATCCCCTGGATCGCCACTGGATTGGGCCTTTTCCATCACCTCGGCCAGTTCCTCGAGCAAGTCTTCCTCATCTGAATCGAGCCCCGGTACAGCGCCGTCTTGCATTTGATGCCAACCTTTAACCGCCGCGCGGCGAAGGGATTCCGAACCACCAAAGGCATCCCAAAATAATTCACGTACGTCTATGGACGAGGCCAAGGCTGGCAGAACAATGGCCCGCTCCTCGTCATCATTCAAGGACTCATAAAAGGATTGCACCTTATCCAATCCGTCATCGCGGTTGGAGAAAGAGGTGCGGGCAATCATTTTCAAGTAGAGCTTGCGTAGCGCCGGGCGATCCGCTACTGCCCGGGCGCGTTTCTCATCCGGCGTCCAATCCGCTACTGGCGCGCCATAGGTGACACGGAATATCCAGCTACCTTCCGCGCCGGTCTCGTAGTCATAGCCGCCGCCCCAACCGCAGATATATAGCCTACCGTTTGGACCAAATTCGAGATCGGTGGTCCGGTACAAGAGTTTGCCCCCACCACGCCGGGCAAAGGGCTCCAAAATCCCACCCTCAGGTCGCATGAGCGTGCCGTCCCAGCTCGGCCGGTAGATATGGGTACCGTTTAACCAGTCATTGATAATAAAGACATGCTGGTAATCGGGCGGGAAGTGGGGGTGAGCGTAATAGATTATGCCGGCGCCAGAACCGGGAAACATAGGCCCACTGACCGGAGCTGTGGGGAGGTTTCCGTCTCCGGACCAATGACTGCTGTAACGGTGTCCCCAGCCAAAGTGCGCGCCAAAAAAGGGCATGAGGAGTCGGTCACCCTGGGTCTGGTCATTGTCGGTGCCCAGCCAGCTGAAGCCATCGTCCTGTGCTATGTCCCCGGTTGGGACCATAGCACACACTGGAACAATAGCTGTAAAATCCGGAGGTAAGCAACCGCCCATTGGGCGCCAGGTAGAATCCCATCCGTTGGTGCATGACCGACTCGGTTCCTTCAGGCAGGACTGCCATATCCCGGCCGCCAAAACAGCGGGACGGTGGTTTCAATTCCTGTAGGCGGATAATAGGAAAGCCGGGTTTTGGAAACTACCAATGGTAACCGTCAAACGATGAAGTGAACCCGGTTTTACCCGGAGTGCCGTGCTCTTCGACCCGGTTGGAGACATAATTCATCCAAAATCGGCCCTGCCAATACGCCAACATAGGAGCATGGTTGTAAGTCCACCCAACCTGGTCACCCTGCATGGGCTGATTGCGAGTCGCACGGTAAACTTGTATTTTGTGCACTCCCACCGCGGCCTTGAAGCCTCCATGATGCCAACGTTTGTCCGCGCTTTCACTGCCGGTGTATATGACAGGCTGGGCCTTTATTTCCTCAAGAGGTGGCGGTGTGGCGGAAAATAATGGCCAAGATAAAAATAAAAAAAGGAGACCAAAAGATAAGGGAAAGAACTTCACAGCAAAGAAAAGTTGGCATAAATAAATGACATATGACATAAGTTTAATCCAGAAAAAAAGGTCGCAAAACGAGCGCGGGTCCGCGGCCAATCAATAGCTTTCGGATAGGGTCTAGCGTGGTGTCCCAGAAATAACTTGAAAAATACGAGCGTGCCTTTTCCGGGCCGAATTGCCAAAATTTATAATCTCAAGCATTATGCGGGATAATGCCTGGAAGGAACTAAAGAAGCCCCTTTCCGGCCTCAAACAAGCCGGTTGAGAAAGGTGAGCGCATGACAAACTCGGATGCCATCGGGAGTAACAAAGTCCTTTCCTCCCACTGAGGTTACTTGCCACGCTGAGCACTGCGGAAACCGCTTCTTCCAGTAGCGCAGACTCCGGTCCGGCCTGGTTTCCGAGCGCTTGCACTCGACGGCAATGACGGGCCGGTCCCTCTCCGTGACGATGAAATCGACCTCCCGCCCGTCAGTATCTCGAAAGAACTTCAGATCGAGATCACGCCCCTGCGAATCTTGCTGAAAATGAACCCACTTCAACAAGTGACTCGCCATCAGATTCTCGAACCGGGGTCCCTCATCGGGTACAAGTGACCAATCAAAGAGATAGTGCTTCTGCGCTTTCTTGATCGCCCTTATTCTCGGAGCGCCAAAGGGAGAAATTCGGAACAGAGCGTAGAGTCTCTCCAGAGCGGCAACCCAGTTGCCGATCGCCTTGTGGCTCACTTGCAGATCTTCCCTGAGCGCATTGAGTGAGAGTAGTGAGCCGACCAGCTCAGGCAGGCGCAGCATGAGCAGTTCGAGGTTTCCCAGATCCTGGATCCTCTCCAGAGCCGTGATCTCCTCGCGAACCAGGAGATTCCGATATTCACGCGACCAGCGTCGCGCTTCGACCACCGAACCAGAAAAGAAGGGCTCGGGAAATCCACCCAAAATCAGCAACTGTGCAAAGTCGCCCTCAGAATCAATACCCAGTTCCGCCGCCGAAAACGGGTGCAGACGCAACAGGTGATACCGTCCCTGCAGCGAGTCACCTGAATAGCGATACATTTCGAGGCGGGCGCTGCCGGTGACGAGGATCTGCTGTCCCACTGACCGGCCGTCATAAAGCCCCTTAAGATAATTCCTCCAATTCCGGTATTTGTGGATCTCATCGAAGAACCAGAGTGAACTCAAAGGAAGCTCGCGAAGCAGTATCCGCTCGCGGTGCTCGACTATATCCCAGTTCAAATAGCCATTTTCTGAACCGGGAAGTGACAGGCCAAGGGTGGTCTTACCAACCTGTCTGGGACCGGCAACAAACACCATCTTTCCAGCGAGATCAGCCTCGACTTGGTTCCTGAGGTAGCGACGTTTCATTACATGCCTAATTGACAGCCAATTTCACCGGTTGGCAAATATATTTGCGGTTTTTTTTGCCTTTAGGTGAATATTTCTGTGAATTAACCCGCGTGTATATATTTCCCAAGACTTCAGGTGAATTGGATGCAAATGCCAGGCTATCGTCCGACACCGCAGCGTAGGTTGTTTGCCCCAGAGATGCGTCGATGTAGGGGGAATGGTAACACATGACGATTCGCTGATTGCGATGATCGACATGCACGTCGGGTGAAGCCACATGGTCGATAGCGAATCCTACAACCTCATCGGGATGAAAGACCCCTCTCCCGGGATTGTAAACCGTCCACGGTCCCTCCAGGTGGTTGGCGTAAGCCATGCGAATATGAGCTCCTTTGTGATGGGCGAAGTAAAGATAGTACTTGGCCAATCGGTTTTACACCCACTCAGGAACTCGAACAAGCGATAGACCGGCGATACTGATATATTCATCGCTATAGATTTAGTTTACCGGCCAATGGGGTGAAGGTTCATGCTCCGCGTCAAAGTGCTGTTCAAATTGTGCTACGAGATCCTGATGCTCGCCGGCTATGTCTTGGGTTTCATTGGGATCGTTTTTCAGATCATACAACTCCAGTGGACCGTCAGTTCCAAAGCGGATCCCCTTCCAGTTGCCCACACGGCCGGCTTGCCAGAGTCTACTCCTCGGAAACTCCCAGTAAATAAACCGCTCCGAAAGGTCCTGCGGCTCACCCAAAAGCGCCGGCAAGAGGCTCACGCCATCCAATCCGGGCGGGATCGATGTGCCAGCCACTTCGGCCAATGTGGGAAGCATATCCATAAACATCCATGGAGTATGATCAATTGCGCCTGCCGCAATAGTTCCCGGCCACTTGATGATGAGCGGAACATTGAGACCACCCTCGTAAACCGTGCCTTTCCTTCCCCTTTTACCCGCCGCGGAGTCGAGAAACACGGTCCGGTCATTATCCACGGCACCGTTGTCCGAGGTAAACATGACCAGCGTCTCTTCGGTAATTCCAAGTCGTTCCAGCTCTTCCATTATTTCGCCTATGTATCCATCCAGACGCGACACCATGGCAGCATAGATCTTGACCGATTCCGGCCAATCCTTCTCCTCGTAGGGGCCCAGGGATGGCACTTCCATAAGGGCGTGGGGA
Organism: Opitutales bacterium; assembly: GCA_965250065.1. GTDB lineage: Bacteria > Verrucomicrobiota > Verrucomicrobiia > Opitutales > UBA2995 > JAABVD01. The sequence continues at coordinate 680,581 of OZ252288.1, forward strand.
ATGGTGAAGGGCAGGTAGAGAAAGAAAAGTCCTTCGTTGTTCCGACGAATGAACTCGAGGGCAAAATCGCGCATCAGGTCGTTGGAATACACCTGCCGTTTACCATTCTGGTTCTCAGGGATGGCCATCTTTTCGCGATTCCTCCAAAGAAAGTCCGTATAGTAATAAGAGGCGTGATTCTGATTGAGGTACCCGAGCCACTCATCGAAGCCCATTTGTGTCGGTGTCCCCTCCGAAGTCGGCTCCCCTATTCCCCATTTGCCGGCCGCACCCGTGGCATAGCCCGCCTCTTTGAGAACCGAGGCGACAGTGGCCTCATCCCCGATCAGGGACAGACGCATGCTTCCTTCCCCGAATTGCTCCAATTCGCCTCCCACTTGCGGTCCATTTCCCCGAATGCGCGCATGCCCCGAGTGCAAGCCGGTCATCAATACGCAGCGTGCTGGCGCGCATACCGGTGATCCAGAATAGAATTGAGTGTATCGAGTCCCATCCTCCGCCAGTTTATCGATATGGGGTGTAAGAATCTTTTTTCCTCCATAGCAGCCCAGATCTCCATACCCCAGGTCATCTGCCATGATAAAAATGATGTTCGGCTTGGAGATCTGCTTACCTGGGACCGCCGGAGGATCCACCCGGCCCAGGATGACTTCCCTGTTTTTCTTCAGAATACTCCACAAAAGCCAGGGTTCTGATGGATCCCAACCGAAGGCCTGCCCTTCAGCCGGAATTTTAATCGTATCCACCCATTTTAAGACCGAACCCGCTTGGGGTATTTCCATAACGTAGAGTTCCGTCCGATCGTGACCGGTTCCATAGATTCGCCCATCGGGTCCAAATGACCCACCCGAACAACCGTAATCGCCAAATCTTTCCACCAGCTCAGCCGGGAAAACCCATGCCGCCAAGCGCTGCCATTGTTCATCAAACTTAACAACCTGGGTCCAACTGGGGTCTTTGGCCGGTTCCGCCGCGCGGTTGCCGTAATAGACAAAGCAGGCATACCAGAAACCATCCTTACGATCGAGCCAGGTCAAGGAACCGTAGCCATGACCGAAACTGTGCGAGCCGATGTGCTTGAGGTTGGCGGTATCAAAAATCTCGACAGAGCTGGTAGAAGGCACGCCTGGATAATTGGAATGAGAAGCATACAGTTTACCCTGGTGCAAAAAGCCGTCGTTCATATGGATCAGCGGATCGCCTTCCGGGCACTCCCAGAATGCCACTTTAACGCCATCCGATTTGCCATACTTCCCCAGAGCGAAATTCGATACCACGTAGCAGTATTGGTCATCTACGGCTATGCCTTGTTTGGCTTCCGGCGCCCGGAAGCGTTTAATTTCCTGGTGCTTTCTTTCGGCCCGGGAGACACCGCAGAACAAGACAGAACTCAAAGCGATCAATACGATTTTACCAAACATACTTCGGGACAATTAGGAAATGTCGTTCGCTCGATAGTGAGACATATGGGTTAGCGCCATTCAGACCTGACGTCTTTTTCTGTCCTCCTTTAGTTCATTTCCAAGTCTAACGCCAGGCGCATAAAATGCCGTCTGGCCTGCTGCTCTAAAAGAATCCTTACCCGGACTCGCTCCCGATCTCCCAGGTCCACCACCACCACGGCTTGATCGCTCACGGTCTGCCACTGGGATAAATCACTAGAGTGCTGCACCGCACCTGCACCGGCCGGTATCTCCTTGGAACGGTCGAATTCCAAAACGGCATAACGGCCCATTTCCACCTCTTCGAACTGGTAATCTATGGGGGAATGCATGTCGACGCTATTGGGATCGGTTGCAAAGAAGAACTCGAGTGCATTGGTCCAGCGATCATCGTCCGGATTGGCCGCGTTGCCCCATACCGTGGCTTCCATGGTCGGATCCGCCAGATGAACAGGGCTGAAATGCGCCCGACGCCATTCATGCAGGACATTTTTCAAAACGGTGATCGTCACCACCGCCGTGGTCGCCCCGCCTGAGTTGATCGCCGTCAGCGTGTAATCGGTCGCCGCACGCACCTCGACCGGCACGCCCGAAATCACCCCGCTAACCGTATCCAAACTCAGCCCGGCAGGCAGCGCGGGAGCAATCGAGTACTCTTCCACATTGCCACCTGTCGAGGAAGGCGCGTTATCGGCAATGGCCACGCCCGAGGTATAGACCGTGTAATTTGGGGAGTAGACCAGCCCGGCGGGAGACGCAGTTTCATCAATGCCTGAGGCGGAATACCCTTTCCAGGTCGGGGAAGAAAACCCGGTTCGCCATTTATAATAGTAGATAGTGACTTTACTACTCTCAAACGCGTCATCACCAAGCTCGGGGGCGTCACTCAAAACGACCACGCTCGTGAGCTGGTCGCAGTCGGCGAACGCACTTTCGCCGATGGAAGTGACGCTGGATGGGATGGTGATGTTCGTCAGGCCCCAACAGTCCTCGAACGCACTGTCGCCGATGGAGGAGACGCTGGCTGGGATGGTGATGCTCGTCAGGCTCCTACAGCCTGCGAACGCACTGTCGCCGATGGAAGTGACGCTGGATGGGATGGTGATGGTCGTCAGGCTACTACAGTCCTCGAACGCACTGTCGCCGATGGAAGTGACACTGGATGGGATGGTGATGGTCGTTAGTCCGGAACAGCCTAGGAACAATCCGCTGCCGATCTCGGTGACGCTGGTTGGGATGGTGATGCTCGTCAACCAAGAACAGTATCCGAACGCTCGGCTACCGATTGAAGTGACGCTGTCTGGGATGGTGATGCTCCTCAGCCCGGAAGAAGCGAACGCCCAGCTGCCGATGCTGGTGAGGCTGGCTGTGGTTGGGATGTTGATGGTCGACAACTCGGAACAGCCCGCGAACGCCATGTTGCCGATGGAAGTGACGCTGGATGGGATGGTGATGGTGGTCAACTCGGAACAGCCCTCGAACGCACCGATGCTGATCTCTGTGACGCTGTCTGGGATGGTGATGCTCGTCAGCCCGGAAGAAGCGAACACCTGGAAGCCGATTTTGGTGACGCCGGAGGGGATGTTGATGGTCGTCAGGCTCTCACAGTCCTTGAAGGCACTGTCGCCGATGGAAGTGACGCTGTCTGGGATGGTGATGCTCGTCAGGCTCCTACAGTCCTCGAACGCACTTTCGCCGATGGAAGTGACACTGGATGGGATGGTGATGCTCGTTAGCCCGGAACAGCCTAGGAACAATCCGCTGCCGATCTCGGTGACGCTGGTTGGGATGGTGATGCTCGTCAGCCCGGAATAAGTGAACGCCAAGCTGCCGATCTCGGTGACGCTATCTGGGATGGTGATGCTCCTCAGCCCGGAAAAAGCGAACGCCCAGCTGCCAATGGAGGTGAGGCTGGATGGGATGGGAATGGTCATCAACTTGGAACAGCCCGCGAACGCCAAGGTGCCGATCTTGGTGACACTGTTTGGGATGGTGATGCTCGTCAACTCGGAACAGCCCTCGAACGCACCGCTGCCGATGGAGGTGACGCTGTCTGGGATGTTGATGCTCGTCAGCCCGGAAGAAGCGAACACCTGGAGGCCGATCTCTGTGACGCCGGAGGGGATGGTGAGGCTCCTCAGGCTCTCACAGCCCGCGAACGCGCTAGCACCGATCTCGGTGACGCTGTCTGGGATGTTGATGGTCGTAAGGCTCCTACAGTCCCTGAACGTACTGTCGCCGATGGAGGTAACGGGTTTGCCATCGATTTCCTCGGGAATGGCGACTTCGCCAATGGCGTCTTCTGGATAGTCGGTAATCACAACCGAATCTTCGACCACCTTGTAGGTGAATGAGTCGAACACGGCGGCTGACAATGGCGAGAGCGAACAAATCAGGGCGACCAAGCTGATCCCAGTTGCGTAGATGCTTCCTTTTCTCATGCTGCTTCCTTCGCCGGGTTCACCAAATTCTGATCTCCCAGAGCGGCATGCTAGGTGTTCTGCAAGGATCATAAGCACTCAGGCGCTTTTGATGATAGGCACACGCTTGACCAGTTTCTCGATCTTGGCTGCCAGGCTGTCCGGAAGATTTATGCTGAGATTCATGAAGATAGCCGATCTGAATGGGGAACTTAGCACTACTCTTGATAAAACTGAAGGCATCCAATTCCATCAACCTCTATTATTTACCGGTCTTGATTGAGTTTGACAACAAAGGAGTAACGAACCGGTAGGGCGGTTTCGCCGCAAACCGCCTATTCCACGACGTCTCGCTCGGCGATCGAGCCCTACCTTTATTAACTAAACCGGTAGGGCGGTTTCGCCGCAAACCGCCTATTTCACGACGTCTCGCTCGGCGATCGAGCCCTACCTTTATTAACTAAACCGGTAGGGCGGTTTCACCGCAAACCGCCTATTTCACGACGTCTCGCTCGGCGATCGAGCCCTACCTTTATTAGCTGAACCGGTAGGGCGGTTTCACCGCAAACCGCCTATTTCACGACGTCTCGCTCGGCGATCGAGCCCTACCTTTATTAACTAAACCGGTAGGGCGGTTTCACCGCAAACCGCCTATTTCACGACGTCTCGCTCGGCGATCGAGCCCTACCTTTATTAGCTGAACCGGTAGGGCGGTTTCACCGCAAACCGCCTATTTCACGACGTCTCGCTCGGCGATCGAGCCCTACCTTTATTAACTAAACCGGTAGGGCGGTTTCGCCGCAAACCGCCTATTCCACGACGTCTCGCTCGGCGATCGAGCCCTACCTTTATTAACTAAACCGGTAGGGCGGTTTCGCCGTAAACCGCCTATTCCACGACGTCTCGCTCGGCGATCGAGCCCTACCTTTATTAGCTGAACCGGTAGGGCGGTTTCGCCGTAAACCGCCTATTTCACGACGTCTCGCTCGGCGAAGAAGAGGTAAGAACCTACCGAAAATACTTAAAAACTAGGGCTGACCCCGTCTGCTTTTACACGTGATCTTTGATGTGAACCCAGGTGTGCACGTGCGGATCACCTCGGAAAAACCAGAGCATGTTGGGGCCTTCGATCTGGAAAACGTCCCAGACACCGTCCTGGCCAACGTCCTCATCCTTGTAAAAAGCCAGGTGCAGATTGTCGAAACCACTTTTTTCGATGAGCTTTATGGATTCAGCCCGATCGACTTTGCGGAAGGGCGCCAGCAGGTCATCGAGTACTTTTCGAACTTCGGCCTTTTGATCGAAAGTAAGGTCGGTCATGCCAATACCGGGCAGGCCTTCGGTCTTGCCAGTGAGTTCCACGGTTTTTTTGCCGCGCTCATTTCGGGAGAAACCAAGTAATGCCTGCGTACGCTGTTTGCCATCCATCATTTGGTACACTTCATTGGCCCGCTTTGCCTGGAACCAATAGACATTACCTGGATGGTGCGGCTCTTCGTAGAAGGATTGAGCGGCGTGTCCATAAAAGATCGGACCTCCAAAAGCAGTTCCTTCGACAGAGTCACCGTCGCAACGCCGCGTGGTATGCCGGCCCGTTAATACAAATTCAAATTTTCCCGTGTCGGGCTCGCCGAAAAGAGCGATGGAACAACTTTCAAATCCGCCTCTACCATGGTCTTCCTTAACCTGTTTCATGACATCTTTCGCATATTCTTCGCTATGCATGTTCATGAATATCTCACGAATCATGGCTTGTTGATCCTTGGTGAAATTTTTTCCGATACGACTCTCTTTAACAATGAACCAATTGTTCTCGATTTCGTGTTGAAGTTTGTGTTCGAAGGGGAAACAGATGGTCTTCCTTTGTTTATTGCCCAGGCTGTTATAAAGCGTTTTAACCAGAGTCTCAGACTTGGGCAGGGTCGTTTTTTCAGTTGCCACAATTGGATTTGTGATTGATCCAAAAGGCAGCATTGCGCTGGCAGCGGCCACCCCGGTGGTCTTTAAAAACTTTCGACGGGAAAGGGGCGGGCAACAGCCACAAAATTCAGGGGCAGCTTTTTTCTTCATAACGGGACTCTAACAGGTTTTCGGAGTTTCGTCAGCAAAAATGCCGAATTTATAAACCAACAACGATTAAAACCGGGTCTTGGTTTCAGAATACTTATTTGCTTTTTCTCTACCCTGATTTGGAAATCTAGCCCGCATTTCTCATACAATTCGGAGCGCAGTAGAAAATTGGGGGCTGTCGCCTTTGCTCGGTGGTGAGACATTCGGGTTAGGGTATGATTGGCGAGGACGGTTCAGGGTTGCGTTCGTCGCCGGTCGGCCAGGGCCCAGGGGGCGTATAGAATCAAAAAGCTGACCAAAGCCACCACGGCGAGGGAAAGGATGTACCAGGGCCAGGGTCCCAGCAGGTCCATCAACGATCCGGAACCTGGGTTCTCACAAACATAGCCGTAGTTGGTGTCGAAGAGCAGGTTGAAAAGCCCAGCCCCCGCGCCGTAGATGAGCATGGCAAAGTAGGCACGGAAAACCGAGCGCCAAAGGGGCCTCAAATGCATACTGGCCACCATAAAAAGCACGGACCCCACTATGCCCCCATGACCCAGGAAAAAGAACCAGTATTGCGGGGCGGGAAAGGCGTAGTCGAGGTCTGGAGTCAGCAGGCCGTGCAGGGTTCCGGCCAGTCCCCAGAAGTAGGCGATTTCAAATATAAACTGCTTTCGCGTAAGGCAGGCCGCGGCACAGGCAAAAAGGGCCAGGTCGCACACATGTAGGGGCATCATGTCTTGCCAACGGGGCGCTGATCCCCGATCCAACCATACGAACTGCATCGCAATCACGCTCAGGAGCATGAGGGCGAATCCCATGCCCACAATGCGGGTTGGGGTAGGTGTTTCTTTTCTGTGGCACCACCAGGATAAAATGAGTGGCACCAGTGCGGTGAGAGCGATCGCAACCAGATGTGCTGTACCCCATCGGACAAAGGTCGGCATAAAGTTATGCTTTCAGCCGGCTTTTTGGATGTCGAATGCAAAGCTTGTGCGAGGCTGTGGACACTAGTGTGGTGTCCCAGAAATAACTTCAAAAATACGAGCGTGCCATAAATGTCCTGGCAAGGCTGCTTTTCGCAGTACGGGCCTGAAGGCCCTGGTTTGTAAAGCGAACGCTGCCAGGGTGTTTCATGCCACCTCGCCCGTAGGGCCGCGCGCTTTTTCCGCCGATCGGCGTTAGCGCAGGTCGCCAGGGCCTTCAGGCCCAAGCGACCTACGCCGCCTTGATGAGGCAGAAAAATCGCTGCGGTATTTTTAGAAGGAATTTCTGGGACACCACACTAGGCCGGTTAATTGAAATTGTGATTGCCATAAACTCTTGTTTATACTCATTTTTAAGCTGCGTTCCCAATGAAGTTTCACGGGGAGCTCCCTTTTATCCTATTATGATCACCTGCAGGCAGGTCCTTTTGATTTGCTGTTTGGCCTTCCATACAGCGGCAGCCAATTTTGATATTGGGATATTGGGGCGGCCCTGGGTCAATTCGAAGCGGTGGAATTCCTGCTGAAATCTGCCTACGTGGATGAAGACTGGGATCGTGTCGAGCAGGTGAGAGTTTCGGCGCTGATGAAGGTGGTGGAAGGCCTGGACGAAAAAATGTTGATGGCGCTCCGGTCGAAGATCGATGACGTCCAGGCATTCACCAAGGCGAGAAGTGATTACCTGGAAGGACGGGAAGGGGAAACTTTACCGCCCAGGTTGTATGGAAGCATTCCCTATGTCCGTTTTGGAGATCTGAGCTACCCCAAAGGATTTAAAGCCAATTTCACCGTATCAGAACTGGGTTTTATTTCCCATCTGGAGATTCCGGAGGACTTGGATCAAAAAGCCAGGGAGCGTTTTTTCGAGGTTTTGGGGCAGTTGCGTTTCTTTCCGCGCGTAAAAGAGGGAAATCCCACTTGGTCTAGAGCGGTAATGGATATAAAATGAAACGGAATGGTTTTGAGATATCCGGGCTAAGTTAGAGCCTATCCCAGACGCTTAAGCCGCTGGGGGACAAGGTATTAGACTAAAATAAGTCGGGCGAAAGGAGGTGAAAATCCTCGATTCGCCCTGTATAGAGCCTCTATACATCAGGCTTTAGGGGTAGGGCGGTTTTGCCAAAACCGCCGCTTTCACAACGGCTCGCTCGGCGATCGAGCCCTACCTTTTCCAAGAAATACGACTTTGGTATGAAAAAAATAATGAAACTTATTCGTGACTACTCAGGTATCTTAAACAATCGTCCGCATGGATGCTTTATTGATAACCTATTACGAAACTGTAGGAGGGGGGAATGTCACTTGGCCGGCTGGGTCAGCTTGCTGCTTTTTTGCAGTAATTCTACGGTCATGAGAACAAGTATCGCGAACACAATCAGTAAGGTAGCTACAGCAAGGATGGTTGGGCTTATTTCTTCTCGAATTCCGGACCACATCTGGCGTGGTATTGTGCGTTGATCCACCCCACCAAGGAACAGAACGATCACAACTTCGTCGAAAGACGCGGCAAAAGCGAATAGAGCACCGGTGAAGACACCAGGCGAGATAATCGGAAGCTGAACGCGACGGAAAGCAGTAAGAGGGCTTGCTCCAAGGCTGGCAGCGGCGCGAAGCAGTGTGTGATCAAACCCAGCCAACGTAGCGGACACAGTAATTACTACGAAGGGTGCACCGAGCATGGCATGAGCAAGGATGAGCCCTACGTGAGTCTGACCCAAACCGATCGCGGAATAGAAAAAGAATACTCCCACAGCCACGATGATCACTGGAGTCACCATTGGCGAAATTACTAGAGCGGAAACGAACTCGCGAAACGGAAACTTTGGGTGGTTCAAGCCCATAGCGGCAAGTGTGCCTAGCACTGTGGCTATGGCCGTTGCGAATATTCCAATAAAGAAGCTGTTGCCGATGGCTGCTCGCCACTCGGGATTTTCGACGATAGAGCGATACCATCGCAGCGAATATGCATCGCCATCGAGGCGAAGCATGCCTTCCGTAAAGGTAAAGTACGGCTCTATGTTGAAGCTCAGCGGAATAATTACAAGCAGAGGCAAAATGAGAAAGCCGAAGCCTAGCGCAACCACCGTTACAAAAGCGCCTTTCGCACATTTCCAACCAAAGTTTTGCATTAACTGAGCTTGAGTTTGTCCATACCGACCCATCGGTTGAATACGAAGTAGCAAACAAAGACGCCCACAAGCAAGATAACCGATATTGCAGCGGCTAGTCCCCAATTCAGCGACGTCTGAATGTGGTAGGCGATCATGTTGGAAATTAGTTGTCCTTTGGCGCCTCCGACTAGAGCAGGGGTAATGTAGTAACCCATGGACAAGATGAATACGAGAAGGCATCCAGCCGATACGCCCGGTAGAGACTGAGGAAAGTAGACCCTTGCAAACGCTTGTGCCGGGTTTGCACCCAAAGATGCCGCAGCCCGCAAATACACTGGTGGAATGGATCGCATAACGGCGTAGAGTGGGAGAATCATGAAAGGCAACAACACATGTGTCATAGCGATGAGAGTGCCTGTCATATTGTGAACTAGGGCAAGTCTTGATCCGTCATTGACGAGTCCGATCCAAACCAGCACGTCATTGATGACTCCCTGATTTTGCAAGAGCACGAGCCAAGATGTCGTACGAACCAGAAGCGAAGTCCAGAAGGGCACTAGGACGATAACCAATAGGATCTTCGCAAGCGAGTCTGAAGCACTGGCTATTGCACATGCAATCGGGTAGCCAATCAGGAAGCACAGCACAGTTACAGCAAGGCTCACATAGACCGTTCGTAGATAAAGTATGTTGTAGATTCTCTGGTCTTCACTAACGGGTTGGATTCCACCGTCTAAACCTCGTTCAAGATCGATTGAATGGAGGTAATGACGTGCAGTGTACCGTTGTCCAGCCTTACGAATCGCCTGCCACAGTGCAATGTCTTCCCATCTCTTGTCAATTTGGACCATGGTCGTAGGCACGTCTGTGGTGTCTGCATCTTCAAGACGACGGGCAGTCTTTGCAAAGACGCTTCGCGTCCCGCTCTCAATGCGGTTTACACGCGTTGCGACTTTTCCAATCGAACGATTTTCCCTGGAAAGCACTAATTCGATCGCCAAAGCCTCATAGACCTCTTGCGAAGGAAGCGCCGAGTCTTCCCAGTCTGTAAGCAGAGCAAGTGTCTTGGGAAAAGCGTCGGCAACCTGGGGGTCGTGAACACTCTGCACCACCATTAAACCAAGCGGAATTACGAAGGTTACAAGAACGAACGCAACCAGCGGAAGCGCCAGTCCCACAGGAATTAGTCTTCGAACTAACCCGTTGTCATAACGACCGCTCCTCATGCCTCGCTCAGTAGGTGCATTACAAGCATCTGTTGCGATTAGCTAAGAGCAACACTCTCCAGTCTATCTCGACAGCCAGGCATTGAATCGTTCTGTAAGATCGTCTTCGCGTTCGCTCCACCACTCGACATCATTCCAGAGGAAATTCTTGGAGTTTTCCGGTTGGGTGGGCATGTGTGGTTGCATATCGACTCCGGTTGCTGCGTGCTTGCCCACCAGCGGGAGTCCGGAGTGTCGCACCGGCGCGTACGATATTTGCTGAGCCACTCCCACCATTGCGCTTGTCCTAGTAGCAAACTCTACAAACTTACGAGCATTCTCGAGATTGGGAGCCCCTGCAACTATAGCCAAAGCCCCGGTGTCGCGAATGTGGCAGTCCCAAATGATTACGAACGGCTGTTTTTCCAACACCTGAGCATTGAATACCCGACCATTCCAAGCCGTGGACATAATGACTTCACCGTCGGCAAGCATCTGTGGTGGTTGCGCCCCAGTTTCCCACCACACCACATGATCCTTGATGCTGTCCAATTTGCGGAATGCGCGTTGCATTCCTTCATCTGTAGAAAGAACTTCAAAAACTTTATCTGGGGGCACGCCATCGCCCATCAGTGCGAATTCCAGATTTGTTGGCGGAGCCCGACGCATGCCTCGTCTCCCCGGATACTTTTCGAGGTCGAAGAAGTCCTGAATGGTAGTTGGCGGGTCTCCTTCGATGTATTCAGGGTTGTATGCAACGACGGTGGCATATATCAGGGTGCCTACCCCGCAGTCGGTCAACATTCCGTCAAAGAAGTCCTCAGACGCTGGTGTCCCGTCCGGCGCAGGAGGAAGCTCTAGATCGTCGACATACTCGAACAGCCCTTCGTCACAACCCGTCAGCAGAGGTGAACTCTCGGTGTCGACGACATCCCAATGCACGGACCCAGCATCAACTTGTGCGCGGATTTGGGCCAACCCACCGCTGTAGTCTTCGAGCTTGATTTTTATGCCAGTTTCTTCAGAAAAGGCTTTGTGGTAGCCCTCGACGCACGCCTTAGCATAGGCTCCGCCGAATGAAACAACAGTTAGTGTTTCCTCAGCCCAGGCCCAACTAGTCAAGCCACAAAGCAATATGGGGAAAAGTAGAATACGGAATAGATGCTTCGTTTTCATGAGGTATGCTCCGAATCCATTGAAAGTGCACGGCAATCGAGAGCGGCCCATCCAATTTGAATTTCGTCTCCTGGTAGGACAGTGCCGTGTCCGACTATATTGGGAATCTTGATTATGAGATTCCGGGCGCCACAGGTATCGACAATGAGTCTCAAATGGTCGCCCATAAAGACGATGTCATTTACCGTTGCACCAAACTGATTTGAGTATTGGTTGTCTGATGTAGCGATTCCAACTCGTTCAGGCCGGATGGCAATCCATACAGGTTCTCCTGGTCGAGTCTCTTCCCCGGCGAATGCTTGAACGTTACGGTCCGGACCAATGGACACATGGCATATGTCGTTATCCCTTACTTCTCTTACTTCACCGTAGATCACGTTGTTGTCCCCGATGAATGAAGAAACAAAGACTCGGCTTGGTTCTTCGTATAGTGTTTCTGGCGTGGCGATCTGCTCAATTCGACCTTTTCGAAAAACTGCCACTCGATCAGACATGACCATTGCCTCCTGCTGATCATGCGTCACGTATACCATTGTCACGCCCAGTTGTCGGTGAATGCGCCGTATTTCGTACTGCATTTCTTCTCGAAGTCGACGATCAAGTGCACCCAGCGGTTCGTCCATGAGTACGATTTCCGGTTCGAACACGAGAGCCCGTGCAATGGCTACTCGCTGTTGCTGACCGCCGGAGAGGTTCGCGGGTTTCCTGTTCTCAAGTCCTTCTAGTTGCACGAGTTTCAAAGCCCGCTGCACCCGGCTTTTTCTTTCCGATTCGCAAATTCTCCGTACCTCTAGCGGGAACGCCAGGTTCTTGCCAACGGTTAAGTGCGGAAAGAGCGCATAGTTTTGGAAGACCATTCCGATACCGCGTTTATGGGGCAAGATGTCTTTAATTGCGCGACCGTCGATGGTTATGTTTCCGGAAGTAATGCTCTCAAAACCCGCCAGCATCATCAGGCATGTTGTCTTTCCCGATGCGGAAGGACCAAGGAGTGACAGAAACTCACCGCGCCGAATTTCCAAATTAAGGTCCTTTACTACTTGGGTTTGCCCGTCATAGCTCTTAAAGACGTGGTCGAAAGCTATGTGGATGTCGCTTTTTAGCTCAGCTGTGGAACCTCCAGTCATAGTTCTTACTTTAATCGGATTTCACGGCAAATGCAGTCGTAACGCCCTAGAGAAACCTGCGATTCTTGCAGAGTGACCTGATTTCGTTTCCGTTGTCGGACATTGTCTGGAGTCAAGGAATAGTCACTTTTAACGACTTCCAATGCTAAGGCGGAAGTCAATTGTGCGTTTACTAATTGTAGAAGGTCAAGACTTGCTCTATGTCCTGCGTAGACAAAGCAGCCAACTCAGATCTAATTGAGCAAGACAGTCAAGTCCGGATTTTCCTGTTTCAAACGACGAATCTCGCAGGCCATCTCTTCGAGATTCATTACGGCCCGGGAGACTCCCTCCCGGCCCCCATTGTCGCCGAACAGATCCTTGCGCCAACTTCCCCAGGCTCCCATCGGATACCCAATGCCGTGGCTAATTGAAATGCCCGAGGAAGTCGCGCTTAAAACTCGAAAGGCTCAAAAGCATAGGTTTAATTGGCCGGTTAAAAATTCACCTTTCCTGGAGGCGGTGTGAACCAGGCTGGTGGTAGATGTTCTGAATGACCCGGAGGGATTTTTTGTCGATGTAGTCCATGCCTTTGGCCACTTCACTTTGTCTGGCTTGCAGGTTGGATTGGGCGATTTTAGCCAGGTCGTCGAGGTTAAAGAGAAATACGTTGGGTAAGTCGGAAATGGCGGGGTCGATGTTGCGAGGGAGGGCCAAATCGATTAGACAGAGGGGGCGGATGGTGCGCCTTTTCATGATTTGCAGAATCTGCGGTTGATCAAAGATAAATTCCGGGGAAGCAGTAGAACACACTACGATGTCGACCTGAATAATGAGGTGACAGTCGAGGCTATTAAAGGGCGCCACGGTACAATGGGTGGCTTCAGCCAGTTCATGGGCTTTGGAAAAGGTTCGATTGCTGAGGATTAAGTTTCTCACGCCTCGGCTGCGCAGCGCGGACATCGTTTTTTCCGCAATGTCCCCAGCGCCGATGACGACGGAGATCCTAGGCCCATTCCCATTCCCACCTCCAACGCATCCTATCACGGAACTTTTGTGGCAGGGGTTGCTGGGGCCGAGGGCAATAATAATCTCCTTATTTCCGGGGTCAATTGGTCAGCAGATATTATGTGTCTCAAAGCTCAGGCTACTGGTACTCTCACTCCATCTATATCAATATCTGCTGCAATTGAAGCCCTTACTTACGCCAGGGAAAACGGAGCCACAGTTGTAAATTGTAGTTTTGGTTCCCCTACCGATTCCCAAGCGATGGAAGATGAAGTCAAGGAGCTGTCTGATGCGGGGATTCCTGTCATTTGCGCTGCCGGGAATAGCGACCAGGACAACGATACGACCCCAAAATATCCGGCAAACTACAAATACAGAAACGTTATTAGTGTGGCGAGCAGCACATTATCGGATGGATTATCTATTTTTTCCAATAGCGGACAATACTCTGTGGACTATGCTGCTCCAGGAGGAGAAAAAGACGACAATGGAAATGTGATTGAAAAGATTTTCTCGCTCTCAAGTGGAGGAGACGAGGATTCCACGGACGGCGTTGGAACCTCATACTCCGCACCTTTGGTTACTGGGGCCGTTGCATTGCTACAAGCACAGTTTCCCCATGAAGAGGGTTTCGAGATTCTCGACCGAATTCGCTTTGGTCTAGACTCTGTTTCTGCCTTTCAGAATGTTATCTGGGATGGCGGACGGCTCAATGTAGCCGATGCTATGCATAACCGGCCACACCTGATAAATCTGAGCACCCGCGCCCATGTTCAAACTGGAAACAGTGTTACGATTGCTGGATTTGTTCTTAGAGGTGAAACAAACGAAACAAAGGAAGTCTACGTAACGGGTGTAGGGATTCGAAGCCTTCAAAATGGGCTGACTGATCCTCAGATAGCTATTTATGATGGACCCACTCAGATTTACACGAATAACGACTGGCAAACTCAAACCGACACCAGTTTGGTGCAGCGAATAATTGATACGGGAATTCCACCAACGGACAGTAGAGATGCCGCATGGATCGGCGATCTAACAGTTAACAAGGCATATACAGTCATTATGTCGGGTGTGAACAATACGACTGGAATCGGATTGATCGAAACCTATGAGGCTTCAGGGTTTGCTGATTATGAACGGATGATCAACATTTCAACCAGAGCATGGGTGGGCACCGGCGATTCAGTGGCCATTGGTGGTATGATTACTCCCTCGGGCGATCCTCGCCGGGTGCTTATCCGTGGTTTGGGACCCTCGCTCCCCTCCGCAGTTGGCACTCGGATATCAGATCCGACTCTAACTCTTTACAAAGGTCAATCCGTTGTTGTGACCGTGGATAATTGGAGGGATATTGATGGCACTGGCACTGACGACAATGTTCTAGAAGACAGGATAACCAAATTAGGGATCGCCCCCAGTAACGACAATGAATCTGTCATCATAGCGACTCTCGATCCGAGTTCTGCTTATACAGTTATTTTATCTGATAGTAATGGAGGAACAGGAGTCGGTATGGTTGAAATCTACGAGTATTAGATTTGCGATTATAAAAATATATGGCTTACTGGACTCTCCTAAGGGCACATCCTCTAGTCTTCAGGAATGAAGTTTCCTAATACCAAAGAGCAAAGTGGATTGTTTGCCTTATTCAACGGGTGCAAGAGCTTTCAAGACGGGCGGGCTCGCTGGACAACCTCAATGAGCTGATTGACTTCGAAACTGCTGGAGAATACGGATTACGGTGATCACGAAAAAATAAGATGTACTCCTTGGGATCTGGTTCTGATGCTGAAAGTCCCCATCATCAAGCGCTATAACATGCTGAGTTAAGAAGAGATAGTGTTTCAGATTCTGGACCACTATAGTTTTCAACGCTTTTACCAATCAAAATCAAGAATTTCACGGTTAACTGATCTGCCCTGAAATTAAATGAATCTGGAAAGTGGTTTCGCGCGTATAAGTTTTAACCAAAAATCAAGAATTTCACGGTTAACGGATCGGCTCCATATACTACAATACTAGGACACTTTTGGCTTACTTTTTAATTGTGAGGACTACCTTTATTTTTTTATGCTTCCTGTTCAGCTTGGTGTCGTTGTCGCTAGGCCAGAAGGAAAATCCTACAAGCTTGAAACTGTCCCTCGCACCTCTATTTTCCGAGTTCAGCTATTTGGATGGGAGTGAATGGGTTATCGGCTATGAGCTCAGTGCGGAATCTCACCTTCTCAGTAATCTATACCTTCAGATGGGATATTCCGATTTTGGAGAAACAAGGCTTCTCTACATAGAAGAAGAAATAGCTTTTTTATTTGATAAACCAACCGGAGAAGCTGACTTCTTTGCAAGAGGTCCTAAATTAGGCTTGATTTGGAAGCAGTCTTTGGGGGCTGATCATCAATTAAGAATCGGGGGAGGAGTTTACTACCTGCATCATCGAAGCTTAAACATAAGAACTGCGCATTTGTTCGTCATTAATAAACCATTGCTTGATTATGAGTTTTGGACCTTTAGGCCCTTTGCTTTCCTGGGTTGGGAATACTCAATTTCTGAGCGGCTCAGTGTCGGCCTGAAGGGGCAATACCTTTGGTTTCCAGTGCCTCCACAACCCCTTCGAGCTCAAAAAATGTCCTTGTTTTCAGTTAGCCCTTTTGTCTCCTGGAACTTTGGCGCCGCTGATCTGGAAAAACTGCCCCTAACGCTCTCAATGGGGCCTTTGTTTTCATCTGTAGACTACCTGCCCGGTTCCGATTTGGCCAACGGTTGGCTTTTTGATATCAAATACCATTCAACCAAGGGCTTCTATACGAAGCTCGGAAGTTTGAATTTTGGGGAGGCCAAGTGGACGTCTCCGGCGGAAATACCGATATTATGCCCCGGACAACCAACTATTTGGTGTTATCCATATAGATTTAACGCGGCAGGGCCTTTTCTAGCTCTGGGATATGAACGGGCATTATTTGAGGGGAATAAACTATCTTTTGGCCTAGGCACAGCCTATCTCGATAATGGGCTGGATTCTTATACACCTGGTCTTTTAGGTCACCCACAGTACTTGCAACCCAAAGAGTGGGGATGGGCCCCTTATTTTGAATTCCTGGGCGAATGGAACATCACGGGCAAATGGCATGCAAGATATGGTATCCACCATACCCGCCTTGAAGGCCATGTAAAACATCCTCGTTTGGGTGACGTTGACCTGCCGGTAAAGTATTTCTCTATTTCAGCCAATATTGTTTATTCGTTTTAATAAGTAGTCAGTCCTGGAAACGCCATAATTAGCTGTTTATCAACAGTTTATCATTGATATTGTCTCTAAAATTTGACAAGCTAAATGCGTATTTCGCCCAAAACCTTGCAAACGGGATGGTAGAGACTTTTTGAACAGCGGGTTTGCGGACGGAGAAATTGACTCTCGCTAAGGCGCGAAGGACGCAGAGACAGGAAGAATTAGGAATTAGGTGCTTTCGCCCAGAGAAATTGACTCTGATCTTGGCGATCTTGGCGGCTTGGCGAGAGCAAATCCAGACAGACCTGTCACGCCGTTGCCTTGGGCGTAGGCGGAAGCCATCCAACAACGTGGAGCAATTATGACTTTTTCAGGTTCGACTAGATAAAAACTCACCGTTCCTGGAGGTGGTGTGAACCAGGCTGGTGGTAGATGTTCTGAATGACCCGGAGGGATTTTTTGTCGATGTAGTCCATGCCTTTGGCCACTTCACTTTGTCTGGCTTGCAGGTTGGATTGGGCGATTTTAGCCAGGTCGTCGAGGTTAAAGAGAAATACGTTGGGTAAGTCGGAAATGGCGGGGTCGATGTTGCGAGGGAGGGCCAAATCGATTAGACAGAGCGGGCGGATGGTGCGCCTTTTCATGATTTGCAGAATCTGCGGTTGATCAAAGATAAATTCCGGGGAAGCAGTAGAACACACTACGATGTCGACCTGAATAATGAGGTGACAGTCGAGGCTATTGAAGGGCGCCACGGTACAATGAGTGGCTTCAGCCAGTTCATGGGCTTTGGAAAAGGTTCGATTGCTGAGGATTAAGTTTCTCACGCCTCGGCTGCGCAAGGCGGCCATGGTTTTTTCCGCAATGTCCCCAGCGCCGATGACCAGGACGGTTGACCGGTCCAGGTTTCCATAAATTTTCAGGACAAAATCGACTGCCACGTTGGCCACACTTATTTGTCCTTCTCCAATCCGGGTATGGGATCGTATCCACTTGGCAGCTTGGAAACTTCTCTGGAAGGCCTGGTTTAATTTCGTGCCTACAGTTCCTCGCTTTCCCGCTTGCAGAAATGCCTGTTTCACTTGACCGGTAATTTCGACCTCCCCCACGATTTGCGAGTCCAGCCCGGCGGTGACGGCGAAGAGGTGTGACAGCGCCTTTTTACCCAAGATCAGTCTCGATTTTTCCCCCAACGCATCGACACTTGTTTTGAGGATTTTGGAAAGCTCCAAGGCCATGCGCTCCTCGATTTCTCCGTAGCCGGTCCCGTAAACTTCGAGGCGGTTGCAGGTACTTAGAACGGTTAGTTCGTGCAACCATTCGCAGCTGCGGGGTAGGGCATAAATGCGTTCGAGCTGCCGCGGGGTCGGGGCGATCGATTCCCGGAATTCCAGCGGGGCGGTGTGATGACTTACTCCCCAGGAAAATAAAGCTTGAGATTGTTTATCCATTCGGGAGGTAGGCACTCGATTCCGCAACCGCAGTTTCAGCCTTGGCGCGGCTTTGATTGACCGGCCAGATGGAGATCGCCGCCATGAGAAACAGGACCAAACAGGTCCAGGCCAAATTTTTGCTGTAAAGGATGTTGCGTAGCCTGAGGAGTAGAACAATAAGATAAGCCAACCAGACCGACAATGTGAACAGGAGTTTAAGCCAATCCACAGTAGCCGCGCTTTGGATCCAGTAAACCGACCCGATTAACAGCGAAACGGTCAGCACCACGCTACCCGAAACCAGCATTCGTAAGCTCAAGGTCTCGGTTTCAACCAGCGAGGGCAAAAATAAAAAGAACCCCTGGAGGCGGCGTTCTTTGAGGGAAAAATTTTGCAGGAGATAGAGTAGGCTGCTCACCGCGAGCAATCCGAATATTCCGTAGGAGAACAGGGCCAGCGATGCATGGAATTCGATCCAGGGGCTGGGCCCGAAGGGTCTTCCCGCGTAGGGTGTGTCCCAGGATGGAATAGCAAAGGAAAGCATGGACAATAAAACGGCCAGTCCGGCGGTGGTGAAGCCGAATAGGCTCATGCGAAATGCCGGTCCCAGGACCAGGAAGCAAAAGGTGAGGGACCAGATGACGAACTGGACGATTTCAAAGGTATTTCCCACCGGGCAACCGTGTACCGCCATGCCCCTCTGGTACAGGCCAAAGGTTTGTATGGCGTATCCACCGGCGATGAGGGCATAGAGTACCCACCGTGGATGATGTTTAGCCCGGAACAGGTAGAAAATAGCAAAAATGAACCCGAGGCAATAAAGCAGGTTGCCTAGAGCGATCCAGAATACATCGACGCCTAGATTCATGGGAGTGGGAATTAATCAGTTTTCTTGGGACCAGTTCCGAATTCTGTTTACGAGCCAGTTTATCCAGGCCGGCTGGTCATTCAAGCAAGGGATCATGGTGAAGGATTCTCCGCCTGCAGCAAGAAATTCTTTACGGCCCGCCATGTTGATCTCCTCCAGTGTCTCCAGGCAATCGGTTACGAACGCGGGACATAAAACGGCGATTTTTTTAATGCCTTGGCTGGGAAGCTCCGTCAGCACGATATCGGTGTAAGGCTTGAGCCAGGGATCTCGGCCCAGTCGGGATTGAAATGAAACCGCATGCCTGTCGGCTGATATGTTCAATTTGTGGCAAACCCTTGCAGTGGTTCTGAAACACTGGTGACGGTAGCAAGTGGCGTGGGCAGGATGACGAACCGAACAGCAGTCGGGAGTATTTAGACAATGATGATGGGAAGGATCCGTTTTCCTCAGGTGACGTTCGGGAACACCGTGGTAGCTGAACAGGATTTTGTCGAGATCGTCACTGAGATGCGGGGCGATGCAGTGGGCCAAAGCTTTGATATAGTCGGGATCCTGGTAGAAGGGCTGCAAGAAAGTGCGCTGCAAATGCGGCGATTTTTCCCGGATGGATTCTTCCACTTTCACCACCACGGTCTCGTAGCTGGACATGGCGTAGTGCGGGTACATGGGCATGATGTAAAGATGGTTGACTCCCCGTTGCACAATTCGATCCATTGCCTCCGCAATGGATGGATTTCCGTAGCGCATGGCTAGTTCGACCGGTATATCTACCCGTTCTTGGACCTTTGCCCGCACGCATTTACTCATGGCAATTAGCGGACTCCCACGATCGGTCCAGACTTTGCCGTAGGCTTTCGCCGTGCGTTTGGGCCGTTTCGGCAGGATAAATCCCCGCACCACCAGGTTGCGAATGGCGGGGGATGAATCGATGACCCGTTCATCCAGCAGGAATTCTTTCAGGTAACGATGCACGTCCGCAATGGAAGTGGAGTCGGGTGATCCCAGGTTTAGAATGAGAACCGCTCGTTGGGCCATGATTCATTAACTTTCTGATTGGGAGGGCAGTGTCAACTCTGGCATGGAGGAAGGGCGCGAGGGAGCGGTCAATCCTTGTTTCGAGGAGAGGATAGACCACGGCTTACAGAGATGAACCACAGATTACGCAGATGGGCGCAGATAAAGAAAATTGAGAAGGATCGCTTCGCGAAGAGGATGTGGATAGACCACGGATTACACGGATATGCACGGATGATTTTTTAGAGAGGCACAAGGGCACAAAGGCACAAGGGCAAAAAGGTAGAGAAAAGTTCCTGAGATTCTGAGGTACCGAGGTACTGAGAGGGAGAATGGACTCTCGCAGAGGCGCCAAGAACGCAAAGATAGCAACTAGAACCAGGACCCAGGATCTAGTATCCAGAATCTAGTATCTAGTATCCAGAATCTAGGAATTGGGAATGAACCACGGATTACACGGATAGGAACGGATGATGAATTAAGAATTAAGAATTGAACATGGATAGACAGGATGGACAGGATAAGAAGGGCAAAGGCCTACGGCGGGTTAATTTGGAATTGGGAATGGACTCTCGCAGAGGCGCCAAGAACGCAAAGATAGCAACTAGAACCAGGACCCAGAATCCAGTATCCAGCATCTAGTATCTAGTATCTAGTATCCAGTATCCAGTATCTAGTATCCAGTATCCAGTATCTAGGAATTGGGAATTGACCACGGATTACACGGATAGGCACGGATGATGAATTAAGAATTAAGAATTAAACATGGATAGACAGGATGGACAGGATGGACAGGATAAGAAGGGCAAAGGCCTACGGCGGGTTAATTTGGAATTGGGAATGGACTCTCGCAGAGGCGCCAAGAACGCAAAGATAGCAACTAGAACCAGGACCCAGAATCTAGTATCCAGTATCCAGTATCCAGAATCCAGTATCCAGAATCCAGTATCCAGTATCCAGTATCCAGTATCTAGTATCCAGAATCTAGGAATTGGGAATGGACCACGGATTACACGGATGGGCACGGATAGGAAAGGTGAGAGCGTTCTGAAGGGGTCAAGCCTTGCATTTTGGCATGGCTGCAAAAATGAAAGGCATGACCCCGACGGACGTGCAAGGAATGACCCCGACGGAAGGCCTTGGGGCCGATTAGCATGGGCCAGATTAAAGAAATTGAGACTCGTTATCATTTCCCATTGACAAGGTGCTAATGAGACTCATTTTCATCTATTTTCTGAAACTGGAATAATGAAAATGAAACTGAATACTTACTATACCTTGGGTCTGGCCACGCTGGTAGTAAAGGCTCTCGGGGGGGTAGAGCTGGAGGAATCGATTTATGACATGGATGAATTCGATGTCTTGGGATCCAAAGAATCGGTCTTTGAGATTCCCGGCTCGGGATTTTACTTATCACAGGATGAGATCGTCACCTTTCAATACACCAACATCGACCAGATTCTGCGTCAGGTTCCCGGTGTCTATTCGCGGGAAGAAGACGGTTACGGGTTATTTCCCAATATCAGCATGCGTGGGGTGGACACCAGCCGCAGTGGAAAGGTCACTATGATGGAGGATGGAGTGTTGACAGCTCCGGCGCCCTATGCCGCTCCCTCTGCTTATTATTCACCGACTGTCGGTCGAATGTCCGCATTGGAAGTCCTAAAGGGTTCCAGCCAGATCCGTTACGGACCTCATACGACGGGAGGAGTGATCAATTACATTTCCACTCCGATTCCGTTGGAAAAAATGAGATTTGTTAAACTTGTGTATGGTGAAGACAATGACCTGAGGCGGCACACTTGGCGGGGTGGGCGAAAGGAATTTGAAGGGGGTGTATTTGGATACTTGGTTGAAGTTTATTCCCGCCAGACGGAAGGGTTTAAATATATTGACTCTACGGCAACGTATGAGGGGTCTGATCATACGGGATTTGAAAAAACGGATACGATGGTGAAACTAAGCTGGCAACCTGACTCAGTCCAATATCATTACCTGGAGCTCAAGTTGGGGTACACGGACTTCACCGCCGATGAAACTTACCTGGGTATATCCACGCAGGATTTTGCCTCCTATCCCTATGGCCGGTATGCTGGCTCGCGGTTCGATGAAATTGATACCCACCAAGCCCGGTTTTATCTGCGGCATCAAACGCGCTGGCCTGATGGCAGTCAACTTTCCACCACCTTGTATTACAACAATTTCCACCGCAACTGGTACAAACTGAACAAGGTCGATGGCAAGGACCTCGCGACGGCGCTTTTCAACGGCACGGATTTGTATGAAGTTTTGACCGGCACGAGAGCCGGTGAATTGCGGGTCAAAGCGAACAACCGCAGTTATTACCTGGGCGGTTTTCAATCGGAACTGACCCGCGATTTTGATGGGGGCGATGTTCATCATGAACTGGTGGTTGGGGCGCGTCTGCATGCGGACCGAATCCGCAGGTTTCAATGGGAGGATATTTATGAGATGAACGACCGGGGGGGGCTGGATGAGTTTATCCTTTATGGAAAATCGGAGCCGGGAGGATCGGCCGGAAACCGCAGGCAACGGGTGGAAGCTACTTCGGTTTATGTATCGGACCGTATTTCCTCCGGCAACTGGGCAGTCACCCCCGGCGTTCGTTACGAGGGTTCGGATTGGGAATACTTTCGGGCAGATGGCCGGGATCCGGACGTTGACGATGCCGGCAGTTTCGACGTTCTGGCACCTGGTGTTTCAGTGGAATATCGAGCCGATGTGGAAACCCATTTGTTTGCGGCTCTGCATCGGGGTATTTCGTTGCTCAGTCCCGGCTCAGCCAGGGCCGGGCTCGAAACGGAAGAAGCCGATAGCCTTGAAATTGGAGTTAAACACGACAACCGGGACTGGAATTGGTATGGAGAAGCGGTATTGTTCCGCACAGATTTCAAAAATCTGGTTGCCCGCGAAAGTGATGCGGGTGGAAACCCGGTTGGGGGAGACAAAAACATTGGTGAAATCACCACCCAGGGCCTGGAATTGCTTCTTTCGTCGACACTCCATCGCGATGAAGATAGGGGAATTCAGATTCCCTTGACCTTTGCCTTTACTTATACTGACGCAACGTTTGACCAGGGGACGGCCTCGGGCAACGCGGATTCCACGATTTTTGCCGGCGCTCAACCCGGCAACAAGCTGCCCTATGTACCTGAAATTCAGTGGAATGTCACCACCGGTATTGAGGGGGAAAACTGGGCAGTTTTTGTAGCGGCTACACAGGTGGAGGAGAGTTATGCTGATGGATCCAACCTGGGCCTGGAAGTGGATACAAATGGAAATCCAGATGCGAGGTTTGGGCTGATCGACGGATACTTTCTGGTAGATTTCAACTTCAATTACCAAGTCAACCAAAGCCTGAACTTATTTGCCAATATTCAGAACATCTTTGAGGAAAAGTGGGTTGCTTCCCGGATTCCTCATGGTCCCAGGCCCGGCGCTCCTCGCCATGCATCGGTGGGATTGGTATGGCAGTATTGAATGGGCCGGAGCCAAGGAATGACCCCGATTTCCCGTTGACGCCGTTATTTGCAAGGTCAGGTTGTTACCTTGGCAATTGAGCTATGGATCGAATAACTGCTGAGTTCGAAAACGCAAAATTGGAAGGCCGGAAGAGCTTCATTGCTTACGTATGTGCCGGGGATCCGGATTTGGAGACTTCCCTCGATATTTGCAGAGAACTGCTGAAATCGGGTGTCGATATTTTGGAACTGGGAGTGCCTTTTTCAGATCCGCTGGCCGATGGTTGGACGAATCAGTGTGCGGCCAAAAGAGCTTTGGACGGTGGAATCACCCAGGCGGATGTTTTTCAACTGGTCCGTTCTATACGGGATACGGACCGGCAAACCCCGATCGTTTTCTACGCCTATTACAATCAAATTTTCTCCCAGGGGACGGAGAACTATTTAAGGGAGGCTTTGTCTGCCGGGGTGGATGCGGTGCTGGCGCTCGATCTCCCTCCGGTCGAGGCAAAAGATTACCTGGAAGTCTGCCGCAAAGTCGGAATGAAAACGGTGTTCATTGTGGCCCCGACTACACCGGAAGATCGCATCGCGGAAATTGCGGATTCCTCCACGGGATTTGTTTACTATGTCTCTCGCGAAGGGGTTACGGGCGTGCGGGAGGATCTCGAGAAGGGAATTGGGGCCATGGTTAAGACCATCAAAAGCAATACCGAAAAACCGGTTGTGGTGGGTTTTGGCATATCCAAAAAGGAGCAGGTCAGGGAGGTAGCAACGGCAGCGGATGGCGTGGTGGTTGGCAGCGCTATTGTCGACACAGTGGCCGACAACTTGAATAACCGTCAAAATATGCTCACTCGCTTGAGTAAGCTGGTCAAGGAGCTTTCATCAGGCGTTCGGACCTGAGCAAAGTTTTTGGCAGGAGGCGGGCATAATGTCGCCATTTAGAATAAGGGTTCGGCAATGCGTGTGTTGCAGGAATTTATTAACCTGTTCCACTTTGCAACTGCGCATACCCAGGTGTACATCCGATAGTATGATGGTTTTGAAGTTCAGGATTGGTTTTTTCATGCGATTGTGAATAAGTTGGTGATAACGTAAATGTGTGCAGATATTTCGGGAGCTTCAACCCTGTGATCTTATTGTAGAAACGTTTTAACAGGTCCGTAACAACCCATACTTTGCTGTAACACGAATTTAACCTGTCCTAGGTAAAATAGGGTTTCTCTGGACCTAATTGTAAGGAATTCCCCTATGGTATGTATCGATCTTGCAACCGGAGTTGGAAAAATTTGAGCCTATTTGGCGCACTCCAAACGGTATGTGAATAATTTCTCACTTTTGGGCAAAACGACCGGCTTTGGCGCTTAAAAAAGCAGGTTATTTCCGGCCAAGTAAAGTTATTCACAAGATATTCGTACTTCTTCCAAGTTGCGAATGTAAGTTTGCAGAATGCTATCCCAGCTTAGTGTTTCGGCGGTTTTCCGGGCGGACTTTCGCATATCAGGCCATTGTTCGCGTCGTTGAATCAGGCGTTTTGCTTGTTGCAGAAAGGCTTCGGAATCATCGAAGGGCGCCAACCATCCGTTTTCTCCCTGGCGGATGTATTCGCGGGGTGAGGCATAATCGTATGCCAAGACGACCAATCCGCTAGCCATGGCTTCAGTGACGACGTTGCCAAATGTTTCGGTGGTGCTTGGAAACAGGAAGAAATCTCCAGACGCATAATGCCGGGCCAGTTCTTCCTCCTTTTTCATTCCGGTGAAAATGAACTCTGGATGGATTTTTTCGATGGCGGATCGCTCCGGACCATCGCCGACGAGTACGAATTTCAATTCCGGACGGATGTGCTTGAGTATCTCGTAGGCCTTTACTGCCAGGGGAATATTTTTTTCACCGGCGATGCGCCCTACGTAAATCATTACCGGATCATTGTCCCTTACACCCCAGGATTGTCGCAATGAAGGGTCTCTTTTGCCGGGCGAAAACAGTTTGGTATCCACCCCCCGTCCCATAATTTTGAGATTTTTAAAACCCGTTTCTCTGAGAGTTTCGCGCAGATCTTCACTGGGTACCAAGGTCAGGCGCGTTTTGTTGTGGAAGAATTTCAATCCCGCCAGGCCGATGCCGGTGAGTAGTCCCAAATTGTAATGCTTGCCGTAGGCATGAAAGTTGGTGTGGAAACTGGATACCACCGGTATTTTGTGGTGAAGGGCAGAGAAGAGAGCTTGAATTCCCAGAGGGCCCTCCGTTGCGATGTGGATGATATCCGGGGTGAAGGTTTTCCAGTTTCTTTTGAGCTGATTGAATCCGGCCAGGCCCATTTTTAGAACATCGTATCCCGGAATTGGTATTCCCCTGACCAGATCTTGGGAATAAACTTGGCCGTTTCCCCGTCCATCGGTCTTGAACTGCCGAGGCCTGATTACGTGCAGGTGGTGCCCGCAGCGTACTAAGCCGGTTACTAATCGGCTCAGAGTCATGGACACCCCATTGATTTCGGGTGGAAAGGTTTCGGTAACCAGGCAAATTTTCACGTCGGTTTTGTTGCCGCTAAGACATAATTGAACTCTTGGTGAGATAAAAGGGTTTTTTGCCAGATTGCCAATATCCCCAGTCAGCTGGAGTTGACCCTGACCGGCAGGTCCGGACTATAACAACTGTGGAACAATGTCTGTATATACTGACCGGCTACACGGCCGTGGGCAAAACCGGGTTTTCCCTGGATTGGGCGGAACGACATAGCGCCGAGATCGTTTCCTGTGATTCGCTCTTATTTTACCGGGGTATGAACATCGGCACAGCCAAGCCGACCCAGGCGGAGCTCTCGCGGGCGCCTCATCACCTGGTCGATGTTAGCGATGTGTCCCGCCAGTATTCAATCGACAGATACGTGAGGGCGGTCCGACGGGTGGTGGATGAAATTCATGGTCGCGGGAATCGCGTGCTGGTGGTTG
Source organism: Opitutales bacterium (assembly GCA_965250065.1). GTDB lineage: Bacteria > Verrucomicrobiota > Verrucomicrobiia > Opitutales > UBA2995 > JAABVD01. The sequence continues at coordinate 707,073 of OZ252288.1, forward strand.
GTGGAAGCGGATTTTATTTAAACGCCTTTTTCAGGCCGGTGGTGGACCATATCAAAATCTCAAACGAGCTTCGAGCGGAGATAACCAGGCAGTTTGAATCTCAGTCACTGAAAGAGTCGGTGGAGGAACTACGGCGAATGAATCCAGATGGGTTGGGAGAATTGGACCTGTCTAACCCAAGGCGTGTCCTCAATGCATGGATACGCTGTCGGGCTTCGGGGCTATCGCTGGTGAAACTAAAAAGTCGCTTTGTGGAACAGCCCGGAATCTTCGAGAATTTTAGCAAGCGCCTCCTCATATTGTCACGACCGCTGGAGCAATTGGAAGAGCGCCTGCTGGACCGAGTTCACCAAATGCTGAGAAATGGACTGGTCGAGGAAGTGGAAAACCTCGTGAAGGGCGGCATTGCGCAAAATCCCAGCGCCGCTCAATCGATTGGATATCGTGAAACCCTGGCTTATCTTCGAGGGGAGTTGGACGAGGAAGAACTTCCGCTATTAATTGCGCAGAACACGCGGCGACTCATTAAAAAGCAAAGGACCTGGTTCAAAAAATTTCTCCCAACCGAGGCGGTATTCGATATGAGCAATGGCCCGCCTCCTGATGACTGGTTTGTGGTGGGTAGTTGAGTCGCGGGGGAAGGGGTCAAACCTTGTTTCGAAGAGAGGATAAACCACGGATTACAGGGATCGGCACAAAGGTCCAAAGGCCTCATAATCGTGATCGTGATCATTATCAGGATCGTGATCGAAAGGAGCTTGGAGTCGCCAAGATTTTGAGGTGCTGAGGACGACGGCTCGCTCGGAGATCGAGCCCTACCATAAAGCCTATCCCAGAAACCGGGATTTGAAACTTCAATTCGAACCATCGTAGGAGTGGCTTTACGCCGCGATTTTATTGGCCGCGAAAGAGCGCAGAGAACGCAAAAGCTTTTTTAAAAGAGGCATTCAAATACACGGATGTCCGTATGAGTTGAGAACCGGACTTGGATATTGAGGAAAGCCAACATGGTTCTGTATTTTTTTGCGCTCCATGCGTTCTTTGTTTTCTTGTGATCATGTCGCCTTTTAGGCTCGGTAGCGGCTATTTCCTATTCCCATAATCCTTTATTTTCCTGTTGGCGCTTAGCGCCATCCTGTTGCCGCAGGCATCCAGCCGCGAAGCGGCGATGTTAAGAAATAATATTAAACAACGTTCCCTTCGGTCACTTGATCCGGCTGCGCCGGAACAGGATCGCTTCGCGAACAGGATGATCTGGGTTTACCTGCCTGTGCGTCGCACGCAGAAAGGCACGGATGGGCGCAAAGGTCCAAAGGCCTCATAATCTTGATCGTGATCGTGATCATGATCGTGATCGAAAGGGGCTTGGAGTCGCCAAGATTTTGAGGTGCTGAGGACGACGGCTCGCTCGGAGATCGAGCCCTACCTTTATTTACTCGAGCTCTATCTTTTTTTACTGAACCGGTAGAGGGGCAAAAGGGGGCAAACGCGAATGGCGCTGCTATGAAGTGAGAAAAGGTCAGGCATTTATTTTCAACATGGAGACCTGTCAAAAATCAACGACTGACCCCGACGGGCGCGCAAGGAATGACCTGGACCCTTACTCACTTCTAAATGCAGTGCCAACCAGTTCCCGGTCAAGCAATTCATTTATAATTGGGTCCACATTCCTCGAACTGAGAACCTTTGTCTGGGAGTTGATGACGGTTTGGACTTCTTCATCGGCCAGGGTGTAATCGGGAACTGATTTGCGGGCGGCAAACACCAGGACTCCCTGCGATTCATCCGACACCCAATTTGAGACTTGGCCTGCTTCCAGACTTTCCAATTGGTTTGTGGCGCCGCTGGTCAGACCCTCGGGCACCGGGTCGGACTGTTTAAATTTCTCGAATGACTTAAAAGCGAGTTCTCGCGCGGTTGCGGCGGTTTCATAGGATTCTCCGGCCGCCAGAGCACTTTCGATTTCGGTTTTCAGGTCGTTGCCTTTCTCGACAAATTTCTTGCGTCGGGTATTTTCCGCTACGTCAGCAGTCACTTGGTCCACAACTTCATCCAATTTCGGCGTGCGCTCCGCGATCTGGCCTTGGTAAATGAAAACGACAAAGGTATCTCCATCCTGAATCGGATCGGAGTAATAACGCGATTCATCGAGGCGAAAAACCTGGTTGAGGGTTTCAATGCTCAGCCCTTGTTGGGGTGCCACCGAGTTTTGCCCATAAGGCTCCAGAGGCTTGAGTTCGAGCCCCGCGGCCGAAATGGCCTCGGCCAAAGCCTCGCTGCCGTTTTCAATGGCTTTATCGAACAGATTATAGGCGAAATCCTCCGCGGTCTGCTGGGCCATTTTCGAGGCTTTTTCGAGTCTTAATTCTTGGATTACCTTTTCTTCTACCTGATCCAGGGTAACTTCGGGGACTTCCGGAGTATCGGTGGCGCCGTCTTCATTTTCCACCGGTTCGGGATTGGGCATGTCGGCTTGGTAACGCGCCTTGTTGGTGAAGAAATGAACATTTTTTCCCCCATCATCCGGCTGGTAAGTTTCATCAATGAATTTCGCTGGATCGAAAGGAAGAAAGCTAGCATTGGTTTTTGCCGGTATGATGTAGCGGAATTTGTTCTGACCAAAATAGGTTTCCAGTTCTTCCCGGGTTGGACTCACCTCAGGCTTGAAGGATGCGTACTCCAGGCTGGCGGTTTGCAGGTCCCACTCCGTGTCGTTTTGCATGGCGGTTTGAAGCGCCTCATAAGGCAACATGTGTCCCGGGCCCTTGAGAAGATTGCGCATTTTATCGATGATGATATCCTCTTTCAGAACCTGGGTTACCAACTCCTCGCTGAGACCGGCGTTGCTTAAGGAATCGAGAAATGCCGTATACCTGGACTCGTCGAACTCTTGGGTTGAGTAATTCATAAATGCCGGTAGCGACCGAACATATGCTTTGAATTCTTCATGGGTTGGACCCGGAAGGCCGATAGTATTTGCCAAATGCAGCAGGGCAATTCTGGTGAGAGAAAAAGTTTGGAGGACATCCTGATTTGACGCGTAGTAGGGCAGGTGGATGGATATGCTGGTGCGTCCACGGCCAAAAATTTCCTGGGCGTCTTTTTCCGAGGACAAATCGTATCCAAAGAAGGGCTGGCTGACGTAACGCCGACCCCCGCCGCCCAATGGGCTGAAGTTGCCGATTGTGAATACAAATGAAACGATGACAACCGCCAGCAGAGCAATTATGAGCCACTTGAAGTGATTGGTGAGGTAGGTCTGAATCCAATAAAACATTGCTATGGAGAGAATCCGCTCACCTTAGAATCGGCTTTACGGTTGTCAACAGGGGAAACCAAAGACTTACGCCGGAGGTCGCGGGGAAGGGGTCAAGGATGTTTAGCCACAGAAAGCACAGAAGCCACAAGATGAGTGTTGAGTATTTTGTGCTGCATGTGGCTATTTTTAAATGGATGAACCACGGATTACACGGATAGGCACGGATAGGAAAGAAGAGGTTCGGGGTACGGCCTCGGTAGCAAGAAATGACCTGTAGGGGCTCGGAGAAATTTAACTTAATCAATGATTGAGGCTAAACCCGGAAAGTGTGGCCCATGATCATTTAATTAATATTATCTTGTTGGAGCTCTGCTCCATCTTGTTGCCGCAGGCATCTAGTCACGATGTTAAGAAATAATACTGAACAACGCTTCGCTTGATCCGGCTTCGCCGGAACAGGATCGCTATCACGAACAGGATTTTAATTCTTAATTTTCCTGTTGGCACGCAGTGCCATCCTGTTGCCGTAGGCATCCAGCCGCGAAGCGGCGATGTTTTAAATTTTTTCTCCCTAAATTATGAAACATGGATGAACAGGAGGTACAGGGATGTTAAGGCACAAAACGAGTTTTGTGATATTTTGTGCCTCTTGTGGCAATTCAAAGGAAAAGTTTTTTTCTTAAAGTTTGGGTGGTAATATTAAACAACGCTCCCTTTGGTCGCTTGATCCGGCTTCGCCGGAACAGGATCGCTTTGCGAAGAGGATGAACCACGGATTACACGGATAGGGCGTTCAGAAGGGGTCAAGCCTTGCATTTTGGCATGGCTGCAAAAATGAAAGGCATGACCCCGACGCGAGGAATGACCCCGACGCGAGGAATGACCCCGACGCGAGGAATGACCCCGACGCGAGGAATGACCCTTTGATCCAGGAGTTTCAGTCCTGGTTTTTGTGGCTACCGCTCCATTTGAGCTTGGTCCTCACCACGTCGAAGTGTTTGAAATCACTCTGGTGAATTAAAGTTAGGCGGGTAGATGCCAATTGTAGGGAAATTTCGGCTCCAGAATCGACCTGGAGGGGCTCGCGTCCATCCAAAAGAACCTGTAAGGTTTTGGATTTGGAAACTTCTTTTACATATAACTTAGTCCTGGAATCGAATATGATGGATCGGTTCGAGAGCGTGTGTGGGCAAATGGGCGTCAGCGCCATTACCTGCGCCTCCGGTTGAATCAAAGGTCCGCCGGCGGAAAGGTTGTAAGCGGTAGAGCCGGTCGGAGTGGATAAAATTATCCCGTCGCAGAGGAAATCGGTAATGCGTCCATCTTCGTTAGAGACTTCCAGATTTACGATTTCGCCCGAATGAATTTCCTTTATCACTACATCGTTTAAGGCCAAAGCCTGGCGATCTTGTGCAGATGCCTGCAACATCGTCCGCTCGGAGACGCTGTAATCGCCTGCCACCACCTTGGGAAATTGATCTTTTGCCTCGTCACTGGAAAATGTGGTAAGAAAACCGAGGCCTCCCCGGTTGACGCCGATGACAGGTACACCATAGCCGGCACATTCCTTGGCGATGCTTAACAAGGTTCCGTCTCCCCCGATTACGCAACATGCTGAAACGCCGTCCAGAAAGCCTGCTTCAACGGGATATTTCGAGGTGATTTTTACATCCTTGCATAGATCTCCGGCCAATTTAACCAGGGAGTCTGCCAACTCGGGAGCTCCGGATTTGGTTTCGTTTATAAAAAATGCGATGGAATTCAGGGGATGCATTGAGCCAGGATTAATCCTAAGCATCATCTAGCCGGCAAGGAAGGGGTCAAACCTTGTCTCGGGGAATTTCTCAGGGAAGGGGTCAAGCCTTGCATTTTGGCATGGCTGCAAAAATGCAAGGCATGACCCCGATGGGTGTGCCCTTATCTTCCCTGCCAATTTATAACAACGCTTCGCTTGATCTGCTTTGAGCAGAACAGGATCGCTTCGCGAAGAGGATGTGGATTGACCACGGATTACACGAATGGGAACGGATGATGAATTATGAATTAAGAATTGAACATGGATAGACAGGATGGACAGGATAAGAAGGGCAAAGGCCTACGGCGCGTTAATTTGGAATTAGGAATGGACTCTCGCAGAGGCGCCAAGAACGCAAAGATAGCAACTAGAACCAGGACCCAGGACCCAGGATCTAGTATCTAGGATCCAGAATCCAGGATCCAGAATCTAGGAATTGGGAATGAACCACGGATTACACGGATGGGCACGGATGATGAATTATGAATTAAGAATTGAACATGGATAGACAGGATGGACAGGATAAGAAGGGCAAAGGCTTACGGCGGGTTAATTTGGAATTAGGAATGGACTCTCGCAGAGGCGCCAAGAACGCAAAGATAGCAACTAGAACCAGGACCCAGGACCCAGGATCTAGTATCTAGGATCCAGAATCTAGGAATTGGGAATGAACCACGGATTACACGGATAGGCACGGATAAGCACGGATGGGAGAGGAGAGGTTCGGGGTACGGACTCGGTAGCAAGGAATGACCCCGACGGGCACAAAGGAATGACTCCGAGGGCGCAAATGCTTCGGAAATCCTCGGAAACGTGCTTAACCCGCATGTCTCACAAAATTCGTAGCGAGCGAACGAAGATCGAGTGCTGGTGCGGGCATCGAGCAGATTTGCGGGTGAAGCTGGGTCGACACCCTGCAAAGTCGTGAATCCAACGAGGTCCGCACCAGTGCCGACATTTCGGAGCGCAGTAGAAGATTTGTGAGACATGCGGGTTAAGCGAGCGCCGTGCAGGTCAAGTGGGAGCGCGGCGGGTTGGGCTGGTTTTGAGAATTCCCAGCAAAAATTCCCGGTTCCCTTCACCGCCGGCAATGGGAGATTCTATCCAGCCTTCCAACTCGGCATTTTCCAGGGATTTCCTCACCCAGGCCTGCATATCTTGCAGAATCTGTAGGCGAATCTTGGAGTCGCGAATGACCCCCCTGCCTTTATCGACAATTGATTTCTCAGCTTCGAATTGCGGTTTGACCAAAGCTATAAGCTTTCCGCCGGCATGCAGAAGAGGCCAAATTGCAGGAAGAACTTTGGTGAGTGAAATAAAGGATAAATCCATCACGATCAAATCGAAACTGGGGTGGGGGAGTTGATCCGCGGTCAAGTATCGGGCATTCACTTTCTCCAGGTTTTCCACCCGTTGATCCTGCTGCAGTTTGTAATGCAATTGGCCCCGTCCCACGTCGATGCATACGCATTTCCGGGCTCCATTTTGCAGCAGGCAATCGGTGAATCCACCGGTCGAGGCGCCGACATCGAGCGCCACTTTCCCCCGAATCTCCGTGGGATAGGATTGCAGATAACCAGCCAGCTTTTCTCCCCCCCGACTGACGTAGGGCGGCGGCTTTTGCAATATTAGCGGAGTAGTGCTATCATAGCGTTTGCCGGGCTTGTCCAAGATCTCGGTTCCTCGACGCACTTTTCCGGCCAGGATCAAGCCCCTGGCCTGGGAGCGATTTTGGCACATTCCCTGGGCCACCATAAGCTCGTCTAATCGCATGCGGTTGCGCTTCACCAATCCTATTCACCTCAAACGGAAAAAAATCGCAAAAAAATTCTACTAGAGGGGCGACAAAACTTGACAAATGTCGAAAAATGGGGCGAAATGTCGAAAAATCCCACATCGATAAAACTTTTATGCTTTCAAAAAACAGGAAATTTGCGGGGGGCTATCTACATTCCCTCGATGCAAAAAATCGCATTACCGTTCCCAGGAAGTGGCGGTTCGACGGTGATGATGAGGATTCAGCCTACCTGGCTATTCCGCAGCCTCTGGGGTACATCTGGCTTTGTCCTCCCAGCAAGATCGAGAAACTGGAGGAGACCATGGAATCGGTTCAGCCCACTGATTTGCCGGGACTTCGCTTCACCATGTTCATCATGGAACGGTCGGACATGGTGCTTTGCGACAAAAGCGGCCGCATCGTACTCACCCCTCAACTGATTGAGCATGCCGGCTTGAAAAAACAAGTTCAACTGGTGGGAATGTTTGGATCCTGGGCGGTTTGGAATCCCGAACGCTACCGAAAATTTATCGATAATCCATATTCCCTGGATGTGGGAGCGCAGGGTCGCGAACTACTGGAAGTCATGGAGAGAATTTGGAAAACAGGGGTGAATTAAAGGCCTTTTGCATCATGAAACTTGTCCGATCATTTTTTCCTTCAGGAGTAATTCACTGGGAAAAAGATGTTTCTTGGGACAAGCGAAGGCGGATACGAAGGGGTCAACGGAAGCGGATACGAAGGGGTCAAACCTTAAATCTCGCATTGACATGCAAGATTACAAGGAATGACCCCGACGGGGCATACGGGACAAGGGGGTCAGGTCTTAAAAATCGTATTGCGTTACACTTCATACAATTTTGCAAGACGACTGACCCCGGGGGCTTTAGAGAGGTGAGGAGATTTTATTAAAGATGTTTTGCGGATCGGATAGGCCTGCTAATACTACAAAAAGCCGAGGGCACCTCCCGGTGCTGCTCCGGGAGGTTCTGAGGCTATTGTTGCAGAAGTCTGGTAAAAAATATTTGGACGCCACTTTTGGGGGCGGGGGGCACAGTCGTGCGCTTCTGCAAGCCGGGCCCTCTGTATCTGTGGTAGCCATCGACTGCGATCCCGAGGCAGCGGCCCGAGCCCGGGAATTTAGCCAACAATATTCGGGCCGGTTCCAATTTTTTGACCTAAATTTCTCCGATCTCGATCTCCTCGGGCAGGATGAATTCGATGGAGTGCTTTTTGACTTCGGCGTTTCCTCCTTCCATCTGGACCAACCCGAGCGTGGTTTTTCCTTCCGCGAATCCGCCCCCGCCGATATGCGCCTCAATCCCCGGGAGGGTCAGACAGCTGCTGAATTTTTAGAGACTGCACCGAGGAATGAACTCATCCGGGCCATCAAAGTATATGGGGAGGAAACTGCCTGGAAGCAGGTAGTGAGCGCCATCCTTCGAGCCCGCGGCACCGACACTCTTCAAAACACCTATACCATAGCCAAGCTAATATCCAATACAATCCCAGCTCCCGTCCGGAGGCGTAGTAAGCTACACCCTGCTACCAAAACCTTTCAGGGTGTAAGAATGGCGATTAATCGCGAACTTGAAGTTATCGAATCAGCCTTACCCAAGGCGTTTGCCTTACTCGCTCCGGACGGGGTCCTTGCTGCCATCAGTTTTCATTCTTTGGAGGACAGGATCGTCAAACGCTATTTTCGATACCTCTGCGGTCAACCTCGTGACCGGCACGATTCTACTCCCGCCCAGATGCGATCGGTATTTGCCAAAGCGCTAACCCGAAAACCCATCACCGCCTCTGAAGAGGAAATTGCTCAAAATCGCCGATCGCGTTCGGCCAAGCTCCGCGCGGTAGGCAAGTTGGTGGGGCTAAATTAATTTATGAAAGACGTTTTAAAATATTCACGATGGATACTGACGATGACATTTTGTTGTCTGATGGGCTTGCTCGCGGTTGGCATGATGACAGTTCATTGGAAACGGGAGATTCGGACCATTGCCTCGGGCATACGAGTCATGGAGTATCAATTGGAGGACTTGGGGCGACGGCAGGACATACTCGATACAGAAATGGCCCACGCTTTGAATCCCGAATGCCTGAAGGAGTTAATTGCGGTGTCCAACCTGCGGTTGGTTCCCCCGCAGGAGAACCATATAATCGTGGTCCGCTCCATGGATAAACCGCCCCAAAGCCGTTACTACCAGGCTCTGAAAGGTGACTCGCGACTGCTAAGGCCGCAGTGGGAACTCGTTGATATTCAACCAAGAAGCAACGACTGACATGGTGCGAGGAGGAATACCTGTCATCCGCCTTCTCTGGGTATTTTCCGCCTTTATTGTAGGGTTTGGGGCGGTTTTGTTTCGCCTGGCCGGTCTCCAACTGGTGGACAGCGAGGAATTGGCCGAGGAAAGTGAGCGCATACGCACCAAGTTTGAGGTGATTGAGGCTAAACGGGGAAATATTTACGATCGAAGCCACAATCTTTTGGCCGCTACCAACGCGGTGCGCCAGGTGGGAATTGATCCCGAGTTACTCGACCCCGGTGACAAACCCAATTGGCCCGAGCTAGCCAAAGAGTTGGGCATTCCCTACGTTGAACTTTACCGCAAAATGAAAGGCGGTGTGCGGATGGTTGATGGGGTGGAAACTCCGGTTCGGTGGAGAACGCTGGCAGACGATATCGAAGAGAGTCGCTATGGCGGGATCCTGGCTTTGGAAATCGATGGAGTGTATGGCAACAGCTACTACAAAAGGGTTTATCCCGGTGGCGCCCTTGCCGCCCATGTTCTGGGGTATGTAAACCGGGAGCAAAAGGCGGTTATGGGAGTGGAGCTGGCCATGGATTTCTATTTGAGTGGCCAGGATGGTTGGCGGGAAACCGAGTACGACGGCAAGCGCCAGGAAATGGCACAGTTTCGCAAGCGCCAGATTGATCCGGCCGACGGATTTCACGTTTCTTTAACCCTGGATATGATGGTCCAGCACGTCATTGATTTGGAACTAAAGAAAATCGGCGCTCTGAGGCCCGATGGCGCCACCATCATCGTGAGCGACCCCTCCACCGGTTTCATACTGGGTCTTGGGAACTGGCCCAATTACGATCCGAACGAATTTTACAACACCGTAAAATACCCGGTGGCCCATCAGAGAAACCTGGCCATTACGGATATTTATGAGCCGGGCTCCACTTTTAAAATAGTTCCCGTTGCCGCCGCATTATCGGAAGAGTTGGTAAGCCCCAATCTGGTAGTTGACTGTTCTCTGGATCGAGTCCCTTACCAGGGCCGGATGGTTTCTCTTCCGCGCGACCACAAAAACTTCGATCACCTCATGGTGCGAGACATCGTGGCTTTTTCCAGCAACCGCGGTGCGGCGCGGATCGGCATGATGCTGGGAGATGAGCGGCTCTACCGTTACGCCCGGGCTTTTGGATTTGGTGAAAAGACCGGCTTTCTTTTGAGTGGAGAAGTAGCAGGAATTTTGCATGAGCCAAGAAATTGGGATGGTTTGACCATCAGTCGCCTGCCCATGGGCCACGCGGTTGCCTCCACGCCACTGCAAGCCCATCTGGCCATGTCGGTATTGGCCAATGATGGGGTGATCATGGAGCCCATGATTATTTCCAGGGTGGAGGATTCGAAGGGTAACACCATTGCCGAGTTCCAACCGAGGGCAAAGCGCCGGGTAATTTCCTCTTCCGCTGCCCGCACATTATCCCGAATGCTGGTTAAAACTGTCAGCCCCAAGGGTACGGCGCCCAAGGCCCAGATTTCCGGAATGGAGGTTGCTGGGAAAACGGGCACCACTCAAAAAATTACGGAAAGTGGCCGCTACTCACATACGGAACACGTGGCTTCTTTCATCGGCTATTTCCCGGCCAGCAGTCCCCGTTTGGTCATTACCGTTGTCATTAACAATCCCAAGACTAATTTTACCGCTTATGGGGGACAATTAGCGGCGCCCGTTTTCAAAAACTTGGCCGAGCAGTTGATTCACATATTGGGGATTTCTGAGAAGGCTCCCATACGTTCATTCCTCGCCATGGACGAAACCTAATAATTTTTCATGACTGGAATTGCTGACCTTGAAACACCCACAATCAGTAGACGGTTCGGAATACGGAAACCGAGGGGAACCGTGGCTTTCAGGCCGTGGACCCCTTTAAGAAAGCAAATGTCGCCAACACTAAATACATTGTTTCCCCAAAAACTTCGCGTTGGCAGCAAGGGCGATTTGAGCAAGCTGGTTTCGTCTCTAGTCACAGACAGCCGCAGGGTTACTCCAGGGGCGGTGTTTTTTGCCATTCCCGGGCTTCGAACCCAGGGAACTTTTTATATTGAGGAGGCCATTGACCGCGGAGCGGTAGCCATAGTGTCCGAAGAAGCGCCGATGACCCGAGGGCATACGGCTTCGATTCAGGTGGATTCGATTCGCCGGGTAGTGGCTCAAGTTGCCCGTAAATTTTACGGGCGCCCGGACGAGAAACTCGAAATTGCCGGAATCACTGGGACCAATGGCAAAACGACGGTTGCCTATGTTTTGCAGTTTTTGCTCAACCAGCACTTTGGAAATCGTGAAACCGGGTTGATGGGGACTGTCCGGTATGACCTGGGAAAGCGAACCCTGCCGTCTTTCAAGACCACGCCGGAAGCCATCGATACGTTCTTTATGTTTCAACAAATGGTGGAAGGCAGATGCCGGCGGGCGGTGATGGAAGTCAGTTCGCATGGCATCGACCAGTTTCGGGTTTTCGGTGTATCTTTTGACGTTGGCGTATTTCTCAATTTGACGCAGGACCACCTGGACTACCACCGCGACCTCGAGACTTACTATCAGGTCAAAAAACGCCTCTTTAAATCGGAGATGGGAGGGGAACCCAGGCAAGCGGTTGTAAACTTGGACGATTCTTATGGCCGCCGTCTTGCGCGTGAACTGAAGGATAGTATCCGGGTGGTTACGTTTTCATTGGAGGATGAGCAAGCGGATCTGTATGCCCGCGAGTATGCTTGTTCCCACCAAGGCTCCAGGGTTCTTATTCAGTCGGGATCGGAATCCGTTGCTTTTTCAACTCGTCTGCCGGGACCCTACAATGTAAGTAATATCCTGGCTGCGCTGGCCGTCTGCAAGACCTACGGAATTTCGCTGGCGGAGATCGCACCGAACATTCAATCTTTTCCCGGTGTTCCCGGGCGCATGGAGCGCCTTGAATCTAACCAGGACTTGGATGTTTTTGTGGATTATGCCCATACGGATGATGCCTTGGCCAACGCCCTGAGAATGTTGAGAGATATCAGTCGAGGTCGGGTGCTTCTGGCCTTCGGGTGCGGAGGAAGCCGCGATCGGGACAAGCGCAAGCTTATGATGGAGGTTGCGCAAAAGTACACTGATTATATTTGCGCCACGGCCGACAATCCACGTTCCGAGTCTGTCGAGGCCATCTTTGAGGATATGAGGGCGGGGGTTACCGAGTCGGGTAAGGTGGATTTTATTTTTGATCGCCGAGCAGCTATTAGTCGGCTGCTCGACGTTGCCAGACCGGGAGACACCGTATTGATCGCAGGAAAGGGGCATGAAACCGTGCAGGAATTCAAGGATAGAATTGTTCCCTTTGATGACCGAGTGGTGACCCGGGAACTTTTGGAACTAAAACAGTTGGTTAAGCCCCGAAGCCCATGAGTTTACTTTCGACCCAGCATCTTGCATTGTGGACTGCAGGGAAATGGAATAAAAATCCACCCCCGCTAATTACCGAATTTAATATCGACAGCAGGATTGTCCGTCCCGGGCAGATGTTCGTGGCCCTTGCCACCAGCGAACGCGATGGCCACAATTATGTCGGAGGCGCCCAGTCCAACGGGGCGGTCGCGGCATTGGTTTCCCGGGAAATCGACCTGGTCGATATTCCGCAACTGATAGTGGAAGATCCCCTTAAGGCGCTGCAGAATATTGCCGGAAATCACCGGAAGAGTTTTCAGGGAATTTCCATCGGTGTTACGGGAAGTTGCGGCAAAACTTCCACCAAGGATATGCTCGGACAATTGCTACCTGCCACCACGCTCAAGACCCAGGGCAATCTCAATAATCACCTCGGTGTACCCCTAACCCTGTCTCGCCTCCGCCCGGGCCATACGCATGCGGTGGTGGAGGTTGGCATGAATACCCCGGGTGAGATTGCTGCATTGGCCAAGTTGATCAGGCCTGACTATTCCGTGATAACGACCGTCGCGCCGGCGCATCTTAAGGGTGTGGGTTCCATCGAGGGGGTAGCGGCTGAAAAAGCTGCCCTGGCTGAAGCCACTAGAAAGTTGACCGCGTTACCGGCGGAATGTTTTCGCTTCGCTGCCTTCAGGAACCTCAAAACTCCACTCCTGGCGGCGGGAAAAGCTGAACCCGGCATCGAATACCCGGAAAATGTCCGGTTCCGTGATTTTCAGATTGAGCATGATTCGGAAACGACCCGGCTCTATCTGAACCGGGAAGCCGGCGGCAGCCTGGTTTTTAAGAGGAACCGAATCAGCGCTGGCATGGCGAGAAACACGGTTTTGTGCTTACTTTTGGGTTTGGAGTTGGGAATCGATTCCAATGTGCTTCAGGCCCGGTTGGAGTCGTGGAAATCGGGTAGTCTTCGCGGGGAGCGCGCCCAGGTGGGGGACTTAAGTTTTTTTGTCGATTGCTACAACTCCAACCCCATAAGCATGCGTGATTCACTGGACTATTTCCATGCCATTACGCCGGATGAACTGCCTCGATTTTATGTTTTGGGAGGCATGAGTGAACTGGGCCCGTATACGGAAGAGTATCACCGGCAACTGGGACAGTCTTTTGAGATGCGCCCTGGAGACCACCTGTTTATAACCGGACGGGAGATATATGGATTTATCGCAGTCTATAAATCGGGCGAGCGCGATGAATCGCAATTCACAATCTTTGATGACAAGCGGACCGTGATCCAATTCCTGAGGGAATGCAAAGGCTCGGTATTTCTGAAGGGAAGCCGCGCATATATGCTGGAGACAATTTATAATCAAATCAAGGAGGAGCAAAATTCGCTACCGGCGCTATGTTGAGTTATCTGGCTGATTTTGAAACCTGGTGGGGACCCTTGCGTTTGTTTCGTTACATAACGTTTCGAGCGCTTTTCGGATCGGCGACCGCCTTGCTTATCGGATTTGCCCTGAGCCCTTACCTGCTGGGCAAGTTGCACACCTTCAAGTTGCACCAGCGGCTGCGGGAAAAAGAAGAAGTTGGATCGCTGGCGGATTTGCATGCCGGCAAGAAGGATACGCCTACCATGGGTGGGCTGATCATATTTTTCTCGGTGACGGTTGCCGTATTGCTATGGTCTCGACCCAATATTTATGTGCTCACTGCTCTGGCGGTTTACGCCGCGCTCACGCTGCTGGGATTTGTCGATGACTATTTGAAGATTTCGAAAAAGAACAGTGACGGTCTGAACCGAAATCAGAAACTGATTTGGCAGACCTTGATCACCGCAGTTACGCTGCTCTTGCTCTCAACCCATCCCGCCAGCGCGGACAAAGTAAGGGAATTGTGGATACCATTTTTAAAGGGTCCCGTCGCGGTTGCCCTGCCGATTCCGGTATTATTTGTATTTCTTTTTTTTATATTGGTTGGATCGTCCAATGCGATTAACCTGACCGATGGTGTGGATGGGCTGGCTATCGGTTGTACCATATCGGTCGCATTGGTTTATTCGATAATGGCCTATGCCGCGGGAAATGCCATTATTGCCGATTATTTGTTTATCAGTTTCGTTCCCGGAGTGGGGGAGCTCAGTATAATTTGTGCTTGTCTAGTTGGGGCGGGACTCGCTTTTCTCTGGTACAACTCCCATCCGGCCGAAGTTTTTATGGGCGATACCGGTTCCCTGGCTTTGGGGGGACTCATCGGCTTGGTTGCATTTATGGTACACCAGCCGTTGACCCTGGTGATTGTGGGAGGCATATTTGTAATGGAAGCACTTTCTGTGCTAATTCAGGTGTTCTCCTACAAGACGCGAAAAAAACGAATTTTCAAGATGGCTCCCATACATCACCATTTCGAGTTGAAAGGATGGCCCGAATCGAAAGTAGTCATCAGATTTTGGATACTATCACTCGCCTTTGCCCTGGCCGGCTTGGGCACACTTAAGTTGCGATGAAGCGGATGCAAATAGC
Source organism: Opitutales bacterium (assembly GCA_965250065.1). Taxonomy (GTDB): domain Bacteria; phylum Verrucomicrobiota; class Verrucomicrobiia; order Opitutales; family UBA2995; genus JAABVD01. Next base: position 722,087 of record OZ252288.1, read on the forward strand.
TGAAAGGTTGAAGTTGTGGCTCAATTCTCCCATTGCGGTTATGGGAGCGGGATTGAGTGGCAAAGCCTCAGCGCATTTAGTCCACCAATTGGGAGGAACGCCGGTTGTCTACGACGGATACAATGCGGATTTCCCCGATTTTACCGAGAAGGCGGCTGCCCGGCATAGACTGGTTATAGTCAGTCCGGGATTTTGGCCAGACCACCCCTGGTTACACATGGCGCGCAACCAGGGTTGCGAGGTCATAGGAGAGCTGGACTTTGCCGGCCTGATTTGGAAGGGGAAAGTGATTGCGGTAACCGGTACCAATGGGAAAACCACCTTGGTCGAGTTTATCACTCACTCGCTGCGTTACGCTGGTTTCGATGCTCGTGCGGTTGGAAACATCGGCTACCCCTTCTCCAGTTTGTCAGCCCGTGAAAATAGCGCCCAGACATGGGCGATAGTGGAGGTGAGTTCATTTCAAGCCGAATCGATGCGCTATTTCCGTGCAGATTCGGTGCTTTGGTCGAACTTTTCCGAAGACCACCTCGATCGGTATGGATCGATGCGTTCCTATTTTATGGCCAAGGCGAATTTGTTATCGGTAGCACGGCCGCGACTAACCGTACTGGGCAAAGGGGTGTGTAAATATTTTAGTCGGTTCGGGCTGTCTCTACCACGGGACGCGCAGGTGCTGTCTCGCCCGATTTTACGGGCGCCGGAACGATCCATTTTCAACCTGAAACCGCAGCGGGAAAATTTTCAATTGGCTGCCGCCTTATTCCGGACCTGGGGATTTGATCCTGAAATTTTGCTTGAAACCGTTGCCACGTTTGAGCAGAGCCCGCATCGGTTTTGTAGGGCATCAAGGATCAATGGAGTGGAGTTTTGGAACGACTCCAAGTCGACCAATTTTTCGGCTGCCGAAGCCGCCTTAAGACATTTCAATCGTAAAGTTCTCTGGTTGGGAGGCGGAAAATCCAAAGGCGGCAGGATTGACTCCTTTGCCAGGCGTATCAGCCCTTGCATTGGGAAGGCCTTCCTCACCGGCGATAAATCGAGGGAACTCGGGCGAATATTTGATGAAATGCAGGTGGCCTGGGAGAGCTTCGATTCCTTGGAAAATTCAGTTCGCGCGGCCTTCGACCAGGCTCACGTGGGCGATGTGGTAGTTTTCAGCCCGGGATTTGCCAGCCAGAAACCCTTCAAAAATTATTCCGAACGTGGGCAATGTTTTGAGCAAGCGGTGAAGGACCTTGAATTTAACCTATATACAACCCCTTAATTAGAAAGTTCAAATGAAAGCGAATGTGTTTATATCGGTGGTGGCATTCCATATCGTGGTGATTGCCGGATTATATTTGTTGTCGGCCTGCTCGACAAAAGGCGGGCCTGGCGCGGCAGATACAGCCCCCGCAATGGAAACTGCGGAAAGCAATTTCGATCAATTTCGTGAACCCAGCCGTCCTCAAGACACGGCAAATTTCCCCACGGTGGCCGACGCCGCTGCGCCTTCTTCGATCCTCGATCCGGCATTCAATTCCGGATCAGATTTGGTGGGTGTCAGACCATCATCAAATCTTGTAGGAGGTTCCCCTGCAGGCCAGACCACCTTACCAACGGGAAGCACGGTTGAGCCTCCGGAAATAAATGAGTTTCCCGAAGACGAAGAAGCGCAGCAAGCCATGGGCTTACAACCAGCTCCGGTAGCGGAGGTGGTGTACAAGGTGGAAAAGGGCGACAGCCTTTGGAAAATCTCTCGCAAATACAAGGTGTCGCTGAACGAATTGTTGGTGGCCAATGGATTGACTGAGCAATCCACCTTACAAATTGGTCAAAACATAACTATTCCGACTCAAACTCCGATCGAAACCCCGCCTGGTACTCTGACGGAAATGCCCATTGGCTCCTCGCCGGGAGGGTCGAATGTGCCTGAAGTTGCGGGGGGTGGTTCGGACCTATATGACCGTTACACGGTCGTTCGCGGCGACACGCTTTCAGGGATTGCCCAGCGTTTCAACACCACCTTGAAGGATATCAAAACGGCCAATGGATTGAACTCCGATATCATTCAATTGAACCAGGTGCTTGCGATTCCCGTCAACAGTGTATCCAATGCCCCTCCTCCCGCAGTCAATGCACCGGCTCCGGCAACCACCACGACACCTGCTCCGGGCTCGGAGGGTATTGTTCATCTCGTTCAACCGGGGGAAACCCCCGGGGGCATTGCCAAAAAGTACGGAATTACCACAGCCCAACTGATGGAGGACAACGGAATAACCGATCCACGCAAACTTTACGCCGGTAAAGAGTTGCAAATCCGTTTATCGGATGCCCGGCCATTGCAACCCCCATCGGCACCGCCACTTTTCCTGCCAGCGCCGGCGACCCCTTCCGACTTCGACGAGGCGGTGTTTGATGATTTGCAAGATATTCCTGAGGTGGAAGTGGTCCCCCAATAATTTTCTCCCATCCTTCCCTTGTGCCCGTGAGTCAAATTTCCGGAGAATCCAATACGCCAAGCCGATTTTTCTATCAGAGGCTCCTGATCATTATCAGTGTTCTGACTTTGATGATGATCGGACTGATTTCGATTTTCAGCGCTACCCAATCTTTGGATGCGGGATCTTACCATTTTCTGGAGCGTCAAATGATCTGGCTGGGCTTGGCTGTGGGAGCCGGGGTGTTTGCGGCGCTGGTCGATTTGGATAAAATAAAACCGCTTCTCCCATACGCGGCCGGGTTGGCGGTAATAGTACTCATACTGGTTTTCATGCCTGGTATCGGCAAAATGGTAAATGGAAGCAGGCGGTGGATTTCCTTTGGCCAATTGGGTTTTCAACCATCCGAATTTGCCAAGATTCCCTTTATCTTTCTTATGGCCTATTACCTGAGCGCCAATCAGCGTTATTTGGGGACACTGCTACGGGGATTTGGAATACCGCTTATTTTTATTGGGGTTTTCAGTGGTTTGATCTTACTGGAACCAGATTTTGGGACCTGCGCGCTATTCGGGGCTGTTGGCCTGGTGATGCTTTTCCTATCTGGCACGCGGTTGACTTACCTGATTCCCACTGTTATCGGAGGAGGAGCCGCGTTTACGTTTTTGATTTTCCAGGACGAGGTGCGATTACGTCGGCTAATGGCTTTTTTGGATGTTGAAGGAAATCGTCAGAGCGGATCCTATCAATTGTATCAGGGATGGCTCGCTTTTGTAAACGGAGGAGCTACCGGGGTTGGGGCCGGCAATGGCCGTTACCAGAACAGTTTTCTTCCCGAGGCTCATACGGATTTTATTCTGGCGATAATTGGTGAAGAGTTTGGTTTTATGATAACCGGCCTGGTAGTGGTTCTGTTTGCCATCGTATTCAGCACAGTGATTTTTTCCATGAAACGCGCCCCCAATTTGTATCAGGCGCTGCTTGTTTTGGGCACGTTGCTCATGATCTCCATGCAGGCAATAATCAATATGGGTGTTGTAACCGGTTTACTGCCAACCAAGGGAATATCCTTGCCCTTCATCAGCTATGGTGGATCGAACCTGATTGTAATGTGCGTGCTTACGGGCGTGCTGATAAACTGCCTGGGCAGTTGGGAACGGCTTCCCATTCGTCCCGAGCGTAGAAAACTAGTTGAGATCACTACATGATGTCTTCGATTCTCATAGTGTGCGGAGGGACGGGTGGACACCTTGCCCCGGGTATCGCAGTGGCAGAAGAGCTGCGGTATCGGAATCGTAGTTGCACCCTGGTTGTATCCAGAAAAAAAGTAGACGCCAGGCTGATTAAAAAGTATCCCCATTTCGAGTTTGTGGATGCCCCCGGAGCGCCTTTCAACTGGAAACCAGTGGCTTTGATTCGGTTTGCCTGCCGACAGGTAGTGGCTTTCATTTACGCCTTTAAATTGCTGTTGGGCAAGAGACCCGACTTGGTGATGGGTTTCGGCGGGTTCCTAACCGCCGGATTTGCCATTCCAGCCTGGTTTCTGGGTATTCCATTTGTATTGCACGAGGCAAACCGCGTTATGGGCCATGCCAATCGTTTGTTGGGGCGATTTGCCACCTGCATATTTTTGCCACCTGGGTTGAAACTGAAGGGAGGCAGGGCTGATCGTATTCGCTATGCTGCCCTGCCATTGCGCAAGGAGTTTCAACCCCTGAACAAAGGGACTGCTCGCCAAAGGCTGGGTATCGAATGGACTGGCAAATTACTGGTGGTTATCGGCGGTAGTCAGGGCGCTCAATCGCTCAACCGATGGGCCGAAGAAAATTGTGCCGCTTTCGCTCAAAAGGGAATAGCGCTTTATTGTCTGACGGGTATGGGGCAAAACTTACCGGGAACCTTGATCCACGAGACTGGGCAATATGGAACCGTAGCATCGAATTTTGTTAATTTTTCCGATGACATGCCTGCGGTCTTGTCGGCGGCTGATGTGGTGGTATCGCGCGCCGGCGCCGGCAGCATCGGGGAAATAATTCGTTGCCGGGCTCCCTCAATATTAATCCCTTATCCCTTTGCTCGCGACAACCACCAATGGGCCAACGCCCGTTTTATTGAAAAGTCTGGGGCAACCTTGGTCCTGGATCAAGCGGATCTACCAAAACTGTGCGACTTGGTCGATTCCCTCATCTTTAACGAAATTGAATTGGAAAACTTACAGAATGCCCTCCACCGGCTGGATCGTTTGCAGGAAGTAAAGTCGATCGTAAATTCTCTGGAAAAACTGATCGAAGGTGACCAGGTCACCGGTCCGAGCAAGGTTTCCTCCTCTAAGCAGGTATGATGACCGATCCCATCGTATTCCGAGACTCGCGATTTCACTTGGTGGGAATCGGTGGAATGGGTATGGCTCCCATGGCTCTATTTCTCAAACAGGCGGGTTGTCAGGTTTCGGGAGAAGATGACAACTTCCATCCCCGCGTGCATCAAATGCTGCTTTCCAGCGGGATTGAAATAAGCCGGAAACCCGATTTCGACTCACTTAATGGTATAATTTACTCCAATGCTATTCCCTCTGTGCATTCTACCCTGAGGTCTGCCAGGTCAATGGATGCCCCTACTTTTCGCCGCGGCGAATTTTTGGCCCTTTTATGCCAACAGTTCAAAACCCTGGTGGTGGCGGGATCTCATGGCAAGACCACGACTTGTGGATTGATGATTCACGCGTTGAGACAATGTAATTTCCCCTGTAATTTTATCATGGGTGGACTTTTCGCCTCCGACCAAGAGGATCCAGCCCGTTTTGATCCAGATAGCGAATGGCTCGTCGTTGAAGTGGATGAGAGCGACGGTAGCATTTCCGAATTCGAGCCGGAGGGCACTTTGCTGGTCAACGTCGATTGGGACCATCCGGACTATTATTTTTGCAAGAGAAATTGCCTGGATACATTTACCGCTCTTGCGCACCGGACCAGAGAGTTCGTGCTATACAATAATGCTTGTAGGAACTCCCGCGATTTGGATTTATCATCTTGTCCGGCCCAGGTTTATTCTTTCGGAAGGGAGGGGGATTTCAGGCTGGTGGGGTTTGAAAACCGAAACCTGCAGATTGGTGGGAAATTTGATCATCAGAACGTCCAAGTATCTTTTGAGGAGAGGTTTAACGCACAGAATGCGGTGGCGGCCCTTGCTGCTGCCCATCTTCTCAACGGTAGTTTCGCCAGGGGAGTTTTGAATACCTTTAATGGGATCTGGAGACGTCAGGAAACCCTCTACCAGGCAGACGATTTCCGGGTAATGGAAGATTACGGGCACCACCCCGCAGAAATTAGAAGTCTTCTGGAGGCAATTCGGCTGAAGAAATGTCCATTGACCGTTGTATTTCAGCCACACCGTTATTCGCGCACACTACAATTTAAGCATCAGTTTGCCGATGTGTTGGGATTGGCTGACTTATTGGTCATTATGGATGTGTACGGCGCTGGGGAGGCGCCCATTTCCGGTGGAACCGGGAAGAATCTCTTTAACCTGTGCGCTACCCTTTACCCGCGAAAAGATTTATACTTTTGCCAGGATGGTGAATCTGTTTTACGCTGCCTGGAGGCGCTGGATCTCGACGGGGGAGTTCTCCTGTTTCTCGGCGCTGGCGATATTCAGATAGTGGCGGAATCTTTTGTGAATCATTTACGAAATGAAGACCAAGGGCAGGCATCCCCCCCATCTGTCCATTCCTTACCCTTTGCCAATATGGAGGGAGTTAAACGATATGAAGGCTTGGCGTCGAAGACGACCTTGCGCGTTGGCGGCGCGGCAGAATTTTATGCTGAGCCTGCGGACGAGACGGAACTTAAGCGACTGCTGCAGGAAGCAAATCGGCACAATATGCCGGTAAATTTTCTTGGAAGGGGGTCCAATCTCATCGTACCGGATACAGGGGTTAAAGGATTGGTCATCCGGTTTTCCAAACCATTTTTTCAACGCATCGAGTTGTTGAGTGATGGAAGATTACGCGCCGGAGCCGGCGTTCGGTTAAAGCAGCTTTGCGGGTTTGCCCGCAGGCATCAGCTTTCCGGATACGAATTTATGGAGGGCATACCCGGATGCATTGGAGGAGCCCTCAGAATGAACGCCGGCGCTATGGGAGGTTGGATTTCCGATGTATTATCGGAAGTAATTCTCATGAACTATCGGGGTGACGTCTACACGGTACCGGTTGAGGAATTGCATTTTGGCTACCGCTATTCCAGGGAGCTGCTGGAAGCGATTGGGTTGGGCGCTATTTTCCGACCGGGAAACCATTCGATTCTCCAAGAGATTCAGCATATCATGGACACTTATCAGAGTTCCCGCAAAGAATCGCAACCCCGGCAACCCAGCGCCGGTTGTACCTTTAGGAATCCTGAAGGTAGTGCAGCGGGTATGCTGATCGACCAATGCGGTCTCAAGGGACTGTCGGTGGGCGATGCTGCGATATCGGAGATCCATGCGAACTTTATTGTCAACCGCGGCAAGGCCACTGCTTCCGATGTTATTGCTTTAATGAATTCGATTCGAAAAAGCGTGTATCAAAAGGAGGGCTATATTCTCGAACCCGAGGTCATATTATACGGTGATCATTGGGAAAGCTACCTTGACCCTTTAGTTAAAGAACCATGCTCCACTTCCTAGTGCGGTGTCCCAGAAATTTCCTCGCACGCCCGTCGGGGTCATGCCGTAGAAAAGTGATGCCTTCCGAAAGAAAAGGGTCAGGTCTTAAAAACTGTATTCCGTTGTACTCCATACACTTTTACAAGACGACCGACCCTGTAAGGCATAACTTTTTACGTCTTGACCCCTTCCCCCGCGACCCAGTTTGTGTGAACGAATTAACGAGACACCACACTAGCCCGCATGTCTCACTACCGAGCGAATGCGGGCTAGACAATCTGTTACACCATTCATGCCAAAAAAGAAAAAAATATCCCAACCCGTTCGGACCTCCTGGAAAAAGATTCCCCAAAAAGCCGGCAAGCAGTCGGTAACCAAAGAATCCCAGCTGGTGAAATTTCGCCGCTGGATGCGGATTATAGGCTTCAGTTTCGGGAGCTGTACTCTGGTATTAGGCGCCTCACTGGGAGGGTATTACTTGTTCAATACACCTGCGTCCACCGCCTTCAATGCCGGGGCGGAGTCCCCAGTCGAGGTAGAGATTCAAACCGACGGGTTTCTCCCTGAGTCCTGGATAGAATTGCGACTGGATCTGGACCACACCCTGGGGTTGATGCAAATCGATATGCGAGATCTCAAGGCAAACCTGGAAAAATACCCTCAAATAGCAAACGCTTCCGTAGAGAGGCGCTTTCCCAATATGTTGCGGGTGATGGTCCGGGAACGATACCCAGTCTTCCGCATGAAAGTGAAAGGAACGGACGGCCGGTATTCCATCCTGCTAGTCGACGAGGAGGGGCACGTGTTCGAAAATATAAATTGTCCGGAGCACCTGCTACGCAGAATTCCGTTTCTGGCCGGGGTGGTTCTGCATCGCACATTGGATGGGTATCAGCAAATCGATGGAGTAAAAACGCTGGCAAATCTCATTCACATAGCCAAGAGGCTGTATCCCGACCTGAGCCGTGATTGGATGCTGGTACTCGCCGATCAACTGATCTTGGCAGAAACGTTCACCCATGGGTATATTCGCGTGCGATCAAAGACCATTGAGGAGATACTGTTCGCCCCTAAAGATTTCGAAAAACAATTGGAAAGATTGAAATACATTCTGGACAGTCACGCGGGATCATCTGTATCCTATGTTTCCCGAGTGAACCTCTCCCTTTTGGATCAGCCAACCGTGGAGTTTACCCGGCGTTCCTCAACCAACCGCCACTACTAATTTTCCCAACTTTTATTTATGGCCAGTTCCAAAATTATCGGAGGTGTTGAAATAGGTACCAGCAAAGTCATCGTCCTTATCGGCGAAATTGTTAACGGGAAAACCCTCAACATAGTCGGCATGGGTTTGTCCTCCAGCCGCGGTGTCAAAAAGGGTGAAATCATGGACTTTAATGCGGCCAGTGACTGTACGCATGCTGCCATAATGGCGGCGGAGGAGAGCGCCAGGGTTCGCGTTGAAGCCATATACCTGGCGCAGACCGGACAGCATCTGGAAACCTTCTACAACGATGCGGAAGTAACGGTAAAATCTTCGGACAACATCGTACACCGTTCTGATATAAGGCGATTGCTGGCCGAGGCGAAAAGCAAGCAGTTGCCCGAAGACAGGGCGATTATTCACCATATCCGCAATGGCTTTTACCTGGATGAGAAGCCGGTGGAGTCACCCGAGCACCTGGAAGGACACAAGCTGGAAGTGGGTTACTGGAATATCCACGGTTCGATTAAAAAAATGAGTGACTCGATTCACATTATCAATGGCTTCGGGCTCCGCGTGGAGGACCTCATCGTGTCCAGCCTCGCGTCTGGAAAAATGGTGACAACGGATGAAGAGCGGGAGAGCGGTGTCCTGGTTGTCGACATTGGAAGCGGAACCACGGACTACGTATTATATAAAAACGGTCACGTCGTTTATACGGGAGTTTTGGCGGTGGGTGGAGACCACATTACCAATGACCTGAGTATCGGCCTTCGCACCGGCGCCAAACTGGCTGAAGTGCTAAAAACCAAAAATGGCAAAGCCACCTTGCAGGCGAAGTCGAAGAACGACCGAGTAATGTTGATTGGAGACTTGACTATCGGGGACCGGTCCATTGCCAGGTCAGGGGTTTGTCAGATTATTAACGCACGCGTCGATGAGTTGTTTAAACTCATTCGCGGCGACAAGCATTTGGCGCCGTTTTTTAGTAATCGTAAATTGGGTATGGTCGTGCTGACCGGTGGCACGTCCAAATTGAAGGACATTGAGAAAGTAGCCGAAAAAGTGCTCGGATTACCGGTTATGCTCGGAGCAAATCCCTCCTGGGTCGCATCGGAAATCGAAGGCCCCGAATACAGCACCGCCCTCGGGTTGCTGCACTTCGGATTCAGCTACAACGACGTGGGCGAGATAAAGGAGCGCAAGCGCAGGGTCGCCCTGGTGGAAGGTGTCAAACATCTGCTGGGGTTTTAATACCGACTTTTCTATGGAAAACAGAGAAATACTAAAATGCTCAACCCGTATAAAAGTTATAGGCGTAGGCGGGGCCGGTAACAACGCGGTGGATCGTATCCGTCTCGAAATGGAAGTTTTGGATGGATTGCGCTTGTGTTGTGTCAACACCGACATGAAGACGCTGGCAGATTCACCGGTGGGTGAACAACACTTGCTGGGAAGGAATCTAACCCGCGGTCTGGGTTGCGGTGGCGATCCGGAGTTAGGTAAGCGAGCCGCACAGACCGACACCGATTTGATTGCCCGCATCGTAGACGGACATGAATTAATTTTCCTCATCAGTAGTCTGGGTGGCGGCACGGGAGCAGGCGCATCTCCAGTTATCGCTAAAGTAGCCAGGGAATGCGGCTGCGTAGTCATCGCCTTTGTTAATATGCCCTTTACTTTTGAAGGGGAGCGGCGTTTCAAACTGGCAAACAATTCCCTGAAAGAACTCCGGGAAGTTTGTGATGCGGTCATTCCTTTGCCCAATGACATGCTGCTTCAGGAAGAGGCGGCCCAGGAATCGGTACTGCACGCATTTTCCAAAGCCGATGAGTGGATAACGCGCGGCGTCCGCTCTATATGGTCCATGCTTTTCAAGGCTGGGCTCATTAATCTCGATTTTTCATCTTTGCGCGAGGTGTTCAGTATCCAAGGTGGTAAAACTTTGTTTGGAGTCGGTTCCGGCAGCGGGACGAACTTTTTGCGGGATGCTCTTAACGATCTTATGCTTTGCCCGTTGCTGCATGTCCCGGATTTTTCCAAAATGGCGGATAATCTTTTGGTCAATATTGTTGGGGGAACCGATCTGTCCATGTCGCAGGTTGAGGAGATCATGGCTTACATCACCGAAAAATTCGGCAGCAAAGCAAGCACCACATTGGGTGCGGTGATCGACGAAAGAAAACGGCAGTCCATAGAGATATGTGTTCTCGGAACCACCGATTTGGGCGGTTTTCGTGGCGTTCGGCCCCGCCGGCTCGCCCACTCCATGCAGGCTAAGACGCGAAAACCACCCATTGTCGCTTCCAAATCCCTTCGCGGACGGGCCACCGCTGCCGAGGCGCATGAATCGGGTCAATTGGAGCTGATTAGTTCGGTCCAGCAAGAGCTGGGATTTGATGGCGTGGATGAAAATCGGGGGTTCTTTGAGGAGACGGGCCGCAACGAGTTTGGGGGGCAGGATCTGGACGTGCCCACTTACCTGAGACGGGGTATTCGGGTGGTTTTGGCCTAACAACTGTGGATTCTTTGTTTTTGCGGGAATTTAGGAGTTGTCGACCGAAAGGAGGTCCTACAGCTTTAGCTCTCTTTACCGATTGACGCTTACTGGAATGCATGAACTGGTTATGTATCTGGGGTTTATCCTGGCCGCTTACTCTGTAATGGCCAATGACGTCATTCAGACTCTGGGTACGTTTCTCAGTTCAAATAAGAAGCTTACTTGGTGGATACTGTGGATCTATGCCGGTACCATTATGACGGTTGTCCTGACCCACGGTTGGATTATCAATGGTGGCGATGTGTCCTACGGCCGATTGCTCGGGGAAGCCAGCGAAGGTTTTGGTTTTGCCAATCCCAAATATCCTCATCCTAATCCCATGGATTGGTGGTTCTTGCTTCCACCTGCGGTACTTTTGATCGTTACGCGTCTGGGAATTCCGGTCAGCACGACTTTTATGATTTTGACCTTTTTTGCTCCCGGAAACCTGGGCAGCATGCTGATCAAGTCCCTTGCGGGCTATGCCTTGGCTTTTGTTACCGCCATTTTGTTCTACTTGCTCATTTCTAAATGGATTGAAAAGCGGTTTCTGGACAAAAATATGGACGAGTTTCCAAATTCCAAGAAGTGGTGGACCTTAGGACAGTGGGGCGCAACCGGATTTTTGTGGTCGCAGTGGTTGATGCAGGACTTTGCCAATGTTTATGCTTATTTGCCGCGAAAATTGCAATTGCTTGAATTACTGCTGTCGCTGGTAGTGCTGCTGTCGCTTCTGGCCTATATATTCTACCAAAGGGGCGGGAAAATTCAAAAGATCGTTTTATCCAAGCGCAACACGACCGATATTCGATCCGCTACCATTATCGACGTTGTTTTTGGATTAATCCTCTTTTACTTCAAAGAGGTAAACAGTATTCCCATGAGTACTACCTGGGTATTTATCGGCGTATTGGCGGGCCGTGAATATGCCCTGAGCATGCGCATTAATAAAAGAGTTTCGCGCAAGATTCACCGCATGATCATGTACGATCTGGGCAAAGTATCCATAGGGTTGACGGTAAGTGTAGGCCTGGTGGCCTTGATTCATGTGCTGAAGTCCTTGTAATTCCCAATAAGGTGGACCCTGCCGTCAGGGCCGAATGGTCCTTAGTTAAGGCCAGTTATTGAAAATTTCGAACCAAGGCTGGCGTCGGGGTCATTCCTTGCACGCCCGTCGGGGTCATGCCTTGCATTTTTGCAGCCATGCCAAAATGCAAGGCTTGACCCCTTCCCTGCGCTGTTGAGGTGTCGTCGCATCCGCTCCTCGGTAGACCCCTTGCGATCCCCTGGCCGCAGGCGCGGATCAACCGAAACGCCCCGAGACGTAGGCCTCGGTTTGGTCGTTTTGGGGATTGAGGAAAATCTCCTGAGTTCGATTATATTCGATCAACTTTCCCAGGTAGAAAAATGCCGTTCTATCCGATACCCTGGCGGCCTGCTGCATATTGTGGGTTACGATAATAATGGTATATTTAACCTTTAGTTCGTGAATGAGTTCCTCGATCTTCGCCGTGGCAATGGGGTCGAGAGCCGAACAGGGCTCATCCATCAAAATGACTTCAGGCTCGTTGGCAATAGCCCTGGCAATACAAAGACGCTGCATCTGACCACCCGATAGGCTGAAGGCGCTTTCGCCCAGCCGGTCTTTGACTTCATTCCACAAGGCTGCTGCCTGTAGGCTTTTTTCCGCTACCTCGTCGAGAAGAGACTTCTTGTTCTTCCCTGCCACCCGAAGGCTGTAGACGACGTTCTCGTAGATAGACTTGGGGAACGGGTTAGACTTCTGGAAGACCATTCCAATTCGCTTACGCAAGGAGATGACTTCGATCACCGGGTTGTAAATGCTATATCCGCCGATGGTGATGTCTCCCTGGTGACGTGCTTCAGGAATCAGGTCATTCATTCGGTTGAAATTTCGCAGCAATGTAGATTTTCCGCACCCAGACGGCCCGATTAAAGCAGTGACTCGCTGCTTTTGCATACCGAAATTCAAATCGTGGAGCACTTTGGCATTCCCATACCAAAAACTATAATCCCTTACGGAAATATAGCTCCGATCAGAGAGGTCCTCAGTCTTAGTAGCTACCCGATTTGCCGTTTCTGGATCGATCGTCATTTCTTTTTTCATAGACGGGAGCGATTAAAAAGTAGCCGTCTGATATTTTCTCCTCAAGTGGTTGCGTATCATGATAGCAGCCAAATTGAGCACAACAATCAAAAGGATTAAGAGAAGGGTTGTGGCAAAAACCATGGGCATGGCGGCCTCAGAATCGGGAGATTGGAATCCCAAGTCGTAAATGTGGAACCCCAGATGCATAAATTTCCGCTCCAGGTGAATAAAGGGAAATTGCGCATCGATGGGCAAGGAAGGGGCAATTTTCACCACTCCGACCAGCATGAGTGGAGCCACTTCACCAGCTCCCCGCGCCATGGCCAAAATCATACCGGTAAGTACCCCGGGAGCACTGGCTGGAAGAACTATCCATTGGATGGTCTGCCACTTGGATGCTCCGCAAGCCATGGAACTTTCCCGCATACCTCGGGAAACGGCGGCCAGCGCTTCCTCGGCCGCGACAATGACTACCGGAACCGTCATCAATGCCAAGGTAAGTGATGCCCAAATAATTCCTCCCGTGCCAAATGTAGGGGTGGGCAAGCGCAGTGAGAAGAAGAGTTGGTCTATGCTGCCACCTACAATGTAAACAAAGAAGCCCAGACCGAAAACGCCGAAGACAATCGAAGGAACACCGGCCAGGTTGTTGATAGCAATCCGGACTGCTCGCACGAAAAAACCTTCCTTAGCATATTCTCGGAGGTAGATTGCAGCGAGAACCCCGAAAGGAGTAACGGCAATACTCATAATCAAGGTCATTAGGAAGGTGCCGAAAATCGCCGGAAATACTCCGCCCTCTGTATTTGCTTCCCGCGGCTCGCTGAGTAAAAACTCTGTAATGTGGCCCCAAAATACAGCGGCCTGGCCCCAAAAGCCGAGTTGGTTGGGATAGTAAAAATTGAAGATTTCGCCGATGGATTGGTCGATTTCCTCCCCGGAGGCCAATCGATACCGTAGTTTACTTGAGTTTTGGTAATCCCGCAAAGATCGGGCTTGAGCCGCCAAACCTGTAAAGAGCGATTGGTAGCGCGTTCTCTCATTCTCAATTGTCCTCAATGCATCCTGATCTTCAGTGCTCAGTTCATTTTGCCTTTCTATCCTCAATTTCTGCAGCCGGAGGTCTTCCAAGGCTTTATTAATTGCTCCGATCTCTTTGGACTCCAGATCACGAATCTTTTTTCGCCGGTCATGACATTCCTTAACCAAGGATTTCAGCGATTTGGCGAAGGTGGGATTCTCCGCCGCAATAGTTTCGCCAGTCACATGAGTAAGATACAGCGGATACCCAATGGCATTGCCGTATTCTGCCCGTTCCAATACCAACACACTCTCGGGTTGTGTGACTTTTAACAGGGAACTTCGGTCAAAATATTTATAGGAAAAACCGAACTGGTCTTTGTTGCCTAGAAAAAGCTGCCACTCTTCGACCGGTTCTTGGCGATTTGTCAGTGATTTACTATGGGCCTTTGCCTGTTGCGAGGTGATAATTCCCGCTACTACCGATCGAGATCCCAGGCCTGATACCGATTGGGGGTCAAATTCCAACTGAACCACCCGCTTGGGCCAAAATACTGAAAAGCCATTGTAGGCAATCACGCCCAGTAAGGCCACAATCATCACCAAACCCAGACTCAGGCCGAGTGAAGAAAACCAAACGGCTATCTCACCTTTTACTCTGACTTGGGTTGGTTCTGTTTTGGCTCTCATCCTTTTGGCTCGATTTTCTAAGCTTACTCGACGGTTTTGTAGCGGTTTCTGAGTTCCTGGCGAAGGACCTCCGCAACGGTGTTGATTATAAATGTCATAATAAACAGCACCAGCGCTCCCAGGAACAGGGTGCGATACAGCGTTCCCTCATAGGGAGCTTCCGGAAGTTCCACCGCAATATTTGCCGATAACGTGCGCATACCACTGAAAATATTAAAGTCTTTCACCGGTGTATTTCCCGTGGCCATAACCACGATCATCGTTTCGCCCACTGCTCGCCCAAATCCTATCATCAACGATGAGAATATCCCGGCAGATGCGGTTGGAAGCACAATGTTCATAGCCGTTTGCCAACGGCTGGCACCCAAAGCCAGGGATCCCGAACGCATCGCATTGGGGACGTTGCTCATGCTATCCTCGGCAATAGTAAAAATTATGGGGATTACAGCAAATCCCATCATGAAACCCACGATCAACGAGTTTCGTTGGGTGTAGGTAGCTCCGGTAAAATCTGGCCACCACAGCCGGAAGTCCGCCACGCGTTCACCGGTGTCAGGATTTATCACCACAAAAAAGATTCGCTCCAACAACGGACCTGCCTTCCAGCATAGATAACAAACAAGTAAAATTAGTGGAGTTAAAAACAGGAACTCCAATCCTGCAGGTATTTTGATGCGTAGCCGTTTGGGTAGCCTAATCCAGCACCAACCTAAGGCCAGGGTCGCGCCTGGAACCCCAATCGCGAGGAGCATCAAGGATGGCACATGTGTATCAACTAAAGGCGCCAGCCACAAAGCAGCCATAAAACCGAGGACAACCGATGGAAGGGATGCCATAATTTCCATGGTTGGTTTTACAAAATTCTTCAACTTGGGATCTAAGAACTGCGAGGTGTACAGAGCGGCCAATAAGGCAATGGGCACTGCAAAAACCATGGCGTAAAAGGTTCCTTTAAGTGAGCCAAGTATCAGAGGAATGAGCGAAAGTTTAGGCTCAAAATCGTCGGAGCCACCGGTTGATTGCCAAATGTAATCGGACTTGGCTTGTCCCTCATACCAAATCTTTCCCAAAAACGATTTGATTCCTGCTTGCGGGTGGGGGTCTTGTAAAATATAGAGGTGAAAAGTTCCCGTGCTATCGAGAAAACCCAAGCGGTTGTATTTCTCCCCAATAATTCCCTTCACGATCTCGAATTCAAAGTTTTGTCTCCAGCGAATCGATTCCGTGGTACTATAACGCAGCGAAGCATGATTTTTGCCCACCAGCAGAAAGCTCTTATTGCGAACACCCGCAAAGTAGCCTACCGATGGTTCGGGCATGGGCTCAAATTCCTTGGTCATCGAATACAGCCGTCTGCCTTCAGCCAGGTCCAGGGACAAACTGTAAATCCGATTCTCGCCTGCAACGCCGGTATATACCGCCGATACGTCTCCTAAAAGGAAATCTGCTCGTTGAACCCGGCGGTCATTCAGGTTACCAAAAGGCCAGAATCGTTGTCTGAGGTTCAGTCGCCCACTCTCATAAATGAAGAAGAATACTTCTCCGCTTTCTGCCGTAATTAATACCAGATCACCATTAGAGCTGACGTCGACCTGTTGAATTGCCTGGTCAATATCTGCTGTCAGGTCAAAGCGTGCGCCAAGCGTGATCTTCTCACTCCCTCCAAAAAGAGAGCGTTTTTGCTCCAGGGTTACAGCGCGCAAATGCTTATTTCCATCGGCATCTATACAGATTCCTACCGCCAATTTATTCGAATCCCCCTCACCGTAGTCTACGAATTGTACCATCTCGCCCGATTCTGATAGATCAAACCAATCTGAACTGCTTACATCCGGATGAATGGTTCTTACAGACTCTGTATCAAACTCTGACCGGTAACCTACTTTTGCGAAGGCAAACTTCCCTGAACTGGAGCCTGCCACCAACAAGCGTTTTAAGGGATTGTAGTGGATAGAAGAAATGGTTTCTCCCGCCTTGAAGACCTGGCTATGTTCTATAGCGCCCCGGTCCCCCTGCAAATCCAGGTATCGCAGAGAACCGTTTTGTTGAATTATGACCGGCAATTCGCCCCATTCATCCAGGTCTACGGCCATCATCGAATCCATCGAATCAGTCAATTTATGACTACTGAGCGCTTTGACTTTGGCTCCTTGAAAGAGCGGTAGAATTTGGAAGAATATGAAGACGAATATGCCCATGACCACCGCAATTACCAACACCCCACCCACTACAATAAAGTAGTTCATGAAATGGTCAAACCACAGGGTCCGCCGCGTTACTCGGAACCTTTGGGGAGTCTCGTAGGGTGGGGACTGATTATTCATCCAGGAATTAAACCTCCCTGGAACCGCAGTTATGGTTTGGAAACATGGCTATTAGAGGGATGACAAAATCTCTGCTGCAACCGAGGCCGGTAAAGGAAAGTAGCCATCTTTCACTACGATCTCCTGCCCTTGTCTGGAAAGGACAAACCTTAGAAATTCATAACTCAAAGTATCGATCTGCTCGTTGGGCCGCTTGTTGATGTAAACGTAAAGCAGGCGAGCAAGCGGGTAATCACCGGAAAGACAATTTTCCAGAGACGGGTTCACCTGTGAGTTGTCGCTTTCTCCCAAGGCCAGGGCCTTTACTCCGGACGTTTTGTAACCGATGCCGGAATAACCTAAACCATAGAGATCGGCCGCTATTCCTTGCACCACCGCCGATGACCCTGGTTGTTCTTTGACGCTCTCCCGGTAGTCACCTTTTTTCAGCGCCACTTGTTTGAAAAAGCCGTAAGTACCTGAAGCGCTATTTCGACCGTAAAGACTAATGCTTCGCTCTGCCCAGTCGCCGGATAGGTGTACTTGTCCCCAGTGTTCTATGGGCGTGCCTCCAGCCTTGAAAGTGTTGGAGAATACGCTGTCCACCTGCTTCATGGTTAGTCCCTGGATCGGGTTGTCTTTGTGGGCGAACACTGCCAGAGCATCAATGGACACACCGACCTGGGTCGGCTTGTAGCCAAATGCTCCTTCGAATGCATCAATCTCCACCGACTTCATTTTCCGGCTCATGGGGCCAAGTTGGGCAGTCCCTTCGATTAAGGCCGGAGGTGTAGTGGACGATCCCTTGCCTTCGATTTGGATGTTTACATTGGGGTAAAAAGCCCGAAAGGATTCCGCCCAAAGCGTCATCAGATTATTCAGGGTATCTGAACCCACGGAATTGAGATTCCCCGATACGCCTGACACGGGCTGATAGACCGGAAGGTCAGAATCAACCGCCGCCTGAATGGTGAACGAATTGAACGCCAAACAAGTGCCAACGAGAATTAATCTTTTCATTTTTACAGTTAGAACAGGTTCCAGTTAAATAGATTTCCCCAACCAGATAATTGATCCGGGTCCGAATAGGAAAATCAGAAATTGAGGGTAAGCTTTCAAAGTTGGCGGAATCAGAACACAGACCATTTCCCATGTATATATTTGAATTGTTAAATTTTTGTGTAATTCAGGTTACAGTTATGTTACGAAGGCCTTTTCTCGGACTTTCTTTGTCTTCGAAAAATCTCTGAATCATTGAAATAATTTTCAAGCCATTAATTATGTAAGTTGTTGTATAAAAAATAATTAAAGATGTATTTCAGATGCTGTTTGACCCTCCGATGTATCCCAACACGAGTCGTCTCCCAACTTGCTCCCGATCGGGATTTGAACAATTATTTTGTCATGAACTTTCCGTTGACTTGCTCGAAATGCATCCTTCTGTTCTGCCCCGTTGTTTCGAGCTGAAACACAGGGGCATTTGGTCTGTATTTCTGTTAGGCCAACAGCTCGAAATTGTCCTGGCTTCTTAAATCCTATAAAATGAAAAAACGTGTTCCCGGTTTAAGGGATTTCGTGGTTAAAACTGTATTGATGCTGGCTGCTCTTTCAGTTTCAAACCTAACACTTCAGGCCTCCAAAGAAATGGATGCGCTTCTGAAGGTCCTGGTAAAACGCAACGTCATCACAGAAGAAGACGTTATTGCAATCAAGTCTGAGGTTGCCGCTATGGTAGCAAAGGAGGCGGCGGATACTCAAGCCACCAAACCGTTGGCAGTGGCCAGTCCACACCCCGGCGCCTCCGGAGTAACCCCGGCGCAGGAAAACCGCATACATATTGCCGATACTGTAGATTCCCTGGAGTTGTATGCCAATGCGCGCTTTCGCTATCACAACCAGGGACTTGAATCTACATCAGGCAAAAGTACGCACCGGTCGCGTCCGCGCTACCGCCTGAAATTCGGCGCCGTTACCCAATTCAAAGATAGCCCGTTCTTGCTGGGGGCCCAGTTGGAAACCGCGACTTCCAATGATTCAAATAACGCTGACTTTGGTGGATTTTGGGATAAAAAGGGTGGCGGCATCAATGTCGGTCGTTTGTACTTTAATTACAAAATCGATGATAATACCCGGGTCACATTTGGTAAACACGGTGGGATTTACACTTTGCCTAACATGTTGTGGGATGGTGACTTAAATCCCGAGGGCATCAGTGAGACCTGGAAGATCGGAGATGTTACCTTCAATGCGGGCCAGTACTTGATCGATAATGAAAATGAGTCCAGGGCTACCCCAGGCGACCCCAAAGTCGATGATGATTTTATGCTGATGATTCAGGCAATTTTGAAATCGGGTGACTTGACTGTATCTCCTATTTATATGACATCCACTAGCGGTCAGTCGACCTATCCGGAAAGCGGATCATTTTCCGGTGGAAATTCCCAACAATATTTTCGTCACTTCGACCTGGCAGTCCTTCCTTTCGAGTATAAGGTAAGCACCGGAAAGATTTTCGGAGCCATCGGCAAAAATTTCGAATCCAAAAGTTTACAGAGCGATCCTGCTTCACCCTTCCATGATAGCCTCATGAGCGGGAAAGACCGTGGCAGCCTGGCCAATCTTGGGTATCAGCATGGCTCAGCCAAAAAGGAAGGCCAGTCGCAGTGGTCACTGGAATACAGGTATATCGAAGGAGCGGCCTACTCTCCAAATTTAAGTGATTCTGATTGGTCACAGGGCTTGTTAAATCAGGCGGGCTTTGCATTCAATTACAAATACAAGATAACAGATTTCTTTGAAATCAGTGGAAGCTATCTGGAAGGTAGTGCGATTGACGCAACTTACTCTTCGCCAGCGGCAAATATTTCGGAAAGCGAGATCTTATTGATCGACGCAATATTATCATTCTAGCCCGGATATCCCAAACCTGAGGAAAGGGAACCGTCCCCTTTTGTCCCTTCTCGGGGTCATTCCTTGCAATCTTTTGCACGCCCGTCGGGGTCATTCCTTGCAATCGTGCATGCCAATGCGGGATTTAAGGTTTGACCCCTTCCCCCCGCTTCGCTGCGTTGAGGTGTCGTCGCATCCACACCTCGGTAGACCCCCTCTAAGTTAATCACGTTTCCGATGATTTCCGAATCATTGCCGACGTCGGGGTCATGCCTTTCATTTTTGCAGCCATGCCAAAATGCAAGGCTTGACCCCTTCCTCCGTCTCTTGCACGCCCGTCGGGGTCATTCCTTGGCATCTTGCATGTTAATGCTAGATGCAAGGTTTGACCCCTTCCCCCGTCTGTTTCCGATGATTTCCGAATCATTGGCGCCGTCGGGGTCAGTCGTTGATTTTTGACATGTCCCCATGTTGAAAATAAATGCCTGACCCCTTCTCACTTCTAAGCAGTGGCATTCAGGTTTGACCCCTTCCTCCGCGACCTCTCCACTGGCTGGAAATGTTCGTGGACGAAGTGGAAGTCGAGTTGGCTGCCGGCCAGGGTGGAAACGGCTGTGTCAGTTTTCGTCGGGAGAAGTATATTCCCTTTGGTGGTCCCAACGGGGGCGACGGAGGAAAGGGAGGAGACGTTGTGTTCGAAGCGAACGAGAACCTGGGAGATCTCACCGCGTATCGGTTTAAGCATAATTTTAAAGCTAAGAATGGCGAGGCCGGCAAGGGTAGCGATCGCCATGGCCGATCCGGCCAGGATCTGATTCTTAAGGTGCCCATGGGAACCATTATTTTGGATCTGAATACGGGAAGGGCAGTTAAGGAGTTACTCCAGCATGAGGAGCGATTTGCCATATGCAAAGGTGGCAATGGGGGTTGGGGAAACACCCATTTTAAGAGTTCCACCAATCAGGCTCCCAAATGGGCCAATCCGGGCCAGGAAGGGGAACGCGGCCACTTTCGGCTGGTGCTTAAAATCATAGCCGACGTCGGCTTGGTGGGGTTTCCCAATGCTGGTAAATCTTCACTGACAAACCTGATTACCAAAGCTCATCCCGCCGTGGCGGACTATCCGTTTACTACTTTGCATCCACATATTGGCGTCATCGAGTACCCGCAAGAGTATCGCCGATTGCTTCTCGCGGACATTCCCGGCTTGATTAACGGAGCGAGTGAAAACAGGGGACTGGGCCACCGTTTCTTGCGCCATATTGAACGTTGTAAGCTACTCTGTCTCATGGTCGATATGGCTGGTGTTGACGGACGGAAGCCAAATGATGACTACCAGGACCTCCTATCGGAATTGGAAAATTACGATCCCGGGCTGCTCCAAAAACCGCGGTTGGTCGTTGCCAATAAAATGGATGAGGATGCGGCTTTGGAAAATCTGCGGGGATTCAAAAATAAACACCCGGTAGCCATAAATCCTATATCGTGTTTGAGCGAGGAAGGTGTTCCGCAACTCCTGAAAAAGTTTCTCGATTCAATGACCACGTAGTCCTATCCTGCATGTCTCACTACCGAGCGAACGAAGATCGATTGCTGGTGTGGGGTCCACCGTCGGGGTCATGCCTTGCATTTTTGCAGCCATGCATAAATGCAAGGCTTGACCCCTTCCGAACGCCCTTGCACGCCCGTCGGGGTCATTCCTTGGCATCTTGCATGTTAATGCTAGATGCAAGGTTTGACCCCTTCCTCCGTCCAGTAGAAAATTGTGGGCTGTCGCATCCGCTCGGTAGTGAGACATGCGGGCTAACCAGTAATCTTGCCGTTTTGGTAAACCGTCTTCCCCGCTACAATCGTTTCATCGATTCTCCCGGTAAGTTCCTCGCCCAACCAGGGTGAATTTTGCGATTTGCTGAACAGAGTTTCCTCATTGACCGTCCACTTTCCTCGAGGATTCAGGATAGTGACATCCGCCGACACCCCCGCGGAAAGAGTTCCAGCGGGCAAATTGAGTAACTCGGCCGGCTTGTAAGTCAGCTGCCCAATCAAATCCGGCAAACTCATTCCAGCCTCTTCACATAAAACTTCCCGACAGACTGAAAAACAGGTCTCCAATCCAAGAATACCAAAAGGTGCGTAGTCGAATTCCCGGTCTTTCTCGTAATTGGTGTGGGGGGCGTGGTCGGTTGCCAATATATCGAGCGTCCCGTCTTTTACTCCTTCTATAAGGGCTTGGCGATTCTCCTCGGTCCGCAGCGGGGGGTTCATTTTAAAATTTGTATCATAATTTTTGATACAAGCGTCAGTCAGCGCCAGATGATGGGGAGTTGCTTCAGCCGTAACATTGACTCCGCGCTGTTTGGCCCGACGCATGACCTCGACCGCTCCGGCCGAGCTGATGTGCTGCATGTGGACGTGCGCGCCTGTCAGCTCGGAGAGCAATGCATTTCTCGCCACCACAATGTCTTCAGCCGCGGCTGGCCAACCCCTCAGGCCTAGCCTAAGAGACATTTCGCCTTCATTCATCACCGCATCCTCGGTCAGGTTCACGTCCTGACAGTGGTCCAAAACAGGCAAGCCAAACATGGTGGTATATTCCAAGGCCCGTCGCATGATTTCGTTGTTTTGGACGCAGTTCCCATCATCGCTGATGGCTACTATGCCAGCACGCTTAAGGCTGCCGATTGGTGCCAACAATTCACCCTTTCTGTCCACCGTGATGCAGCCGGTGGGATATACGTTGACCACCGCGCCGCGCTGAGCAGCGTCCAGGATATATTGAATGGTTCCTGCATTATCGGCGGCCGGACTGGTGTTTGGCATGCAGACAATGGTAGTAAATCCACCGGCTGCCGCGGCCCATGATCCCGTTTCAATCGTTTCCTTGTGGGTTTGTCCGGGTTCGCGAAGGTGAACGTGGATATCCACTAAGCCCGGGCAAACCACCCGGTTCGACGCATCGGTCAGCCTGGCGGTTTTCTCTTCCTCGGCGGAAAGCGACCCAACCACCTTTCCATCTTTGAGGTACAAATCTCCCACATCGTCCCGCCCGTTTTTAGGATCGATGATCCGGCCATTTGAAATGATCCTGATTTCCCTCATTTATCGGCTGAATCCAATCCGGAAACGGATCCTCCACTGCAAAGATAAAGCACTGCCATACGCGTCGCTATGCCATTGGTCACTTGTTCGAGTATTACCGAATGTTCTGAATCGGCCAGATCTGAGTCGATTTCAACTCCTCGGTTAATCGGCCCCGGATGCATAATAATCGCGTTGGGTTTTAACCAGGATGCGCGCAGCTTGTTTAACCCGAAAATGCTGGTATATTCCCCGATAGACGGGAAATGCGAAGATGACTGGCGTTCGTGTTGAATGCGCAATAACATGACGGCGTCCGCTTCGGCCAATGCGGTCTGAAGGTCGTGCACCACTTTCACCCCGAGGGATTCAAATCCTTGGGGGACCAAGGTGGCCGGACCCGCCACCGTCACTTCCACTCCCAACTTCGTGAGTGAAAAGATATTCGATCTGGCAACCCTGCTGAAAAGTATGTCTCCCAGAATAGTTATCTTTTTGCCATCGAGTTCGCCCAGGTTCTCCCTCAGGGTAAAACCATCCAGCAAGGCCTGCGTTGGATGTTCGTGGGAGCCATCGCCGGCATTTATGACTGGGATATCCAAAATGTCGCTCAGGTACTTGGCCGATCCGGCAGCCGAGTGCCTGAGAATGATCATATCGGCGTTCAACGCGCGAATATTCATGGCCGTGTCTCGCAGAGTTTCGCCTTTCGCGAAGCTACTGGCGGCCGCATTCAGGGAAATGACGTCAGCGCTTAATCGGGTGGCGGCCATTTCAAATGCGAGCCGGGTTCGCGTGCTTGGTTCCAAAAAGAGATTGACGATTGTTTTTCCCCGCAGGGTAGGGACCTTTTTTACCGATCGGGCCAGAATACGCTTAAAACCTGCCGTCACTTGAAATAGAGTTTCCAGTTCCTCTCTGCTCAGAGGTTCGATGGCTATCAGGTCCTTACGATTCCATTTCATGATCAATTGGTAATTGCGATGGAGTCGGGTTGGCCTGGATCGTCGTTTATGGAAACATCCACCCGCTGACCGGCGCCCGTCTGCAATCTCAAGCCTGCAAAATCAGGTTGGATGGGCAAGCAGCGCCCACCTCGATTGACCAATACAGCCAATCGCACGCAATCGGGCCTGCCTTGGTCAAAAATTTCGTTCAACGCCGCACGAATCGTGCGGCCGGTGAAGATGACGTCGTCGACCAATATGAGGGTGCTGTCGTCCACCGCAAAGGGCAGGTTGGCAAAGGATTGTATATTGGGAACCGGGTTTGAGGAAATATCATCGCGGTGGAAGGAAATGTCCACTACTCCACAGGGTAATTTTCTGCCGAGCTTGTCTGACAGCATCCGGGCTAATCGCCTTGCCAGCGTAATTCCCCCTCCGGCAATTCCAATCACGGCCAGATTTTTGGAATTTTTGTGCGTTTCGGCCAAATCATGCGCCAACCTTTCAATAGCCGATTCGATATCTTCAGTCGAAGGCTGTCCAGAGGTTACCATATTTCCTAGATAGAAGAAAAATTGTTCTCTGGCGCAATGACTTTTCCTAACTTTTTGGGGCTAGGCTTGAATGGCGCTTGGTTAAGCGACTTTTCGAATGTATGACCTCCTCGGAGAGGGAAGGGGTCAAGACGTAAAAAGTGATGCCTTACAGGGTCAGTTGTCTCGTAAAAGTGTATGAAGAGCTCCGTCGGGGTCATTCCTTGACATCGTGCATGTCAATGCAGGATGTAAGGTTGTTATTCTCGCTATGCTCGTTGAGGTGTCGTCGCATTCGCTCCTCGGTAGACCCCTTCCTTCAATGCGCTCGGGCTTAATTAAGTGCCATGAGGGCTAGGCTTTGTTCGATGAGCAGCTTGGATAATCGGCCCGAATGCCCCGACCAAACCACCTTCCCCTCGGCGTCCACAATTACGGCAAAGGGAATATAAGTCACTTTGAGGGCCCGGCCAAATTGGTAATTGGTATCCACCGCAACGGGGTAGAGGAGCTTTTTTGAGCGGGTGTATTCCCGGGTGGAATTTAAGGGCTCATTGGTCAAGGCCACGAATTGGATGCCGGTTCCCTCCAATTCTCGGTACAGCTTGTTCAAGTGAGGAAACAGCTTGACACAGGGACCGCACCAAGAGGCCCAGAATTCAATAACCACAGGTTGCCCCGATTCCGGTTTATCACCCTGAACCATAGTAAAATTGTAGTCCAGCAACCCGGCCTCCGCCAGGGCGTCGGGGGTTTTTACTCCGCAACCAGCCAGGAGGAACGCTGCGGCAAGGATGCTGAGGGCGTGGGTGGATTTCATGAATGCTTTTTGAAAGTGGAGTGGTGGGTGAATCGGTTTATTCCAGTTTGGGGCGGGCGTCGAGCCGATTTGCGGGTGAAGCCGGGCCGGCGTCGGGGTCATTCCTTGGAATCCTGCACGCCAGTGCAGGATTCAAGGTTTGACCCCTTCCGAACGCCTGCACGCCCGTGGGGGTCATTCCTTCCGTCGGGGTCATGCCTTGCACGCCCGTCGGGGTCAGTCGTTAATTTTTGACATGTCCCCATGTCGAAAATTAATGCCTGACCCCTTTCCCGCGACTTTCTCCGCGACTGACCCCTCCCTCTTAGTTAAGCGACTTTTGGAATGTTCGATCATCTCGGAGAAGGAAGGGGTCAAGACGTAAAAAGTTATGCCTTACAGGGTCAGTTGTCTTGTAAAAGTGTATGGAGTACAACGGAATACAGTTTTTAAGACCTGACCCTTTTCTTTCGGAAGGCATCACTTTTCTACGGCATGACCCCTTCCTCCGTCCTATATCCTAAGGACCGAGCCAATTTTTTAGTAATTCGAAGTTTTGCCGACATTCTTCGGCCGGATTATTGTCAAACAAGTAATGTTCGATAGTTATGGTTCCATTAAATTTTATTTCCTTCAACTTTTTCACGCAATCTTCGATGGGTATACACCCCTTGTTGTAGAGGCAGGTGGTAGTTTCATCGATGGATTTTATGTTCTTGAGCTGAACCAGTTTCAGATTGGGAGCAAGGGCTTCAAAGGCCTCCATCAAGTCTACTCCCATCATGTGAAACCAACCGGTGTCTATGGCAACGCCAATAATATCGTGGTTGTCATTGCCGATCTTTCGCAACAAGGAATCCGTGTCTTTTTCCTGGTGGTTTAACAAGGCGATTTCCAGGTTGTATTGACGCAGAATGTCCACGGCCACTTTGCGGTGGGAAGCCAGAAACGGCGCCGATCCGGTCAGTAAGCGGACTTCCATCGCATTGGCCACACGGCATGCGGCCTCGAATTCCAGTCGGTTTTCACCAAAATTTCCCGCCATGCTGGAAATCTGCATATGGTGTTTGGCAATCAGCGAGTTGGCAATTTTCGTGTGGTCTTTCGTCGCCCACGCCCAATGCAGATGGGCGATCCAAAGATCGATGGCCTGAAAACCCAGGTCTTTGATTTCCCTGAGCAGCGCATCAAACCGTTTTCTGAAAGTGTCGATGGGGCGAAAATAGTCGTTGGTAGCGTTATTACCCTGATGCCATCCCTCGGTAACCTGATAGCCGAGTTCCCGGCCGACAAAATTTGCCGTAATGAAAGAAATAGAATTCATCCGTTTCTCCCCTAAACCTTCCTCAAGTATTCCTTCGGAAGTTGCTCGTAGGCCTTCTTGCAATATAGGATATCGGCGCCGTGAATAAGCAGCCTGGCCCCCACCATATCCTGCATCTTTCCGGAATGGTCCATGTCGAAGACCAAGCTGCCGAACACCTTTCCGGCTGCGAGGGTGGCATCTGCCACTTGCTTGGCAACTGAGAGGACCTCCTCACGTTGGAGTTGTCCTGGAAATCCCATCTGGCTGACGACTTCGGTGTGAACGGGATCGATCGACTTTATGAATCTGCCCAGGGCAAGCCCACCATTTTTCCACTTTTGCTTAACTTTGCTGACCCTCATTGAAAATTAGATATTTATGGGATCTTCCGATTTCATTTCCCCATCCTCAGGACTCACTTTTCCCGTTTTAAGTAGGCCGATTTCCCGCCTCAACGTTTCCATGGCGGCAACGATGTCGGCACTGTGCAGAACAAAATTTGCACCGGTTTCGATCCACCTTTGTTCGAGATCCAGGGAATCGCTGCCCATGACACAATGGATGCCTGCGCCCACTCCCCTGGATCGCGCCTTTCGAATGATATGGCAAACCGCCTTGTCGAATTCAGGGTTCCGATAGTCTTCCGGCATGTCCAGGCTACAGCTGAGATCGTGCGGGCCGATTAATACCCCATCCACTCCTCCTACATCCAGTATCTCATCCATCCGTTGCATGCCTTCAACGCTTTCGATATTCAAGATGAGCGTGTTTTGGCCGGTCCGATTTGCCAGGTACTTTTCCAAAATCGGGGAGGGCGACTCTTTCTGAGCCAGAAATTCCTGTAGTTTTTTACCTTTGATCGGCCTTAGCTTTACTGCACCGACCAGGTCCCGCGCTTGTTGGGGCGATTCGACATAAGGCGCTATAATGCCCGCGGCGCCGCCATCCAGAGCCCGGCAAGCCAGAAACGGATCGGGAGATAGTATGCGCACAATTGGGTAGAGACCGTAAGCACGGTAGGTGTGGCACATCCAGGCGAGCTTCTCCCGGTCCAGGGCTATGTGCTCAGTGTCGATGAAGACAAAATCGAGATCGAGTTTTGCGATATTTTCCGGCCAAAGGGGCGACGGTGAAACAATCAGGGTACCGTAGAGCTTATCCCCTCTGCGAAGTCGTTCTGAAAAATTATTTTTCATTGATATAATCGAGTTTTTGCGTCGGGGTCATTCCTTGTCGGGGTCATTCCTTAGTGTCTTGCATGTTAATGCTAGATGCAAGGTTTGACCCCTTCCTCGCGACTTAGTCTTAATCATGATCTTGAATGGTTCGATTGCGATCACGACAATAAATTACACTCAATAACGGATTGGGGTCAGGGCAGAATGCTACTTAGTTAAGCGCGTTTGTATAGGAATATAGTATGGACGCCAGTCGGGGTCATCTCTTGCTACCGAAGGCCGTAGGCCAACACCCCGCCATCCTGCACGCCAGTGCGGGATTGAAGTCCGCAAAGGATTTTAGTTTCCAGTTGAACAGGCAGGCTACCTGTTGGTTATTTTGAACCATAGTTTAGGTGATTCTTTCTCTTCGTGAGTCCCAGCGAACCTGGCGTTTTCTCTTATATGATTCGACCGACATAAGCAGGGTAACTGCTTCGATGAAGGCCTCGTCTTCATGGCACCAAGGTTTTTCGCGTGTCCGCACAGATTGGAGGAAGTTTTCCATGTGGCTGGGTTTCTGGTGCTCCTTGCCGGGGGCAAACGAAAAGGTGGGCTGTGGTTGAGGGTAAGCAGATGGCACATAGGCCGGGCCGTCTGCATAGACTTCGAAACGAGAGGCTGATTGGCCAATAGCATTGAAAATCATTCGAGAATTCCGGCCAATGAACTCCGGCGGTTGATTACGCTTTGAATTTTGTACGCCCTCGAAATGAACCGTACAGTTTTTCTTTTCGTAGCAGTAGGTGGCCATCCAGGTGTCCGGCACCTCGCGATCGTCTTTCCAATAAGCGTTGAGGCCGGCGCAGTTACAGGTGTCTGGGATTCCATAGCGCAATACTGATTGCACAAAGTCCATCTCGTGCGAGAGGAGGTCGCCAGCCTGCCCAGTTCCATAGGCCCAATAGCAGCGCCAATGCCAGAAGTGCCGTTCGTTAAAGTCGATCATACGGTTGGATCCCAGCCATTTGCGCCAGTCGAGGTTTCTGAGCACTTCAGTTGGATCGGGGTGAACGTAGTTTGAATATTCTCCATACCACCTCCAAGGCGCCTTATCGTCGGTTCCGTTGAAGTAGCGGCCGTTTTTAACATAGGTCACTTCGCCCAAGGCGCCATCCTCAATCATTTTTCGTGCCACATCGGCCGAGGCTTGCTGTCTTCCTTGATGACCGAGCTGGGCTACGCGGTCGTATTTCTTAACTGCGGCTCGCATGCGTTTCGCGGAGCTGACAGAGGTGGTCCATCCTTTTTCGCAATAGACATCTTTTCCTGCCTTTACGGCATCAATGAGCATTTTTTCATGCCAGTGATCGGGGGTGGCAATGACGACCGCCTCTATCTCCGAATCGTCAAGTAAATCACGGTAATCATTATAGGTTTTAACTTCCGGGTTTTGGGACCGATCAATGCCTTTTTGCAGGTGCGGTTTATAAACGTCACAAACCGCGACCACTCTTGCTTGGGCGATCGACGAAGTGTAATTGATCAATCTTCCTCCTCTTACCCCCAGTCCGATGTGGCCAACTTTGACCGGATTGGCCAGGGGATCCGCCCCCAAGCTGAGCGATGGGAAGGCCAAAGAAGAGATTGCCGCCGCTGCGGCAGCTTTTCCGCTAATTTCTACGAATTCGCGGCGAGACATTGAATTTTGGATATTTAATGAAGACATAGGGCATAAATATGGACGACCGGTTGCGAATTCCAACCCTATATTTCCCGGCTTTGGAATTTGCTGCTACCGGCTCGCGAGAGATGGGAGAAGGCCTCAGTGGCTGGATTAATCTAAAGCATTTGTTCGGCAACTGCGATGAGGATCCGGTTGGAGAATACTTCGAACCATAGCGAGAATGAGACTAATTTTATAAGTAGTATGAGCGCATTCAAATTTCAGCTACTTTTAGTGGAAGCGGCGATATCACTCAGTTCATTGAACAAGGGCCCTTGCCTGGGAATATCAACATCAAACACATCAGCTATTACACGAGTCCATCCGTGTATGAAATAAACCCATCCATCTTCTATTTTTAGGTCTCTCGACTTCTTCTGAGCTCGTGCTTGATCAAGAAAAACCAGATTTCCCCGGTAATTAAATTCCCAAACCAGGCCTCGCTCTGGAAATACAGCTTGATCAGTGAGAGGTGAACCCGGTGCATCCTTACCCAATCCCGTAGCATCCACAATAAGAGAACCCGGCGGAAGATGCTTTAATTGTTTATCTGCCAAATCCGGCGATGGAACGTGATGACAAACTAATGGAACGGAGGTCTGCCAAGATTCGTGAAGCTTACCTAGATGTTCAAGGCGTGCAGTACTGCGATTTGCAACGTGGACCCTGGCAGGTCGATTGGCGCCATTTTCGGGCTTGGTCAAATGCCATGCCAAGGCCAACGCAGAACCTCCCGCGCCTAGAATAAATGCTTCCGCGCCACTTTCCCAATGTCTATGGGGAAGAAATGCATCCAGGGCGTAACCCACCGTCCATGGATCTACAGCCCTACCCTTTAACTTTCCATCTCGCTTGTAAATGCTGCTCAATTCCCCCATCGCCGCAGACAAGGGCTCAATCTCATCAAATTGATCCTGGCATGCCGCCAATAGATCCATTTTATGAGTCGTCACAAGTCCTCCCAGCGACAAAGGGTCGTCTTTAATGAATGCGACCGCTTCGCGATAATTCTGCGGCTCGTCATGCAGTTCAAAATCGACCCCTTTCAATTGGCACGAACCTAAACCGAGACGCTCGGCCCACAATGGGAACACTTTATTTATGGAGGACTTCGCGGTGGTTACACCGATAAAGTAGATGGTAGGTTTAGTGGCTAGTTGATATGAATTTGCCATAGTGTGTGTAACAAATCAAGATAGGTTACTCCATTGAGTAAGGCTCTCCAACAATGTCTTATATCTTTGGATACGATATTTTGTAAGTTCACTAGTATCGGGGTTGGGCACATAAGCCTGTCCCAATGGGATCTAACGATCCGTTTCCGCAACGATGTCAGAAATAATTACGACTCCCGACCCGAATGGCACTAATTTAAGGCCAGTTATTGAAAAATTATCGAAACAAGGCCGGCGTCGGGGTCATTCCTTGCAATCTTGACGAAGCTTGCGGAGTCAACTGATTCAAGGTTTGACCCCTTCCGAACGGAAGAGACTGTTGATACTTCAATAAAGCTCCTTAACTTAGCGCCATCCAGGTTTGACCCCCTCGAAAGTAACTTCATCCCAGGCGGTCAGACTTCAGTTGATTCCAAACCCCACTCTTCGGATAAGGTAGGATTGGGACGAAGAATTCCTTTGTTTCTTCTTGAGGCGGCGACACAGGTCATGGAGGGGTTGGGTTCAGTTTCTGGTGGGGTATCAGTCTTCTCTTACAGGCGCGGGGATGCGATCGAAAGACAGTGGTTTGCAGGCGCGATTCATCGGTATTAGTCTAATACTCTTTACTAAAAGCTTAAATTCAGCATTAGGCGAATCTACTTCAAACGTAACTACTCAGGTATCTTAAACAATCGTCCGCATGGATGTTTTATTGATAACCTATTACGAAACTGTAGGAGGGGGTTTATCCCCCGATTGCGGTGAGGCCATTTGGAAGATCGGGGGATAAACCCCCTCCTACAGTTCTCTCAATCACCATCCCATGAAAATTTTCTCGTTTCTTCTTATTATCTTTTTGCCTTCATCATTTATCCCCTTGAAGCAAAGCCCAATTTCATTCTCATACTTTCTGACGATCCAGGTTATGGAGACCTGAGTTGTTACCTTCAAACAATGGAAACCAAGGTGCTTGACATGGTGCAGAAGGGTGGGATTATCCCACCATGAGGATTGTGCGAACGGATGCCAAAAGGCGTATCTCCCTTCCTGGGAGTCGGCCTGGGGAAGTATATCAAGTCATAGAAGAAGAGCCCGGTCACTACTCGCTGGCCCGGTTGGTTGAACCTCCGCCTCGGAATAGGCATAAGACTGTGTCGGAAGTGGAGGAAGCCATGGAATCGGTGCCGCTCAACCCAGCGACAACCTGGGAGCAGCTCCGGAAACTGACCCGCGAGTTGTGATTCTAGTTGATACCAACGTTCTGATTTACGCGTTCTCACCGGGTTCACCGTTTCATATCTGGTCCAGGCACACCCTTGCCCAAGCTGCGGCAAGATCGGAAGCCTTTGTCAATACCGTCATTCTGGCTGAACTTTGTGTTGGGGACAGCGATCCAAAATCGGTCATGGAGCGGGTTCGTTCCTGGGGAGTGCGGAGCCTTGATTTACCCGCTGCCGCCGCACCCATAGGTGCCACAGCCTTTCGGAACTATCTCCTTCGCAGGGAAAACGAGGGCGGACGGGTCGCTTTACGGATACCGCTGCCAGATTTTTTCATCGGTTCACACGCTCAGTTGTTGGGGTGTAAAATCGCTACTGCAGACCTTGGCCGTTATAAAACGTATTTCCCGCAAGTAAAATTGCTAACCCCAACGTCGTAGAATTCGGAAGGAGGCCCTCTGTTTCGTCTTCCTTCAGGGTGTCGGCGTCCGTCCGCCATCGCCTCCTCAACCAGGCAAGGGACGATCGGTGGCCGAAGAAGAAAAATTTCAGAAAGAGAGGTTTCGGGAATGACTACTTTGGTATTACGAGGTAACTTGAATATTGAATTTACTTGAAGGAATGGCCAGATATGTAAGATATGGGAATATAGGCTGGCTGTTCCTATCCTTAGGAATCGCCGAGTTTGAACTGGGGGGAAAAGCCTCATCGATCAACCAGTTTAACGCTGTTTTGGCCATCGATTCCCAAAACGTGAAAGCCATGCGGTATTTATCCCGCATTCATGGAGAGATCGGGGATCGGGCCACCGCTTTGAAGTATTTGGAAATGATCCGAAATGAGTCGACCGGCGATTTTATTTCCCGGGCGATGCTGGGCCAGCATCATTTGGAGGGCGGAGATGCCAAGAAGGCCATTGTGCCACTGCGGGAAGCCTTGCTTCTGCAACCGAAGGATTCAAAGGTTCAGGAAATGTTGTCCTTTGCCTATATGCAATTGGGTAACACCGAGGCCAAGGCCGGTCGTTATCAGGAGGCCATTGCCAGGTACGAAGATGCCATAAGCGTTTGGGAAGGGAATATGGAAGCGCAAATAAACAGAGCCCAACTTTTTGCGGCCCTCGGCGATTTTGCACAGGCGGAGTCTTTGCTGAAGCAGCTGGTAACTCTTTATCCGAACCAGGCAAAAGCCTATTTGATATTAGGTGATATACTACGGATGCAGGAGAAAAGGGAAGAGGCTATGACCGCCTGGAATAAGGCCGGAGACATTGCTTATAAGTCGGAATTGAAAGACATCGAAAACGAGGTGCTTTTAAGAAAAGGATTCACCATCGAGTCCCAATAGATGGTCAAGAATTTTCAGTATTGAGAGGAAATGAAAATACCTGGATGGACGGTTGAGCTGGGTGACTTTCTGAGGGGAGGGTTTCCGCACCGGTCTTCATCGAAAACAAGACTACTCATTCATCTTGGCTGGTGTGTCTTTTTGATCGCGCTTCTATACAGCCCGATCTGCCTGAGTGGAAAATTCCGCGACTCGACCAGCGCTACAAAGATAGAATACATCCATTCGGTCCAGGATGAAGTGCCAACCATTAAAGAATTGGGCTTCTCTCGGGTGGGGAAGACTTTGGTATCCAATCAAGCGGGTGGGGCAGCGGCGGATGTCAATGGCGATGGATGGACCGATTTCCTGGGAGCAAGGTACAACCTTCCTCCGGTGCTTTTCATCAATCAGGGTGATGGTAGCTTCCAAGAAGATGGGATTGCGCGGGGTATGGGAACTGTTGTGGATGCGGCTGCCTTCGGCGCTGGAGATTTGGATAACGATGGCGACCAGGATCTGTTTGTCGTTCCTCACTACGGAAACCGTTATTTCCTTCTAATAAACGATGGGACCGGACACTTCAGCGAAGAAGCGATAGTCCGTGGAGCCTCTGTCGAAACGACCGTGGAGCCGCATGAAGGGTATTCAGTTGGATTAGTCGATTACGATTTGGATGGGTATTTGGACGTCTATGTGTGCGAATGGGGACCGATGGGTCCTGAGGAATTGAACCTTCATTCGGTTCTGCTTCGCAATTTGGGCAAAGGAAATCCGGCTCATTTCGAAAATGTGACGGAAGCGGCGGGCCTTTTACAACCACCGACAGGCAGTGAAAGGCAATTTGGATTTGCTTCCGCTTGGGCGGATTATGACCAGGACGGTTGGCCAGACCTGTATTTAGTGGCCGACTTCCATTCAAGCCAGATGTATTGGAACAACGGCGATGAAACGTTTACAGAGGCCACTCAGGTATCGGGACTGGGCGAGGAAGAGTTTGGGATGGGAGTTGCGGTAGGCGACTATGATCGAGATGGCGATTTGGATATTTATGCCACGTCCGTCTTGGAACCGTATTTCTTCGACCTGTATGGAACCCACCACGGTAACAAGTTATACCAAAACCTGGGCGACAGAAATTTCGTCGAGGTTTCTGAGGAAGCGAACGTCGATCGTACCGGGTTTGGTTGGGGTGCAGCCTTCATTGATTATGATAACGATGCGGATCTGGATCTGATTACAACCAATGGAATGGATGCCCCGGTATTGGGTCCCGCCAGTCCTTATTACGATGCGCAAACCGACCAAACAGCCCTGCTGGTTAACAACGGACAAGGTGATTTTAATGATATCGCTACATTTGCCGGAATAACCGATACGGGGTTGGGCAAGGCAGTGGTGGTCTTGGACTACGATAATGACGGGGATGAAGATGTCATCATAACCAATACATTCGGCAGTCCAGTTGTATATGAAAACGATGCCTCCGAGAATGGCCGGGAATGGATACGTTTTGAGCTGGAAGGTTCCCTGTCCAATCGGGATGGAATCGGTGCGGTTGTGTCGGTGACTGACAGCGAGAGAACGCAGACCTCCCTCTTCAATCCGACCAACGCCTACATCGGCCAGAGAGAAGCCTTCCTTCACTTCGGCTTGGACGATGCCGGGGGGACCGTAGACAAAGTGGTGGTCAGGTGGCCCAGCGGCATTGTCCAGGAACTGCAGAACCTTGATAGCAATTCTTTGCATCTCCTTACCGAGCCGAGTATCGAAACCGTTCCACCCTTGTTCACTGGCGACCTGGAGGGCGGTGTTTTCACGCTGGGGGACAGGCTTGAACTCCGTGTTGATACCCTGAGTATTCCCCCGGCAAGCTATATTTGGGAAAAGGACGGTGTGGTCCTGGAAGGGGTGAATGGGCCGAGATACACCCAGCGACGAGTGCAACCCTTTGACGCGGGCCTGTATCGCGTCAGGGCCATTAATCCCAAGGGTCAATCAAGCTCCTCCGAAGTGCGAGTTGCGTTTCAGGTCGATTTTGAAGCACGGTCGGTTGCCAGGTGGTGGAATGAATTTCTGTTGGAGGCCATTCGTAAGGATTTTCCCGATCCCACTGTTCACAGCAGAAACCTCTATCACCTTTCGGCGGCCATGTGGGATGCTTTTTGGGCCTACGAGGAAGATGGTTGGAGCCGATCGCAACCCCTGTTTCATCAAGAATGGGTGGACCCGAGTGAGTGGGGTGCAAGTCGTATGGCATCTCAGGCCCAGGCGTTGAGCTACGCTGCTTATCGAGTGGCTATGCAACGCTACCAAAACAGTCCCGGTAAAGAGCGGTCTCTTTTCGGATTTAGATGGCTAATGGAGCAATTAGGCTATGATCCGGATGATGAGTCCATGGAAGGTCAATCCCCGGTAGCAGTGGGAAACCGCATCGGGTTCTCGGTGGTCAGCCAGGCATTGGAAGACGGGTCCAATGAAGCCAATGCTTATGCCGATTCCAGTGGTTACGAACCGCACAATTCCCCTCTGGTTTTCGATTTGCTGGGGGTGACTCTCACCGACCCCAATCACTGGCAGCCTCTGGCTTTCGATTTTCTTATCACCCAAAACGGAATCCCGATTGGTAAGGCGGTGCAGGAATTTCTCGGAGTAAACTGGCGGGAGGTGGATACCTTTGCCTTGTCCAAGCCTACACCCAATACCATTGGCTTTGATACCGGGCCGCCTCCCTATATGGACACGGAAAGCAAACAGGATTACATCGACGCGGCCGTGGAGTTAATCCGCTTTTCCTCCATGCTCGACCCTGTCGATGGAGTGATGATCGACATTTCCCCGGGGGCGCGTTTGAATAACTCTCTGGGGCTGAATGACGGGGAAGGGCGATCCGTCAATCCTGTTACCGGCTTGCCCTATGAGCCCAACCTGGTAAAGCGGGCCGACTATGGTCGCGTGCTGGCCGAGTTCTGGGCTGATGGTCCGGCTTCAGAAACACCGCCCGGTCACTGGAACAGCCTGCATAACGAGGTCTCAGACCATCCCGACTTCGAGCGCCGCTACGGCGGAAGCGGTGAGGAGCTGTCCCGATTGGAGTGGGATGTTCGCGCCTACCTGGTCCTTAACGGAGCCATGCACGACGCCGCGGTGGCTGCTTGGACCATTAAGCGACAGTACGATTTCATACGCCCCATTTCGATTATCCGATATCTGGGAGGATTGGGACAATCCAGCGACCCGGGTGGGCCATCCTATCATGAACAAGGACTGCCCTTGGTGGACGGACTTATTGAGGTGGTGACCGAGGAAAGTTCCGCGCCCGGGGAACGGCATACCCATTTGGCCAACAAGCTTGGCCAAATTGCCCTCTATTGCTGGACCGGTGAACCTGAGGATGCGGAAAATGAGATTGGTGGAGTGGACTGGATTTTGGCGGAGAACTGGATGCCTTATCAGCGAAGTACTTTTGTTACCCCTGCATTCGCGGCTTACGTTTCGGGACATTCGACCTTCAGTCGGGCTGGTGCTGAGGTTATGACCTTGATGACCGGCTCACCCTTTTTCCCCGGGGGGAAAGGCGAGTTTCATTTTGAGGGCGGGGAGTATTTGGAATTCGAAGATGGTCCAAGTGAAGATTTGGTCCTGCAGTGGGCCACCTATTACGATGCGGCCGACCAGGCGGGAATCTCCCGATTGTATGGAGGAATCCACGTGACGGCAGACGACTTTGGGGGAAGGATTCTGGGCGCCCGCGTCGGCTTGGAAGCTTTTCTCAAGGCCAATTACCTGGGGGGGATCTCTCAAAGAAACATACGAATGACCAATCTGAGATCTCTTCAGTTCCTCGACCCTCAAGGGAAGCTGATTTCGTCCCATTATAAGTATTTAAACCGTAACACCAATCTGCCGGTGAAACGGTTAAACAGCTCCGATCTGGATGACTCCCTCTTGGAGGACCTGGAACCCGGCATCTACTATGCCATTCACGCGGATGAAAGCAGTTCCATTGAAACCAGGGTAATCGGAGAACCGCTTCACGGGTACGCCTGCGATGGTGTTGTAGAAAGCGATTTTAAGACCCTGTCGGTGGTGTTTGAGCTGCCGGACGATCAAATCGCGACTATGCTGATACGCGGCCTTTGTGTTTCTGTGCTCAATGGTGATTCCCGGCCCATTATGGAGGATACTGTCCTGAAGCTTTATAGAATTGGAGAAAGTGGCGAGGAAATCCTGATTGATGAAAATGACGACTGGAACCATCACGACTTGGATTCCCTGGCTCAGGTCATAATAGCGAGGGAGGGGTTGTCCGAGTTTGTTCCCGCCGGCAAGGATTCCCTGGTGGTTGCCCAATTACCGAAGGGAACCTACAAAGTGTTGGTTGAAGGCAAGCCAGGTTTCGCCGGACTAGCGACTCTCGAAATAACATTACCTATACTGGACGAA
The DNA here is from genome assembly GCA_965250065.1 of Opitutales bacterium. Lineage (GTDB taxonomy): Bacteria > Verrucomicrobiota > Verrucomicrobiia > Opitutales > UBA2995 > JAABVD01. The sequence continues at coordinate 759,604 of OZ252288.1, forward strand.
TCGTGACTTGCTGCCCGGGGAATCCAAATTAAGAGATCGGGGCCCGCTTTTCGGTGCCGGTCAAAGCAGGTGTGCTCATAATTCCGGCTTTGTTTCTTTTTGGCCTGGTAAGTTGTAATGCCGCTGCCAGATTTCTTCATCGGTTCTCACGCCCAGTTGTTGGGGTGTAGAATCGCCACTGCAGACCTTGGCCGTTACAAAGCGTATTTTCCGGAAGTAAAATTGCTAACTCCAACGTTGTAGAATTCGGAAGGAGGCCCTCTGTTTCGTCTTCCTTCAGGGTGTCGGCTTCCGTCCGCCATCGCCTCCTCAACCAGGCAAGGAAGGATGGGTGGCCGAAGAAGAGAAATTTCAGAAAGAGAGGTTTCGGGAATGACTACTTTGGTATTACGAGGTAACTTGAATATTGAATTTACTTGAAGGAATGGCCAGATATGTAAGATATGGGAATATAGGCTGGCTGATCCAGTCCGCAGAATTTGCCTATTTTGAAATCTAACTGCTTCATGAAAAAGCTAAGTCTAGTAAATTTTTTCTTAATGGTTCTGGTTCCGCTTACGAGCTCGGATGTATTCGCTTTGGAAGAAGATGTCAGTTCTGAGGCGACGGAATCGGTCCGCGTGGTTGCCGCCAAAGAGAAGCTGATAAAGGAACCCGGATCGGTTGTTTTGTACGCGAAGGGTCTATGTTGCCCTTCCTGTGCAATCGGCGTTCGAAAAAAGGTAAGTAAACTGGATTTTGTCGATCGGAGCCGTTTTAAACAAGGGGTAAAGCTGGACACGAAAACTCAACTGGTCACGGTGGCTATTGCGGAAGCAAAAAAAGCTGATTTCAATGCCTTGTCGCTAGCGATTGAGGATGCCGGTTATGACCCTGTAAGGTCCTACAGTCTGGAGGACGGCGGGTTGCTGATTACGCCGCTCGCTGCCGACTAACCCCCATGCCTCACTACCGAGCGAACGCGACATCATCAAATCTTCTACTGCGCTCCGGAATACTGGCACTGGAGCGGGCCTGGGAGGAAGGGGTCAAACCTTGTCGCGGGTCGCGGGGGAAGGGGTCAAACCTAGATATCCTGCACTGGCGTGCACGATACTAGGAATGACCCCGACTGGCGAGATGGATAGGTATGACCCCGACGCGACTTTGCAGGGTGTTGATCCGGCTTCGCCCAAGGGCTACGGTCGGACAGGCACAGCTTCACCCGCGCATCGGCTCGATACCCTCACCAGCACTCGAATTCCGTTCGCTCGCTACGAATTGGCAGGGTGTCGCGTTCGCTCGGTATATGCAATATGCGGGCTAGGCCTATGCTTAGCGTTTGTTCCAGCGGCGTTCTCAGATCAACCTATTTTCAATGATATGCCGCGCTGGAAAAACGGCTGGGGTTTTCAGTTCGTCCGGGAGTTCAGGGAGGAAAGCGATTTAATGTCTGGCGGGGACGTGGTGGCGACTGGTTTTTCCGAAGAAGTGGATATACTGCACATCGAAGGCGTTTATACCTGGGAAAAATCGATTCGAGCTACCGCCAAGCTGCCTTTAGTGTTGGAGGCCATTAGAGAGCTACCGGACGGGTCTGGTGGAAAAGTTACTCAGCACGATGAGGGAGTCGGCGATGCTGCATTTGCCCTGCCCTTAAAACAATACTTCAACCTGGATGGACGAAGTGGTTCTTGGACGTTCGCACCCCAGGTGCGAGTGCCCCTAGCGGGTGACGACCCATACGAAGTCTACGACCGGGCTTGGGGAACCGGTATTTCGCTGGGTTATGATACCGAAACCCATCGCTTCGTATTCGCCACCGAAATAGCCTCCTGGGTTTTCGAGGGGAACGAGCCTTTCCAAGCCTCGGCAAGTATTGATGTCGGCGTCAACTTTTGGTTGCTCGAGACTTCGGGCCATATCATATGGGAGACTGATTTCATCTATGAAGATGATGGGCTTGAGAAACTTTTAATCGGTCCACACGTGTATTTAAAAATCAACGACACGGTCCATGCTCAGGTGATGTATAAGAAAGAAGTCCATTCGCGGCGGAATGCTTTCGATCACGGAAACGGTAGGGTATTAAAACTTGGCTTGGCCTTTGTTTTTTGATGCCGGCCATCTAACCCGGGCTAAAGTTATGGAAGCTCAACCACGGATGGGCACGAATGAGATACAGGTCTTGTATTAGAAATGGCCACAAAAGGCACAAAGGCGCTGAAATTCAGAGATTCTGAGATACTGAGGAAGGGGGCCCATACGGCCACTATGAGGTGCCTGGTTGGAAGTTACGCCCGCACCGAAAAGTCGAAATGATGGTACAGTATACTGCCTCCGGTTAAGGAAATGATGCCAAAAGGGAGTAATCAACCAAAGTTTACTCGTAACTACTCAGGTATCTTGAACAATCGTCCGCATGAATGTTTAATGATAACCTATTACGAAACTGTAGGAGGGGGTTTATCCCCCGATCTTCCAAATGGCCTCACCGCAATCGGGGGATAAACCCCCTCCTACAGTTCTCTCAATCACCATCCCATGAAAACTTGTGAGAAATGCAGGTTAGGCTATGGAGACCTGAGTTGTTACGTTTACTCAATTATATGTGGACCCATTTAACCCATCAAACAGAAACAAATACTCTCTAATTAAATCTTGAATTAAGTGGGGGCACTACAATCCGACTGCATAACCACCTACAAGAAGATACTTAACTCCTTTTTTTTCGAGTAATTCTATAAACTCTTGGAAATGCCTGTTGAGCATAAATTTCCTCCGATGTTGCTCGAATCGTTTCAATCGCCTCAAGTCTCTTAGCTACCGGTTGTTGAATCCAGTAATCGACCTTGGCGGCTTCGTCATGCAACTTTCGTTTTCGAAAATGGAGCATGTTTCCATAATCACCTTAATCGAGTAGAATGTCGAGAGCAGATAGTGTGCTCAATGTTCAATGATCGAGTACAGGTGTGGTGTCCCAGATCATCCGTTGCATATGCCGGTTAGGCCAATGCAAGAAACGGGTAGGGATGGGACAGTTTTGTCGGTCAAGAGGACATCGACTAGTCTCAAGGCTATTGCGAGTATGATTTCTGTTTGGCCTCTCTGAATTGCTTGAACATCGCTTCCGTTTGCTCCACCGTCATGCCTGACTCAATCCATCCGCCGGGCTGAGGCGTTGCGGTTCGCTGGGTATCGGTTAGCCAGGACTTGAGTTGCTTAAGCATCCTGGCCTTCTGTTTTGGTTGCCGTGATGCCAGGTCGTTTTGCTCTCCGGGATCCTGATCCAGCCGGTAGAGTTCGACCGTTTCGTTTTCATAGGTTCCTTCCCCGGCCCTGGGATGTTGCACTACCAGTTTCCAGGGGCCGTCCCGCATAGCTTCCGAACGTTTGCCTCCATTGGAAAGATAGGCCCAATAGAGCGGCCGAGGCGGTAACGATTCTTGTTCGAATATCGCAGGTGACAGGTCAATGCCGTCAAGCGGACGGTCCACGGGCGGATCAATGCCGGCTATGGACAGGATGGTAGGCATCAGGTCTATGCTTATACCCAAAGCGTCTGTTTGTGTATTGGGCTCGATTCTGCCCGGCCACCATGCGATTGCCGGCACCCGGTGGCCCCCTTCGTAGACCGATCCCTTGTGCCCGCGAAAGCGTGGGCTGCCGGTAGCGGTGGCCGGGGCATCGCCGTTGTCCGAGAAGAAAAGAATGAAGGTCTTTTTTTCCAGGCCCAGTTCCACAACCTTGTCGCGAATCTGCGCCACCCCCTTATCCATTTCCAGCATCATCTGCTTCATGGCTTCGGCGTGAGGAGTTGTCCGGGTCGTCGCTCCAGGTCCGCGTTGAATGGGATCGTTCGGTCCCTGTACCGGAGCGTGCGGAGATTCGTGCGCCACGTAGAGACAGAAGGGCTGGTCCTGGTTCTGCTCGAGAAATTCCAGGGCATACTTGTTGATCAGGTGGGTGGTGTAGCCGTCCTCTTCCGTTTCCTTTCGGCCATGCCACCAGTCATGTTCATAGTGGTCCCCCCAGTGGTTGATATAGTCGATGTTACCACTGTGGTAGCCCCTAAAATAATCGAAACCATGGTTTTGCGGATGAAACTCGGGGGTTTCCTCCGGGTAACCGAGGTGCCATTTGCCGACCATTCCAGTGGAATAACCCGCTGCCTTAAACAACTCGGAGAAAGTGACCTCGCTTTTGTGCAATCCCTTCAAATGCTCGGGATGCCCGGGTAAAGGATGGATGACCGCCTCGATGCCAGCACGTTGCTGGTAGCGGCCCGTCAGCAATCCCGCCCGCGTGGGGGAGCAGACAGGCGACGAGGAATGAAAATCGGTGAAGCGCATTCCCTCTTGGGCCAACTGGTCCATGCCCGGGGTTTTATAATGCGGATTCCCATAGGGCGCAATGCTCGGGCCCGCGAATCCCATATCATCCACCAAAATGAGGATGATATTAGGCCGATCGGCTTCTTGCGCGCTCGCCATCGATCCGGCAATCGCCAATGTCGCTAAAAAAGCGGCCAAACGCATACCGAGGATCGAAGAGACGACACATCTAAAAGCCCGGCGCGTAATAACAACATTAACATTGTTCATGATCAATTACCTTGTTTATTCAGTTCGGAAGGAGTCACTATTCTTAGCATAAATTGGTGAAAGGTTTAACCCTTTCCTCTGCCTTTATCCTTTAACGATTCGGCTGGCTAACAGCCCAACCAAATCCCGGGTTTGGGGAACGTCCCGGATAATTTGCTCCGGATCAGGGCCAACACCGATGTAGCGCAGGTTGAAGGGTTTTTCGGGAAGCTCATCCTCGTAAGCCACATCCATGATAGCCTTGACCATGGCAGCTACGTAAACCTGGGCTTCATGAGGCAAGGCGGCGAAGGTGCGGACTGCGGAAATATCTTCAGTCCATCCCGGATATTCCTGGTAAACCGGCGCGAGATCGGCCCGGAATGCTTCATCCCGCGGCAGGTGATTTAATCGGTTATCATCCTTGTCCCGGTAGGCTACACAAATCTTCAGGTCTCCCTGCCATTCTCCGCTGTGGCTCAAGGCGTCGAGTTTATTGATGGCCAGGTCCTGGAATCCTCCGTAGCGAAGCGCGTCTCCCTTTTCGACAGCGTCGAACCAACCCACCATTCGCTGGCGTCCGGTCGAAGTTCCAAACTCAAGTTTCTTGAGTAAAGTTCCCAGGGGGTGTCCATCGGGGAATTCGGTAATGAAAATATGGGTGCCGACCTTGGTGTCGTAAGCCTTGGCTACCCCGATACTGTGAACGGGCTGGACGGGTATTCCAGCCGAATTGAAAATTTCGGGGGTGAAACTATGGGAGGCTGTAACGTTGGGACAAAACCCCTGCCGCTTATCCAGCCAATAGGACTGTCCGAACTCACCCAGCACATATTTACCGGCTTCCAACACGCCCAAGATCAGCTCGCGAATGTCGGTTACTTGGGATACCAGCTTCTGTCCGGCTGCCCAGTATGCATTGGCAATTTGATCGATTTCTAAAGCAAACGGTTCCGCTCCCTTGAACCGGGCAAAATCAAATTCCGCCGGCTCGAAAATCCCCGCATCGATACTCTCCTGGTTGGCCCTGATCTCCGCCTCGGTGAGGGTGTCAAACAATGCATCCCAGGCCTCGGCAGGTAATTGGCACACGTGTTGAATGGTGCGGCAGGCGCGGTCGCATTTCTGGGAGAGCTTTTTGTGGAAAGCCGCTTGGGAACCCCGGAAAGCCGCATAGTAAATTTGCCACTGTCCGGTCTCGTCCTGAAATGAAGGCGAAATTCCCCTTCCGGTGGAACCGCGGGGAGGTTCACCCAGAACGTTAGACCGGTAATACTCGAACGCCAGGTCCAATAAACGGTGGCTCAGGTCCGAAACCATGGTGCGCTCATCGATGGCCAGACGGCTGATTACGGTGTAGCCCCTTGCTTCCAGGGGAAGCGCCTCCCAAAGGAATTTCCGTGGATCCGCTACGACCCCGGCTCCAATTCCAAGGTGCGCCACATGTTTGGCGATGACTCCGGCTGGAAGCAGATTCAGTTTGAGTCTTCCTACCGTATGTCCTGAGTTCGCTCCTCCGTTTACTTTGAGAACCACCCCGACCGGATCGGGCTGTCCGGTAGTTTCCTTGAGTTCGGAGATGATCTCGTAGATCAGCCGTCCTTTGCCTTCGTCTCCGAAACTGATTCCGGTGTCAGCGATGATTTTACTTCCGAAGGGGGGAGTAGCCATGGCTTATGGGTGTGGTGTGCTCCATTTGGACAAAACGTGCTGGGATAACGATACCAACCTCAGGAGTAAACAAAATTCGATTTCCACCGGTTATTTACATCCGCCCTATGGAGGTCTAAATTCTGCCTGCTACCCTCTAACTTGCCAATTGCTTGAGTCTGTCGGTGTCTTTACTTCCAGCACGTCGTGGGTGCTGGATTCTTTTTGACCGGCCGCGGACACGCGCATGAAACGGGCGCGGCGCTTCAGGTCGGACAGCGTGGGGGCCCCCAGGTAACCCATGCCGGACTGTATACCCCCGATGTATTCCGATAGCACTTTGTCCAAAGGGCCGGATAATTCCTTTAGCGCTTCGATCCCTTCAGCCGCTACTTTTCTTCCGGTATCCAACTTCAGGTGGCCGTAGCGCGCAGCGGAGCCCGCTTTCATGGCCGCGTGGCTGCCCATACCGCGATATTGTTTGTAAAGTTGGCCGTTGATTTCGATGACATCGCCCGGGCTTTCCCGGCAACCTGCCAGCAAACTTCCCAGCATGACCGCATCCACCAGCGTAAGCGCCTTGACCATGTCGCCGGATTTGGTAATCCCTCCGTCCGCGATGATGCTCACCCCAAGTTTGGCTGCCTGGTGACTCGCCACATAAATGGCGGTCAGTTGGGGAATGCCGACCCCGGCTACCACGCGCGTCGTGCAAATCGAGCCAGGGCCTTGCCCCACTTTGATGGCGTTGGCGCCGCATCCCCCCAGGTATTCTACTCCGGCCGCGCTGGTGACGTTTCCGGCGATAATGGTCAGGTCCGGGAAAGCATTTCGCAAAAGCTTTACCATCTGACCCATGCTCAAGGTATGGGCGTGGGCGGACGAAACCGCCACTGCATCTACATTTTCATCGACCAGGTTTTGTATGTGCTCGAGGGTGCAATCGCGATCGATGCTGCCATCCGGATTCCAGGCAGCGGCTACGGCGGCCCCGACCATCAAGCGGAAGTTGCTGTCCCGGCTGGGCTTCAGCACTGAGTTCTTTTCCGCACTGATCTGTTCTATATCACTCAAAGTGAAAAGGCCCTTCAGCCGGTCGTCATTATCGATGACCAGGATTTTGTGGATGCCAATGTGCTCGTCGAAAAACTTGTCTGCAGCGGCGATGGGATCTTCATCCAGGTTTTTTTCATTCAAAGTTATCAATCTGTCGCGCGGAGTCATAGCTTTGGCTACAGAGATGGCTTTGTAGCGGTCGCGAACAACGGAGCCGGATAACAGGCCGATAAGTTTTTTATGGTCACCGACTACCGGGAAGGTGCGAAAATTGTAACGCTTGCGCTCAATCAGTTCGATGACATCGCCGATTTTGAAATCGGAACCGATAGTGACTGGCTCCTGAATGAGCCCATGGATGTGGTGTTTTACCCGGGCCACCTGTTTGACCTGGCTTTTGTTGTCCATATTAAAATGGATTATGCCCATTCCTCCGTTCAAGGCCATGGCCACCGCCATTTCCGCTTCGGTAACGGTGTCCATGTCGGATGACAGGATAGGTATCTGGAGCGTCAGGGAATCGGAGAGCCGGGTTTCCAGGTTGGTATGACGTGGGAGGATTTCCGAGTAGCGGGTGGCTAAGGTAACGTCGTCGTAAGTTAAACCGGTGGGGGTGTTGGCTTGGAAGAAACGGTCGGCTGGCAGGTAATACTCCGCGTCCAAGGAATGTTTCATGTTTTCCATAGACCTTTCTCAGAAGTAAAATTCGTCCTGTCAAACCTTTCGTTTTTTTGTTCCATTCAGGTCTTTGCCACCTCCCTGGGGGGGCGGCTTATACCATTACATCATTTGAATTATAAATTGGTATTAAATGCCCGGTGATGAACTGCCGCTTTGAATATATTGCCTATGCCCGTAACTTCCGGAGGCCCCTGAAAACGGCCCCTGGCAACTGGAATGTGCGACGGGGCATCGTAATTCGCCTGGAGGATGAGGAAGGCCGATTTGGATTCGGCGAAATTGCTCCACTGCCCCGGTTTGGAACGGAAACCCAGGAAGACGCATTGCAATGGTGTAAGAAAATTGCCGGTGCCCTGGATACATTCGCGCCGGTTCCGGCAAGTTTGCCTTGTTGCCAGGTGGCGGTGGAGGCCGCTCTGTCGCAGATGAAGGGGGAGATTTCCCAGCGCACTTTCCCGGTGGCAGCGCTCGTTTCAGGACGGGAAGATTTGGAGAAAAAACAGAAGCTGGGCTACCTCACATTCAAGGTGAAGATCGGGGTGATCGATCGAGAAAGCGAGTTCGATTACATAAACGCGTTGGTGCAGGAGTTGGATGATTCGCAGTATCTGCGCCTGGATGCCAATGAGGGTTTGGATGGGGAAGGGCTGGCAAACTGGCTGCATTTCTTGAGAGATAAACCAGTGGAATTTTTTGAGCAACCGTTGGCAAGGGGGCAGGAGAATGCCATGTTGCGGGTTTCCCAGGACTTCACCACTCCCATAGCCCTGGACGAATCGGTTGCCCGGTTCAGCGATTTACAGCATTGGTCAGACTGGCCTGGACCACTGGTAATCAAGCCGGCCATTCTGGGAGAAAAGAAAGGGGCGATCCCGGCCGGAGCGGTCGGTTCTTCGGTGTTTGAGACTTCCTTTGGTTATGAGGCCGCCTTGCAGTTTTTGACGCTTCATCAAACCACGGATAGATCGGTTGGGTTTTGCACCAATGAATTTTTGGAAGAAGATGGCTGGTTCATCCACGACCAGGGCCCGTGGGTGTCCGCCGGCCTCATCTCCATGGAAAATTTGCAATCCTTGTGGGAATCTAAAAAATGAGGTCCTTTCCAACAGACCTGGACGAGATTCTGAACAGCCCTTTTTTGGCTGAATCGGATTGGACGCGATTTAGAGAAAGCATGTTTTCGGTATGCCAGCAGATCGGGCAACCCAATGAACGGATCATGGTGGCTGAACGAGATCCGGTTGATTTTGTGGCCGTTTTATTGGCCGGAATTTGCCGGGGATGCGATATATTTCTGGCCAACCCGGATTGGAAGGACTTTGAGTGGGGGCAGGTATCGGGAACGACGGGTTTTCATCGGGTGTTTGGAGATTGTCCTCTGGATCTCAAGCCAGATGAGGCGGCTGCCGGATTGACCCGCATCATGATTCCCACCGGAGGATCAACTGGATCGCTACGCTTTTGTGTTCATACTTTGGATACACTGTCCTCAGCCGTGCGGTCGCTGTTTGCCTATCATAATGGCAGTCCTTTGCGTAGTTTGAATTGCCTTCCCTTATTTCACGTTAGTGGCTTAATGCCCGTAATCCGCGCTCTGTTGACCTGGGGCGTGGTGCGATTTGCCGATTGGAAATCCCTTGAAAGTGGTGCATTTGAGCAGCCGGTGGATGAAAATTTTTCGATTTCTCTGGTCCCCACCCAATTGATGCGACTGCTTGAAGTGAAGGGCGGTCCGGAATGGCTGAAATGCTTTGCCTGCATATACCTTGGCGGAGGAGGAACGAGGCCCGCGTGCATTAAAAAGATTCGGGAGCATGGATTACCGGTGCATTTTGTCTACGGAATGACCGAGACGGCTGCTATGATTGCGGCTGGAAAGGTGGAGGATGTAGATGAAGAGTTTACCCTTTGGGCGCGCCCACTCCCCGGTGTGCAAATAGGGCTCACAGAGGGGGACGAGATCGAGGTGGAATCGGCTTCGCTTTTTCACGGCTACTATCCCAATGACTCCAAGGTGAGCATTTACAAGACCGGCGACCTGGGACGCAGGGATAAAGGGGGAAAACTGACGGTAGTGGGACGTAGCGACTTTTTGATCAATACCGGCGGTGAAATGGTGAATCCTGCCGAGGTGGAAGCGGCAATTATTTCCTTTTTTCCTCAAGTGAATCCCGTAGTGCTGAGCCTGCCGGATGAGCAATGGGGTGAGCGCGTGGTCGCGGTGTTGGAAGGGCCCTTTTGTCAGGAAGATGTGCAGACTCTCAAAAGAATGTTGGAGAGGACATTGGCTCCCCATAAAATTCCCAAGGAGTTCATAACCGGCGTTGCCATTCCGAGGACGACCTCGGGTAAGGTGGACTATCCCTGCTTGAGAAAGGAGTTGGAAAATTAAACGGATCCAGGCTAAGGAAATTGAATCATGCAGAAGGGAGAAATTTCAGAGGTTCTTGGGGAGATTGCCACTTTGCTGGAACTCAGGGGCGAAAACCCGTTCAAGATTCGGGCCTACCTCTGGGGGCAGCGCGCGCTCGATACGTTGGAAGAAGATCTGGGAACATTGATCGAAGAGGGTCGGCTTGGCCTCATAAAGGGCTTTGGCAAGGCGCTGACAGAGAAGATCACAACGCTCTACCGGGACGAATCCCTGCCTTTTTATGACAACCTGAGGGCCTCGGTTGAACCGGGATTGGTGAAGATGCTGGAGATTCCCGGGCTGGGAGCTAAAAAGATTAAAAAACTGCACGATGAGTTGGGAGTCGATTCGATTGAGGACCTGACCCGGGTTTGCCAATCGGGGGAAGCGGCCGGGTTGCCCGGATTTGGCGCAAAATCGGTGGAAAAAATATTGTCGGGCATCAAAAACCGGGAGGCCTATTCCAAACGGCATCTCTGGTGGGTGGCCGCCGCCACCGCCCAACCCATTCTGGCAGGATTGCGTGCCCTGCCGCAGGTGGTTCGTGCCGAAACGGGAGGCAGCCTGCGCCGCAAGGTTGAAACCGTAGGCGATCTGGACTTCATTGCCGCATCCAACCAGCCAGGGCCCGTTATGGATTGGTTCGTCGCTCAGCCCGGTGTAAAGGAAATCACCGGTCGTGGCAGCACCAAGTGCAGCGTGCGGTTCGAAGATGGATTGCAGGCCGACCTGCGCGTGGTTCCGCCAGATCAGTTCGTTTTTGCCCTGCATCATTTTACCGGTTCGAAGGATCACAATGTAGCCATGCGGGGTAGAGCACTTTCCCGGGGCTACAGTTTGAGCGAGTGGGGACTGCGTAAGGATGATCGCGAATCAATGGCAGTGGATTCAATCGAAGGTGAGACCGGCCTGTTCGACCTGTTGGGCCTGCAATACATTCCACCTGAACTGCGGGAGGGACTTGGTGAAATAGAAGCAGCCGAGAACGGAGATTTACCAGAGCTAGTCAGAACTGAAGATTTGCGGGGTGTATTTCACAATCACACCCATGCCTCCGATGGTGAAAATTCGGTGGAAGAAATGACCCGGGCTGCCCAGGATCTGGGTTGGGATTACTTGGGATTGGCCGACCATTCCAAAGCCAGTTTCCAGGCCAACGGTCTGAATGAGGTGCGGGTGGAAAAGCAGCTTGAGCAGATTCGTAATCTCAACGCATCGGGAAAATTTTCCTGCCATGTTTTTGCCGGAATTGAGTGCGATATTTTACGGGATGGTTCGATGGATTTGGAAGATTCAACTCTTGAAAAACTCGATTATGTGGTGGTTTCAGTGCATTCCAGCTTCACCATGAGTGAAGGGGAAATGACCCAGCGAATTATCCGGGCCATAGAGCATCCCTGCACCACGATGATGGGCCATTTAACCGGTAGACTATTACTGCGCAGGGAACCTTACTCGGTAAATGTGGACAAGGTGATCGATGCCGCGATCGCCAACGACGTCATTATCGAAATAAATGCGCATCCACGGCGTTTGGATATGGACTGGCGTCACTGGAGGAAGGCTGCCGCCAAAGGCCTGCTGGCCAGCGTAAATCCCGATGCGCACAGCGTGTCGGGATTTCAATACGTTTCAGCGGGCGTCAATGCCTGCCGTAAAGGTTGGCTCACCGCTAAATCGGTGTTCAACACTTGGCCCCTGGAACGGGTGAAGGAGTATCTTGAAAGGCTGAAGGCAAAAGGCTGAAGACAAAAGGCTGAAGGCGAAAGGCTGAAGGCGAAAGGCGAAAGGCGAAAGGCTGAAGGGGCGTAGGTCAGGAATTGGTTTACGATTTTAGGTCAAGGCTGGGTCGACACCCTATATTTGCATGCCGTCAGGGTCATTCCTTGAATTTTGCGTGCCAATGCACAATGGCTTCGCGTGTCGCCTTCGGCTCGAAACAAGGTTTGACCCGAATGGTCCTTAGTTAGAGCCTATCCCAGACGCTTAAGCCATTGAGAGACAAGGTATTAGACTAAAAAAAATCGGGCGAAAGGAGGTGAAAATCCTCGATTCGCCCTAAATAGAGTCTCTATACATCAGGCTTTAGGGGTAGGGCGGTTTTGCCAAAACCGCCGCTAGCACAACGGCTCGCTCGGCGATCGAGCCCTACCTTTTCCAAGAAACACGACTTTGGTATGAATAAAAATAATGAAACTTATTCTACTGATACGGTAACCTTTCAAAGTTTGCTTCGTCCAGCTTTAACGCCGAGAGTCCCGCGGCCTTCTCATCAAAACTGAACCTGCCAGCAGTGGTAAGGCCGCCGCATGCCCGATATCCCGCATTAAGCTGAATATATTGAATCCAGGTGAGTTTGAAAGACGCAGCAAGGCTCGAATCGAGCGTAGCTGAGAAAATTTAGGCCCTGCACTCCCTACTCGTTTTCAAATCCCGGGTTCTGGGATAGGCTCTAGTTAAGCACGTTTCCGAAGATTTTCGAAGCATTTGCGATCTCGGGGTCATTCCTTGCAATCGTGCATGTCAATGCGGGATTTAAGGTGTGACCCCTTCGAAAGTAAACGGCCTGCACATCCGTCCAAAACAGCCTTAACTTAGGGCCATTCAGGTTTGACCCCTTCCTCCCACCCCCGGTAGTGAGATATTCGGGCTATTGGGCTTCATAGCTCGATTTGCCTCACCCACTCTTTCTCTTCCAAATACCAGTCCACCAGATTTTGGGTGCCTTCTTCGAATGTTGTTTTCGGCTCCCATCCCAGGAGTGATTTTGCTTTGGAAATATCGGCCCAGGTATGAAGCATGTCGGCTTTGAGGAAGGGCTTTTGATCGATCACCGCCTTCTTCCCCAGTTGATGCTCGAAAGTCTGGATCATGCGATTGATGGAAATCGGATTCCGTCCTCCTCCCAGGTTGATGATTTCAAAATCGACCTTTTTCAACGCCAATAGGGTCCCCTCGGCGATATCGTCGACATAGGTGAAATCACGACTTTGGGAACCATCTCCAAAAAGGGTGATGGGGGTGCCCTCATCAATCCAGCGCACAAACCGCAGGGGCGCCATGTCGGGCCGGCCAGCCGGACCATAGACTGTGAAGTAGCGGAGTATGGATACATCGATGCCGTAGAGGTGATGATAGGTATAGGCCATAACTTCGGCCGCTTTCTTGGTTGCCGCGTAGGGTGAAATCGGTTGGTTGACGGGCAGGGATTCCAGGAACGGCATTTCCTGGCCGGCATAGAGGGAGGAGGTGGATGAGAGAACAAATTTTTTAACTCCGTACTGCCGCATGCAATCAAGCACATTGAGGTTCCCGGCCGCGTTCGTACGCATGTAGAGGTGGGGATTCTCCACGCTGGCACGTACGCCGCCTCGCGCTGCCAGGTTGATCACGGCGTCAAAGGCGTTTTCGCCAAAAAGGTGTTCCATGGCGGGGCCATTCTCGACGTCGCACTTTTGAAACGTAAATCCTGGCCGGGGCTGGAGTTGATCCAGGCGCCAGGATTTGAGACGGTAATCGTAATGGTCATTCAGGTTATCGATTCCAGTGACCTGGTGCCCTCGAGCCAACAACAACTCGGCTGTTTTCCAACCGACAAACCCGGCACAACCTGTGAGGAGGATATGCATGAAGGGACCCTAGTTGCAGGTTTTATGAATTGGCAACCTATGTTTTAACCACTCATTAGCACGCATATTTCCCTACTGAGCGAACGCGACATCACCCTACCGAGCGAATGCGACAGCTTACCATTCGTAGCCAGCGAACGAAGATTTTGTGTGGTGTCCCAGAAATTCCTTATAAAAATACCGCAGCGATTTTTCTGCCTCATCAAGGCGGCGTAGGTTGCTTGGGCCTGAAGGCCCTCGCGACCTGCGCTAACGCCGATCGGCGGAAAAAGCGCGCGGGGCCCTTCCGCCTTCGCCCAAGGGCTACGGCGAGACATGGCGGGCGAGGTGGCATGAAGCACCCTGGCGGCGTTCGCTTTCCAAACCAGGGCCTTCAGGCCCGTGCTGCGAAAAGCAGCCTTGCCAGGCCATTCATGGCACGCTCGTATTTTTCAAGTTATTTCTGGGACACCACACTAGAGCTGGTGTGGGCATCGAGCAGATTTGCGGGTGAAGCTGGGTCGACCGTCGGGGTCATGCCTTGCATTTTTGCAGCCATGCATAAATGCAAGGCTTGACCCCTTCCCTGTGAACTTCCCTCTGATCTATCGTCCAGGAAGGATCATCTAAAAGGCTTTGGAAAATGAAGTCAGCAGTCTTGGTGGATACTGGGCCGCTGGTAGCTCTTTTTAATAGAAGCGACCAATACCACTCCTGGTCGCTTCGATATTTCAGGGAATTAAAGGCTCCTCTGATAACCTGTGATGCTGTTTTGGCTGAGGCGCTTTTTTTACTCCGTAGGGATCCGGCGGCAGTTCCGTTTATAATGGGCCTTGTTGAAAAGGAGGTAATCGTTTCGTCCTTTTCGATTTCAGAGAATGCCTTTGCTGTAAAAAAGTTGATGACCAAATATAACGATACACCCATGGACTTCGCAGATGCTTGTGTCGTGCGAATGACTGAATTGATTGGTGAGTGTCGGGTTTGGACCGTGGATTCGGATTTCAAGGTTTATCGCAGGAATGGTAGAGCGGTTATCCCCCTTATTTTTCCTAAATAGCCCCAAAAACGATCATGAAGTCGATTAACCCGTTATTCATTTTTATGTTGGATGCTTTCTGTATTCTCGCCCTGCCTTCCTCGATTCACTCCGCCGCTTCTTCCTTGCCTTGGTAAATACGATATTGAGAGCATGCGGCCATGTCGAACCGTAAGGGTATCATTCTGGCGGGTGGATCGGGAACCCGGCTTTTTCCGCTGACCCTGGCAGTGAGCAAACAGCTCATGCCGGTTTATGACAAACCGATGATTTATTATCCATTGTCGGTGCTGATGCTGGCCAATATTCGGGAGATATTGGTTATTTCAACGCCCCATGATCTATCTCATTTCAAGAAGCTCTTGGGAGATGGGTCGCAGTGGGGATTATCTTTTGATTACGCCGAGCAGCCGTCTCCTGACGGGTTGGCCCAGGCGTTTCACATCGGGGGTAACTTTCTGGGCGATTCACCCGCGGCCTTAGTTTTGGGAGACAATTTGTTTTATGGGCAGGATTTTGCCCTTACCATGGAAGCGGCCACAGATCGCATCCATGCTGCCACTATTTTCGGGTATCACGTAGCCAATCCCCAGGCTTATGGGGTGGTGGAATTTGATGAAACTGGGAAAGCGATTTCCCTGGAGGAAAAGCCGGACCAGCCCAACTCTTCCTTTGCGGTTCCCGGCATCTACTTTTATCCCGGCGACGTTTGCGAACGCGCCAAGACCCTGAAACCTTCAAAGCGCGGAGAACTTGAAATTACCGACCTCAACCGGCTCTACCTGGAGAGCGGAGAACTTTTCGTAGAATTGCTGGGACGCGGTACCGCCTGGCTCGACACGGGTAGCATGGACTCGCTCCTGGACGCTGGTAATTTCGTCCAGATTATCGAAAAACGTCAGGGCCAGAAGATCGGCTGTCCGGAGGAAGTGGCTTTAAATAAGGGTTGGATCTCCACTGAAGAATTGGAGAAGAGCATTGAGAAGCTGGGAAAATCCTCCTATGGCCACTACCTAGCGGACTTGTTGGACTAAACTGCTTTTGCGTCGGGGTCATTCCTTGTGCCCGTCGGGATCATTCCTTTAATCGTGAATGCCAATGCACAATGGCTTCGCGTGTCGCCTTCGGCTCGAAACAAGGTTTGACCCCAATGGCACTAAGTTAAGCACGTTTCCGAAAATTTCCGAAGCATTTGCGATGTCGGGGTCATTCCTTGCAATCGTGCATGTCAATGCGGGATTTAAGGTGTGACCCCCTCGAAAGTAAACGGCCTGCACATCCGTCCAAATCATGCTTAACTAAGGACCCTTAAGAGCTGACCCTTTCTCTCCAACCTGTCCACTTTACACAACCTTGCCGTTATCACTAGCAGACTAAACCAAGCAACCAGCACTGCCAAATTCCGGAAGGGGAAATCAATCAGGGCATGGGCCATGGTGCTTCCCAATCCAGCCAGCAACATGAGTATGGCCGGATCCTTCCATCGCTTGGATTTGAAAATGATCCAGAAAAAGTATCCTGGAATTGAAAACAACAGCAAGGTTCCCACTACACCCAATTCGATAAGAAATTCCAAATAATCATTGTGGATGTGCTCCCAGAAAAAGTTTTGATTTCGCTGAGCCATCCAGGGGGGTACTATCACTTCACTCTCTTTTTCCAGATCCTGAAATTGACGAAATCCATGCCGGAAGTTGCCTGCTCCCCATCCCAGGATTGGTTTTTCTGAAATCATCGACCAGCCGCTTTGATAGCCCAATTTGCGTTGTTTGAAGGAGAAATCTTCGGTTATTTCCGGGTTCAAAGTACTGAGATGGTCTGTTTGGGGATTTTCCAGAAGTTTGATCCCTCCTATTATTACCATGAGTCCAGTTATAACCAATCCCGTTATAAACCATTTCTTTGGGATTCCGAATTGATGAATCCGTGCCAGAATTAGAGGCAGGTAGATCGCCACTATGCCAAGAGAACATAAAAACCCGAATCTGGATCCGGAAAATATCACCGCTAGTAAAATAACTAGGCCGAAGATCGTGAATAGGTGCCGGGGACTCGATTTTTTCCGGGCGTAATCTTTGGTGAGATAGAAAAAAGTGGCTAAACTGGCGGCCAAACCAAGATTGAAAAACGCGGCCGCATGGTTTTTGTAAAGAAAAGTTGCAAAATAGAGTCCTTGGCCCTCATCAACTGCAGAATAGACACCCAGAATTGTTTGGCTGCCCAGGCTCGATTGGATCAGCCCGATTAGCCCGATGCACGCTGCATTTAGCGCGATTAAACAAACGAGTAGCTTCTGATTGGAGCGGCGAAATGAGCGATAGCATGTCAAAGCCACGAGAAAGGAAACCAAATAAAAAACCAAGAAACGCTCAGGAGATGCATCGGCAAATTCGGATTGAATTGAGGAAGGAAGCCAGGGAATAAAATTTAACTCATTTAACTGCCAAATCCGCAGGCCGGTATGCCAAACTTGAACAGATGCCGGATTCCAGCTTTGAATTAGAATGTAAAGGGTCAGTAAACTGCCGGTTATCAGCGGGATCCGAACGGCCGGGCCTTCACCCCAAAGAGAGCCCAAAAACGCCAATGCCGCGATCCCCAAGGCAATTAATTGAAGTGTAGGGTTCTGTCCTCCAAATATCCAGGGCAGAGCCAAGATGAGGGTTGTGCAACCTCCTAATGCTAATAGAGTCATAAGTTAAAACGATAACGACGAGCTTCCGAACATAAGCACAAAATCTTGGGAGTATTGATTGTAGTTTAAAACAAGAAAATTACTGCTAGTAAATTTTGTTGATTACTTCTTGATCATAATGCACCTTAGATCATGCTTTCTATGGCCCGGTCTTGAAGGACTCCTATCGGGTGAATCAGGTGATGTAATATCGATAATAGAATTGAATATTTGAAACTTAATCGGTCGCACTCAAAATTGAATACAGTCTTACCGATGTTACACAAGTTGATAGACAGGGCTAAATATTGTGATTGAACGAGAGGAATTATTCTATCCACCAAATAAGAGAATGTTGTGGTATGGAAAACTCGGATGAAAGTAATATGAAAGAAAATGAATTTCTATGGGAAAATCTGCAGCATCAAATTATTGCGGTCATAAAAGCGACCTCACAGGAAGACGTTCAGGATATTTTGGAAAGTAATTTTGATCCTTGCAGAAGAGCCTACCGCACCCAAAAAAATGTTTTCAAGGTCTCAATTCGAAAATCCATTGAGCAAATTACACTACGCGCTTGTACCCTTCGTGAGGAAAGCGATATTTTAAAAATGTTACGGGGCATGAGTTCGGTTCCCAACCAAGTAACATATATCGAAAAGGATTCCATAGAATTTTTAGTTTTAAAAAGATTTAAGGGAGTAAGCTTTGATAAAAGCAGTCTCAGCAATGTAGAAAAATGTGCCGTTCTTTTCAAAATTCTAGTTTGTTTAATCAAAATTGCCTTTCGGGGGGTAAGCCACAATGATATTTGTTTCAGAAATGTCCTTATCTCTCAGACAAAGGAAATAATGATAATTGATTTCGATCAATCTACAAAACATTCAGTGCCAGTAGCCTTTTTAAATTCAATTTTTGGGATGGAATTTAATAACGCAAAATCACATGGATCTTACATGAGTTTAATAAAACAATTTATAAAAGGCTTTTTGACTGAAAAAATTCTACGATTATATCGAAATTTTAGAAATAAGAATTATTATGAAGATATTTGTAACAAGCTGCCGGTTTTGGATGTAGAAGCCGATGAGCGCCTCCTCCAAATTCGGAAAGCATGGGAGATAGCTCAAAAATCAGATGCTAGTTCGCCCGGAGTAAAACAAGCCTATTATTCGTACGACTTTAACGGAGTTCATTTCCCAGGAGAACGCAGTTGGAAGGATAGATGGGAGGTTTTGAGAAAACTAACTAATTATAGAGGTAAAAGAATATTGGAACTTGGTTGTAACATGGGGCTGCTGGCAGCATTCCTAATAAAAGAGTCAGATGCAGGTGAACTCTATGGAGTAGATGTAGATCCCGATATCATTGAATCAGCAAAAATAGTAGATTCTGTTTTAGGTGTAAAGGTCAGGAGAGAGGTAATTGATTTGGATTCCAAAGAAAACTGGGAGGAAAGATTCAGATCTTTTAACCCGGATATCATTTTTGCGTTAAATGTGTTAAACTGGATCAATGAGAAAGACCGATTGTTGAGGTTTCTAGGAGGTTATAGGGAAGTAATTCTTGAAGGCCACGATGCCCCAGAAATCGAGAGCGCCAAATTTTCTTCGGTAGGATTTACCAAATATGAAGTTGTAGAGATTTCTGATAGGAACCGACCTATTATGATATTCAGGAAATAGGAGTTACATTTTTACCAAAAAGATGTCTCGTATTCGATACCTCGACCTAAAAAGGAGCCTTATTGCGGGTCCTTTTAGGATATGCATCCCATTGCTTGGTTACATCTTTCTGTATCCAACCATTTTGAAAGTATCTGGATCTGATGTGTTAGGATTGTGGTCTATTTTGGCGGCTCTCCCCTTGGTCTTAAACAATTTCGACATTGGTTTTAGCTTATTAATCAAGCGAGACTTTAGCAAAGCTGACATCACAGAAAAAGTTCTTTTTGTGCAAAAAGATTTCCAAATCGCAAAAAAATTGTACGCTTTAATTTTTGGATTTTTAGGCCTATCCTCAATACTTCTATTCAATTTTGTCAGTCTAAATGGATTATACGGAAGAGTTGAATTTGTTGCCTCCTTGGTGATTATAATAATTTCGTTGGGCGCTCAGCTTACTGGTAAACTTTATGGATCTGTGGTTTCAGGAGGAGGTTACAATTATATAGTGCAATACGCATCTGTTTTTAATCCTGTTTTCACCGTTATAGGATCGCTAGTAGGTGCCTTCAGCGGACATCCGATAGAGGGATATTCAATTGGCTGTCTTTTTGCATCGTTAATCCAAATTAGAGTGCTAAAAGCATTTATTAAAAGAAAAATTAATAATTGGAGAAATGCCGAATTTACAAACAGCATGGATCAGTTTCATAAAGCTGGATTGTCTCTTATTAAAAGAGGATGGCACCTCTATAGTTCATCATTAGGTATAGCAGTTAGAGAACCTATCCTAAGGTATTCCATAGCATTTCTCTTCGGGTTGGAAACAGCAGGAGTTTACGATATTGCCATAAGAGTTAGTAGAACTGGAAGAGAAATAATTGCATCAGGATTCTCTTCCCTATACACCATCTATTCGTTTTACATTGGGCAAGGAAACTTTTCTGAGGTAATTAAAATATCAAGCTTGTCGCTTGCGCTTCTAATGTCGGCAGGTGGTGTTTCGATGAGCGGTTTATTGGTGTTGGAAAAATGGATTTATGACCTCTGGTTGGTTCAGTACTCAGAATTACTAATTCCAACTACAGCTATACTAATTCTGTGGAATGGAATTACTTTGCTAAATGTTCCATTCTGGTATTTATTGCAAGCAGCTGGATATGAGAAGCAGGGCGCGAAGGCGGTATGGCTGCACGCCCTATTAACGATAGCTATAATTCCTTTGGCTCAAAATTTAGAATTTGGAATTATTGAAGTATTGGTTCTCTGGCTAACTTTGTCAGTATCAAATCAAGTAATGATATTCTATTATGTGCAAAATTCTATGAAGCTTTTCTTTCCGATTATTTTTCAGCGTGGATTGCTATTAGGATTTGTAATCTACTCGGTCCAGTTCTTCATTGGTTGTGAAATTGTTCTTGGAGGGCACGAGACATCTTCTATGACTTTTCTTTATTTGGTGGCAGCTTTTCTATTGCTAGTTATAGCTGGGTCGCCCCTATGGATTAGATCGGCTATGGAATTAAAAAGTAAGAATTTTGAAAATATGGACTAGAGAATAACGTAAGCGTCCGGCGAATTAATTGACCTGAGCTTTCCATTAATCCGGGGTAAGCTTGGCCGCTTGGTGGCTGGTCATAGCCGGAAGCTTTTTGAGGTTTTCGGTGAGGTATTCCTGAGGTTCAAATCCGTGGCGTTTGCACGATTCGATCAGGGTGTAGATCACCGCGCTGCGGTGGCCGGTTTGGGGATGGCCAATAAATAACCAGTTTTTCTCTTTATGCCCAGTTCAAGGGTCACCTGCTTCAGGCTATTCTCACTGCTAACCCAAGTTCGACAGTTCAGCGGCATGAGTTTAGTGTTTATGCGGGTTAGCGGCTAAAAAGAGGCATTTTTCTCCACTACATTTTCGATGATTTTTGGCCGTAACGGTAGTTTCAGATCCATCTTTTTAAGCAGCTGCGCGCAGAGCCGTTCGGGTTTGCCCACAATTCTCAAGCGCGCCTCACGGCCCCCGTGCAACGGAGCGATTACATCCATACTTCGAAGATTATCCAGCTCATGAAGGACCTGTCGGGCACAACTACCCAATCCATCCGCTTGTAACCATTGCTCGAAGCTGCGCCACATCACCAGGGCGATGAAGCAGATCAGGATATGGGCCTGCACGCGGTGTTCAAGATGATGAAACAGCGGTCGAAGCCCCAGATCACTCTTGCAACACCGGAAGGCATCCTCGGCCTGGGTTAGTTGAATGTACCAGCGCCACAGCGACCGAGGATCCTCTTCAAGGCAATTGGTGCGCAACAGATAGGCCCCGTGGGAGCTTTCAAGCCAAGCGGCTTTGTCGTGGTCCTCGCGGATGCTCAAGGCGCAGGCTCGCCCCTTGGCATCGGTTCGCACCTTTACACCAAAAATCCTTTCAACCCTGGTGTTGCGCCCCAGCCACCGGCCAATGCGCCTCTCCACCTTGTCGCAGCTCTGGGGACGTTTGCGTAAACCCGCATCGATCTGTTCGAGTTTATGGCGCAGACGCTGCCGTTGGGCCTGCAGCATGGCCCCTTCTTTGTCGGCACGCCCCTGGCTGCGGCAAAGTACATACTTCTCGGTGTTGGACCCATCCGGATGGGTCACAAGTTTGACCTGCACGCCCGCTTGCACTTCCTGCCATTCGGTTTGCTCAAGCAATTCGCGCTCGAAGTTCTTAAGCTGGCTTTTCGGTGTGCCCACTATGTAGCGAGCCTTTTTTTGGCTCAACCAATCCAGATTCTCTTCGCTGACCAGGCCCCGATCGAGCACCCAGATCCGTTCGGCTACTCCGTAATGTTTTTCCATCACCTCGACCATCTCTTGGAGGGTCGTAACGTCGGCGCGGTTGCCAGCAAATACTTCATAGGCCAAAGGCAACCCCTCGGTGCTCACCACCAACCCGATACACACCTGCTTGCAATCGGGCCGATGATCACGACTGTAGCCGCGTTGGGCCTGGCCGTTATCCTTACACTGCCCCTCAAAATAGGTGCTCGTTACGTCGTAGATGAGAAACTCAAAGCGCGAACCAAACAAGCTTGCATAGCGCTCGCGCAGATGCTCGAAGAGTGCCGAACGCAGCGGTAAAACCCGGTCAAGTCCACGATATAAGCGGTTGTTGTAGAGCGCTTCGACATCCACCCCGATTAGGTCTTCAAGTGCCGTTGAGGCATACCATCGCTCGGCCAGCGCCAGTTCGGATACCTGCTGACAGAATCGACCCACACAAAGGATCGAGGCCACCTGCGCCCAGCCCACCGTTTCGCGCCCACCCACCAGATGCTCTTCAAAGAAACGATGTAGCCCCAGCCGCCTCCAAAGTGCCAAAGCTACATACACTTTGCCAAACTGGCGCACCCGTTCCACCCGGATCCCACCCAGATTGACCTGCGCCCACAACGGCGCCTCCACTCGCTCGGAGCCAAAAAGCTCGAGTTGCTCGTCCCCCTCACCATCCTGCCCATCCAGCAGCTTGCCAATCTGCTCCCATCCCACTCGGTGATCTTCATCAACTCCAGGTTCCTTGCCAATATAGGCCACGATGCGTTGTCGCGGACCTTTGGCCGTGCGCACCGATTGCACTAACGTCCAATAGTCGTAATCCTCTCCTGCCTTGCGGCGACGGTTGCGGCGTAAATACATCGACCCATAGCATCTCTGCTTTCTGCACCCTTGGCAATGCTGTGGTCTCCACTACATCGCCTCTGGGCCCACTAACCCCTGTATTTACGGGGGTTTCCGCCTATTTGCCCATCGATTTTTCCTGTTTTTTCCTCCTAACTGTCGAACTCGGGCTAAGATAGAGTTCAACGGTTTGGCGTTTAAGCTCCTCATTACAAGGTTTTTGTGTTCTTGGCATGTCTAATGTTGTCTCTCAGGCTTCGCTATCCGTGTCCACAAAATCGGGGGAGGTTCACGTTTAACTTCTGGCGACCCTGTGGATGTTCCGGCCAGTCAAAACGCTTTTGATGTAAGCGGCGGGTGCCTACCCAAATCCCCCATTTATCCACACTGAGAAACTTCAATAGATTGCGACCCCGATTGCTAAACAGATACAGCACATCTTCATCGGGCTTGCCTATCAGGGCGCTCAGTCCTGGGGCTCCTTTGCGTAAATCCACCACACCCCCATAGACATAACACCGATCAAATTTAGAAACTTCCATCCACAAAGCATAGCCCAATTTCCTACACTTGCATAGACGCGCTACGACGGATGCTTACTTTAGATTGATTTCGTAGGATGCTCTCCTTGTTGGAAAAACGTGGGTTTTCAGATTTCAAGCGAGAATTGCTCTAGTATTTGGCAAAAAGTAGTAAAGCTGATGTGACAGGAGCATCGAGGATTCCTTCATCCAAGGATAATTGAAAAACTCTTCGGACCAATGCATTGATTTGATTGCAAATACAGTACAAACCTTTTTAATTAACAGAATTTACAATTTTGAATCTCCTAAAAACAATATTTCTGGTTCTTTTTGGGTTAAGCTTCGGTGTGCGATATAATTTAGTAGGTGTACTCTATCTAGGAGACATTATAATATTAATTATAACATATTTTAGTTTAATAAAAATATTCCATGGCAAGCTTAATCTCCATCCCGAAGCATTGGTATGTTTGAGCTTGCCAGTTGTCGGAATAGTGTGGGATCTATTTAATAATGTTCCGCTCCATGATATGTTCCGAGGATTGGCGAGAAATCTAATATTTGCTTCTAGCATCGTTACGGGTGCGATATGCCTACTGAAGTTTGGTTTTACAAAATTGTGGTATATGTATGTGTCTGTGTGTATAAGTTTATTGACATGGAGCATAGCATATGATCCTTACGTTACAACGAATCTAGTAATCCTAACAAAATATTACGGAGGCTCACACGCTTTTATTGCCCTTCAAACGATTTTTAAAAAATTACCTTTGCTACAAATAGTTGTCGTATGTCTATCTTCGGCGGTTTGCTTGCTGTTTCTGGACTGGAGAGGAGGTGCTTTAATTTGGGCTGCTACAGGCTTATCTGTAATGGGAATATCTATTGCTGGTAAATTAGTTCTTCGTCGATATATTCTTTTCCACGTCATTGGCATTGCATCACTGTTGCTAGTTTTTGATATCCTTAGCTATTCGAACCACCCAATTATTACATTACGTAGAGGTGAAAGCGCGAGACTGCGTTTAGATATGACGTATCATGCATGGGATGGCTTTATGGAAAGCCCATGGCTGGGAAATGGGAGTTGGAACCATGCAAGAGTCTATATCGATAAAAATGACCCATACTTGGAGACTGGGGTTCACTCCTATGTTTTTCAACTCGCTTATGAATATGGAATTTATGGATTAGTATTAGGTTTATTGATATTGTATTTACTTTTTAAAAATTTTAAATCTGT
The DNA here is from genome assembly GCA_965250065.1 of Opitutales bacterium. Taxonomy (GTDB): domain Bacteria; phylum Verrucomicrobiota; class Verrucomicrobiia; order Opitutales; family UBA2995; genus JAABVD01. Next base: position 784,372 of record OZ252288.1, read on the forward strand.
ATTGGGGATGTATGTTGCAGGATCATTGCCCTTTTCAAATTTGTTCATGCTAACATACTTGTATATTTATCTTGTCTATGGTATTGTGAACTCACCATTTGCGGGATTTTCTAGGATTGTTATAGGGATGGGCATTGGAATCCTCGTAACCTCTGGAAAAACAAACCGGCATTTACGGGATTAGCGTGTGTTGCAATAAAAAATTTGATTTTAGGACTACGACACATGTTGTTATTATTGTTGTGAATAGTGTATTATTAGAATGAATTTATTAAATTACCGGAGCTTCAATGTAGCTATAAATGTTTAGAATAATAACGCCAACAATGGGGGATAGCCCTTTTCTAAAGGAAACGATTGATTCCATATTGGCAGTAGATTATCCGATAGAACATGTGTTGGTTTGCCCTGTTGAGAAATTGGATGAACTTAAAGAACGATTTCAAAATTCTACTGTAATTTGCGAACAAGGAAACTTAGGAATGTATGGAGCAATCAATGATGGACTCCAGTTTAAAGGAAACAGGCCTGATTGGGATTACTTTACATATATCAATGACGACGATCGTTTAGGTCCCGAATTCAACCAATACTTAAAGATAATCCTCGCAGAAAACCAACAAACTAAAGTTGCCTATGGGAAAGTAAGAGCCATAGATTCCAATAGTAAATTCATGTTTACTTTTCCGGTCTCCAAACGTCAAAAAAGTTGCAAACGTCTTTTAGAGCAATTCATTACGCCTATATTGCAACAAGGGATGGTGATTCCTAGGCAGGTATATGATGAAAATGGAGGTTTAAATAGTAAATATAAATATGCCGCGGATTTAGATTATATTTGCAGTCTTCTTTCACGGGGGTTTACATTCAAATATTTTCCGCTTGTTGTAGGAGAGTTTCGTTTCCGATCTGGACAGCTATCAAGTGACATAAAAATGATAAAGACAGAGAAAAGATTAATAATAGATTGTTGGTTCAAGAAAAGAAGCAATATTTTTGTGCGATTATTTGAAATAGCGAAATTTCGCCTGCAAAACTTAAATACTTATAGGGAGAGATTGAAGAGCGGATTACTTATGCGGACAGAAAGAATATATTCCAAGTAACGGTATGAGTCACTAATAAGATGGAAAATAAGTTATTTTAAGTGCCTATAATATAATTATAATGATACGCTAGTACGAATCATTGTTAACGACATTCGAAGCAAATGGCCAATAGAGAATACGCGAGGAATAGTGTGGATTGCCAAAGTTTTTTAGCTAACCGATGGCCGCGGCTTTGGACGTACAGCAATCAAACCAGCCTTAAAATGTTCAAATATTTAATAAGGGGGAATGGATTGTTTGATCAAGAAAACCTGACCGTTTTCGATATGGGATTTGGGTCTGGTTCAATGTTGTTTGTGTTCAAAAGAGCTACAACGATTACGGGAGTAGAGCTTTCTAAGATTGCTGTAGAACAAGCGAAAATTATCGCAGGAAAGGATAAGTGCAAATCATCAAAGTTTGGAATAGTTCAGAATGATGGATCCTACTCAAAGGAGTGGATTAGTGAATATGATGACGTAATCGTTTCCTATGTACTTGAACATCATGAAGATCCTGTGCCAGCGTTTCGGCTGTTAAAAAGTCTCAATAAACCCGACGGTTGGGCCTGTATCTTTGTACCGGTAAATGAAAACCCAGGTGACGAGTTAAATCACTTTTTCTTATTTACTGAACAACTCCTGCAAGAAAAGCTTGAGGCGGAAGGTCTTGAAATTGTATCGATTTGGAGCCGTCAAACACTAATGTGGCTGCTTGTGCCACTATTTGAAGTGAAGCAACAGAATAGTTGCCTTATTGTTAGTGTTTTTTCCAAAATTATCAACGCATTGTTATCTCCACTACAACATGTGGTTTTGAGACTATTTGATAGAGGATTGGCAATTTTCACTACTAGGAACACACGGTGTTTTGCTCTGGCTAGAAAAACGATACGTCCCACTGCCTCTAAGATCTCTGATATTAATATATTCTGATTGTATCCATCTAAAATATGGTACCATATAAATTGAAAAACGAAAGTAGAATAATTGTCACTGGCGGTGATGGATTTATAGGTAAGCACTTAGTGTCTGTCCTTCGCAATTCAGGTTACAATTATCTGACTCTTGATATAAAAAACAGTGCGCGAGATGCTCGCTTTAAGAAATGCGATATCTGCGATTACCCTTCATTGAAATCAATTTTCTCTGAATATGAGCCCACTCATGTGATACATTTAGCTGCAAAGTCACACATTTTAGGAAAGACAATTGAACAATATAGTAGCATATTCGATGGAACCGAAAATGTAGCTTCTGCCATTAGAGAATCCTCTGTTTCTGCAAAATTGATACATGTTTCAACACAGTATGTTGTAAAGCCTGGGGTTCCAATTTTAAACGATCGCTTTCATCAACCTTACACTTTGTATGGGGAAGCGAAGGCAATGAGTGAAAAGTTGCTTTGGGACAACGACGACCTGTATTGGGTAATATTGAGGCCAACTACGGTTTGGGGCCCTGGCCATCCAGAGTTTCCTCAAAAACATTGGAAGCTAATTAAAGAAAAGAAATATCCTCATCCAAATGTTAAATCGATAATACGATCGTATGGATATGTAGAAAATGTTGCTCTCCAGATAGCGGAATTTTTGAAAGTTGAAGAAGCTAGGGATAGGGGCTGCACCTTTTATGTAGGGGATTTTCCTATTGATTCTTCCGATTGGGTAGACGGGTTTTCTATTCAACTTACTGGAGAGAAGTGCAAAAGAATAAATATAAGAATATTGTGGATCGTCTGCTTTTTAGGAGAATGCCTTTCTAGAGTTGGCATTTCGATTGGCGTAGATCTTGGAAGATATTATAGGATGACAACCGAGAATATTGTTCCAATGGATCCTACCTTCTCTCTATTCAATATAGATTACATTGGCTTGGAAGAAGGAATTCGAAGAACTGTCGAATGGCTGAAGATTTTGGAAAAGGAGAAAATAAATTGAGGCTTCTTTTCTATACTCCTTGGTATGTTCCCGCCTGGTCACGTGGAGGCTCGGTGGTGGCCATATCAGCTAACGCCGAAGCATTGGCCGCTCAGGGATGGGATGTAGAAGTATACACAACCGACTTTGAGATAAAGGAGCGATTGTTTGAATACGGCAAGCCAGTCAATTTGAATGGAGTATCGGTTCGATACTACAAGCATTCGCGCAATTTTCTCGGAATATACTCTCGAGATTTAGAAAGAGAAGTCCTAGCTCGCATTGATGAATTTGATTTAGTGATACCCTATGGTGTATGGACAATCTCCTCAATCGGGATTTACAAAGCATGTAAAAGGAAGAAAGTGCCTTACGTGATATCAGCCCATGGTGATTTTGGGGAGTACACGTGGAATCATAACATAATCCGAAAACGCTGTTGGTGGATCTTCTTTGCCAGAAGATTTTCAAAAAACGCTGCTGGTTTACATTTTAACACATGTTTCGAAAAAACCGAAGCTGGTAAACATAACTTACCTGACGAAAAATTTGTTGTTCCAAATGTAGTTGATTGCTCGAAGTGGAGCTATGATGCAATTCTAGCTGCTGAGTGGAGACGAAAACTGGGTATAGGACTAAGTACTTTTGTTCTAATTTATGCCGGGCGGATGCATCGCGGGAAAGGCCTTTTCATGCTCCAAGAAGTATTGGGTGAGCTTGAGAGAGATTGGGCTATGATATTTGTAGGTCCAGAAGAAGACGAAACCGGACAGAAATTACGCCAGATTTTTGAGGAAAAAAGGTTGATAGATAGAACCATATTTCTTAACACAGTGCCTCATGAAGATCTAAGGGGTATTTATTCAGCTTCCGATTGTTTTTTACTTCCTAGCCAGCATGAAAATTTTGCTATGGTCATCCCCGAAGCCATCGCCTGTGGTTGCTCTGCAGTTATCAGCCCTTTCGTTGGGGTAGGGGAGTTCTTAAAAGATTTTGAATCGGTACAGATTTGTGACCTGTATCCAAAAAAATGGATTCAGACTATTAATCAAGTGAGGCTTTTGAACCGTGACAATCGATTGATTTTTCGAGGGAAGATAGAAAAGCTTTTCGGAGCGACCGCAGTATCCAAACTATTGGATCACCATTTCAAACGGATTCTTGAGAATCTGTAAGATATGTGATGGCAATGTCTGGAAAATCAAATTTCTGCGTGTTTTTGGATCTTTGCTTAAGGAGATTATAAAGTCAAATGGATGAAATTTTGAGATTAATGTAGAATACTCCGACCAGATGACCAGGATTTTAATTCACGACTATGCTGGGCATCCCTCCCAAATTCAATTGAGTAGGGAATTAGCTTTTAGGGGGTATAGCGTACATCACTGTTATGCGGGAGGATTAGCTACACCTCGAGGTAGTTTTTTTAAGAAAGAAAAAGATCCTGAAACCCTGGAATTTATTAAAATACCGATTGGAAAGAATTACAAGAAGTGGAAATATAGTTTTCTGAAAAGATTTTACTTAGAACACGTTTATGGGAAATCCTTAGCAAAAAAAGTTAAAGAGATTAGTCCCGATGTCGTGATTTCAGGGAATACACCTTCGGATCCACAATGGCTACTGGTAAAGTTTTGCGTCCGGAATGATATCAAGGTTATTTCCTGGATCCAGGATTGTTACAGTTTGGCTGTAGAGAGACTTGTTAGGAAAAGATTTCCAATGATTGGAATAGTTGTCGGGAACTTCTATAAACGTCTTGACAAGAAAGTTATCCAGAATAGTGCGGCCGTTATTTCCATCTCACCTGATTTTGAATCAATTATAAAATCCATGGGTGGCAAGCAGCGGAGTGTCTTCACCATCCCCAACTGGGCCTCCTTAGATGATATCCCTCAAGTAGAAAAAACAAACGCTTGGTCAAAATCCTTCGGATTAGAACACACTTTGAATGTTATTTATTCAGGGACATTGGCCCTTAAGCATAATCCTAGTATGCTGGTTTATTTAGCCGAGGCGCTTAAGGGCGAGAAAAATGTGAAAGTGGTGGTTATCTCAGAAGGTCCTGGAGCAGATTATTTGCAAATGATGAAAAGCAAGAACAAAATTTCGAACTTGTTGTTGCTTCCCTTCCAGCCATTCAAAGTTTTTGCTGAGGTTTTAGGAGCCGCAGATATATTGGTTAGTCTCCTGGAGTTTGAAGCAGGAACATTTTCAGTGCCTTCCAAAATTCTTTCTTCACTATGTGCAGGAAAGCCACTTCTTGCAGCAATGCCCGCAACAAATCTTGGCTCAAAAACAATTAGCGAAAATGACGCCGGAATCGTCGTTGAACCGGACGATGTTGATGGATTTATTTCTGGTGCTAAAAAACTCTTGGCTAGTCAAAATCTTCGTAGGGAAATGGGGAGTAGGGGTCGAGAATTTGCAGTGTCTAAATTTAGAATTTCTGATATTTGTACCCGATTCGAAAAAGTAATAAACAAGTAGCGTTTTCGCTTAAGAGTATGCCCAGGATTCACTCGCCAATTCATAAATGATAGAAAAAGCCCAATCTCGATACCGCAAAAATTATGGAGGGAGCACCTTGATCAAAATCATCTTTCTGGGTATTGTTGGCTGTGTTCTGCTATTATTGTTTATCACAACATTTATTGGTAACATAACAGATAAAGTTATCGTGATTCCTAACATCGGGATTCTTTTGCCCGATGATATTGAAGGATGGAGATCAGAAGATTTTCCGGTGGGCGATACTGAAGAAGTCAAGAGGAAAATGGGAGAAGTCCTTAAATATGATGCCGCCTTATTTCGGCAGTATTCAAAGGGGTTGATTCAGATTCAGGTATATATCTCTTATTGGAGGCCTGGGAAAGCACACTTCAGGATTGTTAACGGACATACTCCCGATGTTTGTTGGGTGCGAGCCGGATGGAAACCGACTGTTCAGAATCCTTCTTTTAATTTTTCATTGGAAACTGAGCCGTTCCTGAAGCTAAAGATCGGCCAATATCGAGAGTTTTCAAAAGGAGATGAACTAATAAGAGTTATTTTCTGGCAGCTCCTTGATGGTGAACCCTTTACTTATGGAAATTTTGGCGAACCTCCAGTGACGGCCATTTTTTCGGATATAATCTCCAGGGGATTTAATCAAAAACCTGAGCAATGGTTTATTCGCATATCCGCGAATATCGATTTCAAGAGCTTAGAATCAGATGAAGGATTCCAACTGCTAATGCGCTCAATGACTCAATTTGGGTTAGAGGCCAAGAATATCTCCGATTCTTAGTAAGCGTTTCTTCTATTAAAGAATGTCATCGTTAATATATACACATCCATCCAAAAAGACCAGTTTTCGATATAAAACAGATCGTACTGTATTCTTTGCTCAAGGCTGGTATTTCCACGGAGGCCGTGGATTTGGGCCCAGCCGGTGATGCCTGGCTTGACGGAGTGGCGGGTTTGGTAGTGTTGGATTTCATATTTGAATGCTTCGATAAGCTCCGGTCGCTCGGGGCGAGGACCGACCAGGCTCATTTCTCCTTTTAGAACATTCCAGAATTGGGGGAGTTCATCGAGATTTGTCTTACGCATTAAAGCGCCGATCTTGGTTCGACGGGGGTCTTGCTCTACCGCCCATTGAGCGCCGTTTCTTCCCTCGGCATCCTCCCTCATGGAGCGCAACTTAAAAATGTTAAATGTTTCGCCATCCTTTCCCGTACGCTCTTGCTTATAGAAAATTGGACCTTTGCTTCCCAGCTTAATGAAAATGGCCAAAACTACCATGATTGGAATTGATGAGATCAGGCCCACCAGACTGCCGACCATGTCAACTAAACGCTTCAACACTCGGTTTCCGAAATTATCGAGAGGCAGGGCTTCGATGCCCAGAATAGGAATTCCGGAAATGTTTTGCAGGTTCAATCCGGAAAGGAAGACCTGAAACGAGCCAGGAACGATTTTGAATGCGACGTAATTGCGCTCGCAAACGCTGGCAAATTCCAAGGTTTGCCCCCGGCTGATATTCGAAGAACAGATGATTAAAATCTCAATACCGTGCTCCAAAATGAGATTCTCGAGTTGATCGTCGTATCCAAGAATCAGGGCATCGGAATCAAATGGAGATCTTATTCCCTTCCTTTGCGCGCGGCCTATCATTCCGATAGGATTATATGGATAATTTGTGTCCTGGCCCATGGTATTGCACAACTGGACCGCTTCTTCGTTTATACCCAATATGGCAACCCGCTTTTGCAATTTGGGGAGAAAGGGATCGCGTGATAGCAATTTGTGGAGACCTTTTCTCCAGACGGCCAGAAATAGGGTCGAAGTAAAAAAGGCCAATGTTACAAAGATTCTGGATATATTGGGCTCGATTTTCAGGGCCAGGGATATGCCGAGGTAGGCAAAGAACCAGAGGATGCAGCCTTTAAAAATAACCGAATAGGTTCGGTGGAGATGGAGAAGCTCTTTGTCGTCATAAAGGCCCAGGTAGCCGAATGTTAATAAGAGAAAAAGCGTACCCAACAACAGAAGCGGAGTGTAGAGTGCATAGTAAACCCCTTCCGGAGGTATTCCCACGTTCCTTAGAGCTGTTTCGAAGCGTAACCAGTAGGCAAAAGACAGTGCTAGATAGGTAACTATAGCATCACCCAAAAGTGATGAAGCTACCAATTTCCCTTGACTTGATTTATGCGGCTTGACCGGACTCATAGTTTAGAAGGAAACGGATAATCGACTGAGGAGAATTTATAATAACCTTTTGGGAAGGGTGAAAAGTGCACTTGCCTCCCGGCAAATTAGTGGTGCACAAAATGAACCATCGCCGGAGGCAAAATATATGTGTAGAATTTCGCCTCAGTTTTGCCAAATACTTTCCACTATAAAAGGTTCGAATATTGAAAGACGGCTAGCCCGTCATCGCAGTTATCGCGTTAGCAAGAATGGGGCCAAAGGGGTCAATGGGGCCAAAGGGGTCAGTTCTTAATTCTTGCATTCAACTGCTTCAGCAACTTTCCAGCAACAGGCCTGTCTCCATCGTTGCATTGTTTTACGTAGCGACTCACAGCCGCCTCAACCCCCATTGCAAGCTTCTCCAACAACCAGCGGTTGCGACACAGATGCCTCCGCCTCATCCAGGCACATATCGCGATTTTCCAGTCGGCTGACTTCGGTTCGGTGGAGGCATCCAACAAGCCTTTTCCCAGCACCTCCAGGCACCACTCCAGATCATCCTCCCAAAACAATTCCAACGCTTCCCCAGAGCCGGTTCCCCCAATCTGCAGGTGCTGCCGCTCTTTTTCGCCGCCACGTATCAACCCTTTCTTAAATTCCTTGCTTCCATGAGCCCATCCCTTGCTCATGCGCTCAAACAAATAGGCCTCTTGCTGGGGCTCGTCTTCATTTAGCCATGCCAGATATTGGCCATACTTTCTTCGGCCAGCCACTGTATTCTTTAATCCCCCACTACCCTCCAGGAAGGCATCAAAGCTCAGAAACGCTCTTCGGCCTTTTCGATTATTCAACCAGTAGTAACTGCTGTATCGGTAACCGGCTAACCTACTCACATCCACAATGACCGCTCTGACCGCATTGAGATGAATATAATGACACAATCCGGCCAATCGCTCGAAGTCTTCCACAACAATGCTTTTAAAACGTCCCTGAAAGAGATGCCCCTGTTGTTTTCTAAACCGGTTGTAGCGAGTGGCGTATACGCCCTGCAGCCCTTTCATGCCATCACTCAGATTAGGCTCCGGGGTTTCAATCGCCATGTGATAACCTGTCACGCCGCAGCAATATTTTCAAATTGGGAGCGCGAAGGCGGATGATTGCCCATGATGCAGTAAGCATGGACGATCCAACCGGTCCGCTCGCATGCATCGAAGAGACAATTTTCAAACGCGAGCTTAGCTCCTTGGTCTTCAAAAATCCAGGATCAGTAGTTCCCTCGGTTGAGCACATGGTAAAGGGCTCCCTCGTAGGCAAATCTTAGCGGCCTTGGCATGCGGCAAAGGGAAGGAATTATTTGGCTAAAAGTCAAGAATTAAGAACTGACCCGAATGTCACTTAGTTAAGCGACTTCTGGAATGTTCGATCATCTCTGAGAAGGAAGGGGTCAAGACGTAAAAAGTTATGCCTTACAGGGTCAGTCGTCTTGTAAAAGTGTATGGAGTACAACGGAATACAGTTTTTAAGACCTGCCCCTTTTCTTTCGGAAGGCATCACTTTTCTACGGCATGACCCCGGCTGGCGCCCATACTATATTCCTCTACAAACGCGCTTAACTAAGTGACATTCAGAACTGACCCCTTTTGCCTCCCCGTGATGGCGACTGGGTACAACAGGCACATCGGTAACACTTATTCCAGGCACATCGGTTACACTTTAGCTATTTCTTTTAGGGTTAGATTTGTCCAGTGATTTTCGTTTTGGAGGGGCGATGTAGGCCTCAGGCTTGAAGCGCCCCTTCGAATCGAACTTCAGGTTTCCCAGGTGCAAGTTGGCGTAATGCAATTGGATCGTGCCGTGGTCGTCTTCAAACAGTCCCATTCGGCAACCGGCAAAGTGTTCGCCAACGTGGTATCTCTTTCCCTCATAGGAAAAAAAGCCGCTGGTTGAAACGATCCTCACCAGATAGTCTTTCGGATAACGGATTTTGACGTTTTCACCCATACGTTTTTGAGAGGGTTGGTACACTTCCGCTGGCCGACGCATGCCCAGGGCTTCGTGCGGTCTTTCATGATTGTAGGTATGAACCCAGCGTTGGAAGCGTCGTTGTTGGGCAGGTAGGTTGGCCGAAGGCGGTTGGGTGGCTTCGGCCTTGAGATCTCTATGCATGCGCTCGTGAGAACCATTGTCCTGAGGATGACCGGGTCGAGTGAACTCAACGGCGATTCCCTGCTCAATCCACCACACGCTCAGCCGGGAGAGACGTCCCAGCCCACCCGAGGCAAACGGACTACCGTGATCGACCCGAATAATGGCGGGAAGCCCGTAAAGACGGGCCATACGCTTAAATCCATCCCACGTTGTGCCGAACTGCTGATTGGGCATCGCTCGGCAGCCAATCATAAAATGGCTGTTCAGATCCTTCACCGTCAATGGATCACAACGGGTGCCGTCCGCCAGGTTAAACCAGCCCTTGAAGTCCACCGTCCAGACATGGTTTGGATATTCGGCAGCGGTGAGTTTGGTGGGTTGGACAGGGTAGGCACCCGGTTTGCGCCGGCGGGGCTTGACCATGCCGTTGCGCTTCAGGATCGCGGCAATGGTACTGCATGCAGGAGGAGCTTCGATTGTATGCTTCTTCAAAAGCAAATCTCTGAGCTTCTTCGGCCCCCAGGTGGGGTGCCGACGACGGTCCTGCAAGATGAGCTGTTGCACCGCCTTATCGGTCAAGTGAGCATTGCAACGGGGCCGCCGGCTTTTCTCATGCAACCCGGGGATTCCATGCTCCTCACAGCGTCGCAGGTACTTGTGACCGGTCTTGCGGCTAATGCCGAAGTCATGACACAGCTCTGTTATAGTAAATCGTCCACTCTTGGCCAGGTGCACGAAGCGTAGTTTTTCATTCATCGATGTTACAGTTTTCCAGGGCATAATGCCCATTATACTGTAACCTATGTGCCTAGAATAAGTGTTACCTATGTGGTCGGATCATACCGGCGCGACGATGGCTCCTGAAAAAAGACCAGAAAAAGTTCTGAAGAACGGAGTGATGACATGACCGAGCGTGAAGCGCATCGGACCAATTGAGAAGCTGGTAAGGCAGCTGGAGAAGAAAAAGCTTTTGTCAAAAGTCAAGACCTGACGTCTTATTTTTCTGGTCGTATCGAACCGCAGCTGGTCTATCATGACGAAAAGGAGATTCGGTTGGTTCTTTATTCTCTTCTTTCATCCAACGTCCAAGCGAAGGCGCGGCCTTGAGCCGTTGCCTCCCGCGCCTGGTTCGCGGTTCCCTTCAGAATAAATCGCTATGGCTACCGGTCCGCTCCAACCTGAGTTCTTCCGGTGTCAGGCGGTAAATGAGAATCCAATCAGGTTCCAGATGACAGTCCTGCCTTCCTTGCCACCTGCCGCGAAGCGGATGAGCCCGGTATCTCTGAGGCAGCGGGTGCCCGGTGAGCAGAATCTGAACCGCCTCAGTCACTTTGTTGGGATCTTTCCCTCGTTTGATCTGCCGCTTGATGTCTCTCTTGAACTGCGCAGTCTGAGAAAGCTTCATTTACTCTCCCAGCTCGCCTTTAGTTCCTCAACCGTCTCGAAATACTCTATTTCCTTACCCCTGTCGCTCTTGTCCAGGGTCTCGGTGGTCAGCCTATTTGGGACTCTTAGTTCGAGCGGAAATTCCTGACGCATCGCGATCTGACGGTAAAGCAATCGAACCGCCTCAGTCGGTGTCATTCCCATCTCTCGAAGTATCGCTTCCGAAGCCTCTTTGGTCTCCTTGTCGATCCGTGCGTGAACTGTCGCTGTTTGTTTCATCCTTTGACTGTAGCACGCATGTCACACAAATCAAGCGTTTATTGCGAACGCACCCTTAACGCGATTGTTAGGCGAATTGCTTCTCCTTTTCTGCCAAGCACCCATGCAGTTTCGCTTTCTAACCCGCGTATTTTTACGGGTTGCTCCTTCTAATATTCGTGAGATAAGCGGTTTAGGGCCATTCAGTTGTGGTAGGGGCACCCGTTTCCGGGTGCCCCCCGCACAGATCCGTACGTGCGGTACTACCGCATACGGCTCCTACCTCGAGTATTTGGCGTCAAAGCCAATCCGTCCAGTCCTGCGGCCAAAAAAGAAGACGTCAGGTCTTGACTCTTGTGCGCCGAGCAAAGCGAGGCGCTTCCGATGGGGAGCAAAACCCCATTATTGAAAACCTAACCAGTACAATATATCGAGTGTTGCGTGGATGTTAGCTAAATCGTTAAAAGAAAACGGACCCATAATGATGGTCCTGCCCGGCAAGCCTGAGAAGGTGTTGGCGGACGGTGGAACAGCATCTGCGAAGCGTAGACAGAGAACAATGCAGGCCGCAGGAGGATTCGCAGTCCTCCAAAAGTTGATACAGCCTCGTAACAGACAAGATGCGGATGGCAACGCTTTAAGAGTAGCGGAAGCCAACATGGAAGGAGCGCAACGGGTTTGCTCCGGAAGGTCCGCCGGGGTCCCTAAGACTGTGGCATGTATTGAAGGAAGCGAACTTGAACTCGGGAGGCCTGAATGCTTCCTGGCAAGAGGTAGCGGGCTCACAACTAAAGGAAGGGGCCTGCAATGAGCACTCAGGAGACAGATCGATTCATAGTAGTCCGAGACGGTAGGACCGTTCACATGGCGAAGGGATCGACGAGGCGACAACGCGATCAGAGCACTTGCGCTGAGGGAAAGAAAGTTCCTCGACGAAGCGTATCGAGCTCCCTGATCGCATTGAGACAGAAGGCGTCGCGCGAGCCGGATTACCGGTTGCGTGGCTTGTATACGATGATAAATCTGTCAATGCTGCGCGAGAGCTTCCACCTGCTGCTCAGGCGGGATGCCGCCTGTGGGGTGGACAAGGTTAGCGTGGCAGACTTCGAGAAGGATCTCGAAGCCAACTTGGCGGACTTGGTGGATCGACTGAAAGCGAAATGCTATCGGGCGAAACTGGTAAGGAGAAAGTATATTCCCAAAAGCGGCGGCAAGCTCCGTCCTCTGGGAATACCTGCGGTGGAGGACAAGATCGTGCAGATGGCAGCCAGGCGAATCCTGGAATCCATCTATGAAGCGGACTTTCTGGACACCAGCAGGGGGTATCGCAGCGGAAAGGGGGCTCGGCATGCGAGCCAGATGCTGCGTGAGGAACTGGCGACGAAGAAGGTGAACTGGGTGGTAGAAGCCGATATCAAAGGCTTCTTCAATAACCTGAATCACCAGAAGTTGCTAGACATGCTCAGGAAGCGCATTGACGACGAGGCGTTCGTTCGTCTGGTGGGCAAATGGCTTCATGTCGGCGTGCTGGAGGAGGATGGCGAGATCGTACATCCGTTGACGGGCACTCCACAAGGCGGTATCGTGTCGCCGGTGTTGGCGAATATCTACCTGCATCATGTCCTGGACAGGCGGGTGGAGAATGACGTCAAGCTGAAGACACGACCCGATGTGGTATACATGCGCTATGCGGATGATTGTGCGCCAGGAAAAGGCGCTTACCAGATGAGGGCAGGCCCCTCGCAGCCGGCCTGCGGAGGCAGGCTGCAAACCACCGTAAGCGGCTGGGGTAAAGAGCCGTGGTCGTGAGCGTTACGGAAAAGGCGAGGCATAAGACCTCGTCAGGTATGAAATGCAAAGACGAATGAAAATGAACCATCGAGGAAGCGTCGAAAGCGTAGGAATGACGTCAAAACCGGGCAGAGTCGTTGGCCCGGGACAAGTCCTGAGGCAATCCGCTTACTGTCAGGGCGGCGTCCGGTGTAAAGGTGGCGTGAGTGCATTTCAGGCTGGTAAGGGCAACCTGGGAACCTGTCTCCAACTATCGGATGTATACAACTGATCTCTATACTGCGCGTCGCCGCGAGGAGCCCGGTGCGGGAAAACCGCACGCCTGGATCTGTAAGGGGGCCGCCGGGTAACCGGCGGTTCTACCGCGACCAGAACTGACCCCGTTTGCCCTGCCTGTTTGTAATTCTACTTTTTTACCAGGGGTTTGAAATTACCATCACGCAGACCGATGAGCACGCTTGAGCCCGAGTCGTCGACTTTCAGCTCACCATAGTGGGCATTAGCATACAGGCCGGCATCACCTTCCTGAAAAAAGAAGGACTCCGCACCGAACCGGAGGCCGCCCCGATTGCGATAAAAAAGGAGATGCTCACCCGCATGCAAGCTATCTCCCTGGTGTACGCGTACGAATTTGGCGACATCGTTTTCATCAAGCGAGACGACAATGTTGCCCTTGTCTTCAAATTGCGTGCTGGAAACCTCTCTAGCAATATTATAGCGCAAGACCATGTAGTCGCCCTGCATGAGTGAACGGGGATCAACCGGGGCGAGACGCAGAAGCATGGTGCGGCCGTTGGCAAGGGTGTCTTCTTTTTTCAAAATGAGAACGTTGACGACGACAATGACGAGCAGTGTGGTGACCCAGAAAATAATTTTTTTCATGTGGGCACCTCCATCGGCTGACAGCGCTCGGCAATCCAACGAACGAGAAGAAGGAGCACACCGCTCCCCGCAATAACCCAGGATTTGTGGGCGAGATCGACATTGAGAACGTAATAAAAGAATACTAGAAAACAGAGCAGAAAAAGAAAAGACAACGCGGTCAGCATGCGGTCACCAAAAGCGTGGCCAACGACAAGCAGACCAACCGCGACAAGGATGCCGGGGGTGGTAAAGATTCCCAACAAGAGTGTGGATATCATCGCAAGCATCAACCAAGGTTCGCGGAGCCGTTTCGATCCGCCCGCCAGATGGTAATAGAGATATATTAGACCGCCCGCGATTAGGATACTCGACGGCCACAGCGGTTCATTAAAGTCAATCATCCACGTATCGACCTGCATAAAGTTAATAATGAGGAGCGTTGCGGGCAACATGACTGCCGATGAATAGAATAAAGGCGTGAGGAACGGAGTCCGTTTTTTGCGCAGTATCAATATACCTGCTAAAATAGTTTCTGCGGCAATAAGGAAGTGCATTAGAACGAATGTCTTTTCCTCGATAATCCAAACAGTCGCGAGTGCCGCCAGAGCGGTTGGCGCGAGAAAACGATAGATGCTATCGGCAAAAAGAGGGTAGACGACGGCGCAAACAAGAGTGTGAGAAATAAGAGTGACTGAAAATACGTCGTACCCTTCTGCATTTTCGATTACTCCAACCAGGACCAGGGCATTTCCCGCAAATGCCAGGGCGAGGGAGAGTTGACCCAGGAATGTGCCTTTGTTTGCTCTAACAATGATGATGGCGGCGACAAGAAAGATTATGCCACAAATGAATGTGGCCGTACCGCTCTTGAGGATATTAGAAAATTCAAGAAATAGGAATAGAAACAAAGCGGAGAACCACGCCCCAATACCAGAAAGAATGCGTATGTAAATCGGGTCTTTCCATGCATGCTCGGACTTGTGAAGGTTCTCGGCGATTCTCTCCACCTCTTCCTGGCTCACCAACCCTTGGACTTTGGGGTGCGCAAGCAGTTGTCCGATAGTCTGACGCTTGTCGTTCATGCCGTAGACACCTTCACTTCATTCGCCATGGCCGCAGCGGTCTTTCGCAGCCAGAATGCAGCACCACTCGCCACGCCCAAAATTATCAGGGCAAAAAGCAGGTATGGTACTGCATCGTCGTAGCTCCAGTTGTGAAACACTATTTTACCAAAGACCGTGAACAAAATGATACATACATTCATGGCAATGAGTGCAAGCGATACTATGTCACGCAGCTTAAAACGATAACAGGCATATCCACCGACCACGGCGACGCCCCATAAGATGGTGGCAAGGGCCCTAACTCTTTCTATACCGTCGAAATCAACAATCCAATGGATTGTGGGGATCGACAATGCAACGAGCGAAGCAGTGAGTAAGATAGCGCGAAGCCAACTGCCATTCAACCACTCAAAACCCCGCAGCACGGCCACCTCTCGCAGGACCAAAGCCGTGCCATTGATGACGGCTACCGCCAAACAGAGAAATTCATAGCGAATGGAATGAGCGGGATACCCTACCTGTTGCCAGTAGAGAATCGCCCCGGTATTCAATAGGATAAGCCAGACCATCCAGAGCGCTGCAAATTCCGAAATGATCACCCATCCAAATATCAGTACCGCCCAACATATAAACAATCCATAGGCATCGGCACCCGTCTGATAAATTTGTCCATAGACAGCGAGCAGGACCCCGACCAAAACCGCACCGCTTAAAAGAAGAACTTTGCCGCTGAGGTCTGTTCTCCCCCGCAGGTGCGAGGCAACGATACAGACTATAATTCCCGCTTCAATCAACCCGAACTTGAGAAATTTCCCCATCGCCGCCCAGTTGTAGGCAAAGAAAAAAATGATACCAGCCAGCACTAATGCGCTGCCAAATAAAAGAAGCATTTGCCTCGCCCACGAGAACCAGCTAGAAACCGGACGCAATACAGAGCTTGCCGCTTTGAACGCATCATCCCTCAACAGTCCATCGCGGTAAAGCTTACGGATGATTCCTATCTCAGCCGTTCTGTTTAACCCAATATGTTTCAATTAAAATTTCCCTTCATGAAAGTATCACTGGCCCATTGTCCAGTTTAACCACGCCGTGGCAAGAAAAGACGAAGATTCTTACATTTCACTGACAGGAATTTTCTTTGTTATTCTCTCCCGTGTTACGGGATCGTTGAGTTGTCGTCGGGAGGTTCCTCGGCAGATCCGAATGGCACTATCTGTTCAAAGGGGGTCTACCGAGGAGCTTGCTTAGACACCTCAACAAGCGTAGCTCAGTTTATCGTTCACCCTGAATTTTGGTCCCTTCAGAATCGGGCCGAGGGAATCCTGGAATCGTTGGCGGGAGAAGGGGTGAACGAATAAAACAAAATATTGCATATTCTCCTTAACACCGGTCCGAAGATCCACGATAAACAACCCTTCTCCTATGAGGTTATTTTATACGATCTTCTTGTTTCTTTCGTCATTTTTCCAAACGGTTTTGGCCACTACGGTGGATTGGCCGCAGTTCCGAGGGCCGACCGGCCAGGGGATCTCCCAGGCGCTTAATCCTCCATTGGAGTGGGGTCCTGAGAAGAATGTGGTGTGGAAAACGAAGATTCCGGGCCGAGGTTGGTCATCACCGGTCCTTGTCGACGGTAAAATTGTCATCACTTCGGGCATGGATGAGGCGGTGGATGGGTTGCACGAACTCAAGGTTATCCAGGTGGATGTGGAAACGGGGATGATCGTCTGGGACAAAACGGTTTTATGGGCCACGGAAGCGGAAGCTGCCGATAATCACCCCAAAAACAGCCTGGCAAGTCCAACAGCTCTCATTGATGGAGGCGTAATCTACGCCCATTTCAGCCATATGGGCACCGTCGCTCTCAACTTTGAAAATGGGGAGATATTGTGGAAACAGAAAATTGAATACACCTCCCGAAATGGTTCCGGGTCATCACCCGTTCTGGTCGATGGCCTGCTCGTATTTAATACCGATGGGGTGGAAGCGCCCATGGTAAGTGCGCTCTACGCCGATACCGGCAAAATCGCTTGGCAGACCATCCGCAGCCATAAGGTGAAAAACAACTTTTCCTTTTCAACTCCTCTGGTCATCGACAATCGGGGTCGCAGGGAAATTATCAGCTCGGGCAGCGGCATGGTTGGCGCCTATCGACCCAGCGACGGCAAGGAGCTTTGGCGGGTTACTTACCCGATGGGATTTTCGCTGACCACGCGTCCCATACTTGCAGAAGATAAAGTTTATGTGGGCACGGGTTTTATGAGACCGAGCTTTTACGCCATTCGGGTTGATGGATCCATGGGGGACCTGACCGAGAGCCACGTGGAGTGGAAATACCACAAAAGTATGCCCAAGACCCCGTCTCCCATTTTTGCCTTGGGTAGTATTTTGACCTTGGAGGACGACGGCCGCCTGCAAAGCTTGGATGCGCAAACGGGTGAGTTGCGCTGGAGACAACCATTAAAAGGTAAATTCTCCGCATCGCCGGTACTGGTTGGAGACCTGCTCTATTGCATGAGTGAAGAGGGGCTTTGCTTCGTGATTCGGTTGTTAGAAGACGGGTGCGAAATATTATCAGAAATCGATTTGGGCGAACCGACGCTAGCCTCTCCTGCATTGGTCGATAATGCATTGTATATTCGCACGCATCCTCACCTTTGGAAGATCTCGCGGTAAGCGGTTAATCCGGACCGGGAGTTTTCGAGGCTGCTGGAATTATCCCCATTCCAAAAGTAAGAGCGACGCCGATCAGCATCGGCCATTGCCAGGCCAGTTGAATGTAACCGTTTTCGGAAAGCAGGAGGAGAACGGCGGTGCAAACACTGCCACTGATCATGGCAACCAGGTTCCAACGATCGCGACCCCTTTTGCTGAGCAACCCGACCAGGAAAACGCCGAGCAATCCGCTGTAGGTAACTCCGGCAATTTTGAATGCCAGCCAGATAAATTGTCCTCCGCTTTGCAATGCCCAAGCTATGCTGACCAGGGCAATCGCCACAATCCCCATAAATATCCGGGCTACCCAGACCTGATGGCGCGTATTGTCATTAGTGCGCAAAAAGGGTTTGTAGAGGTCCACGACGATGGATGAGCTCAGCGCCGCCATGGCGCTGTCTAAACTGGACATGGCCGCTGCCAATACCCCACACAGTAATAGGCCTCGAAGGCCGGCTGGAAGAACGGTCGAAATGAAATGCGGGAAAACTTTATCCGAATCGATGACCGCTACGCCTTCCACTAGCTTGGTGGGAAGTGTGCCATCGGGAAGCTGCTGGTAGTATGCGAACAATCCCACGCCGATCATGAGAAACAATCCTGCCGTCGGAAGAGCTATAAACCCGCTCGCGATGATGCCTCTTTGCGCTTCTCTGACGTTACGACAAGTGAGCATGCGTTGGGTGAAATCGTGATCGGTGCCCTGCATGGCCAAGGTGTTTATAAAACCAAATACCACTGCGAGGAGGAACCAATTGGGGTCCAGGAAAAATCCCTTTTCCGGAGTCCATTGAAAAATCTCCAGGCGACCGGTATCGCTTCCGGTTTGCAGTATGGCGCTCCATCCCACGTGATCCTGTAGCACCCATAGCATTACTAGTCCGGCGCTCAGAAATACAATGGCCTGAAGGCAGTCCGTCCAGATCACTGCCTTGATACCCCCGATACCTGCGTAGATCAGGCAAAGCAGGGCAAATCCGATCATGGTCCAGCCGAAGGGGAGGCCCAGGATGACGTGCAGGCCGGTGGAAGCGATCATCAGTCGAACCGCCGAAGCCATGACCCGCGACATGAGGAAAAAGCTGGCTGCGGTATAATGACTACTCCCGCCGAAGCGGGTGGCCAGGTACTGGTATATGGAAAGGTAGCGCAGTTTGTAGAAGGCTCCCAAAAAGAGAAATGCGATGACGAATCGCGCCAAGAGTGAGCCTATGCCCATTTGCAAATAACCAAGATTTTCCGCAAAACCAACCCCGGGTGTGCCCAGGAAGGTGGCGGCGCTTATTTCGGTGGCTATGAGTGATCCCAGCACTGCCAGCCAGGGCACTTGCCTGCCACCGGCCACGTAACCTTCCATGTTTTCATTCCGGCGACCGAAGCGGATGCCCAGGAATATTACGGAGCCAAAATAGGCCAGAATGATGAGCAGGTCGGGTAAGCTAAGGGAATCCATGACTTGAGACTGATCCACAAGTCATGGATTCCCGGCCGAAAGGCAAGGTTTGTTAATTGCCAGAGTAACTGAAGAAGCGGGGTTTACAAGTGTGAAGCTGCTGAGATTCTGAGATTCTGAGGGGCTGAGGTTCTCAGATGCAGCGTTTTAAGATGACATTCAGGAATGACCCCGTTTTTAATAGAATTTTTTGAGGATGTCCCGTGCGACCGTGTTTTCGTAGTCGACGGCTATATCCAGAGCGCTTTTTCCCGTTTGCGAAACGACTTTGGGATCGATACCTGCATCTATCAGCAAATGAATCAACTCGGCATCCCCACTGACGGCGGCTTCGTGAAGGGGGGTACCGCCTGCGGCGCTGAGGTGGCTGACGACGACTCCGTGCTGCAATAAGAGTTTTACGATTTGGTTGCGGTTCTTAGCTGCGGCCAAGTGTAGTGCAGTCCAACCCTGGCTGTCTCGCACGCCCAGGTTGATGCCCGACTTCAATATCAAGCGAGCCGTCTCGGTCAAATCGCGTTCAATAGCCAGGTGAAGCGCCGATTGGTTGCGGGAGGTAAGCACATTGGGATCGGCGCCCGCTTCGAGTAACATTGCAGCTGCTTCCGGGCGTTTTCGCAGGATCGCCTGGTGAAGAGCCGTCATGTTGCCGCGACCCGGTTTATCGATGTCTTGAGGATTTTTCTCCAAGTGCCTGTTCACGTCTTCCAGATCATTGCGGGCGATAGCTTCCCCGATGGTTTTGTAGCGGATCAGACCGGACACCCGAGATGGCACCCCGTGAGCAGGTAGGTCTAGGCCGGCAGCCCAAACGATACCGTTGAGCACGAGTTTTCGAAAGTCGTCGTTGGACCAGTTATGATGAAAATTTCCACCGGTGAGGGCAAACCCTCTTCCCGCACCGGGATTTTCCGCTGCCCAGGCCAAGTGTTGAGCCTCACCTGCTTTTAAGGCTTCTCTCAGATCTGGATTGCCCGAACGTGGTCCGTCTCGTCCCAGGACGGCATCGGTGGGATGAGTGGACAAAACCGGGGTGACTCCGGTCATATTTTCGCGGAACCGCATGTGAAAATACCACTCATCCTCAGTCAGGAAAGTTTGCACACCGGAAGTGATGGGATGGTCACTCAAATGAGCATTTTCAAGGGTCCAGTGCGGATTCACCGACCAGCCTACTTCAAAGAACCCTCCGATCGACTCGACGTAAAATCGATTCATTTCAGCGTCTGCGCCCTCAAGTGCGTAGTGCAGCACCACAGTGCCGGTTCCCGACTGGTGCAGTTTTCTCAGGGTGTCGGTTTGACCCTTTGCCACGTGGAGGGCTTCGCCATCGGTGTAAAGCACAATGGCGGCGAGATTACTCAGTCTTTCACTGGATGAGGGCCATCTCTCACTCACCTCGGCTGATACGGGTAAACCGGATTGATTCAAGCAATCGGCCAGAACCTGACTGCCGGCGACGTACTCGTGTTGATTCCAGCCGTGACTGGGTTGGCCAGCTAAAAACAGGATTTTTGATTTTTGGCTGAACCCCGGGGATACCCAACCCGTCCATACCATCCAAAAGGATGCGAGTAGGGGAATCACTCTGAGTAAGCCTGGTAATTTTAGTTTCGTGGAAATTGAATGGGCAATTAAAGGTGAAAATCAGGAATCGATCTCCCGGGCTGGAATTTCAATGCCATTAATATGATTTCCAGCTTTATCGGATATGATATTGATATTTCGCATATAAATGACTCCACCACCACCCTGTTGGGAGAGTTTGTGTATTTGGAAACCAATTACGCCTTGGGCGGTTTTCCCATCGATCATGTGCAGGGTGGGGGTGCCATTAACCCAAATGCGGAAGTGCTGACCGATTGCCTCAATCCGATAGTGGTTCCACTCGGACGGTTTGTATGCTTTGCGAGCCGTTTCTTTGCCTTCCAGTGAATACAACCAACCCCGGCCCATTTCCTCGTAAATTCCTCCGGTCCATTGACGGGGAGACTGGTCGATTTCCATTTGGTAACCGTGAAGCTTTCCATCCTCGAAGTTAGGGTCGCTAACGCCGCGAAGCAGGACCCCGGTATTGAGAGCTCCGATAATTTTGAGGTCGAGTTCGAGGATGAAATCTCCGAAGAACTCCTCGGTGGTAAGGTAGGCGTGAGCGGTCGTTCCCCGGTGCACAGCGACGATATTTCCATCATCGACCAGAACGGTTGCGGCCCCATCGCGAATCTGCCATCCGCGGAGATTCTGCCCGTTGAATAGGCTTCGCCATTGCGGTTGGGGAACTGGTTTCAATCGATACAAGGTCCCGTGGTTGGGACCGCGGGTATTGATGGCTGCGTAAATGTAACCATCCGGTCCACTGGCGACGTCGCGCACGCGTCCCTGTTTTTTCAGAACCGTTTCGCTTTGCACGACATTTCCATTGCGGATGACCAGCCGTTGTATTTCTTCTGAAGCCATGCCGGTTACGAGCAGGTTATTTTTCCATTCCGAAAATTTGTCTCCCTCGTAAAAGTCGATACCGCAAACGGCGATGGATGGTAGCCAGTAGTGAACGGGTTGTTCCATGCCGTCCATGTGCGTTTTATCGGTCCAAGGAGTGCCGTCGTAATTCATGCCGTAAGTGATGAGTGGCCATCCGTAATTGATTCCGGGCTGGATGACGTTCAACTCATCACCGCCTCGCGGGCCGTGCTCAGTTTCCCACAGCTCACCGGTCAGCGGGTGAAGGTCCAACCCTTGTGGATTGCGGTTTCCATAAGTCCAGATGGTTTTAAATGCACCCGGTTGGTTGTAAAAGGGATTACCACGGGGAATGCGGCCATCGTGGTAAATGCGGTGAATTTTCCCGTTTGGCCGGGTGAGATCCTGAGCCATTTCCGCCTGTTGACGCTCCCCGATGCTGAAAAACAGGTATTCATCCTTAAATACGAAGCGCGATCCGAAGTGGCCCCCCTTGGTGGTGTGAAGTTCTGGTGGCGCCCGAAAGATTTCTTCTTCGTCGACCCATTTACCCTGCTCGATTCTCCCTCTTACGATGGCCGTCATGGCCGCATCTTTTCCATCAATTTTCGCGCCGACGTGTTCGCTGAATGAGAGGTAAATCCAACCGTTTTCCTGGTACTGCGGATGGGGCATTACTTCCATGAGCCCGCCTTGGCCTACCTCCCAAACTTCCGGAATTCCGGTAATCTCACGCTTTTGGCCATCCACCACGCGCCATAGTTTGCCGTTGCGCAGAGTGATGAGGATAGATTGATCGGGCAAAAATGCGATCGACCACAGAATGTCGTCTACTTCCACCACTTTCTCCATGGTGAAATTGTGGTGTTGGGTGGAAAAAACTCCGCCCAATGGTTTTACCTTCTCCAGGAGCCCGGTCGATTCGGCGATCAATTTCTGCTCGCGGATAAGGATGACCAGCGAACGGATCTGTTCTTCGGTGAGCACACCCTTCCAGGGAACCATTCCCAGATCTGGTATCCCTTCTCGTATGGTTTTAGCGATATCGGCATCGGAAGAACCGTATTTCCATACGTCGTCGATGAGTGAACTTCCTTGCCCGCCTTCCAGATTTTGACCATGGCAGGCTGCGCAGTATTGCAGGTAGAGGTCCTTGACCGGGCCGGTGCCGATACGATTTTGTGCATAAGTTATGGCGGGTATGCAGGCAAAGAGAAGGATGGAGAATAGGACTGATTTCATGGGCAAGAATTAAGTTTAGTTGAAGACTGTCGAACAGCCATTGAGTTGCCATTGGGATAAAAAGTCCAGCCGACAAAAATTCCGGTTGATCATCCATTAAACTGCCGGTTTAATTTGGGTCCAAATGTCTAATCCAATTATCGCTGCAAATTCTCCCGCCGGTGTTGAGCTGGAAGCGGGAAAAACTTACGCTTTCTGCGTCTGCGGACAATCGTCAGGTCAACCCTTCTGTGACGGCTCCCATACCGGCAGCGGACTTATGCCCCAAGTTTTCAGGGCTGCCAAGGACGGCATTGCCTATCTGTGTCGTTGCAAGACCACCGGGGATGCGCCCTTTTGTGACGGCTCGCACAGCGGCATCTCGGATGATCAGGTAGGTCGGGAAGCGCCCTAGTGTGGTGTCCCAGAAATAACCCTGACCTCGTGCGCTAAACCACTCTTTTCCGCCATCCGCGCGCATCAGGGTATTCCATGGTATATCAAGCGGTTGGCCACGGATGGGCACGGGGACAAACAAGGCACAAAGGCACAAAGGCACAAAGGCACAAAGGCACGGAGGGCTTTTGGAATGGGGTTTACCGAGGAGTTTGCTAAGCGAATGTTCAATTTAATTTCTTAACATCGCCGCTTTGCGGCTGGATGCCTTCCGCTTTCAAGGAGTTACGGCGTGACAGGTCGGTAACAGGATGGAGCTGCGCTCCAACAAGAAAAATTTATTTTTTGAGTAGCCACAAAAGAGCTCAAAATACGCAAAACTCAACTTGTGGCTTCTTTGCCATTGTTTTCTGTTGATCATGTCGCCTTTACAGGCTCGGTAGTGGCTAAACATCCCTATTCATCCTGCTCGCGAAGCGAATGTTCCGGTTCATTAAATGCCCGGTCTGTTATGTTGGTGTCGCTCTGCTCGAAACAGCGCTCCGCTTGTAGATGTGGCGGCATTCGCCTTGGTAGTCAGTCGCTTTCGCTCCTTCGGAACTGTTGCGGCGAAGCCGGATCAAGCGACCGAAGGAAGCGTTGTTTTAAAAATTAAACATCGCCGCTTTGCGGCTGGATGCCTACGGCAACAGGATGGAGCAGGGCTCCAACAGGAAAAACTTAAAAAAATCTTGTTCGCGAAGCGATCCTGTTCCGGCAAAGCCGGATCAAGCGAAGCGTTGTTAATTAATCCTCTCCTCTCCTTTCCTATCCGTGCCTATCCGAGTAATCCGTGGTTTATCAAAAGTTTGACCACGGATGGGCACGGATTGACACGGATGAGATATTAGTTGGTAAGCTTCGTCAAAATTGCAAAGAATGACCCCGACTGGCACGATTCAAGAAATAACCCCGGGGCTAACGGATGAAGCCCATGTTTTCGAGTTTTACCAGGATCCTGTGGGCAGCCAAATCGGGGGAGAGTTTTTGGGTATCCACGACAATCTCGGCGTTTTCCGGCGCTTCATAGGGATCGTCTATTCCGGTAAAGTCCTTGATTAGCCCGGCGCGGGCTTTGGCATAGAGACCTTTACGATCCCGTTTTTCACAAACCTCCAGAGGGGTGGATACGTAGATCAGTACAAATCCACCGGCCGACTCCACCATTTGTCGGACTTTGCGGCGCGTTGCACGATAGGGGGCTATGGGGGCGCAAACCGCGATTCCTCCGTTTTTGGTAATTTCTGATGCCACAAACCCGATGCGCTCGATATTGAGGTTGCGGTGTTCCTTGGAGAATCCGAGTTCGCTGGACAGGTTTTTCCGCACGATATCTCCGTCCAGAAGGGTGACCTGGCGTCCACCGATCTCGAGCAGTTTAACCAATAGGGCGTTGGCGATGGTTGACTTTCCGGAGCCGGACAAACCGGTAAAGAATAGGGTCAAACCCCGTTGGTGGCGCGGGGGGTACATTTTTCTCAACTCCGCCAAAATTTCCGGGTAGGAGAACCAGTCCGGAATTTCCAATCCTTCGCTGAGGCGGCGTCGAAATTCGGTGCCGGTAATGGTCTTAATCTTCATGTCGGGAGTGGTTTCGTCGACGGGGATATATTGTGCCTTGTCCTCGACGTAAACCATTTGCTGGAAGGGAACCAGAGAGATATCCATTTCCTTTTCGTGCCGGGAAAACAGTTCCTGGGCCTCGTAAGGTCCATAGTAAGGTTGCCCCTGGGGATTTTTACCGGGGCCGGCGTGATCGCGACCCACAATAAAATGGGTGCAACCGAAATTCTTGCGTATGAGCCCATGCCAAATAGCTTCTCTGGGGCCGGCCATACGCATGGCTAGATTGAGCAAGCTCAGGGTGGTGGTTTGTTCCGGGTAGTGCTCCAGGATTCTTTCGTAGCATCGCACGCGAGTGAAATGATCGACGTCTCCCTGGCGGGTCATACCTACAACGGGATGAATCAGCAAATTGGCCTCGTTTTGGTGGGCGGCGCGGAAACTGAGTTCCTGGTGAGCGCGGTGCATGGGATTGCGGGTTTGAAAAGCCACCACTTTGCGCCAGCCGAGCTTGCGGAAACGACCGCGCAATTCCGATGGGGAGTCGCGCAAGAGCTTAAAGTCATAATGAATGGGAGGCTCAATACCGCGCAGTTTTCCACCCAGGTAAATTGCATAGGTGTGGTTTAGCAGGTAATCCACTCCCGGATGGGCCTCGAGTTCCGTTCCATAGACCGAGTTGGACTCTTCCGCTTTATCCGGTTTCCAAATGTCCTGGACTTGCAGGATGGCAATGAGGACCCCTTCCCGGTCCCGCAATGCGATTTGTTCACCGGAGGATATGGAATCGGCAAACGCTTCGGTGACATCCAGGTTGATGGGAATGGGCCAGAGCACACCGGATTGGAGGCGCATATCGGACAGCACGCCTTGGTAGTCATCCTGGTTCAGGAATCCCTCGAGTGGCGAAAAGGCGCCATTGAGGATGAGTTCTATATCGCAAAGTTGCCGATCGGTCAGATCCCAGGATTTAAGTTCCTCGGCCCTGGTTTTTTCCTCCTCGGCGGTTGATTCACCCAGGTAGAGTTCCTTTAGTACGCCACCGTGCGGTTCTTTGAATGCCCCCATTTAGATTTGGTATTGAATTTACAGATTTTCGGTTGGGAATAATGGGTTTAAACCATTTGGGGCCTATTGATAGGGGGCGCCATTGCTACCTTCAAGGCCCTTTTTCGGTTTGGATGAGGGCCGAAGGCACTTTGCGGGGATAGGTATGGAACATATGTGGTGAAAGGATGGCGAGGAGGATTTTGCGGGCAAAATCTTAGATGAAAGGCCGGCCCTTTGTCACCGAAACATTTTCGGTGTCAGGAAGGCTACTACTTCCGCGGTTCCGGGGGACAGGGCTTCCCAGGATTCCTGAGGAAATGCCAACTGGGCATAGCCGCAGGTGGGCATGTTTTCGATATATCGGTTGCCCATGGTGTTGCAAAAATCGGTCATGGCGGGATTGTGTCCGACCAAGACTACATCGGCCTGGGAATTATCCATTTCGCGGCAACGTAGAAATAAATTGTGACTGCTGAAGGTGTAGAGCGAATCATCCAATTCCCATTCAATTTCGCGGTCTTGTAAGGCTTGGTTAATGCCTTGGATTGTCATCTGTGCTCGTTTGGCGATGCTGCAGAACACTTTATCAAAGTTGCATCCCGCTCTCACTATGGGCTCAGCCATTAGCTGGCAGGACTTGTAGCCTCGGTTATTGAGCGGTCGTTCCAAGTCGGAGAGCGAGGGATCTTTCCAACTCGATTTTGCGTGGCGGATTAGGTGTACGGTTTTCATTTTAAGGCGAAAACATTTTAGATAAACCACGGATTACACGAATAGCACGAATGGTTTTTTGGGTATGAATTTTTAACCACAAAAAGCACAAAAGCCACAAGATGAGTTTTGGGTAAGGGAAAAAGAAACATGGATGAAAAGAGTTACCAAGATGCTAAGATGCTGAGTAGGGAAGGCACAAAGGCGGAGGAAGAATTAGAAATTAGAAATTAGGAATTAGGATTTTTTTTTGGCCAAGGAAATTGACTCTGATCTTGGCAGCATCCGCCTACGCTGAGGGCTACGGCAGGACATGCAGAGGTACTGGGGTTTATCGTGATCGAAAATGAAACATGGATGAAAAGGATAAAATGGATTTTGGTTTTTTTCAACGCTCGCTTCGCGAGCAGGATTCTAATTCTTAATTTTCCTGTTGGCACGCAGTGCCATCCTGTTGCCGACCTGTCACGCCGTAACTCATTGAAGGCGGAAGGCATCCAGCCGCAAAGCGGCGATGTTTTAAATTTTTTCTCCCTAAATTATGAAGCATGGATGAACAGGATGGACAAGGAAGTTTAGCCACTACCGAGCCTGTAAAGGCGACATGATCACCAGAAAACAATGGCAAAGAGGTACTGAGTTGCTGAGATGCTGAGTTGCTGAGATCTATCTTGATCGTGATCTTGATCGAAAAACACACAGGGATAGAAGGACGGGGGCATGGAGGGACAAGGGCACGGGGGGACGAAGGGACAAATTTTTAGGTTTTTTCAAACAACGCTTCCTTTGGTCGCTTGATCCGGCTTTGCCGAAACAGGATCGCTTTCGCGAATAGGAATTTAATCAGCGCTCGATCTTGGTTCGCTCGCCATGAATTTGGTAGGCTGCCGTATTCGCTCGGTAGTGAGATATGGGGGTTAGATAAGGGATGCGATAAAGCCCGTGTTACAACGGCCGAACCCGGATATTGCGCCACTTCATTACGAACTGGCGTTGGCCACGTATGCCGTGTATCTGCAGGCCGATGAAGCCTTTGGGATGTGACTGGTAGACATCTTCGCGAATTAGGTCTTCGACCAGATTTCCATTTACCCAGGTTTGCATGCGGGGACCATTGGCCACCAGGCGGATCTTGTTCCAACCTTCTGATATGAAAAAATCGTGGTCTTCCGCTCTTTTTTCTTGGGAGGAAAGCCATCCCGTGCCCATGGCTTCTCCGTAAAGCAGACCGGTGGTTATTTCTCCCGTGCCCATGTTGCGGCGTATTTCCACTTGTGGCCCCCAAACGCGCCCAGCTCTCCAATTGTGGTGGTCCCGTTCACTGACCGGGCGGACGGAGGACCGGAACTGAATGCCCTGGTTGGTGATATCGTCCACCATGGTATCGACCTCCAATTCGAAATCGTCAAACTCCTGCAGAGAACACAGGAAGGAATTCTGGCTACCGGCAACGGTTCGTCCCACAATGGCGCCATTATCCACTTTGTAAGTGTGCGATCCATTCATGTGTACCCATCCATCCAGAGTTTTGCCATCGAAGAGTTCGATCCAGCCCTCGCGGTCTGCTTTGGGGTAGGAGGCCACGGTACTGGTAGCTAACACACTTTCGGGCAAGGCGAATGCCAATACGGAATCGCCGGATTTGGTGGCGTTTTTTCCTCCGCCTCCACAAACGATAGCCAGGTATTGCCGACCCTCGTACATATAGACGCTGGGCGTGGCATACCCCGCGGCCGGGAGCTGGTATTCCCACAGCAGTTTGCCCCGACTTTTTTCGAAGGCTCTAATCTTTTCATCGGCAGTGGCGGCGATGAATACCAATCCGCCCGCGGTAGCGACTGCGCCTCCGAAGTTTGGAGTACCCGAATTGCGGATACCAAGCTTTGCCAGTTCGGGGTATTCTCCCAAGGGGATTCTCCAGACAAAGTCTCCGGTGGCCAGATCGATGGCAGTCAATGTTCCCCAGGGCGGATCACTTATGGGGTAGCCCTCGGGATCGGTTAAAAATCCGTAGCCTTGGTAAAGATAGCGCAATTTTAATTTGTCCTTGGGTAGAGCTTTTATGTCCACCTCATCACTTGCCATGTAATTTGAAAGCTGAAGAACTTCCTGGTCGCTAAAGTGGGGAAAAGCCGGCATGATATTTCCGCCGGCGCGAATCCAGGTGGCAATTTCCTCTTCGGTTTTTTCCAATTTAAAGACGCTGGGGTAAATGGGTGGAATTCCTTTTCTGTCCGGACCGTGGCAACCGGTGCAGTTTCTTTCATAGATCACCCGTCCTCGTTGCAGGTCTGATAGTTTTGCCTGGCTAGCGGGCTGGTATGATTTGGTCAATTTGCTGAATCCGGGAGCATCATTGCCGTTGACATATATAATATTGCTGTAGGGATCGAAGGAGCCGCCGTGCCATTCCACCCCTCCCAGGGTTCCAGGCTGAACTATCATTAGGGTTTCGGACGGTGGAGTGTAGAAAGGGCGGGTCAGAAATTGGTCAAATATTCTCTTGGCGTAGGCGTGCTTTTGCGGGGAAAATTTGATGAGGTCGGCCTCCGTAAACCCGAGGCGGTTCAGTGGGGCCGGTTTGGTGGGAATGGGCTGAGTCGGCCAGGCTTCTTCCCCCTCAATGGTCGAAGGCGGCACCGGGGTTTCTACAACCGGAAAGAGGGGTTCTCCGGTATCGCGGTCCAAAACGAAGGTCAGCCCCATTTTGGTGAACTGGACCACGGCGTCCTTTTTCTCATCGCCGTAATCGATCGTCACCAGTACCGGCGCCGCCGGGTTATCGTAATCCCACAGGTCATGGTGTACCGTTTGGTAGTGCCACTGACGCTTCCCGGTGGCGGCATCGAGGGCGAGGACACAGTTTCCGAACAGATTCATGCCCTTGCGATAACCTCCGTAAAAGTCGAAAGCGGGTGAACCGGTTGATGCGAAAACCCAACCTCGTTCCTCATCCAGCGTGAGACCACCCCAAGCGTTGGCTCCTCCATATTTTTCGCCTTCGACGAACTCCCAGGTATGGTAGCCGAATTCTCCTTTCTGCGGTATGGTATGGAAAATCCATTTAAACGCTCCGGTTACTGTATCGAAGGCCCGGATGTGGCCGGGAGTGGAATCATAACCTTCCGGAACGCGGGATACTACGATGAGAAAGTTTTTGTAGACAATACCCGGATTGGTAACTTCGACAGAGGCCGTTCTCGGATCTACTCCCAAATGCTTGCGAAGATCGATATGACCTCCTTCACCGAAGGAGCGGATCAGCTCCCCGGTTTTTGCATTGAGGGCGTAAAGGCGGTCCTTTACCGCGTGAAAGATGCGCTTATCTTCGCCCGATTCCCAGTAAACAATCCCTCGGCTGCGGCCGCGAAACACGGTTCCCTCCGGGTGATGATCCTCCGCCTTGAAAACCCAGACCTCCTCGCCGCTACCGGCCGCCACCGCCACCGCACGCAAGGTGGAAGTGGTAAAATACATCAGCCCGTCAATAATAATGGGATTGCTGTGCATGTTTGACCGTTCGTTGGCATCTTTGGTGCGGTATTCCCAGGCGGGTTCCAGTTGGTGAACGTTGGCGGCGTGGATCTGAGCAAGCTCCGCGTATTGGTTTCCCTTTTTGTCGCCGCGATAAATTCCCCAATCGGTATAATTATCGAGCCGGTCACCTCGGTCCTTTGCAACCGAGCATACACCGGTGGCAATCCATAGCAGGATTAAGGCTTGGGGGCGATGTAACCGCATTGCCAATAGTGTCCGGAACCACCGCGCTTGCTTTCAAGTTTTAATTCCTACCCGACTGCCGGCTAACGCCGCTCACCGTTTAAGACAAACTTCGGACTTGTCGCGGCAAAAAATTAGCCAAGAATTCGAAGCATGGCTAAAAAAATCATTTTGGCAGGTCTGATTTTGGGGATCGGTTTGATCAGCTGGGCTCAGAAAAACCAGTCCGGTAGCGGGATCATAAGTGGACGTCCGATAAATCCGATTATACAGACCAATAAGGAATACCTGGAGGCCAACGCTCAACGTGAAGGGGTCATCGTTAAGGAAAGCGGCCTGCAAATAGAAATGTTGGAGGAGGGGTATGGTCGTTTTCCAAAGCTGGACGACACCGTAATTGTGGATTACCAGGGCTGGATGATTGATGGGACTTTGTTCGACAGCTCGATCAAGCGGGGAAAGCCCGGAATGTTCAGAGTAGCCGGGGTAGTGCCGGGATTTCGTGAGGGACTGATGAATATTCGCATGGGGGGAAAAGCCCGGTTAATTTTACCCAGCAATCTCGGCTATGGAGCCCGGGGATCGGGCAGCGATATTCCTCCCAACACTGTATTGATTTTTGAGGTCGAGCTACTGGACGTGCGCTAATTTCTTTGAGACTGCTCCCATCCATCTTATTAATTTTAATCGGCCTTCTCCAATCCGGGATGGCAGTTCCTCCCAATGTTCTGCTGATATGTGTGGACGATCTTCGTCCGGAGCTTAAAAGCTTTGGCGTTGGTTATATTCATTCCCCGAATATCGATAAACTGGCCGAGCGTGGGCGTCCCTTTTTCCGGCACTATGTTCAAGCGCCCACCTGTGGCGCCTCACGTTATACGCTTCTCACTGGCCGGTATGGCGCAGCCAGTAACCAGGCTTTGTTTCAGCGAGCCTTGGAAATAAAAGGATCTCCGGAAAATGTTTCGCCAAGCATGTCAGCCTGGTTTCGTAAACGCGGTTACACCACTGTTTCGGTCGGCAAAGTCTCCCATCATCCCGGAGGCCGGGGAGGACCGGACTGGAATTCCGACTCCATACTGGAAATGCCCGATTCCTGGGACCGATATCTCTTGCCTGCTGGACCCTGGCAACATCCGCGTGGCGCCATGCATGGCCTGGCCAATGGCCAAATTCGAACCAGCAATGCCAAGCAAATGGATGTGATGCAATCCGCCGATGGACCCGACACGATTTATCCGGACGGTCTCGTTGCCGACGAGGCGCTTTCGGAATTGGATCGCCTGGCCGGGAACGAAAAACCTTTCTTCCTCGCGGTGGGATTTATACGTCCGCACTTGCCTTTCGGTGCGCCGGCCAGCTACATGAATTATTACCAGAATATCCAATTGCCGGATACACCCCATCCCGGGATACCAAAAGGTCAGACTACCTGGCACAAGTCCAACGAGTTCATGAAGTACCACCGATGGGGGAGGGACCCGAATGAAGACGAGAAATTTGCTATCGAGGTGCGCAAACACTACGCCGCTTGCGTTACCTATGCGGATTCCCAGGTTGGGAAGCTCCTAAAAAGGCTGAATAATCTTGGATTAACGGACCGTACCATAATCGTCCTTTGGGGGGATCATGGTTGGCACTTGGGAGAACATGCAATCTGGGGTAAACACGCATTGTTTGAGGAATCCCTGCATTCTCCTTTAATTATATCTCATTCCAGTATCGATTGGGCGGGGATTCCATCTAATTCCATGGTGGAAACCCTGGATGTGTTTCCGACCGTTTGCGAACTGGCTGGTCTACCGACACCCCCAATGCTCCATGGCGTTTCCCTGGTTCCCATTCTGAAAGATCCAAAACATGCCGGGCACCCGGCGATTGCCTATACTAAAAGTGCGCGCACAATTCGCAATGCAACCCACCGGCTTATTGCTCATAACGACGGTCACATTGAGCTATACGACCATACATCCGATGAGGTTGAGACGCGCAATGTGGCGGACCAGTATCCCCACGTGGTCAAGTCCCTTACTGCTCAACTGAACCGGCGTCTGCTATTGCCGTAGAGATAAGGCTGGGAGGAAGGGGTCAAACCTTGAGGGCTTGTTGCCTAAAGCCTTTTAAATCCAAGGTTTTTGCTGTGAAAGTCACAAGATCGACTCGAAATTAAGCCTGCAACCAATCCTGAGCGTTAGAGACGCTTCTAACTTTTGAAAGGCGCCATTATACCGCTCTTTTAGGCCGATAGGCTGATTTTGCACATACATCTTAACTTGGGCCAGTGTTGCTGCCGCCAATTTGGGTGGCAGGCTGTGTTTGATCAGGATACGGATGTTCTGGATGCTGCAGATGATCCAATCCTGCATACGCTGCTTCTCCAGGCGCCTCCAACGAGATCGTTTGAAGTGATGCAGGTTGGCCCCTTGGGCAAAGCTGCCTTCTATCAAGTAACGTCTGCGAATACGGTCCCGCTTGGCTTCCGGGCTGCTGGATTGTTCCATGGCTTCATCGATGAGCTCCTGTCCCCAGTGCCTCATGATCGTGCGTCCCGTCTTCGATTTCGTGCTGCTCGATAAGGGTTTCGACTTGGGTGGCTTCATCGACGTCTCCCGACGTGCTGGCAGTCGCCGTAATCACCCCATGTTTATCATCCACACCTCGGTGGTTCTTGTAACGCGGACGGGAGTCTCCACCACCAGAGCTTTTCTTGCGCGATACGCAGGCAGCGTCCGGATCGGTGGTGCTGAACACGGTGCGGTTGACACGCTCATTATTCGGGTTGCCCAAGGGGCCGTCCAGCTTCGCCTCCACCGCCCCGTAGGCTTCGCGCAACTGATCGATCACCTCCGCCGAGGCCTTGACCACCGAGTCCTTGGAGGCGTTGGCATCCACCACACTGCCATCCATGTGAAGCTTCGAGCCTTCCACTAACCCAGCCTCCACACATTGACTTACACTGCGCACAAACAGCGTTTCAAACACCTCCATACCCCAGCGGGTACGGGCCTTGGAGAGCACACTGTGGTGGGGCACATCGTCGTCCAGACTGTAGCCCAGAAACCAAAGGTAATCCAGACGCTCAGGCAAGATCTCCATCAACTCCCGCTCACTGCGGATATCATCCCAGAACAAAAGGAATATCAGCTTGAGGATGACCTCGGGGTCCAAACCCACGTGGCCATTGTAACCGTAGCAATCTTTGACTTCTTGGCGTACAAAGGAAAAATCCACCTTCTCGGCTACCTTACGCAGGGGATGTTTCGCTCGAACACGCTTGTCCAGATCCACATTGTAACTGAACGAATTTTTTTGGGGCAGGTGTTTTCCCATCATGATAGAAATAGTCTAACAAATCTGACGTGTGTATCCAGAAAGAAATGACCGATTTGGGCAACAACCCCTCAAGGTTTGACCCCTTCCCCCGCGACTTTCCAGGGCCGCACCAGTGCCGACATTTCGGAGCACAGTAGAAAATTGGGGGGCTGTTGCGTTCGCTCGGTAGTAAGACATGCGGGCTATCTTCCCAAAGGCATCACTTTTCAACGGCATGACCCCTTCCTCCGCGACCTTCGGCTCGAAACAAGGTTGTTATGTTGGTGTCGCGTTGCTCGAAACTTGCTTCGCTGCGTTGAGGTGTCGGAGCAAGCTCCTCGGTAGACCCCTTCCTCCGCGACCCTTCACGACCCCGAAGGCGTTTAGGAGGCGTTGCTAACGGCCCGGCCGCGTGAGGCCGCGAAGATGAGGGTGGCAAAGAGGATGGTCAGCGAAACGGTAATCCCCACGGCGAGGAACACCGTGGAGATGGAAGAGTGGTCGATGATCTTCTCTACACCCCAGACGGAGAAAGCGCCGATGGAAAAAGTGACGGTGAACTTCAAACCGTAACCAGTGCTGCGCCAGCGATCGGGGGTAAAGCGCGCTACCAGACTGTTCTCGATCGGCTGCATCCCCAGAGAGAAAAAGAGAAATACTGCGGAAACGCCGAGAAGTGGCGATCCGGATGCCGCCGACATCCACAGAACAAAGGGAAGACTAATGGCGTGGAAGAGCAGGTAGACAATGCGCAGGTCGTAACGGTCGGCCAAACGCCCACCAATGAATTGGCCCAGCGCCCCAATCAAATAGACCAGGGAAGTCGCCGCCCCATAGCTGATAAATTTAACCTGCTCTTCAAAATAGGCCGGTTGAGCTACCGTCACTGCGCGGTAGGAAAGTCCAGCCATAGTCATGGCGCACATCAATATGAGGAAGAGTTTCAGTCTTTCCGATGGCAGGTGCAGGAGTTCATCTCGCAATACCTCGCCAGCTTTCGGTTCTTCTATCTTGCGAAGGGAAACCGCCAGCCCCATGAGGAAGAGCAGCCCTCCGAGAGCCAAATAGGCGTTTCTCCATCCCCATTCGTTGGCCGCCCACGCAGTGAGCACGGGCGCACCCGCGATACCGAGGTTGCCCAGAATGCCGTTGATGCCGAGGGCGCTACCGCGCAGCCTGATGGTGCGGGAGATCAAGCTCATGCCAGAGGGGTGGTAAAGGCTGGCGAAGACTCCGACCAGGGCGAGAGCGAGAACCAGTGAGACACCACCGGGCTCGGCCAGCGAAACCAACATCATGGCCGGTCCGATCCCCAGCACCCCCACGCGCACCACCCATTTTGCCCGCGTTCGATCGGTCAACAGCCCAGCGGGTAGAGCGCCCAATCCAAAAAGGAAAAACCCCCAGAAGCTCCAACCGAGAACATTGGCGATGGGAACACCAGTTTCATGGGCCAATGAAATGGCGGCGGTGGGAAAGACCAGCATGGCAAAATGACAGCTAAAATGCCCAACTCCGGTGAGTTGCAGAGTATTGAGTTCGCTGCGGGAGAAATTCATTTAGAGAGATAATTAATACTAAATTAGATTTACGGCCTGACAACCCCCGCTCTTATTTTCTCTACGAGTGGAGGCTGGTACCTGGGGCGGGATTCGAACCCGCACGCCTTTCGGCACTGGATCCTAAATCCAGCGTGTCTGCCAATTCCACCACCCAGGCACGGTTTTCAATTTCTTTCCAACTTCCCGGTGGTGGGTTTTATGGCTTCGTCCATTCGCTACTACCACCCAGAAAGCGGTGAAGGGGGGAAAGCTAATTTTGGAACTGTTGAATGCAAGTTATTTCTGAGACACCACACTTGACTGGTTTCTTTCCCAGGCAAAGAGAAATTGCTGGGCCAGGCCGGCCAATTTCCCGAAGTGTGTTCTGCCGTAGTGAGCGACCTGCTCGCGAGACCAGTTTTCGAGTTGGTAGTGTCGCCGCATGGCTTTGAGGATCCAGGTGTCCACGGGAAATGCTTCCAGCATATGGTAACCGAAGAGTAAAACGCAGTCCGACACTTTTTCGCCCACTCCGGGAAGTTGGCAGAGCTTCGCGCGAGCCTGCAGGTAGGGCAGACGGCTAATCTCCGATAAGAATTGTTGGTTATTTGAGAGAAATTTGGCCGTGCCTTTGATGTTGCGGGCGCGAAAGCCAAATTTGCAGTCGCGCAAAGCTGATTCCGGGATATGGGCCAAATGATTCCAGGAAGGAAGCGAATTCACTCCTCCCGGCAGGGGATCGCCGAAACGGTCGGCCAGTATGGCCAGCATTTCCTTGATTTGAACAATATGTTTGGTGGCGCTGCACAAGAAACAGAGAAGAGTATCTGCCGGATTCTGTTTGAGGATACGCAGTTGGGGAAAGGCTGCCATACATCGCCGTAAATGGGTGTCGCTTCGCCAGGGAAGGGTATCGTAGAAAATTTTATGGGATTTGTGGTCTCCGAAATAGGTTTCCAACTCTAAGGTCTCCAGACCTGGCTGATTCGAAGCAACCGACCAGTACACTTGGTTTGGGGGGCTCCACCGCAGCCTGACCATGCGATTTTCTATTACACCGGAAAAGGCATGTTTTTCCTCCTGTACCCAGCCAAAGGCCTGCCCGCCCTCCAGAGTTTCATGCAGAGATGCAAATTCGGGTCTCCAGTTCGAAAGGGGTTGCCATTTCGTCCAGAGATTACCCATCTCCCCAAAGGAAACTGCCTGCCGAGGCCAGGATATTTCCCGCAGCGTCCAATAGAACCAGCTTGTAGGCTACCGGTGGTCGCTTTTTATCCTGCCATTCTTCACCGGTCAACCCGAGATAGATCGGCTTTTCCCCATCCAATAGTCCATCGACTTCGAAAGTATAGGTGGCAGTCTCTTTGGCTTCGAATCCCAATACTTCTAACTGGAACCGTTCGACTGCATAAGATTTAGACAGGTTGAATTTCACATAGTGGCCGGTTCGACCTAACGGATCGGAACGGAGAATCACCCGGTCCCCCTGATCTTCGATGCCCGTGAAATACTCCGAGATGCGTTTGAAGGCGTCCTCGGTGTAGTAGCCTTGTTCCATATTCTCAATGGAACCAAAGCCGGGGCCCGCTGAGACGAGCCAAGCAGCAATTATGACGCGGAGCAATGCCATGGTAGCAGAGAGTAAGAAATACTCCGTGGAGTCAATGTTCCCCGTAGCCATTGAGCAGGCTGGTTGGGTGGAAAAGACCATGGATGGAGCGAATTGAAATTACCAGGAACTGTGCCGGCGTAACTGAACCACCTCATATAGTTTGGGATCTACATCATGAATGAAGCGGCTTGGTTGCAGGAAGTTGGTTTTAGCGCCAAACTGGATCATGCGCGGAGAGGTCATGTAGAGTTCGTCCATCGCCCGGGTGACGGCCACATAAAACAGGCGTCTTTCTTCGTCGAGATCACCATGGTCGATGGCTCTCCACAGGGGGAACAAACCGTCCGAAGCAGCCAACAGGAAGACGACCGGAAACTCCAGGCCCTTTGCCTGGTGCACCGTGGTAAGGCGCAACTGATCCTCCTCGGGGTCAATGGAGGTCTGGCTGGTTTCCGAATTCAAGAGGACTATTTGCGAAAGCAGTTCCTGCAAGTCGGTAAAGCGCTGTGCAAAGCCGACCAGGCTTTCCAAGTCATCCAGGCGTTGCCGGTAGTTGGTATAGAGCGTTTTGATATAATCCGAATACCAACCCTCTACGGCCAAACTCACCACCTCGGTAGGCGGTTTATCTTTTGCTGCTTTAGTGATCGCTTGAATGGTGGATGCCAGGGATTCCCAGTGTTGGCGGGCCGCTTTAGGAACTTTGGACTGGACGGGGCCGGACATGAGGGTGTTGGCCACGTGCTCGCCCGTGTTTCGAGCTTCAGCCAACGCAGCCTGAAAAATCTTTTCAGCGGTGGCGTTCCCTATTTTAGGCAGAAGGCTGACAAACCGGTGAAATGCCCGGGAATCTTGAGCATTGTAGGCAAACTTCAATTGGGCCACCAGGTCCTTGATATGGGCCTGTTCGAAAAATTGTACCCCGCTGGTTATTTGAAAAGGGATGTCCTGACGCGTGAGTTCCATTTGCAGGTCCAACGCCTGGTAATGTGCACGATAAAGCACGGTGATGTCTTTCAGGCATCTTCCTTCATCCAACAGACCCTGGATTCGGCAAATAACTACATCTGCTTCTTCGCGGCCGTCCATGGCCTGGATTAATATGGGTAGTTGGTGTTGTTTACGGGCGGGTCTCAGGGTTTTGTGAAATCCGCGACCTGGGTCGAATTGATTGATGATACCGTTGGCGAAGCGGAGGATCTCCGGAGTGCTGCGGTAATTGGTTTCGATCCTGAAGAGTCTGGTATTTTCGTGATTGTCAGGGAAGTGCAGGATATTTTCGTAGTTGGCGCCTCGCCAGGAATAGATACTCTGGGCATCGTCACCCACCACCATGATCTGGTCGCGGGCTCCGATCAGGTCGATGATCTGGGCCTGGATCCGGTTAGTATCCTGGTATTCATCGACCAGGATGTGCTGAAATCGGTCCTGGTAATAGCGGGCCACTTGTTCCTGGGTCTGAAGTATTTCCAGCCAGTAAACCAACAGGTCATCATAGTCGGCCACCTGCTGCTGTTTTTTCCTTTTGGTGTAGGCCTCAAAAAAAAGGACAAACTCGGCTATGTATTCCTTGAAATACGAATAAAACCGACCTACTGCATCAGCCAGAGATTGGCATGTGTTACGAGATAGACTAATAATATTGGCGACCACCTTGGCCCGGGGATTTTTTTTGTCTGCCAAAAACTGTGCGTCCACCTCACGAATGACATCGGCCAAAAGGGACTCCGCGTCCGATTGGTCCATAATGGTGAAATTGGGTTCAATGCCCAGTGGTTGCCCGTGCATGCGCAACATACGCGAACCAATGGAATGGAAGGTGCCTCCCCAGAAAGCGCGGCGTGGAACACCGGTCAGGTCTTCCACTCGGGAAAGCATTTCACGGGCCGCTTTGTTGGTAAAGGTGAGCAAAAGAATATTACCCGGTTGCACTCCCCGGTCCAGTAGATAGGCAACCCGGTAGGTCAGCGTGCGGGTTTTACCTGTACCAGCGCCTGCCAGTACAAGAGAGGGTCCCTCAGTGGCGGTTACAGCTGCAAACTGCTCATCGTTGAGATTGGATCGAAAGTCTATCGGTGGGTATCCCGGGTCTTGCGGGGATTTGGACCAGCGCTCAAATTCCATCATGTGTGGACGTTAAGGATGACCCATTAAGTGGAAAGCAAAATGTGAAGAAAGACTGGTGGAAGGGTAGGGGATACACGCTATAGTGTGGTGTCCCAGAAATTCCTTATAAAAATACCGCAGCGATTTTTCTGCCTCATCAAGGCGGCGTAGGTCGCTTGGGCTTTTGGCCCTGGCGACCTACGCTAACGCCGATCGGTCGAAAAAGCGCGCGGCCCTGAGGTCGAGGTGGCATGGAACACCCTGGCGGCGTTCGCTTTACGCACAAGGGCCTTTAGGCCCGTGCTGCGAAAAGCAGCCTTGCCAGGCCATTCATGGCACGCTCGTATTTTTCAAGTTATTTCTGGGACACCACACTACTTTACATCAATCGCGGAGGAGTACCAGGGAGTCGCGATGGATGACCTCCATGCGTTTTCGGTCAGGGTATA
The DNA here is from genome assembly GCA_965250065.1 of Opitutales bacterium. Taxonomy (GTDB): domain Bacteria; phylum Verrucomicrobiota; class Verrucomicrobiia; order Opitutales; family UBA2995; genus JAABVD01. The sequence continues at coordinate 823,911 of OZ252288.1, forward strand.
AGTTGGATATTTCTCTGGAGGATTTGCCCAATACGGTTCGTAGATCTCCACTACTGAATTGGGTCAACCCCCGGGCAAAGACTTTGCCGTTTTCGTCGACCACATCGATCAGCGTTTGGGCGAGAAACTCAGAATCACAAGCGGTAACTCCCTTAGCCAGAAGGCTGCTGCCATCGTCCTTTAGTGCGCGTTCGGCCCCGGCATCGACCTGGATGCTACCGTGGGAATGTCCGAAGAATGCCAACCAGCGTTTTTTACTTTGGAGGGGGATATCGGACGGAGTAAAAAACGTCCCCTCGGGTTTACCGGTTAGCAGGTCAACCAGAATATTGGGTTGACTCCCCGCACCGATAAATACTCCACATCCCGATCGTGTGGCGACCTTGGCAGCTTCGATTTTTGCCGTCATTCCCCCTACCGAAGTCTGGCTATTGGTGCCTCCTGCCAGGGCTTCGATTTTTGGCGTAATGGTTTCGACGATATCGATGAGCTTCCCATTATATTGCAAATCGAGCAAGCCTTTGACGCTAGTCAGTATAGCCAGAACGTCCGCTTTGGCCAGGCTAGCTACCAAAGCCGACAGTATATCGTTGTCTCCAAAGTGGATTTCGAGTTCTTCCGCACTGACCGAATCGTTTTCGTTGAGAATGGGAACCACACCTTCGCTGAGCAGCGTCTCGATTGTGTTCTTAATCGCCACGTGCCTTTTCCTTTCCACTATGTCACCACGGGTCAGCAAAATTTGTCCCACCACTATACTGTAAGGCTCAAAATGTTCCTGCCAGGTTTGGGTGAGCGCGCTTTGTCCGACCGCTGCGCACGCTTGCAATTTTTCAATGGGTTTTGGCCGTTTCAGGAGCCCCAATTTCCCCATACCCAGGCCTACCGCACCCGAACTGACGATGATGGCTTGAAGGCCCATTTTACGCAATTCGGCCGTCTGCTGGCAAATCGACCGGATGTGATCAATATCGACCATGCCATCTCCTTTGGTGACCAGGCTGGTGCCCACTTTGATCACAATTCGTTTGGCTAGTTTAAAATTTGAAAGCATCAGTGGAGGTCCGGTTTTTGACGGATCCCATCGCAAATTCGAAATTTATATCTTTTTCAGATCAGATTTCGGTGAGCTCGTCTTCCTTGGATTTGAGGTGCTGATCGATATCGCCGACAAATTTATCGGTACTTTTTTGTACCTCTTTTTCCCAGCGCATTAAATCGTCTTCGGAAATTTCACCGTCCTTTTTAGCTTCCTTGAGAAGATGCATTGCATCGCGGCGAGCATGCCGCACACTGATTTTGCCGCTCTCAGCCATGCGGTGGGATACCTTGACGAGCTCCTGCCGGCGATCCCCGCTCAACTCCGGAATGGGTACCCAGACAAGCATTCCGTCCACGGATGGATTAAGGCCGATATTGGCGGTCTGAATCCCTTTCTCAATGGCTTGGATAACGGACTTGTCCCAGGGTTGGATTTTTATGGTGCGTGGATCGGGTGCGGTGATGGCCGCCAATTCTGTCAAGCGCATGGTGCTGCCGTAAGCATTTACAATAACATGTTCAACCATGCCCGGTGACGCTTTCCCGGTATGCAGGGTGGAGAATTCATGCAGGGTGTGAGCCACCGCTTTGCGCATACTCTGCTCCATATCATCAAAAATTTCCTTGCTCATAAAACTGCCTGAGTGAAATTTATTCGTGGACGAGGGTGCCAATCTTTTCACCGGCAATCGCTTTTTTGATCGCCTTGGGGTCGTTCAGATCAATAACCAGGATGGGCACTTTGTTATCCATACAAAGGGAAAATGCGGTTGAGTCCATAACATTTAATCTTTGGGCCAGGCACTGCATATAGGTCAGTTCATCGAACTTTTTGGCATCATCGTGTTTTTCGGGATCTTTGTCGTATATGCCGTCCACCTTGGTGGCTTTCAAAATGATTTCGGCCTGAATTTCGTTGGCCCGCAATGCAGCGGTTGTATCGGTGGAAAAGTACGGGTTACCGGTGCCGGCTCCAAAAATTACCAGGCGGCCGCGTTCCAGGTGGCGGATGGCCCGGCGCAGGATAAACGGTTCGGCTACCTCGGGCATGCGGATGGCCGAAAGCACACGCGTGACCACACCCAATTTTTCCAGGCAATCCATCAGAGCCATGGAATTTATGACGGTGGCCAGCATGCCCATGTAGTCGCCAGTGGTGCGTGCCACGCCCTGACCTTCTCCGGTGAGACCGCGGAAAATATTTCCTCCTCCCACCACCACCCCGATCTCCATACCGAAATCCCAGATTTCTTTCAGTTGGGAACAGATGCGCTTGAGAATTACCGGATCGATGGGATCACCCGTATGGGGATTTTTAAGAACTTCACCACTCAGTTTAAGAATGATGCGTTTGTATTTTAGTTCACGCCTCGAAGATGTGTTAGCCTCCATTAAAGCCTTCATGTAAGTTAAAGGGGGTTTGGTCGTCAATCGTCGAAACAAGAGTTGCCAAGTTGCTGAGATGCAAAGGTACCGAGATTCCCGTCGGGGTCATTTCTTGCAATCGTGCATGCCAATGCAGGATTTAAGAATTGACCCCTTCCCCCGCGACAGGGTTGTTATGTTAAGTGTCGTCGCATCCGCTCCTCGGTAGACTTCCTCAGAACGCAATTTCAGTACTTGACGGACCCAAAAAATATTGGAACCTTACCCAATCTTTCGCTTAAGCCCGATGGTGTAATTGGCAACACAGATGGTTTTGGTCCATCCATTCTAGGTTCGAGCCCTAGTCGGGCTGCCAAACGTAGGGAGGGGTTTGGATGGCAGGTAAAATATAAAGGCCTCCCAGACTGCGCCTTTTTCCGACCGACTAGGACGAGAACCTAGGTTCGTACCGAGGGAACGCAGTGACCGACATAGCGAAGCGCCCACCCTAGTCGGGCTGCCAAACGCAGGGAGGGGTTTGGATGGCAGGTAAAATATAAAGGCCTCCCAGACTGCGCCTTTTTCCGACCAATTTATAACAACGCTTCGCTTGATCCGGCTTTGCCGGAACAGGACCGCTTCACGAGCAGGATGAATAGGGATGTCTAGCCACTACCGAATCTGTAAAGGCGACATGATCACCAGAAAACAATGGCAAAGAGGTACTGAGATGCTGAGTTGCTGAGATGCTGAGGTTTATCGTGATCTTGATGGTGATCGTCATCGAAAGCGCACAAAAGCCGGAATATAATCTATTTTAGCCACATAAGGCACAGATGACACAAGATGAGTTTTGTATATTTTGTGCTTCTACTGGTCATTTTTACATGGATAAACCACGGATTACACGGATGAAACGGATAGGGAAAAGAGTGGTTTAAATAACAACGCTTCCTTTGGTCGCTTGATCCGGCTTCGCCGGAACAGGATCGCTTCGCGAAGAGGAAATATTTTGTGAGGTACTTTGATGCACGTATGTGCCTCCGTGTCTTTTTCTCAGAAACTCAGTACCTTGGAATCTAAGCAACTCTTCTTTTATCTTGTTGGAGCTTTGCTCCATCCTGTTGCCGACCTGTCACGCCGTAACTCATTGAAGGCGGAAGGCATCCAGCCGCAAAGCGGCGATGTTTTAGGAAAAGAAGGCACTGCACCACATATTATTGGAAACTCCGTAGACACTAAAAAACCAATAGAAATGCCTTGCATAATAACACAGTTGCTAACCCTTTTCTACGGTCCAGAAGTTAGTCCTCCGCTTCGTTTCCCTTTCCTCCATTTTCCTGGTTATCGGCGTCGGGGAACAAGGTGGCGCGCATGGGGTTGGGCTGCTTCTCTTTCGTTTTGAGTTTGAACCGGCCTTCTTTAATCTCCCTGGGGAAAATATTGTTGGCCAGGTCTGCATCGGCGAATGCGTTATCGCGATCGAGAACTACCGTTTTAACTTTCCGTTTGCTGATAAAAGGAATCTTTACCATCTCATCCCCCAATCGCCAGATTTCTACCGGAATCTGCAGTCGTCTGCTGCGACCTTTGGTAAACTCGATATCCAGTACCAAAGGCATGATTAACCCGCCCTCGTTTTTCACGGTCACTACATAGGCGATCTCGCCAAACTCGAGCTGTTTCTTTTGCCAGTCCTCCAGCTTCTCGATCTTATTATCGTAATCCTGTAAATCTCTTTCCGAGGTCAGGTAGGGATCGAAGGCATAGTACCAGTCCTGAAGGTGCTTATTGCGGTCAGCCACGGTGCCAACTTCTTCCAGAAATTCCTCGTAAGGCGTCTGTGGAATCGCCTCCTCCTCCTTTTTGTTCAAAGCCAAGCTTTTGCTCGGTTCTCCATCGTCCAGGCGGTATGAATTCACACTCTCGACGGACATGTCCACGTGGTCGTTTCCGAAGAACCAACCCCGCCAAAACCAGTCCAGGTCCACGCCGCTGGCATCTTCCATGGTGCGGAAAAAATCCGCTGGCGTGGGGCGCTTGAAGGCCCAACGCCTGGCATACTCCTTAAAGGCAAAATCAAACAAGTTTCGTTCCAGGATGCTCTCGCGAAGCAATACTAATCCCAGGGTTGGTTTTGCATAAGCCTGAAAACTGCGATGGGTCATATTGTCTGCCGCCATCATTATGACCGGATCATCCTTTTTGGTCATCGTTTCAATGACGCCTTTTTCCATTTTCAAATTACTTCTTTGTAGAACAGGATCGAATTCACTTCCCGCCAGGTGATCGATGAAACTGTTTAAGCCTTCATCCATCCACATCCACTGGCGCTCATCGTTGTTGATGATCATGGGAAACCAGTTGTGACCCACCTCGTGGATGATGACTCCTATTACGTATCCACGATGCCGTAGCGGATAGGTTCCTTCGTCGTCAATGTCACGGGAAGTTTGAAATGAAATCATGGGGTATTCCATCCCTCCTTCAGCGCCCCAGGCCGACCAGGCCACCGGATAAGGGTAAGGGTAAACCATATCGGAGTATTTTCTGAGGGCCTGGGCAACCGCTTCGGTAGAAAACTGCTTCCAAAGCGCTATTGATTCCCTGGGATAAACACTCATGGCCATGACCTTTCGGCCAGCAACCTCCACTCCCATGGCGTCCCACATATAACCGCGGGATGCGGCAAAGGCAAAATCCCGAACTTTTTCGGCTTTGAAGATCCAGGTCTTTTTCCGCCGCGATTTGTTTTCCAGGTTTTTAATGGCCTGGGTTTCATCAACGATCATAATGGGCTTGTTACTGTTCCTTGCTCGCTGCAGCCGGTTCCTCTCCTCGGGGCTGAGTACCGCCTCGGTGTTCTGCAGTTCTCCAGTAGCCGCTACCACAAAGTCGTCCGGGGTGGTGATGTGCACCTCGAAGCGGCCGAATTCCAGGGCAAACTCTCCAAGACCGATATAGGGTTTAACCTGCCAGCCCTGGCGATCATAGTAAGCACACATGCGCGGGTACCATTGTGCTATATGATAGGTGTAATCGCCGTCTTTCAGCTTTCGGCGTCCATGACGGAAGGCTAGCGCCTCATCGACAATATTGAATTCCCATCCGATTTTGAAGGAAAAGGATTGTCCGGGCTCAAGCGGAACTGCGAGGTCGATACGCATATTGGTGTGCACCACCGTATAATTGAGTTCATCACCCGCCGCATCGCTCATGCCCAACAGCCTGTATCCACCACGGAAATCCTGCTCATATGCAAAGGTCCGAAAGGCTTCAAATTCGACTTCAGCAGGGTTTCCGGGTTTCCCTTCCAATGGCAGCGCCTGACCTCCGCGAGACCGTTTGGAATCTGCGGCCAGCGCATTTTGGTCCAGCTGTAGCCATAGGTAGCTCAAAGTGTGGGGGGAGTGGTTTACATACTCAATCGTTCCATTACCGATGATTTTGGAGTTTCTTTCATCCAATTCCACCGCGATAAAGTAGTTGGCCTCCTGCTGCCAATAACTGGGACCCGGGGCGCCGGAGGCCAGTCGAACTTCGTTCGGCTCGGGAAGCAAGGCGCCCAACTGCTCGAACCCCCTGCCTTCCTTTGCAAAATGGACGGTGGTCAGCCCGCATGTCTCACAAAATTCGTGGCGAGCGAACGAAGGTCGAGCGCTGGTGTGGGCTTCGAGCAGATTTGCGGGTGAAGCTGGGTCGACGCCCTGCAAAGTCGCGAATCCAGCGAGGGCCGCACCAGCGCCGACATTTCGGAGCGCAGTAGAAAATTTGTGTGACATTCGGGTCAGGGAGTTGAGTGGCAAAAAAACGGACAGGAGACTTGTCGGCCCGGTGGAAGAACTGAAGTAACGGATCATAGAATTGAGGTTATTTGCAGTAGGGGATAAAATTTTCGAAAAGCCCTCCCAAAAGTCAACCTATCCTATTTCTCTTTGATATCCAAACGGTTGAGACCCATATCAACACCATGTAGAGTTCCGGTCAATATTTCAAGCGCCGCCTGGTTTCCATGGAAATAAATCTATTTTCCCGCACGCGCCCACCGCCGGTGCCCGATGTGTTTCCTCCTCAGCCCGTCTAACGGTCCGAAACTGCAGACACCGCAATAGTGGCTGAAATTCATAAACATTGACCTTAATCCTCAATTCGGCCTGGTCTGAGAAGGTCAGCCCATGAAAACGCAAGCCCACCCCAATAAATCTGCCAGGCCGTCTTATCGGTATTACGCCTTGGGCATACTCACGGTGGTGTACACCTTCAATTTCGTCGATCGGCAAATTCTGGCCATCCTGCAGGAAAGCATCAAAGCCGATCTGGGCTTGATGGATTGGCAACTCGGGCTTTTATCCGGAGTCGCCTTCGCCATTTTCTACGTTACGGTAGGTATTCCCATTGCGCGGTGGGCTGACCAGGCCAACCGGAGAAACATCGTGTCCATGGCCATCGCAACCTGGAGTTTCATGACTGCGCTATCCGGTTTTGCGCAAAATTTTGTCCATTTGCTACTGGCAAGAATTGGGGTAGCCGTGGGTGAAGCGGGAGGGAGTCCACCCGCCCATTCCATTATTTCCGATATCTTTCCTCCCCACCAGCGTGCTACTGCCCTTTCCATATACTCGACGGGAGTCTATTTCGGTATTCTACTCGGCTTTTTGATCGGAGGATGGGTCAACGACTTCTACAGCTGGCGGATCGTATTTTTTGTGGTTGGAATTCCGGGCATTTTATGGGCTTTAGTGGTGCGCTTTACCCTGATAGAACCACCCCGCGGCCAGTCTGAAAATCTCAGTAATGTATTGGACGCACCCCCGATTGTGGAGGTCTTTCAACTGCTTTGGTCCCGCAAATCGTTTCGCCATATGTCGGTGGCATCAGGACTGCACTCGTTTGTCGGCTATGGCGTGGGACATTGGATCGCATCCTTTTTTATCCGCACCTATGACCTGACCTCTACTGGTGAGTTGGCTACCTGGTTGGGATTGATCGTAGGCTTTGCCGGTGGTGCGGGAACTTTCCTGGGAGGTTATCTAACAGACAAGTGCGGCCGACACGACCGCAGGTGGTACCTCTGGATTCCCGGGCTGGCCGTGCTGTTATCGGTACCCTTTGCGCTCGTGGTCTATTACCTGAACAGCTATTATCTGGCGCTGTGTGTCTTTATCATTCCGCAATTCCTGGGCGCCATGTTCCTTGGTCCTACCATCGCCATGACCCATGGCATCGTCAGCCTGCGGATGCGGGCTTTAGCATCGTCGATACTGTTTTTTGTATTAAATCTCATCGGGTTGGGGTTGGGGCCACTCTTAATAGGAATTCTAAGCGATTTGTTGACCCCAACCTTTGGCCGGGAAGCCTTGAAATATGCATTGATGATGGTGGTTTTCATTTACGTCTGGGCGGCCTTCCATTACTGGCGAGCGGCCAACACCATAGAGGAAGACCTGGACAACGCCCCGAAATAAAATGGATGTCGGGACAACGAGGAATTTGTCGTTGAAACGGCGCGGATAGTGCCTTGCTCCGATTCGACCCATTTTAGGATTTACCCGCTGGTGATCTTACAGAGACTTCCCGGCATGAACCGCTATTCGATCGAATTTCGAAGCTCGGAAGGTGTAGTGGATTATTTCGAGGTGGATGGATGCGGAATAATGCGAATTCATACCTGGTACCATGCATTTTGCCATGAGCGTTCCACTCATCCGAGGATGAGCCTTGATAGCGAAACGGTTCTGGAGCCGATTAGCGTGTTTAGAATTCGGCGAATGGATGTGCAAAAGGAACTTCGAACCGAGGATGGTTTCCACGGAGTCATTTTTGAGTATTTGTGTCCGGGGTCCTTAATGGATCTGAGTGAGCGCACTTTTAAGGTGTATTGGAAAGGTAAATGCATAGCCTCGTTAGCGGACGCGACCAGCATGGAGACGCCCCATTATCCCCACCTCCTCAATGATGCCCGCGTTTTCTCCCGAGACTCGATTTACGGTTCGGGATTACCGATCGATTACTTAAATGCCGAAGTGCTGGCCCTAGCCCATAGTCTTCCCCAGCCCATTCTGGATTTTGGTTGTGGAATGGGCGCTTTAGTTGAAGCCTTGCGCAAGGGCGGCAAGGAATGCGTGGGTTTGGAACTCGATCGTCCGGAAATCCGGGAACATCTGCCAACTGACCGCGTTGATTTTGTCGATCTGTATGCTGGCTCCTTACCCTTGCCCTACGACGATAATGCATTTGCCTCGATCGTCATATCCGAAGTATTGGAACACCTCGATAAGCCCGAAATGGTTATGGCTGAAATTGCCCGCATCTGCCAAGGCGCCTTGCTGGTCACGGTGCCTGACCTTAGCGCCGTTCCTCTCAATCACAAAAACGAAGTCGTCCCCTGGCATTTGTTGTCAAGCAACCATGTAAATTTCTTTAATTCTCGGAGTCTGCAAGAATTTCTCAAGGAGTGGTTCCCGAAAGTAGAGCTGTACCGGATAGGATGCACTGTAACCAATGACACGCAATGGTGGGGTAACATCATGGCCCTGGCCCGGAAAAATGACTAACCCGCGTTTTGCTATATCTTTAAGTATTCCTTGCATTTAATGGTAGAGGCATTTTGGGTTTCATGATTCATATGGATTACTCGAGAGATTACACATTGTTCTTTGAGGAACTACAGCAGAACTGCCCCGATGGAGTTGATGTTCATTCCGATGCGGTAGGAGGAGACTATGAAGAAATGGGATTCCTAATGCACCAACTTCTTATTCACATCGGATTGATGCCCTATCACAAATTAGTTGATGTCGGCTGTGGAACCGGACGACTTGCATACCAGCTTTCCAAGAATAAGCATGAGAATTATGTTGGATATGATGTCGTCGAAGATTTCCTAAAATTTGCTAAATATAAATGTACAAACCGCCAGTACCAATTTCTTAAAATAGATAACGAAAATATTCCATTGCCTGTAAACTCTGTTGATTACGTTTGTTTTTTTCTGTGTTTACTCATCTGCGGCATGAACATTCGTATAAATATTTGATCAGCGCTAAAAAAGTAATTAAGGATACTGGTAAAATCGTTTTTTCATTTCTAACGTTCAACAACAAATATCATTGGGCTTTGTTTGACCAAATGATACATGCGGAAGGTAATAAGCCTCACAATCAGTTTGTCACAAATGAACAAATTGAAATTTGGGCGAAGAGGTTGGGATTGAATATCGAACTTTTTGAAACTGGTTCAAAACCATATATCCCAATAAAACATCCAGTTCAATTAGGAGAAGGAGCCAGGTTTACTGATTTTGGATCCCTAGGCCAAGGGGTATGTGTTTTGACAAAGATTACCTAAGGTATTGGTGCGAACCGGGCGCTTACACTGGTTACTCCAGGCTTGAAAAATCATATACTTCCACTAGCCCTGTTCCAGTTCCCCCTTTGGTGCCAGAAATTAAATGTACAGAATAAAGACCCGGCCACAAGGTGGCAACCAAGGCTGCTTCCTTCTCATGCGATGGAATCAGAAACTCCGGGAGCCCCTCAAAGTTCTCAGGGGGGGGCAAAGGGGTCAGCCCTTGATGTTTGGTATTGCGTTAACATGACGACTCACGTTGCTCGGGTCTCCCATGTTTAGGCGTTGGGCTATCCACGGATTGGTGGCGCTGGTTTGTTTTCTGAGTTCCCTTGCCAGGGTGATTTTCCAATTCGCAGATTTCTTGTCCTGGTCGATGTGTTTTTCCGTTTTGCGGTGTTTCCTCAACCAGCGCGCTACCAGGTCTTCGTAACTCATTTCGTTTAACTCCTGGAGTTCACCCCTTCCCAAGTCTTTTGCCCCATCCATCTTCTTAAAATCGGCGTGCAGCTTCTTTTTGTACAACTCCCCGGCAATGGCCCATCCCTTCACATACTTTTTCTGCAGTGCGTCCTTTTTCTTCGGATCGGCTTCTTCCTGCAGTTCCAGTCGTTCCGCATAACGGCGCATTCCGGCTAAACTGTCCGGCAGGGCGCATTCGCTCAAAAAATCCTTCCGAAACAAGGGTGCCGCCACCTTCTTCCTCTTAAAATACTTCGGATAACTGGAAAGGGAATAGTCCTTGAGATGAGCCAGGTCCACCACCTTGGCTCGTAGCGGATTCAAATGGATGTAGTTCACCAGCCCCAGAAGAGACCTTCCCGGTTCCACCAACAAAGCCTTGTAGCGTCCTTGACGGAGCACAGAGTGCGGAGATGGCGTAGCCCGCTGAAAGAGGGTGAGCTTAGTGGTTGCTTCTCAGGCAACTAAGCGAGCAAACACATGTCCACGCTCGCCGGTGAACTTGTTAAAGCGGTTGCCGAAAGTGCCTTGAAGCCAGCGCATGCCTTCCACGAGGTTTCCCTTGGGAGTCTCCAAGGCCAGGTGATAGTGGTTACTCATGATCACATAGGCATGCAGCCTCCAGCCACAGCGTTCGCAGGCTTCGAAGAGGGTTTTTTCGAACTGTACCCCGGTTTGCGCCAGGGCGAACAGGTCCTTACGGTAGTTGCCCCGGGACAGGATATGGTAGAGCGCTCCAGGATACTGAATGCGCGGCTTCCTGGCCATGGTTAAAATCCATGGAAGCCTTGAAACTCAGTCAATACCAAACATCAAGGGCTGACCCCTTCATTCTTCCTGACCCCTTCATTCTTCATTCTGCCGACCCCTTCATTCTGCCCTCCGATCTAATTTCTGCCAACACCTCTTCCAGTTCCGCAATCCACCTGAGATGGGAAGATTTGTCCCGGGACGAATTGGGTTACCGGATCGAGCGGAAAATGGCGGGGGAAGCGGAATGGACGCTGGTGTCCGAGCTGGCTGCTAAGACCACTCAATATTTAGACTACCGCTTGAAGGCGGATGCAGAATTTTCTTACCGAATATCGGCCTATTCGGCGACCGATGTCTCCGGTCCATACTACTCATGCGAATTTATAGCGTTCGACCTTGATTTTTGATGCATTCTTTCGGGCTTGCCAGATATCGTAATTCATCTGCAGCCGCAGCCAGGTTTCGGCATTGCTTCCAAATGCTTTTTCAAGCCGAACAGCCATTTCAGGCGATACCGATGCATGCTTGTTGACCAGATTGTTCAGTGCCTGCCTTGAAACTCCTAAAACCTTAGCCGCATCCGTGACCGTAAGTCCAGCTGCCTCGATACAAAGTTCCCTGACGGTTTCACCGGGGTGTGGTGGATTGTGCATACTCATTGTTTAAACTTCCTTTCATAACCTTAGTGATAATCGATGAGTTCGACGTCATAAGCATCGCCACTCTCAAAGCGAAAAATAATCCGCCAGTTTCCCGAAACGCTAACAGACCAAAAACCGTTAAATTTACCTTTGAGACGGTGAAGCCTAAGAGATGCAATATTCAAGTCATTGGGCGCAATTGCAACATCCAGCAAATTCAAAATCTGGCGGATTCTAGACACCTGATCAGCGCTTAAATACCTAGTGGTTCCTCGATCATAAAAACTCTTAAGTCCACGGTGATTGAAGCTTCGAATCATTGCCTACTTTCATAAATATAACGAGCATGTAATGACAAGATGTGCTTGTCAAGTTTAGCTTCCTTAAGCGTTTCGAAGGCCCGACCTTCCCCGACTTTCGAAATAGCATAAGTTGTTCGGTATCTACCTGCCGCTAGGCATCTCATTATCCCGATTTAACTTTACCTTTCAGTAGCCAGAAGTGAGCATTCAGAATATAGCGAACCTTTCGTCGCTGTAGGCCCTTGGAGCTATTTCAGTTCCTCATTAAAGAAGTTGAGAACGCGTTCAAATAGGGCTTCTCTACTTTCGTCTGCGCCGCCAAATCCATGGCCACCATTGACTACCTTGTGCAAGTGGGAAGGTACCCCTGCTTTCTGCAAGGCAGCCGCCAGCAGCTCACTCTGATTATATATGACGGCGGCATCTTTATCGCCATGCATTAAAAGCATAGGTGGGTCCGAAGGGGAAACGTAGGTGATCGGATTGGCTTTTTGAGCCAGTTCCTTATTTTCCTGGATTGGTCCCCCAATGAATAGCGATTCCGGGGAGTCGGGGGCATCGTGATCGATTCTTCCCGGGACATCGTTCATGCGAAGAAAGTCCGTGGGGCCGGGAAGGGCCAAGGGGCTTAATTCTTAACTTTTAGCTAAATAATTCCTTCTCTTTGCCGGATGCCAAGGCCGCTAAGATTTGTGTACGAGGGAGCCCTTTACCATGTGCTCAATGGGCTCTTTTGGTCATGTCGCAACTTCGTTGCTCGGTAGAGGGAACTACCGATCCTGGATTTTTGAAGACCAAGGAGCTAAGCTCGCATTTGAAAATTGTCTCTTCGAAGCATGCGAGCGGACCGGTTGGATCATCCATGCTTACTGCATCATGGGCAATCACTATCATTTGGCCTTGGAAACGCCCTCTCCCAATCTGAGTGATGGCATGAAATGGCTGCAGGGCGTATACGCCACTCGCTATAACCGGTTTAGAAAACAACAGGGGCATCTCTTCCAGGGACGTTTTAAAAGCATTGTTGTGGAAGACTTTGAGCGTCTGGGAGGATTATGTCATTACATTCATCTCAATGCGGTCAGAGCGGGCATTGTGGATGTGAGTAGGTTAGCCGGTTACCGATACAGCAGTTACTACTGGTTGAATAATCGAAAAGGCCGAAGAGCGTTTCTGAGCCTTGATGCCTGCTTGGAGGGTAGTGCAAGAATTAAGAACTGACCCCTTTTGGTCCGACCTACCTGTCTCATAAAGCGGTTCACGATCCCTTCACGCCAGAAGACAAACACCGCGGTAAACTCGCTGACAGACCATTCATCAAGCCTTCAACAGCAGAGCCGGTCGATGGCAATTCGCTGAATCGTCCTCGCTGGCTGCTAGACCAGCGCAACAGCTGGCACGGCATGGACTTTGCACTCCACTCAACTGAAGGCATGGAGCGTTTTTACAAGAATTACTGCGAGGCTCTGTGCTCGGTCGACGACAGCATCGGCGCGGTTCTTAGGCAACTAAAGAAGATGGGCATCTACGAGGAGACCCTCGTTATTTACATGGGTGATAACGGCTTCATGTTTGGCGAGCACGGATTGTTCGACAAACGGGTCGCCTACGAAACATCGAGTCGCGTACCCATGCTCATGCAATGCCCAGAGCTATTCGAGGGAGGAACCGTGGTTGATCAGGTCGTTGCCAACATTGATATCGCCCCCACCATCATGGAAGCCATGGGCCTACAAAAACCACCACACATGGACAGCCGCAGCTTCATTCCGCTTGCCCAGGGTAAAGACATACCATGGCGGGACTATTTTCTATACGTCTACTATTGGGAACAAAACTATCCGCAAACCCCCACTCATTTCTCGCTTCGAGGCGACCAATACAAATACACGACCTACTACGGCCTGTGGGACACGGATGAACTGTTCGATATCCTAGCCGATCCCATGGAGCAGAACAACCTGGTTCATGATCCTCAGTTCGCCTCCGTGAAAAAGAAAATGCAAGATCGGCTGTATGCCATGATGGATGAGCTGGGTGGCATGGATATTCCCATGAATCCACCCCGCGGCAACCAGCAGAACAAACGACTCCGCGGCAATGGCTACCATGGCCGTAGCGGTGAACAGGCCGCTGACTTTCCGGAAGCAATGGTGGTTGAACAGCCATTGAGAAAGGTTCTAAAATAGGCCTAAATTTATTTTCTGGATGCGTTCTTTTAACCGATTCTGCTTTTGTCTGATTTCGGTCGTATTTCCAATTCTTTGCACAAACCTTATTCGGGCAGAGGATCGATTCTCCGATCGTATGGTCCGCTGGATCAGTCCATCCGTCAGGGCCATGGATGCGGAGATCAAAGTCCTGCAGCAGCAGAGCCATGGGCTTCCAGAGCCCGAACGATTCAATCGCAGCGAGAGTATGGGCTATCATAGTCGCCAGTTCGACTCGCCGGATGAAGTCAGTTGGGTGGAAGTCGATCTGAAAAAAGAGCAGACCATCGACCAAATCGTTGTGCTACCTGTATTTGTAGAGATACCTTTGTTTGAGGGTCAGAGCTATGGATTTCCGGTGCGCTTTAAAATCGAAGTCTTTAACGAAGACCGGTCAAAAGCGCTAGTCGTGGCCGACTATAGTGCCGAAGATTACCAGCATACCGACGGCTATCCGTATTCAGTTCCTTTACTGGAATTGGTTAGCGGCCGTTATATCCGTATGACTGCTCTGATCAATTCAAAGGTCCTGGACCATTGGGTCTTTGCCGTTTCTGAAATAATGGTTCTACAAGGCCCGATCAATCTCGCCGTCGGTTGTCCGGTCACCGTAGGACCAACGCAATGGTATCAAATGATTGGTTGGAGCCCGGACAACCTCACGGATTTTCAAAGCCCCTTAGGTCCGCCCGCGGTGCCGGATTTTAGTCCAACCAATGGTTTTCTATGTAAGCATGCCTCCGGTACTGAAACTTTTAAATGGATGCAGGTGGATTTGGGAGAAGTAGTTCCCGTCGACGCCATTCGTCTGTTACCGGCCCGACCAACGGATTATGTAGACATCCCCGGCATGGGGTTTCCGGCTCAATTTAAAATTGAGGTAAGTAAACAGGCCGATTTTCAATCCACAAATCTGATATTCGAATCTGGTCCAGAGGTGTATCCAAATCCTGGTGACAATCCATTTGAGATTCACACAGATGGTGTGGAAGCACGTTACATTCGGATTACCGCCACCCAGTTGCGCTATCAGGGAACTTTGTATTCATTCAGTCTGGGCGAAGTGCAGGTGTATTCGGATGGTATCAATGTGGCCCGTGATAAAGCGGTGAGCGCCTCGGATGTTTTCGACAACCCAAGGTATCCACGCTGGAAACTCTCTGGCCTGGTCGACGGCTACAATAGTCAGAATCGCTTGGTTGAATTGCCCGACTGGTTGGCTGGGCTCGAGGAACGCCGGCAGCTCAGTGGTCATTTGGTTCAGCTCGAGGAGGAAAGAGCACAGCGAGCGGAAGCGATCGTCGTTAGGGTGACGGTTGGGACCTTGGCCATCTCTGGCATTCTGGTGGTTGGAGCTTTAGGATTCTCCTTATCTTACCGACAGCGTAAAAGTAAAGAGACCGAAGAGCTACGGAGACAACTTTCCAGGGACTTGCACGACGACATCGGTGGTGACCTCGGAGGAATCCTACTGCTGAGTGAAGGCGTACTGAAGCAACCTGAACTTTCTGGCGACGTACGTGAAGACCTGCGGGACATTCATAATATTTCAAAAGCATCTGGTGAAGCCCTACGCGATATTGTCTGGCTGATCCGGGACGAACGAAATATAGAGGATTTAATATTGCGGCTGCGCGAAACGGCTCAGCTTATATTGCGCAAAATAACTTATACTTGGAATGTTAAACCAAAAAGTAACCCCACAAGTCCGGTTCCACTCAAAGTACGGCGTCATGTCTTTTTCGCATTTAAAGAAGTACTGAATAATATTCGCAAACATGCCGATGCGCAGCAGGTTCAAATTGCGATCACCCTGTCGGCTGCCAAACAGCTCCTTGAATTGCAAATTGTTGACGATGGGAAAGGCTTCGATCTGGATGGCGAAACCATAGGCTATGGCTTAAAAAATTTACGTCGGCGCTGCGAAGCCTTGAACGGACATTGTGAAATCATATCGAAACCTGGAAATGGAACGAGGATTGATTTGGTCTTCTCCTTAAAGCCTTAAATTATGTCCCATAGCTCTGACATTCGCGTTTGGTTGGTTGAAGATAATGATGCCTATCGAAAAGGTGTGGCGCGAGCCCTTGGTAGATCCACGGGAATCAATTGTGATCACCAATGTCGGTCAGCTGAGGAGTTGTTGTCCGCTTTGGAGAAGGAGGTTGCTCCCGATGTCATTCTTTTGGATGTGCAGCTACCCGGTAACGACGGCATCTCGTCCTTACCGACTATTGGATCCTTGGCGCCGGACTGTAAGGTCATGGTCCTGACCGCATTTGATGACCGCGATAAGATTTACAATGCGATCTGTGCAGGCGCCTCAGGATACCTTCTGAAATCGGCCGGCGCGGAGGAAATTCTGCATGCTATCAATGAAGTGCTGGATGGCGGCGCTCCAATGACTCCATCACTGGCGGTGCGGGTACTACAACAGTTCTCTGATTTACTAACGCCTGCAAAATCTTCTGGGAAATACAAACTGACCGACCGGGAAGTTGAAATTCTCAGATTGATGGCAGACGGCCTAATAAAAAAAGAGATCGCCGACCAGTTAGGCATCAGTCAACACACCGTGAATACTCACATCCGAAGCATATACGACAAGTTACAGGTGAACACCAACACCGGCGCGGTGGCAAAGGCGATCCGGGAAGATATCGTGTAGTTGCATCCGCGGGTCTTTTGCAGGATCACACGATCGTGTGATTGACTGCCCATGCAGATTGATTTATACTCCATGAATGACTTACAGTGCCTCCCATTGTATCGTATTCTCGAGAGCCTCCCTGTTGGTGGTTGCCTTAATGGCCTTATGCGTTCAATCTACCGTATACGCAAGCCATCACAAACCATCCGATAATAGGCCGCCGGAAGGCTTTAGGAGTTTGTTTGACGGCGAGACCCTGGATGGTTGGAAAATGATGCCGCGACTACCCGTTCCCAGATACCCTGGAGCGCCATTCAATGTCGATCCCGAGGGAGAATGGATGAAGGAAGCCAGGAAGAATGTTGGCAAGTGGACGATAGTAGACGGCGCCATTGTCGGTGAGCAAGAGCCACCCGCTAGCGGAGTAGGGGCCTACCTGGTGTCGGAAGAAGCCTTTGGTGATTTTGAGTTGATGATGGACATCAAACCGGACTGGTATACGGATACGGGGGTTCTGGTGCGGACGGTAGCTGCAGGAAATCCCGGGCTACAGGTCCTGGTTGATCATAGGCCGCAGGGTGGAATTGGCGGCTTTTACGGCAACGGCGTGGCCGGCATCCATGGCATGCCTTTCGCTATTGATGCGGAGTTGGATGAGGACAACAACCCCATACGCTTGATTTCAGCAGACCCTAATCCTAGTTCCGGTCGGGTTGAACTGAATGAGAAGACGTATGGCATTCTTAGTTATGCGGCCGACGTGGAAGATTTTTTGAAGGTCTGGAAGGTTGGAGAATTTAATACGGTTAAAGTAAGAGTGGAGGGACGGATTCCTAAGCTCACCACCTGGGTGAACGGCCTGAAAATCGCTGTGCTCGATACCGCCAATCTTGAATGGGAAAATTACGATGCGGAAGCCTGTTGGGAAATGTTGGGACGCAAGGGACACATTTCTTTGGAAGTCCACAACAACGGCAGTAATGACTGGCTCGGCAAGAGCCGCTGGTGGCCGGGCGCTCAGGTGCGTTGGAAGAACCTCTATATCAAGGAACTTTAAAGTCTCCAGTGTTCTTATGTTGCTTGGTCCACTGCATAACATAATTTAAACTGTTGCCATGAAGTGCTCCATACCCCGCATCCTAACGATCTTTTGCCTTATGACCTGGGTAGCACTATCGGTCTGGGCAACGGAATCCGAGGCGGTCCAATTGTTCGATGGAAAATCGCTTGAGGGCTGGCACGCCGTTCCGCGACTCTACGTTCCGGCAACCGAGGAATTTGAGAAGATTCCATCGGCAATGTTACGGGAAGCTGTAGTCGAGTATCATAAACAAAGCTCCAATGCCGGCCTACGTGCAAAGGTTGAAAACACCGGTGTCTGGAAAGTCGTGGATGGCGCGATTGCCGGTGGTCAGGTTCCGGGAACGGTTCTGGGCGGATACCTGATGTCGGATCAAAAATACGGCGACTTCGACCTGACCTTCGAAGCCTGGCCGGATTTTCCAATCGACACGGGAATTATGGTGAGAGCTCATGAAGTGGGCACGGTGGGATTTCAGATTTTGCTCGATCACCGGCCCAATGGCAGCATGGGAGGAATTTATGGTAACGGCCTCTGGAATTTCCGCGCCTATCCGTTTGTGATAGATGGCGATGAACTGGCTAACTTCAAAGTATCTAACCTTCGACGGGGACACCTGGATAGGCCTCAGTTCAAACCCGATTATGCCGCACCGTTCGAAGATTTCCTTAAAGCGTGGAAACCCAATGACTGGAATACGATTCGAATTCGTTGCGTTGGTAAACTACCCGTTATCGAGACTTGGATAAACGGAGTGCGTATTGCTACCCTGGATACGGCCAAGCTGGCCGACCGGGTTGAGAATTACGACCCCGAGTTCGTATTCGAGCGACTTGGCAGGAAGGGCCATATAGCGTTCGAGGTCCACGATAGTCATAACAGTAGGGAGCGTTGGGCCCCCGGGGCTGTGTGTCGCTGGCGAAACGTTCGCATCACTGAATTGTAGTTTCGGATAAAAAAGTTCTGTTAGACAATGCGATTATCACCTAAATCTTTAATCGGACAGCGGATTTGGACACCATGGCGATCTGTGGTGGCCTTCCCGATTCTGCTGATAGGCGCTTCGCTCCATGCGCAGTCGGAACCTCCGAGTTTCAGCCGGGACATTCGTCCCATTCTTTCGGGCAAATGCTTTAAGTGTCATGGGCCGGATCGCGAAGCCCGGGAGGGTGATTTCCGGCTCGATCGGCGTGAGAGCGCCCTCGATGCTGATGTGATAGTACCCGGCAATCCCGCTGAAAGCTGGATCCTGGATGTGGTATCCAGTGATGATCCGGATCTACGAATGCCTAAGAAAGGGGATCCGCTGAGTTCCGAGGAGATCGAATTGTTGAGAGCCTGGATCGAAAATGGAGCCGAGTATGAAGCGCATTGGGCCTACCAAAAGCCGCAACTGTCTAAACGCCCCAAAGTGCGCAACCGCTCTTGGCCCAACAGTGAACTGGACTACTTCGTCCTGAACCGAATGGAAAAGGCTGGATTCAATCCCGAAGCGATTGCGAAACCGGCTATTTTATTACGGCGGCTCTACCTCGACCTGATCGGGCTCCCTCCTTCGGTGGAAGCAGTGACCTCCTTCGAAGCCGATCCCTCGAAAAAGAACTTCGAAGCCCATGTGGACCATTTGTTGCAATCACCGCGCTTCGGTGAAAAGTGGGCGACTGGTTGGTTGGACCTGGCCCGTTACGCCGATTCCAACGGTTACCAGCATGACGACTTGCGCACCATGTGGCCCTATCGCGACTGGGTGATTGATGCATTGAATGACGACATGCCCTTCGACCAGTTCAGCATTGAGCAACTGGCGGGTGACCTGCTTGCTGACCCCACCACCAGCCAGCTTGTGGCGACGGGGTTCAACCGCAATGTTCCCACCAATTTTTCCGGAGGCATCAAAGTTCCCGAGGTCCGCGCGAATGTTCTGCACGATCGCGTAGCTACCACAGGCGCGGTCTGGCTGGGACTGACCCTGGAGTGCGCCCAGTGCCACGATCACAAGTTCGACGACATTTCGCAGAAGGAATACTACCAACTCTACGCTTTTTTCAATAAGGCCATTCCCGAAATCGGCCAAAAGGGCGTGGACATGTTTCGCAAGTTTTTCTCAGGGCGTGAGGTGGTAGTTTATCAATCCGAGTCCGATCGGCAACGTGTGGGAGAACTTCAACGGGAAATCGCTTCCGAAGAGGAGCAGGTAGCAAACCTGGAGCAGCCGGTTGATGACGATCCGGCTGAGGGCGCTCAGGCGCAGACTGTCCTTCTGGATTTTGAAGAACCCGATTCTTTGGCAGGAAACAATGTCACCCATCCGGCGAGCGTATTGTTGGTCGAGGACGCCCCAGAAGAGGGCGGCTATGCTGCCAGGACGAAGGTAAGGTCTGACGCGGGCGCTGGGAAATATTTTGGAAGCGGATTTGCCATTCCGGCCATGGACCTCTCAGAATCGAAGGAAATCTCGTTCTGGATCAAGACGGACATGGCGAGCCGGTTCAACTTTCAGGTTCACAACGAGGGCATGCGGCTGAGTGCTTACGGTTTCTCAACTATTGAGGCGGAACCGGAAACCTGGAGGCAGATCATTGCTCCCGTGGCTGACTTTACGCTGCCGAATTTTTCCGAGAGTGCAGTTGACTGGTCGCGTGTCTTAAAAATCCAGATCACCGCTTGGGGCAACGGTCCTTACAACGGGAAATACATCATGCTGGACAACGTGGTGGGCCAGGCAGCCACGGAGCGGGGCATACGATTGAAACGCATTGCCGAATTGCATGAGGAGCTGGACGGACTGCAATCCGCCACCATGGTAATGCAGGATGCGATGATGCCGCCTGAGTCGCATATCATGATTCGCGGTGATTACACTGCGCCGGGTGACCCGGTTGATACCGGGGTTTTGGAAAGTCTGCATCCTTTGGATCCTGAATTACCACCCAATCGCCTGGGATTGGCCCAATGGTTGGTCGACCACGACAATCCACTGACTCCACGCGTGGTGGTAAATCGCATCTGGGCGGATATATTCGGACGCGGGATTGTGACTACGCCTGAAGATTATGGAATGCGGGGTGAGTTGCCCACACACCCGCAATTGTTGGACTGGTTGGCTATCCGCTTTGTCGAGAATGACTGGTCGGTGAAGCGTCTCATAAAGTCGATCGTGTTGTCCTCGACCTATGGGCAGACTTCGTCGGCTCCGGCTGAGAAGATTCAAAAGGATCCCCAAAATGAGTTTTATGCGCGTGGGCCGCGATTCCGGCTCTCTGCTGAGTTAGTGCGTGACAACCTGCTCGCCATCTCGGGTCTCTTGTCGGACAAGATTGGCGGGCCTATTGTTTATCCCATTCAGCCAGACGGAATCTGGAAAGAGATTCTCGGTCCGCTGGATGTGACGGACTATCCAACCTCAAGTGGTGAGGATCGTCATCGCCGTGGCATCTACACCGTTTGGCGTCGAGGGAATCCTTATCCCAGTATGATTAATTTCGACGCGCCCGACCGGAGCGTTTGCACAGTGAGAAGGGATCGCTCCAATACACCGCTCCAGGCCCTGACCCTATTGAACGACCCCGTGTATGTTGAGATGGCGGCGGAGTTTGCCAAGGTCATGAAAAGCTGGAAGGGAAGCGACCAGGAGAAAGTCGTCCGGGGTTTTCGAGTAGCGGTGGCACGGCAGCCGAGCGAAAATGAAGTGAAGGTTCTTATGGAGTTGCTCCAGGAGTATCAGTCGTGGTTTGCCGTGGCTCAGACCTTATTGAACCTAGATGAAACCATTACCAAATCATGAAACTCGATACTAGATGCTCGATGCTGGGCGCTGGATGCTTGGTGATGAACGATATGTTTGGGATTGATTCGATGTGGAACCCCGTCGGGGTTCGTTATTTATTACCCATTCCTACCCAGTGTGCGCTGTGCGACACTGGGCTTTGGAGTGGAACAGCTTTGCAGTTCATTGCAGACCGGAACGGAGGATGTAAATGAGCGCTTCTATTACCCCGACCAACCGATTCAAACATGTGGCTTTTACGCCAACGGCGTTAAACAGCTTTGCAGTTCATAGTAGACCGGAACGGAGGATGCAAATGAGCGCTTCTATTACCCCGATCAACCGATTCAAACATGTGGCTTTTACGCCAACGGCGTTAAACTCCAGAGCCCAGCGTCGCGCAGCGCACGCTGGGGTATCGATCGCCCATATGATTGAACCCCAACGGGGTTCCACAAATAATTTCCAAAATGCCAATTAAATGAAAACAGCTAACGATCACATCAAGTATCTAGCCCGGCGAGATTTCCTGAAACAGGGCACCCTCGGCATCGGATCACTCGCTTTGTCGCATTTGCTTAGCAAGGATCTACTAGCCGCCAGTAACAAGTATCCAGGATCCAGCTCCCAGCATCTAGCATCCAGTATCCAGAACCCAGTTCTCCATCATCCACCGAGGGCCAAGAACGTGATCTTCCTGCACATGGTGGGCGGACCTTCGCAGATGGACACTTTTGATCCGAAGCCGGCCTTGGATAAATGGGACGGTCAATCGCTCCCAAATGAACTTACCAAAGGGCAAAAGTTCGCCTTCATCACACCACAGGCCCGCGTTATCAAATCGCCATATTCATTCGCGCCGCGCGGCGAATCCGGCATCGTTATGTCGGAGCTGTTTCCCCACCTGGCCACGGTAGCGGATGAGCTCACGCTGATTCGCAGCATGCGCACTAATGAGATCAATCATGGCTCGGGAGAATTGTTCTTCCACACCGGGCATGGCCGCATGGGCCGTCCCTCTTTTGGCGCGTGGACAGCCTATGGCCTGGGAACGGAAAACAGGGACCTACCCGCCTACGTGGTTCTAAAAGATGGCCCCCCAGCAGCGGGCACTTCCATTTGGAGCAGTGGGTTTCTTTCATCCCGCCATCAAGGTGTGGAGTTTCGCAAGGGTAAGACCCCCATTCATTTTCTCGACCGTCCAAAAAACACCTCGCAGGAAGAACGGCGGGCTGTCGTGGACAGCATCAATGCACTAAACAAGAAGGCCTTTGAGCATTATCGGGATCCGGAGATTGAGACACGCATCTCCCAGTATGAATTGGCCTATCGGATGCAGACCTCCGTGCCGGACCTGGTGGATATCAACACCGAGCCGGAACACATTTTGAAGATGTACGGATTGCGCGACGCTGAAGGTGGCGCAAAATCCGACTCCGACTTTGGCCGCAATTGTCTGCTCGCGCGGCGATTGGTTGAGAAGGGTGTCCGTTTCGTTCAGGTCTTTGCACGGGGCTGGGATCATCATGAGGACATCTACACCGCTCTTCCCAAATCGGTGGGCAGGGTCGACCAAGCCTGTGCGGGACTGATCCAGGATTTGAACCAACGCGGTATGCTCGATGACACCCTTGTTATTTGGGGTGGTGAGTTTGGCCGCACCCCGATGGTTCAAGAGCATAATGCCGGTACCGGCGAATTGACACCCCCGGGACGCGATCACCACAAAGAGTGCTTCACCATCTGGATGGCAGGAGGCGGTGTGAAAAAAGGATTCACCTACGGCAGCACCGACGAATTCGGATTCGGAATCGTTGAAAACGAAGTCCACGTACATGACTTCCACGCCACTTGTCTTCATCTCCTGGGAATTGACCACGAGCGATTGACTTACCGCTACCAAGGCCGCGATTATCGCCTCACCGATGTGCACGGACATGTGGTCAAGGACATCATCGCTTAGTGCATTGCGTGAAACGTGTATCCTGGATTCGAATTCGATAGGTTCTCATTCGCCTCCAGTCTCTTGATCACAATTTTATTAGTAAGTGTCCGTTGTAGCGCGTCTACGCAAGAATGGGGAATTGGTTGAATATTTGAGTTACATATATTTTGCATAGGGCGACTAGAAGTTAGCCGTCAAGGTAAAACGGAAGGTGCGTCCCGGATAGTATCGTTCCCAGCGGCGCTTCTCGGTAAATTGTTCTCCGGTAAAGGGATCGGTCTCATTGTAGGTAATGTAACTGGCGTCATAGGTGTCATCGAGCAGGTTATTTATGTTCAAGCGGAGATTCCACCGGACATCGCGCCATTCAAATCGGTATCCCAATCCAGCCCCGGCCTCGTATCGGGAAGCGGTGGGCGGAGTGCGGAAGTAATTGGCGCGCACATTCTGCCCCCCGATCGGTGAGGAGGTTGCGGCTTCACCCGCCCAGGTGACGCCCCCAAAGATTTCCAGATTGTCCAGCGCGCCATCGGTGAAGCTATACTTGTTCCAGAGGGCGAGGTTGTCCTGCGGAACGAAGGAAATATCGATGCCATTTACACCTTCTCCGTTGAAGGTTGTCGGATCCTTGGGGTCGGTAAAATTCTGCCTCTTGAAGGCCCAATTCCATGCGTCCCATCCCGAGGCCCAGTCATTCCCCCACTGGTCGATAGGACGTACCATGTTGAACCCCTTCCCAACGATCTCGCGCTCGACACGGGAGAAATTGAAGACGATCTGGTAATTGTTCAATGGACTGAAAATGATTTGTCCGTCAAACCCCGTGCCCTCTTCCTCGTAAGTCACAAAGGGAGCATTACCGAAAGCCGCGCTCGTCGTTAATCCATCATATTGAGAGGGGTTATGAATTTGCCCAATCCGCTGTAACGAACCCGTGAACATCGCCTCCTGGGGAAGTCGCTCATCCTGCCCATCGTAGGCGTCTTCGAAAGCGGCGCGGACGGCGTTGCGCAAATCCTCGACGACCGGATCCTCATGCGGCGGCGCATTCAAGACATCCAGATCGAAGAGATACACGAAGGTGATGAACCGTGTGAAGAAGTCCCCGGGGGTAGCGCCCTGATTATAACTCCCCACGTATCCACTTGGCGCATTGGTAAATCTCTCTCTGGTTACCGGATGTTTGGCGCTCCGGATCTGGTCCGGCGTATAGCCCCTTTCCTCGAGGCTTCTCTCCAGGTTGACATTGAGCAGACCATAGACCAGAGCGGGGACCCTGACGATATGATCCGGAGGAAACCGGCCTTGGTAAGAAATGGTCTCGCTCCACTTCAAGGGCCAGGAGGCTCGCAACGCTTCGGCGTCTTCAGGCACTCCATAGTAGCCGGCAAAGACGGCGGGATCAAATGCCTGGGTATTTGCAGCGCCGTTGTGAGCGGGGCCGCCAAACCATCCCGCGGGATTGGGAGCTACCCCCAACCGATAGGTGGCGTTCTCTCTCTTTATTCTGAAGGCGGAAATGGTCCCTGAAACCTTGCCATCCCACAAGTCGAACTTGATTCCAAGTTCGTCGCTCTTGGATCGCTCGGCGTCGATTTCCCTATAGTTGCCGTCCCTTTGTCCGGCATTGGGAAAGATGCCCTCGGAATGCGTAAAGTATACCGTCAGGGGATCAATAACCCGGTAGGAAAGGCCGAAACTCGGGGTGGTGAAGGTTTGTTTCGGTTGACTCTCGCGCGTCCCATCCGGGTACACTTCCTGGATGGTTTCAAAATCCGCCGCCACGGCATCGTTGATCGTCCCCGGGTGAATTCCCCCGGCTGGAATATCCAGCGCCGGAATAGGGACAAAGGCCTGTGAACCATCGCCGATAATATGGGTGGTCAGCGGATAAGATTGGGGCGTGAGTGGTTTCCCCGGCGCCATCCCGGTGGCGCCCGTCCAGTCGACCACACGAAGCTTTTCCCTTTCGCTGGTCTGGTACTCGTCGTAGCGGACACCGCCAAAAAGCAGGAGGCGATCGTCAAAATACCGTCCCTGATAGAGTGCATTGGCGGAACTGAATTCCAAGGTTACATCCGTATTGCCCGACCGGGTTACCCAATTGAGCAGTCGCCGGTCCGGAACTCCATCCCCATCCCGGTCCTCCTCAGACTGGGTGCCATGTCCCAGCCTGAATTTACTGGGTCGTCCGGAAACCCCAAGGACCGTATAAGGGGTGAACCGAATTGGATTCGGATTGAATACGCTATCGCGGTAATAAACACCATCCTCATGAAATCGCGGATCTGAGGGGGTAGAGCTGACGCCATCCCAGTCACCCCAGGCCTCCTTGTAAAGAATGTTAACATTATTCATCATTGGATTAAAAACAAAACTGATTTCATCCTTAATGTAGTTTACCCCGGCGACAAAGGTATGGTGGGAATTGAGAAAGTCCGAATCGAAGTCATATGCCGCCCGCAGTCGGGCCTGTGTCGAATCGGATGTCTGTGGCCATTGAAACCAGGAGTAGCGTGCCCCGTGGCGTGAGATAGAGGCGCCGTTATTGCCTGCCGGATTGTAGCGGGAAGAGTCTCCAGGAGCTTCGATCGCGATGACGTCGGAAAAGCCATAGCCACCGTGAGACAGGTTCCTGAGGTTATCTGCTTCGAAAAAACTATCGAGCAATGTTTTGGATAATGGATCGCCGTTCAGACGAATTGCATCGGCCGTTTCCCGGGTCAGGGTGTCATTGGGATCATATTCCGGAAAGGCATCGGCAAATCGGAGATCGAAAAAGCTGGCTCCTAGCCCTCCAGGAGTATTGCTCGAAAAATTCAAGTTGCGGGTCTCCGATTCGTTCGAGGAGTAATAGACACCCCCTTCGATATGTAATCCTTCCAATGGATTCACCTTGGCCAGAGCCAGGAAGTTCTGTTCTTGGGATTTATGCCAAGTGTCCGGACCCGAAATGTTCTCGTAGAAGCCGTAGTCCTTTATCTCGTATGGCATCGATCCGGATTCCGCAACCAACTGGTAGTCGGCGCTGTTGGGGTCGTAGGTTCGCGTCCAGATTATAGGTTCGCCGTATTCATTGCGAAAGTACTGGACGGCTTGGGGACCTGAGAACCATTTTGGGCCGATCCCGCGGGAAGTATTGTCGGCCAACTGGTATTCCAGGAAAAGATTGAACTTCTTGTTCCTGGTCCAGTAATCAAACTGCCCGGCGTAGTAAGACCCATCATATTTACTGAACTCCTTGAGTCCATCATTTGTCTGTCTGGAGGCCATTGCTCGATAATTCAACTCCCCCCAATTGTTATCTTCGCTCAATATCGGCCCTGTGGTATCGAAAGCGCTTCGTATCAAGTTGTTGCTTCCAACAGTAAGTCCTGCCGAGCTTCGTTTTTCGGATAACGGGGATTTGGGAACGATGTTGACTACCCCGGTCAGCATGTTGACCCCGTAGAGCAGGGAATTGGGACCACGCACCACTTCCATTCTTTGCATGTTGAGAGTGTTGGTGCTGCCTCCCGTCACGATACCATACTCGGGAACGAGCATGCCGATACGAAATCCCAAACGCTGCTGATTTGGCGAGCGGTATCCGCGTATTGTCAGGACATTTCCCTGATGGGCCCCGACGTTTCCCGAAGGGGAGGCATCGTCGAAAGTAGTCCTATTTCCCGATGACCATTGAGGCAGTTCAAAAGCCGTCGTTTCCACACCAGCCGAATATTCCAGGGCTTCGTCCATGTTCAATGCCCCCAGGTCCTCAATGAATTCCTGATTTATGACCTCCAGGGCCATGGGCAGATCCCGGATGGAGGTGTTCAGGGATGTCCCCGACACGGCGTTGGTTGAGAGGTAGCCCCGGTCGTCCCTGGTGCTCACCGTAAATGGGCTGAGATCGTATATTTCCTCGTCCGAGTCTTCAGCTTCAGTTTCTTGGGAATACCCTTGGTAAGCCGTTGCAGTACATAGGGTTAACAGTGCGGATAAACGGCAAATCAGGCCAGACAAAAAGATTCGTTCGTTCATGTAAACTGTTAATAATTCAAGCGTACTTCAATGGGAAGGCTCTCGAGAATACGATACAAAGGAAGGTAATATAAATCATGCATGAGGTGTAAATCAATCTGCATGGGCAGGCAATCACACGATCGTGTGAGGCTGCAAAAGACCCGCGTATGCATCTACACGAGCAAGTAAATGGCAAATTTGTTTGGATTCGGTTGCATGGTCAAGAGAATTCCGAACTATTGGATTATCCTTTTTCCAACCATTCAATTGCTTCGTAATCGGGAGGTGCGAAATATACTGCCCCGGTTATAGGGTTGAAGGAAGGGGTCTACCGAGGCGCGGATGCGCCGACACCTCAACAAGCGGAGCGCAGTACCGAGTGCAACGACACTTAACATAACAACCTTGTCACGGGTCGCGGAGGAAGGGGTCAAACCTAGAATCTTAACATCGTAAGCGACGTTAAGATTGCAAGGAATGACCCCGACGTTGCATCCCCTCGATTCACATGTTTAAAGATTAGCCCAATCAACCAAATGATCCGTAAGCATTTCTCATCAGTGTTGAAGGTGTTGAAGTGGCGCCTCTGTGCCATGATGCTGCCCTTAATAATGAGCCCTCAACAGGTTCATGGAGGCTTGAGCCAAGGCCTGGAGTATTCCCTGGAGCACCCCTACTTGCGCTTGCCCGATGAAGCGCCCATGGTGCAGGTGGTCGAATTGGACGGAGCCGATCACCTAACCCTTCTTTTCCGTCGCTTTGCCACAGCCGGTGATGTGTCCGTGATGGTAGAATTCTCTACTGACCTCACCAATTGGACCGCGGGCGTTCTGCTCAGCAGTTCGGAAGCAGTGAATGGGACGGTGGCGCAGACCTGGCGAAGCGCCGCGCCAATGATGGGGAGGATGTTTGCGCGAGTGAATGTGAAGACTGGATTTCCATTCCTTGATTGGGAACCGGAGCCCTTTGAATTTATGGCTGGATCGTCCCGGAAATTCATAGACTACGAGAATGGCGATGACGCCAATCCGGGAACGCGAGAGCGTCCTTGGAAGCATCATCCCTGGGACCCGCAAGCAACCGGCAGTGCGGCATCTGCCTCGGGCATCCACACCTATGTATTCAAGCGCGGGGTTATTTATCGCGGGATGCTCACTGCCAATGAGTCCGGCGCACCGGGCAATCCAATTCGGCTCACCTCAGATCCCACCTGGGGAAGCGGGGAGGCGGCGCTGGCGGGATCGATGCGGGTCGATGGTACCTGGACGCCCTACTCGGAGAGCGACGGCATGCCCTTTCCGGAATCCACCCATGACAGGATCTGGGCAGTCGATCTCGACATCAATTTCATCCCGCGATTGGCTTGGCTCGTGGAGGGTGGCGCCATCACGCCGATTCACGTTGCGCGGGAGCCGGATTGGGAGATCATCAATCCGAACTATCCGATGGAAGAATGGTGGATCTGGACGGATGAAAAATCCAGCGGCAGAATACGTTTAAGATCCACCCAGGATACGCTTGGCACAGAAGGCTTTTCGGTGGGGGAGAAGATCTGGATTTCGGACGGGGATGAGACACCCACTGAGATCGAAGCGAACCGAGCGCGGAGCACCATCGTCATCACCAACATTTCGAGCAGCTATCTGACGGTCAACTGGGACGACAGCGACAATCTCGGCGGCCTCAACGGCAAAACCATCACCAATGGGGTGGTCTATCATGAAGCCGACAGCCACCTTCAAAATCAGGAGAACATCCTTGTCGACAATGTCAATTTGGTTGAACCCGATCCGGATTTCTACAAGGACGCGACCGTTTGGACCGAGCAACACAGTTATGCCGGATACGGTCACCCAACCACGGTCAAGAGTTACTCGCCAGGCGATCGCTCCGTCTCTTTCTCCATCTGGGTCGATTGGATCGCAAACCAGGGGCGTTCCCCGACCACCAAATGCCGGTATTTCCTTGAGGACAAACCGCAGTTTCTTGATTCTCCCGGGGAGTTTTATTTCCACCAGGGCGAAGGCTTCCCTACCCTTTACTTGCGACTCCCGGGCGATCAGAACCCCAACGACGAGCAGATCGAGATTGCCCGTCATCCTGCCATGATCGACATCGCAAACAGGCGCCACATCGAGATCTCCGGCCTCTCCTTCCGGTTCGAGAACATCGAAAACTGGTTTGTCGAGAACTACGAGACTGCCGCCGTCCGCATCAACGGGAACAGCTCCCACATCAAGGTGTCGCATTGCGCCTTCGAGCACGTGATCAAGGCATTGCTCTACTACCCGCTTCGTGACGGCGACGTGGGGGACTTCATCGAGTTGTCCGACAGCACGGTTCGGTTTACCCAACAGAATGCAGTCGCTTTGAGCCACGGTTGCGGTACCATGTGGGGATTCCGCCTCTTCCCGGAGAGCGAACCGCAGGGACACCTGAAACACGTCAAAATACTCCGAAACCAAATTTATGACATCGGGATGCGTCCGGCCCTGGGCGAAGCCTGTCACGCCGTGGCGGTGCGAGGGGGGGAATTAGTCGAAATTGCCCACAATATTGTGGACAGAACCTACGGCTCGGGCATTCAGGCCGTGAATAGCCGTTTCACGAGCCCGACCAACAAGCTTCGCAACTGGGAGAGTCCGCTGAACCGGATACTCGTGCACCACAACAGGGTGACAAACACCCTGCTGCAGAGCAATGACTGGGGAGGGATCGCCTCCTGGGGGGTGGGTCCGTCCTATGTGTTCAGCAATATCTCCGGCAATGCGGTGGGCCACCGCGGATACTCCTGGCTCGGCAATCCGAGCCCATCCTATGGAAGGAACAACTTCGGAGAGGTGTATGAGAACAACCTGGCCCCAGCCTACTACTTTGACCACAGCTACAAGTCGTTTGCCTTCAACAATATAGGATGGGGAACGAACAACGACGTTGACGACCGGTTCTACAGCTCGACGGGATTCATGGAGACGATTTCGATTCAAACTCACCTCTTTCTCAACACCTTCTACAATTTCGCGGTTGGGCAATCGAGGACCTGGCGTGAATCTACTGGTTGCCGCTATCTGGCCAACGCTTTCCTCGACATAGGCTACGCATATCTGTGGCGAGGGGTCGGCGCCGACGAACTCCCGACCGTCGGGTACGCGAACAACACCTTCCACGGTGACGTCGAGTATTTCGCGCTCGGAAACGGCTTGACCAAGCATCCGACCAAGGAGAACTGGCAGAATTCCCTCGATCCCGGGACCTCGACGGCAACGCTCACCTCTGAAACGGGAACCATACTATCGGAGTCCTACGTCGTGGATGCGGCCGCCCACGACTTCCGACCGGTCCCGGGTTCGCCGGGAATTGACGGTGGCGTGAAGGTGTTCGTGCCCTGGGGACTCTACAAGGTGGCGGGGGAGTGGCCCTTCTTCAAGAACCGGGCGAACCCCACATCCATTTTCGATGAGCGCCTCTATGCCAACACCGAATGGCGTAACACGCAGCAGTATCTCCAGATCCGACGACACGATCTTACCGGGTTCAACGTCCGGGAGGAAAACTACCACCCGGGCCTGCTGGAGGATTGGGTGGACGGGGCCCTGAGCTTTAATGGAACGGACCAGTACGCCAGCATTTCCGACGCCTCCACCAAGTCCGACTACTCGTGGACTACCGACTGGGGGAGCGGGACGATTGACGGAAGCCAGCGGGTTACCCTCGATGCGGAAACGGAGAACTTCCTGATTGAAATCGTCTTCAAAACGAGCGCCAACCAAACGGGCGGAACGTTAGTCTCCAAGGGAGATGAAGAGGTGGGCTATCATCTGGTAATCGATGACGGCGGCAGAATTCAATTGAGGTTGAACTTTGGACGGGAAGAACAATACTCGGCGACCACGCTCGCCACGGTCAATGACGACCAGTGGCATCACCTGATTGCCGAGGTGGACCGTGCCGGTCGGCAGGCACGGATCTACATCGACGGCCGGCAAGCGCAGATCGATCATGAGGGGTCGTTGGCCAACTCCGCTTCGTTGGAGAATCGCCTCGATTTCACCGTGGGCAGGCTATCTGGAATGTCCGCTGTCGAGACCCAGGCGCTCATCGATTTTGAAGAGCTGAGTTCTCTTGAAAGCATCTCCATAAGCAATTCGAATAATGCGACCACATCTGTGGTATCCGACACGCCTCGGGGCGGTGGCAGTTCCGCTTTGAGGGTCGACGTTCCCAATGCCAGCATGTGGTTCTCGATCTTTATTCCGGCCGGGCTCATGACGCCGGAAGCCCAGGATTCACTGGATCTGTCGGCGGACAATGAAATCAGCTTCTGGATCAAGAGCGATATCTCCAGCAGGGCGAATTTCCAGGTTCACGATACCGCGGGAAATGCCAGCGCCTTCACCTTTCAGCTAATCGGCAGGGGGGGCTGGACCAGGATAGCGGCGCCCAGGTCCGACTTTCACGTCCCGGTCTGGTCGAGCGGAGCCGCCGACTGGTCTTCGGTGGCGAGATTCGGAATCACTCCATTCGGCGAATCCTCTTATACCGATCAGTACGTCGTGGTGGATGAGATTTCCGTTGAGCGCGTGGTGACGGATCCGCCTTCGCGCACGGACTCCGGCGTGACAGGTAACAAAACCGGTTTCTTCCATGGCAGCATCGATTACCTGCGCCTGGCCAAGGGAACCTTGAAGGATGCCGAGACCACGATCGAAGAGCTTTACCAATGGCAATTTAACGGTCCCTTCCTGAAGGACTTCTTTGGCAACGAACCCACGGGCAAGCGACGAGACGTAGGAGCTATTGAGAGTGAGGGTTGAATTAGGAATTAGGAATTAAAATTAACAACGTTCCTTTCAGTCACTTGATTCTGCTTCACCCAAGGGCTAAGGCAGGACAGGTCCGGCTGCGCCGGAACAGGATCGCTTCGCGAACAGGTTCCGAGGGAGCGAAAGCGACCGACTACCGAGGAGCGGATGCGACGACACCTCAACAAGCGAAGCGCTGTTTCGAGCAGAGCGACACCAACATAACAGACCGGGCATTTATTGCACCGGACCATTTTATTGTGAGATACTTTGATGCCCGTATGTACCTTCGTGCCTTTTTCTCAGAAACTCGGTACCTTGGCATCTAAGTAACTATTCTTTTATCCTGCTGGAGCGCAGCTCCATCCTGTTGCCGACTTGTCACGCCGTAGCATTGGGCGTAGGCGGAAGGCATCAAGCAAAGCGTTGTTTTTTATGAACCACAGATAGGTACAAATTAGGAATTGTGTGTTTTCGGTCAGATAAATTGACTCGGATCTTGGCGGAAGCCATCCAACTACGCAGAACAATTATGACTTTTTCAGGACCGACTTATTAAAATCCCCCTGGTTTTCTTTTTTTTCCTATCGTGGACCGTATCTGTTTTACCAGGACAAACTACTTTGGATTTCGACGGCGACGGATTATCGGACGCCGTTGATATTGATGATGACAATGACCTGGTGCCCGATGCGGTTGAAACCCTTTGGGAAATGAATCCTATGGATCCTGCTGACGCCATTCTGGACCTCGATGGCGATGGGCTGAGCGCACAACTGGAATATGCCACGGGAGGAGATCCGGGGGTGCGGGACGTAGCGCTTCAAATTGATGCCAATTTGATGGAGCTGAAAGTCCGGGAGCTCATAAACCCTGAAACCGCGAGAGTGCATTTGGGTTGGAGCGAGAATTTGATGGATTGGCATCATGCTGTGTTGTCGGATGCCGTCTATTATTCCGACGGCCTGCTCAGGTCCAGCAAATTGGATTTGCCCAATGGAAGGGTGAGGGAGTGGACCTATCAGTTGGCAGGTGGTTCAGCCCGTTTTTTCCGGGTCGAAGTCGAACCAGAACCGCGTGGCAGTGAATATGCAGCGGTATTTCGGAAGCTACATAAAGGTGTAAACCTGGATGTGTCCCGCCCCAACAGCGGAGTGTGGTTCAAGATTCAATACAATGCCTCTCAAATGCGGGCGATAGCTGAAGCGGGATTCGAATCGGTTCGTATATTCATGCCTTATTTCGCGAATGTCAGTGAAACCGAACAACAGATAGTCGATGCCTTGGACAACAATCTGGCCATCGTGGTCTGTATGTGGGGATTGAATTCCTGGCCTGGAAATGTCGCGCTGGGTGAGCGACAAATCGCACAGAAATGGGGAGATCTGGCCAGACGCTGGAAAGACTATCCCAGTGATCTCGTTATTGAAATTCTCAACGAACCCAGGGGAATCGGGTTTACAAATGCCACCAGCCATGCCAACGCAATGCGGATCTATAATGCGGCAGCACAGGCAATACGGGATGGAGACCCCGACCGTCCCATCCTTATGGGTGTGCCCGGTTATAATGATTCCGAGTTTTTAGATCCCTACGTCACCGAAGACCACCTGACCTATACCTTTGATGGAGGCAAGGGATTTTACGACGATCCCAATGCCGGTGTTGCGATTCATTTTTATGCTCCCAGGCACGAAGACGGTCTAAATTTTGCCTTTTGGACGCGGCCTCTCGGAAATATTGAATCAAGATGGAAGGATCCCATTACAGATCATATAATGCATGCGGTGGAATGGAGAGAGAGTATTGGTATCGACATTCCGATCATCACAACCGAATGGGGGTGTTGGCTATTTCCAACCCGCGATGCAAGTGGTGATGTGGGAAAATGGCTGGATCATCATTTTGATCTCTTCAATACCCACGACATAGGGAGTATGTGGTATACGGGAATAATGCACAATCAGCGGTCATTCGGGATATTTGATACTGAGCTGGGGTGGCACCCCATTGTAACGCCCAGGCTGACCGGCCGGGAAGCGCCAACTGTATGGCCCAATATTGATCAAGTGATTAATGGCGAATTTTTCTCCCATGACGGATGGCAGTTGACCACGGATGATATTTCCAGTACGTATCTCTCAGGAGGCGCCTTCAGTGGTAGTACCATGTTGAAATTGTCAGTCCCTCAACTCGAGGGTGGGGGACAACTTTACTTGCAAACCCTTGTTGGCAACTCGGAGGCTCCCGACAGAACATTGTTCCATCTCATCGAGGGCCAAACCTACCGGATAAGCTTTATTGCCAGGAGTTCCGATGGACGGAGCAATGTTGAACCAGGCACGATAAAGGTACTGCTTAAGGATGTGAACAGTGAGGAAGTGTTCTACGATAGTTCTGAAATTGTCATCGAAACATCTAAAACAACATACGATTTATTCTACACGCACAATACAGCGGATGCGATGGATGTCAGGTTGGAGTTCGACGTCGGATTACAACCCCAAGTACTTTATCTGGACAAAGTGGAATTCATAAGGCATGGCCCTCCAGGTGACTCGGTCACTGCCGACACGGATAGTGAATGATGTCAGCGCTTGGGGGAAGGGGTCTACCGAGGCGCGAAGGCGCCGACACCTCAACAAGCGAAGTGCTGAATAACAACCTTCAATCCTGCATTGGCATGCACGATTGCAAGGAATGACCCCGACGACCTGCGCTAACGCCGATCGGCGGAAAAAGCGCGCGCGGGCCCGGAGGGCGAGGTGGCATGGAACACCCTGGCGGCGTTCGCTTCACAAACCAGGGCCTTCAGGCCCGTGCTGCGAAAAGCAGCCTTGCCAGGCCATTTATGGCACGCTCGTATTGTTGAAGTTATTTCTGGGACACCACACTAGCATCCAGCTACCAGCATCGAGACCGCAATCACTAATTGCGCGGTCGAAAGAACTCCCACTCATGCACTCTATCGGGATCGTAATTGGGATTAATGGTAGGCATTTGTGCACCCACTTCCTGTCGCCATTGGCGAAGGTCGGCCAGTAATT
The DNA here is from genome assembly GCA_965250065.1 of Opitutales bacterium. Taxonomy (GTDB): domain Bacteria; phylum Verrucomicrobiota; class Verrucomicrobiia; order Opitutales; family UBA2995; genus JAABVD01. Next base: position 859,328 of record OZ252288.1, read on the forward strand.
CCTTCGACTTCTCCGGCATGGAATAGATTAGGTTCACCGTTTCGCCGATATCGTTTTCGATATCATAGAGCTCCGCCTGCGTTCCGTCGAAATGTTCGATCAGTCGATACTGCCCCTTGCGTATGATTCCGTGGGGAGAGGCTCCTCCGTGATGATAATGGGGATAATGCCAATAAAGGGCCTCCCTTTCCAGTGGCTGCTGTTTCAGCAGAAGCGGGAGGAGGTTAACGCCATCCAGTTCTTGCTCGGTGTTGGATTCCTGTTTTGTCAATGCCTGAAAGGTGGGAAAGAAATCGATGCTGCTCACTGGCTCGCTCGTCTCGATTCCTGCTGTGATGTTCCCGGGCCATCGGATAATGAGAGGTACCCGGTAAGCGCCTTCGTAGGCAGCACCCTTTCCGTCTCGCAAGGGGGCATTGTTGGTTTTCTGTGGCGTATCCGCATAGTGGTTACCGCCGTTGTCTGAGGCGAAAATTAAGATCGTGTTTTCGGCTAGTTTCAGTTCTTCGAGTGATTCCATAATCCGGCCGACATTTTCATCCAGGCTGTGAATCATTCCGGCATTCACTGGATTGCGTTGAACCTGTTGCGGAGTCAGCTTCGCTTCGTACTTCTGGATGTGTTCTTCTTTTGCCTGGGTTGGACGGTGAGGTGTAAAATAGGAAAGGAACAGGAAGAAGGGTTGATCATGAGGTTGTTCCAAACTCTTGATCACTTCATCGGTCAAGCGGTCGGTGAGGTAGTCGCCTTTCTTGCCCTTCAGGTTTTTAACCTGCGACCAGGGATAGAAATACCCACCTGGCCATCCGGCTTCGGTTTCCGCGAGGCTGTTGTCGAATCCCTGGGTGATGGGAAAGTGCTCTTCTCCTCCCAGGTGCCATTTGCCGAAATAGAAGGTCTCGTAGCCGGCTTGCTTCAGCATCTCCGCGATCGTGACTTCTTCATGTGGTAGATAATGCCGCTGCCAATCCGGCGGTGTCAGGGCAGCGTAAGGGTACTCCAAACCGCTGAGGAAATCGGTCAGATGCAGCCGTGCAGGCGTCTTGCCCGTGAGCACAGCCGCGCGAGTGGGGGAGCAGACGGTCGCCGCAGCATAGGCGTCGGTAAAACGCATCCCCTGAGAAGCCAGCCGGTCAATGTTCGGTGTTTCATAGAAAGTGCTTCCGTAACAACTGAGATCCCGCCAACCAAGATCATCCGTGAGCATAAGCAGGATGTTGGGTCGCGCAGCCCACATGGACACCGGAACCATGAAACAAAATAGTCCAAGTCCAAAGAACGCCGCGGCTCGCTTGAAGTTCATTCGAAGCTTGGAGGTGCTGGCTTTACCGGCCAGTCGAGCGAAGAATCGTTTCATAGGTTTGACGATAATTTTCTAAAAGCCGTTGGGCCGATTTGTAATATGCGTGCACTCACAAAGTCTGTGCCAAGGTGAACGCTTCTGAAATAATGCTTTGGATTAATCGCGGAACAACACAATCGCCAACCCGTTCGATTTGCACGCAATCAAACTCGGAAGATTCCTTGAGTGCCAGGTAAAGGTCCTCCCTCGATCGGCGGCCAATAACAGGAACGACCCAATCGATCCCTTCGATCCACTCTTCGTCGCCTGGTACAAGCAGGTATTTGTTCCATCCCGTTGGATCACTGGGGCTGAAAACCGCGGCGACTTTGACGCGATGATCGCCAACTTCGAGAAGTGTTGTGCTTGGACGGAGTTGGATACTCTTGATTGCCGCGCGACGGTAAAAGAGCGTCCGGGTACCGGCCTCAATGTCCTCACCGACCAAGGAATGGGAAGCGATGACCTGAACACGACAGTTGTGCTCACTGAGGTACTCCGCCGTTCCGGCAGCCTCCCAGTGTCCGTTGTCATCGACCACAAGCACATTCCCGCTCGCTTCCACTTCGCCCGACAGGATTTGGTCGGAAGACACGACAAAGTCTTGATCCAGACCCGGGATGGTCGGAAGCACTTGTCTCCCGAGCTCGCGAGCGTGTCTCGCATCGTCGCGCTGCTGATTCGGAAGGTTCGGTTCCGATCCTGTTGCAATCACGATCACATCAGCTGCAAGCTCCCGGAGCAATGCCGGAGTTGCTGCCACGCCCAGCTGGAGATCGACTCCGAGATCGGCGACAGCCGCTTCAAGATAGCGTGTCACCTCGCCAATGATTTCGTGCTCGGGTTGCTTTGCCGCGAGGCGAACTTGCCCGCCCAACACGCGCTCGCGCTCCAATAGGGTAACCTTGTGGCCGCGTTTCGCCGCAATTTCCGCAACTTTTAACCCGGCCGGACCACCGCCCACGACAACCACGTGCCGCGCCGCTTCAGCACACGTTACAAGACGTTCGTTGATCTTGCGTTCCTGTCCTGCGCCCGGATTGTGGATACACCGAATCGCCTTCTCCTGACCGACCTGGTAAATACAGGCATCGTTGCAAGCCACACAGAGTCGGACGAGATCCGTGCACCCCGCCTCAAGCTTGTTGGGAGTCTCGGGATCGGCAATCAGCTGGCGGGCGTGGCCTATCAGGTCGGCCTCTCCCGCCCGCACCATGTCTTCCGCGCGTTGGGGCGGTGCAATGCGACCGAATGCGATGACGGGAAGCCGTGTACCGCGTTTTAGCGCCGCATTGAGCTTCTGAAAGTCCTCCGGCGCCACGGCGGCAGGAGGGATTTCCATCCAGTAACTCGAGAAAGAACCCGCATCGGAATTCATGTAGTCGACCAGGCCGCTTTCCTCCAGGCATTCCACCATTCTCATCCCATAGTCGAGGCCGTAGCCGAAAGTCGTGAATTCGTTTACGCAGATGCGAACTCCCACCGGACAACTATCACCGGTTTCCTTTCTGATGGCTTCGAGAACCTCAAGCGAAAGTCGCATGCGGTTTTCAAATGAGCCACCATAGCGATCGACTCGATGATTGAAAAATGGAGAAGCGAATGAGCGAAGCAACCCGTCGTGCGCAATTTTGATCTCGATCCCGTCGAAGCCGGCCTCCAGTGCATTGCGAGCACTCGTCGCAAACCCATCGATCACCGCGGCGATGTCGTCCTCGTCCACTGCCTTCGTACTGAAATGGCTCGATGGCTCAGGCATCTGTGTGGGCGCCCACATGATATGCGGTGGCTGCTCGAGCGAAGTATGGCCGCCGTGCGTGAGCTGGCTGAAGATTTTTGCACCGTGAGCATGAACGGCTTCAGTAATGTTTCGCAGCAAGGGTATAACCGCAGGGTCCCAGGCGTTGATAAATCTGCGTGACATTTTTCCCGTGGGATGGATGGCTTGGCTCTCGACGATGATTAAAGCGACACCACCGCGCGCACGCTCCTCGTGATAGGCGACATGGCCATCCGACGGCATCCCATCCAGCGTGCCCAGGGCGGTAAAGTGTGGCTGAAAGACAAAACGATTGCGGAGCTCAACATCGCGGATCCGGAACGGGCTGAATAGATTCGGATATTTCATTTCTTGTCTTGTCGTCAAATCCGCAGGTCACCAACGGGTTCGTTTAGTGCTAGACTCGACGTGCGACCAAGTCCAGCACGACCTCGTGGCGCGGTTCTTCACGGGTGTAATTTGAGAGATGTCACTCAATGAAATTGTTTGAAGATCGCCGTTGGGGTCATTCCTTGCAATCTTGCATGCCAATGCGGGATGTAAGGTTGTTATGTTAGGTGTCGTTGCACTCGGTACTGCGCTATGCTCGTTGAGGTGTCGTCGCATCCGCTCCTCGGTAGACCCCTTGCTCCAAAGCTATACTGACGGCAGACAGCTGCGGACGTACTCGGCCGAGGCGCGCATTTGGGAGGAGACATAGTCGAGGGACCAACCGGCGGTGCCGTGGCACTTCAGGCTCGCGACGCCCTCGTAGCCGCTGGCGGCAAGGTCGTGGAGCAACACTCGCCAGTCGAGGACGCCATCGGGTCGAGGTATCTGCAGTTCACCTGGGCCGAAATCGAGGCCGTCCTTACCGCGCTGGTAAGCTGGGTCGATGTCCCACACATAGTAGTAGAAAAGTTTCTTTCGCTCCATCAGGAAGCGTACGACGTCGCCAATGGTTTCTTGCTCTACCCACAGATGCGGGGGCGCTATGCAGACGCCCAGATAGGGTGAGTCGACGTCGGTGACAAGCCGCTTGATCTGTGCGAGCGTGTCGACCCCTTCGTCCCAGCGATTTTGCTCATGCCCGCCACTCTCGAAGTCGGCCGTGAAGGGTACGGTCAAGTGGTTCTCGACGGCGATTTTCACACCGGTTTGCTCGCAGGTCTCCAGAAGCGGCGGCAGGAATTGCGAAACGAAATTGGGGTAGTGCGCCTCGCAGTCGAAAATAACATACGGGATCTCGAGCTCGGCAGCCATGAGAATGCGCTCGCGCATCTCATCCTGGGTCTTGCCGTACATCGTCAACCCGGTCGAGGTGATTCCGTATTTCTTCAATACCTCTTTTATGGCCCCTGTGTCATCGCCGGGATTGAGGTGGTGCGCCAGGGGTGGCGCCGAGGTCCACAGATTGATGTGCGTGAAGCCCATGTCCGCGAGCTCCCGCAGGGACTCGTCTAACGAGTAGTCGTGGTAAGGGACGATTTCCGCTCCTAATGTATACATCTAGTTTTCTCTTTTCTCGCGGACGAGCCGCGTGAGTTCCTGGTTGAGTAAGTTAGTGACATGCGGAGAGAACGGAAGCTCCGACCGCATTGTCTATGTAAGAATTATCCATAGTGTGGGCCACCGGACGAGACAAAAGCTGATGCATATCTGCACAGGCGTGCCGAAATCCGTATAGGCAGAGCCCGAATTCGAAGCCCTTCAGGCGAGTATCCAGCGAACCTGCATCCGAGATTCCCTGGGGTCGAGGAATTGATATATGATCGAATATCATTCGCACTTGACATAGGAATGAATATCAAGGGTCCACCCAAGATTCGATGCTTTGCTTGAAGACTATTTTGAAAGGTCCTTGATGATTTTTTTCGCCAATCGCTCATTCACCTCACGATGCCGGGGGACAGGTTATGTGGCGCCTGTTTCGGGATTGTGGTATATATCGTGTCTTCCGCCGTGGCGCAGTAGAACACATCCGAAAGATTTCAGCTTTTTGACCAGGTCTTTGCGCTTCACCCAACTTCAATTTCTTCCACTTTTTTTATTCCCGGTAAATCTCCTTTCGAAAATTCCTGGTGGAGGTCTTTCAGGTGTTCTTTCAAGTCGTCCAGGCTTTCCCCTTGGGACCAATGATCCGGGTAATCGTTTAAATACCCTAGATACTTGCCATCGGTCTCCTGCCAATACGTGAATTTCAATTTCATACCTAAACGTAATATTTAAAATGTGACCAAATTCAAAATAAAATCCGGAATATCCCGAATTTGACAGCTTTCTAAATGGAAATTAATCCGAAGCCAGACTCGCCCCATTTTAATGGCCTCGCTGTCTACTGGTCCGAGCTGACGTATCCCTCAAAGCTCTTAAAGCGGCGTGGGAAGCGAAGCGCAGTTTCGACTAAACAGAGACCAACATACGGGCAGAAGGATGAATTTTAACCAGCTAATCACCTCTCTTCGGTTTCCACCTTCTCCAGGGAAAGCGGGAGGCTTCCTAAATTTACGGCCTTGACCAATTACCAATAATCTCTAATTATTGGTAATTAAAACAAAGAAGCAATTAGTCATGGCGCGCAATACAAGTGTAGATATTGGTGATGAGCTTAGCGAGTTTGTCGCAGGTGGTGTGAAAAAAGGACGATACGGATCCGCGAGTGAAATGGTTCGTGCCGGTCTCAGGCTGCTTCAAGACCAGGAGACGAAAATGGCAGCTTTGAGGGCAGCTGTCCAAGAGGGCATCGATAGCGGATCGGCTGTGCCATTTGATTTCGGTGAGTTTAGGGCTGCACGAAAAAATTATGACCCCGTTGACTCCTCTTCACTGTCAGTTGAAGAAGTACCACCATCGTTGGGGGATGATGGACCAGCCATTATCCGGAATACTTCTTCAGCCATATAGATACGATTCCGTCTCTGACCAGTCACTTCTTTCAAAAGTCCTTGTCCTATCCAAAATTCGACTCCATTTCTGGCGTTGTGGTAGCTGACCTTGTTACGATTCCGGTACCTGGTTATTGAAATAAAAGGATTGGCAAATATTTGATCGAGAACACGGGCGGCTTCCTGCGGAACCCTTTTACCCTGTTTCAATTTAAGACGATAAACCTCGTACAGAGTTAACACATGCTGAGTATCTTCCAAAGCACGTTCGGATTGTAAGCGAACACCTCGAAGAAAGTATTCCACCCACTCCCTCCAATTGCCTTTCTGACAAACCGACAAAAGCAAACGGAAATATTCATCCCGTGTTTCGTCAAAGAATCCAGATAGAATAAGGTTTACCTTTATTGTATCGAAATCAAGTTTAATGCAATAAGAGCACTCCTTATTGTATCGAAACGCAATTTCGAGTGGATATTCCTTAAGCTCGGGGCTGCGCACTTCCCCGCCGACATGGAGATCCGTCAGGTCGAACCAGCCTGGCTCCCTTAACAGGCTCGGCCATTTCTCAATAATGGGGCCTTGGGTCCGTTGATGGGTGAAACTGTGTGGCCGATACATGTGGAAATCGTAAATAATATTGGTGTCGTCGATCATCACTACCGAATGGGGTTGCTGGCTATTTCCAACCCGCGATGCGAGTGGTGATGTGGAAAAATGGCTGGATCATCATTTGGACCTCTTCAATACCCACGACATAGGGAGTATGTGGTATACGGGAATTCAGCACAATCAGAGGTCATTCGGGATATTTGATACTGAGCTGGGGTGGCACCCCATTGTAACACCCAGGATGACCGGCCGGGAAGCGCCGACAGCATGGCCCAATATTGATCAAGTGATTAATGGCGAATTTTTCTCCGATGATGGGTAACAACTCAGGTCTCCATAGCCTAGATCGTCGGAAATTATGAGAATGAAATTGGGCTTTGCTTCAAGGATAAAGTATGAAGGCAGAAGGATAATAAGAAGAAACGAGAAAATTTTCATGGGATGGTGATTGAGAGCACTGTAGGAGGGGGTTTATCCCCCGATCTTCCAAATGGCCTCACCGCAATCGGGGGATAAACCCCCTCCTACAGTTTCGTAATATGTTATCAATAAAACATCCATGCGGACGATTGTTTAAGATACCTGAGTAGTTACGATGATGGTTGGCAATTAACGACGGAAGAAATTACCAGAACTTACCTCTCAGGAGGCGCCTTCAGTGGTAGTACCATGTTGAAATTGTCAGTCCCTCAACTCGAGGGTGGGGGACAACTTTACTTGCAAACGCTGGTTGGCAACTCGGAGGCTCCCGGAAGAACGTTATTCCACCTTATCGAGGGACAGACCTACCGGATTAGCTTTATCGCCCGAAGCAATGACGGGAACGGCAGCACGAAGGTGTTGCTTAAGGATGTCATAAGCGGGGAAGTATTCTACGATAGTTCTGAAATCGCTATCGGCGCAGTTCAAGCAACATACGACTTATTCTACACGCACGATACAGCGGATGCGATGGATGTCAGGTTGGAGTTCGACGTCGGATCACAAACCCAGGTCCTTTATCTGGACAAAGTGGAATTCATCAGGCATAGCCCGTCAGGGTAATTGGTCACCGTCGCCAGGGATAATGGCACTCGTGTTGTCGATTTCTGTGTTGGTTTGGACGTGCAAATCGATGCCTATCCAGTGCCAGGGGGATATTTCTTAGACCAATAGATCTTTGATCCTTCGGTGCCGACTGGAACAGATACTGGAAGTGTATATTAAATCTTGACACCGTCAGGGTCTGACAGAAAATTTGCAATCGGTTGCATCAATAATTCATCACACTTCAACAAATTTGAATAAGAAAGCAGTATTAGTCGCAGTGTTTTGGATACTTGGCCTCGTTGCCGGACCGCTTTTGCTCGCCGGCAGGGCCGACTCATTGCCGACCAGGATCCCTCAGTTCATCGAACAACACTGCGCTGGTTGCCATGACGATGTGGAAATGAAGGGAGATCTGGACCTGTGGTCCCTGACGGAACAACCGATCACTCCCGATACGTTTCAAACTTGGATCAAGGCTCACGATCGCGCCCTGGCCGGCGAGATGCCTCCGAAGAAAAAGCGTCGGCCAGAGAAGTCGCAATTAGATGAATTCCTCGAGCTTGTTTCAGGTGAAATCATCGACACGGAGCAAGCGATGCAGGCGGATATCGGTCGTTCAGTCAATCGACGTTTGAACCGGTACGAGTACGAACACTCGGTGCGCGACTTACTCTCTGTTCCTTACTTGAAGATCAAGGATTCGCTGCCCGAAGATCGGACCGCGCACGGCTACAACAAATCGGGAGAGGCGCTCGACGTTTCGCATGTCCAATTATCTCGGTATCTGCGCACGGCCGAGAGCGCGTTGCGGGAAGCTGTGATTACCCAGGTGGAAAAGCCAGAACCACTCCGACGGCGTTATTACTCTTGGGATCAGTTCAAGTTTACCAGAGGCAATGGACCGGCCATTCGCAAAACGTATCCGGTGTTGGGATACGAGATACAAGAGGATCTCAATGTTCGGGCTACCGACATACAGGGTAAATTTATCCGTCCGCTTCCGGGCGACTATTCGGATCCCACTCGCAGGGATGAGGAGGCCGTAGTCAAGGTCATGAGCACCTACGAGCATGTGGAGGTTCAGTTCGACGCATTTCGCGCGCCGGTTTCCGGACGCTATCGGCTCAAGTTCGCCGGTTACACGGTTTGGATGTCTCCCGAATATACGAAGGTCACTAAAGGAAGGCGGACTGAACCGATCGCCATCTATTCTGACCTTCCTCCACGAACCCTGCGTCGATTGGGTCACTTCGACTTTGGCCCGGAACCCTCGGTGAAGGAAATTGAAGTCTGGCTGAAGGCCGGAGAAACGATTCGACCCGACGCGTCTCGACTGGTCCGGTCGCGACCCCCCGATTTCAAAAATCCACTTCTTGAAGAAGACGGTATGCCGGGAGTTGCCTATAAGTGGATGGAAGTTGAAGGCCCCCTTTTCGAGCGTTGGCCTCCGGATGGTCATAAACTGTTGTTTGGTGATTTAAAGACGGTTAACGACCCTCGCAATGCAACGGATACATACCTGATAGAGGAGTATCCGAATTACGAGCGTCCGTCGTATACCTCAGAACCTAACGAATTGGATATCCTCGATGGCATCTATAATGCGCATAATATGGCGACCGTCAGAGAGCACGTCATCGTCGAAAGCCAACACCCGTCCGAGGATGCGGACCGGTTGCTGAAGCGCTTCCTCCAACAAGCCTATCGCCGCCCGGTTAGCCAAGCGGATCACGATCGCTTTTTAGGCCTGATTCTCGAAGCTCTAGACGTTGGACACAGCTTCACTGAATCCATGATCGCCGGCTACACCGCCGTGCTTGCGTCTCCGGGATATATCTATCATCAAGCCACTGAGGGACAGCTTGGTGGCCGCGCATTGGCGGAACGACTCGCCTATTTTCTTTGGAACTCTTCTCCGGATGAGGAACTTCTCAGACTCGCCGCCAATGGAAGCATTCTTAAATCCGACACGTTGAGTCGGCAGGTAGAGCGTATGCTCGATGACCCCAAATCTCGCCGGTTCGTTGATGCGTTTCTGGACTACTGGTTGGACCTGCGAAACATGGGCGAAAGCAGCCCCGACTTGGAGCTCTATCCTGAATACCAGTTGGACGATGCGCTCGTGGAGTCCATGCCGGAGGAAACACAGCTCTATTTCCAGGAGCTCATCAAAGACAACTTGGGCGTCCGTTATTTGATAGACGCGGACTTCGTTGTCGTTAACGAACGGCTGGCGACTCTCTACGGAATAGAAGGCGTTCGCGGCGCTCACTTCCGGCCGGTCAAATTGAGCGATGATAGCCCGAGAGGTGGTATGATGACGCAGGCGAGCGTTCTTAAAGTGACTGCTAACGGCACAACCTCATCTCCAGTAACCCGGGGCGCCTGGATCATGGAGCGCATACTCGGCCTCCACATTCCTCCTCCGCCGCCCTCGGTGCAAGCGATCGAATCCGATATCCGCGGAGCCAAAACCATCCGGGAGCAATTGGCGCTTCATCGTTCGCAAGAGAGCTGCAATATCTGCCATGTGAAAATCGATCCTGCAGGGTTCGCCCTCGAGAATTTCGATGTCATGGGTGGTTGGCGCGATCACTACCGGACGACGAGCCAAGGGAAGGGGGAGCCGGTTCAAGGTGTCGGGCATAACGGATACGCATTTCGCTACCGCATGGGATTGCCAGTCGATGCCGCGGGGCAGCTTCCCGATGGTAGAGCCTTTCATGATATCCGCGAGTTGAAGCAGCATCTTTTGACCGAGGAAGAGCAACTGGCCAAAAACTTTGTAGAACAACTTGCCACCTACGCCACCGGCGCTCCCGTTCGGTTTTCCGACCGTAAACAGGTCGAAGCCATTTTAAGAAACAGTAAAAGGCAAAACTATGGTGTTCGCACCTTCATTTCCGAACTTGTCAAAAGCGACCTGTTTCTACATAAATAACCCAGTCTGGTATGAATCAATCACACAACACGTCTCCCAGCGCCCCCTTCGTTTCCACGCGGCAAACCCTATCGCGCCGCAAATTCCTCCGCAATACTGGCATCGCCCTATCTCTTCCCATGCTCGATGCCATGAGGCCCGCCTTTGCCAGCATCTCCAGCAAGGCATCGGCAGCTCAATCCGTCGTGCCACGTCGCATGCTGGCTATTTGTAACAACCTGGGCCTGCTCTCAGATCACTTTTTCCCGAAAGAAACGGGATTCGGGTATCAGCTTTCTCCCTACCTGGAAGTCCTTGAAAAGCACCGAAACGATTTTACCGTATTCAGTGGAGTTTCGCATCCCGATGTGGATGGAGGTCACCCAGCAGATAATTGCTTTCTCACCGCGGCTCCCGGCCCGGCAAGCGGAGGATTCCGCAATACGATTTCGCTCGACCAGCTCATGGCCGAGAGTATTGGCCATCAAACCCGCTTTCCCATGTTTACTTTAGGGGTCAATGTAAACACGGGAATCCGCAGCCTGTCCTGGACCGAGTCTGGAGTCATGATTCCCTGCGAGCAATCAGCTTCAGATGTGTTTAAGCGCATGTTTTTCCAGGCCACCCCGGAAGAGACGGAGAAACAGGTGCGCAAGCTGGAGCTGGGTCAAAGTATTTTGGATACGGTAGGCGATCAGGCCAAGTCCCTTCAGCGGGATTTGGGAGGGGCGGATCAGCAGAGGCTCGATCAATATTTTACCAGCGTTCGCGACCTGGAGAAGCGGATGGAAGCCTCCAAGGAGTGGGAGTATCGGCCTAAGCCAAAAGTAGAAGCTCCGCTGCCGCTCGATCCGAGCAGTCCCCGCGACTACATGGACAAAGTGAGGTTGATGTATGAAATCTCCAGACTGGCATTTCAGTCCGACTCCACACGCGTCATCTCGCTCATGCTCGACAGCGTGAATTCACCCGCCATCACAGTGGATGGGAAAACCGTCAGCGACGGCTACCACAATCTTTCGCATCATGGAAAATCCGAGGATAAGCTGGCGCAGTTGGAGGTGATCGACACCTGGCATATGAAGCTTATTGCGGAACTGCTCGAAGACTTGAAGGCCTTTGAGGAAGAAGGAGAGTGTTTGTTGGATCGCACGATAATTCTCTACGGATCCAACCTGGGCAACGCGCACGCTCACACCACTTTGAACCTTCCGACCCTATTCGCCGGAGGTGGTTTCAAGCACGGACAACACCTCGCATTCGATACCGAACGCAACTATCCACTGCCCAACCTCTTTGTATCCATGTTGCAGCGCATGGGCATCGAAACTGACAAGTTCGCATCTTCCACCGGAACCATGCGCGGACTGGAGTTTGCAGGATAAGTAGTCGTCCCTGAAAAAGTCATAAATTACTGTAAACCAACAGTTTAGTTTTGATCTATGGGCCCTAATTTGACAAGCTAACGGTAAATCTAGCCAAAAACCTTGTCAAAGGGGATGGTAGAGACAGGAAGAATTAGGAATTAGGCGGAGGGGGAGATAAACCACGGATTACACGGATGGGCGCGGAGGGGGAGATAAACCACGGATTACACGGATAGGCGCGGAGGGGAGAAGAATTAGGAAATAGGAAATAGCCGCGAAAGAACGCAAGGAACGCAGAGGGGGAAGAATAAGGAATTTTAGCCCAGAAGGCACAGAAGCCACAATGTGGGGTTTGGGTTCGAGGAGAGGATAAACCACGGATTACACGGATAAACACGGATCATGAAAGGGGTGGAGAGGGAGAGGAATTGGGAATTGGGAATTAGGAGTAGAGTTTCTGAGATTCTGAGGTACCGAGATGCTGAGGTTTATCGTGATCGAAAGCCGGAAAAATCATATCTGAGAGACCTTCAAGTAACGATGTTTTAGAGTTTTTCTCCACAATTAATTAAACATGGATGCACAGGATTTACAGGATTGGGAATAGAGTGAGAGATCAAGATCACGATCAAGATCGGAGGGGGCTAACCGACCGGGCCAGAGGACGTATGAGGCGGAGGGGAAGAAGAGGTGGAGAGGGAGAGGAATTGGGAATTGGGAATTGACCACGGATTACACGGATGGGCGCGCAGGGGGGAAGAATTAGGAAATAGGAAATAGCCGCGAAAGAACGCAAGGAACGCAGAGACGGAAGAATTAGGCATTAGGAATTGGGCGGTGGAGAAGAGTTTCTGAGATTCTGAGGTACCGAGATACTGAGGTTTATCGTGATCTTGATGGTGATCGTCATCGAAAGCGCACAAAAGCCGGAATATAATCTATTTTAGCCACATAAGGCACAGAAGCCACAAGATGAGTTATGAGTATTTTGAGCTTCTTGTGGCTACTCACAAAAAAAGTTTTTCTTGTTGGAGCTCTGCTCCATCCTGTTGCCGACCCGTCACGCCGTTACTCATTGAAGGCGGAAGGCATCCAGCCGCAAAGCGGCGATGTTTGATATAAACCACGGATTAGTACGATTTGGGAATTGGGAATTGTGTGTTTTCGGTTAATGGAATTGACTCTGTTCTTGGCGATCTTGGCGGCTTCCGCCTTCATGGATTACGGCGTGACAAGTGGCGAGAGCAAATCCAGAGGAGCCATCCAATCACGCGGAACAATTTTGACCTTTTTCAGGACCGACTATTTATTTGTCCAACACGTTCAGGTTCCGATAGCTTAGGGACCCTGATATGAAATCAATGCAACGTAATCAGTCACGACGAGATTTTCTGCGCCTTGCGCTGACCTTACCTTTTGGCGCGTCCTTGTTCGGTCTAAGGACTGCGGCGGCTCCCTATGAGGGTCAAGTCAAGATTACTGCCGTCAAGGCCATGCAACTCGACTTCTTGTTTGATGCTAGTTTAATCAAGATCGAAACCGACGCGGGCCTGGTAGGCTACGGTGAGGCCGGTGCAAGTGGGCCGATGGTACGCGGTTATCTGAAGCACATGACGGCAGGTCAATATCCCGGCTCCAGTAAATTGAAGGGCGGACCTGCGGGACTCATCGGATCGGATCCGCTGGCCATCGAGCGCCTCTTCTACCGCATGACCTCCCTGCAGCACCCGTTTATGGGTCATTATGCAACGCTCAGTGGTATCGACACCGCGCTGTGGGATCTGGCAGGCAAAATTACCGGTCAACCCGTTTATAAATTGCTCGGCGGCCCCTTTCGAGATGGATGTCTCATGTATTCCCACTGCGATTTTCTCGATGACATGCATGACCCGGTTTCTTGCCGGGAGTGGGTTCAGGAAATGAAGGAAAAACCTGAAGGTTTCGATTTTTTCAAGTTCAATATAGACCAGGCCTTCCCAGTTGGAAAACCCTTCCATCCTACGGTTAGCGGCGAGGAAATGAGAAAGTATAAACACGGACTTTCAACCTTACGCGAAGCGGTGGGGGACGCGTTTGAACTTGGTGTTGCTTGTCATGGTGAGTTCGATACGCCGAGCAGCATTGCCATTTGCAAAGCCTCGGAACCTTTCGAGGTAAGTTTCGTAGAGGACACCCTGGATGTTCGCTATTCCGACGGATGGAAGATGCTTCGCCAGGAATCCCCAGTCCCCATTCTGACCGGAGAGAAACTGGAGCCGCTCCGGGAGTTTAAACTCTTTCTGGACAACCTGGCCGTAGACATCATTCATCCGGATATTGCTTATGCCGGTGGCATAACCGGCGTCTCGAAGATTGCGGATTACGCAGCCATTACCCGGATCCCCGTGGCCTTGCACAACCGCGGCAGCCTGGTGAGGACCTATGCATCGGCACACCTTTCCATGGCTATGCAAAACTTCTACCGTTCCGAGAGCTCTCTCGGACGACCTGGCCGAGTGATTGAGCAAATGTCCAACGATACCACACTTGCTGTGAGGGATGGTATCCTGCGTGTCCCTGACAAACCGGGCCTCGGCCTGGATCTCAATGAGGATTTTATGCGAAGTCGGTTAGCAGCGGGCGAGCCCTGGTGGTGCTAGATGCTGGGTGCTGGGTGCTGGATGCTGGGTGCTGGGTGCTCGAAACCAGTATGGCGTCCCCCGTCCTTAGTAAACGTCCGATTAACCCGCTGATTGGATGAAGGCTCTGCCAAACCGTGCGTTTGGCAACTTCATAGCGTGGCCTCTCCTTGCCCGATCTCCACATAGGTCCCATCAACCTCCTTCCGATGCCGCGTGACTTCTCCAGACGGCCACCGTACTTCGATCTCGATCTCCTCGCCGAGATGGGTTTCGCCCAGGCCGAAGAACAAGGTCGACGTCGACTGGGACAAGTACCCGCCACCGGCATAGACCTCTGCGGTCTGCCGTTGACCGCTCGCGTCCGTAACCGAAACCCGCGAACCCACCGCCGCAAGGTTACCGGGCTCACCCCACAGGTTCACAGCCAGCGGCCGGTAACCTGCTTGGCCGGCGTTCTCGAAGGCGTGGACGGGACCGTCGTTGACCCCGACGACAAAGTCGACCCAGCCATCCCGGTTGAGGTCAACCGAGGCCAGGCTCTTGGCATCGCCCGGTACCATAAGCCCGCTCCGATGAGGCCAGACCGCGGAGAATGTGCCGTCTCCACGTCCATCCAGGAGGAGACTGACTCCCCCATCCATACGCGTGGTCTCTTTCTGTGGGCTGTGGAAGTTCTGCACGACGTACAGATCGCTGAAACCATCCCCATTCACGTCAGTCAGGGCTACCCCGAAACTCGGCGAGATTTGCGCAACACGCGGAAGGGGCTGGAATGAGAATCGCCCGTCACCCTCGTTGATGAGCATTCCAGAGGCCAGCTCGTTAACCTCCAATCGCAAGGACGTATCGAGGCATTTGGGTGTGTAGATTTCCGCCAGCGACGCCTTGGCGAAATTGTGAAACGAAGCGAACTGTTCTGACAGGAAAGGCATCGCGGCGGTCGAGCAACTGCGCCCGCGGACCGGGTATAAGGTATCTTCTTCGTATTTCGCCTCCACCAACCGCATCTCGTCCAGTTCACCGAACTCGCCATAGTAGAGGAAGACCGGCTTGTTCGGACTCGGGTGGTACTTGGTATTGAGACCGAAGTTGCTCACCGCGTAGTCGATGTCACCATCATTGTCGACGTCACGGCCGGTGATACCGTTCCACCACCCCTTCAAGTCCGCCAGCCCCGCCGGGCCCGTCATATCGGTTAACTTTCCACGATCGTTATGGTAATATTTCACCGGCCCCCACTCGTGGGTGACAAACAGGTCCAGCCAACCATCGCCGTCAGCATCGGACCACAGGGCCGAAGTGACCAGGCCGGTTTTGACTAATTCAGGCGCCACCTTTTCCGTGGCGTCTATAAACGCACCTCCCGAATTGACCAACAGGCGGCTGGAGGGCGTTTCGGGATAGCGACGCGGCATCAGCCTGCCACCGACAAAAAGGTCGAGGTCGCCATCGCGGTCGAAGTCCGCAGCGGCCGCCAGGCTCCCGCTGACACGATCCGCTGGCAACACATCACTGCCAGCTCGGTCATATCCGCCAGAACCGTCGTTTACATAGAGACGGTCACCCAGCAGGAAATCACCCGGCCACCGCCCCAAGCCGCCGCTCACGACATAGAGATCGTCGTCGCCATCACCGTCGAAATCAAAGAAGAGTCCACCCATATCCTCTCTCGCCGCATCGTCCTGAAAAGTTGCCTCGACCGTGCCGCCCGGCGCAGTCTCGGCTTCCCCTAGGCGAAACACCCTTCCCGCCTGACCAGCTGCTCCTGCCACGAATGCCGCAAGGTCTCCCGTCTCGTCGTTTCGCGTCCAAGCCATACCCGGTCCCAGACGCGACATCCGGTTCGGCAGCAGGGGCTGGTCTGCGAAGTCGTTGTAGGCATCCTCCTTATGCTCGATGCCGGCAAGACCATCCCAGCGACGGAAACGGGGTTCCTTAGAATCCCCATCGTCGGCCCCGGAGGTCTGGCCATCCTCGGTGATGGTGTAGGCACGGCCCGCCTCGAGACCATGGTACTCGCTCGTTCCCCCGTTCGGCCACCGCACCGAGAGCTTGCCAACCAGGGTGGAGTCTCCGAGCCCGAAGTGCAGAGCCACATCGTCCGACGAAACGTAGCCGGCCACGGGCGAAAGGTAGCGCACCTGGTCGCCCCGGTCGGTCTCGACCCGAACGAAGGCGCCCAGGGCATACCGGTTGCTGTTGGTTCCTCGAAGATGAACAATGAGCCGGTTTCCCGTTGTTCCTCGATTTCGGTAGATGGAAACCGGTTCCTCGAAGTTGTTCACCACCAGATCCAAGTCGCCATCTCCGTCAAGGTCGGCGGTGGCGGCGCCGAAACTCACACCTTCATGATCAAGGCCCCAGCTTTGCGAGACCCTGTCAAAACGCAGGTCGCCGGTATTGCGAAAGGCCAGATTCCGCTCTCTTAACATCGGGGAATCGAGAAGGACCCGCTTACCTGCGGCGCTACCAAAGCCTCCCCTCCGCGCCTGCTCAGCGATCAGATCGCTATTGAACCAGTTCCGCGTCATGCCATTGCTGACAAAGAGATCCTGCCATCCGTCGTTGTCGAAGTCGTCGAGCTTGGGCGACCAAGTCCAATCCGTGCTGTTCAATCCCACCAACTGAGCAACTTCCAGGAAGCGTCCGGCGCCGGAGTGGAGGTAAACCGCGTTGGCCATATACTGACGCGGCTCGGCCGTTTCCAGGAACCAACCTTCGAAGTCCATTTCCCCCATATTCAACTTCTGCTTGTAATGGGAGGTGCCCGCCATGTCCGAGGCAACGAAGTCCAGGAAACCGTCGTTGTTGATGTCTCCAGCATCCGCCCCCATGGAAAACCAGGGAGTATGTGGAATGGCCTCCCGAATGACATCCGTGAAGGTTCCGTCCTGATTATTCCGATAGAGCTTGTCCGGGCCTTTGAAGTCGTTGGCGACATAGAGGTCCGGCCACCCGTCCCCGTCGTAATCCCACCAGACCACGCCAAGACCCATGTCATTGCCTGTGATTCCAGAAGCTTCCGACACGTCGGAAAAGCGGCCGTCCCCGTCATTCCGATAGAGTCGGTCCTTCTGCCCTACCTTGATGTGAACTCTGGTGCCGTCCGGCTTGGTCATGAACCCTACCGCGTCGGCAAAGGCCTCGGGCACGACGCGCCGACCGTCCTTTATCTCAAATTTGACGAATTGCCCGTAGGTTTCGGGATTGATATACCTCCAGGTCAGCAGATAGGCATCGAGATCGCCATCGCGATCGTAGTCGGCGAAAGCCACCTGCGTGCTCGAACCGGTAAATGCGAGGCCTGCTTCCTCGGCCCGTTCTACGAAGGCGCCGTCTCCCTGGTTCACAAAGAGTCGGTTGGGCGCGTCGTAGGAACAAACGAACAGGTCGAGATCACCGTCGTTCTCGATATCCGCGAAGGTGGCTCCCATACCCCACGAACCGTCGTCCTCGATCCCGGCCCCTTTGGTCACGTCCTCGAAGCGAAAGTTTCCCAGGTTTCGGTAGAGGCGGCTCCCTCCGAATGCCCGCGTCAGGAATACGTCGACTCTTCCGTCGTTATCATAGTCTCCCAGCGCCACACCACCTCCGAGGGACCCGTCAAGAAGCCACTCGTTCTCGAACTTCTCCGGCGGATCCCAGAAGTAGGTGAAATCTATGCCAGTACGCTCGACTTCGAGCTTCTCGAAGAGCGTTTCCCCGGGCCCGGCGGAAGCCTTTGCCAAGGGCTTCCAGGAGATATTGGCCAGATGCGCGGGAGCTTCCCCGGCCGCCCCGAGTGCCGCAGCCATTAGCCCAAGGGAAGCGGCCAGCAATCCAAGACCCATCACGGATAGGAATTTGCTTTGGGTGGTGTCGACTTCGTCTCGGTATAGAGGCGCAGCCCTTCGACTGTGCTCAAGACAAGCTGCCGAAGTGAGGATTTTACTGTGTCGCATCTTTCTTTTCACGATTCTTCTTAATAGCATCAATGTACTTGTTCGCCTGGGCTCTAATCTGCCGCGTGGCCTCCTCTGGCATCTGTTGAGTCGATCCGGGAGGTTGCCCTGGCGGCGCGCCATCGAGAACTTCAAGGAGCTCAACTTCGAGCGTAAGCGTTTCTCCCGGTTCGATGGGCCCGTACCCGTTGTCCTTGTAGGCGAGATCGGGCGGCACAAAAAGTGTTGCTTTCCCGCCTTCACCGATGAGCTGGAGTCCATCCTGGAGCCCCGGCACGAGACGTTGTAGAGGTAAGACAGCCGGTTTCTTGCCCTCGTAGGTGTTGACATAAGTCTCACCATTCAGACGCGATCCACGGAGATGGAAGCGAACTGTTTTGGATCGATCGGGTGATCCCCCAGTTCCTTTCCGGATGATCATGTAGTGGAGGCCCTGTTCCGTCTTGAGCGTTGCTCCCTCGGCATCGAGTTGGGCAAAAAAGGCCTCGCCCTCGGCTCGGTTCTTTCGGTTCGTTTCTTCCCTCAAGGCGCTCAACTTCGATTCCGAACGATTTCGATGCTCCGTCATGAGGGCCAAGAGCTCGGATATTCGGCTTGCGGAATCGTAGCCGGCCGGCGGTCCCATGTCGCTCCATTTGCGCCTGAGACCGCGGGTTACGGCCTCGAATTCTCCCGCGCTCAAATTGGCGTCGATGCTGAAAATCTCCCCGATCCGGTAGCCGAACGCTTCGTAAGTCGCCGGGTCGAATTCGCGGGTCTCGGAAGCGGGAATTCCACCGGTTTCGACCGATCCAAGGGTTCCGTTCTCAGAGCTTTCTTCTTGCGCTTCCCCGACGCTGGCGAGGCAGAAATACAGGAAGGCGAAGAAGAATCGCCAATTGAGGAAAGGATCCTTTCGACCGTCGATCGGTAGCGCTGATAGGAAATTGCTTGGGTGATGTCGCCTGAAGCTCGGTAGGGTGATGTCGACTTCGTCTCGGTATAGCGGCGCAGCCTTTCGACTGAGCTCCCGCCGTCGCCAAATTGAGCTTAGGCGCGGCATGGCAGGACAAGACGCCGAGGTGGGGGTTTCCCGTCTAGGCCCCAAAGCTACGCCGAGACATGTATAGGGAGGAGTGAAAATGGGAAGCATAAAGAAGGAGTCTTGAAGATTTTTGCGGTTTTACGGATCCGCATTGCCAAATGAATGCCTATATATCTTTGGAAATGCGCTAACAGTCAATCTTTCGGGGTATCCTCAAGATCGATTCCTCGCAAGTTGATCGATGGTCGGCAACGGAGAGTTGAAAGCGGGAAGTAGAGGATTTGTTGGTTACTCGCACCTGAGGCGCACGAAGATGGCCTTATCTCCGGGGGCAATCGGAACCGTGGCCTCGATCATCGCTTGATCGCCCAGATTGTTCCCTTGCCGGTAGGTGATATTTTCCGAAGACCAGATCACCGGGGAAGCGGAAAGATCTTTGGTCCACTCTGGTCGGCACAAGCTCGCATCCACGACAACCGATCGAAGGTAGGAAAATATGACGGTGTTGGAACCGGCGGGGTCCACGGTTATTAACCAGGGGTTCCCATGATCGTCGGCGTTCGGATCGAGACCCATATAATACTCGATGAGATTCGGAATGTTATCCCGGTCGGGATCTGCCCGGTCGCCCCAAACCGAGGCGTTTTTTTCCGGATCAATCAAGTCGGCCTCATTGAAGTGCATAATCCTCCAGGAATTGAGTTTCTCCTCTCCGTCCGCCTGAGCGGGCGCTCCCGGGATCGGGGCTTCGATGAGGACACCCCACTCACCCTCCCTCCAGAACCTCGCGCGAACACGAGTCGCAAGATGGGGTAGGGCGACAGGTTTTTTGTAGGTGAATGCGAAGGGGTTGATGGCGCCGCCGATCTCCCGGGGATCGGATCCGTCGAGGGTGAGAAAGACTTTGCCTCCGGGGTTGGGATTTTCGATCGAGACAAGGGCGGGGTCTCCATCCGTGCCACTCCCGGTTACGATTATTTCGGGCGGATCGCTCGTGGGGTAGAGCCCGACCTCGCGGAACTGTTGGACCACGATCGGTCCACGGTGGCGCAGAAAATCCTCCAGCTTCGCCACCGCCGCCTCCCAATCCGCCTTGGTAAAAGGGGTTGCTTTCAGGGTGTCTCCCCAGCGGGCCGATTCGGCAATGATGGCGAGTTCAATCTGCGCTTCACGTTCTCGCATGCGGGCGAGGCATGCTTCGGCCGTCAGCACGCCGTTGTTGAAAAGCGCCTGATGGGCGGCGTCGGCGAAGCGGTTGCGGTATTCCGCGTTGGTCGCCATCTGGTTGTGCAACCAATGCGGATTGGAGGTCTCGAAGGTTTCGCCAGCGAGCCACGGGCCGTTACGGTTGTCGTATTCCGGCACACCGGTAACATGGAATGCAAATTCGTTGTCGTGGGTAAGGAAGAAGAACCCGTCCTCGGCATTGCGGTTGTAGAGAGCGTAGACATTGTTCGGCATGATGAATCCTTGCCAGAAAGAAATGGGGCCGTCGTGGTCCGAACTGAAAAGCTTGAGAAGCATGTAACCGATCAGGTTGGCCTCGTCGACGAGGGCACGCCGATCGGGATCGCGGTTACCATGCTCATCTTGGCCGAGGAGATAGAAGTAGTCATCGTTGTCTGCGAGATACTGCCCCCTTCGCGACTGCCCGGCCCATCCCCAGATTTGGCGCCAGGTGTCCATCTCGCCCTCCGCGGCGTAAATTTCGAACGGAACTGCCTTGCCCCTCCATCCGGTAGGTGTTTGAATGAATCCGCGATCGACTTTGATGGAGTCGTAATCCCCCGGACCTCCACCCCGGTAGGAAGCCGCGAAATCGGGGTCTATGCGTTCTTCGCTCTGGAACAACCCCCAGTATTGGCCGTTCAGGTAGAGATGGTAATAGCGGCTGCGGGAATAGAGATGGCCCATGTCCCGTTCGGTGTCCCGGGAGAGAACATCGCGGAGAAAGGTGTTCTCGGGTGCCCGACTCAGATTCCGGTGCCAAACGAAATTCTGGTTGGTTCGCAGGTCGATTTTGTCGAACTCCTCCACGCCCTCGCTCCCGAACAGAGGGTATCTCAGTTTACCAGGGCCATACTCGCGGCGAAAGATGAAGCGAAAGGAGTTTTTCGGATTGCCCGGACTTCGCGAAGCGCCACCGCGGATACGCAGGCCGGCATTGACCTGGAATCCCGCGCTTCCGTTAGGATGCAGCAATTCAAAGGAGGCGGGCCGCTCCCACGCCCGTCCCTCTCCCCGCGAATTTACGTAGATACCGGTTTCGGGGTCAAAAAGATTGGCGGGGTCGGTGACGATTGACACCGAAGGGAGGTCGAGAAGCGCATCCCGCAGTTGGGGTCCGTAGAGCGGATCGTTGACGATGTCCGGATCCATCCCGTAATTCATCTGCTTGTTTTTAATGGGCTGGCTGGGAAATCCGGGCGGGGCGCTGCCGTCGGGTGATTGACGAATGACGTCGTCGATGAAGAGGTAGGTGTGAGTGATTACGGCCGAAGGTTCATGTCCAAGGCGATTGGCCACGGCCCGTAGCACACTGGTTGCGGAGATCTGGATGGGGCCGTCCGCAATCCCGCCGTTTTCCGGTCCCGGGGTCGACATGTCGAGAGTATAGTAGATGATATCCGTGGCTTCGTCGGGCAGAAGCGATACCGAAATCGGCGCTTCGAAAAAACCGCCCTCGTGGGTAACACCGGGTTCGGGGGTAAAGCCGTGGAACCCTTCCGAGTTGGGCCAGCCGGGTGTCGGCTCGGCCATGAAACCCAATTGGATCGTTTCGCTCTCAATTTCCCCAACCAGTTGAACTTGAAGCAGGAAATCGAAACTAGTCGGCGAGGCGTTTAGGCCGTGGAGAGCAAGGACATTTTCGCCGGACTGCAAGAGCCCGGGATCTATTGCAAAAGGAATATACTCGGTAACCTCCTCGGCTTGGGTCGACTCGGAGGTCCAGTCGACGGTGTCCGGCGCGTTCACTGAAGCTACAGAGGCGGAATTGAGATAAATCGCGAACCCGTCGTCGTAGCGGACAGAGAGGGTCAGTTTGGAAATGAGACCGGGATCGGTAAGGTCGAATGCAAGACGGGCGTAGATGGAACTGCCAACACTTTGCATATCAGATTTGACATCGGTGTTCGTAAAGGTCGCGAATCTCCCGTCGCGGTCATAGCCCAAGCCATTGCGTCCGTTCGTCCAGTGGTCGTCGTTGAAATGGACAGCGGTCCATTCGCCATCTTCGGCGTTGCTGGTTGGGACGTGATAACGAAGCGCGCTGTCCCCGAGGGCAAGCGTGACTCTTTCAATTTCACGGGTGCGGCCGTAAGAGACATCAGAGAACTGCGGTGGGAAGGTAGGGGCGTAGGCGTCTGCTACAGTGACGCCGTCGGAGTGGACAAGGCCAAGGTATTCACCGTCCGCGCCGATCTTAAAGTTAGTGTGCAATTCCTTGCCAGGATCCCGGCGGTCTTTTCCGGACGCAAAGACGACGAGGTAACTGTCCGGATTAATGACAACAGGTGGGAAGCTCCACTTCGTGAGATTGTCTGCACGGTCGCTCAGGTACCAACCGTCCAGGTTAACCGGATCGGCGCTCCCGTTGTAAATCTCCAGCCAGTCGGAGCTGTCGCCGTCTTCGTCAAATCCGGCCGACTGGTTGCTGGCGAGAAACTCTGATATGGTAAGATTCGCCTCTGATGAGACCACCGCTGACAGCCATGCCAGAATAAGAACGACGGTGAGTGTCGCCCGGGCGTTCGCGGATGCTCGGTATGCCTCACAATCTGGATGGCATTGGGTCATTGTCGAATGGTCCTTGGGGAATCCATGGGAAAGGGTAAGACTTTGCCGTCACTGAAAGCTCGACTCTCTTATGTCCGAAGTCGTTGCCAGAGACGGCTCGCTGTGTTATCATAGAGCCTATCCCAGACGCTTAAGCCGCTGGGGGACAAGGTATTAGACTAAAAAAAATCGGGCCAAAGGAGGTGAAAATCCTCGATTCGCCCTAAATAGAGTCTCTATAATTTGGTATGAATAAAAATAATTCTAGGGTAGACTCTAGGTAGGGCAAGAGCGTCCTCGCTCTGCCGAAAATATTCCAAGAAATACGCGGCGCAGCGAGGACGCTGCCGCCCTACCTGTAGTCATAAATATGGGCATCACAGAAAGAGTGTCCTCGATTTGCCCCGAATAAAGTCTCTTTAATTTGTTATGAATAACAAAAATGATTGGGTTTAAGTTGTACAATGGTTCGAAATGAAGTTTCAAATCCCGGTTTCTGGGATAGGCTCTATCATACGTATGGACCGGTTTCATATCGCGTCCGACAGAGGACGACGTCCAATTTCTGATAGGAATTTTCTTGGGTGATGTCGCCTGAAGCTCGGTAGGGTGATGTCACTGCATTCGGTATAGCGGCGCAGCAGCCGAGATTGGTGTTTTTTGGCTCACCTCCCCTGTTATTTCAAGAAGTTAACAACTCAGGTCTCCATAGCCTAGATCGTCGGAAAGTATGAGAATGAAATTGGGCTTTGCTTCAAGGATAAAGGATGAAGGCAGAAGGATAATAAGAAGAAACGAGAAAATTTTCATGGGATGGTGATTGAGAGCACTGTAGGAGGGGGTTTATCCCCCGATCTTCCAAATGGCCTCACCGCAATCGGGGGATAAACCCCCTCCTACAGTTTCGTAATATGTTATCAATAAAACATCTATGCGGACCATTGTTTAAGATACCTTAGTAGTTACTCGAGAAGAATCTCCATTCGTGCACTCGGTCGGGATCGTAATTGGGGTTGAGGGTAGGCATCTGAGCGCCGACTTCGTGTCGCCATTGGCGAAGCTCGGTTAACAATTCCTTCGACTTTTCCGGCATGGAATTGACCAGGTTCACGGTCTCGCCGATATCGTTCTCGATACCATAGAGCTCTGCCTTCGTTCCGTCGAAATGTTCGATCAGTCGGAACTGTCCCTTGCGTATGACTCCGTGGGGCGATGCTCCTCCGTTATGGTAATGGGGATAATGCCAATGGAGGGCTTTCCGTCCAAGCGGCTGTTGCTTCAGCAGTAGAGGGAGGAGATCGACGCCATCGAGTTGCTGCTCCGCGGACCGCTCCTGCCGGGTTAACGCCTGAAAGGTGGGGAAGAAATCGATACTGCTCACTGGCTCGCTGGTCTCAATTCCCGCCGGGATATTTCCGGGCCACCGGATAATGAGCGGCACGCGGTAGGCGCCTTCATAGGCGGAACCCTTTCCGTCCCGCAACGGGGCATTGTTGGTCTTCTGCGGTATATCCGCATAGTGGTTGCCGCCGTTGTCGGAGGTAAAAATCAAGAGCGTGTTTTCCGCCAGTTTCAGGTCGTCAAGCGACTGCATGATCCGTCCGACATTTTCGTCCAGGCTATGAATCATCCCGGCATTTACCGGGTTGCGTTGGATATGTTCCGGGGTAAGCTTCGCTTCGTACTTGCGAATGTGTTCTTCCTTGGCCTGGGTTGGACGATGAGGTGTATAAAACGACAGAAAGATGAAAAACGGACCATCATGGGGCTGTTCCAGGCTGCCAATCACTTCATCGGTTAAGCGGTCGGTTAGGTAATCCCCTTCCTTTCCCTCCAGGTTCCTGACCGCACGCCAAGGATAAAAATACGCCGCAGGCCAGCCACTCTCGCCTTCCGCCGCACTGTGGTCGAATCCCTGGGTGACGGGAAAGTGTTCCTCCCCGCCCAGATGCCATTTGCCGAAATAGAAGGTCTCATAACCGGCCGGCTTCAACATCTCGGCAAGGGTGAATTCTCGGTGAGGCAGATGATACCGCTGCCAATCCGGCGGGGTCAGGGCGGCATGGGGGAACTCCAGGCCGTTGAGGAAATCGGTCAGATGCAGCCTTGCCGGCGCCTTGCCCGTAAGCAAAGCCGCGCGGGTGGGAGAGCAGACGGTCGCCGCGGCATAGGCGTCGGTGAAACGCATCCCCTGGGAAGCCAGCCGGTCAATGTTTGGTGTTTCGTAGAAGGCGCTCCCGTAACAACTGAGATCCCGCCAACCAAGATCATCGGTGAGGATAAGCAGGATGTTGGGTGGCGCGGCCCACATCGAAGCGGGAACCAGGAGACAGAATAGTCCAAGTCCAAAGAACGTCGCGGCTCCAACGAGGTCCGCACCAGTGCCGGCATTCCGGAGCGCAGTAGAAGATTTGTGAGATATTCGGGTTATGCTGGCTCTTCCGGCCAGTCGAGCGAAGAATCGTTTCATAACGTTGGTTAAGTTAGACAGGTTACTGGGGGCACAAAAAATAGCGAAGAACCTTTTTTAAAATCTCGATTCTCAGTCCTCAGGAACTTGGACAACCAATCTGAAAAACGATTCATTGAGATCGGTTAAACCATAAACGAGGGGGTCTATTCTAATTGTTTCGTGGTTTATTCCATCCTCTATAATATCACCGCGAGTTGATGCATAGAGATCAAAAAAAGGAGTCCAATTGGTTAAATCGAAGGAATGTTCGAGAACGGCATCAACTCCTGCAAACTTCGGCCTTCTAAGTAAGATGTATGCTCCTCCGGGATTGTTTTGCAGAATCGGGGCATTATCGAAGGATTCATTTGAATTAGACTCTTTAGAACTGGCATTAAGCTGCTGAGAATTACTAAATTGAATCTGAATAGGCGCCACTGCTCTATTTGGTTTAAGGGGATTGGTGCCATTGTACATTTCCCATAAATTAGTCTGACCATCGTTGTCGGGATCGTGGCTCCAACCCCACTCGGTCTCCTTATTCGGATCAGCGTAGGTATCGTCAAAGTTTTGCCTGCGCCAATCGTAGATATCGTCTCTATTGAATCTGGTGGCCACTTGGGCAATGACTATCTGATCAATGGCATATCCACCTTCCCGGCCCTGTAGGTTTACGAGGTGGCGGCCCTCGGGTAGGGACAACGTAAGTCGAGATTCGCCTTCAGATTGATTCAACCAGGTCCAACGGTTAAAAGCTTCCGGACTGTTGTCGAAAAAGGATTCCCCAATCGGCTGTCCATTAATTCCGAGCCAAACGGAGTTCGATTTCTCACGACCGAGTCTTCCCCAAGTGGACGGGACCCAGCGACGGACCCAAATTTCGTATTCTCCCCCCTTGAGGTTAACTTCGTAGTTAACTCCTCCACTTTGATTCCAATCCTGGGCCGGCTGGTTCTCCGAGTGAAACTCAACCAAATAACCGTCTCCGGTATAGCCATAATGATCCGTGTGAATAAACCAATCACAATCACTCATGCCGGTATAGTTTTCAGCCTCGATAACAACGAGGCCGTTAGTATCTTCGGCAAAAGTAAAGGCCGGGTCATCGAGTCGGTTTTCGAACCAAACGGCTCCTACCAGGGTACGACGCATCGAATCATAGTGTTCCTCGCAGTTGCCGATGATGTCCAAATCTCCGTCAAGATCCATGTCGAGGAACCGTAAATGATCCCATTTCTCCCCTCGAAAGTTTCTGCCTGTTTGGCTTCCATTTGACCATTTGATAACGTGAGTGACCCAATTGTCCGCTGTCGGTTCATCGCCGGTATACTCCATCCAGAAAACAGAGGCCATGCCTTCAGGCAAGTCTCCGAAATTATGGATTAGCATCCCCACAATGTCCAACTGACCGTCTCCATTAAGGTCAGCAATCTTTGTGGGACGATTTAGCCATTGGGTATAGGGGGGCTTGGGGATTACTATACGTTCCCAGGTGACCGGATTGAGCCCTGTTTTCCTAAAATAAAAAATCTCACGTTCCACTTGAACACATAGATCTATGAGACCATCACCATTTAAATCACCCACCCCCACCTGAGGCTTGGCAAAAAACTCATCTCCCCGGTAAATAACGTGCTTTGGCCATGGGTCCAACTGAGCCGCCGTTCCATTGCCTGGATTTTCATACCAGAGGACCCTTTCATCCGATTGAGGTGTGTTCCAGTCGGCATTTGCCACCACAAAGTCGTTATCGCCATCCTGATCGATGTCGGTGAAGACGAATCCGTGGCCGCTCATCAGGGCGTCATCGATATAATGAAATTCCCAGGCTGATGGGTTGCGTCGAACTTCAGGATCCTGAGGAGCCTCCAACCAGTAAAGACCCGCCCATACTCGGGGGCTATTCTGGAGCCGACCACCCACAACTATGTCCACCAAACCGTCGCCATTTATGTCGTGAGCTTCTATGAAGAGGATGTGCCCTCTATTGGCAGTCTGGGGAAAAACGCCGCTGTCCGTCCAAGCGCTACCGTCCATTGATGAACCAGGGGCCGGCCCCCAAAACACCTTGACTCCAGGGGGTTGACTTCCATCCGCGCCACCACCTGCAACGACATCCTTGTTTCCATCGCCGTCAAAATCGGCGATGTAAGAATATTCCGGATTTCCTCCTCTTCCAATTTGGGTAATGGGCCACAGGGCTTTAACATTTCCCTCACTTCCCGGATGAAAGACAACGGTATAGGTATCGGGCCCTTCATGCATGACCGAATAGTCATCATAACCATCGCCGTTGACGTCACCCGGACTTAGCGAATTATGGTTCCAGGAAAAATTGTCAATGTGGTGCATGGGCCAGGGAGGGTGATCCACGATCACGGTTATTTCCGCGTTGCTGGACTGTCCGGCTTCATCAATGGCCTCAAGGTTAAGCACATACGTTCCTAAGATCGGAAAGATTACCCGGGTCACCGGGTTCGCCGCATCCTCAAATTGAACCTCTCCCGGGCCACTCAATTGGCTCCAAGTGACATTGCCGTAGTCTTGGCCGATTTGTCCTCGGCCGGAAAAATCATCGTCGACCACATTTCCAGCCAGCAGAAGCTCCATGGATGGTGGACTGACGTTTTGCACTGCGGGAACTTGGACGATGGGAGGAAAATTGATGTTTTCCGATGGTAGCGTCACTCTCTCCTTGGGAATGATTTCCAAACTGCGGGAGCTGCTGGTCCAAAACAGTCTGGCAAATGCATCCCCGGATGCGTGGGTGTAGTTCAACCTTAGCAGGTATGATTGTCCACTGGACAAAAGGATCTTTCCGGAGTGAATTCTCGATGCGGGAGAGCGTGATCCATCCACTAACAACACACCGTCGATCCATAGGTTAACAAGTCCGTCACTGTGGATCAGAAAAGTGTATTCCTCTGAAAATTCAGGAGTGAGGGCGCCTTGCCAAATAACGGAAAAGCCATCCCGGTTCACCCCTTGCCCGGGAGATTGGGCTTGCCAGTTAAAATCGACTTCAGAATCAATCCGGACAAGAACGCGTTGCGAGAAATCCAATGAGTTGAAATAGGACCCGAGAAAACCGTTTTGGGAAGTAGTTTGTCCGACCAGCGAGGGCGAACCGGCCAACCAGGAGCCGACAAAAATCATTTTTCCGATGGCAAGCCAGGGGATCCAGATCTTTTTCTTCATTACTTTTTTTGGGGTCCTGACTTCAACCAATCAACCTAACTCGCACATTGCACTACCGAGCGAATGCGACAGCCCCCCAATCTTCTGCTGCCTGCCTGTGCGTGTCCGCACGCAGACAGGCGCTCCGGAATGCCGCGGGGGGAGGTCAATATGAGTTGCCAAGATTCTAAGATGCTGAGATTCTGAGATTTATCGTGGTCGGAGCATTCAAAATTCGGAGGTTCAGAATTTTCGATTACGATCAAGATCAAGATTATGTTGCTGGGGAAAGTCGCGGTGGGAAGGGGTCAAACCTAAAATCTCGCATTAGCGTGCAAGATTACAAGGAATGACCCCGACGGAAATTCTGCTGTATTTCACGGGCGCAAAGGGGTCAGGCATCCTAACCCTATCGAAAAGAACTACCCGGGCGGGGTCGATACCCGCCCGGGTAAGTTCAATCCGTTAGGAAAGATCTCGGATTGTTCCCAAATTCTACTCTTAGTCTACTTCGTATACTTCGAGGAGAACAACACCACCTGAGTCGGTTCCTTCTGCGGCGGTTACTACAGCAGTCCAATTGCCTGGTCCAAGCGTAAGAACAGCGCCGGAACTGGTACTTTCAGGGGTCACTGGAGGACCACCTCCCCAAACGTCAGATATCAATTGGGCCTGAGCAGGATCGTCGTCCCAATCGTCGTTCACGTGAATGACTGTCTGCCCATGGTAGAGCGTGAGCACCGGGTCCGCCAATACGTCAGTCACCCCAGCGGCTTCGAGCTCAGAGGCACGAACGAGAATATTCACGGTTTGATTGTCTTCACGAAGGATGAAACCACCAATCATAGCCTTATCCCCTTCGCCCACAATGCCACGGGTCGAAATGTTGACCGGTTTTCCTCCACTTGCGATTTTGAAGGGAGCGTCATCAACAAATGTTAGAGGCGCATTACCTGGACCTGCGACTGTCAGCGGACCTTCCATGGTAAGCACATTGCCAGCAATGGATGCGATCTTACCCAACGTCGTTCCATCCTCCTCAAGCTGGACAAACTTGCCTACTTGGGCTTCGGGTGGAGGAGCCATTGTCATGGTAATGGTTTCAGATCCAATGTTTGCGGACGCTGTGCGAGGCGTGGTATCTATTTCAACCGCGCTGCGGCTCTTCCCGTGGGGAGGGGTGGTCAGGTTGACTCCGGTATAATCAATCCAAACGTCATCCATGTATACCTGGGTGTCATAATTCGGATTGGGCCGGACCCAGTTGACCATGTAGAAGCCGGGATAATCCGCATCGGTGATACCCTTGCTGTTGGGCATGTGGTCAATGACTCGTTCAACGTTACTGTCGGCGTCGATGATGGCCCAGTGGTTTTGTCTCTGTACGCCATCGTTTTGTCTCTGGTATCCCATTCGGATGTCATTTTCCGTATCGTAAATGATCCACATTTCCATCCATACGCCGGGCTGGTACTGTTGCTGTTCAGGGATAGCGCCCAGGAATTGCTTGCCGCTATCCTCCGGGCCAAGGTATTCATCGGTATTCACAGGTGGGGCATTCCTTTGATTTTCACCCGGTGTACTGTAACCGAAGTTCTGAAGTTCAAACTCTCCACCAATACGCCACCAGGTCTGGTGGTCACCATACCCGTGTCTAATCGTGTTATTCCTATCCGCGGGAGTTTCACCAACATTATAGGGGGGTAGATTGTTTAATAGGAACGCATCCATGCTGGCCATGAAGATTCCGCACTCATGACCGCCGTTCTTGTTCATCCACCAGCGGAAGTAGAGGGTGGCCACCGTGTTGTCCAAGATATCCTCAGGAAGTAGAACGAAGGCGGTTGACATGCCCCCGGTCGTATTTGGGTGTTCGACATGCAAGGCAATATTGCCTTCATCGCCGACCCAGGGCGCCGGATCGGCTTCGGCTCCGACAAAACCCTGAACTTCGGCATCCACATTCCATATTTTGCCTCCGACAATGTTGTTGTCGAGGCCATTGAATTCCGCAAGCATGCCATCGGGATCCTCAAAGTCCGTGACTTTTTGCCAATTTCCTGCAACAGTATCACTTATGATGACCGCGACGAGCAAACAGGGATCCAGCCCTGTATCCGGCGATTGAGTAGGGTCGTTGAAGCGTAGGGCAAAGATTTCGGTGTCCTGGGGTAACGGGTTCCCATCCGCGCCCAGCAGGTCTTCGACTCTCCAGCCGACACCGAACTTCCCCTGACCTGCTCCAATCGAAGTGTCAGGGCTTACTAAGCCGGTGTCACCCCAAAGCGCGGCCTGCGCTTCATCTCCGACAATTAATCCAGTCCATTGCCCGGTAGTGCCATCGGGAAAAACGGCTTGGACGACCAGGTCATCATTGGCGGCATTTTCAATAAGGATGAAATCAGGACCGGATTTATTGGTACTGATAAAGGTATCCTTACC
Organism: Opitutales bacterium; assembly: GCA_965250065.1. Taxonomy (GTDB): domain Bacteria; phylum Verrucomicrobiota; class Verrucomicrobiia; order Opitutales; family UBA2995; genus JAABVD01. Next base: position 890,676 of record OZ252288.1, read on the forward strand.
GCCAAAATTGCCGGTTTGCCAGGCCGGTCTCCCCCCTTGGTCAGCAGGATCGTCACTGAAGGACCTTCGTCCCGCAACCGTAACTAGATTCCATTCATCCATGGCAGTGATGGAGTTGTTATTGACACCATCATCGACCGTGGTGGTGAGGAGTTCGAAGGTCACGGCGGGGTCCACGGGGGTGCCGTCAGGATTTGTAGGCACACCGCTTGTACCTGTAAAAATATCCACGTCGCGCACATAGGTTCTATCTCCGACAATGGGAATACTGCCAACCTCCTGGAATAGAGGGGGAGTAATATTGTTGATAATGACGTTATCCGGGTCGACGAGCGTGCCGACTTGGGAGAGTCCCTGTGACTGAATAACCGCGACGAGCAAACAGGGATCCAGCCCTGTATCCGGGGACGTAGTAGGGTCGTTGAAGCGTAGTGCCCAGATTTCAGTGTCCTGAGGTAACGGATTCCCATCCGCGCCCATTAGGTCTTCGACTCTCCAGCCGACACCGAACTTCCCCTGACCTGCTCCAACAGCAGTGGCAGGCTGTACCAGGCCGGTGTCACCCCAAAGCGCGGCCTGCTGTTCATCTCCGACAATTAATCCAGTCCATTGCCCGGTAGTGCCATCGGGAAAAACGGCTTGGACGGTCAGGTCATCATTGGCGGCATTTTCAAAAAGGATGAAATCGGGACCGTCATCATTGGTACTGGTAAAGGTGTCCTGACCGCCAAAATTGCCGGTTTGCCAGGGCGGTCTCCCCGCTTGGTCCTCAGGATCGGCACTGAAGCTCCTTCGTCCAGCAGTCGGAACTAGATTCCATTCATCCTGGGCAGTGATGGAATTGTTATTGACACCATCATCGACCGTGGTGGTGAGGAGTTCGAAGGTCACGGCGGGGTCCACGGGGGTGCCGTCAGGATTGGTGGGCACACCGCTCGTGCCCGTAAAAATATCCACGTCGCGTACATAGGTTCTATTACCGACGATGGGAATACTGCCAACCTCCTGGAATAGAGGGGGAGTAATATTGTTGACAATGACGTTGTCCGGGTCGACGAGCGTGTCGACTTGAACAACCGCCCCTTGTGCTGAAAAAGTTCCAAACCCAAAGGTAAGGCCGATTAAAGCGATGTAAGTTTTTAGTTTTTTATTTTTTATCCTCATGTGAGTTAACTGATTATGTGATAGGTTTGAAATACGGGTTTGGTTGGTATTTCTTAAAATTGGACGTTCAAAGATAGGCGTGCTTCGCGTGGCTCGCCCAATTGAGAGGCGTTGAGCCAAAAGAATTCGTCTGATAGATTTCGAATATTGAGGCGCAGGTTGAATACCTTGTCAAGGGACTCCCACCGGTATCCCGCAAAGAGGCGATAAATTGTATACGGCACAGCATGGATGTCTCGAATACGACTCAGTTGATTGCTACTCCTCCAATTTTTGTCGCTTGCGTAATTAAAACCACCGCCTAGGGAGAAGCCCGAAAGAAATCCTTCGGGGAATTCATATTTAGTAAACGCGCTGTACTGCCGTTCCGAGATATCGGGTATGGGGCGGGAAGTATCCAGATGGGGCTCCCTGGTTCTGGGGCTGATTTGGAGTGTCTCCGTATAAGCAGCCGCAAGCACAATTTGCCAGTTGGGCATAGGAGTGAGGAGAAGGTCCATCTCGTAGCCCTCAGCTTGTTCATCGCTTAAAATTCGATGCCAGCTCCCAAATCGGTCGGGCGTTCCCACGTTAGAAACTCTATTATTCCGTTTAGCGTCAAAGTAGGCAACGGTAGCACTGATTTTATTGTCGAACAGGTTTACCTTGAGCCCAGCTTCCGAGCTTTCACCTTCGAGTGGAGGTCGTGGAAGAGCGTCTGCCGGATCTAGGAATTGTTCTCGCCAAAAGCCGAACTGCGGAAGAGTGGATTCGCTGTGGGAGCCGTAAAGGCCGAGGAACGAAAACGGTTGAAAGAGAAAGGCAAACTGGGGACTATCCGATTCTTGCGTTTGCTCAGAGTCAATGACAGTGTTCTCCGTAAATAAGAAACGGTCGTTTATTACCGAAGAAATGTTCTGGCGGAACTTATCGTGCCGAACGCCATATACTAAACGAATACGATCATCCCACATAGTGGAGTTCATGTTGATCCAATAGGCTTCTCCTTTAAACGTGATATCCTCAAAAATTCGTTCCTCCCACTCCAGTTGAAAGGCCCGGGCCTCGTCTTCAAAGACGGGCCGCATGAATTCTCTCCCGCCTGGAAGGGTTATGGTTTCAATGACCGGGTCACCATTTTCGTCCAGGACAGGGAATTGACGAAGAACATCGGCATTCTCCACCCCGACAATGTTGCGCCAGTGTACGTTTTGCCAATCTAGAAGGTTGTTTAATTTGACTCCGTTTGTTTCAAATTGCATCGCGTCCTGGCCTTCCCAGTCGGTGGATAAGCCCAACAAAACGGTGTTATCTAAAAACCCTAATTTAAAATCACCCGTGAGGGTGAATTGGAAGGCGTGATTTTCAATAGTTTCAATATCGTTGCGACCCGATTGGGATACCGTTCCCGAAAATGGATCCCATGGTCCACCGCGACGAAGGTGACTCAAAAGCAATTCTTCTACCGGGGGTGCAAATGCGACCTTTGGGTCCTGAAGGCCTCCCTTTAAATTCTCATCGATAGAATCAATATCGTCGAGCTCCAGGGAATTATACAGATAGGCCAAATTCATATTCCAGCCCGGGAAAATTTCCCGATGGTATTCCACGGTGAACAGATCACTGGTAAGCTCCCTAAAATCAGTGCGATTGTTAAAAGTGAATTCCGGCACTGCGTAAAAGACTTCGAAAATGAGCTGATCGGCCAACTGGGTTTGCAGTTCAGGAGGTGTGAACCACTCTACTCCATCGATATAAGTCCCCCCGAATCTTTCTTCGATGAGATTTTGAGCGTCCTGTGTCTCCGATCCGGGCGTGCCGCCGTTGGGAATAAGTTTGAAATTGCTGTGTTCGAATTCGAAAATCAGCGTTTCAGTCTCGGACAGCTTCCAGTTGAAGGATAGATCATACAATTGCCGATCCTCTGCGGTTCGGTCTTTGGGACCCTCACTCTCCTGATAGCCCCCAACAAACCGGTAGCCAAGGTTATTATCCTTACCCGTGACATCCTGATAGTCGACAATGGCTCGATAAGAATCTCTGGCCTCAATTCCAACGCCCACATCCACCGATCCACGCTTCACAAACAGCGGTCGTTTCGTGATATAGTTTACTTGTCCCCCGGGTCCTGTGATTCCGTAGAGAGTAGAAGCGGGGCCCTTTATCACTTCTGTTCGGTCCACATTTATTGCCCAAACAGGTTGCCGGTAACGGAAAAAATTCCGATAGGGGGCGCCAACGTCAAAACCTCGAATCGCGATAGCGTTATCACCTCTATCATCCGTGCCGCCCCCATGTATTCGGGTTACACTGCTGGTAAATTCCAGCATTTCACCCTGTGTATAACTGTCGGTGTCCTGAATGAACTCAGAGGTGATTACATTCAGTGACCGCGGAAGGTCCTTAAGGAGCATTCTCGTCCTCGTTCCCGAAATCGAAAGCGTGGCGCTGTAGCCTTGGCCGGTTTCTTCGGCGATGGTGAAGGGATCTAAAGCATAAATCTCTTCCTCGTCCTGATCGGTATCCTCCTGACCAACCAGAACCAGCCCTGAAAACAAAATCAGAGTTGTGATTGAGAGGGGGAAAAACTTCGAGTTAGGGCGAGCTAAATTCACAATTATGAAAATGAGTCGAGCAATTAGTTTTATAAAATTTTATTAGAAATCGAAAACTACAAATCCGCCATGGCTAGGTATCTTTTATTAGAATACACTCGTTTTGTCGCTCTGATATTTATTCATAAATACGTGGCAGGAATCAAGATTATTGCATTTTGGATGATGTGTAAAGGCATATTTCTCGTGCATGAAAGGATCTATTGAACTGGATCATTCCCGTTGCTTGCGACGGGGAGTAGCATATTTAAGTGCATAGGGTTCATTTCATAGAATTGGATTTTCAAACCATACCACACCAAGTAGCGTTCTTCGCTTTCCATTTTCCCGGGTGTAATACTCTTCGCAGTTGCCGACAATATCCAGATCACCGTCACGATCCACATCCACAAAACGCATGTGATCCCATTTTTCACCCTGCCCATAATACCCAGAAAAAGCAGAAAACCCGTCAGACCATTTGATGACACGCGTAATCCAATTGTCGACCCCCGGCTCGTCACCCTGGTACTGCATCCAAAAAACGGAGGCTTTTCCCAAGGGAGTGTAACCGTAGTTGTGAATGGTCATTCCAACTATGTCCAATTTTCCGTCTTGATCGAGATCAACAAGTTTGATGGGTCGCGTAACCCACCGGGTAAATTCGGGCTTAATGATTCGATGTATATTCCAACGGTCTGGATTGATCTGCTCCATGTAGTGGATACGGTTATGGGACTGCGCGACCAGGTCGACTTTACCGTCCTTATTAAGGTCTCCCACACCAATCTGATTCTTCGCAAAAAACATAAGGCTCCCCATAATCTTTCTCTTTTTCCAGGGCTGGCCGATTTTATCGGATGAAGGTCCGGGATTTTCGTACCAGAAAATGCCTTGTTCATATTCCGTGGTATCCCAGTCGGCATTAGCAACGGCGATATCCGAATCTCCATCAGCATCAATGTCGACGAATACAAATCCATGGCCACTTTCTAGATCCGGATCAATTGTCCACTGCCTCCACTTTTCAGGATTGCGTTGATCCTTTTTAGAGGATGGGGCCTCAAACCAAATAAGTCCTGTGAACCTACCATCGGTCTTTCTCTTCCGACCTCCTGCGACGATGTCGATTGTGCCGTCGGCGTTGACATCGAAAGATTGTAGGAACAGGTAGTGTCCTTTATTGACGGATTCCGGAAGCGGGCCTCCGTCCTGCCAAGCGCCTGGCTCCTTTACGTACTTTTTCTCTGGTCCCCAAATAATCGATACACTGGATGCATCTCCATTGGCATAAGCAATGTCCAAATTTCCATCGGAGTCGAAATCTCCGAAGTCAGCATATTCAACATTAGAGCCTTGCGATACCACAACCTTCTCCCATTCGGAATAAACTGACTCAACATCGCCGGGATGAAAAACAATTGAAATAACATCCGGTCCTTCGTGGATCACGACATAATCATCGAAACCATCGCCATCCACGTCACCGGGGCTCAGTGAATTATGATTCCAATACTGCTTGTCGATGTGATGCATGAGCCAAGGTTGGCCCACATAGGGATCCTTTGCGCTCAGAGCCGCATAGCTAAAGCCCACGATTGCTAGAATAATAATCTGGAATCCATATCGATACATTTTATCGGACTTAGTCTAAATTCGAAAAAATCATGATACCTTTGTCTTTACCTTTCCGAAATAGGAATCAAGGCACGGAATTAAATGGCTTTGAGCAGCTTTTCTAGCCTTTTCCGGTTGTCCCCTAACCACTGCCTCTACCAACTCCTCATGACGGTTTAGAGCGGAAGTCCGGACCTTTCGGTTTGTACCGTATTCTACCAGGAATTTGCAAATGTAGGGGCACAGGGAACGAAAGAGAAAGTATAGAAAGTCGTTTTTGGCCATTTTCGCCAAGTAAATGTGGAAAGCATTATCGTATTCTGCAAAAGCTTCCGCTGTGGTGACCACAGAAGCAGGGAAATTGAGAAATGACCTGAGCTCTTCCTTTTCTTCCTTGGGGCCATTTTTACACGCCAAAGCAGCAATCTCACCTTCCAAAAGAGCTCTTGTTTGAACGAGTTGCCTGGTCAATTCAGGAGATTTCTCTAAAAAAATTGGAATCAGAGCGTCACTCATTCCTGACTCTCTTGCCCTTGATACTACAAATACACCCTTTCCTTGCACGGACCGTAACAATCCCAGTGCGGTGAGACGTGCAATAGCTTCGCGTATAGGCAAACGACTTACTCCAAAAAGGGTTCCCAACTCCTTTTCACTGGGGATCTTATCTCCAGGAGCACACGTTCCATCCAGTATTTTTTGCCTTAATTGGGCTTCAACTGCATCGACGACAGATACTGTCTGGATAACCATACTTGTCATATAAGTATCCTAACTTCAACCTGTCGAGAAAAATTTTTCGGCCCGGGGTGAAGGGGTCTACTGGGTCGCGGAGGAAGGGGTCAAACCTTGCATCCTGCATTTGCATGCACGATGCAAAGGAATGACCCCGACGGGGCATGCACCAGCCGTCGCCTTGAAAGGCTATGGTTTGGCACGGCGATTACAAGAAATGACCCCGACAGCACTCGATCTTCATTCGCTCGTTACGAATTATGTGAGACATGCGGGATTAGGCCAATCTTCCCTATTCATTACTATACCTCGCTACCCGCAAGTCCGCCTGGGCTTTGTGGGCCATGAAACGCTCGTATTCGCACAGACGAGAGCAATATACGCCGATCATGGCACTTGCTTCATCGGTCAAGACCCGTTGGTAAGTCACCGTCTTGATAAATTTACCCACCCAGAGACCGCCGGTGTAGCGAGCCGCCAGTTTGGTTGGTAAGGTGTGATTGGTACCAATTACCTTGTCACCATAAGCAACATTGGTGCGCGGGCCGATAAAGAGGGCGCCGTAGTTGGTCATATGGTCGAGGAAAAAGTCATCATTGGTTGTTAAGAGCTGGACATGCTCACTGGCGACTTTATCTGCTTCGACAAGGGCTTCAGCATGGTCTTGGACCAAAATGATTTGTCCATAATCTTGCCAAGCGATGGAGGCGATATCGGCCGTAGGAAGGATCTCTAATTGGCGGCCGATTTCCGCTTCCGTTTCCCGGGCCAACTTTTCGCTGGTCGTAATCAAGATCGCCGGGGAGGTAGGGCCATGCTCGGCTTGCCCCAGCAGATCGGTAGCGACCATCTCGGCATCGGCCGATTCATCGGCAACGATTAAAACTTCGGTAGGTCCGGCCAAAAGATCGATACCGACCTGGCCAAAAAGCTGCCTCTTGGCCTCGGCCACATAGGCATTACCGGGGCCGACGACCATGTCTACGGCGGGCATCGTCTCAGTACCTAAAGCCATCCGTGCGATGGCTTGAACACCCCCTACGATGTGAATTTCATGAGCGCCGCCCAAATGCATCGCGGCGATGGTCTCTTTGGGAAGGGCTCGGTTGATGGGAGGGGTGCTGGCGATAATCCGTTTCACCCCCGCTACGCTGGCTGTCAACACACTCATGTGGGCAGAGGCGATCATGGGATATCTTCCGCCAGGTACGTAACAACCTACCGAGTTTACCGGAATGTTTTTGTGTCCCAGGACGACCCCCGGAAGCGTTTCGACTTCGACATTCTTGAGAGCTGCTCGTTGCACTTCGGCAAAATTGCGAACTTGTGCCTGGGCGAATTTCAGATCCTCAATCGTTTGTTGCGGTAAGCTACCAATGATCTCCTCAATTTGATCGTCGGTGAGCTTGAAATTCTCCGGATTCCAATTGTCAAACCTCTGGGATAACTCTCGTACCGCTTCGTCACCGCGATCGCGAATATCGGCCAAAATGCCCTTAACGATTTCTTGGACTTTTTGATCAGCTTCGAACAGATAATCTGCGCTTCTTCCTTCTTTTAAATAGGTTGTCATGGCATTAAATTGTAATTTCTAGGGGGACGACCCCAGTATCTTAATGAATATATAAAGTGGCAAATTACGGCACTGCGAGGACGCAGTGGCCCTACCATTTTTTCTGACTTGGGTAGGGCAAGAGCATCCCTGCTCTGCCGTTGGAGCCCGAACATAATATGGCATTGTCTATTCAATGAGGTTCTAGCCTTTGGCAGTCGGTTTCGTGGCATGTGAAACCTTTACCGGGTCAAAAATAGAAACGTTGGTTGACCCTTCCGGCCTCGCGCGCGTCGACGAGTTCTTTTGTTTTGGGATCTCCGGTAACTTCGGCGCCGATTACTTCCCACCAGATTCCGGAATCGGGAGTGTAACGGTATTTTTCGGTTGGCACCACGATCATACAGGAACCTTTTTCTCCCCGGGCCGCGGTCAGGGCCTGCCTGATTTCCGCTTCGTTGGTTGCCCGCCAAGCCTTTAAGCCAATGCTTTCAGCATTTTTTACGTAATCCACATTGATGAACTCCCCTTCGTCCAGCAGTTTGGTTTCAGGATCCCGGATTTTGAACTCATTGCCCAGGCTATGTCCAACCAACGCTTTCTGATGTCCGTGGATCGATTGAAAGCCGCCGTTGTCAACGAGTACTACCGTGATCTTGGTTTGTTCCTGTATGGCGGTGACTAATTCCATGGGGTGCATTTGATAGTTGCCATCCCCCATCAGGACAAAGACTTCCCCTTCCTTTCGGGCCATCTTAACTCCAATCGCGGCTGGAATATCAAAGCCCATACAAGAGTTTCCGAACTCCAAATACAGGACGCGCCCGTTGCTGGAGTCGAAGAGCTTGGTTAGATCCGCAGGAATGGTCCCGGCAGCGGCGACCAGTGAATCACCGGGTGCCATCATGTCGTTTAGAATGGTTACCAAATGGCCCTGGTTGATTTCCTCCCCAGGGTGCTGCACGTTTACCTCTTTTGCCAAGAGATCGTTCCACTTCTGCTTTGTGATCGGGATTTCCTGCGTGTGTTCCGGATCAGGCTGTATGCCTGCCGCTTCTCCGGCTTTGGTCAAAACTCGCAATGCTTCTCTGGCGTCGGCCATGATTGGCAGGGAGCCAAGCTTGAACGCGTCATGGCTACAAACGTTGATGCCGATAAACTTAACCATCGGGTTTTGGAAGGCGCTGTTTGAGCCAGTGACAAAGTCGTGAAGCCGAGTGCCGATGCAAAGGACAAGATCTGCCTGGGTACTGAAATGAGCAGCCGTCGGGGTACCGGTAACGCCAGTGCCTCCCACCAACAGATCTGAATCATTCCGAATGGCACCCTTACCGGCATGGGTTTCTGCTACTGGTATGCCGAATTTCTCAGCAAACGTTGCAAGTTCGTCCCAGGCTTCGGAGTAGTGAACGCCGCCTCCGGCAATGATGAAAGGTCTTTTGGCATCTTTCAAAAGTTTGATTGCCTCCTCGATCCGCTGGGCGTCCGGCTGCCGACGTTCGATCCGCCAAATGTGCTTCTCAAAAAAGTTGACTGGGTAGTCAAACGCGTAGCCCTGAATGTCCTGGGGCAGTGCAATGGTGACAGCTCCGGTTTCGGCCGGGTCGGTAAGAACCCGCATGGCTTCGGGCATTGAGAACAAGATCTGTTCCGGGCGTGTGATCCGATCGAAAAATTTACTTACCACCCGAAAACAGTCGGTCACGCTCGTATCCATGGAAGTGGGGTGATCAAGTCCTTGCAGAACCTGACCTTGGAAGCGGGTTGCGTAGTAGTCGGAAGGGAAAAGCAGCGTCGGAAGCCGGTTGATCGTAGCGGTAGCAGCGCCGGTGAGCATATTGGTGGTGCCGGGTCCTATGGATGAGGTGCAGGCCATCGTTGCCAATCGCAAGTTGGCCCTGGCAAACCCGCTGGAGGCGTGTACCATCGATTGCTCGTTGCAAGGCTGATAAAATGGAAGGTCCTGGCCGTATTCCACCAGCGCCTGACTGAGTCCCGATACGTTGCCGTGTCCAAGTATCCCCCACATACCTTGAACGAGACGTCTTTCAGTCCCATCCCGTTCACTATACTGCGCCTGAAGGAACTTTACGAGTGCTTGCCCCAGAGTGAGGCGGGTGGTGTCTTGAGCTGTATAATAATTCATAAGATTAGGGTGTTGATTGATCTAAAGTTTATTCCAAAAAGTGTATAAAAGTAATTGGTTGTTTAAGACGACGTCGGGGTCATTCCTTGTAATATTGACGCAGCCTGCGGAGTCAACCGATGGCTTCGCGTGTCGCCTTCGGTTCGAAACAAGGTTGTTATGTTGGTGTCGCTTTGCTCGAAACTCGCTATGCTCGTTGAGGTGCCGGCGCTTTCGCGCCTCGGTAGACCCCTTGCTATGGATTCATTTTGTAACTTTTGGCGGCGGAGCAAGGATGCTCTCGCCCTACCGAAGTCAGAATAAATGGTAGGGCAACTGCGTCCCCGCAGTGCCGATTGTGCGACTTCGTTTCGCTGATATATAGCCGGCATTCTTTGTAACATTATTAGTTCATTGGAGTACTAGAGCGGTGAAACTTCTTCCCACTGACCACTCTCCCATGACCGGACCATTAGACCCCTTGCTAGGGATTCATTTTGTAACTTTTGGCGGCGGAGCAAGGATGCTCTCGCCCTACCGAAGTCAGAATAAATGGTAGGGCAACTGCGTCCCCGCAGTGCCGATTGTGGGACTTCGTTTCGCTGATATATAGCCGGCATTCTTTGTAACATTATTAGTTCATTGGAGTACTAGAGCGGTGAATCTTCTTCCCACCGGCCACTCTGCCATGAACGGACCATTAGACCCCTTGCTAGGGATTCATTTTGTAACTTTTGGCGGCGGAGCAAGGATGCTCTCGCCCTACCGAAGTCAGAATAAATGGTAGGGCAACTGCGTCCTCGCAGTGCCGATTGTGCGACTTCGTTTCGCTGATTTATAGCCGGCATTCTTTGTAACATTATTAGTTCATTGGAGTACTAGAGCGGTGAAACTTCTTCCCACCGGCCACTCTGCCATGAACGGACCATGGCAGCGTTTACTTCGGCCACCTGTAGAGCATGTTCGAATCCTGGAGAGTGTTTCCGGTCCTTGATGATGGATTGTAAAAATTCGTATGCCTCAATCACTTTCAGATCCTCATATCCAATGCCGGTACCCGAGCCGGGAACAAAATTTCCATGGTGTGGGTATTTATCCCCTGCCAGAATTCTCATGTAACCGTCGTCCGCATCGTCACCACCGGGCAGGTAAAGTTGCAACTCGTTCATCCGTTCGAAGTCCCAGCCGATCGCACCTTTGGTCCCGTTGAGCCCAAAGCTAAATTGACATTTAGGTCCGAAAATAGTCCGTGATGCTTCAAATGTCCCTCGGGCACCGTTGGCGAACCCTATTAAGGCTCCAACATAATCTTCATTATCAACTTCCCCCTTTGGGTCTCCTGGCTGACCTACGGAATAGTGCGTCCCTCTACCCGGAACCGGCAAGGGCCTTTCGGTGATAAAGGTATGTGACTGGCTGCAGACGCGCTTGACCGGCCCGGCCATCATGTGGGCCATATCCACGACATGTGACATCAGGTCACCCAAAACACCGTAGCCTGAGATGTCGGAGTCGAATCTCCATGAAAACTGTCCCATTGGGTTGCTGCCATACATAGAGAAAAAACGCCCCTGATAGTGGGTCAGCTCGCCCAATTTGCCTTCCTGGATCAGGGTGCGTGCATGTTGCACCAGAGGGGTCCACCGATAGTTAAATCCGGTGCCGGTTTTGATGTCGGTGTTTCGTGCCGTTTTTGCAATCAGCGCCGTTTCTTCCGTTGACCGGCCTACGGGTTTTTCACAAAAAATATGTTTTCCCGCTGCTGCTGCTGCGCTAACAATTTCTGCGTGCAGATTATTTGGAGACGTAATATTGACGACCTCTACATCCGGATTCTCAATCACCTTGTGCCAGTCAGTCGTGGCTTCCTCGAAACCAAGAACCGCTTTGGCCTGGGTTGCCCGTTCTTCTACATTATCCGCACAGATGACGAGACGGGGCCTTACATCTCCTTCGGGAAACCTCAATGGTACTTGTAGGTAGGATCGGCTATGGACCTGGCCCATCCATCCCATCCCGATTACTCCAATTCCTATGGTTGTTGGCATTTTCTTACTCCTTTAGCCCGCATATTGCATGAAATTCGTAACGAGCGAATGAAAATCGAGCGCTGGTGTGGGCTTCGCGCCGATGCGCGGGTGAAGCTGGGTCGACACCCTGCAAAGTCGCGTCGGGGTCATTCCTTAGCATCTTGCATGTTAATGCTAGATGCAAGGTTTGACCCCTTTCTCCCGGGCCTGCAATATGCGGGTTCGTTATGGGAAAACGTTCTTCAACGACTACCAACCCAGTTCCTCGTGTAAAAAAGCACGATTGCTTTTGGCGCAAGCGAGGGCGTCTACACCCTTTCCGAGGAGAATGTCCTGCTCGACCGTGCCCCAACCTTGATAATCGATCTCGTTTAGTATCTTCGAAATCCCCTGCCAATCGATGGTACCTTTTCCCAACTGGGGAAAGACCCCCGACTCGACCCCGTCGAAATAGTCGCCCTCTCGCGCCAGCACTTTGTCACGCACCTCCTTGTCACATTCCTTGATATGGATGTACCAGGTTCGGTCGCGCCACTTGTCAAGTACGGCGACTGGATCGCCACCGCCATAGGCGATATGAGCCATATCGAAGCAGAGACCGACAATCTCGGGGTTGGTTCGCTCCAGTACCGCGTCGATTTCAAAATCGGATTCCAGGTATCCGCCCACATGCGGATGCACGGCCGATTTCATGCCATGTTCCTCGTATACCGGCCTGGCGAAATCATCGATGCTCGCTGCGGCACGATCCCAATCGGATTCACTAAGCGAATCCTCCATCCGAACCCGCCCGGCACGGCGGGCACGGTTAAAATCGACGAAAAGGGTGTCCGACAGCACGACGTAATCACAACCCATCGCCGCCAGAACTTGTACCGTTTCCAGCGCCTCGCGGTAGACGGTCTCATCCTCCTTTCCGTGAAGGATGTTAATGATGGTAAAGGCCGAGATCAATTCCAGGTCGCGACCTTCCAGTTCGCCACGAAGTTTCTCGACCTCAAAAGGAAGATAGCCGTAGGGGCCAAGCTCAGTACCGCTATATCCGGCCTCTTTCATTTGGTCGAGCACCAGTGCATAGGGCGGGACATTTGGCGTGTCTTTCAATAACACGCCCCAGGAGACCGGGCCAGTCGAAATTTGGATGTTCATTGTGTATAATAGTTTCCTATTCGAATGTTGCTTGGTCGATGTCGCTTGCGGCTCGGTAGGTAAGGTCACTGCCTGCGGTGTTGCGGCGCAACCGCCGAGGCGGAGGCTTTCTGGAGTGAGAATGGTAGAATAGCTGTAAGAGGCAAGGGAATAGAGGATTTTAAGGGGTCGCGGATTTCTCTTCGCTCTACTACGAGCATGGGACCCGATGCCCATCGTTGCAGCACGTCCACGATCGGTGTGATTTCAATTGATGGGTAGGGCAGCAGCCTCCGGCTGTGCCGAATTCATAGATTACCGGCGGCATCGCGAGGACGCGATTGCCCTACCATTGATTGTTGCACGTAACGTCCTTCGAAATTACACGCGGTAACGATTAGGGTTCATCGTTGACAGCGATTTTCCTACGGGGTGTCTTGGATTGTGTCTCACAGCGCTCCGGAATATCGGCGCCGGCGCGTTGAAGGAAGGGGTCAAACCTTGCATCTAGCATTAACATGCAAGATGCTAAGGAATGACCCCGACGTGCGCGCAAGGAATGACCCCGACGGGCGAGATGGATAGGAATAACCCCGACGGGGATCGACCTTCGTTCGCTCGCTACGAATTGGCAGGGTGTCGCCTTCGCTCGGTACATGCAATATGCGGGCTAGTTGCGGGCATGTTGCCGGTTTGGGGCGCAAATCAGCGCGTGCTCATCGAATCCATCGCTTCGGATGCACAGATCAGCAAGGTGGAACTGGCACGGGCAAACCGTGAATACTTGGCTTCTCTCGGGTTCTGAAGATGCCCTCGCAACCGCATATAATGGTGACTGGGTCGACCGGAAATCTCGGCGAAAAGGCCGTGAATGCCCTCAAGGCGAGAGGGACTCGGGTTACAAGAATCGGTCGCAACACGAACCACCGTCCGGATGTGGTCGCCGCTGACCTGACTACTTATGATGTGGGATGGACTAAGCACTTTGAAGGCGTTCAAACGGTACTGCATCTCGCGGCGGACCCGAAACCCGTGGCCACGTGGGACTCCGTGGTGGTACTCAACATAGAAATTAGCCTCAATGTGCTTCGCGCCGCGCAGTCGCATGGGGTCAAACGGTTTGTGTTTGCCAGTTCCAACTGGATTCTGGGCGGGTACCGATTCACTGATACACACCTTTCTTCTGCAACGCCGCCCCGGCCTCCCAATCCCTATGGCGCATCCAAACTCTTCTTCGAACGTGTCGGGATCGAGCAAGCTCGGCATTCCGGCATGGCCTTCTTGTCTCTGCGGATCGGATATTGCCAACCTGGCGACAACCAACCCGGTCCGCATCTGGCATTCGGTCGCTGGGGGCAACAGATGTGGTTGTGCAATAAGGATTGGGCCAATGCGGTCGAATGTGCCTGCCTGAACCCGTTCGATGGCGCTGCCGTGGTCAACATCATATCGGATAATGAAGGCATGCGATGGGACCTATCAGAGGCTCGCGCCGCGATCGGATACATTCCGAAATCCCGATCAACTCCTCAGCTCGGAGCTTTGGGAACCCTCAAAGACCTTCTGGCCCATGCGCGAGACAGCGTTTTCCCGCCCATGACGGGCAAACCACTTTTCGGAAGGCGATGGTAAGCATGAAAAAGAAGGTACTCGTCATTCAGCCACTTCATGAGAAAGCGCTGGCCTTGCTCGATGCGCGCAAAGAAGTGTCCTATAAAGTCGTCACCGATTTTTCAGAGGAGAATCTGCTGAAACACGTTGGCTCCGCCGATGCCATCACGGTTCGCGACGCGCCAATCAGCCGAAAAGTCATTGAGCAGGCAACATCGGCAAGGGTGATTTCACGGCATGGTGTCGGCTTCGACAACATTCCGGTCGATTTTTGCACCCAACTGAACATCCCCGTTACTATCGTGGGCGCAGTTAATGCGGTGTCGGTTGCCGAACATGCAATTTTTTTGCTGTTGGCGGCGGCCCGCGTAGGGATCGAACTGGATAGCGCGGTTCGGGAAGGGCGATTTGCGGCCCGTGCCAATACGCGCAGTGTGGAATTGAACGGTAAGACCCTTTTGATTATCGGCTACGGACGCATCGGCCAAGAAGTAGCCCGTCGCGCTGCCGGGTTGGGAATGCGCGTTCTGGTATTTGATCCATATGTCGCTGGCGGCACAGACGTGCCGGTCACATATATCGGATCTTTGGACGAAGCGCTAAAGCAAGCGGACGCTGTCAGCCTGCACGTGCCACTCACCGATGAGACACGCGGCATTCTCGGCGAACGGCAACTGGCGCTTCTTCCCCAAGGAGCCATAGTTGTAAACGCTAGTCGAGGCGGGTTGATCGACGAGGCCGCGCTAGTCCGCGCCATTAGTTCAGGCGATTTGCACGGGGCTGGTATAGATACCTTTCAGATCGAGCCACTTCCGCCACAGTCGCCACTCGTTGCGGAAAAACGCATAGTCCTCAGCCCCCATTCCGCAGCCCTGACCGAAGACGCGCTGATCGCGATGGGTGTGAAGACCGTTGGAAATGTGCTGGCTGCTTTGGATGGCACACTCGACCCTGAACTGGTCGTGAACAAAGAGGTGTTGGAAGATTTGCGTTGAGGGCATAAAAAGTCCGAACCTGCTGGGGGAAGACCGGTTAGCAATCTTCGTTGACAGCGATTTAGTCGCGGGGTGTCCTGAACCGTGTCTCACTGCGCTTTGCATAATAAGGAAACCAGATTGATGCCGATTGCAGCAGACCTGAAGCTCTCTTGGTTGATAGGAAGGCTCAAACTCACGGTTCTGAGCGCTGTTGGTCTTCTGACGAGCATTTCACCGGTTTTAGGAGCAGATGGGCAAGTGGCCGAGGCTTCAGGACTGCACTGGATCGACTGGTTGATGATCTGCGTCTACGCTTCGGTCGTGGTCTGGATAGGCTACATCTCCTCAAAACGTAAGGGGACGACGTCGGATTATTTCATCGGTGGCAAGGGCATGGGATCCACGGTCATTGGTATCTCCATGTTCGTCACGCTCTACAGCACGATCTCCTATCTTAATGGACCCGGCGAATTGGTACGGTACGGCTGGGGCAAGGTCATTGGAGACCTCGTCGCGGCACCATTCGGCTATTTATTTGTGTTCTTTGTGCTCATTCCCGTATTGATGCGCAAGAGGGTTGTCAGCGCCTATCAGCTTTTGGAGGATCAGCTCGGTCCGCATGTGCGGACCTTGGGAGCAGTCATATTCATTTTCATGCGTATGGTTTGGATGGCTGTCCTCATTCATTTCGGCTCCGTGGCAATCGTTGTTATTTTAAACCTCGAACCGGGCGCGGAGCCAGTTGTCAAAATCGTAATCGGACTCATCGCCATTACCTACACCACCATGGGAGGCTTGCGTGCCGTGATGATCACGGACACGATTCAATTCTTCATCCTCTTTTCCGGCGTAATCGCCACCATCCTTGTCGTGACCCTGCACTTCAAAGGTTTTTCCTGGATACCGAATGAACGCCTGCCTCACTGGGAGGATCAGCCCTTGTTCAGTTGGGATCTGACCGTGCGCGTGACTATCATTGGAGCAATCATCCAGTCCTTCTTCTTCGATATCATGTCGCCCGGGTCCGACCAGACACAGATCCAACGGTACATGGCCACTACGGATATCAGAGAAGCACGTCTCGCCGTCCTTGTACGTATGGTCGGATTGATAACGACGACAACTTTCCTCGCAATAATGGGATTAGCCCTCGTGTCCTTCTACTCTGTCAATTCCACCCTCCTTCCTGAAGGTAAAACCTTCCTCAACTACGGGGACCAGATCTTTCCTTACTTTATCGCTCACGAATTACCTGTCGGAGTATCTGGCCTGGTGGTCGCCGCGCTGTTTGCTGCGGCAATGTCGAGTGTCGATTCCGGGGTTAACTCCATCACCGCTGTATTCATGACGGACTTCCTCGACCGCTACCATCGCCCGCCCGAAAGCGAAGAGGCGCACAAGAAGATCGCCAAGCGTCTGGCATTTACCATCGGCATCATTGTAATTTCTGTGAGCATGTTAGTGCCCTTTGTGCCGGGAAATTTCGTAGAGGTTACGGCGCGTACGATTCAAGTTTTCATTCCCATTCTGTTCGGCATTTTCTGCATGGCCTTTTTCGTTCGTTGGTCCACTCCCTTCGGAGTCATCGTAGGGACCTGCTACGGTGTCGCCACGGGAATTATAGTACCCTATTGGGAAGTCTTCACAGGCCGGGAGCCCCTCAGCTTCATTCTCTATGTCCCCATCATCTTCTTCGCCCAATTCATCGCCTCTTGTTTCTTGAGTTGGCTTCCCACCAAAGGGAAATCGCCCGGTGTGCTGCTAGGTATGGCCGTGGTCGTTCTGCTGCCACTCGCTCTCATAATTTTTTGGGTTGCGTCGATCTAATGGGGCTGTGCTTCCAGTCGCGAGGGTCTACCGAGGAGCTGTTGCAAAGGCACCTCACCGAGCATAGCCCTGAAGTTCCGGGAAGGGGTCAAACCGGAAAAAGTTATGCCTTCCGCCTTTATTCCATTACGGCGTGACAGGTTTGGAGGAAAAGGGTCAGGTCATTGAAGGAAGGGGTCAAACCTTACATCCTGCATTGACATGCACGATGTCAAGGAATGACCCCGACGGGATTCATCATACACTTTTTAAAGACGACTGACCCTGTAAGGCATCACTTTTCTATGGAATGACCCCGACGGGGGTGCACGATTACAAGAAATGACTTTGTGGTTTTCCTGACGCGCAACCCCTTACGACTTTCCTAGAGCAGTTTAACTATAAATAGTCGCAATTTTTTTGATTTAGGTAGGGCTCGATCGCCGAGCGAGCCGATGTGGAAATGGCGGTTTGGGCCTACCGAGCCCTCCGGGCGACAGCGAAGCGAACAACAATCGCCCTACCATTTTTTGCGACAGAATAAGCTTAATATGCTCTACTTATTTGACCCTGCGCCACACTAGACGGCTCCTTATTGCGTCAACCACAGCATTGGTTACCGACGACGTCGTTGCCGTGCCGCCCAGGTCGGGCGTATGCAACGAGGGGTCTGCGGTTACCTGTTCGATTGCTTGCATTAGAGAAGCCGCTGCCGCCGTTTCGCCGAGATGTTCGAGCATCATCACCGCACTCCAGAACGTGCCGATGGGGTTGGCCACCCCCTTGTCGGTGATATCAAAAGCCGACCCATGGATGGGTTCGAACATAGACGGAACCGTGTGTTCCGGGTTGATGTTGGCGGTAGGTGCAATTCCGATTGATCCCGCCAGCGCGGCGGCCAGGTCAGACAGAATGTCCGCGTGCAAATTAGTCGCCACCACCGTATCGATGGTCTCGGGTTGCATGGTCATTCGTACGGTCATCGCATCGACCAACATTTTGTCCCAGGTGACATCCGGATAGTCGGCAGCGACTTGAGCCGCGATTTCGTCCCACATCACCATGCCGTGACGTTGGGCGTTGGATTTCGTTACGACGGTGAGCAACTTACGCGGGCGCGATCGCGCCAGTTCGAAAGCGAAGCGCATGATGCGTTCAACCCCGTTGCGAGTAAATAAGGAAACTTCTGTGGCGACCTCTTCGGGTAACCCTCGGTGTGAGCGTCCTCCTTGGCCGGAATATTCACCTTCGGTGTTTTCGCGCACGATGATCCAGTCGAGGTTTTGTGCCGTCGCATTGCGCAGCGGGCTGGTAATACCCGGCAAAATGCGCGCCGGTCGGACATTGGCATATTGGTCCAGGGTTTGACAGATGGCCAGACGTAATCCCCACAAGGACAAGTGGTCTGGAACATCGGGGGCGCCAACGGCGCCGAATAAAATAGCATCGAAGGTTTCGAGTTGTGCGGTACCGTTCTCGGGCATGAATGCCCCTTGATTCTTGAATCGGTCCGATCCCCAATCAAAATGCTCAACACTGAGTTCGAACTCACCACTACATTCAGCCAGGACAGCCAAGGCCTCCAGGCCAGCAGAGATGACTTCCTTGCCAATACCGTCGCCGGGAATAGCCGCAATTTTGTAGGTGCGCATAATGTCCTAAATGTCCGAAAGGGGTTAGAAATTCAAGTGGCATTTTATCAACGGCTTTTCCTTGGGTGTGATTTTAAGAGATGTCATCCGATAATATTCTTTGATTGCCGCCGTCGGGGTCATTCCTTGCAATCTCGATGGCGCCAGCCAAGTCCGATGAGACGGGGACGGCGTTCGAACAAGCGGAGCTAACTCAAAAATAAAACAGAAAGGAAAGTAAAACGAATAACGAAAAGTCTCAAGCGGCACCCTGCGGGTAGTCAATCCCGTCCGGAAAGGTCTGACCAACCACCGGAAGCGAGTCTTGCATCGTCGTCAGAGATGGCGGCATGAAACGCAGACAGCGAGCCTTGAAGCCGTGAAAATCAACCACGATTCGTGATGTAACCGCTTTGTGCATGACTGGCGAATTTGATTCACACTTACTAACCCGCATATCACACTACCGAGCGAACGCGACATCACCCAATTTCTACTGCGCTCCGGAATATCGGCCCTGGTGCGGCCCTCGCTGGATGTGCGACTTTGCAGGGTGTCAACCCGGCTTCACCCGCTCATCGGCTCGATGCCCGCACCAGCACTCGATCTTCGTTCGCTCGCCACGAATTTTGTGAGATATGCGGGCTAATAGCCTTGTTCGATCCGATCCAATTCATTTATTTGGATCCATGGTACCGCTCGTTAGCAGCCTTTGTTATGGCCCGCTCGGCTATTGCCAGGTGCCGCGGACTTGGTGGAAATCGTTGTTAAAAGCGTACGGACTCCTCGATCCTGAATATCCGCCTTACTCTCAAATGCTCGACCACTGGTGGATGGAGGGTTTCGGAATAAACGACGAGGAGATGCTCGAGTATGTGACCTCCGAAAAACCAAATTATTTGGATTTCGAAAAATGGGTCGAGGAAACAGCGCGACGGAAGCCCAATCCGGTGGGCCTTGATAGCTGGAATACACTCATCGAAACGCGCATCCATAGGCCGATTAAATTTTATTTGATAACTGAAGCGCTCGGTCTGAAACCGGCGACCGATCTAAAATCGGCAGTTGTTTTGAATAATCTAGAGGATTGGCACTATTTCTACGAACGCGATTTGCCAGAGGCCCCATTATTACCTGGCGCGGCGATTCCTCTGATCAGTTCGCTTGACTACGGACGGCTCGGCGTCCGTCAACTGCCGCGAACGTGGTTAAAAGTCATACTCGAAGCAAAAGGTGTGCTACATTCTGACTATGCCGGCTGCGGAGATGGATTGGATGCCAAAGTACTAAAGACCTTGGGTCTAAACCGTGATAAAACGGTTGAATTCCTGCAATCGGAAACACCTGTTTATTCGGTATTTGAATCGTGGGTACTAGAGCAAAAACGAGGAAGGATTGATCAAGAGGCGGTGAAGGTATGGAATCATTTTATTCGTAGGCGTGAGCATCTGTACGAGAAGCGAAATTCCATCCTCGATTTCCTGGGCCTACGGAATGACGGGAACATGACCTCCGCTGTTGTCCTGAACCATATCGAGGACTGGGAGTATGCTTATAGGGAGTTGAAATCTTCGGCAGAGTAGAAGATTGGGTGATGTCGCATTCGCTCGGTAGTGAGATTTCCGGGTTAGTCGGTTGGGGACCCACTTCAAAAGGTGTATTATTAAATGTAACCTCAGGCGATATGGCCATGATCAGTGATTGGGATTGGCTTGGTTCTGAAGAGCTCCGTATAGTCGTGTTTAACCATTTTGAAACTTTTACAACGTGCCCAGGTTCAGATCATTTATCTGCAAATTCTTGACTAACCCGAAAATCAAAATCATTGAGATCAGTAACGTAATGAGTATGAATTTTAATCGCTCTTGGGTTAATAAGAAACAAGTTACCTGTTTTGGGAGGAGACTGATTAAACCGCTTTAATATTTCGAATTCATGTCTGAAATTATCGAAATCACTTCCGACGGGTGGGCAAACCTTACCTATGGCGCTGATAAACCGGTCCTGATTTTCAGTTGGTGTCGACCATGCGAGAAATGCCTCGCGATACGCTCCATGATTGAGGAACTGTTAGAGGAACTGGCAGACCGATTTAGCATATGCAGTTTAAATTTCGATGAGTTTCAGGGGATTGCCATTGAATTTGGCATTCATCGTCCGGAAACCGTCGCACTCCTCGACGAAGGCGAAAAGGTCGCCGAACTCACCGAACCGAATTCCAAAGCGGCCATTGGGGCACTGATCGACCAGCACTTCCCGAAGGATTAAAATGATCTTGTCTTGGAAACTCGCCCAAGAAACAAAATCGCCTCCTGAGAACTATCTTCCAACTATTAAGACAATCTCTAAAAGAATCTGAAAAAATGAAATACAGCACGGAGTGGGATCCATTTGGAATGGAATATGATGTCGCCGTTTTCGGAGGTGGTTTGTCCGGCGTCGCGGCGGCTCTGACGGCGGCTGAAAAGGGCCATCGCGTTCTGCTCGTGGAAAGGCGCAGCGCACTTGGATGGGAGACGACCTGTGCGTTTCAGTGCGACTTGCCGGAAGGCGATTCCCCCACCGTGCGGCGTCTCCGCGATCGTTTGAAGAAACTCGATGCCGTGGCGGGTGATCGTATCGACTCGGCGAGGACGGAGTACCTTCTCGATTTAATTGTGGAGGAAGACGATGTCGATCTGCTTCTCTATTCCCAACCGGTGGAAGTTCGCGTCGATCACGATGGTGTCTACGGAGTGGTTATCGGCAACAAGAGCGGCGAACAATTGGTGCGCGCCAAGGTCATTATTGATGCGACCGAAGAAGCGCTGCTTTTCAAGCAGGTCGGAGGCGTTTTTCACGATGTTGGCCAACATTCGTGGCGGGAGGTATTCTTTTTCAACAATGTTGAGAATCCAAATGAACTACCGGCGGATGTGGCGGATGGCGTTGGTGTCGAAAATATCGTTCTTCGGCCGTCCCCGTGGGAGGGAGAAGTGTGCGTCGAATTCACGGTTCCGGATTACACCTATTTGGAAGGACGGCTTCGGATACGGGATGTTGTCGCCTACCTAAAGGAAGTTTTGCCACCTTTAGCTCAAGCGAGTGTAAGCCATGCAGCATTCGAGGCGTTTCCGCTCGAATCCGGGGCCGTTTTGACCGAAAGCAGTGCGGAGAGTACCAAGTATGGGAATCTGCTGGCATGCGGAACATGGTCGATAGCCGATTCCTCCAGGCGGCAACGCGCCAACAATAATTCTGGTCGAATTGTTCTGGGTGAGAAAGTCGGCAAAGAAGCGGCGAACAGTGTTGCACGCCGCGGATCGATGAGTAGGAACCGTCCTGCACCAGCACAACGCCGAACGCGGCATCTACAAGCCGATGTACTCGTCGCCGGAGCCGGGACTGGGGGAAGCTATGCAGCAATTGCTGCGGCAAAAAGCGGCGCTAAAGTGATTGTGTTGGAAGCCTGCACTATGATCGGGGGAATGGAAACGGGAGGCGGAATGCACGTAATGGGCCACGGGGTAAAAGGTGGCGTTCAGGACGAGGTTTTTCAGCGCGTACGAGCGGACCATAAGCTTTTCCGGGGAGGCTACACCATTCCCATGCCAAACCCGATACTGAAGGCGATCGTGTTCGAGGAGATCTATAAGGAACTCGGAATCGAAATCATCTTCGGGGCCACGGTTACCGGTGCGGTCAAGGTTGGAAATCGGATCACCGCGGCACGGGCGGCTACCCCCGACGGGCCGCTTGTGGTAAATGCAGACGTATTCATCGATTCTACTGGAGACGCTGATCTTGCGATCATGGCCGGGGCGCCATTTAAAACCGGCCGGGAGGTGGATGAGATTCTCCACTGTTACACGCAATGCGCGGAAACTTACAGCAAGGACTCCGGCTTGGTTAGGGTTACGAACTTCGATTGCGGATACACTGATCCCTTTGATATTGTCGACCTTACCCGGGGAAAGCGGCAGGGCCTCCGATTGATAAATGAAATCCTTTTGGAAGAGTTCCGCTTACTCTATGCCTTTCCCGTGCTTGGCATCCGCCAAAGTCGTCAGATTATCGGCGACTACGCCCCCACGATGCATGATCAGATTTTTCTGAAGCATTACGATGATTGCATCGGCTATTCTGCCGCCAAGTACGACTGTCATTCCAAAGATTTCGCGAACCATAATGACTTTGCCGTCTTCTGGGTCTGGATTCTCGGAAATCGGGAACGGCATTTCGGGGGGGAGATCCCTTATCGGTGCATGTTGCCCAAGGGTTTAGAAGGTATACTCGTGGCCTGTCGCTCCGCTTCTTGCACGAACGAAGCAAATTATCAGCAACGCGTGATCCGCAACTGTCGCCGGATGGGCGAAGCGGCCGGAATAGCCGCCGCACTCTGTGCAAAATCCGGTCTTTCCCCTCGTGCTTTGGAGGTTAAACTAGTCCAGGAAGAGTTGAAAAAATCAGGTGCTCTGGGAGAGGCCACCCGACCCAAACCTCCGCTTCCGGAACTCACCTTTGAGGAGACAAAGGAACGGTTTCTCAGCGATAATTTCAAGGACGCCGTCTGGCTCCTTGCGCACGGTGACTCCGAGTCCGTTGCTTTTCTCAAGGAAATCTTCGAGGAAGGACAGGAGGAGAAGAAAATCTGGGCAGCAATTGCTCTGGCTTGGCATCGCGACTCAGCGGCTATACCCGAGCTCGTCAGGGTTATCGAAGAACGTCCTGAAAGACCGGAGGAGTATTTGCACCTTAGGCGCTACGCTCCCTTCTGGATGTTGATGATCGTGTTCCTGGGACGAATTGGACACTCTTCAGCTTTGCCTACCCTGTTTGATATTCTCAACGACCCAAAGTCGGATATCGATGCCGTCCTCGCTTCAGTCCGGGCACTTGGCCGTATTGGCGATGCGGCTGCCATTCCAGCCCTTGAAGGACTTCTTCAGCGCGATGATCTTCCTTATGACCGTAGATTCCAGATGACTTCACAGGTCGTGACCGAAATGGTGGGGGAAGATGGTCTTTGGCAAGTGGAACTGGCAATAGCCGAAGTACTCGCGGAGTTTGGCAAACCGCAGATTCAGGTCATCGAAAAACATCAGCAGGATCCCCGGCCGTGGGTACGACGCTATGTCGCCATTGTTGAGGAGAAAAATATTGCCGCTGTCGAGCACCAGCATCTCCCCATTCCGTTTCGCGAAGAAATCGGGATGCGGTGCTAATCCGTTTCGCATAGGACGCAAATAGAGCGTTAAGGAGGCCTACTTTCTTCGGCTGGTGCGGGTTTCAATCTTAATGTGTTTATTCGATTTCGCTTAGTTTAACCGGCCGGTTCTCCCGGAGCGATTTAGCTGCGGCCAGACCCATCACCAGCGGATAGCGTCCGTCCAATCCGGTTACCAAAGGTTCTGTATCTTGCTGAATGGCGTCAAGGAAGCTTTCAAGCTCGGCAATGAATGAGTCCCGGTACAAATCCAATACATCGAAATGCGGCAGGGCCATGGTAGCCCTATCCTCGGCATAGAGGTTCGCGTTGTGAGGGCGATTATTGTCGGAGATAAGAACACCCTTGGAGCCGAAGACTTCGACTCGCTGGTCGTATCCGTAGACGGCCTGACGACTATTATCGATGGTGCCGATAGCTCCATTGGCGTAACGCAAGGTAATGGCCGCGGTATCGACATCACCCATTTCACCGATGGCCGGATCGACGAGGACCGCGCCCGTCGCGAAAATTTCTTCCACCTCGCTGCCGATCAGATAGCGCGCCATGTCAAAATCGTGGATCGTCATATCCAGGAAGATGCCGCCTGAAACCTTGACATAACTGATCGGTGGTGGAGCGGAGTCGCGACTGCTGATCCGCACCAGATGTGGTTGGCCAATCTTACCCTCGGCTACCTGGTCGCGCACCGCTTTGAAGTTGGCGTGAAAACGTCGATTGAAGCCGACCTGCAGTTTAACGCGGTTCTGCTCAACGGCGGCGAGGGCTCTATCAATCGAGTTCAGATCCAAGGCGATCGGCTTTTCGCAGAAGGTGTGCTTACCGGATTCAGCCGCTCTCATTATATAGTCCACGTGACTGTCGCTGCTGGAGCAGATGGCGACGGCCTCAATCTCGGCTGAGTCAAAGATGGCCTGAGGATCAGGCGCCACGAGGGGGATTTGAAAATCGGCAGCACATTTCTCGGCTTTCTCCACCTCGGCATCGTTCACCATCATCAGGTTGGCCGCAGGTACCCGGTGAGCCAGATTCTCCGCGTGGAGTCGTCCCATACGACCTGCGCCAATAAGGCCGAGTCTTATCTGTTTTTTGGATTTCATCCTCAATTGTATTCGACCGTTTTGACCTCTTCCCATCGCTTTGAATTCCAGGATCGAATGATGGCGTCGTGAACTGAACCCCTCTTTTCCACTATCCGCGCGCATCCGTATAATCCGTGGTTTATCTTCTCCTCGGATATTCATAGCAACTTGATGCTGAAGCAATCCAAAGCTTGACCATGGATGTGCTGGGTTGCTGTAACAACTCAGGTCTCCATTCCATAGCTTAGATCGCCGGAAAGTATGAGAATGAAATTGGGCTTTGCTTCAAGGATAAAGGATGAAGGCAGAAGGATAATAATAAGAAACGAGAAAATTTTCATGGGATGGCGCTTGAGAGCACTGTAGGAGGGGGTTTATCCCCCGATCTTCCAAATGGCCTCACCGCAATCGGGGGATAAACCCCCTCCTACAGTTTCGTAATAGGTTATCAATAAAACATCCATGCAGACGATTGTTTAAGATACCTGAGTAGTTACGAGTTGCTAAGGTATTAAGATGCTGAGGTGCCGAGATACTGGATGCTGGGTACTGGATGCTGGGTGCTGGGTGCTGGGTGCTGAGGAATGGAGGCACAAAGGGCTTTTGAATGGGGTCTACCGTGGAGTTTGCGAAGCGAATGTTCAATTTAGCCACAAAAAAGCACAAAATACGCAAAACTGAACTTGTGGCTTCTGTGCCTTATGTGGCTAAAATAGATTATATTCCGGCTTTTGAGCGCTTTCGATGACGATCACGATCGAGATCACGATCAAGATCACGATAAACCTCAGAATCTCTGCAACTCAGCAACTCGGTACCTCTGGGCCTTTGTTTTCTTGAGATCATGTCGCTCTGCTCGGAACGTTCGGTAGTTGAGGTGTCGTCGCATCCGCTCCTCGGTAGTCAGTCGCTTTCGCTCCTTCGGAACTGTTTCGGCGAGGCCGGATCAAGCGACCAAAGGAAGCGTTGTTTGATATTATTTCTTAACATCGTCATTACGTGACTGGATGCCTTCCGCCTTCAATGAGTTACGGCGTGACAGGTCGGCAACAGGATGAAGCAGAGCTCCAATAAGAAAAATTTATTTTTTGAGTAGCCACTATCGAGCGAACGCGACAACCCCCAAATCTTTTACTGCGCTACGGATTTCATGAATTAATTCCTTATTTATCCAACTATTATGGAATCAATTCCTATTTTGGCCATATCGTCAAGCGTGAACTCATCGACCGCATAGCCTCGCTAAAGGACGCGACCAGCATGGAGCCGCCCCATTACCCCCATCTCCTCAACAATCCAAATCAAGATGAATAATCTTTCGCCTCCGATTCGTTGTCTTGCTCTTTTCCGCCTACCCTGTCAGCGCTCTTGTCATGCACGAGAAAATCCCCAGTAGCCCGGAAAAGATTTCGTTCTCCGGGCTTTAACGAACCATGCATTTTGACCAGTCATCCCCTATATCGACACCGTTCACTCTGGCGGCTTTCTCAATCTGTCTTTTAATTCTGGGAGGTTGTGGCGATTCCAAGGAGAAAGCTATGCCTGGTTCGCAGGCCGATAAACTGGCCCGGCCACCTCTAGCCATCCCCTTTGATATAGCCATTCAGGGAGCTTTAAACGGCCAGGAAAGTTTGGTCAGGCAAGCTTTGGAAGCGGGAACGAATCCAGATCAACGCGATCCCGATGGTCGAACCATGCTCATGGTCAGCGCGTTTAACGGGCACACCGGGATTGTCGGAGAACTGCTGGCAGCCGGCACATCTTTGGATACCCGGGATCGGGCGGGCCGAACCGCCCTCATGTTTGCATCTACCGGTAAAAACCGTGAAACCGTGGCCCTTCTGCTGGAGAACAAGGCCAAGGTTAATCTGGTGGATGGGGGAGAGGGTTGGACAGCTTTGATGTTTGCGGCTGCTGAGGGGCATGGGGATATCGTCGAACTCCTGCTGCAATACGAGGCCGATCCGACGCTTATAGATGTGGATGGATCCACGGCGGAATCGTTCGCCCGGGACAATGGTCACAGCCAGGTGGCGGAATTGCTGGGTGAATCCGTAAAATTGTTCCCCACCAATTCAGAGTAAATACCGCGAATAAAATGCTGATGAAGTTTGACTGGCCACGGGGTAATTTTTCCTCATGCTCAATTCCTGCTCTCGACCTGCTTCTAATGCTTTTGAACGTTTCACGCCTAACCCACATGTTTCACTACCGAGCGAATGGGACATCACCCAACCTTCTACTGCGCTCCGGAATGTCGGCGCTGGTGCGGGCATCGTTGGAAGGGGTCAAGCCTTGCATTTTGGCATGGCTGCAAAAATGCAAGGCATGACCCCGATGATCGACCCAGCTTCACCCGCGAATCAGCTCGCTCATTTGCTCAGGACTGCGCTCTAAAATATCGCCATGAAATCGACACGGTTCTTTACGCTAATTCTTTTGGGAAACCTGGTGCTTAGCGGTGTATTCGCCGACCAACACGGCGGAAAGCTCTACTCCGGCGAGCCCATCAAAGCGCTGCTGATTACGGGCGGGTGTTGTCACAATTACCATTTCCAGAGTGGGGCGCTAACAAAAGCCGTTTCGAAAAAGGCGGATGTAAACTGGACGATCTACCACCAAGGGGGAACGGGCAATGATTACAAGGCTGCCTATTACGACGATCCGAATTGGGCCAAACCTTATGATATAGTCATTCATAATGAATGCTTTGCCAAGGTAACGGACACTGACTACGTGCGGAAAATTACCAAAGCACATAAGCAGGGTGTAGCGGCTATGGTCATTCACTGCGCCATGCACACCTACAGGGAAATTGAAGCGGATGACTGGAGGAAGTTTCTCGGCGTGACCAGTCGCCGACATGAGCGTAAAACCACCCACAAAGTAAAGAACGCCGCCACCAACCATCCCGCGGTAAAAGGATTCCCCGAGAACTGGACCACACCCATCGACGAACTCTATGTAGTCGAGAAGCTGTGGCCCAACGCCAAAGCGCTGGCCACCACCGTTAGTGAGAAGGACGGCAAAGAACACCCGGTGATATGGGTGAACGATTTTGAAGGCGCCCGCGTTTTTGGAACGACCTACGGGCACTCGGATGAAACCTTTAGTGATCCGGTCTTTTTAAATTTACTGGCTCATGGTTTTGTCTGGGCAGTAGGGAAATAGTCGTTGATGGCAAAATAGTTCTCGGCGTCCTGCTGTGTCATGCCTTTGGCTCGTGCCATGGCTGTAATATCACTTTCAAAACTACCTTATCCTTTGGGGATGGGAATAGACGTTGAAGGTGGGATAGCGGAGGAAGCCGACCAGGGTTTGGCCGCTTTCAAGTGCGAAGGAGATCGCCAGAGACGATGGGGCGGATACCGCAGCGACGATGGCCAGGCGGGCAGCCAGGGCTTTTTGCATGATCTCGAACGCCACGCGTCCACTAACCAGGAGCAGATGACGGTCGAGGGGCCATAGGTTGTTGAGGAATGCATGGCCGATGACCTTATCCAATGCGTTGTGGCGGCCCACGTCTTCGCGCAAGCAGACCAGATTGCCTTCCAGATCGAAGATTCCCGCCGAATGGAGACCACCTGTTTTGTTAAATACCGCCTGTTCATGGCGAAGCCGGTCGGGTAATTGCAGGAGGACTTTGCGGTCGACAGATATCCTGGCATCGGTCCGGGGAAACCATCCCGTCACGGATTTGATGGAGGTTTTGCCACAAACCCCACAACTGGCGGCTATGGCGCCATGCCGGTTAGATTTGATTTCTCGCTCCCCGGTTCTCTTTCCCAAGTCCACGCGAATGATGTTGTCCGGTGTCGGGGAGGTGGCAGATAGGCTGATGTTTTTGATTTCAGCTCGTTTCCTGATGATACCTTCGGTCACCAGGAACCCGGCGGCCAGTTCGTCGTCATGGCCAGGTGTGCGCATGGTTACCACAAACGGATTATTGCCCAGACGAATTTCAAGCGGTTCTTCAACCGCGATCTGATCGGGTTCGGTTTTTACACTTCCAGCCTCATCCATGCGCACAATCGTGCTGCGGACGATGGATTGCTTTCTCGATTTCTTAGCCATACCGGTTCAAGCTAAAGGTCGCGGAGAAGGGGTCAAACCTTGCATCTAGCATTAACATGCGAGATGCTAAGGAATGACCCCGACGGGCATGTGGGCACGAAGGTAAAGGGGCACAGAGGCGCAGAGGTACTGAGATTCTGAGGTACTGAGATTCTGAGTTGCCGAAGGCATCCAGCCGCGAAGCGGCGATGTTTAATTTTAAAAACAACGCTCCCTTTGGTCACTTGATCCGGCTTTGCCGGAACAGGATCGCTTCGCGAGCAGGATGTATAGGGATGTCTGGCCACTACCGAACCTGTAAAGGCGACATGATCACTAGAAAACAATGGCACAGAGGTACCGAGTTGCTGAGATGCTGAGTTGCTGAGATGCTGAGTTGCTGAGGTTTATCGTGATCTTGATGGTGATCGTCATCGAAAGCGCACAAAAGCCGGAATATAATCTATTTTAGCCACATAAGGCACAGAAGCCACAAGTTCAGTTTTGCGTATTTTGTGCTTCTACTGGTCATTTTTACATGGATAAACCACGGATTACACGGATGAAACGGATAGGGAAAAGAGTTGTTTAAATAACAACGTTCCTTTCAGTCACTTGATCCGGCTTCGCCGGAACAGGATCGCTTCGCGAAGAGGAAATATTTTGTGAGGTACTTTGATGCACGTATGTGCCTTCGTGTCTTTTTCTCAGAAACTCAGTACCTTGGAATCTAAGCAACTCTTCTTTTATCTTGTTGGAGCGCAGCTCCATCCTGTTGCCGCAGGCATCCAGTCACGCTGTGACTATGTTTTAGGGAAGAGGAGGTGAGAAGTCTCGGTTGTGAGACATGGGGGACAAATTTGGGCGGATTTGGATTCCCAATTACAGTAATTTAATTAAAACCATGGCATGATTCTGAGAAAAATATCGTTTATAGCCTTATTTTTCACCTCGTTGCGGGCTTAACCCGCTTGTCTCACTACCGAGCCAATGCGACAGCCCCCCAATTTTCTACTGCGCTCCGAAATGTCGGCACTGGTGCGGCCCTCGTTGGATTTGCGACTTTGCAGGGTGTCGACCCAGCTTCACCCGCAAATCTGCTCGATGCCCGCACCAGCACTCGACCTTCGTTCGCTCGTAACGAATTTTTTGAGACAAGCGGGTTAAGCGCTGGAGGCGCAAATCAAGCAGGTGAAATGGCTGGAGCCCGGCCGAACATCGTCCTGATTATGTGCGATGATTTGGGATTCAGCGACATAGGGAGTTACGGGGGAGAGATCTATACCCCAAATCTGGATAGAATGGCCCGGGAAGGTTTGCGTTTCCGGCAGTTTTACAATGATGCCAAATGCACTCAGACTCGGTCGTCCCTACTGAGTGGACTGCATTACCAGCAGACCAATACACTTAAGGAAATGAACCACGTGACATTGGCGGAGGCGCTGAAAGAGGCGGGTTATTCTACCCTAATGGTCGGCAAATGGCACGTGGGTAACTGGTCTGGAACGGTGGAGAATACCCCGACAAGGCGTGGCTTTGATCGTTTCTTTGGGTTTTTGGGCGGTACCATCAACCACTGGACGGGAATGGAGTGGGAACTTTACAATGTGGTTGAGGACCGAATTGAGCAGGTCAATCTCATTGACCAACATTCCGAACGAGCTTCTCGCATGGCCCGGCTATATGAGGAATGGGCTCGATATGCGCACGCCCGGGACTCAAAAAAATCTATCAAAATGGGTGTCCTTACCCAGGACCGGTATTTGACAAGCGAGGAGATCGAAGAAGGTTGGACTCCACGCAGAGGACCGGATCTGGTGCCCGAAAGGTTCAAGATGGCAGTGGGGGTGCGCTGATCCTTGCTGGGGTAGATTATCAGGCAAAAATGGCTATCAAAACGCTGGATAAAATAACGAGGATCAAAAAGAGAAAGTGGATTCGCATCAGGTTATTTTTCCGGTGAATTTCCAGATTTTTAACCTGGCCTCCAAAGCCATTCCAGGCATAGCGAAACCAGAGGAAGGCAAATATCGCCAGCAGGACTAAGAAAATGCGTATGTTTAACGAGATGCTGCGAAAGTGCTTGTATTAATTTGAGCAGCTAGCCGGCTACCAGGTCAGTCGGACGTCGTCATCCTCCATTACTCCGACGGGACGGACTCCTGTGCCGACTGATCCCGTCCGTCGATCACCTAGCTCGGCCCGGTAGGCTTCAGCTGCTTTGAGAAGTTTTTCATAGATTTCCGGATGATGGTCTTTGACATTTTTGCTTTCGCCGACGTCGTATTCGAGATTGTAAAGGGCGAGTTCGGCCATGTTCTGATCGTAAGCGACGGGGAAACCGCCCTTACCACCTGGTCTTCCGTTGAGCGCGCTGTACTTGTGAGGGAAAACTAATTTCCACTCCTGGCTTCTTATGGCAACCAGCTCACGTTTACTGTAGTGGGCAAAAAATTCGTGCGGAGATTTGGCGCCGGGCAGGCCAAACATTAACGGGCTTATATCTTTGCCGTCGATTTTGTGATCGGGTAACTCGCCGCCCATAAGTTTGGCGATGGTCGGGAAGATATCGATGGTGGAGGCGAGCTCGTCGCAGGTGGCGCCGGCGGGAATCTTCCCCGGCCACCAGAACAGGGTAGGTTCACGAATCCCACCTTCCCAGGCGGTGTGCTTGAAGCCGCGTAACGGGGCGGCTGATCCAGCATGATCCCCGTAGGAAGCCCAGGGACCGTTGTCCGATGTAAAAATGACCAGAGTATTTTCATCCAGGTCGTATTTTTCCAGGGCATTGAGGATTTGACCTAATGACCAATCCAATTCCATGACCGTATCGGCATACAGGCCGACGCCACTCTTACCCTTGAATTTGTCGCTCACGTAAAGGGGCACGTGGACCATGGAATGGGGCAGGTAGATCAGAAAAGGGTTATCCTTGTTTTCTTCAATAAATTGGACGGCCTTCTGCGTATACCGCGTGGTGAGCATGGTCTGGTCTTCACCGGTGACTTCCGGGTCAATGACTTGCGTGTTTTCAACCAGGGGTAGGGGAGGATAAACCTCGGTGCGTTTGGGATCGTCCGCTGCCAGGCCTTTGTAGCGGGGATGCCAGGGCCACATGTCATTGGAGTAGGGAAGGCCGAAGTAGTAGTCGAACCCTTGGTTGGCGGGAAGGAATTTGGGGTGCAATCCCAGGTGCCATTTCCCGATACATGCGGTGGCATAGTCCTTTTGTTTTACAAGCTCCGCAAAGGTAACTTCATTGGGATTTAGTCCATTGGGAGATTTGGGGCTGTAGGCGCCGTTGATGTCGAGGCGTTTGTTCAAACAACCCGTTACCAAAGCCGCCCTGGATGCCGAACACACCGGAGCGCTGACCAGGAATTGGGTAAATTTCATTCCTCCCGCCGCCATGCGGTCGAGATTGGGTGTTGAGTAGTCCGCCCCAAAAGGGCCGATATCGGCATATCCCATGTCATCGATAAAAATAACGATGATGTTCGGCAACCTTTCACGGGTCGTTTCAGACTGGCTGCAACCGGTCCCACACAGGACGGCTGCCAAGCATAGGATCAGTGTGGTCGACAGTGTTTTCATGGCTAATTTGAATTGCTTGAAAAAGGGAAAGTATTTCATTCCACCAGCGCTGAGTAAAGCCGGGAGAAGTGAAATCAATCAGTAAATTGAACGCGGATCTCAGTACATTTGAGGTTGGCAAGTGGGTGGTGAGTTTTATCTTACCTCTTATGAACCGTAATTATCTTTTACTTATGACGGTGTTACCCGTATTCGCACTATTGGGTTTTGCGGCGCACCACGAAGGCGGAGAATGGCATACTCTATTCGATGGTAAATCTCTGGATGGGTGGACCCCAAGTAAGGAAAATCCCAATTCCTATTTTGTGGAAGAGGGAGTTTTAAAACTTAAGGGAGGCCGGTCACACCTGTTTTATACGGGTCCGGTTGGCGGCGCCAATTTTAAGAATTTCGAGTTAAAACTTCAGGCCAAGACCATGCCGAATTCCAACTCGGGCGTATATTTTCATACGGCTTATCAGGATTCGGGATGGCCGGACAAGGGATTTGAAGCCCAGGTAAATACCACCCACAAGGATCCGAAAAAAACGGGTAGCCTTTACGGCATAGCCAACATCTACGTTTCCCAGAAACCGGATGAGGAGCCTTTTATCGTGAAAGTTGACAGGATGGGGTCGCAAATTTGGAGAGAAGCTCCGCCCAGTAAGGATGGCGAATGGTTCAATTATCACATTAAAGTGGTCGACGATAATGTAATCCTGCGTGTGAATGGTCAAATAACGGCCCAGTGGACGCAACCGGAGGGCTGGAATGGAACCAATGCTTCCATGCGTGGCCGCCGGATCAGCCCCGGCACCATCGCCTTGCAAGCCCACGATCCCAAGAGCGAGGTGCATTACAAAAACATACGGATAAAACTGCTGGATTGATTGCTTTGCGTGTCGCCTTCGGCTCGAAACAAGGTTTGATCCGGATGGCGCTAAGTTACGAAGTGGGAAGGAGTCAAAAGAGTTACTGAGATGCTAAGTCAGGAAGGATCGGGATCTTAAGCGTGGTCGTGATCGAAAGAGGCTTGGAGTCACCAAGATTCTGAGGTGCTGGGGACAACGGCTCGCTCGGCGATCGAGCCCTACCTTAATCAGTAGACCCGGTAGGGCGGTTTCTCCGCAAACCGCCGTTTTCACAACGGCTCGCTCGGCGATCGAGCCCTACCTTTATTTACTGAGAAGTGGGAAGGAGTCAGGCATTTATTTTCAACATGAAGACCTGTCAAAAATCAACCACTGACCCCAACGGGCATGTAAGTCGCGGGGGGAAGGGGATCGGGATCGTAAGCGTGGTCGTGATCTTGATCCAATAATTTGAAGACCCTGATTTTGAAGGGTTCAATAACGATCAGGACAACATATTACACGGATGGGAACGAATGGGGAAGGAGAGGTTGAAATAACAACGTTCCCTACGGTCACTTGTTCCGGCGCAGCCGGGTCGACTCCTTCCCTGAGAATTCTTCAGCCAAACAGTGGGGCAATTTTGGACCAAGCCAGCCAGACTCCCGCAATTAACAGCCCCAGAGCTGACAGCCAAAGAAACGCATCCCACAGGCGCGTTGGACGCAGGGAGGGATAGGCGTATTTGTAACGAAAATAAATGGCGGCAAATCCCAGCATGGGTAACATGAATGACTGCATGGTGCCCGCCAGGAGAACCAGCTCCTTGGGTTTCGGGTAGAGCCAGAAGAAGAGCAATGAGATTAATGGAAAGGCAAAGCAGAGCCATTTGACCCATATGCGATTGGTTTTGGGATTGGATTTACGCCATCCAAAAATAATTAAGGCATCGGCAAAAACACGGCCCTTGCTGGCGTTGGCCACGAAGAAGGTGGAGTAAAGGACCATTACTGAGCCGACCAAAAACAAGCCTACTGCCCAATTGCCAAATACAGGTTCGTACATAGCCGCCAGAGTTCGGATCATTTCCATGCCTTGGGGATGCAAGTTGGCACGATGCAGTACCGCCGCGCCCAGAATATAAAAAATGATCGTCGAAATGGTGTAAACAAACATGGAGCACCAAGCGTCCCACCTTAGAACCCGCAGCCATCCCTTGGCGCGTAAAGCCCATTCCTCGGAACCCTGGCGCGGACCGATAAATGCAGCGTATCCCTTTTCCAGACACCAGTATGGATAATATACCAATTCTCCCGCAGCTACGCCAATAATGCCGAAAGTAGCCAAAGCTGTTGTGATGGGGCTGATACCTTCAGCAGAGGGCGGCAGCTTAAAGGAAAGTCCTTGTTTTATGTCCGCCCAACTCATGGCCCACTCGGGGCTCATTTGTAACAGGACCAGGTTGACCAGGCTGATCAAAGTAAATGCAGCGACCAGGCCTGTGACCACGGTTTGAATGGCGCCATAGCGTCCCAGATACAGGACAACGGCTGTGAAAATCGATACGGCCAGCGCCCAGATATAAATATCCGATCCGGGGTCTGGCAACTCCGCCGCGATCTGGGCTGCGGTTGTGGAATCCGAATCCCCCATTGAATGAGCGAGTTTCGCCAATACCTGGTCTTCGGTTGCCTGGTTGAAAGCGGCTCCCTGTTCGGTAATTGGTAGGGCAATACTGAGGGCTTGGCCGACTCCACCAACGATTCCGCCCATCTGACCGCTGCTGGTTATAAACATAAGCAACCAGAACCAAATGATCCAGTGGGCACCGGCGATTTTCAGGCCGGGCAAACGCGATATGCCTTGGAGAGTTGTCCGTCCGGTAAGAATCACATAACGTCCAATCTCCACTTGAACGAAGACTTTAATGACACAGCCAATGATGATGATCCACATCAACCAGAAGCCGGCTTCTGCTCCGGTGGCGGTAGTGGCAATCAACTCTCCGAGCCCACTATGGAACCAGCTACGATCAACCCCGGCCCAAGTTCCCGGAGGATTCCCCCAAAGGTGGTAGGAGCGGGTCGAACTTGATTTTCTGACATAGATTACCGGATTAATTATCCATTCCGGCGACGATGCTTTCGCTGTAAAGGAAATCGCCGGTAAATCCGTCGAAGTATTTAAAAATGACTTGTGGGTGAGGGTAAGCGATCCATCGTTGGCCTCCTCTTTGCAGCGGGTTGTTGAATACATTGTTCACTTGGACCACACAGAATGTGGGGTACATCCGCTGGGGGCGGGGGATGTCACTCATAATAAAAGTGGACCACCGGATACTGCATTCGCGCGGACCGTATTTGAACTTTCCATTGGCTGGCCGGTTTCCTTCATCCTTTTCAGGTATGTGGTTGACCGAGTTGGCTGGTCCGGAGGCAAATTCCCAAACGTTGTCGGTTATTTGAATGGCAAAGCTGTTGTGCAAGTCTCCGGTGAGGACGAAAAATTGCTGCTCGGAGCGCTCATCGCAAAATTCGATGAGATCTTCTCTCTCTTCCAGAAAAACCGTCCATGCATCGTCTTTTGGTTCCACATTTTTATCGGTTCCACCTCCGCTACCCACATGAGGGATCATGAAATCGACCGATGAAACCAGAAAGAAAAAATCGGCATCGGAGTTTTTAATGGTATCCTTGAGCCAGTTGAATTGTTGCTTGCCCAGGATGGACGCGCCCGGTTTGTCGGGTCGGTTGATATCGTGAAGGGTGCGGTGGGAGCGAGTTTGCAGGAGCATGAACTGGCAATTTGCTATTCTGAACGATCCATAGCTGCGCCGGCCGATGGAGTAGGAAGCTTGGTTGGTAGCGCGGGCAGCGGGTTCAATGCGCAGGTGGTGTTGGTCAATCACTTCAACGATGCCGTATACACCGGAGTTGGGATCGCCGGGCAGGAGGTCTAGCGCCATGTCGACTACTCCATCGTTTGTTTTTCCCCAATGAACGTGCAAAGTGCCATGGTCTTCCATTTTTAGCCGGGTAAAATCCGCTTCCGGGTCGTAAAGGATATCACTGCCTTTCTGAAAACGGGCACGACCAAAATGCGCAGGTGAGTTGTGCTGCATTGGATTGGCCCAACCCAAGTAATCCATCCACGCTCGCACACCCTGATCGCGGAAAACGGCCCGGCGATTTACGTAGCCGATTTCTCCCGGACCGTAGATGTCGTTGAGGAGTTCATGATCGTCGAAGGTGAAATAACTGGGGACTTCCTGGTGCCATTTGGAGAGGTTAATTCCCCGACGCAGGTAGGTTTTATAGTTTTCCCAAACACCGGCGATGCTGGGTGCGATTTTTAATACTTCAGGCGTATCCCCTTCCACTAGACGAACCTGACCCCGCCATGCTTCTACGGAAAAGTCCCGGTCTTCCTCATACAACCAGTCACCGTTCATAATGGCAAACAGGACCTGGTCTTTCCAGGTCTCGTTGAGGACGTCGTATGATGGCAGGTCTGGTCCGGCTCCGCTTATGGCGTTTTGGTTGTTGCAGGATGAATATTGGAACTGGAAGTTGAAGAGACCTTCGGGGTTGTATCGGGGGTTGTGGTAATGCTCCGGATCCGGCCAGGTGCGGAACGAACCGCCGCGGCCGTTTCCAGCTACGTAGAAGTATTCGGTGTCCGGTTCCAGGCCGGTCAAAGTTATAACCGCGGTATTGTCGTGGTCCAGTTGGGTTACGACCAATTCGGACTCCTGGTCGAGAACGTGGCGGTTGGTTCCGTAGCGAACGGTAAGCGGACCCGGTATACTGGTCCGCACCCAGATGCTCATGGTAGTTGGACCGGGTCTGCCCAACATGGGTCCATGGGTGACTTTAAATTCTGCGTGTTTTTGTTGAGCGTAGGTCGGCGAGGTGAGAGACAAAAGAGCGGCCAGGCAAAAAAGGGAGAACCGTTTCATAGACAATGCTTTTGATTAAAGTTGAAGTAATGGGGTGGGATTGGGAAGCGAATGCACCACACCGGGGTTAGTTCTCCGTAATTCATTCCCTATTGCTTGGCGCTTGGCAAGAACAGGTTGGCCACATGATGGAATACGGGCTAAGTTTACCCGTTGCGCGGGTGAAGCCGGCTTGACCCCTTCCGTACTTCTAAGAGCCGCCGTGAAATCGGCGGTTTGCGGCGAAACCGCCCTACCTGGTCAGCTAATTAAGGTAGGGCTCGATCGCCGAGCGAGCCGCCGTGAAATTTAACATTCCTTGGCATCTCGCATGCCAATGCTTGATGCAAGGTTTGACCCCTTCAGAACCGCACCAGCACTCGATCTTCGTTCGCTCGCTACGAATTGGGTGATGTCGCATTCGCTCGGTAGTGAACAAGATATGCGGGTTAATTTGCGGAAGTTATACTTGATGATTACCGATCAGGAGCAAATATACTTTTTGATGTGAAAGCTAACCCTCAGCCCCGTGGAATAGTGGTCATACTAATTGGGGTCGTCATGGTTGCAGCGGCAGTAATCATGACCCGTTGTCCGGCGCATGCCAAACAACGTCCGAACGTCATTGTCATAATCACTGATGACCAGGGCTACGGCGACCTGTCCTGCCACGGTAACCCGTTTCTCAAGACTCCACATTTGGACGCGCTCCACGCGGAAAGCGCGCGCTTGACAAATTTTCACGTCGATCCCACCTGTTCGCCAACCCGGGCAGCTCTAATGACCGGGCGCTATTCTACAAGGGTAGGCGTCTGGCTGACTTACGGTGGTCGCAATCATCTCCGTAGGGATGAGGTGACCATGGCGGATGTATTTAAGCACAATGGCTATCGCACGGGAATTTTTGGAAAATGGCATCTGGGAGATAACTATCCTTTTCGTCCCAATGACCGCGGTTTTGATGAGTCCCTGGTCCATGGGGGTGGGGTGGTGGGTGAAACACCCGATTTCTGGGGGAATGACTACTACGATGATACCTATTTGAGAAATGGCCATCCGGAAAAGGTGGAAGGTTATTGCACCGACGTGTGGTTCGATGGGGCGGCTGAATTTATCGAAAAGAATCAGGACGATCGCTTTTTCGTCTATTTGGCAACCAACGCCCCTCACGGTCCGTATCACGTGCCGATGGAGAATGCGCAGCCCTTTTTGGATGCGGGGATTCCCAAGGCACGCGCTTTGTTTTATGGCATGATTCAGACCATCGATCGGGGAATAGGCCGATTGCGCGATAAACTCAAAGAACTGGATTTGGCGGAAGACACCCTGGTTATATTCATGACGGATAATGGAACGGCCGGAGGGGTGGGTCTGCAGTTGAATGGCAGGGCGGATAGAAACGGATTTACAGCCAATGGATACAATGCGGGTATGCGCGGCAGAAAGGCAACGGTCTACGATGGCGGGCACCGCTCGGCCGGGTTTTTTTCCTGGCCCGGCGGAAACCTGGCTCATGGCAGGGATATCGAGACCCTAACTGCACATTTTGACCTGCTTCCCACGCTGGCTCATGTGTGTAATTTGAAGTTGCCGCGTAAAGTCGCCTTTGATGGCAGGAGTTTGTATGCGTTATTGAAGGGTACGGAATCACAATGGGATGAACGAACGCTTTTGGTGCATCATCAGGGCCGGTTTGGTGGATTTATCGGGGACGGTCCTTTGATCAAGGACAAGGACTTCGCCGTTATGACGCAAGATTGGCGTTTGGTGGGAAAGGAGCTTTATGACATGAACGACGATCCTGGGCAGCGGATTGATGTAGCCTCCGAAAATCCCAAAGTGGTAAAAAGACTGACCCAGCAATATGAGGCCTGGTGGAAGGACGTCTCAAAAGGATCGGAGAACTATGCTCCATTCGTCTTGGATATGTCCAAGCAAGATGAATACAGGCTGAGTGCCCAAAACTGGCACGGTGATTATATTCCCTACAATCAGCATCACGTGCGGGCGGGCGTGAGAGCCAATGGATACTGGGTGGTGGATGTCGTTCAACCAGGGAGCTACGAGATCGAGCTAAGGCGTTGGCCCATAGAGGTCGACGCTCCCATGGATGCTGCAGTTGATCTGGGACCGTTCAGCCCGGATAAACATGATGTTGGCAGAAGCTTGATAACAGCGGATACCAAGGTGTTAAGGTTTGTAAAGGCACGCTTGAGGGTTGGAGGTTATGACCAGACCCTGAGCATGGATCCGCAGCAAACGCATGTTGCGTTGAATGTCTATCTGGACAAAGGGGAACAGAAGATTCAATCCTGGCTGGAGACGGAGACGGGCGAGACTTGGGGAGCCTACTATGTGTACGTGAGGAAAAGCTGAAATTCGTAGCGAGGGATCAAAGATCGCGCCTATTTCGGGGTCATGCCTATCTCGGAAAAGGAAGGGGTCAAGACGTAAAAAGTTATGCCATACAGGGTCGGTCGTCTTGTAAAAGTGTATGAAGTACAACGAAATACAGTTTTTAAGACCTGACCCTTTTCATCCCTAAGGCATCACTTTTCTACGGCATGACCCCGGCTGGCGCCAATACCAACTGCCTCCACAATCACGCTTAACTAAGAACCATTGAGGCTTGACCCCTTCCATCGAGGCTTATTTGTATTAAATTGCATGACATGCGGGCGAAAATTACCTACAAACCGCATCTATGGATCCGCTTTTACTGCTTCTGTTGGGTATAGTCATTGTGTTTGTTGGAATCCTCGTCCTAAAACTGCACCCGTTTTTTACCCTGACCTTGGCGGCAATGACTGTGGCGGCCTTTACTTCAGGCGACCTGCTGGTAGAGCATTGGATTGACCAGGGCTTGTCTGCGGAGGAAGCCCAAAAAGTGGCTGCCAACTCCTTCGGGCTGCGCGTGGCGCTGGCCTTTGGGGAAACCTGTGGCAAGATCGGTATCGTCATTTGTATGGCCTCGATAATCGGCAAGTGTTTGCTGGACAGCGGCGCGGCGCTGAAAATTGTCCGCTCCTTTTTAAAAACCGCGGGAGAAAAGCGTGCACCGGCTGCCATGGGAGCAAGTGGGTTTTTTCTGGGGATTCCGGTGTTTTTCGATACGGTCTTTTACCTGCTCGTTCCACTGGCCAAGGCTCTGGGAGTTTCTACCAAAAAAAACTATGGTCTTTACGTTTTGGCCATCATTGCTGGGGGATCGATCGCTCACTCCCAGATTCCACCCACACCGGGACCTCTCTTTGTGGCGGAGCAGTTGAACATCGATATCGGTGTCATGATGTTGGGAGGTATTATTGTTGGGGGTATAGCTGCCACCGTTGGGATGGTTTATGCCTATTGGATAAACAGTAAAAGGCCGATCCCTTTGCGTGACTCGGCGGATCACTCGAAGGAAGCCCTTCGCCAGTGGAAATCCATCCAGGATGACAAATTGCCAGCGCTGTGGCTATCGATTGCGCCGATTGTGCTTCCACTCATCCTATTGTCTGGAAAAACAGTGGTAACCGCTGTCTCAGACGCGGTGGGAGTCACTTTACCGGTTTGGTTGGGCAACGCCATTCAACTGCTCGGGGATAAGAATGTTGCCCTCACAATTGCCGCCGCAATCAGTCTCTACACCTTGATAAGGGTTAAAAAGGGTGGGGCGGATGTGTTAAAGGACGCCATGCAATCGGCCCTGTCCAGCGGGGGAATTATATTGCTCATTACTTGTGCCGGTGGCGCTTTCGGCGGGATGCTCCAGCAATCGGGCATCGGCCCCATGGTGGCGGGCTTTTCCGATTCTGTAGCTATTGGTTTATTACCCATGGCGTTTATTCTCACCTCTTTAATTCGGACCGTGCAGGGATCGGCTACGGTTGCCATGATAACTTCGGTGGGAATCCTGGCGCCGATGGCCGCTCCAGAGACCTTGGGATTTCATCCCATTTACCTGGCGATGGTCATTGGATTTGGTTCCAAGCCCTTTCCCTGGATGAATGACAGCGGATTTTGGATTATCAGTAAAATGAGTGGAATGACTGAAGGCGAGACCCTCCTGACTTCTCCTGCATGGCCACCCTCATGGCAGTAGCCGGGTTGATTGTGACGATTATCGCCTCGATGGTGGTTCCCTTGGTTTGAAGGCCTGACCCGTAGAGGAGGAATTAGGAATTAGGAGCAGGTGAGTTTCTGAGATTCTGAGGTACCGAGATGCTGAGAAGGAGAATCCGTGGGGAGGTTAAACCACGGATTACACGGATGAACACGGATGTGGGAGAGCAATTAGGAAATAGCCGCGAAAGAACGCAAGGAACGCAGAGACGGAAGAATTAGGAATTGGGAATTAGGAATGAGGGGTAGAGTTTCTGAGATGCTGAGGCGGCAAGGTACT
Organism: Opitutales bacterium; assembly: GCA_965250065.1. Classification (GTDB taxonomy): domain Bacteria; phylum Verrucomicrobiota; class Verrucomicrobiia; order Opitutales; family UBA2995; genus JAABVD01. The sequence continues at coordinate 932,711 of OZ252288.1, forward strand.
GAGGTTTATCGTGATCATGATCGTGATCGAAAGCGTCCAAAAAGGGATTTTCTTCCAAATAAATGAAACATGGATGAAGAGGATGCACAGGATTTGGATCGATGGATTTTGCCCTATTTATCCTGTCTATCCATGTTCAATCCTCTAATACTTCAGCATCAAATCTTTTTAATGTTCCGGGGAGAAGATTAACCACGGATTACGGGAAGAATTGGGAATTGGGAATTGGAAAAAACACGGATTACCTGTCTGCGCGTCGCACGCAGACAGGCACGGATGAAACGGATAGGGAAAAAAGGTGTTAAAATAACAACCCTTCGCTTGATCCGGCTGCGCCGGAACATTCGCTTCGCGAGCAGGATGAATAGGGATGTTTAGATGCTGAGAATCCGAGGTCCTGAGGGTTAAAGACCAAATACACGGTCCATCTGATTTGAGATGGTCTTGAGGGCTGCGAGATCACCACCCTTTACCTCGGCGGCAACCCATCCATGATAATTTATCTCGTGCAGGGCTTTGCGCACATCGGCAAAGTCCAGGTCGCCTTCACCAATAGCCGTAAACTTTCCCGTTTTCCGGGAAAAGCCTTTGACGTCGAGCTTTATGATGCGCTTGCCCAGGGTGCGAATCCAATCACCCGTAGATCCGTATTTCCAATGGTTGCCAATATCGAACTGCATGCCGACCCAAGGTGAATTAAATTCGTCCACATAGCGTGCCAGTTTTTCCGCCGTCTGATTTGAGCCGCCATCGTGGTCGTAGAGGAACTGGTTCCAAACGTTTTCAATAACGATGGCAACGCCGAGCTCAGCTGCCAGTGGAACGGCATTTTTAATGTTTTCGATCGATCGTTTCCAGATGACCTCCTCCGGACCATCTTCACCCTTGCCGACTACCAAAAGGACAGTGTGACCACCCACTGCATGCGTGTCGCGAAGCGCCTTTTTGAGGTCTTTCAGCGCTTGTGCGCGAGTAGCGGCATCTGGGCTGGAATGGCGTATTTTCCAATGCGTGCTGCAAACCGTTCCATCCACTGGAATCCCCGATTCCCTTATGGCGCGACGCGTTGGCCCGACTTCCATGCCTGGTGAATTCATTTCGACCCCCATGAAACCTGCCTCTTTGGCGGCCAGAAACTTTTCCGTCAGTGTTCCTTCTACCTGGATCATTTTGATCTTCAGGGTCTTGAAGAGCTTTCCAGACAGTGAATGCGAAGTGGTTTTAGCGTATTGAGCTGCCCGGGAAAATCCGGGAAATAAGGGGGCTAAACCTGCGGTGGATACCCATTGAATAAATCGACGGCGGCTGTGTCTTGGCAGTTTCATGGATTCCATTGTCACTTTATGGCTAATGTTGATCAATCTCAATCAGTCCGCGCCACTATTCCATCGCGAAATTTGTGAATTGCCAGAGATTTCAATCTTTTGTCCCAAGTCCGCGTAGGTTCATGGTGATCATGAAGCTTTTTAAGCAGAGCAAAAAGATTCATCCGGTTGAAACTTACGGGAATGACCCCAAGCAGGCGCCTGAGAATGAGCTGGTAACTAATATCAACTTTCCAGTTCAATAGCTGATGCGAAAATACCCATTTATTTTTCTCACCTGTCTGCTAGCTTCGTCCGTTTCCCTCTTCTCGGAGGCTACTGATTATGGACTCGAAGAGAACATCCATTATTACGGAAGCGCGGTCACTCAATCAGACGACTATATAAAGGAACGTTGTGTCCTGGATATTTACTATCCAAAAAATGCAAAGAACTTCGCCACGGTGATTTGGTTTCATGGCGGGGGGCTCAAGCGTGGTAACAAGGATATTCCCGACAGGTGGAAAGGACAGGGACTGGCCATTGTAGCGGCCAACTATCGATTTTCGCCTAAAGTAAAAGCGCCTAAATACATTGAAGATGCGGCGGCTGCGGTGGCCTGGGTTTTCCAAAACATCCAAGCCTATGGAGGCGATGTTGATAAGGTATTCGTTTCCGGGAGTTCTGCTGGCGGATACCTGACCAGCATGGTAGGTTTGGATAAAAAGTGGTTGGCAGCCCATGGCATCGATGCGGACCGAATCGCAGGGCTCATCCCGCTAGCCGGTCACACGATCACTCATTTCACCGTGCGAGAGGAACGGGGTATTGCAGGTACCCAACCGGTCATTGACGAACTGGCGCCGTTGTATCACGTGCGATCGAATGCTCCTCCCATACTACTTGTGACCGGAGATCGTGAAAAAGAGATGCTGGGCCGCTATGAGGAAAATGCCTACTTGATGCGCATGCTGAAAGTAGCAGGTCATAAAGACGTGCGCATTCTCGAGCTCGACGGTTATGGCCACTCGCCCAAAGAGGCGTTTTATCCGCTACTCTTAAACGAGGTCAAAAGGGTTCTGAAGACCAAGGAGTGAGAAATACGGGCTAAGATCCATTCGCCTTTGACCCCTCTTTTGAGAATTTTGGCTTGTCCAAGGATATGAGTAAGATTCGAAAAATTGCCTCCCGATTGTTTCGGGTTCCTTTGAAGGAGCCCTTGTACGACGCCAAACATGGCGCCCATACCCATTTCGAATTGGTCACCGCGTCGGTTGAACTGGATAACGGCAGTCGGGGTAGCGGTTATACCTATACCGGTGGCAAGGGAGGCGCAGCGATCAAAGCCATGCTCGACAACGATTTGATCCCGGACTTGATTGGGAAGGACGGTTCCGACGTCGAAGGGATTAACGAATTTTGCGAATGGCACATTCATTATGTGGGGCGCGGTGGCATTGCCTCCTTTGCCATTTCGGCCATTGACATTGCTCTTTGGGATATTCGTTGTCGCAGAGCCGGAAAACCTCTGTGGCGGATGGCCGGGGGGGAGGGTAATACCTGCAAGACCTATGCCGGGGCCATTGATCTGCTGTTTCCGTTACCCAAGCTGTTAAACAACATTCAGGGTTACCTGGATAAGGGTTTGAATGCGGTAAAAATCAAGATTGGCCGGGCAAACATGGGCGAAGATATCGAGCGCATTGCAGCAGTAAGGGAGTTCGTAGGGAACGACCTTACCTTCATGGTTGATGCCAATTATTCCATGAGCGTTGAACAGGCAATTAAGTGTGCGAGGCGGTTTGAACCCTACAATATCTATTGGTTCGAGGAACCCACTTTACCTGATAATTACTTGGGCTACGCGAAAATAGTTGATGCCACCGGTGTCTCACTGGCCATGGGTGAAAATCTACATACCATCCATGAGTTTGGTTATGCTTTTGAACAAGCAAAGCTTTCCTTTATTCAACCCGATGCATCCAACTGCCTGGGAATCACCGGTTGGTTGAAGGTTGCGCAATTGTCCCGCCGATATGGACTTCCAGTTTGTTCGCACGGTATGCAAGAGCTTCAGGTCAGCCTGGTATCGGCCCAATCCAACGCTGGTTGGTTGGAATACCATTCCTTCCCCATCGATCAGTACACCAGGCATCCCCTAGTAATTAAGGACCACTTGGCGATAGCGCCTGAAACACCAGGAATCGGGGTGGAGTTTGATTGGGATGCCCTGGCGCCCTACCAGCAATGTGAACCAGTCTAGCCCGGATGTCTCACATATCTTCTACTGCGCACCAGCACTCGATCTTCGTTCGCTCGCAACGAATTTTGTGAGACATCCAGTCTAGCCCGGATAATTGACCCATACGGGTTAGGTTTCATAAAGGTACAATTCATCCTCGGAAATATCGACGATCATGTCGTGGAAGTTCCATTCAAAAAACTCTTCAAATTCTTTCAGGTTCTTTATTACCGGCCAGTCATCAACGTCAGTCCACCAAGCGGCAAATTCTTCAATCGCGATATCTAAATAACTCCTTTCCATGATTGACCGAATTTCTCTCATATCAGAACTATACGCCCTATCCACTAAGTAAACGCCTGGATCTTTCTTTATTTCTTTTTCTGTCACTTTCCATTCACTTGAATCCTCGACGTTCATCACCCAATTAATGAATTTCTTCTTTGGAGTCACAATGACTGCAGTTCTGTTAAGCACGAAGGGCATCTTTCAATTCTATTTTTGCACAACGCTGAAGCCATGAATGCAGGGCATCCCAGATGCCCTGCATTCATGGACTGTCTCGTTGTAATTGTGTGTCTTGGTCTTCAATGCGTTTAACCCAGTTGTCTCACTACCGAGCGAATGCGACACCCCGCCTACCGAGCGAACGCGACATCACCCAATTCGTAGCGAGCGAACGAAGATCGAGTGCTGGTGCGGGCATCGAGCCGATTCGCGGGTGAAGCCGGGTCGACACCCTGCAAAGTCGCGTCGGGGTCATTCCTTAGCATCTTGCATGTTAATGCTAGATGCAAGGTTTGACCCCTTTCTCCCTCCAGCCCGATTTCTTTTCCGGTTGGTTAAGATTTGGCGGTCCCAATCGTCTATTTTGAACAGCTCTGGGTTCAGCGTAATCCACGGACGCGTCCATGTTGATTTCGGCGGGAAAAGCTTTGGTCCGGAGTTCCTCTGTAGGAGCGGGGAATGAACGGATAAGTATCGGTCACATAATAATGGTAAATGCCTTCCGGATGTTCCGGGGTGACGCCAAACCGGCCATTGTTTGCATCCAGGTCACCGTGGTCTTCCTCATGTTGCCAATCCTGGACAAAAGTTCCGTCATATTCACCGAGGGGTCCGTCCGGGCGTCGTCCTTCTTTCAATTTATAGCCGGGCGCCACTTTTATCACTTCACTATGGGGATCGGTTGGATCTTTGTAGCCGTAAACGGCATACACTGGAAATCCGTCTGCCGCGTAACCAATGAGGATCATACCTTTCGAATTATCCAGGCTCTCTACTAACCCATGTGGAATGCCGTGGTAGTGGTATGCGCCGGTGGGTTGGACATGTCCATTGTGGCGGTCGATGCCTAAATTGATTTTTCCGGAAAGCGCGTCATAGCGCAACCCTGAGCTTCGGTCTCTGCGCCAGTATTCGGCAGTTCCCGGGTCGAATGGAACCCCGTTAATGGCAACTCCAAATGGCTGGCGTTCAACCAGGGTTACTTTGTCAGCGATCTGAGGATTTGATGGAACTGAAAAGGAATAGTTCAAGGGCCGCAAAGCATTTGGGTTCCCGCGAGTGGGAAATTGCCCCGGATCATGATTCGGAATTCCATTGGATTTGATAATCCGAACATCCGCTTTAACTTCGATGGAAACCCAGCTCTCCGGAAGGTCGATCGCTTTCATGAAGCGAGGACCGCGTTGACCGGAGGCAAGGACTGCCAAGCCGAGTATGCAAGTAACGGTAATAAGGAGTTTCATTGTTTTATTTAGCCTCTGTTGTTTGGGTAAACGCGAAGAGATAGGAAATAGTTACTGAACCTCTCCCCCTTCCCAAACTAAGCAGTTTCCATTTCCAAAAAAAATTTAGATGATCTATCTTCACCGCTGCATTTCGTCATGAACAACCAGAAGTTTCCCTTACAAGGTATTATCGGAGTCGTTGGCAACAACGCCGGAGAAGTGAATCTGGCCGTTGAACAGGGGCTCAGTTGCGTGGAAGTTCGTGCCGACCTTCTGGTCGATTCCGGCTATACGCAAGAGACAGTGCTTGAGATCATAAGGAAGATTAAGGCCTGTGATCTGAATTGTCTGTTTACGATGCGAAGATTTGATCATGGTGGAAAATTCTCCGGGGCCGAAAAGGACCGTTTTGATTTCTGCCTTCGGGCGCATAAGGTGGGCGCTGATGTCGTCGATGTGGAATGGGACAGCGCGTTTGCCGCTGACCTGATTGCCAACAACATCCCCACCATTCTCAGTCATCATGATTTCCACCAAACTCCCGGGGCAGACGAACTCGAACGTCTGACAAATGAAATGCTGGCCAAGCAGCCCGCTGCTCTCAAGATTGCATCGACAGCTACATCGCTTTCCGACTCTGTGCGAATGCTGCGTTGGGTCAGTGAACAAGAATCAGGACCCAGACGGATCGGCTTTGCCATGGGAGCCTACGGTGCCTGTAGTCGAATTCTAACTACAGTTTTCGGCGGACCCATCACCTATGCCAGTTTTGGAGAGTCTCTCGCACCCGGACAGTTATCAATAGATGAAATGAAGTCTGTCTATTGCCGGAAGGATACAACTAGCAATACCCGGCTGATTGGGTTGCTTGGTGATGAAAAACAGACTCGGCAATGGGCTCGCAAAATCAATGGTTCCAGCTTGGCAAGACAGCAGGACTACTTCGGAATTCCAATCACAGTTGATAGCCAGCAAGAATTGATCGAAGCCGCTGGATTTTTAAAACTGGGGTTATCTATTATATCTAATGAAAAGGTCCCAGGCTTTTTAAATAGCTCGCAGCAAGATTTACCCGAGGAAGGTGATTTTCAAATCTACGAAGTCGGCAGGAATGCGACGTCAGGCATCGGTAGAAACTGCACCTCGGAATTAAAAGAACTGCTTCTTGCAGACAGATAGAGTTCAACGGCCTGGCGTTTAAACTCCTCATCATACGGTCTGCCTGTCTGCCGTGCCGGACACGGCACAGGTAGATGTGTTTTTGGCATGTCTAATGTTCTATTGGAATATGTTCATAAGCTGAATTATGTAAGAAACTTCCCTGAAATCACTTTTATTTATTTTTATCGAAAATATCCATTGATTAAAGGCGCGAAGCTTAAGGAAATGCCTGGGATCTGTCGCCAGGGCTCTTTTTGCTCTTCTGACCAATCACAATAGATAATCACTTCGATAGGCGCACACAAATACCCATCGTCCAATTTCTGCACATGAGCCTGGACATGCTCATTGTCGAGGTGTACTTGAAGGTCTTCATAGTTTTCATACACTTCAAGCCATCTATACACAACCTCATCATCATTTTCCGATATCCTGGTCTGCACATGAATCAGCATACCGGGTTCCGTCTCTCTAACCATACTGTCAGTCTCTGCGCTTAAGCGCTCATATTCTGCGACCTTATCCTTGTGAATATGTTCAATGGCTTCGAGATAGAATAATGACATAAGTTTCTCCTGGATTAAACTGTTCTAAGGTGAGTTGACATTCAGAACGATGATGGATTGCCGCGCTTCGCACGCAATGAAAAGTTTGGCACAACAATTGATGTCACTGCGAGGACCAAAGCGACGTGGCAGTCCATTATAGTTTATTTGAAGGGAGAAAAATGGGGTCAGTACGGAATAATTGTACTGAATTGATATATTGCTTACCAGAAAAGAACGGCATGTGTCCAATTTTCGGATACCGAGTTTTCCAAGCTTATCCGATGCCAACGACAAAGGCCAACGTACGATTCAGTCGAAGCAGTTGCTCATCATCGATAGGCCCGATCACTTCGGTTATTCGTTCGTGCGATACAGCCAACAATTTATCCACCATGATTTGCGAAGACTGTCGAAGCCCATTCTCTGGAGTAGGTTCAACAGTCAGGCGAATTAATGGAGCTTCAACCAGGGTGGAACTCAAGAGGCAGAGAATAACGCTTCCAATGCCGCTTTCAGTCAACGCATCCGCTTGAACAACAACGGCCGGACGCGGCTTTCCATAATCACCCGGTGCGGCTACCACGACGATGTCGCCGCGCCTCATTACTTTTCAGCGATGTGCTCGATGAAAGCTAAAGCATCAGCCTCATCTTGTGGGTCTAGTCGCAACATCTGCTTTCGCAGTTTGGTTTTAAATCCTGCAGCCCGTTGATCCGGCACCCAAACCTGGATCGGGCGCAATCCTTCCCGCCTCAATCGGGATCGGTAATCAGACATTTGCTTCACTGTATCCTTTGCTGACATATGCGTAACATGTTACATTCTCTTTATATCTCAAGCGGAAGTTATGCGAAGCAATCTAATACGCTGTAGCCTATAATCTAAAAAGTATGATAGGAATTTCTTCGTGCGTTTTCCGTGCGTCTCCCGAGGTCGATTCGGCGGTTAGCTTCTCCCCATACCCAAATTATTTAGTGGTTGCTATTTCGTCTAATTCATCTAATTTAGATGACAGAAAAATTTAGTTGTGAAGCAAGTTACCGCCAATGAAGCCAAACAGTCGCTGGGAAAAGTCATCGACGCCGTTCAGCGTGAACCGGTCGTGATTCAGCGTTATAATCGTGATGTCGCGGTCATGTTGTCAGTGCAAGACTATGAAAGATTGACAGCCCTTAATATCGAGGAGTTTGAGAGGTTCTGTGACCGTGTTGGTCGCCGGGCCAAAAAACGTGGCCTGACGGAAAGCAAACTGAATAAGTTTCTAGATGCCGGTTAAGCGACTACGAATTGTGGTCGATACTAACGCCCTGGTAAGCCGTTTATTGCTACCTGATTCGGTTGCCTGTAAAGCTGTCGAAAAAGCCATTAGTGAAGGTTCGCTTTTGGTTTCAGAGGCCACTCTTGAGGAACTGGCCGATGTCCTGAACAGAAAAAAGTTTGATCCCTACGTTACATTAAAAGACCGAAAAATATTTATCCGGCTCCTTGGACGCATCAGTGAACAGGTTGCGAGTGGGCGTCGGATTCAAGCTTGTCGTGACCCTCGTGATGATAAGTTTCTTGAAGTAGCGGTAAATGGAGGCGCAAACTCAATAATCAGCGGAGACAAGGATCTGTTGGTTTTAAATCCGTTTATGGGGATACCCATTCTCTCGCCATCTGATTACTTAACTTAACCGTTTCAAAAAATCGTACCGAGCTTGCGAGGTGGACCTGCGTCATTCCCGATACAACCCCCACATCTGCGGCAACGCCGTTATACCAATAAGAACCGTAGAGGCGAATAGTGTCGGGTCAGATAAATTCCTGATAGCGTTCCACGATGGTGTTTACCACGGTGTCCGGGTCGCGGCGCCACCAATTGAGGGATCCAAAGGGGATCCAAAGGGGTCAGGGGATCCAAAGGGGTCAGGGGATCCAAAGGGGTCAGGGGATCCAAAGGGGTCAGTTCTTAATTCTTGCATTCAGCTGCTTCAGCAACATTCCAGCTCCGGGCCTCTCCTCGTGGTTGCATTGTTTTATGTATCGACTCACTGCCGCCTCAACCCCCATCGAAACTAGCAATAGCCAGCCACCTGAAATCCAGGACGGGGATCAAAAATCCTCAACTATGTGAATACCTCAACCTGGGCCATCCGGCCACGATGAGTAATCCGGTTGTAACTATCAACCGCACCAAAAAGTCGAAATGTCGTTACAGTCAACAACTCAAAACACTAAACAACTAGGACCGTCCCCTTATACCGTCCTATGCCAGTTTTGGGCAGTCCCCTGCGCCCGGCCAGTTTTCGATAGATGAGATGAAGTCTGTCTATTAGCGGGAGAATACAGGCAGTAATACCCGGCTGATTGGATTGCTTGGTGATGAGAATCAGATTCGGCAATGGGCGCTCAAAATCAATGGGTCCAGTTGGGCAAGACAGCAGGACTGGCTCTGTATCCCAATACTGGTTGACAGTCAGCAGGAATTGATCGAAACAGCTGGATTTTTAAAACTGGGGTTATCTATTATATCTAATGAAAAGGTCCCAGGCTTTTTAAATATTTCGAAGCAAGAGTTACCCGAAGAAGATGATTTTCAAATCTATGAAATTGGTAGGAATGCGACGTCGGGTATGGGTAGAAGCTGCACCTCGGAAGTAAAAAAACTGCTTTTTGCAGACAGCTAAGAATCGCTGGTGCTCTTCCTGCCTGTTTCATACACTTTACTAGGTGTGCATACCGTACCCACAAAATGAGTTTCCGGGACACTCACGATTTACCCGGATTACCAGGGATGAAAGCATTAAATTAAAATCTCAAAGTTGTTTCGATCTCCCACCTTCGTTCCGCAGGAATTCGCATGGTAGGAAAACTTCCGTCCGGATTAGATCTCACTGGTATTAAATCGTCACCGCCAAACAGGTTGCGGCCGCGCAAGGTCACGTATAAAGTTAGGTCACCTAACTGCTTTTCATAACCAACCCACGCGTCCACAGCGGACTCGGAGGGACCGAAAATAGGGTTGGCTACATCAGAAACGAATCCTAAAACCGGATCGTTTAGGATCGGTGAACCGACTGATATTTCATCTTGCCAACGAAACGCGCCACCAATGTTGAAACCTTTTGCGAATGACTCGTCGAAGGTGTAATTCGTAATCGCGTTAAATCGCCACTCCCGAATTTCATCGGTTATCTTCAGGCCATCCTGACGTGTGATGGTGGCAAGCGGTTGCAGTGTATCACGATCAAAATTACTGCCAATAGTCCCAACAGTAGCAGCTGTCGCAGGGAAATCGAAAAACGGCAAAATATCAGGTTGGCGGCTATCCACATATGCTTGAAAGGCAGCTGCACTGTTCGAACGCTTAACTTCCTGTTGGGCGGCATTGAACAATATCCGCCAGTTTGATGTAACATTAGCAATGACCTCAAACTCATATCCTTCGGAAACTAAATCGGTTGTATCAGTCAAACCGGCTGGCGGAGTAAAGTTTCGAGTGAATTCATCCACTTGCTGAAAATTCCAAACGCTTTGGATTGATTGCGGTACATCCGGGTAGTTCAATAAATCGGCTATGTTATCCTGTTGTAAGATATTGCCCGCTACGATATCCTCCTTAGTTAGATACCAACTGTTGTCTCGACCGATGTAGGACCTAATTAAACCAAACAAAGCGGGTATCGGTTCATCTGTTTGCACAGTCTCATAACGGCCTATCCTAAAACTAATTTTATTGTTAAGAATAGAACCACTGATGCCAATTTCCTCAGTCTCACCTGAGGGTGTTTGAAACACATTTCCCAAGACATCACGATTTACCGCTCCAACAGTGCTATTCTCCGACTTACCGTAAAACAGACTCAAGTCCATTTTCCAGGGAAACATGTCGAGAATACTTTGGGGTACATTGCCTACCAATCCCCAGGTGGTATTCCTTGGCTTGGTAATAGTTGTGGGATTTGAAGGCAAAAAGAAGTCACTCTTACCTAAAAGCGCTCGGTTGTCTGTGGAGGAACGCGGCACCACATTATTTTGCCACTCCTTGACCTTATCTTCGCGCCATCCATAGGTTCCTACAAGCAGGTTATTGTAAAAGCGGTTCTGAAGAACCAGCACTTTTGAATCAATTTTAAGTCGAGAAAGGCTACCATTAATTGGCACGTTTTTCTCAACGTCTATAGTTTCATTCACAAATTCGCCAAGGCTACGGTTCCAAACGCCAATCAGATATTGAGACTCGATTTGGATAGGCTCTTGCAAATTTGATATGTTGGCGCCTTTCGCACTAGATGCGTCTTTTAAACTTGGACCGAGAAAAATGGCCGTTCCAACATCCCTGAATGGGCCGGTGACATTACGAGAACCCACAAGGTTGTCCTGTAATTCTGCAACCCGCAGTCCCCAGACATTCGATTTGCCGGATCTGTCTCGTATATTCTGCTCACTCGTTGAAAGTAATCCAGTAAACGTCTGTTGTCCAAGAATCTTTCCCAGTATCCCGTATTCCCGAAGATCCGTCTTCACAAACGGCGTGAACCTGGTTTCCTCCAGCTCGTTCACACTATTTGACCAGGTCCCACTTGCACTGTCGGTTGTAGGTCGACCGAAGTTCGGATTTTCTTGGTCGAAGTCAAAGAGCATATGCGTATTCAAAGCTACTGAAATGTTGTAGCCTTGACCGCCATCCCTCAAAAGACCTTCACGTCCATTTTTCACATATTCATTGTGGTGAGCAACCTCAAAACCAGCATTACCATCGAAAAACAATTGAGAAACTGAAGCATCAAAAGTATCGATTTCCATAAATTCTTTCTTGTTAGGCCCATCAAGGAGTTTGTTTTTAAAGTCAAAGACCGACCTGTCTTTAATTACCCCTTGCAAAAAGAAGCCCGCCTCCGCCGGAGTAATATGTCCACGAGCTCTCGCTGTGAAGGCGTTACCAGAGAGGTTAGGGGCTATCCTCCATTGGGTAAGACCACGACCTGTTATATTCGGATGAACACCAGTCTGAAAGCCATCTATTCCGCCCACATTGTTGCTGCGAATTACACCTGATTGACTAGGGTCGTTGATAAAAAGCCGAGGGTTCCAAACTCCTTGTCGATGGTTCCACAGCCAACCAAGAACTTCGCCAGTCTCCCAACGTGGCCAGCCCCAAGCTGGATTTCTGGGGATTTTCGGTCCAAGATTAGTAAGCCCTTGAGCACTCAAAATTACCGGCTCAGGGTTGAACCAGTCAGTTATTGCATCCATAGGTGGGAGAATTCTTGGACTGTTCGCGTCAATTGTTCCAGTTTCTCCGCTAATCCGTATGGTAGTACTTGATGTTGGCCTGTATTCAGCAACTCCGTAGTATCGCTCCGTATCTCGGAACGCTGGATCCTGCTGGAAGTTTCTGTGGTCGATCACCCCTGCTACCCGAACAGACAGAATATCCTCCACCAGCACTTTTTCCACATCAATACTGCCTCTGATGCTTCCAAAGCTGCCATATTGGGCCCTTACTTCTCCTCCGTCATTAAAATTGGGCTTTAACAGACTCGAATTGATGATCCCGGCCGGACTTCCCAAACCATACAACACAGAGTTTGCACCGCGGTTAATTTCAACCCTCTCGGTATTGTACGCTTCAAACGGAATTGTAGAGGAAAAATAGTTTCGGGTGATATCGGCAGATGCAAGTCCACGCACCCGGGTTGTCGAGCGAAGGTTCGAATACGATGCGTCAACCGTTGCGCGACCCGCCTGGCCCCCCGGACCGGCAAAATTACCCCCGACTCCGGCAACTTCCGTGCCAGCGGTGTAAATGAGAAGATCCTCCAGGTTTTTAGCTCCGGTATCTTCTAAAAACTGTTTAGTCACAACAGAAATAGTTGAAGCAATATCGCGCAGCGATGTATTGATTCTTGTACCGGCCAAAGTTGCGCTGGCTTGGTATCCACGGCTGTCATCCGCACTTACAGAAAATGGATCGAGCGTAACAATTTCTTCATCGATTTCAGATTCTTGCGCATGGGACTGCGCGGATTGACCTAAAAAAAGGGCGATACATAATATTGCTGGAGACAGGCGCAGCATCGCGGCGAGCCTGAACTGAGATGTCGTTCCGTTCATGGTTTAACTTGAGTTAGAGTTAGAGTTAGAGTGGTTAGAGTGGTTAGAGTGGTTAGAGTGGTTAGAGTGGTTAGAGTTAATGTACTTCCCATTTCACCCGAGGTCAAGTCGGGATTTTCCTGTAAAAACAAGTCGGCATAATCTCCATTGGTTCATTCAGATTCTATTTGATTGTCATGCCACCAGACGGGCCAGACCCCAAAGGATCAGCATCACTGACCAACCCCCGCATTATTGCTTGCTCCATGCGGACGTTCCCGGCATCTATCTTGCCGACAACCCGGTGGAAACGGGGATTGATAAACGGTAGGCGACCGATGCCGCTGGGAACCACGCAACACACTGCCGGGATGAGACCCGACATTATCACGCGAAGGATCGAATCATGAAATCACGATTGAAAACAGCTATTTACGCGATGCTCCTGATCGGTCTGCTCCTGATCGGCGATTTTCTGGTGACTGGCGCCGAAGCGAAGCCTAACATCGTGCTCATTCTGGCCGATGACATGGGCTATTCCGACCTGCCGAAGTTTGGAAAATCAGAAATCCCGACACCCGCCATTGACCGTCTAGCGAATGAAGGGGTGATCTTCACCGACGCCTACGTGACAGCGCCCATCTGCGTGGCGTCGCGCATGGGATTGATGACGGGCCAGTATCAACAACGGTTTGGAATCTATGGAAACATTCACGGCCTGGAAAAAAATCGCCTGTTTCTTCAGCAAACATTGCTTCCGGAGCTTTTTCAGCAAGCTGGCTACAGGACGGGCCTGGTGGGAAAATGGCACCTCAGTGGCAACAGCCGGGAGCAATGGATTTACCCGGGGCCTCGTGAGCGCGGTATTGAAGAATTTGTCGGGATACGCGGCGGTGATTCTGACTTCTGGAAAGGCACCACCGTGTTTCGAGGGGATAAGTTGTTCGAAGCGTCCGAGTATTTAACAGATCTTTGGGGTTCAGAAGCTTGTCAGTATATTGACCGAAACAAAGCCAATCCGTTTTTCCTCTACCTTGCTTTTAACGCGGTTCATGCACCAATGCACGCGCTCCCCGCCGACCGGGACAGGTTCCCGAACGTGAAGGATGAGAACCGGCGCACATACGACGGCATGTTGCTGGCGATAGATAGAAGTATCGGACGCGTCCTTGAGCGCCTGGATAAGCACGGGATTGCCGACAACACCATCGTCGTCTTTCTCAATGACAATGGAGGCGGTGAAAGCACTGCCAGGTACGCGTGGCACTCACGGAACTTTGCCAACAACAAGCCGCTACGTGGATACAAATTTGATATCTTCGAAGGCGGCGTTCGGGTGCCAATGATCATCCGATGGCCGGGCCAGGCATTGGCGGGGAAAGTCTGCCGGAAAATGGTCTCCAGTATGGACCTTTTCCCGACATTGCTGCAGGCAGCTGATCTGCAAATGCCCGAAAACCTGCAAACGGATGGTGTTAATTTACTTCCCTATATTAACGGTAAAAACCAGTCCCTACCGCACGAATGGTTGTGCTGGCAGAATCGCACACGGGCGGTTCGCACGCTAGGTGGATTCGTTGTAGCAAACATAGAAGAGAAGGAACACAACAGCGCCATACGCAAAGGCAATTGGAAGATGGTTCGCCTGGCGGAATTAATCGACTCGGACAATTCCCCACCACCCTGGCAACTGTTTGATCTTTCGATGGATATTGAGGAGAGGAACAACGTCGCCGAAGCGCACCCGGTAATCGTTATGGAACTGGACAAGTTGTTTAACTACTGGCGTTCATCCATGCACCCGAGCCTCGAATTATAGAAAGATGGGCTCTATCAGCATATGAAACTACGGAACCTCTTCATCATCTCCTTTCTCCTTCTGACGTCATACGGCGCCACCTTCGGCCAGAACAGTTACCACTGTGTGGATCCACAGCTCCAGCTCGATGTCATCCACTCAGATCCCGAGGCCTTTTACATCAGCATGGAGATGGACCCGCGCGGCAACCTCTATGTCGGTGGCCGCGATGCGATCTATTTATTTGAAGCGAATGAGAGTAACGGCTTCAAGGAGCGCAGAACAATCACAACCTTACCGAAAGACACGTGGGCGTATTCGTTGCAGGTTGCGGGCGATGACCTTTACGTGCTAACCGTCACCGCCTGTTATCGACTGCCGAATGTGATTCGCGATCCGGATAAGGTGAGCTTTGAACGACTGGTATGGGGGATTCCTCTTGGCCACATCCATCAGGGTTTTCATGGCATGCGCATGGGGCCGGATGGTTGCCTCTACCTTGCTTTCGGCGATCCGCATCCGGGTCCGTTTCGAAGTAGGACGAATCCGGGTCACGTGTGGCACTGGACATTCTTAAGCGGTCCCAGCGCGAAGAAGTTGCCCTGGACCGGCGTCGGAGGCGTGATTCGATATGATCCGCGGTCTCATGACCTGGAAGTGATCTCGCGCGGTTTCCGTAACATCTGTGATCTCGACTTTGATGAATATTGGAACCTGTTTGGCAACGACAATGACCAGGAAGGCAGTGCGCTTCATTCATTCGGGCGACTGATCCACGTGACGGAAGGATCGCATTACCAGTGGTCACGCGGATGGTTGGAAGCTAAAGAACCCTATCGCAACGACCTGATCAAAACGATTGATCCCACTCTGGGACGCTTTGTGCCGTTCGGCACGTGTTACTACAACGAAGATCACTTGGGCGACGCTTACAAACGGTCACTCCTTGTCGCACGATGGGGCAGCCGCGAGCTGGGCCATTTTCCCTTAAAACCTCGCGGCTCGTCGTTCGCCAGTAGGCAGAAACCATTGATCGTCGGCAACGGGACGGCGCGCCCGGTGGCGGTGTTCACAGGTAACGGCGGCCGGTTGTTCGCGAGTATCTGCTTCATGGAGCGCAACGAAGCGTCGCCCGTGAAGCGCACGGATCTTGTGGTGATTTCAAATCCGAAGCGTCCATTGACAACCCATGCGTATGATCCATCGAAGGTAGACGTAGGAAAGCTTCTGGCCGAAATCGAATCGCCGTCGTGGAAACGGCGTTTCAATGCCCATCGGGAAATCATTTCCCGCGGCCTGAGCCATGAACGAAAGGTGCGAGAACGATTTCTGAATAGCAGGACTGGCAGCCCGGCCTGGTATTCGTTGGCATGGCTTGCGGGCCGGCACGACGACGAGCGGGTGGTAGCTTTGCTGACCAGTGCGCTGTCTTCACCCAACGCGCGGGTGGTCAGCACCGTGGCGGATACGCTGCGTCGGTTCCATCGCCTCAACGAACAGCAGGTCGAGTCGCTGCTCGCGCATCGGTCCCCCATCGCGCAACTCGCTGGTCTGCGAGCGGCGGATGGTTTTAATCTCCGTGATCCCATCAGCGCCCTCGCGGAGAGCGAAGACAGTCTTGTAAGACAAGCGGCGCAACGATGGCTTGGCCGGCACACGACCTGGCAGCAGCTCCAGCAGCAATTCGAGACCGGTGACCTACCTTCACGCCGTGTGGCACTGGCAGCGGCCATGTGGAAATGGTGCAACACGGTGGAAAACGGGACGATTCCCGATGCCGTCAAAATCAGCCCACCGACACAGACGTCGCTGAGTGGATTTGTCTATGTGGACGACCCGAAATCAAACCTCCAAACAGAATCCGAAACGCATGGGTTCCCTGTCGGCGGACTGCCCTTGATGGATTGGTGGAAGCAGACAGCGTCGTCGAATCCCGCAGCGGCCGTGATCCAGCGAATGATCGCGCAATCCATCGACGACACCGACGATGCGCACCGCAAGACGGCGGCTGTCTTTGCCAACACTCTCGGTATGGACGACCTGGCCAGCAAAGTTCCCGGTTTGGCTCAGACGCGTCAGATCAAGGCGAACATTGCAGAAGGGGCAACGCTGTCGGCCAACAAAGCAATGCCTCCCGCGTATCAGTCGATCGGCTGGTCCAAGGCCTGGGAGACAAGTGATACAACCACCGGCGAGACTCTGTTCAATCAACGCTGCATTGCCTGTCACGATTCGGGCCAGGGTGGGGGCATCATCGGGCCATCACTGGCGGGCGTCGCAAATCGCTTCACTCCGCAGTATCTGGCTGAGTCCGTCGCCGTGCCGAGCAAAGACATTTCACCGAACTTTCAGACTTGGTCCATCACTCAAACCAAGGGGGAAGTTCTGTTGGGCTTCCTGTCCGGCGAGGATGTGAATCGAATCACCCTGCAGATGATGGATGGCAGTCTGAAGGCGGTTGAGAAATCGACAATCAAGAGCAAGGAAGCGAGCCCCATATCCTTGATGCCCGTTGGCCTGATCACGAGCCCGGACGAGCTCAAACACATCGTTAAATTTCTGATGTCACTGGGAACCAGCGGATCTGTCCCGCCGTCGCATTTGGCGAAGGCGCAGATCGAATTCGTTGATCTGTTTGCCAGCGGTGATCTGAAGGAATATTTCGAGACGACCGGGAACTGGACGCTTACCAAGGACGGCGTAGCGCACCTTCAGCCTCGACCGGGCGAGACAGACTGGAAGCGATATGGTGACTACCTATGGCTCAAACATTCGTACAAGGACTTCGAATGCGAGTTCGAGTACAAGCACCAGAAAAAAGGTAACAGCGGATTCTACTTCAACGTCACGGATCGCCAACAAGCCGTAGGGTCGGTCATAGAGATACAGATCCGCGATTCAGCCGATGAAGAAAAACTCAGCGCACACGGAATTGCCGGTGGCATCCTGCCCGGTATCTCCCCCACGTCCAATGCCGCCAAACCGGCGGGCCAGTGGAATCACATGAACGTCACGAGCCTGGGCGGTGAGATCACGGTTAAACTCAACGGTGTGCTGGTTAACAAAGCCAAGCTGACGCACTCACGCTTGAAAAACAAACCAAAGCAAGGATTCATCGGATTCCAGGACCACGGACTACCGTTCTGGTTGCGGAATGTCCGGATTCGCGAACGGTAGGTGAGCCGATGTTGCGGGAACCATGCGCAAGATTGTATCTGTTCCTAAAAGCTGAACGTCGAGCTCAACATCCCTACTATTTGATGTTAAGATTGTTATTATGCGCTACGCTTTTAGATGTGTCTTCTCTTCGATTCCCGGTATGCGTTGAATCCCTTCTGGCTTCTTAGTGCAAAGAGGTAACAATAGCTTGACAGCCGTAAATATGGGCTTACGGTTAATAGCATGAAAACTACGATAGAACTGCCGGATCCACTGGTAAAAGAGGCTAAGCGAATCGCGTTGGAGCGAGGGCAAACACTCAAGGATGTGATGACCAAGGCCCTGGAACTCGAAGTGAGACGGGTCAAAAAGAATGAACTTCTTAACTGGGTAAAAGACCTCAAAATGGAGTTTAATGATACCGGCTGGAAGAACGCCGACCGGTATGTAGCGGAACAAAGGCAAGGTTGGGGATGAAGGTCTTTTGGGACACAAATCTTTTCATCTACCTCTGGGAAAACTCCGACAACGCAGCAAAAGTTCTTCAACTTGCCGGTCAGTATTCCGCTAATGGAGATGAGCTGTGTACCTCCTCACTAAGCCTGGGAGAAATCCTCGTGAAACCCTTTTCCGATAAAAACATGGAAGGGGTCGAAGCTTATGTCCGTCGATTCCAGGAAATTGAAATCGTTCCATTCGGACCCAGGGAGGCTGTCACTTTTGCCCGCCTCCGCAGCCAATTCCCTAACCTTAAGCCCCCGGATGCCATTCAGCTAAGTTGCGCATTGGAAACCGGCGTCACCAATTTTGTCACGAACGATGATCGCTTGAATCGCCTGAACTTGGAAAAATTGACCATTTTCAGCTTGGAGGAAGCACTCGCCGGATAGGGATAACAGAAAGGGCTCAGTTTACGCTACTTTGCGAACCTTGTACTTGAGGCTCAGGCGTCCTCCACCTTGATGAGGCAGAAAAATCGCTGCGATCCCTGGCGGCGTTCGCTTTACGCGCCAGGGTCTTTAGCCCGCATTTTGCATGTACCGAGCGAACGCGACACCCTGCTAATTTCTACTGTGCTCCGGAATCTCGGCGCTGGAACAGCGATCGAGCCCTACCTTGATTAGTTGAACGGGTAGGGCGGTTTCGCTGCAAACCGCCAATATCACGGCGGCTCGCTCGGCGATCGAGCCCTACCTTGATTAGCTGAACGGGTAGGGCGGTTTCGCCGCAAACCGCCAATATCACGGCGGCTCGCTCGGCGATCGAGCCCTACCTTGATTAGCTGAACGGGTAGGGCGGTTTCGCCGCAAACCGCCAATATCACGACGGCTCGCACAGGCATCGTTGGATGCGCACGTAAAGCTGAGACGTCCCAATTCCCCGGTCGGCGGAATAGTACACTTTGAGCCCTCATGCTCTTGGGTATGGCGTTTCACCGTCAGCCGGTGTAGGCCCAGTTCCCGGGCTATCCAGCGCTGGGATCGCCCCGCTTTCAGGAGGTTCTACAGCGCTTCTTTTATATCCACTTTTATTTGTTTTGACATCCCCGGGTTCTACCCGGAACGCCCCTAAAAGTAGTGGTACACTTTAAGCTCTCCTAAGCCAGCCGTCCTTCTGGAGTTTCAATCGCAATCTCACTCGCGTTGCCAAAATAGCAATCATCCCAAAAGGCCCATCTTTAATCTCCAAAACTCCAATGATTCATTCTACCGAAAATCAGGTGAATTTCCGATAACCGCAAATCACCTCATGACCATTTTTGACTACATCGTCATAGGAGGCTACCTAGCATTCATGTTTTTGCTCGGTCCTATATATAAGAGCTTCAGCAAGACCGCAAAAGACTACTTTCAAGCCGGCGGCACGATGCTGTGGTGGGTCGTCGGCAGCAGCGCATTCATGACAAGCTTTTCGGCCTGGGCTTTTACCGGAGGAGCGGCCAAGGCCTACGAGACGGGATCGTTCTTCCTTATCCTTTCTGCCAGCAACGTAGTCGCATTGATTTTCACCTATTTCCTCACCGCAGAAAAGTTCAGGCAAATGCGCATCGTAACTGCAGTGGAAGGAATACGCAAACGCTACGGCAAGACGAGCGAACAAGTCTATACTTGGTTGCCGATCGTATTTCAAAGCATTTTCGGTGGAATCTGGCTCTACTCCGTCTCAGTATTCATGTCGGGCGTATTCAATATGAACATGCACGCCGTCATCCTTCTTTTAGGAGCTGTCACGATTGTCATGACCCTAATGGGCGGATCCTGGTCGGCCACGGCCGGAGATTTCATCCAAATGCTCATCGTCCTTACTATCACGGTTATCATGGCCTTTCTCGTAGTTGGGCACGATTCCATCGGCGGATTAAGCGGTCTCATAAATAAACTCCCGACCAAGCATTTCCATTGGACGGAATTCTCCCGTCCTGGCATCATTATATTTTTCTGCGTCACGCTTCTGGTAAACCAAGTCATGAACATGAACAGCATGCTTTACGGAGCGGCCCGATTTATATTTGTCAAAGACGGACAAGGCGCGCGCAAAGCGGTCACTATTTCCATCGTAGGCCTCCTGGTTCTCGCACCGATTTGGATGATTCCCGCCCTCTCTTCAGCTGTGATCTTTCCCGATCTCGGTAGCATGTATCCGCAATTGAACAACCCAAATGAAGCCGCCTACGTGGCGATTGCGACCGAACTCCTCCCTCCGGGAATGCTCGGATTGCTCGTTTGCGGAATTTTCGCTGCTAGCCTGACTTCAATGAACAGCCTGTTAAATATTACTGCGGGCCCCTTTGTACGCAATTTCTACATACAGCTAATCAATAAGAACGCTTCCAACGCAAAACAGATACTGGTCGGTCGAATCTTTATGCTCATCTACGGCTCCATCTGGATCGTTATCGCCTTAATGTTCGCAAGCTTCAAATCGCTCGACCTCTTCGACTTGATTTTACTCACCGCCGCCTCAATTGGCTTGCCGGCTGCACTTCCTCTAACTTACGGCATGTTCATTAAACGAACTCCAGAGTGGGCTGGCTGGACCACTATGGTGGTCGGCTTTATGGTATCCATTACCGCACGAATTACCCTCAGCCACGAGTTCATGCAGAGCTTATGGGGCCAAACAATAGAACTCAATGCACGCGAACTCGGCGACCTAAATATCGCGATCACCACTGCTGCGATCTTTATCGTGGGCAGTCTATGGTTCTTTTTCACAACGTATTTCTATAAAAAGTCCCCGACTGAATACAAAGAGCGCACCGACGACTTCTTCATTGAAATGCACACGCCCATCAACCGAAGCTTAGACCACGAACCCGAATACAAAGGGGACAAACGCCAGTATTCGGTTCTAGGCAGCCTTTGCTTCGCCTATGGTTGCCTAACCCTCATGATTATCGCTGTACCAAACGAGACTTCCGGCAGGCTCCTTATCCTCTACACCGGTGGCTTCGTCATCCTCGTTGGTATCGTACTAAAACTCCTCGCTAAAAGAATTTATAGCCCTGCGAACCGGCTAACGGAGTTCTTTTAATTGGAAGCGAGGGGCCATCGACCCATTGGCTATCGATCAGCACTCTTCGACAATGCTCCGGCTCGCCTTTGGCATTACGGTTCAGCATAGCGACGAGCACTTGAACCGCCACTCGCCCAATCTCGAACGGCTTCTGGTCGAGGCCAGCGGTTATCCCAATGCAATCGTGAATACTCGTCGAAGCAAGAGCAACATCTTGAGGAACGCGTATTCCCAATTCCTGCAAGATCGCGGCAAGGCCGATTTCCGATGTGAAAATAGCTTCAATTTGATTCGCCTCAATCCACTTTCTCAAGGCCTCACGAGTTTGGGCAGAGCCTTCGCCTGCAAGTATCGGGACAGGTAATAAGAGCGCCTCAATTCGCTTCATCCCTTCATTAATTTCGATGCCTCGAAGATAGCCCATTCGAAAATTGCTCACCGTTTTATCATCGAACAGTATATTGCTTAAAAACCCCACCGAGCGATAGCCTGCCTCATATATCTTTTGGACCGCCAATTCTGCCCCTCGCATTTGGTCGCTAACAACCATGTGGGCTCGAAGATCGGCGATCGAATACCCAAACCGAATTATACTGAATCTCTCCCAATCAATACTCAGATCTCGCCAAAAGTCATCCGGTGCATGCGGAGGAACCAATATACCCTGAATTCCTCGGGCAAGGAGGATTTTATTCAGACGGCGACCTTTTATCCGAGGGTTCACCAGGAATTCCTCCACTTTGTAACCCAATTTCTCCGCCGCCGATACTGCACCCTTCCAATATGAGTCAAATTCAAAATATCGCCTTAGCTGCTTTGGATCCTTCCAGCGATTTATCCAAGCCAAAGTGGACAACATTGACTTCGGTTGCTTCCCCCTTCTGTAAGCGACGAGAGAAGAAAGAACCGGGTCGGGCCAGTAGCCGATTTCATCCGCAATTCGGCGAACCTCCTTTCGCCGTTTTTCCGAGATACGCGGATTATTCCGTAAAGCCATAGATACAGTCGCGTGAGAAATATTTAGGCGGCGCGCAATATCTCGCATTGTAGGGCGACTGTTTTCCATTTAAACGACAATTAGAGTGCGATGGGTGTTACGAAAGTAACAGCCACCCCACGAAATAGGTCAAGCTCAAAGGCTAGCCCGCTCCTGGTTCTGTCGATAAACAGACAAATGGGGACGGACCTTGTTGTTTAGCGTTGACGCATGGAGGAAGGAATTGTTTGCTCCCACAGTGCCCCGTTCAGCAAGAGTACAGTATGAGGGAGCCCGCTATCACATCATCAACCGGGGTAATTACCGCAAAGATTTGTTTCGGACACACAAAACCGATCGGGCATTTACCGAGGTGATGCTGGAGGCCTGCGAACGCTATCAGTGGTCCTTGCATGCTTACGTTCTGATGAGCAATCACTATCACCTCTGCGTTGAGACGCCCCAAGCCAACCTCAGTGATGGAATGCATTGGCTGCAATCTACTTTCGCCAATAAGTTTAGCCGCTTTAGCGGTGAGCGGGGCCACGTGTTCCAAGGACGCTACCAATCGCTTATCATCGAAGGCGATTATGGAATACTGAACGTGGTGGACTACATCCATCTCAATCCTGTCCGCGCGGGTGTCGTAACTGTCGACCGGCTTAAAGCCTATACAAACAGTTCATTCCCCAAATATTTCACCAAATACCGCCATCCCAATCTGAGGTGCGAAGATTTTCTGCAAGAGGCGGGAGGGCTCAGTCCGTCTCCCGGAGGGATGCGGTCCTACCACAAGCGCTTGAAGCTCATCATGGAGGAAAGACCGCAGGATAGAGAAAGGCTTTTTAAAGACCTCAGTCGCGGTTGGTATATCGGGACCAAACAGGGTAAAGACCAATTAAGGGCAAAAGTGGAGCAAGGAATAGTCAAGGCAAGTGTGGAGGCCAAACGCGAGTTGGAACACATCCGTATCGAAAAGCTCATTAAGCTTTGCCTAAAGCAGTTACACAAGAACCAGAAAGACATCGAAGAAGCAAAGAAGTCGGCTCAGTGGAAAATTGCCATAGCCAGTCATATGAAGGCCAATACTGGGATCAAGAATCCTCAGCTATCCTGGATATCTCACAAAATTCGCAGCGAGCGAACGAAGGTCGAGTGCTGGTGCGGGTTTCGAGCAGATGCGCGGGTGAAGCTGGGTCGACACCCTGCAAAGTCGCGCATCTAACGATGCCCGCTCCAGTGCCGATATTCCGGAGCGCAGTAGAAGATTGGGTGATGTCGCTTTCGCTCGGTAGTGAGATATCCAGGCTGTGCACCTATCTCAACCTAGTGTGGTGTCCCAGAAATTCCTTCTAACAATACCGCAGCGATTTTTTCTGCCTTATCAAGGCGGCGTAGGTCGCTTGGGCCTGAAGGCCCTGGCGACCTGCGCTAACGCCGATCGGCGAAAAAAGCGCGCGGCCCGTAGGGCGAGGTGGCATGAACACCCTGGCGGCGTTCGCTTTACGCACAAGGGCCTTCAGGCCCGTGCTACGAAAAGCAGCCTTGCCAGGCCATTTATGGCACGCTCGTATTGTTGAAGTTATTTCTGGGACACCACACTACATCCAGCCACCATGAGTAAGCTGGTTGGAATCTACAATCAGACCGAGAAGAATCGGTGCCCATACAGCAAGCAACTCAAAACGCTAAACAACTAGGTCCGTCCCCATTTGTCCCCATGTCCCCATATCGCCTCGTACTTAAAAACGCATTTTGAATGGCAAGACATGGCTGATTGTTTTTTTGGCAAAACGAAAAAGTTAACCGGACAGGAGAAATAGGTAACTCAATAGATCGATCAGCTCGCTTCGAGACAGGCTCTGAGAGGTTGAGGGCATCAAGCTACCTAAAGTCTCCGTAGAAGCGATGTCCTGTTGTGGGATCGCTTGAATTTGGCCGGTAGAAAAATCACGCAAGAGAAGATTCGCTTTCTTTCGGCTTGGTTGAATGTAACCCTGAAATACCCGCTTATCTTTCATTGTCACGCGGGTTAGTGCGAAGCCTGCCTTGACCTGACGACCGGGCCAGAGAACTTCAGTTACAATTCTATCAAAAGGCGTTCCACTTCCAACTGCGGTTAGATCCGGACCAATCTGTCCTCCCTGTTCACCGACCTGATGACAAGCCATACATCCGATGCGTGAGGATTCAAAGAGCATTCGTCCTTGGGTTTGATCTCCATGCTTTCCTGCATCGACAAGTGTATCGATTAATTCGGTACTGTAGCTCAAGTCCTCGACAGAAATGCCTGCGAGTTCGTCGATCCTTTCAGAGAGGGCGGTATCCACCAGACCAGTCGCAATCCATTGCTTATGCAATCGCTCACCCTGCACATGGGAAACGCTGGTTTTTCCCAAGCTATCTGCAAGTAACTTGCCACCGCTCTCACGAGCGACAAACCCGGACAAGATATTTGCGATCAATTCCGGCCTTTCGGTAGTCTTCAATATTCTTGCTGCCAGGTCTGCTGCCGTCCCCGCATCAATTCTCAGGATGGCCAGTACGGCTGCAATCTGCCGGGAAGTTGAACCGTTGGCTGCAATCTTACCAAGCATCGCAAGCTCATCTGTGGTGCCAATCCTTCCGAGTGTTTCGATAGCTACACGGTTAAGGTTTTGGTCAGGCCCTTCCTCTCCAATCAGGTGGATTACTTGGCCTTTTAGTTCTCCGACCCTCCAGTTCCCCACAAGGCGTAGCGTCTCCGTCTTTGCCTGTATATCTCCAGATAGCAGTAATCCCTTTAATGAGTCGACAATTGGGAAATTGGGCCGCCCGCGCTCAGCAAGTGCGCGGAGCACCCGGGGATTCAGCAGTTTCATCTTCAGCACCCATTGCAGGTCTTGCTCGTTGCCAGCTGTGGCCAAAGCTTCATAGAGGATAATTTGTTCTTCTCTGCCTAATTCTCCCCCCTTCAACAGAGAACGAATTTCAGGCAAAATTCTTTTGGAATCTGCCTGTCCCAATACGGCAGCAAAGCCACTTGGGTGATCGTTAAAATCCAGCTCCCCTCGACGGAAAACAGGCAACCAATGTTTCTGTAAATGATAGACCGCCTGAGAAAACGCATAGTCAATCCAACGGTCTCGTGGAGCCTCGGCGGTAATGGCTGTAATTAAAATCGAACGCGAGGAAGGAATATGAGCACTCGCCAGGATCGACTCCATACGGACCAAAGGATGGTCATCGCTAGCTGCATTTTCAAGTAATCCAAATACGTTCTGCAATCGTTCTCCCCAACGACCAGCAACGCGGGTACCATAAGCTCTTACACGGTGGTCTTCAGATCGAAGCACCTTTCCCAACAACTGATCATCGGGCGTATCTATCCATTCGAGCAGACTGATTGCTTCCAGCAAATTTCGACCT
The DNA here is from genome assembly GCA_965250065.1 of Opitutales bacterium. Taxonomy (GTDB): domain Bacteria; phylum Verrucomicrobiota; class Verrucomicrobiia; order Opitutales; family UBA2995; genus JAABVD01. The sequence goes on from OZ252288.1 coordinate 958,634, forward strand.
GGAATATTATTCTGTGTTGATATCCATTCCCTTATGGCCGTTCCGACTTCCTCGGGTGGTCGCTGATTGAGCAGCTGTTTGGCTTTGATCCGGGTCCAACGCTCATCGGCTCCCAAAAGGTGCACCAGTTCCTTAGTTGATTTACCTACCAGGCTTGGTAAGGGCAGCGTACCGGCTTTTGGCACCAATCGCCAGATTCGTCCATGGGTCATGTCACGGTCGGGATGACGATAGAAATCGTCTTGATGACAGGTGATCGGATTGTACCAATCAACGACATAAATAGCTCCGTCAGGTCCAAGTTTCACATCGACCGGCCTGAAGTTTCGGTGAGACGAACGCATTAACGGCTTCTTCCACTCGACCGTGAATCCCGCACCGTCCTCAATCGCAGAAAAACGACTTACCTGATTCTTTTTATAATCACCGATCACAAAATCACCTTGAATCGCCTCAGGCAAGTTACCCGCTCCCAGGCACTCAATACCGCAGTATCCGCCGGCCTTGCCAATCAACTGAAGGTTTAAACGGCGTTTTACAGGTATGGTTCCCGGCGTCAGGTGCGATATGCCACCGCCCGCACCATCGATAACAAAGGACTGACCATAGTCATCGAAGGCCACTCCCCAAGGATTTCCCGGACCCATAAAATCATCGAGCAAGCCATCGAGTTGCAAAGTCCTCGGATTCAGGCGGAAGACGCCCGCTTGAAATAAAGTTGAGATCCCAAAAGGTGTTTCTACCCGCGACTCGATTCCATCCCCTTGCCCAAACCAAAGATTACCGTTAGGCGACCAAACAAAAGTATTAATAGTTTGGTGCGAATCGCCATTTCCAAAGCCGCTCAAAAGAACCTTTCTATTTTCAGCAACTCCATCGAAGTCGGCATCAGACAAAGCAAGTAGCTCAGTTCCCTGTCCGACGTATACGGTTCCATGTCCCACTTCCATTCCTGTCGGAATATTCAGACCACTTGCAAACACCGATGACCGATCAGCCTTTCCATCCCGATCAGTGTCTTCGAGTAGAATAATTCGGTCGTCCGGTTTTACTCCGGGTTCAATCTGTGGGTACACATCCGAACAAGTCACATACATTCTTCCTTGCGCGTCCCAACGCACAGAGAGCGGATTGGTCACGCCCATTGATTCATCCGCGAACAGGTTGATTTCGAAGCCGTCGAGAACCTCGAAGGATTGTAGCTCCGTTTCAATATCCGCGGCGGGCGACCCACTTTTGGATCTCGGAGTCCAAACCTTGTGACCTTTTCCTGCAAACACCCGCGCCTCGGCCTCTGCGATCAGTTGAGGATAGATCGACCACTCTTCTTTAAATGAGGGTAACCCCGCCGCCTCGTTGGAAAAAATCCGCTCACTATCATCGCCAAAGAGGCACTTCCAGTTGGCAGGCCGCCAGTATTCGTACCAGAGGCGATGCTTTTCCTGCACTGCAGAAACAAGTGTATTCGAGATCTCGGTACTCCCGCTTAATGCACGAATAAAGGAGCCGACGGGCTCCTCTTGATCTGGTGCCACAAATTGAAGGCCGCGTTGTGCAGCCAATTGTTCAATGGCGAGTGTGTACTCCTGCAGTGAACCGACCGGCATTCCTTCCCATTCGAAAGGCGAAGGACCCAATAGAAGGACTTGTCTTCCACCGGAAGAAAAGGAATCAATCAATTTGCCATAGGCTTCGATGAACGCGGGCAACCTTTCTCCACCCTCCAATGACTCGATTTTCCCAAACTGCGCGATCACGACAGTCGCACCGACCCTGTTGAGTTGCGAATTCCAATTTCCAAAAGCTTCTTCCCTCCAGCGCTCACCGACTGTGCTTTGAAAATAAACGGTATCCCCATCCCACGCCAAGTCCCGGAACTTGGGCGATGCCTCCAGTGAATGATGGGTCAATGCGGCTTCTAACCGACCCTCACTCTGCATGCGGACCATATCCGTCCCCCCAGCAAAAGCGACCACATCGCCTTCTCGTAGTTTCAGGGGACTAGCACTTAAAGCGAATGAAAATATTAGGAGCAGAAATACTAGTGTGGTGTAACAGAAATAACTTGGCACATACGAGCGTGCCATGAATGGCCTGGCAAGGCTGCTTTTCGCAGCACGGGCCTGAAGGCCCTTGTGCGAAGAGCGAACACAGCCAGGGGGTTCATGCCACCTCGCCCTACGGGCCGCGCGCTTTTTCGGCCGATCAGCGTTAGCGCAGGTCGCCAGGGCCAAAAGCCCAAGCGACCTACGCCGCCTTGATAAGGCCGAAAAAGCGCTGCGGTATGTGTATAAGGAATTTCTGTTACACCACACCAGCTGGCCTACTTTCATCCTTTTGCCTTCAACCTTCATCCTTTAAACCTCCACCCAGCTTCCGCTTCGCGAGGATTCTAAAGCGGCATCGGTAAGGCATTGAACACGCCATCCATCGTATAGGTTGGGAACGTCCAGATCTTCTTGCGATTTACCGTTCATCACCTCCCGGAGGGCGGGGATCACCCACTGTTTAAAACGGTTGCCAATATTAAAACCGCCAGTTGGGCCGGTGCCAACCACTTCAATGGTATCGTCCGGATGGGACATGGTTATTTTACCATGAAAACGATCCACCGCGATTGAACAATGCGCGCCATGGAGCTCAAGTTCCGGTACCAGTCCACGTCGCAAAAAAGCAGCATGCGAAAGGAGCAAAGTACCGACCGCACCGCCTTCAAACTCCCAGGCGATATTTGCGTAATCCACCGTTTCGCCTTTCCGGGAAGCTTGTCCTGACATTTCCTTTTCTACCAATTCAAGGGCCTCAGTAAGATTGATATTCCCTGCATCCCATTTTTCGGGTGTAATAGTATCTGCATGAGCCAATACCCGAACCGCATCCTGACCGAGAATCCAACGAACCGTATCGTAAGCGTGCGAACCCACATCGGCAATAGTGCCAGCGGAGGAGAGCTTCGGATTGTCACGCCAGGTTAAACCCATTCCAGCGGGGCGGGGGTTGTGCCAACGATATACCACCGATTTAATTTCGCCGAGCACACCGCTATCGACCAGCTCCTTGGTAGTTACAAAGATCGGAGACCACCGAGTCCACAGCGGCACAAAATTGGCGAGGGTTTCCTGCTGTCGATATGCATCCAGCATTTCCTTGGCCTCCTCTTTATTCATGCCAACAGGTTTTTCGCAAAACAGATGCTTGCCTGCCCTTGCCGCAGCCATCACTGCCTCGTGATGCAGAGCATCGGGTGTGCAAACCAGTAGATAATCAACGTCCGGGTGTTCCACCACGTCGCGCCAATTATCGGTTGCCAGTTCGGCCTGATCCAGGTCTGCAGCCTCAGCGAGAAGGTCCTTTCGACGAGCACAAAGGGCAACAATACGTACTCCTTCACACTCACGCAATTCCGCCCGGTAAGGATTGCCGATATATCCGGTAGCTCCGAGTACTCCTACCCCGATGGTTGGTAATTCATTTGCCACAAAGTCCATGTTTTAGGAGTTAAGTTTTGAAGGCAACCTTCATTGCAAATCAGTCCTACTACTCAGAGCGGAAAACCGAGACTCGCATTAAGTCTTTTTTTGCACCACTATTCAGACACAGTGACAAACCATCCACTCAGTACCCAGGCTCGCATTACAATTCTAGTAGTGGCCCTTATTGGCTGGTTCTTTGGGGGAGTTCAAATCGGGATTACCAACTTGGGACGCCCAGCCACCATCGGTTTGATTAACGAATCGGGCTGGTCGGTTGGGTTGGGTGTGGATGCGATCGAGCAACTTATCAACAGCTGGGCAGCCTATTTACAGGTCGCCTTCTTGTTTGGTGCTGCTGCCGGTGGTTTCTTTTTTGGTCGGCTCGGTGACTCTATCGGTCGAACTCGAGCGCTTGGAATTTCCATCATCTGGTTTTCGGCGTTCACAGCTCTGTCCTATTTTGCAGCAAATCCCTTACATTTGATTGTTCTGCGCTTTGTGGCCTGTCTCGGTGTTGGTGGTTGTTGGCCAAATGGCGTGGCCCTGGTTTCGGAATCCTGGTCGAAAATCACGCGACCGGTTATGGCCAGTATGATTGGTATGGCTGGGAACGTGGGAATTTTCGTATTGGCAACTCTACTTGTTCATTTTCCGGCAACGTCTGAATCTTATCGCTGGGTTTTCCTTGTCGGAGCTTCGGTACTGCCGGTTGGTGTACTGATATTGGTATTTGTTCGCGAATCACCCGCTTGGCTGGCCGCTCGTGAAGCGGGAGAGAAAACCGTTAGTGCAGATTCAGCACCTAAGATTTCCGTGTTTCGCAAGCCCTACCTGGGGGTCACACTTGTCGGGATCGCTTTGGCTACCGTACCGCTATTTGGTGGCTGGGGTAGCTTCCTTTGGATTGTATTTTGGGCGGGGCAACTTGGGGAAGAGCTGGGATTGCCAGAACTCAAAGCAGAGATCGTACAGGTCCGTTCCATTGCGAGCATTGTGGGGAGCGGACTCGCTGCAGTTATTGCTGTTAGGATTGGTCGGCGGACCTGTTATTTCCTCGCTTCACTCGGGGCACTGTTTCTTTCGCAATACATCTTTTGGTTCACAATACCCATCGATAAGAACTTTTTGATATGGGTATTTCTTTGGGGATTGTGTAATGGCCTCTATTTTGGATGGTTGCCTTTCTTCCTTCCGGAATTGTTTGAGACTCGGGTTCGAGCTACGGGGGCTGGAGTGAGTTTTAATTTCGGGCGCATCTTAACCGCAGTTACCATTTCTCTTACGCCAACTCTCACTTACTATTTCAAAAGTGATTATGCACAAATTGGTCGTGTAACCAGCTTGATTTTTATAGTTGGTATGATTGCCATTCTTTTTGCGCCCGATACCCAAAAACGCAAATTGGTTGTTCAATGAAACGGATTCATTTCAAGTTATCTCAGGGAGAAGACGATTATCTTATTGCGGCCAGTCGTATTCACGAAGTGGTGACAGTCAATATTGATAAAGACCCCGACGCAATCGTCACGGATGATAGTCAGTTTTGCTTTGAGGGGAAACCGGTTCTTCTTGTCAACGAATCGCCCCTGCACGATGAGCCTTGGTTATTCCCTGCGCTGCCCTGGCGTTTTGCGCCCGACGTGCAGGCCATCGCCAACAGTCTACGTGCGGGAAAACTTGGAAAACCTGGATTGTTTCGCATGCACGACTGGGCGCCGACCAATATCGATAGAAAAAATATTCATAAGATTGCGGCAATCGATCTTTCACGGTGGCTATTTGAAGAAGATCCCAACTCGGTCTACGGGACTTGCTCAAGTTCAGGGGAGTGCTCCCTCATTCATCTGGGATTTCCTGGAGGGGGCATGGCGATATTGGACTTTACCGATTCGCTTCCAGCAGGTGAAGGTTACCGATCCCTTTGCCTGATTGGTTTAAAAGGAGCGGCCTATGCGGATGACCATCGCAACCGAAACCTGTTCTTTGCCGGAGGAGCGCCCGAGGCTTCGCCTCCAGATTTTGAGCGCTCGTTTATTCAACCCATGTTGGAGGACTTCGTCGTGCGAGTTCAGGAAGGAGAACCTTCCAGTATGTCTAACCAGGACTATCGAAATGCACAGGAAATTGTCTCCACCGCCTCAGCTGGCCGTAACGATCCATGAATGCTACAGACCGCAATCAAAAGCCATTCCAAGTCGGAGTACTCAGCGTCGTAAAACACAGCTATCTTCCACGTGCGATCGCAAATCATCCACGATTCCAACTAAAAATCGTCGCAGATGATGCAAATCGAGCCGACTGGACCCACGAACGCAACCAGTTGTTCGCGGATGAGTTTGGCATTCCTTATGTGCGCGATGTCAGGAAAGCCATTGAGGACTATGAGCTCGATGCAGTAGTGGTAAGTTCCGAAGTCGAAAGGCATTGCGATCTTGGAATAATCGCCGCCGAGGCAGGCCTACACCTCGTGATGGACAAACCTCTGTCGAACCGACTCGAAAACTGCGACCGTCTGCTTCAGGCGATCGACTCAAACGGGGTGAAATCCCTGGTTTGGCACCGAACCTTTCTTCCGGCTCTCATTCAGGCACGCGAGACGATCGAATCCGGTAAAATTGGAACCCTGACCGCTCTGCATTGTGATTTTTTCTTCTCCAAAGATGCCGGACCGCCAATCGGAAGTCGTAAGGCAGAGGACCCACCTATCAATTGGCTCGAACGTCAGTTGGAAGCTCACCTCGATGGTTCTGATGGAGGGGTGGGTATTGAGCCGCTCGGTGAGTTACAAGTTGAAGGTATATATCCACTCACCTACATCCGCCTACTAACTGGCGGAGCGCGAGTGGCACAAGTATTTGCTCGTACGACCTCTCACTTTCATCAGGCACATGCGGATAACCAGATCGATGACCTGGCGTCTGTGTCCCTCGAATTGGAAAACGGCATCATTGCCTCCCTTTGCCTTGGTCGCATCGGCGCAGCATCTCATCCGGACATTGGGGAAATAAAACTTCATCTGATCGGCGACCGTGGAGCCATGGTAATCACGGAAGCTCAACCCGAAGTAGCCATCTATTATCGGGATCAACCCATGACTGAATTCAAACACCAGCGTATCGCGGATGAGGGCAACTATTTATTCGCCGAAAATTTTGCCCGAACCCTGGATGGAATCGAACCACCGGTATTCGATGCTCACGCCGCACGGGACGTCTGTGCCATCGTTACCGCAGCCCTTGAATCGGCACAATCAGGGCAAGCAATTTCTCCAGCAAAAAAGGGGTCAAACGCGAATGGCACTTAGTTAAGCGTGATTGTGGAGGCAGATGGTATAGGCGCCAGCCGGGGTCATGCCTTTGAAAAGTGATGCCTTCGGGAAGAAGAGGGTCAGGTCTTAAAAACTGTATTCCGTTGCACTTCATACACTTTGGCGGGGTGTCGGCCTGCGGCCTCGGTACAAAGACGACTGACCCTGTAAGGCATCAGTTTTGACGGCTTGACCCCTTCCTTTTACGAGGTGGTCAAATATCCGAAAAGTCGCTTAACTAGAGCCTATCCCAGACGCTTAAGCCACTGGGGGACAAGGTATTAGACTAAAAAAAGTCGGGCGAAAGGAGGTGAAAATCTTCGATTCGCCCTGAATAGAGCCTCTATACATCAGGCTTTAGGGGTAGGGCGGTTTTGCCAAAACCGCCGCTTTCACAACGGCTCGCTCGGCGATCGAGCCCTACCTTTTCCAAGAAATACGACTTTGGTATGAATAAAAATAATGAAACTTATTCTACTGATACGGTAACCTCTCAAAGTTTGCTTCGTCCTGCTTTAACGCCGAGAGTCCCGCGGCCTTCTCATCAAAACTGAACCTGCCAGCAGTGGTAAGGCCGCCGCATGCCCGAAATCTGGCATTAAGCTGAATATTTTGAATCCAGGTGAGCTTGAAAGACGCAGCGAGGCTCGAATCGAGCGCAGTTGAGAGATTTTAAGCCCTGCATACTCTATTCGTTTATCAATTCCCGGTTTCTGGGATAGGCTCTAAATAGAACAGCCGCGCCTCAACTATGACTTCGGCCCAACCAACTCGATCAGATTTCCATCGGGATCCTTAACAATGGTCAAATAGACGCCTTGCGGCAAAGGCGCTGGCAATGCTTGGGTTCCTCCAGCGATCGGCTTGATGCCAACCTTCTTCAATCGGGCCAAAGCCGCAGTGGTGTCTTTGACCATCACGGTCAGGTAACTGAATCCAAGCTGTGAATGGATGTAGCGGTTATCCGACCGCTTGCTCTTAACGCCCGGCAACTCCATCAGTTTCAACTTGGTGGCGCCCTCGCCTTCTCCAAGAACCAAAACTCGAATCTTGAGTTCCTGTTGATCCGTTAGCCCCACCCGTGTGGCGAACCCTTTTGGAACCCCAAAACCAGGGACCTCTTTAAACCCAATCGCGTTCGTGTAGAACTTGACCGATTTTTCCACGTCACTGACCACGACACCAATGTCTATGGTTTTTGAAGCAAACGCACTTTTGTGGTGATCTGCATTGAGGTTGATGATTCCGATCGCCAGACAAAAGATAAGCGTTCCCACTCGGCTAGTTAAATTCATAATCATTCTAGATTTTTGGAAAGGTTTGTTTAATTAAAGAAAGAAAGGTTACCGAGCCCAACCCAAGCACGTCCCCTGAGAGGAGTCAATCCACAACCATCTGATCGGATGATTTGAGGAGGGTGGGAGAGATGGGTTCAGCCCTAGTATTAAAGTATACTGCATAATTTCTTGTAATATCGACAACGCTTTCGCTGAGTCTTGCGGTAGGCTGTGATGTGATTGCTCATCGTAGCAGGATGCCCCATGGCAAGTTGATCGCTAAGGTCCTTGTTCTTTATGGGCGTCCGCTCTTTTATCCAGCTGGCCATGGCCAGTTTCCACTGCGCTGATTTCTTGGAGTTGGCCACATCGTCTTTATTTTTACTCAGGGTCATTGACCCGGTTTTTATTAATTGCTGGCAGTCGACTTTTGCTAGTTCCAATTGTGCGTCAGCACTGGCTTGGACTTTTCCTTGTTTTACCTTTTCCGAAAACAGCTGTTTGCCTTCCTTGCTGCCGATATACCAGCCTTGGCTCAGGTCCTCGAACATTGCTTTCCGCTTTTGCGGGCTTTCTTCCATAATCCCTTGCAGTCTTTTATGGTATTGCCTGATTCCAGACAGTGTCGGTTTGAGACCTCCTGCTTCCTTTAGGAAGTCCTCACTGCGCAAACAAGGGTGGCGATTTTTGATGAAGTACTTGGGAAAGGAACTGTTTCGATAGTCGCGTAGTTGATCGACGGTCAGTAGCTTTGCCCGTACCGGGTTCAAATGGATATAATCCACGACACTCAATAACCCAAAGTCTCCTTCTATGACCAGGGATTTGTATCGCCCTTGACGGAGCACAGAGTGCGGAGATGGCGTAGCCCTCTGAAAGAGGGTGAGCTTAGTGGTTGCTTCTCAGGCAGCTAAGCGAGCAAAGACGTGGTCACGCTCTCCAGAAAACTTGCTGAAACGGTTGGCAAAACTGAATTGCAGCCAGTGCATTCCATCCACCAGATTGGCTTTAGGAGTCTCAAGGCACAGATGATAGTGGTTGCTCATAACCACATAGGCATGGAGCCGCCACATGTAACGGTCACAGGCTTCAAACAAGGCTTTCGTAAAGGCCTCTGCTGTTTTGTGAGTAGAAAAAAGGTTTTTGCGGTAATTACCACGATTGATAACGTGGTAGCGGGCACCCTCAAATTGTACTCGGATCGATCGAGCCATGAAGGAATTCAATTGGCAATCTAAGACAGGTCAATACTTTAATACTAGGGCTGACCCGAATGTCACTTAGTTAAGCGACTTCTGGAATGTTCGATCATCTCGGAGAAGGAAGGGGTCAAGCCGTAAAAAGTTATGCCTTACAGGGTCAGTCGTCTTGTGAAAGTGTATAGAGTACAACGGAATACAGTTTTTAAGACCTGACCCTTTTCTTTCGGAAGGCATCACTTTTCTACGGCATGACCCCGGCTGGCGCCCATACTATATTCCTCTACAAACGCGCTTAACTAAGTGACATTCAGGGCTGACCCCATCTCCTCCCCCATGGCGGCTGCAATCTGCTTGAATGAAGCGTCGTTCATTGAGGCCAGAAGGGTGAGGGGCTGCGAGCCGTTTTTAAGTAGGCTTCGATGTGTCTAATAACATTGGGATGTTGGTCCGCGATATTATTCACTTCGCTCAGGTCTTGAGTGATACGATAGAGTTCGAGCGGCTCACCCTGCTTGAGCCGTAGTGCCTTAAAATCCTGATAACGCACCGCCTGCTGAAAGGCGCGTTCGAAGAATTCCCAATAGAGAAACTCGTGTTCTGCCTGCCCCTGTCCCAGCAGAGTGGGTACGATGGATTGACCATCGGTGTGAGTCGGTTTACCCAGACCAGCCAGATCCGCCGCCGTCGGCAGGAAATCCCAAAAGGCCCATACAAAGTCACTGGTGATTCCGGGTTTAATTTTTCCTGGCCAGCGAACGACCATGGGCACGCGAATGCCGCCGTCCGTCAGGTCGCGCTTCCAGCCTCGGAGAGGCCCGCGACTGTTCAGGAGTGAATCGTATTCATTGATCAGGTCCTTTTGACGAAAGTAATAAATCTCCGCACCGTTATCGCTGGTGAAAAACACGATGGTTTTTTCGTCGATATCCAGCTCCTCAAGCAGGTCCACCATTCGGCCTACGTCCTTATCCAATCGTGTAACCATGGCAGCGTAATTCTTCACGTCCTGCGGCCAATCCTTGTCAGAGTAGGGGGCATCCGACTCGATTTCGTAGCGCCCATGGGGTATGGTGTAGGCCGCGTAAAGAAAGAAGGGCCGGTCCCGATTGTCCTCAATAAAATCCAGGCAGAAGTCGGTCATACGGTCGTGGACCCAATCCCTCTGATGGCCACCCAGGTTGCCGTCCAATGAGAGCATGGTTTCGTTTTGCCAAATATACTCCGGGTAAAACCCGTGGGCATGACGTTGGTTTAAAAAGCCCAGCCATTCGTCAAATCCCTGCTTATTGGGTGTGCCTGACGTACCGGGTTCACCTAGTCCCCACTTTCCTGTTATCCCCGTTGCGTATCCAGCCGCCTTCAATACTTCGGCGACGGTGATGTCTTCATTTTGGAGAGGGATACCCTGACGTGTGCGTTCCGGACCCACAAATCCCACATTACCCCGAACCCGTGTATGCCCGGTATGCAGCCCGGTCATCAAGACGGAACGGGTGGGAGCGCACACTGTGCTGCCGGCATAAGTTTGGGTGAAACGCATACCCTCCCTGGCCAACTGGTCGATACGCGGAGTTTGGATCTCCTGCTGCCCGTAACAGCCCAGGTCTCCGTAGCCCAGGTCATCGGCCATGATGAAAATGATGTTGGGGTGTTCCTTGCCTGAAGCTATGGTGCAAGATAGTCCTAAGTATACTAGATAATATCGGAAGGCTAGTGGGAAAAAATACTTCATTTCGATGAGGTCATATAGCGATTTTTATAGGGGGCTTGGATAATGTATTCCTCGAAGTTTGAGGGGTAAGTGTATCTGTATACAAAATAATTATGTACCAATAAATGGAAACTCGATATTCTTCCTGTTAGTAGCCTAATCCACATATTCTGGGATTGGTTCTTTGATTTGCTTTTTGCAAATGGTGCACAAGTGAGTTTTAAATTTACTCTAATGGAAAAACCAAATTGATATGAATAGATTTGAAGGAAAGACCGCACTTATCACTGGGGCCGCAAGGGGTATTGGACGGGGTGTTGCACTCACTCTAGCTAAGGAAGGAGCCAACATTGTTATCAATGACTGATAGGAATTTGCTTGGGTGATGTCGCCTGAAGCTCGGTAGGGTGATGTCGGCTTCGCCTCGGTATAGCGGCGCAGCCGCCGAGGTGGGGGTTGTTCAATTTATTATCTTTCGCTATGGGTGTTATTGTGCTATTCACCTAAATAATAACCCGTTACCGGTGATTGAATATACCCCATTGAGAAATGGGCAACACCGGCCCGATACACAGGGTCCTGCATTAAAGTCACCCTTCTGTCTTTGGCATTTATCGTGCTTGAATAAATCCGAATCTCACCTGGTAAAGCGGTTAGTATCTCCTCTCTCCAATCCCCAAACAGGTCAGCTACCAAAATAGCGCTGCCTGCAATTTGTTCAGGGTAACCAGTACCCTTATATTTTTCAATTCCACCTATGGGTATATCTGTTGAGTTCTTTTTACTATAACTCACTCTTTCCCTCAACAAATCTGCATCCCAAAACAACCAGGTATTAAACGGGGGCACTCCCTCGTTCCGGGCGAGATAAGCTCCATTTGCCGCTAACATGTATGTGTCCGTTGAACCTGCTTTTGATGCTTCTCCTGCAAAACATTCCAGTCCGGGATGTTCGGGCATAATATCTGCCACCATGCCACTACCCACATGGATTGTTTTATGCCCTATATTCCAAATAGTTTTGCCTGTTGCTGCATCGACCAGGCTCACCCCATTACCATCTTCGTGAGTATCTTCTATACTATAAAAAATTTCCAGTCCGGGGCGATCGGGTAGAATGTCAGTTACATAACATTTATCGGGATGTCCGTATCCGGTTGACCAAAGCAGATCTCCATTATCGTCGACGACAGCCGAACCTAAAACTACTTCTTCCCTTCCATCGCCATCCACATCCACGCTGTGCATGGTGTGTGCTCCCTGGTGCCTGACTATTGGATTTTCCTCATCACCGTCCCAGCGCCAGTACTTTTTAAGTTTTTTGTTCTTGAAAGTGAAAGCTTCAAGGAACATCGCTTTATAGGTTCCTCTCTCAATTAAAAGGAAAGGTGTTTTTCCATCCAAAAAGGCTACTCCCATCTGATTACGGTTTGTCCTTACATAATTACCCAATCGCTTTGAACGGGGTATCCAATTGTCCTGACAAATCATTTTCCCCGTCATGCCATCAAATATGCTAATGAATTCCTGACCAGACAATACACGTCCAATTTCGTCTCTTACAAAATCCTTTCCGGCTGTTTTAACAGCTACTTCAGCTTTCCCGTCACCATCCAGGTCATACACTACATAAGGTGAATACCATGTTCCCGGTTCTATTCCCAGCCCCAAATCAATCTGCCATAAAAAAGTGCCATCGTGCAAGTATGCCTCTAGTTTATAAGTTGTATCTTTATCAGCTACATGTTGAATTCCACGTATTCCTCCTCCTAAAGATTGTTTGGCATGCTTGATAACAAAATCGTATTTGCCATCACCATTCAGATCGGCTACTGCAACTCGCTCCGCTTTATGATCTCCATTAAGCTTTATGCTGTGATAGCTCTCGTGAAGGATTTCTACCGAATAAGAATCGGCCTCCTTGCCATTAACAGTGGTTCTTATCTGGTAACTGATTGACGAAGTAAGTTCTATTTCCTTATCAAAAAAGTCACATGTATTTTGTATCGGCAGCTTATTCGCCTTGATAAAATCTTTACCGTTACCGGAACGATACACATTAAATGTAAGTTCAGCCTCGTCATCTTTTAACAGGCGCCAGCTGATATACACACCGCCATCCCGTTTAACAGCTATGGCACCTCTGTCCAGAAATTCAGAAACTTTTTCGCTTGCCCAACCATCTATTTGTGGCTTTTTGTCAATGGCCCTGGTATCGTTCTTTGGAAAACTTGGGAAGAGATAGTTGTACTCCAAGGGATCCTGTGCAAAGAGTGCATTAACACACCATACCGATTGAAATAATAATAGTTTTAAACGAATAACAATTCTTTTTTTATTCATAATAAATTCTGTTTTTAATTTTTCGTAATCAATAAGAGCCCTGGCTTTTGTTCAGGCGTTTCCATTATGAGCTTATCATTTATCTTTACTTTATTATAATCGGTAAGCACTTCCCCTTTCCTTGCTACCTTACCCCCTAGTGTGGTGTAACAGAAATAACTTGGCACATACGAGCGTGCCATGAATGGCCTGGCAAGGCTGCTTTTCGCAGCACGGGCCTGAAGGCCCTTGTGCGAAAAGCAGCCTTGCCAGGGTGTTCATGCCACCTCGCCCTACGGGCCGCTCCCTTTTACGACCGATCAGCGTTAGCGCAGGTCGCCAGGGCCAAAAAGCCCAAGCGACCTACGCCGCCTTGATAAGGCCGAAAAATTGCTGCGGTATGTGTATAAGAAATTTCTGTTACACCACACTAGCGGCTATCAACCCGGTGCCAATTCTCGATTCGCCCCCTCAACCGCTCAACGATTTCCGGATGATTAGCCGCCACGTCGATCTCGCCGAGCGGATCATCCGTTAGGTTAAACAATCGAACCGGCGCCTTATCCCAAACATGCACATTCTTGTATTTGGTAGTGTCTAAGCCCTGGTAGCGAATCATAAGTTTCCAATCGCCCTCCACACACCAAAGATATTTCAGCGTCTCATCTGGATTGCCCAACGACATGTTGTGAATCGAATTCGTAACTCCGAAAACAGTCTTACGTTTCTTCCGAGCGTTTTCATCGAGCAAGTTGACTCCCGTCAGATTGGACGGCGCTTCCAATCCGGCAGCGGCGGCGATGGTAGGAAAAAGGTCAATCGCGTGGGCCAATTGAGGCGAACGTGACGGCTCTACCCTCCCGGGCCAAGAAACCATAATCGGTGTACGGATACCGTTTTCATAAGGGGAGCCTTTCGAGCGAAGGGCGAACCCGCTCCATAATTCCTGGTCCGGATCGGCAGCGTTCGTGCTTTTTGCGGCCCACCCGTTGTCGCAGATATAGATCACCACCGTATTTTCGGTCAGCGCTTTATCATCCAAGTAATCAAGCAACTCACCACAGGTCTCGTCGAACCACTCGCACATCGCATAGTATTTAGCGACGTCCACGGCTCGTCCCGGCTTCGCATACTTCTCAAGCAAACGTTCCGGTGGATTGTGAGGCGTGTGAGGTAAGAATGGAGCATACCAAAGGAGGAAAGGCTTTTCCGCTTGGGTTGCCGAATCAATAAAGTCGGTGATCGGCTCCATCCCCTCGCGTCCGATCTTCAATCCTGCATCCCCGTGTCTGCCTCCGCGCTCCGGATCGCCATGCGTCATCCCATGGGTAAAGCCGCCATCTTCATAGGAGCCTTCCCACCACTTGCCCGATTGATGAGCCAGGTAGCCATTCTGGGTCAGCGCTTTGATAAAGCTGGGGCTCTGGTGAAACGCCGCCCGCATGGGAGCATCCAATTCGACTCGATTGTTGCGTCCATCGACATCGTTCCCCGTGATGCCATGTTGAAATGGATACAAACCTGTCACCATCGAAGCCAAGGAAGGCCGACAAAGCGGAGCCGCCACGTACCCCCGTTCGAATACAAGACTGTTTGCGGCCAGCCGATCCAGATGCGGCGTCTCAATATCCTCGTGTCCCATGAAACCGTAGTCGGTCCAGGCTTGGTCATCGCTCAGGATGAACACGATATTCGGAGGCGCTGCCTCGCTGGCGGCTATTCCTCCTAGCAAATTCGCGGTTATGAATAGTATACGTTTCATCTAGTTTCGTTTAAGAGAGCGTCTTATAAATCCATTTGTAGGGCCTTCGCTTGCGAAGCGCCGCAGCAGCTAAATCAGGAATAATCAATTTTCATACGCGGCATGTCGCAAGCGACAGCCCTACATTTTAAATACAGCTGAGTAAGTCATTTATTGGACACTTTCTAAGCTTAAATCTACATTGGTTAGGGTTTCAACAACCTATCAACTACAATTGAATTTCCTATCAACAATCAGTCGAAACTAGAGCAGTTTAACTTTTTCTTTGAGAGAAACTCCTCAATACTTGCTCGACAGGCGCTTGGCGATTCGACGAGTGAACTCGTATGGGTTGTCTTTCGCTTTTGTTACAGCAGCCAGAGCATCAGGAGTTCGGATACCCGACCACTCTAAGGCTCGAATAGCGTACATTCCCGCTAACCAATTGTCATCTTCGATGGTCTGGAGAATCACATCTTCTCCTTTTTGGGACTGCCCTATTCTCGATAAAGCCAAGGCCGCAGCTATTCTTACTGCCAGGATCGGATCGCTGGTAGCCTTGACCAGAACATTGCTCGCGTCGACGTTCCCTTGAACGCCCAGCCAAGTAGCCGCCCAGTAACGGATCGCAGGACTCTTATTTTTCAGACCTTGACGCAAGCGAGCGACCTGGCCCTTTTCCCCGGCTTCCATGATTGCGATAAGATCAGGTACCATAGTCGCGTTTTCCGGCTGCTTGAGAACCTGATACTTGCTACCATAACCCTTACCCAAATCCTCCAAAATCGGCTCGGGGATCAAACCGAGATCGCGGCTGCTTTCCATGTGACCATAGAGCTTCGAACGAAGCTCCGAAAGCGTTTTCGCGAACTTCGGGTTACCAGCCAAATTAACGGTTTCATGGGGATCGTTCTTTAGGTCATACAACTCCTCCACTGGTCGATTCGGATTGAAAACACGAGCCTGCAACTCATTGAGCTGCCCCGCAGCATGCAGCTTACGCATCGTCTTCATGATGTCCTTACCATCCTTATACTGATTCGGCTGGGCGTGGGGTATATACGACATGAAATTCCGAATATACTTAAAATGATTCGTCCGGACGCTGCGCAGGATTTCGACTGTTTCGTCGCAACGATCGCGCGCGGCAAACGCAGCTTCCTTTGGCTGGTAGTTTTTCGCGTAGAAATCCTGCCCTTGAAGATAATCTGGAATGGCAATACCGGCTAAGCCCAAACTCGTAGCGCTCACATCGATCTGCGTCACGAAATCAGCGCGTCTCGTACCTGCATCCCGACCCTTTGGCAATTTGACGATCAAGGGAACTTTAACGCCCTCGTCATAGAGGTACTGCTTTCCTCTAAGGTGGCTCACTCCATGGTCGGTGATGAAGAAGATCGCCGTATTCTCCAACCGCCCCGACTCCTCCAATTGCTGCATCGCTTCTCCCAGTTCCCGATCTACCTTGAGCCAGGAATTCAAATACCGAGCCCAATCTTCCTTCAATTCCGGATAATTCGGATAATACGGCGGAAGCGTCATTTTTTTCGGATCCACGCTGCCGCTATCGTCGCCGCGATTCTTTCCGCCCTTCAACTGAAACTGGGCGAAGAAGGGTTTATCCTCCGGGCAATCCAACCAATGAGCGCTATCATAATCGAAGCGATGCCAAAGAAAGTTGTAATCGGTCTTGCCCGCGCCTCCATCCGGACTGACCCCAGAATTCAATGACGTATGATATCCAGCCTCCTTGAAAAGCTCCGGAAGCATCTTGACCGGCAAGCGATAGCTATCGTGATACGGCGGACTCGCTTCGCCTTTTCCAGAATCCATTTGGCTTCGATGATTATGCACGCCTAGGGTCGATTGAACCATGCCCGTAATCATCGCCGAACGACTGGCCGAGCAAACGGGCGCCGTAACGAACGCGGAATCGAAGGTCACCCCCGCTGCCGCAAGCGCATCGATATTCGGCGTATCGATCGCCGTTTCCCCATAGGGACCGATATGACAAGACGCGTCCTCGATGACGATCCAAAGGATATTCGGGCGCTCATCGATCGCCGATTGGAGAACGGATACGGTAGCGAATAGCGCAAAAGTCCCGAAGAGTAATTTTTGAAGTCTTATCATAATCTTATGAGTTCAATGAATACTATTTGTAACTACTCAGGTATCTTGAACAATGGTCCGCGGTAGCAGGCGACTTCGCGGGGCGTCGAACCAGCTTCACCCGCGAATCTGCTCGAAACCCGCACCAGCACACGACCTTCGTTCGCTCGCTACGAATTTGGGTGATGTCACTTTCGTTCGGTAGTGAGATTCATTGTGGAACCCCGTTGGGGTTCGTTATTTTTTGTCCATTCCAACCTGGTGTGCGCTTTGCGACACCAGGCTTTGGAGTGGAACTGCTTTGCAGTTCATTCTAGTGTGTCCTCACCGCAATCGGGGGGTAAATCCCCTCCTACAGTTTCGTAATATGTTATCAATAAGACATCCACGCGGACGATTGCTTAAGATACCTGAGGAGTTACTCATTTTCTTCTTTTTCATAAGATCACTTTCTTGTAGGGTGGGGTTCTACCCCACGCGTTTTTAATATCATCGCGGAGGCAAAATATCCAGCACCTGAGACTGAGCCAGCAATCGACGACGCAATGCCGGATAGGGCACATCCTGCGCGGCACAATCCATCTGCGCCGCCATGGCCGCCGCCACTCCCGAACTCTGGCCCAACACAATCCAGGTTGGCTCTAATCGCACCGAAGAAAAAGCCACATGCGATGCCGACAGACAAACCGGCACAATCAAATTCGCACACTCACCCCGCTTGGGCACCAACGACCGATAGGGAATCTGGTAGGGATCACCATGGGGATCATACGCCGAATGCGCCGCCCCTTCATGAAGGTAGCCGCCCTCGACCGCCACACGCTGCACATTATGAATCGTAATCGGCCCTAACCCCATCCCAATCCCATCCTCCTTCGTGGGCGTCTCTTCAATATCATGCTGCGTCAACACATACTCACCCACCATCCGCCGCCCTTCACGAATATATATCATCTCAGGAAAGTGTCCCGAATTAACATGCTCATCCTTGGGCAACCCAAATTTTTCCAAATGCTCACGAATACCCTGCGGTACAGACGGATCGGTCAGAATAAAATGAAAATAGCCCAGCGTAAACGCCCGATGTTCTTTTTCAATCTGCCGCCGCGTTGCAGCATCCGCTTCCGGGTAATCCCAACTTCTCCCCGGCAAACCAATCGCGAACCCGCTCCCCTGCGAGTCATTCAGATCATACTTGCGATTGGGCAAAGCATACATCTTCACTCGCTGGCCTCCATAACGCTTAAAATAACGCCGCAACAACTCAAAATGAGCCGGATCATAATTTTCAGGCTTGGGTATCGGAACCATGTTGTCGGGATCATCCGTCAGGTTTACTCGATAATTATAATTCATAATCTTATGGTCCCCCGCCTCGGCCAGCATCTCATTCAATACTTTTTCAGCCACCTTGGGTTCATGATACCACCGCCCCTTACCCTTGGGAAAAATATCGCCATGATTGTCAGGACGATAATAAATCCCCAACCCGCGATAGTGCCGATCCACCCGCCCATGAAACTCTTCATACAAACCATCAATCATCTGCCGATCCATAAAAAATGAATCCGACAATCCCATACCCCCCACCGTAAACATTCCTCCCACCCGCGATAATTCCTCAACCAGCAAAACCTCCGCTACCTCACGACTGGCTGCTATCGCCGCCGCAACTCCCGCCGGTGTCGCCCCATAAACAACCACATCACCCGGCTTTGTCGAAAGCCAACAACCGCTCATAAGCAAAACGCATAAAGAAGTGTTCAAAAAAACATAAAAACGCTGAAGTGATCTATTTAAAGTTTTCATGCCACCCATAATCTCATGCCTGCAATAAAAAGTCAGTCTGTCAATAATCTGACAATCAGATTCATAAGGATTGGACTAGGTCTTGGGGCTAGAACAGAAAAGTAGCCTCGTTTGAAATTATGAAATACCTCGGACTTAAATTTTTGGCCTTTCTGGGCTGCTGCGTTCTTCTCGCCCAGGCTGGATTCTCTCAACGCCCCAATGTCGTGTTGATTATGACGGACGACCAGGGCTACAGCGATGTGGGCTTTAATGGGAATCCGCATTTAAAGACGCCTGTGCTGGACCGTTTCTCCGAGGGGGCGACGGTCTTCGATCAGTTTTATGCGTGTCCGGTCTGTTCGCCCACGCGGGCGAGTTTGATGACGGGGCGCAGCGCTTTGAAGACCGGGGTGATCGATACGCAGGAAGGCATGTCGATCTTGCGGCCCAGTGAAGTGACAGTTGCGGAGGCTTTGAAGGAAGCGGGTTATCGGACCGGTATGTTCGGCAAATGGCATTTGGGTGATAATGCTCCAGCACGCCCGATCGATCAGGGATTCGATCATTCCTTGACCCATGTAGGCGGCATGATCGGGGCTCCTTATAATCCATTGGACGGCAATACCTACTTCGATTCGGTTCTGATTGAGGATGGCGTCGAGCGGGCCACCGAAGGTTACTGCGTGGATGTCTTTACCGATGCGGCGGTGGATTTTATCGAGGGGATAAAGGGGTCGAGGGGATAAAGGGGTCAGGAGTTAAGGGGTTGTTGAGGAGCGAAAGACGATGCTTGGGCAATAACTTCTTTGAAAGCTCACTAGTGAGGGCAACCTTAGTGGGAATAGGTAGGGACGGATTGCCATGCCTTCCGTTAGTTTTACGTTCATGGATCTAAGCTAAATATGATCCTGAGTGTCGGCCAATGAATTTTCGTGTTGTTTTTGCAATATGGGTGCGGTGCCTAGCCAAAAAACGGTTCCCACGATCATTAATAACTTGGCGGTATCCAATTCCATACTTCCCGTGAGAAACAGGATGGAAGGCAAGATGGTCAGAGCAAGACCGAGGCGTGACAGGATAATCAATAAAAGATTCATTTTGAAAGTGGTTAGTGTTCAATTTTTAGAGCCGGGCTTTTTGTGTTTCTGCTTAAGAGCAAATATAAAAGGCCGCAGGCTATCGATGAGGGAAGTGGTAAATACCAGGGTGAGACTCCTTGGTATTTATAAAAATACAGGGCAATGCTGACTGGAATAAGCCACGAAAGTAAAACAGGCATGCTGAAGGAAGAGGTGGGATTGGCATGGTGGATATTGGAAGCTTTTGCATTTCGCCTGAAATACCAGTCGAAAATAATGATAGCCCCGATGGGTGCCAGGATCGTTCCGTAAATACCAACGAAGTCCAGGAGTTGCCATGCAATAGCGGGGAAAGTTCCTGCGATAGTGGCCATCAATCCTGTAAACAGAGTGACTTTAAATCGAGAGATTTTGGGAATGATGGCCTGGAAGGCGAGGCCAGCTCGATAGATGGTGGGGTTGGCAGTGGTCCAACCTGCTACAATGACACAAACTATTCCGGCTAGTCCCGTTACGCTGTAGGCCATAGGGCCAGGAACCGGGTTGGCGTCCTGCAAAAGCTTAATTTGCGCGGCCAACATAAACGCGGCTGCAATCCAGGCCATGTAGTGACCCACATACATGCCAGCAGCAGTGGCCCAGCCATAGCTGGACTTTTTGGCAAAGCGAAAAATGGAAAGGTCCGACATGCCTACATGCATGGCTGCATTACAAAACCAACCAAAGAATACCACGCTCCAAAAGCTCATGCTGGTTTCAGACTGTCCTTGCTGAGCGAATACAATGGATTCACTCCACAGGCTGGTGAGAGCGGCCCAGTCGGAGACTTCCAATTGTTTGAAAGCTACTATGCCACAAGCTGCGAATACGAGGATCATCCAGGGAGCTGCAACATTGGCAAACTTTGCCACCATGTCGTACCCTCTTGCAGCTACTATTGAAATTAGGAATCCAACTACAAAAACAATGATAACAAATGAGGCACTTGTCGGAAAGATATCATCTCTGGTCGGCATCGGAATATCGAAGGGGATACCTACGGCTGTAGCCGATACCGTGATCATTGCTCCGGCCAGAAAGCAGAAGAGAACGCCATTCGCCAAATTGTAAAGGATCACCAAATGCTTCCCAGCTATCTTTTCCAAATGGTAATACAAGGTGAGTCGTGCCTGGGTGGCTATGGGCGCGCAAAGGAACCTCCAGCTTAAAACCGCCAACAAGTTCCCCAGCAGCAATCCGACAAAAATATTTTGCAGGCTGACACCATTGAGCAGGAACAGCGGACCAATCATGAACTCCGTCCCGGCGCAATGTTCTCCCGCATACATGCCCCAAAACTTATTGGCACCTTTGAGCTCAGAATCGGGAATCGGCTCTCTTTCGAATTCGCTTTTGCTTGAATCTTTTGAAGAAGAACCTGAATGACTCGACACGATAAGGACTAGGGTTGGTGAGAATGATGAAGTGGAAGGGCGACTAAACGAATGTCCTGGTTGTCTGTCAACGATTTGGGTGCTGCGGAGTGGTTCCTGTCCCTTGCTTGGTGGATACAATTGTCTCGGAATTTGAGGATACTTTCTGCTTAAATGAACTTTCTTCTACTCTATTGCTATGAAAAATAAGTACCTCATCCTCTCGTTCGCCCTTTTCGCAAACGGACTATTCGCCGCCGAAGAACGACCCCCTAACATCGTTTTCTTTTTCGCGGATGATCAGACCTCAGACTCTTTGGCCTGTTATGGAAATCCAATTGTTCAGACGCCGAATATCGATCGATTGGCGGAGCGTGGCACGCTGTTTCAAAATGCCTTTGTCAACCAGGCGATTTGTTGGGTGAGCCGCACGAACATTCTCTCCGGCCTTACCGGTCGTAGTTATGGGATCCCGGGTAATCACGATCAGGCACGGGCCGAAGCAGTTGAGACGCTTTACTCCGACCTTCTGAGGGATGGTGGTTATCGCACTGGATATTTTGGAAAATGGCATGCGAAGATGCCGAAGGGCTACGTGCCTGCGGATCACTTCGACGAGTTTGAGGCTATTTCCCGCAATCCGTTTTACAAAACACTACCCGACGGTTCGCTTCGGCATGAAACCGAGCTCATTGTGGATCGAGGTATTGAGTTTTTGAAGAACCACCCCAAGGACAAGCCTTTTGCGCTGAACATGTGGTTCAACGCCTGTCACGCAGAAGACAGCGATCGGCGTCCTGGTATCGGACACTTCCCCTGGCCGCGCGCCGTGGATGGTATGTATGAGGATGTGGATTTCGACCGACAGCCCCTCGACACACGAGAGATTTTCGATAGCCAGCCGGATTTTCTAAAAACCACCATCAATCGTGAGCGCTATTTCTGGCGCTGGAATACCGATGAAAAATACCAGATCAATATTCAGGCCTATTATCGCATGGTTAGCGGTATCGATGGAGCCATCGGTCGTTTTGTAGAAGCTTTGGAAGCAGCTGGATTGGCCGACAACACCATCATCGTTTATACGGCTGACAATGGTTACCATAAGGGCAACCGCGGTTTCGCCGGCAAATGGTCTCACTACGAAGAATCCATTGGTGTGCCGATGATCATCATGGATCCTCGGGTGGCGCGTCGGCAGCGAGGCAAGAAGACCGACGCCTTGGCCCTCAACTTGGACCTGCCATCCACCTTTCTCGATTGGGCCGGTGTGCCGATACCCGAACGCTATCAGGGGCGAAGTTTGGCTCCGGTTATTTCTGGAAGAAAACCAAAGGACTGGCGAACGGAAACCTTCCACGAACACTTTGCCGTGCGTCACAGGATTCCGGCTTATGAAGGTATTCGCACGGAGCGCTATAAGTACGTGCGCTACTTCGATCATGGTAACCATGAGTTTCTGCACGATCTGAAAAAGGATCCCAACGAACTGGTGAATCTGGTAGGCAACAAAAAGTTTAAAAAAATCCTGGAGGACTTGCGCGAGCGGACCGACAAAACGGTCAATGGCTACGGCGGACCACTGGAACCGATGAAGGGACCTTTCACATCTTCCACTGTTCCCCATCCGGTCGCTTCAGCGGCGGTCACTGTGAAGCCGGGCCCTGACGGGTTTGTCAATTTGCTGGACGGAAACATACTGCGAACTTGGGACGGTAATCCGGATTACTGGTCGGAAGAAGACGAAGTCATGACCGGTGTCACCGATGGTTCTCTTAAAATGAACCGTTTCATAAGTTGGAAAGGCTCGACGGTTCGCAATTTCGACCTTCGTGTGAAGGTAAAGATTTCTGCAGGCGGAAACAGTGGACTTCAGTATCGCGGTCAAATGGCTCCTGATCTTGGATTGGATGTCGTCACCGGCTACCAGGCCGACGTGGTTGCGAAGAATCCCAATTACAACGGCATGCTCTATGAAGAAAAGGGTCG
This sequence comes from Opitutales bacterium, assembly GCA_965250065.1. GTDB lineage: Bacteria > Verrucomicrobiota > Verrucomicrobiia > Opitutales > UBA2995 > JAABVD01. Next base: position 982,050 of record OZ252288.1, read on the forward strand.
CCGGATTCTGTCTCACACCGGCGAAAAAGTCATTGTCGATCCCGAAGGCCAACCCTGGATCGTGGGCGCCATGCCCGTGAAGGAATTTACTCCTGGTGAGTGGCATGACTATCGCGTTCTTGTTCGAGGCAATCATCACCAACATTGGATCGATAATCATCCCACCGCCGATCTATTGGATTTCGATGAGGAAGGCCGCTCTTTAGATGGCGTATTGGCTGTCCAGGTACACGTGGGTCCGGAAATGAAAATTCAATACAAGGATTTCAAAATCAAACACCTACCCGACGATCTGCCACTTCAAACACCCCAAGACCATCCCATCCCTAAAGGTTCCCTCGGCGTAAAACCCCAAGGCAAACTACCGAAGGGTTGGACACCACCGGTGTACGGGGAAATTTGAGGAACGAGATGTTTATATCAACTGAGGCACTAAATAGCCAGTTCTGTCCCGAACTTCGTTTCCGTGATCCCCATTTGTGATCCTATTCGTTTGAGAAAATCGGTCATTGCTCGCGTGCCCGAGCTGCTCAAACTCCTCTAAATGTTGATAGGGAATTTTAATAGCTACCTTGTTGAAACTGGCCGATAAGGCGATTCAGTTCTACAATTTTCAAGGTAAACATTTATTTGCTTAACAATATCAGGATTGTCCTTAGCAACATTGTTTTCCTCACTAATATCTTTCGATAAATCATAGAGCTCCAATTTAAAATTATGTACTACGGCTTTCCATTTACCGTACCTGACTGCCTGTCCGAAACCCTTGTAATCAAATTCCCAATATAAGTATCTGTCTTCAGGTTTTTCGTCTTCCAGTAAAGCAGGGTAAAAGCTAATCCCATCGGTTTGCTTATCTGGTTTATGCCCGGCGATATCAGCAAATGTGGCCATCACATCAGCAAAATAGTATGCCGTTTTGTTAACAGAGCCAGCACTGATTAATTGAGGTGACCAGGCTACCATCGGAACACGAATTCCACCTTCATACAGGTCGGCTTTGTAGCCTTTTAAATCGCCGTTTGAATTAAAGAAGTTGGCCACATCAACATAGGTCTGTTCTCTATTTGAGCGAGGGCCGTTGTCCGATGTGAAAATTAAAATGGTATTATCGGCCAAGCCTTCCTTTAATAGATGTTTTTTAATCTCACCAACCGACTTGTCCACTTCATGTACCATGGTAGCATATTTTTTATTGTTCTCGCTCCATTGCTTATCTGCATAAGTATCGTCTCCAGAATCGAATAAGGGTGAGTGGGGATCTGTGTGACAAAGGAACAGCACGAAGGGTTGGCCGCTGTCTTTGTTTCTATTAATAAAATCTATGGCATACTGCGTATATAGTTGCGTGTGGTACAACTCTTTTTTGCCCCCACTATTCTTCTCTATGGCTTCAACCTGGCCATTTGCGTAGATCATATCTGGCCACCGGCTGTGCGATTGTCTGAAAGAAATACTCAAAGGCCAGCCATAGAATTCGTCAAAGCCTCGTTGCAGGGGCGTTGCAGAAATATCGTATCCTCCAAGATGCCACTTTCCTACCAAGCCGGTTCTATATCCCGCTTCCTGCATCATTTTGCCTACTGTATAGGTGTCGTCCTTTAATTTAGTTCTGTAAATAACGTGCTCTCCTTTTTTTCCCGGATCGCCTCCCATAAAAGTCGTATTCCCACGAATTATTGTGTGACCGGTATGAAGGCCTGTCATTAAAACACTCCGAGAGGGACTGCATACAGTGGACCCGGCATAGAAATCAGTGAACGTCATTCCTTCTGCAGCCATTTGATCAATTGCCGGTGTTTTTATGAGTTCTTGTCCGTAAACTCCAACATCGGCATATCCCATATCATCTGCCAAAATGAAAATTATATTGGGCTGTGTTTTAACTCCTTGAGCTTTTGTTTGCCATCCAATGCTTAGCAACAGGATGAATAGTATTATGGAATTTTTCATTTGTTGAAGATTAATCAGTGAATGAAGGATATGTAGGCAATTACGACCTAAAGATGCTAAGGCGGGCAATAACACCACGGTAATCAAGCTGATGAGGAAGGAGTTTCTTAGAAGCAGCCATTGCTCCCGCGATCCCTGCCGCCTCTCCCATGGCTACCGCATTACCTGTGACTCGATAACTGGAGTGAGCAATAAAATCACCGCTGATACAACGACCAGCCAATAGTAATCCGTCGACATCCTTGGCAATCAAGGCTCCCAATCGAATATCATAAGGCTTCACAGTTGTTTTCTTAAAACCAGCCCTACTTATCTTTGGAAATTCATTCTCTTGTGCCCGGGTAGCATTATGAATATCAGCATTCATTGTAACACGAGCAACTCCATCTTTGGAAAGATTACCATCTATTAGATCCTGGACAACCATTGTATCGCGTCCACGTATTCTACGACCGTCCCGAACTCCAATCTGTTCAGCAGTGGCAACCAATTCCAGGCTTTCCCAGGGTCCACCCAATTTACGGAGACCTTCCACAATAACATTCACCTCATGTCGTGCACGACGCGTGGCATCCGAAAGTGCTTCAGCGTCGTAAGGCAGAATCGAATATTCATGATTTACCATCAAAGTTAAAAGATGCTTACCTGCCTGAAAAAGGGTTGGCCTCGCATAAGATGGTTTAATTCCGGCTAGACGGGGCTAAGGGGTCAGTGGTCAATTGTCAATTTATTCAATCGTCTCGCCCATTCGCTAGCCCCTTCCCTCTCCCTCGCGTACTTGCCGCAAATAGCGCTCAGCCCCTCCCCCGACCGGGTTCAGGTGAATGTAGTCGACAAGGTCCATGCTGCGCTGCTGCCCAGGCTCCACCAGAATCGACTTGAAGCGCCCCTGGAACAGATGCCCGTGCTCCTTCCTGTACTTGTTGAAACGCATCGCGAAGGTGGCCTGCAGCCAGCGCATGCCCACGGACAGGTTTCCCAGCGGCGTCCCGAGGCACAGATAATAGTGGTTGCTCATCAGGCAATACGCAGACAATTCCCAATCGAACTTCTCGCACGCCTCCCCCAAGGTTTTCACGAATGATTTCTTCGCCCCTTCGGTCCCGAATATATCCGCGCGATAGTTGCCTCGGTTTATCACATGATAAAGACCGTCGCTCGATTCAAGACGCCGCTTTCCCGCCATGGCCTATCCTGCCATCTTCGACGCGGCACAGTCAAGTTGACAATTGACCACTGACCCCTTAGCCCATCCTTCGATCACCCTTTAAGGGAGGACGAAGTCAACTTCGACAATACCATCACCCCCCACCCCCCGGACCCGTGGTTGGAAGGACTGGTCAAGTACGCCAATAACAAAGTGGCAGCGGAAAAAGCGCTCATGGGTCAGTCAGATGTCCACTACACCATCCTGCGCCCGCATTTCGTGGCCGGTCCGGATGATCGTCTCGGCTTTGCACGCTTTTACTGCCAACGCCTGCTCGATGGCAAACCTCTCATCCTGACCAACGGCGGAATCCAACCCTTCCAGCCCATCTATCGCCGTGACCTGGCCAAAGCCTTTATCCTGGCCCTGGATAACAACCAGGCCGTAAACCAGGCTTATAACATCGCACAGCAGAAGGACTACCCTCTAATCGATTGGGTAAGGCTCGTCGCCCAATACCTGGGTGTAGAGCCCAAGCTGGTCAACGTCCCGGATAAGGTTCTTCAAACCGCCGATTTCAAGTACGCCGAACTGTTCACCGACAACACCGTCACCGTCGACATCTCCAAGGCCCAGTCTCAACTCGGTTTTCAACCGACTCCTCTACAGACCTGGACAGAGATCACTTGCAACTGGTACCTGGAAACCGAATACGAAGACGATGCCCCCGGTTACGCAGACCGGGACAAGGAGGTCGAACTGGCTCGTCATCACAATACGAATCAACACTAAAGAATTTAACCTTAAACCCACCTGAAAATATGCCACACGTAGAAACCAAAGGAATTCAAATGTATTACGAAGAACGCGGATCAGGAGACCCGCTCATATAGGTGCAGCTAAATTGGCAAATAATTGGCAAATCTATATGCGGGGTCCAGCAAGGTTTGCGGAAAGGTTTTGGTAGGATTGTACCACTACTAACCCGAATCTGAAAGTGGGGCACTTTCCTTGAGATGTTTTTGAAAACTGACAATCGACGGGCTTGAGTGAGTTGCCATAAGATCAATCGGCAAGCAATCGCTCCAGTCAAGCGAATGGATATGCCCTTGCTTAACAGCAAGCCGCAGATTCCCGACGTGTTGGCTGAGCCACTTTAGGATGGCGGTTGGCCGTTCGGATTTCTGATAGCGTTCCAAAATCTCTTGAAGGAAGCAAAACGTAACGGGCACGAGCAATTGAAGATGCCGAAGATCTTGTCGCTCTTCCTGTGGTAGTGAGTTGACGTTTGCCAACTTAGCCTGGAATAAAGCGACAGGGGTAAGAAACCACATGAGATTTCCCGCATAAGTAATCGAAATAGCTCCGTTCTCAATTTCCTTTTCTGTGAGTCCATTCACGCTGCGAATGATTTCGGCTGTCTGGCCTTCCGGACCCTTGAGTACATGGGACACAATGCGCATTCGCCCTTTACTTAGATTTGGTAAGCTTTCCCAACTCGAGGGGAGATGCAGTTTAGCCAATCTTCGGTAAAAATCAGCATCCCTGCTGGTAAAGGGTTGAAATTCCAAAATATTGGTATCCACAGTTTGGTATTTCTCTGCCCAAAGGTTTACGGCCTGGCCTCCGACCAAAATCAACCCCGTTTCCGCATCCAGTAAATCGATGTAATCCTTAACTGTGCGTTTTTTTTCCAACGGCAAGGGAGTCCCAATCAATTTCGGACTTGTCCCAAAAATCATCTGGGAGAATGGAGTTTCTACGCTGGAGTTCGGCAGGAGTCACTTTTCCGGTAGATAGTGCTTTTGAGTCTTCACGGCGAGAACGAGCCCGTTTACGCGCAAAATTTTGATCGATGTCTTTGACTGGAGAGTATGACGCCATTGTTCAAATACTACCATTTTGGGGTTTCAGGTCAAGAAACGGACTCATGTCAGAAGAAGGAAAAAGTCCACACTCATCGAATAACATTACCAAGTCCTAAAAATTTCGGGGGAGATCCTGCAAATGATGCATAAAAACCTCAATAAATGGCCCAAAAGTTTCCATTGGTTTCATTTATCTGCATTTGGTTGCAGCGATATAATGGGTGCGCAGTCTCGTAAATTGACCCCATATTTCCAGTCTCCAATCTTTGAGATAGACTCTGAAGTCGCTCTACGACAAACAACTCGAACTCAGAGAGCTGCTAAACATCAAGAGTCGTACCAAAATAAGCTGTCGCAAACACTTGCCAAAGCTACTCAGTGTCATCGATGAGCTCAGCCACAGCTCAATCGACCCGCTTAAGACCCTGGCACAAACGCTCAAGCGTTGGCTCGAACCGATCGTATGCAGGTGGCGCTTTACCCGATCCAACGGTATCATCGCAGGCTTCCATCGTAAAATGAAACTGATTCAACACCTTGCTTATGGTTTTAGGAACTTTAATAATTACCGCTTACGCGTTATCGAGAAACGCGGGAGTCTTACCCACCACCTGGTTCTGTCCCATCAAGATATTCTCCTTTTCTGGAGCAGTACAGTTTATTGGAGCCTGTATAGATCAAATTCTTATAAGAACCAGCTGACGAAGTGGATTCATCACGTTTACCAACGATTCATCATTTCAACGTTAATTTGCCCCTTCCAAGTCCCCTACTTCTATAAGTCGTTGAAATCCAACCCGGAATTCAAGAATCCCACTCGTGCAAGGTTATTTTCAGGTTTGGTTCTTCTTTAAGTAATTGGAAGCAAGCGGCTTAGAAATATTTGGGGCTAAGGCCATCTATCCGTAAAATATCGCAAAACACCCCAAAATCGCGGTTTTTTGTCCCTTTTCTGTCCCTCTAATTCTGACTTTAAAGAATGATCCTCACCCACTTTTGTAAACTATTTTGGGGCTAGAGGTGGCGGGAGTCGAAATCAGTGTTCAGATAAGCCTTGAAGATGATTAAAAGTTTCCCATTATACTTTATAGCAACAGGTTACGGAATTCCTGATTGGGACATGCTTAAACTGAGCTTTGTTAAAATCATGCATGAAACTGCGTAGTTTTGCACCATTTTTGGCAGGAATTTGGCAGGAATCGAATCTCAAATAGTTAAGAACCAAGGAATGACATCTTTGGCCCCGCTCCATTGATCTCTTGGGATCCAACGTAGTCTGAGCACCCATTAGACTAGCACAGGAGAGACAGGCCGATTCCCAGGCAGAGGGACCTTACTCTCAGGTTCGGCAAGATCATCATGATAGGCCAGCCAGAGACTGGAGCAGGCGCCGGCGGAACCACCTGCAGCGGCGATCCGAGTTTTGTCGATGTTCCATTCCTTCGTTTTGCTCCGAACGAACTGGAGCGCACGGGCGGCATCGTGCAGCGGCGCTTTGACCGGGGGCTCGATTCCCTGGGTATGGGCCATCAATCTATAGTTGATCGCGACGACCGAGATACCCGACTTCAGCAAGATCGCGGTGTTGGTAAACCGATGCAGGCGTTCTTTACTACCGTCAATCCAGCTGCCGCCGTGAATGACGAAAACAAGCGGCGTTGGCGTATCCGAAGGTGCCCTCCAGAAATCGAGGACATGCCGTTCGTGGTCCCCGTAGCGGATACCGGCCAGCGTGGGCTCAGGGACAGATGCATCGAAACGAGGCTCATCACTGGCCACCTCGGCTCCGTCCTTCGACTCACCGACATCCTGGGCACCGGAAGCACTTGCCATCGCGATCAGACCGACCAGGCAGCAAGTTGTCAGCATACGATACGGTTTTGTCTTCATAGGGAATCAGCGTGGTGATCTGCAAACAGTGAAGAAACAAAAACACAAAGAAGGATCGGGAGAATAAATAGGATGCGGTCCATATTCAGCGAAAGAATCTACAATAAGGATTATTCCCGGCCAGATTTACCTGCAAATCAAAAGATCCATTCCAGTCAACCGGATCGAGGTGTTGGCCATAGCTTGTTTTCTTCGCTAGGTACGTTCACTGCCAAGCAGGTACAAAACGGAAGGCGTCGACCACAACGAGACCGTCTTCGGTACCCTGAGTCTGAACGGTGATGGTGGATTGTCCGTCGGCCTCGAAACGGAACGTGCCAACAGGGTCAAAATCATATTTACCTTTGCTTTTCCTTTGGGTCTGATCAACAAGCACCGTGTCCTCGCCGTCGGCATGACGGATGAGTATCGGGACACGCTTGGAGTTTTCCGAGTGTTGCGGGTAGGCGATCTGGACTTCATAATCACCGCTACGCCGAATGATCGGCTTGAAGATAACGGATTTCTTACCCTTGCCTGTTCCCTTGTCATGAAGGTATCCATGATAAACGAAATACTGGTGTTTGCTGAGTTCCTCCCACTTGCCGATACGTTCGGCATGGGTATCGTCCATGAGAATCGCTATGTCACGCCGGGGTTTGGACATGGATTTGGGATATTCCTCAGGATGATTCTGCCAACGATAGATGATATGTCTCACCCCTTTTTTAGACTGCGTGATATTGGTACTCCACGAGCCATAGCCCTTACCGTCCCATTCGAGCACCTGACCGTGCTCAAGAAGACGTTTTTGAAGGCGTTTGACGTCGATCTCCTGAACGGCCTTGCCTTCATCGATCGCCTGAGCGGCAGCGACTCCGGCACTCTCGCCAATAATCATGTACTGCGCTTCCAAGCGGGTCGCGCCATGAGCTATGTGGCTGGCCGAGAAACAGACGGGAACGAGGAGATTCGTGCATTCTTCTCGCTTGGGCGTAATGAAACTATAGGGCAATCCCCACGGTCCCGGAGAGACGAGCATGGTCATCTCTCCCTCCGTGGCGAGGGTTCCGTCTTCCAGAACCAGCATACGGGCAGGATGCGAGTCGATGGCGTAGAAGCCGAGACCGATGGAATCAGGAATCTCTGTCTGTAATTGGATGTCTTTCTGTGTAAGAACGTATTCACCGATGAGGCGACGGGCGGTCCGGACGTAGAGTTGCGGGGGCCAGCCTTTGGTGTCCGGGGCTTTCCCGAAGTCCATATTCACTTTCTTGCCAGTGAGAGCAGTGAGTCGACGATAATGTTCGATATGCTCACGCCAGATACCGGCTCGCTCCGCCCAGTCGCCATCGGGATAACCGGCCTGGATTCCAGGAATCGTCCCCGTGAAGGGTTCGCGACGCTCATCGTTCTTATGTGGCCAAGTGACGGGGTACCCAGCGGCCTTGATACGCTGGTAAAGTTTCTTAACCGGATCATAGAAGGGGGCAGTGACGTCGGGAGGCGACATGGGCCGGCCGCCGCCGGATTTGTTCCAGAAAAACTTAAAGTTGTAGCCCTGCACCGCATCGCTGGCATCGCCGAGCTTGCCGAGTGGTTCGGGGTCGATAAACGGGAGCAGCCCACTTTTTGGGTCATTCTCAACGTTGTAGGGGGAGATGCCCGGGAAGCGGTGGACGCCGCGGACGCCGGCCAGCGACTCACCGTACTGAGCGGCGGATTCGCGTCCCACATGATACGAGACTTTGGCCATCGCCATCACGTCGCCTTCGTAACTGGCGTCAATGAAGACGCGCCCCTTGGCAACGACGGTTTTGTCGGAAGTCGGTCCTGCGGCGGGTATGCCGTACTCATCAACCTTGGCATGTTCCAGCATGATTGAGACGATACGATCATCTTCTTTTGTGACGCCGCGGACGCGGTGCTCGGTGAGGATCCGGATCTTGTCCGCATAGGGGCGTAACATTTCATTCGCGAGGGCTCGATTTTCTTGGGTGAGTTTCTGACTGAGTTTGTCTTTGCGGCTGCGATCGAACCACCATCCTGTCATACCGCCCAGGGTTTCACGAAACGGTAAATCCGCGTAAATGCTGAACCCTGCGCCCAGTAAGCCGCCTAGATACGACATATGTTCAACAAGCAACACGCTCCGCCCTTCTCGGGCGGCGGCCGCTGCCGCGGAGATCCCTCCAGAGGTGGCTCCGTAAACCACAACGTCGGCTTCGAGTTCCTCCGGAAGCGATTGGCCTAGGACGACCAAGGGAAAGACGGCCATGATGGATACGAATGCCAGTAGTACTTTCTTGTGACTCATAACTTAGCTCCTTTGTTGATAGGAAATTTATTTAGTTTAAAGGTCTTCAGGAGGTTTCCGGTGTGCCGCCGAGGAGAAGACCTCCATCAACGGTCAAGCATTGGCCTGTTACAAACGATGCGCGATCCGAAAGAAGAAATTCAGCGACTTCGGCGATGTCCTCCGGGATGCCAATTCGTCTGAGTGGAGTCCAGGGCTCGACCGCTGAGGTATAAGCAGGTTTGCCGATGGGTGAGTCGCTGTCCTCCGGTACCCGACTGTCAATATATCCCGGTGCGATGGCGTTGACCCGGATGCCTGACGGTCCCAGTTCGTAAGCCATGCTTTCGGTCAACCTGACGATGCCCGCCTTGCAGATCCCGTAAATGGAATCCTGTGGCCAGACGCGGCTGCGATGAACGGAGCTGATGTTGACGATTGCTCCACCCGTACCCTGTCCAATCATTACTTTTGAGACCTAGAGGGCGCTAAGGGGTCAGTGGTCAATTGTCAATTTATTCAATCGTCTCCCCCAAGGTTTTCACGAATGATTTCTTCGCCTTTTCGGTTTCGAATATATCCGCGCGATAGTTGCCTCGGTTTATCACATGATAAAGACCGTCGCTCGATTCAAGACGCCGCTTTCTCGCCATGGCCGATCCTGCCATCCGCGACGCGGCACAGTCAAATTGACAATTGACCACTGACCCGAATGTCACTTAGTTAAGCGCGTTTGTAGAGGAATATAGTATGGGCGCCAGCCGGGGTCATGCCGTAGAAAAGTGATGCCTTCCGAAAGAAAAGGGTCAGGTCTTAAAAACTGTATTCCGTTGTACTCCATACACTTTTACAAGACGACTGACCCTGTAAGGCATAACTTTTTACGTCTTGACCCCTTCCTTCTCCGAGATGATCGAACATTCCAGAAGTCGCTTAACTAAGTGACATTCACCACTGACCCCTTAACCTTTCCCCAAACGCCGATCGGTCGAAAAAGCGCGCGGCCCGGAGGGCGAGGTGGCATGGAACACCCTGCCGGCGTTCGCTTTACAAACCAGGGCCTTTAGGCCCGTGCTGCGAAAAGCAGCCTTGCCAGGCCATTTATGGCACGCTCGTATTGTTGAAGTTATTTCTGGGACACCACACTACATCCAACCACCATGAGTAAGCTGGTTGGAATCTACAATCAGACAGAAAAGAATCGGCGCTCATACAGCAAGCAACTCAAAACGCTAAACAACTAGGTCCGTCCCCATTTCGCCAGTTACGCTTTTAGAACATTTCCAAGTCTAACGCCAGGCGCATAAAATGCCGCGTGGCCTGCTGCTCTAAACGAATCGATACCCGGACTAGCTCCCGGTCTCCCAGATCCTCCACCACCTCGGCTGGAGCGCTCACGGTCTGCCACTGAGATAAATCACTAGCGTACTGAACCACACCTGCCCCGGCCGGCGCCGCCTTGGACCGCTCGAATTCCAAAACGGCAATACAGTCCACTTCCTCCTCTACGAACTCATAACGCATGGGGGAATGCATGTCGAAGCTATTGGGATCGGTTCCAAAGAAGAACTCGAATGAATTCATCCAGCGATCCCCGTCCGGATTGGCCATGTTGCCCCATACCGTGGCTTGCATGGCCGGATTCTCCAAATCTTCCGCGCTGAAATGCGCCTTACGCCATTCCTGCAATTCTTTGCTGACAATGGTGATCATCAACGTCACCTCGACCCAGCCCGATGATGTGTTGGTCGCCCTCACCTTGTAATACGTCGCCGGGCTCAGCTCGGTGGGCGTGCCTGAAATAACCCCGGTATACCTGTCAAAACTCAACCCGCTTGGCAACGCGGGCGTGATCCAGTAATACGCCACATTACCTCCCCTCGAGGAAGGGCTGTTATCGGCAATGGCCAAACCCTTGGTGTAGATCGCCGGGTTGGTGGTATAACTCAGCGCACTCGGCGCCCCGTCGTTGACGGTGATAGTCAACGTTACCTCGACCCAGCCCGCTGTGTTGGTCGCCCTCACTGTGTAACTGGTCGCCGCGCTCAGCTCGGTGGGCGTGCCTGAAATAACCCCGGTATACCTGTCAAAACTCAACCCGCTTGGCAACGCGGGCGTGATCGAGTAATACGCCACATTACCTCCGCTCGAGGAAGGGCTGTTATCGGCAATGGCCAAACCCTTGGTGTAGATCGCCGGGTTGGTGGTATAACTCAGCGCACTCGGCGCCACGTCGTTGACGGTGATTAGCGGCAATTTGACGGTGATAGTCAACGTCACGTCGTCCTCGCCCGTTGTGTTCTCCGCCGTCACCGTGTAAGTGGTCGCCGGGCTCCATACGGTGGGCGTGCCCGAAATCACCCCGGTCTCTTGCAAACGCAACCCATCAGGCAGCGCAGTATCAATCTCGTAAGAGTCCACCGCGCTACCGCCCGATGAAGGCAGGTATTCGGCGAATACACCCCGGGTGAAGGTCAGGGTCAGGGTCGGGGTTTCTTCGCCGCTCTTTGTATATTGCAGATTGCTCGGAATCACAGGATTAGCAATCTTGAGGCTCCCGACCAAACCCTCATCCAGCGTGTAGGAGCCTTTATTGAAGGCTTCGTCAAAAGTGGCTCCAATGCCTGAATCGAGGCTGAAGGTGGTGGATGCTCCTACCGTGTAAAAAATCTCGGTAAAGTAAGAAGTCCAACTGCTGGTGTCTGGTTGATCGGTCACCAGGACGATGTCGTCTCCGTTGGGGGTTGAATCGGTACTATCGTCATCGAAGAGCAATCCGATGACGTTGAAGCTAAACCTACCCGCACCGTCATCGCCGGTCATGGCTATCGGAGTGGCCAAGCCCACATATTGTCCGTTCTCAAAGCTGCCGCTCAGCGCCACATTCATGGGGTTGCCTCCACTGATCTGAACATTCTGAAGTGCTTCTTTACTTGAGCCGCCCAGGCTTGCGTTCGAACTATTCGCTACCTGCGAGCTGCCGAAGCTAAACGAGGTGTCACTGTCGGATTTCATTACCCACGATCCCGTTCCGTTGAAGGTGACCCTCATCTGGGAGACGCCTGTTGTGCCCTCCAGGAGAAGGACCAGGTGCTTTTGGTCGTTGACGGCTATACGCAACGTCGCCGTGACCGAGCCTCCGGAGTTGGTTGCCGTCACCGTGTAATCGGTCGCCGCGCTCACCGCGGTGGGCGTGCCCGAAATCACCCCGCTAGCGGTATCCAAACTCAGCCCCGCAGGCAGGGAGGGCGTAATCGAGTAAGACACCACCGCGCCTCCCGTCGAGGAAGGGCTGTTATTGGTAATGGTCACACCCTTGGTGTAGATCGCCGGGTTGTTGGTATAACTCAGCCCACTCGGCGCCTCGTTGTTGACGGTGATAGTCAAGCTCACCGTGTCCGAGCCCCCTGTGTTGGTCGCCGTCACCGTGTAAGTGGTCGCCGCGCTCAACGCGGTGGGCGTGCCCGAAATCACCCCGGTAGCCGGATCAAAATTCAGCCTCGCAGGCAGGGAGGGCGTGATCGAGTAAGACACCACCGCGCCTCCCGTCGAGGAAGGGCTGTTATCGGTAATGGTCACGTCCTTGGTGTAGATCGCCGGGTTGGTGGCATAACTCAGCGCACTCGGCGCCACGTCGTTGACGGTGATAGTCAAGGTCACCTCGACCCTACCCCCTGTGTTGGTCGCCCTCACCGTGTAACTGGTCGCCGCGCTCACCGCAGTGGGCGTGCCCGAAATCACCCCGGTAGCGGTATCCAAACTCAGCCCCGCAGGCAAGGAGGGCGTGATCGAGTAAGACACCACCGCGCCTCCCGTCGAGGAAGGGCTGTTATCGGTAATGGTCACACCCTTGGTGTAGATCGCCGGGTTGGGGGTATAACTCAAATTGCTCGGCGTCACGTCGTTGACGGTGATGCGCAAGGTCACCGTGGCCGAGCCCCCGGTGTTGGTCGCCGTCACCGTGTAGTTAGCTGCCGCGCTCACCGCGTTGGGCTTGCCTGAAATCACCCCGGTAGCGGTATCCAAACTCAGCCTCGCAGGCAAAGCAGGGGAAATCGAGTAAGACACCACCGCGCCTCCCGCCGAGGAAGGCACGTTAGGGTTAATTTCCACGTCCTTGGTGTAGATCGCCGGGTTGAGGGCATATTTCAGATTGCTCGGCGCCTCGTCGTTGACGGTGATGCGCAAGGTCACCCTGGCCGAGCCCCCGGTGTTGGTCGCCGTCACCGTGTAGTTAGCTGCCGCGCTCACCGCGTTGGGCTTGCCTGAAATCACCCCGGTAGCGGTATCCAAACTCAGCCTCGCAGGCAAAGCAGGGGAAATCGAGTAAGACACCACATTACCTCCCGTCGAGGAAGGGCTGTTATCGGTAATGGCCACACCCTTGGTGTAGATCGCCGGGTTGTTGGCATAACTAAGCGCGCTTGGCGCCATGTCGTTGACGGTGATGCGCAAGGTCACCCTGGCCCTACCCCCTGTGTTGGTCGCCCTCACCGTGTAATGAGCCGCCGCGCTCAGCTCGGTGGGCTTGCCCGAAATCACCCCGGTAGCAGTATCAAAACTCAGCCCCGCAGGCAAGGCAGGGGAAATCGAGTAAGACACCACCGCGCCTCCCGCCGACGAAGGGCTGTTATCGGTAATGGCCTCACCCTTGGTGTAGATCGCCGGGTTGGTGGTATAACTCAGATTGCTCGGCGCCATGTCGTTGACGGTGATGCGCAAGGTCACCCTGGCCCTACCCCCTGTGTTGATCGCCCTCACCGTGTAATGAGCCGCCGCGCTCAGCTCGCTGGGTTTGCCCGAAATCACCCCGGTAGCAGTATCCAAACTCAGCCCCGCAGGCAAGGCAGGCGAAATCGAGTAAGACACCACCGCGCCTCCCGCCGACGAAGGGCTGTTATCGGTAATGGCCTCACCCTTGGTGTAGATCGCCGGGTTGGGGGTATAACTCAAATTGCTCGGCGCCATGTCGTTGACGGTGATGCGCAAGGTCACCCTGGCCCTACCCCCTGTGTTGGTCGCCCTCACCGTGTAATGAGCCGCCGCGCTCAGCTCGGTGGGCTTGCCCGAAATCACCCCGGTAGCAGTATCAAAACTCAGCCCCGCAGGCAAGGCAGGGGAAATCGAGTAAGACACCACCGCGCCTCCCGCCGACGAAGGGCTGTTATCGGTAATGGCCTCACCCTTGGTGTAGATCGCCGGGTTGGTGGTATAACTCAGATTGCTCGGCGCCATGTCGTTGACGGTGATGCGCAAGGTCACCCTGGCCCTACCCCCTGTGTTGATCGCCCTCACCGTGTAATGAGCCGCCGCGCTCAGCTCGCTGGGTTTGCCCGAAATCACCCCGGTAGCAGTATCCAAACTCAGCCCCGCAGGCAAGGCAGGCGAAATCGAGTAAGACACCACCGCGCCTCCCGCCGACGAAGGGCTGTTATCGGTAATGGCCACGTCCTTGGTGTAGATCGCCGGGTTGAGGGCATATTTCAGATTGCTCGGCGCCATGTCGTTGACGGTGATGCGCAAGGTCACCCTGGCCCTACCCCCTGTGTTGGTCGCCCTCACCGTGTAATGAGCCGCCGCGCTCAGCTCGGTGGGCTTGCCCGAAATCACCCCGGTAGCAGTATCCAAACTCAGCCCCGCAGGCAGGGAGGGCGTGATCGAGTAAGACACCACCGCGCCTCCCGCCGACGAAGGGCTGTTATTGGTAATGGTCACACCCTTGGTGTAGATCGCCGGGTTGGTGGTATAACTCAGATTGCTCGGCGCCATGTCGTTGACGGTGATGCGCAAGGTCACCCTGGCCCTACCCCCTGTGTTGGTCGCCCTCACCGTGTAATGAGCCGCCGCGCTCAGCTCGGTGGGCTTGCCCGAAATCACCCCGGTAGCAGTATCCAAACTCAGCCCCGCAGGCAAGGCAGGGGAAATCGAGTAAGACACCACCGCGCCTCCCGCCGACGAAGGGCTGTTATCGGTAATGGCCTCACCCTTGGTGTAGATCGCCGGGTTGAGGGCATATTTCAGATTGCTCGGCGCCTCGTCGTTGACGGTGATGCGCAAGGTCACCCTGGCCCTACCCCCTGTGTTGGTCGCCGTCACCGTGTAGTTAGCTGCCGCGCTCACCGCGTTGGGCTTGCCTGAAATCACCCCGGTAGCGGTATCCAAACTCAGCCTCGCAGGCAAAGCAGGGGAAATCGAGTAAGACACCACATTACCTCCCGTCGAGGAAGGGCTGTTATCGGTAATGGCCACACCCTTGGTGTAGATCGCCGGGTTGGGGGTATAACTCAAATTGCTTGGCGCCATGTCGTTGACGGTGATGCGCAAGGTCACCCTGGCCCTACCCCCTGTGTTGATCGCCCTCACCGTGTAATGAGCCGCCGCGCTCAGCTCGCTGGGCGCGCCCGAAATCACCCCGGTAGCAGTATCCAAACTCAGCCCCGCAGGCAAGGCAGGCGAAATCGAGTAAGACACCACCGCGCCTCCCGCCGACGAAGGGCTGTTATCGGTAATGGTCACACCCTTGGTGTAGGTCGCCGAGTGGGTGGTATAACTCAGATTGCTTGGCGCCACGTCGTTGACGGTGATAGTCAAGCTCACCGTGGCCGAGCCCCTGGTGTTGGTCGCCGTCACCGTGTATTCGGTCTCCTCGCTCAGCTCTCTGGGCTTGCCCGAAATCACCCCGGTAGCGGTATCAAAACTCAGCCCCGCAGGCAAGGAGGGTGCAATCGAGTAAGACACCACCGCGCCTCCGCTCGAGGAAGGGCTGTTATTGGCAATTTCCACGCCCTTGGTGTAGATCGCCGGGTTGTTGGCATAACTCAGCCCACTCGGCGCCACGTCAGGCACAATTTCACCAAGCTTGAGGCTCCCGACCAAACCCTCATCCAGGTCGTAAATGTCCTGGTTGAAGGCATCGTCAAAAGTTGCTCCGATGCCTGAATCGAGGCTGAAGGTAGTAGAGGCTCCTACGGCGTAGGAGATCTCGGTTCCGACAGACCAAGTGGTGGTGTCCGGTTCATCGGTCACCAGGACGATTTCGTCTTGGCCGGTGTCTGTATCGTTATCGTCATTGAAGAGCAATCCGATGACGTTGAAGCTGGTCGGTTCCGCGTTGGCGGTCATGGCTATCGGGTTGGCGAAGGCCACATACTGACCATCAGTAAAACGACCGTTCAGGGCCGCCTTCATGGGGTCGCCTCCGGTGATTTGAACATCCTGAAATCCTTCTTTGCTTTCGGCGTTGCCCAGGCTTGAGTCCGAACTATTGGCTACGTTGTCGTCACCGTGGGTAAACGCGCTGGCGGTGGGCCCTTTTGCTACCCACGATCCCGTTCCGTTGAAGGTGACCCTCATGTCGCGAGAGCCACTTGTGCCCTCCAGGAGAAGGACCAGGTGCTTTTCGTCGTTGACGGCTATACGCAACGTCGCCGTGACCCAGCCTCCGGAGTTGGTTGCCCTCACCGTGTAACTGGTCGCCGCGCTCACCGCGGTGGGCGTGCCTGAAATCACCCCGCTACTCGTATCCAAACTCAGCCTCGCAGGCAAAGCAGGGGAAATCGAGTAAGACACCACCGCGCCTCCCGCCGACGAAGGGCTGTTATCGGTAATGGTCACACCCTTGGTGTAGATCGCCGGGTTGGTGGTATAACTCAGATTGCTTGGCGCCACGTCGTTGACGGTGATGCGCAAGGTCACCCTGGCCCTACCCCCTGTGTTGGTCGCCTTCACCGTGTAATGAGCCGCCGCGCTCACCGCGTTGGGCTTGCCCGAAATCACCCCGGTAGCAGTATCAAAACTCAGCCCCGCAGGCAAGGCAGGCGAAATCGAGTAAGACACCACCGCGCCTCCCGCCGACGAAGGGCTGTTATCGGTAATGGTCACACCCTTGGTGTAGATCGCCGGGTTGGGGGTATAACTCAGATTGCTCGGCGCCACGTCGTTGACGGTGATGCGCAAGGTCACCCTGGCCCTACCCCCTGTGTTGGTCGCCTTCACCGTGTAATGAGCCGCCGCGCTCACCGCGTTGGGCTTGCCCGAAATCACCCCGGTAGCAGTATCAAAACTCAGCCCCGCAGGCAAGGCAGGCGAAATCGAGTAAGACACCACCGCGCCTCCCGCCGACGAAGGGCTGTTATCGGTAATGGTCACACCCTTGGTGTAGATCGCCGGGTTGGGGGTATAACTCAGATTGCTCGGCGCCACGTCGTTGACGGTGATGCGCAAGGTCACCCTGGCCCTACCCCCTGTGTTGATCGCCTTCACCGTGTAATGAGCCGCCGCGCTCACCGCGTTGGGCGTGCCCGAAATCACCCCGGTAGCAGTATCAAAACTCAGCCCCGCAGGCAAGGCAGGCGAAATCGAGTAAGACACCACCGCGCCTCCCGCCGACGAAGGGCCGTTATTGGTAATGGCCACACCCTTGGTGTAGACCGCCGGGTTGGGGGTATAACTCAGATTGCTCGGCGCCACGTCGTTGACGGTGATGCGCAAGGTCACCCTGGCCCTACCCCCTGTGTTGATCGCCTTCACCGTGTAATCGGTCGCCGCGCTCACCGCGTTGGGCGTGCCCGAAATCACCCCGGTAGCAGTATCCAAACTCAGCCCCGCAGGCAAGGCAGGCGAAATCGAGTAAGACACCACCGCGCCTCCCGCCGACGAAGGGCTGTTATCGGTAATGGTCACACCCTTGGTGTAGATCGCCGGGTTGGGGGTATAACTCAAATTGCTCGGCGTCACGTCGTTGACGGTGATGCGCAAGGTCACCGTGGCCGAGCCCCCGGAGTTGGTTGCGGTTACCGTGTAATCGTTTGCCGCACTCAATACGGTGGGCGTGCCTGAAATCACCCCGGTAGCGGTATCCAAACTCAGCCTCGCAGGCAAAGCAGGGGAAATCGAGTAAGACACCACCGCGCCGCCCGCGGATGAGGGCGTGTTATCGGTAATGCCCACGTCCTTGGTGTAGATCGCCGGGTTGAGGGCATATTTCAGATTGCTCGGCGCCTCGTCGTTGACGGTGATGCGCAAGTTCACCCTGGCCGAGCCCCCGGAGTTGGTTGCGGTTACCGTGTAATCGTTTGCCGCACTCAATACGGTGGGCGTGCCTGAAATCACCCCGGTAGCGGTATCCAAACTCAGCCTCGCAGGCAAAGCAGGGGAAATCGAGTAAGACACCACCGCGCCGCCCGCGGATGAGGGCGTGTTATCGGTAATGCCCACGTCCTTGGTGTAGATCGCCGGGTTGAGGGCATAACTAAGCGCGCTTGGCGCCATGTCGTTGACGGTGATGCGCAAGGTCACCCTGGCCCTACCCCCTGTGTTGGTCGCCCTCACCGTGTAATGAGCCGCCGCGCTCAGCTCGGTGGGCTTGCCCGAAATCACCCCGGTAGCAGTATCCAAACTCAGCCCCGCAGGCAAGGCAGGCGAAATCGAGTAAGACACCACCGCGCCTCCCGCCGACGAAGGGCTGTTATCGGTAATGGCCTCACCCTTGGTGTAGATCGCCGGGTTGTTGGTATAACTCAGCGCGCTCGGCGCCATGTCGTTGACGGTGATGCGCAAGTTCACCCTGGCCGAGCCCCCGGAGTTGGTTGCCGTTACCGTGTAACTGGCCGCCGGGCTCACCGCGGTGGGCTTGCCCGAAATCACCCCGGTAGCAGTATCAAAACTCAGCCCCGCAGGCAAGGCAGGGGAAATCGAGTAAGACACCACTGCGCCTCCCGCCGACGAAGGGCCGTTATTGGTAATGGCCACACCCTTGGTGTAGACCGCCGAGTGGGTGGTATAACTCAGATCGCTCGGCGCCACGTCGTTGACGGTGATGCGCAAGTTCACCCTGGCCGAGCCCCCGGAGTTGGTTGCCGTTACCGTGTAACTGGCCGCCGGGCTCACCGCGGTGGGCTTGCCCGAAATCACCCCGGTAGCAGTATCAAAACTCAGCCCCGCAGGCAAGGCAGGGGAAATCGAGTAAGACACCACCGCGCCTCCCGCCGACGAAGGGCCGTTATTGGTAATGGCCACACCCTTGGTGTAGACCGCCGAGTGGGTGGTATAACTCAGATCGCTCGGCGCCACGTCGTTGACGGTGATGCGCAAGTTCACCCTGGCCCTACCCCCTGTGTTGATCGCCTTCACCGTGTAATCGGTCGCCGCGCTCACCGCGCTGGGCGTGCCCGAAATCACCCCGCTACTCGTACTCAAACTCAGCCCCGCAGGCAAGGCAGGCGTGATCGAGTAAGACACCACCGCGCCTCCGCTCGAGGAAGGGCTGTTATTGGCAATTTCCACGCCCTTGGTGTAGACCGCCGAGTGGGTGGTATAACTCAGATTGCTCGGCGCCACGTCGTTGACGGCGATATTCAACGTCGCCGTGGCCGAGCCCCCGGAGTTGTTTGCGGTTACCGTGTAACTGGTCGCCGCGCTCAGCTCGCTGGGCGTGCCCGAAATCTCCCCGGTAGCGGTATCCAAACTCAGCCCCGCAGGCAAATCGGGCGCAATCGAGTAAGACCCCACCGCGCTACCGCCCGATGTAGTAGGCTCGATAGAGGTAATTTCCTCGCCCAGGGTGAAGGTCAGGGTGTTGTTGTCGTCGCCGTATGTCAGCCCACTCGGCGCCTCGTCAGGCACAATTTCACCAAGCTTGAGGCTCCCGACCAAACCCTCATCCAGGTCGTAAATGTCCTGGTTGAAGGCTTCGTCGAAATGTGCTTCGATGGATGAATCGAGGCTGAAGGTAGTGGAGGCTCCTACGGCGTAGGAGATCTCGGTTCCGACAGACCAAGTGGTGGTGTCCGGTTCATCGGTCACCAGGACGATTTGGTCTTCGCCGCTCTCTGTATCGTCATTGAAGAGCAATCCGATGACTTCGAAGGAGCTCGTCTGGTCGCCGTCGGGGATCATGGTTATCGAGGTGTCCAACGCCACATACTGCCCATCAGTAAAACCGACGCTCAGGGCCGCATTCATGGGGTCGCCACCGGTGATTTGAACATCCTGAAATCCTTCTTTGCTTTCGGCATTGGTCAGGCTTGAGTCCGAACTATTCGCTACGTCGTCGTCACCGTGGGTAAACGCGCTGGCGGTGGGCCCTTTCGCTACCCACGATCCGGTTCCGTTGAAGGTGACCGTCATGTCGCGAGAGCCACTTGTGCCCTTCAGGAGAAGGACCAGGTGCTTTGGGTCGTTGACGGCTATACGCAACGTCGCCGTGACCGAGCCTACGGAGTTGGTTGCCGTCACCGTGTAAGTGGTCGCCGGGCTCACCGCGGTGGGCGTGCCTGAAATCACCCCGCTCGCACTCAAACTCAACCCCGCAGGCAAGGAGGGCGAAATCGAGTAAGACACCACCGCGCCTCCCGTCGAGGTAGGCTCGTTCGCGGTAATGGGCACGTCCTTGGTGTAGATCGCCGGGTTGGTGGCATAACTCAGCGCGCTCGGCGCCACGTCGTTGACGGTGATAGTCAAGCTCACCGAGGTCGAGCCATCGGAGTTGTATGCGGTTACCGTGTATTCGGTCGCCGCGCTCAGCTCGCTGGGCGTGCCCGAAATAACCCCGGTAGCGGTATCCAAACTCAGCCCCGCAGGCAAGGCAGGGGAAATCAAGTAAGACACCACATTACCTCCCGTCGAGGAAGGACTGTTATCGGTAATGGTCACGTCCTTGGTGTAGATCGCCGGGTTGGTGGCATAACTCAGCCCACTCGGCGCCACGTCGTTGACGGTGATAGTCAAGTTCACCGTGGCCGAGCCCCCGGTGTTGGTCGCCGTCACCGTGTAAGTGGTCCCCACACTCGGCTCCGCCGGCGTGCCCGAAATAACCCCGCTCGCACTCAAACTCAACCCGTCAGGCAACTGCTCCGGAACAATCGAGTAAGACACCACCTCGCCGCCCGTCGAGGAAGGCGCGTTATCGGTAATGGCCGTACCCACGGTGTAGATCGCCGGGTTGGTGGTATAACTCAGACCGCTCGGCGCCACGTCGTTGACGGTGATAGTCAAGCTCACCGAGGTCGAGCCATCGGAGATGTATGCGGTTACCGTGTAATCGGTCGCCGCGCTCAGCTCGCTGGGCGTGCCCCAAATAACCCCGGTAGTCGTGCTAAAATTCAGCCCCGCAGGCAACTGTTCGGCGGGGGGATCAATCTCGTAAAAGTCCACCGCGCTACCGTCCGATGTAGGCACGTATTCGGCGTACACGCTCCGGGTGAAGGTCAGGGTGTCGTCGGTGGTATATTTCAGGTTGGTTAGTGCCACAATTTCGACAAGCTTGAGGCTCCCGACCAAACCCTCATCCAGATCGTAAATGTCTTGATTGAAGGCTTCGTCGAAATCTGCTCCGATAGTTGAATCGAGGCTGAAGGTAGCGGAGGCTCCCACCGTGTAGGAAATCTCGGTGCCGGCAGGCCAAGTGGTGGTGTCCGGTTGATCGGTCACCAGGACGATGTCGTCTCCGTTGGGGGTTGAATCGGTACTATCGTCATCGAAGAGCAATCCGATGACGTTGAAGCTAAACGGACCCGCACCGTCATCGCTGGTCATGGCTATCGGAGTGGCCAAGGCCACATATTGTCCGTTCTCAGAGCTGTCGCTCAGCGCCGCCTTCATGGGGTCGCCTCCAGTGATTAGAAGATCCTGAAATCCTTCTTTGCTTTCGGCATTGGTCAGGCTTGAGTCCGAACTATTCGCTACCTGTGGGTCGCCGTAGGTAAACGCGTTGGCGGTTTCTGCCGCCGTTACCCACGATCCCGTTCCGTTGAAGGTGACCCTCATGTCGCGAGAGCCACTTGTGCCCTTCAGGAGAAGGACCAGGTGCTTTTGGTCGTTGACCGTAATACGCAAGGTCACCGTGGCCGAGCCCGCTGTGTTGGTCGCCGTCACTGTGTAATCGGTCGCCGGGCTCACCGCGTTGGGCGTGCCCGAAATCACCCCGCTACTCGTACTCAAACTCAGCCCCGCAGGCAAGGCAGGGGAAATCGAGTAATTCCCCACCGCGCCTCCCGTCGAGGTAGGCACGTTATCGGCAATTTCCACGTCCTTGGTGTAGATCGCCGGATTGGTGGTATAACTCAGATTGCTCGGCGCCTCGTGGTTGACGGTGATAGTCAACTTCACCGTGTCCGAGCCCCCGGTGTTGATTGCCGTCACTGTGTAATCGGTTTCCGCGCTCAGCTCGTTGGGCGTGCCCGAAATCACCCCGGTAGCCGGATCAAAATTCAGCCCATCAGGCAGGGAGGGCGAGATCTGGTAAGACCCCACCGCGCCTCCCGTCGAGGAAGGCACGTTATCGGCAATTTCCACGTCCTTGGTGTAGATCGCCGGATTGGTGGTATATCTCAGATTGCTCGGCGCCTCGTGTCTGACGGTGATAGTCAACTTCGCCGTGACCCAGCCCCCTGTGTTGGCCGCCGTCACCGTGTATTCGGTCTCTGAGCTCAGCTCGGTGGGCGTTCCCGAAATCTCCCCGCTAACTTGGTCAAATTCCAGCCCATCAGGCAGGGAGGGCGAGATCTGGTAAGACACCACCGCGCCTCCCGTCGAGGAAGGCGCGTTAGGGGTAATGATCACCACGCCCACGTAGTAGGTCGCCGAGTTGGTGGTATATCTCAGATTGCTCGGCGCCTCGTCGTTGACGGTGATAATCAACGTCGCCGTGGCCGAGCCCCCGGTGTTGGTCGCCGTCACCGTGTAATAAACCGAGGAGCTCAGCTCGGTGGGCGTTCCCGAAATCTCCCCGGTAGGTTGGTCAAATTCCAGCTCCGCAGGCAAGGCAGGCGAAATCGAGTAAGACACCACCGCGCCTCCCGTCGAGGAAGGCGCGTTAGGGGTAATGGCCGTACCCACGGTGTAGATCGCCGGGTTGGTGGCATAACTCAGCCCGCTCGGCGCCACGTCGTTGACGGTGATAGTCAACGTCACGTCGTCCTCACCCGCTGTGTTGGTCGCCGTCACCGTGTATTCGGTCGCCGCGCTCAATACGGTGGGCGTGCCCGAAATCACCCCGGTATTCTCGTCAAAATCCAACCCGGCAGGCAACTGCTCCGGAACAATCTCGTAATAGTCCACCGCGCTACCTTCCGATGTAGGCACGTATTCGGCGGCCTCCTCCAGGGTGAAGGTCAGGGTGCCGTCGGTGGTATATGTCAGGTTGGTCGGAGCCAAAGTTGCAGCAATCTGGAGGCGCCCGACCAAACCCTCATCCAGCGTGTAGTCGCCTTTATTGAAGGCTTGGCCAAAATTTGCTTCGATGTAGTCGTCTGAATTGAGGCTGAAGGTAGCGGAGGCTCCTGCGGTGTAGGTAATCTTAGTGCCGGCAGGCCAGGAGATGGTGTCCGCTTGATTGGTCACCAGGGTGATGTCATCTTCGTTGACCATTGATTCGCCATCGTCATCGAAGAGCAATCCGATCACATAGAAATTGGTCGGGTCCGGGTCGGTCTCCGCCTCCATGGCTATCTCGGGGTTCAACGCCACATACTGCCCCCTAACATAACTGCCGCTCCCCCCCTCCTTTATGGCATTGCCTCCAGTGATTTTAAGATCCCGAATTCCTTCTTTGTTTTCTCCGCCCAGGCTTGTGTCATCGCTATTGCATACGGCCGAATCGGCGTATTGGATAAACGCGCTTGCGGTTGCTACCGCCGTTACCCACGATCCCGTCTCTCCGTTGAAGGTGACCCTCATGTCGTGGTCGCCGTCTGTGCCCTCCAGGAGAATGGCCACCACGTCGTTGACGGTGATAGTCAACGTCGCCGTGGTCCAGTACGCTGTGTTGGTCGCCGTTACCGTGTAACTGGTCGCCGCGTTCAGCCCGGTGGGCGCGCCCGAAATCACTCCGCTCGCACTCAAACTCAACCCGTCAGGCAACGCGGGCGAAATCGTGTAAGTGTCCACTGCGCTACCTTCCGATGTAGGCACGTATTCGGCGTTCACGCCCAGGTTGAAGGTCAGGGTGCCGTCCGTAGTATATGTCAGGTTGGTCGGAGCCACAGTTGCAGCAATCTCGAGGCTCCCGACCAAACCCTCATTTAGCGTGTAGTCGTCGCCGATATTGAAGGCATCGTCGAAATCTGCTCCGAGGTTTGAATTGAGCAAGAAGGTTGAGGATGCTCCTACGGTGTAGGTAATCTTAGTGCCGGCAGGCCAAGTGGTGGTGTCTTCTGGTTGATCGGTCACCAGGACGATGTCGTCCTCGTTGGGGGTTGGATCGTTACTATCGTCATCGAAGAGCAATCCGATGACATAGAATTCGGTCGGGTCCGGGTCGGTCTCCGCCTCCATGGCTATCGGGGTGGCCAACGCCACATACTGCCCCTCAGGATACGCAGGTAGACCGTTGGAATCAGTGTCGTTCAGCGCCGCATTCATGGCGTTGCCTCCAGTGATTCGATCAACCTTAAATCCTTCTCTGCTTAAGTTGCCCAGGCTATCGTCATCACTATTGGCTACGTCGTCGTCGTCGTAGGTAAACGCGCTTACGGTATCTGCCGCCGTCACCCACGATCCCGTTTCTCCGTTGAAGGTGACCCTCATCTTGTAGACGTCCTCTGTGCCCTCCAGGAAAATGGCCACCACGTCGTTGACAATGATCTTCAACGTCACCGTGGTCGTGTCCGCTGTGTTCTCCGCCGTCACCGTGTAAGTGGTCTCCTCGCTCAGCTCGGTGGGCGTGCCCCAAATAACCCCGGTAGTCGCGCTAAAATTCAGCCCCGCAGGCAACTGTTCAGCGGAGGGATTAATCGAGTATTCGTCCACCGTGCTACCTTCCGATGTAGGCACGTATTCGACGGGCACACCCAGGGAGAAGATCAGGGTGTCGTTGTCGTCCGTGGGATATGTCAGGTTGGTCGGAGCCACAGTTTCATCAATCTCGAGGCTCCCGACCAAACCTTCGTCCAG
This sequence comes from Opitutales bacterium, assembly GCA_965250065.1. GTDB lineage: Bacteria > Verrucomicrobiota > Verrucomicrobiia > Opitutales > UBA2995 > JAABVD01. Next base: position 1,007,074 of record OZ252288.1, read on the forward strand.
CGTGTAGTCGTCGCCGATATTGAAGGCATCGTCGAAAGCTGCTCCGATTTCTGTAACGGGATCGTAATAGAGGCTGAAGGTAGCGGTGGCTCCTGCGGTGTAGGTAATCTTAGTGCCGGCAGGCCAAGTGGTGGTGCCTGGTTGATCGGTCACCAGGACGATGTCGTCTCCGTTGAGGGTTTGATCGGTACTATCGTCATCGAAGAGCAATCCGATGACATTGAAGCTGGTCGGTTCCGCGTTGGCGGTCATGGCTATCGGGGTGGCCAACGCCACATACTGACCATCAGTAAAACTACCGCTCAGGGCCGCATTCATGGGGTCGCCCCCAGTGATTTCAACGTCCCGAATTCCTTCTTTTGTTTCGCCGATCTCCTGGTCGTTTTCCAGGCTTTCGTGATTACTATTCGCCACGTCCTGGTCGTCGTAGGTAAACGCGCTGGCGGTATCTGCCGCCGTTACCCACGATCCCGTTTCTCCGTTGAAGGTGACCCTCATCTTGTAGACGTCCGTTGTGCCCTCCAGGAAAATGGCCACCACGTCGTTGACGGTGATGGTCAAATCCTTCGTGACCGAACCGGCTGTATTGGTCGCCGTCACCGTGTAAGTGGTCTGATTGTTCGGCCCGGTGGGCGTGCCCGAAATCACCCCGGTAGTTTGGTCGATCTCCAGCCCCGCGGGCAAATCGGAAGAAATCGTGTAAGTGTCCACCGCGCTGCCGCCCGACATGGGCGCCAAAGGGGTGATGGCCTGGCCCAGGGTGAAGGTCAGGTCGTTGACCGGGGTGTTCGTGTCGTCGCCCTCCACGAAATATTGCAGATTGCTCGGGATCACGGTTCGGGCAATTTCGAGGCTCCCGACCAAACCCTCATCCAGCGTGTAGTCGTCGCCGATATTGAAGGCATCGTCGAAATCTGCTCCGATGCCTGAATCGAGGCTGAAGCTAGAGGTGGCTCCCACATCGTAGGTAATCGTAGCGCCGGCAGGCCAAGTGGTGGTGTCTTCCGGTTGATCGGTCACCAGGACGATGTCATCTTTGCCGGTGCCTTCATCGTCATCGTCATCGAAGAGCAATCCGATAACCTGGAAGGGGCTGTTACACACGTCGGCCGTCATAGTTATCGGGGTGTCCAACGCCACATACTGCCCCCTAGGAAAACTGCCGCTCAGGGCCGTATTCATGGGGTTGTCTCCAGGGCCTCCAGTGATTAGAACATCCCGGATTCCTTCTTTTCTTTCCAGGATGTCCAGGTCGTTTTTCAGGCTCTGGTGCGAACTATTGGCTACCTCCGTGTGTCCGATCTCAAAGGTCTCTACGGTGGATCCCGCCGTTACCCACGACCCCGATCCGTTGAAGGTGACCCTCATTTTGCGAGAGTAGTTTTTGCCCTCCAGGAGAATGTCCACCACGTCGTTGACAGTGATGCGCAAGTCCACCGTGGCCGAGTCTCCGGAGTTGGTTGCCGTGACCGTGTAAATGGTCTCCTCTTTCAGATCGTTGGGCGTGCCCGAAATCACCCCGGTAGTCGTGTTAAAACTCAGCCCGTCAGGCAGGGAGGGCGTGATCGAATAAGAATTCGTCCCCGTTTCACCCTCCCAGGTAGGGCTGTTATCGCTAATGGGCACACCCAAGGCGTAGACCGGGTAATTATCGGAGTAGTAGAGCTCTAATCCATCGTATACCGTATATGGAGGCGTTGGAAGAATCTGATTGCCTTCGGAGTCCCACTGAGCCCAGGGGACATCCCAAGGATTTGGCGGGGCGCTCCAAGTATCTCGAACTACGATTGGTCCTGAAACGAGATCACTACCGACGTATTCATTACCGCTACCTTTATCAATTACCGGTCCCCACGACTCACAATCTGTATTGTCTGTAGCATTTTCTCCGAACACTAATATCTGATCAGTGTAATTGAGAATCGTGTTTCCAGTAGCAGATTCCGCATAATGGTTCAATTTCTCTGCATCGATATCAAAATCGGGCCTATGGCGCCATTCGCGCCATTTTTGAGATAGATTTACATAAGCTCCTTTTGAATAAACTCCGGGTTTCGCAGAACTTGTCAAAGTAATCTCATTTTCATCTCCACTGATAAGGGCTATCGGCCAAATCCCCTTCCCCGGACAATCCCCGGTAAGCTCAATTTCCATATCTACTGGATTATCGACAGAACGTTGAAAGTATATTAGAGGTCCGTTCAAGGCATCACCTTTGCAATCAGTAAAAGTATTTTCACTGGCTTGGCCACTAACACCAAAGCCATGTTCACACTCGTAAACCTCTGTATCTGACACGCGTAAATATCCAGCGGCATCACCGCAAGCGATACCATTACGCATGCGTTCTATCCGGCAATTATCGATAGTAACGTTTCTGATTCTCTGCGGATAATTATTGCTTTGATAGTCATCATTAAGATAAAAGCGAATACCGTCCTCATGCTTCGAAATACGTATATCGGGCGGAATTGGCTCACTGTAGGATGCAAATCCCCAACTTTGATACTCCGGATGTGCTATAATATCGTCACTATCCGCCAAGACGTCACCAAGAATTGTACAGTTTCTGAATACAATATCCTTAGCGCCTAATTGAATATAAAATCCGTGGCCAAAACTTTTCATATTTAGAGTAACGTTCTCTACTTTAACATCGGATGCGCCTTCAGTTATGAGGAAACCACTCATTTTCTTTGGTGCCGACCACGCGGCATCAGTCACGCCGTTTTCATCAACCGGTCGAAGGCCTTTACCAAATGCGTCACCATATCCGTAAGGGTAGGAACCTCCTGTAGTAAATTCGCAATTCTTAATAGTTGTATTCGAGCCAATAACCCTGACCAGACTACATTCGGCCTTGTTGAACCACTCCATAGGCAATCCATATTTGTCCTTACCTTGAAGCGTTAGTTTTTCCATGCTGAGGGTCAGCCCATCCACTGTAATATTATCACCTGTAACATGAAGCATATGGACACTATAAGTGGATCCGTATCCATAGAGTTCTTGCGTATCCACCTTTATGTGTACATCCGTAAAAACGTATATCGAACCCTCGCCTCTAAAATCAAGAAATCGTCCCCCTTCTTTGCTAGCCGCAGGCCGAGTAGTGGGCCCAGTCATCCAATACGTGCCTGGCGCCATTGTAATATGGTGGTCATCTCGATCGAGATATTGCCGCAGTTCGTCGATTGAATCAACTTCAACAACAGTGCGACCCTCTGAATCCGTATATCCCGCAACCGCAGTGACCCTCAATTCTTTATCAGTTGTATCGATTTCAAAACTCCAAACATCCGTATTTACATCCGGGTGGAATGCTAATCCATTGTTGGTAACAGTTCCATCCCATTCCATAATGGTGAAAGTACCTTGATTGGCTGCTCCCAAAAAAGATGGAGCCAGCAGAGCGCCATTTTCAAAGGTTACATCGCCGTTATAGGAGTTGCTCGACCCGTCATCAGTTTCTTTAACCTCAATCTTTGCTACCCCAGTAGCGGTATCATCAATCATAATTTCGAGTAGCCCACCCGATTCCTGTAGCCAACGGCCATCCTCACTACCATAGCTGCCAATCCCGATGGTTGCACCGCTGCCACGCACACTAAAAGTTCCCTTATCGCTCACTTTAACTCCGCTACGGGTCGTCAACGACCCTCCTGAAATCTCGAAATTCGCTGTGCCACCCTTACCTACGATAAGACTGTAAGTGTCAACTATTCGTTTAACAGTGAGATCGCCACCTTCAATGATCATGTTCCCGGCGCCATCCTCAAGGCCGATCTGTATAGCATTAATCTCAGCCGTGCCACCACTCATTATCCAGGCGCCGGTTTGGCCCCGACCTATGCGACTTACAGCCGAGGAGTTTGCAGTCGCACTTAAGGAGCCGCCACTCTGTTCAAATTCGCCATTACCACCATTACATCCAATTTCCAGGGCATATAAATTTTCTATCGATCCACTTTTTAGTTCAGCTCTATTGACTCCATCGAAATCGATTTTTGCTTTTGCCCCAGTCAGATCACCGTCCCAGCCCCAATTGACCTTGTTGGCGAAGTCATTGTCTTTGACACCTGTTGTTGCAGTTAAATAGCCGCCACTGGCGGTATTTCTCCAAATAATGCTGGTAACAGAAGTTGTTAGTGCAGCCGCAGTGACCTTCAATTTTTTATCAGTTGTATCGATTTCAAAACTCCAAACATCCGTATTTACATCTGGGTGCAATGCTAATCCATGGTTAGTAACACTTCCTTCCCATTCCATCACGGTGAAAGTACCCGGATTGCTTGCATCTGAGAAATCTACATAGAGCAGTGCGCCATTTTCGAACACTACGTTACCGGCCGAACCATTGGAAGTATCAACTTCGTCAACAAAAATGGGAGTTACGCCGGTATCGTCGTCATCGATATTGACGCATAGAATACCACCTTGCTTTTGCAACCAAAATCCGTCTCCATTACCAACGGAACCAATACCAATCTCAGTCGTGTCTGAACCTCTAACTCTAAATATGCCATTACGACCAATAGCTATACCTCTTCGGGTTGTGAGCGAACCTCCACTATCCATTCGAATCGTTCCAAGTGCTCCCTCGTCGTCAGCGCCTAAATCAATTGAAACTCTACCGTCACCGTAACTCGTATCAATTGATGAAGTGCCAGCCCGCCCAACAACCAAACTGGCGTCATCACTCACTGCAAGCCAGCCAAAGCCATCTATTCCGCTACCGATTCGAATCCGATGTCCAAAATTGACAGTTGTTGATCCTCCACTCAATGATAACCGTCCGTGTCCACCACGGCCAATATCGCTTACAACATTACTTCCAGCGGTTATCATATTCAAAGTTCCATTAGACACCTTCAAATTTGTACTCCCCCCCCCAAAGGAATTATCAGTAGCGATTGACAATCTGGAAATATTAGTTGGCCCAGTTGCTGCATGCTCGACTTTGTCGCCATTTTTCAGCGCAACGCTATCTGAGGATGTGGGCAGAGCATCCGTATCCCAGTTCTCAACGATGTCCCAATTAGGAATTGTGCCTCCACTATCCCATTCAACAGTAGCTGCATTAACGATCAGCGGGGCACAACAAGAAAGCAAAAAAGGGTATTCAAATTTTGCAATATACCTGAAAACCGGCCAGGTTTTCCACCTGGCGGCGGGTCTTAATCTTGAGCCTGTTGATCTTGTTCTGATATGTGGTCCAGGGATGGTTGCGGTAGCCTTTTTGTTGGATCATGTTTTTGACCTTGCGATTGCGTGGGAGCCTTGGACCTCAGCGCTGGTTACTTGAGAGTTTTCAACAAACTTCCAAGCCGCATAGCAAAGTCCCCAAAACGTTGAGAACTAACCCGCATGTTGCTCACTACCGAGCGAATGCGGGCTAAAGTGGTCCGGAATCTGAAACTCCGTCTCTCTTCTTCGCTCAGATTGCAGTAACGCTGGATGATGAGGAGCTCCAGAATCAGAACCGGAATTTAAGGAGGGTGTCCTCCTTTTTGGTGATTGCCCTCACCCAGATCGTAAATGCCCTTATTGAAGGCCTGGTGAAAAGTTGCTCCGATGCCTGAATTGAGGCTGACCCTCATGTGGCGAGAGCAGTCTGTGCCCTCGAGTAGAATGGTCAGGTCCGCCCTTGCTCTGATAGGGATGGTAAATGCTACCAGCCCAAGGATTAATCCATGCGTATGTAAGCCTGTTCCCTGTTTCATCTGGATTTGCTGCTGTTTCTATTTGTGCACTAGTAGAAATAATAAATCCAAGGCTTCCGAAACTCGAGTCATTTTTAGTTTACACTGGTAAACTAAAACGCGGAGGAAGGGGTCAAACCTTAAATCCCGCATTAGCATGCAAGATTGCAAGGAATGACCCCGACGGGAATTGCAGGTCGCGGGGGAAGGGGTCAAGCCTGAATGGCGCTTAGTTAAGCGCGTTTGTAGAGGAATATAGTATGGGCGCCAGCCGGGGTCATGCCGTAGAAAAGTGATGCCTTCCGAAAGAAAAGGGTCAGGTCTTAAAAACTGTATTCCGTTGTACTCCATACACTTTTACAAGACGACTGACCCTGTAAGGCATGTCGCGGGGGAAGGGGTCAAGCCTTGCATTTTGGCATGGCTGCAAAAATGCAAGGCATGACCCCGACGGGCGTGCACGATGGCGGGGTGCGCCCCGTCTGGCTTTTCACCCGTGGATCGGCTCGATGGGCCGCACCAGCACGACCTTCGTTCGCTCGGTAGGCAAGATGTCGTGTTCGCTCGGTAGTGAGACATCTGGGCTAGAATGTGAAGGTATTGGTAAGCAAAAACTGACGCCCTTTATGGTATCTCAATCCATTAGCCAGAACGAGTGATCCATCCTCAGGGGCTGTGTTTGCAAAATTTCGGATGGTTGGATCATCTTCGTTGAAGAGATTATTAATATTCAACTGTACCTTCCAGGTTACTTCTCGACCAGCCAATGACAGTTTCTTCCTGTAGCTCGTGAAGTAATTAACGACGGTACGGCCTTTGGCTTTAAATGGACGATCGAAATCATAGTTTCGATCCGCCGTTCTCCAATAGCCAGAAATCGAATCGTCGTACCAGGCAATATTAGCGCCAGTTTCAAGGCCTTTCAAACGACCCTGATTGAAGCGATATTTGCCGAGGAATTTTACCGCCCAACTAGTGAGATTTGGATCTTGTTGTCCTTCAAGCGCTCTTTGACTCTCCAACCTTACAAGAGCATCTTGATAGGAGTCGGCAAATGTTTCGGGAGTTTCAGAAGTAGATTCTTCGTTGACTAGTTCACCTCCGGGGCCGCGGGCGAATTCAGCTACAAGGTCTTTGTTGGCATTCCACCACATCGCAAATTGATTACCTACGTTAGTCTGCTCGTTGGTATTGTAACTCACAGCGAGACGTCCGCTGAATGGTCCCTTTGAATAGTGAACCGACATTTCATGACCTCTGGCCTGGTTGTCACGGGTGTCCCACCCCAATCCAATCGCAAAAGGATCTTCCGCAATTTCCCCTTGCTGAAACAGTATTGCCGACATGTTTTGCGCATCACCAAAAGGGATGCGAACTTGGCCCTGGGAACGGATCTGGCCGAGATTGGTCGTGGCATAGTTGTTGTATTCAAATCGCAAGGTTCCATCGAGAAAATTCGCGCGAAGTCCCAATTCTTCGCTATCACCCGATTGGAAAGGAAGCGGGGTACCATATATGCCGACACGAGATGATGCCGGATTGATATTTCTGGATCTATTAGCAGCTATAGCGAAGTTTTGAGTGACTCTAAAAATTGCTCCAAGGTTACGAGAAACACCAGAAACCGAGTCATATACGAGATCCGGAGGATCAAATTTTTGACTGGGATCATTGGTGAGAATTCGAACAAAGTCAGGATCTTCAAATTGCGCTCTAGTCAATGGTTCATAGGCTGTGTGCAACCCGCCCGCGTTCGGATTTGTAGCGTATAGCCACCTACGGAAATCTATATCTTCAGCACGGTAGCCAAAGTTCACGATAACCCTATTGTTCCAAAAATGGCTTTGGCTCACAAACATATTAGAAATAACATCGGTACCTGACATACCAGGGGAGCCGGCAGCGCCGCCTACATACTGAAGCGTATAGCCATCGATCTGAAATGGCTCTTTCGACAGAGCATATTCACGGTAGTCCTTGAGATGCGCATTGGCAGGATCATTTATTGGATCTATGTACTCACGAATTCTGGCGCGGTAATTGCCACTAAGATAGTTCGTAATATTCAACGGTCCGTCCGGAGTCGCAGTAACCAACAACCTGTTTCGATAAATCCCACCTGTTTCCTCAACGTTTGAATGCATAACTGCAAAATTGTGGTTTCCCAGCAACTTACCCCAAAGCTTCGATTCAACCCTATCTTCTAAGTCCAGGTTGTAAGCCCCCGTCAGGGTATAGGTATTAGCGGTAAATGGCCGATGAAAGTTAACGGGGCCATTAATCTCGATATAGTAATCCCCAAAGTGTGGATTTAACCTTACGCCGTCGGCTAAATAATAATTTGGATCGCGGTAGAGAGCTCGAGTAGAAAGCTGAGTTTGTAACCGCTCAGAGTCATTGCTGCCAACTACAAACTGTAAATGCAAATTTTCCCCTATTTTCTGCTCAAGAGTAGCGTCTATGGCCTCATAATCGACCCAGGTTCCATTGTTCAAGCCTGAGGCAGCTACATCTCTTGGCCAAACACCTGGATCCACTTGATCCACAGGGAAACTTCTATTCCCGTAAAAGACTCGCTCTGGTGGTGGTGGATACCGCACACGGGTGCGGTCGGTGAAAGCGAGCCCCCGGTACTCTTCTGCTTCACCATCGAAAAATGTGTAGGCCGGATTAGAACCACCAAATCGACCCAAACCGAACTGTGTCAGATTTTCTACCATTTCAGTTGAACCATCTGCATAGGTCAAAGTGGCGTTACGGTTGGCACTACTTGTTCCTGAAACCTGAGGGTTTCCAAAGTCCCCCCATCTTGTATAAAAGTCAGTTAAGTTTGTGAAATTAGCGCTAGGCTGAAAAACTTCATCACTTCTACTTTCATAGCTAACACTCAAATGGGTGCTTTGCGATAATTTCGCGGTCGAGTTCAGATAGAATGCATTTTTCTTCCAATATGACGGCTCAATTTCAAATTGCTGCTCTTCATTCAAGACGGCAACATGCAAGCCCCATTTCCCCTCGATAAGTGTCTTGTCGGTGTTAAATGTGGCTCGCAACGACCCCCAACTGTCCGCTCTTAGTGAAATCTTAGTGCGGTCGGTACCACCTAGGATGTATTTTTTGGTGAAGTAATTTAGAGACCCGCCGCTTGGACCCGACCCAAATAGAATTGAATTTGGGCCCTTGGCCGCAACCAATCTCGAAGCATTATAAGACTCGAAAGGAGTGGTGCCTCGAAGGAAATTACGCAGCGTAACATTGCTGGTGAAACCACGTATCCTGAAGATATTGCCACTATCGTATACGGCGTCGAATACCGGATTTCCATTATCTTCAAAATTGGATATCACATCGTAAAGGTCATCCATTGTGGTTGCTCCCAGATCTTCAATCATCTCGGCTGTGATGATGTCTATCGGCACGGTTACATCTTCCAGATTTAACCTCAATCGACTACCCGATAAGGAATACTTGGCAAGGTAGCCTGTGTCTTCACTGACGTCGATATTGAAGGGTGTGAGTTCAAATACCTGTTCTTCCTCGTTTTCCTGGGCGCTTACCTGGCTCTGCGTGGTAGCAATTCCAAGCGTCAATACCGCGGCAACGAGTGTTTTAAACCAATTATTCTTTTTAGCCTTCATTTCAGTTTCTTCTATGGGTTTATGTTCTGATTCTGGGGTTTGGATATCAGAGACCTTCGTAATGGCATAAACGCCGGTTTTGGCGTGTTGAAACACTTCGAGCGAAGTCTCCGCCAGCATGAGACCGAATGCTTCCAGTGGCGTATATTCTCCCTGTATTGAAGAAGTCCATACACCTTTGACCAAGTCGGCGGAGAATATGAATTCCACCTCCGCTTGTTGTGCCGCATCCTTGAGGGTATTGATGGCATACCCTGCGGACACGTCGAAGCTTCGTTTCTGCGTTTCCACTTGCGCGGAAACTTGCTGGTAAGTGAAGCACGCCACTAAACAACAGAAAAAAACGAACCATAGACTGCTTCGACGATGCGCCTGAAAAGCCATAGGATGAAGTTTTGTAGAATGTCATTGGAGTGGGTTCTTCACACTCCATGACGAATGAGTTAAGTGCAGGTTGTTAAAGAAAAGTTATAAAAAATTTCATTCAGTAGATTTTTAACCCTAATAGACGCAATTGGGGTATGGGTACGGATAATCAAAAATCGATCATGTTTAATACTATCAAACTGTAGGAGCGGCTTTATGCCGCGATTTCCGGTGTCGATGGAATCGCGGGATAAACCCGCTCCTACATTTTGAAAAGGCTGCACCGCCTGAAATTATTGCGAGGAACGGAGGATGATCCGTTCATCCCCTTCACGCTCGACCTCCAAATCCATGGACAGCTGCAGCAGTTCGACAAAGTGCTCTACGTTGGCCGATCGGAAGGAGGCCACGATGGGGAGTCTGGCAAGTTTGGCATCGCCGATGACCAAGTGGGTCTGATTGCGGCTGTTAAACTCCTCGATCACTTCAGATAGGGGAGTGGAGTCGAACTCAAACATCTGTGGTTTCCAGGATAGCAATTGATTCATCTCGCCTCGAGAGACGTCTTTAACCTCAGCCTGCAGGACTTCCTGAACCCAAGGCTCTCTTCGTACAAGTGGCACCTCGGTCATTTGGCCAACTGCCAGTTCCTGTTTAAACAGCGATTCATCGTAGGACATAGCGTCTTCGATACCTCTCTCTGTCGGCAGGGCAGTTACCTGCACCTTGCCTTCCGTGACAATGACCTGAACGGATTGATCGGTGAGCCGCACGTTGAAGGCCGTGCCAACCGCGCGGATGTCGATACCGCGCACTCGAACGATGAAGGGCCGGTCGGCATCCTCGGCAACATTGAAATGGGCCTCACTGGAGACGAGCTCTACGCGCCGCAGCGCTTTGGTGAAATTGACCTTTAGGGCCGCGCCCTGGTTGAGTTCCACAACGGAACCGTCGGGCAATTCATGGCTCTCGTAAGCGTTGGCGACCAGGTTGGTCACATCATACTCCGACTTTCCGGGACCTGCTGTAGAGAGAAACACGACAAAGCCCAGAATCAGGGCCGCCGCAATACCACTCATCCAGGTCCAGAAAGACCGGGGGTAATGGTATTTCAGCAAATCCATGTTCGGCTTGTCGCTGTGCTCCGGTAACCACTGCGCCAGCATGTCCAGGTCCTTCCAGGTCTTCTGGTGCCTGGTATACCATTCGCCGTGGCGAGGGTCTGCGGCCAGCCATTCGAAAAAGGCGTCCTGGTCTTTGGCGGTGAAGCCTCCGATCTTTTTAGCCACCCAATGGGCAGCTTCCCGTTCGATGGGTCTTACCTCGGGTGATTCAAATTCGTTGTTTTTCATGAGCGTAATTCAAAAAGTGGTTTCAGCACGAGCGAAGGGGTCAAACCTTGTTTCGAGCCGAAGGCGACACGCGAAGCCATCAGTTGACTCCGCAAGCTGCGTCAAGATTGCAAGGAATGACCCCGACGTTGAACAGTCGGCGGCTTCCCGGTCGATGCGTCTTACCTCGCTTGGTTCTGGTTGGTTACTTTTCATTGATTCCTTTCCTGTGACGCTGCAAAATTGTTTTCCCCTTCGGTTTCAAAAATTAGTGCGTTAGTAATCCCGGGCATGCCTCCTCATATACTCTCCACACTTGGATAAACCAATGGCGATCTGTGCGGATACGGTGTTAAAAGTGATTCCCATCTCCTCGGCGATCTGGTTATAAGTCATGCCGTATACTTTGCTCAGGGTAAACGCTCGACGGCAACGTTCGGGCAGGGATTGAATGGCCTCGGTTAGAATTTCCAGCTCCTGGTTGCGCGAGACGGTTTCCTCGATACTTTCAGCCTCATCGAACAGGTCCATGGCCTCGCTGTTTAACAGCGACTCGTTGAAAATCACTTTGGATCTGCGGATGTGATCCAGAGCCAAGTTGCGGGCGACAGCGAAAAAGTAAGCCTTAGGTGATTTGAGGTCACCCTCCTCATTGGCTCTGAGGATTCGGACGAGCGCTTCCTGAATAAGGTCATCCACATCAATTTGTTCAGAATACCGGCTATTCAACCAGGCCCGGAGCATGGGCTCATGGGGTCGAAGGTGTTCCATATACCAACGGGTCTGATCAGATTTTTCCTGGGTCATGGAGATAGGTTTCGGCGGTCTTAATAGATGTAATACAATTAAATTTTCTGTTCAAGCTATGTATCCTACAAGTCCGGTGATTGCTGGATGCTGTAAACGCCCGACTGCTGATGCCGCACTATGATGAAGCGTGAATCGGCCAGCAGAAGCTTGAAGGCATCTGAGGGGGTGTATTTCCCCTTGATGGCGGACGTTCTCAGGCCCTGTACCAACTCCGAGGAGAAGATGAACTCTACCTCCGCCTGCCGCGCAGCCTCCTTGAGCGTCTCGGTGGCCAAACCCTCGTTTACATTGAAGCGACAGGTTTCTTCGGAACTTTCGGGCGCACAACCCAGTAGACCTGCGGACACCATCCACAAACATAAAATGAGGCGCGGCCAAACCCAGCCACGGCCGTTTGCATTTAAAAGAGAAATGTCCTTCATATTGCATGCTCGAGAAATGGTTCCCTACAATAACGAGACGAACGGGCGGTCAGGAGGTTACTAAAAGAAAATGAAAAAAGTTTTCTTTGAGTCAGAGCTCCGGGAAAAGGTCTACCAATGAAGGTAGTGACGACACCTCAACCAGCGAAGCAAGTTCCGAGTGTAGCGACACCAACATGACAGACCGGGCATTTATTGAACCGGAACATTCGCTTCGCGAACAAGATATTTCTCCCGAATAAATGAAACATGGATGCACAGGATGGACAGGGATGTTTAGCCACTACCGAGCCTGTAAAGGTACGAGGGGACAGAGGCAAAGATGGACGAAGGGACAAATTTTTAGGTTTTGTAACTACTCAGGTATCTTAAACAATCGTCCGCATGGATGTTTTAATGATAACATATTACGAAACTGTAGGAGGGGGTTTATCCCCCGATTGCGGTGAGGCCATTTGGAAGATCGGGGGATAAACCCCCTCCTACAGTTCTCTCAATCACCATCCCATGAAAATTTTCTCGTTTCTTCTTATTATCCTTCTGCCTTCATCCTTTATCCTTTAATCAAAGCCCAATTTCATTCTCATATTTTCCCACGATCTAGGCTATGGAGACCTGAGTTGTTACTAGGTTTTATCAAACAACACTTCCTTTGGTCGATTGACCCGGCTTTGCCGGAACAGTTCCGAGGTCTGAAAGGCTGACTACCGAGGAGCGGATGCGAAGACACCTCAACAAGCGAAGCGCAGTTTCGAGCAGAGCGATACCAACATAACAGACCGGGCATTTATTGAACCGGAACAATCGCTTCGCGAACAAGATATTTCTCCCGAATAAATGAAACATGGATGCACAGGATGGACAGGGATGTTTAGCCACTACCGAGCCTATAAAGGCGACATGATCACCAGAAAATAAAGGCCCAGAGGTACCGAGTTGCTGAGTTGCGGAGATTCTGAGGATTATGTGATGCCATTCGACAATTGGATGAGGCGGCGAAGCTGAGACTGATAGATGTCTCGATGGATCCTGCAAAAACCTGGACAATATGGACGAGTCTATTGTGTTTCACTATTTTTGGCCTACAACAAATAAAGTTACGGGGCACTTGACAACGACAATGCAGCAATGCAGCATTACAGCATGACCGTAGTAATACCAGTTAGCAAAAGAGGAACCGTAACTCTACCGCCTGACCTTCGGCGCAAACTCGGATTGGACCGCCTTGAAAATCCTATGCTTCTTGCTAAAGAACAGGATGGCAAATTGGTTCTGGAGCCCGCAACTGCAGTGCCAGTGCGCGACATTCCCAAAGCAACGATCCAAAAATGGATCTCCGAAGATGCGGCGGCCATGAAAGGGTTCCTAAAAAGCGAAAAGCGAAAATAACCGTGAAGGTGTTTCTCGACAGCAGTGTATTACTTTCCGCATCTGCTTCGGAAAAAGGCGCCAGCCGTTACGTTATCGAGAACGCCAAAAAACACAGATGGCAACTGGTCAGCTCTCATTACTGCAGGGAAGAAACGTTTCGAAACTTGAGCAAGCTAGGCGCTGCTGCAGAGGAATATTTCGGTGTTTTGATTTGCAAGCGAATCAAGTGGGTTCCCGACACGCTGACGACCGATAAGATTATGCTTTTCCCCAAGGCCAAAGACAAGCCGGTGCTTCTGAGCGCCATCGCATTCAATTGCGAGACGCTCCTAACTTCAGACCGTACCGACTTTCATGGTAAGCTTGGGAAACAGTTCTATGGTATGTCCATACGCACTCCCGGCGATTGGCTACTAGAATTAAGGACCGCGGATAATTTGTAACAAGAATCGCTCAACTCAAGGTCTTTGAAAACAAAATTGGGACAGGTATAAATAATACGATTTGCAGATTATTTGCAGAATTTCCTTCATCTCAGTGCATTTACTTGCATCTGCCTTCCACGGGGCTTCTCGCTAACGTGCTGATAAAGAACATGAAATGAACGTAAGTGAAAATAAATGAACAATCCAGGCAGGTTCGATGTTCGCATAGCGGCACTACGTGGACCCGCCGCCCGCATCAATTTTCAGCTTTTTCCCTCCTCCTCTTACTTTTCCTCCTACTTTCTTAATAATAATTTGCCTTTGAGGCTCTGGTCATCGAAATCGATGTCTCGCTTTGCTCGAGTGTCGTCACGCTGTACCTCGGTACCCGCCACCCGCACCAAAGCTGTAAATTATCAATACCTAACAGATTTTTGAGAACTCTAGAGGACAGTTTTGTCTGTGGAAACCAACTGAGTGTTTTTAACGTCCTTGCAGGCAACGGATTCAAAACCACGAACATTGTTGAGGAGAAACACAGGTTGATCTCCTAAATGATGCGCGTCGACCGAATCAAACCGGCTGTTCTCAACGTCCTGTAGCACGATGGGAGCTCGCTCATCGGATTCCTGACATGTGATCTTAACATCGCGAACGATGAGTCCATTCACATGACGCGCATACATTCCATAGGCGGATAAAATACCAAACACGCTGGGTTCTGGGTAAGCCGTTTCCAGTTCCGGCGGATTGTATGGATCGCGTGGGCCCGTCGCTTCCTTATGACCACGCATAAAAAAGTCATTTATCAGTTCCGAAGGCTGCGTCGCCACCTGTGCCATACGAATCCCGCCCCTGAAATTTAGCCTGATGTTACTTAGCCCGCATATCTACCTACCGAGCGAACGCGACAGCCCCCCAATCTTCTACTGCCTGCCTGTGCGTGCTACCATCAGAAGGAAGGAGGCCGCTTGAGAGCAGAACTCTCGCCTACGGCTCGAAACAAGGTTGTTATGTTAAGTGTCGTTGCACTCGGTACTGCGCTATGCTCGTTGAGGTGTCGTCGCATCCGCTCCTCGGTAGACCCGAATGTCACTAAGTTAAGCGACTTTTCGAACGTATGACTATCTCGGAGAAGGAAGGGGTCAAGACGTAAAAAGTTATGCCTTTCAGGGTCGGTCGTCTTGTAAAAGTGTATGGAGTACAACGGAATACCGCCCCTCGGGGTCAGGTCGGAAAATCGTGCACGCTAGTGCAGGATTTCGGACCTGACCCCTTCCCGCCCAGGTGCAAAGGGGTCAGGCATTTATTTTCAACATGGGACATGTCAAAAATCAACGGCTGACCCCGCAAGGCATCACTTTTCTACGGCATGACCCCGACTGGCGTCCATACAATATTCCTCTACAAACGCGCTTAACTAAGCGCCATTCAGGTTTGACCCCTTCTGAACCTTTATAATTATCCTATAGAAATAAGGTCGGGTCATATAAATAATTAAATGAGTCTAAATAAGTCAATTGCTTGTTATTTTATAAATCTAACATTGTTAGCTATACTAGCCCGCATATCTCATAAATCTTCTACTGCGCTCCGGAATGTCGGCACTGGAGCGGCCCTCGTTGGATTCGCCTGCCCGCGCTTCGCGCAGATGCAGGCGACTTTGCGCGTGTCGACCCAGCTTCACCCGGGTCTTCCATAAGGGGTCAAACCTTGAATCTCGAATTGGCATTCAAGATTGCAAGGAATGACCCCGACACCAGCACTCGATCTTCGTTCGCTCGCTACGAATTTTATGAGACATGCGGGCTAGGGGTAACCCATGGATTTGGGAAACCTAACGTAATTATAATTTTTATCGATGATCAGGGTTACTACGACTTAGGGTGTTATGGAGCTACCGAGATTAAAACTCCCAACATCGATCGAATGGCTGCGGAAGGAATTCGGTTTTCAGATTATTATGCGGCTGCGCCCATTTGCAGTCCTTCCCGTGCCGGTCTGCTTACCGGGTGCTATCCTCGGCGGGTGGGAAACCATACATGGGTACACCGGGCAGATTCAAACTCCGGTATTCATCCTGACGAGCTCACCCTAGCCGAACTTTTTAAGGACAATGGATACGCAACCGCTTGTATCGGGAAGTGGCATCTCGGTTTCCGCGAATCGTTTCTCCCACGGAAGCAGGGTTTTGACTACTACTTCGGCTTACTCCATAATCTGGATCCAGTAGAAGTCATCTATTTCGAAGACGAGGAAGGCGTGCCTCTCCTACGAAATGAATCGATAGTAAAGCGTCCGGCAGAACCAGCAGAACTGACAGAACTTTATACCGATGAAGCCATCCGTTTTATGGAAGAAAATAAGGGCCGCCCGTTTTTTCTCTACCTTCCGCATACCATGCTTCACAATCCGCTCGGGGTGAGTGAGCCATTTCGAGGTTCGTCTCAATGGGGTGATTACGGCGACGCGATTCATGAACTGGACCACAATGTTGGTCGCATTTTTGAAGCTCTGAATAAACTGAATCTGGAAGATCAAACTTTGTTGGTTTACGCCTCTGATAACGGTCGTGGGCCGGGGCGTAATCCGGATCAGCCGATTCAAGGCAGAAAGCTGACTACATACGAGGGTGGAATAAGAGTTCCGGCAATTGCTTGGGGTAAAGGCCTGGGAATCCCCGGCGGGCAAGAGTCCAGCGAACTCGTGCATGCCATGGATTGGTACCCAACCATTGCTACGTTTGCCGGATTTAAAGTACCCAAGGAAAGGGTCATCGATGGCCGGGATATATCCCCACTACTCAGGGGAAAAATAAAAAAGGTAAAAAATTTACACACTGTTCCGTCATTGAATGATTCCGTCCCCCTACGCCGTCAATGGGATCCACCGCAAGAATGGTCATCCTTAATCTCCAGGAAGGAATATATAAACGCCTTCTTTTATCATGGTAGCCAAGGTTCTCTCGCCGCGGTACGTTCGGGGGATTGGAAACTACACCTCAACCCATCACTAACCTTGTTTAATCTGGCTTCTGATCCCGGAGAAAATTTTCCGGTTAGCAACAACATTATGAAAAGGAAATTGCGGGGAATGGCCATACTTTTTCAGGAAGAAATGCGACGCGATGCCCGACCGGCTGGTGATTCCTTTCCATAGGACGCGGTGATGTCATCGGAGTTGGCCATCCGTTACAAATCGAGAAATAGCACAAAATCGGGTGAATTGAGTTGAAGCCAACTAGAAGTGTAATTATTTTACTATAAATTACAAAAATATTGTTATTTCTTCTGGCAACCAGCGTGGTTTACGGGGCAAAATGATGAAAGTTAAACCGGCTAACCCCATTCTCGCTCTTTTAAGTGTTTTATTTCTCATGTCGTGTGATTCTCCAGATCCCGGTGTTAATTCAACCCGCGGGTTAACCGGAAGCGGGTTGGTCGAGGTTCATGAGCTGGAGGGGGTTTGGTGGTTCATTACTCCCGATGGAGAGCCCTTTTTTTCCATGGGAGTGAACCATGCCATCACGCCACCCATGTGGCTGCGCTCTTATAACCGGGATAATACAGCCAAAATGTTTGGAAAAGAGATGCTGAATGCCAAAGGCGATTGGTGGCAGGAAGGCAACGAGCAGGCTAGCGAAGCGGAAATAAAATGGCTCAGGCATATTGAAATGCGGATGGAGGAATGGAATTTTAATTCCTTTGGCATGCATTTCTATGGATTGGACCACAGCCTGATCGCCCCGAAATTCTATTACACGGCTGAAATCAAGCTGATGAAATACAACACGGCGATGAGGCCGGGCGACGAGTGGCCGGACGTGTTCTCGGAGTCCTTTACAAAGAGGGCTGATGCTGAAGCCCGAAAGGTGTGTGCGAAGCACAAGGAAAATTCAAGATTGCTGGGGTATTATTTCACCGACGAGGCGGCTTGGATGGGATTCTTCCGGGGAGTGAAGGAGGACTATAAATGGTGGTTTTATTTTAGTCCCTGGGTGGATTATCTAAGGCGTCAGCCGGCGGACGCTCCCGGCAAACAGGCTTGGATTTCGGTATTAAAGGAGAACTACCCATCTCCACAGGAAGCGGCCAACACTTATGGAGTCGAAGCCGACGATTGGGACACGTTGTTAAACACCATCGATTGGCCAACGCCGGACAATACTCCCCATACGGTTAGAGACAGCAACCGAATGCTGACGCTTATCGCCGAGCAATGGTATGCCAAATTGAACAAAGCCGTCCGGAAGTATGATCCCCATCACCTGATCCTTGGCGACAAACATTATCATGACGTACCGGACTGGCTGCAACCGATACTGAAAGAGTATGTGGATGTGATTTCCATTCAACGCTATGGTAGGGTTGAGGCTTTCAAAGACCGCTTCGATGAGATTCATAGAAATACCGGAAAGCCGATTTTGATCGGGGATGGTAGCGCAGACTATACGCCCTACATGAAGCCATCGATGCGCGGCGATATTCTGACCCATGTCTACGATCAGGAGCGTATGGGTGAAGGGTACACCCGGTATGCCGAGGCACTCTGTTCCTTACCCTATATGGTGGGAATCCACCACTGTGGATTCATCCAAACCTGGATACCGCCCGAACATGGCAGTTATTCTCGTATGCTGAACACCGAGCTTACCATTGCGGCCTTGCCGCGGAAGGGTTTGGTAGATCCCTTCGGAAAACCTTACGAGACTTTCACCCGAATAGTGGCCGAAGCCAATAAGCGAGCTCAGGCATGGCATAAGACCTCAATTAATCAATGAGGGAATGATAAACAGACCTGTCAGACTCCTGACTCTACTAAGCTTAACTCTGGGAGCTTCGCTTGAACCGTTAGCTGCCGAAGTGGAGCTGGACACCTTTGGTGGCTGGAAAGGGAAGCAGTTTGAATCCACCGGATACTTCTACTTGGAACAGGGTGAGGATCGCTGGTGGCTGGTTACGCCGGAGGGTAACGCATTTCTAATCAACGGGCAGGACCATGTTAGTCCGGGCGCTATAAATCGACCCTACAACCGGGACCATTGGAACAAGAAGTTAAGTCTTTCACCAGAGTCCAGCGCCGAGGAACGCATTAGGGCTTTCTACCAGAAAAAGGTGGCAAAGGACGCCGAGTATCTGGGCTTCAACGCGCTCTACGGCCACTTCGTTCCGGTGGGCATGAATATCATCCCTTATATTCCACGGGCTCAAACCATCTACCACGAATACTGGCGAACCCATAACCTGGCGCCGCATCGTCCCAAATGGAGCGAGGAGAATTTCCTGGACGTGTATTCCGCTTCCTTTGTCGAGGTGGTCAAAGCCACCGGGCAAAAGCTGGTCGATCAAAAGCGCGATCAGGATCCCTGGATTCTGGCTTGGGGGCTGACCGATGTGCCCATCCTGATTCCCTATGAAGCGCGACCCTTTCCGCCCGGATTTTATCATAAACCGCTTCCCGGCACTACTTGGCCGGTCCGCCTGCGCAACTTGGGTCCGGATGCAGCTGGAAAGCAAGCCTATGTCGCCCTCATGCGGGAACGGTATAACGATTCCATTCAGCGCTTCAACGATTGCTACAACACGGAGTTTAAATCCTGGGATGAGCTGACGGCCACCAAGAACTGGCGGTTGGAGCTGGAGATCAGCGGGAACATGCATGAGGAGCGGGACAACCACGCCTTTCTGTTGCAGATCATCGACAAGGCCTGGGGCACCCAGGCGCAAACCATTCGAAAACACGATTCCAACCACCTCATTTTTGGCGACACCCTTAACCTGAACTCTCCACTGACCGATGACATCATTGAAGTCTATATCAAGCACTTCCCCGTCATCTTCTATCAGTACTACGGCGCCACCGTGGAAGACCATATCGCCGTGCTGGACCGTCTACGCCGGGTAGCGCTCGGCGTGCCGGTCTTCAGTGCGGACAGCAGTTGGAGTGTGCCACAGCCGCCGCAAATGCCCGATACCCTGGGTCCGCAATGCGCCAGTTACGAGATTGCCGGCCAGCGGTTGACCGAAGTCTACCATGCCTGTTTTTCCCGGCCGGAGTTTCTGGGCTGGGGTTGGTGTGGCTGGATGGACCAGTGGGCCCGGTCGGAACCGCATCGTCAGCACGGCGGACTCCAGGACGCCTTCGGTCACTGGCATAAGCCGCTCTCCGATGCCTACAGTCAGTTCGGAAAGGAGATGTACGCCATTGCCCAGCCCTGATGACCGGCTGAAACCGACTGGAAAGATATTGTAATGATAATCGACGAGCCATCGATCAATGAGGCAGGCCGGATCGTCCAGTCCCTGGATGGTTCCTGGCAGGTTGTCTTTGATGAAAATAACGAAGGGGTTCAAGCTTCCTGGAATTCTCCTTACGTATTCCGGGGATTAGATTCGCTGGACATTCCGGTTCCCAGCAGCCTGGAGGAACACAGGCAGGATTACGAGGGCGTGGCCTGGTATTTCAGGACCTTCGCTGTTCCAGCTACCTGGGAAGGTCGCCTGGTTCGGGTGACCTTTGATGCGGTCAATTACCTCTGCGAAATCTGGGTCAACGGAGAGCAGGTCGGTCGGCACGAAGGAGGATATACTCCGTTTTCTCTTCGTATTGATGAGCAGCTCCTGTGGGGACAGGATAATGTCATAACAGTGCGTGTCATTACTCCTCTAGTTACCAGGGAAGAGGGAATTGGTGAGCTGGAACCCAACAGCATGCCGCATTGGCGTGGAGGCATTACCGGAGGCATTTGGCAATCCGTTCGCCTGGTCGCCACCGCGCCTCAGTTCGTGGATGATCTGTATATTCAGCCGCATATCGATACCCAGACCGCCGAAATTCAGGCCACACTCGTGAACTCCGGCCCAGAGGCGAAATTGGTTACAGCGAGGGTGACCATTGCCGATGCTACAAGCTCCGGTGGGCCCGTCGCGAACCGAGAAAGGGAATGGGTTCTGCAACCGGGGGAGAATTTGGAAAACTGTTCCCTGCAGATTCCCTACATGCAAACCTGGTCGCCGTCTAATCCGCATTTATACCGGGCGGATATTAGGATCCTGGATGGAGATCAACTCCTGGATTCCTTTCAGGATCGTTTCGGCATGCGGGAGTTCACCATCCGGGATAATGCCTTCTTCCTCAACGGAGAACCTCTCTATTTAAAAGCCACCTTTTTCGAAGGCTTGTATCCCAACCGGATTGCCTATCCGGATTCAGAAGCCATGGCTCGCAAGGAAATCCAGTTGGCCAAGGAAGCCGGGTTTAACATGATCCGGCCCTGGCGCAAACAACCACCGCCCATGTGGCTGGACCTAGCGGATGAGAAGGGTGTTATGGTGGTGGGTGCGCTGCCTATCGAGTGTATGAACTTCTGGCCTGCCATTACACCGCATTTGGGACGCAGAATCGGAATTGAAGTCCGGGAAACCGTCCTGCGCGACCGCAATCGCGCCTGTGTTGTCCAATGGGAATTGTTCAACGAAATCTTCCGCGACGAATTAGCGGTCTACCGGGAACCGATGTCGGAACTGGCTCGTAGCCTGGACCCCAGCCGCCTGGTTCTGGACGAATCGGGATCTTTTGCCGGAGTTGCCAAGATTCACCTGCCTTATTCCGACGAAGTTTTGGAGTTTAACGATGTTCATACCTATCCCGGAGCCCCCGTTAGCGCGCAGCTCGTGGACGGTTTTGTTGCCCTGGCCATGACAGAAGAGGAAAAAAAGGAGAAGGGGCTGGGAAAGTCCGAGATGCGCTCAAAGAGCAAACAGAATCCGGGCCTGATGACCTATGTATCTGAAGTTGGATACGGGAGCTTGCCGGACCTTGAAGCCAACAACCGTGACTTCATGGCATCAGGCAATGAGCTGGTTCCCGCCTACCGCTACCATCGGGATCTGGCGGAATCCCTGACGCAAGTTATGGAGGAATCCGGATTTAGTAAGATCTTTCCGAATTTGAAGGAATTCACCGATGACTCACAGGCTATCCACGCCCGGGCAAACAAGCTCATGTTGGAAGGGGCACGCATGAATTCACGTATCGCTGGTTATTGCCTGCACGCTCTGACGGATGGCGACTGGATACTGGGTGCCGGATTGCTCGATCTGTTCCGCAATCCCAAAGCGCCTTATTACACCGCCCAAGCAGTTAACCAACCACGCTACCTGGTGGTGCGTGCGCTTCCCCGAACTGTTTACGCAGACCAAGGCACCAGGATACAGATAACCGGAATCAATGAGCTGGAGGCCCTGAGCGGCTCGTTGGTCGTCGAATGGTTGGATTCTGCCGGCAATGTGATTCATGAGTCACAGGCTGAAGTTGAGTTGCAGTCCGGCATTACGGAACTCGTTTCCGAGCATCAGCCTACCGAGGGGCTCCTGGGGTCTTACGAGGTACGGGCAAGACTTTTGGATGAAAACGGAAAATCTCTGGTAGAAAACAGTACCTCCCTGGATGTGTTTGAAAAGGCCAATATTTCCGAACTGACAGGGCCGGTGGCATTCCTGGGGCGCAACCCACGTCTGGTGTCCTATCTGGAAAAGCATGGCTTTAGCATCGAGGAATTTTCAGAAGAGACCCCGCAGGCTACGCCTGTCTTTGTGTATGAAACCGAGGAATCTTTGAAAGCGGATTTAGGAGACTCCCTTCGTCGGTTTATCGAAGATGGTGGCATTGCAGTCTACGACAATCCACTAAAACCCAAGCCTAATTGGGGAATGGAATTGATTTCGGAATCGCTGCTTCCGGTTAGACCTCTTGTCGAGGGATCTCAGGGGCTTTGGACCGGAGTATCCCACCTGGTCAGGGAACATCCCCTGGTTAAGGGATTGCCCGGCCACTGTTCCATGGGGCAGGCATACGAAAATGTCTATGCGACCAATACCTTGCGGAATCTGGAAAGCGATCCGGTGATTGCATCGGTGAGTTACTCCATCCATGAACATGGATACGACCGGAACTACCTCGGACCGGGCGAAGCATGGATCGGCTCAGATCTCTCCACGGTGCATTTAGGAGAAGGGCAGCTGCTGATTTCAACCCTGTCGATAGTTGATCACCTGGGCAGCGATCCGGTAGCCGATAAGATCCTCTTCAATATGGTAAACTTTGTTGCGAACCAGTGACTGGAAGCTGATGACTGGTCTTCCTGGAAAGTTCGGAATACTGACGAAACAACTCTTGGTAACAGAGATTACCAGTATTTGGTTAGGATTTCCTAACCAGAAGATCCTCAAAAAGACTATAGTTGAGCTCGCCCCAAGAAATATTGGAGTTATTTGCTATGAACTTATGGGGTATGGTCCCTGTCATTTCGGCGGGGACCGTATACTTCGACACTACTGTCATTTGTATCTGTGAAGACCGTTTCGATGAATATCGCCACCGCACTATTTTTCATGGTCCTGGGGCTCACGATGGCTCCTGGTGCGGAAGAAACAGACCGCTATGGTGGTTGGAAGGGCTTGCAGTTTGAATCCACCGGATACTTCTACCTGGAACAGGGTGAGGATCGCTGGTGGCTGGTTACGCCGGAGGGTAACGCATTTCTAATCAACGGGCAGGACCATGTCAGTCCGGGCGCCATAAATCGACCCTACAACCGGGACCATTGGAACAAGAAGTTAGGTCTGTCGCCAGAGTCCAGCGCCGAGGAACGCATTAGGGCTTTCTACCAGAAAAAGGTGGCAAAGGACGCCGAGTATCTGGGCTTCAATACGCTCTACGGCCACTTCGTTCCGGTGGGCATGAATGTCACTCCCTATATTCCGAGAGCGCAGACCATCTACCACGAATATTGGCGAACCCATAACCTGGCGCCGCATCGTCCCAAATGGAGCGAGGAGAATTTCCTGGACGTGTATTCCGATTCCTTCGTCGAGGTGGTCAAAGCCACCGGGCAAAAGCTGGTCGATCAAAAGCGCGATCAGGATCCCTGGATCCTGGCTTGGGGGCTGACCGATGTGCCCATCCTGATCCCCTATGAAGCGCGGCCCTTTCCGCCCGGATTTTATCATAAACCGCTTCCCGGCACGACCACCTGGCCAGTTCGTCTGCGCAATCTGGGCGCCGATGCCCCGGGCAAGCAGGCCTACGTGGCTCTGATGCGTCAACGTTATCGGAACCGGATCGAAGGCTTCAATGCCGCCTACAACACGGCTTTCGATTCCTGGAATGCCCTGGCAGATGCAGAGGATTGGCGAACCGTGATCGATATCAACGGCAACATCCATGAGGAACAGGACAACCAAGCCTTTCTGCTCGATATCCTAGACAAAGCCTGGGGCACTCAGGTTGAGGTTTTAAAGCAATACCTGCCCAATCATATGATTTGGGGAGATACACTGAACCTGAACTCCCCGCTTCCCGACGACCTCATTCAGGTCTACGCCAACCACTTTCCGGTCATCGTCTATCAGTTTTATGGGGCCACCTGGGAAGATCATCGGCTGGTGATGGATCGACTGCGCCATTTGACCGGCAAACCGGTTTTCAGCGCCGATAGCAGTTGGGCTGTCCCGCAACCTCCACACATGCCGGACCCACTCGGGCCACATTGCGCCAACTTTTCGGTGGCGGCCGATCGATTTGAGGAGGTCTATTATGCGGCCTTCCAGCGTCCCGATTTTATCGGCTGGGGCTGGTGTGGTATGATGGACAACTGGGCCTCTTCCGAGCCGGTCAAACAACACGGAGGAGTTCAGGATGTCTTTGGAAAATGGCATCAGCCCTTGGCCGACCGAAGGGCCAAGTTTGGACGAGAACTGTATGAAGTAGCGCTGCCATGAAACCTTCTTTGTTGTTAGCTTGTTTACTGGCTTTGGGGGCTAACCTGTTTTTGGGCACCATGATTCTCCGAGCTGATTCCCATACCAATCTTGATGATCGCGACCCATACGGCGGCTGGACCGGTCTCAAGTTCGAGGCCACGGGGTTCTTTCGTCTGGAGAAAACGGATGAGCGCTGGTGGCTGGTTTCTCCGGAAGGCAATGCTTTCCTTATACACGGCCTCGATCACGCCGGTTCGCACATCCTTTTCAAATCCTACAACAAGGTCTACTGGCAGGAACAGTTGGGGCTAACAGAAGATTCCCCTGGGGAAGAAAGGCTTGAGGCCTTCTACGCCAAGAAATTGGCAAAAGATAAGGCATATCTGGGATTTAATACCCTCTACAGCCACAGCCTTCCGGTCGGTAAAAATTTCAGTCCCTATATTTCGCGGGTGCTCACCATGAAGAACGAGTACTGGCGCATGCCTCAGTCGGACTTTGGTCCGAAAAATTTCCAGGATGTGTTTTCTGAGGATTTCAGGGAACGCTGTGAAGCCAACGCTCGCAATTTTGTCAAACAGGGCCGGCATGAGGATCCCTGGCTGGTGGGGCACGCTTTGACCGACAGTCCTATCCTGGTTCCTTTTGAGGCGCGGCCTTCCCATCCCAGTTTTTATACCATCAGCCTGCCCGGCTCCACCACCTGGCCGGTCCGCCTGCGCAACTTGGGTCCGGAGGCGGCGGGGAAGCGAGCCTATGTCGCCCTCATGCGAGACAGGTATAACGAATCCATTCAGCGCTTCAACGATTGCTACAACACGGAATTCAGGTCCTGGGATGAGCTGACTGCCGCGAAGAACTGGCGGTTGGAGCTGGAGATAAGCGGGAACATTCATGAGGAGCGGGACAACCACGCCTTTCTGTTGCAGATCATCGACAAGGCCTGGGGTACCCAGGTGCAAACCATCCGTAAATACGATTCCAACCACCT
Organism: Opitutales bacterium; assembly: GCA_965250065.1. Taxonomy (GTDB): domain Bacteria; phylum Verrucomicrobiota; class Verrucomicrobiia; order Opitutales; family UBA2995; genus JAABVD01. Next base: position 1,032,893 of record OZ252288.1, read on the forward strand.
CATTTTTGGCGACACCCTCAACCTGAACTCTCCGCTGACCGATGACATCATTGAAGTCTATATCAAGCACTTCCCCGTCATCTTCTATCAGTACTACGGCGCCACCGTGGAAGACCATATCGCCGTGCTGGACCGTCTACGCCGGGTAGCGCCCGGCGTGCCGGTCTTCAGTGCGGACAGCAGTTGGAGTGTGCCCCAGCCGCCGCACATGCCTGATACCCTGGGTCCCCAGTGTGCCAGTTACGAGATCGCCGGCCAGCGGTTGACCGAAGTCTACCGTGCCTGTTTTTCCCGGCCGGAGTTTCTGGGCTGGGGATGGTGTGGCTGGATGGACCAGTGGGCCCGGTCGGAACCGCATCGCCAACATGGCGGACTCCAGGACGCGTTTGGTCACTGGCATAAACCACTCTCCGATGCGTTCAGTCAGTTCGGAAAGGAGATATACACCGTCGCTCAGCCCTGATGAATCGTTGAGAGTAGAGATATCCTATGAAAAAGTTTCTGGTTCACTTTATATTGTCACTCGCCTGTGGATTACTTGCAGTCTCCGCCGCTGTAAATAATCCCAACATCATCCTCATCCTCGCCGATGATTTCGGCTGATGCTGAAGGAGAAAATCTGGAAGGGGCGATCACGTTAAGAATGACTATGTTTAAACAATTGCTGAATAAGGTAGGGCCCGATCGCCGATCGGGCCGTTCGATCAATCTCTGTGATGTGGTCCGCTTGCCAAGCGGACCCTACCCTTGGGCACTGATAGCCATCTTCCTTTCCGTATCCGTTTCCTGGGCACAGGACGAGCCCGTCAATTACTGGGCCATTGAGGACGCCGAGGCGCGCAAGCAATTGCCCGAATACAAAGTCATTCCGGCCGCCACCGTCGATGAGCTTACTCCCAGCAATAGACTGCCCTTTCGTGAGGATTACCGGGACTGGCCGCGTTCACATGGCGATGCCTATTCGAGCCGTTATTCGGCGCTGACTGAGATCAACCGTTCCAATGTGCACAAGCTGGAGGTGGCCTGGATTTACCGCAGCGGGGATTCCCCCGGCAATGTGCAGTGCAACCCGATCATCGTGGATGGCATCATGTATGCCTTCACGTCGGGAAATCACGTGGTGGCAGTAGACGCCACCAATGGCAAGGAAATCTGGCGTTTCAATCCAAACGGAGCACCTACCAAGCGGGGCATCAATTACTGGGGTAGTCCCGATGGTAAGGGAGACCGGATACTTTTCACCGCAGGGTTGAAACTGTTCGCCTTGCTAGCCAAGAACGGGAAGCCGGATTCCACCTTCGGAAATGGAGGTACCGCTCCCATCCCGGATACCAACCGCGTGCCGGTCACCGTGTTTGAGGATATTCTGGTGTTCGCCGGCTACAGCAAACACATCTATGGTTATGACCTGCATACGGGGGAGCAGCGCTGGGTGTTTCACACGGTTCCCGAGGAAGGGGAGTTTGGCAGTGAGACCTGGGACAATCCCGAGCCCGGTGCCAGTGCCAATGCCTGGGGTGGTATTTCCCTGGATGAAGAACGGGGCATCGTTTATGTGCCGACCGCATCGCCCAAGCCCAACTTCATGGGCAACCTGAACCTGGGGAGAAATCTTTTTGCCAATTGTATCCTGGCACTGGATGCCTTGACGGGGAAGCGCCTGTGGCATTTTCAGGAGCTTCGGCACGACATCTGGGATGAAGATATTCCGGCCCCTCCCTTGCTGACCACCATTACGCACCAGGGAAAACGAATCGATGTGGTGGCCCAGGTGACCAAGTTGGGAAATACACTGCTGCTCGACCGCGTATCCGGAAAACCTATTTTCCCTTTCCGTTTGCGTCGCGCTCCTACCTCGACCATGCCCGGCGTAGGCACTTGGCCTTATCAGCCCGATCTAGAACTACCCGAGCCCTTCAGCCGGCAGGAATTCACCCTGGACGATGTGACCGACATTTCCGAGGAGCGTCGGCAATATGTCCTGGATATGTTTGAACGGGACGGGGCTACCATGGGTTGGATGCGGCCCAATTCTCTGGGTCGACCCAACATCATTTGCAACCTGCAAGGCGGTGCCGAATGGACAGGCGCCAGTGTGGATCCCGAAACCGGCACAATGTTTGTCAACTCCAACGAATTTCCCTGGTACATCACCCTGAATCTGCCGGAGGAAGACTTTGTCGATGAAACGAAGCTCGAGCCGACCCCGGGACGGACGACCTATGCCACCTTTTGTATGGCCTGCCACGGCCCTAACCGGGAAGGCACCGGTGAGTATTCCGCTTTGATAAGTCTCAACCGTCGCATGAACGACGATCAGCTGAAGGAGCTGCTCAAAACCGGCCTTAACCTGATGCCACCTGCGCCCTACCTGCAAGGCCAGCAGTTGGATGAGCTGGTCGACTATCTCATGGATCGGGATCGTCCCGAAGTTGCAAAGGCCGACTCGGAAAAACCGAACCGGCCCCGTTACCATTTCCAAAACAATGGCGGCTGGCAGCGTCTCTTCGATCAATATGGCTACCACGGCAGCAAGCCTCCCTGGGGTAAGCTGAATGCCATCGACCTCAATACCGGAAAGCTCAAATGGCAGATCCCATTCGGGGAATACGAGGAGCTGACCGCACAAGGTATCCCCATTACGGGTACAGAGAATTTCGGAGGATCGTCGGTCACTGCCGGCGGGGTGGTCTTCTGTTCAGGATCCTACGATTTGAAAATCAAAGCTTTTGACGTGGAAAACGGTAAAGAACTCTGGGCTCATAAACTTCCCTTCTGCGGAACGGCCCCTCCCAGTATCTACGAAGCCAAGGGGAAACAATACGTGGTTATTCCGGCCACAGGAGGCGGAAAACTTCGCTTGCCTCCGGGGGACGCCTATGTTGCCTTTGCCCTGCCCTGAATTTCTTAACAATATCAAATAATGCGATTCCTACTCACCTTTCTCATTCTATCTTTCCTCAGCTCCTCAGTTTTTGCGGAGAAGCGCTCCGTTCGACTGGCCCAGGACCCAGGGAAAATCCTGGAAGAAACTGGTTTCCGAAGGCGACCCGGAATGGCGCACAAGCTGGTATTACGAATACAATTACGAGGTTCAGTTCCCTTATACGCCCAATGTCCGGGCTCTGCGCACCGACGAGTGGAAATACATCCGATACCCCCACGGTGACGGTTCGCCCGACCGCCACCTGGCCGAGCTCTATAACCTGAAAAAAGATCCGGAAGAACGTCACAACCTGATCCATGATCCCAGGTATGCAGACCTGATTGAGGAACTTCGGGCCGAACTCGACCAGCGCATTGCCGAGGCCACCAATGGCAAGGATCAGATGCCCATGGACGAAGGGATCAAAGGAGAACTGCCTGACGAAAAAATCAGGTGAGTGTTCCGGGTGTTACCCTGACCGGCCGCCCGGAAGGCATCGGTTACAATGCCCGCTCCAGTGCCGACATGTCCGGCGCGCAGTAGAAGATTCATCCATCATGCGGGCTAGAAGCGCCGCCGCCCACAATCCGGTGATCCGAGCTTACGTTCAAGGACTCTGTAAGCGCAGAAAACCTTTTAAATGCGCCTTGGTTGCAGCCATGCGCAAATTGCTCATCCACTTGCACTCCTTTTTTCTAAAAACCAAAAGAAATGCCTTGCAGGCTACCACAGTTGCTGACGTCTTTTTCTTCCCCACGGGTCTTTTTTTCTTCATGATTCTGGTCGGTTGTTAGCCCACCAGAATCTCATTTGCAATGGCCCAGGTCACGGAAATCAGGTCATATATTCGTTTGACATTTACCCGGTGTTTCCGGATTCATAAAAGATGCTATCTAACGCACTGCATGGGCGGTGGAAGCTCGACGCCTGGCGTAGCCTAGCCACCCTGGCCAGTTGCGCGGCGGCGGGGCTGCTGGGGGTCTCGCAGCCGATCTCGGCAGCCGATGGCAAATTCGTCAACATCTCGACCCGCGCATTGGTGGAAATTGGGGACGAGGTCATGATTGGCGGTTTTATCATCGAAGAGGGCTCCCGGGAGGTGCTAATCCAGGCTAAGGGACCGGAACTGGCAAATGACGGCATTGCCAATGTGCTGGCAGATCCAGTTCTCACGGTAATCAACACTACCGATAGGAACAATCACATAGAGCTCCTGGTCAACGACAATTGGGAGGACACTCAGGGACAATTGGTTTCCGATCTTTGGGGAGGCAGTCCCCCCCTGACGGCCGGCAGCCTGAGCTCGGCGGCCGCTCTCACTCTCGATCCCGGCCACTATACTGCCAAAGTGGAAGGAAAGGATGGATCTACCGGAGTTGCCCTCGTCGAGGTGTATGAGATCGATTCTCCCGACACGGGGAGTCCGGACCGCGAGGCCCTCGTGGCGTTGTACAATGCGATGGACGGCGCGAACTGGACGAGGTCCAACAACTGGGGCACCAACGCGCCGCTCGACCAGTGGTACGGCGTCAGGGTTGACGGAGAGGGCCGCGTGATCGAGCTGGATCTCTCCGATAACCAGCTGAGTGGACCGATCCCAGCCGAGTTGGGCAACCTCGACAATCTGGAATGGCTGCGGCTCCATAGCAACCAGCTGAGCGGGCCGATACCGGCGGAGTTGGGCAACCTCGACAATCTGGAATGGCTGCGGCTCCATAGCAACCAGCTGAGCGGGCCGATACCGGCGGAGTTGGGCAACCTCCCCAACCTCGAAATCATATACCTTGGTGGCAATCAATTCTCCGGGTGCATCCCGAACGGGTTGCGGGGTGTAGGGGATAATGACTTTTCCCAACTTGGTCTGGCGTTTTGTGGAGATTCCGCAGCGCCCGACTAGGTGGTCCAATTTCCGTCGGTCAGCGACAACGCTCCGAGTACGGGAAACTCGTTCACGCTGAGCGCCACCGTGCGCAATCAGGGCGGCGGGGAGTCTGCGGCCACAACGCTGCGCTACTATCGGTCGACGGATGCGACCATCACGCCGTCGGACACGGAGGTCGGGACGGACGCATTGGGCGCACTCGCGGCGTCGGGCACCAGCGACCAGTCCATCGAGCTGACCGCCCCGTCGACGGCGGGGCGGTATTTCTACGGCGCCTGCGTGGACGCGGTGCCCAATGAGTTCGACACCACCAACAACTGCTCGTCGTGGGTGCAGGTCGATGTCGAGTAGCCTGTGGCGGTAACCGCCTCTGACCACGAGTGGGGTCGCGGGTTATCTTTTCGAATTGGCGGAACTACTGCAATCATCACCGCCCCCATAGGTCCTTGGGCTTGCTAACCCAAGTCGCCCAACTCGTTCATTTAATAGTTGCCGAAAAGCTTCCTGCTTGGGCTTGGTTAGGAAACTGCGATCAATCAGTTCATTCCAAATGGATAATGTCGATTCGAAATCTCGAAGGATGGTTTCAGTCTGCCGGTCCCGTAGTTTGAGGCGCTCTCGAAAGTACCCATCGATCCAGAGTTTCCGGGTTAAATTATTCTTTTTCCCGTTTAGGGGAAGTGCCGTCTCTTCCTTCGCGTTTTCCAATACCAGTGTCGTATTGAGAAGATCGTAGGCAGGTGACAGGGTGACCACTCCTCGGCGAACAATTAGGGAAAGGTTCTTCAGATGCATATCTTCATTTCCGGTCAGAAAACAGAAAAGCAGGAGCCTTGCTAGCTTGGGCTTTTCAATCATAGGGAAGGTGCAGAATTGTTCTACTATGGCGGCGACTTGCTCCAGGGAGCTTTCGTATTTTGTTTCGCGGGTGGCTCCTGATAATTGGGCAAAATCTTCAACGTGTAATCGCCGGTCGCGACCCTCCCTGTCGAAACGGCGAATAACGAAAATCCAGCTACCGTCTGTTGCTTGAATCAAACCATTAGCCGGGACTTTTATCCCGGCTGAAGCAGCCATCGTCATGGTGAGTGATTCGTTCGCTGGGACCTCAAAATAGGGTGGGGGATTAGGTTTAAGTATAAATTGGCCTCCGCGATCCACTATCTTAAAAAATCCTTTCTTCACTTGGAGTAATGCCGATAATTTTGGTTGCATTCCTTGGATGGACATTTTATCAGCCCGCAATCTCGCCTGCCTTAATTGCTCTTCATGAGACAAATCCACTGGCGCAAGATGTTTTAGTCTTGGATGGAAAGTTCTGAGTCCTTCTTTTGAAAAGCACGCTTCATCTGAAATCGGTTGAAGCGTAATTGGACAGAATTTCATCGTTGGTCTACCTCTTTTACAGAACTATCTGCTATTTCTTTCACCGTTAATGAACCAACCATATCGGCTCCCACAGTTACCAGTTGGCGGAATGAATCCCCTCGGTCTATCTTGTGGAGTCGAAGTAATGATTCGAGTCGAGGACCCTCAGGGAGCAGTCCTTCAAACACGGGAGGAAAGCTGGGAAAGAGATAGGGCTCATCCTGGAGTGGCATGGTAAGCGAAACAGGTGTGCCTTGGTAGTCACCTAAGTAAATAAATGACCAGGTGTTGCCAGCCCATTCCTCGAGATACCCCGCCAACTTTCCTGCTTGACTTACCGCTGCCCTTCGTAGCGGAATTTTTCTGGTGGTTTCCTTACTCATCACTCTTCAGCAAGGCTTCGATGCCACTCCTCGACCAACGGCCCTTCCGGTTCCAAGCGTATATTGAGAACAGCGAGGACGGCCTCCAGGGTCTTCCAAGTCGTACGGTCCGTTCCCCTTTCCAGGTTTTGAACAACGTAACGACTCACCCCAGCATAGCGAGCCAGTTCAGCTTGACTTAACCTCGCCCGCTTGCGGTGAAAGGCTATTAAGGATCCCAATTGGTCTAAGTGCATGATATATCAGGCAATCATTGTGTTTTAGAACGATGCTCATGGAACAACAACTTAAATACAACCATATTGATCAAATTTTCAGGCGTAATATCGGTTTAAACCAAAAATTTAACCAAAAACGAGATTTAAACGACTTAATTGCCTGAAGATACAGGCAGTACAGCCAGCGTCGGGGTCATTCCTTGCAATCATTGATGCCCGTCGGGGTCATTCCTTGCATCTAGCATGTTAATGCGGGATGTTAGGTTGTTATGTTGGTGTCGCTCCGCTCGAAACTGCGCTTCGCTTGTTGAGGTGTCACTGTTTTCTTGAGATCATGTCGCTCTGCTCGGAACCGTTCGGTAGTTGAGGTGTCGGCGCTCCCGCGCCTCGGTAGACCCCTTCTCTTTTCCTTCGGCTCGAAACAAGAGATGCCCTCATTTTACCACCAAAAGACAATAATATTGTTATATACAACAATTATTTTGTTTTTTACTTGGCAAATTATCCATCGCATGTATGCTGTTTGTCATTGTGTGTGTGCTACTTGTTATCTCGCTTTTTCCAGTTACCATCTCGGTAAGGAATAGAGAAATACCTCAACCTTTTAGTTATTGATACTGGCCCAATGAAATTCGGATACCTTCCGCTTTATATGAATGGTGAACTGCGCGATGCCGAGTCCGGTGAGCGCCATCAGGTCATTTGTCCGGCTACAGATGAAGTCATCGGCGAAGTGGCCAAGGCCGGTCCCGCCGACGCGGAAATCGCCCTAAACGCCGCTCAGAAAGCCTTCAAGACCTGGAGCAAGCTCCCGCTGGAGGAGCGCATCGGCTGGATACAAAAGCTGAAAGTTGCCATCGGCGAGAACCGGGAAGCTATCCATGAAGCGTTAATGTACGAGACGGGAAAGGTTTGGGCCCAGGCCGAAATGGAACCCGGTCTCTTGATGGATTCCCTGGATTATTTCTGCGAGGCCATGAGAAGGCAGGAGAATGAAGTCATTCCCGACCCGGATGGTGACTGCCTGCACGAACTGCTTTACGAGCCTTTGGGAGTTGTGGTTTCCTACCTGCCCTGGAACTTCCCTCTGGAGACTATGAGTTTCAAATTGGGACCTGCACTGGTCACGGGGTGTACGATAGTGATTAAACCGTCTCCGGAAACGCCGATCAGCGCCTACCTGATCGGCAAAATCTGTCACGATATCGGATTTCCCCAAGGAGTCCTCTCCTTCATGTATGGAGACAACGAGGTGCTTCCACCGGCTTTATCCGGTAGTACCATCCCGGCATTGCTGTCCGCAGTGGGTTCGTTCGCCACCGGAAGGAAAATCCTCACCCAGGGCAATACCAGCCTGAAGCACTACTGTTTCGAGCTGGGTGGAAACGCCCCAGCCATCGTATTTGACGACGCGGACAAGGACATTGCGCAAGGCCTCATCTGTGGGTTCAAGATGTTCAATGCCGGTCAGATCTGCATCGATCCAAACCGCGTCTTTGTTCACAAATCGATCGCTCCTGAAATGGAGAAGCGATTCGTCGATGGGATCGCCGACCAAAAGCCGGGCTTTGGAAAAGGTTCCGGGGCTACCCTGGGTCCGCTGATTCGCCACGAGGCCCGGGACCGCATTCATGACTGGGTAACCGATGCGGTGGAGAAGGGCGCCGAGATTCTGGCCGGAGGCGATTTGTCTACCGTACCGGAAGATGGCTCTTACTATCCGCCTACCGTCATCAAGGACGTGACTCCCGACATGCAACTATACCGGGGCGAAATTTTCGGACCGGTCATCAGCATCATCGAATTTGAAGATGACGATGAGGTTCTGGAAATGGCCAATGATACGGATGCCGGGCTTTCATCCTTTATTTTTACCGAAGACGGGGACCGGATCGACCGTTTCAGCCGGGAACTGGAGTTCGGAGAAGTGATGGTCAACGCCGCCAAATGGGCACCTTACCTGCCCCATATGGGCATCAAACAAAGCGGCTTGGGATTAGTGGGATCATCCAAAGCCCTGCATGAATTTCAACGCATGAAGCGCGTAACACGGAAGGCGGGGTAACCCTTCTTGAAAATAAACCTTACATACAATACGGAAACGCACCTATGTAAATAATCGTCGACATAAGCACTATGAATAGCAAATCTTATAATTGGATAATCGCCGCGGGACTTCTTGTTTTGAGCCCGTTTTTTGCACTGGCTCAGGAGGAGGAAGACGAAGCGGAGGTCTACGAATTGTCACCCTTTGTTATCGAGGACAGTGAAATACAAGGCTACCTCGCTACCACTACGCTGGCGGGAACCCGTCTAAAAACCAGGTTGGAAGACGTGGGTGCAGCCATTTCCGTCTACACCGAAGAATTCCTCGAGGATATTGGAGCCACCGATTCCGAAACATTGCTGCCTTATGCGGTGAACACGGAGTCTGCCGGTGTCTTTGGTAATTTCTCCAACGGTGTAGCGCAAGATGGCAATCGAATTAACCCGCACTATGCACAACGTATTCGCGGTCTTAACCCTGCTACCCTTACTCGCAATTATTTTACGACGGACATCCCCTTTGATGGCTATAACACCCAATCGATCACGATCAACCGGGGACCCAATTCCCTGCTTTTCGGGATTGGGTCAGCAGGTGGGGTTATTGAGAATTCCATACGCAATGCAACAGTAACTGGCGCTCGAGGCTCTGTTTCCCTCCGGCTTGGAGAACGTGGGTCTCATCGAGGAACATTCGATATTAATAAGGTACTCGTCGAGGATCGTTTGGCTGTACGTGTAGCCGGTCTCTATGATGAAGAAGAATATAAACAAAGGCCTGCTTTTGAACGGGATAAAAGACTGTTTGTATCCCTGGAAGCTGTCTTGCGTGAGGGAGAGGACAGTTGGTTTGGTCGCACAACTTTGCGCGCCAGTCACGAACAAGGTCAAATTAAGAGCAACAGGCCCAATGTCGTCCCCCCGGTCTATGAATTCGAGCAGTGGTTTGACGATGAACATAGCCTTAGTCGAGCGGGTCCCGAATGGTACCTCGATCATAATACTTTATCCAACAGAGGACCGCACTTATTCGGAGGTGGCCAGTTCTTCTGGTTGGGCGCCAGCCCTAATTTGGGCTACCCAAAAGCGCTTTTTAACAGCAACCGACCGCACGAGTTTATCCATCACCGCGCGCCCTATGATGTTGTAGAGGACGATGAAATTATTCAGGGGTGGCTTTCGGACGGGACATTTCGGGATCATCCGGATGTGCCCGCCCCGATGCCGATCAATCAGCAATTGAACTTCAACTCGATCGGCACGCCGGTTACGCTTAATTTCTTTGCCCAGATAGCGCTTATTTCCCCCGACCACACCGTTCCTGCATTTGGAGATTGGGACGCCAGCCGCGGTTTTCAAGGTCAGCAAGGCGCATCCTTTGACTTTAAACCTCGTGGTCCAGGAAGGAAAGGCTGGCCGGCAGTTTACACGTCTACACAGCACGCCCTCCGTGGCGCAGGCTTCAAACGGCCGACCATGCCTTTGGTGATGTTCGACAATAATAACCTGTTGATCACCGGAGATATGAACCGGGTAAGTCAGGACTTCGATACCACCGACTTTTCATTGGAACAGATTTTGTTCGACGGTAAGGGAGGATTCGAATTTGCCTACCATGAAGAAAGCTACGATACCGAGGCCGATCTGAGCTTCAGCCCAGGGAATTTTGGAACTTTTGGCAACAGCCGAAATATAAGAGTAGATCTGAACATTTGGCAAAGGGATGGCGCAGCGCTGAATCCGCACGTTGGCCGAGCCTTCATGAACGATTTTACCCGTGACCGCCAGTTTAATCAGATTGGCCGAGAGTCCTGGCGCGCTAACGCATTTTATGAAATCGATTTGACTGAAAGCGACGGTATAACCAAGCATTTTGGCCGGCACATCCTGTCCGGCATCAAGCTGTATGAAGAGCGCACCGTTCATAATCAATCGAAGCGATTCCATTGGGGCGATGATGTTTCGGGTGGAGGCGCAGAAGCGCGGGCTTTCGGTGGGCAACCTCTTGGCGGTGGCGCCCGTCAAATTCGACATTCTGTTTATTTCGGCCCCTCTTTATTGGGCGATGAATTCCGGACAGCTACAGACTTTAAGATCACCGAACCTATCAACGCACCTAGGATCAATGATGGTGATGTTTTCAATATGCAATTTATCAACCCTGGATTCGGATGGGGCGGCTATGGATCCGGTGAATTTCCGGCGCGGGATATCCTCATAAGGACAACCGGGAACAGAATCGAGGTCGATTCAGAGGTGTTTGCGTATCAGGGATTCTTCTTTGAGGAGATGGAACACATTCCTACCCTTGCCTTGATATATGGTACCCGTAGTGATGAGAGCAGGCAGTTCCTTTCAAGGAATTCGGATACCAGCTTTTCCTCAAATCTACCCGATGGCACAGCCGATCCGGCAGGTGGAGAATTACTGGATGTATCTACAGATCCCATCGAAGGAGATACCGAAACAACGAGTGTAGTTGCTCAAATCCCGGATTCCTGGAATCCATTCAGTGACGCTGTGAGATTGTCCGTTCACTGGAGTGAATCCGAGAACTTTCAGCCTACCCGGCTACGCCGCAACATATTTAACGAGGTGTTGAACCCGCCGACCGGAGACACCGAGGAACGTGGGTTTACCCTATCCATGTTGGAAGACCGGCTTTCGGTTCGTCTTAACTGGTACGAAACGAATGAGTCTCAATCAACCTCAGGAGGAGCCACCGGTTTATTTCAGTCGTTCTTCAATCAAGCAGGCCGGACATCGATAAACAATCTGATAAATGACCGAAATACAGGTCTCCCCTTTGTTTTGGATGCAGAAAATACACTAGAGCAAGGCCCTTATACTTATTTTGTCAACGGAATCATAGAAAGAGGCGGCACAGACCCGGGACTGATTATAACGAACGATAGTGCGGCCCCCAATGGCGATCCACCTCATGTCAATTCTACCAACGTCAATGATGATGCTTCCTATGATAACTTTATAAACGCCCTTGTCAATCTCCTCCCTGCCAGGACACGGGATGCGCTCAATTGGAGGGTGGAAAACGACCAGTTTCAACAAACATTTATCCCAGGCTTAAGCGCTGTTGAATCCAGAGCTGCCGAAGGATTTGAAGTCGACATCGTGGGCAATCTTACCAGTAACTGGAGTGTCATGCTGAATGTGGGCCAGCAGAAAACTGTTAACTCGAATGTTGCGCCGGCCCTTGCTGCAGCAAACGCCGAAGTAGTCGCCAACATGAAGGCCGCGCAATTCTGGCAGGCGAACCGTCTCCTCAGTGTCAGAAATTCTCTTCTCTGGGACAGCGAGTACATCCGTATTTTTTCTGGTCCTTTTGCAGCGATAAAAGCCAAGGAAGGCCAGGTATCTACTGAACAACGTGAATGGCGTGCGAACCTGGTGACCAACTACCGCTTCACGGAAGGTCGTCTTCGCGGCTTTAATGTAGGGGGTGCCTATCGCTGGCAGTCAAAAGTGTCCATTGGTTATGATTATGACTATAGCGAAGAGGTCGACCTGTTCCTGCCTGACCTGAACGAACCGATTTGGGGTCCGGTAGCGGATAATATCGACCTGTGGGCTGGCTACAATAGAGATATTGAGCTGTTTGGAAATCCGCTTAATTGGAAGATTCAGTTGAACGTCCGCAATGCCTTCAAAGGTGAAGCTTTGATTCCAATCGGAGCAGACCCCAATGGAGTACTTCGGCAGTTCCGTAGTCCATCGCCTACTACCTACTATTTGACCAACACTTTAAGTTGGTGAGTCTAACCCGCATTTCTCACTACCGAGCGAATGCGGGCTAAGTTTGTTTGTAGTTCATTCGTAACTACTCAGGTATCTTAAACAATCGTCCGCATGGATGTTTTATTGATAACATATTATGAAACTGTAGGAGGGGGTTTATCCCCCGATCTTCCAAATGGCCTCACCGCAATCGGGGGATAAACCCCCTCCTACAGTTCTCTCAATCACCATCCCATGAAAATTTGTGAGAAATGCACACTAGGCTATGGAGACCTGAGTTGTTACAATACAAATTAAAAATAAAAAATACTAATGAGTAACATAGACGTCATTCGCACCTACTGGGAATTCGAAGGAAACAAAGACCTGGAAGGCATTCTCAGCTGCTTTCAACCCGATGCCACCTTCAAGGCGCCCATTTCCGAGCACCTGCAGGGGCATGATCAATTGCGTGAACTCTATTCCGCAGTCATTACCGGCTTTGCCGATGCCAAGGTGCAGATCCAGCGCTACACCGAGGACGGCGACCGTTTGGCGGTGGAATGGATGATTCCTTTTACCACCCACGGCGGGAAGACCGGCGAAGCCCGCGGCTGCAATGTCTTTACCGTAAGGGATGAAAAGATCCAGGACGTTCGTTCCTATTTCAATCCGGCTGAGTTCGACGTGTAGGAGCGGCTTAAAGCCGCGATTTTATTGGCCGCGAAAGAGCGCAAAGAACGCAAATTGTTTACTATAACAGGAACCATTTCTGTCGTTCTGTTGTTCGTGGGTGATGTGAGGTTTTAGTTTTTAACCAACTATGTTTTTTTTGTTATAAACAACTATGTATTACCGTTAAGTGTTTTGAGAATTAACTTGCATACAGCTAAGAGAATCGCAGGAGCTAGCTGTGTCGAAGCGAAGGCTTGCTTGCGATCTTTTTTGCGTTCTTTGCGCTCCTTCGCGGCTATAACTTCTATTTCTATTTTCCCGCTTACCGATCCTGAGATAAAACGTACTTTTTTATCTGAAAACGATAGGATCCGAAATTGATAAGAAGCCCGTGTTCAATTTGAGTAGATTTCAAATAGCCTAGCAATTGTGCTTCGTGTTCTTCGGCTATCGATTTTGTTGCTTTAATTTCTACAATTAGCTTTTCCTCGACAAGTAGGTCGGAAAAGTATTCCCCGACTATTGTTCCGTCCTCGTCTTTAACAGTTATTGGAGATTGTTGATCGACTCCGATGTTCAGTTTGTTGAGGCGGTGAGCGAGGGTATTTTCGTATACCTTTTCTAAATGACCATGGCCGTGATATTTGTGGATTGCGTAAGAGGTTTCCCGAATCGTATCACACAGATTTCTAATCTCTTCATTCATAGCCGCAGATGATGAATCGCTCTATGAGCAGGCTCAAGTTGAAGAGTTTGTCAATGTCTCCGTGTTCTAATTCAATTATCAGCCGCGAAAGATCGCAAAGAACGCAAAGAACATTTTTGTATTGGACATTCAAGTAGGCGGAAAATCATTCGGGTTGACCGCTGAATGAGGAAAATAAGTTAAGCCCGGATGTCTCACAAAATTCGTTGCGAGCGAACGAAGATCGAGTGCTGGTGCGGGCATTCCGGAGCGCAGTAGAAGATTGGGGGGCTGTCGCATTCGCTCGGTAGTGAGACATCCGGGTTAGCCAAAGTATGGTTGTATTTTTTTGTGCTCTTTGAGCTCTTTGTTTTCTGGTGATCATGTCGCCTTTTAGGCTCGGTAGCGGCTATCACTTTTATTCCTTATTCTCTGCTTCCCACAGCTCCTTTTGTCTGGAGATGAGAAAGCTCTATGTCTAATAAAGATTTGACAATAAGGCAGGAATTCATACCTAAAAAGTATGAATTCTATTATTTCAGAAAAAGGTCAGGTGACAATTCCCAAAAAGCTGCGCAAGCAGCTTGGGTTGACCGCGGGCGCCGTTTTGGAGTTTCGCGAACAGAACGGCAAGCTCATTGGGCAAAAGAAGGTCGAGGGTTCCCCCTTTGATGATTGGGTGGGCAAAGGCAAGCTTCCCTTCGGGAAATCGGCGACGGCCTATTTGAAGCAGATACGCGGTAAATGATCACGGCCTTGGACAGCTCCGTGATCATCGATGTCCTCATCGACGACAGGAAATGGAAAGATCCGTCCCTGCGAGCGCTGAAGCAGGCACGAGCCGAAGGACAATTGATCGTTTCCAGTTTTGTATTGGCTGAAATTACCCCGTTGGTGGGTGAAAAAAACATACCAGGCTTTCTCGAGGACTGGGAGCTCGATCATGTTGGAGAAACCCTACAGGTAGCCCTGGATGCAGGTAAGGTATTTAGTCAGTACCTGCAAAGGGGAGGAAAACGCGGAAGAGTTATTGCAGATTTCCTGATTGGCGCCCATGCACGACACCATGCCGATCGTTTGTTAACCCGGGATGCCGGATTCATCAGAGAGTATTTTAAGAAGGATAAAATCTGGCTGGTCCAGGCGTCATAAAGACATTTGCAGAAGCGATGGATATCTCTACCTACTTTAATCCGGCCGAGTTCGAGGTGTAGGAGCGGCTTTATGCCGCGATTTTATTAGCCACAAAAGAACGCAAAGAACATTTTTGTGGAGCCGGGCATTCCTATGGACTGAAATTCATTCGGGTTGACCGCTGAATGAGGAAAATAAGTTAAACCAAAGTATGGTTGTATTTTTTTGTGCTCCTCGAGCTCTTTGTTTTCTGGTGATCATGTCGCCTTTACAGGCTCGGTAGTGGCTATTGCTTATTCTCCGCTTCCCAGAGCTCCTTCTGTCTCGATATGAGGTAGTGATGAATCATCTCGACTTGTTGCTCGTTCAGCACATCCGCGAAACTGGCCATACCCAAGGGAGCGTAAACGCCATCCAGCACAATCTGCTTGAAAATGGCGTGGGTGCCCGTGGTCATCTTGGACAGGTCCGGGTATTGGGAGAAAAAGATGTCATCCGGTCCGGCCTGGTGGCAGAGACCACAGTAAAAACCAAACATACCGGCCCCGAATTCGAGGGTGTCTGGATTGACCTCGATGTCGGGTGGAGCAGGGCGTGGAACCGGTTCAGCTCTGGGTGGGAGTGGCGTATCTCCTCCGCCTAAACGAAAGGCTAAAATACGGCCGTAGTTTTTATATTGGTGAAAAGCCACTTCCTTTTCGGTGGATCCGAAGGTCAGTCGTCCGCCTCCATAACTGGCCATGACCGCTACATATTGCACGCCTTCAACGGCATAGCTCATCGGTGCGGCCATGATGCCGGTACCGGTAAAGAGCTCCTTGAGCAGCTTCCCTGTGCGGGCGTGGTAAACTTTCAAATGTCCGGTGTTGGCGCCCTGAAAAACCAGATCACCGGCTGTGGACAAGACGCCACCGTTGCCAAAGGCAATGGGTAATTTGGCTTCCCATACGGCTTCTTGTTTTACCGGGTCCCAGGCTTTAAGGATATCTTCCTTTTCAGTGCCTTTCTGGCCATCCGCGTATTTCTTTTTATCCTCGGGGGAAAACGGCACATTGATGCCCATGCCTAGGCCCATGGACCAGGTCGCCTTCTGGTAGGTGAAAGAGGCGGGGGAGGCAAATACCATCGGTGTATTGGTTGTGGGGATATAAACCAGTCCTGTTTCCGGGCTGTAGGACATGGGATTCCAGTTGTGTGCACCATAAGGTCCTGGCACCACAAACTTCGGTTCGTCCCGGTAGTCGGCCAGGCCGGTGAATACCGGACGGCCGGTTTCCAGGTCGATATGGCTGGCCCAGTTAACTTCGACAAAATTTTCCGCCGAAAGAAGCTCACCTGTTTCCCGGTCCAGCACGTAGAAGAAGCCGTTCTTGGGCGCCTGCATCAGCACCTTGCGCATCTGGCCGCCGAATTCCAGCTCGGTCAGGATCATGTTCTGGGTTGCCGTGTAATCCCAGCTTTCCTCCGGCGTTTGCTGGTAATACCAGACCAGGCGCCCGGTGTCCGGATTGATGGCCAAAATGGAACAGAGAAAAAGGTTGTCGCCGCCACTGGGACTGCGGATCCAGGCCGGGTATGGGGATCCATTGCTGGTACCTACATACAAAAGATTCAATTCCGGGTCGTAGGTCATTTGTCCCCAAACCGTGCCACCACCACCGGCTTCCCATCTCGAGTTGGGATCCCAGGTCTCGGCCGCCATTTCCACTTCCTCGTGCTCGTATCCATTTTCTGGATCACTCGGCACGGTAAAAAAGCGCCAAGCCAATTCTCCGGTTTCGATGTTATAGGCGGAAAAATAGCCGCGTGCACCCATGTCTGCTCCCGAAGTGCCGATAACGATCACGTCCCCCGCGATTTGAGGGGGTCCCGTATTGGTATAGGCCATCGTCCGGTCGACGATGACATCCGACCTCCAGCTCACTTCTCCGTTAGCTGCATTCAGGCTGGTTAGCCATCCATCGATGGTACCCACAAATACATTACCTTCCCAGACAGCTACACCGCGGTTGACCACATCACAACAAGCTTTGCGGTTAAAAGTCGGATCCACCGGCGGATCGTAGCGCCAGATTTCCTCACCGGTGTCGGCTTTAAGCGCATAAACCACACCCCAGGCACCCGAGGTGTACATGACCCCATCCACCACCAATGGCGTTGCTTCCAGTCCCCTCGGCACCTTGCCGATCCGGGAGGAGGCGTCATATTCCCAGGCAAAGCCCAACTCAACCACGTTGGATGCATTGATGTCGTCCAAGGGCGAGTAGTGCTGTTGTTTCCAGTTCTTGCCCAGCGAGAGCCAGTTGGCCTCCTCTTGCTCCATCTTCAGGAGCCGTTCCTGGTCGATCCATCCCGGTATATCATATTCCGCTGTTTCCAAGGGTTTGCTGCAGGAAAGAAATGCGAGAGTTAGAACGCCAGAGATAGTAGCCAGTGTTGGATGATTCATGTATCCATTTTTTCATCGTTGACGGCATTGCGGGGACGCAATTGCCCTACCATTTGGTCGGATGAGGTAGGGCCACTGCGTCCCCGCAGTGCCGCTCGAATGTTGTTAGAAGATTTTATGTTTAATAAATCCGTACCTGATTTTTAATTACGACGTTTTATCCGGATACCGATGCCAATTCGTTCAGGTCCCGGGTGGTCAGATTCACCTCGCCGTTCTCTTCGGTAAGGATGACATTCTTGCGCCATTTCTCGTCGTTGATTTTGGGGAAATCTTCGCGGTAGTGATTGCCTCGTGTTTCCTCCCGGGCCAGTGCGGCCCGTACCATGAGCTCGGCTACTTTGAGTGAGTTTTCCGCTTCAATGGCCCGGCGCAGAGTGGGGAGGTCCTGCCGAACCAGATGTGGAAGCCAGTCACTCCTGAGCTCTCCAATATCGTTAAGGAGTTTCTCACAGCCGATCCGGCTTTTTACGTTCAGGAAGTCGCGTCCCATCGTTTCCTGGAGTTTGTCGAACAGGTCGTCTGCCTTCTTTTCGCCTCCCTGGGCATTCAGTCGTGCCAGGGCCGGCGCCAAGGCGCTTTCCTTTAGCGGAGGACGATCCGTTTCCTTGGCGTGCTTGGCCGCGAATTTGCCTGCCCGGGCGCCAAATACGATACCCATGCTGACCATGCCCCCGCCCAGGCGGTCCGCGCCATGGGGTCCGGAACAGACTTCACCGGCGGCGAAAAGTCCGGGCAGGGAAGCCTGGGCTTGCTCGTTGATTAGGATTCCCCCGTTGCTGGCGTGAGCAGTGGTAACCACCCGTGCTTCTTTACCGGGACGAATCGCTTTGCGCTTCAGTTTTCCTTCGTCGAAGTGGTGTTGGATGACCGGTTCGTAGTTCTCCAGGTCGCATTCCGAAAAGTCCAGGTAAAGACCACCTTCCGGAGCGTTCCGCCCTTCGTTCTGTTCCTTGGCCACGGCCACGTCGATCCAGCCGGAACCATCGCGCATGGAAAAAGGCATGTGCATGCAGCGGTTGCGCATGGCTTCCTCCGCCGTCAAACCGTCCGGCAAGTAGCGAGAAAGCACCTCCTCGCCAAAGCGGTTTCTCATTTTTGGAAAGACGCTCCAGTACATGCCCGGAATGTCCATCATGCTAAAACCCTCTGGTAGCACCATGTACTGAATGTACTCCATATTGGTCAGTTCCGCTCCGGCCCGCAAAGCCATGGCGTACCCATCGCCGGTGGTATCGATGCCCCGGAAAACCACGGGCGGAAAGATCTGGCGGGCTCCACCGGCGCCGAACATCACCGCCCCGGCTCGGTAAACCATGGCTTGCCCATCGGGACCCAGGGCCATCGCTCCCCCGCATTGACCATTCTCCACCAGCAGATCGGTGATAAACACATCCTGGTGCACCTCGATGTCGTATTGCTTCGACTGGTCGATCATGGCCCAAACAATATCCCCAGCGTGACCGCGGCCAGTGTCGCGCACTGAGTGGGCCCTATGGTGACTGGCAAAGCAGGAGTGCGCAGTGAAATGCTTCTTCTTTCCCGTTGGGTCTTTTACAAATTCCACCCCCCAACCCTCCAGCTCGCGGGTGCGATCCACGATCTCGTTGGCCTGAATTCGGGCCAGGCGGGGATCAGCCATGCCCAGGCCCACTTCCACAATTTCCTGAAAATGGACCTCGGGGCTGTCACCGGTGTCGGCCGAACAACCGTCGGCACATTGCCAGGCCACCGCCGGCGAATCGAGCGACACCGAAGCGCCGACTTTGCCGGTCTTTCCTTTCAGGGCAACCGTTACTTTGACCCCTTGCTCTCCGGCGCCGATGGCAGCGCGCAGGGCTGCGGCTCCGCCGCCGACGATCAGCACGTCCGTTTCAATTACCTTTTCAATCTTCAAAATGTCCCAGGATTTCGGATTTGGTCTGCTTGCCTCCCGCCACGGCGAGAATTTCGCTGTATATTTCCTCACCAACCTGGTCGATGGTCTTGTCGCCCGTCATGATGGGGCTGGCGTCGACATCCATCTCGTCCCCCAGCAGGGAGCAGGTTTTGGGATTGGCGCAGACCTTCATGGTGGCGGCGACGACTCCTCCTGTTACCGTGCCAATACCGGTTGTTTCCACCACCACATGGGCGCCGCATGCCGCCATGTTCATGGCGCATTGAGGATCGCTGTAATCCTCGAAGGATCCCGGCACCATGACTTCCAGGTAGAGTCCCGGCTCGGCCGGTTTTTCAAAGGTGTTGACCACTCCCATAATGGGCGAACTTCCCGCCTTGGCGAAGGCGCCGATGGCTTTTTCCTTGGCCGTGGTGATTCCGCCATCCCGGTTGCCCTTGCTGACGGTTGGGGCCTGGCAATCGGGCATGACGGATCGCAGTATTTCAGCGGCATTTCCGTTGGCCGCTCGCGCTACGTAGGCGTCTTCCATGCCCACCAGTTCCTGGTCCACGTTGAAACAGTAGACCGTGGCGCCTGCTTTAACGAGCAGGTCCGAAGCGACACCCACAGCCGGGTTCGATGCCAGCCCCGAGGTAGCGTCTGATCCGGCGCAGTCCATCGCTACTACCAGGTCGGAGATTTTTAAGGGTACCCGCGGTGCCTCTTCCGCTTCCTTTATCAATTCCCGCAGTTTCTCCATGCCGTCCTGTATGGTTTTGATCGTACCGCCCGATTCGGTGATCTGCACATAGTCGATCTGTTTACCGGAATTTTTCAGGGCTTCCGCAAAACGCGGAGCTTCGTTGAATTCGCAACCGAGTCCGACGAAGAGCGCCGAGGCGGTGTTGGGGTGCTTGACCAGGGCTACAAATTTGTCGAACAGCGGTTGCCATTCGTGACAACTGTTCCGTCGGCCAAACATTTGGGCATTCTCGAACTTGTCGGAAATTTTCTGTGCCACAAACTTTGAGCAGCCGACGGTGTAAATGACTGCCACGTTGTTACGGATGCCCACCTGTCCGTCTAATCTCTGGTAACCTAAAATCGCCTGGTCCATCAGTTTAGCTCCTTTCCTACCTTTTGCACCAGCTCATCGCTGTCGCTGTCCTTGACGTTATGGGTATGCACGTGTTCTCCCACCGCAATGTCCCGGGTAGCAGGGCCGATGGACAGGCCGTATTTCAGGATGTGGGCTCCCGATGCGATGGGAGCGATGGCGAATTTGTGGCCAAGCGGAACGTCGTCACGGAGGGTGATCGCCCGGCCCTCACTCACCGTTACCTCCTCACCCGCTGCCAGGTCGGAGAACGCTGCGGCGACGTTGTCAATCGGGTTCAATAAAATGGCCTTCCTTTGCATGTTTTTGGATGGATGGTGACATAAGCGGGCGGTCTATCATCCCATCCGTCCAACTTGCCCTGGTGAGTTGGAAAATTCAACTAAAAAACAATATAATAGATTTTAATGACAATATAAACGTTATTTTGAATAAAAATAGTTGACCAAATTGAATTGAATGTAATGAAATTTACTATACATCATGATGTATGATTAGAACGCAGATATACCTGACGGAGGATGAGCATCAGGGAGTGACTCGCTTGGCCAAGGCTTCTGGTAAGAAGCAAAGCGAAGCGAAAGAATTTCGACCGATAAAAAAGATTCCGGATGGGCACGGATAGCCACTACCGAGCCTGTAAAGGCGACATGATCACAAGAAAACAAAGGCACAAAAACACATAATTCCTAATTTATTTTTTAACAACGTTCCTTTCAGTCACTTGATCCGGCTGCGCCGGAACAGGGTCGCTTCGCGAGCAGGAGAATTACCACGGATTGCACGGATTGGCACGGATAAGGATAAATTAGGAATTAGGAAGTGAATCTGGCAAAGGCGCAAAAGGGAGAGCGGGTTTTTCTATCCGGCCGAATTCGAGGTGTAGGAGCGGCTTTATGCCGCGATATTTTCAGCCACAAAGGAACGCAGAGAACGCAAAGAAATTTTGGTGGAGTTGGGCATTCCTGAAGGCGGAAAATCATTCGGGTTGAACCAAATTAAGGTTGTATTTTTTGTGCTCCTTGCGCTCTTTCGCGGCTATTCCTTTTGTTCCTCATTTTCAGACTATCGATCCTGAGATAGAACGTACTTTTTTATCTGAAAACGAAAAGATCCAAAGTTGATGAGAAGCCCGTGTTCAATTTGTGTGGATTTCAAATAGCCTAGTAATTGTGCTTCGTGTTCTCCAGATAACGATTTTGTAGCTTTTATTTCTACAATTAGCTTTTTCTCGACAAGTAAGTCGGCAAAATACTCCCCAACAACTATTCCGTCCTCGTCTTTAACGGTTATTGGAGATTGTTGATCGACTCCGATGTTCAATTTGCTGAGGCGGTGAGCGAGGGTATTTTCGTATACCTTTTCTAAATGACCATGGCCGTGATATTCGTGGATTGCATAAGAGATTTCCCGAATCGCATTACACAGATTTCTAATCTCTTCATTCATAGCCGTGGATGATGAATCGCTCTATGAGCAGGATCAAGTTGAGGAGTGTGTCAATGTCTCCGTGTTCTCATTTAATTATTAGCCGCCAAAGAACGCAGAGAACGCAAAGAAATTTTGGTGGAGTTGGGCATTCCTGAAGGCGGAAAATCATTCGGGTTGAACCAAATTAAGGTTGTATTTTTTGTGCTCCTTGCGCTCTTTCGTGGCTATTTCCTATTCTGAGCCCTCTGTGGTTGAACCCCTCCCAGCCCCGACAGGTTCTAATCCGCCCGGAGGGGAAGTCGCTTTTCGTAGGCGGGTAGGCAGCGGCTTATGAAATTGGCCAGGCTGTCCTGATTTTGCGCTTGGGCCAGTTCAAGAGCTCGGATGGCCGTTTTTAGGGCTTCTTCGAATTGTCTGTTTTCCGCCAAAGCGGCGGCCAGCACCTGCAGTAAATCCGGGTCGGAAGGTGAAGTGCTCAGGGCTTGACGGCAAAGCTCTAAAGCCCTTGGTCCATTGCGCAGCTCTTCATCCTTGGCCGTGGAGTAAATCCAGGTGAGCTCCCGGAGAATTTTAGGACTGTTCGGATTTCGTTCCAGGCCGCGTTCGAACACCTCGATCGCTTTCCGTTTCCTTCCGGAGTAATCGAGAGCGAGCCCCAAAATGGAATGGCCTTCTCGTATGTCTGGGTCGGCTTTTAATTCCTCCTGCAACAGGGAGATTGCCTTATCGATGCGACCCAGTTGAGTCATCATTTGAACCCAGCGTGAGCGAGCTTGAAATAGATCGGGATTCAGATCCAGTGCTTTTCGATACGCTTCTGCCGCAGCGGTGTAATCCTTTGTGTCCGTTAACAATTCTGCCAGAATCAAGTTGGCGTCCGTACTATTGGGATCTGCTTTTCTCCATGCCTCGACTTCCGCTCGTGTTGTCTTGGCATTGCCACGGTCACCAATGAGTTGAACCCGTTGTTTCCAAGCTCTGCTGTGAGTCGCATCTATCTGGCAGGCCTTGCGAAATTGCTCGAGGGCCTCCCTTTTGTTACCGCTGGCCAGCTGGATGAGGCCGGCGAGGTGTCGGATGTCCGGGTCCTGCGGATGATCCGCTACCAGTTCCTCGCTATACGCTTTGGCATGATCCAGGTCCCGCCGTTCAACCAGCAGTCTCAGGAATTCGCTTCGCACTTCTATGGCATAGGGATTTTGTTTTAGCAGGAAAGACAGGTGGCGTTTCGATGTTTCGAAATCCTTCGTCTCCATGGCAAGGAAAGCCAGGCTGAGGCGGGCCGCGAAATCATGAGGATTCGTCTCGACAAGTTTCTGCAGGAGTTCACGAGCCTCAGAAGTATTGCCGGTCTGACGCAAGTACTCGCTGAATCGAAACTGGAGTTGCCGGTCCCGGGGTCTTTTTTCCAGGAGTTCCCGGAACTGATTTTCAATCTCTGTCAATACCCCGGGAGTTAGCCTGTCGGCCAGGCGCTGGACCTGGCGTTGCCTTTTCAACTGACGTTTTTGGTGGTCCATTTGGTTGGTGAAAGGCGGCTTGTTCATCAACTCCTCCACCAGTTTTTTGATGATGCGGTGGCGATCCCAATTATTGAACGCCAATAAACGAGCGGTTTCGGTCTCGTCAGGCAAACCATTCCCAGAGGGTGCCGTTTTGGCCATAATGGCTTCTGCCAGGGAACGGGCCACACGGTAATTCCCTTTGAAGGAGAGATGCACGTGATCGACGAGCAACGGGTCCCCCGGAACTCCCTTTGAGGCATCCGTCAAGTTTCTTGCGTTGTCTACCAGAATGGTTCCTTTGGGCAAGCCCCTCAGAATTGAATTGATACGGCTGTCCGCCCGAAACCTTAGAACATCCAGGTCACGGGAAAGGGTAAAGGCTTGTTTGGCCTCCGATGCGTCTCCCATAGCAAGGTAGCACTGCCCGAGCCGGTAGTAGATTTCCGCATACCCGTTGTAGATCCGGATGGCGGAATGAAAGCCGTTTATCGCTTTGCCATACTGCCCCTTCTCCTGAAACTCCCTTCCCTCTCTGAAATGGCGGTTCCATTGGCTGGACTCCTCGCTGGAGAGAGGAGATTTTTGCATTGAGGCAAAGGGCGGATTATCCAGCAGGTTTACCGCTACGGTCGAAACGATGACCGGACAGTCTTCCTTACCTGCGGCATCCAATATATCTCGAAGATTGGCGTCGTAATGCTCATAAACGTCCTGCAGGCGAGGGTCATCACTGGAGACCGTGTTTTGCAAAAACTGGTTCATGCCTCGCCAGGATCCGGTGGGCGATTTATGCCTGCCCATTGCCATGGAGATAAGCTGGTGGAGTCGGGTCGATTTGAGCGCCGTCGACGCTTTGATGAAGAGCCGGTTCTGACTGAATCCAGCCAGGGTAGTTCCAGGCCCGAAAGGGCCCACCACCTCGTTGTTGCCCACATAAACGACCAGGAAATCCGGATCGTATTGCAAACAGGCTTCAGCAATAGGAAGGACCACGTGAGAATTGATGGCGGTGATGGCGGTGCTGATGACTTCGATCTTTCGATCCGGTAAGGCCTGTTCCAGCAGAACCTGTAATTGAGCAGCCATACCAAATTCAGAAGCCGGGAAGCCTTGGGCGGCAGAACCGCCCGAGATGAATATTCTCATCGTGTCTTCCGGCTTTTCCTTGCTGAAGCTGACCGGCGGCATGGGCCGGGCCATGGACCAGGGAAAATACTGGAAGGTGAAGGCCCAATTGCTTCTTACCTGCCCCTTTTCCTCCAAGAACACCGCCGTATGGTAGCCAAACCCAACCAACCTTAGCCCCAGCTCAATCACCATGAGGAACATTACCGGGGCAAGGGTCGCGGCAAGGACCTTAAAGACTAAAATTCGGGTACGGTTCATGTAAAAGTTTTGACGGTATAAGATTCCCTGACCGTGCTCGATTTTTCAAAGCCAAAAACCACCTTGTTGCAAAGCGGAAAAGGAAGGGGTCAAACCTGAATGTCACTTAGTTAAGCGCGTTTGTAGAGGAATATAGTATGGGCGCCAGTCGGGGTCATGCCGTAGAAAAGTGATGCCTTCCGAAAGAAAAGGGTCAGGTCTTAAAAACTGTATTCCATTGTACTCCATACACTTTTACAAGACGACTGACCCTGTAAGGCATAACTTTTTACGTCTTGACCCCTGCCTTCTCCGAGATGATCGAACATTCCAGAAGTCGCTTAACTAAGTGACATTGGGGTCAAACCTTGCATCCTGCATTGGCATGCACGATGCCAAGGAATGACCCCGACGGACATGCGGGATTACAAGGAATGACCCCAACGTTGTACTTCATACACTTTGGTGGGGAGTCGGCTCGGTTGGAGTAGGTAAGAATCAAAATAATGACATATATTTTGTTAATAACGTTAATACTATTGTTTTTACTTGCTGTCAAACTCCCGCTTCCCCACAGTAGTTAGATCAATTGCTCCTTTCCTTACGATCGTAGAGGTTTATCCTTCTAATCAGATGTTTTGTGGGATGGAGAAACCCTTTATTAACCCGCTGAGTATTTTCTTTTTACTAGGGCTCAGTTTGCCCTCCGAGGGCAGTCCGGCGCCAGCTGCAGACCTCACTGCTCAGTGGAGTGCCAGTCCTGGAAGTCCCCTGCAGATTGTCCATAGTCTGAAGTCTCCCGGTTACCGTCACCGCTTTTCCAAGGAGGAGGTAAAATCAGAGCCTCTTCCCTTAGCCCGCATATCTCACTACCGAAGGGGCTTTTGTCCCGCCGTGCGGCGCGCCTTTGCTAACGACCCGAAGTGACGCTTCGCAGCGCCACGCAGACGGTTAGGCAATCCTCCCCGATTTGCGTGACGACGCAGCGCCTGGATGACTTTCTCTTTCGTCCATTGCCGGTTGCGGCGGATCATCTCGTAGGAAATCCCTGCTCGCTCCACGGCCACCGCCCAACTTCCTATATAGCGAAGCGCGGCCGGATAGAGACCGCCTCCGTACTTCAAAATCGAGCCGGGGTTCAGAGGCCGCTTTTCGCGGTGATACTGGCGTATCTTCTTGAGGATTCTGTCGTCGGTCCATTGGCGCTGGCTTGGTATTGGATAGAGTTTGCGGTAGTCATATCCCGCGGCCTGGACAGCCGCTTCATAGCCGCCAAACAGGCGTGTGCCCGCTACTGCCAAGTTGCCCTCCTCGCGCGCGACTGTCATGTATGCCAGTGACTTCCCCCGGCGGCGACGTTGTTGGAGGCGCTCGATTACGACTTCCCGAGTCCAGCGT
Organism: Opitutales bacterium; assembly: GCA_965250065.1. Classification (GTDB taxonomy): domain Bacteria; phylum Verrucomicrobiota; class Verrucomicrobiia; order Opitutales; family UBA2995; genus JAABVD01. Next base: position 1,059,092 of record OZ252288.1, read on the forward strand.
ATGCGGATCTCTGATGACAAAGACCGCAGACCGTCGCTTTGGACGAAGCGCAGGCCGAACTCCTCTTTGTATTCGTCCACCCGCATGCCGTGCTCTTTGCGCAAATGTGTCCAGGTAATGGCACGGAAGTAACGCCTGCAAAGGCGGCAGCGCACGTATTGCCGCTCGTTGGGATTCGTCTTCTGTGCTGGTCGTTTCTTTGGCATGGTTCAGATTATAGGCCCTATTTTACATGTATAGCTAGCTCGGCACAAGATATGCGGGTTAAAACTGCGTCCACTTCCGAAGCCACAAAATTTTCTCCGTTTAGCTCCAAAAACAAAACGGCTGTCGCAAAACCTATCCGCTTGTTCCCGTCTACAAAGGGATGGTTTTTTATAAGGCCAAAAGCATATCGTGATAGGCGAGAAAAACATCCCACAACCGAGCTAGGGTCAGTATACCAGGAGCGTTCCCTTCATGATCTGCCAGTGTCCAGGATAGGTGCACAAATAGGGATAATCGCCAGGGGCAGTTGGCGCGTTGAAATGAATGGTTTGGGATTCCCCGGGATTCAGAACGCGTGTGTATTGCAGAACACTTTGGTCATCGGGAACATAATGACGTTCAGCAGCGGTCGGATCTGCCACCATTGCGTCCGCTAATTGTCCCACCAACTCGTAGGTAAACCAACCGGTTAGAATCCAGTTGTGGGGCATTTCGTCGGTATTTACAAGGGTTAGGGAAATCCGCTCTCCGGCGCGGACCACGATTTTTTCCTGGTCATACTTGAGGCCGGTTATCGCCTTCAGCAGGATCTGCCGGCCCGGTTCATCGTCGCCCGGTTCCACTTCCCGGGGTGGGGGTGCTGGCCGAATCGGCAGGTGGAGGGATTGTGGTTTCCCAACTACCAGAGGCTCGGGGTTAGAAATACCGAGAAACGGTACTCCCAACTGGTGTATGGTAGCGAATAAATCCGTGGCGAAGGGATTGCCGTCGGCGAACTTCAAGTGAAGTCGGAGGTGAACTGTCATGGCGGGAACCAGATCCGGGATTTCCAGGAACAGGGACCGGCCTGCGTTTACCACCGTGGCCGAGCTTATGTGCAGTGGATCGTGGCCGACAGTAGCGGATTCACGGATCGAAAACTCCGGCGACCCGTACCCCATGGAGTAAAGATACTGCCATTGCTGAGCGAAATGCCGGCCGTGCTCTTCAACTTCCCTATTGGACAGCGTCTCATTAAAATCTACCCGAATACCGTTTTGAAATACCTGAAATCCGGATGGGTAATAGACCGGTTTTCCGGTGTAGCGAACGCGTTCAAAAGATCCGTCCTGTATGGCGTAGTTCATCCAGCCCTGGCTTCCGACCGCGTAGACTTGCCCGTCCAACGGATTCACACGCGCGCGATGGACGCCAGATAAAAAATCTCCCTCAAGGGGCACAATTCCACCTTGGAGTGTCGAGCCTTGCTTATCTTCCAAATAGAGGTAATGCGAGGATGCGCCATAGGAAAATACAACCAGCTTATCTTTCATCGGTCCCCAACGGTCGGATGTAATGTAAACGGATCCGCCCGTCGAGTTATCGATCCCCCGTGGTATGTAAGCGGTCGCTGGGGTAATTTCGCGCTCATCGATATGTTTCTGAAATCCGTAATAACCATCGGGTTGAATGCGGACAATTTGAGAAGCTGGTGTCCATTGGCCCTCCTGGGGCGAGCACCAGACGCGTCCATCGGGACTGACTCCTATGCCATTCGGGTTTCGCAATCCTGCTCCCAGTGAGTCCACTCTCTTTCCGTCCGGCGAAACCCGGACAACTCCAGCATGCTTGGTGGCGAAATAAAGGAAGCCGGCATCATCCCGTTGAAACCCCGTATTGTAGTCGTGACTGCCTGGAGAGGTAACATAGGAATTGCAGAAGTTTTCGTAGAAATCGATTTCCTCGTCCCCATTCAGATCGTGCAGAACGGTGATCTGGTCCTTGCCTAGCGTTTGGATCTTCCCATCGATGACCAGCAATCCAAGCGGCTGGTTTAACCCTTGGGCGATGCGCTTCCATCGGATCGACTTCAAATCCCGGTCCAGTCCGCGCACGATCCACACATCCCCGAAGAAGGTGGATACGGCCGCATCGCCGTTGGGGAAGAAATCCAGCCCGGTAAGGAACATGGGCGAACCGTAGGGGTTTTCGAACGGAACCGGAATAGTGTCGATCAGGTAGGGGCCATTGCCCGAACCACGCTCACCTTTCAGAGTTAACCCGGATGTCTCACGAAATTCGTAGCGAGCGGTCGAAGGTCGAGTGCCGACGTCGGGGTCATTCCTTGGAATCTTGACGAAGCTTGCGGAGTCAATCGATTCAAGGTTTGACCCCTTCTGGTCGACACCCTGCAAAGTCGCGGATCCAGCGGAGTCCGCACCAGTGCCGACATTCCGGCGCGCAGTAGAAGATTGGGGGGCTGTCGCGTTCGCTCGGTAGTGAGGTATCCGGGTAATTACTTCGGTCCATCGGCTTGGCCCGCCATCAAGCAATTCCGGAGGGATGCCAGGTCTATATTTGCGGATTGCGCTCGCTGCCACCTCGGCTTCCAGATCTGCATTCCATGAGTAGAGGGTCAGCGTGGAGCCGGCTTGCCGCATGGGTATTTCGATAACCAGGGCGCCTGCTTCCCCTTCTCGAATCTTGATCCCGTCGATTCCATCTGAAGCCTGGACGAGAAGTCCCATTATGCCGGCGTCAGTATTGTAGGCGACTCCGGCCATGCCGTTGGGGAGTATTGGCTCCAGCATGGTTGCCTCTTCGGGCAGGAGAAAAGTGCTCAGCTGGAGTCCGGGAGACCCATTGGTTAACCTGGATATCTCAGAAAATTCGTCGCGAGCGGTCGAAGATCGAGCGCTGGTGGGGATTTCGAGCGGATGCGCGGGTGAAGCTGGGTCGACACCCTGCGAAGTCGCGGATCTAACGATGCCCTCTCCAGTGCCGACATTCTGCCGCGCAGTAGAAGATTTCTGAGATATCCAGGTTAACTGCAGCGTTCGGGTGAAGACCGAAGTCCCGGCTATGCTGAGCGCGCCCGGACGATCGAGAATCTCAGCAGAGTTTAGCCGATATTTGAATATAATTTCATCTCCATGCCTGTAATAACCGTGGTAATGGTTTTCTGTGGTTACTGAGTCAATTTTGTCGCCGGTAATGGCTGACCAACCGGAAGCGGGATTCTCGAGGATGATTTTTCCGCCAGGCTCCACCAATCCTGTAATGCCCCAACGTCGGCTCGGGTAGCGCAGGAATGCTTCGCCCCAGACCAGGCGATAGGAAAGACTCAGGGGATCGAAAGTTGCCGACAAACGAGCGTTCCCGCCCAGGCGGAGGTGGACTGCTTTCACCATAAAATCCTCCCCTTGCGCCATGACCGAACCGATAGCGAAACCGTTGTCCATTTGGCTCCAAGCATTGTCGTGAATGTGAACTTGGGGATGAGTTCCCCAGTGGCTGTTTAACCCGGCGTCCATACCTGGGTAGGCCGGGATAATTTCAGGGACTTTCCCTTTCTCCAGATAATAATCTGCTTGCCGGGAGTAAAAATCGTAGAGTCTCAACTCGTTAACCTGCGCATCCGTGTAACGGTGTTGGTCGCGACCTCCCGCCGGATCTGCGTAGGGGTGAACGGTCGGATCCGCGTAGTTTAGCAAATGGAAATCGGAAGCAAACGCCGGGCTCCCGTAAGCGAGGAGAAGGGCGAACGAGATTACTAATCGGCAATGGCTCACTTCGGCCTCCGAGTCCTTCAGCAGGATTAGCTGGGCACCGTGCCGGGCCGCTTCGCCCAAGGAGTCGGCATAACCGGCCAATCCCTTTATTAGCCCTTTTTTCATGCGTTCACTCGGTGGTATTTTTAAATTGTGAAATTACCTTTCCTTGTGGGGTCTCTTTTTTGTCCCCTTTGAGCTCGTCACCGTAAATCTTCAGGTTTGAGCCCTGTCTTTTTAGAAATACGCGATAGCATTTTCGGACCAATCTCAACTCCTTCATGAAAAGCGTAAACATAATCATCCCATCCGTTTCGCTCCAGAATTTTATGAGACCCCCGAGCCTCTCTTTTAATGCCCCAACCAATTTTAAGAAGAGCCTTTAATACATTTTTAGACTTTGAGGACGGCCAGTTGCTCATGCGGCCACAACTGAAAACATCTTTCCTAATTCGGGGATGGACTCACCGTGATCAATTCGTTCCGCAATGATACGAAGCGCCAGGGCTTCCGATTTGACTACTGCTTCTTCTTTTGAGTCTCCGTAGGCTATAACACCCGGCAGCTCAGGAATTTCAGCAATCCACCGACCGTCAGTTTCTTTTTCAACTTCGATTTTCATGAGTCCCAATTTGCGAATCTAGGAGTCGATGTCGAACCGGAATTTTTCTCCTCGAACAGTCTGACTTTTGTGATCCTTGCGTTCTTTTGCGGGTTAAATGGTGCTCAGACGGAAGGATATCGTGTCAGGTTCCGTTTGAGATCTCGGTTTTAATCTCCTCCGCTACACGGGGGCAAGTGTGGTGTCCTATTAGTTTGTTCACACAAACGGCGGACTTTTTCGAAGATTGAATCAGCGGTAGCAATCCGGGTATAATGTTAAGTTATTTAAAGGACACCACACTAAGGCCATCGGGGAATACACTCGTGGCCAAATGAGCGGGGTAAACACCCAAATAATTCAATTTTACTTAAATACTAGGGCTGACTCCGTCCCACTCTTCCCTTAATTAGCCCTTTTTTCATGCGTTCACTCGGTGGTATATTTTTTAGAGTGTAATTTTCTTTCTTTTGCAGTCCATCTTTCGTCCCATTGGTTAATGTTATATTTCTTGAGAGATTACGCTTTTTTTATTTATACAGGAAGTATATGACATCATCAGATTATGCCATTTATCAACATAGACGACTACGAAGCCATTGAACTGGCGCCCGGGGCCAAAGCACGCACGCCTTATGGTGAAAACATTATGCTGTCCTACCTTGAGCTGGATGAAGGTTCGGTTATTCCGATGCATAAGCACCCCCACGAACAGGCAGGAATGCTCCTGAAGGGAAAGATGGAACTGACGATCGGCGATCGAACAAATTTATGTGAGGCTGGAGAGATGTTCATCATCCCGGCTAACACCCCGCACACCGCCCGACCCGTGGATGGTCCGGCTGTAGTGTTAGACGTCTTCAGTCCGGTGCGTGAAGACTATGCTGCCCTCTTCAATAAGTATGTAGGCGAGGAATAACTGACAGAAATTTGCTTGGGTGATGTCGCCTGAAGCTCGGTGGTGTGGTGTCACTACGTTCGGTGTAGCGGGGCAGCCGGAGAAGTGGGGGTTTTAGGGAGAGGAGAAAGAACTGGCGACATAGGAAAGAAGATTTGATCATTATTACGCTTTTGCAGACCCGTATTTCTGAATAAATGCTAATTAACCTTTAAAAAGGCACAACAAGTCAATCCTTTGCTCGACTCGAGGACTTTGAGGATGTCTGTGGAGTGATATCTCTTTTGGTAGCGCCTCAACTCTGGTCGAAACCACTTGGGCTGAAGGGGCTAGGGTTGGTTCGCCGAGCCGAATTTTTCATGTTTTATCTGAGTTATAAAACTTCTTGCTATAACTCATGATATCGCAGACATATGAGTTATAGATTTTAACGCCTATTACTCATGTCGTGGAACTGGGAGCAAGACGATTGGCCGAATTTTAGCTACGATTCGACCGAATTAGTGGAGTTGGAAAACCAATTCCTGAGGGATTCGGGTACGCTACTCGGCGCCTATAAGCACCTCAATAGGGATGTTCAGCAATCGATCACGGTTCAGTTAATGAGTGAGGAAGCGCTCAAGACTTCTGAGATTGAAGGGGTATACCTGAATCGTGAGAGTCTCCAATCTTCGATCCGCCAGCAATTTGGGCTACAGGCAGACGGACAGAAATTTTCATTGGCGGAGCAAGGTGTCGCCGAAATGATGATCGATGTTTATCTACGCTTTGATGTTCCTTTCGACCATGAAACACTCTTCAAGTGGCATAAAATGCTGCTGAAGGGACGTAAGGATATTAAGATAAAGGGACGTTACAGGGAACACTCCGGGCCAATGCAAATTATCTCCGGCCCCATCCATGACCCCATTGTGCACTTTGAAGCACCACCTTCCGAATCGGTCCCGAAGGAGATGAATGATTTTGTTCAATGGTTCGAGAATTCGAAACAGGCATTACCTATTCTAACGAGGGCGGGAATTGCCCATGCCTACTTTGTTTCGATTCACCCCTTTGAAGATGGCAATGGCCGCATAGGTCGAGCATTGTCAGAGAAGGCCATGGCCGAAAAATTGGGTAAGCCAACGCTGATCGCACTCGCTCAGACTATAGAAAAAAATAAAAAGCATTATTATGATGCTTTGCATCTTATCAATCGATCCAACGAATTAACTGCCTGGCTACGCTACTTTGCGAACCTTGTTCTCGAGGCTCAGGCGTCCACCATTCGCCAGGTTGAGTTTGTCATTGCTAAAGCAAAATTTTACGATCGCCACGGGGATCATTTGAATGCAAGGCAATCAAAGGTGATAAACCGTATTTTCAGGGAAGGTCCTGATGGATTCGTAGGTGGTTTGAGCGCTGAAAACTATTTAGCCATAACCAAAACCTCCCGTGCCACCGCCACGCGCGATCTGGCGGACCTGGTAGAGATACGCGCTTTGACTAAGAAAGGCCGGCTAAAGCACACGCGATACTACCTAAACGTTCATTCCGTTTCTGAATAGGCTAGCCTAATCGCTCGTTCTATTCGGTGGGGAAAGTAAGGGGTCAAGGCGTCAAAAGTGATGCCTTTGGGAAGAAGAGGGTCAGGTCTTAAAAACTGTATTCCGTTGCACTTCATACACTTTGGCAGGGTGTCGGCCTGCGGCCTCGGTACAAAGACGACTGACCCTGTAAGGCATCACTTTTCAACGGGGTGACCTCGCCAGCACTCGATCTTCGTTCACTCGCTACGAATTTTATGAGGTATCTGGATTCAGAAACTTCACACAAGTCGGCATGGGCGCATGGCATTGGTGGCAATGTTTCAGCGAGCCGGTGGCGGCATCGACTGCAAAGACGGAAATCGTATCCGAGTCCTGATTGGCGACGAGCAGGAATCGACCGCTGGGGTCGAAAGTCATGTTGCGGGGCGTTTTGCCTTCGCAACTTTGATGGACGAGGAGCTCGAGCTGACCTGACTCCTGGTCTATGCGGTAGGAAGCGATGCTGTCATGTCCCCGGTTGGAAGCGTAAGCAAATTGGCCGTTGGGATGAATGACAATGTCCGCCGCCTGGTGATTGAGAGAACTGTAGGAGGGGGTTTATCCCCCGATTGCTTTGAGGCCATTTGGAAGATCGGGGGATAAACCCCCTCCTACAGTTTCGTAATAGGTTATCAATAAAGCATCCATGCGGACGATTGTTTAAGATACCTGAGTAGTTACGGCATAACAATGAATGCCTTCCCCTTTTCCCTGGAAGACGATACCTTTCCCGAAACTGGTCAGCTCGGTGTAGGTTCCGACGTATAACAACAATTCTTTAGACATGGTAATATTACGTTTCGATGGGTTTTGATTGAGATCTCTTGGTGGTGGTTGGGTTATAGAAATAGCTTTGCTGATTGCCCAGCGCCGGAAGGAACTCATGCACGATACCTTGTTGGATCAGGGTTTCCACTTCCGCCTCCGGGTAGTTGAGTTCTTTCAGAATGGAGCGGCTCTGTTCGCCGAATCGTGGCATCGCTTGTAACCGCGTGAAGTTCTGTTGCTCCCCGATGCGAACCCAATCTGGGGCCTTGAGAACCACTGTCTTACCACAGGGATGATCATGCCAGCAGAAGACTTCACCGGCACCGGTAGCGGTTTCATCTTCGGCTGTGCTTTCAACCGACCGAGCGGTTTCCTGATAGAGATCTTCCACCGTCAAAACCCGGTGACAGGCAATGTCTGCTTCTTGCAATTTTTGTAGCCAGGCTTCGCAAGTGTCCGACTGGAATGCGCTTTCAATCGCACCTTCGTCTGGCAATTCGCTACCAACCACTTGTTTTGCAAGGTCCTGTTTTCTCAATGCAGGAGTGGCCACGTAAATCCAGGCATCGCGGCATTCATACAGACGATTCCACCAACTGCGCCCCTTGGCTGACTGGCCTCCCGATGGATGGACCGTAAAAACCGTTTTCTCAGTGCTGTATTCGACTTCAGAATACATGTAAGGCAGCTGGAGAAAATTGATGGCCCGAGCGAGAGAAGTGCGACCTTCAAGTGCGCGGCCGCTGGTGCGTTGTTCGTAAACGCCGAGCAGTGCGCAGTAGGTCAGGGAAAGTCCACCCATGATGTCCGCGCTGGCGGTACCGCCGTGGGTTTGCGGATTATCCGGACTTCCAAACTGATTCATCATGCCGCAAACAGCCTGAACCATGTTGTCAAAACCAGGAGTCATTTCCCAGCCACCGTGGCGGCTTCCACCCAGGCAGCTGAGTTGGCAACTGACGACTTTGGGATTAATGGCTTTCAGCTGTTCGTGGGTGATTCCTAATTCCTGCGCCGTGTCGTCCAGGGTGTTGTGAATGATCACGTCGGCCCAGCGAATCAAACGGTTGAGAATTTTCCGGCCTGGAATGGTTAGGGTGGATCGCTTGTTTTTTTGTTCTGCGAATATCCCTGACCTGAGCAAGGGATCGAGCAATAACCACTCTTTGCGGTTGCGTATCACGCTGGCGGGTACGCAGGCGTTTCGGAAAATACTCTCCCATTCTTCCGTGGGTTTTTCCAGGAGCTTGGCTGAAATCAGTTTCAGGAGCAGTTGTTTATTTTCCTCACTCAGCGACTGGCTGTTGGTAAGGTTGTTATCCAGTCCGGCAACCGGATCGCGGTGGAGTTCAACCTCAACTTCACCACCCCCGAAGGCAAATCCGGAACCATGGCGGTATGTAATGTGTTCTGTATGCGGGACGGAAAGATTGAGTCGCTTCGCTGCTATTTCGATCCGTCCGACCTGGCTGTTTAACATTTAAGGTTGGGAGACAAGCGGACATGAGGGATCCCATGAACGACCTGGTCCAGTTCGTACGGGACTCCAGTTATGAAGATCTTCCTTTGGACGTTGTCATAGCCGCTGGAGGGGATTAATTTTTTAAAAAGGCTTTGACATGCCGCAGTATTGTATTACATTGTCTTACATGAATACAATTACAGTTCGTATACCAGATGAGCTCAAAAGTGATTTACAGCAGATCAGTGAGTCCTCCCATAAGCCGGTGAGCGATCTGGTCCGCGAATCCCTGAGAAGATACGTGGCTGTGGAACGGTTTCGGCAGTTGAGAAAGAAAACATTGCCTTTTGCTGAGGCCCAGGGATTTCTAACGGACGAAGACGTTTTCAGCAAGTTATCGTGAGTAGGGTTGTTCTCGACACGAATGTTGTGTTTGCGGCATTTGCGACGCGCGGTTTGTGCGAGTCAACCTTCGAACTTTGCCTTGAACGCCACAAATTGATCACCAGCGATTTCCTATTGGGTGAGCTTCGGGAGAAGCTGATTCAAAAACTGAAGTTGCCCATCAATACTGTCGAAGAAATCCTGAGATTGTATAAAGCTAGCAGTAGGTTGGTGGTTCCGGTGGAATTGGAAGATGGTGTATGCCGCGATGCCGCAGATATTCCGGTTTTGGGAACCTGTTTGAGCGGAAAAGTTGAATTCCTTGTTACCGGAGACAAAGACCTGCTCACATTGGAAACCTTCCAAGATATTAGGATATTGTCACCCCGTGAGTTTTACGAATCCCAGAAGTAAAGTATCCGAAGGTCCTTAAGAAGATGAATTTGGGTCAATTGAAAGGGATCGGGTCTGTCGGTTTCGGCGAGTTACTGATAGGAATTTGCTTGGGTGATGTCGCCTGAAGCTCGGTAGGGTGATGTCGCGGTAGTGAGAAATGCGGGCTAACCACAACTTTTCTTTAAAATTGAATCGATCAATCCGACCTCAGGCTGGATCAATTCGATTCTTTTGAATTGAACTGAAATATCGCAGAGCACATGGTTCATTTGAATGAAGCAATTTCGCCTTGATCGAAGCGCTTTTAGCATGGGCACCCATTCTCAGAACGAGCAACATACTGTTAGGTATTGGAGCACCAGGTCCGTTGCAGAAAGATTCGCTGCAGCTGCTTACTTGAACAGTATAGCCTCCGGCTACCCCCAGCATTCCTCAGTTCGACTTGATAAAACAGTTCATTCCTCTCGGAAGCGATAGGTTAATGCCAGAACTCCTGAACGAGGATTATCTGGATTTTATCCAGGCGCTCAATAAACAAAAGGTCGAGTACTTGATTGTGGGTGGGTATGCCGTTATTTTTCACGGTTATCCCAGAACTACTGGGGACCTCGATATTTGGATCCACAAAACGGAGAAAAATTACGACCGGCTGGTCGAAGCAATGGCCGATTTTCGAATGCCTGTTTTTGACATGACCAAAGAGAACTTTCTCCACAATCCTGAACTTGATGTCTTCAGCTTCGGACGTTCACCCGTTTCCATTGAAATCCTCAATCAAGTGAAAGGCCTGAAATTTGAGAAAGCGCAATCCAATGCAGTTCACGACGAAATCGAAGGAATCAAACTCTTATTCCTCTCACGACAGGATCTTCTTACAGCCAAAAAAGCTGCGAACCGACCACGGGATATCAACGATATCGAAAACCTTCTGGATGGATGACAAGGGTAAGACCAAGAGGTCAGCCCTGAATGCTTAGTTAAGCGCGTTTGTATAGGAATATAGTATGGACGCCAGCCGGGGTCATGCCTTAGAAAAGTGATGCCTTCCGAAAGAAAAGGGTCAGGTCTTTGAGGGAAGGGGTCTACCGAGGAGCGAATGCGACGACACCTCAACGAGCATAGCGCAGTACCGAGTGCAACGACACCTAACATAACAACCTTACATCCTGCATTGACATGCACGATGTCAAGGAATGACCCCGACGGAGCACTTCATACACTTTTACAAGACAACTGACCCTGTAAGGCATAACTTTTTACGTCTTGACTCCTTCCTTCTCCGAGATGATCGAACATTCCAAAAGTCGCTTAACTAAGCAGGGCCATTCGGGTCAGTCCTTGATGTTTGGTATTGCGTTAACTTGACGACTCACGTTGCTCGGGTCCCCCATGTTTAGGCGTTGGGCTATCCACGGATTGGTCGCGCTGGTTTGTTTTCTGAGTTCCCGGGCCAGGGTGGTTTTCCACTTCGCAGATTTCTTGTTCTGGTCGATATGTTTTTGCGTTTTGCGGTGTTTCCTCAGCCAACGGACCACCAGGTCTTCGTAACTCATTTCGTTTAACTCCTGATCATTCCGTAGGGTTCGGGAGTTTATTATTGGTAATTGTAAAAAGATTGAAGGGAAATTCTGGAAGATGCATTGAGAATAATGGATTGATGACCAAGATTCACTCCCGACCCCTTTTACAAAAACGATTGGGACGGATGCATTTGCTGGTGACTGCATAAATTTTTTTTGTTTTCGAAATCTATTGACTGGTGAACCTTTTAAGGTATACCTTGTGAGGTATTATATTATTCTTGAGTGATGATTGATGAAGCGAGTAGAAGCGCTTTTTTACAAAACGAATTCCGGCAATGAACCTGTACGCGATTGGCTGGTTAACGATTTGGGAAAGCGTGATCGCCGAATGGTCGGAATGGACTTGAAGGATGTTGAATACGGTTGGCCTGTGGGAATGCCCCTTTGCCGCCGGATAACATCTGAAAAAGGACTTTGGGAAGTTAGGAGTAATATCAGCAGCGGACGAATAGCCCGCGTTCTATTTTGTATTTATGACGGGAAAATGATCCTGCTACATGGATTCATCAAGAAGACGCAAAAGACTCCGCAAAAAGATATAGATTTAGCTGTTAAACGAATGAAGAAAGGTGATTAAAAACATGAAAAAAGGAAACATAGGTTCATCGCTCGATAGTTTTCTTGAAGAGGAAGACATTCTTGAGAATGCAACTTCACGAGCACAAAAGAAAGCGCTTGTTTTCCAACTTAACGAAGCCATGAAAACGACCAAGATTTCAAAGGCGGAACTGGCCCGGAGAATGAGAACAAGCGCGACACAGATCAACCGGCTCTTTGATCCGGACAACGACAAAGTCCAGTTTAACACAATTCAGAAAGCGGCTCGTGCTATGGGTAAAGAAGTTCGTTTCGAACTGGTTTGAAAACTGCCCACTCAGAGGAAGCAGAAAAGGTCAGCCCTTGATGTTTGGTATTGCGTTAACTTGACGACTCACGTTGCTCGGGTCCCCCATGTTTAGGCGTTGGGCTATCCACGGATTGGTCGCGCTGGTTTGTTTTCTGAGTTCCCGGGCCAGGGTGATTTTCCACTCCGCAGATTTCTTGTCCTGGTCGATGTGTTTTTGCGTTTTGCGGTGTTTCCTCAGCCAACGGACCACCAGGTCTTCGTAACTCATTTCGTTTAACTCCTGGAGTTCACGCCCTCCCCAGTCTTTGGCCGCATCCATCTTCTTAAAATCCGCGTGCAGCTTCTTTTTATACACCTCCCCGGCAATGGCCCATCCCTTCACATACTTTTTCTGCAGGGCGTCCTTTTTCTTCGGGTCGGCTTCTTCCTGCAGTTCCAGTCGTTCCCCATAACGACGCATTCCGGCTAAACTGTCCGGCAGAGCGCATTCGCTCAAAAAATCCTTCCGAAACAAGGGCGCCGCCACCTTCCTCTTAAAATACTTCGGATAACTGGAAAGGGAATAGTCCTTGAGATGAGGCAGGTCTACCATCTTGGCTCGTACCGGATTCAAATGGATGTAATTCACCAACCCCAGAAGGGACCGTCTCGGTTCCACCAACAAAGCCTTGTAGCGTCCCTGGAAAACATGACCACGCTCACCGGTGAACTTGTTAAACCGGTTTCCGAAAGCGCCCTGGAGCCAGCGCATGCCTTCCACCAAGTTTCCCTTGGGAGTCTCCAAGGCCAGGTGATAGTGGTTACTCATGATCACGTATGTGTGCAACCTCCAGCCACAGCGTTCGCTGGCTTCGAAGAGGGCTTTTTCAAACTGAACTCCGGTTTGCGCCACGGTGAACAGGTCCTTGCGGTAGTTACCGCGGGACAGGATATGGTAGATCGCTCCAGGATACTGAATGCGCGGCTTTCTGGCCATGGTTAAAATCCATGGAAGTCTTGAAACTCAGTCAATACCAAACATCAAGGGCTGACCCCTTTGGAGCCTCCCTAAACATGGGGAAAATCGATTCAGGCTGTTAATATCACATCGAAAAAAGAGCAAGGAATGGATAAATGAGATCCTTATTCACGTTGCGTAGCCGTCATGCGAAACACATTTCCCCGCACATCGAGCTGGCCTTCGAAGGAGCCTTCTTCAAAAATGCCCGTCGCAACCACGATATAGCCTTCGGCCCTGAAGTGTCCACCGGTCAAAGCGTTGCCTTCCACCGAAACCTCCTTCAGATTATATTCTTCACCGGCTGAGTTCACCAGCTTTATGGAGTAACCCTCCTCAATTTTTTCGATGGTCATTACTCCGAGAGGCTCTCCTCGTGGCAAGTTATACAATTCGTAATCCCAGGCTCCCACCAGTGGATCCTGTTGTTGGTAAAGGGTTGCGCAGCCGGTCAGAAGAAAAGCCGTCAGTGACAAAAGAAGGACGAGCGCGCTGGAGAAAAAACAGCTGAGGCAGAGTAGTAATCGTTTCATATTTTAAGGAAGGTTTTGCTGGCAAAAAAGGTTAAGGCGTTCTGGGTTGACGATAACCGATGTGCTCAATCCTTTTGAAGTTTAATCTGTTCTAAAGAAACTTCATCAAAAAAACGCGCCGACTGGGTTACCTCGGGCATGGAGTCAAACCAATCGTTGGAATACTCCAGACCGAGACCAATATTATAGATCGGCATCATCAGTACCGTCAGCGAATTAATGAAAGGAATTTGCTTGGGTGATGTCGCCTGAAGCTCGGTAGGGTGATGTCACTGCGTTCGGTATAGCGGCGTAGCCGCCGAGGTGGGGGTTGTATCTGAAGACAAAAGGATCCAAAGTCGATAAGAAGCCCGTGTTCTAATACAATTATTAGCCGCGAAAGAACGCAAAGAACGCAAAGAATATTTTTTTGGAGTTGGGATATGGCACTATCCGATTTCCTGAACTAACCACTATCAACTATCCACATTATTATTAGCCTGTCCCTATATTTTTCCTCACTTACAAAAAGCCATTTTTTGGAATCATTCATCAGCTAGGCAATGGGTGGAAAATTTCAGATTTCTTGACACACAATTTTTTTTCGCCATGACACCAACCCTCCCCGGGCTCGATTTTGCTAATAGATTCCTTGTCGGGGAGTCTAATTTTAAAAAAAGTCTAGCAAAAAGCTTGACAAGCATGCAGCTATAAGCTACATTTAGGGCAGAATTAAAATGACATACAAGCTGACATTTAAAAAACAACCCACCAAGATCTTGCAGAAAATGCCTCGTCGAAACGCCTAACGCATTCGCCACACGCTGGACAGGCTGGTGACCAACCCAGCCCGCAGAGATGTCGATATTGTCGCTTTGAAAGGACGCCGCGGCTTTCGCCTTCGGGTTGGAGATTTTCGGATCCTTTTTTCTAGAGACGATGAGAAGCAAATCATTGACGTGCTTCGCATCGTTCCACGAGGCCAAGCATACAAAAATTAGGAGGACAAAATGACCAGACCACAGATAATTCTTGATACTTCCGGGCGACCTGCATTCGCCGTCATTCCCTGGAGCGATTACGAGGACTTGGTGGACGTGGATCCAGATGTGCTGGCGAGTGATGAAGAGCTCTACGATCGCGCCATGGCAGAAGGCGGCGAGTCCTTTCCCGCTGAGGTGGTCGATCGTCTCTTGGCAGAGGAAAATCCGATCAAAGTATATCGCAACTACCGCAACTTGACTCAGAATGAGCTGGCTGCCGCAGTGGGAATCAACATGGGTTATCTTTCCCAAATCGAGACTGGAAGGCGCGGTGGCTCGACCAAGACGCTGGCCGCCCTCGCTAAGGTTCTCAAAGTCGATGTGGACGATCTGATCTAAGCGTATCGGAAAATATCGGCGACTGAAAGGAATTTGCTTGGGTGATGTCGCCTGAAGCTCGGTAGGGTGATGTCACTGCGTTCGGTATAGCGGCGTAGCCGCCGAGGTGGGGGTTGTAGGGGGAGGAGTGAAAACTGGACACTTAGAGAAGGAGATTTGAAGATTTTTGCTTTAGTGGCGAACGGCCTTTAAGAATGGGGGCTTATTCATGCCATAATAGTGTTCTGAAAGTCAATTTTTTGAAAATCCCTTAGCTTTCTTGATAGTATGAGTACATAGATAAACGAAGCCTTTATCAGGAAAGCTTATCTTATTGGGTCAATCTGTCCAAAAGACTGGCTCTTTGTCGTGAGCCCAGGGGTCAGGGTCTTCGATGATGAGAAGAAGCCCGTTATCCAGTTGCTCGACTTTCGGCTGTTCCCTGGTTGTTGATGCTTGTTCCGGTTCCTGGTGCTCGTAACGGAAGCGTTCCTTGGGCCAGGGATAGCGTTGAGCGGCGGGGGGATCAAATGACGTCAACCCCTTGACTCTTGACTCGGTGTCGCGGCAGGAGGCCGAGATAGAGGTTTTATAAGGACTGAGTGGTCAGGAACTTCACACAAGTCGGCACTGGTGCATCGCATTGGTGGCGATGATCCAGTGCACCGATGGGCGGAAATGCTATTTCGCCGCGTTGATTGCGTTTAACGTTTGTGAGGCTCCGATTTCTTGGGCGTAGGCTTGTTTGACGGGTTCGGCCAAGCGGAGCAATTGCGCCCGATCTTCGAATTCGTGGGTGCGCAGCTTCCCTTCCGCTTCCATGCGGGCGAGCATGGCGGCGTCCTCGCTCGATTCCGCCTGGCGGCCAAAGGCGCCCGCTTCGCGCCCGGCTTTTTTGATGGCGGCTTGCAAATCCTCGGGGAGCCGTCGGAGCGTCTTTGCGCTGAAGCAGATCGGTCTTACAGTTATCGCGTGACTCGTTAAGGAGATCTCGGGACCCACTTCGTAGAATTTCATTTGTTGGATGCCAGCGGCTTCGTTTTCCGCAGCTTCGATTACGCCGGTTTGGATCGCGTTGTAGATTTCGCTGTAGGAGATGACGGTAGGGGATGCTCCAACGGCCTGAAAGATGCGCGTTTGAATGGGGGCGCCGATGACTCGCAAATTGAGGCCGTTCAGGTCTTCCATGTTCGTGACCGGCTTGTTGACAATCAAATGTCGGGTCCCGCCCCCACCGTATCCAATAACTTGTACGTCGGCTTTCTGCAGAATATCCTCGGCGATCGGCTGGAGGACATCGTTTTCCAGCACGGCGTTCCAGTGATCCATATCGCGAAAAAGAAAAGGCAGGTCCATCAGGGGGGCCGCTTTTGAGAAGGTCGACATGTGAGACGGGGGGACAATCGCGTAGTCTACCGAGATGCCCTGGCTCATGTAGGCGAAGTAGTCTTTTTCCAGCCCTAACTCGCTGTTGAGGTAGAGTTCGAATTCGATAGGCTTGCTGTAATAGAGTTTTACCAATTCCTCGAATTTGCGAAGGGTGCGCGTGAAGGCGTGGCTTTCGTCGAACTGAACGGCGCCCCGCAGAACGATTGGGCCCGTCGAGGTCGAGCATGAACTGAAAGCCAGACTGAGGATGGGTAGAATGAGGATGCGTAGAAAAGCGAAAAGGCCTTTGGGTTTCATGGCTTTTGGAGTTTGGATCAACTCCCCGGATCCGGGGTCTAATTTTTCACAATCTCGATAAGCGCGACATCATAGGTCGTAATATCAAACTCATAGACAAGTGTTCCGCCGGATACGGATTGCGTATCAACCGTGCGCAAACTAGTTCCATCATTTCTATCACTCTTATAGATATACCTCTTAAGCGTATATTCACCGGCAGGAATATCATCGAAGGTTACTTTCACGGTATTCGTTTCGGTCTGAATTCCGTTAGGACCTCCCGGAAAATCCCATATCATAGCTGATACCTTGCCGTCTGCTTTTGAGGCGAGGATGCCTAAGGTATTCTCGCCTGACTTTGTCGCCTGCACTCTCTGGGAGGGCAATCGATTGAACATCTCGAAACTCGAGAACGCATAATTCGGGTTGTTCAGATTCCTGTTGATATCCAAAGCAGTGGAAAGGTTCGCCATCCTGAAATTATTATCAACCAGGTCGTGAAACACCTGAGCGGAAAACGCTCCGTTATAGGCTCCGTTTAACACCTCGCTAGGAGTCCAGCTCCAGCCCCATTCGGTCAATGTGAAAAAAGGATTTCCAATACCAGGATTCTGATCCACCAGTTCCTGTATCAATACAGCTTGGTAGGCAACGCTCCTTGCCCGACCAGCTTGCTGAGCAAACAGTTCATAATAGTGCCAAGAGATAAAATCCACAGGGACATTGTTCTCTGCGCTATACTCAATGAATGCCTTTACCCAATTATACCGATCAGGGCTGCCTTTTGGCAGCGGTCCTCCCGCAATGCCAATTCCGCCTACCAAAGCATTGGGATCCACTTCTTTAACCACCCTTGCGGTAATTTCATAATATTCGATGACCTCTTGCAAGGTCCCTCGCCAAAACCAATCGGAATTCGGCTCGTTCACGATTTCGAAAACAATATCATACCCCTTTACGATATTCAGGTAATGGACTGTTTCTCGAACAAGCTCTTTCCACTTTTCATAATCCGCAGGCGGCTTGGCGTTGCCGATTTTCATGAAATTAAGAAACGCAAACTGAGATGGAGCGGCGAGTGGTTGTAGCGTGGGATCATCGGGATCGGACCAAAGCCACTGCGGCGTATATCCGAAATTGAGCGTCATGCGAATGCCTTGATTTATATAATCCTCCAGGAGTCCATCAAGAAAGCTCCAATTATGATTCCCGTCTTCTTGCCAAACATGCGGCCAAATACCACCGCAGCAATAGCGACCGCCCGTTCCCCCCATCGCCGTCAAATAATCCAATCGGTTTTGCGAACCGGCAAGATCGCTATGGATGAATCCTTCGACATTCTGATTAACGCTTATGTTAACCAAATACTCTCCTGTAGGAGTTGGCTTTCCTTCTTCAACAGCAACCCGGTAGAAATTAGCCGAGGCGTCGTCCTCAAAAGCGTATGTCTTTGATAGTTCCTCTCCGGTTCCCTCGATGTCTGATTCCAGCGCTTGCCAACTACTTGTTGCGGTGAGGAGATGGAGACTATGGTAAACCGTGTAGGTTTTTCCCGCTTCGGTATTCCAGGTCAGCATTACTTCTGTGTCCTTACCACCTTTTTGTATATGAGTGATTCTAAGGTAGGAATTCGGGTCTCTTGGATCGGTGCCCGCCCGGTATTCTTGCCAGGTTTGATTGCCGTCTCCGTCTTCGTCTAGCCTATCGGCTGCTTCGAATTCCTCATCCGTTGATAGGCTTGAATCCAGCCCATGCAGGTAAGTATACGGTGTTCCGTTTGTCGTCTTTTGATCGAGGCTAGGAGGAGGCGGTTCGGGACGGGTTCCATCATCAACGCAATTATTGTTGCTGCTGATGTATTCATCCATGTTAAAGAACCCATCTGCATTCACATCGTGACTGTCGAACAAAGCTCTTGCCTGATCCGGAGACATGAAGCCCCTCAAAGCAATGACGAATTCGGACTTCGCAACCTTTCCATCCGCAGTTTGGATAGCATCCATTTGCGCAAAGATCTGCTGACAGCTCTGCTGGGCGAATCCGGGCGCGGACGAGAAGGCGCATAGGAGCAACGCGCAAATCAAGAAGCGAGAAGGAGCGGATGCGTTACAAGAAAGCATGGCGGAGGGAAGTGAAGGCGAGGAATTGCAAGGGGATTGGGTCATATTAAATCGAGACAGGTTCATTGGATCAAAGCAAAGGTGTGGTTGAAGGTTGATTTCGCGGTATCAAGTTAGATTTTCCAAGGGACGCGGCCTTGCTCTTTCTGTGAGGCAAGGGCCCAAAGCGTCTTGTGAGGTCGATGTGGGCCTGGTCATCCAGGATCCGGTTTCGGATTCGAAGGCATAACAATGAATGCCTTCCCCTTTTCCCTGGAAGACGATGCCTTTCCCGAAACTGGTCAGCTCGGTGTAGGTGCCGACGTATAACAACAATTCTTTAGACATGGTAATATTTCGTTTCGATGGGTTTTGATTGAGGTCCGATAGTGGTGAAAGGTCAATTTTAACAAATATATTGTTATTAACGACAATTTATTGAATAATTATTTGACAATCGCCATTACTATCCATCATCAAAAAAGGGTGAACTTTTCAATCTGGAAGATCCGCTTGGCAAACTTTATTCGGAGAAGCTGAAACAGATCCCCTAAATTAACTCCTAAACTTCACTACACATGAGAAATAAAACTGTTCAATATGGAATACTTCTACCGATGCTTGCTTGTGTTGGGTTATGTCCGCTACAAGCCCAAGAGGCTGAAGAAGACGAAGAAGTATATGAACTTTCCCCTTTTACCATATCAGAGGATGAAGCAGTTGGTTATCAAGCCACTACCACCCTGGCGGGAACCCGACTAAAGACCGATCTTCGCGATATAGGCTCAGCAATTTCCGTATTTACTGAGGACGTATTCGAGGATACTGGCGCGGTGGATGCGGAAACCATACTTTCCTACGGCCTGAACACCGAAGTTGGCGGTGTGCAGGGCAATTTCGCCGGCGGCCTGGGAACCAATCACAATGGTCGTGCCGAGCAGGACATACAGCGCACCAATCCCCAGTTTACTCAGCGCATTCGCGGCTTGGCGGACGCCTCTTTAACGCGCGACTATTTTCTGACCGACATTCCTTTTGACAGCTATAACTCCAACCGCGTCGATATAAGTCGTGGGGCCAACTCTCTGCTCTTCGGGGTGGGGGCTCCCGGGGGTATCATTAACAATACTACTCACTTGGCCAGTGTCGATGGCCGCGACTTTGGTGAACTCGGCATACGCATGGGAGAGCGCGACAGCCACCGCGAAACCTTGGACGTTCACGAGGTCCTGATTGAGGATCGTTTGGCCCTTCGCATTTCAGGCCTCCACGATCATACCCTATACCAGCAAAGACCGACTTACGAGATCGACAAGCGCCTCCACGTAGCCTTGGAAGCAATACTCTTTGAAAACGAGGGTGTGGACTGGCTGGGTCGCACCAAGTTGCGCGCCAATGGTGAGGGCGGATCGATAATCGGCAATCCCCCGAATATCATACCACCAACCGATGCCATTACCGATTGGTTTCTTCCCCCCGATGTTGCTACCCTTTCGCAGATTCCCGGGGTTACGGTTCCCGGTTATTATACGGGCAACACCGAAGCCGGACGCTCTCATCCCCAGTTTGGCATCACTGAATGGAAGCCCAAGCTAATTTTTGACAACCGTTTGGGCCTGACCCGTGGAAATACACCCAACGTGGCTGAAGTTCCCGGTCAGTGGCAACTTCTCTTGGTATATCCCGGCGTAAATGGTTCCCCCAGCCTTCCCACCAACACTTCGTCCACCGCCCAGGGTATCTCCACGACGGCGGACCATGGCGGAGCTTTTTTCGGAGATCCCTATGTTGGACTTCCATCGGGCATCAGACCGCAGTTCAATTTATTGGGTACCGGATCGTTCTTCATGGGCAATCGCAACGGGCAAGCCATCCCGAACTTTGTCACCCCGGTTATCATGGATCCCCGGCTGTGGGACAACGAGAACGAGATGATCCAGGGAAACACCAATTGGCGCGAGATGAGTTTCGACACCTATAACTTCACGCTGGAACAACCTATGTTCGACAATCGCGGCGGCTTGGAGGTTGCTTTCGACCATCAGGCTTACCGGCAGAGTGTCAGCATTCCCTTCACATGGGAGGAAAGCGTTGGGGATACCGGCAACAACGATGTGGTAATCGATATAGGTCTGTATTTGACCGATGGAACGCCTAATCCCAACGTGGGCCGTCCTATGATGAAGCAGGATGAAATTCCCAGTGTGATGTCCCGTCTAACCAAGCGCGACGCCTTTCGAGCCACAGGTTTCTACGAACTGGATTTTCGCGACGTGACCGACAACCTCGGCTGGCTAGGTAGACACACTTTCACGGCATTTTACAATGAACAGAAGATCGATTCCACCTTTCTGCGGACAGATGGACACGTATCGAGTGATAGTATTAACCTAAGGGATACAACGTGGGGGTTTCCGTTTGGGGGTATTCCGCTTATCGGCTTTTTCCGCAAGACCGTGACCGCTGTTTACCTGGGTCCTTCAGCCCTCAACGCCAACGCGCCGCACGAAGTGGAGCTTAACAGGATCAATGTCGACTTTCCGGAGGACGGTGATACCTTCGATATGGTACTCTTCAATAATGACACCAAGGGTTTCGAGACTCATCCGATCCAGTATCAATCCGTGTTAGTGGGAGGGAATCGCCGCAAGCAAGTGCTCGATACGCAGGTATTGAGCTGGCAGGGACGCTTCTGGAACGACAACATCGTGGCCCTTTATGGATGGCGCAAGGACGAGTCCGTAACCTTCGAGAACATCACCACAGACAACTCACTGGGAATTTCCCAGCGCTTAGGCACCTCCGAATACAATATAGACTTTGTTCGGCTGCAGGATAGAGCAACCAACCCGGCCGAAGGGCAAACCCAGACGGCCAGCATCGTGGCCCATATTCCCGACGATTGGATGGAGGACTTACCGGTTAGGATTAGCCTGCATGCCAGCGAGTCGGAGAATTTTCAACCATCGGGCACGCGTCGCGATGTCCGGGGCAACGTTCTGGCTCCTCCCAATGGCACTACCGAGGAGTACGGATTTACTATCAGTTCGGCTGATAACCGGTGGTCGGCCCGCTTCAACTGGTTTGAGACCAGGAGCGCCGGTTCCTCGGTATCCGTAGGCGAAGCGGACACCGGTATTCAATGGATCACCAACTGGATGAACAATTGGGATGCCCAAAATAACGAAGGCCTCACCGTTGCTGATAATTTGGTGAAGGTAGGAGCGGATCCCAACCTCTTCTCCTCTTTTGAAGAGGCACAAGATATTATCTTTTCCTTTTATCCGTCCGATATCGCCGCGCTGCGAAACCCCAGATATGATACTACGACCAATAATTGGAGGCTCGATCCCAATCCCGGCGAAACTTCCACCCGGGACTTTGTCTCGGAGGGCCTCGAACTCGATCTGGTGGCGAACATAACCGACAACTGGCGCTTCATGATCAATGTCGGGCAGCAGGAATCGGTGCAATCCAATACGGCGGTACCGCTTCGCGAGGTCCAGGCCGAAATACGCTCCAGGATTGAAGCGTCCCCGTTATCAAATATCGGAGACTGGCCACAATTCTCTGGACCAGATCCTACATTTATCAGTCGCTGGAATGCCCTGATTACGCAGCCCCTGGGTGCTGTGGCGTCCAAGGATAATGCCATTGCTTTTGAACTTCGCGAGTGGCGTTACAATGCCTTGACCAATTATGAATTCACCGAAGGGGCGCTGAAAGGTGCAAACATAGGTGGAGCCGTGCGCTATCAATCAAAATCCGCGCTTGGTGCGCCCAATCTTTTTAGTCCGGATGGAGGGATAATACCCGATGTTAACAATCCCTTCTGGGGACCCAGTGAATGGAACGGAGATATCTGGGTCGGCTATTCGCGTCCGATTTTGGATGGCAAGGTGAACTGGAAGATCCAGCTCAATGTTCGCAATGCCTTCGGCGACGATGAACCGATTCCGGTAGTCGTCAATCCCGACGGAAAGGTGGCGGTGATCCGCAATTCAAACCCCCAGGAAGTCTTCGTCACCAATACTTTCAGTTTCTGATATAATATGTTAGATCCGAGGTTTAAATTAGCCCCCGTCGCAGGGGGCTTTTTCCCGATGGGTTTTCGCTTATTGATGAGTGGCTTCTCTCTAAATTGGTATTAGGTCGACACCCTACATTTCCCCTCGGGGTCATGCCGTTGAAAAGTGATGCCTTTGGGAAGAAGAGGGTAGACAGGCTTGATCGGAGATCCTAGTCCTTGCCTTATGTTTTGCCTGCTCCGAATAGATCTGTTTAACAACGGCATTCGCTCCTGCTTAATCTTGGCAACCCTAGCTTCTCCATTTCTCCGCGGCCAGGATCTCAACGAGGGCGCGGAAATTTACGCCACTTATTGCGCGCAATGCCATGGGCCCAATCTGGAAGGCGGCCAGGTAGCCGGATTCCTTGATGGCATGTGGAATTTTACGGCTCCAGTTACACCCTGCATCATAACAACATCAAATTCGGCATCATCGGGACCCAGATGATTGCCTGGGGCAACGTTCTAAGCGACGATCAAATCGATGCTGTCCTCCACTACATCCTGGACCAGGAAGCCCAGGCCGGAGTGAAGCCGCCACCGCCGCGACCCATTTCGGAAACCGAACACTACACGGTTAAGGTCGAGGTCCTTGCCGAAGACCTAGAGCAACCGTGGGGAATCGAATTCCTTAGTGATCGCACTGCCTTGTTTTCTGAATTTCCCGGCCATCTACGCCTTCTCAACCAAGGCCAGGTAGACCCGCGACCCATCGCTAATACACCCAAGCCCGCAACACGACCCTCAGGCGAGCCTTTTAGCTACATGGATATCGCCCTCCATCCCAACTATGCGGAGAATGGATGGATCTACCTCTGTTATATTCACGAAGTCACCGAAATCGTTCCCGGCGAAGCTAATCGGCGATGCGCCACCCGCATCGTTCGGGGCCGACTGCGGAATCATGAGTGGGTCGATGAAGAGGTTGTCTACGATCCCCGGCCGGAGGACTACACAGTAATTTATGATCACTTTGGAGCCCGCCTTCTTTTCGGCCACAACGGCATGCTTCACCTCTCTATCGGCGACCGCGGGCGCATGCTCGACTCCCAGAACCTCTCCCGGCCAGAGGGCAAATTTCATCGGATCCACGACGACGGACGGCCCGTCGATACCAACCCCTACAACACCTTGGAGCGCTATGGCGTCCTTCCTACGGTCTACGCATACGGGACTCGCAACGCCCAAGGTTTGGCCCTGCACCCCGAAACCAACCAAATCTGGTCATCGGAGCACGGGCCCATGGGCGGAGATGAGCTCAATGTCCTCAAAGCGGGCGCTAACTATGGCTGGCCCCTGGCCACAAAGGGACTCGACCGCGATGGGACGGTGCAAACGCCATACAAGTCGTTGCCCGGCATGGCCGAACCGGTACACTTCTGGATCCCCTCGCCCGCCGTTTGCGGCATCGAATTCTCAACCAGCCCCCTTTTTCCCGCCTGGGAAAATAATCTCCTTGTGGGCTTCCTGAAACACCAGCAAATCGTCCGGCTGGTCCTCGATGGACACGATGTTGTGAAAGAAGAAGTCATCCTGCGAGAATCTGGGCGCGTCCGGGATATCCGAACCGGTCCCGATGGCGCCCTCTATGTGCTGATCGACCGGCGAGGCATGATTCTGCGACTTACTCCCGCGAAGGAAAACGCCAGTTAGGCGAACCGGTCTTCCCCCGAAAAAACGGACACGAAAAGCGTAGCGTATTTTTATGTTAGCCTGGATATCTCACCTGCCGAGCGAATGTGACATCTTCCCTACCGAGAGGCTACAATTCACTCGGCCAGCAGCACTGGTTTTCCCGTCTTCTCATGCCATTATTGGAGATGATTTACCGGATCAATGAAGTCCTGGAACGAAAGCCCATCAGCATTTCTGGGTCTATTTACCAGGCGTAGTCACTATGTTTGCCGAAGCGATCCAGAAAATCCCCATTATCCTCGGCCGTAATCCCACCCAGCATGGCAGCAATCTCACTGGTAGCATCGTCGACTTCCAGATCAGCGTCCGGCCCGCCCATGTCGGTCTTGATCCAGCCCGGTTGGAGGGAAACAACGGTGATGCCCTCCGGCCCCAATTGCTTCGCCATCATACGCGTCACCATGTTCAGCCCTGCTTTGCTGACCGCATAAGCCATATGCATTCCCGAGGGCGCTTTGGACAGGGAAGCGGCGCCTGAAGAAACATTGACAACGCGTGGTGACTTGGCTCGCCGCAACAAAGGTAAACAGGCGCGCGCCACGATGACCGGGCCCACGATGTTTGTCTCCAGGGTTGGGAGAAATTGGGTCAGATCCAGTTCCTCCAGACCGGTTTTGCCCCGACCCGGTGATACCCCCGCATTACTGAATAGCACATCTATCCGTTCCACTCGGTCCTCAACCTGTGCCATGGCTTCCAGGGCGGAGTCTTCATCGAATACGTTCAGACGCAACAGAATCAATCGCTCGCCGTGAGTTTTCTCCATCTCACGCAACTCCGCGGCCTTGTCCGGCTGGCGGCAACTGGCAATCACTGTATGCCCGGCATCGAGAAGATGTTTGGTTACCCCCAGGCCAATGCCACGATTGGCCCCCGTGATGAAGATGATCTCAGGCATAAGTCACGCGACCTTCATCCGTGTTGAACACGACGTTCAAGTTTTTCATACTCAATGCAAGGGAGGTTGAGTCAGTGCCATTCATGAAGTGTTCGAGGCTCAGGGTTATTGCAGTTATTCATAATATTCAGCGTATCGAAGATGAGCTATACGGGACTTATGCGAAAAACACCGAAAAGACTAACACTGGTCAATCGTATTTCGAAAACCATCTTAACATGTGGGCTAGTGTGGTGTAACAGAAATAACTTGGCACATACGAGCGTGCTATGAATGGCCTGGCAAGGCTGCTTTTCGCAGCACGGGCCTGAAGGCCCTTGTGCGAAAAGCGAACACAGCCAGGGTGTTCATGCCACCTCGCCCTACGGGCCGCTCCCTTTTTCGACCGATCAGCGTTAGCGCAGGTCGCCAGGGCCAAAAGCCCAAGCGACCTACGCCGCCTTGATAAGGCCGAAAAATTGCTGCGGTATGTGTATAAGGAATTTCTGTTACACCACACTAGTCACACTATTCGAATAGATGAACAACTTTGGCAGGAGAGGTAGCTGTTAATGTTGGCGGCCTATGGACACATCGTAAGGACGGAGCTGAGCCGAATTCTTATCCGGGAAATCATTGTTAAGACCCAATCCCTTGTCCACGTTTTACAGCCTTTATCACTCCATCGTGTGATTGACCAGGGTATCAAAGTGTGATTTAATACAAACCAATGAATTTTACACGTATCTTACCCTTATTCGCTACTTCAGTTCTTGAAGAAGTCTTTATTGGTATGCGCTTTCTTGCCTGACAGGATAAGAAGAAATTGGAAACTCATCGGAGTTTTCGTCCTGGGCTGCGCCATTCCATTGCCGTTTAGCCATTCCAAATCTACGGGTCCCGATTTCAATTACGAGATCCGACCCATTCTTTCGGACCGGTGCTTTAAGTGCCACGGATCGGACGAGGCAGCGCGCGAGGGGGATCTTCGGCTCGACAATCGAGAGGGCGCGCTGGTGGTTCTGGATCTTGAGAATTGGGAAGACAGTGAACTCTTTTATCGGCTAACCACGGATTTTGAGGAGGACCGCATGCCTCCAAGGAAGAAGGCAAAACCCTTGCCTGCTCAAGAACGGGATTTGCTCATCGAATGGGTGAAGGCCGGGGCGCCCTATGAAGAGCACTGGGCCTATGTAAAACCGGAGTTGCAGAAGTTGCCCAAGATCGACCGTTCCGATTGGCCGCGAGCCAACCCCATCGACCATTTCGTGCAACGCCGTTTGAACCAACAAGGCCTCCAACCCTCGCCCCAGGCCGAACCGGCCGTGCTCCTCCGGCGTCTCTCCCTGGATCTCGTTGGTTTACCACCTACAGTGCAGGAGGTCACCGCCTTCGAAAAGGATCCCTCCGAAGAAAACTACGAGGCCGCCGTCGACCGTCTCCTCGCCTCCCCGCATTTCGGCGAAAAGTGGGCCCTCCACTGGCTTGATCTAGCCCGCTATGCGGACTCCAACGGATACCAGCACGACGACCTCCGAACCATGTGGCCGTATCGAAACTGGGTCATCAAAGCGCTGAACGACGACCTTCCCTTCGATCAATTCACGATCGAGCAACTCGCGGGCGACCTTCTGCCAAACCCGGCCCAAGAGCAACTCATAGCCACCGGCTTCCACCGCAACGTGCCAACGAATTTCTCCGGCGGCTCCAAAGTCGACGAAGTCCGGGCCGACATCCTCCACGACCGCGTCAGGACCACCGGAGAGGTCTGGCTCGGCATGACGATGGAATGCAGCCAGTGCCACGACCACAAATTCGATCCCATCACCCAGACCGACTACTACGAACTCTACGCCTACTTCAATCAGGCCGTTCCCGAGCTCGCCATGGAAGGTCCGGGCATGTTCAGGAAGAAATTCATCAGCGCTGATCTCCCCTACGTAGCATCTCGCGAGGATGGGATGCGGCTGAAAGCGGTTTCCGAAGAAATCGCGCGGGAAAAAGCCGCTCTCGAAAAGGCGAAGCTGACGGCCCTCGCCGGCCAGGCCGAGTGGGAGGAGAGCTTCCTCGCCTCTGGACGCGGCGAAACCATTCCCTGGGAACGCTTCTCTTGGAACCTCCGCGGCGGCTTCCGCATGCTCAAAATCCCACCCGAAAAACGCAGCGCCAACGAAAAAGACAACGTCGAAGCCCTCCTATTTTACGATCATCCCGCCACGGGCCCGCACGAAAAGGCCCTCGACCGTCTGAAAAAGGAGCGCGACGCCCTCATCGCACATACCATGGTCATGAAGGACGCCGAGAGCCCCGTTCCGACGCAGGTCTTCATTCGCGGCGACTACACCAGCCTCGGTGAACCCGTCGAACCCGGCGTGCCCGACGTGCTCCACCCGCTCGATCCGGATCTGCCGCCCAACCGGCTCGGCCTCGCGGGATGGCTCGTTCACCCTGACAATCCGCTCACCGCCCGCGTCACCGTAAACCGTTTCTGGGCTGAGATTTTCGGTCAGGGAATCGTCACCACTCCCGAGGACTTCGGCATGCAGAGCGCTCCGCCCACCCATCCCGAACTCCTGGACTGGCTCGCCCTCGAATTCGTCCGGCAGGATTGGTCGATGAAACAGATCATCAAGACCATCGTAATGTCCTCAACCTACCGCCAGACCGCTGCGGTGCCTTCGGAAAAAATCGAGAAGGACCCCGCCAATAAATGGCTTGCCCGTGGACCTCGTTTTCGCCTCTCGGCCGAACTAATTCACGACAACCTCCTCGCCATCTCCGGCCAGCTCTCCGACAAGATCGGTGGCCCCTCCGTCTATCCTCCACAGCCGGACGGGTTATGGAAAGAAATCTCCGGGGCCGACGTCGTCGTCTACCCGACTTCTGAAGGAGAGGACCGCTATCGTCGTGGTCTCTACAGCGTCCTACGCCGCGGCAATCCGCATCCAATGATTCTGAATTTCGACGGCAGCAACCGCTCTGCCTGTGTTATTAAACGCGATCGCTCCAACACGCCCGTCCAGGCCCTCAACCTCCTCAACGACCCCGCCTACGTGGAAGCGGCCCACGCCTTCGCCATCTGGATCGAGCGCGTCCCGGGCGACGAAGTAAACAAAGCCGTCACCGCCTTCCGACGCGCCGTGGCCCGCCAGCCTTCCGAAGCCGAAGTGGCAGCCCTACTCGCACTTCATCAGAAGCACGGCTCCTGGTTCTCCGTGGCCCAGGTCATCCTTAACCTCGACGAAACCATCACCAAATCATGATACTTGATACTGGATTCTTGATTCTTGATTCTGGATGCTGGGAACTCGATTCTGGATGCTCGGAACTCGTTACTGGATGCTGGGAACTCGATACTGGATGCTGGATGCTGGATGCTGGATACTTGGCGCCGGGGGAGCGCTATCGACTTACTGCGTCCAACGCCAACGGCGTTAAACTCCAAAGCCCAGCGTGGCGCAGCGCACGCTGGGTAGCCTTCCATCGATTGAAACGAACCCCAACGGGGTTCCACACTTGAAATTCAATGCCGCAGTCCCTCGTACAAATCTACGTCCATCTTGTCTTCTCATCGAAGGATCGCAGACCGTTCCTTCGGGATAAACCGTTTCGCGAACGACTCCACGCATATCTCGTTGGCGCGTGCAAGGGACAGGAATGTCCGTCATTGCAAATTGGCGGGGTCGAGGAACACGTGCATCTCCTGGTAAGACTCGGCAAGACGGTCGATATCGCGACCTTGATCCGTGAACTTAAAAAGGAATCAACAAAGTGGGTGAAAGCGGAATCTAACCTGGGCGACTTTCACTGGCAAAGCGGCTACGGAGCATTTTCAATCAGCCCAACCCACGTTGAACCCGTAACCGAGTACATTCGAAACCAAGAAAAACATCACAAGATGGAATCGTTCCAAGACGAATTCAGGCGACTATGCAAAAAAAACAACATTGAGATTGATGAACGTTATGTCTGGGATTGATTCGATGTGGAACCCCGTCGGGGTTCGTTATTTTTTGCCCATTCCAACCCAGTGTGCGCAGTGCGACACTGGGCTTTGGAGTGGAACTGCTTTGCAGTTCATTCTAGACCAGAATGGAGGATGCAAATGAGTGCTTCTATTGCCCCGATCAACCGATTCAAACATCTGGCTTTAACGCCAACGGCGTTGAACTCTAGAGCCCAGCGTCGCGCAGCGCACGCTGGGTTACCGATCACCCATATGATCGAACCCCAACGGGGTTCCACAAATAATTTCCAAAATGCCAATTAAATGAAAACTGCTAACGATCAAATCAAGTATCTCGCCCGCCGCGAGTTTCTCCGGCAAGGAACCCTCGGAATCGGATCCCTCGCCCTGTCCCATCTTCTGCACCAGGACCTGCGAGCGTCCAGTCCCCAGCATCCAGAACCCAGCAACCAGCATCCAGAACCCAGAACCCAGCATACGCCGAAGGCGAAACGCGTCATCTTCCTGCATATGGTTGGAGGCCCCTCGCAGATGGACACCTTCGATCCCAAACCCGAGCTGGATAAATGGGACGGGAAAAGCCTTCCGCAAGAGCTGACCCGTGGACAGAAATTCGCCTTCATCACACCCGATGCTCGAGCGATCAAATCGCCCTACAGTTTTGCCCCTCAGGGCGAAAGCGGCATCGTCATGTCGGAGCTGTTTCCTCATCTCGCCAACGTGGCGGATGAAATCACCGTAATTCGCAGCATGCGGACCAACGAGATTAACCATGGCTCAGGTGAAATGTTCCTCCACACCGGACACGGTCGCCTCGGCCGTCCCACCTTCGGCGCCTGGTCATCCTACGGTCTGGGCTCCGAAAACTCGGATCTTCCCTCCTACGTCGTTCTCAAGGATCAGCACCCCAACGCCGGGCCGGCAGCATGGAGCAGCGGCTTTCTTCCCTCCAAACATCAAGGGGTCCTGTTCCGCACCGGCTCAAAACCACTCTTCTACCTCGATAACCCGGACGGCGTCACCGCCGACCATCGCGGTGATGTGATCGATACTCTCGGCCAGCTCAACTCCCACGCCTTCGATCGCTACCACGATCCCGAAATCCAAACCCGCATCGCTCAGTACGAACTGGCCTACCGCATGCAGACATCCGTTCCCGAACTCGCGGACATGAAGGGCGAACCCGACCACATTCTGCGACTCTACGGTCTCGACAACAATGGAGCGGGAGGAGTCTTCGCCAAAAACTGCCTGCTCGCCCGCCGGCGGAGTCAAAAAAGGACTCACATATGGAAGCACCGACGAATTTGGATTCAGCATCACCCAAAATGAAGTCCACGTTCACGACTTTCATGCCACATGCTTGCACCTGTTGGGTATCGACCACAAGCAACTGACCTTTAAGCACCAAGGCCGCCACTACCGTTTGACCGATGTGCACGGACGCGTGGTTAAAGGTATTATAAGTTGACTGTGATCGAGGGGCCTGACCGAGCGTCCGGGCCTTCACCAGGCGGTGAAGGAGTTGAATGCCTTTCGCGAGGATCTCACTCCAGAGGGGCCGTGAAGGGGGTTCAGGTCACTCGCACTCCTGATCCTTCTCCCACACATTCGTGTGATAGTAACCTACCCCATGAAATGTTAGTCTGTAAGGCGTTCTTCGAATGAGTCAGGTGTTTGCGGATATCTATTGGGCTAAGCGTTAATCACCTCATCCATAGGAGAACCAAACACAATTGATTTAAGGCAAACGATTACTAAAATCACAATCAAATGAAATAGGAACATGGACTATTACATTGGAATAGACGTTGGGACGGGCAGCGCCCGGGTAGGAATCTTTAACCAGGCAGGAAATCTGATCGCCGACAACAAGAAGAACATCCATATGTGGAAACTGCAGGCCAACTTTGTTGAACAATCGTCAGAGGATATCTGGGCAGCGATCTGCGACTGTTCTAAGAAATTGCTTAAACAGGCAGGAATCGAAGCCGATCAGATTAAAGGCATCGGGTTTGATGCGACATGTTCACTGGTTCTGATAGACAAAGAAGGTCAACCGGTAACCGTTGATCCGGACGGGGATGATCAAAAAAACGTCATCGTCTGGATGGATCACCGGGCTCTTGAGGAAACCGATGCAATCAATCAAAAGAGCGACGAGCATTCGGTCTTTGAATACGTTGGGGGAAAGATTTCTCCTGAGATGCAAACTCCGAAACTGCTCTGGCTGAAAAAGCGCTTACCCGAATCCTGGCAACGTACTGCCCATTTCTTCGATTTACCCGATTACCTGACCTATCGGGCCACAGGCGAACTTACACGGTCTCTTTGTTCAACAACCTGCAAGTGGACCCACCTTGCCCATGAAGCTGCTAATGGTGGTGATGGCTGGCAAGCGGAATTCTTTAAAGCAATCGATCTCGGTGACTTCGTGGAAGATGGATATGCAAGGATTGGCACGAAAATACGCCCTATGGGCGAACCGATAGGCAATGGCCTTAGTCGCGAAGCAGCGGAGGCGCTCGGACTGACCGAAGGCACACCAGTGGGAGTTTCCATTATCGACGCACATGCCGGAGGAATCGGTATGATTGGATTGGCCGAAGGAGACGAATCGGTCCAACTGGATCGACGCCTTGCCCTGATAGGTGGAACTTCTTCCTGCCACATGGCGGTCTCACCTGATAAACGCCCCATACCAGGTGTCTGGGGCCCTTACTACTCTTCTATGGTTCCAGGACTCTGGCTTAATGAAGGGGGACAATCGGCAACCGGTGCTCTGATTGATCACGTCATCTTCAACCACGGCGCCATGGAGATAGCATCCAAGGCGAGCGCCGAGGCGGGAATTGAAATTTTCGAGTTTCTGAAAAACCACCTATCTGCCCTGGCGGGAGATTCAAGCCTGGACCAGCTAACAGAGTCCCTTCACATGTGCCCCTACTTCCATGGGAACAGGTCTCCGCGCGCCAACCCCCACCTCAAAGGGATGATCTCGGGACTCATGCTCTCGGCCACCATCGATGACCTCGCTCTCCAGTACCTCGCCACGATCCAGGCAATCGCCTATGGCACACGACACATAATTGAGGAGATGAACAAGGCTGGGTACGAGATCGATACGCTCATTTGCTGTGGAGGAGGTGCGAAAAACCCAGTTTTTCTTCAACAACATGCCAATGCTACCGGCTGCCGAATAATACTCCCCGAAGAGCCAGAGGCTGTGCTCCTGGGTTCCTCTATGCTGGGCGCGGTAGCTTCCGGAGATTTCAAAACCCTGCAACATGCCATGAAAGCCATGTCGCGCCCCAAGCGTGTCATCATGCCGGAATTCGAATCTAAAGAGTATCACCACAGAAAATACAGAGTATTCCACAAGCTTTACGAGGATCAACTCAGCTACGACTTTTTAATGCAATCCTAGTCTAAAAATACGCTCCATGACCACATCATCCTTACCCATTACTCTCATCGCAAATGGAGATCTAAGACTCTCCGCCAACCAAAGCTGCTGGGACGAACAGTCCAAAATGGAGCGCTCGCTAATTGCCGTCTTCGAATCAATGGACAAGAAGGTGAGACGGGCTCACGATTACGATCCAGTCGAGAAACACGGATTCATTTCCAGCCAGCGCGAAGGGATGGATATTTTCGCAAAGATCAATCGAAAATCTCCGATCATCGTCGCCGAAGCAGTATGGCAGTACTCACACCATATTTTACCTGGACTGATTTCTCACCAGGGGCCAATTCTGACGGTGGCAAACTGGAGCGGCAAATGGCCAGGTTTGGTAGGCATGCTCAACCTCAACGGTTGTCTCACAAAAGCCGGAGTCAAATACTCCACTTTGTGGAGCGAAGATTTCGCCACCGATAATGAATTCCAGCGAAAACTCAGAGAATGGCTGGGAACCGGATCCATAACCCACGACATCAGCCATGTGGTAGCGTATGACTCAGACAAGACCCACAGCCGCGCAAAAGAGGTCGCCAACACGATCGCCGAGGATCTCGACACCAACAAAGCAATAATCGGCGTTTTCGATGAGTTCTGCATGGGAATGTACAACGCGACCATTCCAGACGAACTTCTTTTTCAAACGGGCGTATACAAGGAACGTCTCAGTCAAAGCGCCTTGTTTGCCGAGATGCAGACCGTTAGTAAGGCCCAAGCCGAGGCCGTATTCTCCTTTTTGATACAAAGAGGCTTCAATTTCCACTTTGGTAATGACGAGGCGACCGAACTGACAAAGAACCAGGTCATCGAGCAATGCAAGATGTACATCGCAGCATGCCGAATCGGCGACAGATTTGGCTGTGACGCAATAGGAATCCAATACCAACAGGGACTCAAAGATACATGTGCCGCCTCCGACCTCGTTGAAGGATTGCTCAATAGCACCGACCGCCCACCTGTCAAAAACAGCAAAGGAGAGGTTATCCTCGAAGGCGAAACATATCCACATTTCAACGAAGTCGATGAATGCTGCGGGCTCGATGCTCTCCTGACCAAACGTGTTCACAGCGCGCTGGGACAACCGACCGAAACAACCTTGCACGATCTGCGATGGGGAGATCGGGACCGCTCAGGCGCCACAGACGAATACGTGTGGGTGTTCCTGATCAGCGGTTCTGCCCCTGTTGAACACCACATAGGTGGATGGAGAGGCAGTCACGGTTACCGGCAACCTGCAATGTATTTCCCCAAAGGCGGCAGCACTCTCCAGGGTATTGCAAAGCCAGGCGAAATCATCTGGAGCCGTCTATTCATTGAAGACGGCAAGCTCAAGATGGACCTTGGCCGCGCGAAAGTAATCGAATTACCAGGGGAAGAGACCCAGCGCCGTCTGAACGAAACGACCCCTCAATGGCCAATCATGCATGCCGTCACCTATGGGGTCAGCCGCGATCAGATGATGGCCCGCCATAAGGCTAATCACCTAAACGTTGCATATGCCGAAAACTCTGAACAAGCCGACCTGTGCCTTTCAGCAAAAGCAGAACTCGCCAGAAAATTGGGCATCGAAGTTTTCGTTTGCGGCACGAAAAGCGACGGTTCCTCCCACTGAGCCCAGTCATTGAATCCACATTTCTATTACTAAAGGAATAAAATCTCAGACCCAAACAACGCCTATCTAATGGTCTTAGTTAGTCGACCCTGAAAAAGTCATTATGGTCCGTAAGCGCCCGGCCTAGCGCGTCTAGGCAATTTTCGGAAATGGGGTTATGCTGTATTGATGGCAGATTCTGGGACCAACAATACCGGGCTGCCGTGCCGATTTCGTATTGTTAATCGTAGGAGCGGGTTTATCCCGCGATTGTTTTAGGTATGCGGAATCCACCTAAAGGACACACAACATTGCCAAAAGGCCGGATTTCAGCAGCGGGTTCTATTGTCTAGAGTGGGCAACCGAAAGAAAATGGATTTCTGTTTCCGGGAAGATAGTGGCCCGGTTTAAATCGCCTAAAACACTAGAGAGCTTCATCCATTTTCGGAAGTTGAAGGCTGCTGCGGCCATCATCAGGTTGATCTGATCGCCTGCCAGGCCTTTGAGAAAATTGCGTCGGAGTCGATGGTCATTTTTCAGATGCCCGATGACCGGTTCTATGCCCGCTCGTTTGCGGAAGAGTTTTCGCAGCTTGGACCTTTCATACGCGCTGGCGTTGGCCGCCGCTTTTGCTGGCAGCAGTATCTGCGTTTCACCGACTCGCTTGCGCCCTCGATAGCCCCGGTCATTGAGACAAAGGCGAGGACGCTTCCCGGTGAGGCGTTCGACTTGGTCCAGTACATCGGGCAAGGTGCGTGGGTCATGGCGGTTGTCCGCGAAACTCAGGGCCCCCACGATTATTCCGCTATGCAGGGTGCGCGTGATGGAAGCTTTCTGCCCAAACTCATACTTTTTATGCTCCTTACCTTTAGAGATGCAACTGACCTCGGGTTCATGAAGGCTGTAAATCTTGTTTTTGTCTTTGCGTTGCTGCTTGAGCACTCGATCAAAAAGGTCCAACTCAGAACCGAGATCCCGGAGAGCCTCGGGTCGGAGTTTGCGTCGGAGCTCGCGCACCAGCCGTCCGGCTATAGTCCTG
The DNA here is from genome assembly GCA_965250065.1 of Opitutales bacterium. Classification (GTDB taxonomy): domain Bacteria; phylum Verrucomicrobiota; class Verrucomicrobiia; order Opitutales; family UBA2995; genus JAABVD01. Next base: position 1,094,671 of record OZ252288.1, read on the forward strand.
AGTTTGCGTTGGGCCTTGAGGGCTTGCTTGGCGCGCTTTGGATGAGACCGGTTGTGTAGGGCCATCATCAACTTCGGAATGGTGCGACGATAGCTGCGCCTGAGCTTAATTCCGTGACGCTGAGCTATGACCACACATTTCTGGCAGATCTTACGATACTGCTTGGAGTCGGTAGGATAGGTGATGTTTTTCTCTTGAACGGTGGTATCAGCTATCACCGTATTCTCTATGGCTTGAGGTCCATGCACACGTATGGACTCCTTCACGATCAGCTCACAACCGTCCGGACCAATGCGTTTGCGGAAGTAAGTCAGGCTGGTGGGGTCAATAGGCAGTTGCCAGTGAAAATGCTCTGCTCCGGTGAAATACTGGAAATACGGGTTTTGTACCCATTGTTCAACGATGCCTTCATCACTTAGATCATGAAGTTGTTTAAGAATCAACAGCCCCACCATGAGTCGAATCGGTTTAGCCGGAGAGCCTTGATATTGATGGTAATGCTGGGCAAAGGCCCTCTCAAAGAATTCCCAGTCTATGGCTCGGGCCAAGCGGCAAAGCGGTTGGCGCTGATCGAGCATGGTGTGGAGGTCGGGCATCAAAAAGCTGCCTTGAGTTGAATCAGGCGAAGATCTTGGTTTCATAAGTTTGACAAGGTTTTGGGCGGAATTGCACAATTAGCTTGTCAAATATAAGGGGTATTGGCAACAATAAAATGTTGTATAACAACTAATTATGGAGTTTTCAGGACCGACTAGTTAAGGCCAGTTATTGAAAAATTATCGAAACAAGGCCGGCGTCGGGGTCATTCCTTGCAATTTTGCACCCCACGTCGGGGTCATGCCTTGTAATCGTGCGCGCCAGTGCAGGATTCAAGGTTTGACCCGAATGGCGCTTAGTTAAGGGGGTTTTTTGAGGGCATAAGGTATGGCGCCAGCCGGGGTCATGCCGTAGAAAAGTGATGCCTTCTGTAAGAAAAGGGTCAGGTCTTAAAAACTGTATTTCGTTGTACTTCATACACTTTTACAAGACGACCGACCCTGTAAGGCATAACTTTTTACGTCTTGACCCCTTCCTTTTCCCTTCCCCGCGACCTGGGTTGACTCGTCCACGCCATGGGTCAGGATAGTCGCGTTCGAAACCAATTACTTACACCATCAATCATTATGAATCGCAGGGACGCACTCAAAACCCTCATTCTTACAACCGCCACCGGTGGGCTGATTTCAAAGTTGGGCGCAGCGGAGGGCACTTCGCTGGACAAGTACGGAGGCTGGACCGGCAAAAAATTCAAAGCGACCGGCTTCTTTCGCCTAGAGAAGGACGACCGGTGGTGGATCGTAACTCCGGAGGGCAATGCCTTTCTCAGTTTCGGAATCAATCATTTCCACCCTGTCTGGTGGCGGTCCCCCCACAACAGCGATGCTTGGCAAAAAATACTGGGCATTAAAAATTTACAGGATAATGAGCAATTTTACCCGGCCTCGCGCGACTGGGTCCTCCAGGCGTGTGCCGATTACGGCTTTAATTCCATTGGCGTGCACAATGACCTCGGTGTTCTAAACAATCCGAAGCCGACCATACCCTATATGCAGCCCTTCAGGGTCATCGAAATTTCTCATTGGCACACGGAAATCCCTGACGAGAACTTCGTGGATGTTTTCTCCCCCAAATTTGAAGCCCAATGCGATCAATTGGCCGCTGAGATTGCGGCTCCCAAGAAAAATGATCCATACCTTCTCGGATACAGCATGAACGACTGTCCCCTGTTCACGGAAGAGGATTGTCGCGAGCGAACTGATGTCATCGGCGGAAAGCGTCGAGCTTTAAGAAGTAAGGGATGGCCCCGGCGCCTGCGCAATCTGGGCCCGGACGCTCCGGGAAAAAAAGCCTACGTGCGGATCATGAAGAAGCTCTACCGGAACAGTATCCAGGATTTTAATACTACCTACAGCACCACCTTTAAATCATTCGATGCGCTTGCTTCAGCGGAAAACTGGCGCCCTGAAACCAAACTTTCCAATCCGAATGAAACCCGTGACAATACTGAGTTTCTCCTGGCTGCCGTCGACCGCTATTATAAATGCGCCTCCGCCGCCATACGTCGACACGATCCGAACCACCTTTTTATGGGCGACAAACTGCATGCCAATACCGACAGCGTGGATACGGTCCTGAAAACCACAACCAAGTATACCGACATTCTCTTTTACCAGATGTACGCCAAGTACGAGGTTCAGGAATTTGCCCTTGATCGCTGGTCGAAAATGGTTGATCAGCCGATCATCAACGGTGATTCCGCCTTTACCATGGTCTCCAAGTTCATGCCACACCCATTCGGTCCAATCGCCACCTCCTTGGAAGAGCGTATCGAGTGGACGCAAAACTTCTTTAACAAGGCCTTTGCCCGACCGGAGTTCATCGGCTGGCATTACTGTGGTCTGATCGATGCCGATAACAATTTACCGATGTGGGGTAGAAAATACCGGCAACACTCCGGATTATTAGACTCCTTTGGAACGCCTTACCCCGGGTTGAAAGGAGCTATCAAGGGGTGCGCAGACCAAGTGTATCAAATCGCGACCGGTAGTGTGTAAGGGCTCGCGGGATTAGACCCGTTTAGGCTCGAGGCCTAACCTGGATGTATCACAAATTTTCTACTGCGCTCCAGAATGTCGGTGCTGGAGCGGGCTAGAATGAACTGCAAAGCAGTTCCACTCCAAAGCCCAGTGTCGCACTGCGCACACTGGGTTGGAATGGGCAAAAAATAACGAACCCCGACGGGGTTCCACATCGAATCTCACTACCGAGCGAAAGCGACATCACCCAATTTCGTCGCGAGCAAACGAAAGTCGAGGGCTGGGGCGGGTTTCGAGCCGAGGCGACACGCGAAGCCATCTTGAATGCCAATTCGAGATTCAAGGTTGTTATGTTAGGTGTCGTTGCACTCGGTCCAGCGCTTCGCTCGTTGAGGTGTCGTCGCATCCGCTCCTCGGTAGACCCCTTGGAACCACTCAGAAGAAAATTTTGACCACGGATTACACGGATGGGCACGGATAGGGAATTAGGAATCAGGAATTAAAATTAACAACGTTCCTTTCAGTCACTTGATCCGGCTTTGCCGGAACAAGATCGCTTCGCGAAGAGGATTTGACTCTCGCAAAGAACGCAAAGGCCGCAAAGACGAGAAGAATTAGGAAATGGGAATTTTGTGTTTTTGTGCCATTGTTTTCTGGTGATCATGTCGCCTTTACAGGCTCGGTAGTGGCTATTTTGAGCCTATCCCAGAATCGGGGACTTGAAATTTCATTTCGAACCATTGTAGGAGCGGCTTTACGCCGCGATCCCACAAAACAGCCTCGAAGCAATAGCGGCGTAAAGCCGCTCCTACAACTTAAAACCATTACTCTAGAACCTACCTCCTTCCCACACCGTTCTCTGAGGTGGATTAAATTTCAGCCTTTCAAGAAATCGATCAGCAACTCGACCGTGCGCCCTGGCCGTTCCTGCTGAACCCAGTGACCGGCTCCAGATGGGCAAGCAAGCCGTTGAAGCCGTCCGCCCACAGAGTGCAGTAGCGGCAGCCTTGCCCCATATTGTGGATGGCGAGCAACATTTCCTGTTCACCAAACAGGTCGAGCAGCGTCGTCTGGCCGGTCAGGGCGCTTAAGGTGTAATTGGGGACAGGGGTACCCGGATTGGTCTTTCGCAGATTGTTAAGCTCCGCAGTTAACCGGCCAATCCGTCCTTCGAGTTCTATGATCCGCTCATCCGACATTCGTTACCTCACGATTTCATCTTCATGCAGAGCCCCCGCCTTCCTCACCATCTCGGTGAGGCCAAACGGATCGTGGTCAATGTCCGGCCGTAACTCGGTGAAGACGGATATTCCGGAGCGCAGTAGAAAATTGGGGGGCTGTCGCCTTCGCTTATTGCTAGTCCAAGTTATTAATCGATGCTGCGAGGAGTCCCCAGGACAAACACTCGCCGCAGCAGCATTGTTAATAACTTGGCCCGGCTGGGGCGCCTGTCTTTTATGTTGGCGTCGGCCGTTCCGCCATCCGTCGCTCCGTCGTGTCCACTATCCTCTCCACCCAACCGTCAATGGCATCGTGCTTGGTCAATCGCCTCCGCCATCCTTCCGGAATCGCCTCCATACCCAGGTGCGCACCAAGCCACCCACCAACCATTGCCGCTCTTCCCGCATTATCCCCTCCCGCCCGAATCACATCGAGAATGGCCCGTTCGAACGAGTCCCGGTAGTGCAGTAATCCGTGTAGCGCAGAGGGAAAACTACTGATCAGAGGACAGGACTGCCCGAGTTTATCTGTCGCTCCTTCCACACTCCTGGATAGAAGCTTAAACGCGCTCTCAAACTTGCGCCTCAATTCCGGCCCAAACTCTAAATCCTTTCCCGCAATCTCCTCCACCCGATGCAGAGAACCGTGAATGTCACGGCCTTTCAACAACTCAAGCAGAATCCGGGCATGCGCCTTCATGTAGGCGATCGCGCGAGCGCTGTTCTGGCGAACCCTCGTCACCTTTTCCACGATGCCTATCAAGTCCGGATGCCCCAAATGGGCCGCGATGACCGGACCTATCGAAGTCGCCGTCGCCAACTGATCGTCGTCCGCCCCTTGTTGAAAATCGAATTCCCGGCTGGGATGTAGTTCCTCGAAACTTAACTTTGATTCCACTGTCCCGCGAGTGGAATGATCGATATAGCCCTCGTAGGTCTCCGGATTCAATCGCTCAACGAATACGCGACCGAATTTTACTGGGTCAAATTGCCCCTCTTCTGAGATCGATTCCAAAAGTACCAGGGCCGCATCTCCATAGTGAGTCTGATCACCCGGCTTTTTCCCAAAATGGTAGTGGCCCTCCTTCGGCTCCTCAAACCCATCCACTCCTTTCGGATACGCCGCCGCCAATTCGCTGAGATTGTAGATCCAGTGAGTGCCCAGGGCTACCGCATCCCCCACCAACTGACCCCAAATCATCCCCCGAAGACGATCTGGAAGATTAAGATCTGCCTCAATTCTCCTATTCTCAGTCATTTCTTGTCCCTCCAGTGATCACAACCTGCACCATGGGAATGCTCAACCTTAGACCGGGTGTCTAACAAAATTCGTAGCAAGCGAACGAAGGTTTGGTGTGGGCTTCAAGCCGATTAACGGTTGAAGCCGGGTCGACACCCCGAGTGCCCCATCGGGGTCATTCCTTTGCATCGATTCCGCTGAAAAACCCCCTATTTTGGCGAATTCACAAAATAATGGTATTGTAAGTTATTCATTTACAATATCTTACAAATTAAGGCTTTTCAGGAACTGCTGATTTTAGGGGTTTTTCAGCGGAATCTGCATTGTGCATGCCAATGCAGGATGCAAGGTTGTTATTCTTGCTTCACTGCGTTGAGGTGTCGTCGCGAGCTCCTCGGTAGACCCCTTCCTCTGTGATTTCCAAACACCCCTCCAGCGCCGGCATCTCCGGCCGTAACTTGGGGAAGACGGATATTCCGGAGCGCCTGTCTGCGTGCGGACACGCACAGGCAGGCAGTAGAAGATTGGGGGGCTGTCGCATTCACTTGTAGTCTAGAAGAGCCTATTGCTGGTTGGCCTAACTGCCTTTTTTCTTTAGTTTAGAGCCTATCCCAGACGCTTAAGCCACTGGGGGACAAGGTATTAGACTAAAAAAAGTCGGGCGAAAGGAGGTGAAAATCCTCAATTCGCCCTAAATAGAGTCTCTATACTTTGGTATGAATAAAAATAATGAAACCTAGTAACAACTCAGGTCTCCATAGCCTAGATCGTGGGAAAGTATGAGAATGAAATTGGGCTTTGCTTCAAGGATAAAGGATGAAGGCAGAAGGATAATAAGAAGAAACGAGAAAATTTTCATGGGATGGTGATTGAGAGAACTGTAGGAGGGGGTTTATCCCCCGATTGCGGTGAGGCCATTTGGAAGATCGGGGGATAAACCCCCTCCTACAGTTTCGTAATATGTTATCAATAAAACATCCATGCGGACGATTGTTTAAGATACCTGAGTAGTTACGAAACTTATTCTACTGATACGGTAAGCTTTCAAAGTTTGCTTCGTGCAGCTTTAACGCCGAGAGTCCCGCGGCCTTCTCATCAAAACTGAACCTGCCAGCAGTGGTAAGGCCGACGCATGCCCGAAATGTGGCATTAAGCTGAATATTTTGAATCCAGGTGAGCTTGAAAGACGCAGCAAGGCCCGAATCGAGCGCAGTTGAGAGATTTTAAGCCCTGCAAACTCTACTCGTTTATCAAATCCAGGATTCTGGGATAGGCTCTAGTTTAAAGGATGTTTCTGAAACGCAATCGCCGCCATGGCTCCGAGGTCCGACTCCATGTGGTAGCTCGGCTCGATAAATTGCCCGCTCATCTGGGCCTGAATCCCCAACCGCTTCGACCAGGCTTTACGGCCGTATTCCTGGTTAAAAAAGTCGAGGTAGATGTGATTGACCCAAAACTGAGGAAGACGTTTCCCTCTGGGGTTACAAACCACCATTGATCGTCATTCTCGACGCGAAAATAACCGGTGGTTTCAAAATTTTTGCTGGTCCAGCCTCCGTACCGATCCAGATCCGGACCGTGAAGGGCGGCCTTTTTATTTTTCAAGGGTAGCCTGACTTAAGGCAACAACGGCCGAGAGGTGGAGAAAGTCTCTTCTATCCATGGTTATTAAACTTCAGGGTCTAAATCGTTTAAGGAAGGCTTCGGTGGAGAAGCCGACGAACATGGCTTGGTCTTTTTCCGGATCGACAATCACCGGGGAAGTCCCGGGCGGACGGATACGTTTCATGCGGGCGTCGCAGGCGGCGACGGCGGGTAGGGCGGTAATGGCTCTTTCGCCGAGGAGCTCAATCGTTCGGGCGGCATGCTGAACGGCGGCCAGGTCTTGGTCTTCTAAAGCTGCCGCGAGAACGGGAATCGATTTTGCAAGGCGTCCGTGTCGGGCGAGAGCGTTAGCGGCTTCGATCCGCACGCTGGGGTCGCCGTCGGCGATGGCTTTGGTCAGCGCACCGATGGCTTTCAGTGATAGGGTCGGCGCCGCGCTAAATCCGACCGCGCCCCAATAGCGGACCCCAGGATCGTCGTGAGCCAGATTTGAGAGCAGCGTTTCTTCAGAGGCGTTACCTACCTGCGAGGCTGCCTTGATTAGGCGCGCCTGCTGGTAAGAGCCAGCAGACCGGGCAAGTTCGTACGGGGTGGAGCCGGCGCTAAGGTTCCATGCCAAGGCTTCGGGGAGGAACCCGAGGTCGCGGCTATCGACGAGGCGCTTGCTGAGCTGAGCCCGCATTCTTTCGAGGATACTCCGGTGATCGGACGAGTTCGCGAGGTTTTTCAAATTATTGGGATCGGCCACACAATCGTAGAGTTCTTCGAGAGGCCGGGAAGGACCGGCAAAATGCTTTTGGGGTTCCGTCATCCGGCCGCTCTCGGCGTGGGCGTAAATCTCGTGGCGGATTTCGCCCAGGTCCGGCCACGCCGTCGGTTGGTTGTAGCCCAGATGGGGCATGTAGTTGCGGATATAGAGGTAGCGTTCATCCCGGACGGAGCGCGCCAGATCGTGGACTTCATCGACCCGGTCGCGGTGACCGTAGGCATATCGTCGAGCTGGGCCGGCGGCGGGGCCAAGGAATGGTTTCCCCTCCATGTAGGAATGGATCTCCGCCTCCGCCAGGCTGAGGGTGGTGGGTCCGAAATCGTCGAAACTAACCAGTCGGTCGGTGCGGGTACCGGGACCCGAGGGTGCGAAATGCCGGTACTTTTCTGGGAAGCGGACGATGAGGGGAACCTTCATTCCGGAATCGAGCAAAGCTCGCTTGTGGCGAGGCAGGCCCGATCCGTGGTCGGAGTAAAAGAACACGATCGTGTTTTCAGCCAGCCCGTCCTTCTCCAATTGCCGGAGAATCGCGCCGACTTCCTTATCCATTGCCGTAACGCAATCGTAGTAGCGGGCCAGGGTTTTGCGAACGATCGGGGTGTCCGGGTAATAGGGAGGGACTGGAGCATATTCGGGATGGTGGATCTCGTCGGCTGCGAGCTTGCTTTGCACTTCGGAAACGAACTGTTCGAAAGGCCAAACCATAGTTCGGCTCTGATGCGAAGTCATCAGATTGAATACCGAAAAAAAGGGCTGATCGCCCCGCCGCCTTCTCCAGTGGGCGGTGTCGCTGTTTTCATCCCATGACGCGGCGATGATCTTCTCCCAGTTTGCGCTGTTGTAGTCGGTCTTGACGTTATTTGATGTATAGTAGCCGGCCGCGCGCAGGTAGCTGGGAAAGCCCTTCATGTATCCCGGAATGGGGAAGGCGGAACGCATCTGTTGCGTTCCCTGGGAGGAGGCCGGTAGTCCGTTGATGATACAAGAACGCGATGGTGAGCAAACGGGAGACGTCGCGAAGGCATTCGTATAGGTCACACCGTCAGATGCGAGTTGGTCGATATTCGGTGTGATCGCGTAATCGTCTCCATAGCAACCAAGAGTCGGGCTCATATCCTCGGCGGTAATCCAGAGGATATTGGGGGCATCGGCGGCGAGAGATGAAATGGCCATGGAAAGGAATGCGAGGAACCGGAGCATAGAGAATAGTGAGTAGTGACGTAGTGAATCGAAGATAGCGTAGCAATTGCGAAAAGTGGAAAGTGATCCGGCTAGGTCCATATGAATTTCGAAAAAACGGTGAGTGAGAAATGCTATTGGGAAGCTCCGACGGGAGCGTTACTGGCGGGAGGTTTCTTTCAGTCGGATGTTGCGAAAGGCTACGATGCAGCCCTTACCGTGGTCCTGGAGTGCGATGAATCCTTTGGCGCGACTCATTTCCGAATCATTATCGATGAGGGTGGCAAAATGTACGCCATTTATCTTCTGTATAAGCATATCCCCCACGGCTATGATCTCCATAGTGTTCCACGCGTGTTCATCGTAGTGGGCTTGGACCACGGCGGCATCTTCAAGCTTGGTATTCACCCGCGTCCCATCCTCCGCGATAACGGCCCGCTCCCCAGCCGTGGTCATTAGCCACCGAGCTTCTCGCTTGGGGTGTTCACCTTCTAAAAGGGAGTGATGCCACAGACCCATGACTTCCCGCTTTGCGATTTCCACCTGGTATCCAAAAATCTGCCAATCGCCCAGATCATCGCTCCGGACCTGGAGACCCGAATTTCCCTTGTCCCAGCGAAACTCCAATCGGAGCACAAAGTCAGCGGGCTGGCCTCCCCGCCAGATGAGCCAGTTCCGTTCCTCGGAGGCGCCGGTGCACCAAATTTCGCCGTCGCGGACCTCCCAAGCGCCTGGTTGCGCATCCCAGCCATCGAGATTGACGCCATTGAAAAGTGAGATAAAACCAGGCTCGTCATCCGCACGCAGCACAGACGCCAGGATGAACAGCGTAAAGAAGAGGATCTTTTTCATAATTTTAATTTGGTTTAATGGTCGAGGTTTGTCTCTAGTGTGGTGCGGGTGAAGCTGGGTCGACCGTCGGGGTCATTCCTTAGCATCTCGCATGTTAATGCTAGATGCAAGGTTTGACCCGAATGGCGCTTAGTTATGGGGGTTTTTTGAGGGCATAAGGTATGGCGCCAGCCGGGGTCATGCCGTAGAAAAGTGATGCCTTCTGTAAGAAAAGGGTCAGGTCTTAAAAACTGTATTTCGTTGTACTTCATACACTTTTACAAGACGACCGACCCTGTAAGGCATAACTTTTTACGTCTTGACCCCTTCCTTTTCCGCTAACCTAGCAACGATTTCTGTGACACCTGAAATTCCCTATTATGATTTTGATTTGATCAGATACGAGAGCATATCGCGCATCTCGCCCGGAGTCTGGATGAGGCCAGCCGGCATCATGGATTGCTGGCTGATGTCGCGATGCTTCACCTTCGCGGCAGGGATCTTCAGGATTTGGCCGGTGATGACGCGCATGCTGATTTCGCCGTCGTTTTCCGCCTCGATGAATCCAACTTGGGTGGAGTCGTCGGCCATGGTCAAAGTCACCGGATGGAAGTTGGGTGAAACCGCCCGATTCGGGACCAACATGGATTCGGCGAGGTAACTGGGCGTAAATCGGTTCATCACGCCGAAGAGCGAGGGACCAATATTGCCTCCCCGACGATCATCGGGTGAAAGGTGACAGGCGATGCAGCCGCGTTCCGTAAAGAGTTTCTTACCTTTCGAGACATTGCCGCTGACCGCCTCATACTCCCAGTCAATTCCGGCAAATGCGGACGGCATCTCCTCATCGGTGGGAAGCATTGCGTCCACCAAAGCGCGCTCGGCTTGTAATTTGGTGTCTGGATCGGCGAACCGCTCGCTCTTACTGCGCAGGTCGATGCCCTCGCGCCTGAGGATGGCCAATGTGGGCAGGTCGATCCGGTCGTCTTTCAAAAAGAAAAGGTTCACCGCCGCCGCAGTCCTGACCTGGTCATCCTCATCAGCGATCCCACGTTCCAGAATGGTGAAATCATGGGCGTGGGGTTCTCGGTTAGTGGGTTCCCGCCACCAGTCGTCGAGGGTGAAAATCCCGATGGGTCGACCGAGCGCGGCCAAGTGGATTTCACCGTCGGCTTGCCAAAAATGGAGCTGTTTCTCCAGCGCGGTCATGCCTGCCGCGGGAAGGGCGGTTGCTACCTCGGCGCCGTCCCAAATGCGGAACCCGGCCGTGAGAACGGCGACCAGGCGCTGCCGAGCGTCACCCGCGATCCAATCGTCCAGCAGTTGCCGGGGAGCGTGCTTGGCCAGAAAACGCACGGCGGATTGGCGAACAAACGCATCATCGTGAGTGGCCAGCGCGACCACGGCTGGCACCACTTCAGTTTTGGCGGCGTGAACGTATCCCAGCAGCGCCAGCAAAACTTCCGAGTTTTTCGTTTTGTCGACGATGGGACCGACTTCAATTTGTGGAAACTTGTCCGGGTAACTGGCCGCCGCGCGCAACGCTATCGCCGCGTCCGGACCACCTGAATTTGCCAGTCCCCGAATCCGGCCGAGCGCCTCGGTCGCGCCTGCCCGCGCGGCGAGAAAGATGAGGCTGGAGAATGCCGGGTCGGTTGAATCTGAGGCCGGAAAATCAGTCGCCGCCGATTCGAGATCTTCACCGCCCCGCCGCAGGATCTCCTGGTGCGCCTTTGCGCTGAGTTGCCATGGCTGGTTCAGTAACTCGCGCAGTGACATTTTGGAATAGTCGCGGGGCGGGAAATCACCGTCTTTGGGCGAAATCAGAAGCAGGTCGGTACGACGCACCGGAGAGCCTTCGTTGCCCTCCATGTAACAGACCGCCACGATCAGGCGACCATCGTTGGTGGGCATTGCGGAAACCGGCCGGATGGTTCCCTCCCCTTGCAATAGTATTTCCGAAGGAGCCTCGAACCCAGCTCCCGCCGGCGCGACTTTGTGCCAACTGACGGTTCGATCGCCCCAATTCGCGACCATCACTGAGCCGCGATACCTCTCGCCGAGAACGGTATCATCATACCAGCATTGGCCGACGGGAACGTCGAGCCGGAGGTTGGCCACCGGCAGCATGTCGAGCCGTTTCGGATTGTGACGCGCGGCCCAGCCCCGCACCCAACCCTGCCAACTGTGCGCCGGCGTATAGACCAACTTGCACGGCGAAGCGATGGCGCCTTCCTGATCATTGTCGTTGGCAAAGAGCCGCCATTCCGGATCGAAGGAAATTCCACAGGGGTTGCGCAGCCCGCTGGAGTGAACGGACAGATGATAATCCGCCAGTCGCAATCGCATCACGGCGCCAACACCGTTGTAGGTGACGGGCTTGTTTTCCGGTCCCACATAGAAAGTCCAGTGCCATAGGTGATCGGGCCTGTCGCGATCCCAGTGGAGGTGCGGTTGAGGATCGCCGAACGAAAGATAGAGGTCGCCCTCGGGACCGAACTCGATGGCGTGCAGCCCTTGGTGGTGATGCCCCAACGGCACGCCCCAGAGAATTTTCTCAGGCTTTAGGTTGCTCCCATTGACGGCAACGTCCGGGATCCGGTATAGGGCGGTATTGCAGAGAACGAGCAGGTCGCCTCCGTGCGCTTCAAGATCGTAGAGCCAGGTGTCTTGCGGAAAACGGTAGAGTTCCCGCCGCGGCCCAAATCCGCCACCCGCTGTTGGTTCGTAAACGAAGAGTGCCTCCCGGCAACCGACGTAGAGACGGCCCGAGAAATCCATGGCGTGACTGAGAAAGAACTCCGTCTCGTCACTATCGATAAGTTCGGCAGTGAGGTTGGGATCGCTCAGGCGAATGCCGGGTGCGGCTTCCGCCAGGCCGAGCGATGGGAGGGCAAAGAACAAAAAAGTCAGAATGGTTTGATGACTTGGAGCTTTCATTAGGGTAGGGGACTCTGATCTTTGTTCCGAATTCAATCAGTCCAGCAAAAGCAGCATCGGTGTGTAAATAACAATGACCGTTATGGGATTTAAATCAGAAAGGATCTCCCCGAAGTGTTCGAGCGCATGGCAAAGGTCGAGAGGATGCGCAGAATGAGTGTAAGATCCTTCATCGTTTGGGCCACGGCAGAAGCGAAAGGTTGGATTTGGGACTACTCCACCGGCCACGGCAGTCGGGAGAGGAGGCAAAAGTCGATAGTTTACTTCACCGATTGTAAAGCGCAGTTGAGAAATTTAACAGCGAAAATAATGCAAAAATGCGTGTTATTGTCTCAAAATTAGCCTCTATCACAACCAAGGCAACCATCAAGAATATTATGACGTGGGTAAGATGCCGGGCAAAACCAAAACCTCTCCATCCTTCGAGTAAGTTCCTAATCCTCTTGACTGGTCGTTTCTGTGGCTTTCCCGGTAGTGTTCGGTGGCCAGCCCACAGATACCTCATAGGTAGCTCACGCCGGATCGGCTTCCAAAACGAAAGTTCCAGCACAATTTTTTGCATGCGGAAATCCTTTCAGCCTTACTCTCGCGTTTGGTCTGACCGGACGCCTTGCTGACAAGGTTTAATCGGTTTGTTCTTGAGACCTGGCCAGTAGACCTAAGTAATTGCAAGGGAAACCGCAGCTCCACTCATTCCCTTGTGCAAATCAACTCACACCCCTAACCCATGAATAAAAAACTGATCGGAGTCATCCTCTTTGTTTTGGCGGCGGTAATCTTGTGGCTGGCACTAAAAGAAGAACCTGCAGCACCATCTGCCGTTGAAGACCCGGTTATCGGTTATATTGATGAATCGCGTATTAACAACGCGGATACTGAGCCTGGAAACTGGCTGGCCTACGGGCGCACTTATGAGGAACAACGGTTTTCCCCGCTGAAGCAGATCAACCGCGACAATGTCGGGGAACTCGGCCTAGCCTGGTTTAAGGACATGCAGAGCAACCGGGCCCTGGAAGCCACGCCGATTGTCGTGGACGGAATGATGTTTTTAACATCCGAGTGGAGCAAAGTTTACGCGCTGAATGCAAAGACCGGTGAAGAAATCTGGTTTTACGATCCGGAAGTACCCGGCGCATGGGGGCGCAAAGCCTGCTGTGATGTCGTCAACCGCGGGGTGGCTGTCTACAAGGGCAAAGTTTATTTTGGAAGTCTGGATGGAAGGTTGATTGCGTTGGATGCCGCGACCGGCGAAAAGATCTGGGAAGTCGATACCCTGATCGATCGCCAACGCGAATATACCATTACAGGAGCGCCACGGGTGGCCAACGACAAGGTGTTTATTGGGAATGGCGGCGCGGAATTTGGCGTGCGTGGATATGTGACGGCTTATGATGCGCACACCGGTGAAGAGGTCTGGCGTTTTTACACCGTGCCGGGCGACCCTTCCTTGCCCTTTGAACACCCGGAACTGGAATTGGCGGCCAAAACCTGGAGTGGTTCTGAATGGTGGAAAATAGGCGGAGGCGGCACGGTTTGGAATTCTATGGTGTACGACCCGGACTTCAACCACCTCTACCTGGGAGTGGGAAATGGTTCACCCTGGACCCGAGCCATTCGTTCACCAGGAGGAGGGGACAATTTGTTTTTGTGTTCGATCGTTGCGGTCGATGCCGACACAGGCAGAATGAAATGGTATTATCAGACCACACCGGGAGACAACTGGGATTACACATCTGTTCAGGACATGGTGCTGGCTGACATGGAAGTGGATGACCAATTGAGAAAGGTGCTCATGCAAGCCCCGAAGAACGGTTTCTTTTATGTGATCGACCGGTCCAACGGAGAACTCCTGAGAGCCAACAAGTTCGTAACCGTGACATGGGCTACCCATGTCGATATGGAAACCGGGCGACCAGTTGAGAACCCAGAGATGGATTATATCAATGAACCCAAATGGATTCTGCCCGGTCCGGATGGCGGACACAATTGGCAGGCCATGGCCTTTGATGCTGGACGCCGTCTGGCCTATATTCCGGCTATGGAATCCCCGTTAGCTTACTCGATGCCCGAAGAATGGAAGAAAACAGGAAAATACAGGCACGTGGTCGGGGGTTGGAACCTTGGCATTGAACTTGCGCGCATTATGGAGGCAAAGGAAGAAGCGGGAGATCCACCCAAGTCACGTGGTTACCTCAAAGCTTTCGATCCATTGACTGGTAAGGAAGCCTGGGTGGTTGAACAACTGCACTACTGGAATGGAGGTACCTTGGCAACTGCTGGTGACCTTGTTTTTCAGGGTGATTCGGTGGGGGATGTAAACGCCTACGATTCGGATACCGGAGAGATCCTCTGGACTTTTAATGCCTTTACCGCGTTTCTTGCGCCTCCGATCAGCTATATGATCGATGGCGTACAATACATTGCTATCCTGGCTGGCACTGGAGGCGGAGGCGCATTATTTGCCGGGGAGGTTGAGCACATGGCTTCCGTCACCTATGGGAATTTTGGCAAGTTGCTGGTTTTCAAACTGGGCGGAATTGCTGAACTACCGCCGCCCACTGTTCTCGATCGTACGATCCCCGAGCAACCGGAAAGTGACGCAACCCCAGAAGAAATTCAAATCGGGAAGGAACGCTATCACCTCCACTGTGCGGTTTGTCATGGAGCCGAAGTAAAATCGAGCGGCGTGATCAAGGACCTGCGATTGATGCAACCTGAAACACACAAGTTATTTAGTCGAACCTGAAAAAGTCATTATGGTCCGTAAGCGCCCGGCCTAGCGCGTCTAGGCAATTTTCGGAAATGGGGTTATGCTGTATTGATGGCAGATTCTGGGACCAACAATACCGGGCTGCCGTGCCGATTTCGTATTGTTAATCGTAGGAGCGGGTTTATCCCGCGATTGTTTTAGGTATGCGGAATCCACCTAAAGGACACACAACATTGCCAAAAGGCCGGATTTCAGCAGCGGGTTCTATTGTCTAGAGTGGGCAACCGAAAGAAAATGGATTTCTGTTTCCGGGAAGATAGTGGCCCGGTTTAAATCGCCTAAAACACTAGAGAGCTTCATCCATTTTCGGAAGTTGAAGGCTGCTGCGGCCATCATCAGGTTGATCTGATCGCCTGCCAGGCCTTTGAGAAAATTGCGTCGGAGTCGATGGTCATTTTTCAGATGCCCGATGACCGGTTCTATGCCCGCTCGTTTGCGGAAGAGTTTTCGCAGCTTGGACCTTTCATACGCGCTGGCGTTGGCCGCCGCTTTTGCTGGCAGCAGTATCTGCGTTTCACCGACTCGCTTGCGCCCTCGATAGCCCCGGTCATTGAGACAAAGGCGAGGACGCTTCCCGGTGAGGCGTTCGACTTGGTCCAGTACATCGGGCAAGGTGCGTGGGTCATGGCGGTTGTCCGCGAAACTCAGGGCCCCCACGATTATTCCGCTATGCAGGGTGCGCGTGATGGAAGCTTTCTGCCCAAACTCATACTTTTTATGCTCCTTACCTTTAGAGATGCAACTGACCTCGGGTTCATGAAGGCTGTAAATCTTGTTTTTGTCTTTGCGTTGCTGCTTGAGCACTCGATCAAAAAGGTCCAACTCAGAACCGAGATCCCGGAGAGCCTCGGGTCGGAGTTTGCGTCGGAGCTCGCGCACCAGCCGTCCGGCTATAGTCCTGAGTTTGCGTTGGGCCTTGAGGGCTTGCTTGGCGCGCTTTGGATGAGACCGGTTGTGTAGGGCCATCATCAACTTCGGAATGGTGCGACGATAGCTGCGCCTGAGCTTAATTCCGTGACGCTGAGCTATGACCACACATTTCTGGCAGATCTTACGATACTGCTTGGAGTCGGTAGGATAGGTGATGTTTTTCTCTTGAACGGTGGTATCAGCTATCACCGTATTCTCTATGGCTTGAGGTCCATGCACACGTATGGACTCCTTCACGATCAGCTCACAACCGTCCGGACCAATGCGTTTGCGGAAGTAAGTCAGGCTGGTGGGGTCAATAGGCAGTTGCCAGTGAAAATGCTCTGCTCCGGTGAAATACTGGAAATACGGGTTTTGTACCCATTGTTCAACGATGCCTTCATCACTTAGATCATGAAGTTGTTTAAGAATCAACAGCCCCACCATGAGTCGAATCGGTTTAGCCGGAGAGCCTTGATATTGATGGTAATGCTGGGCAAAGGCCCTCTCAAAGAATTCCCAGTCTATGGCTCGGGCCAAGCGGCAAAGCGGTTGGCGCTGATCGAGCATGGTGTGGAGGTCGGGCATCAAAAAGCTGCCTTGAGTTGAATCAGGCGAAGATCTTGGTTTCATAAGTTTGACAAGGTTTTGGGCGGAATTGCACAATTAGCTTGTCAAATATAAGGGGTATTGGCAACAATAAAATGTTGTATAACAACTAATTATGGAGTTTTCAGGACCGACTATTTAAGGAGATCGTCCTGGACGGGGTCTACGTGGTGCAGGGAATGGCCAGTTTTTCCGACCTATTGAACGAAACCGATGTCCAACATTTACACGCCTACATCATCAACCGGGCAAACGAGGACCGGGCGGCGGCGCAAGCAGAAAGTGAATCAAACCTCCCTCAATAGAGGAAGGGCAACAAGAGGTCAGACGTCAGCAACGTTCTCTCTTCAACGTTCTCGGTAGGCCGTAATGAGCGCCGCGCAGAGCATTGCCGCACGGCACCGGTTTGTACCTACCCGCCTGGTTGGACGCAGGCGCTGGTGAGTTCATCTGGTTTGAAATCGTGAAGAAATAGCAGCGTCTAATCCAAAGGTCTGGTGTGGTGTCCCAGAAATTCCTTATAAAAATACCGCAGCTATTTTTCTGCCTCTTCAAGGCGGCGTAGGTCGCTTGGGCTTTTGGCTTTGGCAACCTGCGCTAACGCCGATCGGCCGAAAAATCGCGCGGCCTTCAAGTTATTTCTGGGACACCACACTTGTTCTGCCGCTGTTAATATAGGACCTCAGTTTTGTTTTCAGCTTGTTCACGACATCCGGATATTGATCGAACAGGTCCGTCGTTTCGTAGGGATCCTTTTCGATATCGTACAACTGTCCCATGTCACTCATGTCTGGGCGCCAGGGTGACATGGTCTGGTGGCGCTGGACTTCGGGAGAGTAGCGGTAAAAGCCGCCGGAACCTTTGGTATCCAGGATGAGCTTCCACTTACCTTCCCGAATGGACAGGATGCCGGTGTAGGACTGGGTAATCATGGACTCGCGACCAGCCGCGTCAGACCGGCCCAGAAAAACGGGCAATTGATTGAAGCTATCCTCCCCCGCCCAATTGGGCAGGGGCTTTTCCAATACGGCGGATATCGTGGCGATGATGTCAGTGAGACACAGCAGGCTGTCGCTGGTTGTGCCGGGTTTGACCTTTCCTGGCCAGCGGACGATAAAGGGAATTCGGGTTCCGCCGTCCCAGACATCCGTTTTGAATCCCCGGTAAGGGCCCGAAGCATCGTGTCCTTTTTTCAGGTCGTCTCCTCGAAAAGCATAAGGTCCATTGTCGGATGTGAAAATAACAAGGGTGTTGTCGGTTTGTTCCAATGCGCTCAGGGCTTCATTGATTCGACCCACACTCTTGTTGACCCACAGCACTTTATCGCAGCGGCTCGATACGCCGCTTTTCCCCTGAAACTCTTTCGGTACGTCCACGGCGCCATGTGCTGCGTTAATGGGTAGATATACAAAGAACGGCTTTTTCTCAGCAACAGCCCGCTCCATGAACGCAATGGCTTCATCCACGTAGAGATCGTCCACGGTGTCCCCGCGCATTTCAGGATCGCGCATCATCCCTGTTTTATCGCGGATGGGCGAACCGACAACCCGGTTGTCCCGAATAAACACCGGGATCCTGCTCCGATTGGAAGGCGTGCCGAAAAAGGTGTCGAAGCCGATGTCGGTTGGCCCTCCCTGAATCGGGGCGAAATGATTGACCCGTTGGCTGATATCCGCCAACGCCTGGTTGGCCGCATGGATTTGCGAACCAAAATGAAAATCCCCGGGATCCCCCTCTACCGGTTTCCAACCGATCCCGACGTGCCACTTCCCGAAGGCACCCGTTGCGTATCCCTGCT
This sequence comes from Opitutales bacterium, assembly GCA_965250065.1. GTDB lineage: Bacteria > Verrucomicrobiota > Verrucomicrobiia > Opitutales > UBA2995 > JAABVD01. The sequence goes on from OZ252288.1 coordinate 1,113,117, forward strand.
CTTTGCAAAGGCTTGCCAAAGTCATACGCGCCGGAGGGATCAGTGGTTTTGCGTAACCAGGAAACACACCTTCTCGCAAGAAGGTCCGCCAACAATACCTACCGGTCAGTAAGGAATATCTAGTAGGAGTGCAGACCGCGTGCGGCGCATGCGCATTGGTAAAACGCATTCCCTCCCTGGCCAATTGATCCACCGCCGGAGTCTTAAACTTGTTGGAGGGTTGGTTACTGCTGATGTCTCCCCAACCCACATCATCGGATAGAATCACGACGATATTGGGTCGGGCGGATTCGGCTTCTGCGTATGGTGTGAGAGCGACTGCAAATAGGCTCCATAAACTGATCGCGAGCACCTTCAAGGGCGGCTTAATCCTGGATATCTGAGTCATGCGATGATTCTCTTAAGAGTAATCGTTGTGGTTCAATAACTAATAGAAGGAAACCGAAATTAGGAAACCGAAAAACAGTCATAGCTTCAATCTGAGTGAGTTCGTTTTGCTACCCTTTGAGTAGGATGAATGACGTGGATTTCTTTAGGCCTGACCCTTCGGGCCAAGATGAGAGCCGCCTTGACGGAGAACTTCGCAGAAGATCTTGGCGGCTTGGCGAGAGCAAATCCAGACAGACCTGTCACGCCGTAACCTTGGGCGTAGGCGGAAGCCATCCAACTACGCCGAGCAATTATGACTTTTTCAGGGTCGACTAATTAAAGGAATGCTACTTTTTATTCTCTATTTTTAGGGCTTTTTGGAGATGCGATTTGAATATCCTCGTATTGGGGATCAATGTTCTTTTTGGATCTCGGCAACCATCCGATTTACATTGTTGCAATATCATTACTTGGACCCCTCCTCATTTTTCATTTCGCAAAGCTCTTCTCCTCCTTTACTGATCTTTTCATAATTCCTCTTGATCCTCCAGCTAAATTAGCCTTTAAGAAACATGGAAGAAATCACTGCTACAGAAATTAAGAACAAGTTGGGTTCTGTCATGGATAAAGCACAAACAGGCCCAATAGGAATCACTCGTAGAGGTCGAAGAGAATTTGTGTTTACCACTGCAAGAGATTACAAAGATTTACTCGAGATCAAGCGAGCTGCGTTGGCCGCCGATCTTGAGGCGGGGATCGATCAACTTAAGAAGGGAAAGTTTGGTTCAAAATCTATTTCGGCAATAATCGCTCGAGCCAAGCGCGAACATTCCAAGGAAACAAAGAATGCCACGCGTTAGAGTATCGCAGCTTGCAGAGGACGATTTAGTAGAGATTTGGAAGTTTATTGCCGATGACAATCCATACGCCGCCACCGAAACAGTGGAACTAATAGAAGCCAAGTTTCACCTTCTGGCAAGGCAACCCGAAATAGGGCACAACCGACCAGACCTTGGGGCGGGACTTCAATCTTAGTCAGTCGGCAATTACGTAATATTTTTCCTGCCTTCAAAGCGACCAAAAGGCATTGATGTTGTCCGGGTTTTAGAAGGTCATCGGGATATTACCGTGGATTATTTTTACGAATCCTGATTTCCAAAGCCTCGAAACCCAGTATCTCGAAAGAAGGAGGACTGTGCGCACTCAGGGACTCCCTCAAGTTATTCCGAGAAAGACTGTAACCAGATAACTGATACGAATAAATCGGGCCAAAGAGTGGACACCATAGGAGATGCATTGGGCCAATTTCTAATTAACTCCTGTCCCCTTTTGTTATTCACCCTTTCCCAATGTTAAGATTTTGCGCTGAACCCCTTCTTCTGACCCCTACGCTACAGTAGCCAGGTGATGCTTCTTTTCTCTCTCACGCTGCGCTGTGCGTGTCCACAAAACCGGGGGAGGTTCACTCGGATACCCCCCTCATATACAGTGCCTTTTTTCCCTCGTAGTCCCCCATTGTATCGCCAGGTTGCGGGTCCGTTGTCGCTCATGAATATGACGATGGTATTCTCAAGCTGGTCCTTGTCCTCCAGAAACTTTAGCATCTGAGCAATTTTCTCATCAATGACTTTAATCATTCCAAATATCACCGATTCCCATCGACCGACACTTTTGTTATAGAATGGCTTCCAATATTTCTCTTCTACCAGACCGGGGGTGTGCGGTGCATTGAAGGGAACATAACAGAAGAATGGCTTTTCCGCCTCCACTTGTTCGTCCATCCAATCAATGGCCGCGTCGGCAAGTATCTCGGTGATATATCCACGGTATTCGCTATCCTCACCGTTGTGATTGAGCACGGGATTAAAATAGAGTTGGGAAAGACCGCCGAGGATCCCCAAAAACTCGTCAAAACCTTGGCCATTAGGAGTCTCAGGAAAGACAGTTCCATTGTGCCATTTTCCGAAGCAACCTGCCGCATAGCCACTCTCTTGAAACAATTCGGCAAGGGTCACTACAGAAGGGTTTAGGACCTCATCCCGCCGGGTAACACCAAATGCACCCGTCCGCAGATGGTAACGCCCCGTCAACAAACTGGCTCTCGTCGGTGCACAAACAGGACTGACATAGAAACGGTCCAGGCGAACCCCCTCCTTTCCGATCCTGTCCATTGCCGATATTCCGGAACGCAGTAGAAGATTGGGTGATGTCGCTTTCGCTCGGTAGTGAGATTTCCAGGTTAATGCCAAGATGGTGTCATGCATTTACCTAGTCGGTCCTGAAAACGACATAATGAGCTGTTTATCAACAGTTTATTATTGATCCTGCCTCTAGAATTCGACAAGCAAAATCCGAATTCGACCCAAAACCTTGTCAAACGAGATGGTAGAGACAGGGAGAATTAGGAATTAGGAATTATGTGCTTTTGGTCAGAGAAATTGACTTTCGCAAAGGCGCAGAGGACGCAGAGACATGGCTATAGGTTAAATTGTAGAAAAGCGTCATTCCGTCTTTACCCCTTCCTTTTCCGTAGTGCCATTCGAGTCGTAGATAATTTATGTTCGATCCTTCCAGGAATCTGGATGCCTTCGGAAGTGCATCAAGGCCGAGATAACAATTTCTCCGTCATCAATTGAATAAATTAATCCAATAGGGAAACGGCGCATTCTGCAACGACGTTGATTTTTTGAAATTGGATTCCAAGCTTCAGGATGGCGGTCTATTCGTGCAATTGTTCTCTCAACTTCATCCAGAAATTCCAGACCTAGCCCGGGAACAGCCTCTTCGTAAAACTCAACCGCTTCGACAAGCTCTAATTTGGCTGGTGAAAGAAATCGACAATTCAATTTCCGTAGCGTTCACGAAGCTCGCGGATAACTTCGGTTCCCTCCTCGGCCTCTATTTCACCTTTTCTATACGCTCCTTGGCGCGAGTCGGCTTCTTTTGCCCATGCTGATTCGATTTCACGTGTCCCGTCATTATCCAAGCTATCGAGTAATGCTTCCGCTAGGAGAACACGCTCTCTTGTTGGTAGGCGAAGCGCTTCCTCTTTTAAAATAACTTCATCCATACTCAGATCCTAGAATCACATTTCTATCAGGCAAGAAAACAATAAACTACTGATAGGAGTTGTTTGGGAGGCTACGGCATGAACCGGAGACATTTTAACCAATTACCAGCTGCAAAAACTGCTCCGGGAAACTCAACCCGCTGTTTTCTTGGCATAGAGGTGAGCGTGACCCTGCAACGAGGAAGTTGACAACGGAATTATTCTATATTCTACGATTGACCCCTTTGGCTTTGAGCAACCTCGCGTTTTCTCGAGCTACGGATTCAGTTATTGGGAACCGGGTTAGGAGGATGAAGGCTGGTATTAAGGCCAGGAGTGGAGTAAAGGTAAGCACAGCCATCATGGTATCGAAAACACCGGGCGCCTGGCTTGCGGCTTGTTCCACCTTAAAGCCGGACCACACGGTGAGTAATGAGGTGTACTGATTTTGTGGGACATGAGATTCTCTTATTTTTATGGTTATTGTTTAGTTATTGGTTAAGCAAGCAGCTTCCTGGCTGCCCCCCATGGGGGGGGATTTTTCTTCCATTTCTACAGGGTTTTTATAGCCCAGGGAGGCATGCTTGCGAAAGCGGTTGTAGAATATTTCGATGTAGTCGAACACATGGGCACGTAATTCGGCCTCTCCGGCAAAGACGTGATTTCTCACTGAGGAACTTTTATAGCGTCCATAAAACGATTCCATGGCCGCGTTGTCGTAGCAGTTGCCCTTACCACTCATGCTCGGCCTCATCGAAAAGCTAGTGAGCAAACGCTGGTATCGGGTGCTCGCGTAGGTGCTTCCGCGGTCACTGTGGTGAACGATATTGGGGGGTATACTTTCCCGGGTCATTACGGCCGCCTTGAGCGCTTCACAGACCAAATTGGCGTCATTGTGCCAGGAGATGCTCCAGCCAAGGATTCGCCGGCTGAACAGGTCCATGACAGTAGCCAGATACATCCAGCCATTCTCAGTAGCCAGGTAGGTCGTATCGGCCACCCAAACCTGGTTACAACCGGTGGGTTGACCCAGCTCTTTGAAACGATTGGGACTGTAGCCGGAATCGTGCCCACTATCGCTTCCCAGGGGCTTGTAGCGCTTCTTTTGTGCCCCTTCCAGCTCCTCCAAATGCTGTCTCTTCCAGCGATACAGCATGTTGGGGTTCACACCCAATTTTTCCGAGACCTCGCTCCCACTCAGCCCCTCCATTATCATCAGACGTGCCGCCTCCTTTTTGAACTCGGCACTGTAACGTTTTCGTCGCATATTTAGATCCTCCGGTTAAGAGAATCTCGTGTCCATTTTTTCCAGTACACATCATCAGGACCAACATAAAATCGGTGAATACCTGGACAGCGTGCGTTCGGTCGAAGTGCAGATCGAAAACACGCTCAATCCGCAAGAGCGTAACTGGAAACCCATTACGAAACCGCAATACTTACGCCCAGATGCAGGTATCCCACAAGATCGAGCCAAGCATTTGAGGTTGATGATGGACCTGATGGTGCTCTCGTTCTGGACCGACACCACTCGGGTGGGAACCCTAATGACGGCTCACGGATTCAGCCGTCAGAACTTCTCTTTCCTCGATGGAGTGACCTCCGATCACCATGGCATGTCACACCACAAGTTCCAAGAACAGGCTGTTGACGAGTATAAACGCGTCAGCCGCTGGTATGTGCAAAACCTGGCTTACATGCTCGAACGTATGAAAAGCATCGACGAAGGCAACGGGAGCCTGCTCGATAACTCTACCATTCTCTACGGTTCCTGCATGAAAGATGGTAACGGCCACAAGAAGGAAAACCTGCCTATCATCCTGGCAGGCCGCGGAGGTGGACGATTCGAGCCGCAAGGTCATGTCGTCTGCCACGAGCACACCCCGCTTGCCAATCTGCACCTGACAATTCTGCAAAAATACGGTGTAGAAAAAGACCACTTCAACAACGCCAGCACGGGCACGATCTCACAGTTGGTCTAGATTTCGGGCGCCCCTAAGGTGTATATCACGCCCCGACGTTCCGGTAGGAGTAGCCCCCAATCGGTAATCATGGATGGGCCGGAATGAATCTAGCAAAAATCTGGGTATAATTACCTAGTTGCCTTTTTCCGTTTTGACTACCTTTGTTGATGCCTGGACAGGGACCACAGACCTATTATCCGACTTTCATAAACAACTACAATCCACCCTGAATTTAGAATGTAAGCGTCCGTCGTAGCGCGTCTATGCAAGTTTAAGGCCGGGCGAAGGGGTCAGCCCTGAATGCCCCGGTGGACCAGGATGGCCAGATACAACAACAGGACACCCACTTCACGCGCCTGAGGTAGCGGGGCTAGGACGAGGCAGGATCCCCTGGGAAGCGTATTTCCATGGCCGCGTCCAGCACCGCCAAATGGAGCGCTGAACGCTGCTCGATCGGCCAGATTGTCGGCGTTTCACTTATCATGACATGCTTGGCGTGGAAGCGCAAAAGGTAAGGGGCTAAACCCTGAACGCCCCATTCCTGGGCAACCTTATAAACTCCTTCGCAGATCAGATCTTCGCTTTCTCCTGAATCACTGTCGTCGATGGAGCCGATGGTCTCCCCAACAGCAACGATTTCCGAACCGATGTACGGTTCGTCCCTTCTGCCCTCGTAGAGGTAAAACCCGGTGGCATCGCAGTCCTCGTGGAAATCAATTGCGAAGGAGAACTGGGTTTTAACAAGGGCACGTTTGACGATGGCTGCCTCCGACACCCGATCGGCTTCAAAAGCCCGGTTGATATCGACGCCCTCCCGGTTTTCCCGCGTATTGTGAACGTAACCGTAAGGATTGACACACGGAATGATCCAATATCGAAAACGTTTCCGGCAATCTGTGTCGTCCCGTTCCAGGAACCGCAGCGCCGCTTCCACACCTGCCGGTTCATCGCCGTGAATCCCGCCCGTGATGAGAATATTTTCACAATCATCGATACGCGGCCCCCAAAAAACCTGATAAATCGGATAATCCTGGACGGTGCCAATAATAACACACTCCAAGTTTATCCCGTTCAAACGATCCAGTATTTTGGAATAGTCGCGCATAGCTTACTCTTTCATCGGGCACACTCGACTTCGGGCAGCCTCCTGATGGTTCGATTTCATATTTTTTTGAAGCGCCGATGCAAGCCTCCATAGCTGAGGACAAGTGCGGATGCGAGGGAAGCCCTTATCAGCGGGCTAAGTCTTTGGTTCTTTTTGTGGCTAAAAGGGACCGGCCACAAGTACCTGCGACGTTAGGAGCTATACCGTTAACTTGTGCAAATTATGGAGTTTTATCCAATTTATGAACAAAATTGTTCCGAGAATAGCTCAAAAAGTGTGTGCCGAGCTTGCTGATACGTTTCCAGTCGTTGCCATCACCGGGCCTCGCCAATCCGGTAAGACCACGCTTGTTCAAAATGCGTTTCCGGAGAAACCGTACGTTTCCTGCAGGTGGGGGCTTTCCCCCATCCTGACAACTCCCAAGTCATCTTTTTTATTGCCCCGGTGGAATTTAGCCCATGACAGTTGCTGAATCACCTGAATTTCCCACTTGACCCCCCGCGCGAAAGTATAGATTTGAATTAGGGTTTGGAAGCCGGTGCGTTTGCGGTAACGCAGTCGGAGGTACCGTCTCCAGACCAGACAACTCAAAACACTGAACCCTAAATCATGGAAGAGACTGAAATGAACACACAGAAAAACAATTGGTTAAAAACCCTTGCAGTCGTGTTAACCCTTGGAATAGCTGGCACGGGAGGTCAGTTGAGCGCCCAAGATGAAGATGAACAGAGAATTTATGAACTCGATCCGTTTACGATAACCGAAGAGGATGCTGAGGGTTACCGTGCTCTAAAAGTGGTTAGCGGAACGCTTACAAAAACGGATATTCGGGATCTTCCCATTAATATTGGAGTAGTAACGGGAGACCTCTTGGAGGATATGGGCACGCTGCGAGTCGAAGAATCAATCCGCTATCTCAGTGGAGTTGGAGTGTCTCGCCGAAATGAGACTAATCGAGGTAGTACCAGGGGTGAAACTTTCGCTATCAGGGGGTATGAAACTTCCCAAGTTCTCCGAAATGGCATTCGCCTTCAAGGGATTACTAATGCAGTAAACATTGAACGGATTGAAATCCTCAAGGGCCCAAGCGCGATATTTTATGGAGCATCCGATCCAGGTGGCGTCGTAAACTACATTACAAAAAGGCCACATGATACTCGCACCGGAAGAGTGAAAGTCGGATTAGGGTCCTGGAATTATAAAATCGCTGAATTTGATTATAATACCCCTTTAGACGCTGATAATAAATTTCTTTTTCGGGTTATGGGTTCTGTTTTAGATAATGAAACTCGCCGCCGTTTTGAAAATATGAGGCAGTATTTCATAAATCCAATTTTGCAATACAATATATCGGAGAACACCAAGCTGGTATTTGACTATCAATTTCGAAAAGCGGATGGCATTCAGGAGCGCGCTGGTGATATGTGGTTGTCTGCCGATAATCCCAGTCCTCATAGACAACAGCTCTTAGAGGGGGAAGTACTAGCCCGTTCACTTGAAATTGGCCTACTCACACCAACGGATACGTTTCACCAAGATGAGGAGAATTTCCTTGTGGAGTTTTCACACGATTTTGGTGATGATCTGTATCTGAAAGCAAGTTTCCAAACATCCGAATCCAATCGGTTGCATCGATTTGTTCTAACTACAGGTCGGATCGCAAGGACGCCGGATGGCGATTGGAGATTTACGGATCGTCCCTCAATCCAAGAGGGGTATGGTTTCAACGATACGATAAACATAAATCTCTCCAAGACGTTCACCAACGAAAAATTCACAAATAAAATTCTTTTCGGTTGGGAAAGGTTTGAAGTCGAAAATACTAAAGTTCTTTTAACCGATTTTAGTAATCACACTACTCAACGCACCTTGTTCCACGACTGGGAAACCTTGACTGAGGAAGAGTATTTCGCTGTAAAGCAGTACCCGGATTTGAACTATCCTGGTCATTGGGATCCTGTCACACGGACAGCTGGAGCTGGCTACAGAGCCATTCAAAACAACGTTTATGATCCGGTTTGGGACCAAGGAGTGTATGTTGTCAACCAGTTTACCGCAATGAATAACCGATTGAATATTCTTGCTGGATTGCGCTGGAGTACTTTACGTCGGATCGATCAAACAGATACGACTCCACAGTTTGGCGTAACTTATAGCCTGACTGAAAATGTGCAGGCCTATTACCTGCAATCAGAATCTTTTACACCTAATGGTCGATCTGATCCCAGTGATCCGAATTCGGACTTTTTTCCTCCCGAAAATGGAGAGGGACAGGAGGTTGGTTTGAAGTTTAGCGCAATGGATGGAAAACTAACAGGTACTTCAACGCTTTTCCTTATCAATAAAACCAACGTCCAACGGGCTGATTCAGGGGCTGTTGTTGAAGGCCGGATTGGCAGATATCTGGCCGACGGGGAACGCAGTGAAGGTTTTGAACTAGACCTCGTTTACACACCACTTCCCAGCTTTCAAATGATTTTTGCTTATGCCAAAATCAACGCTCGTATTCTTGAAAGTCCTATTACAAACAACACCCCGGACACGGACGGCGATGGAATTGCTGATATAGTAGGTATGGGTTTGAGGGCTAATTCACCAGAATCGATAGCCATGTTTGCAAAATACAACATCGACGATGGCGGCCCGTTGGATGGATTCGCCTTTGGCGGAGGATTGCAGTGGAGAGATGGACCTATACACTTGGACGGTTCATTCAATCGGGCTTTAGTGGTTGAACCTGGTTACACCAGAATAGACCTGTTTGCTTCCTACGATACCACAATTGGAAATAATCCGGTCAAGTTTCAGTTGAACTTAAACAATATTACTGAGGAGTTTTATGCGGATAAAGCTCTCCAGTACGCCGACTTGGCGGGCGAAATGGGTGTAAAGTTCTCTGCTACCCTTCGGTTCTAGGCCATTTTTTCTAAAGATTGAATAGTTCTTTTAGTGTAAAATGTAGTAGTTTTTATTAGCTCAAAAATTAAGCTCCGTGAAAGCGGAGCTTAATTATCTGAAACCTAGTGTGATGTCCCCGAACTTCCTCCTAACAATACCGCAGCGTTTTTTTCTGCCTTATCAAGGCGGCGTAGGTCGCTTGGGCCTGAAGGCCCTGGCGACCTACGCTAACGCCGATCGGCGGAAAAAGCGCGCGGCCCTTCCGCCTTTGCCCAAGGGCTTCGGCGAGACATGGCGGGCGAGGTGGCATGAAACATCCTGGTGGCGTTCGCTTTACGCACCAGGGCCTTCAGGTCCGTGCTGCGAAAAGCAGCCTTGCCAGGCCATTCATGGCACGCTCGTATTGTTGAAGTTATTTCGGGGATACCACACTAGAAGGCTGAAGAGGGCGTCTGCGTCCCGCATCGGGGCACGACAGCTCGTCGGCACCCTCGCGGTTGTGGCGTTGGTCCTGGTGCTACAGCCCTCGGTTCGCGCCCAGGGGACCGTCAAGGCGGTGCTGTTCGATTCCTACGGGACGCTTGTGTCGTGGGAAGGCGTCGAAGACGCCGTGGCCGAGGTTTTCCAACGCAAGGGGGTTGATGCTGACCCGGGAGTCTTTACCCAACTGTGGCGGTCCAAGCAGCTCGTGTACATCATGTACAACACCCTCGTCGACAAAGGCTTCGAGCCGTTCTCCTTCGTGACGCGGCGTGCACTTCATACGGCGGCTCGGTTCAACGACGTGCGACTCACCCAGCCAGAGGAAGACGAGCTGATCCAGGCCTGGCACGAGCTCGATCCGTATCCGGACGTCATCGAAGGGCTCAAAGCGATACGAGCTCTTGGCTACCCGATCATGGGACCGCTCACGAACGGCGACAATGAGATGGTCCGGATCGGGATCGTCGACCGATTCGCGGAGATGGGATTCGAATTCGATGTCTATCTCACTGCCGATCTGTGGGGCAAAAACAAGGTTCACCCCGATATCTATCTCAAATCAATTGCCAAGCTTGGACTCGACCTCGACGAAGTCGTCTACGTCTGTCGTGGCCAGTTCGACATCGTTGGTGCGAAGGCAGCAGGGCTGCGGGTCATCTGGGTGAACCGGGCCGCGGAACCGCTGGAGGACCACGGTTACACCCCCGATTGGGAAGCGCGAGACTTCTTCGAAGTGGCCGAAATACTGGAGCGTGAGCGACTGTAGTGGCGGAGTGTTCAGGGCACCCGGCGCTGAAACCTAGTAAAAAGAGATTCTATAAGAAAATGATAATGAAAAGAGTACCAACAATCATAATTCTCATAACGCTGGCGACGATGAGCGGCGCGGCGCAATCAGCGCCGGCGGCTGAGAAGCCGGGGCAATTGCTCTCCCCGGAACTTGAGATGGCCATCTTCAGGCATCTCAATAAGGAGGACAGACTTTTAAACCGCCAGGCAGTCTGGCCCAGAAATACTGACGGGCTGGATGGAGGCGATGACGTCTCCGGGGAATGGGTCCTCTTCACCACCATGTTTATGAACGCCACAACGGGGGAAGGTATCATGTATGTGAAACTGGAACAGGACGGGGATGTTATCTCCGGGATCAACGGGCAGCTCAAACACCCTTTTGATCCGCCCTCAACCATCAGAGCTATTTCCGACAGGACGCTGAGGGGACTCATCAAGGGCAAATGGTATCCGGGGAATCGTACGAACTTGATTGTTTTTGAGCGTCAGGCTGGCACGACAGAACGTGGGGGTGCTCCTAAAAGAACATGGGCAATATTTACGGCACTGATTGCCGCAGATGGCAGATCAGCCGTGGGAAAGATTGTCAACCATGGTGGTTATTACGGATCCTTTTTCATGATTAAAAGAGAGGCGCTGAAGGACTATTTACCCCTGCTGGAAGAGGAGGGAAGGCAGGCTTATGAGGCAAAAAGGCTTTTGGGAATCGAGCAATTGGAAGCCGGCCTCCCGGCAGAGCAACTGCATTTCTCCGTGCAGTTCTGGTGGCGATCGGACAAAAACAAGGACAGCTACCTTTCTTACGAGGAGTTCCCGCACCCGGACTGGCACCGGGCCAATCTTAATGGAGATGAGTTCCTGAGCTGGGCCGAAGAATTGACAGACGTGGCATTGAGACGGCTGGCAAGGGAAGGCAATTATATGGCAAGTTACAGCGCATCCTCAACCAGGGAGTGGTCTTCCCGGTCTGAATGGGGCTGCGACAGGCCCGGTTTTGACTGGCTTTTCCCGTTTATTGACAGGGATCGCGACGAGAAGATCGCCGCCGACGAATACAAGGCGTTTGAGGTGCAGGTTAAGTCCTACCTCGACAAGTCCTTTCCCAAGACGAACGAGCGCGGAGAAACGGGACTAGAGGTTTACAAGAGAATGACCGGTCAGTAGAATGTCTTGCGCCCGTCCCTTTTCGATGAAGATTATTTTTTATTTCAAGTTTCTGACCCGCGCTATCTTAGCGGGCCTTTGTTGCCTTGCTTTGCCGCCGGTCGGCCAAGCGAACGCGAAAGAGGATACAGTCTACGACGTGGTGGTGGTAGCGGGCACTCCCGCAGGAATCGCGGCGGCAATTGCCGCGGGCCGAATGGGAAAGAGCGTAATTATTATTGAGCAGTCGCCGGTACTGGGCGGAATGCTTGCCTCGGGGGTCCTGAGATTGGATGATCATATCAGGCAGGCCAATAGCGGGGTCATGGAAGAATTCCGGCAACGGGTAAAGACCTACCATCGGACGTCGCTGGCAGACGACCCCCTGGTGAAGACGCATATGCAACAGCCTACTAATCTGACATGGAATGTTGCCGAAGGACAGGCCTGGGAACCCCGCACGGCAGCCAGTATCTATGCGGAAATGGTGGCGGAAGTGCCGACCATCGCGACGCGCTTTAACGAAGTTGCCGTCGATGTGAAAATGGAAGGCAACCGCGTAGTGGGAGTGATAACACAAGATCGCGACAATCGGGGAAAACTCGGAAGGAAGCATGAATATAGTGGCCGCGTGTTCATTGACGCGACTTACGCAGCAGATCTTGCCGCCTTTGCCGGCGTTCCCTTTCGAATAGGCAGAGAAGCTCGTTCCAGAGAAGAACCCCATGCAGGGCACATCTATACCGATGCCTTCGGTTCGAAACCGGGCGTGCTCAGAGGTACGATTTTCCCGGGCGGAACAGGAGAAGCAGACAACCGGACGCAGGCTTTCACCTTCCGCATGACGGGAAAGGACTACGGCCGGCCGGACCACCCCTTTCGGATGAAAAAGCCACCACCAGATTATAATCCTGCCAAGTACAAGTGGAATAAGGCTCAGAAACCCATCATACCCAATGGCAAATTTGATATGCTCGGCATCAACTATGGCGCCGATCTGGCCGGGCACTCGACTGACTTTGTGTTGGCCGATTGGAAGGAACGGGCAAAAATTGAGGAGATCTTTCGCAACCACTCCCTGGGCTGGATGTATTTCATCCAGACGGAGGGAGGCTCGCCCAATGTGTCGGGCTTGCAGACGACGAGTTCACGGACAACGGCCATTTCCCCTATCGCCTATACGTGCGCCAGGGGCGAAGGATTGAAGGACTCTATACCCTGACCGAAAGCGATCTCCACAAGGATCTACGTGGCGATGGGGTACGGCCGCCATTGCACCCGGATTCGATAGCGATTGGCATGTACCCAATCGACTCGCACAATGTGCAAAACCCTACCACGCCGGACGCGGGCCCGTATGGGGAAGGCGCAGCGGAAGGGGATGTTCATCTGGAGGACGTCACCGGTCCGTATACCATTCCCTATGGCGTCATAGTGCCTAAGAATTACAAGGGCTTGCTGTTTCCGGTTGGCATTTCTTCCACCCACCTGGCCATCTCGAGTGTTCGAATGGAGCCCCCTTGGTCCTCCCTGGGGCAGGCTGCCGGAGTGGCAGCCGCGCTTGCCCTGGACAGTGGGCGCGAACTCAGTGAACTGCCTGTCGGGGACATCCAGGAGGAACTGCTGCGGCAGGGTTCCTTCCTGTTCTTCTACAAAGACCAGACGGCCGATGCCCCTGAATTTGAGGCCGTCCAGAAGCTGAGTCTGTTGGGTGCGGTAGATGGCGATGAGAACTATTATTTCCACCCGGACAATCCGATCACAATGGGCGAATTTGCCCGCCTGGCGGTGATGGGACTTGATATTCCTATCAGTATCACGGCCGCCCATTTTATAGACGTGCCGCGTGGACATCCGGCGTTCAAATACATGGAGACCCTGTACGATTATTCGACGCAATCCACTGAGCCCCTCTTCGACTATGAAGTGCGTAACTACCTGAACTATTGGTGGCGGGATCAATCAGGGGTTGGCCCCCCGGTCTTTGCCTATCCCGATCAAGCGGTAACGGGAGCCAAGGCGATGAAGATTATTTCGGGCCTTCTCCGAAAGCCAGCAGCCCCTTGGCCTGATCCCGAAGCTAACCTAACCCGAGGCGAAGCTGCTCGTCTAGTATATCAACAATTAAAGTAGTAGCCCGCATGTCTCACTACCGAGTTTACGACATCACCCAAATTCGTAGCGAGCGAACAAAGGTCTAGTGCTGGTGCGGGTTTCGTGCCGATTTGCGGGTGAAGCTGGGTCGACACCCCGCAAAGTCACGAATCCAACGATGCCCGCTCCAGTGCTGAGATTCAGGCGCGCAGTAGAAAGTTTGTGAGACATGCGGGCTAGAGCTCGCATCGGCTAAAGATTCGATCGAGAGCTAACCTTGAGGAGCGATTTAACCACGGATTACACGGATGGGCACGAATTAGGAATGAAAATTAACAACGTTCCTTTCAGTCACTTGATCCTGCTTCGTCCAAGGGCTACGGCTGGACAAGTTACACGGATGAGGAATGGACTCTCGCAAAGAGCGCGAAGGGCGCAAAGACGGGAAGAATTAGGAATTAGGAAATGTGTGTTTTAGGCCAAAGAGATTCTGGATGCTAGATGCTGGGAATTATCGTGATCGAAAGTGAAACATGGATGCACAGGATGGACAGGATATTTTTTTAATTTGTTTATGTTGGAGCGCCTGACTGCGAGCCCGCACAGGCCGGCGATCCAGACAGTACTCTGGAAGACCCGGATTTGGCCGACTAATCGACCTGAATTGTCAAGAGTACAGACCTGAAGTCGTTTGCTTCCTTCCAAAGTGAATTCGTTTGACCTTTCCGATGTTTATGGTTTCACGAGTCTGTGATCTCAAACATTAAACTTAGGGGATGGACGCGGCATGGCCTAGCCGCCTTGGCCCGCGGCGGGGTGGCGATGCTGCTGATCTTGGCGGGGCTGCTGGGGGTATCGCAACCTACCTCGGCGGCCGATGGCAAGTTCGTCAATATCTCGACTCGCGCCTTGGTGGAAACGGGAGAAGAGGTCATGATCGGGGGTTTCATCATCGAAGAGGGCCCCCGGCAGGTTCTGATCCAGGCACTTGGTCCGGAACTGGCCAATACAAGCAAAACGGGGACGGACCTGGTTGTTTAGCGTTTTGAGTTGCTTGCTGTATGGGCGCCGATTCTTCTCGGTCTGATGGTAGATTCCAACCAGCTTACTCATGGTGGCTGGATGTAGTGTGGTGTCCCAGAAATAACTTCAACAATACGAGCGTGCCATAAATGGCCTGGCAAGGCTGCTTTTCGTAGCACGGGCCTGAAGGCCCTTGTGCGTAAAGCGAACGCCGCCAGGGTGTTCATGCCACCTCGCCCTACGGGCCGCGCGCTTTTTCCGCCGATCGGCGTTAGCGCAGGTCGCCAGGGCCTTCAGGCCCAAGCGACCTACGCCGCCTTGATAAGGCAGAAAAAATCGCTGCGGTATTGTTAGAAGGAATTTCTGGGACACCACACTAGGTTGAGATAGGCGCTCAGTTGAGGATTCTTCCTCTATGCGTCAACGCTAAACAACTAGGTCCGTCTCCGTTCTACGCCCCCTGTAGGAGCGGCTTTATGCCGCGATCGCTGTTTAAGGAAAAATCGCCGAATAAAGCCTCCTACATTTTGCAAGCCGACTGACCCCGTAGCGCCGACCGCAACAGGATCGCTCCGCCGAACGCTTACGTTTATTGTTGTCGTTTGCTTCAACCACACTAACCTTGGTCCGTCTTCTTACCCAAAGTGTTTATGCCTCAAGGCCTACTCCAGTTATTTACATCCAAGCTTCTGCTCTTGAGTTGCATGGGGGCTTTTTGGGTATCCCCATCACTCTCGGCAAAAACGGACCTGGCATCCCTCAGCTACGAGGATGATATCCGCCCCATGCTGGAGCAGTATTGCTACCGCTGCCATGGAGAGGAAAAACAAAAGGGCGATATCCAGCTTTCCAGCTTTCACACCAAACGCGCTTTGCTGAAAGAACACAGGCTCTGGCAGGACGTGCTGCATATGGTTCGGGAGGAGGAAATGCCCGAGGAGGAACCCCTGCCATCTCTCGAAGAACGCCGCATGCTCGTCGATTGGTTGGAGCAAACCCTGAACGAAATTGATTGGAGCAAGGTCAGGAATCCGGGCCGCGTGACCATGCCCCGCCTGACCAAGGTGGAGTATAACAATACCATGCGCGACCTTTTGGGCTTCGACTTCAATCCTGGAAATGTATTCTCCGAAGACGGTGAGGGACAAAGCGGCTTCACCAACGACCGCGACAACTTGTTTATCACTCCCGTCCAGATGGAGAAGTATTTTGAAGCGGCGGAACGCTCTTTGGAGGCCCTGCTGTCGTTCGAAAAGGATCCGATTGATTACTATTACGAATCGGAAGATATGTTCATGACGGAGACGCGTGAGACACCCAAGCAAATCGGTGACGACTTCCTCGGCTATGTCATCAACCGCGGACAAATGACCCTCTACGAGTCCATGGAATTTCCCCACGACGGATTTTACACGTTTACGATTCGAGCCCTAAGCACGGAAGGACCCACCGGAACACGCTTGAGAATTAACGACGAAGTTAAAGGCGATATCGAAATTTACCGAGAAACACCGGACCAATATTCGATTACCGTCTTCGTGCCCAAAGGCAGTCACCAGGTTGCCTGGAACATCCAGAAACCGGCCGTTCTTTATGAGCCCAAACCCAACCCCGATGCTCCCAAATATAAGGAACTTCCCTACAATGCCGGCAAGCTGATCCAAGCCGGCATTGAAAAAAATACACCTTTGTACCCGGATTCCGATGACAATTCCCAGAGCGTGAGCGATTCCATCGCGCGGCTCAATGATAGGGCCATGTCGATGCAACAACGCTACGAAGAGTTACGTTTGCTGGGTAGGGAAGGTGATCCCAACCGGATCATCGATTACAGGGATAACATTTTCCAGCGTCTCGAGCTGGTCAAAGACGCCTCCGCCGAGTTGGCCCGCAAGCTCAACCTTTCCATCGAAGCCTTCAACGCCCAATACCGAAGCTTCAACGAAAAGAAGTTCGCCGCCAACGAAGCTATCCTGGCTGCCATTGCCGACATCAAGCCGGTTGAGGAAGCTCCCCAATTGCGCCCACAGAGCGTAGGCATCGATTGGGTAAAGGTTCACGGGCCCGTCCTTCCGGAGGACGCGCCTGAAACATCCCTGGTTTTTATAGCAGAGCCCGGAAAAAGCATGTCCGCGGCCAAGGCTGCCACAAAAATCATCGAACGCTTTACCGAGCGGGCATTCAGGCGATCGGTTTCCCGACGCGAAGTAGCCAAGTATGTGGATCTATTCAAGGTGGCCTCCAAAAACGGCGAATCCTTCAAGGAATCGATCAAACTGGCGCTCACCGGTGTCCTGGTCTCCCCGCACTTTCTCTATCGCCCGGAACTGGCGCCGTCCAAGGCTGACCAGGAATATCAACTCGACGGCTACCAGTTGGCATCGCGCCTGTCCTATTTCCTCTGGATGTCGATGCCGGACGATGAACTTTTCCAACTCGCTAAAATGAACCGCCTGCAACAGCCCAAGATACTGCGGCAACAGGTGGACCGCATGCTGGGCGATCCACGAGCCGCTCGGTCGATGGAAACTTTCCTGGGCCAATGGCTGGGATTCGAATCACTCGGCATCACCGTGATGCCCGATCCTCGCTCTTTTCAAGCCTTCACCCCACCCTTGATGGAAGCCATGAAAGCGGAAACGGCCATGACGTTTGAATCACTGGTTTGCGATAACGGCAGTCTGCTTCAACTTCTCAATTCGGATGAAACTTACCTCAATGATGTGCTGGCCATGCACTACGACATCAAAGGCGTAGAGGGAAGTGAGATGCGGAAAGTTAAACTCGAAGATCGCTACCGTGGCGGACTGCTAGGCATGGCAAGCATTCTTACCGCTACCTCCAATCCCGTCCGCACCAACCCGGTGAGTCGGGGCAAATGGGTCCTCGAAACCTTATTGGGCGGCCGCATTCCCGAACCACCGGCCGACGCGGGCATCCTGCCGGAAACCGCCGGCCAGGTAGAAGGCCAGACCCTGCGCGAGGAATTTGAACAGCACCGGCGCAATCCCAGTTGCGTGGATTGCCATGAGAAGATCGACCCCATCGGTTTCGGATTGGAAAACTTCGACGCCATTGGCCGCTATCGGACGAAGGAAAACGGCGTGCTTATCGATAGCAGGGGAGTCATGCCGGATGGATCGGAGTTTAACGGGCCCGCAGAACTCAAGGACTACATTCTGGCTGAAAAGCGGGATTCCTTTATTCGCAATGTCGTCGAACGCATGCTGGCTTACGCCCTTGGCAGAGAACTGAAATACTACGACGAAATGGCAATTTTAAAAATCATTGCCGCATTGGAAAAAAATAACTATGGTGCCCGAACTCTAATTACAGAAGTGGCGTTGAGCTACCCCTTCCAATTTCAACACCCCAATCCGAAAGATGAGTAAAAGCTGGCAAATCTCCCGAAGAAGTTTCCTCAAAGGCGTAGGCGCGAGTCTGGCGTTGCCCTACCTCGATATCATGGGCAACACATTCGCCAATGCGACTGTCACACCACCCACTCGTCTGGCCTGTATCTTCCAACCGAATGGCGTTTTTCCCGAAGCCTGGGACGTCACAGGAGTCGGAAAACAGTATGAACTTTCGCCCATCCTCAAGCCGCTGCAGAATCTGAAGCGCGAGCTTACCATCCTGTCCAACCTCGATAATACCGGTAAAGGCCACGTGCAAATGACGGGCGCATTTCTCACCGGAAAAACCATCGAAGGTGACAAGAACGCGGTCTCCCTGGACCAGATGGTAGCACAAGCTATTGGTAAGGATACTCCTTTCCCGTCAGTCATTCTGGGTACGGAACCACCTCGCCAAGGGAATGCCGGTCGTAACCCCATCTCTTTTGCCAACACCGTGTCCTGGAGCTCAGAGACGACCCGCGTCTCTCCCGAGATCAACCCACGCGTCGCTTTCGACCGCATGTTCCGTGACAACTCCGGCCCGGAGGCCCAACGCAAGGCCGCTTATCGCAAGAGCGTCGTTGATTTAGTCCTCGATGATGCCAAGAGCCTGCAACGCAAAGCCAGTTACCAGGACCAACATAAAATCGGTGAATACCTGGACAGCGTGCGTTCGGTCGAAGTGCAGATCGAAAACACGCTCAATCCGCAAGAGCGTAACTGGAAACCCATTACGAAACCGCAATACTTACGCCCAGATGCAGGTATCCCACAAGATCGAGCCAAACATTTGAGGTTGATGATGGACCTTATGGTGCTCTCGTTCTGGACCGACACCACTCGCGTGGGAACCCTAATGACGGCTCACGGATTCAGCCGTCAGAACTTCTCTTTCCTCGATGGAGTGACCTCCGATCACCATGGCATGTCACACCACAAGTTCCTAGACCAAGCTGTTGACGAGTATACACGCGTCAGCCACTGGTATGTGCAAAACCTGGCTTACATGCTCGAACGCATGAGAAGCATCGACGAAGGCAACGGGAGCCTGCTCGATAACTCTACCATTCTCTACGGTTCCTGCATGAAAGATGGTAACGGCCACAAGAAGGAAAACCTGCCTATCATCCTGGCAGGCCGCGGAGGTGGACGTTTCCAGCCACAAGGTCATGTCGTCTGCGACGAGCACACCCCGCTGGCCAATCTGCACCTGACCATTCTGCAAAAATACGGTGTAGAAACAGACCACTTCAACAACGCCAGCACGGGCACGATCTCTCAGTTGGTCTAGCCCGCATCCGTAGGAGCGGCTTTACGCCGCGATTTTCCAAAGAGACCATGGAGGAGAAAGAAGGGGATTAACCACTGAGGACACTAAGAACACAGAGGAAAAAAGAGAGAGGGAGGAGGTTTTTTAGGGGAACCACGGATTTCACAGATTACACGGATGGGCAGGGATGATGGTGACGAAACCAAAAACAATCGCGGGATAAACCCGCTCCTACGAACCGGGAGTGCCAAGTCAACTTTTTATTGTCCTACCCCCTAAACGGGGGGTAGACAAAGCGGAGAATTTCCCTATAATTAAATTCGGAGGGAAAGCAAAACTCCTATGGGGAATGCTCTTACCCCCTGAAACTGGAAATTCAGAAATTTCAAACAACAACTAACCAACCCCAAACTAATGAGAAAACAAACTTTAATGTACGTTTTATATCCCCTGCTACTAATCGGACTGTCGGCGGGAATTCTATCCGCTCAAACCGAGGATGAGGAAGACGAGAATATCTTTGAATTATCACCGTTTCAAGTCGATGAATCCGAAACTGTTGGCTATTATTCATCCCAGACCTTGGCGGGTGGACGTTTGAATACCAACCTCAAGGATATCGCAACTTCAGTGCAGGTCGTCACCCGAGAATTTATGCAAGATATCGGAGCCACCCAGCTGGATGAGGTTCTCGTATACACGACCGGCACTGAAGCGTTCGGTGGGTTGAGTGACTACCAGCAGATTTCTGCGGGACTGAACAATGACGACCAGCAGAGGCCGGGTGACCTGGACAATTCGGCAGCTCGCCAAAATCCGAATGCGGCCAGCCGTGTTCGCGGCATGACCGCGCCGACGCTGACCACGAACTACTTTGCGTCGAGCATCCCGTTCGACTCGTACAATGCGAATCGCCTCGATATCAACCGGGGAGCAAACTCATTTCTTTTCGGCCTCGGTTCTCCCGGGGGCATTATAAATACAAGCTTGCAGGGTGCCAATCTCTATAACGATTCCGTAGAAATCAATGCACGGATTTCCACTGAAGAGTTCGAAGATAATTACTCTTATGAGTTATCGATTAATTACAATAAAGTCCTCATTGAGGATAAGCTGGCTATCCGACTAGCGGCCAAGGAGAGGGACCAGGAGTTTATGCAGAAACCTGCGTTTATTGACCAATCTCGCCAATTTGTGGCCCTTGAGTTCAAGCCCTTTGATGATAAAAATATTTTTATCAAAGGCAATTATGAGCGGGGAGAAACTGATTTCATTTCGGTGGAACGCAACGGTCCACTGGAAACCTTATCAACGTGGATCGATAATACTATGGACGATCAGTTCGGGCCCGTCACTGATCTCGATGGGAATGTGCTCTTTCAGAACAGCGCTCAACGCATGCTTTTTGATGTTTTCGGAAACATCATGAAGAATAGCGCCAGCCCAGCTGTCCGCACGCCTTATACGGGCGTGGATATTAACGGAGACGATCTGCCGTATACTTTATACAGAAATCAATTCCTTAAGAGAAATGGGTGGATGCTCGTTTACGATGGAACGGAAAATGCCAATGGCCTTCCCACCCGTGCGGTTGATACGGGCTGGACGAATAATCAGATCAGGCCAGGAAGCCCGACTTGGGATCCCTTTGGGAACCTTGCGGGTCAAACCTGGGCCACGTTTCAAAGGACCCCTCGAATTGCATTCTTCGGCACGAGTCTAATCAACAAGACCGGTATGGACTACACGAGGTGGAACAACCAAGGTTTGCTCGACTACGAGGTATTCGACTTTCGGAAAAACCTCATCACCGGCATGAACGATACAAACAGCAATGACTTTGATCGGGTCATGTTATCGTTCGAGGCGATTTCGGATGACGGCAACTACGGTATCAGCCTCGATTACGCTGGCGAGGACTACTCGAGAACCGGCTTTTCGCTTACGGGTTCTCCCAGTATCGACCTCGATATCAACTACAGCCACGTCGTAGGGCCTAACGATCTGTTTGGAGATACTAATCCGAACCTGGGCCGACTCTTCTTCTATGCAAGCGCGTCGGATAGGACATTCATTGACGAAGAACGGGACGCGTTACGTGCAACCGCATTTGCCAAAATTGATTTCGATGAAAAGTTCGATGACGGCTTCCTCAGTAAGTTGGGGCGTCATACACTCAGCTTGTTGGCCGACGAGAACGAATTCACTCGGTCAACTATAACTACAGAACCTTTGGTTATGGGCAATAATGCTGATTTCGTTCTCGGCACGGATGCCAATATTTTCCAACGCGAGGGATCGGCTATCTTCTATATCAGCGAACCATTTCTCAATGCGTTTGATGACCCGAGCTTCCAGATGTCGGATTTCCACACGACCGGACTCCAAGGCAATGCTAATGTACATCTCCCCGAGAATTATCAGGTACCGTTGGTCTTCAATTCGAAAGGAGATGTAAACGCAGGAATTCGAAACGGCGCGCTGGCTTTCAAGGATGAAGGCACTTACACTTCGTCATTCCAGCCCGTCGAAGGAAATCTTACCAGCACCGATACCAGTTCGCAGGCGTTGAATCTCCAGAGCTTTCTATTCGAAGACCTCCTCGTTGCTAATCTGGGATGGCGGAGAGATGAAGTGGACATTCGCCGTTTCAATGCGGAACGAACCACTGAGGAGACTGCTCCGAGTCCGGACAAAATAAATATTTCGATTATCGATCCCTCTTCTTTCAACCTCAGCCGTCCTGACATCAGAACCGAAAATGCTTCGGCGAGCAACTTCGGGTATGGATTCGTCCTAAAAACGCCCTCCGAATGGCTGCCTGAAGGAACAGGTCTTTCGTTCCACTACGGCGAAAACTCGAATTTCGTGGCTTCCCCTGGCCAGTTTGATTGGTTTGGCAATAATCTGCCGGGCCAAGAGGGTACGACCAAGGATTACGGCTTCACCTTCTCAGCAATGGATAATAAGTTGGTGGTTCGCGTTACCCGCTATGAAGGGGATATCGAGAATGATGCCTATAGCGATGCCGCCTTCGCCTATCGCGTTTTTGCCAATGTCATATCGCGTCAATACCGTGACCTTTGGGAAGCTCGGAATATGGCCGATGAAAATCAGGATGGAGTCTTCGATATCAACACGACAGGCGACCTGGCAGGCATAGATCCCGACATGAACAAGAATGGATACTTGGATGAAGTGGAAGACGCGGATCCCGAGAACTTCATGGACAACTACATGTCGCTTGATGACTTCAACACCTTCATGGCTGAGTACGAAGCGGTTTGGACCGACTTCGCCCTCGACCAAATGAACTTTGTCTTTCATCCGAAGACGGCCACGGAAGAAGCCAGGGTTACGACGACCCAGATCACAACGGGTGTACTGTCCGACACGTCCGATCTCAAAGCTGAGGGCTACGAGCTCGAGGTGACCGCCAATCCCACAAAAAATTTGCGCCTCGCCTTCAACGCCTCGCAGGGAACCGTTGTTCGAAGCAATGTCGCGGGGGGGATGGGCATTCTGGTCAATCAGTTCAGGGCTGCCTTTGAATCTGTGCCGCAAGGTCCAAGACTAAGCAGTCAAGGCAACCCACTGGGAAGCGAATTAAGGGCTCAAGGGAGTACCCTTTACCCTAGCAATTCGCTATTTGGGGCTCGTATGGCTAATTCTCGACAAGCTGGCGCTTACTATCTCGGGCAGGCCCTTGACGGTTCGCCGACTCCTGAACAATCCGAGTGGAATTTCAGATTCGTAGGCAACTATTCCTTCGATGAAGGTCGCTTGGCTGGATTCAACGTGGGTGGGGCCTATCGATGGACGGACGAGTCAGCAATCGGCTATCCGAATCTCAACGATCCAGATGTTCCAGTCATTATCCCGGACGTCACCAGACCCTACTGGGGTGATTCACAAGGATACGCTGATTTGTGGATTGGTTACCGCAGTAAGCTATTTGATGATAAAGTGGATTGGAGAATTCAGTTGAACGTCCGCAACGTTTTCCGTGACAGCGATCCCGTGCCCATCCAGACGCAACCCGACGGCTCAATCGCTCGCGTGGCCATTCCTGTCCCACGTTCGTTCGTGCTCTCGAATACATTCTCGTTCTGAAAAGTTTATTTGTCTAGTTGTAGTTTGTTGAGTGTTATCGCCTCGACTGTGACTTCTAGAAAAACGTGACAGTTGGGGATTCTGTTTTATTACTTCATCCCCTGAACAAAGGGTAGGCAGGCTTGGATTGTCCTGATAAATTAAAAATTCGTAACCCCGCCCTGAGATCTCCTATAATATTTTGCATGACTTTATGAGTCATCATCCAGGAGCTGTGGGGATCTATCTAGACAATTCCAGTAGTGGTTACAAGGTTCACCATAATATTGTTTGGAAGGCTCATGACGGCATACGCACACGAACGGCTACGGAAAATTATTTTGTGAACAATACCATCATGGATGTTGTGAAAGCCATCGAAGTTCGCGGAGTGCAAAAAGCAGGGGCTGTTATAGTAACACAGAACAATCTTGTGAGTTCGGATGATGTTCTTTACGGGATTACAAAATCTCACAATCAAGTAGTTGATGTGAATGATTTTACCGATCATGCAGGCAGAGATTACAGCTTAAAGCCAGGTGTTGAGGCCATTGATGCCGGCATTCATGTAGAAGGAATTACGGACGCCGCCGTAGGGCTTCCTGATATAGGAGCCATTGAATTCGGTGCGCCAAGATGGACGGTGGGTGCATCTATTGAAGTTCCTGATTTTGCTGACGAATAGAGGGTCTAGTTTTTAGTTGGGATGGAAAGAATGGATCAGGAAATAACTAAATCACCATGAAAAAACCCTGCCCGTGCGTTTCCCTGTCACTTCACTTGTCGTTTTTAGCGGAGTTTCCCTCGTTGGCCAATCCGACTATGTGCTAGAGGAGTCGATCGTTCTGCCCGTCTCGTCGCGTTTGATCAGTATATTTCCCCATGCCCACTATTTGGGCAAGGACCTGCAAATTTACGTCGATCATCCAGACGGAACCCGGCAACCGTTGCTACGCATCCCGGATTGGGATTTCAACTGGCAGAGCGACTATCGCTTTATAGATCCCCCGCGTATCCCCGCCCAGTCCCGGATCATTATGCGCTACATGTACGACAACAGCGCGGAAAATACTCGGAATCCCTTCTCTCCCCCTCGGCGTGTGGTAGGAGGCCCCAACTCGTCCGATGAAATGGGTGAAGCTTCTTTCCAGTTTCTGCTTGATGATCACAGCGATTTTAAGGCGTTCCAAGTTGCACAGCTTCGCTACGACGCTGACGCGGCTGGTGGTGCCGCTCCACTACTCTACAAGATAGGTATCGAAGCCCTCGATGCAGGCCTCGACGACAAAGCGCGTGAGCTATTTACCATTGCCCTCATTAACGACCCCAAATTCGCCCCTGCTCATTATGCCTTCGGTACCCTGGCCGAAAAGGCCGGCGACCTCGCCGTTGCGGAGATAGCCTTCATCGAAGCCGTACGATCTGACGAAACCAACCTCAACTATCAACTCAAGCTTGCCCGCCTCCTCTCCGTCCGAGGAAACACACTCGGCTCCCGCGGCGTTTTGACTGCACTGCTCAAAACTCACCCCGAGCATCTGGATGCCCGGTTGCTTCTAGCCAAGTCGCTCAAGGAGGATGGTCAGGTCGATCGTGCCATCCGCGTACTCCGCATTGGGCTCGACAGCCAACCCAAGTCCGCTCTTCTCCATCTTCGCCTAGGATTCGCGTTTTTGGCAAAGGGAGATCCCAATGCTGCGACTACTCATTTCGAGACCGGGCTAGCGTATGCCGACCCGACTGTCCGTGGATCGATGATAGCGGAGGCTGAATTCAGCCTGGCATTGCTTTTCCATAACTCGCGGGATTCCATTCAAGCTGAACTTCATTTGCGCCGTGCTCTCGTCGCTAATCCTAGCTTGTCCGAGGCCCTTGTGTTTGGTGTGGATATCGCTTTGGCTAAAAACGATCTGGTGACCGCCCGAGACCGCCCTCCGCTCGCCGCCGTGCAGGCCTATCCGATTTCCTCGGAAGCTAAGGAGCTCTTAGCTGAGGCCTACCACATGATAGAATCGGAGCGATAACCTTGAATCCCAGTCGGGTACATTCCCCTAACCCGTATGTCTCAGTATGCCGTGGAAAGCCGCGGGACTCCAGTGGGAGAGTAAACTAAAACCCACCCGGGAACTGGTCGCTCCACCCGGTACCACCTGGAGGGACGTTCAGAGGTAACGATGAAAGTTCAAGTACTTCAGGAAAAGGCCCCGAATGGGGGTCAGGGAGCACCTAGGCCGTAACATGCGTGAACACCGAGCAGGCCTCGAAAAGGGTAATGCGAACGCCGACTCCGCTGAGATAGGGGGAAGGCTGCCACGGCACACCGAACAAGCCCGTGTCCGGGCGCAACAGGACGTAAAGAGCGACGATAGACGTGTGCTGGTTCGCCGGGGTAGTGGTGATGGCATGGGTGCAAAGGAGTCCCGTAGGAACACGGGAAGCCCCCGCAAGCAGAGCGTTAAGGCTCAAACAGGAATCCCGCGAGGGACAGGCCTGGCCTGCGTGGGTGGCGGAGAGGCCCGTAGTAGTGAAGACGCGCGTAACGAGCGCCGAGCAAAGGGGCCTCAGTTCCAAGGCAACGCAACCAGTGGGGCAAGAGCGGAGATTGGCGCGAGCCTACCACCTCCCGACAAGCTCTTGAAACTACAAGAAACGTTGCATGCCAAAGCGAAGGGAAACCCGGATTACCGGTTTTACTCTCTTTACGACAAACTCTACCGCCCAGATGTGCTGGCCGAGGCCTGGCGACGCTGCCGAGCCAAGGCGGGCGCACCGGGGGTGGACGAGGAGAGCTTCACCTGTATTGAAGCGAAGGGAGTAGCCGTGTGGCTGGGGCAACTGGCGCAAAGTCTCAAAGACAAAAGTTATAAGCCTGACGCGGTGCGTCGGGTATGGATTCCCAAACCCAACGGCAAGCAAAGGCCATTGGGAATCCCCACCATCCGGGATCGGGTGGTGCAGATAGCGGCGGTTCTAGTACTGGAACCGATCTTCGAAGCAGACCTGACAGATCAACAGCATGCCTATCGTGCCAAGCGGTCTGCCCATGGGGCAATCCGCTCAGTGCATGGTTGGTTACAACGCGGATTCCGGGAAGTGGTGGACGCCGACTTAAGCGGCTATTTTGACACCATCCCGCATGCCGAGCTGATGAAGTCTCTGGCCAGACGCATTAGCGACGGAGCCCTGTTGGCGCTGTTGAAACAATGGCTGCAGATGCCGGTAGAACAAAGTGATGGAAGAGGGGGACGGCGCCGGAGTAACCCGGCCCGCCGTCACGGCAGAGGCACTCCGCAGGGAGCGCCTATCTCGCCCCTTCTGGCCAACCTCTACATGCGTCGTTTCATCCTTGGGTGGAAACACCTCGGCTATGAAAGACGGCTGCAAGCCCATATAGTCAATTACGCTGACGACTTCGTTATTGTCTGTCGCAAAAAGGCGGACCAAGCCTATGCGGCGATGACGAAGCTGATGAGTGTACTGAAGCTGGAAATCAATCGGGATAAAACCCGGATCTGTCGCCTGCCCGAAGACACCTTCGAGTTTCTGGGGTATACCTTCGGACGCTGCTACTCAAGGCGCACCGGCAAGGTTTACCTGGGAACGCGACCCAGCAAGAAGAAGATCACCGCCATTAAGAGGAAAATCAGTCATCTGACTAATCGTCAGAGCCGACACCACGAGACGGCCGTGAAGGTGGAGGAACTCAACGCGCTGATGCGTGGCTGGGGCAATTATTTTTGCCTTGGTCCGGTCAGTAAAGCTTATCGCAGCGTTGACGCCCACGCCCGCTACCGGCTACGCCAGTGGTTGCGCAAGAAACATAAGAAACAAGGTCGTGGGATAGGAGCGTATCCGGACGAGTATCTCAATGAGAGACTCGGACTAATGCGTTTGGAACCAACCACGAAGAACCTCCTGTGGGCGAAAGCATGAAATCACCTTGGTCCGTAAGCCGTATGGGGGAAAACCGCACGTCCGGTTTGATGAGCGGGGGAGTGGAAACGGGTCCGCTAAAGGATACCGCGCCACCCCTCGACTCTACCAAAATTCGTAGCGAGCAAACGGAGATCGAGCGCTGATGCGGGTTTCGTGCCGATTTGCGGGTGAAGCTGGGTCGACACCCCGCAAAGTCGCGAATCCAACTAAGTCCGCGCCATCGAAATTCAATTACTTGGGAATTTTCTGCTCCTTCGTGAAAACGGGGGCTCAGGTAACGCCGGAGGTTGCGGTCTATCATCGAAGCGCGAACGGACTATATGAATTGGTGTACTTGGGACGGATTGATGATCAGTACCAGAATTTCGGCAAGTGGCGACGCGAACCACACCGAAAGGAATTGGAAGAAGTGCTGGACGCTCTTGTGGAAGGAGAGACAGTGGCCTTGCGAAAGACGCGAGCCATTGGCTGCTACATAGGGGAGTGAATTGCCACCTCAGTATAGTAATCGTCATGAATAACTGGATACGGACTATGCAGCGATGATGACCTTAGTATGCTCTAAGATACGGCTGAAGATGTGAGAGACCTCATTTAAAGACACGCTCTATCGGTTGATCGGGCCAATAGAAGGGCTCATTTGCATCCTCCGTTCCGGTCTGGAATGAACTGCAAAGCAGTTCCACTCCAAAGCCCAGTGTCGCATTGCGCACACTGGGTTGAATTGGGCAACATACAACGAACCCCGTCGGGGTTCCACATCGAATCTCACTACCGAACGAAAGTGACATCACCCTACCGAGCGAACGCGACATCACACAATTCGTAGCGAGCGAAAGGAGATCAAGTGCTGGTGTGGAACGTCTGTCCTACAGCCGCTTAACTAAGCAGCGCCATTCAGGTTTGACCCCTTAAGTCCGCACCTTTCTCAGGCGAAAAAATACCCATCCGAAACGCTTTGGCGACTGCAGCAGGAGCGTTTTGCACGTGGAGTTTTTCGTAGATATGCTTAACATGGTAGGCCACTGTAGTGATGCTGATTTCGAGTTTGTCGGCAATTTGCTTCTTGAGGAGTCCGTCTGCAAGGAGGGATAGTATTTCCCTCTCTCGTTCCGAGAGTGATTTGACGAACTTGGCTTTAGGTCTGCCGGATTGTGTCTGTACTATTTTCAGAATGAACTTAGCTGCGCCGCAATCGAGTGACGCACCGCCATTCATAACCGTAAGAATTCCTTCCCTTATCTGACTCACGGTTGCAGACTTCAATAAGTACCCCGACACCCCGAGCGATATTGCGCTTAGGACGTCTGCTTCGTTGTCTGATTGTGTGAGGATGATGATTTTCGATTTCTCAACATATTTCTTCAACCAGGGGATTGTCTCCAGACCGGACATTCCTGGCAGTTTTAAATCCAGGAGAATGACGTCGGGATAATTTTCCGATGTGACGGTGTTCAGGCTGCGAAGCGCCCCTTCTGCTGTCCCGAATTGGTTGATCAGCTCCAGATCGGGCAGCCGTTTAATAGCTTGTTCGAGTACTTGCCGGTAGCCAAGGTGGTCCTCTATCAGCAAGATTCGGATGTTGGTCTTCATTTGAAAATGTGAAATCTGCGGTTTTTCAGTTTCAAGATGACCCGCAGTCCACCTTTGCCAGGGTGTTCGATGGAAACCTGGCTGCGAAGAAGGTGTGCCCGGCGCTTGATCGAAGGTGGAACTGGGTTGCCGTTGATATTTTGAAGGCCATGCCCGTTGTCTGTGATAGTTACAAGGATTCCTCGTTTATTGGCGCTTAACCGTGAAGAGACCTTGGTGGCGCCAGAATGCCGAATAATATTGGTAAGGCATTCCTTATAAAAAAAGAGCAGATCGAAGCGCTTGCGAGGCTTGAGTTGGTGTAGCAGTTCCTCGCCTTCGAAGATCAGATCATATTCCAGATCAGCCAACAGCCGCTTTGACGTCCGCTTTATCTCATCTACCAGATTCTCACATAGCCCTTCGGCTTCCAGTATATTGGTGCAATACCGTGCGGCGATTCCGCTGCGTTCCGTGAAATCTCTAGTCTGGTCAAGTAGTTCGAGCAACTCGTCCCGCGAATCCACCGTCTCCTTGGCCAGGTCACTCAGCAGACCTATGGTATGGAGGTTGGCTCCGAGTTCGTCATGCAGGTCGGCGGCAAATCTTTCCTTCATCCGCGTTACCTGCTTCAAGCGAATGTTCCGATCGATGAGAATGGTGATGACAATTCCAGCGGTCAGAATTCCAACCAGCCAACTCATGTATGTCAGGGTGGTTTTTTGGTTTCCGTAGCGGCGATTGAGCTCGTTTATGACCAAAGGGCGCTCCATTTCCAAGTCCTGTCGGCGAGCTAGTTCCTTGATCCAATCGCGGGTAGACAGGATCGTCCCAAACAGGTTATTTCCGTCGGTGAGAGCGGAGAGACTGCGTCCGCTATTCAGGTGTTCAGGAATGGTTGTGAATTGTTTGCCCCGAGCTACATTGTGACCCTTTGAAAAGAGTTCAATTTCGGCAAAGCCAATTCGCATTTTACCCTGTTGAGTATCAGATATAGCGCTCGATATCCAAGGAACAAAACGCACATATCGGCATGAGGTTTCAGGGATACGGTACATGAGGATCGGGCCTGAGTCGTTAATGTTTTCGCGGCGGTAATCAAGGAGCAGTACGGCATCGGAAAAGTCAGGTGAGTTTGCCCCTTCTATTTTCAGTCTCTCTGGAATTCCCAGATCTCCAGCCCACGCTTGAGGGACGGTGTCGCTCTGATCTATTGAATGCAAATGGATGCGTGAAATAGGCTGCTCTTTTTCGAGATCTAAAATCAGGGAAGGGAGTGATCCCAAGCTGCTTACATAGGCCAGACTTTGACTTCCCTGCGCAGAGTCCATCAAGTAGGGCATAAAGCCATCGACCAGAAAGCGTTCCGACCAGGCCCCGGCATTATCTCCCGCGCTTGTTGAGGTTTTAACGGGTCGATGCAGCGCCACATTTTCCTCCCCACTAAAGACCAGTAGTTCCGAAAGTTGAAAGACGAAATCTTTGTTATAGGCTCGAGGCGATAGTTGTATTGTTTCGACCCGTATCCATGACGCGGTTACACCTGCTGTTGGAACGACGAGCGGCCCTATGTGAGGCAAAGGGCCATCCGTGAAATCGCGCTGTGCAACTATCGAGCCCTTGCCATTGCTGTCCGTCCCTGCGAGAATCCTGAAAGCCTCAGGGAATCCATCGGGTTGAAATCCTTTTTCCGCGTCGCGCCAAATGGTCGGAACCAAGACGACTTCATCAACTGGAACCTCGTCGTCCAGCTCAACTTCTATCCATTCTTTCCGGTTCCCGGAACCTATGGAATCGGAGCGGTATCCAATCACCCCGATCCCGCTTCGCAAACTGTAGTGGGCGAGCGATTCGAGCTCCGCGTCGATGGCTGTCAATTTCTCTTCGAGTTGTGAAGTCGAGAGCGCTTCTATCTGCGAAAGATCGGGGAGGGAGGCCAACGTGCTGAGCATGCTCGCAAGCAAAGGCGGGAGCATGGTTGCGACTGTTTTTTTCAAGGCCATTTTAATGATCTTTCCTTATTTGAATATCAGGATATCCCAAAGTGGGATAAGGTTTACGCAAAGGGCTAACAGCGAAATAGCCCAACCTTCAATCACTCAATGATCAACCATATTTCGAGGGACGGATCCTTTGCATTAGTCGTGGCCCTTTTACATTCTGGCGCCCATTCAGGATGCAGATTGTCAGCCGGGCCTGGGAGGAAGGGGTCAAACCTAGAATCTCGACATCGCAAGCGACGTCAAGATTGCAAGGAATGACCCCGACGGCACTCGATCTCCGTTCGCTCGCTATGAATTGTAAGGTACCGCTGTCGCTCGGTACATGCGATATCCGGGTTAGAGTAGAAAAGCTGGTAATGTAGAAAACATCGGCACCCTGCAAACAGGGGGTAGGCGAACAAGCTTATTTTTTATACTCTTTTTTGTGCTATTCTTCATACCTCATTTTACGGATGATTAAAAGCCTCTTACTGCAATCGTTTTCCCGCAAGAATGCCAGTTTTCATACCCTACCACCGCAGACAAAGAAATTACCAGAGGATAGGATGAAAGAACTATTGATTTTGGCGACCTTGATGGTCGCAAGCGAATGCGCTGTTGCAGCGACGGATCCTGCGATAAAGGCAGATTTTTATGTATCCACGGAAGGTTCTGACGATTGGTCCGGAACCTTGTCCGATCCCGATTCTCAGGGATCCGACGGCCCCTTCGCGACACTGGAGCGCGCACAAGATGCGGTGCGGGAATTGAAGCAACGCCAATCCGCCGACATTATGGTGCTTATTCGTGAGGGAATCTATCGGCTGGACGAGACGGTTGTGTTTGGTCTGAAGGATTCAGCGGAAGATGACTCGACCATCACCTATGCCGCCTACCCAGGCGAAAAACCTTTGTTTAGTTCGGGGCGGGAGATCAAAGGATGGAAACAAGCGCCGGCTAATTTACCGGGGTTGCCCAAGGAGGCTCGTGGACAGGTCTGGGTGGCTGAGGTGTCCGGAAGCTTCAAAACCCTTTACGATGGCGAGGGCATGCTGCCGCGGGCAAAGTCGGAAGGATTTATCCCCCTGAAGGGAGGGAGCAGAACAGAAATCCATTTTCCGGAAGGTAGGCTGAAGAACTGGTCCAATATATCGGACGTGGAAATAATTGTTCGTCCGCATCATGCCTGGATATCCAATATCCTGCCACTGAAATCGGTGGATGAACAAGCGGGGATGGCCCGCACGTCCATTCAGGCGACCTATGCGTTGAATGCGCTCCATTTCCTGAAGACAACCGAAAATTGTTGGGTGGAAAATGTTCCGGATGAACTCAATGAACCGGGCGAGTGGGCGCTGAACACGCAAGAAGGAAAGCTTTACCTCTGGCCACGAAACCAGACACCTGTCCTGGCTCCACAGTTACTGGAGCTGATTCGGGTGGAGGGGAATGTAGACATGGAGGGACCGAATGACATTCCGGTTCGCAACCTCGTTTTCCGTGGTCTGACCTTCATGCATGGCGAGCGGTATACTCTGACTGAGGGAGACGCTGGACTGCAACATGACTGGGATATGCTCGATAAGGCAAATGCATTGGCGCGTCTGCGCGGAACGGAGAACATTACTATTGAGCGCTGTCATTTTACCCACAGTGGCAGTGGCGCCATTCGGGTGGATCTGCACGGGATGGAAAACACCATTTCCAGCAACCATATTGAACAGATGGGCGGCGCTGGCATAGTGCTTTGCGGATACGGTCCGGGAACCAAAGATGTGAACCGGAAGAACCTCGTCTATAATAACCATATCCACCATATTGGAAAAATCTACATTCATTCGCCTGGAATCTTCCTCTGGCAGAGTGGGGAAAACCGGATAGCGAATAATCTGATACATCATACGCTTGACTGCGGAATATGCGGTGCGGCAGGCCGGGGGAAAGGACGATTAATTTTATGAAGCACATGAAGACATTGTTTGTATATCTGTTGGACTTGTTAGTCGGAAGCGCCTGCTTCGCGACAACGCCGAAGGCTGACTTCTATCTTTCTCTGAATGGTTCAGATCGTTGGTCCCCGCAAACCGGGTGTGAGGCTCTTGCCCGTAGGCAGTGAGAAATAGATAATGGTTTCAATAAACATGAAGAACCTTACAATAGTGTTGATTTCGGTGTTGCTTAGCTGGCTAACAGCTACGGCAACACGGCCCAATATCATTTTCATTTTCGCGGATGACTGGGGCTACGGAGATATGAGTCTCCACGGGAGTGATTTCGTCCAAACCCCAAACATTGATCGGATGGCGGCGGAGGGGATCGATTTTCAAAACTTCACGGTGAACAGCCCGGTGT
Organism: Opitutales bacterium; assembly: GCA_965250065.1. Taxonomy (GTDB): domain Bacteria; phylum Verrucomicrobiota; class Verrucomicrobiia; order Opitutales; family UBA2995; genus JAABVD01. Next base: position 1,146,639 of record OZ252288.1, read on the forward strand.
GTTCGCCGAGCCGGGTCGCGGTCATGACCGGAAAATTTCCGGCGAGGTTTTCTATCCACCAGCATTTTGCCGGTATTTCTTCCAATGCGAAAAGAGGGATGCCCGACTGGCTCGATCCAAAGGCCCCCATGCTTCCACGCTTATTAAAAGAGGCCGGGTATCGGACAGGGCACTTTGGGAAGTGGCATATTGGCCGGGCAGCGGATTCTCCAACCGAAGACAGGTATGGCTATGATGACTATGCCACCTTTAACGGATCGGGAACCAAAGAGCTTCGCCCACAGGGTCTTGAATCGGTTGATCATGCCGAGAAGTTTATAAGGGAAAACAAGGATCATTCCTTTTTTGTGAACCTATGGCTGCACGAAACGCATCTTGCCCATTTCCCCTTGGAGAAATACTTAGAGAAATTCAAGAATCTGGATGAGCAGAAACGGGTTTATGCTTCGGTAGTTGCTGAAGGTGATGAAGGGGTAGGGCGGATTCTCGATTTGTTGAAGGCATTGAATTTGGATGAAAAGACGCTCGTGGTATTTTCTTCTGACAATGGACCTGAAGCCACGCGCGGACCAGAGCACAAGTTTCACAACAACTCAAAGGTTGGGCTCGGTGGTTACTATTCGGTGGGAGAGACCGGTGGCCTGGTTGGACAGAAACGATCGCTATACGCGGGAGGGGTTCGAGTGCCTTTCGTCGCGCGATGGCCAGGGGTTGTCCCACAAGGAAAAGTAGATAAGAACTCTGTTCTTACCGCTGTGGATCTGCTCCCGACCTTTCTGGAGGCTGCTGGAGTAGCATTGCCGGAAGGATTCGAACCGGATGGTCAAAGTGCATTCCCGGCTTTTAAGGGGGAGCCCATTCGCCGGACAAAGCCCATCTTCTGGGAGTGGAGGGGCGGAATTTCAAAGGACTATACCTGGCCAACCCTGGGTGTCCGTGACGGCCGTTGGAAGTTACTGCTGAATGAGGAACTGGACCGGGTCGAACTGTACGATATCGAAGCGGATTGGGCGGAAGAAAACAATTTAGCTGAGACTTTTCCTGAAGAAGCGGAAAGACTTGTTGCGCTAATCCACACATGGAAGCAATCCCTGCCAGCTAAGCCTGCGCAGCACACGGTGTCCAAAATGCGTAAATAGGATTATCGGCTCATCCCGTTAATACAGGATACGAAATTTCCAGTTGTCATGGTAAACTAAGAATTCACCATCCCGTTCGGAAAATTCCGTCACATGCAATCGAATCAAACCCTAGCCCGCATTTCTCACAAAATTCGTCGCGAGCGAACGGAGATCGAGTGCTGGTGTGGGCTTCAGGCAGAGGCGCGGATGAAGCTGGGTCGACACCCTGTGACGCCCGTCGGGGTCATTCCTTGCAATCTTGACGTCGCTTGCGATGTTGAGATTCTAGGTTTGACCCCTTCTCCGCGATGTCCAAATCCGCACCAGTGCCAATATTCCGGAGCGCAGTAGAAAATGGGGGGCTGTCGCTGGCGCTCGGTAGGGTGATGTCGCATTCGCTCGGTACGTGAGAAATGCGGGCTAGAGTAAATCAGATGAATACCCATTTCCGCTTTTGTAAGTTCAAACCGCTAACACTCGTTTTGCTCCTGTTCTCTGTTTCAGCACTTCTGGGCCAGAGTGAGAATAGACTGGAAATATATGTAGCCGTTGACGGTTCCAATCAGTCGGATGGAAGCATCGCTCGTCCTTACGCTACGATTCCGGATGCGGTCAATGCAGTGAGAGCCTTGCGCAATTCCGGCAATGCCGATCCCGCGGTGATTTACCTTCGCGAGGGTCGACATCAATTGAGCGAAACCTTGGTTCTTGGAATGGAGGATGGTAATCCCTCGACTGCAGGGCGGGTGACCCTCGGTGGATACGGCGCCGGTGTGATGGCTGAGCCTGCCTTTTTGACTTTTGCTGCTTTCCCGGGAGAAACCCCCGTTGTAAGTGGAGGAAAACCCATCACGGGATGGAAACAGTTGCAGTCCGCTCCACCTGAATTGCCCGCAAGCGCGGTGGGCAAGGTGTGGGTGGCCGACATGCCCGAGGGTTTGGAACGATTCTATACCCTGTATGATGACCAGGGTCGTTTGAATCGCGCTCGAGATTCCGGATTTGCCTACGCGAAACCGGGCGATAAACGAACCCTTCATTTCCCGGATAGGGCTTTGAAAAATTGGGATAACATCGAGGACGTGGAAATTCAGGCAAGGCCCGGTCGAGCTTGGGCGATCAACATGCTACCGCTCGCCTCTGTGGATGAGGACTCTGGTGTCGCGACGACCGGCGCTTCCGCAACCTATGAAATGGGGCCGTTGCCGGGCTATCTTCATGATCCTGAAGCTTCGGTGGTTTGGGTAGAGAACATTCTTGAGGCCTTAGACGAACCGGGGGAATGGGTGGTGAATACCAAAACGCGAAAGATCTATTTGTGGCCTTCCGATCCAGCCCCGGATGGATCGCCTCGCGGTATCCTTGTGCCAACTACTACGGAGTTGATCCGTGTAGAGGGAGAAATCGATTATGATGGCCCAACCGACACCCCTGTCCGGGGCATGGCTTTTTCGGGACTGACTTTTTCCCACGCGGATCGCTGGGCCTGGAAAAGCGATGAAGGCCGCGTGGGTTGGGGCATGCAGCACGACTGGGATATGTTCGATCGGCCCACCGCGCTGCTTCGATTTCGTGGTGCTGACGAATGCCAGGTTTCGGACTGTCGCTTTGTCGCTTCCGGTGGCTCGGGTTTGCGTATGGACCTGCATGCCCAACGCAATCGCGTCATCGATTCCGAATTCGCTCACTTGGGCGAGGCGGGAATTCTTCTGGCAGGTTATGGCCCCGGCATTAAAGACGCCAACCATCATAATGATATCGTTAACAATTACCTTCATCATTTTAGCGAGATCACTTGGCATTCCCCTGGGCTCTGGGCCTGGCAAAGTGGGCACAATCGGATGGTCCATAACGAGCTGTCGCATAGTGGCTATTCGGCGGTTCTCATCACTACTCGAGTCGAGCCTGGTCGGAGCTTAAACGGGGAGGGTGGCAGAACGATTCGCCAGCATGAAATTGTGGCCGAGGATAAGGACCGGCCGAGGCGTGGGTACGAGAGCTGGAAAATGCGCGAAAAGTATAACCATGCTCGGCACAACCTTTTGGAATACAATGAGATATCGTATTCCGTTCAGTTGCTCTCTGACGGGAACGGCATCTATGTGTCTGGAACAGGGAGGGGGAATATAATTCGCTACAACTACCTGCACGACAACCTTGCTCATACCCTGCCAGCGCCTATCCGTTGCGACGATGACCAGCATGATACGCTCATCTATGGAAATATCCTCTACAATAACTACGGGCGCGCTGCGGGGATTGCCTCCAAAGGGGTTAATGATGTTATAAACAATTTCATCGTCGATCCGGTTGTAGTGCCCATATGGGGCTATTTCAGTTTCGAATGGGTTCCAGTGACAGGCTCAAAGGTGTACAACAATATTATTGTTTCCCATCCGGAGGGTGGTCGCGCTCATTTTGCAAGACCCAGAAATCCAAGGGAGCCGCCCAGCCCTACGGATCCTAAGCTCGAGGAAACGGATATGGATTCGAACCTCTATTATCATCCAACCGACTTGCATTGGATGGATGCGCATTTTGATAAGATGCAGGCGGTGGGCAACGAGAATGCCAGTCTTTTTGGCGATCCTTTATTTAAGGATCCCGCAAACGGAGATTTTGGGTTCAAAGAGGGCAGTCCCGCCTGGGCCTTGGGTATCGAGCCGCTGGATACCACGAAAATGGGGCGCTTGGGTGATAGTTCTTTGATCATCAATGAACTAGAAGGGGTCAAACGTAGAAAATAGAATTATCCCTGTCTCATTGCCATCGTGATTCGGCTGGGATGGCCCATGTTGAGCCTTTTTGTAATTTCCCCGACTGATGACATGATAGACTGCTCCGGGAAACTCAACCCGGTGTTTTCTTGGCATAGAGGTGGGCGTGACCCAGCAACGGGGAAGTTGACAACGGAATTATTCTATTTTCTACGTTTGACCCCTTAAGTCCGCACCTTTCTCAGGCGAAAAAATACCCATCCGAAAGGCTTTGGCCACAGCAGCCGGTGCGTTTCGGACGTTCAACTTTTGGTAGATGTGAGCTACATGAGTGGCAACTGTAGGAGTGGAGATATGAAGTTTCCCCGATATCTCTTTTTTAGACAATCCTTCACTTAGTAAGGTTATGATCTCAAGTTCGCGTTTGGTGAGAGTATTTTCCATTTTGGCTTTGGGTGGAATTTTCTCATAAGTTTTTAGGAGATAGGTGGCCATGCTTGCATCGAGGGAGGCCCCGCCATCCATTACGGTCCGTATGCCTTCGGTGATTTGGTCGAGGGTGGCGGATTTTAGAAGATAACCAGACGCTCCGGCGGAAATGGCGCTCAGTACATCATCCTCACGATCGGATTGGGTAAGTACGATGATTTTTGTGTTTGGAATATAATCCCTGAACCAGGGGAGTGCCTCCAAACCGTCCATACCCGGTAGATTCAAATCTAGTAGGATCACATCGGGTATTGGAAATTCTTTGTGATACTGCAATTTGCGAAGGGCGGCTTCAGCTGTCCCAAATATGCTAATCAGTTCTATATCGGCTTCGGTTTCAAGTGCGAGCATGACACCCTCCCGATATTCCGGATGGTCCTCCACCATCATTACACTGATTTTTCCGTTCATGTTACCCTATCTTTTGAATCGAAATCTGCGTCGACGGAGGGTTACCTCAATTGCGGTTCCACCTGTAGCGGAAGGCCCCGCTTTAACCTGGGTTCGGAGTAGTCGTGCCCGGCGCTTGAGGGAAGGTGGAACACTGCCATTCATTGATTCGGGTAGTCCGCATCCATTATCTTCAACCTTCAGGTGAAATTCTTTATCAGAGGCCTTCATTTCTGTAGTTACCTGGGTAGCGCCAGAATGGCGACAAATGTTGACCAGGCATTCTTTGTAGAAAAGATAAAGATCTGCTCTGGCGCGTGTTTCAAAGCCATTGAGAAGAACCTCGTTCTCAATAAGTTCGGTGTGTTCGATATTGGTTAACATGCGACGAGCGGCTCGGCGGATATCTTCTGGCAGGTTCCCGTAGAGTCCGTTTACATCCTGCATGTTCATGCAGTGGCGCACCGCTTCTGAAGATTGCTCCGTAATTTTTCGGCTACGTTTCAAGGCGGTTTTCAAACGATCCGGATTGTCCATGGAAGATTTTGCCACATCGCCGAGTAAGCCGATGGTATGGAGGTTTGCCCCCAATTCGTCGTGTAAATCGGCTGCGAAGCGCTCTTTGATTCTAGCGACCTGTCGCAGTCGGAGTATGTGTTCGATGAGAATTGTGAACACTAAACCTGCAACTAACAGCGCTGATACCCAGTACATGAGATTTAGGTTTGCTTTTTGCCGAGCATAGCGGTGGTTAAGCTCCGCGACGAGCAAGGGGCGTTCCGTTTCCAGGTCGTGACGGCGGGCCAACCGGTTCAGCCATTCCCGAATGGGCAATATTTTTCCGTAGAAGTTGAGTCCATCTGTCAATGCAGCTATTGACCGTACAGGATTATTGGGTACAAGGTTTGTTTGTACAGGTTTTCCAACCAGGACGTTTCGGCCTTGAGAAAACAGTTCAATTTCTGCGAATCCAATTTCCGCTGTTTCTTGGTCGTTTTCTAGGGTAATAACTTTAGGTTCTGCGGTTAAACGGATGTACCGACAAGATGTCTCTGGAAAAGGAAGTTGCAATATGGGACCCGTATCTCTGATTGGCATTCGAATGTAGTCGATCAGTATGGATGCGTCGGAAAAATCCGCCATTTTGGCCCCGTGAACGGTGAGTCGCTTTGGCAGGCCAAAATCTCCCACTGTGGTCAATGGCACGGTGGCGCTTTGTTCAACCGTATGCAGGTGGATACGATTTATTGGGAGAGAAGCTCCCAGATCGACGGTGAGGATTGGATGGCTGATTGAAAAACCAACAAAGGCGAGGCTTTGTTTACCCTCTTCAGCGTCCATCAGATAAGGAACAAATCCATCAACGGCGAACTCTGGCCTCCAGACATAATCGTAGATGGAGGCAACAATTGGAGTTTGTGACGATGCCTTAATGGGTTTTCGAAGCGCTACATTTTCAGCGCCGCTGAAAACGAGAATTTCAGCCAACTGGAGAAAAAATCTTCCCTCGAAGCCTCTCGGTGAGAGCTTTGTTGCTTCTATTCGCACCCAATCAGCAGAAATTGAGGGAAAGGAAGAAACTACCGGGGCTATGCGCGGTTGTAAGTGATCCCCTGCTCCATAGCTGGCTACGATGGTGCCCTTTTCATCTCCGGATAATCCAGCGATAATCTGAAATTCCTTAGGGAATCCTTCGTCCACGAATCCTCTTTTTGTATCCCGTAGAATGGTCGGAACCAAGACGATCTGGTCTATGGAACTTGTCTCGCCCAGCTCAATCTGAACCCATTCAGTGTGGTCAGGATCCGGATGCCCTGTTGATCGATAGCCTTTGGTTCCCACTCCTCCGCGCAGGCTGTAACTTGGAAGTTTCTCCAATTCGGAATCAGTATTGGTCAGGCGTTGCTCAAGTTGTGATACGGAGAGTTGTTGGTAGGGCGCTTCCGTTACCATTGCTCTGCCAAGGATTGGGAAGGTTCCAGTTAGAAGAATTAAAAGAAACCTGGGTTTAATAAGCCGAACCAATGAATTAAACCTGCGATTCACTGACGTTCCTGACCGGCCTGGCCCGCCTGTGTGCAATGACTGTTGGGTCTGGGTTACTGACATAATTGAAGCAAACCCCATCATAATCCCTTGATAGATCAAAGTATATCATTCATTTAGATGATTTCCCGGATGTCTGATACCTGCCAGAATGAAAGGAGCTTAGTTGGAAATCTGGTTGGAGGAAATATGGATGCATAGACTTTATCGGTCACATAGAAAACTGAAGCTCACTCTCCTGAGCATTACCCTGATTTGGAGCTTTGGAGTCGGTTATGCCAGGAATCGTATTGTTCATCCGAGTAGAGCGCCTGAAACTATTGAGCTACTGCAAGAGCAATATACGGTTCTGATGAGTTATCGAGGCAGGCTTGAAGGAGGCATTACCCACAATCCGATTGAAGATCCTGCCTTGAGGGACGGCGATAACCGGATTGTTTATGGTTTTACCAGCAGTGAGGATAAAATCACCTGGACTGTGAATGCTCCTGAGGCAGCGGACTACCGGGTAGCAATCCAATATACTGGTAAGATGTATAATAGCAATGAGGCCCAAACGGTGCAGAACGAAAGTCGGTTTGGCCCCGAAAAGTGGGATTCCCGATGTGTTGTCGAGGTAGGGTCCAACAACACCGTGTTGAGTGCGGAGCTGTTGCGGGTCACCCACTACAATGAACCCAATAAAGTAGCAGGCAACCGGCAATGGCTGAGCGGTCTGTTACCACTGAAAAAGGGAGAAAACACGATCAGCTTACACTTTTCGAAATTATCTGATCAGCAAATTCAGGCTGCCAGGCAAGAGCTTGAGAAGGGAACACTTTCAAAATCCACCATTTCTTTGGGCATCAAATCGATCGAGCTGGTTCGACCGGCAGTCCTGCAAAACATGAAGGACAATGCGGCAAGCTTGAAATCGGATACTCAATGGATGGTGGATGGAAAATACGGCCTTTTTATTCATTGGTCTCTCCTCGCGTATCCGTTGTATGGAGACCAACAGGCTCATGAAACGTTTGAATGGGGAGTGAATATATTCGATGTAGGGGCCTTTGCCGAGATGGTTGAAGAAACCGGAGCTTCCTGGGTCACCTTTACCACCTGTCACGGCAGGCAAATGTTTCCTGCACCTATTACAACACTGGAGGAATTACTTCCGGGAAGAACCACTAAACGGGATTTGATCTCTGCCCTGGCGGGAGCCCTTAACCTGAGAAATATCAAGCTTTTGCTCTACTACAATTTCTCCGGAGGCGATACTGAATTTGCAGAAGCGGTTGGTATGACTGACGAAAACCCACAGAAATGGTTTCAATACCTCATAGACTTCAGCAGGGAGATAAGCGAACGCTATGGAGATAAGATCGCCGGTTGGGGTTATATAGATTCTTCCGTCCCAGCCTATGAATTAAATATGCCTTGGAAGCCGTATTTTCGGGCTCTAAAGGCTGGAAACCCTGACGCGATCGTAGCTATCAGCAGCCATTGGTGGGCGGAGTTTTCACCCTTTAACGACCTCCAAACCACCGATTCCGGAGGCGCTTTGATCGATCCTCTGAATCCTTCACTGTATTCAGAAGGAGGACGCTATGATGGACTGCAGCAGCATTTCAGCTTTGTCATCGATGGTTCGTGGATTCCGCGTGAGCCTTACAATGGGACTATTCGCGCAAGATCCAATAGCAAGGGCGGTCCAAACCGTCCATTTCAGGATTATATCGATTATTTTCGGAAGATGGATAAAGCCGACGTTCCCATTACTGCCAATATCCTGATCACCCAGGATGTGACCCGCAATCAGCCTTTTGTAAACGCCGAAACCCTGGAATTGATGCGCCAAATTCGCAAGGCGATTTGGGGGAAGTAGACCGACATTGTAGGGCCAGTTGCTGGCAACTCAGCCTCCTCAGTTCTTGGACATCTGAGACTGGCATCTCATAAGACTTTCTGATATTCGATTCAAAGTGTAGCCATGGCCATGGATGGGATAGCTCGCGAGTGTAAATAAGAATCAATGGTGTCACAACCATTGCTACATTCAGATTCAGGCGCGAAAGCCGAGTAGTTTTAGCGCTGGGTAAGGACATGCTGAGGTATATTCCCAAGAAAAATCAAAAAATATCATTCATTTAGATGATATCCGGTTTTCCGAAAGCCGTTATACTAAGAGGTGCTCATTTAGAGCCATTCTCAACAGCTCATCCTGATCTCATCGGATAATTACCCACAAAATCGGGCAAACTTTCTGCCTCTCAGAGAACGAACATCTCTTTGGGCACGGACGGCTTTTTCACCCTCTACAACTCACAATCTTAAAACTGAACCAAACAAACCAAAATCTCATGAAAACTAAATACTTCAAACTAAGAGCAGGCATGTTCCTTAAGACTGGCATCCCTTTTCTATTGATAGGACTGGTTTTGGGCATTTCGCCGCTAGCCGCCCAGACGACCGAGGACGATGAAGAAGATGACGTCTATGACCTCAGTCCTTTCGAGATCGATGCCTCTAAGGATACCGGTTATTATGCAGAAAATTCTTTGGCTGGCAGCCGGCTCAATTCCAGTCTGCGGGATACACCCGCCTCCATTCAGGTGTATACCATGGAGTTTATCGAGGACCTCGGCGCGGTCAACCTGGAGGATATACTCAATTACTCAGCCAATGTCGAAGCGGGACAGGGCGATGAAGAAGCATTCTTTGGGGGCCATTTCGCGCAGCGGGGCTTCGTCAGCTTTCAGGCCAGAGTCCGTGGTTTACCCAGCACCCGAGCCAGGGATTATTTTACCTGGCAATTGCCTATCGACAACTACTTGACTGAGCGTCTTGACGAGTCTCGCGGGCCGAATGCCTTGCTCTTTGGAATCGCTGCCGCTGGTGGTATTACGAATCAGTCAACAAAGCGTGCATCGGTGGCGGATAATTTCGGCAAAGTGACTTTCCGCACCGACAGGTATGGCCTGGTGCGGGGGGAATTCGATTTCAACCAGGTGCTTGTTGAGGACAAGCTGGCCTTTCGTTTGAATGCCCTCCACGCGGATGGCGACGGTTGGAGGTCCAATACCTACAACAGGAAGAATGCCATTCATGGCGGTCTGACTTGGCGGCCGGATGAGAAAACCGTTATCCGACTTGGGTACGAGGACTTCCAACAGGTCGATATTCCTGGTACGACTTATGTGGAAACGGACTTCCTGACTCACTGGTTGTCTTCGGGCTCGCCCACCTTCGATCTGTTTTCAGACAATCGTATCGCACAAGCGGGTGCTAACGGTGCCCTGAGCGGTGCGAATCGAAACATCTACCTTCGGAGTGCAGGCGTCACCAACTTGGGTGCTGCTGCGCAGGTCGCAATAGTTGAGGGAGGGGATCCGTCGTTCGATGGCAAAGCAATTAATCTCGCCCGGGCGATGCTAACGCAGCAGTTCCTGGATACCAATGGAAATGGGCAATTTACAGTAGCCAACAACATTTCTCGCACCGATTCCTATTATCCATATAACGTGGCTTTCAATGGCCCGGGTAATAAGAGGGACCTGGACGCGACTGATTTTACTGCCTCACTGCAACGTGAGTTGGCTGAGGACTTTTATGTGCAACTGGACTACAACAAATGGGATTACTACTGGGACACCATGCCTAATGGAACCGGCGCTCAATTAAGGGGCGATGCCAATGAATATTTCATGGGGCCGGATGGAACGCCGGCAACTGCAGTCGCCAATCCTAATGTAGCTGGTACTTTCACGTTTAGAGGTTCCCAAACTCGGTGGAATACGGGCCGGGATCAGGAAACCATGCGCGTGACCTCCACCTATGAATTCGACTTTGCCGAACGCAGCGATGGAGGGCTGTCGAACCTGGGCCGGCACCGGTTAGCCGCTGGCCTGGAACGTGTGAAATATAATTCCAGCCAACCAGTTCTTCGACTGTCTTGGCTCGATGCTGCGACAGGACTAAACGCGTATTCGGCGAACCCTGGCGGGGCTAATCATGCTAGAAGCATGCATTACATTGACCTTAACGATAGGAGCACCTGGTCAGGGCTTGAGCTTGCCAGTGTAGAAACACCCGTGGCCGATCCGCTCGATCCCAGCCGAATGATCTATGCGGATTGGAAACAGACTTTCCAGGATGCTTGGGATGCCGATCAAGAAATTGATTCCTGGTTGATTTCCACCCAAAGCTTCTTTTTTGATGACAGGTTAGTAATTACGGCCGGGTATCGGGAAGACGAAGGAGACAATAAAAAATGGCTCTACGAACCAAACGCCAACAACACCGAATACGTGCGCACGGACAATTTTCTCACTACGCCCTGGAAGGTAGATAATTTCACGGCGGGAGCGGTTTTCCACATCAATGATCAGTTCTCCCTCTTTTATAATGAGGCGACCAACTCCGATATTCCCAGCCCCGAGGATGTGATCATCGGATCGCTCGAAAGACCGGGCCAAATCGGATTTCCTGGGAGTGGCGAAGGCAAGGATTTCGGAGTTATGGCAAGTTTGTACGACAATCGCATCAATGTGCGGCTGACGCGCTACGAATCCACGCAAAATAACGCCCTCAACGGTAGCGGTGCCGCGGTCAATATGCACAACCGGTTGCAAAGAGATCTCCTCGAATGGTGGCAGGACATAGGTTTCCCCTCGGCTAACGCAGATTTTCCGCCACTTTTTGAAAACCGCGTCAACCGATATACGCTCTCCAAGGCCAGCGATGGTTACGAGTTTCAAGTGACGGCCAATCTCACCAGCAATTGGCGAGCTATGTTTAATTACTCCTATACCGACAAGGAGCAAACCAATGTCGGCATAATCGAGAACATCTGGCTCGACCAGACCATGGAGTATATTACGAACGTCATCGAAACTTGGGATACTTCGACTATTACCCAGGAGTGGATTGATGAAGGTATTATCGCTACCAACGATCTTGAGGAGTTTGAGTCCGAGATCGGACAAATCGTCGCCAATACATTCGAAACCGTCACCAATTGGAGGAACAATACCATGGTTGCCGGCCCTCCCTTCGGTCTTAGGAGAAACAAGTTCAATTTCTTCACCAACTATGCCTTCAACGAAGGTATGCTAAGAGGTTGGTCCGTTGGTGGCGGGACACGCTACCAGGGCAAGAACGCCTTGCACTGGGAAAACGATGCGGATGGCAATCGGATCAGAATCTGGGGCGAATCCACCTTCTTTGCCGATGCCATGGTTCGTTACCGGACGAATGTGAATTTGTTTGGCTCCAATGTAAGGGCCTCCTTTCAGATCAACGTTTCGAACCTCTTTAACGATACGAAACCGATTATTGCCAGGTATCTTCGCAACGATAGCAGCAATCCTCCCGATCGCCGCTACTATCTGGCGCCTCGAAGTTGGCGTGCATCTGCAACTTTTCAGTTCTAGTAGTTTGTTGTTCTATTCAATTTCGCCCTGAGGTTTCCATTGAAGTAGTTTAAGAGACCTCGGGGCGGTTGAATTCCAGAATCGTCTCTTATCTAAATTTAATGGTGAAATGTCAGCACAATGAATACTCAGGAAAAATTAACCTTAAGATCTAGTCAGATACACCTGGATCGGCGATCTTTTCTGCGAAGCGCAGCTTACTCGCTGGCCATTCCTTTTCTGCCTTCTGTTGCTCCGAAATCTGTCCTGGCCCAAACCGGAACTGTTGCGCCCAAAGCGAAACGTTTCGTCTGTTTGGGAACCCAGCTGGGATTCTACAAGCCCGACTTTTTTGCCAACCAAAAAAATCCGCGTCTCCTCGAGGCTCTGGACGCAGCCGGCCTTGGCAAGGACTTTACGACGGTCTCAGGACTCGATCATAAAGGTCCTACCGGAATGGGTCATGAACTGTGTCACACCCTTTTGACGGGTACCACACGCAAAGCGATTTCTCTCGATCAGCAAATTGCACCAACGCTGGGCGCTGAAACAAGGTATGAGTCTATGCAGCTTTGCGCGGGATCAGGAAAAGCGTCGTTGTCATATTCAAGGACTGGCATTCCCTTACCGGTAACCACGAATCCCTCCGTCGTTTACGGGCGAATATATGGGGCCGATGCACTCAGTCTGGAGCGTCAGTCCTATGTGATTAATTCCGGCCGGAGTTTGCTCGACGAACTTTTAGAAAGCGCCGACAGTTTGTATTCAAAGGTCAATCGAGAAGACCAGGAGAAACTAGACGAATATCTCACTTCGGTGCGGGATGTTGAGTTGAAGCTTCAACGGCGAAAGACATGGCTCGAACGCCCCTTTCCTACACCAGACCCAGACTTCAAGCTGCCATTAGAGGAGAATATATCGCAAGCGATGGTTCTGGAAAGTGAAGACGTGATGTGGGACTTGATGGCTTTGGCCATAAAGACGGATTCATGTCGCGTATTCACGCTTACGATACCGCTTACCAATGGTACCATTTACCTCGGGGACAACTTAACGAATTCGTCCTATCATAATTATTCGCACCACGGTAACAGGCAGGAGCGAGTCGAGATGCTCGTGGCAATCGAAAATCGTCACATGGAAGGAGCGGCTCGTTTTCTCAAGACGCTCAAGGAGACTCGCGACGTTGATGGAAGTTCGCTGCTTGATTCTACGATCACGCTCATAGGTTCAGGAATGGGCGACCCATCCAAGCACCGTCGTGTGAATCTGCCAATGCTGGTTGCGGGTGGAGGTTTTAAGCACGTCAGGCATATCGAGTGCGGAACTAAAGAGATTCCGAGTGAGATGGCTTGCGATCTCTACGTTACTCTCCTGCAGAGAATGGGTTTCGATACAGAAGCATTTTCTTCAAGTGAATCCAACCTGAACGGTGTGCTTGTATGACGACAATTAAAGTAGGTGTCCTGCTCCTAGTTCTTTGGTATCCCCTTGCTCCTTTGGGCCAGAAATCCCAGGCCTCTGAGCCTGCGGATTCGCGGTACCCGTTCGTTCAGTCTTATTGTATAGACTGCCACGGAGCAGAAAAGCATAAAGGCGATTTTCGGATTGATCACCTATCGTCGGACATGTCTGACGAGCGCTTTCGCGATCAATGGGAACTGGTTCTGGACTTTGTCGAGTTGGAAGACATGCCTCCTGACGATGCGAAACGATATCCGGGCGACTCGGAAAGAGAAGCCTTTGTCAAATCGCTTGCGAGTGAAATGAAAGCCGCTTACGAGTCAGCCCCTATTGGAAGGACTCCGTTGCGTCGGTTGAATCGAAATGAGTATTTGAATACGATTAATGATTTGATAGGAGTGCGAGGGTTTAGGTTGCCGAATTCGTTTCCACCCGATTCTACTGAAATGCCTTTCGACACCATGCCCGAAGGACTTTATCTTTCGCCTGCATTGCTTGACGCTTATCTGGAAACGGCAGGGATCGTCGCCGACATACTGGTTCCGCAGCCCGTCAGCCCTCAGTTGCATCGTTCAGAAGCGGCATTCATTGGCGTCGATCTTGCGCGAAAATGGACTAAAGAAGGTGACCCGACCGTCTACCTTACAGGTGCGAACACCAGCCCCTGGTCCGGAGGAATATGGGTTCCGAATTCGGCTGCTTCAGTGCCAGGCATGTATCGAGTTCGCCTACTTGCCAATGCGGAAGGCTTGGCGGGAGCAGACGACAAGCCCCTGCGTTTTAGTTTCCACCTTTCGAATCCTACGGATTACCCGATCGCTCGTAGAGCTCTCAACGTGAATCATCCGCGGGTTGCCTCAGTTGACGTTCCCCATACCGAAACCGCTTGGGTGGAATCTATAATTCCCGTCGAACAAGGTGAGGTGATCTACGCCTTTTGTGAAAACCGTTTTTCAGAACCACCGCTTCCCTTTGCTACAAAGCAGCAAATCAGCCAGATGATGAATGCTGCCAAGGCTTCCAATGCGCCAACATTGCGGGTAGAGGTTATGGAAGTGGAAGGACCCATTGCTCCTTTGCCTCGACAGTTGGAGTTTCTCAACAATGAAACGCCTCGTGCCAAGGAAGACTATGTGCGGAAAATTCTCGTGCCATTTGCCAAACGGGCCTTTCGCCGTCCTTTAACGAACGATGAAGCGGACGCGCTTGTCTCCTTGTCGCTTTCCCACGTTTCGGGAAAGGAAGGGGATCCGCTTCCACCAGCTTATGCGATACATTATGGCATTCGCCGTATATTGACATCTCCCGAATTTCTTTACCTTGAGACGGAGTCCGAAAGGCAGGACGACTATAATATAGCCTCCCGGCTATCTTATTTTCTGTGGTCTTCTCCTCCGGATGAGACGCTATTTGAATTAGCTTCTAAGTCTAAACTCTCAGAGCCAGCACAATTGGAACTCCAGATTGCCCGCATGATTGCGGACCCGCGAAGCGACCAGTTTGTCAAACATTTTGCAGGACAATGGTTAGAAAATCGGAAAGCAGAACGGCTGATGGTTTGCGATGTCCGCTATCAATGGAGCGAAATGATCCGTAATGGCTTTATCCGTTCCTCTGAATTATTTCTTGAAGAAATCCTTCGAGAAAATTTACCCATAACGACATTCATCGACTCGGATTTCATTTACGCTAATGAGCCCATGCTGGAAAGCTGGGGCCTGCCGGTTGAAACTTCTATTTCGAGGCATGAGGCCAACTTTCGGCATTACATGTCCTATCCTGAACTCAAACGATATCAGCTTGATGAAATCGCGAGTGGTCATCCTTCCCGATTGGGAGAGCGTGGGGGGATTCTGGGCTTGCCATCAGTGCTCGCAGCCACCGGTGACGGAGTAGAATCCTCTGCCATTCTACGCGGTGTTTGGGTACTCGATAATCTGTTTGGAACGCCAGTACCTCCCCCACCGGCGAATGTCCCGGCGATTGATGTGGATACTTCAAAGGCCAACGGAGTCAGGGAAATTATTAATGCCCATAAAGCAAACAAATCGTGCAACAAGTGTCACCGATTGATCGATCCGATTGGGCTGGCTATGGAAAACTACGATGCGCTTGGAGGGTGGCGGACTCGTTATAAAGAAACCTATCAAATTCCCGACAGCGAGATGGAGTCAGGAGTTGAAGGCAATGTACCGAGTGATACCTTTGCATTGGAAACTATTATCGATGCCTCGGGGATGCTCCCCGACGGGACGGCTCTTGGTGGGCCCAAAGATATTAAGGAATACCTGCTTGCAAATCGCGAGCTGTTTACTCGTTGCCTGGCGACCAAGCTATTTGAATACGGAACGGGCCGTGAACCTTCCTTGGGCGACCATCGGGTTATCGATCAAATCGTTTCTCGTGAGCCTGAATCTGGCTATGGAATGATCGATCTGATTACAGCACTAGTTCAGAGCGATTCCTTTCTCGTCCAATGATGCAGCCAAGCCTTGTTCTAGGATGCACCAAATTGACTTAAATACCTTAAATCGAAACCCGCACTGAATGAGATTACTTACCGTCCAAATAGCCGTTCTCATACTCATTAGCCTCCAGCTAACGGTAGCCCAGTCACACAAAGCGAAACCGAACATACTCTTTATCTTTTCCGATGATCAGATGCCGGAATCTATCGGGGCCTATGGCAGCGAAGTCATGAAGACACCTAATCTGGACCGCTTGGCAGCTCGAGGCGTCTTGTATACTCACGCCTATAATCAAAGGCTCCTTTGCGGCTGCGGTGTGCGTGGCCAGCCGCACGATGCTGAATACGGGGTCTTCTGTGTGGAATGCCGCGCGGTATACGCCTCAAAAGAAATTTAATCGTGGAACCAAAAACATGCCTCGAGTAGGGGAGTTATACACCATTGAGGATGCCACACCAGAAGCCTACTGGCCTGAGTACATGAAGCACGCTGGTTACGAAACGTATTTTTCAGGGAAATGGCATGTCGCGGTGTCCCCTGCCAAAGTCTTCGATCACGCGCTGCACGTAAGAGGTGGAATGCCCCGGCAAGATGACTCCCGCTATGCCCGAAAATTCATCGAAGGAGAGCCGGACACCTGGTCGCCTTTTGATACCGATATGGGAGGCTTCTGGCAGGGTGGCAAACACTGGAGCGAAGTGTTGGCCGATGATGGCATTGGCTTTATACAAGATGCTGCGGCCAAAGAAAATCCGTTCTTCATCTACCTGGCGTTCAACGCACCGCATGATCCGAGGCAAGCGCCCAAGGAATACATCGATTTGTATCCTTTGGAGGATATCGAGGTTCCGGAGAATTTTTTACCAGAGTATCCTTATGCTGAATACGCTGGTTCAGGCAGGACCTTGCGCGATGAGATGCTGGCCCCGTTTCCCCGTACGGAGTACGCCGTGAAAAAGAACCGGCAGGAATACTATGCGATTGTCAGCCACATGGATACCCAGATCGGGCGTATCCTTGATGCCCTCGAAGCGAGTGGTGAGGCGGATAATACCTACATTTTCTTTACCTCGGACCATGGTCTGGCGGTCGGTGAGCATGGCTTTGTAGGCAAGCAGAATATGTATGAGAATAGTGTTCGGGTGCCCCTTATTATAGCCGCGTAGGAATAAATCCAACAAACCCCACGGAAAACCCAAAGCACCTTTTGATCACCCCATTCAAGGCCCAAAACACTGTCCTAAAAGTAATAGGCGTTGCACTATTTCTTTTTAGCACAGGGATAACAATAAGATCTCAAACAGAGGAGCCCATTTCTGAGCCCCCTAATTATTGGGCGATCGAAAGTGCTGCTGAACGAGCGAAGCTTCCGCTTTACAAAACCATTCCCGCGGCCAAGCCATCGGAACTTACACCGTCCAATGAACTACCTCCCCGATCTGATTATCGCGATTGGTATCGCTCGCATGGCGATCATTACGGCAGCCGCTATTCCGGACTGACCCAGATCGATCGATCGAACGTCAAAAACCTCAAGCTGGCCTGGATCTACAAAAGCCAGGACATGCCGAAAGAGTCAGCGGCGATACAAACCAATCCCATCATTGTCGACGGCGTCATGTATACACCCACAGTCGGTCATGACGTGGTTGCGGTCGATGGAACGACTGGGGAGGAAATCTGGCGTTTTAATCCTGGGAGCCCGCCTTCTCAAAGAGGAATTTTTTATTGGGACAACCCTCCCAACGGCAATGGAGATCGGATCGTGTTCACCAGTGATCTTAAACTGATGGCCTTATTGGCAAGCTCCGGGGAACTGGATCCCAGTTTTGGTGAGGGTGGGATTATTCCTATCGCGGATTCATGCAAAGTGCCAGTTGTCGTATTTGATAACACCGTGGTAATTGCAGGGGCTAAACGTCATATCTATGGCTACGACGCTACATCGGGAAAACAGCTCTGGGTTTTCCACACGGTGCCCGAGGAAGGAGAATTCGGGTCGGAGACCTGGATGGATCCCGAACCAGGAGCCAGTGCAAACGCCTGGCCAGGAATCTCGCTCGATGAGGAGCGCGGCATTGTATATGTTCCAACCGCTTCGCCCAAACCGAACTTCATGGGCAACTTTAACTATGGTAGAAACTTGTTCGCCAATTGTATTATCGCCATAGACGTTAGATCCGGAGAACGCCTTTGGCATTTTCAGGAATTGCGCCACGATATATGGGACAAGGATGTATCGGCTCCTCCGGTACTGACCACCATTACCCGGGATGGGAAACGGATCGACGTGGTGGCTCAGGTCACCAAGTCGGGTAACACACTCTTGCTCGATCGCGTGTCCGGAAAACCAATATTCCCCTTCAGACTCAGGCGGGCGCCTACCGCAACGATTCCCGGAATGAAAACCTGGCCTTATCAACCGGATGTTGAGCTACCCGAGCCTTTTGGAACCCAGGAATACACCTTGGACGACGTGACGGACATTTCACCCGAAAGCCGGCAATACATACTCGACATGTTTGAAAGAGATGGGGCCACCATGGGATGGATGCTGCCCACTGCCTTGAACCGGCCGAATTTTATTCCCAATATCAATGGAGGCGCTGAATGGACCGGAGCCTGTACCGATCCCAATAGTGGCATGCTATACCTGAATTCGAATGAGTATTCCTGGTATATTTCCCTTACGCAGAGGGAAGAGGATTTTGTCGACGAGACAAAACTGGAACCCACCCCTGGCGGCAAAGTATACGAGGTAACTTGCATTGTATGCCACGGTCCCAATAGAGAAGGCACCGGGGAGTTTCCGGCGCTGCTTAATCTGAATCGCCGGACGGGAGATGAACAGGTAATAGAGTTGTTGAAAACCGGTAGTAACGTCATGCCACCTGCCCCTCAGATTCAGGGACAAGAGCTGAAAGATTTACTCGATTACCTTATGGATCGCGATCGTCCCGCGTCGACGAAAGCAAAATCGGAAGAGCCAGAGCGGCCTTATTATAAGTTTCATGGTTTCACGAGGTTGCTCGATCAGGATGGCTATCATGGAAACAAGCCACCCTGGGGGTTGTTGAACGCGATCGACCTGAACACAGGTAAGATCAAATGGCAGGTCCCTTTGGGTGAACACGAGGAGCTCACTAAAAAAGGTATCCCCATCACGGGTACAAAGAATTTCGGAGGAGCGTCTGTTACCGCCGGTGGACTTGTCTTCTGTTCAGGTACTTCTGATCAAAAAATAAGAGCCTTTGATGTCGACGACGGACAGCAGCTCTGGGAATACAAGTTGCCTTTCGTGGGATCCGCTCCTCCCAGTATTTACGAGGCGAACGGAAAACAATATATCGTGATTCCATCTACCGGGGGTCGGTTCTTTCCGGATTTGGAGAAGGGCGATGCCTATGTCGCATTCGCTTTGGATGATGAATAACGGTGATAAAAATTCAACAACAGGAAGTAAACTTAGATAAATACAATGACCTATATAAATCACAGATTAAGCCGAATCCTCGACGTCTCGCGGCACCTATGGATTGCCCGAAATGCTTCCGTAGTTTTCGCAATGATTGCAATGGTGTTGGTGCTCCACATCACGGAGGCCGCTGAAACGTCCTCTCAACCCAATATAGTTCTCATACTAGCCGATGACTTTGGTTGGGGTGATGCGAGTTGCAACCGGCCGGATTCGAAGATCAAGACCCCGGCGATTGATCGTATCGCCGAGGAAGGCATTCGCTTTACCAATGCGCATTCGCCCTCGGCGGTGTGTGCGCCAACCCGTTACGGACTCCTGACGGGACGTTATCCGTGGCGATCCTATTTGAAGCAACGAGTGCTTTCAGGCTATTGCCCTTCGTTAATCCGGGAAGGTCGAACCACCATTCCTTCCTATCTTAAATCACAGGGATACCACACCTCCGGGTACGGCAAATGGCATCTCGGCATGGATTGGACACCCTATCCAGGTGATCCTGAAAACTGGCGATCTCATTGGAAATCGCGAGACCTGAAAATAGTTATCCAAGTTGGTACTGGGATTGATCATTCAAAGCCCTTTGCATTGTCCCCAATCGATCACGGGGATGGTGAGAACACTTACAATCATTTCCTTCATTGTCTGCCTGACGCTTCGGCCCTCTGCGGCCAAGGCGCAAGTGGATCAAACGTCACGTTTGCCTAACATCGTGTTGCTCATCTCCGACGATGACGACTACGAACACTTCGGATTTATGGGCAGCAAGATTGCGCAGACGCCTACGCTCGACAAGTTGTCTGACGCTGGAACCTTATTCACCACCGCGTATTGTCCCGCTTCCATTTGTCGGCCCTCGCTGGCAAGTATACTGTCCGGTCGCTTACCCCATCAGCATGGAATCTATTCGAACCGCATCGATAGTCAGGTTCTTGGTAGTGACAACACTAGGCTCGCCCCGACTGGATCTCTGGCAAACCGGCTCAAGGACGTCGGCTATGCCACCTATGCGACGGGGAAATATTGGGAAGGTGATCCGCGAGTGATGGGATTCACCCATGGGACCATCGAAACGACGATCGATGGATTCCGCAAATTCGTTAGGGAGGGTCAGGAGGAATTATTTCAGTTCATCGACGAACAGCATGAAACAAAACCCATGTTTATCTGGTGGGCGCCACTGCTGCCCCACGGGCCGCACAATCCGCCACCGAAGTACTTTGATAGATTCGCCGATACAAAGATTCCCATTCCGGCGTTCTTCAAAGGTGACCAAGAAGAATACGTCGCCGAGATGCGGAAGTTCTACGCAATGGGCACCTGGTTCGATGACGGCGTGGCCCAACTGATTGAGAAACTCAAGGCGGCCGACGAATATGAAAACACCCTGTTCCTGTTCTACGTCGACAACGGGTTTTCGTATGGTACATCGGCCAAGGGCTCGCCTACCGATAAAGGTCTTCGAACACCCATGTTTGTTTCATGGCCCAGTGGAGGTATCCCGGCGGGCAAACGCATCGACAATCTGAACTACGCGCTCGATTTGCATGCCACTGCCCTCGACTATGCCGGTGCCAAGATACCCACTGAGATCGCGAGCAAATCGCTTCGCCGCCAGATTGAAGGCAAGACGAAGAAATCGCATGAGGTTCTTTACAACGCGGTATACGCCCGTTTGGTGTCCAATTACACAGGTGACCCATCCATCAAACGCAGTCCGCAACGAGATCTATTCTCCCTTGTCGCTCGCACGAAGCGTTGGAAGTATGTGTTTTATACTCAGGACCTGACCAAGGATAACAACAGCTATATCGGTGTGATCAGCCAATTGGGTGACTCCATGTGGCGCCGCAAAGGCGAGCATGAATTGTTCGATCTCGATTCCGATCCGTATGAACAAAACAATCTGGCAACGCAGGCTGATCAACAGGAGCGTGTCGCCGAATTCCGAGCCGACGTGCTGGATTGGTGGATACATACTGGCGGCGGTCCATTGGCCGTAGCGACTGAGACTGAAATGGTGCAGCCGTGAACCTTTACTACTTTATCCCAACATTCTCTAATATTTAGCATCGGAAATATAAAAAATGAAAGGAACCCCAATAATGAAACATCTTACCCTTTACATCTTGATTACCCTGTTGTTCGGCGTCTCGCTTGTACAAGCAAAGCAACCCAATGTCATCTTGATCATGACCGACGACCAGGGCTATGGGGAATTATCCAGTCACGGACATGCGATACTGAAGACACCCAACCTGGATCGTCTGCACGATGAAAGTGTACGGCTGACTGATTTTCATGTATCCTCAAAGTGTTCTCCGACCCGCGCAGCCTTGATGACGGGAAGACATTGCAGGCACGTAGGGGTTCGAGAAGCAGACAACGGTCGCAACATTATCGGCAGAGAGTTTTCCACCGCGGCGGATGTCTTTTCTGCCAACGGATACAGCACGGGGATTTTTGGTAAGTGGCATCTGGGTGGGCATTATCCGTTTCGACCGCAGGATCGAGGGTTCGATGAAGTGGTCGTACACGGAAACGGAGCTATTGGCACCACCGGCGATAAATGGGATAACGACTATTACGACGATCTCTATTGGCATAATGGGAAGAGACAGCGTTATAAAGGTTATTGTACCGATGTCTGGTTCGAAGAGGCTATGACCTGGATGAAGCAGTCAACTGACAATGAACAACCGTTTTTCTGTTACCTTCCAACCAATGCGCCCCACGGTCCTTATATTGTGCCTGACAAATATTCCGAGCCCTATCGAAAGGCCGGAAGAGAGGATGCCAACCGCCTGGGAATGATCAGCAATATCGACGAGAATATGGGCAAATTGATGACCTTCCTGAAATCGTCCGGACTTCAGCAAAATACGATTCTAATCTTTCTCACCGACAATGGTGCTCCTGGATTGGGAGATAATGCCGGCATGCGTGGCGGTAAGGGTAATGGTTACGACGGTGGACATCGCGTGCCGTTTTTAATCCGATGGTCGGATGGATCGTTAAAAGGTGGAAAAGACGTGGACACCCTCACGGCGCATATCGATGTGTTGCCTAGCCTGGTCGATCTCTGCGGTCTTTCCGCCGAAGGCACACCTTTCGACGGCATCAGTTTTGCATCTGCTCTACAGGGAAAGTCAGGTCGACATTTGGATGATCGAGTGCTCATTGAATCTTACTCTAGAATTGCCCTAACAAAGGAATGGCGTCTGGTGAATGATGAGGAGCTGTACAACATTCAAAACGATCCGACCCAATCCAACGATGTCGCGACTGAATATCCGGATGTCAGATTCAAACTACGTAAAGCGTTAAGAGAAAACAAAGTCGGCGATTACAATGTAGTTCCTAGGATAATTATCGGCTCGGAGTTTCAACCAGCTCAGGAGTTTACCATCTTCCATTGGTATGATCATCATGGATACTATAATAACTTAAAGGTCACTCAGGGCGAACTGGTCAACGGCGTGATTCCGATTGAAGTCAAAGAACCTGGTAAATTCGAATTTACACTTCGACGCTGGCCTTCTGATCTGGAGATACCGATTAGCTCCAAACCGGATAAGGATTTAGACGGATTTAAATTTTATAACGGATCAAATCAAGATCGTCGATTTAAGGCTATAGACATTCGTTCCGCAAGATTACGAGTTGGGTCCTTCGATGAAACCAGGCCTGTAAGCGGAACGATGTCATCCGTCGTTTTCAGATTGGAGTTAGAAGCCGGCGAAACTGAGATCGAAACCTGGTTTACTACTGTAGATGGAAAAACGCTTGGAGCGTACTATCTGGACATTCAGCGAATTAATTAAAAAGATATATTATGAAGATACTGCCCCACCCTTTTGACAAAAAGATTTGCAAGATGAATTCTCCTGTCGGGTTTCGAATCCTGTTGGTTGCGCTATTCCTGTTTTCAACCTGGGCGTCTGCGCAAACAGGAGCAAAGCCGAACATAATCGTTATTCTCTCCGATGATGTGGGTTGGGGAGACATTAGTGCAAATCAACCTTCCAATAAATTCAAGACACCGGCCGTCGATCAACTGGCAGAAGAAGGGATGCGTTTTACCAACGCGCATGCGCCACACGCGGTTTGCACCCCCACGCGCTATTCCCTACTGACCGGCAGGTATTGTTGGCGAACGTTTGTAAGGGAAGGAGTACTACCCGGTTACTCAAAGCCGCTTATCCCTCAAACACGTATCACTTTGGCAAGCCTTTGCAAACAGCAGGGGTATGCAACCGGTGCCTTCGGAAAGTGGCACATCGGGTTGGATTGGCAGCCGGTGGAAGGTGATCCCGGAGATTTTCATTACGGTTCACAAATCCATGCAGCCCATGGCGCGGTCGATGTGCCGAAGGAATTCCAGGGGAAGAGTGGCGTCTCGAGCCGCGCGGACAAAGTTCTGTGGGTCAATAAAAGCGTGGGTCGAATCACCGAGTCTCTCAACAAAACCGGGCAGGCCTCTAACACCTTGATTATATACACATCCGACAATGGCCCTTATGCTTTTGGAGGAGAAGATTTGAAACAAGGACACGACGCATCCGGGCCCTACCGCGGATTCAAAACCGATGCCTGGGACGGCGGAACCCGGGTCCCGTTTATCGCACGCTGGCCGGGGAAAATCGAGCCGGGAACCACAAACGATAACCTGCTCTGCCTCACCGACATCATGTCCACTCTCTCTGCCGTATTCGATACACCATTACCTGACTGGGCGGGCGAGGACAGCTTCAATCAATTGCCAAACTTTCTGGGCGAAACGAAAGCCTCAGGTCGCGAGTCCATGATTACGCAATCCTACACCGGCATCCTCTCTATCCGACGAGGCAAGTGGAAGCTCATCCTGGACACAAAAGGCTCCGGCGGATTTTACCGTTACTCGCCCGAAGTTCAACGTCACACGACCATGTCGCCCTGGCGTCCTGACATGAGTGACTCCGGGCAGTTGTACGACATAATAAACGACCCTTACGAATCAACGAACATCTTCGCTAAACACCCAGACGTTGTTAACGAGCTTAAGAATCAACTAAGAGCTTACATCAACAGTGGTAGAACCAGGCCCTTGAATTAACCGATTTTACTGAATTCTTGGAAATGAACGACTTTAGAAAACGATCTTTGCCACCATTTCCGTCCCCGTTGGCATACGCCCACCCAATAGCCGTCTGGCCGTCGGCATGCCCCTGCTCCGCAGCTTTCCTCCACCACTTAACGGCTTCTTTGTCGTTTTCGAGAACACCGCTCCCTGTGCAATAAGCCTCTCCAAGATTGAACTGAGCTACTGGGTCTCCGTTTGCGGCAGCTTCTTTCCATTCCGCAATTTGTTCGGGAGTGTTGCCCCAAACACATGCGCCGAAGGAGAGGAGTGAAACAACTACAAGGAGTGCTTTCATCGGTGGGGTGATTATTACTATTTTAAATGCCTTACGGCAACCGCTTTTTTCACACCTTCCACCTTCATCTTAATTCTACCACCCGAGCTATAAACCAAAACATCAGGCATATAAGCGTAATGATATTCATAATAATATTCGGCCTGCTCATATATTTGGCCATTCACTAGCTTTACAATAGTCTCTCCGTCCCATCCTTCAAACTCCCCATCAACTTTACTCTCAATTCCTGAGGCTTTAGGTTCTATGTCTTCGGCACTGATCCCAGAATAGCCTACAATGCAAAGTGATATAAGAAATAAAAATGACACAAAAGTTTTCATAATCCCATTATTGGCATTAACCAGCCATTATGGGAAGATTTTTTCCGGGGGTAGGAAGCAGTGGGCTAATCGTTTTACAAGCATTTTGGGATTGATCGAGTTACCCAAACTGGGCCATGTGATTTGTTAGTCTGGAGGTTATTATTATGTGGTTAAGGTTGTAGAGGAAGTCAAGGTTCTGGCGGAAGGAGGCCGTAAGCCGAGTGGCCAGAGCCTTGTTCAGTTGCCTGTTCTGTTGTGTATCGTTTTGCTTTCATTGTCTGGGTCCTTTATAGGTGCCCAGACTAACTTTTCAAGCGGCCCAGTTTTCGTAATCTCGACCAATCTGGTTTAGGTTTTTTCTTTTCTACCTAAATCTTGCTCTACCAATCTAAGAGTTTCCTCGTCAAGATTGGTGGGAAGATCCTTCTTATAGGGATATAGTTCAAAATACCTTTCCGATTCAGTAATGGTCGTCAGATGCTGATACGAATCCTTGATAATTTTTATTCCAGAGTAATGTCCCATTATTTCTGCGGTTGTTTGTAATCCAAGATGGTTTGCACCATACGAGGCAAAAGTATGACGAAGGACATTCCGGTATTTCTTTTCTAATCCTGCTCTTTTGAAAGAGACAGATAATCTTTTGTTGAAATAATGACTCGAATAAGTAACAATTGGGTTAGTTTTATTTTCTGAATATACCTTGTGACAAAAACGCAGCCAACACATGGCATTGGGTGGAATAGGTGATGTTCGACCATGAAGTTTTTTTGTTCTCTTTGACACAATTTCCGAAACACGTACCGATTGATCATAGTATCTGATGTCCTGCCACTTCATCTTTTTTACCTCTCCGATACGACACCCACAGTATAAAACTAAGAGCAAAACTGTTAGCATACTGTAGTCCTCTTCGTTCAAGGATTGGGTAAGGATTTTTCTCACTTCAGAAATTTTGAGGATTTGGTAATCTTGCGCACGTGCCAACGGAATATATGAAAGTTTGGCAATTGGATTCAGTGGCAAATTGCCCTTTTCTACCAGAGCATTGAAAAATGCTTTGGATGATCGGATGATGTGGTTTTTTGAGGATATTTTCAGGTCAATTTTCCTCAGGTAATCTTCAAACTTTTGGCGACTGATATTTTTGACGAGATATTTTCCACCAAAATGATTTTTGAATTTTTTGAATGAAAATCGTCGTAGGTGTGTCAGATAGTTTTCTGAGACATATCGGTCCTTTCTCTTCGTCTCCAATACAATATCTATGCCTTCAGAAACAGTGATATTGATGTCCTCACTTTGTTCTCCAAAAGTTTCGTAGAACTGAAAAACTTGCTCCCAGGTAGTTCCCCACTTTTCTAATTTGTCTCTACAGTTCAGTAGGATATACTTGTCCTTTATCAAATCACCCAGATCTCGTGTGAGCGATTTGTCCTTCTGGACATCGGCATCCTTCAATTCTTTGATGAAAATCAGTGCGACTTGTTTAGTCTTAAATTGGCGAAATTTTTTCCCCCCGATGTGTATCCGATAGCCGATATTACCGGATGGGTTTTTTCTTTCGTAAATTTGATACTTTTTATCCATAAAATGATCTCAAAATAGGGTATACATGACAGTATACAAGAAAAAAATGTGTTTTTATAAAATGTTCTGTATACCAGTAAGTAAAAGGGATAGGGGAATAAAAATGGAAATTAGGATCTGTTCTGGTGAGTAAACACTCCCCGAACGCCCTCCATTGCTTGAGCGGCAGATGTATCCAATTTCCGGATCATACCATGCGCAATCGGTGAACCAAATATCACGCCATGCAAAAGTCCGTCAGGTGGAGCGACATCGTCTGTGTACTCGGAGCGTCCGGTCACATGCAACTCACTATCACAGTGCCGCATAAACAACCTCCTCACTAATGATTTCCGGAAAACACTTCAGGAAGTGAGCGAGCAACAGCTGGCGCGCTAACAAACGTTTATAATCGGCAGATCCCCGGACGTCACTTATTGGCTCAAACTCTGATTGTGCTATGTCTACCGCGGCAAAAACCAGTTCCGGATTTAAGGGTTGATTCTCCAATGACTTGCTCGCCTCCCTCAAAAATAACGGAATCGCAGCTACCCCGCCCAGGGCCAAATGAGCTTCCTTAATAAATCCATCCTCGACCTCAAAACGTGCAGCTGAGTTCACAGTGGCAATATCGAGTACCGCCCTTTTGGATACTTTTTCCCAATTGATGCGTGTGTTGGAATTGGGCGTTGCAAAGGAAACGGTTTCGATAACTTCGTCCTCTGTTTTTGCCAGCTGTTTATACCCCAGGAAAAATCCTTCAGCGCCAGACACCTTGGTTCGGTACCGCCCACGAGATGTAGCCCGGAATTCAAAGCAAGCAATAGACAGGTCATATCCGCAATAGGCGAAGCATTGCAAATGTTACCTCCCAAGGTCGCACGAGTGCGAATCGGCCAGCTGGCAATCAACTCATTGTAAGCCTGGATCTCAGGAATCGCCTTTTGAATAAGCGGATCATCGCCAAATTCCTGGAACGATAAGCGCGCCTCGTAGACAGGACTGAAAGCCGGGCGCACTTCGATTTCCTCGGCTACCGCTTCCAGCGGACAGCCAAAGGAAAGGTGATTCGGTTAGTAAGACCGAAAAGCAAGAAGAAGCTGCGCGAAAGCTTGAGGAAACCGACGAAGCGAGCCAACGGGAGGAGCCTTGAGGCCATCATAGCAATCATAAACCCTAAGCTCCGGGGATGGTACGCCTACTTCAAGCAGGCACAGGTCAGCGAGCATGAGGAAATGGATAGCTGGGTGAGAATGAGGCTACGCTCGATACTACGCAAACGACATAAAGGCAGAGGCCGAGGACGTGGACTAGACCACTTCAAATGGCCAAACCGCTACTTCGCAAATCTCGGGTTGTTCAGTCTGGAACGGGCCCGAGAGGAACAGATGAGTCTCCGGAAAGGAGCAACTTGCTGACTGGAGAGCCGTGTGCGGGAGAGCCGCATGCCCGGTTCGGAGGGAGGGGCGACGCAAACCAATGCGTCGTCCCTACCCCTATCCAGGGAATTCGCAGCTGGAGCAGCTTACACTTTCCGATATCGAATACACCATTGTTACTTAAACATTTTGGCTGAAATTTTTTGAAACTGTGTCCGCCTGTAGCACCATGTTATTATTTGTAGTTACTCCCGGAAAGCTGTCGAGGAATTGAAACTAACGACCGAAGTAAAATATCCTAAAATGGATTTATCCTTCTTGACTCTGTTTACCGACCCTCCGTAGACTAAATTCATTACGATAATTAAAAAATTCAAACAACCTAGAACTTCACTCTAATAATCCGATCACCCTTCATTTTGATGATAGGTCAGTTAAGGCGTTGCCCTAGGCAATTCTAATCTAACCGGAAAAATACGAAACTATGACCTCTAAAAATAAATTACTGTATGTACTCTTTGCTGTAATAATTCTCGGTATAGCTGGCGCACTTTCCCCGTTAACCGCCCAGGTAGATGAAGATGAGGAAGACATCTTTACCTTGAGTCCTTTCTCCGTCGATGAAGAGGAAAGCGTTGGCTACCTGGCCCGGTCTTCCCTGGCGGGAACCCGCTTGAATGCTCCGTTGAGAGACTTGGCGACTACGATCAGCGTCATCACCCAGGAGTTTATGGAGGATACCAATTCCACGGATCTGCAGGAACTGCTGGTCTACACGGCCAACACCGAAGTCCTCGGTATCGGCGGTAACTTCGCCAACCCGAATGAATCCAGATCCGTAGGGGGTGTGCTTGATTCGCAATTTACCAGGCCAACTACAAATACCCGCGTGCGGGGCTTGGCGGCGGCTGACCTGACACGCAATTATTTTCCTACCATCATTGCCATGGATGCTTACAACACCAGTCGAGTGGTCATCAATCGCGGGGCGAATGCTATTCTGTTTGGCCTGGGTAGCCCGGCGGGTATCATCAACAACCAAACGATTGCTCCGATCTTCGAAGAAAACGGAGAAGTTTCGTTTCAGGTGGGCAGTTACGGTTCAAACCGCGCGACGATCGATGTTGAGAAAGTCCTCATCGAGGATAAACTGTCCCTTCGGGTGGCCGTGCTTAATGAGGAACAATTTTACCAGCAGAAACCAGCCTTTGAGCACGACAAGCGTATCACAGCCGCCGGTGAATGGCGCCCATTCGAGAATACGATCGCTCGTTTGACTTTTGAGTCCGGCACGATCAATGCCAATCGCCCCCGCTCAATTCCTCCGCAGGATCAGGTAAGCCGGTGGTTCGATGTGGCTCCAAATGGTAGAGCAAAACCGGTTCATGACCCCCATAATTGGTTCCGGCATCTTATTAGGGACGGGGGAGATAAAACAGGGCAAACTCCTGGGGATGTGGCGGATAACCTGTATTGGGGTCCGATGGGATTTACTTTCGAACCTGCTGTCGTCTATGCTGGTCCGGAATTTGGGGTCGCTGGTGGAGCGTTGCCTAATGGGACGGATGCATTTGTTTCAAGGGTGAATCCCCGGTGGGGCGCCGATGCCTCGAATGGAATATCGTTCCAGTCTTTTATGACCATTCGAGGAGTAAACCAGTTATATCAGAATATGTTAGGCGCGCCCAAAGATCAGAACGGTAATTTGAAATCCGAGACCAGAAATTTCTATGTCAATGAAGTGGTACAGGACACCAGCCTCTTCGATTTCCGCAATCTGCTCATAGACGGCCCTAACAAAAGCGAGGAGGAGAGATTCGATGTTATAAGCGGCTCCTTGGAACAAACCTTTTTGGAGGGCAATGCCGGGTTAGCCTATCACTTTAATAAGGAAGAGTACCGGAGCAACTTCAGGCAAGTCCTGGCAGATGGCACTCGTTTCCAGTCCGTTGCCATCGATCCAAATATCACCTATCCCAACGGAGATGTGAATCCAAACTTCGGGCGTCTTTTTATTTCCGCTGGCAACGGTGGAAGAACACGTACTCTCCAACAGGATCTGGAAAACCACCGTTTAACCGGTTTCTTCAAATTCGACCTAACCGAGAAGGTGGATGGCTTTTGGGGAGAGCTTCTGGGGGATCACGCGTTCACCGCCCTTATTGAAGACGCGAAATCGAATAGAAGAAACCTGTCATATAGTAACTACGACTGGGATGACGATTTCCGGCTCAATGGCACCCCCGTTAATCCTAATAACAGAACGGCGGTCGGCAGCCTTGTTTATGTCAGCGGCGACATCTCTGGTCAGTCTAGTTCAGCGGGCGCCAACGCCTCCAACTTGAGATCTAATCTCCAGTTTCAGCAGGAGTACACGATGAGCTTTTTCAATCGAGAAACGAAGCTGTGGGAAACGGGCACCTTCGGGACCGTGCCGAATGTTCCCATCGGAGGCACCTTGTCGAAGAATAACATCGAGAGCAAAGCCCTCCTTCTGCATAGCGGCTTTTTCGAAGATCATATCGTTGCTACTTACGGTTACCGGGAAGACGACGTGAAAGTGTGGTCAACCCCGGCGCCTCCCAGGTTGAGTGACAATAGCAGGGATATAAATCGAAGCGCCTTCTTCCTGCCCGATTTGCCCACTTTCAAGTCCAGTTCAAATTCCACCAACTGGGGTGTCGTCGCCCATGTTCCAGACGAATGGCTGAACAATTTCGGAGGTATTGGACTCAGTTTCCACTACTCCGAATCGGATAATTCACAGATCGGCATTGAGCGGAGCAACCTGCTTGGCCAAAACCTGGGTCCAGTGAGTGGAAAAACCGAGGAAAGGGGTTTTACCGTCGCGTTCTTAAACAATAGGTTCAGTATCCGCGTCAATGATTATAAGACCCTGCAACTCGGTGAGGACTCTGGCTTGACCGGCCAGTTTAATCAATTCCTTGGCCCTTATTTGAGTAATTATCCGCCTGTAACCCGTGCGATGACCATTTCAGATAATACTTTGGATCAGGCTGATATCGAGAACCTTAAAACTTATGATCCTCTTCGAAACGCTCAGTATGTTAAGGATACGCTCAATGTTACAGTCAACCCTGATGGCGAGGGTCTAACCAGAGTTACTCCGTCCGGATTGGTCTTTCCAACGGACTTGTTGTCGGAAGGGCTTGAGATCGAAGCAGTAGCGAATATAACCGATAATTGGAGGCTCATGTTTAACATTTCACAACAGCAGGTATCCGCCACGAACACCGCTCCTTTATTGAATAGATTCATACGTGAAACCGTGGATCCTGTGTTAGATGATTTTGGTCATTTCCCTTCCGCTAATGGGCAAATTGAGACGATCAAGAGTTTCACGGAACGCTTCGGGCTCATCCAGTCCAAGATTGTAATCGCTGAGGACGGGGGGATAAAAACCAACGAAATCCGCGAATGGCGCTGGAACCTGGTGACCAATTACGCGTTTGACAATGATTCAGGGTTGAGGGGATTTAACGTTGGCGGCGCCGTGCGCTGGCAGGATAGCGTCGGCATCGGACGTCCCGTCATCAACGATCCCGAACTCGGATTCATTCCCGACTTGGCCAATCCGATTTTTGGTCCGACAGAACTCAAGGTCGATGCCTGGGTGGGCTGGGAGAAAATGGTCGGCCCCTACTTTGGCCGGGATACCCTGTTGAGGATCCAGCTGAATGTCCGCAACCTGTTAAACGAGGATGACCTCATCCCCGTGGTCGCGAATCCCGATGGAACGATACCGGTGATCCGTATTCCTGCCGAACGCAGGTTCGAACTCCGCGGTTCACTGAGTTACTAGAATTTAGTAGTTAGTTAGTTTGTAGTTTGTTAAATTCAACCAAGCCGGGAATCCGATCATGGGTTCCCGGCTTGTTTTTATGAATGTAGCCATGGCCAGCCTGCCATGGACAATCCTTCGCTTAGCAAGGTGATGATTTCCAGTTCGCGCTTGGTGAGAGTATTTTCCATTTTGGCTTTGGGTGGAATTTTCTCATAAGTTTTTAGGAGATAGGTGGCCATGCTTGCATCGAGCGAGGCCCCGCCATCCATTACGGTCCGTATGCCTTCGGTGATTTGGTCGAGGGTGGCGGATTTTAGAAGATAACCAGACGCTCCGGCGGAAATGGCACTCAGTACATCATCCTCACGATCGGATTGGGTAAGTACGATGATTTTTGTGTTTGGAATATAATCCCTGAACCAGGGGAGCGCCTCCAAACCGTCCATACCCGGTAGATTCAAATCTAGTAGGATCACATCGGGTTTTGGACATTCTTTGTGATACTGCAATTTGCGGAGGGCGGCTTCAGCTGTCCCAAATATGCTAATTAGTTGTATATCGGCTTCGGTTTCAAGTGCGAGCATGACACCCTCCCGATATTCCGGATGGTCCTCCACCATCATTACACTGATTTTTCCGTTCATGTTACCCTATCTTTTGAATCGAAATCTGCGTCGACGGAGGGTTACCTCAATTGCGGTTCCACCTGTAGCGGAAGGCCCCGCTTTAACCTGGGTTCGGAGTAGTCGTGCCCGGCGCTTGAGGGAAGGTGGAACACTGCCATTCATTGATTCGGGTAGTCCGCATCCATTATCTTCAACCTTCAGGTGAAATTCTTTATCAGAGGCCTTCATTTCTGTAGTTACCTGGGTAGCGCCAGAATGGCGACAAATGTTGACCAGGCATTCTTTGTAGAAAAGATAAAGATCTGCTCTGGCGCGTGTTTCAAAGCCATTGAGAAGAACCTCGTTCTCAATAAGTTCGGTGTGTTCGATATTGGTTAACATGCGACGAGCGGCTCGGCGGATATCTTCTGGCAGGTTCCCGTAGAGTCCGTTTACATCCTGCATGTTCATGCAGTGGCGCACCGCTTCTGAAGATTGCTCCGTAATTTTTCGGCTGCGTTTCAAGGCGGTTTTCAAACGATCTGGATTATCGATGGAAGACTGCGCTACATCGCCGAGCAAGCCGATGGCGTGCAGGTTTGCCCCCAATTCGTCGTGTAAATCGGCTGCGAAGCGCTTCTTGATTCTAGCGACCTGTCGCAGTCGAAGGATGTGTTCGATGAGAATTGTGAACACTAAACCTGCCACTAACAGCGCAGATACCCAGTACATGAGATTTAAGTTTGCTTTTTGCCGGGCATAGCGGTGGTTTAGCTCCGCAACGAGCAAGGGACGTTCTGTTTCAAGGTCATGACGGCGGGCCAATCGGTTTAGCCATTCCCGAATGGGTAGAATTTGTCCGTAGAAGTTGAGTCCGTCTGTCAACGCAGCTACTGACCGTACAGAATTTTCGGGTACAATATTTGTTTGTACAGATTTGCCCACAAGGACGTTTCGGCCTTGAGAAAACAGTTCTATTTCTGCGAATCCAATGTCCGCTGTTTTTTGGTCGTTTTCTAGGGTAATAACTCCCGGTTCTGCTGTTAAACGGATGTATCGGCAAGATGTCTCTGGAAAAGGAAGTTGCAATATGGGACCCGTATCCCTGATTGGCATTCGAGTGTAGTCGATCAGTATTGATGCATCGGAAAAATCTGCCTTTTTGGCTCCGTGAACGGTGAGTCGCTTTGGCAGGCCATAATCTCCTACAGTGGTCGATGGTACGGTGGCGCTTTGTTCAACCGTATGTAGGTGGATTCGATTTACTAGGAGTGAAGCTCCCAGATCGACGGTGAAGGTTGGATTGCTGATTGGAAAACCAACAAAGGCAAGGCTTTGTTCACCCTCTTCAGCGTCCATCAGATAAGGAACAAAACCATCAACTGCAAACTCGGTTTTCCAGGAATTCCTGAAGATTGTGTGGTCACTAGTATTTTGCGATGATGCTTTGATTGGTTTTCGAAGCGCTACATTTTCAGCGCCGCTGAAAACGAGAATTTCAGCCAACTGGAGAAAAAATCTTCCCTCGAAGCCTCTCGGTGAGAGCTTTGTTGCTTCTATTCGCACCCAATCAGCAGAAATTGAGGGAAAGGAAGAAACTACCGGGGCTATGCGCGGTTGTAAGTGATCCCCTGCTCCATAGCTGGCTACGATGGTGCCCTTTTCATCTCCGGATAATCCAGCGATAATCTGAAATTCCTTAGGGAATCCTTCGTCCACGAATCCTCTTTTTGTATCCCGTAGAATGGTCGGAACCAAGACGATCTGGTCTATGGAACTTGTCTCGCCCAGCTCAATCTGAACCCATTCAGTGTGGTCAGGATCCGGATGCCCTGTTGATCGATAGCCTTTGGTTCCCACTCCTCCGCGCAGGCTGTAACTTGGAAGTTTCTCCAATTCGGAATCAGTATTGGTCAGGCGTTGCTCAAGTTGTGATACGGAGAGTTGTTGGTAGGGCGCTTCCGTTACCATTGCTCTGCCAAGGATTGGGAAGGTTCCAGTTAGAAGAATTAAAAGAAACCTGGGTTTAATAAGCCGAACCAATGAATTAAACCTGCGATTCACTGACGTTCCTGACCGGCCTGGCCCGCCTGTGTGCAATGACTGTTGGGTCTGGGTTACTGACATAATTGAAGCAAACCCCATCATAATCCCTTGATAGATCAAAGTATATCATTCATTTAGATGATTTCCCGGATGTCTGATACCTGCCAGAATGAAAGGAGCTTAGTTGGAAATCTGGTTGGAGGAAATATGGATGCATAGACTTTATCGGTCACATAGAAAACTGAAGCTCACTCTCCTGAGCATTACCCTGATTTGGAGCTTTGGAGTCGGTTATGCCAGGAATCGTATTGTTCATCCGAGTAGAGCGCCTGAAACTATTGAGCTACTGCAAGAGCAATATACGGTTCTGATGAGTTATCGAGGCAGGCTTGAAGGAGGCATTACCCACAATCCGATTGAAGATCCTGCCTTGAGGGACGGCGATAACCGGATTGTTTATGGTTTTACCAGCAGTGAGGATAAAATCACCTGGACTGTGAATGCTCCTGAGGCAGCGGACTACCGGGTAGCAATCCAATATACTGGTAAGATGTATAATAGCAATGAGGCCCAAACGGTGCAGAACGAAAGTCGGTTTGGCCCCGAAAAGTGGGATTCCCGATGTGTTGTCGAGGTAGGGTCCAACAACACCGTGTTGAGTGCGGAGCTGTTGCGGGTCACCCACTACAATGAACCCAATAAAGTAGCAGGCAACCGGCAATGGCTGAGCGGTCTGTTACCACTGAAAAAGGGAGAAAACACGATCAGCTTACACTTTTCGAAATTATCTGATCAGCAAATTCAGGCTGCCAGGCAAGAGCTTGAGAAGGGAACACTTTCAAAATCCACCATTTCTTTGGGCATCAAATCGATCGAGCTGGTTCGACCGGCAGTCCTGCAAAACATGAAGGACAATGCGGCAAGCTTGAAATCGGATACTCAATGGATGGTGGATGGAAAATACGGCCTTTTTATTCATTGGTCTCTCCTCGCGTATCCGTTGTATGGAGACCAACAGGCTCATGAAACGTTTGAATGGGGAGTGAATATATTCGATGTAGGGGCCTTTGCCGAGATGGTTGAAGAAACCGGAGCTTCCTGGGTCACCTTTACCACCTGTCACGGCAGGCAAATGTTTCCTGCACCTATTACAACACTGGAGGAATTACTTCCGGGAAGAACCACTAAACGGGATTTGATCTCTGCCCTGGCGGGAGCCCTTAACCTGAGAAATATCAAGCTTTTGCTCTACTACAATTTCTCCGGAGGCGATACTGAATTTGCAGAAGCGGTTGGTATGACTGACGAAAACCCTCAGAAATGGTTTCAATACCTCATAGACTTCAGCAGGGAGATAAGCGAACGCTATGGAGATAAGATCGCCGGTTGGGGTTATATAGATTCTTCCGTCCCAGCCTATGAATTAAATATGCCTTGGAAGCCGTATTTTCGGGCTCTAAAGGCTGGAAACCCTGACGCAATTGTAGCTATCAGCAGCCATTGGTGGGCGGAGTTTTCACCCTTTAACGACCTCCAAACCACCGATTCCGGAGGCGCTTTGATCGATCCTCTGAATCCTTCACTGTATTCAGAAGAAGGACGCTATGATGGACTGCAGCAGCATTTCAGCTTTGTCATCGATGGTTCGTGGATTCCGCGTGAGCCTTACAATGGGACTATTCGCGCAAGATCCAATAGCAAGGGCGGTCCAAACCGTCCATTTCAGGATTATATCGATTATTTTCGGAAGATGGATAAAGCCGACGTTCCCATTACTGCCAATATCCTGATCACCCAGGATGTGACCCGCAATCAGCCTTTTGTAAACGCCGAAACCCTGGAATTGATGCGCCAAATTCGCAAGGCGATTTGGGGGAAGTAGACCGACATTGTAGGGCCAGTTGCTGGCAACTCAGCCTCCTCAGTTCTTGGACATCTGAGACTGGCATCTCATAAGACTTTCTGATATTCGATTCAAAGTGTAGCCATGGCCATGGATGGGATAGCTCGCGAGTGTAAATAAGAATCAATGGTGTCACAACCATTGCTACATTCAGATTCAGGCGCGAAAGCCGAGTAGTTTTAGCGCTGGGTAAGGACATGCTGAGGTATATTCCCAAGAAAAATCAAAAAATATCATTCATTTAGATGATATCCGGTTTTCCGAAAGCCGTTATACTAAGAGGTGCTCATTTAGAGCCATTCTCAACAGCTCATCCTGATCTCATCGGATAATTACCCACAAAATCGGGCAAACTTTCTGCCTCTCAGAGAACGAACATCTCTTTGGGCACGGACGGCTTTTTCACCCTCTACAACTCACAATCTTAAAACTGAACCAAACAAACCAAAATCTCATGAAAACTAAATACTTCAAACTAAGAGCAGGCATGTTCCTTAAGACTGGCATCCCTTTTCTATTGATAGGACTGGTTTTGGGCATTTCGCCGCTAGCCGCCCAGACGACCGAGGACGATGAAGAAGATGACGTCTATGACCTCAGTCCTTTCGAGATCGATGCCTCTAAGGATACCGGTTATTATGCAGAAAATTCTTTGGCTGGCAGCCGGCTCAATTCCAGTCTGCGGGATACACCCGCCTCCATTCAGGTGTATACCATGGAGTTTATCGAGGACCTCGGCGCGGTCAACCTGGAGGATATACTCAATTACTCAGCCAATGTCGAAGCGGGACAGGGCGATGAAGAAGCATTCTTTGGGGGCCATTTCGCGCAGCGGGGCTTCGTCAGCTTTCAGGCCAGAGTCCGTGGTTTACCCAGCACCCGAGCCAGGGATTATTTTACCTGGCAATTGCCTATCGACAACTACTTGACTGAGCGTCTTGACGAGTCTCGCGGGCCGAATGCCTTGCTCTTTGGAATCGCTGCCGCTGGTGGTATTACGAATCAGTCAACAAAGCGTGCATCGGTGGCGGATAATTTCGGCAAAGTGACTTTCCGCACCGACAGGTATGGCCTGGTGCGGGGGGAATTCGATTTCAACCAGGTGCTTGTTGAGGACAAGCTGGCCTTTCGTTTGAATGCCCTCCACGCGGATGGCGACGGTTGGAGGTCCAATACCTACAACAGGAAGAATGCCATTCATGGCGGTCTGACTTGGCGGCCGGATGAGAAAACCGTTATCCGACTTGGGTACGAGGACTTCCAACAGGTCGATATTCCTGGTACGACTTATGTGGAAACGGACTTCCTGACTCACTGGTTGTCTTCGGGCTCGCCCACCTTCGATCTGTTTTCAGACAATCGTATCGCACAAGCGGGTGCTAACGGTGCCCTGAGCGGTGCGAATCGAAACATCTACCTTCGGAGTGCAGGCGTCACCAACTTGGGTGCTGCTGCGCAGGTCGCAATAGTTGAGGGAGGGGATCCGTCGTTCGATGGCAAAGCAATTAATCTCGCCCGGGCGATGCTAACGCAGCAGTTCCTGGATACCAATGGAAATGGGCAATTTACAGTAGCCAACAACATTTCTCGCACCGATTCCTATTATCCATATAACGTGGCTTTCAATGGCCCGGGTAATAAGAGGGACCTGGACGCGACTGATTTTACTGCCTCACTGCAACGTGAGTTGGCTGAGGACTTTTATGTGCAACTGGACTACAACAAATGGGATTACTACTGGGACACCATGCCTAATGGAACCGGCGCTCAATTAAGGGGCGATGCCAATGAATATTTCATGGGGCCGGATGGAACGTCGGCAACTGCAGTCGCCAATCCTAATGTAGCTGGTACTTTCACGTTTAGAGGTTCCCAAACTCGGTGGAATACGGGCCGGGATCAGGAAACCATGCGCGTGACCTCCACCTATGAATTCGACTTTGCCGAACGCAGCGATGGAGGGCTGTCGAACCTGGGCCGGCACCGGTTAGCCGCTGGCCTGGAACGTGTGAAATATAATTCCAGCCAACCGGTTCTTCGACTGTCTTGGCTCGATGCTGCGACAGGACTAAACGCGTATTCGGCGAACCCTGGCGGGGCTAATCATGCTAGAAGCATGCATTACATTGACCTTAACGATAGGAGCACCTGGTCAGGGCTTGAGCTTGCCAGTGTAGAAACACCCGTGGCCGATCCGCTCGATCCCAGCCGAATGATCTATGCGGATTGGAAACAGACTTTCCAGGATGCTTGGGATGCCGATCAAGAAATTGATTCCTGGTTGATTTCCACCCAAAGCTTCTTTTTTGATGACAGGTTAGTAATTACGGCCGGGTATCGGGAAGACGAAGGAGACAATAAAAAATGGCTCTACGAACCAAACGCCAACAACACCGAATACGTGCGCACGGACAATTTTCTCACTACGCCCTGGAAGGTAGATAATTTCACGGCGGGAGCGGTTTTCCACATCAATGATCAGTTCTCCCTCTTTTATAATGAGGCGACCAACTCCGATATTCCCAGCCCCGAGGATGTGATCATCGGATCGCTCGAAAGACCGGGCCAAATCGGATTTCCTGGGAGTGGCGAAGGCAAGGATTTCGGAGTTATGGCAAGTTTGTACGACAATCGCATCAATGTGCGGCTGACGCGCTACGAATCCACGCAAAATAACGCCCTCAACGGTAGCGGTGCCGCGGTCAATATGCACAACCGGTTGCAAAGAGATCTCCTCGAATGGTGGCAGGACATAGGTTTCCCCTCGGCTAACGCAGATTTTCCGCCACTTTTTGAAAACCGCGTCAACCGATATACGCTCTCCAAGGCCAGCGATGGTTACGAGTTTCAAGTGACGGCCAATCTCACCAGCAATTGGCGAGCTATGTTTAATTACTCCTATACCGACAAGGAGCAAACCAATGTCGGCATAATCGAGAACATCTGGCTCGACCAGACCATGGAGTATATTACGAACGTCATCGAAACTTGGGATACTTCGACTATTACCCAGGAGTGGATTGATGAAGGTATTATCGCTACCAACGATCTTGAGGAGTTTGAGTCCGAGATCGGACAAATCGTCGCCAATACATTCGAAACCGTCACCAATTGGAGGAACAATACCATGGTTGCCGGCCCTCCCTTCGGTCTTAGGAGAAACAAGTTCAATTTCTTCACCAACTATGCCTTCAACGAAGGTATGCTAAGAGGTTGGTCCGTTGGTGGCGGGACACGCTACCAGGGCAAGAACGCCTTGCACTGGGAAAACGATGCGGATGGCAATCGGATCAGAATCTGGGGCGAATCCACCTTCTTTGCCGATGCCATGGTTCGTTACCGGACGAATGTGAATTTGTTTGGCTCCAATGTAAGGGCCTCCTTTCAGATCAACGTTTCGAACCTCTTTAACGATACGAAACCGATTATTGCCAGGTATCTTCGCAACGATAGCAGCAATCCTCCCGATCGCCGCTACTATCTGGCGCCTCGCAGTTGGCGGGCATCAGCCACATTTGAGTTCTAGTAGTTAGTTCGTAGTTCTGTTCAATCTCGTCCTGAGGTTTCCATTGAAGTAGTTTAAGAGACCTCGGGGCGAATTGTTTTTTTTCGGATGCAAAATTTGAATACACATAGGCAGATGATTCGATTCTTTGTCCTAAAAGAGATGCCACTTAAACGTATAATTAATAGCGTGCTCGTTTGCGCTTCCGCCATGTTTGTCCTTAGCGCATGTGGCTCTGAAGAGAGAGAATCCTGGGTTCCCTACGACGGAAGTTGGGGGTCGCTACAGAAGATGCCCGTTCCGGCCTGGTTCGAGGACGGTAAGATCGGTATCTTTATCCATTGGGGGCCATACAGTGTGATTGGGTATCGGAGAGGGGATCGGGGTTATGCGGAGCATGTGCCCAAGATGATTTACGAGGAACCGGACCACTACTATCCTTACCTGAAGGAGAGGTGGGGCGCTACGCCTCCGGATATTGGATACAAGGATATCATTCCTGAATTCAAAGCCGAGAATTGGGATCCGGAGGAATGGGCTGAGCTTTTTGCCGAGGTCGGCGCCAAGTATGTCGTGATGACCGCCGAGCACCATGACGGCTGGGCCAATTGGGACTCGGACCTGACTCCCTGGAACGCTGTGGACATGGGGCCCAAACGCGATTTGGTCGGCGACCTGGGGAAGGCGCTACGAAAGCGTGGGCTCAAATACGCCCCCTCCTACCACCGTGAACGACATACGGGTTTCTTCGCCTTGGAGAAATTCAAAGTCAACACCGAGCCTAGGCCCGATATTGTGGAGGAAATGAAGCGTATGCCGAAGGCCGCTTCGCTCTACGGTCCATTTGTCTATAACAAGGCATTCGTCGATGACTATGTGGCTCGTTGGAAGGAGATTCAGGAGAAATACCAGCCTGACTTTCTATGGATGGATGATGTGCCCATCCTAACCCGGGATGGCAACAATCCCGAGACGGGCTTCAAGCCTGAAATTCAATACTTCTATGACCAATTTCGGTTAATGATTACGGACTTTATGAACGACGCTGCGGCCCGCGGGCAGGAGGTCTATGTAAATAACAAGGGTGGTAACCGCAACTGGCCTGCAGGTGTGGGCTGTCTGGAGAAGGATAACCTGAAGCTTGAAGTGATTGGCCCGAAGTGGCAAAGCTGTACGACCTTTGGTACCTCCTTTGGTTATTTGGCTGCCGAGGAAGATCCGAACTATCCTCACCATAAGAAGACGTCTGAGGAGGTCATTCACGAAATGGTTGAAGTTATCAGCCGGAATGGAAATTTTTTGATTAATATCGGCCCTAGAGCAGACGGTACCATTCCCGAATGGCAGGTCGAACGACTCCGGGCGATGGGGAATTGGTTGAGGATCAATAGCGAAGCCATCTACGGCACCCGGTATTGGAAAGAGAACTCGCAGGAGGACGAGCATCTTTCCTTTACCACCAAAGGGAAAGCGCTTTACGCGATCAAACGATCCCAACCGACGGATCCATTCACGATTGCAGCGACCGCCGGTTGGTCGAAGCATCAAGTCCAATCAGTTCGGCTTTTAGGTTCCGATGCGAAAGTAAAATGGATCATGACACCGGACGGCCTGAAAATCACACCGCCTGAAGACCTTGGCTCCAGACAGTTTGCCTGGTCTTTTGAAATCGTGACCGATGCAGAACAACACCATCCGAATGCCATTCTCAATGATGCGGATAAAGCACTCGAGCATACCAGATAAGTGAACTTGGATGGCCACGATGAATCCACACACTTGATTAGATCATCGTGAAATATGCTAAATTAATTTGGCTGCTTCTATCAGTCACCGTATTTTCCTACGCTGAGTCCATACAAGACGGAGTTGAAACGAATCCTCCGAACGTCATCCTGATTATGACCGACGATCAGGGCTACGGGGATCTAAGTTGCCGTGGAAATCCCATTCTGAAGACTCCGAATCTCGATCGACTTTATGCGCAGTCTGTTCGCTTTACTGATTTTCATGTCAGTCCCTTTTGCACGCCTACCCGGGCGGCTTTGATGACGGGTCGAGACCCCGGGCGGACCGGCGCCTACAGAACCAGTTCGGGGCGAACCATGTTACACACCGATGAGATAACGCTGGCGGATGTGTTTTCGGCAAGCGGCTATATCACGGGCATGGTTGGAAAGTGGCACCTGGGTGATAATGCACCGCACAGGCCTCAAGACCGTGGGTTTCAGGATGTGGTCTGGCATCGTTGCGGTGGAGTAGGGCAAGCCTCCGATTATTGGGGAAACGATTATTTTGACGATACCTACGAGCGAAATGGAATCTTTGAGAAGTTCGAAGGCTATTGTACGGATGTATGGTTTGCTCAAGGCATGCGTTTTATTGAGGAAAACAAGGAATCTCCTTTCTTTCTCTATCTCGCCACCAATGCCCCGCATGGACCTTACCGCGTAGCTCCGGAATGGAGTGAGCCCTACCAGGACAAGGCTGACTGGAGTAATGGCGCCAACTTCTACGGTATGATTGCCAATATTGATCACAACCTAGGATTGCTTCGCGAACGACTGGAAACGTTCGGACTCGCTGAGAATACAATTCTGATTTTCATGACCGATAACGGTACAGCAAACGGGGCGACGTTTGGGAAAGACCGACTCAACAGCGAAGCAATCAAGGGATTCAATGCCGGCATGCGCGGAAAGAAATCATCCATCTATGAAGGAGGGCATCGCGTCCCATTCTTTATCTATTGGCCTCAAGGAGGACTAACAGGCGGTCGCGATATTGACACTCTCGCGGCGCATCTGGATGTGCTGCCAACTCTTGCTGAGCTATGTGGTGTATCAATCCCTCATTCGCAACGATTAGACGGAAGGTCGCTGGTTCCATTACTGGAAGGAAACTATGCCAACTGGGATCGTGACCACCTGATCGTGCAGTTCTTTGGCGGCGCTTATTTCAACCGAAGTCCGACGGCCTGGATGGATTCCTGTGTGATGAGCGAACGCTGGCGATTAATTGGGGGTAGCGAACTTTACGATATTCAGGCGGACCCAGCGCAAAGGATGAACGTTGCCGATAAACATCCCGAGGTGGTCGAGGAACTTCGCGCTCACTATTTGCCCTGGTGGGAATCAATTTCTCCTCGCCTTAAACCCGTGCGAATCGATTTGGGAAATACAGCGCATAACCCCACGGTCCTATGTTCCCAGGATTGGTATATGCCGACAGGAAATCCTCCCTGGAATTTTGGCAGCATCAGCAAACTCCCCCGTGTGACCGGCCCATGGATGGTCCATGTAAAACAGTCGGGATCCTACCGGATTACACTACGTCAATTCCCTATCGAGGCCGAAAAGACTGTGAAAGCTGATCGAGCCGAAATCCGGATTGCCGGGCAGGAAAAAGAATGCCTTGTCCAACCGGGCAGCAAAGCCGTGGTTTTCGAGGTGGAGCTTCCTGCCGGGCCCTCTGAGCTACTGACCTTCCTCTATGACGAGTCAGGAAAAGCTGGTGGCGCCTATTTTACAGAAGTGGAGGCGCTAAAATGGTGAACCTATATACCCGCATGTCTCAAAAAATTCGTAGCGAGCGACAGGAGCGCCATTCGCGTTTGATCCCTTTGGCTTTTTCGGAGACATCCGGTAACAGATAGACCGTGAACTACAACCTCGTTGGTAAAAATCAAAGGCCGAAGTAAAAGATGTACCCACATCTACGAAAAGTTTAACGTCCGAAACGCGCCGGCCGCTGTGGCCAAAGCGCTTCGAATGGGTATCTTTTCTACCCGCAAAGAAGATTAGAACGATAGGGAAGCCAATGGATCCACGACTTACGGAATTTAAGACGACTCATACCAAGAGTCGTTTTTGCTTTTATGGGGTAAATCTCCGATAAAAACCCAATTTTCCTGCGAGCTGTTGTTTCACCAGCTCCCACAACTTGCTAATTTCCAAGCAGGGGGGCGGGGGGTTAGTCACGGCCGCAGCCGTTGCATATATATACATCAACCACCCCCGAAAAAATTGTTCCTTTAATGGGCGAGCTTTGCTAATAATGCGGTTATGAAAGCTACAGCTCTCAATTTCTTTTTCACACTCACATTTCTATATGGTCATCTAGTATGTGCCCAGAAGTCTGAATTCCTGGTAAAGCCTTTTCTGCAGGACGCATCCCCCAATTCAATTGTGATCAAATGGGAAACTAGCAATGGAGCAGAAAGCATTGTGGAATATGGTAAAAG
Source organism: Opitutales bacterium (assembly GCA_965250065.1). Taxonomy (GTDB): domain Bacteria; phylum Verrucomicrobiota; class Verrucomicrobiia; order Opitutales; family UBA2995; genus JAABVD01. The sequence goes on from OZ252288.1 coordinate 1,190,976, forward strand.
TCCAAAACTGGGAAAAAAGACAAAAGGTAAGGCCTATGGTATCAACTATGATGATTCTCGTTTGCATGAAGTCAAACTTGCAGGCCTGGATCGACTCACGATGTACTACTACAGAGTGAAAACCGGCGATTTGGTTTCAGACATTTACCAGTTTAAAACACCGCCGTTTGCGGAGGACAAGGAAAGTTTTCGTATTGCTGCCATGAGCGACATGCAGGAAGATCACAAGTATCCGGACAAGTTTGAAGAATTGATTAACGAGGGTCTGATCAGCTACCTGCAGGAAAACTATGATGGGACTGTTCCCGATAACCTGGCACTTATGATGATCCCGGGGGATCTCGTGGAGAATGGTGCCGTTTATCACCAGTGGAAGCGTGATTTTTTTGATCCCGCTGCTCCTCTTTTTTCACAGGTTCCAGTGTATCCTGTTCCTGGTAATCACGAAAACAATAGCGTTTATTATTTTCAGTATTTCACACTACCTGAGAATGGCACTCCCGCATACAATGAGCATTGGTGGTACAAGGATTATGGAAATGTCAGGATCATCGGTATGGATTCCAATCCGGGTTATAGAAATAATCATCAACTAACCTGGTTAGACCAAGTTCTTGAAATGTCCGCATCTGATGAAAACATCGATTTTGTGTTTGCACAGCTTCACCACCCTTTCAAATCCGAAATGTGGCTGGATGGAGAACTGGACTACACCGGAAAGATTGTGAAGAAACTGGAAGCATTTTCGACAGCTACAGGAAAACCCAGTGTTCATTTCTTTGGACATACCCATGCATACTCAAGAGGGCAATCACGTGATCACAAACATCTTTGGATCAATGTGGCGACTGCCGGTGGTGATATCGACTATTGGGGCGAGTATGCGCAACGAAACTATGAAGAGTTTTCAGTCACTCAGGATGAATATGGTTTTGTAGTAGTGGATATTGATCAAAATAATGGTGATCCGTCCATGACCGTACGTCGACTGAGTCGAGGGAACGAAAACCTTCCCAGGGACAATGAAATGAGAGATAGTTTGACCGTTTGGCGATATGAAAAGAAGCCTGCAACTCCAGTAATTGAATCTCCAAAAAATGGAGTGATTATTTCGAACCGGGAGATACTTCTCAAGGCAAGTGATTTTGATTCAAAACATGCTGGTGCAGTCCATGGTGCCGCGCACTGGCAGGTTAGCACGACGGAAGATTTTGCTAAGCCTGTCATTGATCGATGGCGACAGCACCAGGATTGGTATGCGGATATTGACCGACAGGCCAATGACAACCTGACAGATGAGTTAATACTCTATATCAAATCCAATAAAAACTACTTCTGGCGAGTGAGGTATCGAGATCAAAACCTCAACTGGAGTGACTGGTCAGAGACAGGAGAGTTCAAAGTTGAGGACCGGTAAGGCATTGAAATAATTTAACGATGTATTTGTCGAGTGATGTTGAAGGAAACATAATTTGCCTCTGCCCTAATCACCACGTATTGTTTGATCGGGGTGGATTTACAATCGATCTCAATCACAATCTTATTGGTATCGATGGCACCCTAACCTTGATACCCGACCACCAACTAGATTCCGAAAATCTAACCTATCACAAGGAGCATATTTACACCAATGATTAAAGTTGCGATGGGGACCATCCTCAACGAAGAGGGAAAAGTCCTGATCGCAAAACGACATCGGAATAAACATTTCGGCGGCCTATGGGAATTCCCGGGGGGTAAATTTGAAGATGGCGAAACTCCCGCCGAGGCCCTCATTCGTGAATTAAAAGAGGAAATTGATGTCGAGGTTGAGGCCCATACCGTATACCAATCTTACCTCTATTTAGATGACTCTTTGGAAATTGAATTTTACCCAGTCCATTGCTCAATCATAGCAGGCAAACCAAAGAACCTTGAACACGAAGAAATAGCGATAATTGGTATAAATGAGTTGAAAAAATTCTGTTTCGCACCTCCCGATTACGAAGCAATTGAATTACTGGAAAAGGAATATTTAAAAATTAAGGCTAAAATAGGTTCTATACCAAGTTCGGACACATAGTATTTTAGCCCCACCGCTTAAACTCCCTCCTTCTTCTTCAGTTCTGCCATTCTTTCTCTGGCTGCCGCCATCGTGTCCTCATAATTTTGCTGGGTTACCACCCGGCGTTCTGGTTTCACTTCCTCACTCCTGTCTCTGGCTCTATCTGCTTGCTGCCATGCTTTATCAAGGGCAATGGATACATACAGGAGATCCCGGAAGGTGGGTACCAGCTCGCCACTGCGAAGTCTCTCCCTTATTTGCTCAACCATGTCCATCTCCAACGAGTGGAGGTCCAAAAATAACATCTTGGACAACTTGGTTCCCAGCTCCGCCCACTGACCAGTGTAATCTGCATACTCCATCAGCGTGCTTTTGATGGTGCCGTGGCACAGGTTGGGTAACTCGATCATTTATGCTTGATATTCACGTTATTTAGAGTGATATATGGCAAGGATACCTACTTTCACTCCACGAAGCGTCACTAAGAACAAAAGAACATACTGGGACCTGGACATTCGTAAAGCCTTTGGAACCACCGATTTGAAAGGCGCAGACTTTCGAGCCTGTCAAGCCTATGGCCCTTTGTACTGATAAACATCAACTCACGCACTTTTACCCGATAATTTAGTAAAAAATATGCCTGCATCCCGTGAACACGGGATAGACGAAACCTTAACAAAAAACTCCGATGAAAAAAAAGTTCTTCAAATTGACAGCAGGAATGTTTCCTAAAATAGGCATTCCTTTTCTATTGAGCGGCCTGTTTAAAGGGCTGCTAGCGCTCGGAGTAGCGAGCGCCCCGAACCTATCCGCCCAAGACGATGCCTCGATTGAGGACGATATATACGAATTAAGTCCTTTCGAAATCGATGCTTCAAAGGATCAGGGTTACCTAGCGGAGAGTACATTGGCCGGTAGTCGTCTCAACTCCAGTCTTCGCGATACGCCCGTCTCCATCCAGGTCTACACCAAAGAGTTCCTCGAGGACATCGGCGCGACGAATTTGGAGGATATTCTCAATTATTCAGCGAATGTCGAACCAGGAGAGGGCGATGAAGAATCTTTTTTCGGAGGCCATTTCGCCGTGCGGGGTTTCGTCAGTTTCCAACCTAGAGTACGTGGATTGCCCACTACTCGGGCTAGGGACTATTTCAGATGGGAATTGCCCCTCGACACATACTTGATGGAGCGGCTCGACGAGTCTCGCGGGCCTAATGCCCTGCTCTTCGGAATTGCCGCCGCGGGCGGTATTCAGAACCAGACAACCAAACGAGCGTCGGTAGCGGATGACTTCGGCAGTGTAACCTTCCGTACCGACGAGGAAGGCCTGATTCGAGGGGAGTTCGACTATAATAAGGTCCTTGTAGAAGACAAGCTGGCCGTTCGATTGAACGCCTTACATGCGGATGGGGATGGTTGGAGATTAAATACCTTCAACCGGAAGAAAGCCATTCATGGAGGTCTAACGTGGCGTCCGGATGATAAGACCGTTATCCGCTTGGGTTATGAGTCCTTTAGCCAGGACGATATTCCCAGCAACATCTTCGTGGGATTGGATGATTTGAGGTTCTGGATCGATGCGGGCCGGCCCACTTTCGACCTGTTTTCGGAAAATCGCATTCCCCAAGCCAGCCCCAACGGAGCGGTAAGCGGTTCCTTTCGAAACACCGTTCTTCGGGCTGTGGGAGCAACGAATACGGGCGCACGTCTTCGGGTCGCCATAATTGAAGGCGGAGATCCGTCGTTCGAAGGCACAGTGGTTAATATCGCCCGGTCGATGACAACGGTGCCGTTCCTGGATAGGGGGGATGGGCAACATACCGTCCAGTGGCGAATTGCCCGGGACGAAACGGATTATCCCCATGACGTGGCCATGTTTGGTCCGGCGAATATAAGGCGTTTGGACGCGGCTGATTTTACTGCCTCCCTACAACGTCAGTTTGCCGAGGACTTTTATGTGCAGTTGGACGTTAACAAATGGAGTTACTACTGGGCCGCTCTGCCTAGTAATATATGGGTGCAAATGAGGGGTGATCCCAATGAATTTTTCATGGGCCATGATGGAACGCCGGCGACCGCGATTGCTAATCCCAATGCAGGCGGCACGTTCGCGTGGTCGCCGGGGGGCACCCATGATCGGTATGATACGGACGTGGATCAAGGAACCTTGCGCTTGACCGCCACCTACGAATTTGACTTTGCCGAACGCGGCGATGGGGGGCTCTCCAATCTGGGTCGGCACCGGTTTGCCGCTGGCCTGGAACAACGGGATTACAACTGGTTCCGACCGCATCGTCGCTTGCATTGGCGCGATGACGCGACGGGTGGGCCGGTCTATGATACGAGTCAGCCTGGTGGAGTCTTGAATCGCGTTGCCAGCCTGCATTACATTGACCTGAACGACCGGAGCACATGGAACGGGGTTACACTCGAACGCGTTGGTGGCCCGACATTCGGCGGCGTTTCAGAACGTTTTCCCGATCCGACCGATCCCAGTCGCACGATCTATGCGGAGTGGGCGCTTGACTACGCGGCGCAATATGATTCCAGCCAGGAAATCGACACTTTGATGGCTTCCACCCAAAGCTTCTTTTTCGACGACAAGCTTGTGATCACGGCGGGGTATCGGGAAGACGATGGGTTTAATAAATATTGGCTGTATGAGGCAAACGCGAACGTCTCTGATTACGTGCGCACGGGCGATTTCCGCCCCACGGATTGGAAGGTGGATAATTTCACGGCGGGGTTGGTTTTCCACATAAATGACCAGTTCTCGGTATTTTATAATCAAGCGACTAACACCGATATTCCTTCCCCCGAGAATAACATTGTCGGGTCGCTCGAAAAACCGGGCCGACTCGGATTTCCGGGAGAAGGCGAAGGCGAGGACTACGGGGTCATGGCGAACTTGTACGACGGCAGAATCCATCTTCGCGCAACCAGCTACACTTCAAGGCAGAAAAACGCTTTCAAATCCGATGGCCTTCTCAGTAACTTACACGATACGACAATACGGTGGTGGGACGATATTGGGTTTGGTCTGCCGGACGATCCTCCCGGGCCGCGCCGGTTCGCGAACCCCGTTAACCGTGTGATTTATACCGGAGAAAGCAATGGTTACGAATTTCAGATGACGGCCAATCTCACAGCTAGCTGGCGCGCCATTTTCAATTATTCTTACACGGATAAAGAGCAGAAGGATGTCGCTATCTTAGGGAACCAATGGTATGATCAAACGATCGAATGGGTGACGCGTACGATTCAAACATGGGACACCTCAACCATAACCCAAGCGTGGATAGATGCCGGAATCGTTCCGACCAACAATCTTGACGAGTTTGTGCTTAGCGACGACCGTACAGCTACTGAACAATTCGAACGAGTCAACAATGATAGGAATAATCGTTTTGTGCCCGGCAGTCCGTTCGGTGTTCGCCCAAACAAGTTCAACTTCTTTACGAACTACACGTTCAACGAGGGTTCCTTGCGGGGTTTCTCCATTGGAGGAGGCTACCGATATCAGGGCCCTAACGCCCTGCACTGGGTAGACGATTCCAGCGGCAATCGGACGAGATTCTGGGGCGATTCCACTGGCTATGCCGACGCGATGGTCCGCTACCGGACTCAAATGAGTATTTTCGGAAAGGATGTCAGGGCGTCGTATCAGATCAACGTGCTGAACCTCCTTGACGATCACGAACCTACAATCGGTAGATACTTGAGGAACGACAGTTCGAATCCTGCGGACCGGCTTTACTTCGTTGACCCACGCAACATCCGGTTTTCCGCGACCTTCGATTTCTAACAATCGCATTGGATGCTATCGCTAGGACTGTGGCTTTGTTTGTTTAGCGTTTAGTGAAATCGGAGTTTCATTTAAGCTCCTCGCGGAAGGATCCGCGAGGAGTTGCCACAGAGGCGGCAGCCCTTTATCTTTTCCCCGGCTTACTGGACCTATTTCGATATGCCCAACGTGGCGCCGAAAGAAGGCCATCCCGGATGGGCCAAGCCTATCTCAACGGCAGAAGTCTATAACTGGGATCCCTTTGAAGATATGTTCGAGGTGAATGAACATACCCGCGATTTGGCTCTCGGCGCGATTGCCTGTACCTGGAGTGAATCAATCAAGACCATGAAGGATTTCGGCGACCGCACCTTCCCACGTCTTGCAACATACTCCGAACGCCTCTGAAGCGGGACGGGAAGTGAAAATCCATCTGTCCTGGACTGGGAAGATTACCGTGACAAGGTGCTGATGATTCCCTATCAGCTCGACCGTTACGACGCATTGGGCGTTTGGTACTGGAGTAAGGACAAGCCTGAACTGCTTAAAACCTGAAAAGCTCCAGAAAAATACTGCCATAATAATGTATTTCTTAATTTTATACTACTCGGGATTCCGGACGTTGCTGACATAAACAGTTATGTTACAATAAAACGGAGCATGCGAAAAAGGTAGTTTCCGAATCAGGAACTACTAACAAATCAAATAAACTATGGGGCATTTAACAATGAATAAAACAATATTCATCATTCTCATATCTCTGTTGATCACTGGGAATACCAAGGCACAGACAAACGGCAAAAGCCTGATGGAAGTGGACTATGAAAGCCTTGTCTCAAAAGCAGATTTAAAGTTTAATGAAGTACTATCAAAACACCAGTTTGGCTTGCCTATAGGGAATGGCCGGATGGGCAGTCTTGTGTGGATTAGCAATAAGTTTCATCAATCTAAACTTAAACTACAGATTAATAGAGTTGATGTGTTTGGATCTAACAGTTATTCAGCTATTAATACATTGAATACTGATTATTGTGGTGGTTGTGGGTTTGTTGAAATCGGATTTAACAGCGAGCCCTTTTTACCGGACGTGACGATGCAACATCTTAATGTATATGATGCTTTGATGACTGCCTCCGGCAAAGATTTTAAAGTTCGAGTGTTGGCGCATAACCAACTTGATATTATGGCAATCGAAATTGATGACAGCAGGGATAATCCGGCAGATATTGATATCGATTTAAAGATGATTCGTCCTAACAAAGTTCAAACCGGGAAACACTTAGCTGTATCAGAACTTCATACTTATGATCGTGCACCGACTCTCAATCAGGAATTTACCGAACCATCAGAAAGCACAGTTATGAAAGGAGATCATTATTGTGCATCATCTGTTGCAGTAAGAGTAATCGGACGAGAAAGTAAAGCAATAGATTTAAACAATTCAACATCCAGATTAAAGGTAAAGGGTTCCAGAGGAAAATTCACCATACTCATTGGCAGTAGTGCTGATCTGTGCAGAGAAACTGATATATATAGAAAAGTTATGCAGGATTTAGATGCTGCCGAACAAATAGGATTTGAAGGTTTACTTGAATCCAATAGCAAATGGTGGCATGAATTCTGGGAGAAATCATATATATGGACGCCTGACAATCCTGAATTTTCTAAATTGTGGGTATACTATCTTTATTTAAGCAATTCTACGATGCGAGGGAAGTATCCCGCGAAGTTTAATGGGCAGATATGGTCGACTATGGGTGATGTCCGCAAGTGGGGAGCACGTTACTGGTGGTGGAATCAAGGGTGCATGCATTCTTCTTTTGATGCTGCGAATCATATGGAACTTAATGATCCCTTGTTTGATATGAGGACAAGCGCATACCCTGCTTACGAAAAAGCAGCCAGACAAGACTGGAACAGCAAAGGGATATTCATACCTGAAACGGGAACATTTGATGGCCCCGAAGAGCTGCCAGAGGACATCGCAGAGGAAATTCGTAAAGTTTTTATAGATGAACAGCTGCCTTCTGAAAAGTTAAAAGCATATATGCACAAACGAAATCAATTTGAAAGCAGATGGTCATTGGCTAAACCTGACATTCCAGTGGGATGGGTTAGCCATGTAATGGTAGTAGCGGCCAAGACTGCTGATTTGTATTGGAAAAGATATGAGTATACCCTGGATGAAAATTGGTTAAGAAACAGAGCATACCCAATGCTTAAGGGTGCTGCAGAATTTTATCGAAATTATCCGAATCTAAAAAAGGATACAGATGGTAAATATCATATTTATAATACATCCTTGCATGAACATTTATGGGGTGCAAAAGATGTAGTTGATGATTTGTCGTTGATGAATGGTCTATTTCCAACCCTTATTAGAGCGTCGGAGATATTGTGTGTCGATGAAGATATGCGCCCCAAATGGCAGGAGATTGTTGATAATTTAGCCCCTTATCCTACCAACAAAACACCTAATGCACTAGGCACTTTAAAACACAAAGACGGATTAACAACCCTGGCAAGGGGAATTGGGCCCACATATCTGGAAAGAGGACCAGGTGCTGAAAGTCCGCGATTACGTATGGTTGAACAATTTGATGTAGTGACCCTGGAGTCACATGACAATAATCTCAGAGAATTAGTGATGGCAACGTATGAGGCCCATCCCGGATATAAGACTTATCATAATGGTATCGAAGGCTCCGGAAGTAGCAGATTCCCTGTCATTGCAGCAAGACTAGGGCGTTCTGACGATTTGGAAGTATTTCTGCCCATGTGGCTTAAACATTTTAAAGGTAGATGGGAGACACCAAATGGTTTGGCGGAAAAGGAAGGTGAACAGGCTTATTCTGTACAGGGTTATGGTATTTTTTCGGATGCCATACAGCAGTCATTATGTCAGAGCTTAACACCTTCTTCTGATGAAAAGTCTATTATAAGGGTGTTCCCTGCATGGCCGAAAAAATGGGACGCTGCATTTAAATTGTTATGTAAAGGCGGTTTTCTGGTATCTTCTTCTATGAAAAAAGGTAATGTGGAGTATGTAGAGATACATTCGCAAATTGGTGGGGAATGTAAAATACGTAATCCTTGGACAGATGCCGAAGTTTTACTGAAAGATGATAATGATAAAACAGAAGTATTGAAGGGGCAATTGCTTCTATTTGAGACAGAAAAGGGGGAAACTATAATTTTAACAAAAAAAGAAAATAATGAATAATAGGAGAAAACAATGAAAGATTTTGACGAGCGGACCTATCCACGACTTGCGGCGTATTCCGAACGCCTCTGAAGCGGGGCGGGAAGTGAAAGTCCATCTGTCCTGGACTGGGAAGATTACCGTGACAAGGTGCTGATGATTCCCTATCAGCTCGACCGTTACGACGCATTGGGCGTCTGGTACTGGAGTAAGGACAAGCCTGAGCTGTTGCTGAATCTGCCAGACGCGCGCAAGCGGCTCTAGTGTGGTGTCCCTTAAATTCCTTATACCAATACCGCAGCGATTTTTCGGCCTCATCAAGGCGGCGTAGGTCGCTCGGGCCTGAAGGCCCTTGCGACCTGCGCTAACGCAGATCGGCCGGAAAAGCGCGCGGCCCGTAGGGCGAGGTGGCATGAACCCCCTGGCGGCGTTCGCTTTTCGCACAAGGGCCTTCAGGCCCGTGCCACGAAAAACAGCCTTGCCAGGCCATTCATGGCACGCTCGTATTTGCCAAGTTATTCAAGGGACACCACACTAGGACGCAGCGCGGTTTAAAGAGAGCGATAATAAAACCACGAAAGGACACCGTGATCAAGATGCTCACCACCACACCGGCGCTCATTGTCGCAAGCTTACTGGCAACCTCCTTCACGGCCTCGTCACAAGAGAACAGCCTCACTCCTTACACCAATGCCTCCGAGGTCCCGCAAACTGTTGTTGACCTCTGGAAAGACTACGACCCTCGCAAGGAAGATCTCGAGGTCAAGACCCACATGGAATGGAAGCAGGATGGCGTTGTCTCCCGGCTCATTAGTTTTAAGGTGGGCACGTTCAAAGGCAGCGATTCCCGCATTGCCGCTTACTACTGTTTTCCGGACAACGGCGAAAAAAATCCCGCCTTTGTCTGGAGCCATGGCGGCGCCCAGCGAGCCCACCGCAACCGCGGTCATGGCTTTGCCACCCAGGGCTTTGCCACCGTGGACATCAACTGGCTGGGACGACCGCTCGAAGCGGACCTCGACCCTGACAACACGTGGGGAACGGACTGGGGCAAAATCGACCCATGCCATGGAGGGAACTTTTACCCCAAGGCCCTACGCAATGATTGGAAGAGCAGCTTCCACCCGGATGAGCACAGTGTGGATCCCATCATGAGTCCGCGTAACTCGAACTATTTCATACTCTCCCTTGCAGGACGCCGCGCGCTCACCTTCCTTGAGCAGCAGCCTGAGGTTGACCCCGACAAACTCGGCTTCGCCGGCTTTTCCATGGGTGGCACCATCACCGCAATGACGGCCATCGACAAGCGCCTCAAGGCAGTTGCTCCCTTTGTCGGGGGCACGGCCAACCGTTATCAGAACTACCCCGGCATGAACTCAGGAGGTGTCATCGCGGGAAGTAACATCGACGATATCGGAGATTTGAATCTCTACAAAAACACCATCGACCCTGGCGCCTACTGGAAGCAGGTCACCGTGCCCGTCATGTTCATCACCTCGTCCAATGACCAACATGCCACCCTGGACCGTATCTACCAGTCCATGGACCTGCTGCCTCATGACAAGTGGCGTGTTACCTGCAACATGCATGACCAACACCGTCCGGGACCTGAGCAGTGGGTCATGCTTGACCATTGGTTCAAGCAATACCTCGCCGGTGTTGAGCAGCACATCCCTGCCACACCACCCTCTACGTTCAAAATCGAGAATAACACCGCACACTTTACCGTTACTCCCGCCCAGCAGGAGCGCCTCGTGGATGTTGAGATCTACTACAGCTACGCACCGAATACGATTACCCGCTTCTGGAAAAAAGCCGAGGCCACCAAAGAGGCGAACACATGGAAAGCCGAGCTGCCGGTGTACCCCAAGCTTCCACTCTACACCTTCGCCCTTTGTCGCTATACCCTGCCCGCGAAGAGCAGAGCCTTTATGGGTAGAACCAAGACCTTTACATTGAACTCTTACGAACACACCCACATCCCCCGGGACCTTGACCTGACTACCTTCGACAATCTGCCAAAATCAGGCCTCATCGATGACTTCTCCAATGGCATGGCCAACTGGAGCAGCCGTGATCAAGCCAGTTTTAAAACCTACAAATTCCAAGACCCTGAGCTCGACACAACCCCGGGTAACAAACTCGCCATCACCCTGGATCTCAAGCAAGGGCAAGAACTCCTGATCAGCCTGGATATCGATGGCAGATACAACGCCCCCGACAAAGAGATCGGTAAATTTCATTATGAACGCAAAGTCAGCGGTAATGGGCCTCAGACCATCCTGCTCGAAGCCGGGGACTTTAAAAAGGAGCCAACCAATAGCAACGACAAACCCCTTGAGTGGTCAAAAATATCGACCTTCACCATCACCCTCATTGACGACAAAACCAAACAGAAAATCAAACTCGCCAGTCCGGGAGGCGCCGAGATTCTCAAACGCATTGAGCTGGTAAAAAGTAGCAAAACATCATGAAACGACGAAATGTGATTCAATTGATTTGTGCTGCAGGAATTGCAGCAGCCATTCCGCTTTCTGCTTCCGCAAAAGCCGGGACCCGTAACCCGAATATCGTTGTGATTCTTGCCGATGATATGGGGTATGGCGATGCCGGTTGTTATAACGCAAACTCAAAAATCCCAACGCCACACCTTGATCAAATGGCAGGTGAGGGGATGCGCTTCACCGATGCGCATACGCCGTCCGCGGTCTGTTCGCCGACGCGATATGGATTGCTAACCGGGCGTTATGCCTGGCGGACGGAATTGAAAAAGGGAGTGCTTGGGGCGTGGGACCGGCCGCTGATAGAGAAAGATCGGTTGACGCTGGCATCGATGCTCAGCCAGCACGACTATCATACCGCATGCATCGGTAAATGGCATCTGGGGTGGGAGTGGAAGACGGCTGACGGCAGAGCGCTGCAGATCGGTCAGGTCAAACATGAATCACGTGTAAAGCTGGCCAAAGTGGTGGATTACACTCAACCACTCGGAGGAGGGCCGCTTGGCGCAGGCTTTGATTACTACTTTGGTGATGGGATGATTAATCAACCGCCCTACGTGTGGATTGAAAACAATCAATGCATGACACAACCGACAGAGCCCTTGTTTGAGTCAATCCGGCATGGATCGTCAAATGGGCCTGCCACACCCGGCTGGGATCAAACCAACGTTTTGCCACGCATTACCCAAAGAGCGCTGCAATACATTCAAGAGCGCGGTAAGGAGAAAGACACGCCCTTTCTCCTTTACTTCCCATTGACTGCGCCGCATGTGCCGGTGATGCCCAGCACACCCTATATTGGAAAGTCAGTCTTTGGCCCTTATGGAGACTTTGTGCATCAGGTCGACGACATTGTCGGGCAAATTATCCATGCGCTGGACCGGAACGGGTTTGCGGAAAACACGCTTGTGATTTTCACATCAGACAACGGATCATTCGCTACTCCCAAAATGGGACATTCACCAAACGGTGAGCTACGCGGAAGGAAGACACAAATCTTCGAAGGTGGCCATCGCGTACCCTTTCTTGTTCGCTGGTTGGGAACAATCGACGGTGGCTCAGTCAATCATCAACTGGTAGGGGTCCATGATGTCATGGCGACGGTCGCGGCGATCGTTGGTCATGAACTGCCGGCTGATGCCGCGGAGGACTCCGTCAACCTTCTGCCAACCCTGTTGAACGCATCGAGGTCTGTACGCCAGGACTTGGTGCACCATTCCCGCAGCGGTGAATTCGCGATCCGCGACGGTGATTGGAAGCTGATCACTGATAGCAAGAGAAAACCCGTGCTCCTGTTCAATGTCGGTAACGATCTCGCTGAAACAAATAGCCTGTACGACCAACATCCGGAAGTCGTCAAACGTCTTGCCGACAAACTGGAGAAGCAATGCCAATCAGGCAGGAGCGTTAAGCCGCCCGCGAAAACACAAACGTTAGCGAAACCAGGACAATGACATCGTTGCGAAGCCCATCACTCAACCACGGAACCCACGGAGATCCAAGATGCCAATGATTCTTCCGCCGATCACACGTCGTCAATTTATCAAGGGCTCGCTCGTGGTTGATCCGCGGGGTTAGCATACGAGATATTAGATCTTATGAAGAAAACAATTCACACGATTACTGCTATAGGAATGCTGTTCACTGTTGGGCCGGTGTTTGTAACCTCCCTGCACGCACAAACCGAAGAGTCCAGCGTGACGGTCATGTCTTACAATATACATCGCGGCGGAACGATGCTCGGGCAACCCTTGTCCCAAACGGTCAAGGTGATTCAGGAGGCAAAGGCAGATGTTGTCGGCGTTCAGGAAACGCAGTCCCCTAGCGGTGTTAATGCGAAGAAGTTGGCGCAGTTGCTGGGTTGGAATTACTACAAGGACCATTGGAGCTGCATCATGACGCGTTTTGAGATTGTCGATCGCCGCGACGGTGGCATCAAAATCAAGCTGACTTCGGGCCAGGAAGCCTACGTCTTCAGCCTGCACCTACCATCCGGCCCCTATCAACCATACCAGCTTTTGAGCATCCGTCCAACATGGCACAAGAACTGGAATAATCCCTTCATCAAAACAGAAGCCGAGGCGATTGTCGGCGCAAGAAAGGCGCGCGGTGGAGAAATCTCAAGCCTTCTCAGGCAGATCCGTTCCCTTCCCGACAAAGAGGCTCCTGTTTTTGTGGTAGGCGATTTCAACGAACCATCACACTTAGACTGGACCGAAAAAGCTGCCAAGTCCGGTCGCCATCCTCTCAAGGTAGCATACCCGACTTCCCAGGAGATGGCCAAAGCAGGCTTTGACGATGCCTGGCGCACGATCTATCCCGACGAGATGAAAAAGCCGGGCTTCACCTGGTCGCCTCTGACGAAGGCCGATGACCCCAAGGATCACCACGACCGCATTGATTTTGTATATTTCAGGGGAAAGGACATAGAGGTGACCGACGTAAAGATCGTAGGGGAAAACAAAGAGAATGCAGACATTGCTGTTACGCCCTATCCATCTGACCACCGCGCAGTGGTTGCGACGTTCACGCTACCCAGTACTCCAACATTGAAAAAGACAGCTGCTAACAAGCCGGTTGCAGGCGAGGGCAAATAGCCGCGCCTGATCCGCAACCGTTCGGTATCAAAAAAAAGAATACTATATGATGCACGACAGATTCTTGCATAGAATCCACCTGGCGGTTTTTTCAGGGTGTGTTTGGGCCAGCATCGTCGTTCCGCTAATGGCAGCTGAGAAACCCAGCGCCAAGCCAAATATCCTGTTCATCATGGTGGATGACCTGGGCAAGGATTGGATCAGCTGCTACGGCGCAGAGGATATCACGACCCCGAACATCGATGCGCTCGCTAACGGGGGAATGAAGTTTCATAACGCTTACTCGATGCCGTCATGCACCCCTTCGCGCGCGACCCTTCTGACCGGCAAATATCCCTGGCGCAACGGCTATGTCAATCACTGGGACGTTCCGCGTTGGGGAGTGGCCTACTTTGATTGGAAAAAGAAGGAAAACACCACCTTTGCTCGCCTGATGAAAGAACTTGGCTACGCCACATGTGCGGCAGGCAAGTGGCAGATCAATGACTTTCGGATCGAACCGCAGGCCATGAAGAAGCACGGGTTCGATGACTGGGCAATGTGGACTGGCTTCGAGACGGGCAACGAGGTGAGCGCTGAACGCTATCAGGACGCTTACGTCAACACGCCTACGGATGGGAGCCGGACCTATGCCGGCAAGTTTGGCCCAGATATTTATACCGACCACCTGATCAACTTCATGCGCCAGCATAAAGATGAACCCATGTGCCTCTATTACCCGATGGCACTCGTGCATCCTCCGCAGGTTTCCACTCCGGATGAGCCCGACGCAAAGATCCACATCGATAAGCACAAGGCCATGGTGCGCTACGTGGACAAACTGGTTGGCCGGCTAGTCAGCACACTTGACGAACTGGGGATACGCGAGCGCACCATCGTGATCTTCACAACGGATAACGGCACGGTCCCTGGCGTCACGGGCACGCTGAACGGACTCAGGGTGAAGGGCGCAAAGGGATCAGCAGAGGAACTGGACGTTTGTTCTCCCTTTATCGTAAACTGCCCGGGGATTGTCCCGGAAGGCGTCGAAACCGAGGCCCTCACAGATCTTTCAGACCTGCTACCCACCTTCGTAGAACTCGGAGGCGGCGACACTCCTGAGGATCTCATCATCGACGGGACATCTATTGCCCCTATGATTCTGGGAAAAGAGAAGGACACCGAGCGAAAGTGGATCATGGCACTCGGATTCGGAGCCGCTCGGCTGACTGAGAACGGAGTGAGGGGCGAGACGGATTTTGAGAAGCGCGTCATACGCGATAAGCGGTATAAGGTCTGGGTCTCCAGAGAAAAGAAGGTCATTCGCCTGCACGATCTTAAGAAGGACCCGTGGGAGAAAACAAACCTTCTTGATAGCGACCTCGCGGCGCACAAAGAGGCTCTGCAGAAGTTTCAGGTTGTCGTCGACTCTCTTCCCGATAAGGATGCCCACCCTCTATATGAGCCAAGAGCTTCCAATCCATGGGACATGAAGTTGAGCACCAAGTAGACTGAACAATCACGGAACCCAAGGAGATACAAGATGCCTATCATTTTACCACCGATCACTCGTCGACAATTCGTAAAGCGCTCGCTCGCTCTTGGTGGCACGGCTATGATGATGCCTCGCGCGTTGGCCGCCGCGAATGGTGAAGGTGCTGAGTTGGACCAAAACCGAGTTGCTTTGCTTGCGGATACGCACATCAGCGCCGATCCAAATCGTGTCTACCCGGGGACGAGGTGGCCTGGTTCGCCCGTCAAGGAGTCCGAGCATGAGGGGGTGAACATGGCGGATTGTCTTGCGCAGGCGGCCAAGAGCGTAATTGCGCTTAATCCTCGCCCGGCTCACCTGATCGTCAACGGCGACTGTGCTCTCAGCAAAGGTATAGAAGCTGAGTACAAACAGTTTTTCAGGCTTGTGGAGCCGATTCGCGCCGCGGGCGTCACCGTTCACGTGACGATTGGAAATCACGACAATCGTGAGAACCTGTGGAAATTGCTCCCGTTCCTGAAGAAAGAGCGCATGGGCGTTCAGGCGGGCGTGATTGAACTGCCGCACGCGAACTTCGTACTGTTGGATTCAGGAAGAAAAGGAGCCTTGGGAGACAAACAGTTGAACTGGCTCGCCAAACAACTCGACGAACGAACGGATAAGCCAGCCCTTATCTTTGGTCACTTCAACCCGTATCCAAACCGTGGCGTGCGTCCCATCGAGGGCATGCGTGATGGGTCGTCTCTGATGAAACTGCTTGCCGAACGAAAGCATGCCAGGGCCTATGTCTATGGCCACACGCATGAGTGGCAATATGATCGACGAGACCATCTCCATCTCATTAACCAACCGGCAGTTAGTTACTATTTTGGAAAAGGCCATGCGCATGGCTGGGTCGATATGAAGCTCACTGAAATGTCCGCTGACCTGGAGTTACACTGCATCAACCGCAAACACAAGCAGCACGGTGATCGGAGACAGATCAGTTTGAAAGGCTAGAAAACATAGAGTTAAATACGACGCCGCTACGCGTTGCTCTTGAGGGGCAGCGTGAACAAAGAATCTATCGAATAGGAGGAATTTAGAATGAGAGCCATTAAACGTGAGTTCAACTAACAAGTGCAAGAAGCTAGAAGCATTCTGTATTGGTTAGTGTGTGGGGTTCAAGTTAGAGTTGATTGAAGGTTTGGCCTGCTCCAGTGGAAGTGAAGTTGTCCTGTGGAGTATCATGCCGCAATCAGATTTTTGTAGAGTTCTATCGGTGCCCTGAATCCAAGTGTCTTCCTCGGACGGGAATTGAGCTTGTCTTCAATCCACTTGGCTTGCTCCAGACTTAATCCCTTCAGGCTGCTTTGCTTGGGCAGGTATTGGCGGATCAGTCCGTTGGTGTTCTCATTTAGACCGCGCTCCCAGGAAGCATAGGGATGGGCAAAGTAAACCTGGGTTTGCAAAACTGCGCTCACCGTCTCGTGCCCGGAAAACTCTTTGCCGTTATCCACTGTGATGCTCCGTATCTTCCCTAAAAAGGGCCATAGCGTGACGATCATGGCTTCCATGACTTCTTGGCTGCGTTTGCCTTCCAGCGGGTAAATCAGGCAGTGCTTTGATTTGCGTTCCACCAAAGTCAACGCTGCTCCCTGATGCCTGGCTCCTATAATCAAATCCCCTTCCCAGTCTCCATAGTAATGCTTCGAATCCGCGCTGGCAGGCCGCTGTTCTATACTCACCCGGTTGGCTATGTGCCCACGCCGATCCTTTCGTCCCAGTCGTCGCCGAGCCCTTCTTGCGCCTTTGCCGCAGATGCAGGTACAGATCGCCGCCATGGTGGTAGTCTCTGTAAATATGCTGGTAGATACGCTCGTGGCTGACCGTTTCTTCTCCGTTCCTGCCCATCACACCTGTGATCTGTTCCGGGCTCAGATCATTGCGCAGATGCCTCTCCACTTTCAACTGAAGCCAGGGAGTAAACTTCGACGATTTAGGGCTCTCGAATCGGCGCTGACACGCCTTCTGATGCGCTTGTTTGTGGCGATAACCGCGCTGACCGCGGTTACGCCGCAGTTCACGGCTTATCGTCGATTCGCTGCGCCCGAGGCAAGCAGCTATCTCATTTTGTTTATATCCGCCTTTACGCATTCGTTCTATGCTGTAGCGTTCTTCTTGAGTTAGGTGGTTGTATTTTTTCATTGCAAAAGAGCTTCTCGCTTCGGTGAGGGCTCTCACAAGCATCTAACTCACCTAACTTTCGCTCTCTTGCACTTCAGAATTGAATCCACCAAATTATTATCCCTTGTTGTTACATGCTTGTGCGGAGCGACATTCTTTCTTACCGCCTGTGCGCCTGATAAGCCGATTATTGTTCGCGTTGCGGCTTACAATGTTGAGTTCGGCAGAAGCACGACCCCCAAGCAGGTTGGCGAAATGTTTAAACCATACAACTTGGACATCATTGGGTTCAATGAAGTTCCAGATGGCGACTGGACAGCTCGCGTGGGCAAAGTACTGGGAATGGAACACAGCTATGTAGGCAAGATCTCATCGGCAAATCATGAGGACAAATACAAATCGATACTCAGTCGGACGCCACTCGAGGGCACCACAGAGCATGAACTGGGGGTTCCACGTCGACGCTGCTGGAATCCCGCGTCGGTCGTACGGGCCGCAACAATGATCGACGGCCTTTCATTCGCATTTTACTCGCTACATATCTGTAAGTCGGGCGCAAATGATGGCCATGCGCATAGCCTTGCGACCAAGGTTCTACCTGAGGAGGCAACTGAGAGGGTTATCGTCGTTGGGGATTACAACAACAACATTGGCGACGCTTCCATGAAAACGGTCGAGGGGGCAGGATTTAGACCAACGTGGATCGATCTGAAGATTGATGTCTCCAAGGAGTTTACATACAACGCCCAAAACCCCAAAACGAATCTCGGGGTTATCGATCACATCTTATACAATACCTCGGCTGGAGCCAAGGTAACAGACGGAGGCATAATCGAACTCAAGAATCCTTTGTCTGACCATAAACCCATCTGGGCACAGATAGTGTTTCCTCGGAATCTCGAGAAAGTGAAGCTCGACAAGTAAGAAGGTAGAGTTTGCTAACAAAGCGTTGCACTGCGACGCGGTAAACCTCGCGCGTGAACACAGATGTAAGAACAAGGAAAGACAATGAACATATCACGACTCACATGCTCTGACATAATAGCATTCTTCTGTACAAGCGTGCTTTTCCCCAGTTATTCAAATACTGGTGAGCGCGAAAGCTCTGCAGGCCGCGGGTATCAATCGTTTCATCACGATTTGGCTGACCTCGAAAATGCTATCTCGACGAAACTCAAGTAGAAGGCTGCCCGCGCCGCCAAACCCATCAACGTCGAAATCAATCGCTCCACCCCCGGGCCAAAGACGTCCACAACAAACTGCTCTCGTTTATCCGCCATTCAAAGATGTCATATGTTTCTTGACTGCGTAAAATAAGCCTCATCTTATCAGAACTGCTAGGCGCGTCGAAAAATTTGGCCGGGTGGGCCACCCCGGATCTGATAGGCAACTCGACGGCGCGGACCACAAACCTCAACAGCGTAACTCGTTCACACAACGATGCCTATCGTTCCCCACTTAGGCTTGGAATGCTCCGAAAATAAGGATCGCTAAAAAGCTGCCCTATCCCTTAGCCCGCATGTCTCACAAAATTCGTAGCGAGCGAATGAAGATCGAGCGCTGGTGTGGGCTTCGCGCCGATGCGCGGGTGAAGCTGGGTCGACACCCTGCAAAGTTGCGCATCCAGCGAGGGCCGCTCCAGTGCCGGTATTCCGGCGCGCAGTAGAAGATTTGTGAGACATGCGGGTTAGCCGCTTTCGAATCGCGCTTTACTCCACCTCCGCCGCCAGTTTCAGCCGGGCCGTTTCGTTGGGAGCGACAAACGCGTTGAGCACTTCAAACTCCATGGTAAGGGAATCCACGACTGTACCGGTTCTCACCATCAGCCGCTCCGAACTGTGTTGCGGTACCGTAAATGTAGCCGCATGCCGATGGAGTCCGTATGGACTGAGACTGCGTAAATGGAAATCGGCATCGCAGCGATTCGTTATCGTAACGCTCAGAATTTCCGCATCCTGATAGGCGGCATCGCTAAACGAAAGAGAGGCCGCCAATAGCGGCAGCAGATGTTGCTCCCGGCCCATCAGCCAATTTTTGTACCATACCGCCGTGCGCTGGTCAAAGAGAGCTTCCTTCATCGAATTCGCTGACCGCTCCTCGGCGAAAACGAGCGTGACCGGCCGGTGCCCTCCTTTGTGCGGTTCGTAGTCCCAATCGATGAGACGGTGCACATCGGATACCCCGATCAGTGTGAGGTTGTGGTCAAGGGCGATCTGAAAAGCGTCCTCCGAATAGATCTTCCCGTTGGCAATTTCGATTCCGTGCAGCAAGCCCTTGCGGATATTTTCCTTATGGAAGTCGGAAAGGACGGGTATCCCATTGGGGTGTGGCCTCCAAGCGTGATTTAAGAACACGAAGCCTCCTTGTTCGTTGGCCGCGTCCACCGCATTCTGGGCAGGCCACTGGTGAGCCAAAGCCCGATGTTCACTAAAGCTGTAAGGCTCATCCGACTCGGGCACGGAATACAGTTTGTTGACGTCCTTGATAAAGATGGCGTTCATGTGGCCCACCGGCCGTTTGCGCGTAATCTCAGCTCCAGATATAACCAGCAAATCCGAGTACCGGGCCGCGTCGGCCGCTTCTTGGAAGGAGCGATTCTGATCTTTATGCGGGATGTCGCCAATATGCGGCAGACTCTCCATGTGATCGGTCATCGCAATGGCATCCAAGCCATCTCGAACGGCCTCATCAACACGAATGCTCGGCCAGACAGTGCCATCGGAAAACACCGTATGCGTATGCGGATCGAATACGAGAGTCAGGTGCTGCTCCGTATCGGGAAAGGAGATCTCGCGGGACTCGTTTATCGGTGGTTGCGGAGACAAACCGTGACCCAGCACAGGCTGGCATAGAAGGCAGTGAATAAGAAGGTAAAGAATTCGAGGTATCATGGCAGTAACTTTGGCTCGACGAGGGTAGCCTTAGGCTGTTCCGTTTTAAGCGCCCCCTAATAAAATTGAGTATCCCGTGTTAACATGATCAGATGTGGTAGCTATCCCGCGTAATGCGTGATTTTTTCCAATGCAAGAATTAAGAACTGACCCCTTTCCTTTTCAACTTCACTCTATTATTAGAAACGATTCCCCCCAATGTAAAGCCAGAAGATCAGTGCCTTGAGGGAGGTAAGGACGAGCCCGAAACCCAACGTTGTGACTATAGCCATGGATATTGTGACCGGCAATTTCCAGTAAATGGTGAGGGATTACTATCTTGGCGTTTAAGGCTTTCATTGTTTCTTCGAGCGCTACTCGATGACGTTCTTTCCCCGACTTTTCCGCCATCCCATTGGCTTCATCATCGAGAAAGAGTGCCTCCGGTTTGAAGAGAAGCACATCGATGTTTTTTGAGGCCTCTGATTCGCAAAACTTAAGCCATCGAGTGTTGTCGCCCGAGTGAACGATTTTTATTCCCTTTATTTCCAAAACGAAAAAGTTACTGAATTTGATGCCCACATGCACGCCTTTATAGGCAGACCAATCCAAAGATTTGAATTTGCCATCTTTCAGTAGCTCATTCACGGAAATTGTCGAGTCGTCATTGGGGAAAATAACCGTTTTATCCAGTCTCTTCATTTCATTGACCAGCCAATTATCATAATGATCACTGTGTTCGTGGCTGACGAAAAGAATATCGCATATCTCTTCAACCTTGAGGTAACGATTGCGCGGATCCAGCACGATATCAATGCCGACTGTTAATGAGGGATTTCGTAGCACAACACCTTCATTATACAGCTTATAAAGTCTTAAGCCTTGAGGTTTTGTGTTTCTGATGTGTTCAAAGACTTGCCGTGTTGTGCGCACGCGATGATCCAGAACATGTCTGAATTCATTGTGCTGATCAATTATCACTGCCAAATCTAGACCTGTAAGCAATGTCTTACGTTTATCGAAGTCGTGGAGGTTCGTTGCTTTTAGGCCTTGTTCAACCCACCGAACAAGATCATGAGGATCTCTATCGGCAAAAAAATCGGTGCCTATTTTTTGAGCGAGAGATTTCGCGTCCTTATGCTGTCCTCCCTGCTCAATTGCCTCGTCGATCCAGGGTCCATATTTATCGATGTTAAAACGATGATTATCGGCGTACCCGCTTATGAGTGCACTAACCAGGTAAAATCCAATACAAGAAAAATATCTATTCATGTGTCACTAGAATTTTGTCACAGTACGCCCCTTGGTGTCCAAGGATAATTTTCGATAAATTGGATTATATCCCCGCTTGTCTAAGACTTTACGAATTGGCTATGACTTGAAAGGAAGGCCAAAAGGGGTCAAACGCATGATCGAGTTACCCAAACTGGGCCACTTGATTCGTTAGTCTGGAGGTTATTATTATGTGGTTAAGGTTGTAGAGGAAGTCAAGGTTCTGGCGGAAGGAGGCGGTAGGCCGAGTGGAGCCAGAGCCTTGTTCAACTACCTCTTCTGTTCTGTTGTGTATCGTTTTGATTTCATTGTCTGGGTCCTTTATAGGTGCCCAGACTAACTTTTCAAGTGGCCCGGTTTTCGTAATCTCGACCACCCTTCAATTATTCATGAATTAGGACCGCCGTGCCTCGCCTTAGCTTTTCAAACGGTGGCGGGTTCCCTTTTCACTTTGTCCCCCCTTCATTTTGTTTTCGGGATTGTAGCAGATAAATGTAAGTCAGTTAGCTGCTGGATAACGTAATCCGAAGTTTGCCATTCAATCCATCTATCCGCAGCAGAACGCGAAACCTCTTCATCTTCTCAGCGCGCTTCTCAAAGGATGTCGAAGAAGCATCGAGTTCTATGTTGTAGGTTTCAAATCTTCCAGTTGGAAGAGCCTTTGAAGCGCCCACCTCTTTCAGAGTTAGTTGGCACTGTCTTATTGTGCCTTCCAGTTCATAATCCAATGAGACAGTCTCACATACAGCATTCGAAGCCAGCCAAACGAAAGAATCGCCTTTTGTCTCCACTTCCACAGATTCTATTTCAAGCGTCTCATCTACCTCGGATAACTTCACCTTGCTCGGCAGTTGGACAAGGTGCCATTCGGACAAAATATCAATGCCTCTGTCTCCTATCTCGCCAATCTCTTTCAGCTTACCATCCAACGACGCTCTCAGAGCCTCCGTCAAACCATGCCCCAGTTTTCGCCAATCGTCTGGTTCCAGGACTTTCCCGCTCATGCCCTCGCCGCGATGGTAAGCGGTCTCGAGGACAAACGACAAAGCTCCATAGGCTCTATAGAAGAATGTCGTGTTGGTCATGTCATAGTTAGCATTTGTCCAATTCATGGCTCCGGGCCTGCCGCGCCTTAAGAATTCGCTGAACGTTGCAGGACAGCTTTCAGGGGAGAATTCTTCCAGCGTCGCTGCAAATTTACAATATTCCCTCCACTCATCCTCGCTGATTATCGAAAGCTTTGGCGGGACAAGATAAACTGGGCCTCCCGGCGTCGGAGCATGGAGATCAAACGAGTAATCAACCCTACCAGAGCTTTTTGAACGGACTGCTTTGAGTATAGCATCAATTTCAGGTCTGATGGGATCTAAACAGTAGTCGCGATTAAAATCCCGGGGTTCTCTATTCTTTCCATAGTACCCAAGCCAAACGCCATCGGTGTCCACAAAAGGGACAAAATAGAAATCAGCCTTTTGCAGGATTTTTGGATCGGCTAAGATATTCCTTACTATACCTTCAAGCACGAAAGATCCGGTAACCTCACCAGAGTGTGCTCGGGCTGTAAACCATACTTGCTTTTTACCTTTCCCCCTTTTGTCGGATATTTCCAGCAGTTTACAGGGCCTTCCACCTTCACTCTTTGTCAACGTTGAAATCCGCACAAACTCGCTATCCTGGATAGACGAGAAGAACGCATCTAATTCCGTCGGACCATAAGGATAACAGTAATAGACATGCACTTCGTCCGATTCGCAGGGGACGTCAAAGACAAATCTGTTATGTTCTGGCTGATATTCGCATGCCGATGCCTGAATGCGCTTGAACGGTTCATTATCAAAAGCTCTGTAGACAGGTACAGCAGCGCCGAGGGAACCACTGCCAAGCGCTTCATTGGTTCGCTCCCAAATGCAGGTAATTTTTTTACCTTTGGCTCCATTTATTCGAAAACCGAACCACATGGACTGCGGACTTCCCCGCTTTTGCGCTGCAAAGTGAACTACATCTCCCTCAATTCTTATATCCTCGGCATTCCCCATCGGAAGGTTCTTGTCCACATTCACCGCATACGTCTCTTCCGTACTTGATAAAGCAATCCCCGCTATGAGAATTATGAACAGCGTTACTGCCTTCATTCCCAGAGATTTGTTGATAGGGAATTCAATTGTTCCGATTTGATTCATTGATAAACCTCCACCTTGGCGGCTGCGCCGCTAAAAAGCAAATTCTTATCAGTAATCTACCGCTTCAGCTCCCTCCTTCTTCTTCAGCTCTGCCATCCTAGCTTTTGCTGCTGCTAGTGTGTCCTCGTAATCCTGCTGGGTTACCACACGGCGTTCTGGTTGCGGCTCTTGTCCTTCACTTGCGCGGGTGGCTTGCCGTTCCGCCTTTTCTAAAGCAACACTCACTGGCAATAAATCACTGAAGGTGGGTTTCAATTCTCCCTTGTCCATTTGTTCTCTCAAAGAATCAACCATGTCCTCTTCAATGGAGCTTAGCTCAAGGAATAGTCGTCTGTTAATTTCAGTACCCAGTTTTCGCCAATGCGACGTGTGGTTGGCATATTCCATTAAGGTGTGCTTGATGGTGTCATGGTGGAGACCGTAGTGCCGACTCATCGTCGACTGACTAACACCCTGCGAGAACAAATAAAGAATTTTTCCTGCCTTCTTCGGGTTGTGCCGACTCAAACTTTTAACTCCGTCCTGTTCCTTTTGCCGCGCCATTTTATCAACGGCTTGGGCAATATCGTTTTTAAGAATTACATCCGGTTGTGCTATCATAGACTGCCCATTATAACATAGAAACCGGCCCCATCTGCATCAGTCTTTAAGACCCGTCCCCTCCGGACAAAAATAAGCAGCCCTTTTACAGGCTGCTTATGCAAATACCCCTATTTGCATTCCCTAAGAATGCACCATACTTTTCATGCCTTTTCTAGTTCGCCAAGAAAATAACGTATCATGTAGGGCATTCGGGGCGCCGGGATTTACCCCTTACCCCAAACGCTACCGGCTAACGCATAGAAAAAAAGCAGCCCTTTTACAGGCCGCTTCTTAACGAAACTAACAACTAAACTATACAAATACAGACCTCTTAAGAACACTTTACGTTCAAATAAAGGGATGGGGAGATTTTACCCATCGCCCGAGCGAAGCCCATTTAAGGAAATTCTGGATTGGGATAAATTGCATCTATCTTTTGAAAGCTTGAACTTAATTACTTATAATTTATTAACTGAATATAGGTAAAAGCGGGCGTAGTACATCGGTAGTATGTGAGCTTCCCAAGCTTGAGAGGCGAGTTCGATTCTCGCCGCCCGCACCACTTCCGATTTACGGGAACTACTCATGGTCTTTACGTAGCTCTGTATACAGTTGTGGGTTTCTTAGTGTCTTCATCATTCTTTTCAATAGTCACACCAGCTACCCCACCTTCTGCTATAGCCTTTTCGAAGTCATCAAGGTCTCTAGCCTTGTAGTTATTAAGTTTTAACAACCCGGACCTAGTTAGTCTCCTTTTCTTGGTGATAGTATTAGTTATCCTCTGGAATAAGCTCTTCTTGGAGAAATCCTTTGCTTCTCGTAAGAATTGGATGGAACAGTTTCGCAAGTATCGGTGCAGCTCTACAGCACGTTCTGCGGTGGATGCTTCCAGGACCTCACTATCTTCACCATCCTCGATGTATAATAACAGCGCCAAGCCTATGGCATTTTCAGCAGCTCTGCTATAGATTTGGGATTCTCCGTTTTCCCCGCTTTCGTCAGATTCTTCAGAAAACCCCAAGTTCTCATTGTAGTAGTTATCGAATACATCACGGGCTTCTCGAGAACACCTAACTTTAATGCGAGTTTCCTCCTCTGATTGAGATGCTAATTCAGTAATGAAGTTGTTATAGCCTTCTTTGATACTCTCATCAAATTTAGGCTTATCTCTGGTTCTTGGTTTTTTCTTATCTTTAGGATCTATAACAATGAACCTGCCTATAGTTCCCTGATCATCCACCTTCTTGTTGGTGAAAAATTCAGCAGCCTTCTTTGGCTGGCAGAGCAACAAAAGAGTCATGGTAACTTCTCTTATATACACCTTGGTCGAGATTACGAAAACTGGGCCACTTGAAAAGTTAGTCTGGGCACCTATAAATGACCCAGACAATGAAATCAAAATGATACACAACAGAACAGAAGATCCGCATCCTTCGGGATGCTGAACGAGCCGATATATCCATCGTGGATGTATGCCGGCAGAAAGGCATCAGCGAGCAAACCTTCCATCGTTGGAAGCGTCAGTTTGGAATGATGCCCCTGGACCAAGCCAAACGGCTCAAGGAACTGGAAAAGGAGAACGCTAGGCTGAAACGACTTTTGGCCGATGAGATCCTTGGAAAGGAGCTGCTGAAGGAAGCGTTGGAAAAAAAGTTGTGAGCCCCGGCCACAAGTGCCAGATCGCCGGTATCTTTGTGAACCGGGGCTTATGCAGCGAACGTGCAGCCTGCCGTCATTTTGGCCTGCACCGCAGCACCTTCCAGTACGAAGCGAAACAACCCAATGCCTGGTTGGCTCGTTTGAAGATAGCTCTTAAACGGATGTCACGACTACATCCAGAGTTGGGCTATTCAAAGATTACGCGCTTGCTCAAAGATGAAGGCTGGCAGGTAGGCAACAGAATGGTTCAACGCCTGCGTCGGGAGGTTGGGCCTGGCTGTCCCAACCAGGAAGCCTCGCAGGAGGCGTCAGGGCATCTCTACTGGCCTACCGACCAAGGCTACGCACCCCAACCACGTCTGGACTTGGGACTTCGTCCACGACACCACGATGCGGGGAGGCAAGCTCCGCATGCTTACTGTTCTGGATGAGTATACGCGGGAGTCTCGGTGTATCCATGTGGATCGCAAGATCAATGCCGAGAAGGTCCAGCGTGTGATGGCACGTCTGATCGAAGAGTATGGAGTCCCTGAATACATCCGTAGCGACAATGGTTCTGAGTTTATCGAAAAGAACCTGCGCGAGTGGTTATCCAGTGAGGGAATCAAGACTCTGTATATCGAACCGGGTAGTCCTTGGCAAAATGGATACATCGAGAGCTTCCATGCCCGCTTCCGTGAGGAGTGTCTTAATCGCGAACAACTGTGGACCTTGACCGAAGCACGGGTGGTTATCGGTGACTGGCGTTGGAAGTATAACTACATCCGACCACACAGGTCCCTTGGCTACATCAGTCCAATAAAGTTCGCTCAACAAATAGCAGAAACCGAAGAGGCTACTGAACAAGGCTCTGGCTCCACTCGGTCTACGGCCTCATTCCGCCAGAACCTTGACTTCCTCTACAACCTTAACCACATAATAATAACCTCCAGACTAACCAATCACATGGCCCAGTTTGGGTAACTCGATCACTGGTCAATCGCAACACATTCACACCCATTCCATCGCAATTATGAAACTTTTACTTGATCAATCCTTATTGCCTGTCTCCTACCTATTAATAGAAAATCCTTATTTAAATTAGAAACTACCAATACACCACACGAGTCTCAATCGGTCCCGAACCCGAGGCCGATCTCTTTAAGGTACAGGCGGTAGGCGATAGACATCGCGTCAGAACGCAGGTGTAGCTCGGCACTCAGATCTATCGGGAGCAGTTCGGGGCGCTGGTTCTCCACGATCACTCTGTCCTGTTCGAAGAGGTATGAGTGGAAATCGTCTATTTCCTTGGCCGGAGTATCGTGATCGTAGTCCATCATCGTGCTGAAGTAGCCAACACTTTCGCATTCCGATTCCGGACGGACACTAAAGAGAATATTGAGTCTCTGGTCAGCAGTCACATATTTTACGAAGTACATCGTGAGCGGGGCGATGACGCCGTAATCATAGGACACATCCTGTCCCACACCTGAGCCGTCCGGATCGGGCTGGTATACGCGCACGTTCTTCGCATAGACCGCATCCTCCGTTTTCTCAACCTCGTAAGGTTCGATGACAGGGTGTTCGAGTGATCCGAGGTACCCTCCGTGGATAAAGGGGAAATGGGCGACGTCGAGCGCATTCTCGATCGCTCGTGGACCTGACCCTTGCATCCGAAAAGGCCCCGAGGTGACGGTTCGAAAGGAAGGGTCGCCATGTTCGGCGATAGTCGGCACCTGTTTTGGATTGTCACTCAGGTTTACCCAAACCAGACCTGCGTGCTCAACCGCGTGATAAATCGCCTTGGCTCGGGCTTTGCCGGGGATCTTGAGGTCCGGATGAGCAGGTATTTTTACACACTGTCCCGAGCCGTCGTAAAACCCCCACCTCGGCGGCTGCGCCGCTAAAAAGCGATTTCCTATCAGTAGGCGTCTCTATCGACAAAACCTTGCTTCTCCCATTTAGGGACCAGTGGCGCAAACTCCTTAGCGAAAAATTTACGCACCGCATCGCGCATAATATTCAGCTCTTCGTTCATCCATGGCGACTGCGAATTTTCAAACATACCGGCCACTCTTCTCGAGGTTAGTTAGACAATGAATCCATACGTTCTACGATCATGGCATTGGCTGTCCCACCACCTTCGCAGATTGCAACGAGGCCGTAGCGCGCAGAACGCCGCTCCAATTCATGTACCAGCGTTGTCATCAATTTCGCGCCAGTGCCGCCCAGGGGATGTCCCAGCGCCTGCGCACCACCGTTTACGTTGAGCTTGTCCAAGTCAGCTTTGAGCGCCTTGGCCCAAGCTAAGGGCACGGATCCAAAGGCTTCATTAACTTCATACAGGTCAATATCATCGATTGTCAAACCTGCTTTTTCCAACACTTTTTGTGTGGCTGGAATAGGCCCTTCAAGCATGATGACTGGATCCGAACCGACCACCACCAATGAATGGATTTTTGCCCTTACTGGCAAATCGTATTTCTTGACAGCATAATCATTAGCGATCATCACCGCAGCGGCACCGTCGCTTATCTGACTCGCCGTTCCTGCCGTTATCACGCCGCCTTCTCTTAATGCATTGAGGGACTGCATTCCCTCCAGAGAAGCCTCTGCTCTAATGCCCTCGTCCCGGTCATGCACATCTGCTGTGCCATCTTCCAGCTTGATATTTAACGGCACGATCTCCTGCTTGAAGTAACCGTTCTGGGTTGCACTGGCTGCGCGTTGATGGCTCAACAAGCCGAATGCGTCAAGATCGCTTCTCTCAATGCCGTATTTTTCAGCCAAGAGCTCGGCACCATCGAATTGGCTAAACTGAATTCCGGGATACTGAAGCTCCAGCCGTTCTCCCTTGGGCTTGCCTCGACCATGCTCCAGGCCATCACGAATATTGGAGCCAATCTCTACCGTGCTCATGGCTTCGACACCACCACAGATCACTACATCTTGAGTACCGGACATCACCGCCTGCGCACCAAATTGAATTGCCTGTAACGAAGAACCGCACTGCCGATCAACCGTTGTACCGGGCACCGCCAGATCAAGTTTGGAAGACATCGACACGTTGCGACCCAAATTGCCTGCCTGTGAACCAATCTGACTGACTACACCGAAAATCACATCGTCAACACCATCGGCTGGCACGCCGGTACGATCGAGTAATTCATCGATCACTATCGCACCCATGTCTACCGGGTGAATCCGACTGAGTCGACCCTTCTTTCTGCCCGTCGCAGTACGCACTGCCCCTACTATGTATGCATCAGCCATGTGTAATAACCTCTTGTCTTAAATTGCTATTGAATTTGTCTAATTGCCATTGCCGAAACGATCATCTGAATTTCGTCAGCCTGTGAATTTTCGATTACGCTATCTTACCGCTGCCGCGAAATCGAGTAACAGTTT
Source organism: Opitutales bacterium (assembly GCA_965250065.1). Taxonomy (GTDB): domain Bacteria; phylum Verrucomicrobiota; class Verrucomicrobiia; order Opitutales; family UBA2995; genus JAABVD01. Next base: position 1,220,691 of record OZ252288.1, read on the forward strand.
CATTCGTGGCTATTTTTATCAAATCTGTATCAGTGCATCTTTGCTTAATTAATTGATTCACGAATTGCACCAGTCTTTTTCTTACAGTGCTGGCATTCGAATGCCAGCATCAAGACGGATGGTCTCGCCATTCAAATACCCGCAATTCACAATATGAGCCACTTCATCGGCAAACTCTGAGGGGTTACCCAGACGTTTTGGAAATTGAGTAATAGCGATTAACGGGTCTCTCACTTCATCCGGCGCCTTCGCCAGGAGTGGCGTTTCAAAAACACCCGGCGCAATCGTCACGACCCTAACGCCACGCTTGCCCAGGTCTCTTGCAATCTGTAATGTCATCGCCACGATGCCACCCTTGGACGCTGCGTAGCCGGCTTGTCCGGTTTGGCCGTCGAATGCAGCGATGGAAGCTACATTAACGATTACACCCCTTTCGCCATCGTCGGTCACCGGCTCATTCACTTGCATGACTTCAGCACAGAGACGCAGCACATTGAATGTACCGATGAGATTAACTCTGATGATATGTTCAAATTTCTCCAGTGGCATGGGACCATTCTTGCCGACAGTGCGTGCCGCACCGCCAATGCCTGCCGAATTTACATTGATATGAACGGTACCGAATTTTGCCTTGGCACTGGCCTCGGCCACACCGGCCTCATCGGCTACGTCTCCGGCATGCCAGCTAGCCTGTTCACCTAATTCAGCGGCCGCCTTCTCAAGTAGCTCCGCGTTAAGGTCATACAGCATGACATTGGCCCCGGCAGCGACAAAATTTTGTGCAGTACCCAATCCAAGGCCGGAAGCACCTCCGGTGATAAAAGCGGTTTTGTTGTTCAACTTCATGGTGGTTTCTATCTCGCGAGCATTACTAAATTCAAGACGCGAAAGCATAATGCAATCCTCGCAAAAGTGAACCAGATAAAGTTTTCGGGTGTTTCTCAGCGAATTGCTGCAAGATATTGGGCTTGGGGTTCAATGTCGCCGATTGATCCCCTATCATTGGCGGCTTGGTGAAATATACAGGAAATAAGATGGGACCATTAACAGGAATTCGTGTCATAGAAATGGCTGGTATCGGACCCGGTCCGTTCTGCGCCATGATGTTGTCGGACATGGGAGCAGAAGTTATTCGTATCGACCGGCTTGGTTTAAAAGGCAGCGGCAGCAGAGCCAACGTACTCAACAGGGGCCGCCGTTCACTCGCGCTTGATCTTAAGAATCCGAAGGGAGTAGATGCGCTTCTAAAGCTTGTAGAGAAAGCCGACGTATTGATCGAAGGCTTCCGGCCCGGAGTGATGGAACGATTAGGTCTGGGTCCAGATGTTTGTTTGCAGCGCAATTTCAAGTTGGTATTTGGCAGGATGACTGGCTGGGGGCAAGAAGGCCCGCTAGCTCAAGCAGCTGGCCACGATATCAATTACATTTCAATCGCAGGCGCACTGGGTGCCATGGGCTATTCAGATCGACCACCCGCACCACCACTGAATCTGGTAGGCGATTTCGGTGGTGGCGCCATGTATTTGCTGAGTGGCGTACTCGCGGCATTGGTCGAAAAAAATACCTCTGGCAGGGGCCAGGTAATCGATGTCGCCATGACCGACGGAACTGCCAGCCTGCTAAGCCCGTTTTTTGGTTTGATGGCCATGGATATGTGGACCACAGACAGATCCAGCAACAAGCTGGATGGTGGCGCCCATTACTACGGAAGCTATGCCTGTAGTGATGGTAAATACATATCGATTGGCTCTATCGAGCCGCAATTCTACGCGCTGCTATTGGGAAAGTGCGAGATTCAAGATGAAAAACCCCCACCTCGGCGGCTGCGCCGCTAAAAAGCGATTTCCTATCAGTAATCTCGAGGACTGGCATGATTTTCACGGAGCTGAGATCGCTCAGTCAAATATTGTAGAAGCTTTAAGAAATATTTCTCTCTTTTAGCCCTTTCGTCCCTACTTATGATCGTGGGTTGCTCAGACGCTCCTCACAAGGGCAGTACCTATGATTGACTTTTGTTGGAATGCTGAGGGTTAGGTGTATATGGCGTTTCGTACTTCAATAGAATACTCACTATTCACCGATGCAATAAAGCTTCGAAACGGTTCGAATTAATAGCTTATCGTCCAGAATGGCTGGAACGGACATTACCATTTCATCTAAACTGTTTTGGTGTAGCAATTTGAACTTGGTTCCGGCTTCGACTACGTAGGTCTCTCCCTGCTCACTGAGGCAGAAGACCTTGTCGTTATAAGCCCAGGGAGAGCAGGTAAAGGACGCACGACCCTTAACATTGATTCTCCTTTGGGAGTAAATTTGTTCGCCGGTCGTAGGGTCATAGGCTTCAAAAGAGCCGCGGTCGAGGATGCTGTAATAGATGCCTTTGTAGATCAAAGGAGATGTGTTGTAGTTACCGGCGAGCGGATGATACCAAACTACATAGTCATTGCTTTCTTCATCCTCCGCGAGGGTGATGTCGCCACTAGCCCCGGGCTTGATGGCGTAGACGGGTCGGTGAGAATCCGCAAAGTACCCGGAATTCACATACAATAAGCCACCGGCGGCGATCGGTGTAGCGATACATGCCCAGGACATACGTCCGTCCATCTCCCACAACAAGTTTCCATTTAGATCATAGGAGCGTATACGGTTTTTGGCATTGGTTACAAGTTCTGTGCGGACTTCGTTTTCCCATATAAATGGTGTCGCCCAACTGGTAATTTCGTCCCGGTCCATTTTCCAGACTTCTTTACCTGTTTTACCATTGATTTTCGCTAACCAGGATTGTCCTTCGTTATCGTATAAGACGTAGACAAACCCATGATAAACAATCGGTGAGCTCGCGGCCCCATAATCGCTTTTAGTTCTCTGAGGATCGATCTCGTAGGTCCAAAGATGGTTACCCTCTAAATCGAAGCTGTAGAGTCCAACATCTCCAAAAAGAAAGTACACCCGCTCGCCGTCTGTGGCTGGCGTTTCCGTTGCATAGGTATTCTTGGGGTGACGGGGTACTTCCGGTTTTCCTTCCTTCACCTTGTGTCTCCAGAGCACCTCTCCGTTGTTCAGGTTAAAGCAATATACAATCCATGCATGCACTTCGTCGACTGGCACCTGGCGACCACGCCCATTATAGAGCCCCTCCTTTGGTTTTTCCCAGTTGCCGGCTGCGTCAACTGTAGTGAGAAATACTTTGTCTCCCCAAACGACCGGGCTCGACCAGCCCCAGCCCGGAATATCGGTTACCCATTTCACGTTTTCCGTCGTGCTCCATTTATCCGGAAGCTTCGGATTATCGGCCATCGCCGGATTGGCATTTCCACCGCGGAACTGCGGCCAATTTTTAGCGTCGGCTCTCAGAGGCATCGTCGCGACTGTAAGAAACAAAAAGGGCGTAAAAAGTTTAAGAAGCATTTTTAAGTGATAATCCATAATACGGGTATAAATGAAAACGTCTCGGTCGTTATAAATTTTTCCAATTTTTCGATGCGCTCAAGTATAATCTCCAAGACTTGCATTGCGCGATCGTTAACCCTTTCGAAAAATATTATTTCAGCTTTTTCTTATCCGGCTTGGTCGGATATCTTCCTCTTGCCATGGGGTTTCTGCCTTCTAAATTTACTGATACTGATAGGAATTTGCTTTGGGTGATGTCACTGCGTTCGGTATAGCGGCGTAGCCGCAGTGGTGGGGGTTGTCCGGGCCGGTCAACGTTGTCAACTGAGCCGGCTCAACCCGGGTAAATCTCGTCCTTGTCGACGTCGTAGCGTTGGCGCAGCCCGGTCTGCATGGAGCGGTCGGCCATGATGCAGGCAATGCTGTGCTGGTGCCCGGTCTCGATGGGGGCGATGGGCTGCTCGCGGGTGCGCAGGCTCTCGAGCCAGTCGAGGAAGTGGTCGGGGCAGTCGATGGGTTCGATGGGAGTTACCTCCCGCTCGCGATCCGCCGGTTCGAAGGCGCCTTCGCCGGAGATCGTCGGGGCACGGTCGTTGATGTCCATGATGCCGCGGGTGCCGTAAATCACGGAGCGGCGGCCGGCGGAATTCCCGAAGTTCGTGAGGTAGGTGAACATGAAACCCTCGGGATAGGTGAGGGTGACCTGGACCTGGTCGCGGCAATCGAACTTGTTTTCATCGGCCCAGACGAAGGTGTCGCCGACCGCGACGGCGCTCTCCGGGTAGGTGGAGCCGGTGAGGAAATTGACGAGGTCTGCGTAGTGACTCATGAACTGGCCGATCGAACCCGAGCAGTAATCCCGGTAGCCGAACCATCCGGCGAAGTGGAGGTCGCTGAAGGGGCGTTCGGGGAGGTGCATGAGAAACTGCGGCCAGTCGACTTCCTCGGCTTTGACGGGCATGCGGTCGAGCCGTTTGTACCAATTGGGTTTGTTGCCGTTGGAGAAAATCTCGATGCGCGAGACCTTGCCGAGGGCGCCGGAGCTGTAGAGCTCGCGGCATCCGCGGAAGGTGGGATAGCTGCGCCGCTGCGTGCCGATCTGGCAGACGATGCCGCTCTTCTCGACGGCGTCGACGGCCGAGCGGAGTTGGGCCGTATCCATGGAAACGGGTTTTTCACAGTAGCAGTCTTTCCTGACCCCGGCCGTGTCTTCGAGCATGCGGGCGTGCTGGAAGTCGGCGGTCGCGATCATGACGGCGTCGACGTCGTCGAGGGCGAGGACTTCTTCGTAAGCGGTGAAAGAGCGCGGTTCGCGGCCGTAATCCTCTTTCACCTTTGCAACGGCGCGTTCGCGGTAGGTTTTCCAGACGTCGCAGACGGCGGTGACCTCGACGTTCTGTTCGCGGGCGTGCTTGCCGATGCCTGGCAAGTGGGCGCCGTAGCCGCGATTCCCGCAGCCGACCTGGGCGACAGAGATGCGTTCATTGGCGCCGATGACGCGAGCGTAACTTTTCGCGGTCATGGCGGCCGCGGTGGCGCCGGCCGCGGCGGCGGAGGTGGTCTTGAGAAATTCGCGGCGGGTTGACGTGGGTTTTTTCATTGAATTGTTCGCGGTTCTCGGTTTATCGCTTTATCGGTTTAGTCGTTGCCGGCCGGCACTTGCGAGACTTGCACGCCGCTGGCCTGGGACGTGTAAAAGAGGCGGCCGTTGGACACGGTGGAGCCGACACACTCGCGCGAGTCGAGGGCCGGGCCCGTGGAGACGATTTCACCGTCATTCGAAATATCGATGAGGTCCATGTTGGCGCCGAGGACGTAGGTGCCGGTGCAGGTGAACCGGGTGCAGGCGTATCCCTTGTTGAAGCGGGATACGATTTTGCCGGTTTCCTTGTCGAAGACGTGGCCGTCCCTGCCCGAGACTGATAGGAATTTGCTTTGTTATGTTTGTGTCGCGTTGCTCGAGACTCACTTCGCTCGTTGAGGTGTCGTCGATCCACTCCTCGGTATAGCGGCGTAGCCGCAGTGGTGGGGATTGTCCGACCACGCTCAAGAGCTACGGCGCGACAAGCAGGGGGAGGAGTGAAAACTGGAGGCATCGATGGAAAGATCTGACAATTTTTGTTTATGTGGAGAACGGCCTTTGTGAACTGGATTATTTCCCGCTGCTTGCTGCGGGATTTCTAAAAACAAAGCACGTCCCCGATGTTCGGTCCCCCGCTTTGTGGGGGATAAAAATGCGTAGATACCCCGCTGCTTGCTGCGGGGAGTAGCATTTTAAGGGAATCGGGTTCATTGAATGCTTATTCAGCTCTAAAACGTCCTGAACGTCAATCATTCGGATATTCCATAGCTTTATGTGAGGAGAGGGCAATGACGTCTTATGCTTCCCTCCTAGTCCCTTGTTCCTGGTCTCTAGCTTCTAGCATCTTGTATCGAGTAACTAGCATCTCTGTGTCCATCATTTTATCTCGCCGAATTCTTAGAAGGCGGAAGCCCAATAGGTGACGTTGGAAAACATGATCCCGTCTGCTGCCCTCAGTACAATAATTAAGAACTGACCCCTTCGACCCCTCCAAGTTCAAAGGGAGCAGGCGCGGACGCCTGCTCTCTCGAATCTAAATCAAAACCGCATTATATCGGTTCGCTCCGCGCTCGTCCTAGGCGGAATCCTCAGAACGAAAACGTGGATCTCAGGGTCCAAAGCGTAGATTGCTCGATGCGCGCCACGGCGGTCGAACCATCCGGATTGGCCAGGACGCGGATCAATTTCTCATCGGAATTGATATCTCGCGCCCCGAGGCGAATCGTCCAGTCTCCTTTTCCATCCATTATGCTTGTCCTATAGGTGACCCACAGATCGACGTTCAATTCGGTAGACCCGAGGAACGGATTGCTCACGTCCGGTCCAAACCGGCCTTCCGTGATTTCCGTGATCGGGAATCCGATCGCCGACTCATCCAACCAGCGCATCGCGCCGCCGACGCCGAATCCGTCCAGCAATTCGCCACCGAAATCGAAATCGTAATGCGTCACGAAACTCCAGGTCCACTCCTTGAGTTCTTGTACGGCTCCGCCATCCTGGGCGCTGCGGAGGAGGAAGTCGTTGACGAGCCGGTCCTGCGCCTGATCGGCGACGGTACGGCCATCTTGGGCCGCTTTCAGGTTGCCCGCAGGGCTGTTGAACCAATCGTCCCTTCGTCCCTCGATCCACTGACTCACCAGCGGCGCGGTGTTGTCCTGCAAGGCTTCCTGTTGGGTGACGTTCAACATCAGCCTCCAGTTGGGAACCGGATTGTAGACGAGTTCGATTTCGGTTCCATCGGAGACCAGATCCTGGGTGGAAGAAAGAGGCGGCGCCACCACCTGGACGTCGATTCCTCCCTCCGGCGTCGTGCCGACCTCCTGCCAATTGATCAATTCATCGAAACCGGAGAATGCTTCAAGATCGGGATCATCCCAGGGCAGCACATAGCCCGCCGCTTGGATTTCCTCGGGTGTATTCAATCTGAAAACATTGAGGGGAATGCCGTAAAGCCAGAACGCTCCGGGAACGCCGATGGTTCGCCCCGCTTGCGCGGTTTCGTACCAATTGACGCGCAGCGCGAGCTTGTCCTCCGCCGAACGGATCGTGAATCCATATTCCTCGGTCTGGCCCGTGGGAAAACCGATTCGGTTTCCTCTGAGATCTTGCGACAAACCGCCTACCTGAAAATTCTCCGCATCGGTATAGTGCCCGCTTAGCCGGAGGCCAAAGGGGCTCCACTTATCGGGGAGATGTCCGACGATTCCGTAGCTGCGCGTCTGCTGCTCTGCGTCGATGGTCGGATCGCTCGGCATCACCGCAAGCTCGGGCTGCGGCCGTAGCTGGGGACCGTTTGTGGGAGTGGTCCAGTCGAAGTTCTCCACCTCATCCTGACGCCAGCTGAATGTCGTGACCAGATGATCCTCGAGGAGAAAGCCCTGCCAAATAAACGCCAGTGCATCGAGGTTATCCTGACTCCAGTTCTCGTATTTGACCTTTTCAACGCTGACTCCAGTGCCGTTGCCCCAGGAGTTGGTAGCCGGATCGTACGAGTACGCGTTCGTCATATTCCTGATAGGCTGCGGCGCTTTGATGCCAACGATGTTGGCATCGGAAGGATCGCTGATATTCGCAAGCGAATCGCCAATATAATGGATGGACGAAGCCCACGTCAGACTCGAATTCACGTTAAGGCTGTCCGCGCTGGTGATGCGAGCCATGACATCCGTATCCAGCACCGTGCGAATATTGCGGCGAACGCCGTCTACCGTCGATGATTGGTAGAATCCCGTGAAAACGTGGCGCCCGACGATCGAATTGATCAAATCATTGCCGATGAAATCCCGAGCGTCCAGTTCCAGGAAGGTTGTCGCCCGAAATAGTTCCTGCTCGGACTCGCTCTCGTTGTCATTCGAGCGGTCCGCCACCAGCGGTCGCCCGAAGTTTGGATTGGGCCGACCATCAAACAGGTACTCGTTGACATCCACGCCAATCGCGACCCCTCGGTTGTCGCTGAATTGGTTGCGATTGCTTTGACGGTAGTTCTGCTTGTCATACACCAGCTCCACGCCGGCCCGGTCCTCCCAGAAAAGCTTCTCCGCCGTTAGGGAGACCTGGTCGAAGTCTTCGTCTTCGAACTTGTTAGGTCCGTCATACAAGATCTTTTGGTAGTCGAACAATCCGCGATCCTGAATCACCTTGGAGAGATAGAATCTGTGGCTTCCCGGACCGGAAATCGCCTCCCAAAATTCGGCATTGGCGTTCGTCGCCCGGTCGAGCCCTGCAGGTCCCATATATCCGAAGAAGAAATCATTGCCATCGTCGAAACGGTGGGGAAACCACAAGCCCGATCCATCCCCGGGGACATCCGCCCGCTCGCTGCTGAAGGGATCGTCGTAAAAATTGGCGATTTGCGTAAAAGTGTTGGCCATCGCATCCAAAATCGCCCGGTTCCGACTTCGCGCATCCTGAGTCGTAGGATCCCAAGTGGGTTTGCCCGCATCGAACCACCCGGTGATCCGGTCGAAGGGCGGAATATTGCGCGGACGGTTGGCCCGTATCTCGCCGAGGGTCGCATTGACGCGAAGCGTCAGATCTTCCACCGGCGTATATACGGCATCGATATAGGCCCGCTTGTCCCGCTCGAATGCGGGTTCTTGCTCGAACTCGCTCTCTTCGAATAGCAGGACCGGGCGGATCGCCAGCTTTTCTGGAATGAGAGGCAAATTGACGTCCAAGACCTCGCGGTGAGACCCGTACTGGTCCACTTCGAACGAAAAGGTCGTACTTGCCTCCTGAAGGATCGCCCGCTTCAGGGTCGAATTGATGATCCCCGCGGGACTGCCCAGTCCGAAAAGCGCCGAATTCGGACCGCGATTCACGGCAATGCGTTGTACATTATACGTGTCCACGGGAAAGGCTGTGGGGATGAAGTTCCGCGTCAAGTCGGCGCTCGACAGACCCCGCACGCGCGTACCGCTCTGCGGCCGCGCCCGAGCGCTCGTCGCATTGAAAACGCTGTTACCTGGGCTGCCCGCAGAGAAGTTTCCTCCGATACCGCCCACTTCGGTGCTGGCCGTATAAACCAGCACGTCCTTCAGGTCGTTGGATGCGGTATCCTCGAGAAACTCGAGGGTGATGATCGACACCGACGAGGCAATATCCACCAGGTCCGACTTTACGCGCGTTCCTGCGAGTGTGGATGAGGCAAGGTAGCCAACCTCCTCTCCAGTTTCGACGACGAATGGGGAGAGTTCATAGACTTCTTCATCAATTTCTTGCGCTAACGCAGTAGAAGCCCCACTCGCCAGAACAGTTGCGGCGAATCCTGCAAGTAATTTCCTAAGCCAATTATTCTTTTTAGTATTCATATCAATCTCTTCTATGGGTTGTTGTTCTGATTCCGGGATTTGGATATCAGAGACCTTCGTAATGGCATAGACGCCGGATTGCTCGTGTTGAAAAACAGCGAGCGAGGTCTCTGCCAACATGAGACTGAAAGCTTCGAGTGGTGTGAATTCTCCTTGTATTGAAGAAGTCCTTACACCTTTGACCAAGTCGGCGGAGAATATGAATTCCACCTCCGCTTGTTGCGCCGCTTCCTTCAAGGTATTGATCGCATACCCTTCGGAAATATCGAAGCTTCGTTTCTCGGTTTCCACTTGTGCGGAAACCTGTTGGACAGTAAAGAACAGCACTAAACAACATAAAAAAACGAACCATAGACTGCTTCGACAAGACGCCTGAATCGGAACAACTCCATGAGAGATCCAGGAATTGAGGGAGTTGGATCACCGGATTGATCAGATGAACTCATTGAGCATAAATTTGACTTGCTTATCCCCAATTTTACCGTAAATATGGGGGTGTGTATAATAGAAAGTTCAGCCCCCCTTCCTCGGCCTATTTTTTGTTCGGTCCGAGGGGAACAGGTAAAAGCACCTGGGTTCGCAATCACTATCCAGATGCTTATTGCATAGATCTACTGCCAACAAAAACGGCGCTTTCGTACCAGCGAAATCCAGGTCAGATCATTCAAGAAATCCTCACCCTGAATAAGGACAGATGGGTGGTGCTGGATGAAATACAAAGAGTCCCCGAGCTCCTGGACGATGTTCACTCTCTGATGGAGAATCATGGATACAAACGATTCGTTCTGACGGGATCCTCGGCCCGGAAGCTCAAGAGGGGAGCCTCAAATCTGTTGGCTGGTCGAGCAGTCACACGCAGCCTTTATCCGCTAAACGGGTTTGAAGTTAATTTTTCAATACCACCAGACCAATCAATAAATTTTGGCAACCTTCCGGGCAGAATAAATCTCGGCCAGCAAGAACAATTCGAGGATTTTCTAAGCGCCTATGTCGACACGTACATAGCGGAAGAAATTAAAAGCGAAGGACTGGTAAGGAACGTTGGCTCTTTTGCTCGTTTCCTGGATGTAGCTGCGTTGGCAGCCGGAACACAAATAAACATGACCGGATTGGCCCGTGATGCAGGCATCGGCCGTGATACCGTCCGCAGTTACTTTTCCATCTTTGAAGATACTCTTCTGGGCTCTTGGCTTCCCTCCTACCGTCCGCGGGCAAAAGTAAAGGAAGTAGTAAGTCCCAAATTCTACTGGTTTGACTCGGGCGTTCTGAATGCGGCGGCCGGTGCATTCCAACAACCTATGCCAAGAGACTGGCAGGGCGTGCTATTGGAACATTGGATCCATCAAGAGATCCGTTCTTATCTCGAGTACTCGCGCTCCAAGGGTTCTTTGGGGTTTTGGCGTACACCAAGCGGAAGTGAGATAGATTTCGTGTGGTGGTACGGTGATGAAATTGTACCTATTGAAGTAAAATCATCAAAAGAAGTCCGCCCTTCTGTAGTAAAAAGTATCCGCTCATTATCGGAACACAAAAAAATAAAAGCCAGCTACGTCGTCTACCTTGGTGAGAAGGAACTGCGTATTGGAGATACCTGGGTATTTCCCGCAATAAGTTTTCTAAAAAAACTGCACGCAGGGGAAATCCTTGGAGTAAGGTGAAACAGGATGGTGAATATCAGCGGATAGGGTAAGAGAAAAAGGGTCAGTCCAATTATTCATGATAAATCATTGACTTGGTGAGATTGTTTTAGTGCCTTTACCAAGGATGGCTCGAAAACTGAGAATACAATATGCGGGGGCCTTTTACCACGTGATCAATCGAGGTAACTATCGATCTTGGATTTTCGAAAGCCTCGGATCGCGTCATAGCTTTTTGGAGTGCCTCGATTTGAGCTGTAAAGCCAAGGGCTGGCGATTACATGCCTGGTGCCTGATGGGCAATCACTACCATTTACTTATTGAAACACCCCAACCCAATTTGGTCGATGGGATGAAGTGGTTGCAGTCGACCTTCGCCAACCGCTTTAACCGGTTTCGCAAGTCAAACGGCCACGTATTTCAAGGCCGCTATAAATCGATTTTATTGGATGCAAATGCCGTTGGTTCTGTCTGTCATTACATCCACTTGAATCCGGTGCGGGCCGGATTAGTGGATGTGGGCCGATTGCAGGAATACAAGGATAGCAGTTTTTACCAGTTGTGGCATCCACGACAACGGTGGGATTACGGAGATTACCAAAGCTGCCTGGAAGCGGCTGGCGGCCTTGCTGACAAGCCGAAGGGGAGGAGTCTGTATCGTGATTACCTTGGCTGGTTGTCAACTGAAGATTCCGAACAGAGGAAAATGGGCTTTGAGAAAATGTCCCGCGGATGGGCGAAGGGTAGTAAAGCTTTTAAGAAGGACGTGATTGAGGATCTGGGAGATGAGCGCGTGCAGCAGGTCGTAGAAGCGGAAGCTTCTGAAATGCGGGAGCCTCGCTGGGAGAAAGGATTGGCGGAGGCTTTAATTAAACTTCAAAAAGGAGAAAAGGAACTGGTGGCTGAACGTAAGGGAGCTGACTGGAAAGTAGCATTAGCCCGCCATCTAAGAGAACGTTACCTCGCCCCTCACAAGTGGATTGCCGATAGGCTCGTCATGGGAGCACCTTCGTCTGTTCAATGCCTGGTGAGTCGCCATCGCAAACTCAAGCAGGGAAAGCATAGTTTCTGGCGAAAGCTAAATCATGAATAATTGGACTGACCCCTTTTCTCCCCCTGCAAGCCTGCGAGCCGATGTCCGACCAAGATGAACCGCAAGTCACTTCCGTGAGCGATCTTCCAACCTCCGCGAGAGTGGTGATTGTTGGAGGTGGAATCGTCGGTTGCAGCGTGGCTTACCATCTCAGCAAACTTGGGTGGAAGGACATCGTGCTGCTCGAACAAGGGAAGCTGGCGGGGGGCACGACTTGGCATGCCGCGGGATTGGTCGGGCAGCTCCGCACCTCGAACAGTCTGACCAAGATTAACAAGTACAGTGTCGAACTCTACCAGACATTGGAACAGGAAACCGGGCAGGAGACGGGATGGAATGAAGTCGGTAGCTTGATCGTGGGCACTTCGGAAGAGCGTATGACGCAACTCCGGCGCACTGCTGCAATGGCGGAAGTATTTGGTGTCGAAGCGCAGCTCATTGGCCCGCAAGAGGCGGGTGAGAAATGGCCGCTCATGCGTACTGACGATGTTCTTGGTGCTGTTTGGCTGCCCCATGATGGCAAGGTCATACCGGAGGGCATTGTCAAAGCGCTCGCCACTGGGGCATCGAATCGCGGTGCTGCGGTTCACGAGGACGTGCGCGTGGAGAACGTTCTTATCAAAGAAGGTCGTGCCTGTGGCGTCCTCACGGACCGTGGGGAAGTGGCTGCTGAGTGGGTGGTTCTATGCGGCGGGATGTGGACTCGGCAGATCGGCCTGAAAATCGGAGTGGAAATTCCGCTCTACCCGGTTGAGCACCACTACATCGTCAGCGAGCCAATCGAAGGCGTGGACAAGAATCGGCCGGTGGGGCGCGATCCGAACGAGATGATCTACTACCGTTCCGAGGACGACGGATCGATCATGCTCGGCGCCTTTCAAAAGGTGTCGGCGGCATGGGTCGAGCGCGTTCCCAACGATTTCAGCTTTCAATTACTCGAGCCTGATTGGGAGAAATACGCGCAACCGCTGCAAGCGGGAAAACACCGCATTCCGGTGTTGGAGAACGCTGCCTTCCCAAAGTTCGTCAACGGACCGGAAAGCTTCACTCCCGACAATCAGTTCATCATGGGAGAACCGGCAGGCACCGAGGGACTGTTTGTTCTCGCGGGTTTTAATTCGGTCGGCATCGCCAGTGCCGGAGGAGCAGGGAAGTATGCTGCCGAGTGGCTGGAGAGCGGGAGTCCTACAATGGATTTGTGGTCCGTTGACATTCGCCGGTTCACTTCGCTGCAAAACGACCAGGAATATCTGCGCTCTCGCGTTACGGAAGTGCTGGGACTTCACTACCAGATGGCGTGGCCGAACCGCGAAATGGAAACGGCGCGCGGGATTCGCAAAGGGGCGCTCTACGACCGTCTCCGGGACCGCGGTGCCTGTTTTGGATCTTCCATGGGATGGGAACGGCCGAATTGGTATGCGCCTCCCGGTGCCAATCCGGTGGTCGAGTATTCCTTTATTCGACAGAACTGGGGACCGTTCGTTGCGGAAGAAGTGCGCGCCTGCCGGGAGAATATCGCCATTTTCGACCAGTCGACATTCTCCAAATACGCCCTCTCGGGCTCGGATGCCGTCGGCATCTTGCAACACCTCTGCGGAAACAACGTCGATGTGCCGGCGGGACGATCCGTCTACACCAGTATGTTCAACGAGCGGGGAACCTTTGAGTCTGACCTGACGATCGTGCGCGACAGCGAGGACGCGTTCTACATCATTACCGCGACCGGCCAAACCATCCACGACTTCGATTGGATCTGCCGCCATATCCCTGACGGTGCCGATGCCAAGCTAGTCGATGTGACCTCTGGATATGGCGTTGTCAGCGTGATGGGCCCGAATGCGCGGAAGCTCCTCGCCGCCGTCTCCGATATCGACCTCAGCGACGAGGCGTTTCCTTTCGCGACAGCTCAAACCATTGCGATTGGAGGTGCGGACGTGCGCGCCTTGCGCATCACCTACGTCGGCGAACTCGGCTGGGAACTCCACTGTCGCGCCGAAGATCAGATATCTGTCTACGATGCACTTGTCGATGCCGGCGCTGCCTTCAATCTCAAGCACGCCGGCCACTATGCGATCAACGCGATGCGGCTCGAGAAGGCTTACCGTGCCTGGGGGCATGACATCTCTCCCGACGAAACGCCATTGGAGGCAGGACTAGCGTTTGCAATCGATTGGGGCAAGGACTTCCTCGGCAAGGACCGCCTGCTAGAACAGAAGGGAGACGGAATCCGCAAACGTCTCGTCACTTTTGTGCTGGAAGACCCTGAGCCCACGCTCTGGGGAAGCGAACCGATCCTCTGCGATGGCGAAACGGTTGGGTACACCACCTCCGGGGCTTACAGTCCGACTCTTGGAGCAGCCATTGCCATGGGTTACGTGAAACGCGCCGACGGGGGAGTCGTTGGCAACGACTATATCGGAGCAGGCGCCTTCGAGATTCTCATTGACGGCATTCGCTACGCCGCGAAAGCGTATTTGCGTTCGCCCTACGATCCGAAACGCGAGAAGATCTTGAGATGAGCACGGTTATTAAATCCCCCATCACCCGATTCCTCGAGAGGGTACCAGCTCAGGTGCTGACGGTCTACGCGATTGTCGCCGCATTCTCTACCTACTTCTGCATGTACGCCTTTCGCAAGCCCTTTGCGGCGGCGACCTATGAGGGGCTTCGGTTTTTCGGCACTGACATCGATCTGAAGACGGCGTTCGTCATCAGCCAGATCCTCGGATACATACTCTCAAAGTACATCGGGATCAAAGTCTGCTCGGAGACGACGCGGAAACAACGCATGTGGAGGCTTTGCGGGATGATCATCGCCGCAGAGGTGGCACTGGTGCTCTTCGCAGTGCTGCCCGCAGAATGGAAGCTGATCGCGATCTTCTGCAATGGCCTGCCACTGGGAATGGTCTGGGGCTTGGTCGTGCTCTACCTGGAGGGCAGACGGACTTCGGAGCTCTTGCTCGCCGGATTGAGTTGTTCGTTCATCATCGCCAGTGGCGTGGTGAAGGGCGCTGGGCGCTGGCTCATGGAGGCGCATGGATACGGCGACTTCACCATGCCTGCCGTGACGGGGCTTATCTTTCTGGTGCCGTTCGTGATTTCCGTGTTTCTGCTGAACCAGATTCCAGAGCCAACTCAACGGGACATCGACGCCCGGGTTCAACGCGAACCGATGAACGCGGGCGAGAGAATGCGTTTCATGAAGGAGTTTCTGCCGGGTATGCTGATGCTGCTCACGGCGTACTTTTTCCTCACTGCCTACCGGGACTTTCGTGACAACTACATGTCCAACATTCTCCTTGAAATGGGAATCGCGGAGCAAACCAAGTTCATGCTCCTATCAGAATTACCCGTGGCCTTCGGCGTCCTGGTGATGCTCGGCGGCCTGTTTCTGATCCGGAACAACCGGTGGGGCTTGATCGGCGCGTATGCGATCATGCTGCTTGGCCTCGTACTCATGGGAGGGAGCACGCTCTTACTCGACAATGGAGCTCTCAGGGGCGATGTCTGGATGGTGTTGGTCGGGCTCGGTGCCTACCTTGCTTACGTGCCTTTTGGCTCGGTGCTTTTCGACCGGCTCATCGCCGCGACCCGTGTGATTGGCACGGCGGTGTTCGCCATCTATGTCGCAGACGCGATCGGCTACACTGGCTCGGTAGGTGTGCAACTCTATAAAGATCTTGTCGAGACCGACGCGACGCGGCTCGATTTCTTCCGCCGGTTTACATACGGCATGAGCATCCTCGGGGTAGTCCTCATGGCGAGTAGCTGCGTCTACTTCCTAGGCAAAGCGAAGGATGCCGACGCGAAAATCGCCCAGAAAGAATGAACGCGACATCCGATCTAGACAGCCTCATCGCCTCGCGGCGGGATGGTTGGTCGTTGCCGGGTGAGTTTTACACGGAAGCCACCATCTTTCGTGCGGAGATGGGTGCGATTTGGCGCTGTCAATGGCTCTTTGTGGGGCACAGCTGTGAGCTTGCGGAGCCCGGAGACTTCATGGTCGTGCCGGTAGATGTCGATTCGATTCTCGTGATTCGCGGAACGGACGGGAAGCTGTGCGCCATGCACAATGTCTGTCGCCATCGTGGCACTCAGATTTGCCAGGAATCCTCAGGCCACGCTACGAAGCTCGTCTGCCCGTACCATCAGTGGGTCTATGACAGTGATGGATCTCTTCGAAGTTGCCGGGGGATGCAGGAGAATCTCGACAAGGCTGACCTTGGACTGAAGCGTGTCCACCTTCGCACCATGGAGGGGATGATTTACATCTGCCTCGCCGAAAGCCCGCCGGATTTCGATCGCGCTAACGATACGATGAAGCCGCAGGCGAAAGCCCAGGGATTGCCCAACGCTAAGATCGCGAAAACTGTCGACTACGAAGTCGAGGCAAACTGGAAACTTGTCTGGGAGAACAACCGCGAGTGCTACCACTGCAACGTCAATCATCCGCAGTACATCAAGGCGAACTTCGACCACTACAACGACGACGATACCAACGATGCGGTCCGGTCGAGGATTGAGAAAGCCGTGGAGCTAGGTGAGAGGAAGTGGCGCGAGGCGGGGCTGGCGATCAGCCATACACGGACTGGAATGGCGTGTTTCCCGGAACCTGACGACGACCTCTGGTTTGCCGCCAACCGCACTGCACTGGTCGAAGGATATGTGAGCGAGACCATGGATGGGAAGCAAGTGTCCACACTGATGGGCGACTACACGGAAGCCGATGTCGGAACACTTCGGATGCGAACCATGCCGAACATGTGGATCCACTGCAGCTGCGACCACGCGGTGAGTACGCGCCTGCTTCCGGCTGGCATCGGTAAGACCAAGGTACGGGTTGCCTGGTTGGTGGACGGGCAAGCCGAGGAGGGGAGAGACTGCGCCCTGGAAGACGCCATGCCATTCTGGAAACTCACCTCGGAGCAGGACTGGGAGCTTTGCCGCGCCGCCCAACGAGGGGTGGTTTCCAGCGGCTACCAGCCAGGGCCGTATTCAAGCTACAAGGAATACAATGTGGATGCCTTCGTGCGCTGGTATTTGAAATCGCTATCTTCAGTTGCCTCGTGAATGCGCTCCTGAACGGCGACTACGAATTCGTCATCATCGGCGGTGGCGCCGTGGGTTGTGGCGTGGCTTATTCACTTGCTAAGGCCGGGAAGACCGATGTCCTTCTTGTTGAGCGAGCGGATAGTCTGGGCTCGGTGACGACTTCACAAGGCGCGGGACTGGCCGGCCAGATGCGGGACACGGTCGAGCGCACGAAACTCGCGATGCATTCGGCAGCCACGTTTCGAGATTTGCAGGAAAACGCCTCCGAGAAACCGGACTGGAATGAGGTGGGCTCACTGCGAATCGCATTATCGGACGGAGCGGTCGCGCAATTCACACAGCTTAAGTCGGTAGCCGATTCCTGCGAGCTTGAAAGCGAGCTGATCGAGCCCGACGAAGCCCGCAAACTCTGGCCGGTCATGAATTTCGATGCGGTCAAAGCGCTTCTTTGGTGCCCCAGCGATGGCTATATGAAACCAGTTTCGGTGGTGAACTCCTACCGTAGCGAATGCGAGCGGATGGGAGTGAAGTTCCTGACCGGCACTGCTGTTGAAGAAATCATTCAAAGTGACGGCCATGTCGCTGGGATCAAAACTTCCCGTGGAGAGTTCAACTGCCGCTACATCATCAATGCCGCCGGTTCCCACGCGTATCACATTGCACGGCTCGCCGGACTCGAATTGCCGATCGTCCCCGTGCGGCACGAGTACTTCGTCACCGTCGATCTCCCGGGCCTCGATCCGTCGATGCCATGCTTTCGAATTCCCGATCTGACGCTCTATGGCAGAGTTGATGGTGGTGGCATGCTCCTGGGCGGTTGGGAATCTGTCGCTCTTCACACCGATCCGCGCGATTTTTCCCTTGTCGAAGGAGCACCGCCGATTGAGCCAGATACCACGGTGCTCGGCAGCTTTGAAAAGAAAGTGTCGCGCTTGTTTCCCGAATCTGTTGGTGCGCGCAAATCCCGGATCGGCAAGGGCTGGCCAACTTTCACACCGGATGGACGGTTCATCATTGGCGAGAGCTCGCAGGTTGCCGGCTTTGTCATGGCCGGCGGATGCAATGCCCACGGGATCTCTGGTTCTGGCGGAATTGGAAAACTGTTAGTCGAGGCACTCTTCGGCGAGACGCCTTCTGACTACGTGCGGACGTTGAGCCCCGATCGGTTCACGGAATCGTCGTGGGATTGGCACGACGCGCAGGTGCAAGCGCGCGGTGTTTACGAAACGTACTACGGAATTGTTCAGGCCTAGATGTCCCTCACTCTGCGTCGTTTTTCAGCCAAACTGCGGGACTAACGCCCATCACGTAAGGTTCGAACTTGGGCGAGTCAGGTTGGTAAGGTGGCATGATGGGCCACCACGCAGCAGTGATACCCGGCCCCTGGGCAACGGCAACGAGAAAAGTTTTCGGCGAGGACGCATCTACTCCCAATTGCGCAAGGCTCCAGGTTTTTTCGAACTTGAGACCGGAGCGTTTCGAATCAATCTCGCGGATGGAGTGCTCGACGACCTTTTCACCGTTTGCAAAAAGCGTCAGAGTGGACGCACGCGTCCACTCTGGGCCCAAGCACTCTTGTCGTTACCGTTCCGTCACTTTCGTTCAGCTCCAGATGGGTTAGGAGGCCAAAACTCACGTATGTCTTTCCGGCAAGAATCGAATCGACCGCCGTCTTGACGTCGATATTGCCGGGATCGTGGTCCGGACAGGACACGTAGGTTCGGGCCTGACCGGCGATGGCGAAGTTCACGGTGTGAGAATCGCTGCTTCCGATTCCCGCGATGTCGTGACCGCTTTTGAGGAGCGCGAACCAGTCGTGGACCAGTTGCATCGGGTCCGTTTGCTGTGCGCCAGAATTGATCAATTCGAGCCCGTTGGCCTTCAGGATCCGGCCGTCAAGGAAGAGTCCCCGCTCTGTGTCGAAGTTCCTCGACGATCTGCGTTTCGGCGGCGTCCGACGCGGCTCTGCAGAGAATCGGAAGAAGCAGAAGAACCCGGATGAATGCTGGTATTGTAGTCACGGCAGTTACCTTTCCGACAAGTAGTTCACGATCCAAGATGCGAGCAAAGCATGGTCGGGATCAATGGTGAAGCTCGTAGTGGCGGCCTGCCTGGTCTCTGCGGGTATATCGGCAGAGCGCGAATTCATCAAAGCTCGAGCGTAAGGTGCGCGGAACTCAGGGTGGCCCTGGACTCCAATCATTGTTCCACAGCGGAACATCGACACCGGGCAGTGCGAGGAAGAGGCCAAAACAATAGCACCTCGGGGAAGTTCGGAGACTTGTTCCTGGTGGCTGTTGATCAGCTGAAATGAACTTGCGGATGGATTCATCCAAGGCTCCGAGAGTTTGACGTTGGCGTCATGAACTCCGACGCCCCAGCCCTGCGCAGCGATCTCGACGCGGCCGCCGAGGGCCTTGGCCACCATCTGGTGGCCAAAACAGACCGCGAAGAGTTTTACCTGTTCCTGATGGAGGAGGCGGGTGAATGCCTCGAACTGAGAGATCCATTGTTCCCGATCGTTCACAGAAGCCGCAGCGCCCGAGGTCACATAGCCGTCGCATTCGTCCAAGCGCTCGGGGTACTCGGCCGCAGTGAGATCGTAGTAGCGCAAGTTAATTTCGTACCCGTCCGGTCCGTAGTCCGCGAACAGGGTCTCAAACATGTCGCCGTAATCGCCGGCCAACGATTCGAGTTCCGGCGCGACAACGTGACAA
Organism: Opitutales bacterium; assembly: GCA_965250065.1. Taxonomy (GTDB): domain Bacteria; phylum Verrucomicrobiota; class Verrucomicrobiia; order Opitutales; family UBA2995; genus JAABVD01. The sequence continues at coordinate 1,240,472 of OZ252288.1, forward strand.
ATCAGAACGCCAATCGTGATCTTCATGGAGATCAATAAGCGCCCCGGTACGTTGCGAGCAAATCGTCGCGACTGACAGGGATCATGTTGGTGGCGTGGCAGGGATCGTCAAAAGCCTCCTCGGCAAGGAATGCGAGCTTTTCTTCAGCGATTCCGTGGTTAGAGAGCCCAAATCTTATCCCGAGTTTTTCAAACCACGAACGGCAACTCGACGATAGGACTTCGCCGGCGATGCCGCGTTCCTCGAACAAGTTCTGAACTTCTGCCAGGCGCGTTCGTTGGTCATTGTTGAGAGACTTGGACTCCATAAACTCGATGGAAGCGGGTAGGAGGAGTGCATTGGTCAATCCGTGGTGCAATCCGAAGTGAGCGGAGAGAGGATGGGCGAGCGAATGAATCATCCCCAAGCCCTTTTGAAACGCTGTCGCTCCCATCATGGCTGCCATCAACATTTTGCCGCGCGCCTCCAGGTCGGTGCCCGCTTCCACACAGACCGGCAAGTAGTCGAGACAGAGCTTCAGGCTTTCGATCGCGATCCCGTCTGCCATCGGGTGAAAGCCCGGGGCTAGCCACGATTCCAGGGAGTGGGTGAATGCATCGAGCCCGGTGGCGGCTGTGATGTGCGGCGGGAGCCCGGTCGTCAGTTCGGGGGCGAGCACGGCGATGTCCGGCATGAGCGTGGGCGAGAAGAAGATCGTCTTTTTGCAGGTGGCACGCAAGGTCACCACGCTACAGCGTCCGACCTCGCTTCCGGTGCCTGCGGTCGTAGGGATCGCGTAGACAGGGGGCATCGGATTCGTGATGAGAGAGTCGCCGCCGAGACGGTCCTCATACTGCGCGAGCGGGCCGTCGTGAGTTGCCATGAACTTGATCACCTTTGCCACATCCATCGGGCTACCACCTCCGAGGGCCACAATGGCGTCGCAGCCGTTGTCATTGAAGGCAGCAGCCCCGAGCTCGGTATCCTCCTCGATGGGATTTGGGTGAACCTTGTCGAAGACCGTAACCTCAGCGCCGCTGCCGAGAATGGATTCTGTCACCCTGGCGACCAAACCGAGCTCCACGAGCGTAGCGTCAGTCACCAGGAGAACGTGTTTGTGTCCGCGACCTGTGATGGACGAGCTGAGCTGATCCAGGGCGCCATCGCCAAAGTAGATGATCGTTGGATAGTTGAATTGCTGCATGACTGGCGTCAGACCGTTTGGAGACCAAATGCGGTTCAGATGAGTTCGAAATAGCGCTTCAGCTGCCAGTCATCGACATGTCGCTCGTATTCCCGCACCTCCCAATTGCGCGAGCAGGCGTAGTGTTCGACAAACTCGGCGCCGAAGCAATCCACGGCCTCCGGGCAAGCTTCGAAATCGCGGACGGCATCGCGCAGATTCGAAGAAAGCTGCAATGCATCAGGCAAGGAGTCTTCAATCTCGTAGGCGTTGCCCTCGACTGGATCGGTCGGCGAGAGGCCTTTCTCGATTCCCAACAGGCCGGAAGCAATGTTTGCTGCCGCCACCAAGTAGGGATTGCCATCCGCGGAGCCGACGCGAAACTCGAGGCGCTGAGATTTCTCCGAACCGGGAATGACGCGCAGGGCGCAGGTGCGATTGTCGATGCCCCATGTCGCGGTGGTGGGCGCCCAGAATCCTTTCACCAGGCGGGTGTAGGAGTTGATCGTTGGTGCGCTCATCGCCAGGAACGGTTTCAGATACTTCTGCTGGCCGGCGAGGTACTGTGTCATAAGCTCGCTCATTTTTTTTGGACCGGTTTCGTCATAGAAGAGGTTCCTTTCGGTCTCTCGATCGGTAAGCGACTGGTGGAGGTGACCGCTTTGACCGGGGTAGTCCATCGACCACTTTGCCATAAACGTCGCCAGCAGTTCGCGCTTTTGGAAGAAGACCTTGGAGAACGTCTTGAACAGCGCGGCGGAGTCCGCCATCGCGAGCGCGTCGTTGCAGGAAATCGCCGCCTCCCAGACGCCCGGTCCCGTCTCGCAATGGAGGCCCTCGAGCGGAAAGCCCATCGCGACGCAATAGTCCATGAATTCGTGGAACAAGTTGGACTCGGCGCTGTTGCGCAACACGCTGTAGCCGAAGTTCCCCGGCGTCAGGCTGTTCAGTTTTTGGTAGTTCTTCTCCCGGATACTGTCAGGGGTTTCGTTGAACACGAAGAATTCGTACTCAAAGGCCAGCGTGACGCCGAAGCCCATTCCGTTGGCTTTCTCGAGGACGCGCTTGAGCAGGCTGCGCGGACAGATGGCGTGCGACCCGCCGTCTTCGCCGATGAAATCGAGCAAGAAGCACGGTGTGCCGCCTTCATCTGGAATCCGGCGCTCGGTGCCCGGATCGACTTTATAACGCGCGTCAGGAAAAGCGGTGTGCCAGCCTGTGAAGCGCGCACTGTCGTAGAGCTGATCGTCGATGTCCCAGCCCAGGACGCAGTCACAAAACCCGGCCCCGCCGTCGAGTATGGATGCAAATTTTGACAGGCTGACATATTTGCCGCGGTGGACGCCGTCGATATCCGTGAAGGCGAGTTTCACGCGTTTCACGCCTTCGTTTTCGTATTGCTCGATGAGGTTCATGATTGGTCGGATGGCTGAGGGAGTCTGAAGTGAATGGCTTTGCGTTTCGTGAGGCCGTAGAAAGCAAATCGGGATAGCCCGCTTCCGCGGCCGGACAACTTGTAGCCGGTCCACGGTAGGGCAGGATCCAGGTAATCGCAGCGGTTCATGTAAACGGTTCCGGATTCGATTCTCGAAGCGAGCCGTTCGGCCCGGTCGATCGAATTGGTGAACAGCGCCGTCGTCAGTCCGAATGCGCTGTCGTTGATGTGAACCAGAGCGGCCTCGTCGTCGCTTACTTTCACCACAGGCATGATCGGTCCAAAGTTTTCTTCGCGCATGATTGCCAGGTCTGCCGACGGATTGAGGACCAGTGTCGGCTCAAAAAAAGTCGCATCGCCGAGCAGTTTTCTTTGGCCCCCGCAAACAATCTTTGCTCCGGCCGCGCGCGCTTCCTCGACTTGGCTTTCCATCAACACAGTGGAATTCGGATCGGCGAGCGGTCCCATCGTGGTATCCGAATCCGTCGGATCGCCCAGTTTGTAAGCGCCGATCAGTTGAGCGGCGTGTTCGATGAACGCCTCGAAGATATCGGCATGGGCGTAGACTCGCTCAATACCGCAGCAGGACTGGCCTGCGTTGTACATGCACCCGTCGACCACCGATTCAGCAGCTACCTGTGGATCGGCATCGCTGGCAATATATGCTGCGTCCTTGCCACCGAGTTCGAGGTGGCAATCGAGCATGGCCTCTCCGCAATGGCGGCTGATCGTTCGCCCCCCCTCAACCGAACCGGTGAAAACGACGTGGTCGACCATGCGACGTCGAATGAGATCGCCCGCCGTTTCGTGATCGGCGAAAGCGTGTCGCAACAGGCCAGCATGACTCTCGAGTTCACCGAATGCTGCTTCGAAATGATCCCCGATTCGCGCCGTGAGCCTGGCGTGTTTCAGGAGAACCGTATTACCGGCGAGCAGAGCGGCGAGCACTCCGTTGAGAGAAATCATGAGCGGATAGTTCCACGCCGAAATAATGAGAACCACCCCCAAGGGTACGTGTTCGATGCGACGTCGTAGGCCGTCCTTCTCCGGCAAGACTTCCGGAGCGAGCGTTGGCTCGGCAGCATCGAGGAGGAAAGCAGCCCGTTCAAAGAAACCACGCAGTTCGTTGTGGCTTTGGTCGAGCGGTTTTCCCATCGACGCCGTGATGTCGTTGGCAACCTCTTCTCGGTTGCGATCAAAGTACTCGAGACACTCGCGCAGGATGGCGACGCGCTCACGCACGGGCACACGCGCCCACTCGCTCTGCGCTGCTCGCACGCTGTCAAGTTTCTCGGTGACGGCCGTCCGTACTTCGTAGCTCCGCTTTGCTCGGGCAACGGCTTTGGATTGGGACGTCATGGCAGGAGCTTGTGCGGCTGAACCTGAGCCGTCAACGCACCAATTCGGACTTGAGAGACGTCATTCTCTGGCAACTGGACAACGGACTTATCCTCGTCATCGAAGACCCTGATCCCTGGGCTCACGATACTGAACCCGTATTCTGGACCGATTGACTCAAGAACATGCCTGGTCGAAAGGACATCACTTCCCCCTGTACGTGTTACTTACAAAGCGTGAAAGATTGCCCGTAATGTTGACATTTCGGAAGCAATGTGAGCAATAATGAAGTCCTCACTCGCAAAGACCGCTCGCCGCTAAAAAGCTACCGAGACTCATGCGACATCAACCAATTCCTATCAGTTATCAGTAATCGTTCCTATCCAGCATTTTCATCACGCCCTACTCAGCGTAGGTTGTTAGGTATGCATTGGCCCGGCATCATCACGATTTGCGTTGTTCTTTCTGCAGCGTGGAATGTGTGCGCCCAATCCACCGGTGTTGCCAAGAATCGTCCGGATGAAGCCCGAGCCGCATACTCTCCTGAGAAGGCCATCGATTTTATCGAGCGGTCAGTCAGCAGTTGGCAAGAGAGACGCCGTTGCGTCACCTGCCACACAAACGGTTTACACCTGGTCGCAGGCGCCCAGACCACACCAAATTCGAAGATACTTATCAGCAGTCAAGAATTCACCCGCGACTATCTGACATCATACATTACAGGCACGGCCAAGCCACACGGTCAGCGCGGGGCTATCGAGGGTATTGTCGCCGGCGCCAGCTTCCTGGCTATCAGCGAGATGACAACGGATAAGAAGCTGCATGCGAGAACCATCAGTGCGCTGGATTATATCTGGTCGAAGCAAGATCCCTCTGGTGCGTGGGAGGACTGGCTCAAATGCCATTGGGGTCCGTATGAAGTGGATGATCATTTTGGTGTAACCCTTGCCACTATCGCTCTAGCCATGGCGCCAACCGACTACCGAAGTAAGCCAAACGCCAAAGAGGCCGAGAAGAAACTACACCAGTATCTCAAGACCTATGCGCCCACCGCCCCGCATCAGCAAGCCATGATGCTTTGGGCAGCATGGCACGTTCCCGAATTGGCCACGGCCGAACAAAAACAGAAGTGGATCGAGTCGCTCCGGAAACTGCAGCAAGAAGATGGGGGTTGGGTCTTGGCTCAGCTCGGCGATGCGCAGTGGCTGCGTGAAGATGGGAAGCCGCACCATCAAATTAGCGACGGCTATGCCACTGCCATGGTCGTGTACGCTCTGCGTCAGGCTGGTGTGTCCAGGGAGGACCCCGGCATTGTACGTGGTATCAAGTGGCTGAAGACAAATCAGCGCCAAAGCGGCCGATGGTTCACCCACTCTCCCCGCCGCGACGGCCGTCACTACATCAGCCAGGCAGGCACCAACATGGCGCTGCTCGCCTTGCATAGCTGTGGAGCGCTGAAGATGGACAATAGATAAATGGACTCTCGCCGTGCTGGTCGCTACATTCGCGGCCACGTCTCTGGCCCGCCCCGCTATACTAATAAACGCAGTGACATCACCCAAAGCAATCTCCTATCGTTAAGCTGATGCATGGTAACTTTTTCGAACAGTGTTAAAGCTCGGCCTGCCTTGGGCGCCCTGATCATCCTGGTGATCGTTTGTCAGCTTTCCTTTCTCGACGCCGCAGATGAGGTGATTTGGAAAAAGCATCTCGTTATGGAGAAGGGTCACTGCAACACGGCAGTCGCCCTCGACGTCAACGGCGACAAACACCTCGACGTCATCGCTAGTTTCAACGGGAAAGTCAGCCTCTTCATCGCCCCGGACTGGAAGAAGGAAGTCGTGCTGCATCGGTTCTTCAGCGGCGGCCGGAGCTGTATCCACAGCGCGGTAATCGATGCCGACGGCGATGGCGATCTCGATTGGGCTGGAACGTTGGCCCACGGCCATCCCTTCTGGATGGAGAATCCCGGCCCGGAGGAAGCGCAGAAAGGCGCGTGGACCCCTCGACCAATCGACCACGAGATCACCGGTATCCACTGCATCACCCGATCGGACATCGACAACGACGGGCGCGACGATTTGATCATCAATAACTTCGAACCGGAGAAAGGGATTGGTGACTCCGTGGCATGGTTTAGTATCCCGAAGAATCCGCTTGAGGCGAAGCAGTGGGATCGCCACGTCTTCGCCGACGGCGATGCCCGGGGCGGTAGCCACTACATGGGTGCCGGCGACATCGACGGGGACGGGTGGAAAGAGATCGCCGTCGGAGCCAAAGGCAGACCTTTCGCCGACGGGAACTGGTTCGCGTTTTGGAAAAACCCGGGCAAGGGAGGCGCCAGAGGTGCGTGGGGAAAAGTGTCGCTCGCTGACAATCAGACGGGGGCAACAAACATCCTACCGGCGGACGTGAACGGCGACGGCAAGACCGATTGGCTGGCGTCACGCGGGCACGGAAAAGGGGTGATCTGGTTCGAGAATCCCAGCTGGAAAATCCACGACATCGATACGGAGATCGAATTTCCGCACAGCTTGACCATCGCCGACCATGATGGCGACGGCGATACCGATGCCGCCACCTGTGGATTTGGGAGCGAGCGTGTGATGTGGTACGAAAACGATGGCAGAGGAAATTTCAAGCTCCACACGTTGGACGAGAAGCAGCAGAGCTATGACCTGCGCAGTGTCGACATGGACGGGGATGGCGATCTCGATCTGCTCAACGCGGGGCGCGGGACAAACAACGTGGTCTGGTACGAGAACCCACTGAAATGAGGCTTTAGATCGCGCTTAACCGCGTAGGGATTTGGGATTTTAGAAATGAGGACTTGGGAATGTCACCGAGCGGTTTAAAGTGTACCACAAAAAAGCGGTTCAAAGTGTACCACCTCTGGGAATAGTTTTGATGGGATTTTTGCTGATTTGGGTCAAGGGATTACGGTTTTAATTTTTTTCATCATGGAGTCTATTGCATGGCCGCTGTTCTATCTTTGAGACGATAGCTTCTGCCGGTGATGGTGATGACCTGGGCGTGGTGGAGAAAGCGGTCGAGGATGGCGGTGGCGGCGGGAACGTCCCCGAGCAACTTGCCCCATTCTTCCAGGGGGCGGTTGGAGGTCATAAGTGTTGAGCGTATCTCATAGCGGCGCATGACGATCTCAAAGAGATATTCAGCGGATTTGGGCGGGAGTTGTTTGATGCCCATGTCGTCGATGATCAATAGGTCACATTTGAGATAGCGCTTGAGCGTCTTGGCGTAGTTCTCCAGTTCCAGTTCGAGCAGCTCGGTGACCATGTCGAAGACGGAACGATAAAGCACGGTTTTGCCGCGCTTGATCAGTTCGTAACCGAGGGCCTGAGCCAAGTGACTTTTTCCCACGCCCGGAGGGCCGATGAAGAGCAGGTCGTGCTTTTCATCCAGGAAGCGCCCGGTGGCCAATTGGTAGATCCGGGTTCGGTCGATTTGGTTGAAGCTGAAGTCGAAGCTCTGCAAGCTGCGTTGATCGCGGAATCGTGCGGCTTTGATACGGCGCTTTATGGAGCGTTGCTCGCGGAGGTTGACTTCGTCCTGGAGGAGGGCTTCGAGGAAGGTTTCATGGGGCAATTGATGCCCCCGGGCTTCCTGCAGTCGCAACTCCAGGTTTTGGTTCATACCGCTGAGGCGGAGTTTTTTGAGGTGTTGTTTTATCGATTCATTCATAAGCAATTAAAACAGATGCTTGGTGGGCAGGTGGCTTTCGTAGCTGTCCATGGGACGGATCACCGGGTGGTCTTGTAGCAGCTCAAAAGTGTCCTGCTGAGGTGGCCGACAGAGCAGTATTTTAAGCTGACGCAGGCTATATTGACCATGCCGGCAAGCGTGTTTGCAGGCTTGGTCAAGTTGCTGGGGGGAGGTGCGTTTGCTTAGCCCAAGCAGTCCCTGGATGGGACGCAGGGCCTGGTCGGCATTACGCCCGATCAAGGCGTCGGCCCAGGCCAGGCAGTGGTCGCCGAGGGTCTCGATGCGGCTGCGGTAGAAGTGGATCGATTGGGTTACACTGTGCCGAACTCCCGCCACCCCGAGGCTTTTACTGAAGCGGCCCGGCTCCAACCGGGCATGGATGGCGATCTGTTGCATGCGGTGGTTGTAGACGCGTACATTGCGGCTGTCCCAACGCACCCAGACTTGTGCGCCGATATACTCCTGGGGCACCTCGTAGTAGGAGCGTTTTACTTCCACGTAGCTGTCGCGGTGGACTTTTCTGCGGCCTTCCTCAAAGCATTCAAAAAGACTCTCGGGCAGGGGTCGCAAGGCGGCTTTTTCCACCTCCAAAAAGTGTTGCTCTACTTGCTGGCGGGTGGTGCCGTGGATACGCTGGTCAGCTACCGTGCTTTCCCATTGGCGCAGGTGAGTGTTGATCTCGGCCAGGCTCTTGAACCGGCGCCCTCTCAGGGCGTTGTTTTTGACGTATTTGACCGCGTTTTCCACTTTGCCCTTGTCGGTGGGCCGGAAGGGTCGCGCTGGCATCAGGGTAAACCCGTAGTGCTCGGCGAAGCTCAGTAGTTTCGGATTGAGTTGCGGTTCGTGCCAGTCGGCTTTCAACACCGCAGCTTTGAGGTTATCCGGGCACAGACGGCGAGGCACGCCCCCAAAATAGCGCAAAGCGTTCTCCAGCCCCCGGATAAAACCTTCGGTATTCATGCGTCGGCTCGCCTCGGTGTAACTTTTGCGGCTGCAGCTTAACACCACCCGCAACAGGTAGACTTTTACCAGGTTGCCATTCTCGTTTTGCAGGATACGCATCTCTCCGTAATCCACCTGCGCCTCCTCCCCCGGCTCGCATTCCATGCGCCAGATCCGGACCGGTTGCTGCTCTTTGAGCTTTTTGACAAAGCGTTGAACGCTGGCGTAGCTGCCCGTAAAACCGCATTGCACTTTCAGATCCTGGTAGATTCGTTGGGCGCTCAAACCCAAATCCAACTGCTTTTCGATCCTCTCCCGATACGCTTCGCAGTGGCTCGGCCGACCCACTTTCCCGGTCCGCGAAATGGTACACTTTGAGCCGGGCGGCGCAACCGAACACTTTGCATCGGACAGCTCCTTGGCATAGCGCTTTACAGTGCGCCGGTGCACGCCCAGTTCCCGGGCGATCCAACGCTGGGAATGGCCCGTCTTTAATAGATGTTTTATCGCTTCTTGTGCTTCCACTTTTAGGTAATTTGACATCCCTCGGCATTACCCGAGGTTGCCCCTAAAGGTGGTACACTTTATTTCGCTTTTTGCCGGTACACTTTAACCGCTGCTTGACATTGGGAATAAACTGATACACAAATCCTGCCAATTATGGTGAAGGAAAAGGAGAGTAAAATGAGAAGAATATGCGGTCGCCGTGATTTGATTAAAACTGCAGGCTTTGGCGCGGCAGTCATAACGTTGCTCGGCTGTTTAGAACTTCTTGCGCGTGTTTCAGAAGATATCGATAACCCCCCTAATGTGATCATTATTATGACTGACGACCAGGGTTATGGAGACTTGGCCTGTCACGGTAACCCAATCATAAAGACGCCAAATATCGATAGGCTGTACGAGCAGAGTGTTCGTTTGACCGATTTTCATGTAAGCCCGATGTGTTCGCCTACACGTGCAGCTTTGCTGACCGGCCGTGAAGCGGTCCGAACAGGAGCGTGGCGTCCTGCTAATGGCCTATCTTTCATGCGGGCTGATCTGGTGACGATAGCCGATGTTTTCTCGGCCCAGGGCTATCGCACGGGTATCTTCAATAAATGGCACTTAGGCGACAATTACCCATTTCGCCCCCAAGATAGAGGTTTTCAGGAAGTCTTTATTAATCTTAGCGGTGGCACCGGACAAATTGGCGACAACTGGGGTAATGACTGCTTCGATGACACGTACCTTCATAATGGAAAACCTCTCGAGGTAAAGGGTTACAGCACTGATGTTTTCTTTGATGCTGCTATGAGATTTATCGAAATTAATAAAGACCGGCCTTTCTTTATGTATCTGCCCACTACCTCGCCACACGGGCCTTGGAACGTCCCGATTAAGTACGTAAAACCTTACCAAGAAAAAGGCATCTCTGCTGCCCTCGCACACAGATTTGGCATGATAACCAATGTTGACGAAAATATAGGCAGACTAACGGCGTATTTGAAAAAACTAAATCTGGAAGATAATACGATTCTTATCTTTCTGACTGACAACGGCTCGGGCTTGGCGAGTGTCGGGAGTGTAAAAAAATACGGCAAGCCCTTCAATGCGGGTATGCGTGGCGGCAAGGGTAGTGTCTATGATGGCGGTCATCGTGTACCATTCTTTATCCGATTTCCCAGCGCCGGTATTACAGGGGGAAAAGATATAGATAACCTTACGGCTCACATCGACGTGCTGCCTACGCTTATTGACCTTTGCGGGCTAAAGAAACCTGGAGAATTAAACTTTGACGGCTTAAGCATGGCAAAGCTACTGAAGGAACAGCAACGTAAATGGCCCGAACGCACATTCTTTGTCCATCGCTGGGCCGGCCAGTTCCCGACTAAATGGGGAGGCCGTGTCACCCTAGGAGAAGATCTTGAAGGTGTTCCCTCGGGTAATCAGGGTGTTGTTATTAACGGGAAATGGAGGTTTGTAAACAATTCAGAGCTTTACGACATAAAGATCGATCCGGCTCAGAAAAACAACATTGCTAAAGATTATCCTAAAATTGTGGAGAAGTTAAGCAAGGCCTACGACAAATGGTGGGCAGATGTCCGTCAAGACTTCAAATTATCTCATATTATTATCGGCTCGGATAATGACAACCCCACAACAATGACCGCTATGGACTGGCATGACGGTTTTTTAGCGTCTCAGTCACAGGTACGCCAAGGCACAGAGATTAACGGCTACTGGCTCGTGAAAGTTGACAGAGTTGGCGCCTACCAGTTCCAACTGAGGCGCTGGCCAAAAGAAGTTAATAAATCCATCTCGGCGGCTCTTCCGCCTATTGCTCCTACCCCTGGTGTGTACCATAATTATCACACCGAACCTGGCCGACCCCTCAGCCTAAACCATGCAAGACTCAAGATCGCTGATTTAGATCTGACCAAGCCCATTCCCGAAGACGCGGTTTCCATAACTTTCGAGGCCCAGCTCAAAGCCGGAAAGACACGCCTGAAGACCTGGTTTTCGGATGACAAAACAGGCGAATCCCGCGGGGCCTATTATGTCTATGTGAAACGTCTACCATAGCTGAAAGGCTGGAGAGGTAAAACGCTATGAAAAGAATATTCAGAGTAACCGTAATTGTTGGAACAATGGTCTTGATTTCTTGTGCCACGATCACTCCGGTCACAAACGAATTCAACATAAGCGATGAATACGTTGAATACATCAAAACTACCGTAAATCCCTATGAATGGGGTTTAAGAGATAATGGCCGTTTCTACCCGTATTCCCGCCCAGGTGGAAGAATGATTGGCTATGGGCAGAGCGCATTCGATAAGAAGTATTATTCGCAAGGCATGTCAAAAGAAGAGGCGGAAAACAATCTGCGCAACGGTCTGGAAAAAACTCTGACTGATTTGCGTCAGTATCTGATAACCCATTATCCGGAACATCCTTTCGACCAGCTAAGCAGTAAAAGCCAGGAGATTCTTTTGGATCATGCGTATTCGACGGGTCCTGAAAATCTTAGCGATGAATTCTACAGTGCAGTAATCAAGCAGGATTGGGACAAGTTGTTTAACGAGTTTTTATATATACGCTGGATTGAAAAAGGCTGGCCGAAAAATATCGCCAATACGGCATTTGCCAACCGCTGGCTCGATCCTGAGACGAGACAAATTCCGAACACGAACGCAATTTCTAAAATATTGAACAAGGGTTCTTTAGAAAAATAGAGATGTAAAGTACGCTATGGGCTAGGAGTGATGCGCGTTGAATACCACTTGCATAAGCGGCACCCTGAATTGGGAGCAAAGGAGCAATGTCTACAAATTTTGAATCGTAACCTGAAAGGAACCCTAATCGCTATGAAAAAACCTCGCAGAGAATGCCTGCGCGAGAATCAGATTCTGAGAACAAAAAAATCGTTCCCTGCGCTTATGGTATTGGTCACAATGGTTTTTTGTGTTCACGTATGCGCTGGCCTAAACGCGCAAATACTCAAAAACCGGCAATACGAACTGGTTCTTCTAGACGATCATGCCGTCGAAGTGAGAGTCGACGGTGTAGCGCCTCAAATTCTCTCCGGCGAATTCACCGTGATGTACAGTCCAATACACCTTGGATTCGCTATGAACCGAGTCGGTGAATTCGATTTTGCTTATCCCAGGCCTTTTCCGGATGCCTCTGTCCGTGCACGTAGGTGGCCTATCTACAGTGACAGGCTTGACGCTATAGCCCACAATCTTCAGTCGATTGGAGTCTCTAGTGGAGGCGAACTGATGGTCACCAATCACACGACCGGAGAAGACAATTGGGTCTTCATAGACTCGCAAGGCGATACGATTAAGGCGCTGGCAGATCTCAACCTCCAACAGACCCTTGATCCATTTTTAGCAGGGAGACGGACCACTATTAGAGCCAAAAAATCTAGAGTAAATGACAGAACAATTACATGGAAGTTTCAAGATCAGGCGGGCTTTGCACTATCAGCCGAAATTTTTCTCCCACAAGGTGATGGCGATCCGCAAATAACCTATCATTTAGAAGTCAGGGAAAATGGCTACTATTCGATGGCCTACACCGGCACGCCCTGGCTGGATTCTGACGAAACAATTCCGGTACCGCAAGCGGCTGAAGGAAGAGGGTTTGCTGAGGATATGGATCTGCCGGGGTTTAAGGAGACCAATATCGTTATATCTGAAGCATTTCTGACATTGCCAAGGGCGCATGTTGCCACCAATAAAACTAATTCTGTAATTGTCATTGATCCGAAAGAGAGCCCGTTTCGTTTGGTGCAAGACTCGAAGGGGGTTCAGACCTACGCCTTAGGTTCAGAAAGCAATTCCCGATTTGGCATGATGATCCAAAAGAATGCCAATGGAGTGCGACCGGTTGCCTTGACGCCAATCATGGCTGGCTACGAGTCGAGAATGTTCAAAGGTGACACTTATCGCTTCACAATTCGCTATGTATTAAGGCCAGGAGAATGGCAAGATACCTACAAATACATAGCAAAGAAAATCTATGATTTTCGCGATATGCGTGACAACAGCGGCGCAGGCTCCATGAGCAAGACATTGGAAAACATCATGGATTACCTGAGCGATCGCAGCGGACACAATTATGCCATGTGGCACACCGAGCAGAAATATTACAATTACTGGTCAGACAGAGCCGGTAATTTTAAACCTTTCTCGCCCATGTTTAGTTTAGCGGTTGCCATCATGACCGACGATGAGGGTTTTTACAAAAAGCATGCTCTGCCGATAATAGAATTCGCCCTCTCCAGAAAAACAAACACATTTCAGCCCTATGACGTGATCAATACCTATATGGCGCAGTGGGGAAGAGATCTTGGCTCGCCTTATCCGGATGTTGCCCAGTTGGTCGAACTCTATGGTATGTTTCAGAATCGCACCTATGCATTCAAACATTACTTCGAAGAGAAGGGTTTCGTAGAAGACAATTATGTGCATTTGCTATCAAGATATCGAATCTATGGAAATGCTGAGGACCTTGAAAATGCTATGAGGTTGGCGGATAAAGGCGGCCATTTTATGGATCAATTAGAGATGTATGAAAAAACCGGATACGATAACTATCTAAAGGCATCAGTAGAAAATGCTTACCGCGATATGCATAGATACAACTTATTTCCTATGGTTCCTGATACGATGCTAGTCATTGAAAAAGGAAATAAGGTTCCTATTCATGGTCACGCTTACCAAAGGCACAGGGATTGGGGTTTCTCGCCGCCCCAAAACATCTATGCACCTGAGCAGACAGTACCGGCCTGGAGAGTTTCATTGGCTGGCGTCCAACTAAGCGCCTACCGCGGCGGATACTGGATAAGCAATCACGGACAACTGATGCGACTGGCCACTCACGCGCAAGACGATTTTATACGCGATATGCAACGCTGGGCCATGGTAGGAAGATATGCCAATTATCCCGGCGACTTTCGCTCGATTGAACATTCTCTTGTTGCAGAAATGCCGGACGCTCCGATGCGCTTTATTTATGAGACCAATTTCTCTACATTTAACCCCGGTCATGCCACCGAGTGGATTGGCGCGGTCATGGATTTTCTGGTTAATGACTGCTTCAATCGATCGGATAAGAACATCGATTTCCCTTCCCGAACCATGTATGGGAGTGCGTTTAGAGTAAAAACCTATGGCGATCGAGCAGGTAAATTCTATGATGAAACCAATGTCCGTTTATGGTTGCCGAGAAAGCTTCTGACCTCTGATAACAGACAGGTCGACTACCTGGCAGGTTACGGCAATGGCAAACTTTACATTGTCTTCTGGAATCAGTCGTTCAAGTCAGAAAAAGTGAAGATTGATTTTGATCCGGAATGGGTAGACTACACCGGTAAGCACACGGCTCGGGTATGGAAAGACAATAAAGACAGTGGTACGACAAGGGTTCATGATAATAGTCTTGAATTCGAAATCTCTTCCAAGGGTATCATCGCCTATGCCATCGATGATGTGACGGTTAAAACGCGTTTGCATGCCAAGATGTTTGATGAAAAAGCGATCACCCTGGGTGATAAAAGCATCGCAGTGGATGTTGAAACGCCATTCGGTAAACTACACGCCATGCTCATCACCCTGGGCCGCGGTTTAACGACGTCCTATGTCTATACGGACGCCCTGCCGGAAAACGTCATTTCTGCGAAGCTCAGATATCGGCAGGGCGATGAAGACTGGCAAGAGGCTGTCGACGCAATCTATCCTTACGAATTCACGACACAAATTGATGAAGACAAGGGCCATTTTGAATTTGTTTTTGAGGTTGAGGATTCCGATCAAAAGATTCAAAAATCAAATGTCTTGTCACTGGCGTTTTGATTTACTGGATTATTTGATTCCTCCCAAGCGGGGAGAAAAAGTGTCAATCCATTACTTTTGTCATCCGCCTAGGATCGAATTTATCGGCCTTGTTGCGTTTCATTTTCGTAATAGCAAGGGTAAAGCACTAACACTTTTTGCTCTTAATAATCCTTTCATAATGAAAATGATTTTTATCTTATGACGTTGCGGTTAAATCAGCCGACTTGCCACTTGGTTCTTTTTGTTATGAAAGCTACAGCTCTCAATTTCTTTTTCACACTCACATTTCTATATGGTCATCCAGTATTTGCCCAGAAGTCTGAATTCCTGGTAAAGCCTTTTCTGCAGGACGCATCCCCCAATTCAATTGTGATCAAATGGGAAACTAGCAATGGAACAGAAAGCATTGTGGAATATGGTAAAAGTCCAAAACTGGGAAAAAAGACAAAAGGTAAGGCCTATGGTATCAACTATGATGATTCTCGTTTGCATGAAGTCAAACTTGCAGGCCTGGATCGACTCACGATGTACTACTACAGAGTGAAAACCGGCGATTTGGTTTCAGACATTTACCAGTTTAAAACACCGCCGTTTGCGGAGGACAAGGAAAGTTTTCGTATTGCTGCCATGAGCGACATGCAGGAAGATCACAAGTATCCGGACAAGTTTGAAGAATTGATTAACGAGGGTCTGATCAGCTACCTGCAGGAAAACTATGATGGGACTGTTCCCGATAACCTGGCACTTATGATGATCCCGGGGGATCTCGTGGAGAATGGTGCCGTTTATCACCAGTGGAAGCGTGATTTTTTTGATCCCGCTGCTCCTCTTTTTTCACAGGTTCCAGTGTATCCTGTTCCTGGTAATCACGAAAACAATAGTGTTTATTTTCTTCAGTATTTCACACTACCTGAGAATGGCACTCCCGCATACAATGAGCATTGGTGGTACAAGGATTATGGAAATGTCAGGATCATCGGTATGGATTCCAATCCGGGTTATAAAAATAATCATCAACTAACCTGGTTAGACCAAGTTCTTGAAATGTCCGCATCTGATGAAAACATCGATTTTGTGTTTGCACAGCTTCACCACCCTTTCAAATCCGAAATGTGGCTGGATGGAGAACTGGACTACACCGGAAAGATTGTGAAGAAACTGGAAGCATTTTCGACAGCTACAGGAAAACCCAGTGTTCATTTCTTTGGACATACCCATGCATACTCAAGAGGGCAATCACGTGATCACAAACATCTTTGGATCAATGTGGCGACTGCCGGTGGTGATATCGACTATTGGGGCGAGTATGCGCAACGAAACTATGAAGAGTTTTCAGTCACTCAGGATGAATATGGTTTTGTAGTAGTGGATATTGATCAAAATAATGGTGATCCGTCCATGACCGTACGTCGACTGAGTCGAGGGAAGGAAAACCTTCCCAGGGACAATGAAATGAGAGATAGTTTGACCGTTTGGCGATATGAAAAGAAGCCTGCAACTCCAGTAATTGAATCTCCAAAAAATGGAGTGATTATTTCGAACCGGGAGATACTTCTCAAGGCAAGCGATTTTGATTCAAAACATGCTGGTGCAGTCCATGGTGCCGCGCACTGGCAGGTTAGCACGACGGAAGATTTTGCTAAGCCTGTCATTGATCGATGGCGACAGCACCAGGATTGGTATGCGGATATTGACCGACAGGCCAATGACAACCTGACAGATGAGTTAATACTCTATATCAAATCCAATAAAAACTACTTCTGGCGAGTGAGGTATCGAGATCAAAACCTCAACTGGAGTGACTGGTCAGAGACAGGAGAGTTCAAAGTTGAGGACCGGTAAGGCATTGAAAGCCCCCCACCTTGGCGGCTGCGCCGCTGTACCGAGGCGAAGCCGACATCACCCAAATCAAATTCCTATCAGTAAGACCCTGATCCCTGGGCTCACGATACTGAACCCGTATTCTGGACCGATTGACTCAAGAACATGCCTGGTCGAAAGGACATCACTTCCCCCTGTACGTGTTACTTACAAAACGTGAAAGATTGCCCGTAATGTTGACATTTCGGAAGCAATGTGGGCAATAATGAAGTCCTCACTCGCAAAGGCCGCTCGCCGCTAACCTCAAAATAATAAAATCGCCCTATCGATGCTCCCAGTTTTTCTCCTCCCCCTAAAACCCCCACCTAACCCGCATATCTCACTACCGAGCAACGCGACATCACCCAATTTTCTACTACGCTCCGAAATATCAGCATTGGTGGGGTCTTCGTTGGATGCGCGACTTTGCAGGGTGTCGACCCAGCTTCACCCGCGCATCAGCTCGAAGCCCCCACCAGCACTCGATCTTCGTTCGCTCGCTACGAATTTTGTGAGATATGCGGGCTAAGCGGCTGCGCCGCTATAAAGCAAATTCCTATCAGTTATCAGTAATCGTTCCTATCCGGCATTTTCATCACGCCCGACTCAGCGTAGGTTGTTAGGTATGCATTGGCTCGGCATCATCACGATTTGCGTTGTTCTTTCTGCAGCGTGGAATGTGTGCGCCCAATCCACCGGTGTTGCCAAGAATCGTCCAGATGAAGCCCGAGCCGCATACTCTCCCGAGAAGGCCATCGATTTTATCGAGCAGTCAGTCAGCAGTTGGCAAGAGAGACGCCGTTGTGTCACCTGCCACACAAACGGTTTACACCTGGTCGCAGGCGCCCAGACCACACCAAATTCGAAGATACTTATCAGCAGTCAAGAATTCACCCGCGACTATCTGACATCATACATTACAGGCACGGCCAAGCCACACGGTCAGCGCGGGGCTATCGAGGGTATTGTCGCCGGCGCCAGCTTCCTGGCTATCAGCGAGATGACAACGGATAAGAAGCTGCATGCGAGAACCATCAGTGCGCTGGATTATATCTGGTCGAAGCAAGATCCCTCTGGTGCGTGGGAGGACTGGCTCAAATGCCATTGGGGTCCGTATGAAGTGGATGATCATTTTGGTGTAACCCTTGCCACTATCGCTCTAGCCATGGCGCCAACCGACTACCGAAGTAAGCCAAACGCCAAAGAGGCCGAGAAGAAACTACACCAGTATCTCAAGACCAATGCGCCCACCGCCCCGCATCAGCAAGCCATGATGCTTTGGGCAGCAAGGCACGTTCCCGAATTGGCCACGGCCGAACAAAAACAGAAGTGGATCGAGTCGCTCCGGAAACTGCAGCAAGAAGATGGAGGTTGGGTCTTGGCTCAGCTCGGCGATGCGCAGTGGCTGCGTGAAGATGGGAAGCCGCACCATCAAATTAGCGACGGCTATGCCACTGCCATAGTCGTGTACGCTCTGCGTCAGGCTGGTGTGTCCAGGGAGGACCCCGGCATTGTACGTGGTATCAAGTGGCTGAAGACGAATCAGCGCCAAAGCGGCCGTTGGTTCACCCACTCTCCCCGCCGCGACGGCCGTCACTACATCAGCCAGGCAGGCACCAACATGGCGCTGCTCGCCTTGCATAGCTGTGGAGCGCTGAAGATGGACAATAGATAAACGGACTCTCGCCGTGCTGGTCGCTACATTCGCGGCCACGTCTCTGGCCCACCCCGCGACAGACGAGGGAAACAACCCGCGCACCTTCTGGAAGCATGCCAGTCAGACACCTCGAGGAGGTTGGGAACCTCATCAAAGATGGGGGTTACACCTGCGCCGAGCCGCGTTATATATATACATAAACCACCCCCGAAAAAATTGTTCTCTTAATGGGCGAGCCTTGCTAATAATGTGCATATGAAAACAACCGCCCTATTTTGTCTCACCGCCCTTGTTATTGCCTCCGTCCATCAGACTTTGTCGGGAGAAACTTACGGCGATTGGACATACACGGTTACCGACAACCAAGCTACCATAACTGGCTATTCAGGTGATGGAGGGGAAGTGGTAATCCCAGCTGAAGTGGACGGGGTGGCCGTCGTTAAGGTTGGGGAGAGTTGTTTTGAGGGTAACACCTCCGTTACCAGTATTACCATCCCTGACAGCGTGACGAGCATTGGGGATTATGCGTTCTATAATTGCACCAGCCTTCCTAGCATCACCATCCCTGACAGTGTGACCAGTATTGGTTTTGGTACGTTCGCTAATTGCACCAGCTTTACCAGCGTCACCATTCCAGACAGTGTGACCAGTATTGGGGAATATGCGTTCTATTATTGCACCAGCCTTACGAGCGTCACCATACCCGATAGCGTCACGAGTATTGGGGAGAGAGCGTTCATGAATTGCACCAGCCTTACGAGCGTCACCATACCCGATAGCGTCACGAGTATTGGGGAGAGAGCGTTCATGAATTGCACCAGCCTTACGAGCATCCCGGTTAATACTGATAACTTAAATTATAGCTCTGTAGATGGTGTATTGTTCAACAAACTGCAGACGTCATTGATTCTATACCCAGCGGGAAAAGAGGATGATTCTTACACCATTCCTGACAGCGTCGAGAGTATTTGGAATGGTGCGTTTTCTCAATGCACCAGCCTTACCAGCATCACCATTCCTGACAGCGTCGAGAGTATTTGGAATGGTGCGTTTTCTGAATGCAGCAGTCTTACCAGCGTAACAATCCCCGACAGCGTCACGAGTATTGGAGTTTATGCGTTCCATGATTGCACCAGCCTTACTAGCATCACCATTCCTGACAGCATCGAGAGTATTGGAGAGGGTGCGTTCGAAGGTTGCACCAGTCTTAATGGGGACGCTGCGGCTATGTATACTCTTGGAAGGATTTATAAGATTGATGAATTCGGGAATGAAGCAGGTAAGTGGTATAGGAAGGCAGCTGAGCAGGGGCATGCTCAGGCTCAGTGGGAACTTGGTGTTATGTATGACAACGGGGACGCTGGTAAAAAAGACAAAGTCCAAGCCCATGCTTGGTATCGAATTGCTCTTACTAATTGGGAAGGATCGGTAGAGGATACACAAAAGCAGTCAGGGGAAACGACCAAAGAGCAAATTGCAGAAGCCCAAAAGCTAGCCCTAGAAATGATTAAGGCCAATCCGAAGTTGATGGGTGATTAGCCCACCGCCTTAAGTTCCGCCATTCTCTTTCTCGCTGCCGCTAGCGTGTCCTCGTAATTTTGTTGGGTTACTACCGGGCGTTCTGCGTTCACTTGCCCAACATCTTCTCTAGCTCTCATCGCTTGCCGTTCCGCCTTGTCCAAAGCAACGCTCACCGGCAACAAATCACTGAAGGTGGGCTTCAATTCACCGCTGTGCAATCGTTCCCTCACCTGCTCAATCATATCTTCTTCCAATGAGCTAAGTTCTAGAAATAACATCTTGGAAATCTTTGCACCCAGCTCCGCCCACTTACCAGTGTAATCTGCATACTCCATCAACGTGCTTTTGATGGTGCCGTGGGACAGATGATATTTCTTCACCATTTGGCTCTGGCTCACTCCCTGTGAAAACAAGTAGAGGATTAGCCCCACCTTTTGAGGATTGTGTCGGCTCAAGCTTTTAATTCCCTCCAGCTTCTTCTGCTTGGCAAACTCATGCACCGCTTCCGCAATGCTTTTTTTCAGCTCGCTATCAATAAATTTAGGCTCGGTTAACATGGAGCAATTGTATCACAGATAATCCTATTCCTTATGGGAAGCACCCCCTTTTTGCACCCCTTTGCAATGCGTCCCCATCGGACAAAAAAAAGCAGCCCTTTTACAGGCTGCTTCTTAATATGAAACTAACAAACTACACAAATACAGACCTCTAAACACTCTTTACGTTCAAAGAAAAAGACAGGGCAGGGGCGAGGTGCGTCGCCGCGACGCACGCACCCCAATCACCGCCATATCAAAGTCACTATGTAGCAATAAATGTAGTTTGGGTTTTGTTGTTGCTGGCCGTTTCTTTTTCAAAACGAACATCGGGAACTTCATTATCTTCAATGGCCTTCTTGAACTCTTCAATCTCGGCAGCTTTGAAGTTGTGTGAGTTCTGCAATTTGGAAGTCGTGATTGACCCCTTGTTGAGTATGACATTCAGGATGCGCTCCAAGGTTTTTGTATTTTCATGGATTGCGAGTGAATCAAGAACCCGGAACGCATCAGTGGTTAGCCCCTTGTCAATTTCAATTGCACGGGCAGCCGTGTCTGCGTCAAGAATGCGATTATCAATGTTATCGCATATGTTTAGTAACAACCCAATGGCTTGCGCATTTTCACTGGAGCGTAAATAGATTTGCTCTTGAGTTAGGGAATGTATTTTGCGCTCCATTTCCCGGCCCAGTTCATTGTGGTAGTTATCATAGAGTTTTCTTGCTTCCGGTAGAGCTTCCACCCTGATTGGCTCCTCATCCTTGATTTGTTGATCAACTAACTTCTTTATGAATTCGTAGTATTCATTCAGTTTAATTGAGTCTAGTTCACCTACCTTCTTCGCCCGGTAATTGAATTTCATTTTAGAATTAAAGAGGCTAAATCTTCCGACGGTGCCCTGATCCCTAACCTCCTTGTTACTAAAGAACTCGTAAGCCTTTTTGCTCTGGACGCATGTAGCGAGCGCCAACGTAACTTCCGAGATACGCATACTCACCCTTACTCCATTTTGTGCTCTACGATCGTATTGGTAAGGCTCCCCTGAATACCCCTTATTGAGTAATGTGAGCTGTGGCTGACCGCCAGCATATCTCCCTGTGAAGATATTCAATATGTCTGCGCATTCCGCTGAGATGATACCGAGATGCCCACCACTTTCATTTAGTCGCTCGGCCAGAGCTTCGGGAGTAATATTGTCAACATACAGCTCCGGGACAACTAGCTCGGATTCCAGATCCGCTATCTCTTCATCAATAGCACCCAGAGTGCTATAAGCTTTGTCCGTCTTTGTTTTATGATCGATGGCGAGGCTTGTGTTGGGGTCGGGTCGATCTGCCTCTAGTTTAACAATTTTGGCCATGAGCTTCTTGCGGGCGACTTTTTTGAACTCTATTTTATTTTTGATCTCCCGCTCGGTTTCCTCGAATTCATTCAATAGGGCGGCCTTCTTCTCCCTCAATGGCCTGTCCAATTCACCTAGCACCAAACTTTTCCCGGTGCCGCTTTCTGCTATGGCTAAGACAAATATATTTCCATATCGGGACTTTGCGTAAGCATTATACAATTTAAAGGCTCGGCCCATAGCGATTGAAACAACACCAAGGGCGAGCATTAGACACATTTGGACAGGCACCCCGTAAACTCTCGCCACTTCTTTGGCGAATTGAGTGACGACATTGTCCCCGAAAACCTCGATGCAATTCTCAAGTTCGGTTTCGGTTGCCGGGTCACGGGTTTTTTCAATCGCAGACAAATTTTTGCCAGTAGCTTCAATAATGTTGTTCATCACGCTTTCTCCTTTCTCCATAGAGGATCCGCAGAAGGAACATTTGTAAGAAATACTAACCTTTGATCGTTGCCGGTCTTTCCATTTACAACGCCGCACATTCTTGAGTGTGCCGACGGGTAAAATGTTTGGTCGTAACCGAATTTGCCGAATCTGGAAATGTCCCTGAATCCGTGAGATAAAATCAAAACAAGGATTTGATCGGAGGTAAAGGGTATTATTTGGTACCACCGGAGATCTAGGAGCTCGCTTTCTGGATGTTTGTGTTTCCTGCTCGTCACAAGGCATTCAAACCTGCGTAAACAGGCGATAATTTCGATGTGAGCCGACGGGCAATTCTCCGGCATTGTGCGGATCGACTATTGTGATAGGCCCGGCGCGATTGCTAGGCCCTGGATCGGGCAATATCGGCGATTATGTCGAACCAGGGACAGCGTTTCCCATAATGTAATTCGATACGCCCGGCGTGACGTACGATGCGCACGGCGCAATAAATGATGTTTTGCAGAACGGTTTTGAGACGCCAGCGACTGACTGTAATCTTCTGTGGGGCGAGCGCGGCGCGGCGGATCACTTCCTGTCCGAGTCCCCGCAGGAGGTTGAAGGCGAGCATGCCACACAGAAGAATGATCTTGTTTACGCAGAGTTTGCCTGAAGGCAGACGCTCGATATCCAGATCGCTTTTCAGTTCACTGTGGAACTGTTCACTGGTGCCGTGATCATGATACAGCCCGATCACTTCCTGTGCCTGGCAAGGCAGATTGGTCCAATAGGTATTTACTTCAATCTCGGGAACAAGCAGGTAGTTGCCGTCACGGTCGGTGAGCCGTTCGATCACTTCGAAGACCACTGACACGCAGGCTCTGGAGGGGTCCCCGCCGGGGCGCAGATGATCGACGTAACCGATGTAAATGTTTTTGCCATCGCGGCTTTCGCACTTGGTGCCGACACGCCACGCGGTCGCCAGCCATTGCTCGCGGCACTCCTTGCGCAGGTTGCGTTTGACGATGAAGAAGTTTTTGCCGAAGTGATCGAAGTTTACCGCCGCGTCGTTGCCGCTGTCCAGCCGCAACAGGCAGCGCCCGCTCAAGCCCAGCGTATCCAGAGTTTCGACACAAGCGCCAATAAACTCCGGTGTGCCGCTCTGGCAATGCTGGCTTCCGGGCCGTAACTCGCAGTCCAGCATGTGCCCTTCGCTGCCCAGATAGGCAAAGATTGGCGCATAGCCGTCGTGCTTCTTGTAGGTGAACGAAACGCCCTGTTTGGACGAACCGGAATTGTCCAGAGGACTGACGTCGATATCCACCGGCACCAGTTTCAAGTGGCCGGCTTTGACCGTGCCGAACTCACATTTGCCAAGCAGGCGCGTGTTCAATTCGCGCAAAGCCGCATGACTGCGCAACGGCGGCAACTCGTCGAGCCGTTGACGTAAGACCGCCTCAGAAGGCAAACGCTCAATCCCGTAAGCATTGGCGAAAACACGATCGCCCCGATATAAATCTACGTCGTTAAAATCGCTGCGCCCGTTGCTGAGCAAACCGATCATGGTGAGCAACACGCTCTGGTCGCTAATCGCGTCACTGCGCCGGGGGTGAAAGTTTTCTGGCAGACTTTGTTTCGCGTGCCCTTCCAAGAGCAATCCACACAAATAATTGCCGCCCGTGCTGTTCAGTTCTCCCTTGCCTTTTTTTACTTTGAATCGCTTCATTTGGTTAACCTGTTGGGTGGTGGTTGTTTTTTGTTTCAGGGCTACCTTAGCCCCTGCCACTCAACAGGTAACGCTTTTTCTGAATTAATTAGCCCACGGATTCAGGTTAACCTTCTTTTTGTCTGAAATCTAAAACAGCGCCCCCGCCGGGTGACAACGTGGAAACGGCGGTTTACGGCGAAGCCGTCTTACCTATCTGAACCTGGTTGAGTTTATATTTGGAACAGGAGGTAACGGAGGAAACGGAGAAGATACTCTATGAATACTCTGTTTCCTCCGTTTCCTTCTGTAAAAATGTATTTCAGGAAAATCCTGTTAGAACGAAGTTCTATCCTGTTCCGCCTGTGGCGGATCTAGTGACCGCAGGGATCGATGTTAATTTTTTAATACCCTATGATTCTGTTACACATGATTTTGTCTCTTTGTATTTATTACAGAATAATGGGTACAGAATCATTTTTTTCCGAATTCTTTGTCTTAATCTTGCTCTTGGTCTGGATTCTAAAACGGCGCCCTCGCCGTGCGAGCCAACGTGGAAACGGCGGTTTACGGCGTACCGAGACTTTCGGGCGACAGCTCTGCCGTGCCATAGCCTGTGGGCGACGGCTGATTACCTCCTGTTAAATTCTTACAATGATTTCCCTATTTTCCAAGCCGGAAGCTATGATTCTGTTACTCATGATTTTGTCTTTTTTCTTTGAAACAGAAATATGAGTACAGAATTATAATGTGCTTGAAACTCCTGTAGGAAGGGAGCTTGCTCCCGAATCGGCATCTCCTTGATTGATCTAATCGGGAGCAAGCTCCACTCCTACACCAAGATACTCACGTCATAGCATTTTTCCAAACCAACGCCTGTGCTAAGTAAGTCGCTAGCACACCTCATCGAATGAAACCCATTTCCAAGACCAAGACATGGATCCTTCGATTCATTTTAATGATGGGTGCGCCTCTCACGATTTTGATCCTGTTGGAAGGAGGTCTCCGACTGGCCGGATTTGGCTATCCTTCCACTCTGTTCCTTCCTCAAGATAACGGTACCCTAGGAATCAATTCAAAATATACCTGGCGGTTTTTCGATCCCAAGATTGCTCGAACCCCGGAACCTGTTTCCATTCCTCGGGAAAAGCCAACCGATACGAAGCGCATCTTTGTGCTGGGAGGTTCTGCAGCCAAAGGAGTCCCTCATACGGCCTACAGTTTTTCGCGCATTTTGGATGTCATGCTTGAGGAGGCCTATCCGGGGCAGAAATTCGAGGTATACAATGTCGCAATGACGGCCATCAACTCCCATGTTGTGTTACCCATCGCGAGGGAATGTGCCAAGTTGGAGCCTGACTTGTTTATCATCTATATGGGCAATAATGAGGTCGTCGGACCTTACGGCCCGGGTTCGGTTATTTCCGGCTTTCAATCCAATCGTTCAATCATCCGTGCCAGCCTATGGTTGAAGGGCACCAAAACAGGACAACTGTTAACTAATGTCCTTCGTGGGGTAGGAAGTGATGAAGATAAACCTGATCAATGGACCGGAATGGATATTTTTGTGGATAAAATTGTTCCGGCTGGTGATAGGCGACTGAGGAATGTGTATGCCCACTTGGGTTCCAATGTGGAAGATATCATTGAGCTTGGAATCGAAGCCGGCGCCGAAGTCATTGTCAGTACCGTTGCGTCCAATCTAAAAGAATCTCCGCCCTTTGCTTCGGGTCACGCGGAAGGGTTCTCCGATTCCGAATCGAAGGAATGGGCATCCCTCTTTGAGGAGGCACAAGCATTGATTGAGGCTAAGCGTTATACCGAGGCACTGACTCTCATTGAAGAATGCGAGTCTTTAGATGACTCTCATGCGCAACTCGCTTATGAAAAGGGTAGGGCACTCATGGGGCTTGGGAAAACTAAGGATTCTCGATTGAGTTTTATCAAGGCCCGTAATTTAGATGAATTACGCTTTCGAGCAGATACTGCGCTCAATCAGGCCCTCCGTGACGCCGCAAAAAAGTATTCGGAGAAAGGAGTTGTTTTGGTTGACGCAGAAAACGCCTTTGGAGGAAGTGCGGATTCCGTATCGCCGGTTGCGGGATATGACGAATTCTTTGAGCATGTGCATTTCACGTTTGGGGGTGCCTACAAACTTGCCTCTATAATTTTCAACCAACTCTCCGAATCCATTGTGGGAAAAGTGTCCCAGGATAGAGTTTCAGTTCCGAGGATGGAGACCTGTGCTTCTCGATTGGCCTTAAATGATTGGAGTAAAATCCAACAACTCGATGGGATTATTCCCTTGATAGATCGCCCTCCTTTTATTGACCAACCCGGTCATGATGAGCGGTTTCAATCTTTGAGGCGGGAATCCATTCGCCTAATCACGGCAGTAGACGCAGATGGAGGTCAAGAAGCGCTGAATAGTTATGCACAAGCGTTGAATAAACGTCCTGAAGACCCGTATTTACTCCAACTTATTGGAGAGCTATATTTTTCGTTGAATCGCTTTGATGAGGCACTCGTGCCTATTGAGAAGGCGCAAGAGCTCTTACCCTTGAGCTACGAAGTTTATACACAGTTGGCTTATGTCTATTCGAGATCCAATCGCGTGGAAGAGTCGCTTCCTTATTTTCGTAAAGCGATCGAGCTTAGTCCCTACTACTTTCAAGCGCAGATCGACTATGCTTCTGCCTTGGCTCACCTCGGGCGTTTGAATGAAGCGGAGGCCGTCTGTCTATGGCTCACTAAAATCCAGCCGGGTGATTCAGCTTATCGTTTTGGATATGGTTATGTGTTATTGCAGGCTAAAAAGTATTCTGCAGCTGAAACAGAATTGACCCAAGCGTTTACGATAAGCCCCGATGCCTTTCATCTACGGCAACTGTCCGACAAACTTTTAATAGAAGCCGATATGCAGGCCACGGTTCGAATATTCGATGAGCTTTATCTCAAGTCAAACGACCACAGTGACGCAGCATTTGCTACTTTGGTAAATTACTATGTCGGGCAAAAGGATTTTACCTCCGCTAAATTTTATCAATTGAGGCGGGAGGAGATGGAGGCTAAGGGGAAGTAATTTAAAAATAAGTTTGAGAAATGTAGGAGGGGAGCTTGCTCCCGAATGGGACAATCCAGGAAATAACAAATCGGCAGCAAGCTACCTTCCTACAAAACTGAATTGCACCAATGACGATAATACCATCGATCAATTCGAGCGCTAACGATTAAAGAAATCTATGGTCTTTCGACCATGGCTACAACTTTAAAATCTAAAATCCTCCACCCACAAAAAAATCCGGCCTACTCCAAAGAGCAGGCCGGCAAATCTTTTAATAGCTAAAACGTAATCGCTTAGAACTTAAACGTATTGGTCACGTAAATATCCGTAGGATTCGGGTTACGGACCACCGCTACTCTGCCATCCGGATTGATTATAACCGGGATGTAGTCGTCGTCTCCAAATGCATTCCGGATGTTCAACTGAATTTTCCAGTCGATTTTATCCGTGATGGGCCGGGTGTAACTCGCCCAGAGGTCGAAATCCGTTTCAGCAGGACCAAAGAATGGTTGATCCAGAAGCGGAAGCACAACCCCATTCTCATCAGGACTCCTCACATAACCAACCGCTGGCTTCGACTGGTAACGCATTGCACCGCCAACGCCGAAGCCTTTTAACGGACCTTCAATAAAGTCGTAGTTGGTGGCTGCGTTGACACGCCATTCCCGTTGTTCCAGGGAAACGGTTCCATCTTTTGCCTTCTGAGTAGCGATTGGAATTAGCGTGCCCTCATTTAACCGCTGTCCAAAGGTTGTGGGGGAGTCATTGTCAGGGGCATCTTGTAGCCCCCAAATACCTACTCTCATCATCCCTGCAACCACTTCATCTGCCACTTCAGACAAAACCGGCGCCGTATTAGCAGTTACTGTTTCCTGTTGACCTATATTGAGTGATATACGCCAGTTTCTTGCGGGGTTACCGATCAATTCGGCTTCGTAACCCTCTGAAGTAAAAGACCGGGTGGCGGTCAAGCCGATGGGTGCATCGACGAAGAAGGTAGCTAGTGGGGCTGGAATGGGAGGTTCGTAACGTGCATTGAGCTGAGATTCAATGTCCTGTGGCAAATAGGACCTGATGGCTTGATACAGCTCATCATACGAATTGAACGTGCCTGCATCGGGAAAGCGAGCCGGATCAGTCGCTTGAGCAATAATTTCCTCAAATGGAACTCCCTCCCCTTCGGGCAAACCCCAACGACCGGCGCCATGTGGCCTGAGAATTCCACTCGCAGCTCCGGTCAAGTCGGCATCGTCGTTGTCGCTAGACGCTTCAAACTTGCTAATGCGCAGGGAAATAGCGCCATCTCCAAACTCGAACCCAATTCCGTACTCTTCTGTAGCGCCCGCTGGATCTGGGAGTACTTCATATCTAATATTACGGCGGGTAGCTTCTGGAGAAAAGTTTTCCGATTCGTTCCAGTGAAAACTGACATTGGTGCTACCCAAATCTATGAGCTCATCGGGTATGTGAACTACCACGCTGTTGGTTCGTGTACTTCCTTCAATAGCGGGTTCAGCGGTATCCGCCAATTGAGTCTGCAGGGGATCCGCCGCTCCCTCCGGCAAACGACCACGACTGGCTTGTCCAGTATTAATGGATTCATCCGTTCTCCATCCGATCAGTCCGATGATATTGTCATTCCACCATTTGCCCTGCCAAGCCAGGGCTGTAGACTCAATAACCTGTTCGTTTCTGCGAGCACCGCCGAGCGTAAGTCTTGAAGTGAATGTATTATAAAATGATGGATCACCAGTGCCTGGCACATAGGTTTCAAGCGTTGATCCTTCCGGAACTCCGGCTGGGTTTACCTCCGGTGTCGGATGGTCGTTCCAGGAAAAAAAGTAACGATCTCCTTCCTGCGGCCTGACTGCGTTGATATGCTGGGTCAATCTCAGATCACCCGCGGACTGGAACTCTGAGCCTCGCAAATCACCCGAGATGTAGGACATCATATAGACACTGCGTCGGCCTCCGGCATCGTTACCGGTGAAAATATCCGCTGCGGTTCGAGGCGTATCCACACCGTCCCAAACGTAGCGTTGGTTCAATTGGAGATTATCTATGGTTTGCTCGTTCCACAAACCGGTTAGGATGTGCCTGCCCAGCCAACTGGTCCAACCGTCGTTCTCCGTGAAATCGAGTTCATAGAACGCGGTGGCACGGTAAGCCTCTCTGGTTGTGGTCCTATCCACTGGTGAGTGATTTCTGGAGTAGATCAAGGCCCGGCCCGCATTAGGATTTGGCTGGTCGTTGCTAAGGTGCGAAGCGACATCGATTCGCACTTCCTCATCCCAGTGAAATATTTCAAAGTTATTGTAATCCTGCTGGTCATATACCAGCTCTATGCCACCTTTGCCATTAAACAGCTCCTGTTCCAGGGCGATATTGGTGGCATCCCACTCATGGGAGGCGAATTCCGTCGTACCCTCTAGAAGGAGTTTCCTGTTATCGATCACATTGGTGTCCATAATCACCGGCTGAGTGAATCCTGGTGTGAAACCATCTCTAAAGATGGTCGTTGATTGGTATGTATTGAACTGCCCGCGAGGTGCAGGTACCCTATTCCAGTTCACCCGACCCAGAACACCTTGCACTTCCGGCCGTCCAGGCAGGCCTACCGAAGGAACGGGATTATTGATGTCATTCCAGGTAATTGCGATATTCACCCAGGGCCCATTGGTATTGGGAAAACCGTGTTGGTTACGGGGTGGGCCGGGAAGGGTGTCAATAATAGTTTTAGGAGTAAACAGTCCCCTTTCATCGCTTGTGTTATCAATGTATCCCGGCAAGGTTACGCCGGTAAACTGTTCAATATTCCGGGTGGTTTCTGGTGCAAACCAAGAACTGTATCCGTCCCGTGGAGGTATTACGTTGACGGGAGTTCCTTCGATCGAGCCATCCTCAAAATTCATTCTAAGAATGGTGGGGCCAAAGAAATCAGAATCTTCGTTGGTAAAAAGTTTCAATTCGGCTGCAAGGTGGATCCTTGAATCCTCCTCAAAAGCGGGTTCTTGATGGAAATTCAGGTGCTCATTCATCGCCGCGATTCTTAGCGCCAGAACATCCTCTATAAGCACGTAATTATAATCCAGGGTTTGCCGGTTGGAACCATTCTCACCAAAGCGGACTCCGATTTCCCCAAATGTATCTCCTAAAGTAGCTGCCTTAACAGTGTTGTTGATAATTCCCCCAGGGCTTCCCACACCAAATAGGAGCGAATTGGGTCCACGGTTAATAGTAATTCGCGTAGTGTTATAAGAATCAAAAGGGATATCCGTCAGGAAGAATCCCCGGGTAATTGAAGCGGCAGCTAGCCCACGAATCCGCTGCGCGTTGTTCTGTGGGTTTGCGCGTTGCGCATCCGTTGATGGTCCAAAGTTGGTGTCCTCCCCTCCGGCAAAGTTGCCCTGCTCACCACTGACCTCGGTATTGAGACCGTAAGAAAGAACAGTGGAAGCATCGGTGGCTCCAGTATCTTCCAGAAACTCGGGCGTAAAGACCGAGATGGCGGCCCCAACGTCCCGCAACGGGGTTTTAATACGAGTTCCTGCCAAGGTCGACAAAGCCTGGTAACCTACAGCCTCATCCTCCTGAACAGTGAAAGGAGAGAGATCGAAGATGGCCTCCTCATCATCATCTTCCTGAGCGGTCAGAACCAGAGTTGGGGTTAACACGACAAAGCACAAGATTTGTGCGAAGGGTAGTCTTTTGATTTTTTCGAGCATAATATCGTTACGAGTTAAATGTAAACCTGAATCCGTGAGATAAAATCAAAACAAGGATTTGATCGGAGGTAAAGGGTATTATTTGGTACCACCGGAGATCTAGGAGCTCGCTTTCTGGATGTTTGTGTTTCCTGCTCGTCACAAGGCATTCAAACCTGCGTAAACAGGCGATAATTTCGATGTGAGCCGACGGGCAATTCTCCGGCATTGTGCGGATCGACTATTGTGATAGGCCCGGCGCGATTGCTAGGCCCTGGATCGGGCAATATCGGCGATTATGTCGAACCAGGGACAGCGTTTCCCATAATGTAATTCGATACGCCCGGCGTGACGTACGATGCGCACGGCGCAATAAATGATGTTTTGCAGAACGGTTTTGAGACGCCAGCGACTGACTGTAATCTTCTGTGGGGCGAGCGCGGCGCGGCGGATCACTTCCTGTCCGAGTCCCCGCAGGAGGTTGAAGGCGAGCATGCCACACAGAAGAATGATCTTGTTTACGCAGAGTTTGCCTGAAGGCAGACGCTCGATATCCAGATCGCTTTTCAGTTCACTGTGGAACTGTTCACTGGTGCCGTGATCATGATACAGCCCGATCACTTCCTGTGCCTGGCAAGGCAGATTGGTCCAATAGGTATTTACTTCAATCTCGGGAACAAGCAGGTAGTTGCCGTCACGGTCGGTGAGCCGTTCGATCACTTCGAAGACCACCGGCACGCAGGCTCTGGAGGGGTCCCCGCCGGGGCGCAGATGATCGACGTAACCGATGTAAATGTTTTTGCCATCGCGGCTTTCGCACTTGGTGCCGACACGCCGCGCGGTCGCCAGCCATTGCTCGCGGCACTCCTTGCGCAGGTTGCGTTTGACGATGAAGAAGTTTTTGCCGAAGTGATCGAAGTTTACCGCCGCGTCGTTGCCGCTGTCCAGCCGCAACAGGCAGCGCCCGCTCAAGCCCAGCGTATCCAGAGTTTCGACACAAGCGCCAATAAACTCCGGTGTGCCGCTCTGGCAATGCTGGCTTCCGGGCCGTAACTCGCAGTCCAGCATGTGCCCTTCGCTGCCCAGATAGGCAAAGATTGGCGCATAGCCGTCGTGCTTCTTGTAGGTGAACGAAACGCCCTGTTTGGACGAACCGGAATTGTCCAGAGGACTGACGTCGATATCCACCGGCACCAGTTTCAAGTGGCCGGCTTTGACCGTGCCGAACTCACATTTGCCAAGCAGGCGCGTGTTCAATTCGCGCAAAGCCGCATGACTGCGCAACGGCGGCAACTCGTCGAGCCGTTGACGTAAGACCGCCTCAGAAGGCAAACGCTCAATCCCGTAAGCATTGGCGAAAACACGATCGCCCCGATATAAATCTACGTCGTTAAAATCGCTGCGCCCGTTGCTGAGCAAACCGATCATGGTGAGCAACACGCTCTGGTCGCTAATCGCGTCACTGCGCCGGGGGTGAAAGTTTTCAGGCAGACTTTGTTTCGCGTGCCCTTCCAAGAGCAATCCACACAAATAATTGCCGCCCGTGCTGTTCAGTTCTCCCTTGCCTTTTTTTACTTTGAATCGCTTCATCGAGTTAACCTGTTGGGTGGTGGTTGTTTTTTGTTTCAGGGCTACCTTAGCCCCTGCCACTCAACAGGTAACGCTTTTTCTGAATTAATTAGCCCACGGATTCAGGATGTCCTTACAGATCAGATTCTTAAGTTGCTGCGCTGCATCATTGTATTCCTTTTCGTTTTCGGCATCAACTCGCACCCAGCAGTGATAACTTTTTCCTCCGCTGAATATCACTGCTTGCAGGTAGCTAAGTAGATACCCTGCCATGTTGAGCTGCAACTGCAAGTCAGCGTCGTCGCTTTCAACCAAGAAATATCGGTGTTTGGCGATATGCTCCGCAGATACGTGGAGCGATCCGGGAGCCAAATCCAAAATGTTCTCGGTGACAGGATTAATATAAATCCATGCACCTTGCTCGGATTCTGGGATGTCCGTTGCTTGCGGAACCGGATTGTCTTCAAAATCGTTTAGCCAATCTTCCCTCGACTTAACTATGGAAGGCGTTGTCGTCTTGCCCGGTTTAATTGCGACCAAGTCTCCCGGCTCAAAGCAATAGGCAATAATTAATGCTGGATCATTTTTTGGATCCTCCAACTTAATTCCAGATTTTTCAAAAAAGTCTGGCTCGCCAACCGAAACCGAATCTGAGAATTGCCCGGCAATATCTAACGGCGGTGGCTTCACTTCTGACTCAATTGTCCGGGGCTTCGTCCATGACCGGCTCCGCCTTAATGAGTAGCCATCATCAACCGGGTGATACTGGCCATACTTATTGGTATAATATTTTACAAGCCCCCTGACCTCGCTTTCAGGCAGGCCATATTTACCGATAAGCATTTGCTCAATTTCATGGGCACCCTGATGCGCATAAACATGCAGCTTGTAGGCCCAGTCTTTGGCTCCGGAATGGCGTTGCCCTTCGCCTACTGCTGGAGCCTCTTGAAACTCACGCAAGGTTCGCTCCTTGTTATTGGCAATTCGCTCTTGCGGGGTCAGCGATTTATATTGATCCCCGTATTTTTTGCGTGCTAGCTTTTGGGTCTCCAACCCGCCAAAGACGCTTCGGTGTCTTTTTAAGGCCCCTGTGACCACAGGGGCTTTTTTATATGTATCCATCTTAATTCTTCTCCCTCCTAACTTTTGGTAAGTTGTCGTCTTCAACGTGGAGAACGATAACCTGTCCTTTCCCTAAATCGTTTTTGATTTGAGCCAGCTCCTTAACTGTGTGATCTTTTGCCCTCAAGTGGGTGACGTTGTCAGCACCCTCAAAGGACCTAATCGCATCTTGGTTATATCCGTCCTTCATAACGCATCACCTACCTTTGCTAATGCTAACAATGATTCGGTGGCTTGCCTTACCGGAATGCGCACCGTTCGGTGCCCGAATTTGACAATGGGAATCACTCCATCCTCGATCAGGTATTGAAGCCGACGTTTACCAAGATTGAAATGCGCCATGGCTTCTTTCTTGGTCATGAACACCTGTTGTGATTCATCTGACATTTTCAGCCTCCTTTCTTTTGAGGTAGGCTTCTAACTGTGAGAGCCGGAATATAATTTTCCGGCCTATTCTTGAGAAAGGAATCTCTCCTTCCTGCTGTAGGCGTTGCATAGTTCTTTTACTAACACCTATCAGGTTTGCGGCCTCCTTTAATCCGAGACCAAATGATCTATAAACGGTAGAATTATTCATATACTTTTTAATTATAATGACTAGAGAGGCACCAAAACGTCTCCTTGATCTACCGTTTTAGGCTTTTAAAGCCTAATTTTCTACCAAAAACCAGTTTTCAACTACCGTTTAGTATCAGGGCCTGATGGCCGCTGGATTTGCTGGAAATCTTTTGCATCATCATGTTGGGACAAGTAAAAAAGTGCTGAAATTAAATTTATTTCTTCTTGCTGCACAATCGTGCCCGATGGCCAGCGTTTCGCCGTGCTGCGTGAGTCACGGGTTGTTCGGTAGTTTTCAATCTTTTTAAATATCGTTCCCTCCTCGGCCTCGAATTTATCCGCATTAATCAGTGACCTTAAGCACTTTGTTACCTTGGTCCTTCTGTCGGACTTGTTCTTAACAAGACCAAATGGTTCTATAATTATTGCCTCCAGCTCCTTAAGTTTTACTGCCTCTGGAATCGGTAGCAAATGATATGAGGCAAGTCTGGCTTTTTCATTATCCTTTGGATTTTTAGAATTTTCGTCCCATCCCGCCAGTTTGAGTCTAGCGTTTTGCAATTGACAGTATCCGTAATAATCCAAGCTGAATGTATATTCCGCGTATGCGGAATTCATCTCATCTTCCCGGAAGAGGAAATGATTATTTGCAGCCACCCAATCGACTTCTTTGCAGGTGCTTTCAACGTCACCACCATAACTGTGTTGCAGTAATCTGGTCACCGCAGCGTGCAGGTATTTAATCTCACGATTGTTCTGCTTTTGCAGCTCAACCAATTCGTTCAACAGCTTATCAGTTGTAGATGCGGAAGGTAGGTTTAATTTTTTTTTATAGTTTTGATCTGACATACTTTTATCCGGCTGCGGGTTGAAAGGATGGTTTTACAATCTTGGTTTCCTTCTCGGCTCCTTCGGGAAGTAATTCCCAATAGAGGTGAGGAGCATCTGCTTCTGGGTTCCAAGCGTAGTAGTGCTCCATGAAGGTGTTCACCTCGGTATGCCCCATCTCCTTCATCGTCGCTCCCTGATTTGCCCACCTGTGATAGTGATAAGCCCCAAATGAATGCCTGAAGACGTTGCGCATTCCTACTATGCCTGCCTCCAACCTAAACTTCTTCATTAGGCTATCGAAGGCACTGGGAATAATGAAGCCAACTCGCTCTGACTCTGGAACGGTTTCAATCCATTTCAAGAGGTTGGGCGCAATTTTTATTTGTCGGCCGTATTTACCCTTCGCCTGCTCTGGTGACATGCTGATGTAAGGCTCAGTGTGTAATTTCCCGGTCGGATTAGTGATTATATCCTCCCATAGGAAAGCCGGTTTGTCCTTGTTGCCTTTAAGCTCATCCCTCCTCATTCCTGAAAACATTAACAGAGCTATCGGAACCGCCAGCGATTGATACTTCTTGGTATTCATTAACTCGATGCATCGATTGAATTCACTGATCCTTAAAATCTTGGGCTTCTGTTCCTCCGGCGTCTTTCCAATTAGATTCATCGGGTTCAATTTGATCCACCCTCTCGTCTCGGCATATTTGAATGCTGGCCCTATAATCGTGCGACAATAGTTGTATTTTCTCGGGCTGCTACTACAATATTTATCCATAAAGCCCCTGATATCATCCTCGGTTATTTCATCTATCAGTCTTGAACCAAAATGATGCAGGAAACCCTTTTCTTTATCTCTGTTTTCCTCTGATGCCTTTGGGTGTGGCAGTGGTCCGTCCATGAGCCAAATATTATCACGGGTGTAAGATGAAGACCATTTCCCTTTCTTTTTCTTTCTATCCCGGACGGACCTCTTGTAAACCTCTTCATATGTTCGTTCCTCGTCCTTGTTCCGGCAATCCTCTACAAGGAGCCCAGCAGCCTTTATGAGGGATAGTTCATGATCTTTTTTAAGGTTGGCATTCTCAAGCACGTCTCGGGCTTCCAAGGCTTCCCTCACAACATCATGCAGATTGTCATCTCGGTTTTTTAATAATTCCAAAGCTCGCTTCGCATCCACCATTTGCCTTTTCGTCAACGACACCTCTTCGGCTCCGTGCTTGTCGATGTATCGGCGTCTTTGGGCAATCCAGTTCTCGGCCTTCGTCTTGGTGTCAAAAACTTTAGCAGTTCTTCTTCCAGTAGGAGATACTGTGGGGGCGAGGTTTATTTTCCATTTCCCGTTAGGCTTCTGGATTAAATCGAATTGAGCTTTTCTTGGCATAGTCTCCGAATAATCTCCGATAGATCGGAGAGAATCAAGTATAAATGGAGACAAATGGGGTATTAATGAGAACAATGAATCGCTGTAACTCCCTTGTATATAGGGGATTTAGCTAGAATTTACGAGAGATGAGCGCCTGCTTTGGGAGCAGGAAGTCGGCGGTTCAAATCCGTCCACCCCGACCATTGATAATCAAAGGCTTACGTAATTATTAACGGCTCATGAGAAGAGCCGTTTTTCGTTTTTGGGGATTTGGTAACCAATAGAATTCAATTTCTCTGCGAGCCACTGTTTTCCAGCTACCACAACTTACTAATCTCGAAGCAGGGGGGCGGGGTTAATCACGGCCACGGCCGTTGCATATATATACATCAACCGCCCCCGAAAAAAATTGTTCCCTTAGTGCTTCTCATAATTTCCTAGCTTTGTTATGTTATATTGGTCGAGATTACGAAATGGAGCAAGTGATTTTGGACGGATTGAACAGCTAAGATAAGCTTGCCCGATGAAGGCTAGGCTTATTTATGTACTCCGTTCCGGAATAAAGGCCTAGGTATACTCCAAGAATTGACTTTCAGGGCGTTATTAGGGATCAATAAGCATTCACACCGAAATGCGGGTCTGTTACACCGCAAAATAATCAAATCTTCTTATCAATGCTCCCAGTTTTTCCTCCCCCTAAAAACCCCACCTTTGCGGCTGCGCCGCTAAAAAGCAAATTCCTGTCAGCCCCTACCGGCCTTTCTTCCGGACTGATCACAGATGAAACTTAAAAGCCCTCAGCTACCAATGGCCCCCCATAAATACAGCAGTTTCATAGGAGTAAGAGGATATTCGGGTGTGAGTTTGAATGTGGGTGTGGACAAAGCAAAAAGTCCTCTAGCCAGTCCTTCAGGAGTCGGGCACTAAGCACATCAGCCTCACTGGTCCCTCCCTTTACTCTCTCCCCCAATATCCCATTAAAGTGTGTGAGTGGGTGTGAAAGAAAAGAGTATTCTTGTCGGCTTATGTACCCGACCCTCCCATCGTGTCTGTTGGCCCGCTCAACCCAGGTCCTCCGGAGGCAACGTAGCCGTAACTTGCGCCTGACCGATCAGGACTGACCCAGAATGCGTACAATTTGCCGTTGGTAAGATGGAAGCGAAACCTTACCGATTCCCCTATGAGCCCGGCAAGATCCGTCACGTTCTTCCACATCAACCTGGATCGAGTGCTATCATTCCGCATGGGGATGCTGTTGCTTTTGGTAAACGGTTCAATGACTTGCCCGCTTTCGTCCAACATCTCTGCACGTAACTCCCCTTGAGGAGCGTCGAGGTTCACAAACAGGTGCTTTCCCTGGAAAGTAATCGGCCGTGTGGTGAGGGTACCAGTCTCACCACCCGCCTCCATTGACGCAAACCCGTCTCGTCGCAGAATGGCCAGGCCCGTGCTGCCCCCGGCATAAACGCCCCCGCCCTGTTTGGGTGACTCACCTGAAAATCCGGACACATAGAACCAAATTTCGTCACCAACAATCAGACAAACTCCACCTGCCGAATGCATATAACCGCGGTTCCAGGTACCTTTCTGGCGGGAGCAGGGTATGAATGCGGTTCGATCTGGACGCTCCCATTTTAATCCATCGTGACTAAATCCGACCATTAAGTCGTTGGTCTTCGGGAACCCCTCTGCGTAAGTGATACGGTTCGGAGGCCCAAGGAACATGGCAAATAACCCAAGCATACGGCTCTCATAAGCTACGCAGTCTACCTTATATAGCTGTGGCTTGTACTTGAGCACGGGATCCGGCAGGTCCAGATCATCAGCTGCCAGCCAGAAAATCACGTCTTGCTTCGTCCAGGGTGCACCTTCCAGGAAGTCTGGGTGCTCACGATAGCTTCGAACCCGGCCGAGTTCGGGATCCCTGGTTCGGATGTTGTAGGTCCACATCTTCCGGAACGGGTTGTAAAACATGCCCGAGTTATCGCCACAGGGGCCGGTTTTTACCGGCGCACTCCAGTGGATTCCGTCAGGGGAGGTGTAAGCGTATCCCATGTCATAATTTGCAGGACGGGGCTCTGGTATATTCATTCGAGGCCACAACCCATTTCCCATGCGATGGTAAGCAAACATCTTGAACCGTTGGCTGGGATCGTTGGCTTCATGATCGAGCCATACCGTGGATCCATTACGGATGTAACCCGGAATGGGAGCCAGAACGCGATTGGTGCCCGGAACTACATCGAGTTGTGGTCTTTGCCACTGGATCCCATCCTCACTGATGGCGTAGCAAAAGCCATCGTCGTACCCGGCGATGTACCACATCTTGAACAGCTTATCTTTAGGGTCATAAAGAACGCCGTCGCTAAACGGACAAGCGGCGGGCATGGTTCCGTTGTTCAACTCAATGGGGGTTTCCGGCTTCAGCACTGGGCTGGCAGGATGGATCCGAGGTTTGTGAAATGTCCGCTTTAAACTGGTTTCATCGATCAGCCAGTCATCCACCAGCAGTTGACGACCCAGATCAATGGAAACCGGTTCAGTCGGGTGCAGCTTAGCCGACGCCAAATGACCCGCTCTGTCGACCGATCCGGCAATTGCGCTATCAGTCATGGCGCACAATTCCATTGTCGCCAATCCTGCGGTGGCGCCAGCAGCCTTTTTCAAAAAGGATCTTCGGGGTTCTCGTTTCATGGCGCGTTCAGGCATAAATATAGATTTTTTTCCACCCAATCATGTAATTCTTTCCGCTGTAGTCCTTCTAGCCAGTTGAGTTTTGTTTCTCATTTACTCTCTATCTCTTCCACCCCAGTCCAATCGCCATCTACCCCTTCTACAATCAATTTGGCTGCTCGAGTAGAAAAATGTTTTGCCACCTGATCATCCGGATTTTCCTGTAGAACCTGGTCAAAGTCAACCGTGGCTTTTGGGAAATCCCGGTTAAAGAAATGCTCCAACCCGGCCTCAAAATGGCCTTGGGTCTTCATCTTTAAACCCCCACCTCGGCGGCTGAGCCACTAAAAATTGGGTTCCGGTTTTTGGGCAGGTTTACGCCGATTTCTTTCCGTTCACGGGCTTCTGATTCTCAACTGATACCTTGGGTCTAAAAAGAAATTAAAATCCCTTCAGCAGCCTGATATTTCCATAAACCTGCCCAGGGGTGTACAATAAAACACGATGCCATTCAGAAATGTCGGGAAAGGCTACCGAGAGCGTCATGCGACATCACCCATTCTGATCCGTTTGACTTCCCTGGCGTTATCAGGACATGATTAAGCCTTCCTTCCCCAAGGTGGTTCGCCACTCAAGCACTAATCTTCAAATTTTCATATCGATGCTTCCAGTTTTCTCTCCTCCACCTACGTGTCCTGCCGTAGCTCTTGAGCGGAGTAGGAAAACCCTGACCTCTGCCGCAGCGCCGCTATACCGAGTCGGAGACGTTATCACCCAAAGCAAATTCCTATCAGTAATACCGATGGACTATGCCCGCCTTATCTTTGTCGTTATGGTTGCCGTGACCAGTTTGTCCGGTCAGGCCGCCGAGCTTTCCAATGAAAACCTCCGGCTCTCTGTCTCTGAGACCGGCATTCTTGAATCGGTGGATAATCGTTTGACCTCGGAGCGTTATGGATTCATCTCCGACGCGTTCGAGTTGGATACCGATCTGGGCTTGTTCTCCAACCGCAAGAACAAGCCGGCCTGGGTAAAGACGGACCAGACGAGCCTAGTTTACCATTTTGAATTCGCCACCAAGCCTGGAACCAGCTTGGTAAGCGTCGATCTCATCTACACGATGGAGGGCGACCAAGGCTACTTCCGTCGCGCGCTCCGGATTGACAATCAGACCCCGTTGCGGGTGAAGAAGCTGACGTTTGGGAGAACGACGTTTGCCCAGCAGGCCAGAGAGGTGGTTCACTACGTGACCTTTATCGCCGCGCCGACCGTTGAGTTTATTCGCCATGATCGGGGCGGACTATTCACCGGTATCGAAAATCCCTTCTTCAAAGCGGATCTGGATGAAAAGGGAATCACGTTGAGTTTCGAGCCCGGATTGATTCTAAAAGCCGGCGAGCGCTACACGAGCGAGCCGCAGTTCTTGGGGGTCTACCGGAAGTCTGGAGTGATGATCGAGGACAGCGGCCGCGAGTTTCGATACAACGCGAACGGTTCCGGCTACAAGCCCCTCGACCGAAACGAAATCCGTGCCATGCGGAAGTTTGCCCTCGATTATCTGGCACCGGCGCAGAAGCGATTTCTCAACATCAACTACCAGTTTTTTCATCCACTGCCGCAAATGCCGCGCACGGAAAAAGACAAGGATTACTTCACCAAAACGATAGACACATTTGCCGGGATCCAGGGGGATATGATTATCTTCAAACCCTTGCATCCCTACAAAAAGCCCGATGCCAACACGCCGTATTGGGATCTGGTTCCAGATGATCCCAATCACGTCGCCCAGCAGATAACCGATTACGCGAGAGCCAAAGGAATATCGTATGGATTCTACATGGGTATCGCCGCACATGGTGGCGAAGGCAATTCTGCGGGCCTCAACTTCCGGCCCGACAAGCCGGAATGGAAGAAAGCCGATGCCGCCGGCCGCCGTGCGCCGGACAACTGTTTGGCCTGCGATGAATATTATGAGTGGTGGTTCGCGGTTCAAAGCAACACCATCCAGAAATACAACCTGAGCAACTGGAGTTGGGATCCGAGCCTCGGATCGGGAATGAACTGTCATGACGAGACGCACGGGCACATAGCCGATCAGGGCGGCTACAAAGGCTGGCGGCGGTGCCTCGAATTGATGGCGCGTCTGAAAGCGACTCACCCGGGTCTGTTCATCCAGGGGTTCTATGGCACCAAGCAGTTCGGCCTATGGGGGCTTAAACACGTTGATCAGCATGAGGTCCTCAACGAACAGTCGATCATCGTCAGCACCCGCCACCACCAGATCAGCGATGATCGCCAGAATGCCGATGGCATCCGTTTCCAGAACACCTGGAGTATGCTTTTCCGCTTTTCACCCGCTGTCCTGGGTCATGCACTGACTCACCGGGTGAGTGAAGGCGAGTTTAACCCCGAGTTGATCAAGGCCTGGGACTATTACGGCTGGCAATACGGCGTGATGTCAACTCTGGCCGTGTGCGGTTCCGTCATGCCCACAATCCTGCCTTACGAAACCGAGTTGGTTCCCGGGTATGTGGAATTCTATAGGAAGTGGCTGCGCTGGGCTGATGAGAATTTTGATTATGTGAATCACACCGAGCCCTTCGGTGAACAAGTTCAGCCCGGGGCGGTTGACGGTTACGCCCGGATCAAAGGCGATCATGGCTTTGTTTTTCTCTTCAACGGCAATCCGCGACCCTCCGAGATCACATTCGAAATCGGCGATGAGATCAATCTGCAAGCACAGGGCGAATACGAGTTCGTGGAACTTTATCCATCGGAAAGGGAAAAGCTTGTTCTGGATGAGAACGGAAAGTCTGTCTTTGCCCTGGGAGAGAAGATGCGCCTGACGGTTCCGGCCAACGGTTGTTACCTGCTCGAACTCAAGCGGGTCCCCAGGTCAGGCCAGCCAGTGCTTGTCGGCTCGGCCGGAGAGGTGACGCTGGAGGGCGGACGAATGGCGGTCACCGGGATCGCAGGCAAGCCCGGGCAGACGACCCAGCTCCGAGTGCGCGTCGCCGATCTCAACGCTGTACGGAGCGTTACGGTGAATGGCGTTCAGCAAAAGTTTTCCGCATCAGAACAGGAGATCCGTTTGCAATTGCAGTTTGCGGGAGAGAAGTATGTGCGTGAACTGGATGATTGGACCCAGGCCGACGGCAAGCGCTTTGAGTTCCCCTATCACCTGGCGCAGCCCGAACTCAAGCTTGCCACAACCTTTGCCCTGAAGGTGGATGTCAGCCAACTGCTGGAGAGGGCGCGTCCGACAAACTTTGCCGAGATGGACACAAAAATTGCCGGTTGGCAGACACCGGAGGGGAAACGAAAGGCCTCTTACAAGTATCACAACTTCATTTGCGAACGTCCCTCACGTCTCTGGTTGATCATTCCTTTTTTGACGCGTACCGGTCTCGAGGTGACGCTCAACGGGGAAAAGGTCGATCTGCTGCGTTGGGACGCTCCATCGAGCAGCGCGTTTGCCGATGTAACCGACTTGGTCAATTATGGTGGGGACAACCGCGTCGAGCTGTCGATCGAAGGTATGACGCCCAACGGCTTCATGGGGCCCTATCTTCTGTATCCCGAGGAAGCCTCCACCGACCGCGTGCTGCCGGAGCTAAAGGACGCGGACCGGCCGGTGGTTTACCGACAGCCATTAGTTTCGATGCTGCAACCGCGATACCGCCGGGGCGCCGGCCCGCGGGTAATGGAGGCCGGGATGACGGCTAACGTGACCCTGAAGCAGCCCGCCGAACTCCGGGTCAAGTTGGATTTGCCCCCCGAGCAGATTCGCCGGGTCATGTTCTTTGAATCAGGGTTCACCTGGATGGGGCAACATTCACTCAAGTATAACCCGGAAGTTCAATGCTGGACTGCGAAGGTCAATCCCGGCAACCGAGCCTCGAGTCAGGAGAACGAATTTATCTACGTGTGGGCTGAAGGAACCGACGGCCTGCGTGGCGAATACTACCCGGTGAAAGTCGGCTGGGATTTTCGTTAACCACGGCGTAGCGGATCGACCAAGCACAGTGGAATATATTCCAAGCCCAGTCATACAACTAACCGACAATGGGGCGTCATATGTTTTCTCTAACCACAATGCCATTCTTCTCCTCGCCTGTGGGGTGCATTTTTACAGCGGATAACCCTAAACAATAAATAAAACAATTATGCTTCAAGACCTACTTGATTTAGGAAAACAAAGATAAGCAAAAGATAAGCAAAATGGGGACGGACCTGGTTGTTTAGCGTTTTGAGTTGCTTGCTGTATGGGCGCCGATTCTTCTCGGTCTGATGGTAGATTCCAACCAGCTTACTCATGGTGGCTGGATGGCCCAGGTTGAGATAGGCGCTCAGTTGAGGATCCTTCCTCTATGCGTCAACGCTAAACAACAAGGTCCGTCCCCGTTTGTCCCTTCTTCCTCTATGCGTCAACGCTAAACAACAAGGTCCGTCCCCGTTTGTCCCTTCTAATTAACTCCTGTCCCCTTTTGTTATTCACCCTTTCCCAATGTTAAGATTTTGCGCTGAACCCCTTTTTCTGACCCCCAATACACAAACAAAGAATGATCACCGGCCAAACCGAGCTACGGCCATCCGCATTTAAAAGAAAATTCAAAAAGTTTCCTGAATCGAATGAATCAAACCGAACTCAACCTACAGTTATACTGAGTATTTTATGGAATATCTCACCACTAAATCCTTTAGCCTCTTCATTCATCCTTCAGCTCTCAACCTTTAGCCTTCAGAAAGTCAACGGTCGACCATTCAACGTATTTTCCCACCTGATCTACTTGCCTAGGAACAATGGATGTCTAAACTTTTTCCACTTACCCTAAGAACTACAATGAACAGCCCGTCTTCTCGATTCGGTCATCTTACAATTGGTCGTCGTAAACCCCCACCTCGGCGGCTGGGCCGCTCAAAAGCAAATTCCTGTCAGCAACACGTTTTAACCATAATCTGAACTCCCCGATGACGAAAAAAAACTTCTTCCAAGTAGTATTAGCTCTGTTCGCCCTTTGTCCCCTTCTAGGAGCCAAAGAGCGCCCCAATATTTTATTCATTTTTACGGACGATCAAAGTTCACGCACCATCAGCAGCTATCCGGAATCTTATGATTGGGCTCATACGCCCAACATAGACAAGCTCGCAGATACAGGAATCCGGTTCGAGCACGCCTATATGAGTTCCTGGTGCATGCCTGCGCGGGCGACAATGCTCACCGGCCTCCAGCAACACGATGTTCCAAGCCTGCAAATGGTTGGTCCGTACCCGGGCGCTGAATACGACCCGAAAAAAGTTGAATTCTGGCCAAAGTATTTTCGTAAGAACGGTTACACAACCGGTCACATTGGCAAATGGCACACCGGCACCGACACAGGTTATGGGAGAGACTGGGATTACCAATATGCCTGGATTAGGCCCGTTCCTACAGCAGGTAATGCCCGCGAATACTATGTGGACCAAACCATAATCGAAAACGGCAAGAAAATTGGACCCGTTGATGCTTACGCAACCGATAACTACACCGACCGGGCAATCGAGTTCATCAAGGGTGATCACCGAAACAATGATGAGCCCTGGTATTTGTGGCTTTGCTACACCGCCGTTCATGGACCCTTTACTCCGGCTGATAGGCATTTGGAAGAATATGAAGGGGTCGACATTCCGGAACCAGCAGATCTCTACCCTCCCCGTCCAGGTAAACCGAAATATTCCGCCAATAGCGCCTACTACAAGAAGGACGAAAACGGAGTGGCCCGTTACTATCGAAATGGCCAATTCGGGGACTCGCTATACGATGGCACTCGGCAGTACCATCAGGCGGTGATCGGCATCGATGAAAACGTTGGACGCCTTATTCGCACACTCAAATCAACCGGACAACTGGACAACACACTGGTAGTTTACACAGCCGATCAGGGGTTTGCCTGGGGACAACACGGATTCAGGCACAAGTTAGCTCCCTATGCAGCAAACATCCGCGTGCCTTTTATAGTTTCCATGCCTGGAACAGTAGCTTCCGGTGAGGTATGTACATCACCGGTTGGAGGAATTGACCTGATACCCACATTTTT
The DNA here is from genome assembly GCA_965250065.1 of Opitutales bacterium. Taxonomy (GTDB): domain Bacteria; phylum Verrucomicrobiota; class Verrucomicrobiia; order Opitutales; family UBA2995; genus JAABVD01. Next base: position 1,285,403 of record OZ252288.1, read on the forward strand.
CAAGTTTGTAGAAATGGACGCTCCCTGGGAATTACAAGGCCACGACCTTACGCCCTTGTTGAATCGACCCGACAGAAATTGGAAACACCCGGTCTTTATGACCTACACCGCACGGTCATACCGCCCGGACACGCACACCATTCAGACGATGGACGAAGTCCCCAACGACGTTCCCTGGTATGGCTTCGTGATCAAGGACCGTTTCAAGTTTATTCAAACCATGATCGAAGGGGAAATCCCTGAATTGTACCACATCGACAACGATCCACATGAGTTGAATAATCTGGCCCTGCTTCCGCAGTACCGCGAGACGGTAAAAAAGCATCACAAACTTTTAGTATCCGAACTCAAGCGGACCAACGCCCAGTTTGTGGATTCTCTGCCTTCGATGAAAGGCTTCTGATTTTATTCAAAATCTGGAAGCGAGCCCGCATTTCTCACTACCGAGCGAATGCGACAGCTTACCTACCGAGCGAACGCGACATCACACAATTCGTAGCGAGCGAACGAAGATCGAGTGCTGGTGTGGGCTTCGAGCTGATGCGCGGGTGAAGCCGGGTCGACACCCTGCATTTCCCCTCGGGGTCATGCCTTGAATCGTGAATGCCAATTTACGATTCAAGGTTTGACCCGAATGGCGCTTAGTTAAGGGACTTTTCGAACATTTGACTACCTCGGAAAAGGAAGGGGTCAAGACGTAAAAAGTTATGCCTTACAGGGTCGGTCGTCTTGTAAAAGTGTATGAAGTACAACGAAATACAGTTTTTAAGACCTGACCCTTTTCTTACAGAAGGCATCACTTTTCTACGGCATGACCCCGGCTGGCGCCATACCTTATGCCCTCAAAAAACCCCCGTAACTAAGCGCCATTCCGGTTTGACCCCTTTCTCCGCACAAAACCCGGAGGAAAATTTTCCGGGTTAGTCCCGACTATACGGTATGCCTGGCGAATTAAACGACCGAGTAATCACCCACCACGGTGGTTCGGCGCAAAATTCGTTTATACCTGCCCGAATCCCAGGGGCGGCCGCGATGCAGGCAAGCCCGGTTGTCCCATATGAGCACGTCGTTGGGTTTCCAGTGATGGGTGTAGCGGAATCTTGGCTCGGTGCAGCAGGCCATCAATTCGTCGATCAGAGCTTCCCCATCGGACTGGGGCCAGCCCACCACGTGCGAGGTGTGGGAGGCGACGAAAAGACTCTTTTTCCCGGTCTCTGGAATGGTCCGGACAATGGGGTGTTCCACCGGGGGATACTTGTCGATGATGGATTGTGTTGCATCGGTCAGCTCGAATCCCATGCGCGAGTGGGCAAAGCTGTGCTCGGCTTTCAAACCCTCCAACTCCAGCTTCCGGTTTTCCGGCAACGCCTCGTAGGCGGCAGGCAAGGATGTGAATTGGGTTTCGCCTTCTTCCGGGGGCGATTCTTCCATAACCAGCATGGAAACCTTGTCCGGGTTTTTGCGGAAGGATCCGTCGATATGCCAGAGGGCGTTGGCGTTAAATGTGTTGACCATCCTGGGATCATCGGACGGGAGGAGCTCCCCGTTTTCATCGAGATTGCTAAACCACACCAACCAATGGTCCGAACTTTCGGGATCGACTTTCAGGTTGGGCACCAGGTAGGTGATCGGGATCAAGGGGCCAAAGCGTCGGGTGAAATCGATGTGAGCTTGTTCCTCCAAGATCTGGTCACGAAATAGCAGCACCGATTTTTCGTAGAAGGTTTTTTCCAGCTTCTGGAAGTCCTCATCCGAGAGCGGGGCCGACAAGTCGAACCCAATGATTTCGGCGCCGAAAAGGTCAGTCAGGGGTCTAGTTGCAAAGGCCATGAGTTATTAGAATATACACCTTTAAATAACAATAATTTTGTTAAATATGTTAAATATATTGTTTTAACTTGCCGTCAATCTTTCTTTGCCCCACTTTACTTCTCGCAATGAGAAAGCCGAAGGATGAAGGCGGAATGTCAGTGATCATGGGATGGTGGTAGGTAAGGATTGTGATCAGCATTATGAATTACATTAAACCAAATTTAGTAATAATGGTTTGTTTGGTTGCCGGTCAATGGGCATGCCAAGGCGAAGATCATGAGGAAATAGATATGGAAGGTGTTCATATTCAAATAGATGTTACAAAGAGTGCTGGTAAGATAAACCGGGACGTGGCTGGAATCATGACCGATCCGCCCAGACCAAAGTGGTTGCGGGAACACCTGCTGTCGCTCGGTTTGGCCGGGGATGCGCGTGCGGTGGAAATGCATGGCGGTGGGGCCAATCACTTCTGGTTGCCTGTTCTCAACCCCAGTTTTACCAACTTGGGGTGGGGCGGTGATACCTGGATCCTGTTCAACACCTGGCCCGCCGAGGATGAATACAATTTTGACGAGCTCGATGCCTGGATCGAGAGCCAAATAGCAAGGGGTACAAATGAGATCTCCCTCGTGTTTGCTGCCGTTCCGGAGTGGCTCTGGTCAAGCGAGGATGCGTCCGAACCCTCCGGAGCTGCTTTGAATTTTTTCCCCTATCTGAAAAAGGGTCACGTACTGCCTCCGTCCGACTACGACAAGTACCAGGAAGTGATTTACCAGACGGTGAAGCACCTGAATGTGGAGAATGGATTCGGCGTGAAGTTTTCCGTCTGGAATGAGCCCAACGTCCGGTTCTGGCAGGGAACCCAGGAGCAGTTTCTGGAGCTGGGGGAACGCACGGCGCGAGCCATCAAACGGGCCGATCCGGATTCCTTAGTGGGTGGTCCCGCCACGGCCGGCTTTGCACCGGATTGGATCGAGGCCTTCGTGAAGCATTTCGCTGAGAACGAGCTGCCGCTCGATTTCATTTCCTGGCACTATTATTACTGGTATGCCAAACGGGCCGGAAGGCTTATAAATTTCCGTCAACAGATCGCGGTGGTCAATGACATCGTCAAAAGGTATCCATCGGTGGGTCATCCCAAATATTACATAACGGAATGGGCCTACGATTGGAAAGCATCGGACCTGCCTGGCCCGACCTTTAATGGGGCCTTTGTGGCCCAATCGCTTTTCGATATGCTGGAAGGCGGTGTGGCCGGCGCCACTTATTGCGGCAACCTGGGTTGGTTGGATGAGCCGGACCCGGCGGCACAAGCCTTCAAGTTTTTTAATCAGTTGGAAGAATTCCGGATGCAGGCTGATGTGGACGGAAAAGATTCAGGTATTGGAATTCTCCCTACAGGCACCTATGGCCGGATCGCCCTGATGGTTTGGAACTATCCGGAGGATGAGGGAGCAGGGGGCCCGGAAAGCCGGTCCGTGTCAATCCTCTTGGAAAAGCTGGGCCCCGGCACCTACCGGGTAAAGCGGCAGTTGGTCGATACGGATCACAATACGAGCGTGGAACCGGACATCGTTGAGGAATTGACGGTCGATTCGGACGGTGAGATGAACCTGAACTTTGACCTTAAGACCTTTGGCATCACATTCATTGAGTTGACTCCAAAATGAGGAGGCCAGCCCGGAAGTATACGGCAAGTTTGACCCGAATGGCCCTCAGTTAAGCGACTTTTCGGATATTTGACCACCTCGTAAAAGGAAGGGGTCAAGCCGTCAAAACTGATGCCTTACAGGGTCAGTCGTCTTTGTACCGAGGCCGTAGGCCGACACCCTGCCAAAGTGTATGAAGTGCAACGTCGGGGTCATTCCTTGCTACCGAGGCCGCAGGCCGACACCCCGCCATCTTGACGTAGCTTGCGGAGTCAACCGATTCAAGGTTGTTATTCTCGCTATGCTCGTTGAGGTGTCGTCGCTTCCGCTCCTCGGTAGACCCCTTTCCCGAGGCCCATTGTTTTTTAATCAGATAAAACCTGCGCTATTGAAGGCCATTGAAATGTTTGGGAAAATACAAGTGCTATGAAAATGAACCGAAGAAAATTTCTGGCCAGCGGGGTCGCTGGTGGATTAGGCGGAGGAGCTCTCCTGACAAGCGCCTATGGCCAAACTGAAAGAGTTGAGTCCAGGTATGCCAAACTGGACGAGGTGTTGGCTCAACCGGTTTTCAAGCAGGAGTTGTTCAAGGATCCGGTCATTATTGAGTCAGTGGAGTTGTTGAAAAAGGACCGGTCTTATTTGTGCCGGGTTCGTTCTACCGACGGAGCGGAAGGCATTTCCGTTTCGCACAATACCATGAGCGTGCTCTATCCGATATTCGTGAATCGCCTGCAGCGGTTTTTCGTCGGCCAGGATGCGCGACGCCTGGACCGGTTGGTGGAGAAAGCGTTGGAGTTCGTCCTCAATTTCCGCTTTGGCGGTCTTGGTATTGGCATTCCTCTGGCAACGGTCGAATTTGCACTGCTCGACATGCTGGGTCGCATTGCCGGCAAACCGGTCGGTCAATTGCTGGGTAAGATTCACAACACCCATATCCCGGTTTATCAGGCCACCGAGTGGCGGGAGAAACCGGTGGAAGAATCCGTGGCGCTGATCAAAGCGGCGGTGGAGAAAAGCCAGGCGCCGGCGGTCAAAATCAAGGTGGGAGCCCTGATGTTTATGACCAAGGATTTGGATGCCCGGGGTCCTGCCGGTCGCACCGAAGCAATCATTCCGCTCATACGCGAAACCTTTGGTCCGGATATGTCGCTCTACGCCGACGCCAATGGCTACTACCAGGATCCCAGAGAGGCGATCCGGGTAGGTAAGCTGCTCCAGAAATATAACTACCGCTATTTTGAAGAACCGGTCTATTTCGATTGGCTCGATGGCACCAAGCAGGTGGCGGATGCCCTGTCCATTCCCATCGCCGGAGGCGAGCAGCAACACAGCATGTATTCCTTCCGTTGGCTGCTGGCCAATGACGGCCTGGACGTGGTTCAGCCGGACCATTTCTATTTTGGAGGATTGATTCGCTCGCTCAAGGCGGCAAGGATGGGTGAAGCTCTTGGCAAGAAATGCATCCCGCACTTGTCTGGAGGATTTGGATACATCTACATGCTGCACCTGGTATCGCTCATGCCCAACGCCGGGGACCACATCGAGTTCAAGGGCTACGAAGATCTCCCCATCGAATGTAAGACCTCATCCCTGCGCTTGAAGGATGGAAAAATAAAAGTCCCCACCGGACCGGGAATAGGCGTGGATATCGACCCGGACTGGGTGAAGAAGTACCGCCCGGTTGAAAACGTATAGGAGACACAAAAGGGGACGGTCCTAGTTGTTTAGTGTGAGTCGTTGACTGGAACGACATTTCGACTTTTAGGTGCGATTGATAGTTAAAACCGGATTACTCATCGTGGCCGGATGTCCCAGGTTGAGGTATCCACATGGTTGAGGATGTGATACCGGGCTCCCTCATACTGCGCTCTTGCTGCTCGCGGCATGGTCAAAGCGAAAGAACGAATCTCCAGCCCGCCAACACTAAACAACTAGGACCGTCCCCTTTTTCTCCCTATCAAAGCGAAAGAACGAATCTCCAGCCCGCCAACACTAAACAACTAGGACCGTCCCCTTTTTCTCCCTTTCAATGGGCAACCGGCTTCAGGCGCTGGACGCAGCCACCGGTAAAATTATGTACTCACACAAAGTCCGGGGTATGCGTGGCCGGGCCTATTCGGGCATTCTGCTCGTGGCCGGCAAACTCTTTGTTGGTGAGGAAAACGGTACGGCCATTTTCGTGGAACCGGGTCGAAAGTTTAAAGAAACCGCTCGTGTCAAACTCGGCGAAAACCGCAGTACTCCCATTTTTGACGGCGATACCGCCTACCTGCGCACTATCGAGCGCCTGATTGCTTTCAAAAACAGCGAAAGCTGACTGGAGGTTTCGAGGATTTGGCTAAGGTGGTCGGCAAGGCTGCGATCGCAAGGATACCCAACATGATCCAGGCGATCGCATTAAAGTTCAGGTGCTGGCTCAGGATACCGCAAAGCAAGTAGAATACACCCCATCCCACGTGGCTAAGTGAAAAGTGCGCTGCGTAGATGTGAGGGCGCTCGGAATCCTCGCTATGGGCAGCCAGGTACTCGTTGGAGCGAATCCCCAACACGGCCTGACCGGCGCCGGTCAAGACCCACGCTACCAATAGAATCGTGTAACCCTCGAAAAAACCGACAAGGACCAGCGAAGCAACCATCATGGCGAGCGCAGACGAGCGCAGGAAGTCCCTCGCACGTCCCGGAGCCTGCCCATAAATCACCGAAACCAGGATCGCTCCCACACCCGGCATTGCCATCGCGACCGGGTAAAGTTCCTCAGCGAGCTGCAACTGGTGCAACACGTATTGCACCGTGCACACATACATGAACGATCCAGCGATGCTTTCCTGCAACGAGAACCACAGCGATCGGCGCAAGCCGGCAACGCACAGCATGCGGCGCATCCCGTGCAACAGATGTTCCTTTGCTTTCGGCTTTGCATCCGGGTTTTGCGAATCGGGCGCCCCGACCCTGCCCAGCCGCACCCCAAAAATGAGAGCGGCACTGAGCAGAAACGTAAGGATGTCGACCACGAAATTCCCCTTGAAGGTAAAGAGCGTGATGAAGCCGGCCGCCAGGACGGGTCCGGCGATCTCGGAAATCTTGTAAGCCAGGGAACCCCAGGCGAGGGCCTGTGGATAGGCAGCTTCGCCGGTGATCCCCGGAATCACGGCCTTGTAGACCGGTGTGAAAAAGGCTGCTCCGAGGTTCAGCAGAAGTGTCAGACCATAAATCTGCCAGGTCTCCGTTACGAAGAGGAATCCTAAAACAACTAGGGCCCGGAAGATGTCCGACCAGATCATGGCCTGCTTCCGGCCCATCCGCTCCGCCAATCTCCCGGCAAAAGGCGCGATGAACACGAAGACGAGAATGCGAATTGTCAGCACCACGGAAAGCACCAGCCCTGTGTTTTCTTCTCCCGCCAAATGCGCTGCCAGAAGCGCAACTGCCGCCATGGTGAGGGCGTTGCCGATCAGGCTCCCGGTATGGGCCCAGAATAGACGCACAAAGTTCTGGTTGGCCCATAGCTTCGTTGGACGATCTTCCCCGCGCATGCCTGAGAGTGCGGTATAACCCTCGCAAAATCAACCGCCAATCCGGGACGCACTAGAAGATTCATCCAATATTCGGGTTAGGTATGCCGGACCCGCATATTTCATGAAGTTCGGGTCAATCCTCGGTTGTAGTTCCTCGCAGTCTCAGGAACATTCTCGGGGCAACCGGGTTGACTGAGAGCTTCGTCAATCCGGTGATATCGTTAAAGGTGACCTCAGGGGAAGAAAGTTGGAAGGGATCCCAGAGGGTGAGGTCATTGGAGAACAGCAGCTCCCAATTTACGGTGTTAAGTCGGGGATCGATAACCAGTTCGAAGGCCGAATCCCGGGTGTTGTATTCGATATTGAGGCCGGCAAACATTCATTCGATTTTTTTCCAGATCCGTGAGGAATGGAGGAGCGGCTTCCTGGCTGAACCAATAGGCTTCGATGGCCGCATCGTCGGACAAATTTCTAAAAGCCTCTAATGCGTGATCCTCGGTGCGAATCATCCACTCCAAAAGAAGCTGCCGATGCCGATCGATCTCCGCCTGGATTGCAGGATTGGTTGAATCGATCAGATTAACGATAGCATCGGGGCCAGACTCGTAGTCATAAAATTCCTCCTTGGTTCGTAATTCAAAGTGATCGTTACGCGCTTTCCAGAAAGCATCTCCCGTTTCGGCCACCTCCGCCATACGCCGGTCTGCCAACGTATTTACAGTGGCATTTCGAGCAACGCGAATACCATTGGACCAGGCATTAAAAATATACCCGTATTTCTTTGTTTGAACGCTGCGCATGGGAAGACGTTGCCGGTTGCTGGTTTCATCCACTTCTTTGATGATGTGGTCCAATCCGGGCAAGGTTTCGCCCAGCAAAACTCGATAAAATGACTGGCCCTCCAAGCCGTATGGATGATCGCTACCCACCACGTCCAGTAAAGTAGGCATCAGGTCAACGGCGGACACCATGTGGTCGTTGTCAACTGCATTGGCCGGGATGACCCCTGGCCAGGAGAACATTAGCGGAGTATGGGTGGAATGATGGTAGATACAGGCTTTGGCAAAGGGTAGGGGCATGCCGTGATCCGAGAGGAAAACAATCAACGTATCCTCCCGCAGATCGAACTCGTCCAAAGCCTGGAGAATTTTGGCAAACGCATCGTCTGCCCGCCGAACTGACATATAGTAATGTGCAATCTCCAAAGGGACATCGCTCCCTCCCGGCAGAAACTCGGGAACAACAATCTCAGCTGTATCATACAACCGGCTGGGAACATAGGGATCGTTAACCAGCTCGTTGCTTTTGCTCCTGATCCCGTAAAATGGGAGGTGGGGATCGCTGATATTGATATTGAGGAAAAAAGGCTGCTCAGCGTCCAAGGCCATTTGAATGCCTAGCTTTGTCGTGGCATAATAAGACTCGGGATTCTTAATGGGATAAGTTTGCGTGGAAAAATTGACATCCCATAGGTACTCCGCCGGGGTGGTATGACCTGCTTTGTGGTAAATACCGATAAAGTAGTTTTGCCGTTTGAGTAAGTCCGGGAGCAACTGGTGACTGGTGTCCGGGTAGGTTCTGAATCCTTCAACCCCATTGGTGTGCGGATAAAGGCCCGACATCATAACATTGCGTGAAGGCTTGCAACTTCCACACACGACATGGGCGTAATTGAAACGCATACCGGTTGAAGCGAATGTGTCGATGTTCGGTGTGGTATCGGCCACCACACTTCCAAAAACGCCCACCGAATCGGCGCTCATATCGTCTACGGTAATCAACAAAATGTTGGGTTTACCCCCTACCGGTCCTTCTTGAGCTGCCAGGCTCAGAAATGGGGAGACCAGGATGATCAACCGGATAAACCAGTAGCGGGGAGATGGTAAATCTGTCCGATTCATATCCATCCCAGAATTGTTCCTCAGCCATGAAGCCGGAATCATTTTTACTGCAGGTCGATCATCAACAATGATGTGTCCGAGCGGTTTATTCCATTTGAATTAGTTAACCCTGAAAAAGTCATTATTGTTCCGGGTGGCTGGATTCTGGGTGCTGGGCGCTGGGCGCTGGATTTGCTCTCGCCACTTGTCCTGCCGTAATCGATGAAGGCTGAAGCCGCCAAGATTGCCAAGCTTAGAGTCAATTTCTCTGGCCGAAAACACCCAATTCCTAATTCCTAATTCTTCCACGTCTCTACCACCCCCTTTGAAACGATTTCTGATCAACCTAAGATGAAATCGTAAACCCCTTTTAGGCCCCACCCAGTGAGGAATAAGCCGCTGATAAGGTTGAGCACCAGCAAAATGGGGCCCATCTGCAGGGGTTTGGGCAGGTAGCGGCGATCCGTCCAGATCATCAACAAACACCACAGGCCACTGGTTAGCACCCCTCCGAAAATCGCAGCCGGGGTGACAATTTGCACCGGGTTGCCCCCCAGCCACATGATCGCTAAACCGGCCACACCACAATAGGCTACCACCCAGGGACGCAGTGCGGACACGGGTTTTCTGCGCACCTGGGGCACGATGGGTCGTAAACACTCGTGCGTGGTCCGCACATAGATTTCATATGCGGCCAGAATCGAGCCCATAAATGCCGCGAATACGCCGAGTTGATAAAGGTAGAGCAGGTTGGGGTGCAAAAGGGTCAAAAACTCAGCCTGAAGGGAAAGCAGTTGCATGCCGTCCGGGGCGACTTGCTTAGGATTCAACAGGGCCGCTCCCAGCATCATAAAAGCCATGGTAAACAAAACGATACAGCCAAAGGAGACCGTCCCATCGATTAAGGGGGCGCGCAACCACTTCCGTCCCAGGGCGTAGTTCTGCTCCGAAGATTCCAACTCCACTCCTTTGGGGCCGGCCTTCACCTTGTGGCCCATTAGTCCCCAGGCCTTTTCCCGCAGCATGCCGATATAGCCAAAGTAGTCCTGCGTGCCTCCCCCGATTGCCCCCAGGTAAGTGCCTAGCTCAATCCATGGAGAACGAGCGGCAATAGCGGGATATTTGCTAAACACCCAGGGCTGGTACTCCGGAATGGCGGGAACCACCGTGCCGATTAGCGCGGCCAGCCAGTCCGGTTTTGCCGCCAGGGTGGCCACCACGATACTGACCAGGAGTAATCCCACAATTGTGGTCTGGGTAAGCTCCAGGACCCCGTAGCTCTGGATCATGGTCAAGGCAATGGCAAATACCACAAAGGCGGTGCCCCAGATCCGCGCATCTGCCCAGACGCCGGCCTCCTCGAGGCCAAAGATCCACACCGTCAATCCCCCCAACATCTTGGGCAATCCCGACAGCCAAAGCGGAAAACACAAAAGCGTTATGATGGCCAACACCCACACGGCCCACCCCCGTGGTCCTGGCAGGTAGCTCCACCGCTCTATGGGATGCTCACCGGTCAAGGTGATGTAGCGAGCAGCCGTGTAGACCTGGACGAACTTCATCAATCCCCCTCCTACAAAACACCACAATAGGGCATAGCCAAAAAGGGCGCCGCCGCGCGAGGCAAATACCGTTTCGCCGCTGCCAATGGTCACCGAGGCGATGATGGCCCCAGGACCAAAAAAGCCCAGCAGGGACACCAATCTACGGGACTTGAGTTCTTCCGGGAGATCGGGATAGCGCTGCTTTTCGCTCATGGTTTTACTAAAGGCTAAAAGTTGAAGGTCGAAGGCTAAAGGCTGAAAGTGGAAGGGGGCAGTGGATCATGCCTTTAAGACTTGCAATCGGTTGAGTCGTTTATGTCTTTATTGCGATGAAATCTCTATATCTGTTAGTCAGCTTCGTTCTCTTCTTTAACGCCTCACTGTTTGGGAAGTTTAGTTACACTGGACTGTATAAAGGGACCAGTAATACCGGTTGGGATATTGTCTTCTGGGTTTCATCAAACAACCAGATCCAGTTCGTCGGTTACCATCTCGCCGATGGATTATTTACCGAATTTGGAGAAGCTTTTCTTCATGACAATGGCACCTTTGATTTCACAGTCGATGGCGCACGATACCGGGGATCAATTGACGAGGATTCTTTTCAAGGACAAGTAGTTGGTTTAGGTATCACTTTTTCCGGATTTAGAGAATCTGACCATGGACCCTTCCGACATTTGTATGGTGGTTACTGGGGCAGCGTTGGAAGCGTTGGCAATTTCTTTGATTATTTTAGTAGTTTTGTTATGGGAATTTCTGCGGACGGTGATCTTTATTGCTTTTTCTATATCGATGGGACGACAGCTAGTGGTGGTATCGGGAAAATGATCACCGATACTACTTTCACGTTTACCGAACCTGGTGGAAGCGTGGTTAGAGGATCATTTAATGATCAAATCGTGAACTACGGTCTTTCCGGTCATTTTGATCATCCATTGCTTGGAAGAAATACCTTCAATATAGTAAACGTCCGAGCAGCCAACCACCTAGTTAACATCTCAACCCGTGGACAAGTCGGTACCAGAGATAATGTTATGATTGCGGGATTTATTCTTAGAGAAGGCGGGAAAACAATACTTATCCGAGGAATTGGACCCTCCCTTTCATTGAGTGGGGTTCCAGGCGCCTTACAAGATCCCATAATCATGTTGAAGGAAGGACAGGAAACCCTGGCTTCAAACGGCAACTGGCAAAGCAATACCAATGCTATTGACATAATTTCAACCGGCCTTCAGCCGACCGATTCTCGGGAAGCGTCCTTGTATGTCCGATTGGAACCGGGAGCCTATACGGTAATCCTGAGTGGTTCAGGTGCTACTACGGGTGTTGGTTTGATTGAAGTCTTTGAGGTGGATTAAACGGAGAAGAATTGGACTGGGTGGAATTATGCCAGGGTTGAAAACGTTTAGATCTTCTAACTCTCAGGCTCACATAGCCTTACACTCTTCTTCAAATTTCTCTATGGTTTTAAGTAAATCATCGAAGCTGGGAGGATAACCAAAGAGCATCGTTTTTTGCATTTTAGTATAATCTGCCTTCCAAAAATCCAACGCATCCTTCTTTGGCTGAATATCGAGATCTCGGATTTTAAATCCACTCCAGTTCATCCAAGAATACTCAAAGTAAATCGATCTATGTTCGATTACGCGGCAGAGGAGCTCGGTGTTTTCTACTGCTTTTAACGCAACTCCTTTTTGAATGAGTTGATAGACATCATAGTAGTGGCGTGAAAGTCGTGCCTTCTTTATTTTGTCAGAAGGTCTCAAGTTTTCTTCATGAAGTAGAAGCAATTTATCCAAGCAGGTTCGTTCCTTTGAAACCACACGGACTGGAATATACGGTTCTTTAAAATAGTTTGGTGCGACTTCGGCACAATACGGCCGAATGGTAATTACTTCGGCAGGCCAGGTATCGGAGCGAGCGCCCATTTCGATTTTTACTTCGCGAGGTATATAGTCATCGACCCTAGTAGGAAACACGCTGTCATATCTAAAGAGCAGCGTCATACCATCCGGGTCACCGGGATCCTGTTCCAAAACTACTCGCTCCTTGAGTAGGCTTGTCAGGCTCTGCCGGAGCGTTGGTTCCAGTCGCTCCGCAATATAAGCCTGGCAGGCACCTTTCAGTTGGTCGAGACGTCTTCTTCTCTGCTTTTTGCTGGTAGCTTTCTCAGGACTTTTGCCCCCACCGAAACCCAGATAGTCGCGATCAATAACGAGGTCGATATCTTCAGAAAACCTGTCGATCAGTTTCCAGGCTTTTGACAGGGAAGTGCCTCCTTTAAAAACCAGAGTATTTCCAATTCCCTCCAGTCTGAAAAGTTTACTCAATATCGCGCAGACCCAGAACTCTTTTTCGACGCTTATTGCAGATAGATTGAGTTGGTTCGACGTTTCCTCGAAGACGATCCGTTTCTCCTCAGCCGGCTCTAAAGCAAATGCATCCATACTTAGTCTGCAGCTACCTCTCGGAATAGTGCTCCCATCCACCCAGGGGCATAATGGATGTCCTTCAAGAGACTCTTCCTGTCATCCATACTTAGCTTTCCGCGCAGGATCTTAACCGTCGAGTCATCTACATGATCTTTACCAATAGATCGAAGAGCTTGGATGACCAATCCTGAAACTCGATCACTAGTTGCCATGTTGCGAGGGGATGTGTTCTTCAGTTCAATCGTCCGGTTTCCGATTTCGACCTTTCTGCCTTTTCCATCGGTCAGATAAGCGATTCGCATGGGTACCTGTGTAGACAGGCCTAGTAGGTTAGCAGCATAGGCGCCTGTTGGCATTACACGAACGCCATCCCGATCTTTCAAAGCGCTGACAATCGCATCGGTTGAAGGCGACAATACACCTAATTTAGGGTGTGTTTTGGGGTAATCGTACAATCCGCGAGCTATGCGGCGAATCGTGCCCTTTGCCGCAAACCGGGATAGAGCCTTCTTCACTGCATCCACACTGCCGATATCCAGGAAACTTCTTGGAGTAAATACCCAACCCCTCTTTTTTCCATAAATACGACTAAGTATCTTTTTATCAGTTGTTTGCACAATTTTAATAAGGATTTTAGGTCACCAATAATGCATACTTTTGGTGACTCGTAAATCCCGAAAATACATCCATATGTAAGGGTGGTTTTAAGCGCGACCAATCCAAATTCCAGACACTCCCTAAAGTATCCGGGTATTGAGTAGCTTTTTTGGCCTGTTTTTCGGGTTCACCTACCAGTAGGTGAAGGAGGACGGATGTATCCAGGCAGGCAGAGGTACTCTTAGCCATGGCCTAACCTGCGTTTATCACGGAGTTGGTCCGAAGCACGGAGTGATGACTGGTCTTCCCCCGATTTTACGGACACGAATAGCTTAGCGTATTTTTAGGTTATGGTTTTGATTTTGGAAGTGTTTTTTTAGAAACGCTTCTGGTGAAAGGTAACCCAGGCTGCTGTGCCTACGACGTTTATTATAGAAAGTTTCGAGGTAATCGAAGATGACCATGCGGGCCTGCTGCTTGGATTCGAAGACGCCGTTTTGGGGAAAGCATTCACTTTTGAGGGAGGCAAAGAAGCTCTCGCATTCGGCGTTGTCGTAACAATAGCCTAAGGCGCTCATGCTCTGAATCCAACCAAGATTTGTCAATTCTCCGCGCACCTGCTGGCTGGTATACTGGCAACCACGATCGGAATGAAAGAGAGCTTTGTGAAAGCTGCCCACTCGATTGTTGGTCTGACGAAGGGCTGAAACGACCAGACTGGAGGCTAGGCTCTCGGCGATCTTGTAGCCCTGTATTACGCGGCCGAAAAGGTCCATTACGACCGCTAGATACAACCAGCCTTGCCGGGTGGCGATGTAGGTGATGTCGCTGACCAGAATCTGGCCGGGCCCAGTTGGATCCGCGGCCTGGGCAAGCCGGTTGGGCGCGGGCAGCTTCTGCGGATCTTGTTGGGTTGTCTTGGGCCGGTATGAGCGGCCCCTACGCGCCTTCAGCCCGTTTTGTTTCATCAATCGGGCCACGCCGGTTAACTGAGCAGCAAAATCCCCGCTCGTTTAGCTCTACGCTCATGCGTGGACTGCCGTAACAGCGGGTGTGCCGGTCGGCATGGACCCGTTGGATTTCGGCTACCAGGCGCTGATTGTGAAGCGGGTGCGTTCCCACTTTTCCAGTCCTCCATTGGTAATAGCCACTGGAGCTCACAGCCAATGCCTGACAAAGTTCAACCACGCTATATTCTTCCCGCATTTGATCGATCAGCGCATACCCAGCTGCGGGTCCTCGGCCAGTATGCTCGCGGCTTTTTTTAAGATCTCTCTTTGCCGGCGCAGGTAGGCGTTTTCCCGGTTCAAACGACGAATCTCGCGGGCCATCTCTTCGCGATTCATTACGGTCTGGGAGACTCCCTGCTGGCCTGCATTGTCCCCGAAGAGATCCTTGCGCCATTTCCTCAGGCTCCCATCGGAGACCCCCAGTTCACGGGCCACCTGCTTCAGGCTATTGCTACTGTAAAGATAGAGTTCAACGGCCTGGCGTTTAAACTCCTCATCATACGCTCTGTGTGTTCTTGGCATGTCTAATGTTCTCTCTCACGCTGCCCTGTTGGTGTCCACAAAATCGGGGGAGTGATGACCGAGCGCGAAGCGAATCGGAACAATGTTGAGCTTGACGACCGAGAGGCGAGTGAGCGCACTCTTGTGCGTAACCGAGCCAAGAGGGAGGAATACTCGTCATGTCAGCCCGAGGATGGTTACAAACCGTATTTTACAGACTGCAATATCAAAGAAACTCATAAACCGCTCATAGTAACTATTTTAACACTTGTTTGGAAACATCCGGTGAGGAATGGAGGTTAACTCTTTGATCTCCCCTGAGCTATACGCTTGCGAATGGCATCCATTGAATGATCTCCGCCTGCATTAGTGGCGTAACGATTCAAAGCCCGGATCCATTTTGAGCGGGGCTTTGAAGCAGGTTTCAGCACCCAGACGTTCTCGCCGCTCACTTTGGCAGGCTTCAATTCAAGTTCGTCACCGGGAGCTACCCCCAACTCCTGACACACCTTGGAGGGAAAAGTGGCTTGGCGCTTTGCGGTTAGCTTTATTTTTGACATATGAGCAGTCTTTTGAAGGTTGCCTTACTTATAAACAAAAAAGTAAGGTGGCCTCACCCTGGGAAGAGGATAGGGCACAAAAGGGCACAAAAGGGCACAAAAGGGGACGGTCCTAGCCCGCATATCTCACAAATTTTCTACTGTGCTCCGGAATATCGGCACTGGTGCGGCCCTCGTTGGATGCGCGACTTTGCAGGGTGTCGACCCAGCTTCACCCGCGCATCAGCTCAAAGCCCCCACCAGTACTCGATCTTCGTTCGCTCGCTACGAATTTTGTGAGATATGCGGGCTAGTTGTTTAGTGTGAGTCGTTGACTGGAACGACATTTCGACTTTTAGGTGCGATTGATAGTTAAAACCGGATTACTCATCGTGGCCGGATGTCCCAGGTTGAGGTATCCACATGGTTGAGGATGTGATACCGGGCTCCCTCATACTGCGCTCTTGCTGCTCGCGGCATGGTCAAAGCGAAAGAACGAATCTCCAGCCCGCCAACACTAAACAACTAGGACCGTCCCCTTTTTCTCGTCTTTTGCTGGCTCAGCCCCTACCTGATGCAGGATGCCAAGAAATAGAAGGCATTTGAATATGCGCCTCATTCCAGACTATTTCTTTTTCTTTTTGGTTTTCCCTGGGTTCAAGGGGTTGTAATCAGGGTTAGGCTTCATCATGTCAGCGTCAACTTTTCGGCGCCAAGCTTGCAGTTCGTGCAGGAGGCTCACGGCCAATTCGTTGTTTTTAGGGGCGAGGTTATTCGATTCTCCTGGATCAAGCTCCAGATTGTAAAGCTGTAGGCCCGGTGGGTCAAAGCTCTCAATGAGCTTCCATGACGCTTTCCTGATAGCTCCTTGCGGCATGGTTTCTGGATGGTTGTTGTAATGTGGAAAGTGCCAGAATAGGGTTTGGCGTTCAAGTTTGACAGCATCCCGCAAAAGTGGCGCCAGGTTGAGACCGTCCAGGTGCTGGTTGGGACGCATGGGCAACCCTGCAATTTCGAGCATTGTCGGGTAGAGGTCCATTCCTATAACCGGTGCATCCACTACTTTGCCGGCTTGCGCATATCCGGGCCACTTGATGATCAGGGGCACGCGGATGCCTCCTTCCCAATAAGTCCCCTTGTGACCCCTTAACGGAGAATTGTCGGTGGCCTTCCAGAAACCGCCATTATCCGAGGTGAAAATTACCACTGTGCGCTTCTCCAGATCCAGTTCGCGCAAGATTTCCATGACCTTCGCCACGCTCTCGTCGATGCTCTCCACCATGGCTGCATAGACCGGGTCTCCTTGTCTTTCGCTCTCCGGTACGGCTCGGTATTTTTTGACCATTTCCTCTTTGGCTTGGAGCGGCGTATGCACGCCATAGTGGGGGAAATACAGGAAAAAGGGCCTGTCTCGGTTTTCTCTGATGAAGGTGGTAGCCTCCTCTGTGAGGCGGTCCGTCAAATATTCTCCCGGTTGGCCATCCGGCATTACATTCCATCTGGATCTTTCCTTGGTCGTTGGGATGGACCAATTGCCCGCATATGGGAAAAAATATTTCCCCGGGGAACCATGGGCTGATCCGCCAATATTCCGGTCAAAGCCATGGTGTTCGGGCATGGAGAAGGGCGGTCCTCCCAAATGCCATTTGCCTATTGATATGGTTTTGTAGCCGGCTTCCCGGAGGGCTTCTGCAATGGTAAATTCCTCCAGTGGCAGGTCGCGGACAAAACGGCCCTCGCGCAGGCGGGCTTCCGGATTCCATCGGCCGTCCGGGGTCCAATTGGTCATTAGAATTCGGGCTGGATAACGTCCCGTCAGGATGGCTGCGCGGGAGGGTGTACAAACCGCACAAGCGGAATAAGCCTGGGAGAAGCGCACTCCTTCATGGGCAAGGCGGTCAATAGCCGGTGTCTGGTAGTATGTGCTTCCGTTGCAGCCAATATCCTTCCATCCCAGGTCGTCGATCAGAAACAGGACAATATTAAATTGAGAAGCTGCTACCGGGACATAAAGCAGGCACCACAGCAGTATTCCTTTGGTGATACGCTCTAATATTTTCATTTGTCAGGACTCGGTGATGTTTTGGATCGCCTGGACTTTACTTTCGGCGCATTGTGCTGCGGCAGCCAGGCGGCCAGTTCTTCCTTAATTTTTGTGTAATGGGGAATTGCTGCCAGGTTGTACCATTCGTGCGGATCGGTCTGATGATCGTAGAGTTCCTCGCCTCCGTCTGCGTATCGAATATATCTCCAGCGCTCCGATCGCAGGGAATGGTTGTTGAATTTGTGGGTTGTAAGTGATGGCCTGTGGCGCGATGTGCGGGGATCCCGCAGAGTTCGATAAGGGTCGGGAAAAGGTCAACCTGAAAAATGAGGATAACGCGGGTTAAGTGTATAGCGTTCATGGATTTAGTTTCAGTTTGTCGAAGAGAATTCGGGTACGGGGTCGCGTGGCGGTACCACTATCCCAAACCGCTCGAAAATCACCGGGTGCCACCTCGAAAAGTGTGGGGTATGAATTTTTGATTCCCGCGTCAAAAAAAGTCATTTCCTTGCTCCAATTCCCACCGGGTTCTTTGGTCTTATAGCGCAGGGAGGTCCGTCCACCATTGGGAAATCCCGGCCAACTCTTGTCGCGCTGGGCGGGACCATCGTTATAGACATAAATATGCGTGCCATCCGATGCCTGTCCGAAAAAGCCTTTGGATTTGGCATTATGCAGTTCAGGTTCCTCGATGGCAACGCTCCACGTGCGACCACCATCCCGGCTCGTGCTTGAATAAGCGCGTGGTGGACTGGTCGTTTTATTGGTTTCACCGTAATCGGCCGTGCGCATGACAATTTTCAGTTCGTCCGAATGGTCGCCGGGAGCGATGTTACCTTCGTGAAGAAAGACCCGGGCATTCTCCGGTTGAGGTATAAAGGCTTCCAGTTTCCATTCAAGCAAACTGCTGCTACTTAAAAGAAAGTGATCACGGCTTCCACGAGGATCGGACGCCAGCGTATTTCTATGTGCCGGGAGCAAGTAACGTTTCCGGCCTCGGATAAGGGTCTCAACGATACTTCCGTTGGTGATCAAAGGCCCCGTGTAATGCATGGCCAGTTCCACGGGGTTCCATGACCGGCCGCCGTCCGCGGTGTAGGCTGCCACAAGCTGGGATTCCTCGCTGTTTTCCTGCTGGATTGAACAGCGCATATGGCAAAACACCAGGTAATTTCCTCTCGATCCGGTTTGAAGAGCACAGGGTTCGCATAGGCAAATTGGATCGCTCCCCGCCTAATATCGTGGTCAAAGATAGCTACGGGCTCCTCCCAGGTGTCACCGTCGTTACGGGAGATCATGGAAAAATATCTCCCATGTCCTTTTTCCCGTTTGTCATGGCGCCGAAAGCCACGATCAAGTGCTTCTTATTCCACTGCACAATACTGGGTTGCCAGATTCTCCATGAGTCCGGGTGCTGTTTTACATTCCCAAGAATACGCACATCGGTCACATCGCCTTGGTAGTCAGTCAAGTAGGCCTTACAGACCAAAGTTGGAAAAAGAAAAAGAATAAAAGAGGATAGAAGAGTTTCTCTCATGTTAAGTTCAATAGGTACAATTCAGGCGCCTACAAATGTGATTTGATGGGTTCTTTGAACAAACTAACACGGTCACACATTTAGCTCACCTCGACCAGAGGGAGACTTTAGGCTGAGGTCAGGTGCTGGGGCTAGGCCGAAATTGTAAGTCGGGTCCATTTCCGCCTCAACTGCTAAGCCGTGGCACCGCATTTGCAGGGCTAAGAGAGGGGAAACTTCCTGCGTAATACAAAGGCAGAAAAACAAGGTTTTGCGATGCGATTTCTCCGAAAGGACGATCTGACAATACGTAGCCTTTGGGGCAATTCGGGTAGGATTTCAGCAGAAGATGCAGACTTCTCAGGCTACCTGAAGTACCGCTTTTGACCTCGATTGGGCGTATGAAATTGTCCTGTGATATCAGGAAGTCGACTTCCGCTTGACTGCTTTTAGCCTCTCGTCGCCAGAAGAAGGGATCTTTTCCTTTGGTGGCTTTAAGTTCTTGGCCAACGAATTGCTCGGCCATTGCTCCCTGGTAAATTCCAAGCAGTTGGCTTTGCTTCAAGATTTCTTCTGTGGATACCCCCGCCAATGCTCGCATTAGACCGACATCCACGGTAAGAGCTTTGAATCGTTTTTCCGATGCGTTTGCCGATAGTGGAATACCGGTTGGGCTGCTGGAGCGAACTTTTATTATCACTCGTGCCATGCAAAGAAGGTCAAAGGCCTTGTGTATGGTAGGTGTTGAGAATCCTTCTGCCAATTTTGAGTATTTGATAATTTTGCCGACGGATTTTGCAACATTGGTCAATACGGCGTTAATGCATTGTTTGTCCGCTTTGGCCGCGTACTTCGAAAAATCCTGACGGTAGGTTTCTATCAGGTCTTCTTGCACGCGAAAAGCTTCTTCAATGCTTTTCGTCTCAGCATACGCATAAACAGCTTCGGGCATGCCGCCAACCAGCAGGTAGTCGCGCAACTCCCTCATCAACGCCTTATGTACTGAATCCGACTGTTGGGAGGGAGGCCTGGCCAGAGCTTGGGCCATTGCTTGCTTGTCGAAGGCCAGAAGGAATTCCTGAAAAGTAAGGGGATTCATTTCCAAGAATTGGATACGTCCAACAGGAAACGAAATGTCTGTTAAAGCGAATTCGAGTAGTGAACCGGCTGCTATCACGTGCAGTTCAGGCGCCTCTTCATAAAAATATCTTAGGGCCGTGATTGCTCTCGGACAGCTTTGGATTTCGTCGATAAACAGTAGGTCTTTACCTGCCTCGATTCGCTTGTTCAGAAGGATTTCCAGTTCCGAGAGTATTCTCGATATATCCAAGTTTCCCTCGAATATACGATGCCAGTCGAGATTCCTCTCCAAATCAATACGGTGAATCCGGCCACCGAAGCGTTTTTCACCAAGCGAAACGACGGACCAAGTCTTTCCAGTTTGGCGAGCGCCTCTTACGATTAGGGGTTTTCGGCGTGGGTGGTCAGCCCAATCCAGCAGGTCTTTTTCGACAATGCGCTTCATTCATCCTTTAAAAATACAAGGTAAAATTGAAATGCAACCTTTAAAATTACAAGGCATAATATGCGTATTACCTTCAATAGCCTGGAACTACTGATAAGACTCGACTTTCAGTTCCCGAACTCGTTTGAAATGTTGGTTATCACGGGTCACCAATTGGAAATTTCCCACAAGCGCGGTTGCCGCGATCAGAATATCGAAGTCGCCAATCAGCTTTCCTTGCAATCGCAGTTGCCGACGAATCCGGGAGGCTTCCCGGGCCACAGCAGGATTGACCGATAACCATTGGAATGGACGAAGGAATTTCTCTCCATCTTCAACCGCTTCAAATCCTTCGAGAAATTCCGTCAGCGGATATAACCGACAAAGCAAACTCTTCCTGACTGTGCTTCTTTAAATAACTGCTCGGCCCGAGCTTTTTCCCCCGATGAAACTCTTGATGAAGGTCGATTAGAAAACAGGTGTCCAGCAGCTTCATTGGTCCCACTTGGAAGCTGTGGTGCGCTGGCGAATCAGGTCTTCCTTCTCCGCCTTGTCCCAATAATCGAGCACCGCTTTTGCAACGGGTTTACGCTTGGCGCCATAGACCGCCTTCAATTCCTTAAGAATGCTCTCGCCGGTGTTCTCCCCGGCATCAAAACGGGCACGACGAACCACTGCGGAAAAAGATTCCTTTCCACGCTTAGCTCGCTTTAGCTTTTCATAGGCATCCAGTTCCAAGCTGATTGTCTTAATTGCCATGCATGAGAAGGTGCATGAAATTGATTCACTTGTCAAGTTAGAGGAGTGGCAGTTCATTGGTAAACGTCCGGCGAATAAATTGACCTGAGCTTTCCACTTATCCGGGGTAAGCTTGGCCGCCTGGTGCTTGGTCATAGCCGGAAGCTTTTCTGAGGATGTCGGTGAGGTATGCCTGAGGTTCAATGCCGTGGCGTTTAAACTCCCCATCATACGGTCTGTGTGTTCTTGGCATGTCTAATGTTCTCTCTCACGCTGCCCTGTCCGTGTCCACAAAATCGGGGGAGGTTCACATGTGTGAATACCCGATTTGATAGATCCTTATACCGTAGCCGGGAACCTCGTTTCCAGCCTCGTCTTTCAAGGTAAAGGTGAACATCAGTTTCTCACCCGTATCAAGGCGGGTGTCATCTCCTCCGGTCACGGCCAGACCGTTCCCGTTTGCGTTGAGCAAGTCTGCGGTTTGGCCATCGGATCCCATGGGGCACAAAAGGGGACGGTCCTAGTTGTTTAGTGTGAGTCGTTGACTGGAACGACATTTCGACTTTTAGGTGCGATTGATAGTTAAAACCGGATTACTCATCGTGGCCGGATGTCCCAGGTTGAGGTATCCACATGGTTGAGGATGTGATACCGGGCTCCCTCATACTGCGCTCTTGCTGCTCGCGGCATGGTCAAAGCGAAAGAACGAATCTCCAGCCCGCCAACACTAAACAACTAGGACCGTCCCCTTTTTCTCCCGGATCAGTAAAGTCGATTTTCAGCCAGTTGGGTGCCTTGGGGAGGGGCTCCGCCATGGGGGTCCTTAGGGAGCATTAGGAATAACCGAAGGCACATCAGGTTGTAAGTAAGTTTTCGTTTTGTCTTCATTCCCTGAGCTTCAGGAGTTTTAGAATGTGAATATTCAAGGATCGGATTTCCTCGTTGTATTTAGAAAACGGTTCACCGGATATGCAATACAGACCACGTTTGACTCAGATTTCACCATCGGGCTGAGGTTTGGGCCAGTCTATGGTTTGGCAGCGTCCGTACCCGATGAGGTAGGGTTTGGCGAAAGCCGCTTCCATGAATTGTTTTGTCAATTGCAGGGCTTCTCCGGCCGTCCTGCTCGGCCACAGAGAATGGTTGCGGTTGGGCAGAAGCAGGCATGAAGTTTCCTATGCCAAGGAAAAGACAGCAAATGTTTAAGACAGATTTCAAATTTACTACCCTGAGGCATAACTTTATTTTCATTTTTTTCTCTGTTGGGTCCACTCGAAGGGGTCAATCCTTGTTTCGAGCCGAAGGCGACACGCAAAGCCATCAGTTGACTTCGCAAGCTACGTCAAGATTACAAGGAATGACCCCGACGCTGGTATTGCTTCGATAATTTAGGGGTAATCACAGTTGGATTCTGCGCCCTACCGGGCCTCTGGCTCTGGTACAGGAGGGTAGTCTGGCCCGGTATCGACGAGAATCCTGGAAGCGGCAATTTTAGATTTCAGCGATTCGATTTCATCCTGCCATCTTGTTAATTGATACGGATCGATCATGTCATCCTGAAACTGACTGGCGGCGGCGTAGCTTACATTGGTGCCCCATAAATACAGACTACGCAGCGCGGGAAGCGTTTTTAAGGATTCCAAACAATGGTCAGTCACCTGGGTATCATACAAGTTTAAGTACTTTAAATTTCTCAAGCCTTTCAGGTGAGTTATGCCTGCATCGGTGATCGAAGTCTTTTGCAAATGAAGTATTTCCAGGTTAGGCATTTGTTTCAGGTGACTTAATCCCGCATCGGTCACCTGACTGTAGCCGAGATGCAGTTGAACAATATTGGATCCGACGGAACCAAGCTGAGCCAGTTCACCATCTCCGAATTCTTTGTAGGTGCGCGAGGCTTTGATAATTAGCCGGGAGGAATTTTCCGCCAGCGGTTCGATTTCTATATTTGGATTAGCAGATATCTGCTGAACCAGCGGTTCGATTTCTTCCCAGGGTTTTAACGGGGTCAAGAATCCCGAGTCATCCTGCCCAATCTGCTTGAGTATCCGTTTCAGAATGGGACCGGTCATGGCGAAGGTTTCCAGTTTATCGGATTCGGGAGCACCTTGCTCAACCCACCAAGACAGCAGGACCAGTTGGTCATCGGTGGGCCGGGGTTTCCCCTCGGGTGGCATACGGTCTTCGTGGTCCTCGGAAAGCCGGGTGCGAATCATCATTTCACTGGCCTCTGGATCGTAGGGTACAACCGTGTTTCCGCTTTCTCCTCCCGCCAGGATGAATTCATGAGTATCCAGTCTCAACTTGCCTTTCTGCTTTTTTTGTGAATGGCAGGTGTGGCAATAATCTTGTAATATGGGTTGTATCACGTGTTCGAATACATCGGCTTCCTCATAAGCTACGGGGGCACGCTGGACAATGGAATCTTCGGGTATTCCAAAAATATTCCTTAAGGGTTCCGGCATGTAACGAGTGAGGACAGCAAGAACGACCAGGAGAATAGTCAGCAACAAGGCCGATATCAGAGAGCCTTTCGGGCTGTTTGAGCGCTTTACATGGTTCATATGCCTGACTTCTTCCGGTTTGTCCTAGAGCATAAGACTTGCGGCCTATTAGAGATCAACGATATTTCAATGTTGTGTCAGAAATTACCTAGTGTGGTGTCCCAGAAATTCCTTATAAAAATACCGCAGCGATTTTTCTGCCTCATCAAGGCGGCGTAGGTCGCTTGGGCTTTTGGCCCTGGCGACCTGCGCTAACGCCGATCGGTCGAAAAAGCGCGCGGCCTTCAAGTTATTTCTGGGAAACCACACTAAGATTGAACGGCAATTACTAACCTGCGGCTCGTTTCTCTGCATAAACTTGGATTCGTGACCACCATCAGCGTTAAGCGAAAAGATTTGAAGGGTATAGAGATTTGCGCTGAGTTGGTCCGATGCCTACAATTCTTGTGATCTTTGGCTGGCGCTTATACTTCTATGCGAACGAAGGAAACGAAACTATTCATATCCATTGCACAAAGGGCGACATGGACTGTAAGTTTGGTTGGATCGGGAGAATTTCGATATCTCGGAAGCATATTCCTACAATTTGACACCTAAGGAGAGAAGAAATATACGTAAAATCATCCTAGAAAATTTTGAATACATTGAGGAACAGTGGGATGAATGGCAGAGAAAGTTGAAGAAATGAAAAAATATCACCAATTAGCTGGAATTGAATTCACAGATTCGACATTGGTCCTGGAGATCGGCGGGAAACGCCACGAATTCAAGCTGGAAGACATCTCGGAACTTCTCAGCACGGCGACCATGGAAGAAAAAAATCAATTTGAAGTGGCTCCTTCGGGCTACGGTATTCATTGGCCGCTTATTGACGAAGACCTATCGATTGATGGACTTCTAGGAATTGTACATTCACAACCCGACAAATTGGTCAAAGCATAACCAGGCGGCCCATCAAATCCCTAGCATCAAAGATGCCCGCTTTATCCATCGTCTATTCCGACCCAAATAACCGAGAAAAGGGGTATTCGAAGCCATTTTCATACCGGTTGGCGTTTACGGTTTTGCTGGTTATCGGGTTTGCACTTTCCAGTCGCGCCGCGCAAGAAGCGGCCAAGGATTCGCGGGGAATGGGTTTATTCTATGATTATGTGGAGCCGCTTTTAAAGCAGAATTGCTATGAGTGCCACAGTCATGAGGCCAAAAAGGCCAAGGGAGGCATGGTTTTGGATTCACGGGCTTCTATCCTTCAAGGCGGAGATTCCGGCCCGGTGCTGATCCCGGGAGAACCGGAAAGCAGCCTGATGATCGAGGCCGTTCTCTACGGAAACGAGGACTTGCAGATGCCGCCTGATTACCAATTGGAGCAGGATGATGTCGCCCGTCTTCGTGAATGGATTTCCCTCGGTGCCCCCGATCCGCGCGAAGGCCCTGCATTCGCCGGGTTTGGCAATGAAGCGGAACCTCCGAAGGCGGAAAACCTCTGGTCCGTTCAACCTTTAAAAAATGTGCCTGAGCCTGACGTTTCTGAGTTAGAGGCCCAGGGACTTGAATCTTGGCCAAGAAATGACATCGATCATTTCGTATTGGCAGGATTGGCGGAAGCGAAGCTGTCCCCCTCCAAGGATGCGGATGCCGGCAAGTTGATCCGTCGTATCCATGATACCCTTACAGGTTTACCACCGTTGCCCGGGGCCACCGCCGCTTTCCTCGAAGCGGTGGAGCTGAATATTGAATCGGCCATTGCCGATAAGATCGATGAATTGCTTGATTCCCCTCATTTTGGCGAGCGGTGGGGACGCCACTGGTTGGACCTGGCCCGCTATGCAGACGTTACCGGGAGTGACCAACCCCGGACATATTTTGAGGCCTGGCGTTATCGCAACTACGTGATTGAGGCCTTTAACTCGGACAAACCCTATGATCGCTTTGTGCGTGAGCAGTTAGGTGGAGACCTGCTCGAGTGGGAGGAACCCGAAGAACGTGCGGCAAACCTCATCGCCACAGGCTTTCTGGGTTTGGCTCACATAATCGGTGCAACCCGGGATAAAGAGCAGGTCAAGCTGGATACCATCGATGAACATCTGGAACTGGTTGGGAAAACCTTTCTTGGGGTGCAGATCGGTTGCGCGCGTTGTCATGATCACAAGATCGATCCTTTTCCCACCCGGGACTATTACGCATTAGCCGGCATTTTTCGCAGTACGAAGATGGATATGAGTTTCTGGAGAATCCAGTTAGCCAAAGGAACCCTGCCGGAGGTCTCGCCGGAGGCGCCTTCATGGATGCGAAGTGATGGTGAGGAGGTTCAGATTCATGGAGTGGTGGATGCTGAGGAAATCCGGGATGAACCGATTCATGTTCGGGGAGAACCCTACGTCACAAAAGAGATAGTGCCACGCGGATTACCGACTCTGGTGGCCATGGAGGGATTGCCGCAAATTCCGGAAGACAGCAGCGGTCGTCTGGCCTTGGCCAACTGGATTTTGAGTGAGGAAAACCCGCTTTCGGCCCGGGTTATCGTAAACAGAATCTGGGAGCATGTTTTCGGGCAAGGAATCGTGCGGACGGCGGACATTTTCGGTTTTACGGGAGATCCGCCGAGCGACCCACAACTGCTCGATTACCTGGCCAGGCGGTTTCGGGAGAAGCACCACTATTCCTTTAAATCTTTTATACGGGAATTGATGTTGAGTCGAGCTTGGCGGCAAAGCAGCGCGGCTCGACTGGAAGGCTTGCAGGAGGATCCCGACAACCGTCTGCTTTGGCGATTTAACCCCAAACGCAAAGATGCCGAAATCATCATTGATTCGATTCAGTTTGTTGCCGGTCAGCTCAATTTGCAGCCCGGCCAATCAACCGCTCCGAAGGTAGAGGCCAGCAACAAGGATAGCACCGCGGGAATGGAAATTCCGGATGAAACGCTCCGGCGCCGCGCGGTTTATTGGCCGGTATTTCGGAAGGATATGCCGGTCGACATGGACGTTTTACCCATCTTCGACTTTCCCATTCCCACCTCCTCGATTGGTAGGAGGCCCGTCACCAATGTTCCCAGTCAGTCATTGGCCCTTTTGAATAACCCGGTAGTGCTGGATGCTTCCCGGATGCTTGGCAAGAAACTGGAAGCGGCTGCACCTTTGGAAAGCGATCGGTTGAATGCCGCATTTATGACCGTGCTTGCACGGAACCCTTCGACGCGCGAAAGGGATCGCATGTTGAGTTTTTTGGACCAATTTGAGGAGGAAATAAAAAGGACTGAATCAGCTCGACCGGAAAAGGCCCGAAGCGTAGCCTGGAACCGTTTGTGCCACACGCTTTTGGTTTCCAATGAATTCACAGTTGTCGAATGAATGATAGGAGGACCGTTTATGAAAGACAGTTCGAACCCTTACCCTTTTCCTTGCCGGCATGTTGCCGCTCCGGTCTTCAATCGCCGTGAATTTCTGCGGCGGACCGCTTTGGGCTTTGGATCGCTGGCGTTTGCCTGCATGCATTCCCAAGGATTCGCCGCTTCCAGGACATTCGGTTCGTCTGTCAGTCCTCTGGCCTCAAAACCGCCTCATTTTCCAGCCCGGGCCAAACGCGTTATCATGATTTTTCTGGAAGGTGGGCTCTCTCATTTGGATACCATTGATTATAAACCTGATTTGATTCGCTTTCACGGCCAGCCCTTACCGGAGTCCCAAATTCCCTTGGCCATGAAGAAAGGGGAAGGGGAGAAGCTGGAGTTTTTCGGTAGCTTGAAGGCCCCGGTGGCCGACTTCCGGCAACGGGGTGAATCTGGACTTTGGATTTCGGATGCTTTTACAGAGATCGGGGGTCTTGCCGACGAGTTGTGTATTCTGAATGGCATGATATCAGACAGTACCGAACACATCAGTGCCAAGCAGCAAATACACACGGGCGAGACCGTACTGCCACGGCCCAGCATGGGAGCCTGGTTGCTTTACGGCCTCGGATCGGAAAATCAGAACATTCCGGGGTTTGTGGTCGTTTCAGCGCCCAATGGCAGCACCACCAACTGCGGCACCAGTTTTTTACCGGGAGTTTACCAGGCAACCATGCTTCGCGACGCCGGGAAAAAAGACAGCGAAATGATCCGCTACCTTTTCGACAACCGTCTGCCGCGCGAGGTCAGGCGCAGACAACTGGATTTGTTGGCTGAAATGAATCGGGACCACCTGGATAACTCCGGGGGAGAACCGCTTTTGGAGAGCATGATCGAATCGAATGAGCTGGCATTTCGGATGCAGACCGAAGCTCCGGACATTCTGGATATCGACCGGGAAAGCGAGGCCACCAAGCGTTTGTACGGAATTGGCAAGGAGGAAACCGATTCCTTTGGTCGCCAGTGCCTGATTGCGCGACGCTTTGCCGAGGCAGGAACAAGGTTCGTCCAGGTCACCAGTGAAAACTGGGACCACCACGATACGCTGGAAAAGCTTTTGCATGAAAGTTGCTACCAGGTGGACAGACCCATCGCAGGCTTGATTGCAGACTTGAAATCGCGCGGTCTGCTCGAGGACACGCTGGTGATGATCACCGGTGAATTTGGCCGCACGCCCACTTTTCAACGCGTGGGAGGACAAACTGAAAAACCCCCTGGTCGTGGTCACAATCCATTTGGCTGGAGCCTGATTTTGGCCGGCGGAGGCGTTAAAGGAGGCTTTCAATACGGTTCGACCGATGATTTCGGGTACAGCGCCGTGGATGGCCGAGTGCATGTGCACGATCTGCATGCCACCATTCTGCACCTGCTTGGCCTCGATCATGAGCGCCTGACCTACACCCATGCCGGCCGACCCTTTCGACTGACCGATGTCTACGGCCAGGTGGTCAAAGAGATAATCGCTTGATCGCTCTACCGGCCTCCAGGTCTGTTGTCCTCAAATGTAGGAATAGCGGCTGTAGATCACGGCGCTGCGGTGGCCGGTTTAAAAACGCACCTAAAATCAATCCTTCGGGGAATACCTTGACTTTTCAGATGTAAGACGCGATCTTACCGCAATGAAAACGGTTGTTTCCAGTAAAGGTCAGGTGGTGTTACCGATCGAAATTCGAGAGCGTGACCGCATTGTCGCGGGGCAGAAATTTGAGATCGAACGCCTGGACGCCGGTGAATACCTGCTGAAACGCCAGGAATATGCCAACAATGAGGGTCTGGTGGATTGGTTGCTGGAATGTCCCGAGAAGAACTGGTTTGAACCTATTGAATCTGAATCCACCGACACGCTGTGAAATACCTGGTTGATGCCAATGTTCTCAGCGAATCGACCAAGCCCGACCCATCTTCCCACGTCATCGACTGGCTTCGGAAAAACGAACGGGCCCTGGCTATAAATCCAATCATTCTGGGCGAACTGGAATACGGCATCCTGCTGCTCCCTACCGGACGCCGAAGGAAGCGTTTGCAGGAATGGTTCTCCTCCGGTGTTCAGAGGCTCCGTATTCTGGATTTTGATGCCTCAACTGCCTCCCAATGGGCCCGGCTACTGGCACGCCTCAAAAAGAAAGGCTTTGCCATGCCGATAAAGGATAGCCTGATTGCTGCCACTGCCCTGGCTCATGGCCTTTCGGTGGCCACCCGAAACGCGGTTGATTTCAGTCATGCCGGGGTAAAATTAGTGAATCCTTTCAAACCCTAACAGTCCGCCTGCAACACAGTGAAAGCGGTAGTTTATGGCAGGTTTAGCCGGTTCTCCTGCCAGGAGCGATCATTGGCTGAACCTGCAAGGTTCGATTTTTCTGAGTAAATTTCCCTTCCTAGTTTTGAAAGTTGCTTTCGCTAGGGGAATTTCTAATTATGCCGCGTATGACTATTGCTGAATTACCCGTGCAAGTGGACCTTGATGAGATTGCGAGTTTTTGTCGTGCCCATGGTATTCGGCGGTTAAGTCTATTCGGATCTGTGTTGCGTGATGATTTTGACCCAGACCAGAGCGATGTTGACGTATTGGCCGAATTCAATCCTGGCGCATTGAATGGGGTCGGATTTCGCTATATGCGAATTGGAGAGGAACTCTCTGAAATCCTTGGAAGAAAGGTGGATTTTTGCTCACGATTGAATCCGTATATCGAACCGAATGTTCGAGCGGAGGCTGTTAAAATCTATGAGCAGGCATGACCCGCAAGTGACACTTTTGCAGATCCGTGACGCTGCTCAACGGGCACAGGAAATTTGCTCGGATTATAATTCTGTCGAATCTTTGGTGTCGGATTGGAAAGCGACCGCTGCACTAGAGCGATTCATTGAAATCATGGGTGAGGCGGTAAAACGATTACCAGTTGATTTGCGGGAAGCCCACTCTGATGTTCCCTGGAAGGAAATTGCCGGAACACGTGATCACCTTAGCCATGGTTATGATGATCTGGATTACCAGATATTATGGGATGCCGTGCTAACAGATATCCCATCGCTTCTTGAAACGATTGAGGTTATTCTAAGAGGTCTGTCATCAAAAAGTTAAAGAAAAGCATTAGGTCGGTTTTCTGGGGAACAAGTGCACCATCGACATCGCCTCCTACACGACGGAACTGGTGGTAGTTGCGGATTACGTTTTTGCCAAATTAGTCTTTAATTCATCCGATGTCCTGCAATTTTGGAATCATGTCCGGAGCTATTATTGGTCATTTCACCGACATTGGTTTCGAGGATGGACTCCTTTCGCTGTTTTTTCTCGGCCTGGGAGTCTGGTTCTGCGCTACCACCCTGCTGGTGCTGCACCGCCATCAGCTTCCCGTCCTTCGCCACATGTTTGAAAAACCGGATTCTACGGTATAATTCGCTGGTCAGGCAGTAAATCTAAAGACGGCTGTTTCAAGCCTAATTGAGTGGATTCCAAATCTTGTCAAAGCCCAGGCCTTCGAAGTCTTTTGTATTGGCGGTGGCGAATTCCTTTACGCCAAAGGCAATAAGCGTGAGTGCGGTCCGAGCGTCGAAAAGGCGGCGGCGCGCGAAGTCTGGATTCGAGGCTAGGGTCCAAAGTTCGTCATGAATAGCGCGGCTTTTTGTGGGAAATCCGACTATCTTCCAGAGGGGGTGACGGCGGTAGATCTGAATCACTTCGGAGGCATCCCGGGGAGTTAGCGGGTTGTTCAAAACCGCAGGATTACGCAGCAAAACGTAGAATTCGCAGAGGACAAACTCACTGAGGGCGATGTCTTCCCGCTTGGTCAGGCTTTTCAGATAAGCTTCTGCCGCCTCTTGCTGTGGGCAGTCAGCATTGAAGGCGTAATAAAGGAGATTGGCATCCAGCGAGAGCATTTAAGGAAGACGGGCCTCCATGTCTTCGAGGGCCAACCGGTGCATTTCCTCGGCGCTCAGGTTTTTCCAGCCGACATGCCGCGGGGGCGGGGGAGTCCAGTCCTGTAGCTTCATTGCCTGGTCCGGATACATCTCGAGCATGTGTTCGCCACCGCGGCGCAGGGTCTCCGCTAAAGACCACTCCTTGCCCTTGGCCAGACGCTTTAGGTCGTGGTAGAGGTCGTCTGGTATCTGAATTTGCGTTTTAATCATACCTAAAATTTACATATCCACTAAATTGATGTCAAGTAGGGAAAGAGGGGTTGAAAAAATACCGTGCAACCGGGGATATCGTCCTTGCCGCCCTATTGTCCCTACACGCTCGTGGTAGGTAGAACATTGGGAGGTTTTACATTTGACTAGGTCAGATGACTAGGTAGGATGCGAGAATGAAGACGATAATGATCTCAGACTTCAAGGCTCGGTGCATTTCCATCTTAAAGGAAGCTCAGCGGAGGCATGAACCGATCCTCATTACCCGGCGAGGTCATCCCCTGGCCAGGATCGAGCCGGTTTACGACAATCCTCCCCTCCGCAAGTTTGGCACTCTACAGCGGCGCATGCGCATTAAAGGCGATATCGTCCATGCTGATTTTGACCACGAATGGGAATCTTCCTCATGAGTCTTTTGTTGGATACCCATGTTTGGATATGGTCCCAGGTGGAGCCGCATAGGATCGGCCGGGAAGCGATGCTGCGTTTAGAAAAAGCGGGGGAACGTTTGTTTGTAGCCAACATTTCATCTTTGGAAATTGCCCGTCTCGTTCAGGTTGGGTTGCTGGAGCTAAGCGGGGATCTGGAGGCGTGGATTAAGGATTCGCTTGAGGCGTTGCAGTGCAGTTCGATTGGGCTGTCGCACCAGACAGCCATAGGGGCTTACCAATTGCCTGGAAGCTTTCACAAAGATCCCGCTGATAGAGTTTTGGTCGCCATTGCCCGGGAACACCAACTAACTTTGGTGACCGCAGATGAACGGATCCTGAATTATAGACATGTCAAGACTCTGAAAGCCACGAGCTAGCTGCACCAGCGCTCGATCTTCGTTCGCTCGCTACGCATTGTAAGATATCGCTTTTGCTCGGTAGAAAGATGTCGCGTTCGCTCGTTATTGAGAAATGGGGGTTAAGAGAGAAAACAGCAATAACCTATTTTATTGGACGTGAGTCGTTTGCGAGGAACACTAGATTTTTTTGGTTTCTCTTAACGGAACTTGGTCTTTACATTGTTATCCGTTGAGAGGAAGTAGATTTCCAGGCTTTCACTGAGGTAAAATGTCCAATAGAGAAACAGAGCAGTCCATTTGGTTCGTTGATTCAGTTTTGCCCTACGAGAACGGATTGCGTCGATGGATAAAATCCCGGTTTTCAGCCATTCGGGATGTGGACGACCTTATTCAGGAAACTTTTACTCGCATACTCAAAGCGCATGACTCTGGCCCAGTCCCGAATCCGCAGGCGTTTCTCTTTGTTGTGTCGCGGAATTTGGCAATTAATAAATTGCGGCGCATGAACTTGGAGTACTCACCGGAGGCCGAAAAGCTGGATCCTCACGTTTTGGTAGATGAAATGGCCGGACCATTCGAGTTGGCGGCGTTACAGGAGGAAATCGACGACTTGGTTTCAGCCTTTCAATCCCTGCCAGAACGATGCCGCCAAGTGATGACTTTAAGAAAAATATATGGATTATCCCAGAAGGAGATTGCCGCGGAATTAGGCATTTCAGTGCATACGGTGGAAGCGCAGGTAGGGATTGGGCTTCGGAAGTGTCGCGCCTTCTTCCATCAGCGAGGATATAGACATCGATTTAAGAAATGAAAGATACGTCATCAGAATTTAATGAGAACTCCCCGATTGAGATAGCAGCCTCGGAGTGGTTATCCCGCATGGACCGTGGGCTTACAGCGGAAGAGCAGGATCAATATACGGAATGGCTGGCCAAGGATGCGGCCCATAGAAAAGCCATAGCCAGATACCAAATGGACTGGGAGGATTATGACCGCTTGGCCGGTATTCATTTGAAAAGCCACCCACGCATCGATCCGGACTTGTTGGCACCAGGGCATTTGTCTCCACGCAAAGGCAGAAAATTAATCCAGAATATCCTTTGGTATTCGGCTGTTCCCTTTGCAGCATTAATAGCGCTTGTTTTTTATGTCACCGTGTCCAAACCCAAGGATTCGTCCGGGCTAAATCTTCAACCTGCCGTAGAATTACTGGCCAGGATCGAGCAGAGAACGCTCGAGGATGGCTCTGTGATCGAGATTAACCGGGGTTCAGTTGTGGAAGTCGCCTATACCGCTTCCGAACGCCAGGTTTATCTAGTAAAAGGAGAGGCGAACTTCGAAGTGGCCAAGGACTCCGAGCGACCCTTCATTGTCAACGTTGCCGGTGTCGACGTCCGGGCTGTGGGCACTATTTTCAGTGTCAGGCTTTCAGAAGATGAGGTGGATGTAATCGTGACCGAAGGCAAAGTGAATGTTAAACCAACTGCTTCACCATTCACCTCAGAGAAAAATATTGCCGACGCTTTTCTGGAAATTGGCCAGCGGGCCAAGGTAAATCTGCGTAACGAAACCTTGGTGGTCGAGGTGACATCGATAGACGAGACGGAAATCGATGAAGCACATCGCTGGCAGCCCCGACTATTGGATTACGATCAGATTCTGCTCGGAGAAATAGTGGAAGAATTTAACAGCAGTAACCCCATTCAAGTAGTGCTAAGCGATCCATCGCTTGAGAGTATCAGTCTAAGTA
Organism: Opitutales bacterium; assembly: GCA_965250065.1. Lineage (GTDB taxonomy): Bacteria > Verrucomicrobiota > Verrucomicrobiia > Opitutales > UBA2995 > JAABVD01. The sequence goes on from OZ252288.1 coordinate 1,319,247, forward strand.
GTTCGTTCTGGTCGGACAACGTGGAGGGATTTGTTCGGCTAATGGAATCCAGCTTTGGTATGGAAGCTGAATGGAGAGGGAGTCGGGAGATTGTACTCCGAGAAGCAAACTAGCCCGAAATTTAAGGTAGGGCAAGAGCTTCCAGCTCTGCCGATTTCCGAGAGATGGTTTATAACTGTAAATTTAATATGCCTAACGTGCCCTATCCACCGGCGCGGCGGGACGCCGTCGCCCTACCATTGTTAGGTAGGGCATGAGCCTCCGGCTCTGCCGTTTAGAGGCTTCTACAATTAAACATGCGATCGAATCGTTACTCATTCAACTTGCTCTTTGCCTTGGCATGGTTTTGTGCGATTCTGCTATCCGCCTGTTCTGAAACAGAGCAACTACGCGTTGATATCCCTGAGGGCTTTGCCACGAATACCTTAAAGGAATTTGCCAGGCAGACAAACGTGGAAATCCTCTTTGATCTTCAAAGTGTTTATGGTGTAAAAACCAACGTGGTTAAGGGGAAATATGATCCAGGCTCCGCATTACGGATGATGCTTAAGAATACACCCCTAGGAGTTGACTTCGAAAATGAAACGGGGGCTTATGCGATTTTTCGGAAGGAGTTATAATTAGTTGAGATACGTATTCAAAATACGGATTCAATACCCGGAATTTAGAACTATTTTTTCTCAAATTACCAAAGAAATGCTTATTAACTTAATTTTTGTTTAACGGAAAAATCGGCGTCGACGGTTAACGGTTGTACATGACTCTGATACTTCCAACTTTCGATGCCGATTCGAAGTTTCCCAATAGATGGGCGAATCAACATCCATATTTCGGCGTGGGCTTTACGCTGCGGTTTTGTTCTTTCTTATGACGTCCGCGGGTCAGATTGCCGCTCAAACCCGCTCCTTCGATTTAGAAGCGGGTAATGCCAGAACGACGCTCCGTGAATTCGCCCGACAGGCGCGGGTGGATGTCGTGATGGATCGCCGGGATGTCCAAGGTGTTCAAACTAACGAAGTATCGGGGTTGTTAGTACCGAGAATTGCGCTGGAGCGCATGCTGGAAGGCACACCCCTGGTTTTCAATGAAGATTTGGAAACGGGTGCGTTTGCCGTCACGCGGTCGGAGATTCCGGTTGCGGATCTAACTAATGAGAGTCCTGAACCCAAACCCATAGAAGAGACTGATATGAACGCTAAAAAGAATAATTGGCTTAGGAAATTACTTGCAGGATTCGCCGCAACTGTTCTGGCGAGTGGGGCTTCTACTGCGTTAGCGCAAGAAATTGATGAAGAAGTCTATGAACTCTCCCCATTCGTCGTCGAAACTGGAGAGGAGGTTGGCTACCTTGCCTCATCCACACTCGCAGGAACGCGCGTAAAGTCGGACCTGGTGGATATTGCCTCGTCGGTGTCGATCATCACCCTCGAGTTTCTCGAGGATACCGCATCCAACGACCTGAAGGACGTGCTGGTTTATACGGCCAGCACCGAAGTGGGCGGTATCGGAGGAAACTTCTCTGCGGGCAGCCCAGGTAACAGCGTTTTCAATGCGACGAGCGCTCGGGCGCGGCCGCAGAGCGGTACGCGCGTGCGGGGTCTGTCGAGCGCCGACTTGACGCGGAACTTCATCCCCACAGCCTTTCCCGTGGACACGTATAATGTACAACGCATTGCCGTGAATCGCGGTCCGAATTCGGCGCTTTTCGGACTGGGCAGTCCCGCGGGGATCATCAATTCGACCCTGAAGCGGGCGATCCTTCAGGAGGCAAGTACGACCTTTTCGTTCGAAGTGGACCAGTACGGGTCTCACCGCGAGGTCTTGGACGTCAATTTGCCTCTCATTCCAGAAAAGCTGGCGATCCGCCCGGTCCTGCTATTCGAAGAGAGCGAGTTCGAGCAAGAACACGCATTCGAGCGGGACAAGCGGGCCTATATCGATGCCGTATATACGCCGGTGGAAGATCTGACGCTTCGCGTCAATGCGACCCTCGGCGAGATACGGGCCAACCGTCCGCGCAATATTCCGCCCTTCGACCGGATCACCGGGTGGTTCGATGCGGGCAAACCCACTTGGGATCCTACGACTCAGGATGCGCGAAGTCGGAACCGGGCGATTTTGGATGCGATGGCCAACACTTTTACGCAAATCGCCAATTTTTACGACGATCCCTTCAGCAGCGAGCGGGCGGATGTCCCCGGGGATGGATCGGGCTTGTGGTTTCCCCACCGTTTCGACGATGGCAATGATTTCTTCTTCGGATATATGGGACCTGCAGGGCTCGACCGGGCGACGAACGCCAATGCCGAATTTTGGGAGGCGATTTCCGGTCCGGGAAGCCACAGATTCTATCTCTCCAAGGTGATTCAGGATCGCGGATTGTTCGACTACCAAAAGATCTTGTATGACGGACCTAACAAGTTCGAAGACGAAGACTTCGACCAGGTCTCCCTAACGGCGGAGAAGCTTTTCTGGGAGGACCGGGCCGGCGTGGAGCTGGTGTATGACAAGCAGAACTACCATCAAAGCAATCGCAACCAATTCAGCGACAACCGAGGGGTCGCGATTGGCGTGGATGTCAACGAGTACCTGTTTGATGGTCGGCCCAATCCAAACTTCGGGCGACCGCTGGTGGCGGACCGCTCGAATGACAACGAGAGCGAGTCCGAGCAGGAACTATTTCGGGCGACAACCTTCCTGGAACTGGACGCTCGGGATTTCATCGGCAATGATTTGATCAATTCGATCGTCGGGCGCCACGTTTTCACGGGATTCTACCAATCATCGACGGTAGACGGCGTTCGCCGCAATATTCGCACGGTGCTGGATACGGATGTCATGGCTCGCATCACCAGCGCGGACAGCCTTAACGTGAATTCGAGTCTGACGTGGGCTTCGTCCATCCATTATATTGGCGATTCGCTTGCGAATATCAGCGATCCTTCCGATGCCAACATCGTTGGCATCAAAGCGCCGCAGCCTATCAGGAATATGACCAACGCGTACGCGTACGATCCGGCTACCAACTCCTGGGGCGACGGCATTGGAGTCAGCGTTGAAAAGGTCAAATACGAGAACTGGAGTCAGGATAACCTCGATGCACTGGCGTTTATTTGGCAGGGCTTTCTCCTCGAGGATCATCTGGTCACGACATTCAGCTGGCGTCAGGATGAGGTGGAGAACTTCGACTGGACCACTCCCACAAACGGTCCCCAGCTACGGCCGCAGCCCGAGCTTGCGGTGATGCCGAGCGATCCGAGCATCGACGCGGAGCAGCAGACGCGCAGCTACGGAATCGTCGGACATCTCCCCGATAAGTGGAGCCCCTTTGGCCTCCAGCTAAGCGGGCACTATACCGATGCGGAGAATTTTCAGGTAGGCGGTTTGTCGCAAGATCTCAGAGGAAACCGAGTCGGTTTTCCCGCGGGCCAGACCGAGGAATATGGATTCACGATCCGTTCGGCGGAGGACAAGCTCGCGCTGCGCGTCAATTGGTACAAAACTGCGCAAGCGGGGCGAACCATCGGCGTTCCCGGAGCGTTCTGGCTTTACGGCATTCCCCTCAATGTTTTCAGATTGAATACACCCGCGGAAATCCAAGCGGCGGGCTATGTGCCGCCCTGGGATGATCCCGATCTTGAAGCATTCTCCGGTTTCGATGAATTGATCAATTGGCAGGAGGTCGGCACGACGCCGGAGGGAGGAATCGACGTCCAGGTGGTGGCGCCGCCTCTTTCTTCCACCCAGGATCTGGTCTCCGATGGAACCGAAATCGAACTCGTCTACAATCCGGTTCCCAACTGGAGGCTGATGTTGAACGTCACCCAACAGGAAGCCTTGCAGGACAACACCGCGCCGCTGGTGAGTCAGTGGATCGAGGGACGAAGGGACGATTGGTTCAACAGCCCTGCGGGCAACCTGAAAGCGGCCCAAGATGGCCGTACCGTCGCCGATCAGGCGCAGGACCGGCTCGTCAACGACTTCCTCCTCCGCAGCGCCCAGGATGGCGGAGCCGTACAAGAACTCAAGGAGTGGACCTGGAGTTTCGTGACGCATTACGATTTCGATTTCGGTGGCGAATTGCTGGACGGATTCGGCGTCGGCGGCGCGATGCGCTGGTTGGATGAGTCGGCGATCGGATTCCCGATCACGGAAATCACGGAAGGCCGGTTTGGACCGGACGTGAGCAATCCGTTCCTCGGGTCTACCGAATTGAACGTCGATCTGTGGGTCACCTATAGGACAAGCATAATGGATGGAAAAGGAGACTGGACGATTCGCCTCGGGGCGCGAGATATCAATTCCGATGAGAAATTGATCCGCGTCCTGGCCAATCCGGATGGTTCGACCGCCGTGGCGCGCATCGAGCAATCTACGCTTTGGACCCTGAGATCCACGTTTTCGTTCTGAGGATTCCGCCTAGGACGAGCGCGGAGCGAACCGATATAATGCGGTTTTGATTTAGATTCGAGAGAGCAGGCGTCCGCGCCTGCTCCCTTTGAACTTGGAGGGGTCGAAGGGGTCAGTTCTTAATTATTGTACTGAGGGCAGCAGACGGGATCATGTTTTCCAACGTCACCTATTGGGCTTCCGCCTTCTAAGAATTCGGCGAGATAAAATGATGGACACAGAGATGCTAGTTACTCGATACAAGATGCTAGAAGCTAGAGACCAGGAACAAGGGACTAGGAGGGAAGCATAAGACGTCATTGCCCTCTCCTCACATAAAGCTATGGAATATCCGAATGATTGACGTTCAGGACGTTTTAGAGCTGAATAAGCATTCAATGAACCCGATTCCCTTAAAATGCTACTCCCCGCAGCAAGCAGCGGGGTATCTACGCATTTTTATCCCCCACAAAGCGGGGGACCGAACATCGGGGACGTGCTTTGTTTTTAGAAATCCCGCAGCAAGCAGCGGGAAATAATCCAGTTCACAAAGGCCGTTCTCCACATAAACAAAAATTGTCAGATCTTTCCATCGATGCCTCCAGTTTTCACTCCTCCCCCTGCTTGTCGCGCCGTAGCTCTTGAGCGTGGTCGGACAATCCCCACCACTGCGGCTACGCCGCTATACCGAGGAGTGGATCGACGACACCTCAACGAGCGAAGTGAGTCTCGAGCAACGCGACACAAACATAACAAAGCAAATTCCTATCAGTCTCGGGCAGGGACGGCCACGTCTTCGACAAGGAAACCGGCAAAATCGTATCCCGCTTCAACAAGGGATACGCCTGCACCCGGTTCACCTGCACCGGCACCTACGTCCTCGGCGCCAACATGGACCTCATCGATATTTCGAATGACGGTGAAATCGTCTCCACGGGCCCGGCCCTCGACTCGCGCGAGTGTGTCGGCTCCACCGTGTCCAACGGCCGCCTCTTTTACACGTCCCAGGCCAGCGGCGTGCAAGTCTCGCAAGTGCCGGCCGGCAACGACTAAACCGATAAAGCGATAAACCGAGAACCGCGAACCGCGAACAATTCAATGAAAAAACCCACGTCAACCCGCCGCGAATTTCTCAAGACCACCTCCGCCGCCGCGGCCGGCGCCACCGCGGCCGCCATGACCGCGAAAAGTTACGCTCGCGTCATCGGCGCCAATGAACGCATCTCTGTCGCCCAGGTCGGCTGCGGGAATCGCGGCTACGGCGCCCACTTGCCAGGCATCGGCAAGCACGCCCGCGAACAGAACGTCGAGGTCACCGCCGTCTGCGACGTCTGGAAAACCTACCGCGAACGCGCCGTTGCAAAGGTGAAAGAGGATTACGGCCGCGAACCGCGCTCTTTCACCGCTTACGAAGAAGTCCTCGCCCTCGACGACGTCGACGCCGTCATGATCGCGACCGCCGACTTCCAGCACGCCCGCATGCTCGAAGACACGGCCGGGGTCAGGAAAGACTGCTACTGTGAAAAACCCGTTTCCATGGATACGGCCCAACTCCGCTCGGCCGTCGACGCCGTCGAGAAGAGCGGCATCGTCTGCCAGATCGGCACGCAGCGGCGCAGCTATCCCACCTTCCGCGGATGCCGCGAGCTCTACAGCTCCGGCGCCCTCGGCAAGGTCTCGCGCATCGAGATTTTCTCCAACGGCAACAAACCCAATTGGTACAAACGGCTCGACCGCATGCCCGTCAAAGCCGAGGAAGTCGACTGGCCGCAGTTTCTCATGCACCTCCCCGAACGCCCCTTCAGCGACCTCCACTTCGCCGGATGGTTCGGCTACCGGGATTACTGCTCGGGTTCGATCGGCCAGTTCATGAGTCACTACGCAGACCTCGTCAATTTCCTCACCGGCTCCACCTACCCGGAGAGCGCCGTCGCGGTCGGCGACACCTTCGTCTGGGCCGATGAAAACAAGTTCGATTGCCGCGACCAGGTCCAGGTCACCCTCACCTATCCCGAGGGTTTCATGTTCACCTACCTCACGAACTTCGGGAATTCCGCCGGCCGCCGCTCCGTGATTTACGGCACCCGCGGCATCATGGACATCAACGACCGTGCCCCGACGATCTCCGGCGAAGGCGCCTTCGAACCGGCGGATCGCGAGCGGGAGGTAACTCCCATCGAACCCATCGACTGCCCCGACCACTTCCTCGACTGGCTCGAGAGCCTGCGCACCCGCGAGCAGCCCATCGCCCCCATCGAGACCGGGCACCAGCACAGCATTGCCTGCATCATGGCCGCCCCGGGCATCATTAAAACTGGACTTGGAAGGGAGTTCTCCAACCATAGAACTTAATCCTTGGATTCTCGCGATTTTTTTGTTCTGCTCATTGTTGTTTGGGCAGCCAGATGGTGGAGATCTGGACGAAAGCACTACCGATTAGTAGAAGTCGATATTCAACTTGGTGGAGTTGGGAAAGTAAAACTAACCCCGACAGTCGATGACATCAACGTTGCTCACAAAATCTGGACAGAATTGGTTACACGTAAAGCTGCATTACATATCGACCCTGAACACGATGTCATCTTTGAGGTCTACGACTCTTGGTTTGCCCATTTTACTACTGTGCGAGAGTTGATAAGGGAGTTGCCTGCGGATCTTGTTCGTAGCGAAGATAGCACAAGAAAAATAATACATATAGCAACAAGGACACTGAATGATGGATTGAGGCCCCATCTTACACATTGGCAAGCCCGGTTCAGCAATTGGTATACAAAGCAAGACGAGTTGTTGAAAACGAAGTCACCTCAAGAAGTGCAAAAGACCTACCCAGAATATGATGCTCTTATTCGTGACATGAAGGAAGTTAATAACCAAATGATCACGTATGCTACAGAGTTAAAAAAAATCATCCAAGGTTGATATGTTAGAAAACCTTATGCACTTTACATTTATCCTCTAAGGCTCGTTTGACCTCATCCACATCAAACCTAACCAAGTGCCCAATTTTCAAATAGGGAATTCGGCGTTGGCTTTGCGTCTGACGAACCCGGCGTACAGATGGTCTTGACCTTTCATCAAACAAGGCCTCGAGCAGTCCCTTCGCGTCAACCAAACGCTCACGGCCACTTGTCGAAGAGATGGTCTCAGTGTCGCTTCGATTTTTCACTTCTTAATCCCGTTTCTGGATAAAATTCTGGTTGAACTTCCAAATGTTCCATCTGAAAAACAGCTCAAATTTCTTATGTAAGGTATACAGATAACCTAACTCCTGATTCAGTTCATTCGGAAGTTGGAGGCCATAAACAATGACCCGCACTTGTCTCCGTATATACATACATTCATTTGCAGTGCTCGAATAATCCCTTTTTATTTATAAGAAATATGTCGTTGAAGAGCATTACTTTCCGACGGATAATTCTGGCCAATTGTTTTAACTTTCGGATGCGGTCTTGGATATGACCAGCGAACCCGAGTAGAATCGAAAAAACGCTGAAAGAGCACCCGTATAACAAGTCCGGTGAGAGCAGCGACAAAAACGGTCAGAATGAAAAAATAACCCCGATCAATTTGCCCACGCATAAGCTCCTTAATCGCCGTGCAATAAAATAGATCATACCATTTGAAATCAGTGTGAGTGAACAAAAATAAACTGGATACAGCTAATAGAATAAGACCGTAAACTGTGCGTTTTGTAGTTTCATAATAAATCTTCTGCGGTTGCCGTCCTGTCCGAACAAACGGGACAATCATTTGACGAATTGATTCTTTTCGTGACGGTTTTCATGAATCCGGCATCATGGGCTTCAACAAAATACCAGTTAATTTGAAGTTCAGGCATGAGATCCATAGAGGGTCTTCAGGTTTTTTGGTCGGGTGCGAGTGATACCATCTCAAGAAATGGGGAGCTGCGCGATAGACTACAACATCCCGGCTCCCAGTCTTACCTTTGCGAACGTGAAAGACAACTACTCGATCAAGAACAAAATCATCTCCAAAGTTCAGATCAACAAACTCGGAAGGTCAAATCCTGCATCCAATTGCGTCAAGACGATCGCCTTTAATTGAATGCTCGGAGACTTATCAGCCAATTTCATCCCCTCTTTCCATGACAACATGTCCGAAGGATCCAGATCACGCTTCATTTTAGATTTCCGCTGCTTTACAACATCCTGAAAATCTGGTTGTAGTTGACCGTCGTTTAACCATCTGCCAAATCGAATCGCAACATTTGAATAAGTACTACAAGTGGCAGGAGAATACTTATTCCTAAATTCACGAAAGATCAGGTTAATCCTGTCACGATCTTTTAATAGTCGCTCCACATCACAACTTGCTTCTAAGAGAAAACGAATTCGCGCAAGAAAAATGGATTTACGAGCTTGAGACACATCGTAACTAGTAAGAAATCGTTGCAACAAATTCTTATTCTTATTTGAAATCTTCTTTGATTCAAATAGATCCTTTTCCAGTTTTTCAGCTAAAGCTCCATAATCGATTATTGGCATACAAAATTCATCTCGTTACTCCTTTAAAGTGATGAAGCAGAGTTACTGGGGAACCCAAAAAAGGCTGGGGGACTTATACCATCTATCATAAATAATGCGCATAATTCAGACGGCAGAAGCGTTTGCTGAAGCACGGTGCCAGTTTTTGCCAACCAGTCCAATGACCTTTCTGGGATCCTCCCACCAGTCTTTGAGCAACAGCGCAACGACTTGGTCAAGTCGTTGGATGGAAGGCCACCGCTTATTGGCTGTGTGGTCCTGAATACAGTCCCAGAGTTTCTCAATGGGGTTTAGCTCAGGACTGTAAGGTGGAAGCATAATGATGTGAATCCCTTCAGGTATCATTTCATGGCTACTGTCGTGCGGATGGAATCCGGCACCATCCCACACCACCACGTGCTCATGATCTGGATACTGTAGTTTTATCTGCTCCAGAAAGGCCTGTGTCCATTCCAGGTTAGCCGATGGCGTTTGGAAAAAGACCGTTTTACCATCGACTATATTGAGTGCTTCATATCAAAAGCTCCATTCGTAACGCGTCTGATGGAGTTTGTGCGGACGCAACTCCTTTAAGGTCCAGCAGCGCCGACGAATGGGCAATAGGCCATATCGACTCTCATCGGCAAACCAGATCTTTACCGGCTTGCCTCGGGTAATCGGCAAGGCATTGAGCATACCGTAAAATCTGCGTTTAAACGCCTCTGCTTTTTCCGGGTTCCGCTTTTCGTGCACGGGGCGAGGAACCGGAAGCACCCCCGCGCATTTTTTTAACCAGCGCCATACACTACTGTAATCAAAATTCCGGCCAAAGTGTTGCTCCAGCTCCTGCTGGGCCTGTACGGCTGTATTCCAGCGCCCCACCTGCAAGCCTTTTTGCAGATACGCTTTGACCTCTTCATCGCAATGACTCGGTCGACCATTATCCTGGTAATTACGTTGCAACACCGCTTCAAAGCCACCTTGGCCGAAACGATGAAACCAACGCTGCACCGTGGCACGGTCTCGACCAACCACATCAGCTATCGCCTCCAGCTTGTTCTCCGGGCTAAATCCCAGTTTCAAAGCTATCAGCCGTTCTTTTCGTCAACCAACCTGTTCTCGCTTCAAGCGATCACGAACTTCGTGGCGATCCTCTTGGGTTCCCATATGACGTATATTCATCTTGGCCCAGAGAGAAGCACATTTTATAATTATGCGCAATATTATTGCGATATGGTATTACTTTAAAAACTTTTCGCTCCAATAAAGTGGGTTTCATTACACATATAATGTGTAAAATTAATGACTACCTTCAGGGACCCCTTTTCTTAGTGAATCAATTCATTTATAAAAAAAATAGCAGCAACTCAAAATAGTCTCTAGGTTTTTAAGGGCTGAAGGATTGGCGGTTCGACTGGATCCCATTTAACATTCTACTATATTGACAGCCAGTCCGCCTAGTGCGGTATACTTTGTATATGCTTTTCATGTCTCGTCCCGTTTCTTTCATGGTTTCTATGACCGATCCAAGGATATGAAATGAAGTCTGGAGAGCGACGCGTTCTTCTATGAGCGTCCATACAATCCGGGTAAACCGGTTATGTGCTTGGATGAATGATCGAGTTACCCAAACTGAGCCATTTGATTCGTTAGCCTGGAGGTCAAACAATGACGTGGATCTACAGCCCGAGTAGACAGGATTGTTGAGTCGTTCCCCAGACATTTTCAACGAATATTGTTTCGCAAATCTCAGGCTAACAAACAGGTTATAGTATTACCGATTAGCCTCATGGGGCAGTCCGGAATGGCACCTTCGATTAACTCCCTTAGGGGTGGAGGTGCTGAGGTGGGGTTTTTACTAACAATTCCATCATCTCGTCTACCGGCGCGCTCTCAAATCTTGATTGTTCCGCGCAGATTTCCACGATTCGGTCAGCATCGGGCGCGTTGATCGCTCCACGCAGGTAGCGTTCGAATTTCTCCAGCAACAACGGAATGCCTTCAGCGCGACGACGGCGATGGCCGACGGGGTAATCCACTTTCACCTCTTCGCTTGCAGTCCCATCCTTGAAGAATACCCGGATTGCGTTGCCGATGGCGCGTTTGTCGGGCTCCAGATAATCGCGAGTGAATCGTTCATCTTCGACAACTTCCATTTTTTCGCGCAAGGTGTCCACGCGCGGATCGGCAGCGATTCCGTCGTCGTAGTCCTCGGCGGTGAGACGTCCGAATATCAGCGGTACCGCGACCATATATTGAAGGCAATGATCGCGGTCAGCGGGGTTTTCCAACGGGCCGGTTTTGTTGATGATCCTATTGGCGGATTCCTGCGTTCGAATCACGATCCGCTCAACCGCGTCGAGCCGGTGCTTGACTTCGTTATGCAGCTGCAGCGCTGCTTCAACCGCGGTTTGGGCGTGAAACTCGGCGGGGAACGAAATCTTGAAGAGCACGTTCTCCATTACGTACGTCCCAAAACCTTGACCGAACGATAAATTCCGACTCTGAAAAAGCACATCCTGAAAACCCCAGGATTTTGCGGTTAACGCTGATGGGTAGCCCATTTCACCGCGTTTCGCAATGAACGCGAGAAACAAGCCCCGAGCGGTTGCATCCCCCGCAGCCCAGGATTTCCGGCTGCCGGTGTTTGGAGCATGCCTATAGGTTCTCAGCGAAGAACCATCGATCCAGGCATGTGAAATCGCGGCGCAGATCTCATCGCGCGAACAGCCGAGCATCTGCGCGCAGACCGCGGCCGACGCGATCCGCACCAGCATCACGTGATCAAGTCCGACGCGGTTGAAGCTGTTTTCCAGCGCTATCACCCCTTGAATTTCGTGAGCCTTGATCATCGCAGCGAGCAGGTCTCGCATGGTTAGCAGCTGTTGGCCGGTCCCGCCTCGGTTGAGGTAATCAGCAAGACAAAAGATCGCGCCAAGATTGTCCGAAGGGTGGCCCCACTCGGCGGCTAGCCAGGTGTCGTTGTAATCAAGCCAACGCACCATCGCACCAAGATTCCAGGCCGCGCGCACGGGATCGAGTTCGAAAGCCGTGCCCGGAACGCGCGCACCGCATTGCATGTCAGCGCCCGGGACGACCGGGCCCAATAATTTCTCACAAGCCGGGTACTGGAGTGCGTAAAGCCCGCAACCGATCGTGTCCATCCAGCAGTATCGCGCGATGTTCATCACCTCGTCCGACGAGCTGACGTCACAACTGAGGACATAATCGGCGATGTCCTGATTCACGCGATCGTACTCCGGCCTGGTGGCGTCCTTAGGGTCAAAGCCGCTCATCGATGTTCCATCGAAATCCACTCCCGCAGTTCCGGTCCGGTATAATTCGCACTCGGTCGTATGATCTTTCCGTCCTCTCGCTGCTCGATGATGTGAGCGCCCCAGCCGGTGATCCGCGACATAACGAAAAGCGGAGTGAACATCGCTGTCGGGATCCCCATATGGTGGAATGCAACTGCCGAAAACCAATCCAGGTTCGGAAACATTCGTTTTTCATTCCACATCAGGGATTCGATACGGTCGGCGATTTCGTATAAGCGCAAGTCGCCGGCCTCCCCGGATAATCCCAGCGCGCTGCCTTTAATGATCTCATGACGTGGATCGACCTGGGTGTAAACGGGATGACCGAAGCCCATGACTATTTCCTTGCGGGCGAGCCGTTGGCGAATGTCGGCCTCGGCTTCATCGGCATCAGCGTAACGACTCTGAATCTCAAAAGCGGCTTCGTTTGCGCCGCCGTGTTTCGGTCCTCTCAGTGCGCCAATCGCACCTGTAACGGCGGAGTAGACGTCGGAGCCGGTCCCGGAAATGACACGGGCAGTGAAGGTCGACGCGTTAAACTCGTGCTCAGCGTAAAGATTAAACGAAGTGTGCATTGCCCGAACCCACGAATCCGAAGGTTGTTTGCCATGCAGGCCGGTCAGGAAATGCTCGCCGATTGACTCGGCTTCATTTTCGGAGGATAGCCCACGCCAGCAGAGAAGCATTGAGCCAAAGTTAGCCAACAACCGGTCGACGATGTCGCGTTCGCCAGCGGCCGGTCGATCTTCGCTTTCAGGATAGACACAGCCCAACGCTGAGCAGCCGGTGCGAAGCACATCCATCGGATCCGCCGAAGTCGGTAATGCCTCAAGCACGGTCTCAACCGCATCCGGCAATCCGCGCAGCGATTTGAGTTTCCCCTGGTATTCAGTCAACTCCGCCCGATTGGGCCAAGCGCCGTGTACCAGTAGATGGGCTACTTCCTCGAACTCCGCTTTCTCCGCGAAATCCCGAAGGTTGTAACCACGATAGTGTAACTCATCGCCGGCCTGGCCGACGGAGCAGGTCGCTGTGTTTCCGGCCGGAATACCCGAAAGTGCGACAGACTTTTTTGGTTTTGTTAAGGGATCACTCATCAGAATAAGGTGGGTTAGTGAACAGCTCGTCGAGTTTCTGCTCGTAAGCGTGATAATTGAGGAAATCGTATAGTTCTTCGCGGGTTTGCATCGTATCAATCACGGTTTTCTGGCCACCATCCCGGCGAATCGCCCGGAAAGTGTTGAGCGCGGCCTGATTGGCAGAGCGAAATGCGGAAAGCGGATAGAGCGCGATGCTCACATCCACCTCCAGCAATTGCCGGGTAGTGAAAAGCGGAGTCGAGCCAAATTCAGTGATATTCGCTAGGACCGGCACGCTAACCGCGGCTGCCAACTCCCGGTATTGCTTAAGCTCGGTCACCGCTTCAGGAAAAACCATATCCGCTCCGGCCTCAACGCAAGCTCCAAGCCGGTCAATCGTCGCTGGAAGTCCCTCGTTCGCCAACGCGTCGGTCCGCGCCATGATTCCGAATGCGTCATCACGCCGCGCGTCAACTGCCGCTTTTATCCGGTCGACCATCTCAGTTTTTGTCACGATCGCCTTGTTGGGCCGATGCCCGCAGCGCTTCTGTTGAACCTGATCTTCAATGTGAACCGCGGCGGCTCCCGCCTGCTCCATCGCGCGAATGCCCCGGCTAATATTGAAAGCACTACCCCAACCCGTGTCGATGTCGACTAGCACAGGCAGACCGGTCACCGCTGTGATCCGACGCAAATCAGTCAGAACGTCATCCATCGTAGTGACGCCAAGATCGGGAATCCCGCAGGAACCAGCCGCCACGCCGCCTCCCGACAAGTAAAGCGCTTTAAAGCCGGTAGCTGCCGCCATTCGCGCGTGATACGCGTTCATCACTCCGACACACTGGAGAGGTTTTTCATCTGCGATTGCTGCGTGTAACCGGGATTTAATCATCAGGACGGTCTCCAGGACTTTATTTTTTCGTTCATTTAAAGTAAACTCGTGAGTTCAACTAACAAGTGCAAGAAGCTAGAAGCATTCTGTATTGGTTAGTGTGTGGGGTTCAAGTTAGAGTTGATTGAAGGTTTGGCCTGCTCCAGTGGAAGTGAAGTTGTCCTGTGGAGTATCATGCCGCAATCAGATTTTTGTAGAGTTCTATCGGTGCCCTGAATCCAAGTGTCTTCCTCGGACGGGAATTGAGCTTGTCTTCAATCCACTTGGCTTGCTCCAGACTTAATCCCTTCAGGCTGCTTTGCTTGGGCAGGTATTGGCGGATCAGTCCGTTGGTGTTCTCATTTAGACCGCGCTCCCAGGAAGCATAGGGATGGGCAAAGTAAACCTGGGTTTGCAAAACTGCGCTCACCGGAGGAATCAATGAGTCTGTTGCATTTGCCAGACGGTTATACTGCTACAATGGCTGCTGCGGAACCCTTGGTGCTAGATCCCGTCGCATTTGATTGGGATGAACGCGGACGGTTATGGGTTGTCGAAATGGCAGACTATCCGATGGGTATGGACAATAAGGGGAAACCTGGAGGCCGAGTTAGGGTACTTGATGATGTTGATGGCGATGGGCGCTACGATAAGTCCACGCTTTTCGCGGAAGATTTAAATTTCCCAACTGGAATTTTGACATGGCGGGACAGCATTATTATCACTGCTGCACCAGATGTGTTAATCTTGAGAGATACTGATGGTGATGGCAAAGTCGACGAACGGCATAAACTTGTTAGTGGATTGCAGGAAGGTAACGAGCAGCTTCGGGCAAACGGTCTACGTTGGGGACTGGACAATTGGGTCTATGTTGCGGCTGGTGGTCATCACAGTAAATTTGGTACTGATACAAAATTGAAATCCTGGCTGACAGGTGAGGAAATTATCGTTGGTAGCCGGGATTTTCGTTTTCGTCCGGATACAGGGGAGTTGGAGCCAGAAAGCGGACCGACGCAGTTTGGACGAAACCGAGATAACTGGGGCCGTTGGTTTGGTAGCCAGAATTCAAATCCACTTTGGCACTATGTTCTATCGGACCATTATCTTCGTCGCAACTCGTATTTCGCTTCAGATAAAACGCTGGTAAAACTTACCTCCATGAATCCGCCCGTGTATGCCGCCAGCATGCCCCAAAAACGATTTCACGATTTCGCTGCCTCTGTCGGAAATTTTACTTCAGCCTGTAGCGGAGTGATCTACCGGGATCTTAAATTGTTCCCAGCTGAGGAAATGCATGCTTTTGTCTGTGAACCAGTTTCTAATCTAATTCAGCACATGCGATTACAGGATAGTGGAGTTACATTCACGGCCAAACGTGTGCCTGGCAAAGCAGAGCTGGACTTTTTTGCAAGTGAAGATCGTTGGTGCCGTCCGGTTATGATTCGTGAAGGCCCCGATGGCGCTTTGTGGGTGGCGGATATGTATCGTTACATGATTGAACACCCATATTGGTTGCCCCCAGAGGGAAGGTCAGAACTGTTACCGCATTATCGAGCTGGTGAAGAACGTGGGCGCATTTATCGAATAGAACGTGAAGGTATGGCGAGTCATCATTCAATACGTATTGATGAAATGGGAACAGAAGAGTTAGTCACGGTACTCAATTCTTCCAATGGTTTTCTACGGGATAAAGCTCATCAGGTTCTCTTATGGCGGAACGACAAGGCAGCGTTGCCGCTGTTGTATGAGTTAGCCGTGAATGGGGTGACACCGCTTTCCCGGATGCATAGTCTCTGCGTGCTTGATGGTCTGAATGAATTGCCGTCCGCGTTAGTTGCGGAAGCCTTGCGCGATGAGTCTTCTGGTGTGCGCGAGAATGCGCTCCGATTGGCGGAGACGCGATTTGATGAAGAAGTCCTAAAGGCCGCAGTAAGGCTCGTAAACGATCCGGATCCCAAGCTGCGATTGCAGTTGGCCTTCTCGTTGGGAGAGTCGCGGGACCCTATCGCCGGTCAAGCACTTGGTAGACTTCTCATGGCAAACGCGGATGATTCTATGATTGTAGCGGCGGTAATGAGTTCTTCCACACCCTGTATCGATTTGCTCGCTACTGAGTTCGTTCGCTCACCAGGTACGGTAGGTGGACCGATATTGGAACCTTTATTAACAATTGCACTCGGACTCAATGACCGTGAGGCGCTAGCCACCTTGCTTTCCGAGGTTTTAATTTTATCCGGTGAGCGTTATTCCTCCGAACAGTTCGAAGCTTTCGCTTTATTTTTGGAATTGCTCGCAAATCACAACAGCTCATTACAAAACCTTCTCTCAAACTCCTCGGTGGATCGACTTGGTCGATTGCTCTACAATTCAGAGGAAATCTTCGAGCAGGCTCGCTATATGGCCTCTAACGTCGAACTATCATCTGATAAGCGTATAGCAGCGGCTGCGCTTTTAGGTTACAATTATTCCTCGCGTGAAGAAGCAGTTCCATTGCTTGCAAAATGGTTGGATCCTAAACAGACACCTGAGGTCCAAATGATTGCAATTCGCGCGTTAACAGCTACTGGATCAGCAAATGTCCCAGAATCTATTGCTCTTGCTTGGTCAAGCCTCAGTCCTGTTACTCGTCAGATTGCGCTCAATTCTTGGATTAGTCGCGAGCCTTGGGCTTTCGATTTAGTCAAGCGACTTGAGCGATCCGAAGTTTCTGTTTCTTCTCTGGACACTGCCCTACGTTCGCGACTGCTTAAGCATGATTCCGAACGTATTCGACGACTTGCCAGTCAATTATTTTCTTCCAGCACGTCAGCTTCAAGAAGTAAAGTCGTGGAAGAATATAGTGAAGCACTTGTTCTCAAAGGTCATCCTGAAAATGGTCGCGAGGTTTTTATGCAAAATTGCGTATCCTGTCATAAACATGGCACGGAAGGTATCGAAATTGGGCCGAATTTAATTTCGGTTATGGAGTGGTCATCAGAGAAGTTGCTACAAGCCATACTAGATCCCAGTTCCGATATCCAGCCTGGATATAATTCGTACACTTGTTCGCTCCAGAATGGAGAATTGATATATGGACTGTTGATCTCAGAAACCAGTAGCAGTGTGACTTTGAAATTACTGGATGGTTCGCTAAAAACCGTGCTTCGCAACCAAATTGCCTCTCTTCAAAGTTTGGACCAGTCTTTAATGCCCGAAGGTCTTGAAGCTGCAATCGCTCCTCAGCTTATGGCTGACTTAATTGCATTTCTTCGTCAACCAAGGAAGCAAGAGAGCCACTAATTTATTCTTAATAAGGTTCAACAGCAAAAGATTATCAATGATCAAAATGACCGAATGAATATCCACTCAGCAAAAACCTGCTTCAAGAAGCAGTCTCATATAAGCAACACAACTAATTCATCTTTGTCGCGTCGGTGTTTTCTTACAGGTACGGCAGGGCTTATTCCATTCGCTTTAGCCAACGGGACAGCGTACGCGAAAGCGACTCCTGATTCTGGCGAAAATTCTCAATCGACACCTCCGCCCAAGTATACCCTGTCTCCAAACTTGGAAATACTTTTCCCTAAGACAATGTCATACGAAGAGCGGTTGGAGGCCGCTGCAGGTGAAGGAGCAAAAGCCTATTCCTTTTGGGGTTTTGAGAACAAGGATTTGGGCAATCTACGTGCTAAGGCGGACAGTTATGGCATGAGATGTGCCTCGATCGCGGGATCGGGTAGGATAGGGTGGACAACAGGATTGACCGCAACTGGTTATGAGAAGCAATTCTTGGACTACTTTACTAAAGCAGTGACTGGTGCCACAAAGGTAGGCGCACCGAATTTGATAACATTCGTAGGAGCGAGGGTCGAAACCATTCCATGGGATATCCAGTACAGGCAGATAATCGCTGGACTTAGAAAAGCGGGGGACATCGCGGGGGAAGCGGGTGTATACTTAGCCTTGGAACCACTCAACCGAGTCGAGTCGCCCCAAGTGAGTGTGCTAACTGCACAAGACGGATTCAATATCGTTCGCGAAGTCGACCATCCTCATGTTAAGCTAGATTTCGATATGTACCATCTGCAACTGTCCGAGGGAAATCTGACCAACAATTTGCGAGAAGGACTTGAGGAAGGTTTGATTCAATTTGTCGAAGTAGGTGATGTACCAGGTCGTTTTGAACCTGGTACCGGTGAAGTGAACTACACTCATATATTTAATGTTCTGCGTGAAGTGGGATACGACGGTTTCATCGGCATGGAACACAATTCTAAGACAAACTACAGGGAAGCTATCGCCCAGGTCCGGCGACTTGCGGGGATCGTCCAGTGATTCCCGAATTTCAACACGAGGGTAGTTTTCTAAACAATGAATGATGCTTTATTGGGATTGTTCCTTCCGCTTGGTATTCCGGAATTCGGTAGGGTTAATTCCAAACTCTCTTCTAAATAGGCGATTGAAGAAGGATAGTTGGTTGAACCCATGATTGAACGCGATGTTACTGACTGAATCGGTTGAAGTTAGAAGGTCTTTGCAAACCGCTTGCAGTCGTACTTGATTGAGAAAGCTTCTGAACGATTTACCCCACGGTATTTTTATTTAGATCGTTTAATGCCTATGGAAACTGGGATTGATAAAAAACTTGCCCTCCCGACTCATTTCAGTCGTGATACGCTGGGATGAAATTGAAAAAGAAAACACCTAAGGCAGTCTTCACAATCGATCCGCCCGTTTTTCTATTGAAAGACTTAACGGTTCGCGTTGTCCAACCCGGCGAGTACGAGCGAGCAGGAGAGCTGCTTGACCAAGAGCACTATCTAGGGGACTTGCGCACGGGCCGTGCGCTGCTTCAGGCGATCGAATACCAAGGACATTGGGTGGCTTTGCTGGACTGGGGAAGCGCCGCCTTGAAGCTGGCCGACCGGGAGCAATGGATTGGCTGGACCGCCCAGCAGCGCGCCGAGCGCCTCAACCTGGTGGCGATGAACCGCCGATTCCTGGTGCTGGGCGAAACGCGCATGCCCAACCTCGCCTCGCGTTCTCTGGCCTTGGCCGTAGGCGCCTTGCCCGGGCAGTGGAAAGAGAAGTACGGCTACAGTCCCGTTCTGGCCGAAACGTTCTCGGATATAGAGCAATTCGAAGGCACTTGCTACAAAGCCGCCGGGTGGCAGCCGCTTGGTCTGACCCAGGGCTTCGCCCGCCACCGGATGGATTACTACCAGCAGCACGGCAGGCCGAAGAGGCTTTGGATCAAGCCCCTCAATCGCAATGCCCGCCGCATCCTTACCGGCATGGATATGGCGCCGGCCTACCGCAAGGCCCTCAACGCGCAGAGTCCGGAGCGCGACCTGCCCCTGAAGAAAGGCCAGCTCGAATCCTTGCGAGACTATCTCACCGAACACTTCGAGGATCCTCGGAGGAACAACCGGAGCTTTCGGGCCTCCTCCTTGCTGGCCTTCCTGGCGATGGCGCTGTTCGCCGGACGCGATAACCTTGCGGCGATCCAGCGCTACGGGCAGTTCCTGACCCAAAGCCAGCGAGAGTGGCTGTGCTTCCCCAGGAAGAAAAACGCGAAAGGACGCAAGGCCCCCAGCTACACCGCCTTGCGCAATCTATTGATTCAGATCGATCCACAAGAATTCGCAAATTGCCTCAACGGCTGGCTGCAAGCAAACCTCGGAACCCTTCCCCGGGCGCTGGCCATCGACGGGAAGTGGATTCGCGATCGCGCCCTGAGTTTGTGCCTGAGCGATCACGAGACCGGGGCGCCCGTCGCGGTGGATTTTGCCGCCAACAAACCCAAGAGCGAAGCACACAAGCGAGAGGGCGAGCAAACCGTCGCATTGCGCCTCTATGAAAACTGCAAACTCGAAAACGCGACGCCTCCCCGGAGACGCTCTGAACAATAACAAGGCCCAGGCCGCTGCAATTCTCAAGGCGGGAGGCGATTACTTCCTTCAACTCAAGGACGAGAATCGCCATGCCCATAAAGCCGCTTCGAAAATAGCCGAAACCTCCCCCTTTTTACCCATATCCAACAAGTCGATACGACCCACGGACGCTTCGACCAGCGAGCAATAACAGTCTATCCCATCGAGCCCATTGTGGCGGGATTGCCGGGAGCCCGAAGCCTTACGGTTATCCGGCGCACTAGCTCCTGCGAGCAAAGCGAAGAGCCCAGCGTCTCCTTCTACCTCTCCAGCCATCCTTGCCAAAAGGGCTGCGCAAAACGATTCGCCCATTTGGCTCGCGGACACTGGGGAGGATGCGAGAGTCGCAATCATTGGGTGCGCGACGCCTGCATGCGCGAAGATCATACCCGATCAAAAAACTACAACCTCAATTGTAATCTCGCGGCCTTACGCGTCTGCCTCATTTCGCTTAAGGCAAAGTTCTATCCGGATGCTTCTTGGCCGAGCATGCAGGAAAAATCACAGCATGATCCTGGCATCCCATTCCAAATGATCGTCAATCATCGCTCCAAATAAAAAGACCGTGGCTCGCTTGCCAAACCTTGTTTCGGGACGGTTCCGTTTTGAGTCGGTCCCCGCCACTTTGGCCAGGAGTTATTCGCTGAAACGAGACTTGAGAAGGTGATTAGGACAACAAGAAAAAAAGTAATGAGAGAACAATAGCTGAGTTGATTCATTAGATAATCGTTAACGACTACTTTTGATTAGTTGTGTCCAACTTGTGGTAATTGTTGATTCCCATGATCTTAATGCAAATGACTAGCCTTTCGAATTATGACAATGTGTTATACAAAAGGAATGAGACAACCTGTTGGTGCCGGTCTGTGTGTCGGCCAGCCATATCGCCATGACCTCCATCCGCATGGAACCGGTCTGGATGGTTTTGGGAAAATCCGCAGGGATCGCCGCCATAATGTCTGTTATCAACAAGACACCGGTTCAGGAAGGTCCGTATGAAGCGCTCAAAGTGAAACTGTTGAAGCTGGGGCAGAAGCTGGAAAGATCGGGGCTCAGGAGTGACCTTGGTCGCGAAAATTAGAAAGCTGCTACTGAAGGAGCACCCATGTCCAGGTTTACCCTAATGTTTCAAACGCCTTCGAAAGAGCAGGCTTTATCTCATTAAAAATCAGTGTGTTATGGATATTAGTATAAACTTTTCAATCACCACTAATAGTGACGTTACAAAATTGCCCTATCGAAGGCTAAAATCAACATGCGCGAAGAACTGCGTTCCAGCCCGCAACCCGCTTGGTTACGTAGAATACTACGCTCCCGCGCTTGCTTGCAAACTGCGCCTTGTTCTTCATCACATCTAGATTTTTTGAAACTATGAGGTTTACATTTTCGGTCTTACTGATTCTAGCATTTTTAGCCCTGGGTTGCGTAGCGGAACCAATTGCTAAATCCGGTAAGCTCACCAGGCCGAACATCGTTCTGATTATGTGCGATGACTTGGGCTATTCGGATCTGGGTTGTTATGGCGGCGAGATCAAGACCCCGCACATCGATCGCTTAGCTGAGACGGGCATCCGCTTCTCACAGTTCAGAAACACCGGACGTTGCGCCCCAAGCCGGGCCGCATTACTGACCGGTCGCCATAAGCACGTCGTCGGTATGGGCTGGATGGCTGTTGTGGACGAGCACCGGCCAGGTTACCGCGGACAATTGTCCACTGACGTGGCCACAAAAAACCCTGAAAAAGTAAGCCAACTGGAAGCGAGATGGACGCAGTGGGCCAAGGCGAACCAGGTGCTACCCCTGGAATCCCGGGACTGGGACTCGCGTATCAGTCATTACTCCGAACTGTATCCCAATCAGAGCGGGTTGCTAAAGCCATGAGGGGATTTGTTAATAGATCCCATCCTTTGCCCGAGTTGTTTCAAGAGGCCGGCATTACACCTTGAATGGTGATGGGCTTTGTCATTAGCTCCTGCCTCAAACGACAAGGATTTTCTAAATTTTTCGAATCTGTAGTGCTATTGCCCAGACAGGTACTCAGCTTTCGGATCGTAGTCCTCGGCACCGTCCTCCATCCAGCGGTTGAGTTCGGCTCGACCCACGACGAACCAGTGCACCTCATCCGGTCCATCTGCCAGGCGTAGAGTGCGCTGGTTTACGTACATGTCGGCGAGCGGCGTCCATTGCGAGACACCGGTCGCGCCGTGAATCTGGATCGCCTCGTCAATGATGTGGCAAACGCGAATGGGCACCATCGCTTTAATGGCGCTCACCCAGACGCGCGCATCGGAGTTGCCCAGCACATCCATCGCTTTCGCGGCCTTGAGGACCATCATTCGCATGGCCTCGATTTCGATGCGCGTCTTGGCGATCATCTCGGTATTCTTGCCGAGTCTGGCGATGGGCTTGCCAAATGCCTCGCGTGCCAGGCCTCGCTTGGCCATCAGTTCCAGAGCGCGTTCGGCCGCACCAATGGATCGCATGCAGTGATGGATCCGGCCCGGTCCCAATCGCACCTGGGAGATCTCGAAGCCGCGCCCTTCACCGAGGAGGATATTATCCTTGGGAACCCGGCAGTTATCAAAGCGCAGGTGCATATGACCGTGGGGTGCGTCGTCCTTGCCGAATACGTGCATGGGACCGAGAATCTCGACCCCAGGGTTGTCCACCGGAACCAGGATTTGCGATTGGCGCTTATGGGGTTCCGCGTCTGGATTGGTCTGCACCATCGTGATCAAAATTTTGCAGCGCGGATCTCCGGCGCCGGAGATGTAATATTTCTCACCGTTGATTACCCACTCGTCGCCAACGAGCTCGGCACGGCACGAGATGTTCTTCGCATCTGACGATCCAAGGTCGGGTTCGGTCATGGCGTAAGCAGAGCGGATCTTCCCGTCTAAGAGCGGCTTGAGCCACTGCTCCTTCTGCTCCGGAGTACCGACCCGCTCGAGCACCTCCATATTTCCAGTATCGGGCGCCGAGCAATTGAGGCTTTCTGCAGCCATAGGGTTCTTCCCCAGCTCGGCTGCGATGTAGGCATAGTCGAGATTATTAAGTCCCTGGCCGGTCTCGTCGTCAGGTAGGAAAAAGTTCCAAAGGCCGTTCGCTTTGGCTTTATCTTTGAGGCGCTCTAGGATCTCGAGCTGCCCGGGTTCATACGAAAAACGTTCGGCGCGGCCCTCGCCGAGTTGGTAGAACTCACGGGTGACGGGCTCCACCTCATTCTTGATGAAGGCTTTCACTTTTTCTAAAAGCGGTCTGGCTTCTTCCGACATCCTAAGGTCGAACATTTCTGGGGTGGTCTCGAGACCTGGCATTGAATTTCTTTCTCTTTTTGTGTTAAACTGTGTTGACCTAAACGTGCGGATAGCCGTCCGTTTGTGTCTGTTGAATGGTTCTTGGAGAAGCTGTAATTGGAAGCATAAGAAGTCAACTATCACCATACAAGTGACAGGCAACTCTGGTGGCGCCTTCTTGTATCCATTCCGGTCTTATGTGGCTGCATTCCGGTTTGGCAACCGGGCAGCGGGGATGAAACCTGCAACCCTTTGGCGGATTGCGTAAGCTGGGTACTTCGCCTGCGATGATAATATGGGGACGTTGAGCTTCTAACTCCGGATTCGGTGTGGGGACCGCGTCGAGCAGCGCTTGTGTGTATGGGTGTTTTGGATTTGAAAATAGCTCATGTCTATCGCTAATCTCTACGATGCGTCCCAAATACATTACAGCGATGCGATGACTGATATGTCTTACCACTGAAAGATCGTGAGAAATGAAAAAGTAGGTAAGGCTTAATTGCTTTTGTAAATCCATCAACAGGTTTAAAACCTGCGCTTGTATGGAAACATCCAAGGCTGAGACTGCCTCGTCGCAGATAATGAGGTCAGGGTCGAGGGAGAGGGCACGGGCTATACCTATGCGCTGGCGTTGACCACCGGAAAACTCGTGAGGATAACGATCGGCCATGTCTGGTAAGAGTCCTACGAGGCTCATTAGCTCCTGGATTCGGGCTTTGTGTTCCTGTCTATCCGAGTAGATTTTATGTACTCTTAGAGGTTCACCTATGATGCTCCCCACCTTCATACGTGGGTTTAATGATCCAAACGGGTCTTGATAAACCATTTGCATTCGACGCCGGATTGGGCGCATGAGGGAAGGCGTGTAGTTTGTAATATCTTCGCCCTCAAAAATAATACGCCCAGAGGTGACCGGTTGCATGCGAAGGAGGGCCAGGGCCGTCGTCGACTTGCCGCAACCACTTTCACCCACCAGGCTAAAGGTTTCCCCGCGCTTCACTTCGAACGACACACCATCGACCGCCGGAATCCATCCGACCGTTCGCTTGAGAAGCCCTTCCGTAATGGGAAAGTGTACTTTCAGGTCTTCTACCTGAACAAGGGTGTCTTTGTCTTTATTCATATCCGATACAGGCTCTCAGATGGTCTGGAGCCACAGATTCGAGAGGCGGTTTACTTGCCCGGCATTCATCTCTCGCGTAACGGCATCGAGGTGCAAAGGCGCAACCCGAAGGTAAGTTTGCCAGGTCTGGTGGCTGACCAGTAATGGTTTGTAATCTTTCTTCGGGTACTCCGTCCAGGGAAGGCTGCGACGCCAAAAGACCTTCTGTGTAAGGATGTTGTGGATTCTTGTACAACTCGATGGCTGACGCGCTTTCTATGATCCGGCCACCGTACATGACGACCACCCGATTGGCATAGCGTGCCACTACACCCAGATCATGAGAAATGAGAATCAACGAAGAATTCATCTCCTTTGTCAGATTTTTCAGAAGTGAAAGTATCTGCGCCTGGACTGTCACATCCAGGGCCGTGGTCGGCTCGTCCGCGATGATCAGCTCTGGTTCGCAGGCGAGGGCCATGGCTATCATGACGCGCTGGCGCATGCCGCCGGATAATTGGTGAGGATAATCCTTAAGTCTTCTCTTTGGTCCTGGAATTTTAACCTTCTCCAGGAGCTCGGCTGCCTTTTCGAGAGATTCCGACCAGGAGAG
The DNA here is from genome assembly GCA_965250065.1 of Opitutales bacterium. Lineage (GTDB taxonomy): Bacteria > Verrucomicrobiota > Verrucomicrobiia > Opitutales > UBA2995 > JAABVD01. The sequence goes on from OZ252288.1 coordinate 1,344,310, forward strand.
TTTTCGGTGTAGCTGAATGGGTTCGGCAACCTGTTTGCCAATGGTGAGGACCGGATTCAAAGAGGACATCGGCTCCTGAAAGATCATGGCGATTCGATCCCCACGGATCTTTCGAATACCGGGTCCGTCGAGATGCACAAGATCTTTGCCTTCAAACAGTATGCTTCCGGTATCGATGGAGCCTGCGTCATCCAGTAGCTGCAAAATGGATAACGCGGTGACACTTTTTCCCGAGCCGCTTTCCCCAACGATTGCCAGGGTCTCTCCCGGCTGAATGTCAAAGGAGACATTGTCTACCGCCTGGACTCGTCCCCGGTCAGTTCGAAAGGAAACTGACAGATCCCGAACGGACAGGAGTGGAGTTTCCCTGGCGACTGTTGCCTCTGGAAATAGGCTCATTTGAATCCCAACTCCTCCTTCATCTTTTGGTCGATCCAGAGACGTGAGTATATGGGGCCTGGTTTGACCGCACCCGCCCGTAATTCGCCACCATAGTTTTTTACCCATGGCCACCAAGCGGTATAGATATATTCAGTTGGCAACCAGACGTAAGGAGCCTTGTCTAGCATTTCAATGGTGAGCTCCCTGACAATTTGGACGCGCTTTGCTTCGTCCCGTTCCTCGTAAATCTCGTAGATTCGTTTATCGAATTCGGGATCCGAATACATCGAAGGATTCCAGGTTTGGCCGGTAAAAAAACTCTTCCGTAAGGATGTGACCGGATTGGTGTGCCCGCTCCTAAGAAAATAACCCGCAGTATGGGTCTTGGTCGTCAGCACTGAGAGAAAGGCGGCATATTCCAAGGGTTCTATAATCATTTTCACACCGACCTTGGAAAAATAATTCTCAAGTAGAGATACAAGCTCCAGGTTGGCGGGATCTGCAGCACTGGCTTGGACCGTAAACGAAAAACCGTCCGGATAACCCGCTTCAGCAAGCAGGGCTTTTGCTTTATCCGGTTTATATTCGTAAAGCTCCTTTATCGAATCCGGCATTTCTTCCATGGGTTGATAGTAATCCCCAAACCCTGGGTGCTGCGGATACGACATTAATTCACCATAACCTCCGAAAAACAATTCCAGGATCTCTTTTTGGTTGACCGCTAAGTTCATAGCTCGCCGCACTCGAATGTCGTCGAAAGGCTTTTGGTCCACACGCATTGAAAGAAATGTACCATCAGTGCGCAACCAACGGCTCCACTTAAGCTCCGGCGTCGTTTCCTTCAAATGATCCACCATGATCCAGCGAATTGGTTCCATAATGTCTATTTGGCCGGTGCGAAACGCAGCCAAAGAGGACCCTACGTCTTTGAAGATTCTATAGGTCACCCTTTCGACAAAAGGAATCTGGTATGCCTGATTTCCAATGCGCTCTTTATCCCAGTAGTTAGGGTTGCGCTTATATATTTGCGCGTGGTTCAGAACGTAGCGCTCCAGGCTGAAGGGACCTGTACCGTGGACATTCTTCCAATCCTTTGGATCCACATTGGCCATCTCCCTCGGCATGATCTGACAATAAAACCCATAGCCATATCGGTATGGCCACATGGAGTGAAAGAAGTTGAAATGAAAGACCACCGTATGTTTGTCACGGGCTATAACCTCTTTTATGTGATCCAGGTAGGTAGGGATTTTTTTCGGGCTATCATTGACAACATGAAAACTATAAACGACGTCCTCCGCATCGAGCTCCCGTTCTTCCATCAGCCCCTCTTTCTTTGGGAATAGGATGCCCTTGCGAAGATTGATAACCAAAGTCAATTCGTCCTCCCAGAACCAGCTTTCAGCTAATTCGCCTCGCATGGCATCCGGGGTTAGCCAGGCCTCCGCATGGAAGGAGTTTGTACCGCCCTTGCGAATGCTTTTGTCCAGATCAGCTGCGAGGAGCAGCTCTCTAGCCATCCCGTGGTCGTGATTGCCTTTCCAGGCCCAATCAGCCGGATCCCAAGAAAGGGCTGACAAGGTTAGATAAACTGTACCCACATTCAGGGTACCTCCGTATTGAGGTTGTTCCTGGGTTAACTCATCGGCTGCTTCTAAGGACGTCAGCTGCCCCAAAACAAATCCTGCACTGAAAATCAGCCTGCCAAAATATTTGAAAATACGTTTGGTCGAGAAAAATGGGTAGGGCGGTTGTTGTTCGCTTCGCTGTCGCCTTCGGCTTCGGTAGGCCCTAAACCGCCGTTGCAACCACGGCTCGCTCGGCGATCGAGCCCTACCTTGATGAAATAGCGACAAGAAGATGTTTAAAAGAATTATTTTCATTGACTTCCTCTCATTCTGGGGTCGAGCAAATCGCGTAATGCATCGCCGAATACGTTGATTGCATAAACCACGACGGTCAGGGTGATCCCGGGTGCCAAAGCGAGCCAGGGACCCAGGTACATATAAGTTCTGCCAGAGCCGCTTAGCATGCTGCCCCAGGTCGGTGTTGGGGGCGGAACGCCGAGCCCCAGGAATGACAATCCGGCTTCCGCCAAAATGACAGCGCCCACTCGGATCGTGAATAGGACGATGGCGACCGGCATAATGTTCGGTAACACATGGTGCCATAAAATGCGTAGTGGACGTGCACCGATTGATTCGGCAGCTCTGGTGTACATGTTTTCCCGAATGCTTACCACCGAACCTCGGATGATTCGTGAACCGGCAATTCCGTAGAGAAGCGCGAGCACAATCGAAATCTGTAGAATGCCCGGGCCAACGACGGAGATCACCACAATTAGCAGAATTAAGTCTGGAAAAGTCATCCAGGCGTCCACGAAGCGTTGAATGACCATGTCGGTTTTTTTGCCAAAATAGCCTGAGGCAACGCCCAGCACAATCGATATAACTGTGGCTAGTCCTGCTGCCAAAAATCCAACTATCATGGAGATCTTTGCGCCGATTAAAATGCGCGATAAAATATCGCGGCCTAAATGGTCCGTTCCCATGGGGTGCCCTAAAGACGGCGGCAGCAGCCTTATTCTCAGATTGGTTTCGTTCATGCCATAGGGCGCCAGCACATCGGCAAATACTCCGCAAAACAGGAAGATTACAAAAATTACACCTCCGGCCGCACCTAGCGGTTTTTCTTTGAACAGCTTTATCAAAAAATACAAAAACGGCCCGCGACGGTGGCTGGTCATTGGCACCTCGGAAGTCTGGCTGGCTGTAGTATCGCTCATGGCTATTCCTTAATGCCTAACCCGCGGATCGAGGAATCCATAGGTTAGATCGACGAAAAAATTAATAAATAATACCGCTACGCCCACTACCAAAAAGATGCCGGTGACGACCGGATAGTCTCTTTGAAATACTGCCTCTAACAGCAGTGAACCCATGCCGGGAACGACAAAAATTTGTTCTAGAATGACTGAGCCGCCGATCAATAGGGGAGCTTGTAGGCCGACAAGGGTGACCACTGGAATCAACACATTTTTTAGGGCATGACGGAGCACCACTACGTTTTCTTTAAGGCCTTTGGCGCGGGCGGTTCGCACGTAGTCCTGGCGCAGCACTTCCAGCATCATGGTGCGGGTCATGCGCATAGTCACTGCAGACATAGAAAGTCCCAAAAGAATCGCCGGCACCAACATGTGCTTTAAGTTTTTGATTGGGTCTACAAGAAAAGGTGTAAAATCCAAGGGCGGTGCCCAGCGCCACCAGACCGATGGAAAAACCATTACCAGGGTTCCCAACCAGAAGCTTGGGATTGCGAGCATGATCAGAGAAAACGAGCGCGCGATATAATCACCGCCGGTGTCCTGCCGCATAGCAGAATAAATTCCGATGGGAATCGCTACACTGAGGGCCACTATCAGCGCCATCAAACCCAGTTCAAATGTAATGGGGAGAGTGTGAAGGAGTTGTTCGGTAACAGGAGCGTTGTGCCAGAGGGAACGCCCCAGGTCGCCTGTCAAAGCTGAACCAATCCAGTTAAAGTATTGAATGTAAATTGGCTTATCGAGACCGAGGGCTTCTTCGATCATCGCACGGTCGTTCGCTGTCGAAATGTCGTTTTGCGACAGCATCAAATCAATCACGTCACCAGGAATTATCCGAATCGAGGCGAACACAATAATGCTTGTAAACAGCAGCGTCGGGAAGAGCGTCAGTAATCGTTTGATGATAAAAGCCTGCATGCGGACGGACCGAGAAGAAACTTCCGAGTAGAATTGTTCTACCCTTTAATGTCACGCGGAATCGACCGAAGGGAATTTACTCTTAAATGCAGCTAGGTGCTGACCCGAACCAGGCCACCATCGACTGCCACGACTTCGCCTGTCATGTAACGCGATGCATCAGAGGCGAAGAAAAGTACCACGTCTGCGACATCGTCTGGGAAGCCCCAGCGTTTAAGCGGAACCACTTTTTCGATATTTTCTATAAGTCCCAAAACCCGGGGCTGGAGATAGGGTCAGTGGTCAATTGTCAACTTGACTGTGCCGCGTCGCGGATGGCAGGATAGGCCATGGCGAGAAAGCGGCGTCTTGAATCGAGCGACGGTCTTTATCATGTTATAAACCGAGGCAACTATCGCGCGGATATATTCGAAACCGAAGGGGCGAAGCAGGCGTTCGTGAAAGCCTTGGAGGAGGCGTGCGGGAAGTTCGATTGGGAATTGTCCGCGTATTGCCTGATGAGCAACCACTATCATCTGTGCCTCGGGACGCCGCTGGGAAACCTGTCCGTGGGCATGCGCTGGCTGCAGGCCACCTTCGCGATGCGTTTCAACAAGTACAGGAACGAGCACGGGCATCTGTTCCAAGGGCGCTTCAAGTCGCTTCTGGTGGAGCCTGGGCAGCATTGGCTGGAACCTTGTCGACTACATTCACCTGAACCCGGTTAGGGCGGGGCTGAGCGCTATCGACGGGATAGGCAGGTATCCGTGGACGTCGCTGAATCGATTTCCGAAGCGGAAGAGCAGGCCGTCGTACTTCGATTGTTCTTGGATGGATTATTTCGAAGACTACGCCGACAGCAAGGGCGGCTGGGCCCGCTATATTTCCCATTTGAGGCTGAAGCATTCCGACGACCCGCAGGAGATCGAGGAGCTGGACGGAAGATGTGCAGAGGATGGGGGCTGGGCTCTTCGGAGTTCAAGCAGGCGGTCGCGGATGATCTGGCAAGGGATCGCTCCTTGGTGAGGCTGGAGCGCGAGGACTTGGCGGAGCTGAACCGCTCGCGCTGGGATTCGGCGCTGGGCAAGTGCTTGGAGCTGCTGGGCAAGAACCCGTCCGACGCCGCGGGGGAGAGGCTGTCGGCGGCTTGGAAGCTCGCGATCGCCTCCAAGCTCAAGCGGGAGAGTTCCGTGACGAACGCATGGCTAAGCGATCGGCTGAATATGGGCAAGCCGCGATCGGTGAGCGCAATTTGCGGCAAGTACGCTAGAGAGAGGGAAGGGGCTTGCGAATGGGCGAGACGATTGAATAAATTGACAATTGACCACTGACCCTATTTGACACTCCCGCACAAAGTTGCAAACCTGCCGAATCGTGGGAATAGAACGGTATTGGGTTCCGGTCTGGAAGATCCGCTTGTTACGGCGCACGGTCTGGACCAGCTCGCGTCCTTCCCGGACGGTCAAAGAGACGGGCTTCTCGCAGTAGATATCTTTGCCGGCTTTTGCAGCGTCAATCGATATGGACGTATGCCAATGGTCCGGGGTGACAATCACCACGGCGTCGATGTCATCGCGCGCCAGCACTTCCCGATAGTCGTTATAAGCCTTACAGCTTACCTTCCTGTCCTTATAAACTGTCTTGACCGTGGCCAGGGTTGCTTCGCGGCGCGTTTGATCCACATCGCACACCGCTAACATCTCCACTGAAGGTTCGTGAGCCAGGAAGCGTGTGTGGCCTCCTCCCATCCGACCGAGACCAATCTGTGCCACAGTGATCCGGTTGCTCGGGGCCACATGACCATCTTTACCCAGGGCAGACGCCGGAATATGAGTAGTATTACATGCTGGGAAACGAAGGTGAATTAACCGGCAAGGATGCTCAGGGGATGTTAAAACTTGAGGGCGATCAATTGTCACTTTGCTATACCATGCCTGGAGGCGATCGACCTGTAGCTTTCCAAAGCGAACCCGGTTCACAGGCATTTTTCATTGTATGGCAACGGCCGTAGCATTTGTGTAGCCATAAAGCTGGCGGATTAAACTACCTTTACCTCATAGTTTCAAACGCTTTCGAAAGCGCAGGTAGTAATAAGTTAAAAGACAGTGTGTTATGGAAATTAGTATAGATATTGGAAACATTTGAGTTTATGAGTACAAAATGGATCTTACGTATTACCTGTTTGTTGCATGTTGCTTCCATAGGACTCCTGTTTACCTTCGAGGCGGTGCGGATGAAGGATGTCGGAATTGGTGAAACAACGATCGGAATTATTCTAGGCATCAGTAACGGCGTGTTCTTGGTCAGCTCGCTATTTTGGGGGCGAATAGCGGACCAAAGGCATTGGCATAAGAGGATCGCTTTATGGGGTTCTCTTGGTTTTTCAGCCTTATTAGTTTATTTTTCCATATGCGTTTCCGTTTGGCAATTTCTCGTTTACGCGATCCTAAAAGCAGTTTTGGGGCCCATGGTCTTCGGTATGATGCCGGCCTTGGCGGTAAAATACCTGGGACCTACCAGGCAGGGAAGAAACTTTGGCGTTTATCGGGCTTTTGGGTCTTTGGGATTTTTATTGGGGTCCACGACTCTGCCAATCATTTTCAATGACATTCCAACAATCGCCCGTTATGGCGCGTTGATTATTTTATCTTCCTTTTTATTGCTTTGGCGTTTGTCTGAACCTGAAGGAGAACGACTGTCAGTCGCTCCATTAAGAATTAGGGAATTGAATGGAGTAATAAGACTGTTTCTCATTTCATTTTTCTTCATTGCCCTGGCAGAACCAGCCATGTTTGGATTTTTTAGCGCCTACGCGCGTGAATTGGGAGGAAGCACACGGTTGTTGGGGATACTGTCTGGAATCATGGGCCTTTCAGCCCTGATATTTCTGCCGTTGATTGGAAAAGGGATAGATCGAACAAGTCCTGCCTTTATCATATCAATCGCCTTTTTAGCCCAGCCTCTACGCGTTGTCATAACCTCCTTTATTGGACAGCCTGAAATGCTTTGGATTCCTCTGCTTTTTCATGGCATATGTTGGGGAGGCATTGAAGTCGCCGCTATCGTCTATTTATCGAATCTGGCCAAGGAAGGTCAAAAGGCGACGGTGCTTTCTTACTATATGGCCACTCGTATGTTGGGTAGTTTGGCCGGTGCCGGTATTTCCGGATACCTGGCAGAAACCTATGGCTATGAGCAAATGTTTTGCACCATGGCTGCGGCCTCTCTTGTAGGTGCGTGTATGTACATACTAGGGACATATGTTTTTAAAATTACTCACACTTTCCCAAAGGAACAAATAGCGCGTTGAGAGTCGTAGCTTTATTGGGAGCCGTACCAATCTCGTAGTCTCACCTCAACGTTGAGGTCGCTACCTACCTGGTTTTTGAAATCATCGAGGTCGGCAAAGCTGCCATCCTGATTTCGGTAGTGGTAGGGGTAAATTATCTTGGGTTGAAATTCCCGAACAGCGCTGGCCGCTTGCGTGACATTCATCGTGAAGGGTATGTTCATCGCAATAAAGGCCATATCAATATTTTCCAACGCTCTCATTTCAGCAACGTCTTCAGTATCTCCCGACATAAATAAGCGCTTGTCACCAAGTGTAAGAATATAGCTGTTTCCTTCGCCTTGGAATGTTCGCGTAACTTCGCGGGTTGCTTCGACAACCATTCAAGCAGCTCAAGGGCATCCTCTCCGGCTTGCTGATACTTGACTTTGAGTTCGCTCAGACCCAATCGATGCCACGCCACCTCGCTATCGAGGTAGCGGGCTTCAAGCAGTGCCCAGCAATCCAATCGTCCTTGTGCCCCCGCTCGCCGAATCTCCTCAAGAACCAGACGAACGGTTTCGCGAACCACTTCAAGCCGGCTCATCTTGGCCACCGCGCCGAGCACATGCGTCGAATCAAGCCGTTGTTTGCCCCCGCGGCGTACCAGCCCCGCGCGGCGCAACCCGCCCAGCAGCGCATCAAAGCCGATCCGTTCGGCTCCGCCCTCAATCAACCGGTCACGGAACCTCGATAGCCGGCTGTGATCGAAGCCTTCATCCGCGATGTCTAATTCCAACGCGTACTTCCAGCCCAGATGCAATCGAACATTTTCGGCAGCTTTACGATCAGGGGGGCTGGAGATAGGCTCAGTGGTCAATTGTCAACTTGACTGTGCCGCGTCGCGGATGGCAGGATAGGCCATGGCGAGAAAGCGGCGTCTTGAATCGAGCGACGGTCTTTATCATGTTATAAACCGAGGCAACTATCGCGCGGATATATTCGAAACCGAAGGGGCGAAGCAATCGTTCGTGAAAGCCTTGGAGGAGGCGTGCGGGAAGTTCGATTGGGAATTGTCCGCGTATTGCCTGATGAGCAACCACTATCATCTGTGCCTCGGGACGCCGCTGGGAAACCTGTCCGTGGGCATGCGCTGGCTGCAGGCCACCTTCGCGATGCGTTTCAACAAGTACAGGAACGAGCACGGGCATCTGTTCCAAGGGCGCTTCAAGTCGCTTCTGGTGGAGCCTGGGCAGCATTGGCTGGACCTTGTCGACTACATTCACCTGAACCCGGTTAGGGCGGGGCTGAGCGCTATCGACGGGATAGGCAGGTATCCGTGGACGTCGCTGAATCGATTTCCGAAGCGGAAGAGCAGGCCGTCGTACTTCGATTGTTCTTGGATGGATTATTTCGAAGACTACGCCGACAGCAAGGGCGGCTGGGCCCGCTATATTTCCCATTTGAGGCTGAAGCATTCCGACGACCCGCAGGAGATCGAGGAGCTGGACAGGAAGATGTGCAGAGGATGGGGGCTGGGCTCTTCGGAGTTCAAGCAGGCGGTCGCGGATGATCTGGCAAGGGATCGCTCCTTGGTGAGGCTGGAGCGCGAGGACTTGGCGGAGCTGAACCGCTCGCGCTGGGATTCGGCGCTGGGCAAGTGCTTGGAGCTGCTGGGCAAGAACCCGTCCGACGCCGCGGGGGAGAGGCTGTCGGCGGCTTGGAAGCTCGCGATCGCCTCCAAGCTCAAGCGGGAGAGTTCCGTGACGAACGCATGGCTAAGCGATCGGCTGAATATGGGCAAGCCGCGATCGGTGAGCGCAATTTGCGGCAAGTACGCTAGAGAGAGGGAAGGGGCTTGCGAATGGGCGAGACGATTGAATAAATTGACAATTGACCACTGACCCTATTTGACACTCCCAGGTCGTCTACCAGGATGAAAAGGATATTTGGCTTGTCCTGCGCTTGTCGAAGGGATTTGGCGGTTGGTTCCTGTTTAGCTGGACCGCAGCCGAGTATGGCCACGCAAGCGCAGAGAATAGCAATTAGTGAAATTGCACGTGGTAGGTTATTCATAGCTAGGTCTTAGGATAGGAAGTATTCTTGGGCAAATTGAGATGGGAATTCAAGCGTGGAACTAGCGTATCGATTACCGCATTTGTGAGCGCTTTGCTGATCATTTTAATATGTTCTGTTATCAGCGATCCTGGCTCGGTGTACCCAGGTGGTCATGGCGTGCAGACCGCCGACGGTGAATGTGCGTCGAAAAAGCTACGGCCTTCGCTGGCCAGCCGATCAATATTCGGTGTCTGTACCTTGGTCGCGCCGTAACAACTGAGATCTCCATATCCCAGATCATCGACATAGATGAGGATCACATTGGGTTTGTCCGAGGTCGACTGTGCCCAGGTTGAGACGGTCAATACCAGAAAGAAGCAAATTATGGTGCCGGCTATGGGCGCTATTTTCGGTTTCATGGGATGATGCGAAAGAAATATCATTACTGCGCCCAAATCGATTTCAATTCATGCACTTGGAGTTTTGTGAAGGTTGCGACGCCTCCGGTTACCTCAAGGCTGAGATCCTTGGTCGACGGTTGGGTAAGACCGGGTGAATGGTAGAGACCATGCTCCCCAAAAAATACGTCGGTAGAAGTGTTGTCTACGACAACTCGGAGAATCAGCGTCTTGGTATCGGGAATCTCGAGCTCTCCAAAAAGAAGGCCGTCTTCCGCGACATCGAATAATAGTTTTTGCCCACGAATAACGAGCACAACCTGCTTGGCTGCGGAAAGGTCCGCCTCGATCTCGATGTCGTATAGACCCCCATTGAGCGTGGCAAGTGGGTTGGCGTCTCCAGGGCTGAGTTTCATCCCATCCAACTCCTCTGAACGAGTGTGGAGATTCGCTAGTTCCTTAACCGGCAGCATACAGACTCTTAGGCCAAGCGGTGTTGTCCGGAGCGTTAGTTCCGTGGGCATCGAAATATGACCTTGCCGCTCTCCCTGCCAACCCACTTGAACTCGTCGCGCTTGACCGTCTATGCCCATCTCGGTGTTGTTGAAGGTCTGCGCAGCGTAGAATTTTCCGTAATTCAGCGGGATCTTTTCCTCAGTTTCCGGTGTGAAGTTTTTGCCATCAAATACGCCGATGTGATACTCACCGTTCCCACCATACATGATCCAGCGAATGTTTTTCGGATCTCCATCGATAGTCAGCGGGAATAGTTCAGGACATTCATGGAATCCTTGTATGCTGCTATGTTTTTCCCAGTCCCTAAGATTGCTCGAGCTATAAATACTGAGGGAATCACCTTCAAAGAGGACCATGACCCAGTAGCCATCTTTGGCATAAGGATTGCGGCCTTGCGTGGGTGAGAACCAGAAGATCTTTGGATCACGGGCGTTGTCGGAACCTTCCGTGAATATCTGTGATTCTCCAACCACCGGATTGCCTTCATACTTCGTGAAGGTCTTTCCGCCATCCACACTATACGCAATGCCTTGCATTTGAATCTTATCAGAACCGCCGTTTCCTCGCGAGGCGGTATAGGCCGAGATGACTGGCGGTAGATCACCTGTTTGCCATCCGGAGGTATTCATCACGTCTACCGCCCCTGAACCTGAATGCATCGATCCAAGCTCGTCATGAAATAAGGTTATCGGGCGTTCCTCCCAGTGCATCAGGTCGGTGCTTATATAGTGTGCCCAGGAGCTGCCGGTGATGTTGTATTGAAATTGATGATAGAGGTTGTACACGCCGTTTAAATAGAAAAGGCCGTTCGGGTCATTGAGCGTTCCAATTCGGTTGTTCACATGAAACGCAGGTTTTTTGTCGGAAATCTCGCGCCCTGGAATTTCGCTTTGCAAAAGCACGTTGGCTGATTCGTCCCCTTGATAACTGTGGAACGAAACCTTTAGTTTTTTGCCCTGGTGACCCGTTAAATCATAAAGGGGAATGTAGCCCGCTACCTGAATCGAACCGAAGGCCAGGGGTTGATCGACGACAAATATTTCCCTGCCGTCTATTTCAACTGTTACCGGCTGAAGCGGGGTTCCGGCAAGATGTCCAACGGGCAGCAAAAGGTAATCACCGTTTATGGTTGTTTCAAAGTAATCCGGCAACCAACTGGCCACATCGGTAACCAGCTTCTTGTTTTCTGGTGGCGTGCTATCCGTAAGTGCAATCTTCACTCGGGCGAAGTAACCACTGGCATGGTTATCGCGGATTTCTAGCGTGGCCTTTTTTCCTTTGAGTGGTCGTAAATCAAACCAGTATTCAATCTGGGTTGGAGGGGCGAACAGTCTTGCATCCGGGCTGTTTAAGTCCCACCCGTGGAAACCATAACTGGGTTCAGGCGAGCAGCTACGGACATCCTCGCCATCGACGACCAGGCGAACCGTGCAAAGGGTAGGGTGGAACACACCGGCGCAAATGACTTTCATATAATTCGTGTCTATGACAAACTCCGGCGATGTCATCTTGCCGGTCTTGTAATGCATCTGGTTGCGTGATGGTTCCGCCGCTTTTTGCCTTTCTTCTGGAACCGGGTTTCGAGTTCCGAAGGCGTAACCTTCAATGGTCCAGTCTTCAGGGGTAGGTGTCTCAGGAAAATCTAGAAGAATCGTTTCCTTGCTTTCTCGGGCACAGGAGAACAACAAGAACACAAGCGCACCCGAACACATGATTGTGATGAGTCGGAAGAGGAGGGTTGATGCGACCCTGTGATTTGCTCCTGTTTCCTGAACATTTAACCGATTAATTTTCATTATTAAATATGGCTGGTTGACTTGTTCTCACAGTGTGGGCGGATTCTTTAGTGTAGCACGGGCTTCCCAGCCTGTGAACTCACGCAGGATGCCTGAGCCTTATACATATCTTCAGGCTTCCCCCACGCCTTACCTAAATGAATCGTGATTAAATACAGTTTCATACTCTAATGAACCGATATGCTTTCTTTTTTAACAACCACTGATGTCACTGATGAACACTGATAACTTCACCAGCAATGGTAATCAGATCAAAAATCATTTATCATCAGTGTTCATCGGTGCTATCAGTGGTTAGAATTTTTAATCACGAGTTCCAGTCTCTATGCCTATGCTGGGCAATATTTTTATAAGGTTAAGGCAAGATGCCTGAGCTACTTTAGGGAAATACCAATTTAATAGTGTAGAGTTTGATTGAGTATTAAAACAACAAACCCCCTCCGGAATCAACCGAAGAGGGTTTGTCTGAACTACAAACTACAATAGAACTACAAATCAAAAGAGGCTGTAAAGAGAACTGTGCGGGCTTCGTTGGTCGCCGCGCGGGACCGGACGTAGAATTCGTCAGTCGCGTTGTCGATATTGATCCCAAAGGTTACCGGTTGGTCGCCGATCATGGTTGGGTAACGCGCAAACAAATTGATTTCGGTATGGAAGAGAAAAAAGGGTCAGTCCAATTATTCATGATTTATCCTTTGCCAAAAGCCATCTTTTCGTGGCTTGAGTTTGCGATGGCGACTCACCAGGCATTGAACAGACGAAGGCGCCCCCATGGCGAGCCGATCGGCAATCCACTTGTGAGGGGCGAGATATCGTTCTCTTAGATGGCGGGCCAACGCTACTTTCCAGTCAGCTCCCTTTCGTTCAGCCACCAGATCCTTTTCTCCTTTTTGAAGTCTAGTTAAAGCCTTCGCCAACCCTTTCTCCCAGCGAGGCTCTCGCATTTCAGAAGCTTCCGCTTCAACGACCTGCTGCACGCGCTCATCTCCCAGATCCTCTATCACGGCTTTCTTAAAAGCTTTACTGCCCTTTGCCCATCCTCGGGACATTTTCTCAAAACCCATTTTCCTCTGTTCGGAATCTTCAGCTGACAGCCATCCAAGGTAATCGCGATACAGCTTCCTTCCTTTCGGTTTGTCTGCCAGGCCGGCTGCCGCTTCCAGACAGCTTTGGTAATTTCCGTAATCCCACCGTTGTCGCGGATGCCACAACTGGAAAAAACTGCTATCCTTGTATTCCTGCAATCGGCCCACATCCACCAATCCGGCCCGCACCGGATTCAGGTGAATGTAATGACACACAGGACCAACGGCATCATTATCCAATAAAATGGCTTTATAGCGGCCTTGAAATACATGGCCATTAGAATTACGAAACCGGTTGAAGCGGTTCGCAAATGTCGACTGCAACCACTTCATTCCATCGACCAAATTGGGTTGAGGTGTTTCAATGAGCAAATGGTAGTGATTGCCCATCAAGCACCAGCCATGTAAACGCCAGTCCTTGGCTCTGCAGCTTAGTCCGAGGCACTCCAAAAAGCTGTGCCGTGCACCTGCGGTTTCGAAAATCCAAGATCGATAGTTACCTCGATTGATCACGTGGTAAAAGGCCCCCGCGTATTGTATTCTCAGTTTTCGAGCCATCTTTGTTAAATGCACTGAAATATTCTCAGCGAGTCAATTGAATATCATGAATAATTGGACTGACCCTTTTTTCTCCTTGACCCCTTTTTTCTCCTTTGGCGAAAAAGATCACAATTTCCCTGAATTTATACTTTTTTGCTTGCATTCGGTGATTTTCAGCTGCAGAAGATCAGTTGCGGGCACCCTATGATCTATCTCAGAACAACAAACTTTAGTGATCATAATTTGAAATAATTGATCCTCTCACCATGGCCTTTCCCCACATTCGCTTTTACCTTCAAGCAAGTGGATAATCAAAAATTTTCCTATCTCCAAACAATCTTAACAGTCTGGCGCTGTCTCCAAGCCTTATTTCGGGCACGACTAGCCAAAACACAAATAGAGGTCAAAAATATGAAAACAACATCCTATCTAAAAACAGTTTGCGTTGCATTGTTAACCCCGTTCATCGCCACCTACGCTCAAGATGCCGAAGATGATGACGAAAGCATTTTCGAGCTTTCACCTTTCACAATTCAGGAAGATGAGGCCATTGGCTATCAAGCCCTGTCAACCCTGGCCGGAACCCGGATTAAAACGGACCTCCGCGATTTAGGGGCCGGGATTCAAGTCATCACGCAAGAGTTTTTAGAAGACACCGGGGCCACGGACGCCGCCACCCTTCTCGCCTACGGTTTGAACACCGAAATCATAGGCGAGCAGGGAAATTACTCGGCTCATGGAATTGGAGACATCAGAGTCAATCGGGCACAACCGCACTTGAATGCTAATAGAATTCGGGGGCTGACGGGAGCTACTGTCACGCGCGATTTCTTCCAAACCGAGATGCCCTTCGATGCCTACAATACGACGTCGGTCACCATCAACCGGGGCCCTAACGCCATTCTCTTCGGAACGGGCAATCCCGCTGGCATTATCAACAACGCCACCAAGCAAGCTAGCCTAGCCAAAGAATTCGGTCAGGTCGGCATCCGTCTTGGCGAAAGAAGCTCCTATCGGTTTACGGGCGACTACAACATGGTACTCATCGAAGACACTTTGGCGCTGAGGTTCAACTACTTGAACGAAGATTACAATTTCCACCAGGAGCCCTCGTTCAAGAACGACAAGCGCTACTCTGTAGCGCTTACGGCGATACTGGCGGAGAATGAAGGTTCCAACTTCCTAGGCAGAACCATCTTGAGGGGCAATTGGGAAGATGGCCGCATTAGAAGCAGTCCCGTGCGAACAATTCCTCCCAAAGATGAAATCAGCGACTGGTTCTCAGTTTCACAGCATGCGCCCGTGGCGGACACCATCAGGAATCTAACCGGTGTGCGCATTCCGGGATTTGTCGACGGCACCGTCGATCCCGACCGACCATGGCTTAGCGGCCCCTTTGTACCCAAGTATATAAATAATTCCCGTACTGCCGTTGTGCTGAATACTAACGGCAGGGTGCAGGGCGGCCCCTTTGACGGCGGAACCAGCATGCCTCCCCGCTCTTTCGTTACCGGAGCTGCCGGCGGTATGATCCTAGTTTATGCGGATATCGATTCAACCGAGCCTACCATCGGAATCCCGGGTCGCCCGGAAGTGCAAGGCCAATATCAACGCGTCGAGTGGCACAGGTCCGAATGCTGCGCGGACTTGCGGAGTCGGTATTTGGCGCGAGTCTCTACCAGCATGTATAGAAACACAGGCGCCTGGAGAGGCGGTTTCGACGGCCCGGTCATCATGAATCGCAACGTATTGGACAATACTAGCGTCAACGCGGCCGGATCGTTTGCCGGCTCCTTCATGGATTTCGACGCCTTGAACGTCACCCTCGAACAGCAATTGTTCGACGGCAAGGGCGGTATCGAGCTCGCCTTCGATGAGCAGTCATACTTCAACAAGCGCAACGCGCTGTATGGAGACTGGTTCGGCGTTAACGTCGACATAATGGCGTTCCTGCCCAACGACCAGCCCAATCCCAATGTAGGCCGCGTCCACGGCCATGCGGAAACCGAACAGCGGGAAAACTTTTGGAACCGGGAATCCCAGCGGGCCACAGCCTTCTATGAATTTGACTTCACGGAAAATGAAGGCTGGATGTCAAACTTGGGAACCCATATATTAACCGGCCTTTGGAACGAGCAGACCGTCGATTTCCTCGATCTCGACCGCCGCGGTCGGTGGGACGATGGAATTACCAATCCGAGCGATCGCAGCGCCCGCGACGTCCTGGGAGGGCAACCGCTTGGCCGCGGCGGGGGACGCGCCACGCTCCTGAAAGTCTACATTAGCGACGACCTGAGGGGCCTTTCCAGCTTCGAGGACGTTCGGATACGAGCCCCTAGAGGGCGGCATCCCGCGGCCGACGAGGAATTTTTGATGATGTGGCAAGATAACCCGGGACAAGATCCCACTAACCTGGTTGAGCAGCAGGGCCCCTTTCCCAATCCAGCAGGGGTCCCCGATCCGGCCAATTGGGTGATAGGAGAGGGAGATCCCATGTATTACAATAACTTCACCCACCGTGACGTTATCAACCAAGTGGGGGCCGTAACGGAACAGGTCATCGATTCGCAGGCCTTGGCCTGGCAAGGCAGATGGCTTGGCGGCCACGTCGTATCCTTGGTCGGCTGGAGAGAGGACAAGTCCGTCACCCGGGCCCAATCAGGCCAAGGAAACGACTCCTCAGGCCGCCCCTTGCCGGAGCAGTATAAGGTCGGTGACCCTGACCCGGAAATAAAGGGGAACACCACTACCAAAAGCCTCGTAGCCCACATTCCGAGGGAATGGATAGGAGGAGACGCAGTAGGCGTCAGCCTGCACTACAACGAGTCGGAAAGCTTCTCGCCCAGAGCCACAGGGCGTAATGTCCGCGGGGAAATCCTAGCCCCGCCAAACGCGACCACGGAAGAATTTGGCGTTACCTTCGAGTTCCTCGACCGGGCCCTTTCCTTGCGTATCAGCAAATATGAAATGGTGGTCTCGGATTACGACCCCGCTGGCGGATTGGATCGATTGGTCAGCGAATTCGGGAATGGCCTGGCCGAGAGCAATTGGGCCACAGCGTGGAGAGAGGGGTTCGAATTCGAGGAAATAATACCTGGAGGTGCGGGGAATTTCACCTCCTACGCGCAAGTCATCGATGCGTTTGCCAACGCGGACCCGGTTAGACCCCTCAACAACCGCCGCTACGAGCCGGCTTTGCCCGCTGAATTCGCGATCTTTACGGTGGATCGCATAAACGGGAAGACTGCGACACGCGAATTTGTCTCCGAAGGCACTGAAATCGAACTGATAGGCAACATTACGCAAAACTGGCGCCTCTCCATGAATGTCGGCGAGCAGGAAACGATCACCAGCAATACCGCCCCTGTGGCACTTGCAGTTGCTCGGCAATATCAACAGAATTTGCAGTCTGCAGGTCTCTGGGATTTGCCGTCGTCTCCTATGGAAGAATCTCTTGGTGGAACAACCGTAGGCAACGTCTTTGAGTCTGGTGTACTCGCGTCACTCCTGAATGCGGCAGCTAGGGATGGAACGGTTGCCGGGGAACAGGTGAAATGGCGCTACAACATCGTATCCGCTTACGACTTCCTGGATGGTCCCCTGAAAGGGGTCGGCGTCGGTGGCGCTTACCGCTGGCAGGATAGGGTAGCTATCGGTTACGAAAAGACGTTTCATGCTGAAACAGGCGCCCTCATCGACGACATCAGCAAACCGTTCTTGGGTGAAAGTGAGAGCTGGTTAGACTTGTTTGCATACTACTCGAGGCCTTTCTTCTGGTGGTCCGACAAGGTCGACTGGAAGATTCAGCTCAACGTTCGCAACGCCTTTGGAACCGATGACTATATTCCGGTGAGAAGGAATCCGGATGGGTTAATCGCCGTCGTGCGCAATCCCCCTCCGCAAGATATCTTCCTGTCCAATACGTTCAGCTTCTAAAATAGCATTTAACTTAATGTCCACAAACCGGCCTGCTCTGGAAAGCAGGCCGGTTTTTTTTGCGCCGGGGTCATTCCTTGCAATCTTGACGCAGCCCAGCGGAGTCAACTGATTCAAGGTTTGACCCCCTGGAACCGAAACGGACCGTAGATTCGCCTGTTTGGCTCTTAACCGAGTGCCATTCTAGTCAGCACCGTTTTTGTCTAATGCATGACAGGCTACCGCGAGACGGGCCCCATTCCCGTCAGGCCCCATCTTCACATCAACAGTTTGCCTTGACGAATAACCGCTTGACGCGGTCCCTCTTGCACCTCCCCAAGACTCTGACCACCGGCGTCATTTCATTATCTTGAGCCGAATGTCCTTGAAGTGTACGATCATCCCCGGGTCGTGCAACTGGAGCTGAATCATCCCTTTGTGCAACCGTTTCGCTTCGGGAAGATGTTCGGTGAATTCCGCGGAGGGCTTTCCGTTGATGAAAAACTTGAAGTTGTTTCCTTTCACGATCAGGTGAACCGTGTTCCAGCCGCCCTTTTTGATATCGTCCAAGGTCACGGCACCCTTCAAATCGGTGAACGTAGGTTTGTCGTTTTCGGCAATCACCAAATGGTCCCCGCGGAAACACCGGTGCTCCCTCCGGCCCGGCGTATGAAAATCCCAGGCGCCCAGAACCTGCTTGCCGATGCCCACGTGTCCGAGGTCGGCGTGATAGCTTTGGAATGTGCGGTGGCGGGTTTTGTCCGGAATAGCCCGAATACTGATCCCGCTGTTGCCCTTGCCGGGAAATCGATAACTGAGCTTCAATTCGAAGTCGGCGACTTCTTTGTTCTCATAGGTCAGATAGCCGAGACCCTTGTCGCCGTTGCCGACGATCATGCCGTCTTCCGCCGTCCACGCCTTCGCCGTGTTGGCCGGTGTGGCTTCCCAGCCCTTCATCGTCTTGCCGTCAAAGATAGAGACAAAGCACTTTTCGTCCTCGGTCGCGATCTTATCCCTGTCTGTTGCATGCGATTCAGCCAAAAGTAAACTAGGGGTCATTAAAACGGTGCATGATAGCCATAGTAAACATTTTTTTACATAGGGGCTTTGTTTGATGAACGTTGTCTTGGACATTGTTAGTGTTTGTTTCTTGTTTGTTTCTGAAATTTAGTTAGATCCCATGTTGCATCGGATTATTTATCAATAGATACTTTAAAAAGCCAAACCAAAATGTTGGATGGTGTAGGGGGGTAAAGGGTTGGTCGACAAAATAAATTCTTTCCAGGGTTTAGCATTTGGCTGGAGCGAAAAAATCAAAAATCTGCCTGTCAACGCTAAACAACTAGCACAATTACGATAAATTTTCGACTCATAACCGGCGTCGGGGTCATTGCTTGTAATCTTGCATGGCAATGCGGGATTCCAGGTTTGACCCCCTTAGGCGGAAACGGACCGGAGATTCGCCAATTCTTGCTTAACATAGCAGTGCCATTCAGGTCCGTCCCCTGCTCATGAGGTAATGCTGTTTGAGTTGGAAGGAGAATCAAAACCCTGTGGCAGAGACCACAGGGTATGAAATATAAAAGCAACAACGATTGTAATGACTTGGACTCCTACACCCCTTGGCTGAAGTGACTAAAAGGAAGATTGTTATAACCTAACATCGCTCGCTAGCTCGCTGGATGCCTGCGGCAACAGGATGGCACTCCGTGCCAGCAGGACAACACAAATACTCTATTTCCTGTTCTAGCTTGCCGTGCCATAGCTTTCAGCGACGGCTGGCGCAGCTAGATCCTGTTATCACAAAGTGATATCAAGTGACTGGAAGGAACGTTGTTGTTGAATTCCAAAAGCGGTACCTTTCTTTATATCCACACCATACAGGTTCATCGAAAACCTACGGTTTTCAAACTTTCCCTTCAGTCACCGACCCCGTGGCAGAGACCACGGGGAATAACAAGTTCAAATAAAATTCTTTCAGCGACGGATGAAGCGAATTTACAAATGGGATGCGAAGATTGCGGAGGGCAACTACACGGTTGCCGACCTTAAACGCCTGAAGGGCAACCCGACCGCGCTTATCAGCAGGCCGAGAAGGATCAGGACAAAAGTCTGAAATCGTAGATGCTGCTTAATAGGGAGGTCGCTAGGCGATGAGTATAACTGAGCCATTTGGTGGATTAGCCGGAAAGCGAAAACAGGTAGCTCAGAAGGTCGACCAACTCGTCACGTGACATGACTTGGGCAGTTGACGGCATAAGACTGCCGAGAGACTCCGTGGAGGAAATACTGCCCTTCGAAATTGACTCGATACGACCCGTTGAAAAATCACGCAAAAGCAGTTCCGATTTCCTCTTGCTAGGTAAAATGGCTGTATTTGGCCTATTCGGTTGAACATAACCCTGAATAACGCGGTGGTCTTTCAACGTAACACGGGTAAGCGAGAAACCCGTTTTGATCTGGCGATTAGGCCAAAGAACTTCAGTCACGATACGATCAAAGGGTGTTCCGCTTCCAACCGCGGTCAAATCGGGACCAATCTTGCCTCCGCTTTCACCTACTTGATGGCAAGCAATGCAGCCGAAGCGGGACGACTCAAAGAGCGTCCTACCCTGGGCTTGATCACCCTGTTTTCCTCTTTCAACGAGCGTATTGATTAAATCGGTACCGAAGCTCAATTCAGGCATTGAGATTCCTGCGAATTGATCAATCCGGGTAGAAAGCGCAGAATCCACCAGACCAGTCGCAATCCATGCGTCACGCAGGAGTTCACCTTGCGACCGGGAAATGTTCGCCTCGCTCAAACTTCCAGCGAGTAACTTTCCCCCATTCTCGCGAGCGGCAAAACCGTTAAATATTTCATCTATCCATTCGGATCGATCTGTTGTTTCCAGAATTCCAGCCGCAACGTTCGCTGCCAGTTCTGGATCAATTCTAAGCATGGCGAGAACCGCCGCAGTCTTGTGCAAACCCGCGCCGCTCTCCGAAATTCTACGTAGAGCGTCAAGGTCATCCTGGGCGCCAATTCGACCGAACGTTTCGATTGCCGCCAACCTTAAGGCGCGACTGCTCTTGCTATCGTTTGCCAGTTCCTTGGACGTTTCTCTTAATTCTTCAATCCGCCAATTTCCGATTAGACGCAACGCCGCTACCTTCACATCGTCAGCCTGCGTCTCAAGAATTTCTCGCAATAAATCCGTCACGCGAAACTCGGGTCGCTCTCGCCGTGAAGCCGCGCGAAGCGCTTGCGCACTCGCTGGTTTCGTTTCCAAAACCATTTTCAAATCCTGTCCGTTTCCAGAAGTGGCCAAAGCCTCCAAGAGAATAGTTCGCTCTTCGCGACCTACATTTTTGGATCTCAACAAAGTCCGGATTTCAGGTAATAGCGTTTCAGCATCCGCATGCCCCAGTACTGCAGCGAATCCCCTTGGATGATCGCTAAAATCCAGATTGCCGAGGAGGAATTCGGGCACCCAGTATTGCTGTAGGTGATAAACAGTTTGAGAAAATGCATAGTTTATCCAGCGGTCGCGTGGCGCCTCAGCGCCGATTGCTGCAATGAGTATTGAACGAGCTTCGGGAATGCGAGAAGACGCCAGAATCGACTCCATGCGCACAAGTGGATGGGTATCGCGGGCGGCCTTTTCGAGCATTGCATGTACTCCGTCCAAACGCGTTCCCCAACGACCGGCCATTCGGGCAGCATAGGCTCGAGCTCGATGGTCTTTTGAACGAAACAATTTTAATAACAATGAATCATCGGGAGTATCCAACCACGCGAGTAAGCTAATTGCTTCCACAAGATTTCGGGCCGGAATGGTTTCCTGGTTGGCAATCCATTTCCTGACAGCGGTTTTCACTGCCCGAGCTTCCCTGGAACCTAGAAGTTGCTTAGCTTTAATCCGGGTCCACCGTTCGTCGGCTCCCAAATGGCTCACCAATTGCTCGGTAGGCGCATCGACCAACCGCGGAAAGGATAACGTTCCGCCTTTAGGCGCTAATCTCCAAATACGCCCATGCGTCATGTCACGGTCGGGGTGGCGGTAAAAGTCCGATTGATGACAAATGATCGGATTATACCAATCGACGACATAAATAGCGCCGTCGGGTCCAAGCTTAACATCTATCGGCCTGAAGTTTCGATGACTCGAGCGCAACAAGGGCTCTTTCCACTCCACCCGATAACCGGCCCCGTCCTCAACAGTAGCAAAACGACTTACTTGATTTTTCCTATAGTCGCCAATCACAAAATCGCCTTGCATGGACTCGGGCAAGTTGTCCGCCCCTAGGCATTCAATCCCGCAATATCCCCCAGCCTGACCAATGATAGGCAGTTGCATTCGACGTTTCACCGGAATTGTTGCCGGCGTCAGGTGCGAAATTCCTCCACCTGCTCCTTCACCTGCTCCGATTACAAACGATTGCCCATAGTCGTCAAACGCCACGCCCCAAGGATTTCCCGGTCCCATCTTGTCATCGAGAAAGCCCTCGAGTTGCAAACGGCTCGGATTCAATCGAAATACGCCGGCTTGAAACAAAGTTGAAATTCCACTGGGTGTTTCAACACGCGATTCAATTCCATCTCCCTGACCAAACCAAAGGTCTCCATCGGGGGCCCATACAAATGAATTAATTGTCTGATGCGAATCGCCATTTCCAAACCCGCTAAGCAGCACTCTGCGATCTTCGGCAACCCCATCGCCATCAGAATCGGATAAAGCAATTAGCTCAGGTCCTTGTCCTACGTATACCGTTCCGTGCCCTACCTCCATGCCGGTCGGAATGTTTAATCCCCTGGCGAAAACAGAGGAGCGATCCGCTTTCCCATCGCGATCGATATCCTCCAGGAGAATGATTCGATCGTCGGGTTTTACACCCGGTTCAATCTGCGGATATACATCTGAGCAAGCAACATACATTCTCCCCTGCGCATCCCAGCGAACTGAAAGCGGATTTACCACACCCTGCGACTCATCGGCGAACAGGTTTATCTCGAAACCGTCTAGAACGGCGAATGCTTTTAATTCCTCCTCAATATCAGCATCCGGCGCGCTGCTTCTAAACTTAGGGAACCGGATATCGAACGTGCCGCCTTCGTATATTCGGGTCTCTGCCTCGGCGATCAGCCGCGGATAAATGGACCACTCTTCTTTAAACGAAGGAAGCCCTTCCGCCGCATTGGAAAAGCCTCGCAAACTGTCGTCTCCAAAAAGGCATTTCCAGTTAGCTGGTCGCCAATATTCGTACCAGAGCCGGTGCTTTTCCTGGACAGCTGATATTAGCGTATCCGATACTTCGATACCGGCAGTCAAGGTTTGAATAAAAGAGCCTACCGGATCCCCGACACCGCTTGGAACAAACTCGATTCCTCGCTGCTCAGCCAGCTGTTCGATGGCCTGGGAGTATTCCTTCAGAAATCCATCTTCCATTCCCTCCCATTCAAACGGTGAAGGCCCAAGGAGTATCACCCGACGCCCATCGGAAGAAAATGTATCAATCAACTTGGAATAGGTTTCAACAAAAGTCGCTAACGTTTCCTCGCCATCCAGCGACTCGATCTTCCCGAACTGGGCGATAACAACGGTTGCGCCAACGTTGGTAAGTTGCGCGCTCCAATCACCAAAGGCCTCTTCACGCCATCGCTCGCCCACGGTACTCTGGAAATAAACAGTATCGCCATCCCAGGCTAAATCACGAAACTTGGGCCGCGCTGCCAAAGACTGCTGAGTTAATGCCGCCTCCAATCGTCCTTCATTTTGCATGCGCACCATATCCGTGCCGCCGACAAAAGCGACTACGTCACCATTCTGAAGTACGAGAGGAGCGGCTCCCACTGATCCACCCGCCATCATAACCAGGCAAAAAAGAGATAACACTCTAACCTTCCTGACACCTGCGTGTCCTTCGAAGCCCTTGAGGCGGAGTCGGGAACATGGATACCTCGAAACCTTCATCAATCATATCTCAATCCAACAGCCCCGGCGCGAGAACGCCTACGCCGATTGTTGGAAACTCATTTGCCACAGTGTTAAGATTTTAGGAAGATATTCCTGAGGTCAATCCCCAACGGGAGAAAAAAGGGTCAGTCCAATTATTCATGATATTCAATTGACTCGCTGAGAATATTTCAGTGCATTTAACAAAGATGGCTCGAAAACTGAGAATACAATACGCGGGGGCCTTTTACCACGTGATCAATCGAGGTAACTATCGATCTTGGATTTTCGAAACCGCAGGTGCACGGCACAGCTTTTTGGAGTGCCTCGGACTAAGCTGCAGAGCCAAGGACTGGCGTTTACATGGCTGGTGCTTGATGGGCAATCACTACCATTTGCTCATTGAAACACCTCAACCCAATTTGGTCGATGGAATGAAGTGGTTGCAGTCGACATTTGCGAACCGCTTCAACCGGTTTCGTAATTCTAATGGCCATGTATTTCAAGGCCGCTATAAAGCCATTTTATTGGATAATGATGCCGTTGGTCCTGTGTGTCATTACATTCACCTGAATCCGGTGCGGGCCGGATTGGTGGATGTGGGCCGATTGCAGGAATACAAGGATAGCAGTTTTTTCCAGTTGTGGCATCCGCGACAACGGTGGGATTACGGAAATTACCAAAGCTGTCTGGAAGCGGCAGCCGGCCTCGCAGACAAACCGAAAGGAAGGAAGCTGTATCGCGATTACCTTGGATGGCTGTCAGCTGAAGATTCCGAACAGAGGAAAATGGGTTTTGAGAAAATGTCCCGAGGATGGGCAAAGGGTAGTAAAGCTTTTAAGAAAGCCGTGATAGAGGATCTGGGAGATGAGCGCGTGCAGCAGGTCGTTGAAGCGGAAGCTTCTGAAATGCGAGAGCCTCGCTGGGAGAAAGGGTTGGCGGAGGCTTTAACTAGACTTCAAAAAGGAGAAAAGGATCTGGTGGCTGAACGAAAGGGAGCTGACTGGAAAGTAGCGTTGGCCCGCCATCTAAGAGAACGATATCTCGCCCCTCACAAGTGGATTGCCGATCGGCTTGCCATGGGGGCGCCTTCGTCTGTTCAATGCCTGGTGAGTCGCCATCGCAAACTCAAGCCACGAAAAGATGGCTTTTGGCAAAGGATAAATCATGAATAATTGGACTGACCCTTTTTTCTCTTGCCCTTTTTTCTCTTGCCCAAACCAGTATTCGTTCTGCCAATTAATCATTTGAAATCGAATTTGGTATAATTACTAAGACGGCTGTATGAAGGATCTTAAACAAAAAGGAGGAACGCTTCTACCCACCGTAAAAGGGATAGTGAGTAGCATGAGTAATCATGGAGGCCTGGCTCTGCTCCTGATCCTGAACCAACCGATTTCAGGTCAAAGCAAACCGAGGCTGGAGCAGCCTGAAGGTCATAAAAAAATGGTCGAACTGCTGGATGCGATTCGGGAAAAGACCAATGACGAGAACATTTATCAAGGCGATAAGACTGCGCGAGAAATCAAAACGAGATTGGCGCGAGTTTCCATTCGGCTGACCCTCACACAAACTATTAACGCTTATTATGGTTTGGGTTATGCGGAGCTGGCAATCGGCAACGAAGATCCCGCCATAGACGCCTTGACAAGGGCTTACAAATTTCTTCCTTCCAGGCCCTCAGCTCGCTGGCCGAAGGAGCTGCGAGAAAAGATCCTGCTAGGATTGGGAATTGCCTATATGCGACTGGCTGAAACCGAAAACTGTTGTGCTCGGAATTCGGCGGACAACTGTATCATTCCGATCCAAGGAGGCGGTCTTCATACCGAAGAACGCGGTGCTCGAGGCGCTATCCAATACCTGAATGAGCTCTTTCAAACTGCCGATCCAGGTTCCTTGATGCAGCTGGATGCGCAATGGCTTCTCAATATCGCGCACATGACCCTCGGCGAATATCCGAGGTTGGTTCCTATGGAATACCTGATTCCCGAGTCAGCCTTCAAATCCAAGGTGTCCTTCCCTAAGTTCACGAATATTTCGATCGACCTGGGCCTCGACACCTTTAGCCTGGCTGGCGGAGTTGTTTGCGATGACATCGACAACGATGGTTACTTGGACCTGGTAGTTTCAACCTGGGACGAAGCCGAGCCAATTCGTTACTGGCATAATCAGGGCGATGGTTCATTCACGGATGAAACTGCAGGTTCCGGCCTGGAGGGTATCCTGGGCGGTTTCAACCTTCTTCAAGCCGACTATAACAATGATGGGCATGTCGACATCCTGGCTCTTCGTGGTGCCTGGCTGTTTGAGAAGGGACAGCAACCAAACTCTCTGCTGCGAAACAATGGCGACGGTTCTTTTACCGATGTGACCTTCGACGCGGGTTTGGGTGAAGTCCATTATCCGACTCAAACGGCCTCCTGGGCGGATTATGACCTGGATGGTAATGTGGATTTGTATGTCGGGAACGAATCGACTCCAAAATTCGCGGCTCCTTCCCAATTGTTCCGCAACAACGGTGATGGTACCTTTACCGATGTCGCCGAGGAGGCTGGTGTCCAGGACAACCGTTTTACCAAATCCGTGATCTGGGGTGATTATGACGGGGACCGATATCCGGATCTTTACGTTTCCAATCTGTCCCAGCCCAATCGGCTGTATCGAAATAATGGCGACGGAACATTCACGGATGTTGCTGGAGAGCTCGGTGTCGACGAACCGAAGGACAGTTTTCCCTCATGGTTTTTCGATGTGAATAACGATGGAGCTCAGGATCTCTTCGTGTCCGCATACTCGGCCCAAATAGGGTATCTGGCAGCGGCTTACCTGGGTAAACCGGTAAAAGACGAACACATTCCCAAATTATATCTCAATCGCGGCAACGGTCAGTTTGAGGACGCGGGAAAAACGTGGGGCCTGGATCAGCCCACGTCCCCGATGGGATCCAATTTCGGTGATCTCGACGGAGACGGGTATGTGGATTTCTATCTGGGCACCGGGGATCCCAACTACAAGAACATCATGCCCAACGTGATGTATCGGAACGTTTCCGGAAAAGGTTTCGTCGACGTGACCATGGTCGCCGGATTTGGCCATCTCCAGAAAGGTCATGGAGTCGCATTCGCGGATCTCGATCATGACGGGGACCAGGATGTATTCGAGCAATTAGGCGGTGCCTATTTGGGAGACAAATTCAGCGACGCATTGTTTGAAAATCCCGGATTCGGCAACCGGTGGATTGCTATCCGGTTGGTGGGGACGGATTCCAACCGATCCGCTATCGGAAGTCGGATAAGAGTTGAGATTGAGGAAAATGGAAAAGCTCGAAGCATTTTTAGATGGGTAAACAGTGGCGGTAGCTTTGGCGCAAACCCGCTCAGACAGCACATAGGTCTTGGACAAGCCTCCGCCATTAACCTTATTGAAATCTTTTGGCCGAAATCCGGTGTGATACAAACACTAACGGACGTACCGATGAATATACTGATTCGTGTGACCGAGAATAAGCCCGAGTGGGAGACGATCGCGGTAAAGGCGTTCAAATTGTCGGGCCAAAAGGCGAATCTTTAGTAGGTCGTTGAACGAACAATGACTTAAACCATTAAACGCCGTAACGGCATCGCGAGGACTCGATGGCCCTACCCTTCTTGCATTTATTGGTAGGGCGACTGCGTCTCGCAGCGCCGTTGTCTGCGGCTTTATTTATTCAAAATTGCTCCAGCTTGTTCTCAAAGAAAGTTATGTTCTTATTCGATGGGCATTTAGCCTGCATTTCTCACGGAGTTGAGATGTTGAGCTTGACGACCGAGAGGCGAGGGCGCGCACTTCCGTGCGTAACCGAGCCAAGAGGGAGGAATACTCGGCATGTCAGCCCGAGGATGGTTGCAAACCGAATAATGCAGACTGTAATTTCTAAGTAATCCGTAAGTCACTCCAAATCACTATCTTAACTCTTGTTTGCAAACATCCGGTGAGAAATGCAGGTTAGTGTAGTGAACAAAAGTAATGTGAATAATTATCGGGATACGCCAACCGGCGATGAGCTGATCTTTTCTCCGACGTATAATGTCCAAATAATGAATGTAGGAGCTGCTTCAGCTGCGATTTTCGTGGAGCTTCGGTTCGCAGCTGAAGCAGCTCCTACCTAATTATGGAACGAATTTCGGTGCGCACATCCCCCAAAACAGCGTTTAGTGAGCGCTATTCATCTCAAAGCGCGTTTTCTCTGATGACATGTACTTGGTCACACTCCAGTTCGGTAATTTCGGTTTTCTGTCCCGAAGGCCAAATGACAGTGGCTGAATCTACGGATTCCGCGGTACCTAAACCGAAGTGGAGCTCCTTTGGATTTTGAGAAAGAAATCCGGAGCCCGAAACCACCTGGTCAAATCGCTTTTGACCGGCAAATTGGATCTCGACGCGCGCGCCAATGGCATCGCGGTTCGACTCACTTCCCTCAAGGCTAAAGCGAATCCAATGGTTTCCCGAGGATTGTTCGTTTAAGAAAAGACGTGCTGGGGCATTGTAGTCATTGATCGCGACGTCCAAATCTCCATCGAGGTCAAAATCAAAGAAACAGGAACCACGCGAATTTCCAATATAGGCTATGGGGCATTGTTCGGAGACGTCGTAAAAGAATCCATCTTTCGAAAAGTAACAGACGTTTCGTTCGTTGGAGTACTGTGAAAGATATAAGCGGCCATCGATGTACTTGGTCCGCTGTTCCTTGGAGTAAGTCGGTATTTTGCTTTCGGTGCCGTTTAATATCAGGATGTCGAGATCGGTATCGTTTTCATAATCAAAGGCGCTGGCATCCCAGGCCCAACCCAATTCCGCCGGCTCAAACCGTTGATCGTGTACGTCTTCAAAGAATGGATACGCATTCCGGTCCAGTCGGCGGTTGTAGAGTCGATTTTGGACCAGGGCACGAAGGTTTTGGAGGTTTTCGTAGGAAAACTCGATTTTTGTTTCCTCGGTTGGCTTTCGATACCGTTGCCGATGCATGAGCTTCATGATTTGACTGATGTAAATGGCTGGATGGCCGGAATGGTCCAAATCTAACAACGTGAAATTCATTGCATTGTAAATGGTGTCCAGGTGCAGCTCACGGGATACCTCCGAAAAACCTTCACCATTCAGGTTCCGATAAACCAGACTAGCACCGAAATCGTTAAGGGAGAATAGATCCAGATAACCGTCCTGGTCAGAGTCCCAGGCTCCTACGCAGTGGGTCCAACGTCGATCATCAACCCCTAGCTCTTCTCCGATTTCCTCAAACACTGGTGTTCCTTGATCGATTCTTTGCCGGTAAAGACGATTCGGACCCCCGTTCGTATTGATCCTTCCCAAAGTCGGCACTTCACCATTGAACCAGTCGCCGAAATTGGCTGTATAGACATCCAAAAGACCGTCGTTATCCATATCGAACCAGACAGCTTCATGGGTGATAGTCTCGTCCCTTTCTGCCAGACCTGATGCTCTGGTCACATCCTGGAATTTTCCTGTACCGTCATTCCGATAGAGTCGGTTGGTGCGTGATACAAAAGTGACAAACAAGTCCTGATCCCCGTCGTTGTCGTAATCCACAAAGTAGCCTCCTCTGGTTTCACCAATATTCATTAAACCGGCATTGACTGGTTCAAGACGCTTGCCTTCTACATTGCGGTAAAGCCGACCTCCATTATCACCGGCAAAGTACAGATCCGGAAGTCCGTCTCCATCGAAATCGGCGCTCGAGACACCGCCACCTGCAATTCCGAGGGGTATCGTCAAATCAGTGCGGCGTTGAAACATGATTGGATTGGGATTATGCACGAAATTCAATCCTGCTTGCCTTGTAATCTCACGAAACATCGGGTTGGGAATTGAGGCCAGCAATTGACTTTTTGCTTCCTCTGAAAAGACCGCTCTATGTACCGATTTCTCTGCTACGTTACTGATTGGCCGGTCCATCAGTTTTTTTATCAATGAGTCGATGGCAGTTGTGGCAATCGGTTGTTCGGAATGAGGATCGATTCGACCGGCCAATTGGACGATAGCGACTCCGAGCACGGAAAGGAATTCACTCAATTCTTCCGCAGCATAAATATCCAGTTCCTTCATTCCGCGAAGCTCATCCCTTGAGCGGGATTGCAGAAATTGCGATATCCACCGCCAGTGCCAAGCCGTATCGCGGAAAAAATCCTGAGGTGGTTCTGAAATCACAACGCGCAATTCCCGATCGTCTGGGTAGAGGATCACATCCCCGTTGATGAGCAGCTTTTGCGGAAATTTTCGGTGGATGGCTTCCGACATTGCCTGATGAGTTATTAGCGTTCCCGAAGGATCTGAGTTCTGGCTATCATGCCAGAGTTCCGTTAATAGACGATCAGTGATCCAGGACGATACCGTGGAAAACACCCCTGTTCCGATCCTTCTGCCTTTTGCGACCTGAACGTAAAAACCGTTCATTTCCTTTTCTCCTATGGGATGGTTGTAGACGGTAAGCGAGCTGATCTTTTGCAAAGCGAGTGCCCGAGTCCTTGGCAGGTACTCTTCTGATGTTCGACGATCGACATTCAATCGCCAGAGGCTTGCCCCACCGATCAGGAAAATGACTAGCGACCATGTAATTAACCAACCGCGGTTACGAACTGGCCTTGGGCTTGTCGAAACCGAAGGATCCAGAGTACTCATTCGAGATTACCTCGAAGTTTCTTTTCCAGCATGAACGCTTCTGCCATAACCTCCCGGTCTATGCTGGCAACCTTTCGTTCCCGTGCGATGGATCGGGCGTGTTTCAGAATCGCAAGGTCATATCTACGGAGAAACTCGTACATGACTTGTAGGGCCGTTTCGCTAAAAGGAGGTTTTATTGACAGCTTGCCATTTCGATCCGCGTGCCGGGAAGCCCAGGTTTGAAGGAGGCGCCAGGGTTCGATCGTGTCGGAATAGTCCTCTAAGGTGTCCGCGATGATAGAAATTGATCCGACCCCACCATCCAGATTGAAGGTTGTTTCCGACCCAGTCGAGTTATGCGGAAATCTGGATTCTAGGATTTCCGTCACCGATTGATCTGAGATTTCTTTGCCGGCGGATGTTTTTTTCGCATCCTCGTGGATTGACTGAATAAGATTCATATGAGCATCAATGCGTTCGGCTTCAGCACTCTGCTCGATCTGGGCACCTGTGAGAAACATTTGCAGTTTACAAAAAGAACTCCAGCACCGCACGTCTTTAACGTTTTCCTGGGTAGCTATTTGATCGTCCAGGTAGGCCAGCATGTTAAATCCGCCCATTGGATCTTCCGCCGCCCCGGGGCTGGAAACAACCACGATCGCGACAACCAATGCAGCGGCCACAATTGTACCTTGGACAAAATATCTTAATGGTATCCTGGTCGATTTCGCAATCGACGTAACCTCTTGATTTGAAACTGTTTCCTTATCAGGCATCCGCATCCGGGAAAAATTCGTGTTAAATTGCATCAATCGAGGCAAAGACTGTCAAGCGTCGACTCGGTTAGATCGGCGCGGCACGCGCTACTGTTTTCACGTACCTAAACAACTAGTGTGGTGTAACAGAAATAACTTGGCACATACGAGCGTGCCAAGAATGGCCTGGCAAGGCTGCTTTTCGCAGCACGGGCCTGAAGGCCCTTGTGCGAAAAGCGAACACAGCCAGGGGGTTCATGCCACCTCGCCCTACGGGCCGCGCGCTTTTTCGGCCGATCTGCGTTAGCGCAGGTCGCAAGGGCCTTCAGGCCCG
Organism: Opitutales bacterium; assembly: GCA_965250065.1. Classification (GTDB taxonomy): domain Bacteria; phylum Verrucomicrobiota; class Verrucomicrobiia; order Opitutales; family UBA2995; genus JAABVD01. Next base: position 1,375,670 of record OZ252288.1, read on the forward strand.
AGCGACATACGCCGCCTTGATGAGGCCGAAAAATCGCTGCGGTATGTGTATAAGGAATTTCTGTTACACCACACTAGTTTTGCGGTGCATGAACCCGACTTCATAAATTACATCGAGGCGTCAACTGTGACTTGCGATCCTTTATCACTACTTGAATAGAATGCAGGTAGGCTGAGGCACCTGGATGCCCTTTCCCGATTGATGATTCAGCTGTCCCGATTCCTGGTCCACCGCAAACACTGAAACGGTATTCGAAAATTGGCCCGCGGCCAGCAACCATTTTCCGGTGGGATCCAAATTGATGTGTCTTGGGAACGTAACGCCAGCGCTTTCGACTTGTTTGGCCGTTAATTGTCCGGTCTGTGGATCCGCCCAGTACAGGGTTATGCTGTCGTGCCCGCAATTGGCCGAATAAACAAATTTTCCGTTGGGATGAACGAGTATTTCCGAAGCTAAATTATAATTCTGCTCGGATTTTACTTCCTCGCTCAAGGCTGGCGTAGTGCTTATTTGCGTCGCCGTTCCGGCATCACTATCATAAGCAAAACTGGTCACGGAAAGGGTGATTTCATTGAGCAGGTAGATGTAATTTCCATCCGTAGAAAAACGCATGTGGCGCGGTCCTCCTCCGGCAATACCTTGGGAGCGGCCATGTTCGCTGATTGATGGATTGGATTCATCCACCTTGTAAACCACGATTTGATCCATACCCAGGTCGGGAACAAAGGAGAATTTTCCATCCGGTGAAAAACCAGTCCAGTTGGGGTGTGGCTTGTCCTGGCGAGAGGCAACCACATTCGACCCTCCTTTATGTTCGAAGTGCTGCGATTTGTTTCTCAAGGATCCATTGGGATACAGGGGAAAAACACTCACCGAACCGCCTCCATATTGAGCGGCCATGAGAAACTTGTTGGATGGATGGACGGCAAGATGGGCGGCCATTCCATCGCCGGTTACCCTCGAATTTAGGTAGATTAATTTTCCATTTTCTCCGATTTCGTATGCGGCAATGCAATAGCGGTCCATTTTGTCTTTAATTCCTACCGAGTAGAGGAATTTTTTATCTGAATCCATGGCCAGGAATCCCGGATTCTCAATCGTAGCAACCAGTTTAGCATCATTCAGTTGACCCGTCTCGGTATCAAAAGACGCATGGTATATACCCCGTGTAATATTCCCAATGGTACCAAAGAAAACATCGATGGTTTCAGCCATGCCCAAGGTAGGTATGATCAGAAAAAGAATCGAAAGGATAAATTTCATGAACGGGTTTTATCGGAGAAAATCATTGGGTCCAAGCCCAATAAAAGGCCTTCGATTAATGTCAGCTGAATTTATTATAGATGCAGACATGGATGTTCAGTTTGTAGGAGCGGGTTTACCCCGCGATTTCTTTGCAGTTGCACGATCAGATCGCGGGATAAACCCGCTCCTACTCATGCGCCGCTCCGAAAACCTGCAAACGATCGTTATTGTTGGCCACCAGAATCAGGGTCTCGCCGGCTGCATTGCGCAACAGGGCCATGTCCCGCACATCCCGGTCGGCCATAAAGCCGCTATCGCGGGAAAGAACAGGCGTAAATGTTCCACCACCTTTTCCTTCCAGGAACAAGCCCGTGCCGGCATCGGCGCGACCGGTTTCGACTTCTGAGACGTAAAAGTTACCAGCCACAAGTAGATCAAGTATTCCGTCGGCATTAAAGTCGTCTGTCGTGATTCCGAAAATCGGAGCGTACTGGGCTTCGGCCGGTAATCGATTGATTTCATATTTGCCATTACCCAGGTTGAGAAGCACCACGCTGGCAAATTCTTTGGCCTGGTAGTGCAGGCTGCGTTGAATGTCGCCGCCAAAAATGTCTGTCAACGTAGCCAGGCCAAAGTCGTGGTAGGTTGGAAACTTCGTCTTTATAAAGGGCATCTGTTCGAAAGAACATTGACGGCCCCGCACCGGGAACACCTTCCCATCCTGGCAGTAACCCAAGACAATGTCGTTGGATCCGTTCTCGTCAAAGTCGGTGGAATGTATTTGAAACGGCTCATGCAAGGAGGCCTTGTACTTGTAGTTCAGTCCCAGATTTCCAACCACGAAGTCCTGATCCCCGTCACCGTCCAAGTCGGCCTGAACAATCTTGTTCCACCAGCCGGTAGTTTCGGACATGCCATAATAGGCAGTTTGATCGTCCAGGCGACTCCCAATATTGCGAAGGAAGGTGATCGGCATCCACTCGCCCACAACGATGAGATCCAGTTTTTCATCCTTGTCAAAATCTGTCCACACGGCTGAGGTGACCAGGCCGATTTTCGAGAGCATGGGAGCAAATTTCTTGGTTGCATCCGTGAATATGCCGCCGTCGTTGTTGAGCAGGTAGCTTTCAGCCGGGTGAGGATAATTCCCGGGATCGACTCGACCCCCGACAAACAGATCCAGGTCGCCGTCCCCATCGTAATCTCCGGGAACGACACAAGATCCACTACCCTCAATGATCGGCAAATGTCCCTCCGCACTGTAAAAGCGGCCATCACCCCTATTCAAATACAGGCGGTCCTGGTACATAAAAGAGGGTACTTTGAATTCGGTACCCCCGCTGACTACATAGAGGTCGAGGTCGCCATCGCCATCAGCATCGAATAAAACCGATCCGATGTCCTCCTGAACCCTGTCCTTTTCCCACGGTTGGTTGGAAGTCGCTTGGAACACGCCGCTTTCCGTTTGCATAAAGAGGGAACCGGGCTGATTCGCCGGACCTCCCACAAAAAAGTCATCCCGGCCATCCCCGTTCACGTCGCCGACCGATAGCCCGGGACCAAACTGGGACATTTTATGCGGCAGGAGCGATTCGGTGATGAAGTCATTAAAATGATTCTCGCGATGTGTAAATTCCGCGCGGGTCTCCTGGGTAAGGTCTGCAAAGAGCGGAGGAACGCGATCTTGTCCCTCCTCTTCCGGCGGATCTGAAGCATTGGTGTATTCAAGGACCAACACGCGATCACCTTTTAGATCCTTTAATTGCTGGGCTTTGCCGTCGGGCCAGACCACTCTCAAGCTATCCACGAGAACCTTATCTCCCAGGCCAAAGTGCAGGATATTTTCCACGGAGGACATGTATCCGCGAGTCAGATACAATTCTTGATACTGCACATGGTCCCCTTGCTGGAGAGTAACCTTCGCTCCGATACCCGCCGGATTCAAGGCACTGCCCTTGAACTTGAGCCTTAAGTAGTGGTTTTTCGAATACTCAGAACTGTTATTGCGATAAATGAAGGCGGTATCCTGCTGGTTGTTCACGACCAGGTCCAGGTCTCCATCGTTATCGAGATCCGCGTAAGCGGCACCATGAGAAATACTGGGCTCCGTAAACCCGGCCTCAGCGGATTGGTCGACAAATAGTAAGTCTTCCCCACTAGTCATATAGTAGTTTGCCAGCTTGTTAATCGGATAGAGGTCAAGCAGTTCCATGATTTGCCCGCCCTCTACCATCCCGCTTTGCGGGGCAAGTATCTTACCGATCTTTTCCCGGACATCCTTGTTGCTCTGATCGCGCAGTAAACCATTGGTGATGTAAAGGTCTTTGCGACCGGCATTGGCAAAGTCCGCCGCCAGGACTGCCCAACTCCAACCGGTGCTGGTTATGCCGGAATAATACCCCACTTCGCTGAAGGTCTCATTCCCGTTATTAAGTTGGAGCGTGTTCCGCATGTATTGATGACCATAATCGTAAGCCACAATTTGCCAGAACTCGTCCACACTCATCGGAGGCATATTGACCTTCTCCGAGTAATTATCGGCCCCCAACATATCCAAGACAACGATATCGAGAAGACTGTCCCCGTTGAGGTCTACCAGCTCCGAACCCATGCCGAAATAGGACATGTGTTTCAGAGCCTTTTGTGTGGATTCTACGAAGGTGCCATCACCCTGGTTATAATATAAGAAATCCGGCTCCTGATAATCGTTCGCGACATATATATCTGGCCAGCCATCGCTGTTGAGATCTCCAATTCCCAAGCCCAGGCCACAGGCATAATTCCAAATACCTGCCTCAAGGGATACGTCTTCAAATATCCCATTACCATTATTGCGCATGAGTTTGTCGCGCTCATCAACGGGCAGGTCATCCTCACGGGCTCGCAATACCCGTTCATCGGTTGAATAATTCACGTATCTGAGATGATTGGCTATGTATACATCGAGATCTCCATCCAGATCATAGTCAAAAAAGGCCGCTTGAATGCCGAATCCCGGATCGTCGAGTCCATACGCAGCGGCGCTTTCCGTGAAGGTGCCATCCTGATTGTTGATAAACAGCAGGTTTCCGCGTTTTTCGAAATTATTGCGGTAAAACGAACGGCAAACATAGATATCCAAAAATCCATCTGCATTGATGTCAGCCATGGTAACTCCTGCTGACCATCCATCATCGGCTCCCACTCCCGCCGCTTCCGTAACGTCTTCAAAAACCATGTCACCCCGGTTCAGGTAGAGCCGGTTGGAGATCATATTCCCAGCAAAGTACAGGTCCACCAGGCCGTCGTTATTGACATCACCCACCGCGACACCCGCGCCACTGGTAATGTATTCGTATATCATCTGGTTGTTTTGCTCATCCCGGACAATAAAGTTGTTAAATTCCACACCGGTATGTTCGGCCGAAAGCAGGGTAAACCGTGGACCATTCGACTTCGATTCTTGGGAATCCGCAGGGTCAGCTCTGAGCAAGCTGATGGGTCCTACACTGAGCAACAATGCGACGAGAAAGGAGTTTATTTTCAATGGGGTTGTCATCCAGGCCATTAAAGTGATTTTATCGTAAACACTTATCCCAATTGGTTCGGGAATCATTAGATCTTCTGACATTTTGTCAGGAAGTTGCCAAACAAAATTAACAGTGACTAACCGGGGACAAGGAGCAAAAAGGAGACGGTCATCGTCACAACTGGACCCCCGGTTATCCGGCGGCCCCAGTACCCTGGGGAAGAGAAAAAAGGGTCAGTCCAATTATTCATGATTTATCCTTTGCCAAAAGCCATCTTTTCGTGGCTTGAGTTTGCGATGGCGACTCACCAGGCATTGAACAGACGAAGGCGCCCCCATGGCGAGCCGATCGGCAATCCACTTGTGAGGGGCGAGATATCGTTCTCTTAGATGGCGGGCCAACGCTACTTTCCAGTCAGCTCCCTTTCGTTCAGCCACCAGATCCTTTTCTCCTTTTTGAAGTCTAGTTAAAGCCTTCGCCAACCCTTTCTCCCAGCGAGGCTCTCGCATTTCAGAAGCTTCCGCTTCAACGACCTGCTGCACGCGCTCATCTCCCAGATCCTCTATCACGGCTTTCTTAAAAGCTTTACTGCCCTTTGCCCATCCTCGGGACATTTTCTCAAAACCCATTTTCCTCTGTTCGGAATCTTCAGCTGACAGCCATCCAAGGTAATCGCGATACAGCTTCCTTCCTTTCGGTTTGTCTGCCAGGCCGGCTGCCGCTTCCAGACAGCTTTGGTAATTTCCGTAATCCCACCGTTGTCGCGGATGCCACAACTGGAAAAAACTGCTATCCTTGTATTCCTGCAATCGGCCCACATCCACCAATCCGGCCCGCACCGGATTCAGGTGAATGTAATGACACACAGGACCAACGGCATCATTATCCAATAAAATGGCTTTATAGCGGCCTTGAAATACATGGCCATTAGAATTACGAAACCGGTTGAAGCGGTTCGCAAATGTCGACTGCAACCACTTCATTCCATCGACCAAATTGGGTTGAGGTGTTTCAATGAGCAAATGGTAGTGATTGCCCATCAAGCACCAGCCATGTAAACGCCAGTCCTTGGCTCTGCAGCTTAGTCCGAGGCACTCCAAAAAGCTGTGCCGTGCACCTGCGGTTTCGAAAATCCAAGATCGATAGTTACCTCGATTGATCACGTGGTAAAAGGCCCCCGCGTATTGTATTCTCAGTTTTCGAGCCATCTTTGTTAAATGCACTGAAATATTCTCAGCGAGTCAATTGAATATCATGAATAATTGGACTGACCCTTTTTTCCTTTTTGGAGCTTTCAATTTGACCTGGATTAAAATTACTGGTAAATGCTCTCCTATCATTACTCTCAAACCAGTTAGACCCCACGCTGACGCCCTGCCATGAGCGCTGTCGAAGTGTCCAAAAACTCACCGTTAGAAAGCAATTTCACGTCAGTTTCCACATTTAGGGATGCTGAACTCTTAACACTATAAATATTGTACTATGCCCGACCCGATCCCGCCACTACGACAAGGAAATCTTCCCGAAATTAAAAAAAGCTTTTGGCTCATGATCGGACCGGGCGCGGTTATGGTTGGACTGGCTGTCGGTTCAGGAGAACTGGTGCTCTGGCCATGGATATCAGCGAGATTCGGCCTGGTAATGGTCTGGGCGCCTCTGCTTGCCGTATTTTTGCAATGCTGGTTTAATATCGAAGTTGGCCGTTGGGCCATTGCGACAGGAGAAAGCGCGCTCAACGGAATTGCCAGAGCGTCCATGAAAATCATATATCTGTTCCTGGCTTTTGCCTTTATACTTACCATGCTGCCCGGTTGGGGAAGATTGACTGCGGCTACCCTTAGATTCTTTATTTTTGGTTCGGAAGGCCCATGGTCGGAAGGGTCTGTTTTTGCGACGGATTGGCTGTGGACACTACCCATCACCGCCGCGGTATGGATCGTCCTGCTTGGCCCTAAAAAAATCTATTCCGGTGTAGAACGTGCCGTGATGGTCATGGTTTTGATCATTTTCGTAGGTATGATCATAGTGGCATTCAAGATCGGCACGGCTGAGGATGTCGGTAGCCTTGCAGGTGGAATCGCCAGTTTCCCTCCTGTGATTGTACTCGAATCCGATTTCGATTTTCTACGCTTTTTCGGAGCCTTTGTATTTGCTGGAAACGGAGGTTTTGGGATTCTCTTTTATTCCTATTACCTGAGAGATAAAGGCATAGGAATGGGTCAGCGATTTCCCATGCTGGAAATTGATATTCGCGGTAAAAAAGAGAGAGCCAACGAAACGGGCTACCTCTATGAGGATACCCCCGAAAACGCACGTCGTTTCCGCGCATGGAAAAAATACGTCAACCAGGACATCTTCTGGTTATTCGGCCTTACCACCGTTGTCACCTTGTTATTGTTCATGTTTGCAGCCTTTGTCGTTCTGCATCCGCAACCTTTGGGTTTTGGCGATAGTGATCTGATCTGGACTCTCTCCACTATACTGGGATCGGTAATGGGAACCTGGGGCCGTTATCTTTTCCTGGTCATAGCAATGGCCGCTCTTTTCAGTACCATATTGGCGAATACAGACGGTGGGCTTCGAATGTGGACCGATATGATTCAAAAGGGATTCGCCTCGACCCGCAAATGGTCTCCGGGACAGATGTTTGTTCCCCTCATGCTGATCACATGGCCCATCGGATTTTTCAGCCTCTGGTACTTCGAAACGCATGGTGTAACCATTCTTGATTTCTTTTTTATCAATGCTGCCATTAACGGAATCGTAATGACCATTATCGTACCGACCGTTTTATACCTCAATCTGACACGCTTACCCAAGTCTGCCCAGCCGAGTCTTGTAAGCATCATCTTCACGCTCCTGGGTACGCTCGTTTATGGCGCCTTTTCCGTATACCTGATTTGGGACCAATTGACCGGGCTTTTTTCCTAGTATTTCGTTCAATGAATAAAGTCCTAAACAAAGGTGCGCTATTCTGATAATTGAGTGTCTTGGAACCGGCACTGCGAGGACGCAGTTGCCCTACCTTTAACGACTGAATGGGTAGGGCTAGAGCATCCTTGCTCTGCCGACGCATAATTAAAAAAACACGTCATTATGCTCCGAATAAGGTACTAGGACATGGGAAAGGATCAAAAAGCATGGCTTGGCCAGATTCAAGAAGACCCCATCGAGCCGGACCTTGCTATCTGTGACGCTCACCATCATCTTTGGGACCGACCGGGAAATCGTTACCTGATCGAGGATCTGGCTGAGGACGCTTCCGGACACAATGTCGTCAGCACCGTTTTCGTCGAATGCATGGCCGGCTACCGCGAGAATGGACCCGAAGCAATGAAACCCGTCGGGGAGACAGCGTATATCGACGCTCTGGCCGAGGAATTTCAATCCAATGGCGAGCAGCGAATAGATTGCTCCGCGGCGATCATCAGCTATGCTGACCTGCGGCTTGGAGAAGCAGTAACACCCGTTCTGGAGGCACATCGCCAGGCGAGCCCGAGCCGGTTTAGAGGCATTCGCCACAACGTTTGTTGGGACGAGAGCCCAGAAGTCTCCAACTCTCACACCATGCCCACGAAAGGCCTGCTGCTGGATCCCGAGTTCAGAAAGGGTGTGCGTTGCTTACAAAAGCAGGGCCTTCTCTATGAAGTGTACCTGTATCATCTGCAGCTTTTGGAGCTGGCCGATTTGGCGAGGACCTTTCCCGATCAACCCATTGTCCTAAATCATTTTGGCGGACCCCTCGGCGTAGGATCCTACGCCGGTAAGCGCGATGAAGTAATGGCCGTTTGGAAACGAAGCATTACGGAACTCGCAACCTGTCCGAACGTGGTCGCAAAACTGGGCGGGATCGCGATGCCCAGGAATGGGTTTGCCTGGCATGAAAGGGAGAAACCCCCCACTTCGAGAGATCTTGCCGAGGCGACTGCGCCTTATTACCACTTCACGATCGATTCCTTCGGGCCCGATCGATGCATGTTCGAAAGCAACTTTCCGGTCGAGAAAGTCTCTTGCTCCTATACGGTTCTGTGGAACTCGTTCAAACGAATCGCAAGCCAGTATTCCGATTCTGAAAAAGCGGCCATGTTCAGAGGGGTGGCTGAGCAAGTTTACTCGATAGGGGCAGCAGTTTGATTTTTCGGCACTGCGGGGACCAGTCTCCGCCAAAGCTGCGCCAAGGCACGCGCAGTTGCCCTACCTTTTATCGCTATTTTGGCAGGGCACGAGCTTCCAGCTCTGCCGTCTCTACGAATGCCAGAACGTTTTCCTGAACCCGGTGCCGTAGCCCAAGCACGGTTGCGGAAACTATCACCCATACCCCCTCCGCGTCCTGCCCTGCGTGTCCCATCGGAGCTCTTGAGCGGAGTCGGGAGCTCCGTCGAAGGGCTGCGCCGCCCTACCGAGTTGTTCCGAGACTTCTGAGCCAGTCCAATAAGCAAGAAAAAGTTGTTAAATTAATATTCAAACATCGCCACTACGTGGCTGGATGCCTGCGGCAACAGGATGGCACTTCGTGCCAACAGGAAAAACAACAAAAGAAAATCCTGTTCGCATAGCGATCCTGTTCTGCTGCAAGCAGATCAAGTGACCCTAGGGAACGTTGTTAGAATTTGTATTTTGCACATCCTCATTGCGAGACTAGAGATGTTCTGAAACAGTTCAGCGCCCCAGCCGCGACAACTTACTAACAATGCTGCTGCGACGAATCTTTGTCCTGCGGACTCCTCGTAGCATTGATTAATAGCTTGGACAAGCAATAAGCGAAGCGACATGACCACTACCGAGGAACAAAGTGACGACACCTCAACAAGCGCAGCGCAGTTTCGAACGAAGTGACACCAACATAACAGAGCCCAAACGACATCACCCTACCAAGCTTAATGCGACATCACCCAAAGCAATTTCCTATCAGTTAAGTTCGTTTTCGGGAGTTTTTTCGGATTGTTCCTGTAAGTTTCAAACGGGTGGATTTTTTTGCTCTGCTTAAATACTTTGGCCCGTCCGCGCATCGACCGAAGTTTTAACGATTATTGATTTCTTGTAACTACTCAGGTATCTTAAACAATCGTCCGAATGGATGTTTTATTGATAACCTATTACGAAACTGTAGGAGGGGGTTTATCCCCCGATCTTCCAAATGGCCTCACCGCAATCGGGGGATAAACCCCCTCCTACAGTTCTCTCAATCACCATCCCATGAAAATTTTCTCGTTTCTTCTTATTATCCTTCTGCCTTCATCCTTTATCCTTGAAGCAAAGCCCAATTTCATTCTCATACTTTCCCACGATCTAGGCTATGGAGACCTGAGTTGTTACGATTTCTTAACGTAAAATTTGGGCATGAGGATTAATTGAGGATTTGAAAACTCAGTTAATAAACCATGCCGCGTAAAACAACGAAATTTGCAGGCGCGACATTGTAACAACCACACACGCCATTGAGGTAGACTTTGCAGACCAATGGGGAGATGCGCATAGGGCAGAGTCTCAACTACGGCTTACAGCTTAATTTAAAGCCTGCCATTGCTCTCATCATGGGGAAGGAGGACGACTACAAACACCTCATTCGCATCAACTCCATTATCAGCCCTTTTAATTTGGAAATTGATGTTTTACCCATTAAGGCTTTTGCTCGGGAAGTAGTTACGAAACAAATGAAAGCTCTAGCAACATCGCTCCTCCTTCTGTTTTCCCTTTGTGTTGTTGGGTATTCACCAGATAAAATAGCGCAATTCGAAAGATTTATTCAGATTGGCGGCTATCCTGCAGCAGAAACGCTGATGGGTTTTGCTTACTACCGGGGCGATGGAGTTGGCCAAAGTTACGAGGAAGCGGTAAAGTGGTTTAGAAAAGCCGCTGACCAGGGTAATGCCACCGCACAGTACGCACTGGGCAACGCTTACCGCGATGGTAACGGAGTTCCCCAGGATGAGGAGGAAGCCAGAAAATGGTACCGGAAAGCAGCCGAGCAGGGCTTTGCCCATGCCCAGCGAGCTTTGGGTGGACCCGGGAATTATACTGAGGCGGAAAAACCTGAATACGTCAGCCCTCAACCTGAGTATAGTCTAATCTCGAATGAAATCGAGCAATGGAGGAAGGCTGGTGTACGCGGCCACGCGGAAGCACAGTGGCGTCTAGGTATGTCTTACCATTTTGGCGATGGGGTTTCCCAAGATTATACGGAAGCCATTACTTGGTTCAGGAAAGCAGCCGACCAGGGATTTACGCAGGCTCAGTGGAGTTTAGCCAATGCCTACTACACGGGCCAGGGCGTTTCTCAAGATTACACTATCGCTTATGCCTGGTGGAACCTTGCTGCGACCAACGGGCTGGAAGCGGGCGAGGAATCGAGAGCTGTGGTTGCCGAAAAAATGACTGAGGAACAAATTGGGAAAGCTCTAGAATTGTCCCGTGAGATGATCGAGGAAAACCCTAAGCCGTTGGGGGAGTAGGCAGTGTGTAAAGAAAGGTTAATAATCCTACAATTTGAACAACGCTTCGCTTGATGCCTTCCGCCTCCACATAGTTACGGCGAGACAGGTCGGCAACAGGAACATCCAGTATGAATATCCTGTTATGCGTAGCCTATCCTGTTCTGCTGGAAGCAGATCAAGTGAGTAAAGCGAACGATGTTAATCAATTATACACGCTCCAGACCGGTCATCGTTCCGGTCGATGAGGCAAAGCGGTCCATACCAATGCCCATTTCCTGAATCATACTGACGAACAAATTCGGAAGAGGATAATTGTTTTTCCGGTTAAAAGAAATGTGTCGTCCATGCTTGAATCCGCCCCCGGCCAGAAGTATCGGCATATTATCCGTGGTATGTTTGTTGGCGTCACCGAGGTTGCTGCCATACATCACCATGGTATTGTTCAACAAGGTGCCATCTCCTTCCTGGGTATTTTTCAGATCGCCGAAAAGTTCACCGAGTAACTGCATGTGCACACGGTCAATCGCTTGCAGCTGTGCCAGCTTTTGCTCGTTCAGACCATGATGGGATAAATTGTGGTAACTGTCTGTAATTTCTACCCCATCAACATAGATGGTCGGGGAGTTCGTGCTGTCTAAAAACAGGGAAATACTTCGCGTCGAATCGGTTTCAAAAGCCAACCGGGCCATTTGATACATCAAGCGGGTCTTGTCCACGTATTCCGCATAGGAGTCCGGATCGTCAGGCATCGTTACCGAGGGCTTTGGCTTGGGAATATGTTCCCACTCGCGGGATTTGGCCATGCGTTGCTCCACTTCCCGCACCGCCGTTGTGTATTGATCCATCCGTTCGCGGTCCGTTTTACCAAGTCGTAGATGCAGTGCACGAGACTGGTCGGCGATCGTATCCATAATACTTTCACCAAATCTCAATTTTACCATCTGCCGCTCAATCTCTTCCTCCGAACCCTGCAGAAACAACTTCTTGTAAACTTCGGACGCTTTATCCTCACAAGGAATTAAGGCGCCGGATCTCGTCCAGGACAGACTGCGACGACCTTCTTTCACATTCACACCCAGGGTAAGCGATGGGAAACGAGTATGGTGACCGATCTTTTCAGCGATAAACTGATCGAGAGAAAGCGTATTTCTGAAACCACTCCCACTCGGATCGGGCGCAGCGGTCAGAAAAGAATTGTCCGAGGAATGACCCCCATCTACATGCGGATGCGAAACTCCACTGAATATAGTAAAGTCTGAGCGATACGCTGCGATTTCCTCCAGATAGGGCGACAATTTATATTCGGCTCCAGATTCTGTCGGGAAGAAATGCTTCGGCAAAACGCCCAGGTTATTACAAACAGCCAACATCCGCTTGGGCGGTTTGGCAGGATCCGAGCTTGCCCAAAGCTTTTTGGAAACGCTCGGTGTCATGGATTCCAACCAAGGCAAGGCCATCGCGACTCCGACGCCCTTCAACATTTGCCGCCGATTGATACGTTTTGTGAACGGGTATGGTTTCATGATTTTCGGGGCCAGATCGGGAAATCCGGCAGGCTATTTGATTTTAAACAACTCGCTTTGTATAACCGCGTGAAGCAAAGAACGCACGCCAAATCGTGATTTTTCACAACGATGCAGAATTTTTTCAACCTCTGGGCGGTCCCCGTAACTTACCGGGGCTCCCGTAGAATAGACAATAAATTGATTCACTAGATTGCGCGCAATGGCCCTTTCGTCGGCCGTGAGCAGCCGTTTCAGGTCGTTAACATCTGAAAACTCACGACCATCCATAAGCTGGCCGCTGCAATCTACGGGTTTGGCATAATGGAATGCCAAAGGGTTCCCAGAATTTTTAAAACCAATAACCGGATCAGTCTCATCATTAACCGCCCGGTAATGGCTCTGCCACCCACCACCTACGTCGAAACTCTCCAAGGCAAAACCTACCGGATCGAATTTGGCATGGCAGGCGTTGCAGGATTGAATATCGCGATGCTTATTGAGCTGTTCCCGGATGGTGGTGGCTCCACGTGTGTCGGGTTCTACGCTATCAATGCCTGATGGCGGCGGGGGTATTTCCACACCCAGAAGTCGCTCCGATACCCAGGCGCCGCGCACAACGGGGGAGGTAGTAGTACCGTTGGCCGTAATACGTAAGATACTGGCCTGAGTTAACAGGCCGCCACGGACCGAGTCGTCTGGTAATTCAACTTGGCGAAGCTCTATACTCTCAAATGCCGGAAGATCGTAGTGCCTGGCCAGGCGCTCATTCAAATAAGTAAAATCCGAATCAATCAGGTTGATTGCCGGAAGATCCTGATCCACCAACTCGCGAAAGAATAATCGCGTTTCCCGAACCGACGATTCCGTTAACAAATCCTCCATAAAATAATCGCCATACAAATCCGCGTCCGGCGTGGTTAAATCAATTTCCCGAAGATCGAGCCAGTAGTCGAGAAACGCATTCAGGAAACGCTCCGATCGAGGGTCGTTGAGCATGCGTTCGGTTTGTTTTCGCAGGTTTGAATTCCGACTCAGGTATTTCTGATTTCGCAAATCATCGTCGGGTGGACCATTCCATAAAAAGTAGGACAAGCGTGCCGCGAGTGCCGGGTCGCTCAATTTTCCGGACAAGGATTCCAAGAAAAGAAAATCAGACGAGCAAAGAATGGAGGCAAAGGCGCCCACCATGGCTTCGGTAAAATCATACCTGAAACCAAGACCTTTTTTAAACAGACTGAAGAACGGTTCGACCTCCTTTTTCGAAACAGAGCTTCGGCGGTAAACCCTTTTCATGAAATCAAGGAGCAAGCGATGGGCATCTGCCTCCGAATTCTCAGAGATGACTTTCACTTCCGATCCCTCCTCTATTTCGAACGGCATGTCGCCAAATAAAGCGTTGTAACTGGGCGGTGGCCACGAATCCACCAGGGGACCTTCCACTTCCAACCAGTTGAGGGCAAATCCCGGAATGCCATCCGGAGTTGCATTGGGATTCACTATCCAGCCAGACATAGGGTTCATGAGCCGGGATGCACTCGGTCGTATATCCTCCCCTTTCTTCAAGTCCACCACGCATTCAACGACTGTGGGTTCGGGCAGCGCATCATAAGTAGCCAACCAACGGGTGTTCCCGCTTTGGTCCAAACTGTACAAAGTAACGGGTTCGCTTCGAATGCCACGGTAGGCTACATTCCGATTCGGTCGCCACCAACGCCTGTCTCCTCCGGTCAAGCCGTGATCATCATTGATGTTGGCACCATTGAGACCTGCCCTGAAGGAGTATGATTTGATGCGAAGTTTGTACCGGCCATCGATAGGCAAATCCATGTTGTTAAAAGCGTACCGGGATTCACTGGATTGGGCTCTGGTAAAAATGCCAACAGCTTCCTGCTCCCTCAATTCGGGATCCGCATCCCCCACCGTGACAGGTTCAATTCCCCGGATCACATCCGGCTGGGCTGTGAGTCCCGAAAGAGGAACAAAGGCGCGAATGCCTGACCTCTTTGCTAGAAAAAACAGGTAATGCTGCATTCGTGGTTCATCCCGGGCATAGAATTTTTTGGTCTCACTGGGATAAGCTGCGGCGTTCATGGCGACACGAACCGCATATTCCGCGGTTTCAAAATACCGGGCCATTTGCCCCGGAGAAACATCCAGATGGCTGCCAATCTTATTATAAAAATGGGCGATACCATCTTCGGGGAGTTGGTCGGCAACTTGTAACCAGGGTGCATTCAAGGCGTCTCGTAGCGAATTCTCAAACTCGTAGCGATTCAGCCTTCTAACCGTCGAACGTCCGGTAGTTTTGTAACGCCGTTGGTCCTCCTTAACCATCGGGCCGCCGATCGATTTCAAGAATCTTTCCAAGTCCCGCGGATGCGGCCGCTCTTTTTTCTTGGGTGGCATCTCTCCATGATCGGCTCGATCGTGTATTTTTATCCAGGTCGAAAAGACGTCCGGATCGGCCAAGTCAAATCCAAGGCTCTCCATATCGAAATCCCCTTTCTGCTCAACCGAATCGTGACAGCTCAAACAATAGTTATCGAGAAAACTAAGCGCTGATTTTGGAAGAGACTCTGCCCCAACACTTCGAATGAAGAGAAGGCAAATTAAAACTATCCCATGGCGACTCCAGAAATCAGCGTAGGAAAAAACGGGAAAAACCCCGAGAATTTTTTGGAAAGAATACATGCGGAAAATTGAGCTTTGGTCGAAAGACTACCATGAACGTCAATTAAGTCCAGCCCGGTAATGCGTATAAAATTAAGGAAACAAAACCTAAAACCATATTTGCAACTGACCGAGATAACACCAACAATTCAACTATGCTCTATGCGAATCACTTAAAATGGTTATCCGTTAATGAAATCTCAACGCTCAGCAAGCCCCTCCCCGTGGCAAGACCACGGGGTATCCATGGGCTTCCTGTCGTAGCTCTTAAGCGGGTTAGGAAAACCTCCACCCTGGTGGCATCACGAATCAGGAAAGGAGACCACTAAGTCGAGTGTTTGTTGATGCTATGCCTCTTACTTCCATGACAACCACGATCGGCCGAGTTACTTCTTGCTGGTGCATAACTTTGCTCGTTGGCACAGCTGGCTACGGTTCCGCCAAAACGACGACTGGCTCCACTTCTGATGAGACGCACTGGGCGTTTGTCGCTCCTCGCAAACCGGAGATTCCAAAGCAATCGTCCGAAGATCGGTCCTTTCATTCGATTGATCGATTCGTCAGGCGCCAATTGGACGCCCGCGGACTACATCCCTCACCCCGGGCATCCAGAGAGACTCTGATCCGCCGTCTCTCTTTTGATCTAACAGGCCTCCCTCCGGAGCCATCCGACGTGAAAGCGTTCGTCGACGATACGAGGCCAAATGCGTATGGGTTGCTGGTTGATCGACTCCTGGCTTCGAAACACTACGGAGAGCGAATGGCCCTCGCGTGGATGGATGTTGCCAGGTACGCCGACACCAGCGGACTGAACGCCGACGGTGTACGCCAGATGTGGCCATGGAGGGATTGGGTGATTCGCGCCTACAACCAAAACATGCCTTTCGATGAGTTTCTGAGGGATCAGCTGGCCGGCGACTTGCTGCCCAACCCCTCTGACGAGCAACTCCTCGCTACAGGTTTCAATCGGAATAATGTGACGTCGGACGAGGGCGGCGCGATCCCGGAAGAACTCCGTGTGCAGTACACGGTCGACCGTTTGAAAACGACTTTCAACGCCTTTCAGGCCCTCAGCGTGGAATGCGCCCAGTGCCACGACCACAAGTATGATCCGATTTCCCAGAAAGAATACTACGGTCTATTTGCGTTCTTTAATAATAGCACGGATCCAGGTGTCCAAACTCGCAAGGCAAACCAGGCGCCATTTATCCCGATCGAAACAGATGAATCGAAAGCGAAAGTAGATGAATTGGAGACCCAAATTTCTCAGCACCAGGAAAAACTATCTCAATTGACGCTGGGTGAAGACGAGTTCGATCTCTGGTTGAATCAGATCATAGCGAAACTCCCAGTATTGCCGGTCGCGAGCCGCTGGCAGCGCATCGGAAACTTTTCCGGTGGCACCATGAATGACGTGTTTAACAACGAGCAAATACCTATTTCCGGTGAGGAACCCGATTTCGAATTACGCTACGCCTCCTACAAGTGGAAGCCCCTCTCCGATTGGCGGGATGGCGAACCTAAGCGATTGCTTATGCATAAGGCTTCATCAGCCTATTATTACCGGGAGCTTGACGTCGAAATGCCTACAGCTCTCACTCTGAGCTTATCTGGTCTAGATGGGGCAAAAGTATGGCTGAACAGCCAAAAAGTCTTCGAAAAAAAAGGAGAACAGGAAACGGTACACGATGTTTGCCTCGCGCTATCGACGGGCACAAACCACCTGCTTGTCAAGATCGGGTCTAAGGATGACGGAAGTTTCAACCTCACATTCGGATTTGATCAACCGTTACTATCGCAGCGTATCCATGAATTACTTACCAAGAATACTTATACCGATTCCGATCTGAATAGGTTAAAAGAGTTTTACCGGGATCGGGTCTGGCCAGAATCCAATGCCCTGCGCAAAAGCATTGCCGAACTCCGGAGCGAGCAACTGAAAATCATAACGACCGGCATCTCCTCTATGATAATGCAGGAGCGCATGGACCGTCGACCCACTTTTATTTTGAAGCGCGGCCTCTATGATTCGCCGGATGAATCTCAAGAAATTGAACCGGGCACGCCTGAATTTCTAAATGCTTTGGATCGGGATGCCCCTCGCAATCGGCTCGGCTTGGCCGAGTGGATGACCGACGAACGAAATCCACTCACGGCACGCGTCGCCGTGAATCGCTATTGGGCGCTGTTGTTTGGGCGCGGCCTGGTAGACTCGGAAATGGATTTTGGAAATCAGGGGTCGAATCCATCCCACCCTGAGCTGCTCGACTGGCTGGCAACCACTTTCATTGAAAGCGGTTGGAACGTAAAAGGTATGATCAAGACGATCGTGATGTCAGCGACCTACCGACAGTCCTCCGCACTCCCCGAAGAACTCAAAACTGCTGATCCGGAAAATCGCTGGTTAGCCAGAGGACCCCGCTTTCGCCTGCAGGCCGAATTCATCCGTGACCTGGCCCTTGCGACCGGACGTCTGTTAAACAAAAAAATCGGTGGAGCGAGCATCAAGCCTTACCAACCTAAAGGCTTGTGGGTGGAAGTTTCCGATGGCGCAAATTTACACTACGAGCAAGATAGCGTAGATAAGCTGTACCGAAGGGGAATGTACGTTTACTGGAAGCGAGCGGCCCCAAATCCCGCCTTCCTAGCCCTGGATGCAACGGTCCGCGAAAAGTGTCTGGTCATTCGCCAAAATTCGAACACTCCATTACAAGCTCTGGTTTTGCTCAACGAGTTGACCTTTGTAGAAGCGTCTCGACACCTGGCTGCCAGACTTATTCTGGAAGGAGGAAAATCCTTCAAGAGCAGGGTGAATTTAGGATTTCAATTATGCATTTCAAGAGATGCATTGCCAGAGGAAATCAAGATTTGCCAGGAGGTATACACCAAGCAATTAAACTCCTTTAGGAGTCAACCGAAACGAGCCCAGTCGTTCCTCTCTCAAGGCGAATCAGAAAACCCAGCGGGACTGGACACCGTCGAGCACGCTGCCTGGATGGCAATTGCCAGCCTCCTATTGAATCTCGACGAAACCCTAACGCGTGGTTAATGCTCGTATTGAATTCTCATGAACAGCGATAATCACATGACCCAGTGCGACCGAATGAATCGACGCTGTTTTCTAACCCGGACTACACTGGGACTGGGAGCCACTGCATTTTCTACGCTTCTAAATCCGCCGCTGCTCGGTTCTCTTCAACGCATTAAACGAAATCAAGGCCCGATGTTCCGACCTCGGGCAAAGCGGGTGATTTATCTCTTCATGGGGGGAGGTCCGTCTCACATGGACACTTTTGATTTCAAACCTGCCATGCGGGATATTCACGGAATGGAACTCCCGGATTCGGTTCGACGGGGTCAGCGTATCACCGGATTGACCAGCGGCCAACGTAGTCTTCCCTGTGTCGCTCCCATGTTCCAATTCAATCGGCACGGTCAGAACGGGGCCTGGGTAACAGAACTCCTTCCATATACGGCCTCGATCATCGACGAGATAACGATCGTCAAATCTTTGCACACCGAAGCGATCAACCATGACCCGGCCAAGAACATGATCCTCACCGGCTCGGAGCGACCCGGTAAACCAAGCGTGGGGTCTTGGCTGAGTTACGGCCTTGGAAGCGAAAACGAAGATATGCCCTCCTTCGTCGTTATGATTTCGACGGAATCAGGAGATGTTAATAGCTTAAACGCAAGGCTTTGGGGAAGCGGTTTTCTACCCTCGGAGCATCAGGGCGTGAATCTTCGGTCAACCGGTGATCCTATTCTTTACCTATCCAATCCTGAAGGGGTCACTCAGCGCGATCGCCGTAGCCTTTTAGATGGTTTGGCCAAGTTAAATAAAATGCATTTTGAAACTTCGGGTGACCCGGAAACCAGTGCTCGCATAGCCCAGTACGAATTGGCCTTCCGCATGCAGACTGCCGCACCTGAAATACTCGACATCAACAATGAGCCGGAGTCCACCTTCAAACTTTATGGAGAAGCAGCACGGACGCCTGGAACTTTCGCAGCGAATTGTCTGCGAGCCCGAAAACTGGCCGAAAGCGGTGTACGTTTCATTCAGTTATTTCACCGAGGATGGGACCACCACGAAGGCCTTCCCAAAAATCTAAGGCAGAAATGCCTGGAGATCGACCAGGCCTCTGCCGGATTGATCATGGATCTAAAACAGCGCGGTCTGCTTGATGACACGCTCGTGATTTGGGGAGGCGAATTTGGACGCACGATTTATTCGGATGGCGAGTTGACCAGGGACAACCATGGCCGGGATCACCACGGTCGCTGTTTTACGATGTGGCTTGCCGGTGGAGGCATGAAAGCCGGTTATGAATATGGCGAAACCGACGATTTTGCCTACAACATTGTGCGGGATCCGGTTCACATCCGAGACCTGAACGCAACTATTCTCCATCAACTGGGAATCGACCACAACCAACTCACCTTCCGGCATCAGGGTCTCGACCAAAAACTGACCGGTGTAGAGGAAGAGGCAAGGGTCGTCCAGGAGATCCTTGCCTAAATCGCTCGAGCGCCTACTGGGGTTGGAAATACCCCCGCCTCCATCCGGGGTGGAAGCAATCGAGCCCGATACACGTGGAGCCACTACGATCCGCGAACAGCTCGATAAGCATCGCGAAATTCAATCCTGCCACGCTTGCTCCGCCGAACGCAGTGACATCACCCTACCGAGCTTCAGGCGACATCACCCAAGCAAATTCCTATCAGTAAATCGACTGCACCACTTCGCCATGCACGTCCGTCAAGCGATACCGCCGCCCCTGATGCTTGTAGGTCAGGCGCTCATGATCGATACCCAGGAGATGCAGCATGGTGGCGTGGAGGTCGTGAACCTGGACGCCGTCCTCGACGAGGTTGTTGATAGGGAATTCAATTTTTCCGATTTGATTCGGGGGTAGGTGATGATAGGGAAATCAATTGTTGATGATAGGGAATTCATATGATAGGGAATTCAAGCTATGCGCAATGCTGTGATTGTTGACGCCGTTCGTACTCCCTGCGGTCGCCGTAACGGGATGCTCAAAGACTGGCATCCCGCTGATCTTGCGGCCCATGTGTTCAAGGCGATTGAAGCCCGCAGTGACATTGATCCAGCCATCATTGATGATGTCATCATGGGCTGCGTGACGCAGGTGGGTCAGCAGGCGGGGAATATTGGACGCAGCGCTGTGCTGGCGGCCGGCTGGCCCGAATCGATACCGGCGACTACCGTGGACCGCCAGTGCGGTAGCTCACAACAATCACTGCATTTCGGGGCCCAAGGGGTGATCGCGGGGGCGTATGACGTGGTGGTTGCTGCAGGTGTTGAATCCATGACGCGGGTGCCGATGGGGTCCTCGACCGTCGAAGAAATGGGGTCGCCATCCCCTGATTCGGTACAAGAGAGGTATGCCGAAACGGGATTGCCCGGGCAAGGTGTCTGCGCGGAGATCATTGCCGACCAGTGGGGGCTGACACGTGAGGATCTCGACGAGTACGCGGCCCGCTCGCAGCAGCGCGCCGCGGCTGCAACCGAACAGGGGTTGTTCAACAATGAAATCGTGCCCGTTCCCGTCAGCAACACGTTGGGCGATGGATTGATGATGCGAGACGAAGGCATTCGTTCCGAAACAACTCCTGAAAAACTTGCGACGTTGAAGCCAGCATTCAGGGAGGATGGCCGGATTACAGCCGGCAACGCGTCTCAGATCTCTGACGGTGCATCGGCAACCTTGATCATGAGCGAACAGAAGGCCAGCGAACTTGGGTTGAAACCGCGGGCTAGGTTTCATGCATTTGCGATTGCCGGCGCCAGTCCCGTAACGATGTTAACCGGGCCCATTCCGGCGACAAGAAAGGTACTCGAAAGGGCAAACATGTCCTGGGAACAAATCGATCGGTTTGAGGTGAACGAAGCGTTTGCTTCTGTGGTACTGGTCTGGCAGAAGGAAATCGGTGCGGCGATGGATCGCGTTAACGTCAACGGAGGTGCGATCGCGATCGGGCATCCACTCGGGTGTTCTGGCACGAGATTAATGGCTACGTTGCTGAACGAGTTGGAACGCAGCGGGAGTCGCTACGGCTTACAAACGATGTGCGAAGGCGGTGGGCTGGCCAACGCAACGATTATCGAGAGGATTTAAGCATGCTTGAAATCAGCGGATCATCGGCCATTGTGACCGGCGGTGCATCGGGGCTGGGGGCCGCCACTGCCCGGTTGCTTGCGAAAGCGGGATGTCGGGTGTTCACTGTCGATCTGAATCAAGACCACGGGCAGTATGTCGCGGATGAGATCGGTGGCACATTCAGAAAGGCAGACGTCGTCGACGAGCAACAGGTCCAAGCAGTCGTCGATGCCGCGGCGGCGTTGGGCCCGCTCCGGGTCCTGGTCAACTGTGCTGGGATCGGTTACTCAAGGCGCACGGTTGACCGCGAGGGCAATCCATTTCCAATGCAGGAATTTGAACGAATCATTCGCGTCAACCTGATTGGCACGTTCAATTGCTCACGACTCGCTGCGGTTGCGATGTCAAAATCCGAACCTTTGGAAGATGGCCAGCGCGGCGTGATCCTCAACACAGCCTCAATTGCGGCCTTTGATGGCCAGATTGGCCAGATTGCTTATTCCGCATCCAAAAGTGGGGTCGTCGGCATGACTCTACCGATGGCTCGGGACCTCGCCGTGATCGGAGTCCGTGTCAACACGATCGCGCCGGGCCTCATTGAGACTCCAATCTACGGAAGCGGCGAGGCCGCCGAGCAATTTAAAGCCAACCTGGCGTCCCAGTGTCTGCTCTTTCCGAAACGCTTTGGTACCGACTGTGAGTTTGCAACCATGGCGATGGAACTGGTTACGAACAGCTACATGAATGGCGAAACCATCCGGCTTGACGGCGGAGCCAGAATGCCGCCGAGATAGTGATCGGCAGAGATCCGACTGATTGACAAGGTACTTCCGTGCGAACCTGCTATTTATATGGTCTTCTTGTTGCTTGTTTTGCGTTTTCGAGAGTTGCACCCGCGCAGGAGGAAGACTCCCTGGATGCGGTCGCGCAACTTCGCTTGCTGGGGGCAACCGTGTTCACCGAGCAAGGTGATGTTGTCGAGGTAAACGCCAATCGGACGAAGATCACCGATGGAGATCTTGAGTTGATGTCCGACTTTATAAAGATGACGGATCTGTCGCTCGAAGGAACGGGCATTCGTGATGACGGGCTGATTCATCTTCGCAGACTGCAGAAACTCGAATGGCTGAATCTTTACCGATCCGACATCGGTAACGACGGGCTTCGGGAACTTAGTCGATTAAGGAATCTTCAGCGCCTGCCGATTGGTGAAACTCGGGTTACCGACCACGGACTAAGTCACCTGAGCAACATGACACAAATGCTGTACCTTGGATTTCGGGACAACGATGTCACCGATGACGGGCTCAAGTACCTTCACCGACTTGTGGATTTGCGCGGGCTGCATCTCGGTGGGACCAAGGTGACCGACGCTGGAATCGCCCAGTTGATCCGTTTCCCCGAGCTTCGGCAATTGTGGTTAAACGACACTCGCGTCACCGATCGCTCGATCACCGTTCTCGCTCGTTTCCGATCGCTTCGTGAGTTGCATGTTGCCCGAACACAAATGACGGACGACGGACTCAAACGGTTATCGGCACTGATGCCGCAATGTCACATAGAAGAGCATTGATCGGCACTTTTCACTGATTTTCAAAGCGCATCGCAGCAGCCTCATTCGTAATCTGGTTGCAAATATTCGGTATTTGGCGTCTAAAAACTACAAATATCTAGGTAATATTTACAAGGGTATTAACATTAGGTAAATCAATAGTCAAAGGCAAAAGGACCTCGCTCATTCAATGCGCACACCTGTTAAATATTTTCTTTACGTTACATGCTTGCTCTTACTTTTTCCCTTACCAATGACATTTGGAAAAATAGTAAATATCACCATTACCACAGTGCCTGCCAAGATGATATATGACATCACCCACTTTAAAGTGAACCCTGGCGATACCGTGAATCTGACACTAAAGAATATTGATGAAATGCAGCACAACTTGATCATCTGCGATCAAGGTGAAGAGACTTGGAAAACAGTTGCCCAAGAAACATTACTCATGGGTGCAAAGATGTTTGACAAGAAACTGATCCCAGATTCGAAACTTGTTTTGCATGCCACCGATTTAGTAAACCCACACCAGTCAGACACCATTACCTTTAAGGCCCCTACCATTACTGGCAACTATCCATATGTGTGTACCATTCCAGGCCATGCGATGCTTATGCGTGGCGTGATGCAAGTAGGTGATGCGAAAATGAAGCTGACTGATGGCACATACAAATATTACGAAGGCACTTGGTCAAAGTTACCAAACTTCGCTGCATTAACCCCAGTGAGTCAAGGGGCACTTAAAGACAATATTGTCTCACTGACCTATGCTAAACGTAAAGAAAATTATGGGTTTCAATTTGAAAGTAAGTTGCACCTTCAAGATGGTGGCACTTCTATCTTTTACCTCTCTGGCGATGATGGCGTTAAATTATATGTCAATGACACATTGGTCATTGAAGATGACGGGTTGCACTCGCCAACAAAAAAACGAGGTACCATTGCACTCACCCCCGGCATTCATACCATCAAGATTGAATACTTCCAAGCCGGTGGTGGCTCTGCATTAACCTGCAACATGTTTAATGAAAACAAACAAAACCTCTCAATTACCCAAGCAGATGCCAAGTCTGAGTTTTACCCTACGATTGACTACAATATTAACATTACCCATATGCCCCAAGTGGTGCGTGGTAATTTACCCAATTGCTCACCGCGCAGTATGGCTGTTGGTTTACCAAGTCAAACCCATTTTTGCTTTGACGCGGCGACGTGCCAAATAGCGTACGCATGGATTGGTGAATTTTTAAATACCGGCCCAACGCGCGGCTATGGCACAGGCCGTGGTGGTAAAAACAGTGAAATCGTTGGCCAATTAATTAATATCGGTTCGCCATCGACATTAGCAATTGGCACCGGCGACCAACAGATTGAATGGCTCGGTTATACCATGCCCACAATGCAACATCATGATCATAGTCATCACGGTGGCCATCATCATGACATGGCGCCCACGGTACCGACATTTAATTACCGTATCAATGACATTGATGTGAAACAAACCATCATCACCATGGGCAAAAAGGTTTCGATGAAATACGTGCTCAGTAATGCACCCAAAGAGAATGTAACAATCGCTTTTAAAGATAAACAAATTAAAGTGAAATGCACTAAAGGCCGAATCACCAATAACACATTGACTATACAAGGTAAATATGCAAAACGTTTTACCGTTGTGATTGAAGGGAAATAATTTAAGATGCATATACAACAACACACCTTAAACCAATATTTAAAACATACTTTACTGTTAACCTTGACGATTGCGATTGTAAATGTATCTAACGTTTGCCAAGCCAAGCAACCTAATACAATACCAGCTGGTTATCATGTAGAAACCATTAAGATTCCAGACAATGTTCATTTTGGCGTTGCTGGTATTGCCGTAGATAAAGATGGCACAGTGTACTGTGGTACCCGTTTTGGCGATGTATACAGTTATCATAATAACAGCTGGACTTTATTTGCTAGCGGTTTACACGAAATTGCCGATTTACGCATTGACACCAAAGGCAGATTACTCGCTGCACAAAAGCCAGAGATTACTCATCTTGTTGATACAAACAAAGATGGTGTTTGCGACCAGTATATTAATATTTGCGACGACTTTGGATTTTCGGGTAACTACCATGAATTTACCTTTGGACCCGTGTTTGATAGTAAGGGTCATTTATATGCCACGCTCAATCTATCTCATGGCGCAGGTGACCATGCCTATAAATCGACCATGGGTGCTGCGGCATTAGATCGCGGCACAACCATTACCATGACACCAAGCGGTCAGACGTCTACCTTTGCTTGGGGATTACGTTCACCTGCAGGCATCGGCATTAATTCTAAAACAGACGATTTGTTTTTTACTGATAACCAAGGTGATTGGAACCCAACGAGTTCACTCTATCATATTCAAAAAGGTCACTTCTATGGCCAGCCCGTTTCTTTAAGACAGCGCGCTGATTTTGGTTCTATAGAAAAGGTAAACAGTACTTCGATAGAAACGTTTGAAAAAATGCGCACACGCCCTGCAGTGTGGATCCCTCACGGAGAAATTGCCAATTCACCCGGTAACCCGATCTTTGATTATACCGAAGGTAAGTTTGGCCCCTTTACTGGCCAAATCTTTTGTGGCGATCAAACGCGTTCTAATATTTTTAGAATGGTACTGGAAAAAGTACAAGGTGCATATCAAGGGTGCGTGATTAACTTTATTGACCATTTGCAATGTGGCGCCATTCGCCTTGACTTTGCCCCTGATGGCTCGATGTGGGTAGGCCAAACCTCCAGAGGGTGGTCTTCAGTGGGCGACAAGCCTTTTGGCGTTCAACGTATTGTGTATGATGGCAACACCATCCCATTTGCGATTGAGAAAGTGACCTTAACACACGATGGCTTTGATGTCCATTTTACCAAACCAGTGGCAAAAACCGATATGCTTTCGACCAAAGACTTGACCATAAACCACTGGCACTATTATTACGGGCCTAAATATGGTTCACCCAAGGAAGATAAAACAACACCTGAGATAAAATCAGTGACTGCGCTAAACCGTAAAACAGTGCGCATTAAACTCGATACGCTTGTGACCAAAGAAGTATACTACATCAAGCTCAATAACATCAAAAGCGCCGACGGCGACTCACTTGCCACAAACGAGGCGTATTACACATTAAATAACACACTTTAATAACTAAAAACATGATTCATAATCGCCAGCCATCTTTTACAAGGATTATAGTACGCAATGAAAAAGAAATTAATCGCCTCACGCCGTGACTTTTTAAAGACCAGTGGGTCCCTATTTGGCGCTGCGTGTTTGGCGCCATCTGTGATTCCAAGCAATGTACTTGGCGCGACAGCACCGAGTAATCGCATTAATGTTGATGATAGGGAATTCAATAGTTCCGATTTGATTCGGGGGTGAGATGATCGTGGTTGTTGCCATTCCACTGTTGATGTTTTTTTGGCCGATGTTCTGATCTATCGGTTAGCCGAGCAACTCGAGGGCTCGCTCCATGAGGGTTTTGGCGGACGGGCCAGTGTTCTCCCAGGTCGGGTCGGGACGTTTTCCGGTGCGGTGGAGGTAGAGATTGAAGCCGGTAATGATGGCGAATTTGTAGGCGGCGAGGGCCCGGAACCAGTTTAAGTTGGGGAGTGGCTGGCCGTAGGCCTCAGCGTACATGTCGACGAGTTCGTCGGCGCCCGGCATAAGGTCGCTGACGGGGTGCTCGTGGCTCCACGCGTCAGGGTCGTTGAAGGTAGCCATCCAGCCGACGTCGTTGAGTGTGGCACCGATGCCAGTGAGTTCCCAGTCGATGATCGCGAGCAAGTCGCCCTGGTAGCTGAAGAAGACGTTTGACCATTGGAAGTCGCCGTGGAAGAGGCCGACGGGGGCATCTTCGGGGATGGCGCCGAGAAGCCTTTCCCGTAGAGCGGGCTGGTGAACCATCATCTTTGGTTCGGCGGCGCGGCTGACAAATTTGTCCCAGCGGCTGACGTCTTCGTCGAACGAGACAGGGGCTCCGAGGTAAGCGCATGTGGACTTCCAGTCGACTTTGTGGACACCCGCGAGGGCCGTCATTGCTTGGCGGGCCATGGACCAGCGGGTTTCCTTGAGGAGGTCGCGGCCCCAGCCACCTTTTTCCTGCCGGAAGATATCGCCGTCGAGTTTGGGGACCACGAAATACGGCCGCTCGAACCACTCAAGGTCATCTCCTGACCACCGGACGTCGCAGTGGGGGACGCCCGTGCCTTTGAGGGCGTGGAGGGCGGTTACTTGGCGGAGGACATCGGCGGTGCCCTTCCAGTTGACATTCGGCGGCGGGAGGCGGAGGTACCAGGATTCGGACGTGCCGGCGGAATTCGCGGTGAAGCCGTAGGAAAAGCCCGCGTGGCCGGGCATGTTGTAGACGTCTGTGGCGGTAGCGTCTTCGTCATTGTATTTTGACTTGACGAAGGGTCCGAGGCGTCTTTCGAGTTCGGGTAAATCCATGTTCTCGTCCTGTGGTCTCGCACTAAAAAAGAAAGATTACAAGTCAATCCATGGCCGGATGTCAATGCCCCTGCATTGCGGTGGGATCGGAAATGGGTTCTGGACAAAGAAATCCCCCACGGGAGGCAAAATGGGGACGGACCTAGTTGTTTAGCGTTTTGAGTTGCTTGCTGTATGGGCGCCGATTCTTCTCGGTCTGATTGTAGATTCCAACCAGCTTACTCATGGTGGCTGGATGTAGTGTGGTGTCCCAGAAATAACTTCAACAATACGAGCGTGCCATAAATGGCCTGGCAAGGCTGCTTTTCGTAGCACGGGCCTGAAGGCCCTTGTGCGTAAAGCGAACGCCGCCAGGGTGTTCATGCCACCTCGCCCTACGGGCCGCGCGCTTTTTCCGCCGATCGGCGTTAGCGCAGGTCGCCAGGGCCTTCAGGCCCAAGCGACCTACGCCGCCTTGATAAGGCAGAAAAAATCGCTGCGGTATTGTTAGAAGGAATTTCTGGGACACCACACTAGGTTGAGATAGGTGCACAGCTGAGGATTCTTGATCCCAGTATTGGCCTTCATATGACTGGCTATGGCAATTTTCCACTGAGCCGACTTCTTTGCTTCTTCGATGTCTTTCTGGTTCTTGTGTAACTGCTTTAGGCAAAGCTTAATGAGCTTTTCGATACGGATGTGTTCCAACTCGCGTTTGGCCTCCACACTTGCCTTGACTATTCCTTGCTCCACTTTTGCCCTTAATTGGTCTTTACCCTGTTTGGTCCCGATATACCAACCGCGACTGAGGTCTTTAAAAAGCTTTTCTCTATCCTGCGGTCTTTCCTCCATGATGAGCTTCAAGCGCTTGTGGTAGGACCGCATCCTTCCGGGAGACGGACTGAGCCCTCCCGCCTCATGCAGAAAATCTTCGCACCTCAGATTGGGATGGCGGTATTTGGTGAAATATTTGGGGAATGAACTGTTTGTATAGGCTTTAAGCCGGTCGACAGTTACGACACCCGCGCGGACAGGATTGAGATGGATGTAGTCCACCACGTTCAGTATTCCATAATCGCCTTCGATGATAAGCGATTGGTAGCGTCCTTGGAACACGTGGCCCCGCTCACCGCTAAAGCGGCTAAACTTATTGGCGAAAGTAGATTGCAGCCAATGCATTCCATCACTGAGGTTGGCTTGGGGCGTCTCAACGCAGAGGTGATAGTGATTGCTCATCAGAACGTAAGCATGCAAGGACCACTGATAGCGTTCGCAGGCCTCCAGCATCACCTCGGTAAATGCCCGATCGGTTTTGTGTGTCCGAAACAAATCTTTGCGGTAATTACCCCGGTTGATGATGTGATAGCGGGCTCCCTCATACTGTACTCTTGCTGAACGGGGCACTGTGGGAGCAAACAATTCCTTCCTCCATGCGTCAACGCTAAACAACAAGGTCCGTCCCCATTTGTCTGTTTTAAAAAACAAGCCGAGGCCCTTGGCTATCAATTGACCCCCATAAACAGTGAAGTTTCATAGGAGGAGTAATTCTATATTTTACGTTTGACCCCTGCTGCTGTTCCCATCTAAACTCCACCTAGGATTTCAACACTAAAACTAACTCAAAAAATATGACTGCTAACCCTTACTCCAAAGCAATTTGCTTGTTATCAGGTTTCCTCCTGCTTGCAGCAGCAGGAGTTTCTCAAATGGCGGCCCAAGAAGCCGATGAAGAAACGATCTATGAATTGAGTCCATTTACGGTGGAAGAAGGTAGTGAGATAGGGTACCAGGCGACCACTACCTTGGCTGGCTCCAGGCTTAATACCCCTCTGCGGAATGTTGGAGCGCCTATATCTGTGGTTACGGAAGAATTATTCGACGACCTTGGCGCTACGGATGCCGCCTCAATTCTTGCTTACACAGCAAGCATGGAAGTTACCGGCGTCCAAGGGAATTTTGCGGGGGGAGTCCAAGGCGCTCAGGTATACAGTACCGAGAACCAACGCACTCAGCCTCAGAGCGAGGGCCAGCGGGTGCGCGGCCTGGCCAAGGCCTCTATCACACGGGGTTATTTTCTAACCGACATACCCTTTGACAGTTACAATACCAGCCGGGTAACCATCAGCCGGGGTCCGAATTCACTGCTTTTTGGCATCGGAGAAGTGGGTGGCATTATTGACAACGCGGTCAAGCAGGCTTTGACCGCCGAAAGTTTTGGAGAAATTGGTGTTCGTGTTGGGGAGCGGGGCTCGCATCGAGAAACGCTTGATTACAATTTTGCGATTGTGCCAAATCGAATTGGGATCCGGGTTGCCGCACTGAATGAAAGTACGGAATTTGAACAACGGCCGACCTATGAGGATAGCGAACGCTGGTATGTTGCGTTGAACGCCGTTCTTTTTGAAAACGAAAACTCCGATTTCCTTGGCGCTACCACGCTCAAGGCGAATTATGAAAACGGCGAGATTGTGAGTAATCCGCCCAATATCATACCCCCTACCGACGGTCTTTCCCCTTGGTTCTCATTACCGCCATACTCGCCCGCCGATGTAAGGTCCCTTTACGATGGGACCATACCCAATCGGTTGGCATGGATCGAGAATGGAGAGTTCGTTCCCAAACTGACTGTAGATAATCGTATGGGGGAATTTAGGGCCCTCAACATACCTAACAGCGGCCGTCAACCCTGGTTTTTCAACCTGCCGGTAATTTACAACGACCCGAAGGCCCAGGTCGCTTCGGTCGGCTTCCCGGACGCCAGTATTCAGGGCATTTGGGGACGGGCGCAGTACCAGCTTCTCAAACCCAGGCTCGAATGCTGTCCGGGACAAATTGATTTCTTATCCGTGCAGCCTATTGAAGTCGACAACTTGCCCGGCTTTGTGGCGCCCGTCATTCAGGACAGGAATGTACTCGACAATACAAAACTTAATATTGCCGGACCCACGGGCCGTGTCAGCCAGGACTTTGATGCGCAAAATATGAGTCTTGAACAAGTCTTTGCCGATGGCCGGGGCGGTATCCAGATTGCCTACGATAAGCAGAATTATGAGAACCAGTCACAGTTGCTCTACGACAGTGGCCCAAACAACTATATCTGGATCGATATCAATACTCATTATGGTAATCTTCAACCCAATCCGAATCTCGGCCGGCCCTTTATGCTCGCGCATGGAAATCAAAGTGACTTTAATATCAGAACGAGAAACACGGAACGGGAAGCGAAACAAGCGACAGCCTTTTATAAACTTGATTTTGAGGATATCCTCGACAACGGCCTAGGCAAGTGGATTGGGCGCCATACGATTACCGGATTTCTTGGAGATCAGGAAATCGACCGGCAGAACGTGGACCGCCAACCGAACTGGGCGGATGTGCCCGGATCTGGAACCGATATAAGGTCTATTCAAGGTTCCCGGATACGTGGCGGACGCCTAAGGGTCATGATCACTAATTACATCGGCCCCTCGCTCTTAGGACCGGAATTTCAATCGCTTTCCGACGTACGATTTACCGATTACATCGAGAATCCCATTCCTCAAAATGGGGATCGTTACAAATTGGTTTACAGTCATTTTCGTGATCCTCAAATCAATCCGGCCGATGGTACGGTAGCTTTCGAGGATGAGTTTGAGGTTTATTATGCTCTTGGCGGTGGGGATCACACGCTCCAGGAGATAGAATCGGAAGTTCTCAGTTGGCAAGGGGAGTTGTTGGATGGCCATCTGGTAGCCCTTTGGGGCTGGCGAACAGATAAGTCTAAAACGTTCCCCAGTCCTGGTAATAACATATTGCCGAGTGGCGAATGGGATATCAACAACCTGGCGCTTGATCTGGCCAATCCGAGCATTACCGATGGGGATACTGAGACCAAAAGTCTTGTAGTGCATGTGCCGAGAAGCTGGACGGAAGCTCTTCCATTTGATGTCAGCTTCCATTACAGTGAATCGGAGAACTTTTTAGCGGTGCCGGCACGTAACGATATTCAGAGGAATCCTCTTGGAAACCCGACCGGGGCAACCGAGGACTATGGTGTAACTTTCGAAGTTCTCGAAAATAGATTGTCCCTTCGACTGAATAAATTTGAGACTTCGGCCTTGGGTATCAATGCGGAGGGATTACCTGTCAGTGCCTTGGCGGGCGGTTGGATTCGGACCATGCTGGCTCGAACCTTTGAAAATTCGCTTACGCTTACCATCGAAGAATTCCTGGCAAATCCGGGACAACCCGCTGACGGGCCGGGACGATACAATTCCTATCAGGAAATGTATGATGATATTTTGAATCTGTCCCTGGCGAAAAGCCATGGCAATCAATACCTATTGGACACAAATGACCCTGCATTTGGCCGTTGGGAAACCCCGGTTGATCGCGCAACTGCTACGACCTCCTTTGTGGCCGAGGGTTATGAGGCGGAGTTAGTCGGGAATATCACCGAAAATTGGCGGGTCTATTTGAATGTTTCCAAGCAGGAAACCGTACAATCCAACACGGCAACCCTAATGGGGGAAGTCGGCTTTCGCTTGCGGGACGAAATTGCTGCCACCAATTTACCGGGGCTTTTGGATTCGGCGAGCAGAAACGAACCTTTCACCTATGATGGAAGACTCGTTAGAAATGTCCTGAATCCTCTTTCGGCCGCATTGGCTAAAGATGGCACCATTTCTCAAGAACAACGCAAATGGCGTTGGAATTTTGTTACGAATTACCAGTTTACGGAAGGAATGCTCAAAGGTTTTGAAATAGGGGGCGCTCTCCGCTGGCAGGACAAGGCCGCTGTCGGTTACAGGACGCTGAGCGTGGTTGAGGGTGCGGTAACGCCGGATCTGAGTAACCCGTTTTTTGACGATTCGCAATTCAATGGCGATCTTGGCATTAGTTACAACCGGCCGATATTGGAGAACAAGGTGAATTGGAAAGTTCAGCTAAACGTGCTCAATATCATTCGAGACAGCGATTATATACCGGTCTCCATTAATCCGGACGGACGGGTGGCGGTCATGCGGAATCCACCTCCAGTTGATATATTCATGAGCAATACCTTCAGCTTCTAACGGGCTAAAGTCCTGGATAGGCGAATTGTCTATCCGTAGCACAAACTGGCGCTCGCTTATTTAATCAATGATCACGTTTTTATATTCACGGTTCCCGATTACTCCAAAAGGCCGGTCATCCGGGTAGACAATGAGGCAGTGTTTAGGATTCCTAATTCCATGCCTTACCCTTTGGCTAGTATGGGGCTGTACAGGCCCAAAAAGCACCGAGCACAAGCAACCGAACTTCATTGTTATCCTGGCTGATGACTTAGGTTACGGAGACCTGGGGTGCTACGGAAACCAAACCATTGCCACACCCAATGTGGACCTGCTGGCGAAAACCGGCATGCGGTTCACTGATTTTTATGCTGCAGGAGCCTGGTGTCTACCTAGCCGGAAAGGTTTGATGACAGGTCTACATCCGTACCGTGGAGGATTGCGGTTCGGGTCTGAGTTTTCCAACCGGCAAATCCTACCGGAAATGCTGAGCAAGGCGGGGTACGCAACCGCCTTGCTCGGGAAGTGGCATCTTGGAATGGAGGAAGGACTGCATCCGCTGGACCAAGGCTTTGATTATTTCTACGGCACGGCGGGAAGCAATGACCCCAAAACAACAACGGGAAAAATCCAAGTCTATGAGACATTCCGAACTGCAAGGAAGGAAGAAGATTGGCCGGTTAGCCTGATTCGGGGACGGGATGAAATAGAAATGCCAGCCAAACAGTCACTCTTCACACAACGATACACGAAAGAAGCGATCCATTTTATCGCGCAAAATAAAAACAGGCCCTTTTTTCTCTATCTCGCCCACAACATGCCGCACGTGCCCATCTTCGCTTCCGAGAGGTTCAAGAGTAAAAGCAAAGGGGGGCTTTTTGGAGATGTAGTGGAAGAACTGGATTGGTCCGTGGGAGAAATTATGAAAACTTTGAAGGAGGAGGGATTAACCGAAAATACCCTGGTGATATTTACCAGCGATAATGGGCCCTGGACTATGTTCAAGGAGTTCGGTGGTCAGGCAAAACCCTTACGCGGAGCAAAAGGAACCGGATGGGAAGGGGGGCCGGGAGTTCCCGCTATCTTCAACTGGCCCGGCAAAATCAAACCCGCAGTTTCATCTGCTTTCGCCGTCAATCTGGATCTCTACAGCACCTTTGCCGAACTGGCAGGTGCGCAGTTGCCTACAAACTATCAGGTTGATTCTCTGGACCTATCCGGGGTGCTCTTCCGAAACGAACCCAGTCCACGAAACTCCTACCTTTTCTTTTCAGGATCCAAGTGGGCGCGCATTCCGTTTTCCTATCGATCAGGCGATTACAAGATTCATTTCCGGACTAATGACAAAGACCGTGATCCGAACACCGCAGCGACCATTTCGCCGATTCCTCATAACCCGCCCTTGTTATTCGACTTGGCAAAGGATCGTGGCGAGACCACCAACATTGCCATGGAACATCCGGATCTCGTAGCACAATTGAAAAAAGAATTCAATGATGCAGTAAGGGAATTAAATATGGCAAGGTCCGAAGGGGTCATACCTTGAGGGGCTGTTGCCCAAATAAGTCATTTAAAACTGGATACACACGCCGGATTTGTTAGACTATTTTCATCATGATGGGAAAACACCTGCCCCAAAAGAATCTGTTCAGTTACAGCGTGGACCTGGACAAGCGCGTCCGCAAGAAACATCCCCTGCGCAAGGTCGTCCAAACAGTGGATTTTTCTTTCGTCCGTGAAGAAGTGAAAGACCGCTACGGCATCAAAGGCAACACCGGCCTCGACCCCGAGATTATCCTCAAACTCATGTTCCTGTTGTTCTGGGATGACATCCGCAGTGAACGGGAGCTGATGCTGATATTGCCCGAAGCGAGAAGAGGCAAAATGGGGACGGACCTAGTTGTTTAGCGTTTTGAGTTGCTTGCTGTATGGGCGCCGATTCTTCTCGGTCTGATTGTAGATTCCAACCAGCTTACTCATGGTGGCTGGATGTAGTGTGGTGTCCCAGAAATAACTTCAACAATACGAGCGTGCCATAAATGGCCTGGCAAGGCTGCTTTTCGTAGCACGGGCCTGAAGGCCCTTGTGCGTAAAGCGAACGCCGCCAGGGTGTTCATGCCACCTCGCCCTACGGGCCGCGCGCTTTTTCCGCCGATCGGCGTTAGCGCAGGTCGCCAGGGCCTTCAGGCCCAAGCGACCTACGCCGCCTTGATAAGGCAGAAAAAATCGCTGCGGTATTGTTAGAAGGAATTTCTGGGACACCACACTAGGTTGAGATAGGTGCACAGCTGAGGATTCTTGATCCCAGTATTGGCCTTCATATGACTGGCTATGGCAATTTTCCACTGAGCCGACTTCTTTGCTTCTTCGATGTCTTTCTGGTTCTTGTGTAACTGCTTTAGGCAAAGCTTAATGAGCTTTTCGATACGGATGTGTTCCAACTCGCGTTTGGCCTCCACACTTGCCTTGACTATTCCTTGCTCCACTTTTGCCCTTAATTGGTCTTTACCCTGTTTGGTCCCGATATACCAACCGCGACTGAGGTCTTTAAAAAGCTTTTCTCTATCCTGCGGTCTTTCCTCCATGATGAGCTTCAAGCGCTTGTGGTAGGACCGCATCCCTCCGGGAGTCGGACTGAGCCCTCCCGCCTCATGCAGAAAATCTTCGCACCTCAGATTGGGATGGCGGTATTTGGTGAAATATTTGGAGAATGAACTGTTTGTATAGGCTTTAAGCCGGTCGACAGTTACGACACCCGCGCGGACAGGATTGAGATGGATGTAGTCCACCACGTTCAGTATTCCATAATCGCCTTCGATGATAAGCGATTGGTAGCGTCCTTGGAACACGTGGCCCCGCTCACCGCTAAAGCGGCTAAACTTATTGGCGAAAGTAGATTGCAGCCAATGCATTCCATCACTGAGGTTGGCTTGGGGCGTCTCAACGCAGAGGTGATAGTGATTGCTCATCAGAACGTAAGCATGCAAGGACCACTGATAGCGTTCGCAGGCCTCCAGCATCACCTCGGTAAATGCCCGATCGGTTTTGTGTGTCCGAAACAAATCTTTGCGGTAATTACCCCGGTTGATGATGTGATAGCGGGCTCCCTCATACTGTACTCTTGCTGAACGGGGCACTGTGGGAGCAAACAATTCCTTCCTCCATTCGTCAACGCTAAACAACAAGGTCCGTCCCCATTTGTCTGTTCCTGAGGTTGGCTTGGGGCGTCTCAACGCAGAGGTGATAGTGATTGCTCATCAGAACGTAAGCATGCAAGGACCACTGATAGCGTTCGCAGGCCTCCAGCATCACCTCGGTAAATGCCCGATCGGTTTTGTGTGTCCGAAACAAATCTTTGCGGTAATTACCCCGGTTGATGATGTGATAGCGGGCTCCCTCATACTGTACTCTTGCTGAACGGGGCACTGTGGGAGCAAACAATTCCTTCCTCCATGCGTCAACGCTAAACAACAAGGTCCGTCCCCATTTGTCTGTTCCTGAATGAAGATAAGTGGGACTTGCTTGTCTCGACTGAAATGAAACGGCTGAAAAAAAGCGAAGCGGATTTGGCTCAAGATCTGAAAGGAGCGCCTTGGAAAATAGAGATAGCCAAGCTTCTTAGAAAACAAACGCCGGCGAATAATGTGTGGATAGCCCGTCGCTTGCACATGGGCCATCCGAACCGAGTAAGCAGCGCGGTTAATGAGTGAGGATGTTAATGTTTTGCGTTTGACCCCTTTTTTTCGCCTCTGTCAAAATAGTCACCCAAAACGTTTTGATAAGCCTGTTTGTACAAAACGACATCGGCAGTATGGATGATCATTTTTGCTCCGATATCTTGCATGTAATTTGAGTGTTCCATATCGAAGACTAGTGTGCCGAAAACTTTTCCTGAAGCGAGCGTAGCCTGAGCGATCTCCTTA
Organism: Opitutales bacterium; assembly: GCA_965250065.1. GTDB lineage: Bacteria > Verrucomicrobiota > Verrucomicrobiia > Opitutales > UBA2995 > JAABVD01. Next base: position 1,412,137 of record OZ252288.1, read on the forward strand.
GCAGCATTAAGTACAGTGGGGTGCTTAATCTGGCCTGGGACGCCAGAAAGGACGGAAAAGTCACCGGGGCCGAAAAATATACAATCGACTCCATCGACTGCAGCGATTTCGCCTACATTAGGTAGGGCTTCGGGTGATTCAATTTGGATGGCCATCCAAGTTTCGCGGTTGGCTTCCTCCGTGTATTTGTCCGCTGAGTACTGTCCGTAACGGTTATCGGCGCTTCCTCCGTCAAAGCCCCGTTCTCCGAGAGGGTGGAACTTTGCCCAGCGAACGACTTCCCTGGCTTCCTCTTCCGACTCACAGCGGGGATACATAATGCCCTGAGCTCCGGCTTCTAACAGTCTTCCCATGCGCATGAATTCCCAGCGGGCCGGGCGGGCCAGGATGTCCACGTCTCCTGTTCTTGATGCCCTGCACAGGTTGGAAAATGTTTCCAGGCTCTTGTCCGAATGTTCCAGGTCATACCAGAGAAAATCGAATTCCAGCTGAGATACGATTTCTGTATGCACCGGGTCGATAGATTTAATGAGAGTTCCGAGGGCCAGGCGGTCCTCTTTCCAAGCTTCCAAAACTTTACTGATACGCATTAGGTATTGAGGTTTTAGTGAATCAATTAGTTAGGTGTTAAAGAGCCAAAAATCCGGGGCACTTATGAGACCAGGCCCGCTTTGGCGGCTCCTGTCGCTCCGGCCCATTCACCCAGGCTCGCGAATTCAATCGGTACCGAGTGACCGCCAGGCCTCCATTCGACTTCTTCGAGTACTTCTTTCAGTGGATTAATTAGGCTATCCTCAGCCGAGGTGATACCACCAGCGAGCAAAATGATTTCAGGATCGAGAATATTGATAGCGGATCCGATGGCACACCCCAGCGCTCGAATTGATCTGAGCCAGAAAGTTTTTGCCTCATTATCGCCGGATTCGAATGCTTGTACAAGATCTTTGGTGGAGGAAAACTGACCGTTCGTGCGTTCGCTAATCGTGTAGTCACCGACCATGGTCTCCATGGCGCCTGGCATGTTGCAAATGCTGACCATTCCATTCGGATCAAGGCTCATGTGGCCCAGGTGACCAGCCCGGCCGATGGCCCCTTTGAGCAATTGGCCGCCTGAGAGAATCGCACCACCAACTCCGGTTCCGAGAGTAAACAGCGCAACCTCTTGTTTACCTGCCGCTGCTCCTACCCAGGCTTCCCCGAGGAGCGCGGCATGAGCATCGTTAACAACAGGAACCATTTTCTCCCTTCCTAAAGCTTCAGTCCAGTCGAAGCCCTCAAGCTCTTCTAGTTTACCAGGCAAGTAGGCGATGGATCTGTTATCGCGCGCAGCAAGGCCAGGTGAGCATATGCCTACCCCGGTAACCCCGGATTGAACCTTGGCCTCGAAGTCAGAAACAATGCTTTTTACCTGGGCAATCCACTCCCCCAGGGCGCCTTCGCGGTCGTTGGTCGGCAGGGATTCCTGTTGGAGAAGGGATCCGTCTTGCCCGACAGCGATGGCTTTTATCTGCGTTCCGCCGATATCTATGCCGATACCCCAATTCATGCAAACAGGTGGCCTAAGCTTTTTCGGTAAGCTTCGTAATACCGTTCCAACTGTTCTTCGGCAGCATCGGCGGTGGGTGTGCCAATAAACTGGTGACTGGGCAACATGACCGGCTCATGTCCCCGCTCCAGAAGTTTTTCCGCTGTCGCGCAGCGAATCATATTCATAACCATGCCTCCTGTTACAGTTGAAGTTGGGCCGATGCGCCAGTCAATTCCTGGAATCTCCGACACACAATCGCCGGAAGGACACTGGTTGTCGACTAAGACATCTGCGACGTCCATGAGCTTCTTGCCGGACGAGTGGTCCGGCTTGGAGTTCCTCGCATGGTCCAATGCATTCATCGCCACGAGCGGCAGGCCGCGCTCTTTAACTCCAAGTGCCATTTCCACAATCAGAGGACGAACGCCACTTGTGGAAATAAGCATAAAGGAATCGTTGGGTCCGAATTTAAAACCCTTGAGTAGCTCCTCGCCGTAACCTTCAATTTTTTCAAGGAAAAGTGGGCCTCGTAGCCCGTTCATGCCGACGGTCGCACAGTGGTAGGAGACGGCGAGCTCGGCCCAGGAATAGAAGCCGACAAAGCATCCCTGGCGCGGGGCCATCTCCTCACACATCATGCGCGAGTGTCCGGAACCGAAGAGGAAAACCAGTCCATTGTTGGCAATGCTGTTGGCAAAAATCTCTGCCGCTGCATCGATGGCGGGAAGTTGGGTTTCCAGGATTTGGTTTAGAAGTGCATTCGTTTGTTCGAAGTAATTTTTGGCTGCGTTCATGATAAGATGATAGGGAAATGAAAAAGGTCGGTGATTTAGGTTAAGCAAATTGTAGGAGAGGCTTTATGCCCCGGTCTCTTCGGGGCCTATCGAAAATTTTGCACTCCAAAAAAAACAAAGATACACGCAAATTCACAAAATGAAGATTATGTTAACAGAGACCTATTGAGTGAAAGTCGTAGAGCAATCGCGGGATAAACCCGCTCCTACATTTTGGATTGAGAGTTGGTGAGCTCACGAATGTTTCATAAGCTTCGGCCAGGGACAAAATCTGGAATGATCAAGATGCCCTTGGATTCGACCCTTTCGCCTTTTGTTAATTTGATAGCCAACTCCGCGGTGCGTTTTGCAAGTTCGTGAGTGTTTCTTGAGTAGTGGGCTATAGAGGGTTGCATGAATTGGAACTCGTGGCTTTCTGTCCGGCATATCAGTGAAATATCTTTAGGGACAGAGAATCCCTTTCTTAAAAGAAAACTGGCAGTGCAAAAGGCCTGGCTGGGTTGATCCATGATTATGGCATCAGGCTTGTTTGTGTATTCAATGATTGCCTTAAGTTTATCGGCGATTCCCTCGGGTGTATCCCTGCAGTGGGCAATTTTACCCGTGGATCTGTTTTGTGCCTTAATTCCCTCCGTAAACCCCAGTTCTGATCGTATGTCACCTGGGAGCGCATTCCTTGATTTCAGGTAGCAGATAGATTTTCTTTTTTTAGCCGATAGCAACCCAACTGCATGTCGGCAGACTGCGGAATTGTCCACATCTACGTAGGGCAGGTTTACTCCATCAAACCGAGTTCCTGTGATGATGGCTGGAATATGATGTTTTTGAAACCACTCCTGCATTTGCAGATTGGTCTGCTGGAGGATCCAGGTATTGATATTTGTTTCCGCTATCAAGGTGCGCAGAGCTCTTCCGGGAGATTGGGTGAAACTTCCCGGCCGGACATACAGTTCGAAACTCAGTTCCTTTTGGTGTAAATGGTGTTCAATTTCGGCGATTTTCCTGATGGTGTATCCGAACATTTCATGGGTCGGAGTAGGGCAAAGGTATCCGATCGTCGCTTCCTCGGTATAGGCCGGAGTCTTGGCTGCCTTCGTGGCTATTCTGCGACGTTGCCCATGGTGGTTGGAAAGCACGCCCTCGTGCTCCAATTGTTTCAATGCCTGTCTGAGGGTGGGGCGGCTGATCTGAAAGCGCTCGCAAAGCAGCCGCTATCCGGATGGAAGGCATGATGGATTTAAATACATAGAAGGAGGCGACCAGGAGCTTTGTTACAATGAAACGGATTGTAAGATCAACTGGCTTTATTTCCGTTTCCTCTTCGACATTGAAAATCGTCAATACATTGAAATGCAGGCTCAGGACAGGATCTTTGATATGCGCGGTATTCCCGTTTATGCGATTCCGACTTATGCAAGGATCGAAGGATTGCTCAACCCTTTGATCTGGGTGGAGAATGATGCGGACTGGCGGGTGTTCCTCTATGTGGATTCAATTGTTATTTCCCAAAATTAATGAAACGGCGCGGTCGGCGACCACGCCCTACCACTCCCAGGCGGTGCCACGGCATAGGGTAGGGACCGCTCGCCGTAGCGGTCCGATATCCAGACATTTTTAATTATGAAAGAATTTAACGCAGCGCACCTTGAAGTTAAGAAAGACTTTTGCGAGGATTTTCAGACGCATCCGTTTGAGTGTGGTTGGGCTGACGAAGCCATATTTTGGGTCATGGTGGAGGGAGTCTCCGGTGAAGGAGCCACTCTGGAAGGAGAGGTGGAACTATCCCACGACGGGGTTAATTGGGCAAAAGAAGGGTCCACCATTGGCCCGTTGACCGAGAAAGATCTTAACTTTGTCCGGGTATCTCACTTCGGAAATTGGATCCGATTGAATTGCCAGGTATCAGGAAAGGCCCCTGTATTCAAATTGCTGATTCAAATAGCACTGAAAGGTTAATACGATTCGCAGGACTATTCAACGAACCCTAAACATACTCGTGCTGCTAATTCCCTGTTTATCCATGGGGGCTGAACCTTTTTTCGAAGAATTTCTAGTCTGGGATTTCAAGGAAGGGGGCTACGACACTCATCACGTTTATGGCTTTGCCGTTACCCAAAAGGGGACGGTTCTCGCCTTCAGCGAAGGCCGGGAGAAAGCGAAGGACGACAATGGGCCGAAGGACCAGGTGTTAAAGCGGAGCACGGATGGCGGTCGCACCTGGGGCAGGGATATTTTTATCGAAAGGAAGGACGGCGCCTACTGGAACGCCAACGGGCATCCGGGCGTGAAGGAGAACTGGACCAACTGCGCGCCGGTGGTAGATGAAATTACGGGGAAGATATTCTATTTCTATGCCCTTAACGATTTCGAACATCGAAACCTCCAAAGAGTGACCAAAGTATTCTACAGGGTCAGCGAGGATGACGGCTTGACCTGGTCGGATCGGGTGGAGATCACGGATATCCTTAATGTTAAGAAGGATGGATCTCCCAACAAGGACGCAAATGGAAAATGGATTTTGAATGCGGAGGGATTTCCTTCGGACTATTTAGGCAGGGCCATGCACATGCCTGGGCCGGGGCACGGCATTCAAGCGTCTGACGGGCGTCTCATCCTTCAGTTCTGGAACCGAACGTCTGTACGAAATACCATCGAGAAGAGATTGTATGGTGTTACGCTGATCTATAGCGACGACCATGGCGAGACATGGCAATTCGGAGGGTTTGTGGACGAGGGGAAGGCGGGGATGAACGAATCGAGGATCGTAGAACTTGAGGATGGGAGGTTCACTATCAATGCGCGCTGGGCCATGGGAGGCATGGCGTATCGAGTGGTAGCCACCTCTTTAGACAACACGCTGGATAAGTGGACTACCCCAATCCAGGAAACGGACCTGCCGAAGTCCACCACCGTGGATGCGGGGATGTTCCGCTTGTCCCATTCAGGGGATTATAAAAAGAGCCGAATTCTTTGGGCCAAGAGCAATGATACCACCCTGGAGGCTGGAGAACACCCGCATGACGCTCGAAACAGCATGACGGTGTTCATGAGCTACGATGAGGCGGAAACCTGGCCTGTGCGGAAACTGATTGATCCAGGCTGGGCCAACTACTGTGACTTAGCAGTACTGGAAGATAAAACCATTCTTCTGCTCTGGGGCAAGGGAACCGGTTTCTCTCACCAGAAAGTTGTCTGTACAAGGTTTAATGTGGAATGGCTGACAGATGGCAAAGACAGCCTGGAAGTCAAACCGTAGTGAATTATGGGAAGGCGGGCTGGACCCTTCAGATAATTAAAGGGGTTGCCCGTCGTTCAGGAGCTATGGCAAAACAAATCCAATCAATTCAGTCGGATGGCCTTCCGCCTTCATTTGTTACGGCGAGACATGTCGGCCACCGCTGATTTCGGCGTTGGACGAGGAAAAATTTGAACTTGCTAAGGAATTGTTAAGGTATAGATTTTATACCTAATGATCTTTGAATTCGATTCCTATAATAGTAAAGGGAACAAAGAAAAACATGGAATTGACTTTGAGGCAGCCAAAGCGCTTTGGGAAGATTCCCGGGCGGTGGGTTATCCAGGCAGGTCCGATGACGAGCCTCGGTTTGCGATGATCGCCGAATTAAATTCCAAGCTTTGGGTAGCCTTCTACACGGTAAGGGAAGAACGAATTAGAATAATCTCTGTAAGGAGAGCTAGAAAAGCTGAAAGGAAGTTATATGAAAGCTAAAGACTTAGATAAGATATTTGATGACGGTGAGGTGGACATTAACGAATACCTCGACCTGTCGAAGGCATTTCGACCCGGTCAGGAATTGAAGCGAGTGAACGTTGACTTCCCCATTTGGATGATCGAACGCATGGACAAGGAGTCGGCCCGTCTTGGCGTTCCTCGGCAATCCTTGATAAAGGTATGGATCGCGGAAAGACTCGAAGCTCAGAAACCTTCCAAAAAGTCGAAGAAGGTCCAACAAGCTAGTTGAGGAAATCTCGCTAAGCTCGATTCCTCACTATTGACGTTCTACAAGAAAATGAAAAATAAATACCTACTTCTCTTTTTATTCATATCGATTAGTTCTTCCTATGCAGAGAAGCCCCTCAACATCGTCCTTATACTCGCTGATGATTTGGGTTGGTCGAACCTGGGCTGTTATGGCAGTAATTTCATCGAGACGCCCAATATCGATAAACTTGCTGCTGAGGGTATACGTTTCACAGATGCATATTCCGCATCTACGGTGTGCTCTCCCACACGGGCAAGCATCATGACAGGTCAAAATCCCGCAAGGATTGGCATGTACAACATATTACGGCCGCATAGGCGACCCTGGGCAAAATTACGCCCTCCACCTCTGGTTGAAAATCTACCCTTAGATATTGTCACACTGGCTGAGCATTTGGAAAAGCATGCGGGATATGTATCTGCTGCCATTGGAAAATGGCATTTAGGGTACGATAAAAATCATCAGCCTAAAAGTCAGGGATTCTCCGCAACTCATGAGGACCCATTTTCCTTATCGTCCACATATACTTATACAAATGATCTCCTTAAATTTAAAAAAACAATACCGGTAAACAGGTAGGAAAATTTACGGCACAGGCCATCAGGTTCATTGAAAAGCACAAAGATCAACCATTCTTCCTTTATTTGGCACACAGTGCGGTTCACTACCCGGCGCAAGCGCGAAAAGATCTAATCGATAAATATCAACTGAAATACGATCGTCTGAAACCGAAAATGGCGCCGGAATACGCAGCGATGACTGAGGCCCTTGACGAATCAGTGGGTTGGATCACGCGCGCCCTGGAGGAACTCGGTCTTGAGGAGAACACAGTGGTGATTTTTTTCTCTGATAACGGAGCGATCCTGAGAACATTTATCTCAAAGGAAATGGCTGCCAACAACGAACCGTTTCGGGGTCAAAAAGGGACGCTCTATGAAGGAGGAATTCGCGTTCCTCTCATCATCAAATGGCCTAAAGTCGTAGCGCCGGGGAGCGTCTGCCAGCAGCCGGTCATCAGCGACGACTTTTTTCCGACTATTCTCCAGATTGCGAAGATCGATAAAAAACCGGATCAAGCTCTTGATGGTAAATCAATAGTACCTCTACTCAAGGACGAGGGTCCATTTCAGCGAAATGAACTCTACTGGCACTTTCCAGCATATCAATTGTTAACACCAAGTTATGCCATCCGGGAGGGTGACTTTAAGTTGATCGAATTCTTTGAGGACGGGGAGCTGGAGCTGTATAATCTTATAAATGATCCTGGCGAAAAAGAAAATCTTGCTGAGACGATGCCAGAGAAAGTTGAAACGCTGCGGAAAAAATGGCGCTCGTGGCAACAGGCGTTAAATGCTGGTTTACCGAGGGCAAATCCTGACTACGAAATTAATAAATCACACCTTTGGGGCGAACGAGGCTATGGAAAACTATAAAATGAATCTGTATTAGCAGGGATTCCACCTGACATGAATCCTGTTCTGGTTTCGATAAAACATTACAAATTCAAGGATTTTAGAAAATCTTGTTAGAACGCAGTTCTATCCTGTTCCGCCTATGGCGGATCCAGTGACCGTAGGGAACGATGTTTAATATTTAACAACGCTTCGCTTGATAGCGCAACGCGCTAACAGGATCCAGCGGAGCCAGCCGTCGCTGAATCAGCTATGGTACGGCACGCTGGAACAGGAATATAATTTCTGCTGTTTGAGCGGTAACGGTGAAGCTAGTTGAGATTCCTGTTGTCAGACTGAGTCCTACCTCAATCTAATTTGCTGTCAGATCGAATATTGTTTAGTACAAATTAGGCTTGATGATTGTATGTTTGCGAAAAGCAAATTCCTAATCTTCTACGCTCCCGCGCTTGCTTGCAGACTGCGCCTTCTGGCGTCGCCAAAAGGCTATGCCCAGACACGTGTTCTTCATCACATCTAGATTTTTTGAAACTATGAGGGTTTTCCCGCTCCGGACTGGAATGACTAATTCCAGTCCTCGATCTTGAGTCGATTGATTTGGGAAAAATGTGCGATATTGAGGGTAGCCAGTGAGAGTTTTTGAACTAGGGCGGTGGCAGCGATTAACAAGTCCAGGTCGGCCACCATCCTGCCAATTTCTCGTTGCTGTGCTTTTAACAGGGCAAATTGCTCGGCCACAGCTTCATTAACAGGATAAACCGTTAGCCGGCCCTTGAGAAATGCTTCATACTTGGAAATAAGCTTTCGTGAGTTTTTCCATCTGAGACCGTAAAGCAGTTCCGCTTCGCAAATAACGGATATGGATAGAGCCTCGTCACCAAGCTTGGTCCACTTCTCAATGACGCTTTTTAATGGTCGGGGCCTCAGTGGCTGGGTATAAATGGAAGTGTCAATGAGGTGAGTGACCATGCAATCAATCCTCGAAGGGAGTGTTCAGTTTTACGGCTTCCTTCAAGTTCCGTTTCGGAAGATCGAAATCTTCGATCCAGGGACCGTGTAACTTTTCATCGGATTGCCGCAATTCCCAGATGGAAGGCGGTTTCCCGGACTGCTTTTTAATGGGCATCACCTTCGCTACCGGGGTGTTTCTGTCGTACACCGTAATCGTCTCCCCGGTAGTTCTCAGGATGCCCAGGTATTTGCTTAGATGGTTCTTGAACTCCGCGGTTTTGACTCTGATCATATAGCTAAGTTGCCAAAGTAACTTGGACAAGTCAAGGCTTCCTTTTCTGATGGTCAGCATGATCAAATAGCACTGAAGGGATAGGGGCTTTACCAACTGGTTTTAGGATCTAATAAACCGTTCGAATTCCGGAACGCTCTGGCACGGCATTTACCTCTACCTCAGAGGAATTATCTTTAATCCTTCTATGCGAGAGAATTCCCGAATGTTTCCTGTGAGAAGTTCATTGCCAAGAGCTAGGCAATGGCCCGCTATAAGCGTGTCGTAAGCTTCGATTTTTGTGCCCTTCGCCTCGAGCTCGAGTCTCACTTTTGCAGCAGCTTCAGAGGCTGCATCATCAAAAGGAAGGCATGTGATGGAAGCCAAAAAAGATGCGGTACGATTGGCCAGCTTTCTATTATTCTGTTTAGCCAGATCGCTGTAAAGTTCGAAGCGGGTGATAGCTGACAGGCTGAAACTGGCTTCGGCATAATCCTCAAGCGAAGTAGGCCTCCCCCTTAAAATCTCAATGCAGGTGTCGGTGTCCAGGAGGATACGCCTCATAATTCTCTGATGGATGGGGTCTTGGGTTGTTTCAACCTTTCAAAATCGATGACGCCATCTTTGCGAAATTTTTCAGCAAGACCTAGAAGTTTATTGTTTTCGGGGGTAATGACTATGGAATCGCCCTGTTTTGACAAGTGGACGATATCACCCCCACGAATCCATGATTTCGGCAGTCGCACGGCTAGACTGCCTCCCGATTTAAACAACTTGGCTTTTTTCATTTGTATATACTTGTATATATTTAAAAGGTTGTTGTCAAGCCTTGCTGGAAAGGGTAAAAAGGGTCATTCCTTGATTCTTGAATTGAGTTCATCAAGTAGTTTTTTAGCCTCTATAAGTTCTCCCCCCAGGGTTCGTTTCGCCAGTTTACTCACTCCGGAATCACTGCCCATGGATAGTCTCTCAGCCAACCATCCGTTGGAGCAGAGCTGCTTCGTTTTCATGTGGCAGGCAATGGCGCATTTCCAAGCAGCTGATTTTGGATCTCCAGATACCTTCTTTGGAGTTTTTTTAAGATGCTTCAGGCACTCTTTGAGCCTTCGCTCCCAAGCCAGTTCCCGCGCTTGGAAATGAAGCTCAAAGTACTATTGCCTACCTGCTTATTAATACGTTAAATATTTCTAAATCGGAAGGGTTGTAACAGACAGATGAACATCAGTTATTATTTTCGTATTTGTTGTTTGATAGCAGTAGCGTTGCCTGTTCGCAATTTACCTGCTGAAAGCGATAGACCGAACATCCTGCTCATCTCCGTCGATGATATGAACGATTGGACGACCCTTTTCGATAAATCCAATCCAATCAAAACGCCCAATTTGGAAAGACTGGCCGACCGCGGAACATTCTTCGCACGCGGCTACTGCAACTCCCCAGCCTGCAATCCATCACGAGCATCCATCTTGAGTGGTGTGCGGCCTTCCACCAGCGGCGTTTACGACAACAGCAGTAATTGGAACAAGGCTATGCCTGACGTGACCATTCTGCCACAACATTTTAAAAATCAGGGTTACAAAACCTATGCCTCCGGAAAGATTTTCCATCACCATGGCACCGCCTTCTCTCGTTACGAAGCCTTTGATGAATATTCAGAATTCCCAACGAAGCAACCGGACCGGCCCATGCCGCCGAATGGCAATATAAACGGTATTGAGCAATGGACTCGCCAAGACGGAAGACAGAGCCCTGTCAGTCGAAACTTTGACTGGGGCGTCTATCCGCCCGACGAAGATTTCCATATCGACAATCGTACGGTCGATTGGGCCATTGATAGAATTGAAAGCGCGAAAGAACCATTCTTTATAGCCACAGGTATCTATCGGCCTCACATGCCATTTTTTACGCCTCAGAAATGGTATGACCAATACCCATTGGATGAATTAGAAAAACCGATCATCAAAGAAGATGATTTAGAGGACGTGCCTGAATCGGGAATTAAAATGCTAAGAGCCCGTGCATTCATGAGCACCTTTGGCGCTGAAAAAACACGGGATCCGGAAATATTCGATAAAGCAGTACGCGGCTATCAGGCAGCATCGAGTTTTGCAGATGACAAGGTAGGTCAATTATTGGATTCTTTGGATGCCAGTGGAAAAGCGAACAATACCATAATCGTTCTCTGGTCCGACCACGGTTTCCATGTCGGTGAAAAAGAAAACTGGGAGAAATTCGTTCTCTACGAAAAAGCGACTCATATTCCTTACATCATTGTAGCGCCCGGTTTTAAAAAAGGCCAGGTCAGCTACCGACCGGTCTCACTCATTGACCTTTACCCTACGCTGGTTGAACTTTGCGGACTCCCAACACTGGACCACCTTGAAGGCGAAAGCCTGGTTCCGCTGTTACAGAATCCAAAAGCCAAAAAGAACCCCGCTATCATCACCTACGGCCAGGACAATCATGCGGTACGTAGTGATCGGTACCGATATATCCGATACGCGAATGGAGAGGAAGAATTCTACGATACGGAAAAAGACCCGCATGAGTGGCACAATCTGGCAAGTCATGCGAGCAGTCGCAAAATTATGAACGAAATGGCAAAATGGATTCCCGAAACAAACGCCAAACCAATTGAGGCCGCCCAAAAATGACACGAAGACTCGTTTTTATCTTATCCCTTTCGCTTTTTGGGTTCGTGGCCGTATCAGCAACCAACGTTCTCCTGATTGTTTCAGAGGATAACGGGCAGGAACTTAGTTGTTATGGAGAACCCTATGTAAAAACGCCAAACCTCGATAAATTGGCGTCCGAAGGGGTTCTCTTTAAGAACGCCTATGTAGCCCAAGCTGGATGCAGTCAGTCGAGGGCCTCGTTCCTGACTGGCCTATTCCCACACCAAAACGGCCAGATCGGTTTAGCGACCTGGAAATTTCGGATGTATGATAAAAACACTCCGAATATCGTGCGCAGCCTGAAAGAGGCTGGTTACCGCACAGGAATCATAGGTAAACTTCACATCAACCCCGCTTCAGCCTTTCCCTTCGATTTTGAAGCCATAGGTAAATCCAATTTCAGCCGCCAGGATCTGCCAGGCTACGCTCGGGAAGCTAAGGCTTTCATCAATGCTGGCGATGCGCCCTTCTTTCTAAGCATCAACTACCCTGATGCTCATAGACCATTTATTCCTCAAGTGGATGGTCTACCCCAAAAACCTCTAACTGGGAACGAAGTTAAGCCACTGGACTATTTTGGCATAGATAATCCACAGCTCCGACAACAAACCGCTGATCACTACAATTGTATGATGCGGTTGGATACGCTCATTGGAGATTTACTTCAAGTCCTCGAAGAAAGCGGAAAAGCTAAGGATACTATCGTAGCTTATATCGGGGACCATGGAGCCGACATGCTTCGAGGAAAGCGCACTTCCTATGAAGGTGGCACAAGAATTCCCTTCATTATCCGGTGGCCCGGCCGGACAAAAACCCAACTCGTATCCACTGAGCTGGTTTCGCTCCTTGATTTGGTACCCACGTTATTGGAAGCCACTGGCACTGCCCCCATTCCAAACCTGCCGGGTAAGTCTCTCATACCATTGATGAAGGGCCAGAAAACGGAATGGCGCACCCACCTGTTTACAGAGTTTCACATTCATTCCGCCCACAATTTTTACCCTCAACGCACAATCCGGAATGACCGCTACAAGCTCATTTTGAACCTAATGCCAGGCAGGGTAAACCCCGGTAACCAATTTACTAAAAATCGTTTCTTTGAGGATTTAATATCAACGATCGATCAGGCACCGGACCCCATCCGCTCTGCATACCACAATATGGAGCGACCTCCAAAATTCGAGCTCTACGACCTCAAAGAAGATCCACACGAATTCAACAACCTGGCAGAAGACCTCAACTATTCAGATATCCGATCCGACCTGGAGAAACGACTGGATACTTGGAGGCATGAGACGAGGGACCCAATGCTGAAACACATCAATCTACTTCTTTTAAAGGAAGAAGTGGATGCCTGTTTTGTAGAAGGCCAACCCGACAAAGCCAAACTCACTCTGACCTACCCAGATTATTTTTTTGAATGAAATTGCTGAGTAACATTTTCTTCATCTCCCTTTGTCACTTGGCTATCATAACTACTGTTTGGGCTGAAGAGCGGCCCAACGTCCTCTTTATAGCCATCGATGACTTACGCAATGACCTCGGTTGTTATGGGGATGAAATTGCCATCACACCCAATTTCGATCGTCTCGCAGCCCAAGGAACCGTATTTAATCGCGCCTATTGCCAACAAGCGGTGTGCGGACCTTCCAGACTTTCCCTGCTTTCCGGCCGCCGTCCTGATACAATCGAAGTATGGGATCTCAATTCCCATTTTCGCGAAACTTTTCCCGACCTGGTTAGCTTGCCCCAGTATTTTAAAAATAACGGCTACCATGCCCGTTCGATCGGAAAAATTTTTCACGGCAGCGGTGCAGGCATGAAAGACCCGCCGTCCTGGTCTGAAGAAGCCGTTTACGATTATGGAAGAAAACATGAATGGCGCTATGCATCTGCCGAAAACCGTGCGGTGGTGACCTTGAAACGCAGTTCCACCGAAGGCGAAGACGTTCCGGACAATACATTCGTCGATGGTATCGTATGTGAAGCGGCAGAGGGAGCGCTGGAATCCTATGCGAAGAATAAGCAGTCCTTTTTTCTGGCAGTTGGTTTTCGTAAACCTCACCTGCCATTTGTGGCTCCTAAAAGGTACTGGGATTGGTATGATCGGGCGGTCATTCCCACACCGGTGACCAATACACATCCAGATGGTGCGCCAGAATACGCGCTTCGAACCTGGAACGAAATTGAAGGCTACAACGATATCCCAAAGGAATTGAGCGAGATCACACCCGAACAGACTCAGCTACTCAGGCACGGTTATTACGCCTGTATCAGCTATACAGATACTCTCATTGGCCGCCTCCTGGATCAATTGAACAAGCTCGATTTGGCAGACAATACCATCGTCTGTTTATGGAGCGACCATGGCTTTCACCTGGGGGAACAAGCACTCTGGGCTAAAGCGAACAACTACGAATTGTCTGCTCGAGTACCCTTAATCGTATCCACACCCGACCAAAGAACCAAAGGCAGAAAGTCGGACGCGTTCGTTGAGTTAGTTGATATCTACCCAACCCTGGTCGAGCTGTGTGGTTTAAACATGCCGTCCGGGCTCGAGGGCTGGAGCTTCAAACCCTTATTGGATGATCCCGACCTTAAATGGAAAACCGCCGCATTCCACCAATACCCAAGAAATTACACCAAGATTAAACATAAGAAGCATGGTGATGTCATGGGCTACGCCGTTCGCACTGACAACTTCCGCTACGTCCAATGGAAAGATTGGAAAAGCGGAGAGATATTGGAAGAGGAACTGTATGATCAATCAGCCGATCCACATGAAATGCACAATATCGCTAAAAACGAAAAACAAGCTGCTACGCTTTTCCAACACCGCCGCATTCTTGAAGCCGGTTGGAAGGGTGCTTTGCCTTTGAAATGACATTTACAAGTAATGACTGATCGCCGATCAGTCCGAAACCCAAATACAAACGGCCTGATCGGCGATGAGGCCCTACCCATATGAATCGAACCTTTACTTTTCTAATCTTCACAATTCTTCCTTTTTCAGTTTCCGCAATCGAAGAAGCCATGCTCTTCAAATCCGGAGAGGAAGGTTATTCCAATTATCGAATTCCAGCCTTGATTACGACCAAGGGCGGCTCCCTCCTGGCATTTTGTGAAGCCCGTAAGTACCACCGTGGCGATAGCGGCGATATCGACCTCATCGTCAAGCGATCCACCGACAACGGTAAAACTTGGTCAAAGCCAATTGTGGTTTGGGATGCCGAAGAGGAAACAGCGGGCAACCCCTGCCCGGTTGTGGACCAAAGAACCGGCAGGATCATCAACATTATTTGTTGGAACCTCGCGAGTGACCACGGTTGGGACCTCCATAGGGGAACGGCGAAAGATACACGCCGTGTTTATCAAACGCATTCCGATGACGACGGCTTGACCTGGACTGAACCCAAAGAAATTACAACCAAGGTGAAATACCCAACCTGGTGGTGGTATGCCACCGGCCCTGGGATCGGAATACAGCTCGAAAAGGGCCCGAACAAAGGAAGGTTGGTTATCCCAGCCAACCACACAGCTGAAGGCTATTTTGGAGCGCACACTCTCTACAGCGATGACGGTGGTGAGACATGGAAGGTAAGCAGTATTATCAAACCCACTACCAACGAGAGCCAAGTAGTAGAATTGTCCGATGGCCGGCTCATGATGAATATGCGCTCTCAAGGGTTTCCCGAAACACCTAGACCCAGGGATGGATACCGATCCATTTCATACAGTAGTGATGGGGGTGAAACCTGGTCGGACCCGGAATTCGACGACGAGTTGGGAGATCCGCGCTGCCAGGCCAGTCTCATCCGTTATGATGAACACCACCTATTATTTTCTAACCCCAGTCCACCCATAAAAGCAGAACGCGGACAGCGAATCCGAATGACCGTCCGACTAAGCCCCGATGATGGCGAAACCTGGCCTTTTGATTTATTGATTAACGAAGGCCCATCTGCCTATTCCTGCTTAACAAAAATTCCAGACGGATTGGTGGGGCTTCTTTACGAGAAAAACACAGACATCGTTTTCTCAAAATTCCCAATTCAGGAGCTTTAACCCGTATGTCTCACTACCGAGGTCTACGGGGAAGGGGTCAGCCCTGAATGTCACTAAGTTAAGCGTGTTTGTAGAGGAATATAGTATGGACGCCAGTCGGGGTCATGCCGTAGAAAAGTGATGCCTTCTGTAAGAAAAGGGTCAGGTCTTAAAAACTGTATTTCGTTGTACTCCATACACTTTTACAAGACAACTGACCCTGTAAGGCATAACTTTTCCCGGCTTGACCCCTTCCTTCTCCGAGATGATCGAACATTCCAAAAGTCGCTTAACTAAGTGCCATTAGGGTCAGCCCCTTGATGTTTGGTATTTTGTAACAGATATTCAATTTTTTCATTTCACTGACGGCATAATCACAGGCTTACAGAAACCGCTTGAACAGATTTTCAGTCATACGTTGCACGCGCGGGCCCGGGCGATGCGCAGGTCGATGAATCCTTTGATGGGAAACTTGTTAAACCAACCCACCAAGCAGCTTGGCAAATGGCTCAATATTGTGCCCGAGGCTCGCTTGTTCCAGCGCATCCATATAGGAGTTACGGGCATCAATGGGGATTACGGTCCAAGGATAGCCGCCTGATGCCATCATGACGTTCATAAGAAACCTGCCGATGCGTCCATTTCCATCCATGTAGGGGTGGATATAAACAAAAAAGAAATGCCCAAGGACGACCCGCACGGCTGGGCTCTGTTCTTCTCTCAGGAGGTCGAAAAAACCAGCCATGGCATCGGGCACCGCTTCGTGTTTTAGTGGGACATGCATAGATCTGCGGATATAGACCTGTCCGCCGCGATATCCGGCAAGATCAGACGGACGCAGAAGACCGGCAGTAACGCTCGGCGCGTATAGTTCTCGATACCATTGACCATGGTCACTATCGGCGATTTCACCGGCATTCTTACCTGCAAGCGCAGCCTCAACGCTATCATGAACAGCCTGAAAGGACTGCCAGTAGCCGCGTGCGGCCATGGCGTCACGATGCTGTCTGTCTGCTTCGTAGTCTTCGGGGTTCCAGTTACCGCTTCGAACTCGTTCAATCAATTCCTCGGTAACACGGTAGCCTTCAATGGAAAGGGAATGGTAAGCGTCAGTAACGTAAACATCGTCCACCCGTTTCAGGTATTGCCTTTTGCCTTTGGGCAAGCCTGGCGCTTCCGGAAAGTGTTTCATTACCGGCTCACGCATAGTCTGCCAAAGAAGCCTGATCCGGTTCACGTAGGGCGAGGTTTCTCGCTTGGGCAGAATCGGAGCCGGACTTTCTTCAAAGGGATCAGTCTCTCTCATGGAGTATCCTGCCGCGCTCATGGCTCCCATAATGTCATCAGCGATGCGGGAGCGGCCAACATTTCGAAACGCTCCAGCAAGTCTTCCGCCAACCTTACTATGGCCGCCATCCAAAAGACGTGATAGCAGCGACGAGGCATCCTTTACCATGGATAGTGCCGTGCGAGCATCCGTTGGCGCTTGTTTAAAAATGGTTGGAGAAGCAGCGATGATCGCGGCTTCAAGAGAAAACAGCCTTAATCCATCCAATTCAAACCAGTCTTCTGGTAAAGGCAATGAAGCACGGACTTCCATCATAGATGTATCGTGCGGCAAATTGGTAACCTTATTTCCTGCTTTTGAAGCGCGAACGAGTAACTGTTTGGGAACTGACCAGTTGCCTGCATGAAGAGATAATGATTGTTCGGGCGACAGGCTCCACTCGATGTTGAAGCGTTCATTGAGATAAGCTGCGCAAAATTGCCAATAGGAGGCATACCAAGCGGTGCTCTCGCCTTGTAGCTCATCTGACCGGGAGAGCACATACCAGCCCTTCATAACTTCCTTGATGAAGCCATTTTTCAGCAAACGCTCACGGTCAGTGCGTGAAAAGTCTCTGGAGCGAATCGCAGCCGCGCCATCCTCCCTCTGGAGCTGCTCTAAGCGCTCAAGAGACTTCGCAAGATTTTCGGATGGTGATCCCATGTTTCTCTTTCTAGTTTTTGCGTGTACTTAATATTAGGTTATTAAGTGTTCTATTTATTAGGTTATTGTGTCAATCTATATTAAGGTTATTGTGCGTACTGATTATTATATTATTCTGTAAATTCTATTCTGAGGGGTATAAAAGGGGTCAAACGCGGTCGCGGTAGAACCGCCGGTTACCCGGCGGCCCCCGCACAGATCCCTGCGGGCGGGACTACCGCACAAGGCTCCTGCCTCAGGTCGTAACGTTCAAACGATGTTCAGGATAGGGGTGCATGACACGCAGTTTCGGCATCCAACGGCGGGCGATACGGTGGTAGAATCGCTCCCAATCGCAGTTACTTTTGTGACTGCGACGCTGCAAGCTCTTCCACCAATATCTTAACAAAGCACAGGTAAACGTTCTCATGGCGGCACGGTTTCGCGGCTCTATAGCCCGGCCTGTGGGTTCCCCTGTCAACGCTTCAAATGTGCCCTCACGAGCACACTCACATGACTCGGGGTCAGTGTGATTGACTATTTCTTCACTGTAAGACTCTTTCATTCTCTACTTCTCACCGGCTTGGCCGGCGCTATCAATGGCACTTAGTTAAGCGTGTTTGTAGAGGAATATAGTATGGACGCCAGTCGGGGTCATGCCGTAGAAAAGTGATGCCTTCTGTAAGAAAAGGGTCAGGTCTTCGGGGATGGTTGCAGGAAAGGGATCATACAATGTTGCGGGGAAAGTCGCAGAGAAGGGGTCAATCCTAGCATCCTGCATTGACATGCACGATGCTTAGGAATGACCCCGACGGGGCACTTCATACACTTTTACAAGACAACTGACCCTGTAAGGCATAACTTTTTACGTCTTGACCCCTTCATTTTCCGAGGTAGTCAAATGTTCGAAAAGTCGCTTAACTAAGCAGCGCCATTGGCGTTTGACCCCTTCTGCCCCTATGATAAAAAAGTCAATAGCCTCGCTATAGATTCGATCGCGCCCAATCGATAATCCGCGGGCATTGCCCAGCCATATAAAGCGGCATTGAAATAAGGCGAGACTCTACCGTCTCTAAACTATTCGCTGTCGGAATGTCGTAGGATACTTTCTGGCAGGAAATCGGATTCAAGTCGAAGCGCAGGGCGAAGGGGGACTTTTTCTTGCGCGCGAATTGCCAGAGCGATCGCAACGAACCGCTGGCTCCGGCTTTCACTTCAATTGGCACGATGGCATCGCCTTGAGAAATTACGAAATCGACTTCGGCATTGCTAGACCTGCCTTCGCGAAGCCAATAGCAGAGATGCGGCATCAGGCGCTCTTCCGCGAGGCGCAGCAGGTGTTGTCCGACGAACTGCTCGGCGATCGCTCCCTCATTCACCAATCGCTGTGGTTCCAGATTGGATATAGCGGTCCAATCCAAACCGCACGCTCGATTCATCAGTCCGACGTCGAGAAATAGAAGCTTATAGGCTCTTTCATCAATGTCCGCATGAAGCGGGAGGCCTGAGCAATCGCTATGGTAAACGGGGCTTAACACTTTTGCTTTCACGAGCAAGTCGATCGCGTTCCGCAATTCTCGCGAGCGTTCTTCCCTCGAAATGTTCGAGTACTTTACTTTTGTTCCAATCGCTCTGGGCGCATAGTTGAATACTCTTTGCAGGCGTATTAAGTCCGACTGCCGCGCGTATTTTGAGAAGTCGTCCAAGTAAGTTGCCAGGATGGTTTGTTGCTTAAGCGCTACTTCCGAAAACTGCTGCGACTTGGCAAAACTAACCACAGCTTCCGGCATTCCTCCGACCATTAGAAATTCTCTAAACCGAAACAGCAATCGCTCATGGGCGGATTTCGCCATTGGTTCGTCAGGGGTAGCGGCGCGGAGGGGTAGAAGAGGGTAGGGCTCTATTTCCTCGAGAAATTCCTCGAAGGACGCTGGACCGAGATGCAGGTATTCAATACGTCCCACCGGCATCGAGAACGTGTGCTTTGCTAGAACGAATTCCAGCAATGAACCCGCAGCGATTACGCGCAACTGCGGCAGGTCTTCGAAAAAATAGCGCAGCGCCGCTAGGGCGTGGGGGGTCGCCTGGATTTCATCGAGAAACAAAATGCCTTCCGAGGCATTTATCGCGGTCCCGACAATGGGCTCCAGCTCATGGAGAATTCCGGGAATATCCATCGTCTTGAATACATCATCAAGCTCGAGGTGCCGCTCCAAGTTTATCTCATACAGCTCAAACTTCGCCTTCTCCACAAAGAGTCTGACTAGCGTGGACTTTCCCACTTGGCGAGCTCCTCTGATAACCAGTGGTTTTCGGTCATCGCTACGGTGCCATCTATCTAGGTTCTCTTCAGCGGATCTTCTCATATATTCATGAGGAACCATAAAATGCCCCCAATTACAACCAATAAGAGGTTAAAAAAAGGGTCAAATGTTCCTTGATGACTTGGTAGGCCTCAGGATCGTAATCGTCCGGGATTGGCGGGATGTACCGATTCGCCGGATCCCGACTCAAGGCCAGGCGAAAATTGTAGGCTTGGATAGCATTGTCCTCCTCTCCGTTACGGGGATGGGGGATTTCACGACTGGAAAGGGGAGGGCAAAGGGGTCAGCCCTTGATGTTTGGTATTGACTGAGTTTCAAGCCTTCTATGGATTTTAACCATGGCCAGGAAGCCGCGCATTCAGTATCCCGGAGCGCTCTACCATATCCTGTCCCGGGGCAACTTGAACCTCCCCCGATTTTGTGGACACCAACAGCGCAGCGTGAGAGAGAACATTAGACATGCCAAGAACACACAGAGCGTATGATGAGGAGTTTAAACGCCAGGCCGTTGAACTCTATCTTTACAGTGGCAATAGCCTGAAGCAGGTGGCCCGTGAACTGGGGATCTCCGATGGGAGCCTCAGGAAGTGGCGCAAGGATCTCTTCGGGGACAATGCAGGCCAGCAGGGAGTTTCCCAGACCGTAATGAATCGCGAAGAGATGGCCCGCGAGATTCGTCGTTTGAACCGGGAAAACGGCGTCTTCGAATCCAAGCAGCAGGCCCGCCTGGCCATCTTCGATTACCTCGAAACTTTCTATAACAAACGCCGTAGGCACAGCAGCCTGGGCTACCTTTCACCAGAAGCGTTTCTAAAAAAACACTTCCAAAATCAAAACCATAACCTAAAATAAAAATACGCTAAGCTATTCGTGTCCGTTATTTTGGGGGAAGACCAGTTTGGAAATGGAGATTCAACCTTTAATGGGAAATGCATTGTTCAATGAGTATGAGGAGGTGATGGGCCGCGATTCGTTGTTTAGGAATTGCGTACTTAATTCACGAGATAGGGATGATCTATTTAATGCTTTTCTCAGCGTATGTAAGTGGCTACCGATTTACTATCTCTGGCGACCCAATTTGCCTGATGAAGCGGACAACCATCTATTGGAGTTGGCCATCGCCGGGAATGCCCAGTGGCTTGTAACTGGTAACACAAAGGATTTTATTCACGGGGAGCTAAATTTGGGAATTTGCTCCATACTAACTCCCAGTAGATTTATTAAGGAAAGGAAAAAGACATGGCAACAATGACTATCAGAATCGCTGACGACCAACATGAACGTCTCAAGGCGCTTGCTGCCCGTCGTGGTGTAAGCCTCAACAAATTGATGGAAGAATTCTCTACCCGAGCGATCGTAGAGGCCGATGCGGAATCTCGTTTTCTTGTCCGTTCAGCTAAGGGCGATCCAAAGAGAGGTCTAGAGTTGCTAGATAGACTCGACTCACATTTTAAGAGCTGATGGCCGTTGCTAAATTTATTGTGTAGCCGGGGAGGGCGAAGGGGTCAGCCCTTGATGTTTAGTATTGACTGAGTTTCAAGCCTTCTATGGATTTTAACCATGGCCAGGAAGCCGCGCATTCAGTATCCTGGAGCGCTCTACCATATCCTGTCCCGGGGCAACTACCGTAAGGACCTGTTCACCCTGGCGCAAACCGGAGTACAGTTCGAAAAAGCCCTCTTCGAAGCCTGCGAACGCTGTGGCTGGAGGCTGCATGCCTATGTGATCATGAGTAACCACTATCACCTGGCCTTGGAGACTCCCAATGGAAACCTCGTGGAAGGAATGCGCTGGCTCCAGGGCACTTTCGGCAACCGCTTTAACAAGTTCACCGGCGAGCGTGGACATGTGTTTGCTCGCTTAGTTGCCTGAGAAGCAACCACTAAGCTCACCCTCTTTCAGAGGGCTACGCCATCTCCGCACTCTGTGCTCCGTCAGGGACGCTACAAGGCTTTGTTGGTGGAACCGGGAAGGTCTCTGCTGGGGCTGGTGAACTACATCCATTTGAATCCGCTACGAGCCAAGGTGGTGGACCTGGCTCATCTCAAGGACTATTCCCTTTCCAGTTATCCGAAGTATTTTAAGAGGAAGAAGGTGGCGGCACCCTTGTTTCGGAAGGATTTTTTGAGCGAATGCGCCCTGCCGGACAGTTTAGCGGGAATGCGCCGTTATGCGGAACGACTGGAACTGCAGGAAGAAGCTGATCCGAAGAAAAAGGACGCACTGCAGAAAAAGTATGTGAAGGGATGGGCCATTGCCGGGGAGTTGTACAAAAAGAAGCTGCACGCCGAATTTATGAAGATGGATGCGGCCAAAGACTGGGGAGGGCGTGAACTCCAGGAGCTGAACGAAATGAGTTACGAAGACCTGGTAGCCCGCTGGCTGAGGAAACACCGCAAAACGCAAAAACACATCGACCAGGACAAGAAATCTGCGAATTGGAAAATCACCCTGGCACGGGAACTCAGAAAACAAACCAGCGCCACCAATCCGTGGATAGCCCAACGCTTAAACATGGGAGACCCGAGCAACGTGAGTCGTCATGTTAACGCAATACCAAACATCAAGGGCTGACCCCTTAGCTCCCGTTGAGTTTGCGTTGGGCCTTGAGGGCTTGCTTGGCGCGCTTTGGATGAGACCGGTTGTGTAGGGCCATCATCAACTTCGGAATGGTGCGACGATAGCTGCGCCTGAGCTTAATTCCGTGACGCTGAGCTATGACCACACATTTCTGGCAGATCTTACGATACTGCTTGGAGTCGGTAGGATAGGTGATGTTTTTCTCTTGAACGGTGGTATCAGCTATCACCGTATTCTCTATGGCTTGAGGTCCATGCACACGTATGGACTCCTTCACGATCAGCTCACAACCGTCCGGACCAATGCGTTTGCGGAAGTAAGTCAGGCTGGTGGGGTCAATAGGCAGTTGCCAGTGAAAATGCTCTGCTCCGGTGAAATACTGGAAATACGGGTTTTGTACCCATTGTTCAACGATGCCTTCATCACTTAGATCATGAAGTTGTTTAAGAATCAACAGCCCCACCATGAGTCGAATCGGTTTAGCCGGAGAGCCTTGATATTGATGGTAATGCTGGGCAAAGGCCCTCTCAAAGAATTCCCAGTCTATGGCTCGGGCCAAGCGGCAAAGCGGTTGGCGCTGATCAAGCATGGTGTGGAGGTCGGGCATCAAAAAGCTGCCTTGAGTTGAATCAGGCGAAGATCTTGGTTTCATAAGTTTGACAAGGTTTTGGGCGGAATTGCACAATTAGCTTGTCAAATATAAGGGGTATTGGCAACAATAAAATGTTGTATAACAACTAATTATGGAGTTTTCAGGACCGACTAATTAAACACAAACGAATTGAAAAAAATATACGACATGAAGACAAAAAAACTCGCTCCAAGCATATACCTCATAGCAGCGCTTTTGGTGGCTGTCGGAGCCACATCCTGTACACAAGCTAAACGCACGAAGCCCAACGTCGTCGTCATTTTTACAGACGACCTAGGTTGGACAGACCTCGGCTGCTACGGTTCGTCCTTCTACGAGACCCCGCACATCGACGACCTTGCCAAGCAGGGCGCGGTCTTCCGCAACGCCTACAGCGCATGCAACGTTTGCTCACCTACCCGGGCCGCCCTCATGACCGGGAAATATCCGCAGCGCGTCGGTTTTACCGACTGGCTCAACCCCGACAATGCCCATGGACCGAACAGCGCCTCCACTGCAATCCCGGCTTCGGAGACGACCCTCGGCGAGGCCTTTCAGCAGGCGGGTTACCGCACCGGTTACATCGGCAAATGGCACCTTGGCCCCCTGGAGCACGCCATGCCAAAACAGCAGGGATTCGATTGGCATATGGCGTCGGCTGAACACGGTTATCCCGGCAGTTATTTTTTTCCTTATAAACGGGGTAAGGGGTTCGAGACCGGTGATGTGCCAGATCTGGAAGACGGCCAGGAAGGCAATTACCTGACGGACGTTTTGACCACCAAGGCGATCAGTTTCCTGAAAGAGACGGTAAAGCAGGGGGATAAACCGTTCTTTTTCATTCTGGGTCATTACGCCGTCCATACGCCCATTCAAGCCCCGGAGAAATTGGTCACCAAATACGACGCCAAACATAAGCGCGTTTACGGGGACAAAGCGCTGAAATTGCTACCGGAAAAGGGTGAAAGTCAGACCCGCGGCAGACAGGGCGACACGACCTATGCGGGCATGGTGGAGAGTCTCGATACGAATGTCGGACGAGTAGTCGCAACTTTGGAGGAACTCGGTATCCTGGATGACACCATTATCGTCTTTACCTCTGACAACGGAGGAGAAAGCAACCGTGACAATGGCAGCCCACCGGCTCCGACCAGTAATTTGCCCCTGCGTGCCGGCAAGGGCTGGAACTACGAGGGCGGTATCCGGGTTCCCACTATTTTTTCCTGGCCGGGGACGATTTTCCCCACTTCGTCCACGGACCCGGTTATTACGATGGACATCTATCCTACGCTTTTGGAGCTGGCAGGCCTGGAATCCCGGCCCGAACAACATATCGATGGCCGGTCTCTGGTGCCTTTGATAAAAGGCGAAACCAATTCTCTGCAACGTCCGTTCTTGGCTTGGAGGAAACCACACACGAGGCGAGCCAGCCTCCCTAGCGCAGCGATTCTCCAGGATGGCTGGAAACTGGTTCACGACCTCGATGATCAGGAGACCGCCGAACTCTACAATCTGGAAAAAGACCTGGGAGAAGAAAATAATCTCGCGGCAGAACAACCAAAACGTGTGCGCTATTTGCTCAAAACATTGAACCAGTGGGTTGCGGACACGCAGCCTGAAAAGACCCCTGCAATTTTCAATGGCAAAGATCTGACCGGATGGTCTGGCAACGATGCTTACTGGTCCGTGGAGGATGGGGCCATCGTAGGACACTCGGACGAGAAAATACCGAAGAACGAATTCATCTGGTCGGATGTACCGGTGGAGGATTTTCATTTCAGTGTGGATGTGAAGCTTTCCCCCAGCGATCGTAACGCAGGAATCCAGTTTCGCTCGAAGGCAATTAACGAACGCGGCCAAGCTCTCGGTTACCAGGCTGACGCCGGCTATTCGGAAAAACTGGGCAACCTGTGGGGCAAACTTTACCACGAGCACGGTCGCGGCAAGTTGGATTGGAATAACCGTGGCGCAGAGGCAGTGAAACCGGGTGATTGGAATCGTTATGAGATCCTGGCAGTTGGCGACCGGATCTGGACTGCCGTCAAGGGCACTCTCTGCACTGCGATCAAGGATCCAGCAGGAGAACGCAGCGGCAAGATAGCTTTTCAGATGCACGGCGGCCTGCCCCAGACCGTTCACTATCGAAACCCCGTACTTACCCGCCATCCGAAGCTTACCCTGGCCGACTTAAACGAGCAGGAGCTGAAAGCGCGCCTGACTCAGCCGCTTGACCTAAAGGAATAAGTAAGCTGATTCCGGATTGGATTAAATCTTATGGGCAGATGCGACCGTCCCGCAGACGCTAGCCGGCCCCGATATCGACCAAGGCCCTTCCGACGACAAGGAAGAGCAACAGTGGGACCAAACGCCTCCCTATTGGAGCGATACCCCCCTGGGACAATGGGCAATCGAAGTGAATCGCTGGGACGGTGTCGATCCCATCCCGCCAGACGAAGAACCCGTATTCTACGCCGACTAGCTCGCCGGATCCAAGATTCCAGCGGGACAGCATTGTAGCGGTCGGCCCCAGGCATTCTTCAACAAATAGGCAGATACAACAGGTCATTTTCGCGAAACCGGCAAGCACCAGCCATTGAACTCGACCAACGGTACCGATAAAGCCTTGTGATCCACACCAATCCACGGAATTTCTAACTTGATAAGGCGAAATCAACCTTTAGCTTCCCCCCGAATCAAATCGGAACAATTGAATTCCCTATCATCAACCATCCAACCATTTTCAGAAGAGGAAACATCATGATCTATCATCAACTGTTCGACCGGCACGCCCCGGGTGTGACGGTTCGCGCCGGGATCATCGGCACGGGCCACTATGCCACCGCCACCGTCACCCAATCAGCGGACATGCCACGGCTGGAGGTCCAGGTCGTCAGCGACATTGACCTGGCGAGCTCTCGCCTGGCTTTCACGCGCGCGGGTTTCAGCGACGATGATATCGTCGAGTGCGATAGCCGCAGCGCAGCCCTGCAGGCCATAGAACGTGGCCAGAGAGTCATCCTCAGCGATCCGCTACTTATGATGGACCTGCCGCTGGACGTGATTGCCGAGGCTACGGGCAGCGCCGAGGCCGGTGCGGTGCACGGGTCCGAGGCGATCCGCAACGGCAAGCATGTGGCCATGATCAACAAGGAGGCCGACGTCACGGTCGGGCCTATCCTGAAACACCACGCGGACCGCGCGGGCGTCGTCTACACCGCCGTGGACGGCGACCAGCACGGGCTGCTCATGGGCCTCGTGTCTTGGGCACGCGAGCTGGGGCTAGAGGTGCTCTGCGGCGGCAAGTTCCGGGATACCGGGCTCATCTTTGACGAGGCTACCGGGACGCTTTTCGACAGAGGCAGTTCGCTTCCCCTCCCAGAGAAAGATCTGCGCTTGTTCCAACCCATCTCCC
This sequence comes from Opitutales bacterium, assembly GCA_965250065.1. GTDB lineage: Bacteria > Verrucomicrobiota > Verrucomicrobiia > Opitutales > UBA2995 > JAABVD01. The sequence goes on from OZ252288.1 coordinate 1,438,732, forward strand.
CCGGTCAGGTGAGTCGTGTCGCTTCGGGCCGCTTGGCCGCCATGGGCAAGCTGGGCGAGATAGCTCACCACGATTACGAAGAGCTTACTATCGCCGCCAACGGCACCGGACTTGCTCCGGACGTCGAGAGGCTGCATCATCCCGCCTTGCGTATGGTCGAGATTCCCCAGGTGCTATGCCCGGTCGAGGATGGGGGGATCCTCGCAGACCGCGGTGCTATCGAGATGGTCTCAAACCTCCGTCACGCCGATGAGGCTGGAGGGGGCGGCGGCGTGTTCATTGTCGTCTCGGCGGTCAGCGCCTACTCACGCCACATCTTGAGCTTCAAAGGCTGCCTGAGCAACAGCCAAGACTCTGCGGCTCTGGTATACCGTCCGCAACACCTCTGCGGCGTGGAGACGCCCATCTCGATCCTCTGCGCTGCGCTGCTCGGTCTGCCAACGGGCGCGACCGAATACCTGCCGCGTTTCGACGTGATAGCCCGGGCGACCGAGAACAAGAAGGCCGGTGAAGCCCTGGATTACGAGGACATCGAGATTTCGATACGCCCGGCGGGGGCCGTGGATGGCGGTGCGCCGCTTTCGCTCTACATGGCGCTATGGAACGAGCTGGCCGGCGACGTGCCGGCGGGGAAGGCCATCAGCAAGGCGGACCTGGTGCCCCCGAAGGACTCTCTCCTCTGGAGACTGCGCCGCGAGCAGGACGATCTGTTCCTCGGCTAGTCCGCATGTCTCACAAAATTCGTTACGAGCGAACGAAGATCGAGTGCTGGTGTGAGCTTCGCGCTGATGAGCGGATGAAGCTGGGTCGACACCCTGCAATGTCGCGAATCCAACGAAGTCCGCGCCAGTGCCGGTATTCCGGAGCGCAGTAGAAGATTTGTGAGAAATGCGGGCTAGCCCGTTGCCGATGGCGAACCCGCCCAATCGACTCCAAGTACAAGTCGGGCCTACCCGAAAGACTTAAAACCCAGGCTGATAGATCGGTTTTTCTCCCGTCTTGCGGTAGCGTAAGAGTTCGTCTCTGGACATGGGGATAAAGTTACCGCGAATCGCATAGAGGCGGGCATTGTACAACTCAACCTCCAGACGCAGACCCTTCCCTGCAAACTCACTTAAACCCCGGCCGTTCTTCCAGCGCGGCGTCCAGTAGAGGTCGTCGCCTATGAAGTTCTCACAATCGTCGAAGCTGTATCCCTCTTGTACGTTCCCACCCACGTCGGTTACCTGCACCCGAGCCTCTTGTGCGGATTCCACGTTGATACGGGCCTCGCCGCCGTTCCAGTACAGAGCGCGTGTTCCCAACTTGCCGGCACCACCGGCATTCGTCTCGACGTAGAAGAACCCGTCCAGACGAAGCTTGTGCAACAGAATGGCCCCCAGATCTTTGCCCGTGCCTGGCCCGGCAACGCTCTGCCTTCCGTTGAAATCATGGATATGAAAGCCGTGTTCATAACTCGATGAACTGGAATAGATGCGAATCTGGTCGTCGTCATCCACCAACATATGAATGGGCCGAATCACGCCGCCACCCAGTTCTCCAGGGGAAGTGTTGGGAATAAAAGGCTTCCGGATTGAACGATTCATATGCCAACCGTTGTAGCTGTAAGCCAGCTGGCAGTCGGTTGTCCCACCCATGTACTTGTGCAGGTTGTCGGGGTCGACATGGAAGATCCACACCAATCCGACGAACTTCCCTTCATACGGGAAGACAACGCAGGCATAGAGTTCGGCCAAAGGCGTATCCAACGCATCCGTCATCATCACCAGTTCGGGGTCGGTGAAGTGTTTCCAGTCCTTGGTCTCCGAAAACGAAACCCTGAAGGGTTTTCTTTTGGGAGTGGGACGGGCACTGATGATGTAGGTCCCACGTATTTCATTCCAGAATGCCGTGCTGGGTGGATCCGGATTGCCACCGTAGGGACCCTGCCGCCAATTCACACCCTCCTGCTTCGTCCAGGTCAATCCATCCGGGGATGTATACAGTGGTGTCCCTGGGGACGGCTTAGTGTGCCCGCGGGTAATCATGCATTTGATACGTTCATTTGGATCAGCCCGCTCGTCCACATAGCAGTCCATCTGTCCCATATCGTCCATCGGGAACACCTGGTGACCATAGACACGACCGGGCAATGGAGCACGCCGGGTAAGGTCTGGAATCCTCCAGCCAATGCCGTCGTCACTCTCTGCTAACAGCGGCCACCTGCGATGGGAATACTGGCCGTTGTAATCCGGACGTGTGGACTTGCCGTTGTAGAGCATCCGCCAGATTCCCGACTGATGCCGAAAAATTGTCGGATAACCGGAAGAAGTCCAGAAATGGGGATCCTTAAAGGTTCCCTCCGGTACCAGCTCCGGCTGTCCGATCTGTCGATTCAGATTCTGCCAGGTATCCAGATAGTAGTCGTCCCAGAAGAGCAAGGTCATCGTATTCGATCCTGAGCGCTGATTACTCCCTAGACCAAAGCTCTGTGCCCCTGCCTGGGGTGTACCAACAAGGCTGGCTCCTGCTGCCCCAACTACTGCTGCCAAGAACTCCCGCCGGTTAAACATGCTAAAAAAACTAGAACGAGAATGTATTGGTAAGGAACCAGATCTGCTCGTTCGGAATCCGAATCCAGGCAATATCACCATTAGGATCTGCCCTAACCGGAATATCGTCATTATCGCCAAATGCATTTCTCATATTTAGTTGGATTTTCCAGTCGATTCTATCAGTCAATTTGCCTCGGTGCGAAATCCAGATATCGCCGTTGAGCTGATCGGGAGCAATGATGGGGTTATCCAGATCGGGTTGAATGCCCGCCTCCGGGGAGACAAACTGGTCAAAGCCGATGGTTATTTCGTCTTGCCATCTTACCGCCCCTCCCACCGACCATCCTTTGAGAGCGGTATCGCCGCTAAAGTCGTAGGTGGTGATCAGATTGGCTCTCCATTTCCTTAGTTCCGGAACAGAAGTACCTTCCTTTGCCAGAAAGGCGGCGAGGGGGGCCTCGACACGATTGGCCCAGCGTCTCTGGAAGCCGGCTCGCGCTCCAAAGGTAATCGAATCACGCAGACCAAACATGCCCGATTGTGCCCATTGCGCATTCATGTAGTCCACCAGTCTTTTCTGCTCGGGCGCGCCATTGGAGGAAGCAGCCACCTGCTTGCCGACGTTGAGCATGATGCGCCAGTTGTCCGTCGGGTTGGCCACCAAGTCGACTTCGAACCCCTCAGTAAGAACGTCGCTTGTGGCGATTGTTCCTGGCACGGAGTTTCTATCGATTACAAGCACACCTTCCCGTTCGACGACTCGGAAGTCATGGACAGCTTGAACTTCCGGCGGGAAAATATTGAGGAGCGCCTGAAGCATATCGTTGAAGGAATTGATATTGGGAATGGGATCCGTACCCGGTGCGGGAGCATCCGGATTTCCGGCCTCACCCAACAGCATGAAGGCCTTGGTATCCTCCCAGGTAAATCCATTGTTTTGAGGAAGTACAACGGACCTGTTTATGTAAAAGGGGATTCTTTCAATCGTTTGCCTGACGTCTGCGGAAGATAAGCCGATGGTGTTGGTGTCTTTTTTTTCGGAGGAGGTGGTGAACCAGTTAAAACGGGCGAAAAATCGGTCGTTTATCTCAATGGTGAACCCTTTTTCTTCAGTCACGCCGCTAGGCGGACTCAATACGTCCCCATACACCGTGCGACGAACTCCGGATGGCGAAAAATTTTCCGATTCGCCGTAGTGACCGCTCAGACGCACATTGCCCGGCAGAAACGACGTCCAATTGTCGGGAACGTGAACGACAACGCTCTGGGAGAAGGTGTCACCCGACGCATTGGCGGTGGGGGTATCCCTGAGCATGAAATTGTCCTCCCGGAAAAAACCTTCCGGTGTTCGGCGGCTTCGGTCACCGGTCAAAACTTCGAGTTCATCTTCTGTTATTTGCTCGAAATCGGTAGATTCGTCCGTCCTCCAGCCAAACAACCCCACCACGTGGCCATTGAGAAAACGATTTTGGATGACGAGGGCTTCGGAATCGATTTCCCTCTGGTTAATGTTCCCTCCATTTAGGTGGGTTCCGACTCTGAAATTGTTGACCCGTATGGGCCCAAAATCGTCACGCAGGTCGGGATTTCCCTTATACCAGATCCTGTAGACATCTCCGTCTTGAGGTATGGGAATATTAATTTGATCGAGCCTCACATCGCTAGGACCACTGGCATTTAATAGGCTCGGCCCAACATAAACATACTGGATGGGGGTTCGTTCGTAGCGGCCAACCGGCCCGCCAAAACCATCCGAGGCTACATCGATTTCATCGCTGAACCAAGAATTAGAAAAACTGCGATTTGTCTCGGTAAATTCCTGGGTGGCGGCGAAACCGGTAATGGTATGCCGGCCCAACCATCGGCCCCAGCCGTCCTCAAACATATCTTCGAAATCCAGGTCGTAGAATGCGGTAACGCGTGCGGCTTCCCGCTCTGAGTTACGAATGCTAAAACCTGAGCCTATTTGAGCCACTACGGGGCGGCCCACATTGGGATTCGGCTCCCCGTTGCCACGCACATCGCTGATGTCAATGCTGATGGACGAGGGGCTGAAAGCGTTTCCTCCATCGGCGAACTGAAGCCGTGACCAACGTTCATAATTTTGTTTGTCAAACACCACCTCGATACCGGCCCGATTGTCGGCAAAAAAGGTCTGTTCCAGAGCGACATTAAAGGTGTCAAAGTCTTGTTCCACCCGCGAGTTACTTCCGGAAAACAAAAGGTTGTGGTAATCAAAAATATTGCGGTCCTGAATAGAAGGAACCGAAAAGCCCGCTGCATAGGGCCGACGAGACGCGTGTTGCGTAACCCTTGTATCATACAGGATTACGCCCCGTTGGAAATGGAGCCTGCTCTGAAATCCATGCGCGTCTGGGAACATGGAAGATTCCGCACTTGGGGGTGAGTTCCCAGAGGCATCCGGATAAACAATGATCCCGTTCAAATGAAAAATAGATTGTGCCACGGTATTGGCATCGATTAAAGGGGTCACGGCAAGGGGGTTGTAAGTATGTTGAGACTCGTAGACGGGCGGTACGTGTTCAGGATCCGGAGATCCTCCCGTATACTGCGCGTAGTTGATACTGGGCGGGTCCCACCAAAAGGCGAAGTCGTTAAGAGGGGGTGTAATTTTGGGAGGATTACGAGTAAGTTTTCCGTCTTCAATATTGCCCCTGAGGATCATCTCCCCGAAAAAATCGCTGTCCTCGTTATCGAACAGAACAATTTGGGTGGCCAAATAGAAACGTCGATCATCTTCGTAGGCGGGCCTCTGCTTGAATTTCTGGGACTCATTCAATGCTGCCACGCGGATGGCAACCCGATCTTCCACCAGCACCAAATTATAGTCGAAGGATTCCCGGTGAGAGTTGTGACCGCCAAATCGAACCAGAACCTCTCCAAAACTCGCGCCCAGGGTAGCGTTGTTCAGGTTGTTGTTTATGATGCCTCCGGGAGAGCCCACCCCGAACAGGATGGAGTTGGGCCCGCGGTTGATGGTCACCCGGGAAGAGTTGTAACTGTCGAAGGGTATTTCGGTGAGGAAGAAATTCCGGGTGAGGGTTGCGGCATCGAGGCCGCGTATGCGTTGATTCCCTTGCGGGTTAATCCGGTTGTCGTTCTCATCTACACGGCTTTGATCAGTACCGGGATTGGCAAAATTGCCCTGGAATCCCCCGACTTCCACATTCGTGGAGTAGGAAAGGACGGTGTTCGCATCGGTCGCGCCGGTGTCATCAAAGAGCTCCTTGGTTAAAACCTGAACTGCAGATCCGACGTCTCGCAAAGGGGTTCGCAAACGGGAACCGGCCAAAGTGCTGGCTGCCTGGTATCCCTGGTTTTCTTGCTCATCGATGGTGAAGGGGGATAATTCGAAGATTTCGTCCTCATCCTCGGCATCTTGGGCGGTTAGGACGAGTGTAGTAGCTGCAAGAATAGACAATATGCCAATGTGTAACTTTGAAAAGTTCATAATTCTCTTGTTGATTTAGTTGATTGAATAAAAGCTAACTTTTTACCATTTGGTTTCGTTAGGGGCTTCGTAGGGAGAATCTCCGCTGAAAAGAAACGAAATAATTTTAGAAATAGCAAGAATTATTTGATATCTTTGCCTGACTATTGACTACTGTTGAAAGGCGTTTTCGGGGGGGGGGGGATTCCATTTTCCATGCTTGTAAAACTGCGTAAAGCACCACTGTTTAGGTGATTGAAATTCAGGAAATATTGGATATATTTTATCTTAAACTTTCCGGTGCTGCACGTTTTGCAATCCCCGGTTGTAGTAAGAAGTTTCTATGATGGACCTTTTGCTGGTTACCTCGGCGGTGGCCCAATGAGTCGCATAGGATCGACGCCAACGATGGAAGGTCGCTTTGGCGATATTGTGCTCACGGCACGCTATTTCTATGTCACAGCCCTCGTCCACTTGACGAAGGATTTTGATGATTTGATCTACAGTGTGTCCTTTCTTTTTCATGTTTCCGGTCGGGTTTTAGCCCGCCAGAGTCTCATTTTCAATGGCCCAGTTTCGGAGGTCAGGTCAATCGGGCAAAGTTTTAGCCCGCATGTCTCACAAATTTCGTAGCGAGCGAACGAAGGTTGAGTGCTGGTGCGGGCTTCGAGCCGATTCGCGGGTGAAGCCGGGTCGACACCCTGCAAAGTCGCGAATCCAACGAAGTCCGCTCCAGTGCCGAGATTCCGGAGCGTAGTAGAAAGTTTGTGAGACATGCGGGTTAGCTACTTCAGCCAAAATATACTTGACAAAAGTAATTGTAGGATATCCATAGCTTTTGGAAAAAACTAGTGAATGGGTTGATACCCAGCTGCTTGCGGCATTTTAGAATTTCGATCCCACCACTAGTTACGAAACGTAAATTATAAATGAACGACTCAAATGCAAAATAACAACCTTACTAAATTATTGATCTTTTTAGGTCTTTTAACTCCCTTTGCTATCCAAGCTCAAGAAGATGGTGAAGACGAAAGTATATTTGAACTTTCACGATTCACTATCCAGGAGGATGAGGCGATCGGCTATCAAGCGCTGTCAACCCTGGCCGGAACCCGGATAAAAACTCCCTTGAGAGACCTCGGCGCGGCAATCTCAGTCATAACGGAAGAGTTTTTAGAAGACACAGGCGCTGTGGACGCCTCGACTGTGCTTTCTTATGGCCTAAATACGGAGGTCTCTGCTGGGGAGCAGGGAAATTTCGCAGGTGGCGTGGATGATATCGATGGCAACGGCACGATTGTTTCTAGAGGAGGTTCTAGAAGTAATCCAGCAATTGGCGGGCAAAGAATTCGTGGAATGGCTCCAGCTTCCCTAACGAGAGGATATTTCCTGACAGATATACCTTTTGATTCCTATAACACCAGTAGAGTTACCATAAATCGGGGGCCTAACTCACTATTATTCGGCGTGGGAAGTGTAGGAGGGATCATAGATAACTCGGTGAAATACGCAACCATTGGAGATAATTTCGGACAAATAAAGATTAGAATTGGAGAACGCGGAGGCAATAGGCAAGAAGTAGATAGAAACCAAATTTTAATAAAGGATCGCTTGGCTGTCAGGATTGTGGCACTAAACGAAAAAATACAATTCAAGCAAAGACCTGCTTACGAAACAGACCAAAGAATTCATGCTTCATTCGAGGCTGTTTTATTTGAAAACGAAGCATCGGAGTTCTTTGGAAAAACTGTTCTAAGGGGAAATTACGAGGAAGGTACGATCGCCGGAACGCCTCCCAAAGTTGTTCCTCTGCAAGATGGAGTAAGCGACTGGTTCGGAATCACTATTGATCGAAGTAGGGAGCCGTTGATCTACCATCCTGACTCAGGGCAGGCTCTTCCGGGATACGTGGATAACTCCCATGATAGAGATGGTTTATTCTCTCCCAGAAAAGTAATAATCACACTTCCGTCAACAGGAACTGGTAATCACGGATTTCCTTCTCAAAATTCTGCTTGGGTTAATATCCCCATTGCTTGGGGTGATCCTGATCAAGTAACTCCTTCAGTTGGATTCCCAGGGAGACCTGAAATTCAGGGAGTACATGCCCGACTTCGTTATAATAAAATTAAAGAGGCTGGGTATGATTATCTTAAGAGGCGTGACATTTTTAATACTCCTATGTCCCGGGCTGTGACGCAAGGGACTGGATTTACTGCTCCACGCGTTTCACAGTCGATGTTGGATAATGAAAGGATTTTAATCTCGGGTAAATCAGACCATGTAGAGCACGACTTTGATGCTAAAACTTTTACATTAGAACAAACCCTTTTTAACGGCAAAGGGGGATTCGAATTATCGTATGACGAACAAATGTATGAGAGAGACAGTTTGCTCACATTCGATAATGAATTACGGGTGGATACTTCTTCACATTTGAACAACGATCAGCCTAACCCAAACCTCGGGAAGGTTCTTCTTTGGGGTCATATGAGACCATTATATGTTTCAACGGCGAGAGAGGCCACAAGAGCTACCGCTTTTTATGAATTAGATTTCACTGACCAAGATGGTTTTCTTGGCTGGCTGGGCAGACATACGTTTACCGGGCTATATAATAAGCAAACCATTGATAGGCTGGATAGAAATCATAGGTGGGATTGGGCTGACGGTACTTCACTCGGCAAAGGGGAAGGGGGAGATGGTACAGTTAATTCAATATTCAATATAAACAATACCGGAGGTAGAAAGCACATAGTGCTCTATAACTATTTGACTCCTTCTCTTTTGAATGGCCAATTAAGTGATATCAAACTAGACAATTGGGTAGATGCAGAATTGCCAACAGCGGGTTCAAGTTACTTCTTAGGTTGGAATCATAGCGATAAACCATATTATAATCCGAATGGAATAAATATGCCAGCGGATCTATCAACCTATGTCCCAGGTACAGGCGATCCATTATACTATGATACTTTTAATGTAAATAAGCAGCTTCTGAGTGCATTCAGAAGCAGACAGGTTATTACCTCGGAAGCTCTTAGTTGGCAAAGCAGGTGGTGGAATAACAATATTGTAGGCCTTATAGGATGGAGGACAGATAAATCAGTTAATACTGAACAAGCGGCTGTTGGTAATGACGATGATGGTGAGCCACTTCCTGGACAACAGATGTTGGGGGATACCTCTATGATAACCGAAGGCAACACAATGACTAAAAGCCTTGTCGTGCACCTTCCTGTTGATCTTGGATCAACTAGTATAAGTGTCTTTTATAATGAGTCCGAGAACTTTTCGCCTGCTGCAACTCGCCGTGATATAAGGCGCAATGTTCTTCCTTCGCCTACAGGCACGACCGAGGAAATTGGTATTGGCATGGAATTCCTCGATGGAGCAGTATCTTTGAGAATGGCCCAGTATGAGATGAGTAGCGAATATTTAAAAGCCGAGGGATTAGACAACGCTTTTGACCACATTTTAAGGCCGAATCTCACACGCAAATGGGCTTCATACCGTGCGGATGGGGTCCCGTGGGAAGATGCATTAGCCCAAATGTATGACGAGCGCAATCGCTTTCCGGATGCTAAACGTTTCAATAGCTACGATGAACTCTTTACTGCCATAGCAAGTTATCTTCCACGAGATATTGAAGAAGGTCTTAACAGGCGTTACGTTGATGGTGATTACCTATTTGACCCAATAATTGGTGGAATTGCAACAAGATCGTTCACTTCTGAAGGTACTGAGGTTGAATTAGTCGGCAACTTAACAAGCAACTGGCGGGTCTCATTAAATGTTGGTCAGCAAGAAACTATTACAGGTAACACGGCGCCGGTTTTAAATGAAGTAGCTCAACAGGTTGTAGAAGGCTTAATGAGGGAGGGCCTTGCTGGTCACCAAGATGCTCCAGCCAATGATGTTGGAGAACACGCCCTGGGTAGAATGGGAGGCGCCACTTTGCTCCCCATAGCCAAGGCGCGAGCTCAGGATGGAAAAGTGACTTTAGAGCAACGAGAATGGAGAGCAAACTTAGCTACTAACTATGATTTTACAGAGGGCGCTTTAAAAGGCTTTGGAGTCGGAGGCGCATACCGTTATCAATCAAAGGTAGCTGTAGGTTACGAACAACATATTCCAAGTCGCGAACTTGGTGTCGTGCCGTTGATTGATAAGCCATTGTTTGGCCCAGCTGAATGGAATGGTGATATGTGGTTTAGCTATAAACGGCCTTTAACTGGCAAGATTGATCTAAAGATCCAATTAAATATAAGAAACTTATTTGGCGATGATGGTCTTATTCCCGTCATTATAAATCCGGACGGGAATGTAGCTGCATATAGAAATTCAAACCCACGTGATACCTTTATTACTACTACCTTCAGTTTCTAAGGTAGTCTCAAACTTTAATCTTGGGGCTGTCCTAGGGCGGTTTAAGTTTATTCTGTCGCAAAAATGGTAGGGCGGTTTGGCCCAAACCGCCGTTTAAATATCGGCTCGCTCGGCGATCGAGCCCTACCTAAATTAAAAAATTGCGACCATTTTTGGTTAAACTGCTTTAGGGCGGTGTATTTACCTTATCTGATTCTCCAAAACCAGTAAAGCAGGCCCCTCTTTCACCAACTTCAGCCAAGTTTCCTTGGGCATGGCCAACATTCCTACCGGTAAGTAAGTCGCTCCGATAATGATATCTTTGTCGCCATCGCCATCGAAGTCGCCTGAATCCATGGTAAGCCATCGCCCCCTGTAAGTCGCCGGATGGGTTTTGGGTGCGAATGTGAGTGGGTCCGTTTGTTCGAGAAATACAAAATTTTCAGGATTTTCGGGATAGAAGTCCGGAAAAAAGGCTATGGCTGCTATGTCGAGGTCGCCATCGAGATCGAAATCTTCCACTTCCGCACCGTAAACTCCATACATAGGATAGAAGTAGGCTTCTTCAAATTGCAGGTCCCCTTTATTGAGGTAAATGCGGATACCCTGATCGCGCTTTAGTGTATTGTAAGGATCCGAGTCACCGTTGTCGCCGTTGAGAGTAATCAGGTCCATACGCCCATCTCTATCCATGTCCCGCAATTTTAGCCCGGTGTATCCAAAAGATGGATGCGATTCGAAAACAATATTCCTGGAAAAGGTGTCATCTCCATTGTTAATAAAAATGCTCAAATTCTCCCGGCCGGCGCCAAATAGTACGACAATATCTAACCAACCATCCTCATTAAAATCATGGGCTTCGCTTTTAACAATACCGGGCTCAGCACTAAGGATCTGAGGCTCAACAAGAAAACCACCAGTTCCTGTTTCCCGTTTGAACAACGAAAGATTGCCGGTGTAATCACCAAAGTTGCTTACCAGCAGTTCCTCCGTTCCATCGTTGTTCAGATCAGCGAAGCAAAAATCAGAGGGTCGGTGAAGATCCTTAAGTAAAATCTTCAATCCCAGGTATACGCCTCCCAGCAATTTAGCATACAGAACCTCTCCATACGATTTACCAATCTGCGACGCAAATAGATCCCCAATGTTTAACATATAGAGTTCGTTGTTCCTTGACTCTGATTCGACCAAAAAGACTCCGGGAGCTTCATGACTGTCATGAATATCTAGGTCTCGATTCAAAACAGTCAGGCGCTGAGCCCCGCTATCATGAACGAGAACAAGACCATTTGTTTCGTCGATCGAGACCAGAGAAGTAATGGCTGAGTTTTGCCGGTATTGAGTGGGCCTTACGGAAAACGATGCAGTATCCTCAACGACTTTTGGTTTGGACATCTGGGGAAGAGCTGAATCCGGCGCATTGGAAACAAAGTATTCCCTCAATTTTTTCCATTGTTCTTCAGACAAAACGGGCTGATCGGGAAGCATCCTGGCAGTGCGGACATGTTCTTCGCGGTTTTCGATAATATCCACCATCCACTCGGAACTTCCTTCCAAATAACTATAATCAATTACTCCAAGAAAAAACCCCATGTAAGTAAGCAAATGTTCCCAACTTTGCTTGGGTAATAAATTTGGATCAGTGAGTTGATGACAGGCCGTACAATGCTGCTCAGCGAGCAAACGACCTTCAGACTTGTCAGCCGGTTCTTCCTTTTCTGCGCAAACATCAAGTCCATAACACAAAATAACCACCGGAAAAAACAACTTGAATTTCACAGGGGCTAAAAATTTACCACTAAAACTCACTCTTCAACCATGAACTCCATCGCCTCCGGAATCCAGCCACTATCCCGGGAATGCGGACGGTATGGCTCGAAGACATATCTATGAGGGATTTCCAGTAGCACACTACCATCCGTAGTGGAACGCGACGAATCGATCGAAACCACCGCCGGCACATGCTTCGTGCCGATAAGACTATTGAGGTGCCTTCAGCCTTTAACCATTAACTCTTTTTTCCTTTCTGCCTCTCTGTCTTACGATCACGATCACGATTTACCGCGGTGCACCTCAATTCTCAAATCCTAATTTCTCATTCCTAATTCCTAATTCTTCTTCCCCATCCTCATAGCGACAGCGATCCTGTTTCGGCAAAGCCGGATCAAGTGACTGAAAGGAACGTTGTTATTTTAACCCTTCATTTCCTTATCCGTGCCTATCCGTGTAACATGTCCTGCCGTAGCCCTTGGGCGAAGCCGGATCCGTGGTTCGTCAAAAAATCGTCCCTCTTCGTTCCCCAGCACCCAGCATCTCAGCCTCTTGCGTCTTTTGTGCATTATGTGGCTACTCATTCCTGTTGGCACGTAGTGCCATCCTGTTGCCGCAGGCATCAAGCGAAGCGTTGTTCATTTTCATTCCTAATTCCTAATTCCTAATTCTCCTCACCCCCCCTCAACCTACCCCCGAATCAAATCGGAACAATTGAATTCCCTATCATCAAAACCGAGTCACATACTTATGAGGTTTCGTTTGGACTTGCTCTGCAATTTTCGCTCTATAATTCTAACCTGAAAACACAATGCGATGATACCTGTATTCACTCAGTCATGGAGACCGCTGCGAAGCATTCGGCGACTCGCATGCGTGTTTCTTATCTCACTGGGTATCACGGGCTCTGCGGGCGCAGGCGAAGAATTCATTTTCGCCATCAGCTCCAATCCGGGAACGCTTCAGCATTCATCAGCGGAGGAGTTTACCCGTTTGGCAAACCAACGACTAGCCAGCAAAGCCAGGATCAAGTTTTTCGGGTCGGCTCAATTGGGCGATGACAAACAGCTAATGCAGAAGCTTAAACTGGGAACGGTCCATATCACGTTGCCGTCTTCAACGATGTCGTCAGTAGCCGATGAGTTTGGCATTTTTGAAATGCCGTTTTTGGTTAAAGACCGCGCCCATCTGACGCGTATCGAAAACGAAGTTTTTTGGGATGAGATCGCTCCCGCAGCTGAAAAGAAGGGTTACAAGCTGATCGCGCTGTGGGAGAACGGGGTGCGTCATATCACCAACAACAAACGGCCAATCTACAGGCCCGAAGACTTGTCGGACCTGAAGCTGCGTACCCCAAAATCCAAATGGAGAGTCAACATGTTTAAAGCATGGGGAGCTAATCCTACTCCTATGGCTTACTCGGAAGTGTTCGTCGCGTTGCAGACCGGCGTCATAGACGGACAGGAAAATCCCTTCGCCAACATTTGGGCGTCAAAACTGCCAGAGGTGCAAAAATTCCTTTCCGTGACGGGACATGTTTACTCTCCCGCCTACCCGACTATGGGTAAGCGGACCTATGACAAAATGGATCCGGAAATTCGGTCCATACTGGTGAAGACAGCCAGGGAAGTAGCGGTTTGGGCCCGACGAAAAGGGGCGGCGGAAGGTGAATCCTGGAAAACCAGACTGAGAGTTGCCGGCATGCAGGTGAACCAGGCGGACCATGAGAGCTTTGCGAGCGCATCGAATGCGGTCTATGCTCAATTCATAAGAGAATTTCCCGCCGGTCTGAGCTTGATTAACAAGGTCCGCTCCCTTGGCCAATAGGGAGGACAGTTTGAAAAAATTCATGGCGGGCGTTGGCTCCATTTTTCAGCGCTGCATAGAAGCCGTAACTATTCTTCTAGTCATCGCCTTGGCCGTCATCGTTGTACTAGCGGTTGGGTTTCGCTACGCAGGTTCTTCTCTGATTTGGTATGACGAGGTGGCTTCGGTTTTGCTAGTCTGGATTACCTACTTTGGCGCGGCCCTGGCGGCGTTTCGTCGCAACCATCTCGGGTTTTCCGTAATGGCTCTAAGTCGGGGTGAAAATGGCAGAAAGATATTCTTCGTTCTAGGCGAGGTGGTCGTGTACGCGGTATTCATTGTTATGGCCTGGGCTAGTTGGAGGGTACTGGAGGTCATGGAGGGAGAGACTCTTATATCTATCGAATGGATACCACTAACTCTCACCCAATCAATCGTCCCTCTAGGATGTGTCCTGTTTGTTCTGGCCCAGATATTCAGCGCCCCAACCGCTTGGGCCCGGATAAAGGCCGGGCAGGATTCCGAGAAGGAGGAAATTGAACGAGAAATCCAAAAGCATTGGCAATTAGACGATAAGGGTCGGGAGGATTCGCCATGATTGAAGGAATGGTTGTCCTCGTTCTTCTATTCCTGCTCATTCTCTGCAATGTGCCTATTGCCATTTCCATCGCCGCGGTGGCGATCGTGGGAATGCTGTGGAGCTCCGGCGTTCCTGGATTGTATAACGGCGCCTTGAGCCTGTTTGACGGAGCGACCAGTTTCCCCTTAATCGCCATCCCATTATTTGTGCTCGCTGGCGGGTTGATGAATACCTCGGGTATCTCCCGTCGCCTGATAGATTTTGTATCGGCTCTGATAGGATTTATTCGCGGGGGATTGGCTATGGCGAATGTTGGCGTCTCGCTCTTTTTTGCCGAGATATCCGGTTCGGCGGTAGCAGACGTGGCCGCTCTCGGATCGATTCTGATCCCGGCCATGAAGCGCAAACGCTACCGAGCAACCTTTGCCGCAGCGGTGACGTCATCCTCGGCGTCGCTGGCGATCATTATTCCTCCCTCCATACCAATGATTTTGTACGGATCGCTGACCGATACTTCCGTAGTTAAGCTCTTTGTGGCTGGAGTGGTTCCCGGACTGATCGGCGGCATTGCTATGCTTGGCCTGTGTTACGGGTTTGCCGTGCGGTATAATTTACCGCGAGAGGAAGCCTTCGATCTAGGAAGGCTTTGGCGGGCATTTAAGAACGCCATCTGGTCGCTGGTCATCCCGATCATCGTGCTCGGCGGTATCTTTGGCGGATTCGTGACGGCTACCGAAGGAGCTGGACTTGCTGTACTCGCGGCCTTCCTGATCGGCTGTTTTGTTTATAGAGAGCTAAGCGTGGGCGACGTTTACGAGGCTCTGGTCGAAGGGAGCTCCCAAACGGCGGTTGTCATGCTTCTTGTGGCCAGCTCCGCCATGCTCGGCCTTTACCTTACCGAAGTAGAAATGCCACAGCAATTGGCCCTTTGGATAACCCGACAAACGACAAATCCTATCCTGGTGCTGGCGATGTTGAATGTTTTCCTGTTGCTCTTGGGAACAGTGCTTCACGGAGCGGCCGCGATTATTCTGATTGTTCCCATCGTATTGCCGCTAATCAATCTGGTAGGGATTGATCCCATACACTTTGGTATCATTCTCACGCTTAACCTCGCTATCGGCCAGCAAACGCCTCCCGTCGCGAGTGTGCTAATAACCGCATCCTCCATCGCCAAGACGGACATCTGGCAAACGACCAAAAGCAATCTAGCCTTCATCGTCGTTCTCTTGGCATTGCTGCTCTTAGTGACGTATGTTCCCGCAATCCCGTTGTCACTGGTGGAATATTTCTACAATTGATCAGGTTCAGAATCGAAAAAGCTGATAATTATGCTCAAACCCACCATCGGTTTAATCCAGGGTGACGCTTGCGGAATCGGACCGGAGTTGCTTGCCAAATTGCTCGACCAAGAGAAAGCGCGGGAACGGGCCAATATTCTCATTCTCTCCGACAAGCGCATTTATGACGCAGGCGAGGCCGTGGCTGGGCTGACAACCGATGTCCAGTTGATAGACGGCCTCGAACAAATCGATTTCTCAAACGGAAATCCCTACCTGCTTCACACTCCTTTGCTCGATCCGGCCGAACTTCAACCAGGCAGCGTTTCCAGCCAGGCGGGCAGAGCCGTACTGGAGAACTTGGGACAAGGAATTGATCTGGCCATAGAAGGCCGAGTCGATGGCCTTTGTTTTATGCCCTTCAACAAGCAAGCCATGCATGCCGCGGGTATGGGAGTAGCTGATGAACTGACTTGGATTAAACAACGGCTCCATCTGGAATCTCCAGCCAGTGAATTCAATGTCGTGGATGGCATGTGGAATGCACGCGTGACCTCGCACATCCCTTTAAAAGAGGTTTCGAGCCAACTAAACCAGAATCGAATCCTGCAAGCGATTCAGCTAGCGGACCAGACTCTCGGAAAAGCCGGCGTCGCTCCTGCCCGAATAGCGGTAGCGGCCTTGAATCCCCATGCGGGGGAGGGTGGTACTCTAGGGAGAGAAGAGATCGAGATTATTTCTCCGGCAATCGAAGAAGCAAAGCGGCTAGAAATAAACGTCGAAGGGCCGTTTCCCAGCGACACGCTGTATTTGAAGATTCGTGACGGCCACTACGATTGCGCTGTCAGCATGTACCACGATCAGGGTCAAATAGCGATAAAACTGCTGGGCTTTGACCGTGGCGTATCCGTATTGGCCGGCCTGCCTTTTCCCATGACCACGCCTGCCCACGGTACGGCCTTTGATATCGTGGGAATGAATACAGCTAATGTTCAGGCGGCCACAAATGCCTTTATGATGGCTTGCGACATGGCCCAAAACTGAATCTAGGCTTCCTCTTCATTCGCCCGTCTTCGTTTTACCTCAGCTTGTTCCTTTTCATACTACCCGCTCCCTTGGCTCCGTGGACCATCGTTTGAGGACCCTAGTTAATGGGCTCGATATAGGCATAATATGCCGCCTTTTCCGTGCCGCTGCGGAGGGTAAACAACCGGCACATCCAACCTGCTCGATGTCGGACTTATCATCGGCGACGATTTTGGCGAAACCACTATACGATTAAACGGTGAGTTGGAGTTCGAGCAGGACGACGACGACAATGATGCTGACGACGACTAAAAAATAATTATAGGGTGTTATTCAATTTTGAATTTCATTTAAAACATTAAAATATGAGGGGCTGTTGCCCAAATCGAAATAAAATAGCCTTCGGCTAAAAGTTGGCACGATGTACGCTGTATAGTGCTTATTATGATGGGAACCCACAAGTCTCAAAAAGATCTGTTTAGTTTTTGTGTCGACCTGGATGAACGAGTCCGCCCTGAAAATCCTCTGCGCAAAGTAGCTGAGGCGGTGGACTTTTCCTTCGTCCGCGAAGCAGTGAAAGATTGCTACGGGCACAACGGTAATGAGTCGGTTGATCCTGAGATCATTTTAAAACTGATGTTCCTGTTGTTCTGGGACGATATCCGAAGTGAACGTGAGCTGATGCGTATGCTGCCGGAACGTTTGGATTACCTGTGGTTCCTGGTTATGGGCAGTCTGATCGATGCCGACGCCTCCAAGGATTCGGTGGTAAAGGCCTCGGCAGAACTGATCGACCAACTGCGCGAAGCCTACGGGGCGGTGGAAGCGAAACTGGACGGCCACCTGGGAGACCCGTATTACCAGCCAGTCAACCGGAAACTACTCAGCACGACCGATCCGGACGCACCTTGCGTATCGCATAAAAAAAGCGGCGGCGGCGGAGAGTCCCGGCCGCGTTATAAGAACCACCGTGCCGTGGATGATAAACACGGGGTGATCACAGCTACGACCACCACGCCCGGAGACCTCGACGAAGGCACCCAGGTCGAAACACTGATCAACGAGCATGAGAAAAACAGCGGCGAAACCGTTGAAGCCGCCATCGGAGACAGCCAGTATGGAACGGCTGAAGTCATGTGCAACCTGCAGGCACGCGGTATCCGCGCCCACATGAAAGTGCATGCGGGCAACGCTCGCAAAGACTTGAAGATCTTTTCCAAAAGCGACTTCGAATATAACCCCGAAGAAAACGTCTATATCTGTCCGGCCGGTGAAACCTTGTACCCAAGACGTTATGACAAACGCCGGAAAGCCACCGAGTACACAACCGGCAAAAACGTCTGTGCCTACTGTCAGTTAAGAGACGCTTGCACGAAGTCCAAAACCGGCCGCACGAACATGAGACACTTGGGACAGGAACTCATCGATGATGCCATAGAGCAATCCAGGAGCAAAGAAGCATGGCGGGACCGAATCCGAAGACGATATCTCATGGAAGGCAGCTTTGCCCAAAGCACCAACCTGCATCACTTTAAAAGATCCCGTTGGAGACGCTTGGGAAACCAACGTATCCAAGACTGGATCATATGTACTATCCAGAACACAAAGATCCTGATTACCCGCAGCCTGCCGCCCAAAACAACCGCAGAGGCCCTTACCGGACTAAAATATAAGATCCAAAACCTCAATACGCCTCTAAAATACCTTTACAAGGCACTCATACGAAAAGTGAGAGCTCGATATGGCGATAACGATTGCCTCAGTACTTCCTCGGTTAATACTCATGCTATACTGCCTCATCCGTTTTTATCGCCCTTTGGGCAACAGCCCCTTAAGAACTGACCCCTCTCTGCCTCCCTCCGATATGATGGAACAAATACGCACGATTCCTGTGCATTACACCCCTGAAAGCGTCTATCACCACAATCAAATTCAGTATGGCGAAACCGGGCAGTACTGGGGAAAATTCCAAATCAAAATTCACCGTTCCAATTTCTGGTTTTTCGGATGGCCTAAAAAGTCCCAGCTGATCAATACTCTCATTCACGAATTCCGCCACCGTGCCAACCCCTGGCTGGGACACCAGCCTCGATTCCACGAACGTGTCCAAACTGACACCCAATGCGCTTTGAAACATTGGGACTCAACGTCTCTTTAGTCTAAAAGAGAAGCGAAGAAGCTCTTTCTTTGTTTATGGAGGCCCCCCATCCACACGAAGAATAGCACCGGTGGTGAAGCTGGAAGCATCGCTGGCAAAATAGAGCGCGGCCCCCACGATTTCGTCAGGTTTTCCTCCCCGCCGCAGTGCCATCGTTTCTCTCGCTCGTTTATTGAACGCTTCAAGGTCCCAGGCTTTGCTGATGTCGGTCAGGAACGGCCCGGCCATGATGCAGTTCACGCGAACTTTGGGTCCAAAGGCGTGAGCGAATCCTCCTGTCATCGCATTGAGCCCTGCCTTGGCTGCTGAGTATGGAATCACGTCCGGGGTTGGTCGAATCGAGGAGACGCTGCTAACGTTGATGATTGACCCACCGTCCTGCTCCGCCATTCGACTCCCTACCAGAGACATCAGGCGGAAAGGACCTTTGAGATTGACATCCAGAACTTTATCATAAAGTGCTTCGGAAACACCAACCAGATTCTCATACAAAGGCGACATTCCGGCATTGTTGACCAGGATGTCAATTTTTCCCAGATGTTGATAAGCCGCCTCCACTAGCCCCTCCAGTTCATCCCATTTGCCCACATGGGCGGCGTAAGGCAACGCTTTGCGACCGGTTGTTTTCTCAACATGCGCGGCCACTTGCCGGCAGATTTCTATTTTACGACTGGCGATCACCACATCCGCCCCGGCTTCTGCAAAAGCCAGGATCATTTCTTTGCCCAAACCACGGCTTCCTCCCGTGACCAGCGCCACTTTGCCGGTAAGGTCGAATCGATTTGTCATGAATCTTCTCCTTCTTTGTTTTGTTTTAGGTGGATAGGCTGAAGGCTGAAGACTGTCAGGAAAAACCATGTGGATTACACCAGCCTTCAGCCTGTTCAAGCACGGCGGACGGTCAATCCTCCATCGACCGGCAGGGCTACTCCTGTGATAAACGAAGAGGCCGGTAAGACCAGACTCAAGGTGGCATGGGCCACTTCTTCCGGGTCACCATAACGCCTCAGGGCTGTGCGCCGTCTGGCATAAATCTGCTTGTTTTCTTCCGGAATCGCCTCGGTGATAGCGGTTCGAATCGGACCTGGGCAGATGCAATTCACCGTAATCCCTTCTTTCCCCAGTTCAACCGACAAAGAACGGGTCAACCCGATCACGCCATGTTTCGCGGCGGTGTAGGGGCTGTTCTCGGCTGTCGCACCCAATCCTTCTGTGGAAGCGATATTCACAATGCGCGGCGACTCTGACGCTCGCAGATGAGGCAGTGCGGCTCGAATCAAGCGAGGGTGGGCCGTCAGGAGGACATCCAAACTGCGGCTCCAACGTTCTTCATAATCTTCTGCATCGATGGCGGTGGGGAGTGACATCCCTGCATTGTTGATCAGAATGTCGATCCCTCCGAAACGCTCGGCCACTTCTCCAACAACCTGCTTGATCATTTCACCATCAGCCACATCCAGTGTCCAGGCTTCTGCCACCGCCCCTGCTGCCTGAATTTCCTCAACGACTGCTCTCACGCCATCACCATTGATGTCGATTGCAGCCACCTTCGCCCCTTCGTCAGCGAAAAGACGGGCTGTGGCTCGCCCCATGCCGCTGGCAACACCGGTGATCAAGGCCACTTCCCCCTCAATCGAGCGGCTTAATTTTGAAAGTTTACTCATAATTCTCCTCCTCATTTTGCGACGGTTTCCAGTGCTTTTTCCAGGATTCCCAATCCTTCTTCCATCTCTTGCTCGATAATGTTGAGAGCCGGGAAGATGCGGATGGCGTTGCCCTGGGTCTGCCGGACAAACAGGTAATTGTCCTGACAATAATCACTGATCCGAGTCGCGGTTTCCACATCCGACAGCTCCAACAGCAGGAGCAATCCCTGACCACGGACGTTTGAGATGATGCCAGGGTAGTTCTGCATCCATCCCCGCATCCGCTCTAAAGTGCTATTGCCGATATTTATCACGTAAGACGAAATGTCATTTTCCACTAAGTAATTGATCACCGCATAGGCCACGGCACATCCCAGCGGGTTCCCACAATAGGTTCCTCCGTGATCCCCCACTTCAAATTGTTGGGCCACCTGGTCTGAAACGGCAAACGCGCCGATGGGGAAACCTCCGGTAAATCCTTTGGCCATCGTCATGAAATCCGCTTCCACATCGAGCGAATCGATGGCAAACATGGGGCCGATTCTACAAAAACCGGTTTGGATTTCATCAATGATCAACAAACTCCCGTTGGCTTTGCACAGTTTGGAAACTTTTTCCAGATCGTTTCCGGATGGAACCTGCACCCCACCTTCTCCCTGGATCGGTTCAAGAATAACAGCAGCGACATTGCCGTCCAAGCTGCTCTCCATTGCCGCAATGTCATCAAAGGGAACAAATTTATAGTTGGGCATCAGAGGATTGAATTTATCTCGATGCGAAGCCTGTCCCGTGGCGGAGGCGGTGCTGATGGTTCGGCCATGAAAACTCCGGTCCGTAGAAATCACGTCCATCCTCCCGGTGACTTTGCGTGCGAGTTCTATCATCTTCCCTATCATCAAATCGGAACAATTGAATTCCCTATCATCTGTTATGTCTGCGTTGTTTGAGTCGTATTTATTAAAATTTCATATATCAAGTGGGCTTTGTACATTGAATTTATTTCTATTGAGTACATGGGTATAAATCATAGTGGTTTGTACATCTTTATGGCCAAGTAATTCCTGTGCGGTGCGGATAGCATAACCATCTTCAAGCAGATGAGTAGAAAAAGAATGACGAAAAGTATGGCAAGAGGCATTTTTTGTTATGTTCGCCTTACGGATGGCTTTTTTGACCGCCTTTTGTAAAGAACTTTCATGGCGGTAATGTTGTTTCAATTTTTCCGATCGAGGGTCAATTGCGAGTTTCCTGGAGGGGAAAATATATTGCCAAGCGAATTCTTTAGGAGCATTTGGATACATTCTTTCTACCGCCAGGTACTGACCGGACCCCAAACTTCGTACCAAGTCAAATGAGACTCTTGCCGGACTATGTTCATATGGGTTGTATAGTTGATTCTGGTAAGAGTCCTTGGTGTAGGGAAGGCGTAGCCTGACCGGAACCAAGGACTCTTTGTTTAGCTTTTTGCCAGTATCTGGCAATCATATTTGGGGAAAGGAATCCCAGATTGCTGTGAGGGTGGATTCGATTGTACTTGTCGCGCCAGTTTTCGATGACAACACGGGCTTCTGCCAAAGAAAGGAACCACTCCTGATTGAGGCACTCGTCACGCAGACGATTATGGAAGCTTTCCACGTAGGGATTTTGCCATGGACTGCCCGGTTCGATGTAGAGCGTTTTGATTCCTTTCTCCTGTAGGTATTCAGAACGTTGCCGTGAGTCCTTTCGCTCACCACCACTCAAAACTGAAGGAAAAACATGGGGCCAGTTCAGTAGCGTCGCAAAAGACAATCACATCATGACGGTCACGATCGAGAGGCCCGAACGCCTGAACGCGTTGCACCCGCCAGGCGGCGTTGGTGGCTTGTCAAGCCGATGGCGCGTACGACGCCTTGGGTCTTTCCGTCTTCGACCGCGACCGCTGCACCGCCGGGTGCGATCAACTGCTCCCACTCCGACTCTATATAATAGTAGGTGATACCGTCCACGTAGTCGGTGCCGAGCTCATCGAGCGTGTCGTCGAGCTCGCGCCGGACCCCCTCCGCATCGCTCGCTTGTAGCTGGACGATGACCTTGACCTCTTCACGCCGCGCGCCGAGCTCGCGCACAGCCCGGCTCATCCCGTCGGCGTGGCCGCACCAGTTAAGGACGTTGATGCCGCGATCGATCGCCGCGATGACATCCTCAGGCTCAAGCCGCGTATTGCCGCGCGTCGCCAACCCGAGCCGGCAGACCCGGCCGAGGAGCGGGGAGTCGTGAAAGAGTTCAGGAGACGTCTCGCTGTTCATAACCCATGCCTCGATGCCATCCCTGGGATTGGCCGCAACCCCCTACCACGGATTCCTCGGCGCCATGTCCCACGCCTTCAGCGATTCGACTTTTATCGAACCGCCTGATCAAAGAGTGGCTCAATCCGTCCTTTCGTCGAGTTCCGCTGGTGCGACTTGATAGCCATTCATCGTCACCACAGTCTTGCCAACCACCTCACGGTTCTCAAGCAATCGCATGGCGTCAACCGCCTGTTGGAGGGGATAGCCACGACACACGTGGGGATCAATCTTGCCATCACGGACCAGCGAATAGACGGTTTCGACGATTTCCTTGCCGTCGGCGGGATTGCGTCGAATGTACCCACCGGAGCGCACACCGATCACCGAAATCTGTTTGATAAGAATCAGGTTGACACGTGCTTCGGGCCACCGCCCGCTGGTGAAACCGATCGTCAAGAGTCGACCGCCCCAGTTGATGCATCGCATCGATTCATCGAAGACATCGCCACCCACGGGATCATAAATCACGTCCGCGCCGCGACCATCCGTAAGTTCCTTCACTCGCTCCCGAAATCCACCCAGAGTGCCGTCATCCTTGGTGTAGTTGATGACATGGTCCGCGCCGCGCGATGCAACAACAGCCAACTTGTCATCACGGCCACCAGTTGCAATCACCGTCGCGCCGAGGTGCTTGCCAATGTCGACCGCCGCCATTCCGACACCACCGGTAGCTCCGTGGACAAGCAGTGTTTCGCCGGCCGCAAGATGACCTCGCCGCGTCAACGCCACGTACGCGGTCTGGTAAGCGACGCGATAGGACGCGGCTTTGGCGTAGCTCGTCTTCGGGGGAAGGGGCTCCACCGACTCGGCGGGAAGGTTGATTGCTTCGCTGAAGCCGCCATAGCGCATGGTAACGACGACGGGATCGCCTTCCTTGATGCCCGCGACATTCGGTCCCACCGCCTCGACATCACCCGCTGCCTCGGTACCTGGTGCGAACGGCAACGGTGGCTTGAACTGATACTTGCCCTGAATCATCAACAGGTCGGGGAAGTTGACGGCGCACGCTTTGAGCCGTACTCGCACTTCAGAAGGCCCTGGATCCGCCAGTTCAACCTCCCTCAGAACGACACTTCCGATGTCTTCCGAAATGGCTTCGCAGAGTATGGTCTTAACGCGTGGCATGTCTGTGCTTCTTAAAATCTGGGTTTCTTAGGATCTGGGTTTCTTAAGATCGGCCGGGCCCCTACTGGGCTCGATGCAGAAACAGGTTAGCTTCAATGATCACCAGTTCTACCCGAACGAGCCCACAAAGTGAAGACTCTCCGCTGCCGCCTTTATGTCCCGCCACGCCGTCTCTGATGATACCTTCGATTTCTTCTTCTGAATAGCCCAGATCCACTTGTCAACGTCTATGACGAGCGTTTTCGAGATGTGTACGGCCCCTTCCACCCGAGAATCAAAGATCTCTTTGAGCGATCTCGACAGCACTGCGGCGAAGGTTCGGGTGGATCAAAGTAGAAAGCCAAGAGTCCCCGAACAGTGTCATCAGAGTTGACGAGGACGCCATCGACAACGTAGTCTTTCCGCTTTACAATCACTCCTGTACACCGAAATCAGATTTCCTATAAGTGCACATAGATGGATTCATACGTTCCACCTTCCACAGTTTATTCCAGCGGGCAGTCCAACAATACGGAGGAACTATGACAACGCCAGGCATACAGATCGGAGAGCGGTTCGTATCACTTGAGGATGTGACTGCCGAGGCCGAGAAGGCCGCCGGCGGGTTCGCGGCCCTGGGCATCGGCCAGAGCGACTCCGTGGCACTCATGCTGCGGAACGACATTGCCTTCTCCGTGGCCAGCGGTGGCGCGGCGCGTCTTGGAGCCTATCCTGTCCCCATCAATTGGCACTTGAAGGAGGAAGAGTTCAACTACATCCTCAAGGACTGCGCCGCGAAGGCCTTGGTTATCCACGCAGACCTGCTTGCCGAGGTGGGCGGTGGCGTTCCGCCCGGCGTGACGGTCCTCAGCGTGCCGACGCCGCCAGAAGTCGCCGCTGCGTACAAAATAGCCAAGGCGCAAGGGCATCTATGGGGGGATGCCATCGCGTGGGAGGAGTGGCTCGCGCAACAGCCCCCAAGAGAGGAGGAGCCGAAGCTTCAGGTCGCCAGCATGATATACACCTCCGGCACGACGGGCCGTCCCAAAGGGGTACGGCGTCAGCCTGCCTCGCCCGAACAGACCGAGGCGTCCCTGGCGATTGGCGTGCAGGCTCTGGGTTTGGCCTCGGGCATGCGCACCATCATCCCCGCCCCGCTTTACCACTCCGCGCCAAACGACTACGCGGGCCAGACCCTTCGCATGGAAGGCTTCATGGTGCTTCAGCCCCGCTTCAACCCCGAGGAGTTCCTCGCACTAATCGAGCGCTACAAAATCAACCGGGTACAGGTTGTTCCCACCATGTTTTTGCGGCTACTCAGGCTCCCGGACGAAGTGCGCGGCAAGTATGATGTCTCTTCCCTCGAACATGTCGTCCACGCCGCCGCCCCATGTCCTCCGAAGGTCAAGGAGGCCATGATCGCCTGGTGGGGCCCCATCATTCACGAATACTACGGCAGCACGGAGACGGGCATTATCACCTACTGCAACTCCGCCGAGGCGCTGAGCCATCCCGGAACCGTGGGCCGGCCCGTCGACAAGGCCATCGTGCGCATCTATGACGACAACGGCCACGAGGTCCCGACGGGTGAAGTCGGAACCATCTACTGCCGCATGACGATCTTTCCCGACTTCACGTACCAGGGTGACGACGCCAAGCGCAAGTCCGTCGAGCGCCACGGCCTCATCACGAATGGCGACGTGGGATATTTCGACGAGGATGGATTCCTCTACCTTTGCGACCGGGTGGCCGACATGGTCATTTCGGGCGGCGTCAACATCTACACCGCCGAAATCGAGGCCGTCCTCATCGAAGCACCGGGCGTCAAGGACTGCGCCGTGTTTGGAATCCCTGACGAGGAATTTGGCGAGTCGCTCGCGGCCGTCATTGAGCCCACCGACGGCGCGACCTTGGACAGCCAGGAAATCAGAGACTATCTCGGCGAACACGTGGCGCGCTACAAAGTTCCCAAGCTCATCGAGTTCCGAAGGGACCTTCCACGAGAAGACTCGGGCAAGCTCTTCAAGCGGCGCCTGCGGGAGCCGTTCTGGGCCGACTCGGGACGAAACATCTGACGCGGCGGGAGCGACAAGTCCTGGGTCCTAACCTCAAAATCGTGAAGAACCTGGGCCAACGCCGAGCTCGCAAATCTCGCGCTACGGAAGGGAGCGTTCCAAGAGATGCCCGATGCGGAGGACCTTGAAGGCGATACAATGATACCAAGCCTGACACCTTTCCCCCCAAACGATCACATCCTGGGTACGACAAACACATCGGTTACACAAAAACCGGACACATCGGTTACACTTTATTAGTTTCATTTAGGGTTAGTTGTGTCGAGTGGTTTTGGATAGTGAGGAGCGATGTAGGCCGAAGGCCGGTAGCGGCCTTGAATCCCCATGCGGGGGAGGGTGGTACTCTAGGGAGAGAAGAGATCGAGATTATTTCTCCGGCCTGCCTTTTCCCATGACCACGCCTGCCCACGGTACCGCCTTTGATATAGTGGGAATGAATACAGCTAATGTTCAGGCGGCCACAAATCCCTCATAGATATGTCTTCGAGCCATACCGTCCGCATTCCTGGGATAGTGGTTGGATTCCGGAGGCGATGGAGTTCATGGTTGTAGAGTGAGTTTTAGTGGTAAATTTTTAGCCCCTGTGAAATTCAAGTTGTTTTTTCCGGTGGTTATTTTGTGTTATGGACTTGATGTTTGCGCAGAAAAGGAAGAACCGGCTGACAAGTCTGAAGGTCGTTTGCTCGCTGAGCAGCATTGTACGGCCTGTCATCAACTCACTGATCCAAATTTATTACCCAAGCAAAGTTGGGAACATTTGCTTACTTACATGGGGTTTTTTCTTGGAGTAATTGATTATAGTTATTTGGAAGGAAGTTCCGAGTGGATGGTGGATATTATCGAAAACCGCGAAGAACATGTCCGCACTGCCAGGATGCTTCCCGATCAGCCCGTTTTGTCTGAAGAACAATGGAAAAAATTGAGGGAATACTTTGTTTCCAATGCGCCGGATTCAGCTCTTCCCCAGATGTCCAAACCAAAAGTCGTTGAGGATACTGCATCGTTTTCCGTAAGGCCCACTCAATACCGGCAAAACTCAGCCATTACTTCTCTGGTCTCGATCGACGAAACAAATGGTCTTGTTCTCGTTCATGATAGCGGGGTTCAGCGCCTGACTGTTTTGAATCGAGACCTGGATATTCATGACAGTCATGAAGCTCCCGGAGTCTTTTTGGTCGAATCAGAGTCAAGGAACAACGAACTCTATATGTTAAACATTGGGGATCTATTTGCGGAGGAAATTGGTAAATCGTATGGAGAGTTTCTGTATGCTGAATTGCTGGGAGGCGTATACCTGGGATTGAAGATTTTACTTAAGGATCTTCACCGACCCTCTGATTTTTGCTTCGCTGATCTGAACAACGATGGAACGGAGGAACTGCTGGTAAGCAACTTTGGTGATTACACCGGCAATCTTTCGTTGTTTAAACAGGAAACAGGAACGGGTGGTTTTCTTGTTGAGCCTCAGATCCTAAGCGCTGAGCCCGGTATTGTTAAAAGCGAAGCCCATGATTTTAATGAGGATGGTTGGTTGGATATTGTCGTACTATTTGGCGCCGGCCGGGAGAGTTTGAGCATTTTTATTAACAATGGAGATGACACCTTTTCCAGGAATATTGTTTTCGAATCGCATCCATCTTTTGGATACACCGGGCTAAAATTGCGGGACATGGATAGAGATGGGCGTATGGACCTGATTACTCTCAACGGCGACAACGGTGACTCGGATCCTTACAATACACTAAAGCGCGATCAGGGTATCCGCATTTACCTCAATAAAGGGGACCTGCAATTTGAAGAAGCCTACTTCTATCCTATGTATGGAGTTTACGGTGCGGAAGTGGAAGATTTCGATCTCGATGGCGACCTCGACATAGCAGCCATAGCCTTTTTTCCGGACTTCTATCCCGAAAATCCTGAAAATTTTGTATTTCTCGAACAAACGGACCCACTCACATTCGCACCCAAAACCCATCCGGCGACTTACAAGGGGCGATGGCTTACCATGGATTCAGGCGACTTCGATGGCGATGGCGACAAAGATATCATTATCGGAGCGACTTACTTACCGGTAGGAATGTTGGCCATGCCCAAGGAAACTTGGCTGAAGTTGGTGAAAGAGGGGCCTGCTTTACTGGTTTTGGAGAATCAGATAAGGTAAATACACCGCCCTAAAGCAGTTTAACCAAAAATGGTCGCAATTTTTTAATTTAGGTAGGGCTCGATCGCCGAGCGAGCCGATATTTAAACGGCGGTTTGGGCCAAACCGCCCTACCATTTTTGCGACAGAATAAACTTAAACCGCCCTAGGACAGCCCCAAGATTAAAGTTTGAGACTACCTTAGAAGCTGAAGGTAGTAGTAATAAACGTATCACGTGGGTTTGAATTTCTATATGCAGCTACTTTCCCGTCCGGATTTATAATGACGGGAATAAGATCATCATCGCCAAATAAGTTTCTTATATTTAATTGGATCTTTACATCAATCCTGTCAGTTAATGGCCGTTTATAGCTAAACCACATATCCCCATTCCATTCAGCTGGGCCAAACAATGGCTTATCAAGCAACGGCACGACGCCAAGTATGAGATCTGGAACCTGTTCGTAACCTGCAGCTACCTTTGATTGATAACGGTATGCGCCGCCGACTCCAAAGCCTTTTAAAGCGCCCTCTGTAAAATTATAATTAGTAGCGAAGTTTACTCTCCATTCTCGTTGCTCTAAAGACACTTTTCCATCCTGAAGTTGCGCCTTGGCTATGGGGGTCAAAGTGGCACCAAATCTACCCCCGGCACTTGCACCCGCATCATTGTCTGGAGCATCTTGGTGACCCCAAAGGCCCTCCCTCATTAAGCCTTCTACAACCTCTTGAGCTGCTTCACTTAAAACCGGCGCCGTGTTATCTGTAATAGTTTCTTGCTGACCAACATTTAATGAGACCCGCCAGTTGCTTGTTAAGTTGCCGACTAATTCAACCTCAGTACCTTCAGAAGTGAACGATCTTGTTGCAATTCCATTAAGTATTGGGTCAAATTGGTATGCACCATCAACGTAACGCCTGTTCAGACCTTCTTCAATATCTCGTGGAAGATAACTTGCTATGGCAGTAAAGAGTTCATCGTAGCTATTGAAACGTTTAGCATCCGGAAAGCGATTGCGCTCGTCATACATTTGGGCTAATGCATCTTCCCACGGGTTCCCATCGAACCGGTATGAAGCCCATCTGCGTGCGAGAGTCGGATTTAAAATTCCTTCAATAGCGCCGCCTAACTCGGCGTCTATATAATCGCTACTCATCTCATACTGGGCTATTCTCAAAGCTACTGCTCCATCGAGGAATTCCATGCCAATACCAATTTCCTCGGTCGTGCCTGTAGGCGAAGGAATAACATTGCGCCTCACATCACGGCGAGTTGCAGCAGGCGAAAAGTTCTCGGACTCATTATAATGGACACTTATACTCGTTGGTCCAAGATCAACAGGAAGGTGCACCACAAGGCTTTTAGTCAATGTGTTGCCTTCGGTTATCTCAGAGGTATCAGCCAACATCTCTTGTTCAGGAAGTGGCTCACCATCATCGTCTAAACCAGTACTCGCTTGTCCAGTATTAACTGATTTATCTGTCCTCCATCCTATAAGGCCTACAATATTGTTATTCCACCACCTGCTTTGCCAACTAAGAGCTTCCGAGGTAATAACCTGTTCGTTTCTGAATGAGTTCATATGCTGCTTATGCGCTGGAAAAGTATCATAGTATAATGGATCGCCTGTACCTGGGACATAGGTTGTTAGATCCTCTGGCATATTTAATCCATTCGGATTATAATATGGTCTGGGGTGATCATTCCAACCTAAGAAGTAACTTTTACCCTCTACTGTTGGGAGTTCTGCATCTACCCAATTGTCTAGTTTGATATCACTTAATTGGCCATTCAAAAGAGAAGGAGTCAAATAGTTATAGAGCACTATTTGCTTTCTACTATGGGAATTGTGTCCAGAGAATATATTATTTACTGTACCATCCTCTCCCCCTTTGCCGATTGCAGAACCGTCAGCCCAAAACCACCTATGATTTCTATCCAGCCTATCAATGGTTTGCTTATTATATAGCCCGGTAAACACATGGTTGCCCAGCCAGCCAAGAAAACCCTCTTGGTCAGTGAAATCCAATTCATAAAAAGCGGTAGCTCTTGTGGCCTCTCTCGCCGTTGAAACATATAATGGTCTAAGATAACCCCAAAGAAGAACCTTCCCGAGGTTTGGGTTAGGCTGATCGTTGGTCAAATGTGAAGAAGTATCCACCCGTAATTCATTATCGAATGTAAACAAACTGTCTCTCTCATAAAATTGTTCGTCATACGATACTTCGAATCCCCCTTTGCCGTTAAAAAGGGTTTGTTCCAATGTAAAAGTTTTAGCATCAAAGTCGTGCTCTAAATGGTCTGAATTACCCGAGATTAAAATCCTTTCATTATCCATCATCGACTGTGGAACGCGTGGAGCAGTAAATCCACCCCCTTGCGTCACAGCCCGGGACATAGGAGTATTAAATGTTCCACGGTGAACCTCCTCATAAATTCTATCATAAATAAGTCGGGCATGTACTCCCTGAATTTCAGGTCTCCCTGGGATTCCAGTTGAAGGAATTACTTGATCAGGATCACCCCAAGTAAGGGGGATATTCACCCAAGCAGAATTTTGAGAAGGAAATCCGTGATTACCAGTTCCTACTCCCGGAAGTGTGTTTATTACTTTTCTGGGAGAGAATAAACCATCTTCATCATGGGAGTTATCCACGTATCCCGGAAGAGCCTGCCCTGAGTCAGGATGGAAGATCAACGGCTCCCTACTTCGATCAATAGTGATTCCGAACCAGTCGCCTTACTCCATCTTGCGTAGGAACAACTTTGGGAGGCGTTCCGGCGATCATACCTTCCTCGTAATTTCCCCTTAGAACAGTTTTTCCAAAGAACTCCGATGCTTCGTTTTCAAATAAAACAGCCTCGAATGAAGCATGAATTCTTTGGTCTGTTTCGTAAGCAGGTCTTTGCTTGAATTGTATTTTTTCGTTTAGTGCCACAATCCTGACAGCCAAGCGATCCTTTATTAAAATTTGGTTTTTATCTACTTCTTGCCTATTGCCTCCGCGTTCTCCAATTCTAATCCTAATTTGTCCGAAATTATCTCCAATGGTTGCGTATTTCACCTGGTTATCTATGACCCCTCCTACACTACCCACGCCGAATAATAGTGAGTTAGGCCCCCGATTTATGGTAACTCTACTGGTGTTATAGGAATCAAAAGGTATATCTGTCAGGAAATATCCTCTCGTTAGGGAAGCTGGAGCCATTCCACGAATCCTTTGCCCGTTAACTGTTGGATTACTTCTAACACCTGTTCTAGTAACCTGGCCGTTGCCATCGACATCATCCACGCCACCTGCGAAATTTCCCTGTTCACCAGCAGAAACTTCTGTATTTAGGCCATAAGAAAGCACAGTAGAGGCGTCCACAGCGCCTGTGTCTTCTAAAAACTCTTCCGTTATGACTGAGATTGCCGCGCCGAGGTCTCTCAAGGGAGTTTTTATCCGGGTTCCGGCCAGGGTTGACAGCGCTTGATAGCCGATCGCCTCATCCTCCTGGATAGTGAATCGTGAAAGTTCAAATATACTTTCGTCTTCACCATCTTCTTGAGCTTGGATAGCAAAGGGAGTTAAAAGACCTAAAAAGATCAATAATTTAGTAAGGTTGTTATTTTGCATTTGAGTCGTTCATTTATAATTTACGTTTCGTAACTAGTGGTGGGATCGAAATTCTAAAATGCCGCAAGCAGCTGGGTATCAACCCATTCACTAGTTTTTTCCAATAACTATGAATATCCTACAATTACTTTTGTCAAGTATATTTTGGGCTGAAGTAGCTAAAACATTGCCCGATTTGAACCGCAGAGTAAATGGATATGGTCGCCATCACAGCCCAACGATTCGATTTCGACTTCATACCTGTCTTGA
Source organism: Opitutales bacterium (assembly GCA_965250065.1). Lineage (GTDB taxonomy): Bacteria > Verrucomicrobiota > Verrucomicrobiia > Opitutales > UBA2995 > JAABVD01. Next base: position 1,470,871 of record OZ252288.1, read on the forward strand.
ATTTGAAGGCTTATCACTTTCAATTCTTCCACCACCTGCTCACTCAACAATGCCTTGCGGTATTTCACCGGAAACATCAAATGATAGTGAATTTGGTAGGCGCAATGATTACCTTTCTTTACTTCCACTCAGAAGAGAGTCCATGAAAACCTACGGTTTTAAAACTTTCCCTTCAGTCACCGACCCCGTGGCAGAGACCACGGGATATATCAATTAATAAAAAGGAATTTGTTTTACCGTACCTTCAAATGTTTAACGCGAAGTTTGGGATGCATCTATTAATGTGGGTCTTACCTCCACCCATCTACCGCCAACTCTTTAGCCCCCGATGAAAAATTTCTTACCCAAAAAGTTAATGACTAGTTTTAAATTTATTCGGTATTTGGCTGTTTTTTTGTAACAACTCAGGTCTCCATAGCCTAGATCGTGGGAAAGTATGAGAATGAAATTGGGCTTTGCTTAAAGGATAAAGGATGAAGGCAGAAGGATAATAAGAAGAAACGAGAAAACTTTCCTGGGATGGCGCTTGAGAGAACTGTAGGAGGGGGTTTATCCCCCGATCTTTCAAATGGCCTCACCGCAATCGGGGGATAAACCCCCTCCTACAGTTTCGTAATAGGTTATCAATAAAACATCCATGCGGACGATTGTTTAAGATACCTGAGTAGTTACGTTTTTTTTATCTCCAGCGCTCTCATTGGAATGCTTTGTTCCTGTAACGCCCAACCCCAACCGCCCACAAAAATTAACTTGTTCGAAGCCGGAAAGGGCGATTATGCCTTTTATCGCATTCCTGGCATAGTAGTGACCGTTAAGGGGACTGTGCTCGCCTACTGTGAGGCGCGGTTGGACAACCGAAGCGACTGGTCGACCATGGATGTGGTAATGCGGCGGTCAACCGATGGAGGTAAAAGCTGGAGCGAGCCCTATGTTGTTTCCGGTGTTGAAGGTCCGAAGGAAGAAAATCCTGCCGCCGTTGCTGCTGATTACGGCAAACCTTACGGTCCTTCCTATAACAATCCCGTCGCTATCGCCGACCTGGCTGTCCTGCCCGACGGATCTATCCTCTGTTTTTATGAACGTGGCAATGAAGTGAGTGGAGACCCGTTGTACAACTGGCTCACCGTCTCGGGCTTCACCCTCGACTGGTTGACCGCCGGTAAAGACTCGTTCGATTCCAGGTGATCGAGTTACCCAAACTGTGCCACTTGAAAAGTTAGTCTGGAGGTTATAATTATGTGGTTAAGGTTGTAGAGGAAGTCAAGGTTCTGGCGGAAGGAGGCCGTAAGCCGAGTGGAGCCAGCGCCTTGTTCAGTTGCCTCTTCTGTTCTGTTGTGTATCGTTTTGCTTTCATTGTCTGGGTCCTTTATAGGTGCCCAGACTAACTTTTCAAGCGGCCCAGTTTTCGTAATCTCGACCAATCTCCTCCATTAATCACCACTTCATGATGGACTAAACCTCTCGCCTGGCGTAAGATTGAAGCTTCACCATTAATTAATCGCTATGAAATCATATCTCAAATTCTTCCCCTTTCTCTTTATCGTCAGTTTCTACTTTTCTGCCAACGCAGACCATCACCCGATTGGTAAGGTTTCCAGCCTGACACTGGACGGCGCCAAAATTATCGCCGCAGCCGCGGAAGCCGAAGCAAAAGCCAACGACTGGAACGTGGTCATTGTCATTTGCGATGCCGCCGGTAATTTAAAGTTTCTGGAGCGAATGGAAGGTGTCCAGCTGGGAAGCTTGGCCATCGCTCAGGAAAAAGCCCGCACCGCCGCAATTTTCCGCCGTCCGTCCAAGGTATTCAGTGAGCGCATAGCAGATGGCGCCGTCGCGTTGATGACCATTCCCAATATGATTGCCTTGGAAGGCGGTCTGCCCATCACCGTAGATGGACAGGTCATAGGTGGAGTCGGTGTCAGCGGTGTACGCAGCGACCAGGACGCCCAGATTGCCCAGGCCGGCATCGACGCACTGTTGAAAAAACTCTAGGAATTAGCCCACCGCTTCAGCTCCCTCCTTCTTCAGTTCTGCCATTCTAGCTTTTGCTGGGTCTAGTGGCCTACCGCGCCGGAGGAGAATTAAAATACGATGGGAAGTCCGGCAAGGTCATAGACAATTCCGAGGCCAATGCCCTCCTGAAACGAAAATACCGCAAGGCCTGGCCGTTGGATGCTTAGAAAAACTCCCACAGGGGGCTCCGCGGCCAAAAAGCAATTTCCTATCAACATCAGTCATTGCCCGATGGTGTAATGGTAGCACGAGAGATTCTGAATCTCTTTGTCATGGTTCAAATCCATGTCGGGCAGCCACTTCTTTATTCCTCCATGGCATGTGCCCGAGTTCAGGATTTCTGCACCTCAGCCTATCTACGACCCTCTCCAAGCCGATCTCCACCGCATCCCATCCCCCACCAGAAAACACAAGTATCGAAATCTAGAAATCTCAGTAAATACAACGCATACAGAGGGAGGGCGAAGGGGTCAGGGAGGGCGAAGGGGTCAGCCCTTGATGTTTGGTATTGACTGAGTTTCAAGCCTTCCTTGGATTTTAACCATGGCCAGGAAGCCGCTCATTCAGTATCCCGGAGCGATCTACCATATCCTGTCCCGCGGTAACTACCGCAAGGACCTGTTTACCCTGGCGCAAACCGGAGTACAGTTCGAAAAAGCCCTCTTCGAAGCCTGCGAACGCTGTGGCTGGAGGCTGCATGCCTATGTGATCATGAGTAACCATTATCACCTGGCGGTTGAAACTCCGGAACCGAATCTCGTGGCGGGAATGAAATGGCTGCAGGGAACCATTGCCACTCGGTTTAACCGCTTTCATGGCGAACGCGGTCATGTATTTGCTCGCTTAGTTGCCTGAGAAGCAACCACTAAGCTCACCCTCTTTCAGAGGGCTACGCCATCTCCGCACTCTGTGCTCCGTCAAGGACGCTACAAGGCTTTGTTGGTGGAACCGGGAAGGTCTCTACTGGGGCTGGTGAACTACATCCATTTGAATCCGCTACGAGCCAAGGTGGTGGACCTGGCTCATCTCAAGGACTATTCCCTTTCCAGTTATCCGAAGTATTTTAAGAGGAAGAAGGTGGCGGCACCCTTGTTTCGGAAGGATTTTTTGAGCGAATGCGCCCTGCCGGACAGTTTAGCGGGAATGCGCCGTTATGCGGAACGACTGGAACTGCAGGAAGAAGCTGATCCGAAGAAAAAGGACGCACTGCAGAAAAAGTATGTGAAGGGATGGGCCATTGCCGGGGAGTTGTACAAAAAGAAGCTGCACGCCGAATTTATGAAGATGGATGCGGCCAAAGACTGGGGAGGGCGTGAACTCCAGGAGCTGAACGAAATGAGTTACGAAGACCTGGTAGCCCGCTGGCTGAGGAAACACCGCAAAACGCAAAAACACATCGACCAGGACAAGAAATCTGCGAATTGGAAAATCACCCTGGCACGGGAACTCAGAAAACAAACCAGCGCCACCAATCCGTGGATAGCCCAACGCTTAAACATGGGAGACCCGAGCAACGTGAGTCGTCATGTTAACGCAATACCAAACATCAAGGGCTGACCCCTTAGCTCCCGTCTTGGGACTTCGTCCACGACACCACGATGCGGGGAGGCAAGCTCCGCATGCTTACTGTTCTGGATGAGTATACGCGGGAGTCTCGGTGTATCCATGTGGATCGCAAGATCAATGCCGAGAAGGTCCAGCGTGTGATGGCACGTCTGATCGAAGAGTATGGAGTCCCTGAATACATCCGTAGCGACAATGGTTCTGAGTTTATCGAAAAGAACCTGCGCGAGTGGTTATCCAGTGAGGGAATCAAGACTCTGTATATCGAACCGGGTAGTCCTTGGCAAAATGGATACATCGAGAGCTTCCATGCCCGCTTCCGTGAGGAGTGTCTTAATCGCGAACAACTGTGGACCTTGACCGAAGCACGGGTGGTTATCGGTGACTGGCGTTGGAAGTATAGCTAGTTGGGCGACCTGTGTGCACGCAAATTACTGCTGCGGCATGCTCGTCTATCACATCATGATGTACTACTGTGCGCACTACGCCCATTAAATGTGCTACCCGTTTGCTTGTTTTATTTTTCTGATTTGACCAAAATATTCTTAACCTCATGTTCTTATCGCGCCTGATATTTCTCGGAATGGCTTTATTTGCCTGCACATTTTCCTATGGGACATCTTCCCAGGAACATGGAAAGTTTGGAGCTAATAAAATCACAGCATGATCCTGGCATCCCATTCCAAATGATCGTCAATCATCGTTCCAAATAAAAAGACCGTGCTCATGAGAATTGACTGCGTACTTAAAACTGGACTCTTGCCGGACGATATGTGATTTTCGTTCTGATGGCGCCTGTTTTACCAGTTTTTGTGAGGGGTATACTTCGGCCTGTATCCACAGGGTTATTCCTGTTTGCCCTGGTTGCATTTTCGGAATCCACACTGGGTAGTGAGGAACTCCAAAAAAGAGTGGCCGTGCAATTATGTGCTGATTCATTGCCCGGGCAAAATGTGTGGCCTAACCAGGTACTGCTGGAATATAAGGAGAGCGCTTTTGCCTTTTCGCGAATACCCCAAGCCTACACAGAGCATGGGATTAGGGATGATTGGCCTAACCCCTTGCGGGTGGTAGCCGAGGCTGAACTCACTTTTCCTAAAGGTCGTCACAAAATTCTATTGCGGTCGCGTCGCGCCGCCAGATTTTGGGTGGATGGTAAGCTCCTTGTTGAAAATCCATTTCCTGTCCGCATAACGGATGGTCATGACCCGGTGGAGCGACCTTTTCTGCCCCTAGGTAACGGCGTTCGGTTCCCTGGTCCTGGCGATCAGGAACAACTCGTGGAGTGGGCCTCGGATGGTGGATCTCATCTAGTTCGACTTGAGTTTTATGTGGGTGGGTTTGCTGGAACCAGTGCTATGCGACCAGAAACCGTTGCGCTCATTCAGAATGAATATTTGGATACCTTTGACCGTGAACGCAGGCTCGCTTTACGCGATTCTCAAAAGGAATACTGGAACGGTCGGCATACCTGGGCCCGCGAGTGGACTGATAGTCAGGATGGGTCGACTGTAGATTCAATTGATGGATTTATTGATCGCCGCATTGCTCAGGTGAATGAAGCCATTGATCCATCTCGGGAGGCACAACATTTCATTGAGAATGTCAGGCCTATCCTGGAAGATCGTTGCTGGTCCTGTCATGGTAAAAAAGCAAAGGGAGATTTGAGGCTCGATTCCCGAGGGGCAGCGCTTGCCGGTGGAGGATCCGGCTTTCCGGCTTTGGTTCCGGGTAATGCTGAAGAGAGTTACCTTCTTGAACTGGTTCAGGAGGATTTTGAGGAGGACCGCATGCCGGCGAAAGGCGATCCACTTTCCGCGGACGAGATACAAGCCCTCACTTCATGGATTGAAGGCGGCGCTGTTTGGCCGAAAACAATCGTTACTGAAGACATCCTTCCAACTGAGCTCACTGAGGATTGGCAATTTCTGCGTCGTGTATATCTGGATACAGTCGGTGTTCCGCCAACAGAGAATGAACTTCAAGAATTTCTTGCCGAATCTGACACCGGCAAACGAGGCCGCGTGATCGACCGTTTGTTGGACGACCTTCGCTGGGCTGATCACTGGGTCTCCTACTGGCAGGATGTGCTGGCTGAAAATCCAACGATTGTGAATCCAACGCTCAACAATACCGGACCTTTTCGCTACTGGATTTATGAAGCTCTGCAGGACAACTTGCCGATGGACCGGTTTGTGACCGAGCTTGTCTTGATGGAAGGTTCCTTGCTCGGCGGCTGCGCCGCTAAAAAGCAAATTCCTATCAGTAATATTGGTTACCGGCGAATCGAATTGATTTATGAAAACGTGCATCCTCAAAATTGCCAACCCCGGATCGCTTGCCCGTCTACCACATCCATGGCCTGATCAGTCCACAGCTGGCCACCCTAAGAGCATTGGAGGCACACAGGAATGATTAGCCGATCGTTCTTCCTGCTGACCGACCTGGTGTCTTGCATGGCCGCAGGCAGAATAGGGATTGGGTCGGGCCTATTTTCAGGACTTCTTTTACTCCATCTTTTTATTCAGCCTTCTCCGGTCTGCGCAAACGACACCCACGATGGAAACCCGTTGCCAAGAAGCCGACACTGGGCGTTTCAGCCGCTGCTCGAGGCAAACCTGCCTAACATCAAGGACAACCGGTGGCCGCAAAGGATCGTTGACCGCTACGTGCTCAGGAAACTCGAGGAAGCCAGCCTGAGACCCGTCAATGACGCCAGTGGTTATGCCTGGCTACGGCGGGTGAGTTTTGACCTGACCGGGCTTCCACCATCCGTCGCGGAAATTCGCGAGTTCGAGGTAGATGATTCGGCTCCGGCGCGCGAGAAGGTAGTGGACCGCTTGTTGGCTTCACGCGCGTTTGGTGAACGCTGGGCGCGACATTGGCTGGACCTCGTGGGGTACGCGGACCAGGTCGGCACCTCGAATAACGTCTTCGCCCAACACGCATGGCGGTATCGTGATTACGTCATCCATGCCTACAACAATGACAAGCCATTCAATCAATTTATCCGCGAACAGATCGCCGGCGACTTGCTGCCTCACGAAACGATTGAGGAGCGTGCGGCTAACCTGGTGGCAACCGGCTTTCTCGTGCTGGGCGATATCGAAATCGTCGAAGCCGACAAGGCGAAGTTACTTGTGGACATTGTCGATCAGCAGGTCAACAAAGTCGGCAAGGCGTTTCTCGGCATGACGATCGATTGCGCACGCTGTCATGACCACAAATTCGATCCCGTTTCGCAACGCGACTATTACGCGATTGCTGGGTTCTTCCACGGGACATCGACGGTGTACAAAACCAACCGCGGCGTGTGGAGTGATGTGAACGTCATCGACTTGCCCGAAACCAAATCGCAGAAAGCGCATCGCGCGCAACGAGAGAAGGCACACGCCGAGAAACTCACCGAACGTAGACGCGAACGCAAAGAAACTCAACAAAGCAAGAGGGCGCTGGAAAAACAGCTTGAAAACAAGGAGTTGGCGAAGGACCAGCGCGACATGATCACCAAAGAGCGCGACCAGAAAGCCAGCCGGATTGGGCAACTGAACAAGGAGATTACACACGCGGAGTTCTTCGTGCCGACCGTGTCTCGGGCGCATGGTGTTCGGGATGTTGAAAGCCCCGGCGACATGAGAATCACGATTCGTGGCAACCCGCGCGCTTTGGGCGATGAAGTGCCGCGCGGCTTTCTACATGTCGTCTCCAACGAGCGGCCGGAAATCGCTCAGGGCGAAAGTGGGCGGCGCGAACTGGCCGATTGGGTGGCTAGTCCCGACAACCCGTTGACCGCTCGCGTCGTGGTCAACCGCATCTGGCAAAAACTCTTCGGCGAAGGGCTAGTGCGATCAGTCGACTACTTCGGTTTGCCTGGCGACCGACCCTCGCATCTGGAGTTGCTCGATCATCTGGCCCGAAAGTTCATCCGTGAAGGTTGGTCTCAGAAAAAACTCATCCGCTCGCTGGTGCTCAGCAGGACCTATGGTCTGGACAGCGCTCATGATCGCCACGCCCATGCGATTGATCCCGACAACCAATTGCTTTGGCGGATGCACCGCTTTCGGCTGGACGCCGAGGCGTTGCGCGACGCCATGATCTTTGTCACCGGACAGCTCAAGCCTTCCACGGGCGGTCCGGCCATGCCGCTGGAGTTTCCCGAGAACGTCGGCGGTCTCGACCCGAAGGATGTGAATCCTCCGAGTTTTCGATTCGCAAAATGGCGGCCGGGGCAAGAACACGAAAGGACAATCTACCTGCCAGTGATCCGGCACACCTCACAACCGGGACCGGCCACTCTGCGAAACGTGTTTGATTTCCCGCAACCATCGCAATTTACCGGCAAGCGGGCCGTTACGGCGGTCCCCACTCAGGCCTTGTTCCTGATGAACAGTCCCGTAGTCAAGAAACATGCAACCGCTCTCGCCTCGCGGGTGGATAAGGAATGCGATGAGTCGAAGCGGCTGGAACATCTGTGGCTGTTACTGCTGAATCGTCCCATCACCGAGACGGAACGTCGTGAAACGATTGACTTCCTGAAGGAGACGGGTGAAAACGCGTGGATCGAATTATGCCAAGCTCTGTTGGCAAGCAATGAATTTTTAATGAGACTATGAGAACATTGAAACTAAGCCGAATTCGGAACACCTCCGGCGCCGACTGCGGCCCATTAGGAGTGCAACATCGTCGCCAGTTTCTGAAAACCGCTGCCTGCGGCTTCGGTGGCCTTGCTTTAAGCGGCCTGCTCGCCGAGGCGAAACCAGTGATCAACCCTCTCGCCGTACGCGCCCCACATTTTTCTCCGCGAGCAAAGCGGGTGATCTTCGTCTTTCTGGCCGGTGGCCCTTCGCACGGTGATCTGTTCGCGCCCAAGCAGTACATCAACAAAAACCACGGCAAACCCATCGCTTCACCCGTGGGCGACGATGGACAGATCCGCGTGGGAGTGCCGAAGTTCCTGCCGATGGCGCCCGTCGCGTCAGTTCGACCGCGTGGGCAATCGGGTTTGATGATTTCTGACTTGTTGCCAAACCTAGCTGGTGTGGCAGACGAGCTTTGCATGTTGCGCGCGGTGGTGTCGGACAACAAGGCTCACTTCCCCGCCACACTGCAGTTTCATACCGGTCACATTGCCGAGGCGCGGCCCTCGATGGGCTCGTGGATCAGCTACGGTCTCGGCACGGAAAACGAAAACCTGCCGAGCTTCATTACCATCCATCCGCCCGGCGACGTGCGCACGTATGGTGCATCATTCCTGCCGGCCATGCATCAGGGCACGCCAGTGCGAGTCCCCGGTAACGACCGCGAATTGGCCATCGCAAACCTGCGTGACCCGGACGGCAATCTGGAGGCCCAGCGGCAGCGTCTGAATTTTCTGCAGGGCATGAACCAGCGCCTGCTGATGCGCGTAAAAACTGACCCGCAGATGGAGGGCATCATCGAATCGTTCGAGTTGGCCTTCCGCATGCAGGCGGAGACGCCCGGCCTGGTCAATCTCTCCGAAGAATCCAAGGAAACGCAGGAATTCTATGGCATCGGCGAGAGCAAGACCGACCGCAACGGCCGCGCCTGTCTGATGGCTCGCCGACTAAGTGAGGCGGGCGTGCGATTCGTGCAGGTCACCATCGATGGGTGGGACCATCACGGTGACATCCGCACCGCTCTGCCGAATTCCTGTGCTGGTGCGGACAAGCCCATCGCCGGACTCATCGGTGATCTCAAACGACGCGGGCTGTTGCACGACACTCTGGTGCTGGTGTCCGGCGAATTCGGCCGCACTTACTGGAGTCAGGACCTCTCAGGAACCTCGCCCATCCACAAGCACGGTCGCGAGCACCAACAGGAGAGCTTCTGCACGCTGTTGGCTGGCGGCGGCGTGAAGCCCGGCTTTGTCCACGGCGAGACGGATGACTTCGGCTACCGACCGATCAACGGCAGAGTGCACCTGCATGACCTGCATGCGACGCTGCTGCATCTGCTGGGCATCGACCACGAACGGCTGACTTACCCGCACCACGGTCGCGATTACCGGCTGACGGACGTGTATGGCGAGGTTGTTCAAGAGATCCTGGCCTAGAAGATGACACGGTGCTCGGATGCCACTGGTGGCGCGCTTGCGTCCTCCCATGCCAACGACTTCTAACCCGGATGATTCACTAACCCGACGCGCTACAGCTTTTTGCATCAAACAATCGTAACCCGAAGCGTGAGCGAGGATTGTCGGCTTTCCGACCTCGCTGACGCTTCGGGTTATGATTTCACGCAATGCGTTGAGCCACAGCGACTTCCATTGCTTGATGCAAGAAGCTGGCTAGCGAGGGAAAACCACGTTGTCCCCTCGCTAGCGCGTCGGGCTAGTGTGGATCGGATTTGCGCGGTGTTTTAGGCAAGATAGCCGCAATTCGTTTCAAGAGGTTCGCTTACGTCAATCGATTGTCGGTTCATGAATAATCCGGGCTAAACAACAACCCAATCCGCGAAACGTTGGCGGTGGCGGGAATTGTTTGATAGGTCAAATCATGCCATACAATTCCGTTTTTCCAGTCGTCGCAGCTTCTGTGTTGTTTGCCGGTCATTTGTCAGCGGCTGAAGTCGTTTCAGCCTAGCGTTCTCCTTTTCCAGTTCCTTGAGCCGTTTGGCTTGGTCCAGGGGCATCATTCCAAACTGACGCTTCCAACGATGGAAGGTTTGCTCGCTGATGCCTTTCTGCCGGCATACATCCACGATGGATATATCGGCTCGTTCAGCATCCCGAAGGATGCGGATCTTCTGTTCTGTTGTGTATCGTTTTGATTTCATTGTCTGGGTCCTTTATAGGTGCCCAGACTAACTTTTCAAGCGGCCCAGTTTTCGTAATCTCGACCAATCTCCTCCATTAATCACCACTTCATGATGGACTAAACCTCTCGCCTGGCGTAAGATTGAAGCTTCACCATTAATTAATCGCTATGAAATCATATCTCAAATTCTTCCCCTTTCTCTTTATCGTCAGTTTCTACTTTTCTGCCAACGCAGACCATCACCCGATTGGTAAGGTTTCCAGCCTGACACTGGACGGCGCCAAAATTATCGCCGCAGCCGCGGAAGCCGAAGCAAAAGCCAACGACTGGAACGTGGTCATTGTCATTTGCGATGCCGCCGGTAATTTAAAGTTTCTGGAGCGAATGGAAGGTGTCCAGCTGGGAAGCTTGGCCATCGCTCAGGAAAAAGCCCGCACCGCCGCAATTTTCCGCCGTCCGTCCAAGGTATTCAGTGAGCGCATAGCAGATGGCGCCACCGCGTTGATGACCATTCCCAATATGATTGCCTTGGAAGGCGGTCTGCCCATCACCGTAGATGGACAGGTCATAGGTGGAGTCGGTGTCAGCGGTGTACGCAGCGACCAGGACGCCCAGATTGCCCAGGCCGGCATCGACGCACTGTTGAAAAAACTCTAGGAATTAGCCCACCGCTTCAGCTCCCTCCTTCTTCAGTTCTGCCATTCTAGCTTTTGCTGGGTCTAGTGGCCTACCGCGCCGGAGGAGAATTAAAATACGATGGGAAGTCCGGCAAGGTCATAGACAATTCCGAGGCCAATGCCCTCCTGAAACGAAAATACCGCAAGGCCTGGCCGTTGGATGCTTAGAAAAACTCCCACAGGGGGCTCCGCGGCCAAAAAGCAATTTCCTATCAACATCAGTCATTGCCCGATGGTGTAATGGTAGCACGAGAGATTCTGAATCTCTTTGTCATGGTTCAAATCCATGTCGGGCAGCCACTTCTTTATTCCTCCATGGCATGTGCCCGAGTTCAGGATTTCTGCACCTCAGCCTATCTACGACCCTCTCCAAGCCGATCTCCACCGCATCCCATCCCCCACCAGAAAACACAAGTATCGAATTCTAGAAATCTCAGTAAATACAACGCATACAGAGGGAGGGCGAAGGGGTCAGCCCTTGATGTTTGGTATTGACTGAGTTTCAAGCCTTCCTTGGATTTTAACCATGGCCAGGAAGCCGCTCATTCAGTATCCCGGAGCGATCTACCATATCCTGTCCCGCGGTAACTACCGCAAGGACCTGTTTACCCTGGCGCAAACCGGAGTACAGTTCGAAAAAGCCCTCTTCGAAGCCTGCGAACGCTGTGGCTGGAGGCTGCATGCCTATGTGATCATGAGTAACCATTATCACCTGGCGGTTGAAACTCCGGAACCGAATCTCGTGGCGGGAATGAAATGGCTGCAGGGAACCATTGCCACTCGGTTTAACCGCTTTCATGGCGAACGCGGTCATGTATTTGCTCGCTTAGTTGCCTGAGAAGCAACCACTAAGCTCACCCTCTTTCAGAGGGCTACGCCATCTCCGCACTCTGTGCTCCGTCAAGGACGTTACAAGTCCCTGGTAGTTGAACCGGACCGGTCTTTGTCAGGTCTGATTGACTATATCCACCTGAACCCGGTGCGAGCGGACATTTGTGATGTGGAAAACCTTAAAGAGCATCGTTTCAGCAGTTACTTTCACTATTTTAAGAGGGTCCGGCCTGGTGACTTCCGCATTTAATTCGCCTGAATTCCGCATTTAAGAAGTTTGGACAATTCTATTGGTTAAGTGCTCGAGCTTGTTCAACTAGAGCCTTAATGCGTTTACGATACCGGCGTTGGCGTTCAATGGCCTTCCGGCGTTTTCTTTCGGAAGAAACGCGTGGCCTGCCTCGCCTCGGATTGAATATTGAATCGGGGACTGTATGGATTCCGTGGATACGGAAACTTTCAGGAGTAATCTTTTCGAGCTGTGCATGATTGGAGTCGGCATACCACGGCGTCTCTAACCTTCGCCGCGAGTCTATTACCCAGCTCGGACTTTTGATGTTTGCACGAATTGAAAGCCAGTCTGCATAGGCAGCAAGATAGGCGTCCGCTACCTCGCCCTCTTCAAATTTTTCAACGAGCAATTTAGGCGCCTCCTGAAGCCGAAGTTTGAATTCTTTGGCGCTGGAAACCCTGCGCGAGATCTCGTGCTGCCAATCACGTAAATTTCGGCCAAAGTCTTCCAGTGAATTGGAGCGTTGAGCCAATTCCTTCAGGGTTTTAGGTCGATCGAATTTTTTCTTATTCGTGTTATCCATGACGTGCTTCCTCTATTAAAGATTCCAGAACCAGACGGTTCTCTTCGGTGATCAACTCATCCGGGAAATACCGATCCAATCTCTGTTGGATTTCATCCACTGATTTGATTTCCAGTTTTCGAATGAGAAAGAGCAGATCTTCCTGGTCTCCTCGATATCCCGGCAGGGGTCTTCGGCAGGCAATAGCCTTCATCGCCAGCAGGTAATTGGCGGTAACAACGAAGATTTTCAAGCCAGGGATATTCAGATCAAGTTCCCGACGTCCCTCCCTCGGATCAGGTCCGAGAAATTTCCGGACATCTTCGTTTAACCAATCTTCATGGAGCCCCAACCGTTTTGCGACGATCGCCGCAAGTTGATTTCCTTCTTTCCGGGGATTCAAAGTGGCATCCACGTCCTTGGTTGCATTTCTGGAATGGAAAGCGAGCAGCATCGCTGAGCCGCCATAAACGCAGATCTCGAGCTGAATACCGCGCTCCTGGGCTAACTCTCCCAACAGCCGCAATGCCTGTTCCAGAATTTCTCAGGTCAAAAAGTTCATTAATTAAAACGTAACGTTATGTTATAAATAATAAATTGCAATCCTTCTTTTGGACTTGGGCAAGAGTAGAGCGTATATCTGCGGATTGGATCAACCTGTCGACTCGTCGACAGGTTGATCATCGAAGAATTAAAACGGTAAGTACGATATCCTACTTTCGACGAAGAATCGATGATTGACCTGGGTGCCGAGTCGATTGACTTCCGATCTGCTTCCGAGTTGTTTGCCGAGCAGAGAAAGCTGACTCAACGGAGTCAATAAAAGGGGTTCATGCCATACCGAGAATCGAAGATTCGACACATCTAAAAGCGTTCCCAGTTGAAGGGGACATGACCACAAGAAAACAGCGCATAATAACAACATTAACATTGGCCTATCTTTTCTCCCCATTCTTGCCCTGAACTGGGGGCCACTTTTCAGGTTTTTTTGTGAAGCTTTTCTGATGGGTCAAATTCCTGATTGACGCGACAGTATAAGTGTGCATATTAACTGCACACTTATTTAAGAATGAAAGCGACACTTCTAGAACTTCGCAGGCAGACAAGTAAGGTCGTGGAGGCTATTGATAAGAACCAAAAAGTTACCCTAACACGGCGTGGCAAATCCTTTGCTGTAATTACGCCTACGAAATCCGAAGGGAAGGGCATGCGAGTTAAAGACCATCCGGCATTTGGAATGCATGCGGATACGCAAAGTAAAAAGGATGTGCTCGATTACATGAAGAAAATCAGATCGAACCGGTATGCTCTTTGATACGGACGTCCTTATTTGGTGCTTTAGAGGAAATATAAACGCGGCTAAGCGAATTGATACGGATTCAGGCGAAAGACTTCTCTCGATTGTAAGTTACATGGAACTATTTCAGGGGGCTCGAAACAGTCAGGAGAAAAAATTGATCCATTCGTTCCTTGCGGACTTTGATTTCACGGTTTTGCCACTTAGCGAAAATATTGGGAAACGGGCTTCCATCTACATAGAAGAATACGCCTTGAAACACGGTATCCAAATGGCGGATGCTCTGATCGCGGCAACAGCTATAGAGAATGGTTCCGATCTTTGCACTTCCAACCATAAACACTTCAGGTGTATCGAAGACCTTTCGGTTAAGATGTTTAAACCGTGATAGGATTCTTTGATGAAGCCGATAACCATCTCCTGGCATTGGCAATTGCTGGAAATGCGGAGTGGGTGGTAACTGGCAATACGAAGGACACGGGCAAAATGGGGACGGACCTAGTTGTTTAGCGTTTTGAGTTGCTTGCTGTATGGGCACCGATTCTTCTCGGTCTGTTTGTAGATTCCAACCAGCTTACTCATGGTGGTTGGATGTAGTGTGGTGTCCCAGAAATAACTTCAACAATACGAGCGTGCCATGCCTGGCAAGGCTGCTTTTCGTAGCACGGGCCTGAAGGCCCTTGTGCGTAAAGCGAACGCCGCCAGGGTGTTCATGCCACCTCGCCCTACGGGCCGCGCGCTTTTTCCGCCGATCGGCGTTAGCGCAGGTCGCCAGGGCCTGAAGGCCCTGGCGACCTACGCCGCCTTGATAAGGCAGAAAAAATCGCTGCGGTATTGTTAGAAGGAATTTCTGGGACACCACACTAGGTTGAGATAGGCGCTCAGCTGAGGGCTGGGTTCTTCGGAGTTCAAAAGGCGGTTGCGGATGATTTGGCAAGGGTCCGCGCTTTGGTGAGGCTGGAGCGCGAGGACCTGGCGGAGCTGAACCGCTCGCGCTGGGATTCGGCGCTGGGCAAGTGCTTGGAGCTGCTGGGCAAGAACCCGTCCGACGCCGCGGGGGAGAGGCTGTCGGCGGCTTGGAAGCTCGCGATCGCCTCCAAGCTCAAGCGGGAGAGTTCCGTGACGAACGCATGGCTAAGCGATCGGCTGAATATGGGCAAGCCGCGATCAGTGAGCGCTATTTGCGGCAAGTACGCGAGGGAGAGGGAAGGGGCTTGCGACGGGTCGAGACGATTGAATAAATTGACAATTGACCACTGACCCTATTTGACACCTCTTTTTACCGGCGCAGCCGCCGAGGTGGGGGTTTTTCAGAGGCTCGTCTCGATTGAAAATTCAGCGAAGATACTGCTCTTGGAAGGCCCCGAGGTCGCCCTTGAAGAAGATGATCCGCCCCTGTCGCGTCACCGCTTGCTCCGGTTCCAGGTCGCCGAAAGTGGGGTCGCTGTGGATGCACATATTCCGCTCGTCACTGTTCTGGAACAGTTCGCTGGCCGGATCGAACCAGAAAGCCACGATCTCTTCTCCCGCCTGGGACCGGGTCAGGATGAGTCCGTTGTCAGCTTTTTCTTCGGAGAGAGGCCCCCAGAACTGCATCGCCCTCTGGAAAAACTGGATCGGCTCGTTCCCCTTGACGGCGTAACGAGCCCGGATCGGATCGCCACCCCGGTGGGATTCCTTCAAGTTCAAGAACTTTCCGCCATTCAGGATAAAGGTCCTCTCATACCCGGGGTCGCGAAACCGATCTGAGCGGTGGCCAAGACAGATATGCGCCACCACATTCTGCAGCGTGGTGTCTCCCAGATTCTTGACCGTCATCTGGGCCGAGAGCCCGTCGCTGACCGGCTCCACCCGCACGGCATACTCGACCGGGTAGTCATGCTTGGAAGCGGGAAAATCCATAGGGTTGGTCCGTATGTAGACCCAGGCGTTGCCATCCTGCTCCCACTCGACCGGAGCATAGACCTCTCGGATGTCATGCCCTACAAGCATCGCTTCGTCGCAAAACATCCGTTCCGGCATCCGAAGACGCCAGAGGATTTCCTGCGCCGCATTGGAGATCCAGATCTCGCGGCGTCCCTCTTCTTCAGGCCGGAAGGAAAAGCTATCTTCGGATCCGGCGACGAGATGCAGGGCGCTCAACAGAACGAGGCCCGACAGCAGGCCTGCGCAGAGAGGTGAAGCTATTTTTATAATCAACTTACTGATAGGAATTTGCTTTGGGTGATGTCGGCTTCGCCTCGGTATAGCGGCGTAGCCGCGGTGGTGGGGGTTTTACTCCAACTTGATGTGGATGCAGCCCCGTCGTAAGGGTCGCAAGCGAAGGACAGCAACGGGCTCCGTTATAGAACTGATTAAAACGCACGCCATTTTCCGAGAGTATATCCAGATTGGGTGTTTCGATCATCCCACCATAACAACCGATATTCGACCACTCCATGTCATCGACCATGATGAGAATGATATTTGGCCGAGGGGTGCCAAATCCACCCCGTTTGCAATTCCGGCACCAACACCTAGCGATAGTAAAATCAACAATGGACGATTTACGGTTCTATATATTTTAAGTTCATTTCTCAAAACGAGCAGCACAACAGGCGTTTGCCTTTCGGAAAGGCTACAGACGATTACCTTAAGGGAGCCTTAATGGGTTTTTGGAGCTTGGGGTAAGCAGAGGGATTTTTCAGGTAGTCGGATTCACTTACATAGTCTCTCGTAGCGGAATCGTAAACGACAATGACCTCAGCAAGCTCATCGCCAATATTCTCAGCATGGTGCGGTACCCCGCGATCGACCCAAAACGTGTCTCCTTCCTCCAGGATGACTTCATGCCCAGCCCAGGTCTGCCGGATCCTGCCCTTCAACACGTAAAGAACTTCTTCGCTCTTGAAATGAATATGACGCGCGCCCCCTTTTCCGGGTTCGAATGTCACTCTCCCTAAAGTGAGGCCCTCGGCATTGCCAATATTCTTAGCCGCCAACCAATTCAACGTTCCCCAGTCGTTCTTCACGATAACTTCCTCGGCGTCCTCTCGCTTATACACGCGACGGGTTATCAACTCACCGTTACGCAGATCCTGGATTCTTTCCTCAACCTCAGCTAAGGAGGCTTTCTTAATTCCACTATCGTGAGCCATGGATTGGCTCTGCATTGTCACCGAGACAAAGATAAGTGCCAGAATGATTGTGTTAAAAGCGGGCTTTGTTTTGGAGCAGCCTCGCAAATTTATAAAGCGGTTTATGTTTTTCATAGAAGTGGTGTTTTGTGTGAGTGAAAAGGGTTGTTGGCTGAAGATTATGGAGGCGGTCCTTGAAGGAAGCACTCGACGAACAGGTTGAATTCATCGCTCGGTGTAATCTTTCCATTGCCGGTCCAGAGATCTCTTGCTTCCCCGGCCGGGATGGCAAAGTACACGGTATTTCAGACGAAGACTCTCTCCGGCTTTGATGGTGTAAGCCTCGTGGAAAAGTGGGGATGTCACTGATAGGAATTTGCTTTGGGTGATGTCGGCTTCGCCTCGGTATAGCGGCGCAACCGCCGAAGTGGGGGTTTTATGGAGGATATTAGAAAATCAAGGAAAATTGGACCCCATTTTGACCCCGCCGGTCTTTGCTCCGCCTGAGTTCCGCGAGTTCACTATTGCCGTCCCGAACTACTTGATCCACTTCCACATCCACGGTGAATAAGTTGATTGAGCAAGCAGCGGGGAATGATCCAGTTCAAGGCAAGCACTTTCTGCCCTCTGGCCAAAAGCTGATCACGTACGAACGCGTATTGGGAACCTTTTGAGTCGAAGGCTCAAATAATCAGATTGTTTTCATTTTTGTTTAGGATGGTGGTTCGGATTGCTGTAGTTAGTATAGATAGGTTACTTAGACTGAAGCAGAGCGGATATTTTTCCACCCCATGCTTGAGACAGCCAACCCAGGGATAATCCAATGATCAGGCCGAGAGCTGTCGGCAAAATTACCGGCAAACTGATCGCCGCCCCAAGAGCAAAGAAAGTAGAACAACCGATAAAAGCTCCAGGTATGAATCCCAACTGCTTAATATGGGCCTGGAAGCACATGCCTCCCGCTCCTATCGCAACGCCGACAAAGGCCCCAAGATAATTGGAAACGCCTCCCAACAAGGTCCACACCCACACGATTACGATACCCCACAAAATGCCCGTTAAGTTGGCAAAAAAACCACTCACGAAACCGCCTTTTTCTCCGCCTGCAGCATAGAACGTCGCCCAGCCAAGAAATCCAGCAGTACCAATGCCTTTCAAATCCAGCGGCTCCTCCATGCCTAAACCACCATAGATGACCTCGAACAGAATAAACAATCCAGCCAATATTCCTACACTAACACTTACACCAATCAAACCTTTGTTCATATGCTATACTCCTTTAGGGTTAATTCTACGTTTTTGTAAACTACTGAAATTGCTCTCCGCCCTACCATCCTGTTACTGATAACTGATAGGAATTTATTTTTTAACCTGTCCCATTGTAATTTTCTCAACCGGCCAAGCTTTTCATATATCTTTTTTTTATAGTTAAAATTGTTATTCCAAATATCGCCTTATATATAGGCATTTTATGTATCTTCATCAAAACGGGTCATGTTTTCAATTTAAATTCCAGCCATTCGATCTCAACAAAATGCCGGCGCAATTCCCGTTCCGAATAGAAGCTGAGGTATAGGTCATGAAAACCACTCGTCTGCTTAAGATCCACTGTCACCTCTTTCCAATCCCGACTCACTGTTCCTTCCTCACGATAAACGGCTACAGAAGGTCCGTCTTCAGATCCCACTTGTAATTCAATTTGAAATCCAGGCACAATCGGGCGCAGGCGCATCGTAATACTACCAATGCCGCTCAAATCTATCCCTTTCATTAATGCAAAACCGTTATCGAAAACACCATTCAGTACATTTTGCCCGCTCTCTGCCTGCCGGAGGGAAACGTTGCTAAGAGAATTAAACATGCCGGCCTCAAAACGCGGTGATCTTAATAGAACCCGGGAAGTATCGCTGAGAACAGCCGTTGATTCGAAACCGCGGTCAGTATAGGATGCCTGAATCGAAATCAAATCCCTATCAAAGCCACTTGAACTTAAACTGCCTTTTAATCCAGGAGCATTCATCACTGCCGGGCGCTGATGTAAAGACAGAATATACCGCACCATCTCTACTAAATCATGTCGGTTCAGCTGTGGATGAGGAGCCATGGGTATCTCACCAAACGTACCCGATCCGCCGCGCAGAACCTTGTCAGCCAGTTCATTCAAAAATCGATAATCTCCTTTATAATGATCTGCAATTTTAAAGTAAGTCGGGATAACCGCCTCTGGCGTCGGTTGATGGCATGCCAGGCAATTATTGCGCTTTAACATTTCCAAACCATCCAGCAGCAGTTCGTCCACCCCGTCCCGATGCTCCACGGATAACTTGCCTGGCGACACCGGTATACGCTGAACCTCATATTCCACTTCGGTACTACTGATACCTTGCGAGGTCCGCTCATCCTCTTTATCAGTGACAATGATTTCATAATCAACGCGGTCCCAGTAAAACGAACGGTTACCGGACAGGAGGTTAATAGTCACCTCCGGTGGATAATTTCCGACGTATATATTAAGTTCCGTTGAATCACTCCCACCCTGGCCATCGTTTACTACAAGTTTAACTGGAAATACTCCCGCCGATTTAAAGCTGTAATTGATTTTTTTAGATTCCCCAATCAACGTACTGTCATTTAAGAACCAACGGTAGGTCAGAATGTCATCTGCATCATGATCCAGTGACTGGTCAGCAGAAAAATTCACCGACAGCGGAAGATCTCCGACAGTCTTGTCTGCCGTCATATGGGCGAGAGGTGGCAGATTGCCGGCATTGTAATCTACTTTTGAAAGTTTCGAATTCAGGCTGTTACGGTAGGAGGAACCATACTCCAGGATATAGAGAGCCCCGTCCGGCCCGAACTTCATCTTCACGGCCTTGGCAAATGCTTCGCCGGGCATAAACCTTTCGATACTTTTAATTTTATTCTCTGCATCCAAATGCACCAGATTAATCCAGCTGCGAACCCAGTCGGAAATGAACAGCACACGATCGTAGTAAGCAGGAAATGCCGAAGCAGACTGTTTAGAACTTTCCCTATAGTAGTAGACTGGACCCGGAATAGCAGTCTTCCCCCCCTGCCCTAATTCTGGATAAAGCGGGTGGCTTCTGCCTGAATATGCAAGAAAGGCCGGCTGAGGTTTGGGCAATATTTTTAGTCCGCTATTGTTCGGTGATAAATTTTCAGGCGTCTCCGGGTCGAAGTACCTTATGACTTCTGCTGTATCATAATCCATCAGGGCAAATGACTCATTATTGCCCGAAAAGTAAGGCCAGCCGAAATTACCGGCTTTCTCTGCCCGATTGATTTCATCATACCCTGGAGGACCGCGCTCCGATTTATCGCTGGCATTCACCCCGACTTCCCCCCAGTAAAGCACGTCCGCCTTCCGGTCCACTTGAATACGAAAAGGGTTCCGGTTTCCCATTGTGTAAATTTCCGGCAAGCCGCCTTTCCCGTCAGGAAACAGGTTACCCTCAGGAATAGTATAAGGCCGAGCTCCGTTAGCAACCGGTCTAATACGCAAAATCTTTCCCCGGAAATCCATGCTATTGGCAGCTGTGCGCTGGGCATCATAAAGATGTTTGCCCGGCCGTTGGTCCAGCGGCGCATAGTTATACTTGGTGTGGTTTCTGATTATTCCGTTATTATGCTTCGTGCCTATATTACGCGTATTATCACCAACCGAAATATAAAGATTTCCATGACTGTCGAAATCTAGATCTCCGCCTACATGCTGACCGTAATCAAAAGGTATCTTTAGGATAATTTCTTCAGAAGATTTATCTAACAGACCGTCCTTTAAGCGAAAACGTGAAACATTATGCACGAGCTGCTTCTTTCCGGTTTCAGCATTTAAAACCTCTTGGGTATATAACAGATATAGAACGGGTGTTTCCTCTGAAAATTCCGGAGCAAGGATGAGACCGAGCAAACCCGTCTCAGAAGCCGTCGCCGGCTCCATCTTGCCTATTACACGAGCCTGCTTCATCTGCGGATCATAAACGCTGAGTGTTCCCCAGCGTTCAATGATATAGATCTTTCCATTCGGGCAGATGTCCATGGCGACCGGGTCAACCATCCCCTCGAAAAGAACTGTTTTTGTAAAGCGTACCGCCGCTGGTTTTTCAACATCGGCGGCGGAAAAAACTGTCGCCTGAAAAACAGAAGTAAGAAATAAAGATACTATTGAAATCCGCATTTAAATTAATTCTCTTTTATAACTGTCTTCCACGTGTTTGCACAGAACGCCATCATTCCGATTAGCCGAGTTGTCTCTAGTATCCAACAGCCCCGCGGAAGGCAGTATTAAAGGAAATCGCCAGTATCGCGTCCTCGTCGCCAGTATTTGTCGCATTGTGCAGAACACCTTGGGGAATGCTTACGGTATCGCCCGCACTCATCTCCACGGACACTTCGTTCATCGTGTGTTGTATCTTTCCGCTTACTACAGTGAGGATTTCGTCGCAATTCGGATGGTAGTGGACAGGATTTGACTTACCAGGTCTGAGGATGGCAACACCTGTTGTCATGACCCTGCTGTTATCCATGGCAGCTGAGGTATACCAGCGGAGTTCTCCCCATGGCATGTCGTGAACATCGTTTTGCTCGTGCTTGTTAACAACCGATTTTCCAACTATCGGCTCTGGAGTATAGATTCCGGTGGCTGGAACATTTATGTGGGATGTCCATGCGATCGCATTGATAATCATTTTTCGAACTGCGGGATCGTCCAGACTTTTCAAGTAGTGTCCACCAGTATAGCCAAATGAACGACCTCCGTTTGGACGTTCGTAGGCCCAGGCTAAAACGTGTTCGCCTTTTTGAGGAGGATCCGAAGCCTGCCTGGCCTTATTGCCGTATTTCGGAGTGACCGCTCCACGCAGAATCGGAGTGACGTTTCGCTCGGCGAAAAGCAAGGTTGGGTACCATTCATCCTTAACAGTAAATTCGCCCACGCCAAATGATATCGGATGGTCTTGCGACACGGGAGAGATCGTTACCCTCTCCGTCGTACGATCATACATTCCGTTCCTCTTTGCTCCTAGCCAATCTACAAGCGGAATAGTCGTGTTCCCGGGTGGAACGGTCGATGCTTGATGGATCGTGATAAGACCGGTGCCAGCATCGACCAACTTCTGCATGTGCTTGATCCGCTCTGGATCTAGAAGAGGAACCGGCTTTTCCCCTACTCCATCAAAATATAGAACAATTGCGGATGCACCATCGAGAGCGGCAAGATCGGCTGGCCAGCCTGTTGTATAAGCTAATACGTCAGTCGAAGCAAAAGCAGGAGACGCCTTCAACCACGCTGCAATGAGCGGGATGCCGTTGGGGAAGTCGTGTTCGCCGGGGCCGTGGCTCTTCTTGCCGCCGATTAAAACGACTTTCTTTTCAAGAGACGGCGATTTTTGAGCGGAAGCGCCGAGGTTGGGTGCTGCGGGTTGCGCGATTGCCGATACGGACCAAACTAGGGTCGCAGCGATAGCGATGAAACGGAGATAGCCTGAAACTGTGGTCATAGGTGTATTTTTAGGATTGTTATTATTCGTATTGAGAACGTTTAATTGCCGGTACAGGGGACGGTTTTGAGAATTGAAAATTTCGTGGGGGTTGATTCGGTAGAAAGTCGATTCACTGTGAATTCGCGAAAGCGCGGACTTGGGCAGCGATCGCGACTTCCGTTGGTAATCGCTCCATTGAACTCGCTCCGAAGAAGCCGTCGCATGCTGGTACCCTCTCGAGCACTTCTCTGGCGTCGGCGGGCTCGGAAATAGGTCCGCCATGACAAAGGACGATTACATCATTGCGTGCGGCGCGAGCTGAATCCGCGATCGCAGATACTTCTTGAACGCAGTCGTCGAGCGTTTTGGCGGTGTGCGCTCCGATTGCTCCTTTAGTTGTCAGGCCCATATGAGCGACGACGATATCTGCTCCGGCTTTCGTCATAGCTGCCGCCTGTTCCACGTCGAACACATACGGCGTGGTGAGAAAACCGAGGTCATGCGCGGCTCGAATTATCTCCACTTCCAATTCGTAGCCCATGCCGGTTTCTTCCAGGTTCTGACGGAACGTACCATCAATGAGGCCAACTGTCGGAAAATTCTGGATACCGGCAAACCCGAGATTCTTCAATTCACGCAGATAGGGATCGCATAGGAGGAATGGATCGGTGCCATTAACGCCCGCCAACACCGGCGTATGCTTGACAGCGGTAATAACCTCATAAGCCATTTCTTTCACGATCTCATTGGCGTTTCCGTAGGCGAGTAAACCAGCAAGCGATCCGCGTCCAGCCATGCGGTAGCGTCCGGAATTGTAGATAACAAGGAGGTCAATGCCTCCGTCCTCTTGTGATTTAGCGGAAAGACCGCATCCGGCCCCACCGCCGAGTACGGGTTTTCCGGTAGCGATCTTGGCTCGTAAATGTTCGAGAATTTGAGTGCGATCTTTATTCATGTTTCGATTCGAATTAGTGAAATTATGAGCTATGTATTGTGGGGGCAATTATCAGTGTTTGCTATTGGCAGGTGGACTGACAAGGTCTTCGAAGGCGGATACAATCGCGTCGGCGAAGGCGGGATCATTAATGGCTTCGGCACGGCGTAGTACGCAGCGTCCTTGCTTGGGTTCGATCGTATTTTCCAATTCATCGAAGAGTGCTGCGTCGGCCTCGGGGTCGTGAAAAGACTGACCTGGTATATCGATCGCGGATACGCCACCTTCCGGAATCAGAAGTGTCCAGGCGCTTTTTGCTTTGTTTAACTTTTGAGATATCCAGCGAGCGATCGAGCGATTCTCTTCGGGAGTAGTACGCATTAATGTGACGTTCGCATTGTGGCGGTGAAATAGCCGATCCGCGTATTTGCCAGGCACCGTTTCGGGTGCCCAAAAATTGACCATATCGAGTGCCCCGACGCTAAGGACGTAGGGAATACGGCGATTTAGAATAGCATCAAAACGCGATTGTCCGGCTGGAAAGACGCCACCCATGATCTCATCGGCAACCTCCGTCGTCGTTATGTCGATAACCGCCTCGACGAGTCCGGCCTCGACGAGCGCTTCCATTGATCGCCCGCCCACGCCTGTGGCATGAAATACCAATACGTCCCACCCGGAAGCTTCGAGAGCGGCTCGCACACGATCCACGCATTGAGTGGTCACGCCAAACATGGTGATCGCCGCGCAAGGTTTTACATCGAGTTGAGGCAAGTGCGCTCCCACCATACCAGCGATGGCTCCCGCGGCGCGTCCAAATACCTCGGTGGATACTCGGTTTAGACCTGCGACATCAACGATGGAGGGCACCATGACGATATCGGATACTTGGACGTAAGCGCTCACGTCGCCTCCCGCTACCGTTGAAACCATTAACTTTGGCACTCCTAGCGGGAGTGCCCGAAGGGCTTGAGTTATCAGGGCTGTGCCACCAGTACCGCCGATTCCGATGGCCCCTGAAAGTCGACCTTCTGCGTTTTCATTAGCCAGAAAAATCGCAAGCGCCTCACCCATAGCGGTAACAGCTTCGCCGCGATCTTTGAGGAGAAGAATCTTCTGCCCGCTCAGATGGCATTCGGCGACAGTTGTCCGGTCAATGTCGGGGGCGCATGTGGGTGGACCCGCGGTACCAACGTCCACTGTCACTACTTCGGCGCCGGAAAGCCTTAGCGATTGAGCGATGTAGGCGATCTCTTCGCCTTTTGTATCCATCGTGGCGATGGCGTAGATGTGTTTCGATGTGGGTTTAAGCATTTTTTTGAGTATTTTTTAGCAGGAGGGGCGTTCTGGAAAGCATCATTTCTCTATTCTTGAGCTTTTGCTCCACGGTCTAACCGCTCGTATGGTCGTGGATTAGAATTTTCTTGAGCTTTTGCTCCACGGTCTAACCGCTCGTATGATCGTGGATTAGAATTACGAATGGCTCGCCAGGTGGGGTAGTTGTCGAATACGTCACCGTCGCTTCCCATACGCGGGTCGTTCGTTTGCTTTAAGTACCCCTCCAATCGAGCCGACAATGCTTGTTTGTGACTCCTATACTTGGCCTGAGCAGCGACATTTACTATTTGTGCCGGGTCCTTCTTGAGATTATACAGTTCCTCAGCCGGCCGCTTGCCAAATGAGAGGTCGTAGAGCCGCGGTATCTCTGCTTTGTGTTCGAGCATGTACGTTCTTGTCGGGCTTGGATCGACATCCTTGAATTCCCTTCCTACCGGCCAGCGATCCGGAGCGAAGTTGCGAATATAAAGAAAGTCTTTGGTCCGGATAGCACGGGAAGGGTAGCCCCGCCTGTTTTCACTGATACGATAGACAGAATGCGCCTCACGGCCATAGTAGGCTGCGTCGCGCCCGGGTTCCACCCAGCCCTGTTTACCCGAGGTCAGTAAAGTCAGGAGGCTCTTGCCCGTCATGTCGGGGTGAGGCATCAGGCCCGCGGCCTCAAGAAATGTGGGCGCCATATCAATGAGATTCGTAAAATCATGAACAACCCTGCCGCCACGCACCCCTTTCGGCCAGCTGATCGCGAGCGGCATTCGTGCGCTGTAGTCATACATATCAGCCTTTCCACGGGGAAACGGCATTCCGTTGTCACTGGTCACCACGACGATCGTATTCTCAGCCCTGCCCGTATCCTCAAGCAGTTTCAAGTTGGTCTCGACCAATTGGTCGAACCGTTGCACTTCGAAGTAATAGTCCAGGATATCCTCCCGGACTATCGGCACGTCCGGGAAAAAAGGAGGCACTTCCACATCCTCCACGTTCATGCCCGATTTGCTGCCTGATCCCTTTACATAGGATCTATGTGCATCACTCGAACCTTGCCAAAAACAAAACGGTTTGTCCTCCGGCAAGGTTTTGAGAAAACTCTGGAAATTGTCCGTCGACGGCCCGGCCGGATTGTGCGGCCATCCTCCCGCTTTTATACTTCCCGGCGACCACACTTTGGAGTGACTGCCCACATGGTATCCTGCCTCTTCCAGCATGAACGGATACACATTGAATAAATCCTTGTAGAGCGTGCCACGCAGATTGGCAGCTTCCCCAAGCCGCCAGAAGTCCTGACCAGTTAGGATCGCAGAACGTGAAGGGCTGCAGGATGAAACTGAGCAGAAGGCATTTGTAAAAAGCACACCGTCTGATGCGACCCGGTCAAATGCGGGTGTCTTGACGATTTTATCTCCGTAGGCGCCTGCATGAGCCCAGGAGATGTCATCTGAGATAATGAACAGTATGTTAGGCCGGGCATCTCCTTGTGCAAAGGCAGTATGCGCGCAGAAGATTTGTGTTCCGAGCAGTGCGATTGCAGCAGACGCAAGGACTTTTCCGAAGAACTTCCGGAGCAGGCCGCGATCGTTGAGGGAAAGAATCTTCTGCCCGCTCAGATGGCATTTGGCGACAGTTGTCCGGTCAATGTCGGGGGCGCATGTGGGTGGACCCGCGGTACCAACGTCCACTGTCACTACTTCGGCGCCGGAAAGCCTTAGCGATTGAGCGATGTAGGCGATCTCTTCGCCTTTTGTATCCATCGTGGCGATGGCGTAGATGTGTTTCGATGTGGGTTTAAGCATTTTTTTGAGGATTCTTTAGTAGGAGGGGCGTTCTGGAAAGCATCATTTCTCTATTCTTGATCTTTTGCTCCACGTTCTAACCGCTCGAATAATTGTGGATTAGTGTTAGGAATGCGTTTCCAAATGGGGTAGTTGTCGAATACGTCACCATCGCTTCCCATACGCGGGTCGTTCGTTTGCTTTAAGTACCCCTCCAATCGAGCCGACAATTCTTGTTTGTGACTCCTATACTTGGCCTGAACAGCGACATTTACTATTTGTGCCGGGTCCTTCTTGAGATCATAGAGTTCCTCAGCCGGCCGCTTGGCGAATGAGAGCTCGTACAGCCGCGGTATCTCTGCTTTGTGTTCGAGCATGTGGGTTCTTGTCGGGCTCGGATCGACATCCTTGAATTCCCTTCCTACCGGCCAGCGATCCGGAGCGAAGTTGCGAATATAAAGAAAGTCTTTGGTCCGGACAGCACGGGAAGGGTAGCCCCGCCTGTTGTTACTGATACGATGCCTAGAATGGGCCTCACGGCCGTAGTAGGTTGCGTCGCGCCCGGGATCGACCCAGCCCTGTTTACCCGAGGTCAGTAAAGTCAGGAGGCTCTTGCCCGTCATGTCGGGGTGAGGCATCAGGCCCGCGGCCTCAAGAAATGTGGGCGCCATATCAATGAGATTCGTAAAATCATGAACAACCCTGCCGCCAGGCACCCCTTTCGGCCAGCTGATCGCGAGCGGCATTCGTGCGCTGTAGTCATACATATCAGCCTTTCCACGGGGAAACGGCATTCCGTTGTCACTGGTCACCACGACGATCGTATTCTCAGCCCTTCCAGTATCCTCAAGCAGTTTCAAGTTGGTCTCGACCAATTGGTCAAACCGTTGCACTTCGAAGTAATAGTCAAGGATATCCTCCCGGACTATCGGCACGTCTGGAAAAAAAGGAGGCACCACCACATCCTCAACGTTCATGCCCGATTCGCTGCCTGATCCTTTTACATAGGGTCTATGTGCATCACTCGAACCTTGCCAAAAACAAAACGGCTTGTCCTCCGGCAAGGTTTTGAGAAAACTCTGGAAATTGTCCGTCGACGGTCCGGCCGGATTGTGTGGCCATCCTCCCGCTTTTATACTACCCGGATACCCCCCTTTGGAGTGACTGCCCACATGGTATCCTGCCTCTTCCAGCATGAACGGATACACATTGAATAAATCCTTGTAGAGCGTGCCACGCATATTGGCAGCTTCCCCAAGCCGCCAGAAGTCCTGACCGGTAAGGATCGCAGAACGTGAAGGGCTGCAGGATGAAACTGAGCAGAAGGCATTTGTAAAAAGCACACCCTCTGCAGCAACCCTGTCAAATGCGGGTGTCTTGACGACTTTATCTCCGTAGGCGCCCGCATGAGCCCAGGAGATGTCATCTGAGATAATGAACAGTATGTTAGGCCGGGCATCTCCTTGTGCAAAGGCAGTATGCGCGCAGAAGATTTGTGTTCCGAGCAGTGCGATTGCAGCTGACGCAATGACTTTTCCGAAGAACTTCCGGAGCAGGCTGTGATCCCCATGAGACTGATGGGCCATCCAACTACCCCTTTTGCAGTTCAACCCTCGAATCCTCAGCAACTTGCTATTTTTCATCTAATTTAAAAAACTGGTTTATCAATAGCCTTCTACTAGAACTTAAAAGAATTGGACAAATAGATGGTCCTCGGAGGTGGAATCCTGATGACTGCCACCTGACCGTCCGGGTTGGTTTTAACCGGAATATTTCCGCTTTCGCCAACCAGGTTTCGGATATTGAGCCGAACGGTCCAATCAATCTTATCGTTCAAGATTCTTCCATAAGTGAGCCATAAATCCCCGCTGAACAGGCCATCATCGAAGTGTGGCCGGTTGACATCCGGGATTGGAACATTGGTTTCCGGGTCCAAACCAAACACGTAGCCGGTTGCGGCTTCATCTTCCCAGCGAACCGCGCCGCCGATTCCGAATCCTGCCAGTGTTCCTTCCTGGAATTGATAGGTGCTGACCCCGGTAATGCGCCATTCACGCTGTTCATTGGCTACCTGGTTTTCCAGGGCTTTGGCTACACGAACAGGAGCGAGAATTTGGGCCAGCAATTCTAATTCGTAGGTTCGTGGAGGCCTGTCGAACGATCCATCTTCCTGGAGCACATCCAGCCTGCCTGCCTGGATCGTTGCCACATAATCTTCCGCGATCTGAGCCATGACCGGTGCGGTGTTTGTAAAGATGGTTTCTTGCTGACTGATATTGGCCAAGATCCGCCAGGACGGTGTAGGATTCGCCACAAACTCAACTTCCATTCCTTCTGCCAGTTGATCCCGGGTGGAGCGGATGTTGGGGATTGCGTCAAAATCGTATTCATCCCAGACACCGTCTCCGGTAGTATCTTCCTGCCGAGGATTAACGATATCCTGCAAGACCGGGGGAATAGTGTTTAACATAGCGGTATAATATGCGTCATAACTTTGAATAGGATGACCCTCCGGGTTGTCGAGGTGCTCCAGTTGCATCGACCAGGGGAATCCTCCTATCAGTTCACCCCTACGGAATGAGTTAATCCTACCAACGACTTCTTGAGCCAGATTAAAATTCACTCCCGAATTGACAGCGGCCAGCTCGGTCGTAAACCAGTTAAACTTGATCGAGTACTTTTGGTCATCGCTACTGATCAAAAATCCATATTCCTCGGTGGAACCGGTAGGTTGTCCTATAGGCTGGGCCAAAATGTTATTACGCAGACCGATGGGATTGAAATTTTCTGACGTGGACCAGTGCACCTGCATGTTGAAAGGAAGATCTCCTAACAAGAATTCAGGAATACGTCCCACCACACTCCAGGTTTGGGTATCTCCAGATTCCACCAAGGCTGGTGTCGAGGACAGCTTGGTGAATGCCGGATTGTACTGAGTGTTGGGGGTGGGCCCAAACAAAGCTGGGAAGGACAACAAACGGTCAATACCAGCCTCAGCTTCAGTATTTCTGGCAAAGCTTTCCGTATCATCCTCACGGTAACCGTACAGACCTACGATATGGTCATCGAGGAAGTAACTCTGCCAGGCAAAGGCCTTGGATTCGATATTGGTCTGACCGATATCTTCATTTTCTAAAATACGCCTTACGATAACCTCGTTGACGTGAATCATGCGGTCGCCGGCCACATTGTTCAGCCTTCCCTCGGCGTTGGTATCCACCCATGCATAGTTGTATCGATATCCGTCCGTATACCTTCGAAAATCGATGGGGTGAAGACGCACGTCGTCCAAGGATTGCACACCGATTAGGGAATCACTGGTGAAAGCCAGGACATTTAGGCTGCGACGGCCTCCGCCACCCAGGCTGGCCGTATTCATGGCGGAGGTTATGTTGAATTGGTCGCTGTCCACCGCGTCACCCGTGGTGTGGTTGAAGGTGTCCAGAGTGTAATCGTTAAAAAGTCCTGTAAATCGATGACGACCCAGGTGCTTGAGCCAACCGTCGTTTTCTGTGAAATCCGCTTCTGCGGTTGCTGTTATGCGAAAGGTCTCGCGATCCGTAATATCATCTCTCTGCCTAGGTTTTCTTACCCGTGTATAGGCCCGGCCCAGGTTCGGATTGAGCTGTCCATTCAATAGGTAAACGGAGTTAGCGACATAAATGTCGTAGGGGCCTCCCGTGCTGCCACCCTGACCGCCCGCAAATAAAAAATCCTGATGCGTGGAATAGGATTGTTCGTCGTATGCGATCTCAATACCCAGCTTTCCGTCGAGAAAGGTTTGTTCCAGTGCGAAATTGACCGCATCGAATTCTCGTTCAATGCGATCGTGGCCATTGCTATAGACCTGATTGTAGAAATCGAACACATCGCGGTTTTGCAACGTGGGAGCAGCGAATCCAATCGCGTAGCCTTCACCATAAGGGCTATTGGTGTGAAAATCCCGAAAATGACCTACCGGCGTATCGTCTGGCAGCCCTGCCGCAACGGCTGTACCCGCCAAACCGGTACTGGCAAGTGTATCTCTGCTTGCGCTCCAGGGGACAAAACCGTTGTAGCCAGCGATATTTCCACCAGGGATACCGGCATCGGTTGCCCCGCGCTCTGAATACACAAGTGTAGGTTGGCGGAAGACGGTGGAGTGAACATTGGTGTTGATCTTGGATTCAGTGCTGCCCGTTCCAATGGGGTCGTCGTGCAGGGCCTGAAACTCCCAGGTCCCCCCTTCGCTAGGATGCACAGCCGATGCGTTTGGTTGCGAGCCTGTGAACTGCGAGATACTTGTCGAAATGGGCTCAAACCAGTTGTGATAAGAGACGGTTGGTGGAATGACCTCTACTGGGGATCCGTTCTGCTCACCATCTTCACCATTGATCCTCAGCCGGGTTACGGCATTGTCGCTTTCAAACAAAACTATGTCCAACGCACCATAAAAGCGCGTTTGATCTTGAAATGCCGGTTTCTGTTTGTACTCCTGGCTCTCCTCGAGGATAGAGATACGCAGGGCAACGCGATCCTCGACAAGCGATTTATTGTAGTCGAATTCAGCACGCCAACTACCGTAGTTATCCAGGCGTATACCCAACTCGCCGAAGTCGCTGTTGTGAATGGCTTGTTTGGATGCGTTATCGATAACTCCTCCGGGACTTCCGATACCGAACAGGAGCGAGTTGGGGCCGCGACTGACGGTGACACGCCCGGTGTTATAGCTGTCAAAAGGAATATCCGTCAGATACAAATTACGCGTCAAATCTGCCGCAAACAAACCCCGTACCCGCTGGTTTCTTTGCGGATTGGTTCTTGCATCCAGCTGGAAAAAGCGGCTGAACGTCGACTCAGACGCTCCGGTGAAATTTCCCTGAAAACCGCCCACTTCAACATTTCCGACGTAGGATAAGAGGGTTTGAGCATCGGTGGCGACGACGTCATCCATGAATTCCTCAGTTACCACCGAAATGGAGGCTCCCAGGTCTTTCAGATCTGTTTTGATGCGGGTTCCGGCCAAAGTACTTGTGGCCGAATAGCCGACAGTCTCGGATTCATCCACTGTAAACGGGCTTAATTCATAAATCGCCTTCTCATCATCCTCCTGGGCTCTCAGGTCGGCGTTCCCGCTAGCTATTCCAAGGGCCAGCGCAGCGGCCAGGGTTTTTAACCAATTGTTGTTTTTTGCTTTCATTTCAGTTTCTTCTAGGGGTTTGGGTTGAGGACTCTCATTAGTTAGATCCGCAACCGGTACTTCCGATCGCGTGACGGCAAACGCACCCGTTTCCAAATCCTGATTAAGCGAATCCTGATTAGGGTAAGGCGCGCCTCCAATTAGGGTGCCTAAATATTTTGCGTAATAAGGCAAGCAAAAAGAGAGGATCGGGGGCCGAATGTCACTCGGTTAAGGGGTGAATAGCAGCGTCGATGGGTGTGCACCTTTTGCCAGAAACCATGACGAATGCTGGCTCATCAATGCCTCTGTGAGCGTCCCAGGGAAGTCGGTTTTTAGGCGTATTAAAACTTCTCCACTGACTGTGCGATAGGTAATTAAACGCGATTAAATGGGTTTAAGGCTTGTTTTTATCTGGGTAGGCGCAAAAATTTTTATGCCCAAGATGCAAGAAACCTCCACTCTGTTAGATAAGTTAATAGCGCCGCTCAAGCCACTCATACTTCGTAGCAACAAAACCAGGAACTGCCCGGTTCTTGAGGATGAAAAATGGATTACAACGGGATTGCTCCGGGTCTTGTCCAGCGAATCCAGTTCTCGTGGATTCCTTCAGCAGTTGTCTGATCAGTTTCAGATGATCATTCCTGGTAGTAGTTTTTTTAAGATCCTTCGCAGTGTTCGCCGACTGGATTTTTGCCAGCAACTCAATGAAGCTTTTGCTCAAGGCTATCAGGGACCCAGGGCAGATCCATTGTCTGGTTTTGCCAGCCTGCAGAAGTATGATCTTTACGCTGGAGACGGGCACTACCGAGCTGCCGCAACTCACGATAAAAAAATAGGGGACAAGCAGTACGCGGTGGGGCATTTTTATACGCTCAATCTGCGAACCCATATGCTTACCCATCTGGACAGTATGGTAGAGGAGCCGGGACGCAAAAAGGAACACGACATGCATTTACTCAAACGCATGAGCATCAGGCAACTGCGCCAGGGTGCGCCCAAGGGAAGGAAAGTACTCCACGTCTGGGACAAGGCGGGGATTGATTTACACCAGTGGTTCAAATGGAAAAAGGGAAGCGCTATTTACTTCATCAGTCTGGAAAAGGAAAACATGAAACTCAGACTCATGGGATTAAGCGGGTTTGATCTCAAGGCTTCTATCAATGCAGGAGTTCTGGCAGATGAATTAGTAGGGCAGGATAATGGAGCCATGATACGGCGGATTAAATACCAATGCCCCGACAGCGGCAAGGTGTTTGCTTTTATAACCAACGTCATGGATGTGGAACCCGGCCTGATAGCTCACTTGTATAAACTGCGCTGGAATATCGAAAAGACCTTCGACGAGTTGAAAACAAAACTGACTGAGAAAAAAGCCTGGGCAAGCACCACGGTTGCACGTAACACCCAAGCCAACTTTACCTGCTTGCTGCACAACCTTATGGTGAGTCTGGAAGAAGAACTGTCCGAGAATAGTGACCTGTGCGATAAGCGAGAAATCACCCGGCGCAAGAACCGCCACCAAGCATTAATCCAAAGGGTAAAAGAGGGTGGAAAACAATTACCCCTTGCCCAACAAATCGTCCCCCGGGCCACCCAACGTACTCTGAGGTTCATTCGTTGGCTACGTAACCACTGCTGGATTCAGGCTTCCTGGCCGCAGGCTTTCGCTGCTTTAAAAACAATATACGCTACTTGCTAGCCATCAATGGTGGACACCCATCTCCTATCAGTATCAGTATCAGTAAGATTGACTTTCAGGGCGTTTTAAGGCTGAATAAGCATTCACATCGAAATGTAGGGCTGTTACACTGCAAAAATAATAAAATCTTCTTATCAATGCTCCCAGTTTTTTCTCCTCCCCCTATAACCCCCACCTCTGCGGCTTCGCCGCTATACCGAACGCAGTGACATCACCCAAAGCAAATTCCTATCAGTAATAACCAAAATCGTATCAGTCTATGAGTATGGATTGCGTTTTCCCGCCCGGTTTTGACCGTTCTAGCTTCTTCGAGAGGCTCGGCAGGGTCTTGGATCCGGAATTAGACGAATCGATCCTGGAGCTTGGCTTTGTCCGCTCGATTGAAGTCCGATCTGACGAGGCAACGGTTGACCTCGAATTACCTACCAATTGGTGCGCGGTTAACTTTGCGTTTCTAATGGCCGAGGACATTCGAGACGGGCTCTTGAAGCTTGACGGAATTCATAAGGTGATGGTCCGTCTGGGGGATCATTTCGCGGCCAAAGCGATCGAGTCCTCGGTCAACGACGGGAAAAGCTTCGGTGACGGTTTTCCAGGTGAAGGAGGCGGCAATCTTAATTTCCTGCGTTCAAACTTTTTCAGGAAGGGTTTCATCGTACGGCAGGGCCGTCTCCTGCAAGCGCTCCGGGCTGCCTCGTTTTCAGCCGAATCGATCTGCAACCTGAGGCTGAGTGATACGTCGATACAGGAAGATCAATTTGCAGCTCGCGCGGCGGATCAAGGATGGCGAATAGCGGGAGACGCAGACACCTTGCGACGTTATCTCGAACGTCGTAAGGAACTCGGCTTCGACTGCGCTCCGACCGCCTATCTGACCGTCGATTTGTGCGGACGACCACTGCCCGAAAACTTGGTCGAAGCACATTACGCTAAGGCCCGCACAGTGCGAGTAGCGCTCGAGGCTAACGGCTCATTCTGCCGCGCCGTATTGGAGGCGCGCGGCCAAACGACCACCACTTCCGATAAGTTAAAGCACCATTGAAACAGAGGATCGCCGCATGCTCACACACAATAAAGAAGACCTGTTCGTAATCGATTGCCACATGCACTACTGGGATGCCAACCCGGAGAACTGGCGAACCAAGTATGGGGAATCATGGATCCGGTGCTTCTATGACTTCCACAACTCTCTGAGTCCGCCCGAAGCACAGTGGCCATTTGAGAAGTTCTGCAGATATGGAGAAGAAGCGGTTGTCGATGACCTGTTCCTCCAGGGACATGTCGATATGGGGATCCTTAACTCTACTTATCTGCATGAGTTCTTCAAAGATGGGTTCAATACACACATACAAAACAACGTGATCAAAGAAAAATACCCGGATCGCTTCATTCTCTGCGGTTCCTTCGATCCGAGGGCGGAAGAGGCGGGTCTCGACGACTTGCGGCGCATGGTCGAGGAGTATCCTATTGGAGGCCTAAAGCTCTACACGGCGGAGTGGCGCGGGAATTCCCGCGGCTGGCGCCTCAACGACCCCTGGGCATACAAATATTTCGACCTGGCATTAGAACTGGGAATCAAGAACATTCACGTACACAAGGGCCCAACAGTCTATCCACTCAGCGCCGATGCCTTCGATGTGCACGATGTCGATTATGCGGCCACCGATTACCCCGATCTCAACTTCATCGTCGAACACATCGGCCTCCCTCGATTTGATGACTTCTGCTGGATCGCCGCCCAGGAGTCCAACGTGTATGCAGGCATGTCAGTGGCCACCGCATTCATTCACCGAAGACCCAGATATTTTGCTGAGATTGTGGCTAATCTCCTGTTCTGGCTGGGTCCGGACAAGCTCCTCTTCGGGAGCGATTATGCGATCTGGTCCCCTCGGTGGATGATCGAAAAGTTTATCGATTTTGAGTTGCCCGATGACATTGTTGCCGAATACGGGGTGGAACTTGATCTGACAACGAAACGCAAGATTCTCGGTGAAAACGCAGCCCGTCTGTACGACATCGACATCGTCGACCGAAGGGCACGCCTAAACAAGGACACCATCGGCGCACAGCTTGCTGAAGCGGGCTAAGGAGTCGCAACGGATGTCCCCCGGACTTGGTAGAACTGCTTTGGTCCGACAGGCGGGCTGGAGTCAAAAACCGGCACCACTCCCCCCGTGCCCACGATACCGCTCAAGATCGTCGCCCAAATTATCAGATCGGTACTTCGTCGCAACTCGTAGACGTATCCCGCCTGACTGGTAAACCGCAAACAAACGTCGTTCCCGAAACGCAAAAATTCGACGATGGTCGGGTCGATGGAAGTGTCTATCCCTCTCGCCCGCAATCCGATCCCCGCCTGGTGCACATCGACATCATTCGTGACTGTTAGGGCGGCGCCATGCGCGCCCACCGCCGAAGGATCGAAAACCATCTCCACCGTCCGGCTCTGTCCCGCCGGGAGGTTCGTCTGTCCCGTGTCCGAGGTGATCGAAAACGCCGCCATCTCCGGTCCGGCCAGGCCAAGCGAAGTAATATTCACTGCGCCGTCGCTCGTGTTCTCAATCATGACCGAAATCGCAGCCGTCGCTTCCGCATTGATATCTTGCGAACCAAACTCCACCGGACCCGGAAGGCTGAACGATAGGCTCGGCGAAAACGGGTCCAGCAGCGCCGTGCCGCTGATCACCAACATATTCCCCACGTTAACGGGAGTTCCTCCCGGGCCATTCCCGGTCATCTCGTTGACGATAAAGTCGACGGTGCCGTCGTCGTCAATGTCCCCTGACGCCCCGCTGTAACAGAGTGTATCCCCGCCCTCCGCACCGTCAATGCGCGCCGACCGTACCTTCTCCGGCCCAGGCAAATTGCCGGCACTTTGATCGATCTGCGCGGGCCACCCGCCCGGCTGGCCGTAGAGCACGTGCACGGTCCCCGAACCGCTTCGCCCGGGAGCGTCGTCATGCGGATTCCCGATCGCCAGGTCAACGATCCCGTCATTGTCAAAATCCCCCGCCACAACCGTGTCGTTCCCGATCGCTCCCTCACGAGGTCCGAATGTCGTCGTAAAACCCCCACCTCGGCGGCTGCGCCGCTAAAAAGCAAATTCCTATCAGTAACTTGACCCGTTAGGTTAAGTGGGGGCTGCGTATCGAATGTCTTATCCAATGTCGTCATCCTTTCAGAATCTGTGAACGCGCTGCCTAAAGCGTCAATACCCCCCGATTGATTTTGCCGGCCAGCATATCGGCAAAGACCTCATTGATCTCTGCCAAGGGAGACTGGCGCGAGATCAGCTCGTCTAGTTTGAGGCGGCCGGCTTTGTAGAGTCGAATAATCATTGGAAAATCGCGGTGGTAATTGCCGGTGCCGTAAAAGCAGCCCAGCACCCGGGTTTCCTGATGGTGCATGCGGAAGGTATCGAAAGTAACCCTCGCATCGTGAGGCGCCACTCCCACCAGGGTGAGCGTACCGCCCCGCCGTAGCGGGTAGATGGCTTTTTCCTGGACTCTTGGATTGCCGGTGGCATCCAGGACGTGATCGACGCCACGTCCGTCGGAAAGGTCGAGCAAAGCCTGATGCACATCTTCATTCCCATCTAAGGTGTGAGTGGCGCCAAACGTGCGGGCGCTTTCGAATTTCCCGGGCACTGTATCGATCGCCACTATGGTCTCTGCACCACAAAGGGCAGCGCCTTGAAGGACGTTGAGACCGATCCCGCCACATCCGAATACCGCCACGGTCTCGCCAGGCTTGATTTGGGCTGTATACAACGCAGCCCCAACCCCCGTCATCACCGCACACCCGACCAGCGAAGCAGAGATCATGGAGACCTCCGGGTCAAGGGGGACACACGCCTGTTCGGGCACCACGGCATATTCCGCGAAAGTGGAATGGGTCGAAAACTGGGTCAATTCCTCTCCTTTCAGCCGTAGCCGAGTGGTGCCGTCCATCGCTGTGCCTTTTTCAAGCCAGGGGCGGTAGGTCTCGCACATGTTCGTGTGTTCCCGTTGACAATAAAAGCACGTCCCACAAGCAGGCATCCACGATAACATGACACGCTCCCCGGGCGAAAATCCGGACACCTCTTGCCCCAACTCTTCAACCACTCCCGCACCTTCGTGGCCCAACACGGCAGGGAAGGATTTTGGGATTTCTCCCATCACTTGATGCCAGTCGCTGTGACAGGCTCCACTGGCGGCAATCCGGACCAGGACTTCTCCCGGCCCCGGGTCTTGCACTTCGATATCCTCGATGACAAACGGACCACCTTGTTGATGAACCACGGCTGCTTTTGCTGTTTTCATGATGTCTCTCTTATATTGAATGTTGAGCAAAATGTGGGGACAGGGCCTTGTTCCGTGTCCTCGAGGCGTCTGTACTCACCTATGTACCGGTATCAAATGCCCACCCGTCCCACATGTTGTCAACAGTCGCTAGGACATCCTCTCGAAAGTTTCGGGTATCGACCCACCACTGACGGTTTGGCGCTGGGCCGTGCGACAGGTTAAAATATGAAGTCAAACCATCTCGTTGATACTCACACGGAACGATGTAACGCACAACCGGTCGATCGTGATCGGCAGAGTAATTGACACCTGGCCCGTGAAGAAGGCGAGGATGCCAGAAAAGAACGTCCCCTGCTTTGCCGGAAAACTCCACCGGCGTGACCTCTCTCAGCACACCGTCACGAGCCTTGAAATATTGCTCTGAGAGGTCGGGATCAAGGGGGCCATAAACAGTCGTGTGGTACACGTGACTCATGTAATGGGAGCCCGGCCAGATTGTAAAGCCACCACAATGCGGAGGCACCGTGTCCACAAAGACCATTGCAGACAGTTGAGCCCCCGTATGGTCTCCATGGAAAACCACCACCACCGCGGCTGCGCCGCTATACCGAACGCAGTGACATCACCCAAAACAAATTCCTATCAGTAAATCGACTGCACCACTTCGCCATGCACGTCCGTCAAGCGATACCGCCGCCCCTGATGCTTGCAGGTCAGGCGCTCATGATCGATACCCAGGAGATGCAGCATGGTGGCGTGGAGGTCGTGAACCTGGACGCCGTCCTCGACGAGGTTGTTGATAGGGAATTCAATTGTTCCGATTATCATCGTCATATGGTGAGCACCTTCTGTAGACGGTAGAAAGGTATGACAGAACAGGGACCCGGGAAAATATCGGTTGATGAAGTTGGTTGTTACACCATCGCGAAGACGACACTTCTCGATGCGCGGCGCATTATGGCCTATGCCTCGTCGATTGATGACACGAACGAGGCGTATTTTGATGATCTCCGCGAAGGCGGTCTGAATGTGCATCCTGCAATCTGTTTCTCGCTGCAATGGGGTGCCCGCTTTCTGATTGATCGGAAAATCAACATGCGAGCCGCACCGTTTGGAGTGCATGCAGAAACGGATCTTAGAATCCATCAGCCATTCAAGCAGGGTGAAGCCGTCACGACTCAAGGACGCCTCGTGGCGCGCAGGCAGATTAGCCCCGGTGTCTATTCGGTAGACCGGTATCGGATGACGAACAGTGATGGCGCACTGCTCGCAGAGCTCGATTACAACGGCATCATTCGTGGTGGTGAACTGGATGGCGACAACGTTGAATTGGAACCAAGCCCTGCTCAACCGACTTGCGACACGCTGAGCGAAACCCCGCTCTGGCACGAAGAAATCTTCATCCCATTACATGCCGGTCAGCAATACACGGAATGTGCAGATATCTACAATCCTATTCACACAGAGCCCAGTGCGGCGAAACTCGGTGGCTTACCGGGTGTGATCCTCCACGGCAGCGCCACGAAAGCGCATGCTCTGACCCAGGTCATCAACCACTGCTTTGACGGTGATGCGCGTCGAATTCGCCGGTTGTGTGGTCAGTTGCGTGGGATGGTGTTGATGGATTCGAATATCCGCGTGGAATGTCTTGGGGAGCAGGAAGTTGATGGCGAGAAACAGGTGTTCTTCCGCGTACTAAATGAGGAAGGCCAGGCTGCAATTGCGAGCGGTGTCGTTTGTGGAGTTGATGATAGGGAATTCAATTGTTCCGATTTGATTCGGGGGTAGGTTGATGATAGGGAATCAAAGCCACTTGACGTTT
Source organism: Opitutales bacterium (assembly GCA_965250065.1). GTDB lineage: Bacteria > Verrucomicrobiota > Verrucomicrobiia > Opitutales > UBA2995 > JAABVD01. The sequence goes on from OZ252288.1 coordinate 1,510,448, forward strand.
CGGTCATTGGTCAATGGAATTAGTTTGTAAATTGTGATTTCGGCGACGGCAGCATCTCACTTCTGAAAGAACTTTAAATGCGCACGGATTACGAAACCTTGCTGTTCGAGCGAAGCGAGCAACATATTCTCGTGTTAACCTTGAATCGCTCCCAGCGGAGCAACGCGTTCAATACGCAGATGGCGTTGGATCTTCGGGACGTATTCTCAACCTTGTACCTCGACCACGACGATGTGCGCTGCGTCATTCTGACCGGCTCCGGAAGCAAAGCGTTTTGCGCGGGCGCATTCTGCCGCTTACCCTGCCGAATGGCATCGATGAAGTTTTCGAAGTGATCGAGATTGGATTCACTCTGCAACAGCGAAAATTCAGGATCATCCTTCGGGCAAACCATCTGAGTAAGATGCGGCGGATTGGATGTAATGTTGTTCCGCGTGGCTGCCACCCAACCCTCGTCGCCAACGACAACAATGAACCCAAGCTTACCCGGGATTTCCGGTCGATTACTCGATGCAAATATCAATTTTTTCCGGTCGGCATAGGTAAACTCGCTATACCACTCCCAAACGGTTTCACATGCCCCTTCTTCAGGAAAAGTACCTTTTGCCTCAATCGTTCTGGGCGCTTCATTATCTTTGCCTAATATCCACTGGGCGCTATCGATGTTATGAGCACCCCAGGTGGTTATCCAACTGCCCGAAAAGTTTCTTATAAAATACCACCCTGCAGGTACCTCGGTTCTGGTAAGACCCTCCACATACGGGGTTACCGGTGCAGGACCTGTGAAAAAATTGTAGTCCAACCCTTCAGGTGGACTCATAGGCGTGGGATCGCCTCCTTGACCTTTAATTTTATTAGCTGTCGAGTAAACTTTATTCACCTCGCCGATAAACCCGTGTCTGGCCAGATAGGTAGCCCGTTGAAAGTAGCGATTGGATCGTTGTTGGGTTCCATGCTGAAGCTTAACCCCGTTGCGCTTTACCGCTTCGACAATGGCTCGCCCTTCTTCAACGGTATAGGAAAAGGGCTTCTCAAGATAAACATGTTTGCCGCGATTGGCCGCCTCAGTCGCCGCCAACGCGTGCCAGTGATCAGGAACGACAACAGACACGATGTCCAATTCCGGATCGGCAATCATGTCCCGGTAGTCATGATAGGTCTTGCAGTGAGAATCGCCGTTCAAGCTGTCGACCAACTGCTTGCGTTGCGCAGCCCTTTTAGGCCAGACATCGCAAACCGCCACCACGCGTACACCCGGAATGCGGGAAAACATTTCCACATGTGCAGTAGAGCGGGAACCTGCTCCAACGATTCCCACATGGAGGGTATTCGATGGCGACAAATCCCCGAACAATCGGGAAGGTAAAATCATGGGCGCCACCGCAAGCCCTCCATATTGGAGAAAACGACGACGGGGAATCGGACGCGAAGAATTCGAGATTTTCATGATAAAATGTTTATAGAATCCATCTGATAAAAAAAATGAAATGAAAGTATTTGATTAACGAATACGCCTTGAGCATCATCGGGATGCTTTTTCTTTTAGGTCAAGCGGCTGAGAAAAACCAAAGAAGAAAATCTATAGCTTCATAATCTGGATTAAGCTCGTACTGGCAGCCTGGGCTTCTCCCGCAACCTCCACGTCTTGCAAGAAGGGTTTCAGTATTTCCAGGCTAGCTGGATCAAGGGTGAGGCCGACAAGGGAAATAAATTTCCGCTTTTCAGCCAGGCTGCTGACGAAAGGCTGAGCCTGTTTCAACCAAGCAAGCCGCGCATCCATATCCTTACTTGTTGCGATCAAGGTTAGGATGGAGTTCAACGCAACGACCTGATAGTCTGAATTCTTAGTGAGTGGAAATAAGGCGTCGACCGGTGCAGGCTTCGCCATCTCTGGGAGGTTGGCCACCGAGGGTTGTAGTGTAACGAGGCCGAATCATGTTCGCTTGCGCTAAGGCTCGCACCTTTGCAATCCAGGGGATTATGACCCCCTTCGCCTGCCACAAGGCCAGACCGCTTCGTTTCGCGTGCTTTGTCGCCGCCACACGCCGATGCGTTGCTACATGTTGAACGGTCAATTAACATGGATCATACTTTACAATGAGCTAGAGAACCGGCCAGAGCCGGCATAACCAGAGAAGACCTAGCCAGTAGCTCTGGCCTCGAACCGTACGCGGGCGATGGTAACATCGTTGGTGTAGCATCGGTGAGAGGAGACGCGGGCCAGCCATTGAGCTCCGATATCATCCATTTCGTGTGCCGACCTTGTTTTGACAAGGGGAAGGCGACATCGAGGTTATCGCATGGCGAGATAGCCCCGGACACGGCGGAGTCGAAGACCCTGAGCATGTGTCTAAATTCCAAGCGCGAGAACCGGGAGATCCTGTTGGTCTGCGTTGAAGAGACGGGCGTTGCTTGTCAGGAAACGGAGCGGTCGGAAAACGTCTCAGACGGTACAGCCGACAGGAACGTCAGCAGGAAGTCAGATGATCCAATAGTACCTGCGAAGTGGGCGAACAAAGCCGGAACACCGGTGGCGGAGTCTATGGAGGAAAGGGGATCACCCAAGGGGAATGCACTTGCAGAGATATTCGCATCGGACACAGAGCCGATTATTGCGGAGTATGACTGGGAGAGCTACGGCATTGTAGAGATGGTACTCATCTCGACCGTATTACCCGAGGGAGGAGCCGTATGAGGTAGTTCTTCACGTACGGATCTGTGCGGGGGGCTGCCGGTAACGGCGGTCCCTACCGCGATCGCGAGATTTTAAGATTGAGTATATTTTACATCCTAACTCATTTTCTGCCGACTTGTCCCGAATAATTTACGGATTCATCGAGGCGTTTTGATCCTGCAGGTATGCCAGCATATCGAGGATGTCGTCCTTTGTCAGTGTGCTTAATAAACCGGGCGGCATGGACGATACCGGAGATGCATCCATTGTCGTGATTTCTTTTGTTGGGACACGGATGAGGTTGGCTGCATCTAGCGAGTTTGTTTGAATACTTATCGAATCACCGTAGTAGTTAACAACTCTTCCGTGCAGTTCGGTTCCATCGTTTTTTTGGATAAGAGTCAGGCCATATTGGTCGCTGATCACTTTGCTTGGTTCTACAATTGCTTGCAGAATGTCGTGTGTGCTGAACCGGCTCGTCGCCGTGCTGAGATCGGGTCCGACTCCACCTCCCTCTCCGTTGACTCTGTGGCAGGCAAAACAGCTGGCTGCTTCGAAGGCCTGACGTCCATTTATGATGTCTCTATTTTCCAATATTTGAGCGGGCACAGGAAGGAGTTCGTCCAGGGTCCACAGTTTCACGAATTGCCGATTTTCCGACTCGATGGAAACGGGTTTGGGGCGGGAATCAGAAATTACTTTTCGGAAGTGATCCCAGTCTTCTTGCGGCACCGAATTGAGGGCATCTTCTATAATCATTTCGACATATTTTGTTAAACTCCGGCCACCGGTCCAACCATGGGCTTTCCCAAGGGTAGTAAAAAATGATTCTCGCAACAGCCGGGTCCAACCTTCCGTTTGTATTCGCAATGGCAGGACAAAGCGGAGCTGGTCCTCTTGTGTGACTGAACTTTGCAGCAAGTCCATGGCTGGTGCTGTGACCAGATCAGACTTTAAATAGACCAGTAGTTTCAACAGCTCGGTGTTCAGGAGTAAATCATTAGCCGGAAACTGGGATTCCAGGTATCGTCTCACTCGGCCTATTTCTGAAGTATAAGTCCTTTGCGCGTCCGATGATTCCATACGTATGAAAGCAACTTCAAGACAACGTATACCGAGAAACCGCTCCTCATGGCTGAATTCGTTCCAGTCCAGGTCCATTAACGAGGAAAGGATGTCGGGTAGTAGGTCTTTATCACCCTCCCGTGCCAACGCCAGCAACGCTGTCATGCGTGCAAGGGGATCCGGGTCATTCAGGGCCTTTTCCAACCAGGCAGTAGTTGGATTGTGTTCAAGGATTAATCGCGCTGTATGCCGAAGGACTCGATCTTCACTAGACAGATAAGGCCAGGCAGCTGAAATTGCTTGATCGGAAGCGGGGTTGATGAGGGACTCAAGCGTTCTTCTATCGATATGTTTGTTGTTCGTCGAATCACTGGTAGCGCGTTGTCCGTCCGCGCTGTCCGAACCGACGTAACTAATCTGGTATAGTCCCGATGTAGTTCCGCGTCCTCCGAGGACAAAATACATGGCACCATCAAAAGGATTCACAACCAGATCCGCGATAGGTAAGGGCAGGCCTTTCAAAAATTGCTTGGTTACCCCGGTATACGATGAGCCGGCAGGATTTAGCCAGGTAACAAAAACACGGCCCCAGCTCCAGTCGCAGGCGAACAAGGCGCCCTGGTAGTTTTCCGGAAAGTGTGTGCCATAACCGAAAGTAATTCCTGTCGGTGATCCCGGACCGTATTCGAATACCGGCGGAACCGTATCGGCAAAATAGTTTGGCCATTTCCCGGATCCTGAACGCCACCCATAATCCGTTCCAGTTACCACATGGAACAATCGCGTGGGTTGATACCAGGATGTGGCCATGTCGAACTCCGCATCGGCGTCGGTGGTGAATAAATCTCCCTGCTTATTGAAAGCGATATCAAATGCGTTTCTAAACCCCACGGCGAGCAGCTCCCACGACTCACCATTTGGGTCGGTCCGCGCAACCCAACCGCCCGGAGCTGTGGTTCCTTTTTCGCTACCGATGGGACCCCAAAGTCTCGGCAAAAGATCGTCTTCTCCCCAGTTTTGTGGGACCAAAGATTTGAAACCATTACCGAATGGAATCTGCGTTTTATTTCCCGCCACAAGATATAGCCACCTGCCTTCAGGACCTCGGATGATGCTATGCGGACCATGTTCACCTCTGCCGACGAGTGGTCTGAGAAATTGAACCTCATCAAACTGGTCATCGCTATCCAGATCTCTGATGCGATAGAGTCCGGAACCTTGGTACCTGTCCTCTGCTACGACAGCGTAGAGACTATCAAAGGCGTAGCCCAAAGCGTTAACGTGACCAATCTCCAAATCCAAAACTTCCACGGAAAACACGCTGCCAGATTTCAGAGTTATCCGGTAAAGTCCTCCCGTTTGATCTGCCGTAATCAGGCGTCCTTTATCGTCAACGGTCAACGCCACCCAGGAACCTTGGGTATCCCCAGGTACCGCATACACCTGCTTAACCATGAAGCCCTCGGAAACCTGGATCTTCGATTCCTCAATTTGCGCGGATAATCCCAGGATTGAAAGAAATACAATGATCAGAACCTTCAAACCGTGTATATTCCCATAAGGATGACTTGTGAGTTTTATGTTCAAAAGGGACGTTGCTGAGCTTTCATATCCACCTTTCTTCTCCAATTCTTGAACTATTGCAAAACTGAAAATTAAGGAGTCTTCTTATCCGATTTTACGAAGCAAATTGTGGGTGATTTTCTGAACGCGTTCATCCGGACCGTGCGGACGCGACCAGTGTGTCCATGGCAGCATGTGGCCCGGTGGTCTTGAAAGTCCTTGACACCAGAAGATGGTTGCAGCGTTGAAGACAAAGTTATCTTTGGGTCCGGGATAAATAGTGGCATGCCACTGTTGTAGTTGAACGCCGCCGCGCAACGCCGTGCCTGCGGCAACGACCTCCAGTCCATCGATATCTTTGGGTGGATCGCCATGATATTCCCAGCCTACCAAACCCGGTACACGATCTCCATTCTTCATTTCCGTACCTTCAAACATCCAGTGATCTGGATTGGAAACGATCCAGTCACCGCATCCGTTGACTGGTGTTACATTACGCGCACCCATCAAATAACCTTCATCAGGTCCCCGATGAAGAAACGGCCCGTGATCATTTTCTCGCAACACCGCATACTTATAATCACCTCCATAGGGGCCACCTCGAAAAATAATACGATTGGCCCGGCCATTAAAACTTTCTCGAAACGGACTCACGCAGCGAACGGGAGTTGATGCAGATCCTGCCTGAGCGATTGGATTACCTGTGGTTTCTGGGCAAACTTTTTGAACTCTCGAAGGACGTTAAAAATATGCCCTGGTATGAAGGGCGTGAGGAAAACAACATCCGGGCTAGGAGTGAGGCTGGAAACTAACCATCAAGTTTGAAGAATTGATTCTACTTGTTTCCAAACTTGATCGAAAGTTCCCCAGCCGTTCACAATTAAGTGAAGCTCGTCTTTGCTCTTAAGGATCAAACTGGGAAATCCGCGTACACCAAATTCGCTTCGTAACGCGAAATCATTTTGAAGGAGTTCCTCAACGTGAGCTGACGCCAGGTCGTTAGCGAATCGATCCGTGTCGAGTCCCTGCTCCTGGGCTAAAGCCAGATGGGTGCTCGTGTCAGATGGATTTCTCGCCTCCAAGTAATAGGCGCGTTGCAGAGCCGCGAACATCTCCGGCAGCTTTCCTTGCAATCCACTCGCAATCGCTGCGCGGCAAGCTGGGTAGGTCGACCGACGTGGTTGGCATTTTTCCCAGAACTCGTGGTTAAACTCGGCGCCGGTCGTAGCGGCTACCTGTTGCCAGGTACTCTGCAAGTATCCCTGCATTTCCGTTGGCATTGGTTCGTCTGAGTCAGGCGCCAAGCCACCCATAACGTACTGGAGTTTTACCTCTGGTTGCAGTTTTTCCCGGAGCATTTCAAACAATGGCGCAAAGCCCCAGCACCACGAACACATCGGATCAGTTACGTAGTAGAGCACCCCTCGCCCTTCGGTCGTCGCCCCGCTGTATTCACGCTTCATCTTTCTGCCTTCAACTTTTTTGCGGATTCATATCCGATAATACTTTTCTGCATTGTCGTGGAAAAGTTTTACTCGTTCATCGTCTGACAGATCGGCCGTTATTTGATCATAGGCCCGCCAAACGGTTTGATAGTCACTAAAGAGACTATCGATCGGAAAGTTGCTCCCGAACATACAGCGATCGACTCCAAACGCTTCGATAACATCAACTACAAAGGGACGAATGCTTTCAACGGTCCAGTTCCTGTCGCACATACCGAGCCCCGAAATTTTTGCGGCGACATTGTCGCATTCGGAAAATCGATGGAGAGCTGTCCGCCAGGCGTTTATGCTTTCGGTATCCCGATCGGCGGGGATGCCGGCGTGATTTAAGATGACCAATATGTTTGGATTGGCCTGGGCGAGCGATATGGCGTCGTCGATCTGATGGTGATAAATATGAAGGTCAAATGAGAGCTTATACCTTTCAAGTAGGCTGAAGTTTTTGCGCCACGCCTCGTCTCGCATGAAGTGCCGGTCGGCTTGACTCCAGTTTGGGTTTTTGTGGAAGTCGAGCAATTGACGGATGCCTCGCATGTTTTTGTATTCGCAATGTTGCGACAGCAGAGAATCGACATCAGGCTGGGAGAGATCTGCGAAGGCGACGATTCCGTGTGGGAATCCTCGTGAGTCCGGATTGTCAGCCATTTCTTGAAGCAGTTTCGACTCGTCCGCCGGCCTAGCGGGATCGTACCCGCACTGCAAGTGAACAGATTTTGCGAGCTCCAGGTTTTCGGCCGCTTTGATCAAATCTTCTGGAAAAAACTCTCGCGGAAGATTCGATGGGCATCCCCAGAGTGTTTCCTGGTCGTTGATATTCAGCCAGGAATAGGTGCCGCTTTTTGCGCTCCAGAAGTGATGGTGGGTATCGATAACTTTCATCGGAGAAAATAGTACGGACAGGTGGAAAAGGAGGTCAATAAATCACTTATGGATTTGTCTATCATCACTGCGCCGTTAAACCTCCATCGATCGTAATCAAACCTCCGGTCATGAAAGACGCGTCGTCCTGCAAATCCGCGTCCAAGACCTCGACGGCAACGGCTGGAAAGACATCATCGTCCCCGGCAAAAGCGGCACTCACATCATCTGGAATAACGGGAAATGAGGACTCATTGAATCCACTAAGACCTCAGTCTGCACACATCTGAATTTCATGAAACGAATCCATCTCCTGAGTCGGAAAAGGAAGGGGTCAAGACGTAAAAAGTTATGCCTTACAGGGTCGGTCGTCTTGTAAAAGTGTATGAAGTACAACGAAATACAGTTTTTAAGACCTGACCCTTTTCTTACAGAAGGCATCACTTTTCTACGGCATGACCCCGGCCGGCGCCATACCTTATGCCCTCAAAAAACCCCCTTAACTAAGCGCCATTGATAGCGCCGGCCAAGCCGGTGAGAAGTAGAGAATGAAAGAGTCTTACAGTGAAGAAATAGTCAATCACACTGACCCCGAGTCATGTGAGTGTGCTCGTGAGGGCACATTTGAAGCGTTGACAGGGGAACCCACAGGCCGGGCTATAGAGCCGCGAAATCAAGTTATCCTTCAGGGGGCCGACCTTCTAATGGTAAAGGGAAGGCAACACCGTGCACGCCGCCAAGACGAGATGTGCACGGCTCCTGCGCGGTCGAAGAACCAAGGCATGTGGCGACACTTCTCACGCGGAAGCCGGAACAGACAAATGGAACAGACAAATGGGGACGGACCTTGTTGTTTAGCGTTGACGAATGGAGGAAGGAATTGTTTGCTCCCACAGTGCCCCGTTCAGCAAGAGTACAGTATGAGGGAGCCCGCTATCACATCATCAACCGGGGTAACTACCGCAAAGATTTGTTTCGGACACACAAAACCGATAAGGCATTTACCGAGGTGATGCTGGAGGCCTGCGAACGCTATCAGTGGTCCTTGCATGCTTACGTTCTGATGAGCAATCACTATCACCTCTGCGTTGAGACGCCCCAAGCCAACCTCAGTGATGGAATGCATTGGCTGCAATCTACTTTCGCCAATAAGTTTAGCCGCTTTAGCGGTGAGCGGGGCCACGTGTTCCAAGGACGCTACCAATCGCTTATCATCGAAGGCGATTATGGAATACTGAACGTGGTGGACTACATCCATCTCAATCCTGTCCGCGCGGGTGTCATAACTGTCGACCGGCTTAAAGCCTATACAAACAGTTCATTCCCCAAATATTTCACCAAATACCGCCATCCCAATCTGAGGTGCGAAGATTTTCTGCATGAGGCCGGAGGGCTCAGTCCGTCTCCCGGAGGGATGCGGTCCTACCACAAGCGCTTGAAGCTCATCATGGAGGACAGTCCACAGGAAAGAGAAAAGCTTTTTAAAGACCTCAGTCGTGGTTGGTATATCGGGACCAAACAGGGTAAAGACCAATTAAGGGCAAAAGTGGAGCAAGGAATAGCCAAGGCAAGTGTGGAGGCCAAACGCGAGTTGGAACACATCCGTATCGAAAAGCTCATTAAGCTTTGCCTAAAGCAGTTACACAAGAACCAGAAAGACATCGAAGAAGCAAAGAAGTCGGCTCAGTGGAAAATTGCCATAGCCAGTCATATGAAGGCCAATACTGGGATCAAGAATCCTCAGCTATCCTGGATATCTCACAAAATTCGCAGCGAGCGAACGAAGGTCGAGTGCTGGTGCGGGTTTCGAGCAGATGCGCGGGTGAAGCTGGGTCGACACCCTGCAAAGTCGCGCATCTAACGATGCCCGCTCCAGTGCCGATATTCCGGAGCGCAGTAGAAGATTGGGTGATGTCGCTTTCGCTCGGTAGTGAGATATCCAGGCTATGCACCTATCTCAACCTGGGCCATCCAGCCACCATGAGTAAGCTGGTTGGAATCTACAATCAGACCGAGAAGAATCGGTGCCCATACAGCAAGCAACTCAAAACGCTAAACAACTAGGTCCGTCCCCATTTTGCCTTCGAACCAGATCTTAACCGGTTTATTCCGGTCTAAAGGGAGGCGCAGCAACTGACCGTAGAAGGGCTAAGCCACACCGAAGCCTACCTTCAGGCATATGACGGCTGCAAATCCCGAAACGCAGCCGGTGCTTCTGCTACTCGGATGATGCTAAGAAATGCTAAGGTTCAGGAGGAAATCGAGAAGCTCAGGGCCAAGATGGAAACGCTGGGAGGATTGTCTCGTTTGAAGGTTAGGGAAATCCTTTGTAAGATCGTAATGGACCCCACATCTCGCGGTTCAGACGTATTAAGAGCTATCGCTGAGGACAACAAGATGATGGGGCGGTATAAGCAAAAGGAGGAACACAAGACGGATCCTTGGGCGGATTTGCTCAGACGGATTAGGAGCTCAGAGGATAGCGTTCAATCTCGCCAATATAGTGGCAGTCCGCAATTAAAGTTGGCAGGAAATTAATGCTTCAGATACCTCTGAACAGTTCGTTTTGATACCTTCATTGAGTTGGCTATTTCAGACGCGCTCAGACCCCTTTTAGACAGTTCTATGGCCCTCTTGGGATTTGCGCTCGGCTTCCAGTTCTCTCTCAAACTCCGCCTCAAACTCTGCCTCCTTCTTAGCCTTCAGCTCTTTTTCAGTTAGTTTGGCAGCTTCTTCGGTTAGCTTGGCAGCTTCCTTAGCAGCGGCCTTTTCGGCGGCCTTCTCAGCTGCGATCTTTTCGGCTTTCGCCTCCTCCCGAGCAATGCGTTTTTCTAACTTCCTCTGCTCGCGATCCCGGCGTCTGTGGTCTTTGCTTGGTGTGAAGGCCATGGGTATAAATCGGGTTTTAACGTCAGTATAGCGTCAATCTACAAAAAAAACTCTCAAAAAAGACGGATTATATTTACGTAAGTTGTTGATTATAAATTGGTGGCCAGACCCAGAATTGAACTGGGGACACAAGGATTTTCAGTCCTGTAGTGCGGATGATATGAAATGATTGCTTGTGATAACTAAAGATATGGTTATAAACTAGATAACGTATATACTTTTTGACAATCATTATATCCAATTCATAAGAGGTTATGTCAGGTCTAATCACGAAAAGTGGCCCAAAAGTGGCCCACAAAAAGAAAAAAAGGCCAGATTATCCTAAATCAGATGTCCGGTACTGGACTCAACGAGTTCGCAGACGAAGAGACTCCCCTTTCTACACGATTCGGATTCAAGCAAGGGGGCGGAGAGGCCGGTTCAATACCGAAAAGCCTGAAAAGAACTTGGCCGGTCAAAAAACAAAACAGATTTTCGATTTTATCCGCGCTAATGGTTGGGAAGATGCAATTCAAAAATTTAAACCTGCCGGAGAACCTCAATCGGATGACCCATCGTTTGGAGAATTCTTTCAGGCAATCAGAGACCATTCCACGATGGAGAAATCCACATTGGAAATATACATTGGGAAATGCCGTACCCTGATCGGTGAGATTTTCAAAATCCCGAAGCCAGCCTCAGTTCATTATGCGAAAAGCGAAGCCAAGCAAAAATGGACTCGTAAAGTGGAAGGAATTCAAATCAGGAGGCTCAAAGCGCAACATGTTCAACGGTGGAAAAAAAGAAGAATCGATATGGCGTCGACACCGGCGGCAAATCAAAGGGCACGGGCGACAATCAATTCCATCCTCAGAAATTCCAAGAGTCTATTCAGTTCACGTATTCAAAGACTGTTGGACGAAGTGTTCCCGAATTTCCCTTGGTCTAATCCAATCACCCCGAATGTGATTTCGAAAAAGTAAGACCACAGAAATACCGGTCCTGTCTCGAAGAAAATGGCGGAATCGAATTATTGATAAAAGCGGCTGACCGAGACCTTCGACCTGAGGTTCCGGAACTTGAAATTGAAAATTTGCGGGAGTCAGCAGAAGCCACCCGGTTCGCTATCAGTAAACATCAACAATACAAAATTCTCCTTCTGGCATTGGGAGTGGGATTACGGAGAAAGGAGATCGATACTCTTCGGTGGCAACAACTGGATTTCTCCAACAACAGAATCCGAATTGAAACGGATGAACTCACTCGCGCGAAGTCTTCGGAAAGCGAAGGCGAAATTGATGTCCAACCGGAGTTGATGAATCAACTTCGTCAATACAAAGCAAAGGCAACGAGTGATTTCGTTGTGGAAGGCAGATTGATCAATACACCATACAAAAACACCTACCAGTATCGATGTGATCGACATTTCAAAGCACTCATCGCATGGCTTCGGGGACGCGGAATTGAGGATCCCAAACCCCTCCATGCATTGCGTAAGGAATTCGGTTCGGAGATGATCCGGGTAGCAGGTGTCTATGAAGCCTCACGTCAATTGCGTCACTCAGATATTCGGACAACAACAAATCATTACGCCTATAAGAAAAATCGAGCCACGGTGGACTTGTTTTCGAGTGACAGATCAGAAAATAAAGAGGCTAAAATGGGCTTTTAGCCAAAAAAGAGTTAACCGAACCTTAATGCACTTGACGAACAATAAAGTAGTGTTGATTGTTTTAAATCAAGAACCGGGCGAGGTAGTCAAACTCGCTGACAATTAACGGATCACTGGAGGCATTTTTGAACGTGTTCAACTCCTAGCAAGGAGAGGGATACAAAATTCTAAAATGCTATCCAATGAAAATAAGAAAGATAACTGATCTGAAGGAGATACTGATGTATCTCTGTTCCAAATATGGTTCTTACCTATCGCGCAGACAACTCGCTGAAGAACTTTGCGTAAGTCAACTGACTATTCGACGAGCAGAAAAGTCCGGCAGGATTATTGCTCTTCATCTTTCATCCAGATGTGTTAGGTACCCCGCTGAGTCGGCTGCCGAGTACATTTTGGGAAGTGTAATAAACATGCCACTACAAGACAGCACAGTGGTGGGCGAAAATCCCACAGTTAGGGAACAAGAATGTTTATCCACAAAAATAGAACATATCTCAAATCCCCAATCAGAAGGGAGGGGTGATGATTAATTCACTTTTTTATGATGAGCCTACAGGGCCATCTGATCCTATTCCCAAAGAGGATTCACCGTATTGAATCCGTTAAGCCCTCTCAGTGTGGCGTGATGGCCTTCAAATGGCCTTTCACGGAAGACGATCCCTTGGATTGTTTCCCCAGAGAGTTCGAACACAATGGGTGGGATTATTTCCGGAAGGATATTTCCAATAGGATCGCACTCTATAAAAGATGCCGTAATCCATTAACTGGCAATGATCCAGATACATTAGGATTTGTAGTGGTGCGAATTATTGTGGGAATCGAAAATCAAGATTACCCAGCGCGGGACCGAATAAGGCCGATATCCAAAGATTCCAGATCGAAGAATAAATCCTACATCCAAGTGTTCGAATGCGAATTCATAAAAGATGCACAAACGAAGTTTCTATCTCTTTCGGAGACGGATTAGGAATCATACTACACTCTATGCCCACTTTGGGAACGCCGCCCATAACAACCAGAGGAAGATAAATGAAATGGACAGATTGGAGGATATTTCTCGTCTCTTACCGGAGGCTATACTCATCCCCCTTAAAAAGAAATCGAAGATTCCTGCAATCCGTGATTGGTCAAAAAAAAATTAAAAGACACGAGGAAATCATCTTATCAAATTCGCCTTCGTAATTCGGAAAATTTAGGAGTCTCACTCGGACTAGTCAGTGATGGATTATGTACTATTGATCTTGATGATGACAACTGCGCGGATGTTTTTTTTAAGGCAAATCCCAAATTGGCTAATGGTCTAATTACCAAAGGACAGAGGGGCTGCAACGTTTGGGTCAAGGTAGTAGGGGATTACCCACCCACTCGAAAATTCCGATGGGGTGAATGGAGGGCAGACGGTGCCCATACAGTCATATGCGGTATCCACCCGGAAGGTCCTTCATACACTTGTGTAAGTGAAAATGAACCTGTCACAATAAATTTCGAGGAAATCATATTTCCATTCGATGATACCCCGTCTTTGAGTAACACAAAAGTGTCACACAATATTGAGTTCTGTAATAGAACTAAAAAAGAGGAGAGAGTAGAAGAGGGAGGAGACAATCATATCAACCAGTTGTATAGAAAATTGGTCCAACCGTACATCCGACCGTACCGAAAAACTCGAAATCTAAATTTGGTCAAATCTGTATCGTTCCTATTCTACAACGTCTCGCCAGAAATCGCGGTTGAACTGGGTATGGAAATCTACGACCGGTATCAATCCGTTTGGAATGATTCCCGAGAACGTCATGAATACGAGTGCAGACACCTGATAGAAAGTATGGAACGAGATTTTCCGGGGGGACTTCCATCAAATTTCAGCAAGGTGTTTGAATCACTTACCGAAAACGGGAAAATTGCATTTCGAATCTGTCGAAGTCTTCAAAAAAAAGGACGGGGCAAATTCTTTCTTTCAGGTCCAGAACTTCAACAAAGGATGGGATTGGCCTACCAAAATAAGGCATATCGACTGATCAAAATACTTGAGGAAATGAGGGTGATCAGTTGCGTTAAAAAAGGCAGCTATTCCAGGAGGCAGGGATCGGAATATCGATGGATATTGAGGCCCGCAAACAAAGGGAAGATAATTAGGATAACCGGGGATACAAGTAATCCACCCGCACTCCCCTGTCGGCACTTAGCTTCCAATCCAAACTACTATCCTGATTTCGACCCGATGGGCAGAGATGCCTTAATCGCATAAAAAATCGGTCCTAGTTTGCAGTGTTATAAGGTGAAATAACTTAGAGGTGATTTCGCAAGTGAACCACGAGGATTATCAAGATTAGCGGCTCTTGAAAGGAGAAGCGGTACCAGTGTAAGAACCAATTTCTCTAACTTCAATTTGTAGACACAATTGTTTCAACCCTTGAATCCTCTTCAATCCCAACTTGAAATGTGTATAACGAATTCCACAACCAACATCCCTCATAATCAAAAAGACTACAGGAAGGAAAACGAAGATAAACAAATGGAAGGAAAGGAAACGAAGGAAAGTAAAGTAAAGGGACCGGTTAGCCGAAACCTAACCGAAGACAAACCGAACAGTAACATAACTGGAACCCAAGACGAACCGAACGTTAACCCAATGGAAACCGAAACGAAACCGTTCCAACCAACTGATTGGGGTAAGGTGTCTGCATAAGAGGGATTTGTTTCTGATTACATGTACACCTAAATCGTACGAGGCCGGGGGACTGAGGATGTTGCGGCACATCCCCCAGTTGAACGTATGGTGGAGTATCGTACGTCTAGGGCACACACTGGTCTATCGCGACCAGACTACTCGAAAATTCACTACGTCAGGACTGCGTGAATTTACCCTCTTCTATATTTCAATTATCCATTTGGATCATTGGTTCATCACCACATCCAAATTTTGAACTTTATCGATTTTGGTTGTACCTTTGTGATGGTTGGTTCGCAGTAGGTATGGTAACCACAAAAGGGTTGTGAGATTTAACGGGAGAAAGTTCTCGATATTGACCCTCATATTGATAGGAATGATCAGTGGCATTCCCCTATTGGCGGGAATTGATCAGATCAACGATGAACCGTCGCAGTTGATGACCAATCATCGTGTCACCGTACTGGGTAAGGACAATGAGGGTACATCGAATCTCGATGAATTGACTTTCATGGAGATAATAAGCATTCATTTGGAAATGCGAATCTGCCACCGTGAAAAATCACCCTATCAATGCCCTCAGTTCTTCCTCCTCCCCCTAAAACCCCCACCACAGCGGCTGCGCCGCTAAAAAGCAAATTCCTATCAGTCAGCGATACACTCAAGCCCCAAGCCTTTCAAATCAGGATAGGATCGCCAACGCCACGTCTTCAGCACAGGATCAGGTTTTACAGGCACATAGTGCTTTGCGGCCCAAGCCGATGCACTCGCCACAATGATGCCAATAAGGGTGATGAGATATCTGGCCATCGCCAGTCTACAACACAAACAGGACATACACTATCTTCATTTTGAGGGCAAGATAAAGGGTCCAGAAAATGAGAGCAGGAAAAGTATCATCATGAATTCTTGCATATACCCGCAAAAGATCCATATTATAGTGGAATTTGTCGCGGTTTAGCCGACATGCATTTACACCCACGCAAGACAGGAGTAACCAATGACACAATCTGAAGGTAGACTGGTGGGAAAAGTGGCGATTATCACTGGAGGCAACAGTGGAATGGGCGCGGGCACAGTGGAACTGTTCGTGGCGGAAGGCGCTCGGGTAGCGATCGCAGCGAGAGGTGAGGAGCAAGGAAAAGCCCTCGCAGACCGACTCGGCGAAAACGCGTTTTTTCAACAGACAGATGTCTCTGTCGAAGCAGATGTGAAGGCGTTGATCGACGCGACCATGGCCAGGTGGGGAAGGCTTGATGTGCTGTTCAACAATGCGGGAATCGGACAGGGGTACGTGGCTGTCGAATCTTTCGAAATGGACGATTTCGATCGGTTGTTCAAAACAAACCTGGCGTCATGCTTCCTTGGAATCAAGTATGCGGCCCCGATCATGAAACAGCAGGGTGGAGGCAGCATCATCAACAATGGGAGCACTGCAGGAGTGACCAATGACGGATCCGGTCCGCTCTACTGCGGGACCAAAGCCGCAGTCATTCATATGACCAAGATCTGGGCGATCGAGCTGGCTGAACATGGAATTCGGGTAAACTGCATCTCTCCAGGAGCGATTATGACGCCAATCTTCTGGGGAGGCTATCAGACGCAGTCTCAGGAAGAGAATGAGGTCAGGATTGAGCGACTCACCCAGTTCTATAACGATGACCTGCCGCTCAAACGAGCTGGGACACCCGAGGACATCGCTTACGCTGCTTTGTACCTGGCCAGCGATGAGAGCCTTCACACAACTGGACTCAATATGAGAGTCGACGCTGGACTGACGTGCCAGAATCGACCTCGGCAGGATCTCATCGAGAGTTTGGCCAGAAGACGCAGGGCTATTGCTGGAGAAGGAGATTGACAAATATGAAACTTGGGTTGGGTAAAAACCCCCACCACAGCGGCTGCGCCGCTATACCGAACGCAGTGACATCACCCAAAGCAAATTCCTATCAGTAAAACCCCCATGGGCTACGAACGTGTACCCTTCCGCATGAAGCTTTGTTACGGGGCCGGACAAGCGGGCAACGCCGTTTCTGGTTGGGGGTTTGCCACCCTATTGTTTATCTATTACAATCAGGTACTCGGAGTTTCTGGCAGCTATATTGGTACCGGGATGTTCATCGCTATCATTTTCGACGCCATCACCGACCCGGTTGTAGGTTCCTGGTCCGACAGTTTCAAGTCACGCTGGGGGAGAAGACATCCCTTCATGATCATGGGTGCTGTACCGATGTCGATTTTGTTCTTTGGCATCTTCTGGCCACCTTCAGGACTTTCAGAATACGGTCTCTTCCTGTGGTTTACCGTAATGAGCGTTTTGATGCGAACAGCGCATACCCTGTTCCAAGTGCCCTATATGTCGCTGGGTGTTGAGTTGACGCAAAACTATAAGGAACGAACCAGGATCGCGCAATTTCGTTACTTCATCGGTGCCGCTTCCTCACTCCTGATTATTTGGGTGGCATGGACCTTCTTTTTTCAGAGTTCTCCAGACAACCAAACGCCACATCTGAACAGAGGCCCTTATCTGCCTTATGCGATATTTTCATCCTTGGTCATGGGCTGCTTGCTCGTTATCGCCACGGTTGGGACAAGAGACGCCATTCCTCTCTTATCAGGCGCGAACACCACCAGGCCGAAATTTAACTTTTTCAGAGTTTTCACCGATCTGTGGCAATCGCTAGGCAGTAGATCCTTTAGGGCACTTTTTATCAGCACATTCATCGCGATCATATACCTCGGAGCCCAGGGCAATCTGGTAACTCACTTACAAACCTTTTTTTGGAAACTGGAAGCAAAAGGGATCGAATACCTCCAATACACAGCGATGATCGGTGCGCTGATTGGTGCCCCATTTTTTGTCCCAATACACCGGTGGATTGATAAAAAGTGGACACAGCTTTCTTGCGGATTTCTTACACTGGTTTGCACTACAGGTCCCGTCTTGCTCGCAATGTTTGGATTAATGCCGGCGAGCCTGGACGTGCTAGTTCCCATCCTAATCGTCTTCGCCTTAGTATCAGCCTTTGGTTCGGTCGGTACCAATGTTACGACGATGTCAATTGTTGGGGATATTGCAGATGAACACGAATTAAGAACGGGCGTAAGAATGGAAGGAGTATTCTTCGGCTCGCTGAACTTTATTGAAAAATGCTTCATGGCCATAGGTACCATGATCGCCGGGTTTGCTATCGATTATATTGGCCTGGATCCAAACTCCAAACCGGCTGAAGTCTCACTCGAAGTGCTCGATCGCTTTGGCTGGGTCTATTCCGGAATCGCCATAATTAGTATCTTGGCCTTTGCGGCTTTCCTCCCTTACAACATCAACCGGAGGCGCCATGCCGAAGTGATGGAGAAATTGAATCAGCGGAAGAAAGAAGGATCCGGCTCGACGCCCTGAGAGTCGAGGGGGTCAAACCTTGAATCGGTTGACTTCGCTGGCTTCGTCAAGATTGCAAGGAACGAGAGACAAAAAAGGGGTCAAACGCAAAACATTAACATTGACCTGAAGCGGCACTAAAGTTTTAGTCCTTGCATGCCAAGAAAACAGCGGGTGGTTCCGAGCGGCGCGACATCTTCCATTTGCTGGAGCGGTTTACCATATTATAAGCCGTGGCAATTACTGAAAGGATTTGTTCACGGACGTCAAAACTACCGAAGCTTTTGAGAAGGCTCTTTTGTTATTCTCA
This sequence comes from Opitutales bacterium, assembly GCA_965250065.1. Lineage (GTDB taxonomy): Bacteria > Verrucomicrobiota > Verrucomicrobiia > Opitutales > UBA2995 > JAABVD01. The sequence goes on from OZ252288.1 coordinate 1,529,016, forward strand.
CTTCGTTCGTAGATGTGTCGCAACCGATGTTGCTCGGTAGAAACCGTCCATCGTTGTGCTTGGAAGCTGTATGCTTATGTCATAATGAGTAACCATCCGCCTTCGCGCTCCCAATTTGAAAATATTGCTGCGGCGTGACAGGTTATCACCTGGCGGTTGAAACTCCGATGCCGAATCTCGTGGCGGGAATGAAATGGCTGCAGGGAACCTTTGCCACTCGGTTTAACCGCTTTCATGGTGAACGTGGCCATGTATTTGCTCGCTTAGTTGCCTGAGAAGCAACCACTAAGCTCACCCTCTTTCAGAGGGCTACGCCATCTCCGCACTCTGTGCTCCGTCAAGGACGTTACAAGTCCCTGGTAGTCGAACCGGACAGGTCTTTGCCAGGTCTGGTTGACTATATCCACCTGAACCCGGTGCGAGCGGACATTTGTGATGTGGAAAATCTCAAAGAGCATCGTTTCAGCAGCTACTTCCACTATTTTAAGAAAGTTCGGCCTCATGGTTTGGACCGTGGTGCACTGCTGTCCTTTTAGGTTTGCCGGACAACCTGAGAGGAATGCGCAAGTATCAACAACATTTAGCTTTGTGTGAGGAAGAAGACCCGAGGAAGCGAGATGATCTGTATAGGAACTATTGCCGGGGTTGGTTTATCGGGAGCAAAAAAGCCAAGAAGGAGTTAGCCGAGGAGCTGGTGAATCAGGAACCGAACGTGTACTGGGAGGGTGTAGACTTAAAAGCCCTGAATGAAGATAAGTGGGAGCTGCTTGGAAAATAGAGATAGCCAAGCTTCTTAGAAAACAAACGCCGGCTAATAATGTGTGGATAGCCCGTCGCTTGCACATGGGCCATCCGAACCGAGTAAGCAGCGCGGTTAATCGAGGAGGAGGTTAATGTTTTGCGTTGTTCTTCTTGCTTCGCTTCGTTGAGGTGTCGTCACTACGTTCCTCGGTAGACCCCTTTTTTGACCCCAGGCATAGACGATCACCCCGGCATTGCAATTGAACGAGGCGACACTATTGGTGCCGGCGACTCCTTTTCGGCTACGTTGTGTGTTGGGTTGCTGGGAGTATTGCCATTGTCAAAGCTCAACGAAAATGCAAATAAGGTAGCTGCCTATGTGTGTTCACAAAACGGGGCGACCCCCATCCTTCCCCCCGATATCGTTAGTAGCGTTTGCAGCCACTTCTTAATTTCACCTCCATAACTAGCACCAGTGTACCTTCATTCTAAGCATATATCGACTATTGCGTTCGTAGCGATGGCGTTTCTTACGGCGAGTTTCGGCCTGCTTCATGCTACGAATGAGAAGCCTAATATTCTGATTATTTTCACAGATGACCAGGGCTACGCAGACTTGGGCTGTTATGGTAATCAAATTAATAATACACCGAGGCTAGATCAGTTGGCTAAAGAAGGTACCCTCTTTTCCAGCTTTTACGCCCAGCCAGTGTGTGGGCCATCTCGCTCAGCTCTTTTGACCGGACGCTATCCTGTTCGCAGTCAAGGCTGGTCGATGCCCGCTGAAGAGATTACTTTCGCCGAGCTGTTGAAACCCGCAGGTTATCAGACGGCCTGCATTGGCAAATGGGATGTTTCCAACCGGAAGGAGATTCTCGATCGGATGCCGAACGCTCAGGGCTTCGATTATTACTTTGGAGCGCTAGGTGCCAATGACAGTGGATTGGTCAAATTTCATGAGAATAATGAGCCGGCTGGCCAAACGACAGATATGGGTAGCTTGACCCGCCTGTATACCGACAAAGCGATCGACTATTTGGACAACCGACGGAATCAGCGCCAGCCATTCTTGTTGTATCTTGCGCATACGATGATGCACACCAACATCGATGCCTCCCCCGCTTTTAAGGGAAAGTCAGCAGGAGGCCTCTATGGCGATGTGGTCGAAGAATTCGATTACGAGACGGGACGACTGCTTGATCGGCTCGATTCGCTGGGATTGAGCGAGGACACTTTGGTGATCTATACCACGGACAATGGTCCTTGGTGCCAGCCCAGGTACTATCTGAACAAGATGGGGCGTATCGGTGACTTGAGCACAAGGAAACCTAGTTGGTTTATGCCCGATGGGACTATTTTCTGGGGCGATCCGGGACCTTTGCGTGGAGGAAAAGGTTCTGCCTATGAGGCTGGTTCTCGAGTTCCTTGTATCGTCCGTTGGCCGGGGAATGTTCCGGCTGACCGCACCTCGGGTGCAGTCTGGGCCACCATTGATTTTCTACCGACCTTTGCTTCTATAGCAGGAGTTGAGTTGCCTGCTGATCGATTGATCGATGGTGAGGATCAAAGCCATTTGCTTTTGGGAAAGGTAAAGAAAGGGCGCGAAACTTTTGTTTACGATCAGACTTCTCAAAAGGATAGCCCTTATATGGCTATTGGTATCCGCAAAGGTAAATGGAAGTTGTTACTTCCAGGAAGAGAACCTTCGGAGCCACATCGATATGTGATGGATTTTGGAACAAATGACTACGAACTCTACAATCTGAATTCTGACATAAGCGAGCGCTGGAATCTGGCTAGTGACCATCCGGAAATCGTCACGGAGCTCGAAGCCGAGCTGGTACGGTTTAAAGCAACACTGAAGAAAGAAACTCTCTAGTGTGGAGTCTCAGAAATTCCTTATAAAAATACCGCAGCGATTTTTATAAGGAATTTCTGAGACTCCACACTAGTTGCCGCACCCGGCCGTCGCCTTTGGTGAGCAGGTACAACTCGCCGGCCTCGTCGATGCCTAGTCGCAGGTCGGCTCGGGGGCCAGGCCGGTAGGTATTCGGGTAACCAACCACGTCTATCAGGTCCTGCTCCTTGCCTTGGATCACCAACCTCAACTCCCGAATTTCGGCCGGCTTTCCGGGGTGCAGGTTTTCCGTCTCAATGTAGAACAGGCGCCCGAGCACAATATCCGCGAAGAGGTATTTACCTTTTAAGGCCTCCAGTCGGGTCCCTTCATAAACATAACCGCTGCCGATGGCTCTCCCCTCATCATGGTCGTATTGGGCGACCGGATCGGTAAAGCTTTGGGAGTCTTCCGGTGGAAGATCGTAGACCGGACCTACCGTTAAACCGGGGACACCGGAACCGGTGGAAAATGTGCCTTCTCGCAGACGCCAGCCATAATTGGCGCCGGGAACGCCTATGTTCACCTCTTCAACCTGATTCTGTCCGATATCTGCAATAAACATACGCCCGGACTTGTCCCAGGAAAAATGTTGGGGATGTCTCAATCCATAGACCCAAATTTCCGGAGCCACACCCGACCGGCCAATGAAAGGATTGTCCTCGGGAATTCCGTAAGCGCGACCTCCCGACCTCTGAAGCGGATTGATTCTGAGAATGGCGCCGTGAGGGCTCTGCAGGGATTGGCCGTAGTTTTTGGGATCGAACGCCGAACCGCCGTCACCCAGGCAGAAGTACAAATTTCCATAATCAGCCGTTCCAGGCTTTGCCGCCGGATTGAAGGCGAGGGTGCCGATGCTGTGATTCGGGGCAAATTGACCTATGCGAAACACCTCCCGGTAAGCGCCCTCAAACGGAACTGCCGCCGGGTTGTTCGCGGTCCATTCCACGATAACGCTTTCATGGCTGGAAGCGTCGTCTTTCAGGTAATCCGGTTCCCCAGACCCGGACCTCGCGCTGATGGCAGTATAGAATTTGCCATAACCAGCTTTTCCTGTCTCGGAAAATTCCGGGTGAAAGGCAAAACCGAGGAATCCGGTTTCGTTGGGCATCATGGAAGCGTCAAAGGCAAGGGAGAAGGCGTTGTGATCCAGGTATAATTGCACCAATCCATCCTTTGGATTTGCCAGGTAAAATTGGCCCCTGAGATCACAGATGGCCAATCGACCTGAGCCATCGCCGACGGGCTTGAGGTATTGGATTCGCGCAAAAGCATTGGTGGTGGCGCCACCGCTGTGGGCGTCCCTGGTCCTTGGCAGTTGAAATCGATCGATAACCCCGACAACGATCTCACCCTTCCTTATTTTTTGCGGAATCGGATCGGCAAGAGGGGCCGCAAGCTCATGGTGAGCTCCAGATGCCAGGCCTGGAAAGACCGAGCAAGAGGCGATGAGGATCGGGAGTGAGGCCTTATGGAGAAGTTTTGGTACGTTCATATTTTCGATCTGCTTCGAGGATCTAGCAAGCATTGCACGGAAAGAAAAGAGGCAAATTTAGGGTATGGCAATCTTCCGATGTCTCCGGTCCGTACCAAGATGTATTGCATTTTTTAATAATAGATCATAACGTCATGGTTTATTAATGGAAATCATAGACCGACCCAAAACGCTGAAAGAATTGGCCCAAAGGTCCCATTCGTTGGAAGCATTTGGCCGCAACCTACGCGATTGGCAGCATGAGATTTCACGCAGGGTAACCAGTCGTAGCGAGTTCAAACGGAGAATACAGGAAGAACCGGAACAGCTGGCCAAGAAATTTAAAAGGGGAAACGTAGCGGATGCTTACTTGGCCGCCTACGCGGACTGGCTATCAGCGCAAGCATCCCTGCAAAGCCCGGATTGGGTAGGGGGCTCACAGCGCAGATTAAAAAATCCCTGGTATGCCGACTCCAATCATTCGCAGCTCGCAGAGCTGGCCCCGGAGAGCTTTCGTGTTCGTGGAGTCTATACCATACCCGATCCCATCTTTATACCCCGGCGGGGCCGACCTCGAGTTTCAGCCAAGCAAAAACGTCTAAAAGCCATCGAACGCCAGCGAGCATATCGGAAACGCATCAAGGCTCTTGTTGAAAAGGCCCGATTACTGGAAAGCTAGGACCGATCCCCAAATGATTGGAAGAAGATTTCAACTATGCTGGAATAAAATTGTTGAATCCTTTAAAACCCTAGCAACCCACCTGGGGACATAAAAAGGACAGGCTAAATATCTTTCCAGCAAATCATGGTGGGCCACTACTGGAAAGCAGTACAATTCTCGGTCCAGGCTGGTCCCACTGGATCGCCTTTGACAACGCACATAATGCACATATTATGTGCGTCATGAAGAATCTCACTTTACGTATCGAAGAAGACATCCTAGTGAAGGCCCGCCAGATCGCCAGCGAGCGCACCACCTCGGTCAATGCGCTTGTCCGTGAGTATCTGAGTGACCTCGTCCGGCAGCAGTCACGGCAAGAAATCGCCCGCAAGGAACTCTCTGCGCTTTGTCGCGAATCCACCGCTGTGATCGGCGATAGAACCTGGACACGAGACGATCTCCATGACCGCAGACTGCCTGATTGACACGAATGTGCTGGTTTACGCGGTGGACGCTTCGCCGGCGAATAGTTCCAAGAAACAGGCAGCCGTAAACCTGATCGAATCATCAGACTTCGGCCTGTCGGCACAGGTTTTGCAGGAGTTTTATGTCACCGTAACGCGCAAGCTGAGGGTGCCAATCTCACCGGAGACAGCAATGGCGTTCCTCGATCGTTTTCACGCCTTCCCCATGGTGGTTACCGACTTCGGCCTCCTCACCGAGGGAATACGCAATTCCGTGAAATTTCAAGTCTCCTACTGGGATGGCGCTATCATTGCTGCGGCGGAACGGTTAAAAGCGAGGATTCTTTATTCCGAAGACCTCAGCCACGGGCAACACTTTGGCGCTGTAACAATTGTAAACCCCTTTATTGCGTCTGTGAAACCCTAGTGTGGTGTCCGGCCATGTTCACCGAACGCGATGACAAGATTCGCCTAATCAGCGTCCGGCAGGCCCGCGACGAGGAGATAAAACTAAATGAGCAAAACCAACAAAAATAATTTGGAAGAACGCTTCGACACCGATCAAGACGTCTTGGATTACTTCGAGACCGGAGTAGTCTTAAATATTGAACGGTTGTCAGCCCTGGCGGTTATTCTGAACCTGTCCGCATTAGCGCGAGAAGCGGGTGTCAATGTCCAAACCCTACATGCCAAAATACGCCGAAAGACTCCTCTCTCCGGAGACGAAACTGCTCGTCTTATCGGTGCCTTGAAGAAGTACCACTTAGCAACCGTTGCTTAAGCGAGGCGTACCTTCGCCGGTGCCAATTCAGTACCGTTTACCAATCAGCCGCCATAGGCGGAGTCAGTGTTGCCATATAGCAATCTGTTGGCTGTACTAACAGGATGAAGTGTACCGCACTCTTCGAAAAACAACCTCAGGACTTTAAAACGACCCCATGAAAAATGTTTCCCACGCAATACTGATTTTAGTCTTACTGGCCTTAAACTTTAATGGAAGTAGCGCTCGCCAACCGAACGTGGTCATTTTTCTAACGGACGACCAGGGTTGGGGAGATCTGAGTGTAAATGGGAACACAAACCTCGCCACACCCAATATTGATTCTCTCGCCGAACAGGGGGCCACGATGGAAAATTTTTATGTGTGTCAGGTGTGTGCACCCACGCGTGCGGAGTTTTTGACAGGGCGTTATTATCCGCGAACCGGGGTGAGTGGTGTGAGTCGTGGACATGGCCGGTTAAATCCTGATGAGACAACCATCGCAGATGTGTTTAAAGCCAATGGATATACGACGGGCGCCTTTGGTAAGTGGCACAACGGAACCCAGTCGCCTTATCATCCAAATGACCGTGGATTTGATGAATACTACGGATTTACCTCCGGCCATTGGGGGCATTATTTCAGTCCTCCGCTTGACCACAATGGCAAGAAGGTAAGGGGAAAAGGATACGTGGTAGATGACTTTACTGAGCACGCAATGGAGTTCATGGAGTCGAATCGGGATAAACCGTTTTTCTGTTATCTTCCTTACAATACTCCCCATTCGCCGATGATGATTTCCGATGAATTCTACGGTAAATTCGAAGGTAAAGATCCGGCTATGAAGCATCGCGATCCCCAGCAGGAAGACGTAATGATGACCCGGGCCGCTCTCGCCATGTGTGAGAACATTGATTGGAATGTTGGCCGGGTATTAAGGAAACTGGATGACCTGCAGTTGAGGGAGGACACCATAGTAGTCTATTTTTCCGATAATGGTCCGAATTCTTACCGTTGGAACGGTGGTATGAAAGGTCGAAAGGGCGCTATCGATGAGGGTGGCTTGAGGTCGCCTTTTTTTATTCGTTGGGCCGGTAAGATCCCCGGCGGAGTTCGATTGCCGCAAATTGCCGGCGCTATCGATATCTTACCGACATTGGCCGGATTGGCAGGTATTGATTTTAAAACGGACAAGACACTGGATGGGCGGAGTTTTCAGACTCTGTTGTTCAATCGCCATGCTGCCTGGGAAGCACGCTCTTTGTTCGCGACCAAGACAAGTTCGATGCAGATCAGCGTTCGCACCCAGCAATTCAGATTGGATGCAAGTGGCCGCCTCTTCGATATTGAGAATGATCGCGGCCAGTTAAGGGATGTCGCTAAGCAATACCCCGGGGTGGTAGCGGATTTGAAAAATCAGGCGAAGCGACATAACGAAGTCATCCAGAGAGATTTTCAGCGATTTGCCAGTCGTCCGTTTACAGTGGGCTATGGACATTCGACTACCTTACCGGCGCGCGACGGTGTTGAGCACGGAACGATCAAACGCAGCTCCAAGGCGCCGAACAATTCCTTCTTTACCCATTGGACCGATGTGAACGATTCTATTACCTGGTATATCGACGTTGGAGTGCCGAGTGAATACGAAGTTACCATTTATTATACCTGTGCTTCCGGAAATGACGGTGCAGTGATCCAGCTTTCCATGGACACCGGGGATTCCGTTCAGGCAACCGTGACTGAGGTGTTTGACCCGCCGCTTTACGACAAGTCAAAAGAACGGATGGCCGAGTCTCATTATTTTGTGAAAGACTTTAAGCCACTCAAGCTTGGCAAGCTCACTCTTAAACAGGGGAGGGGAACCCTTCGTCTGGGCGCTCTCGACATGCCAGGGGACCGCGTAATCGACGTGCACTCTGTCGAATTGAAGCGGATGAATTAACCCCTATAAGCGACGACAATCGCTTTGATTCGAATCTACCCCGCATGTCTCACTACCGAGCGAATGCGACAGCCCCCCAATTTTCTACTGCGCTCCGGAATATCGGCACTTGTTCCCTACGAGTAAGGGGTCTACCGAGGAGCGGATGCGACGACACCTCAACGAGCATAGCGAGAATAACAACCTTGCATCGGGGAATTTCGCAGGGAAGGGGTCATGCCTTGCATTTTTGCATGGCTGCAATAATGCAAGGCATGACCCCGAAGGTCAACCCGGCTTCACCCGCTCATCGGCTCGATGCCCGCACCAGCACTCGATCTTCGTTCGCCCGCCACGAATTTGGAAGATGTCGCAGCACGGTGATTGCCGGCATGCGTAATGTGCGACAAGTGCAAATAAATACCAAGGTTTCCGACCAGGACCCTTTATCTGATGCTATCAAAATAGCCCTGCGCAAGTATAACTGGCTAAAAACCTTCTGGCACTCCTGAAGCGTTGGACAGCTGGGGTAAACGTAATTTTATCTTTGTTAACCTGGGGCCTATCCCGTCCAGCACACTAAACTTACCACTGCGCCGTTACCCCAAAAACTATCTGGTTAAGACCATCTCGAACGGTGGCTTATTATCCTCTTGTAAACCATAACGTTATAGTTTATAGTTTATTGATGAATTATGATAAGACACAGTGGAAGAAGGAGGAGCTTGACAGGTTTCGGCCGCTTCCTGCTGAACTGGTTAGAAACCTGGATGATTGGTTCCGCGTAGAGTTAACCTACACCAGTAATGCGATCGAGGGCAACACGCTCACACGACGTGAGACGGCTTTAGTCTTGGAGAAAGGGTTGACGGTTGGCGGGAAATCGTTGGTCGAACATCTTGAAGCATGAAAGGGAACAAAACTACCCATCCCATTTTATCCGCTTGACTTTGCACATAATGCACATATTATGTGCGTCATGAAGAATCTCACTTTACGTGTCGAAGAAGACATCCTGGCGAAGGCCCGTCAGATCGCCAGCGAGCGCACCACCTCGGTCAACGCGCTTGTCCGTGAGTATCTGAGTGACCTCGTCCGGCAGCAGTCCAGGCAAGAAATCGCCCGCAAGGAACTCTCTCTGCTTTGTCGCGAATCCACCGCCATGATCGGCGATAGAACCTGGACACGAGACGATCTCCATGACCGCTGACTGCCCTGCTGTTTTTGGAATGGGCATGTCCGCATCCACTTCCTTCCACGACGCGCGGAGTTCGCTTTTTAGGCTGGCCACCAGTTCGGGGTTTTCTTTTGAAACGTCAGTGGTTTCGCCGATGTCGTCGTGCAGGTTGTAGAGCTGCACTTCCCCCGTCTCGAGGCTCTCAAATAATTTCCAGTGCCCGCGCCGGATGACCGACTCGGGTCGTTGGTCAAAGCCGGTGCCTTGTCCTTCGAAGGCGGGTTTAAAGGTCATACCGCGGTAACCCGGGTGGTGAAAAAAGATCGATCGCTCTTCCCAGTCCCAGATGATGTCGTCCTTGGTCTCCTGTCCGTATCGAAGAAAGAAGTCGGTTTCATCCCACTTTCCAGAGACCACCTCAAAACACTTGGCGCGCGCGCAGTGGCGCCCGGTGAGCAAGCCGATGCGCGATGGGGCGCAGAGTGGAGCATTGGTGTAGCCTGGGTGAAGCGGAGACCCTGCGAGAGGAGAGAATCGATGTTGGGCGTCTCGTAAAACTCGCTGCCATAAGATTCGAGATCCACCCAGCCCACATCATCGACGTAGATGACTATGACGTTGGGTGTTTCGCCGGGCTCTGCCAGCTCCGGGTTTTTAGCGCAGGAAGTGAAAAGCAGGCTTGCAGTGAGGAGGGTCAAAGAAAGTAGCAATGATGAGCCGGTCTCGCCGTAGTCTCCGGAGGCAGATGACAGCATTGATTTGTCTCTATTATCCTCGCTAACCATCCATGGTTGTCAGGCCTTCTCCTTCCAGTCGGGAACACGACCATGGATGCAAACCGAAAACATCTGACGTATTTCTGGAAACTTGTTTCGTCGGTAAATGTATTAGATTTCAGACTAATCGGCTTCATTTTATCTCAGTAGTGGGAGTCAGCTCCACTAGGGAAACCGCGTTGGGCAGCATTTCGAATTCTAGTTCCGCCTCGCCGCCGGATTGAAGCTTACCTTCATCCACCTTCACCAGGTCCTTACCGGAGTGTTCATCGTCGACCAAGTAACGTGTGAAGGAATACTCACCCGAGGGCAGGTTTTGCAGGTTCAGGTGCACCGGTTTTCTGGCTTTGTCCGCTGGAGACGGTTGTCTGAAGGGCGATTTCCGGTCAATCCGGTAAGGTGCGCGCCTGACTTCCCCTTCGATGACTGGGATTCTGGAGGGAAAATTCCACACCAGAACGGATACGCTGTCGTCGTTCCTGGAGGCGAGCACTTTCACCCCTGAGTTTTCTTCTTCGACCGATGCCGAAATTCGTCTGGGTTCCAGCATGCCGAACATCTTGAAGGTGTGGTAGACCGGCCAGGGTGAATCGATTTCGCCCATGGAGGAGCAGAAGGTGGCCGCGCTCATGCCGCTGTCCATCATTTCAAGCATGCACTGGGCTGCAAACGCTGCATGGAAGGCGGATTTGTTCACCGCATGCTCGTCCGGCTCACGTTGATTCCAGGAGTAACCCCATTCAGAATTGATGAGCAATGGATCCCCGACTGAAGGATACTGGTTGAGTATTTCACGGATCCTGGCCACCTGTTCGGTGTAAGTCAGCAGGACCGTGTCTTGCCAAAGCGACCTCCATTCTCCGGCTATGGCAGGCGAGGTTTTCATTTCGGTCTGCTTGGCTTTATCCCAGATTGCGTAGACCAGGTAACCATGCCAGGTAATGAAATCGAGCGGGACGGGGACGGCATTCTCGGCGCAGTGTTTGATGAAGGGCTCGAGCCAACCCATTCGTGCATGGGTGAGACCGGGCCCGCCAACCAGGGTGTCGGGATCGGCCCGTTTTACCGCTCTGGCGGTGTGCTCATACAATTTAAAATATTCCTCCTGGGTCCCGTTCCAGAACCAATCCGCATCCGGTTCGTTCCAGCACTCGATCATGACCCCGTATTGTTTGTCCACATTCAGGTGCTTGACCGTCTGGTAGATCAGTTCCTCCCATTTTTCATAGCTGCTGGGCGGCTGGGTATTGCCCTTTTTCATGAAGGGAAATATGCCCGGTGCCTGGTCTTCAGTTGCTTCCGCGGACCACAGCCAATCCGGCATGTAGCAAATCGGAATTTGCAGCTTGATGCCTCGCTCGAGATAGCTTTCCACCAGAGCATCCAGTTTCTCCCAGTCGTATTCACCCTCAGCGGGCCATGGTTTCAGGTAGTGGAATATTCGGCCGCCCCATCCATAGCGGATGTAGGTGGCCGGCAAAACGTCCAACCATTCCGGCTCCTTCTGGGTGTGCCTTCCGGCAATGTCATAAATAATGACCCCTATCTCATTTGCGAAATCGACGATGATTTGGGCTTCAGCAAGTTGCTTGTTCTCAGCGAAGCAGGAAAGTGGGCAAAAAGAAGCGGCGAACATTGTTGTGGCCGTAAGGACAATGCGGCGACTTGGGGAACCGTTTGAAGATTCTTTTGAACTCATTTTGTCATTGGATTGATTTTCTAGTCTTTGAATGCGGTTGCTGATCCTGCGGGACCCGGAACTTGTAAAAATGCCCCGGGAATCAATGGGCGTTCAGCCAATCGAGCACCGTGAATTGAAGTCGTCGGGATACTCGAAGTGAAAGGCGTGACCGGCCTCGTCGTAGAAGTAGGTGTCGCAGTTGGGAATAGTTACAATGGGTTTAGGGTTAATTCGTTAGTCTTGTTTCTTCTGATAGCGAAGAGCGAGTTCGACTTCTTTCTCCCGGTCCGCGTAACCAGGGGCATCATCCTCGAATTTAGTTTCCTGATACCACCTGCAGGTGATCTCCGTCCAGATCTCCAGGGGAGTCGGTTGAAAACCGAGTTGGGTCTGGGCCTTGGAGATGCCGACGGTGATGGTGTTATCCGTGAACAGCTCAGCGTACTTGAAACCAGCGGCTTGCAATACCTCGTCGGGAACGTTGGCGAGCTTGGGCTCTACGCCCAGGCATTTGGCTGCGAGCTTTACCCAATCGACCAGGGGACAGGCCTTGGTTTGCGCAATGCTGTAGGCCTGGTTGACGGCCTGGTCACTGTCCAGTGCCAGGATGAAGGCTTTGGCCAGGTCGCGGCGATAGATGGGCTGGAAGGGTTGACATCCACCGTTGGTCAGTATGAGTGGTTTGCCATCGAGCAGGCGTTGAAAGTAGAAGCGCGCAAAACCAAGGCGATCTTCCGGCCCGGCCACAAAATGGGGGCGCAGGATGGTGTAGGGAACATCGGATTGTGCGAAGAGCGCTTTCTCCGCTGCCACCTTGTTATTGGCGTACTTGACCAGTCCCTCCAGCCACGGGTCCGGGGAGTATGGGGTGATGGTTTTGTCGAAGTTGACCTCGTCTTCCTTTAAAGGGTGATCGAAGGTGTCGGAAGTCATGTAGACCACCGCGCTGGTTGTGAGAATATAGCGGCCGATCTTTCCCTTAAATACGTCCAGGGCGTTGCCTACTTCCTGGGCTGTGTAGGCGATGTTGTCGATGACCGAATCGAAAGATTTTCCACGCAACGCATTGGCAAAGGCCTGCGGATCGGTGCGGTCGACGGCGATGTGTGACACCCGCTCCCAGAACGGGGGCTGGGCATTACCGCGACTGCAGATGGTTACCTTGTGCCCAGCTTCAAGGGCCAGCTCGACGATGTCCGTTCCGAAGTAGGAAGTTCCTCCTATAATGAGTAGATTCATGTTGCCGAACCACCCAGTCCGCTACTGCCCTGCTGTTTTTGGAGTGGGCATGTCCGCATCTACTTCTTTCCACCAGGCCCGCAGTTCATTTTTTAGGTTGGCCACCAGTTCGGGGTTTTCTTTTGAAACGTCAGTGGTTTCGCCGATGTCGTCGTGCAGGTTGTAGAGCTGCACTTCCCCCGTCTCGAGGCTCTCAAATAATTTCCAGTGCCCGCGCCGGATGACCGATTCGGGTCGTTGGTCAAAGCCGGCGCCTTGTCCTTCGAAGGCGGGTTTGAAGGTCATGCCGCGGTAACCCGGATGGTGAAAAAAGATCGATCGCTCCTCCCAGTTGTCTTTGGGATTGATTAAAATCGGCTTGAGACTACGGCCGTCCAGGCTGGACCGGGCATTCTCATAATCCGGATAACCTACAACCTCCAGAATGGTGGGGAGGATGTCCAGTTGGGTGGTTACACCGGTAAAGGTTTCTTTCGGTATCCGATCACCAAAAACGACGCCCATGGGCACGCGTAAACCGCCTTCCCAGAGTTGCACTTTTCCTCCGCGCAGGGGATACATGTTGGTGATCTCGCCCAGCATGTAGCCATCCAGTTCGGGACTTGCCTTGGTGGGCCCGGTCATACCGCCGTTGTCCGAGGTGAAAATGATGAGGGTGTTGTCCATGAGACGGCGTTGCTTCAGGCCGTCGATGAATCGCCCGATGCTGTCGTCGAGCATCTCCACCATGCCGGCGTAAACGGCATCCGACTGAATGAGTGTTGGGCTTTTCTTCGTGTATTTGTCGAGCAGATCCGGCGGTACATCAAACGGGGTGTGGATGAGGGGGTGGGCGAGGTAGAGAAAGAACGGTCGGTCGCCGGCCCGGTCAATGAACTCCAGGCAGAGTCGAGTCATGTAGTCGCCTGAGGTTCCATTCGGTTCCGGATATTCGGGAGACTTAACAGTCGTGCCCTTAGTTACGTCCAAATGGGCGCCTTTGACAAAGAGCTGCAGGGAGGCGTATTCATCGAATCCCCGGTCATCCGGTTTTTGCGGGCCCACGTGCCACTTTCCAAAGAATCCCGTGAAGTAACCGAGTTCTTTGAGAAACTCCGGTATGATCTTGCGGTCCTTCGGCAGGTCGAGGTTGTTGTGGGGCGGATCGAAATCGACGCGCTCTTCCCAGTCCCAGATAATGTCGTCCTTGGTCCCCTGTCCGTATCGAAGAAAGAAGTCGGTTTCATCCCACTTTCCAGAGACCACCTCAAAACACTTGGCGCGCGCGCAATGGCGCCCGGTGAGCAAGCCGATGCGCGATGGGGCACAGAGTGGAGCATTGCTGTAAGCTTGGGTGAAGCGAAGACCCTGCGAGAGGAGAGAATCGATGTTGGGCGTCTCGTAAAACTCGCTGCCATAAGATTCGAGATCCATCCAGCCCACATCATCGACGTAGATAACTATGACGTTGGGTGTTTCGCCGGGCTCTGCCAGCTCAGGGCTTTTAGCGCATGCCGCAAGCAGAAGAGCGGCAGCGAGAATGAATACGGAATTTCTCAGGATCGACATAGCGTAGGAAAAAGGGATTTGGAAATTTCTCTGGTTGCAGCGTCAGCGATTGAGGGTCTTCGTTATTTGGGCTCCGCAGTAGGAGTCAGCTCCACCAGGGTTACCGCGTTGGTTTCGAGCTCGATTTCCAATTGGGCCTGACCATCGGATTGAAGCAACTTACTTTCCGAGACTTTCAGACTGGTGTTTGTGCGGGTGTCGTTGGCGAGGTAGCTGACCTGTTGGTAGTTTCCGGCCGGCAGGTTGTCCAGGCTTAGCTGCACGCGGTTGGGTGATGAATCGACCGCGTTCGTGCTTTCCGGAAAATCCCAAACCAGGATGGAAATTTTGCTTTCCTCGCCGGAGGCAAGCACTCCGATCTCGGAGTGCCGGTTTTTGATATTGGTCTTGAGCCGGACACTGCCCAGGCGATTGAACATCTCAAACACTCCAAAGGTGGGATTTGGAGCGTCCAGAGAATCGCCGACACTGGTGCAGTAGGCAGCCATATCTACCCCACTGGTCACCATTTCATACAAAGATTGAGCCGCCCAGGCCGAATTAAAGGGAGAATCAATAAGCGCCTTGATCTCTTTGTCTCTGCTATTATTCCAGTCGTAGCTCCATTCATCGATGACCAACTTGGGATTTCCGACAGCGGGATACTTTCTGATGAGATCCCTGACGGTTTGAACCTGGTCTGTAAAGCTAACGGCACGGTCGTATTTCCGGGCGTAATATTCATAGTAGTGCCAGGAAATAAAGTCTACCGGGACATCGTTTTCCGCGCAGTATTTTATGAAGGCTTCCATCCATTGGTACCCGGAGACTTGGCCTGACGGGGAGTGTTTGCGATGGGTCGGTCCGCCCGCCAGGGTGGGGCCGCCAATCATGGTATTTGGGTCGGCCCGTTTTACGGCGCGCGCCGTGTGTTTGTAGAGTTCGAAGCTCTCCTCCATGGTCCCTCTCCAGAACCAGGCGGCATTGGGTTCGTTCCAGGCCTCGAAGATTACTCCGTATTGTTTATCGACATTCAGGTGTTTGACCGTCTGGTAGATCAGTTCTTCCCACTTTTCATAGTTGCTGGGCGGCAATGTATTGCCGATCCGGATATGATCGAAAAACTCGAATTGGCCCGGGACGGTGCGTTCGTTCAGCGCCGGGTCGTCGGGATCGGACCAAAGCCAACGTGGCACGTAGGAGAAGGGTAGTATCAGCTTCCTACCCTGGGCAACGTAGGCCTCCACTTTTTCATCGAGTTTGCTCCAATTGTATTCTCCTTCCGCCGGCCAGGCGCCGTCGGACCACATGTATCCACAACATCGGCGGGCTATGGGAGAGTCCAGGGCGTTTAACCAGTCCAGGCGCCAGTCGTGTTGCCCGGATAGGTGTTTGCCAATCTGGCCGGTCGGTTCCGCCACATCAATGTGTAGCCGAATGGTTGCATCGCTTCTTTCCTTCGCAGATAAGTCGGATACACTGGGGAGCAGACCTCCGGCTACAGCCAGCACTAACAGACCGCTCTTCAGGGCATTTAGTGAATATCCCCAAGGCAGGTTAGAGCTACAGGACGAATCCCTCTCCCAATTTTCTAGCATCCTGATGAAGCTGATTAAATGGCCCGATTTTGCCAAGGAAAAACAAATAAATTGACATAATTAACAAAACTATTGTTATGACTTCTCATTGTGTTGGCGCGCCCTTGCAGCGAGCCAATAACGAGGCAAAGAAACAGAGAAGGAAGGCAAGTCATGATTGGTCGGAGAGAATGGTTACGCAGAGTGAGCCTGGGTGCGGCCGGATTGGCCCTGGCACCTCATACTCCTTTGGTGAATAGCCTGTCGGCGGCGGGAATGTCTCTACCGCGGATCAAAATCACCAAAATAAAGGTCCACCGGATCGTGCAGAAACTGGAAGTTCCCATGGGGTATTGTTGCAGTGAGAAGCCCTTTGGAATGAAAGCGATTGGCACCATTGTGATCGAAGTGGAGACCGACCAGGGCATTACCGGCTGGGGAGATGGCTCTTGGGCGGATAGTTCCTGGGGCGGTGATATATTGCGCAGTTCGCCGGAATTGGTCATTGGCCGTTCACCTTTCGAAGCGGAAGCGATATACAAAGCTGATCTCGCCCAATACGAATGGGACCCCCAGACCAAAACCGACCTGAAAGCCCTGGCCCAGAAAATCGCTCAAGACGATCCCTATACTAAACATTGATCACTCTCTCGGAGGTTGACGGGGCGAGGAGAATAAACCAAGAGCAATTCCCAAAACTGAAAGTCCACCTGTTGATAATACCCATAAAGGATTAAGCGTAACATAAGCACGTAGCGATGCTCGTGAGAGCATCGACTGGAGTTTGATCATGGAAAATTCACTCTCGTAGAATTTCGTTCAATGGTGCCTCCACCATTGCTACATTTCTTTAGCGCCGTCAGTGAGAAGGCTCTGTCACCAATTAGTTTGGCTGCCGTTGCAAGCGCCCTAGGTACTCATACTGATCAAACGCTTCCGCGCCACCAATGATTCGAGGGTCCTCGTATTTCTCAAGCTCGGCAAATAGTTTTTCTTTCAAGCGCTTCAACGTACCCACATATTCGGTACGGTCTGCGATATTATGCATCTGATAAGGGTCTAAACGTACATCGTAAAGTTCATCAGCCGGTCGAAGTCCAAAGGATAACTGCCAATATATTTGCATATCCGGGTCGTCCTTATGCTCAATTATATAACTCTTCGTGGGACTCTCGTTGACTTCCGAATAAGCTGGCCCATAAACACTTCCATCGGGATGACCGGAAGGCCATCTCTCGGGTTTGAAATTGTGGATATATAAAAAGTTGTCAGTGCGAATGGCACGCATGGGAGTACCTCCTCGATGGTCCAATTGAGCCAGGGTATGACGTTCCTTGCCAGTAAGCACGTATTCACGATCCGATGACACGCGCCCCTCCATATCGGAGCGCAAAATAGGCAGCAGTGAACGACCGGTTGTGCCCGGCAGGATGTCGACTCCGGTCGCTTCCAGAAACGTTGGAGCAAGATCCGTGGTGCTTACAAAATCAGTTACGACTCGGTTCTCTGGCACTTGGGTATGCCACTTGATGGCCAGGGGAACGCGCGCACCGTGATCGTAGAGGCTGGCTTTACCACGAGGAAACGGAAAGCCATGGTCTCCTGCCATGACAACGATGGTGTTATCGGAAAGTCCCTGCGTCTCAAGCAAAGCCAGAGCTTCTCCCACCTGACGGTCGAAGCGTTCCACCTCCCAATAATAGTCCAGGATGTCCTTTCGAATGGTATCCAAATCCGGAAAAAAGGGAGGCACCTCAACATCCTCCGGTTTCATTCCAGCGCGGACTCCCGAATCCAAAATATAGGGTCTATGTGGGTCCGATGATCCAAACCAGAAACAAAAGGGTTGATCTTTTGGGCGCTCTTTCAGGAACGCATCCAGGCTCTCAAACTGTTTGCCTGCGACTTCTTTTCCACCATCCGAACCCGGGCCAAAGCCTTTACGATAAGAACCCACAAAATAGCCGGCGTCCTTCAAGACCTGCACATAGCTCGGAAATCCTTCCGGATAATTACCAAACAAGGCACTGCCTGATTTAAGTCTCCAGAAATGCTGTCCTGTAAGAATCGCATTCCGTGATGCCGTACAGGACGGAGCAGAAATATAGGCATTGGTAAACAGCACCCCATTGGCCGCGATGCTGTCGAAAGTGGGTGTCTTGATCACCGCATCGCCGTATGAACTCGCGTGAGGCCAACCCCAATCATCGGCAATAGCGAAGATGATATTAGGCCGTTCGCTTTCGTGATGATCGGTGAAGAGAGGCCCACCGCCATTCACAATAAGAAGAAGACAAAAGAAGAAGATTCGTTTCATGAGTTACTTGTTTGTTCTGGTTACCAAATACTGGAAGCCATCCCAAAACCTGAAATGAGCTATGGTGTGAGTCAAACTGTGAGCAGCGCAAGGCTCCTCGGTTCGTGGCGCACTAGAAGTGCGCGAGTAACCGAGGGAACGTGGCGAGCTCTCAGTTTGACCACATCCCTTTGGGACCAAGCTCTTTTTGTGCCCCGGCAGCGTTCCTTCAACCGGGAATGGGCTTCTAGCCCGGTCGCCGGTTGAAGCGCCTTCCCGGAGGCATAAAATCGCAATGGCCATATTCATTTCAGGTATTGGGATAGCTTCTAGCTAGACCTTATCCGAAAAGGTATTGATTGGCCACAAGGAGGTGCAAAAGCGCAAGAAAAACTTGATAAAAATCAGCTTTTGGGCTTGATAAAATATATCGCAACATGCTAGCGTTTAACAACTTACGTTAAAAAAGGAGCTAAACATGCCAACATGTGCGACAAAACACAACACAAGCGATTACTCGCCTCTTTGCAACCTATTTCTGCCGCTTCCGGACACAGACTTTCGTGATTTTCTCCATGAAATTGAAAAGTTGGCCCGATATTCCCCAGAGATAATCAATGCCATCGACGAAGATCTGGATGCCCATGCGCGCGAGAAGAAGAAACTTCGCTTGGCAGATCGCCGGTTCTATGAGAGCCGCACGGCTGAGCTGCCAGCGCTCAAGATCGAGCACAACGACATCGAGGCTACAGAGTTGGAGCTTGGGATTGGCCGACCGCGGATGCCGGCCTATGCGGTGTTTGTTTTCTTGATGATTCGTGGATTTCTCGGGTCCTTGACCACCAAACAGGCACGGCGGTTTCTGTGCGAGTCGATGAGCCTGTATGGATTTTTGCACAGTCGGGGCCTTGTGATGCCGCCGGTGACGACGATTCTGGAGAACGTGAACCTGCTCACCCATGCCACGCGCGAGCTGATCTTGGACCGCCAGATAGCCCTTATAGCCGAAGAGGAGTTGGACGATTTTAAGAAGCTGACCGTGGACAGCACCTCGGTGAAGGCCAATAGCAGTTGGCCTACTGATGGCAAGATGCTTACGGGTCTTTTGATGCGGGGGCATCGTTTGGGGCAAAAGCTGCACCTATTTGGGCTGGAGGATTTTCGCAAGGGATGGGTGCCGACTTGGTTGGAGCAGATGGTCAAGCTGCAGTTTAAGATTTGTCTGGCCGCGGGCCGACCGAAGTCGAGGGGCAAGCTTAAGAAACACTACCGAGGGTTGCTCAAGCGCGGCAAGAAGGTTGCAAGCTCTTTGGCGGAGCAACTGAATCGTTTTGAACAGGGCTTGTTGATCGAAACCCTGCCGCCGACTCGCCGAGTGCTTTTGCAGCGGATATGGGAACAAATCCGAAGCGATATTGCCGATGCCAATCGGGTTGTCCAATATGGCCATGACCGAGTCTTTAATGATAAGAAGCTTCCCTCTACCCAGAAAGTGCTCAGTCTATCGGACGGATCGGCGGCATACATCAAGAAGGGCAGCCGCAATGCGGTTATCGGTTATAAGCCGCAACTGGTTCGCAGTGAGAAGGGTTTTGTCACTACCCTGATCGTAGGGCAAGGCAATGGGGCAGACTCCATTGAGCTGGTGCCGGCCATCCGCGATTCGATCGAGCGCACCGGTGTGATTGCTGAACTGGTCAGCACCGATGACGGATATGCCTCGGCGAAGGGACGCGATGAGGTGCTGGCAATGGGGGTAAAAGACATCAGTATCAGTGGGGCTAAGGGCAAAAAGTTGACCGATCCGGGTGACTGGGAGAGTGAGGTGTATCGTGAGGCGCGGCGCAATCGCTCCGCAGTGGAATCGCTGATGTTCACGATTAAAGATGGATTTTGCTTTGGCAAACTCGGCCGACGAGGCATCGATGCGGTACGGGATGAACTGCTGGAGAAGGTTCTGGCCTACAACTGTTGCCGCATCATCGTGATGAAGAAACGACGAGGGGAGCAACTAGTCGAGGCGGCCTGAATCTGACCGCTTTGCAGTTCGGAGAAAGAAGCACCCCAGGATCAGTATGCCTCAAAACCGCGGCCAATATGAAAATGGTGCCGCAGGCCATGCCATTGGCCGCTCAGAACCCGCTTTCGGCAGTGCCGACAGAATGAAACCTTAAACCAGCAAGCCATAGGCTGGCCCGTCCATGGTGAAACCCCTTATATCACCAGCTCGAAAGGCTTTTCGAACAGGCTCTAGCTACCTCCCGGTATTAAAGAGTATATAGGTTCCGCTTTTCCCGGCTACCGCGATATCGAGATTGCCGTCATCATTAATATCGGCAGTGCGTATTTGCCGGCCGGTCCCCACGCTCCCTTCTTCGATGGTGTGGCGTGTGAACTCCAGTTTTTCAGGATTCCACGTGTAAGAGTAGAGGCAAGGCTGCTTATTGCCTCCGGGGTCCCTGCCATTATGAGCATGAAAGCATTTGCCGGTAATCAGTTCGCCTTCGCTGTCACCGTCGAGATCAGCCCAGTGGAGCGCATGTGGTTGAGAAAAACTATCGTCGATCATGTGCTCTTTCCATTGAGTCTTGCCATATTTGGGTTCGAGTTGCTCCCACCAAAGCAAGCCGTAGTCATGACCGTGGCCGACAATGATGTCGATTTTTCCATCGTTGTTCATGTCGCGACAAAGCATGGGAACGCTCGCATGAATGAACCAGTCATCATGGTATTTCCAAGGTGTTGTCATGGCATTCGAATCGGGGCGTTCATACCAGCCGGATTCAAATATTATATCTTCACGCCCGTCGCCATTGATATCGCCAAAGCCGAGACCATGACCGTTTTTGTTCGTGCCGATTGTGATCTTTTGAAGTGCAGGCACTTCTTTGCGCACGGTTATCAACTTATTGCCTCGCATTTCCTGCACATCCCGTTCTTCCGTTGAAAATTTCCACGCTAGTAGCGGTTGGTCCTCGCCCCAGCTGTTGACGACCAGTTCCGGTATCCCGTCGCCGTCGAGGTCATGCATAAGTACGCATTCGTTGCTGGAATTTTCCGTGTCCTGAAGCAGGTGCTTAGGCCACAGCTTGCCCAGTTTCAGCGCCTCGGTTCCCGGGTTTTCATACCAGTAGACTTCGGTTGGGAGCCATGAGAAGGAAATTACGTCCTTGAGCCCGTCTCCGTTAACATCGTAAGCAAGGTCACAATTGCTTTCCACGTAACCGTTCCAGTCTTCGATTGTACGGACAGGGTGAGGAACAAAATCAGGAGCCGGGTACCAATTGCGTCCTGCAATGACGTCCAGCTTTCCATCGTTGTTGAAGTCAGCGATGTCGATACCTGCATTGCGATCGACCGTAAGGATCTTGATATCCCAACCAAGGGATGCCGCTTTGAGCGGATTAAGGAAAGAAAAGAGAAGCGTGAAGAGTGAAAAAACAATCAGCCGATTGCCGGCACAAGCTGCCATGGTCAACGCCAAGACTGATCGGATAAACCTCATAGTTACAAAAAATCTAGATGTGATGAAGAATAAGGCGCAGTTTGCAAGCAAGCGCGGGAGCGTAGTATTCTACGTAACCAAGCGGGTTGCGAGCTGGAACGCAGTTCTTCGTGCATGTTGATTTTAGCCTTCGATGGGGCAATTTTGTAACGTCACTATTAGTGGTGTTTGAAAAGTTTATACTAATATCCATAACACACTGATTTTTAATGAGATAAAGCCTGCTCTTTCGAAGGCGTTTGAAACAATAGGATAAAGTCTCTTCTCTTCATATAGCGAATCTAGATCGTGTAAGGAGCGCGCCGTTTGTAAGTGCGCATGTGATTGGCCTCGGCATCGTTGACGAAGCTTTCCGTATCCGGATTAAAAGTGACTTTGCGTCCCAGCTTCCAGCTTATCGCCGCCGCGAAGCAGGCCATGTGTCCGTAGCGTATTTCGGTAGAATTGCAAACCGGTTGTTCACGGGTCTTAACACAATCCGAATTCCCGTAAAAACGGTCGGTCTTGCGCTTGATAATTTCGCGCCGCTCTTTTTGAGGATCGGCAATACCGATGAATTGACAGTCCTTGTGCTCAAAGAAACCGTCCAGGACCTTTCGACCTCGTGGACCAAGTCCAATGCCTCCCATCACAATCCGGTTGCTGGGAGCTACGCTTCCATTTTACCGAGGACACTGGCCGGTATCAGGGTGGGCATGCCGATGGTGCAACGGCAGCGGTTTTTAAAAACGTACGACGGGTGGTTTTTGTATTCATAAGAGTAAGGGGATGATTATGGTATGCGAGTGGTATTAGATTCTGATTTACCGGACGCAATTGATTATACAAAATCAAGGTGCCCTGGTCATGCAAATTTCGCGCATACTAATGTATAAAATGGTCAAGTGATGAAGTGTCAGTGGATCTTGAATCGGTTTCGGTAGGACGACGGTGGCTCCTTCATGATGCGGGTGAATTCCCTTGAGAAGTGGCTTTGATCGGAGAATCCGCATGCATAACTGATTTCTGCCAAGTTCATGGTGGTTTGCCTTAATTTGTGGCAGGCCTCCTGGACTTTGAGGTGACGCATGTATTGTTTCGGGGACATGCTGAAACAGGATTTGAATTTCCGCTGGAAGGAGCTAAGAGATAGGTGGGCGACGGCAGCTAGTTGGGTGATGGCGATGTTTTCGTGGAACGACTGATGCATGAGTTTCAACGAGGCCCCCAGTTCGTGGTTTTGTTGCAGGGAAGCGGTGCTTTGGCTGAATGGTCGAGTAACGCCAATGATACCGCAGATATCGCCCCTGGTGTTGTAGAGGGGTTTTTTATTGGTTGTGGACCAGTTGATAAAGCCGTCGCCGGACGGGACAAGTTCGATTCGATTATGGACGGATTTACCGGTTTCAATGATATGGAGGTCATCATTGCGCCATACCTTAAAAATGTGAGGCGGGATGAAGTCATCATCTCTTTTTCCCAGGATCTGGGAGCCGTCTTCGACGCCGAATAGGTCGAGCAGACGTTTATTGAAGAGTACGTAGCGAAACTCGATGTCCTTAACGAAAAATGTGTAGCCAGCCAAGTCATCGAAGATACTAGAGACAGGATCACTAAAATCGTTCTCTTGAAAAAAACGGTCGTCTTGCACGAATCGATTGGAACAAAACAAGGGCCAGTAGTGAAGCCTATATTCTACTAACAATTCTGCGCAATTCAGTTTTGGATCACCCGAAGGCGCAGGAAGAGGGTTTCCATAAGCTCGCTGGTGGTGGCGGTGGCACCGCTGGGGTTGGGCACAATGCTCACGGTGGGGCCGCCGGTCACTCCGCCGTCTAGGTGCGTGTGCAAGGGTTGTGTGAATCCCGCGGCTTCACAGATTATCGGGAGGGTCTGGTAGCCCGGAAGCATAAAGCTGTGACCGGTGCCCACGATTCGCATCGCTCCGCTCGCCGGCTTCTCAAAGGAAACGACCGCCGGTTGATTGCCCTCGATTTGCTTCGCATAGATGGCCTTGATTTCTTCCCGAGACTTATAGCTTACCGCGTGACCGGGGAATTTTTCGGCATCCCAACCGGGATCGAAGGTAACTTCGCTAGGCACCTGGCCTGCGCTTCTATTGTTGGACCGTTGATCGCGAGCCGTCTGTAATCTCTTGCGAAAGGCATCGGCTTCTTCATTGGAGAGTTTTCCATCTCCATTGGTATCCGCCCGGGGAAAGCGCTTGAGCCAGGCATCGAGTTGCTCTTCGGACGCTTGAGCAGACGCAACCTGGGATTGGCCCAGCAGAAACGAAATCGTCAAGATTACTGTGATTAAAGATCTAAGGTTCATAGTTATCGATTATCGTTTGATGAAGGCCAACTTACCTTTTAATCAAAGCGAGCCCTCTCATTTATTATTCCTCTACAATTTCTAAAATTCCCCGCATGATCATCCAATGCCCCGGGAAGGTACAGATAAACGGATATTCTCCTGCCTTTTTTGGGGTATTGAAATAAATCGCATACTGTTCCGATGGTTGCACCAGTCTTGACATGGCAAGAACTCCGTCATCTTCAGGAACATAGTGCTTCCCTACCGCGGAGGGATCGGAGACCAACATCATGGACGCTTCGCCTACTGCATTGAGGCGATCGGGTTCTACGAGAACAAGATTGTGCGGCATATCAACATCCGCGTTTTCCAACACAATGACAGCCCGTCGTCCGGCACGCATCTGAATGCGGCGTGGCTCAAATTGAAGGCCAGGTACGCATTTGATTATAGCAGTTTCAAAGCCTTGGGTGCTTTTGCCAAGCTGTTCCTGAGCCACGAGACGCTGATCGCGGGGGTAATTTTCCGGCTTTGGAAAATCATTGAAAGGCTCTTTGGCAATGTTCGTGTAGCCAGAAAAGTCAGTGTACGGTTCATCGCCTGTCTGAATGATTGAGTAGTACAGATCCGGAGTGAACGTGGTTCCGTCGGCAGACTTGAGATCCATATAAAGATGAAGCTGCATCACCGGATGGAGTTGGGGTATCTCAACAAATAGGGCACGACCTTCTTCTATTAAATGAAGCGACCGGATTTCAACGGGGTCATGCCCGGCCATGCCTGGCTTCTTTACCGAGTATTCTGAAGACCCATAGCTTCTGCTATATAAATAGTTCCACTGCGCGCAGAAGGCGTTTTTCAATGAGACTGATTCCGGGTCGATTGTGGTATTAAAGCGGACGATAAGCCCGTTGGAACGCGTTTCTACACTCGTAGGAATATGGAATTCTCCTCCCTGGTATCGCACCCGCTCCAAGGAACCGGGCACCTGGAAATAACTCCCCCAACCGGCGGTACCGGCAACGTAGAATTGTCCATCATGTTGATTATAGCGTGAGCGATGCGCTCCCGATAAAAAGTCACCGGGCAATGGAACCACCCCTCCCTGACTCCGACCTCCGATTTCTTCGCGCAAAATGAGGTAGTAGCTGCACGCTCCGAGCGAGGTTCCTAAGGTCGTTCCCGAAAGCGGGCCAAAACGATCATCCGGCGGAAAGAAAATGATGTCACCCGAGGAGCTGTCAATTCCACGCGGGATAAAACACAATGGTAGATCATAACCGTATTCCCTATAGCCCTCTCTTGGCCCATCGAAACCATGGTAGCTCCCCTTGCTGATTTCAAAGATGGCGCTGGCCGGCGTCCAAGGTCCCTCCTGTGCTGTGGTAAGCAGGAGTTTGCCATCCGCTGAAACTCCGATACCGTTGCTGTTGCGCACACCTGTAGCGACCGATTCCGGCTTGGCGCCTTCCGAAAACCGGGTGAACTGAAATCCTTCTGCGCGAGTGGACCAATAGAGTGTGCCGTCCTGGTCAAGATGCAGGGTGCAGGCATAGCTGTTTCCGGCAACGGCAGGGAATTGGTTTGTTACGCATTCATAAAAGTCGGCTTCATTATTCCCATTGAAGTCGTGTAACCGGGTAATCTGATCCCGGCCGAGGACGATAATTTTACCGTCTTTGACAACCAGTCCAAGCGGCTGATGCAAACCCGCCGCATAGCGCTTCCATGTCAGTTTATCGAGTTTGGCATTGATGCCGTCAAGCAACCAGACATCCCCATTCAAGGTGCAGACTGCAGCCCTGCCGTCAGGCAGAAAGTCGAATCCTCCAATGCGGAATGGCGTTCCAAATGGATTCTCGTCGTGATAGGGAATTGTCAGCGTGTCGACGACGTAGGGATCGGAGTCGGCCCCGAGCTCACCTCGGGTAACCACTTCGCTTGATGCCCATTGGGGCTTTCCTTCAAGAGCCAGCCGCTTCGTTTCCCCTTGATCGAATACCGGAGGGAGTGACGAACTCAAAGTGATTCCAGGCTCCAACGTTCCGTCAACCGTCATGGTCCGAGTCAATGTTTCGCCATTAAACCAGACGTGATCGTAAACCGGAACCCCAGCTACAAGGTAGTGAAAAACGACATGCTTTCCGTTTCGATAAAAACCGAGGTATTGGAGTTTTAATTCTTTTCGGCCTTCCATCGACCAGACTGAATCACCGAGATCGAGAAGGCGTTCACCACCCGGCTTAACGCCACTGTTCACACCATAACGTTGAGTATCCCATGTCACCGTTCCCCCATGCCAGGAATCGGTAAAAGTAGAACGCTCGGGATCAAAAAGAGCCGAGGCCTCCCCATTTTCCCCAACGACCACGGCAACCCCTCTTACCGTTGTCTGCCCGAAGTGGTGCACCACTTGCGATACCAATCCACCCATATCCATTTCATTGAGTCGTTCGTCCGCATAGGTCGTGTCGTCACCCTGCCCCCAATGGCCAAACTTGCCGCCGTCCAGCCCCGGGAACTCCGGAAGGATTTCGGGCAAAGGCTGATCGCCACGATTGAGATAGCGACGTGCTTCCGCTGCATAGAAATCACGAATTCGGTTGCGTGGAAAGGGAAGCGGCTCGAAAGCGCTTGCTGCTGCATCTGTATCAACTTTAGGGATACCGCTCTGAAGGATTCCTTCCTTTTGATGAGCTGAGGAATCATGCGTGTGTTTTGCTTCCCCGCGTTTCTCTGCTTCCTGCGAATGTAGGCAGCCGGCGCAAATGAAAGCGACGGCGGCACTGAAAAAAATAAGCTTAGAATAATTTTCTGCTCCAGGATACATTGTTTGTATTGATACGATTTTTGTTTGCCTGTTCTTCTCCGATAGAATCAAGAAGCCCCGGAGGCATCAATGACATCTTAGATCTTTCCACCTATAAAATCTCAGAACGATCGAGATTCATTACACCGGCCAAGGTTTGATTTCCACAGCCTGCGGGCAAGCGGATATACGACGACTATAACTCGGCGGTTCCACACCCTAGAGGGACCTGGTGAAAGAAACAGATTGGAGCGGAGGCAAGCTTCAATCACGTTCGCGCGAGTAACTGGGCGAACATTTCATTACGCTTTTTTTGTGCGGCTGATTCTGATACCTCCGGATTACCCAGTGAACCTGGTTTATATCCGAGGGTTTCTTCCACCCGGGCATGGTGTTCCTCAATAGTGTGCTCGGGCGTGAGCATTTGAGGCAGTCCGAGTTGGTTACACATTATGTCACCGCCTTTCATGATCAACTGGAAATTGGACCGGTCTTGCAATAGAGTTATATCCTTCAACGGGTCTCCCTCGACAACCGATAGGTCGGCATATTTTCCAACTTCAAGCGTTCCCACATCGTCCTCCATGCGCATAATCTCGCCACCCCATTTAGTGGCTGCGACCAGAGTTTCCATCGGCGTGAAGCCCATGTCTTTCACAAAGAGTTCCAGGTCCCTCGCTTCATGGCCGTGGGGACACCAGGCAAAACCGTAGTCACCTCCAGGCAGGACACGGACTCCGGCGTCTTTAAGTTTCTTCATGACTTTGCAGCCCTCTTCATATTCTTCCATATAAAATCCGGCTTTGACCACCGCTTCGGGTACCCCGCAATCAGCCGCGAACATCGCCGTGGCCCAGGTTAATCCCAAAGCCGGGACCACAAAGTGTTTCTCCTTGTTTTCGACAATCATGTCGATGGCTTCCTGATCGGCCATGGTGGCATGGTGAATCACATCCACTCCGGTCTCCACACAGAGCTTGACACCATCCGCCCCTCGAGAATGAGCCATGACCATTCGATTCCGGCGGCGCGCTTCATCCGTAACCGCCGCAACTTCTTCGCGTGTCATCATGGTTTCTTCCTGAGGCATCCATGGCCGCAACAGTCCTTCCCCGGTGAGATAAATTTTAATCATGTTGGCCCGATCACGCATGATCTCCCGGGCCGCTTTCCGCACTTCGTCGACGCCGTCGGCAAAGATGGCCAGGCCGTCCATTCCGAGTTTCCAATAGGATGGGTTCCAGTCAAGCATCCCACTGGTTGGACAAATATCCCTTCCGGACGCAAGCAACCGTGGACCCACCATTCTGCCAGCTTCGATCAAGTCGCGGAGGGCCACATCTACACGATGGAGGGCTCCGGCGCTGAAAACACTGGTGTAGCCACAGCGAAGGATTAATTCAGCATTTTGAGCGGCCAGCACCGTGCATTCCTCGGGGGGAAGTTTGAGATCCAAATCGCTCAGTTCCAAAACGTCTGTATAACTGATGTGATAATGACCTTCAATCAACCCGGGCAGCACGGTTTTTCCTTTGACGTCGATTTCGTAATAATCCTCGATAGACTGGCCATCCAATGCGTCCATTGTATTGATGGATTCGATACGTTCTCCCTGGATAAAAATGGCGGAATTTTCCACGGGATCCTGCCCGGTGCCATCAATCATTCGGGCATTGGTGATGACGATTCCCTTTTTTGTTTTTGTGCTCATAATCTTGAATTGGGGTGTTGAAGTTATGGTTCGCAGCACTCCGCGAACCTGAAATTATTAAAGAAGAAAGTTAACCACTGTTTCATTTACTTTGTTGGGCCGCTCCAAGGGAGTCCAATGGCCGCATTGTCCGAGGATCTCCAAGGTGCATTCCGAAATGCCGCGGGCCATTGCGCGAGTGGCGGTGGGCGGTGCGACCACATCCTCGTCCCCGGTCAGGATCAACACGGGGCATTGGATGGCACTGAGGTCGGCGGCCTGAGAACCAGCCAGGGCTTCACAAGTTCTGGCATAAGCTTCCGGATCCTGCCGCATCAAAAGTTCCCGAACGCATATGGCTGTCACCTCATTGTGAACTTGGGTGTTCTTCGAAGTGGCTACTTGCGCAAGTATATCGGCAATTTCCGTCATACCATCTGTACGCGCCTTTTCGCCACGTTCCCGAATCGCATCCCGGGCGGGATCCGGCAACCCATGGACTGGTCCCAGCAACACCATTGATTTCACTAGAGCCGGATGTTGGACCGCCATGTGTTGACAAATGATAGTGCCCATGGAGTGTCCCATGAGGTGCGCGGCTTCGATTTTTTCCGAATCCAGTAGCGCTACCATGTCGTCCACAAAACTTTGGATCGAAAGATCACCGGTGGCGGGGGATCGACCCGATCCCTCAAGATCCGGGCGAATGACTCTAAAGAATTTTTGGAGCACATTGGTCTGAGAACCCCAGACATTGGAGGTGCCTCCAAGTCCGTGCACCATGAGAATGACATCACCCTCTCCGTGCGATTCAACTGCGATCTGTTTTCCGTTTATCGTAGGCATGTTATACCAAATAAATAATTTGATGGTTGTTTAGGAAAATTTCGGCGGGTCGTATTCGCCCCCATAACGGTGAGAGGTGATTCTGGTATACGAGATAGACTTTAGGTTCTGATTTACTGGACGCCATTGATTATACAAAATCAAGGTGGCCTGGTCATGCAAATTTGGTGCATACTTATGTATAAATTGGTCAAACAATCGGATGACTACGGCCTAAACTATATCCGGTAATCCCGGAGCATGAGCATTCTAGAGGGGCATCCGCCTTTGCCCAAGAGCGACCACTCCACTTCGGAGTGATTTAAATAATCGCATCTGTTAGATGACATTGCGTGCCACCAAACATTACTCCTTATCTTTGTAAAATTCTTCCACCGCAGAGGCCGCGATCTTTCCGAGCTTGATCTGGCCCTCGGTGTTGAAGTGGATTCCGTCGTCCATGACGGGCAACGTGCCGTGATTGATGGTGTTCACGTTGGGAATCTCTCGGCCGGCCCTGTTCTGTTCCAGGACGACGGTTAGATAGTGAGGACGTCTGCCCAAGCGCTTTCTGGCTTCGGGCGAGGGATTGTTTTCCAGGTGAAACACAAGAGCCCTGAGCAACTCTTCATCGTTCTCTGGAGGTTTGCTCGCCGACTTCTTCGCTTCGAGCACGTCCTCGTCGTTCATGAATGACAAAACAAGTTCGAGTAAATCATCTTCGTTCATACGCGACAGCACAATGACCGGCAGGTCGGGGGCACCCAGGTCTGCGCGCATGTCCGAAACAAGCTGCTTGAACGTATCGAAATATTCATACGCGAGATCCTTCTTGGTCCCATCGGCACCGCCCTGTTTCCAGACGAAGCCGCTAAACTCAGGCTCAGAAATTCTTTTCGCTTCGGCAACCGCGTTCATCAGATCCTTATAGAACGACCCCTTTTTCCCATCGAAGGTACGCTCGGCCCGCTCAAATGACCAGTTCTTCTCGAATGCGCGTACTCCCGTTCCGCCGTCCGAAATCTTGATGATGCCGATGGTATCGTTTGGCCAATAATCGGCCAGCTGATGCGCCATGGACACTCCCGGCCCAAATCGATTGCGAAAATCTCTGGCATGGCTTCTTTCCGTGCGCGGCACAAAGTATTCCCATCTCCCATTCGCCCAGATTCGTATGCGATCGTGTTTTTCAGAGTACGGCGGCGTCAGGTCGGCCGCCTGTGCGAGGCCATGCATGTTGGATTGTCCCATTAGGACGAAAACGCGAAACTTCCCGCTTTTCGAAATCTCCGCTTGGCCGCCACCCATGGTGTTCGCCTGTCTGAAGCCCGTCGTTGTCCATTTTGGCGCCACTTCCCCACTCGCCGGTCGAGTGCCTTCGACCGCATCCGCAGGAGGTGAATTCAGCTTACGAATAATGAAATCCTCCAGCGATTCATAATCGGAAACGGGCGGTCCCCCCGTGTATTCCAAATGACACTCCATTCCCAGCTCATCCATGGTTTCTTTGAGTTTGATTCCCATTATTGGATGATGCACCCATATACCCCAAAAGGTTTCCTCATCTACAGGTACGTTCTGACGATTGTAAGAAAGATAAATCGGTGGATCATCCGTCGTCAAATGAGTGATCGGAGAAGCGTCCAAACTGAGAGCGTCTTGCTCAGCCGTACGCGGAACTTCGCTCGAACTTAGTACGACTCCTCTTTCTCTGCTCGTGTTCAGTGATTTTACTCCAAACCATTTCAACCACGTTGGACGATGAAGACTCGTTTGTCCGAGTCTTGGCGCCAGCGCCTGAAGTCGGGTGGACTCGCGGAGCACGGGATCCTTATGATCGGGTTGCGCCAGGTCAGGATGAAAACCCAGCCACATTAGTATACACCCTCCTGCAGAACCGCCCGTAGCGGCAAAATTCGTTTTATCCAGATTATACTTATTGGCGTTGAATCGCAAAAACTGAACCGCCCGAGCCCCATCGTGCATGGGTACCGGATACTGATGTTTTCCTTCTTCGAAAAGTCCATTCTCAGTGAGCCGGTAGTTCATGGAAGCTACGGAAATTCCCGCCTGGTTCATAGTCTCAATCAATTCCCGGGTGATGATGGTTTTATTCCCGCGTCTGTATCCTCCCCCATGAATATTGATCAGCATAGGGGTCGGCTTGCCAGAAGGCGCCAGCCATAAGTCCATAACGTTTCGGGAATGAGATCCGTAAGCCACATCGGAATGGGTAGGAGGAGGTAGATCTTTTCCGTAAACCTTATCCGCATCCGCAGGAGGCGGTGGTTCCCTCATTTGTTCTCTCGTCTGCGCGAATGCCATTCCCACGACGAATGTAATCACTGCAATACATACCCAATTTCTTTTCATCATAGTTTCTCCTATTCTTTTTAAAAAACTGCCCGCAAAGCCCGATCTCATTAGGCGCGGGATATAAGTTCCGCGGTATCAAGTTAGAATTTGTTGATAGATTAAGCTTCTTCTTTATTCGATTTAACAATCGCAATAAGTTTATTCCATCGCGTGTCTTTATGTAAGAATCTTAAATCAGTATCTTTTGTGATATATCCGTAATTCTTATATTTTATTTTTGGGTTCTCTGCAAGTCTGAATAAGTGATAAAATGAATTCTCAATATCTCCCGATAATGCGTATGAACAAGCAGCCTTATATCTCTCCTTCGGATGCGCTGTTCCGTTAACTTGATCAAATGCTTCTTTATATTTGTCAGCGGATTTTTGGTATTCTTTTGATTCGTAAAGCTTCAAAGCTTCTTTAACAAATTCGCGATACTTTTCTTGGCTTTGTCCAAATGCGACATTGAACATTAATAGGCCGATTACTGTAACTACGGTTCTAATTTTCATATTTTTCATCTCCTTCCTTAAACCAACTAGGATAAGGATCTTTTACCGGTTGATACTCTCCACCTACTTCCCAATAATATATTCCATAACTCCTTTGCTTGCCCCTCGGACGAGACGCGTCATATTCCAGATTGGGTCGCATGCGTTGCGCTCCGATCGATTGCAAGTGCTTCTCCAATAGTCGACTCAAACGTTGCGTCTTTTCGGGGTATACAGATTTACAATCGTTCTCTTCATAAGGATCGTTTTTCAAATCAAACAATTCGTAGTGATTCGACACAATGTTATGCACCAGTTTCCAATCGCCTTCCATCACGGAAGATGCAGGATTCTGACGATGCGGGAAATGCCAAAAGAATGTCCGTTTTCCCGCTCGACTCTTGCCATTCCAAATTGGCAACATACTCTGCCCGTCATGATGGGCGTCCGGCATAAGATTCAAGCCGGCAAGCTCTAAAAATGTAGGGAAATAATCGGTACTAAAAACGGGGGCATCAAAAACGCTACCTGCCACAATGTGTCCCGGCCAACGCACCAACAAAGGAACTCGAACGCCTCCTTCATACAAATCTCCCTTACTGCCACGATAGGGTTTATTACTTGAAATTTTTTCCCAACTGCCGTTGTCCGAAGTAAAAATCACAAGCGTATTTTCACCCAAGCCCAGTTCCGTCAATTTATCTAAAATCACTTGTGTGGATTGATCGAGATGTGAAATCATGCCGGCATATTTCTGATTATTCTGAAATCGCCCTTTTTGTATTTTGTTATACAAGGCTTCATCCTCTGGTGGACTGGCAAGAGGAACATGCGGCGTATGATGCGTTAGGTAGAGCAGAAAAGGCCCCTTTTGATTTGCTTCAAGAAACTCGATTGAGCGATCCGTCAGCTCATCAACGCTTTTGTCGCGTTTCTTTTCCTGACTCGTACCACTAAACGCCTCGTCGAACCCATAGTCCTTGTAGCCGCCTTGTCTGAAAAAATTATACTCATCCCCTAAATGCCATTTGCCGAAAATGGCCGTTCTATATCCTGCCTTGCGTAGAGACTTTGCAAAGCTTGGCAATTCCGATGGAAGTTCTTTGAGATGATCCGGAGGTATCATTTTTGGATTTTCGGTAAGGCGATCCCAGGGTAAAGCGTCGGTTATACGAACACGATGTGGATATCTGCCGGTGAGCATCGAAGCCCGGGTAGGCGAGCAGACATGGCTGGCCGTATAAGCCCGTGTGAATTTCATACCTTGCTCTGCCAACTGATCCAGATTTGGGGTACGATAATAATCACTGCCGTAACAGCCCAAATCTCTGATTCCAAGATCGTCAGCCATAATAAGAACGATATTGGGAGGGGTCGATTGTTTTGCGACCCCCCAGGAAGAGGCGCAAAGACAAATGATCGCAAAACTTAGAAATGCTTTATACATCGTTCATCTGCCTCTGGCGTTAGCATTCTCTTCGGTGGCCGAATATGATTTATGTCCCCATGAGTCCTGCCCTAGTAATTCATATCGTTCTTGTGGTATCTGGGTCCGGTGTTCTTCGATGATGGTTTCATACTCCGCATTATCGATCACGTTGCGCCATTCCTGCGGATCTTTCGAATGATCGTAAAACTCTTCCGATCCATCGTTATATTGAATAAATCTATATCGTTCTGAGAGTATCGTATAGTTGCCCGGGCCAAAGCTGGAGCGGGCCATATAAGGCCAATCAGCTTCAATATCTTCCAGTAATGGTACCAACGAGCGCCCCTCATGCGCGGGATCCGCTTCGAGATTCGTTAATTCCAACAAGGTAGGATAGATGTCCAACAATTGAACGGGCTTGGTACACACCTTCCCCTTAGGAATATTTGGCCCAATAATAATCAAGGGAACCCGAGTTCCATCTTCCCATAAACTTCGTTTGGCAAATCGCTCCTTTTCACCAAGATGAAAACCATGATCACTGAAGAGGACCACATAGGTATTATCTCCATATTGTCCCTCATCAAGAGCTGCGAGTACTCGGCCAACTTGCGCATCCACAAAACTGACACAGGCCAAATAGGACTGTACCAGAGGTCTCCATTCTTCATTTTCCATCACCCATTCATAGGGCGGCGCTACGTGTTTCAGCCTGGTAATGTCCACGCCGTAGGATGAAATATCGGACAAGTCATCTGATATCACCTTTGGTAATTGAACGCTTTCAATGGGGTACATATCAAACCACTTTTGCGGCGCAAATTGAGGTACATGCGGACGGTAAAACCCAACGCCCATCCAGAAGGGCTGTTCTTGCTTTTCGGCCAACCGCTCTTCCGCCCAACTCGCAATTTTATAATCAGGCATCTGATCGTCGCGCTCAGGATACACACCCCAATCCCACAGCGGATGGCCTGGAAAATCACTGATTTTCTCTTTAGGCATGGGACCAAACCCTCCAAATTGGCCAGCGTAATTAGGCACATGATATTCGTTGATCCCTCTCGCATTGTGAAACAACTTCCCTGCAGCAAATACATTATAACCTTCTTTCTCAAATCGTCTGGGTATCACAATGCTCTTGCTGGCCACCGGCGATTCTTTGACATCCGGACTCAAAAAATAGATGCCCGAAGTACTGGGATAGAGCGAGGTCATCAGGCTGGCGCGTGACGGATTGCACACCGGTGACTGACAATGGGCGTTGCTAAAGATCACTCCACGACTGGCCAAACGGTCCATATTGGGCGTCTTCGCTTGTGGATGTCCGCCCAAGACACCGATCCAATCATTCAGGTCGTCTACAGCGATGAATAGCACATTAGGTTTTTCATCCTCACGAATATCCTTTGTATTTTTATTGCCGGTACAAGCCGCCATGAGCAACGCCAGGACTGATACTGGAATAATTGTAAATATATTTCTCATATCACTAGTCTATTGTATTTATATTTTCGTTATTGTCCTAAGACTGAATCGTCGCACTCCAGATCTCCCAGGGCGTACTGAATCCCGTTTAGCATGAATTGAAGCAACTTTGGATTCTCAAAACTCTGGGCGTTATGCGATGGGCTGCAGTAAAAAACACGCCCTTCTCCATGCGGTTTGATCCACGAGAGATACCGAGCAATATTCTTCTCCGAGCGGCTAAACAGCTTTGCTTGTTCTTCCGGCGTAAAATCTGGAAGTTCCATTTCCAGCAACGGGTGGAAGTTGAATTTTGAATACGCTCCATTGAAACGGTACGGTTCGTCGATATGCACAAGATCCTCGCCCTTGAAGGCGCTCGAAATCGGGTGGTCCTTCTCCAGCACCTTGCCAACGACTCTCGTCTGTCTCGGGTGATAATGGAACGAGCCGCCCATGGTCTCGCTGAATGCCTCGGATTTATTCTGCATCAGTATCGCTCCGTGAAAGCCAACCAGACCGTTCCCTTTTGCAACGTGATCAATCAGATTCGCCTCAAGTTCGTTTGCCTTCTCCCTATCTCCGAGCTTATCGTAGAAGAGGTTTCTCCCCGGATTCTTAGAACAGTTATTGATCAAGACAATCGCATCGAATTTCCAAATATTCTCCTTCTCGAAATGAGCGATATCGTCACTCACGACCACGTCGTAGGCGCCGCTCTTCTCCCCCATGATTCTCGCGACTTCCGACATGTGCGGCGTACTCCAGTGATTGTAGCCGGTGATCAAATTGAAAACCAGCGCCAGCCGCTTTTTCTTGGGCTCGGCCAAGGGTCGCTCCGGTGCGATCGCCTCGATCTTCGCCTCCCATTCTTCCCTAAGCTCGAACTCCGGAAGTGCTTGTTCCGCAAGTGAAGTTTCAAGGGCTATGACAGCTATAATCGTATAAAATATTCTGGTCATTACGTTAGTCTTTGGCGGGGTGTCGTCTACGACTTGGTAGCGTTTGTCCGCTTTCGTTTAAAGAAAGTAAGGCTTATTTGTCGTAGGCCTGAACCTTCTGGAAAAAGTCTTTGAAGATAGCATCACGGTCGATTCGATAAACTCTTCGAATGAGATGCCGACTGTTGTTCTCATAATAGGAGTCTTGCTCAGTAATCCTCGGAGCATGCGCAAGCTGGGAAGGTGTCCAGCGGTTGTCGACGAGATAAGCCACTGTGGTCATCTCCCACAACACCTTGGACCATGCGAAGTCGTCCTTCTGGTATTCGACAAATATATCAACCAGATAATCAGAGATTTCATTATGCCCTCTTAAGTAATACTCCATTTCAGGCACCGTTGTTCTATGCTCGCTCACGACTCTCCAGGCGGGAAACTGAACGAAAGCCACGCCACTGTCCAAAACGACATTGGCTGCGGCCTTATCCTGACGCATATTAAACTCCCGGGTATGGGGCCACCAGAAAGCATGACCGCCAACCCAAACGACCACGATGTTCCGGGTGATTTTAGGCTCCAAGAGAATGGCATTACCGACATTTGTGATGGCACCCACGGCGACCACATAAAGAGGATCATCGGGGGAGTGTTTTAAGGCTCTTTGAATCATGTCGTCCGTCGCATCACTCCGTTCCGGTTTCAGATCACTGGAGACGTAGTTTCTGGAACCCTTGTAAGCAAAGCCATTTGCCTTACGATTCATCTTATTGAGAATCCGAAGCATCTCCTCGTAGCTTCTCTCCATTCCTTGCGAAGGATTGTCGGAGCGGTGATTCACAAAAGGTGCTGCATAGATGGCTTCCAACTTGAAGCTTTCCGGAGACAAAAGAGCGTAGACCAAGGCAAATTGATCGTCGATCTCGTTATAGGTGTCGGTATCAAGGACCACGCTCACTCCCCTCTGGGGTTTCTCCAATAGCTTTACCCGGTGGTCCTCCGGCAGGTGAATAAAATCCTGGGCCTGAACGATCCCCATGGATAACAGGCTTATTAGAACAGAATAAATCACAACATGCTTCATAACAGTACTTGGATTTGAAATATGAATCAGTGTTAACCTGCTATCAGCGGTTTTTTGCTTCGGGTTTCAATTGAGTATACAAAATTAACCCAAGTTCGACAGTTAACAGTCGAATTGCATAAAAATCAGAGGTCTTGCCGGTCTGGAAGGGTGATGTTTACAGGGATTGAGTTTTTGAAAGGCAATGTAGTGCAGACCAGTCTCTTGTCAGGCTTTGCAGAATGATCCATAGTCATGGTCAATGTTTTTGCGCCGACATCGCCGCCGAAAGAATGGGGAGGACTATGATTACTGGACCCTGGTAGAATCGGTGCGCACCGCGAAGGGTCCGCGCCACCGCACCGTGGCCTACCTGGGTAAGGAGCCAGGCTTGGACAAAGAGGATCGGTTGGGCTGGGAAGACCTTGGCAGACTTTTGGATGGTAGGGTTGATGAAGGCTCTGAGCAGATGGATCTGTTTGAGCAGTGGTCAGCTCGGCCTCACAAACCATTATGGGCGCAGGTGGATTTGAATGGACTGCGGGTGGAGCGGTTGCGGGAGTTTGGCAAAGTATATGTGGCCCTGGCTCTTTGGCGAAGGTTGGGGTTGCACCGCTTTTTTGAAGACCACCTTGAGCCCGGACGTGAATCGGTCAGTTGGGATCAGGTAATTGCCATCTTGGCGGTGGGGTGTTTTTGCCAACCGTCTTCTGAGTTGGCTTTGGCTGAACGCTGGTATGCCTCCACCGCTCTTGAGGACCTTACCGGGGTGGAGGTTGAGCGCATTTACGACAATCGTTTGTACCGGGGGCTGGATCGGTTGCTGCCCTTGAAAGAGGCATTGTTTACCCACCTCAAAGAGCGCTACTACAGTTGGTTTGGCAACCGTTTTGAGTTTCTTTTGTATGACATTACCAGCACCTATTTTGAAGGCCGATGCGCGCGTAACCCTCAGGCCCGGCATGGTTACAGCCGGGACAAACGTCCGGACTGCAAACAGGTGTGTATTGGATTAGTGGTGACCCCGGAAGGACTCCCTTTGGCCTATGAAGTGTTTGAGGGCAACCGGGCCGATGTCACGACGGTCAAACAGATCGTTGAGTTGATGGAAAAACACTATGGGGTGGCCGATCGGATCTGGGTTCTGGATCGGGGGATGGTCAGCGAGGACAATCTCGATTACCTGCGCGGAAGAAAGGCTCTGTATATCGTGGGAACCCCGAAAGCTGAGTTGAAACACTTTGAACGAGAGCTGCTCGATAAAGACGACTGGAGTCAGGTGGAGAGCGGAGTGGAAGTTAAACTTGTCGACCACCCGGATGGCCAGGGGCGGGAGAAATATGTGCTGTGCCGCAGTCATGAGCGGCATCAAAAAGAAGCGGCCATGTTGCAGCGCCAGAGGGATCGTTTGCGAGACAAGCTCGATCAAATCGATGCCGGATTGGCTAAACGTCCTCAAAAACCCGATACAATACAACGCCGAATCGGCCGCTGGCTGGGCCGCAACACTCTGGCCGAAAAACTCTTTAAAGTGAAAGTGCATCTAAATAGTCGGGGACAGGCCTGTGGTCTGGGCATTGAGGAATCCTGCCAGAAGCTTCAATGGGCTCAACTCTCTCAAGGGGCTTACCTGTTGCGCACCAACTGTGAGGAGAAAAACCCGCAATCGCTCTGGCATTGGTACATACAACTGACCCGGGCCGAAGAGGCGTTTCGTTGCGCCAAAAGCGACTTGGGATTGCGCCCGGTTTTTCACCAAAAAGAAGATCGGGTGCAGGCACACATCCTGGTCTGTTTCCTGGCCTTAGTGATGTGGCGCACCTTGGAAAGCTGGCTGAGTTCAAGGGGCCTGGGTAACTGTGCCAGACAAGTGCTTCATGAATTAGAGCAGCTGCGATCCATGGACGTGGTATTACCGGTAAAAAACGCTCCTGAAGTCCGCCTGCGACTGGTAGGAAAACCCGATAAACTCTGTAGTGAACTACTCAGTCGAATGAATCTCAAAGTGCCCACTCGACCAAAAATAATCGAAAATGTAGTGCAGACTTTCACTTGATTTCGTGCCTAACTCGTTGATAATCAACAAAAGGGTCTGCTTAACTGTCGAACTTGGGTTAAGGTGGTCTGGTCATGCAAATTTGGTTCATAATTGTGTATAAAATGGTCAAGCAATCGGAGGACTACGGCCGAAACCGCCCTACCTGAGTAAGCCATAAATAATAAGAAAACTCCTCGATTTTGTTTTACGACCTCGAAGCAATCGGGGCGTAAAGCCCCTTCTACAGTTTTTAAAGTATCTTACAAATATCCATGGTATTAGGTCTATGGATACGATTTATTTTCAGCGGTCATCAGTGATGACCTCCCACATGAATATCTTCTTCCTCCAAAAAAACCGGCCTACCCATAGCGGGTAGACCGGCGAAATGATAACGTAACTAAACGTAATCCTTAGAACTTAAAAGTATTGGTGATGTAAAAATCCGTTGGATTCGGATTGCGAACAACAGCGGTTCTTCCATCTGGATTGATAACCACTGGGATATAGTCGGTGTCTCCAAAGGCATTTCGTACGTTTAGTTGAATTTTCCAGTTAATCTTGTCGTTGAGTTTCCGGGTATAACTCGCCCACAGGTCGATATTCGTGTTATCGGGACCAAAGAACGGCCGATCCAGAAGGGGAAGCACGAGGTCATCTTCGTTTAGATACTTTTCGTAACCGACCGCTGCCTTCGACTGGTAGCGCCAAGCGCCGCCCAGACCGAAACCCTTTAACGCTCCTTCCAAAAAGTCGTAGTTGGTGGCGAAGTTAGCGCGCCATTCCCGTTGTTCCAGGGAAATGGTACCATCTTTTGCCTGCTCAGTAGCGAGCGGTATAAACGTGCCGCCATTTAAACTAGAACCAAAGGTCGGGTTAGTGTTATTACCCGGATCAATTTGCAGTCCCCAGATGCCTTCTCTTATCATACCCTCACGCGCCTCAACGGCGACCTCAGCCAATACCGGCGCTGTCTTAGAGGTCACGGTTTCCTGTTGCCCCACATTGAGCGATAGGCGCCAACCCCTTGAAGGATTACCGACCAATTCAGCTTCGTATCCCTCAGAAACCAAAGACCGGGTTGTAGTCAAACCAACGATTGGATCGGTAAGGAAGGTAGCACCTGTTTGTGGAAGCGGTGGCTCGAAACGAGCATTAATGAGCGCTTCAGTTTCTCGCGGCAGGAAGCTTCTTATAGCTTGCTGAACCTCCGCATACGAATTGAAAGTGCCTGCATCTGGAAAACGCTCGTCAGTCGCCCGGGCAATAACCTCTTCGAATGGATTCCCAGATTCTTCTTCAATTCCCCAGCGACGGGCGCCTATATTAGCAAAAAGATTATTCGCGGCTCCGTTCAAACCGGCGTCGGCCCAGTCACTAGACATTTCGTACTTGCTGATTCGCAGGGAAATAGCGCCATCTTTGAACTCGAATCCTATACCGTAGTCTTCCGTAGCACCCGCTGGGCTGGAGACTATTTGTCCGCGAATATTGCGCCGGGTGGCTTCAGGTGAAAAATTTTCCGATTCATTCCAGTGAAAGCTGACATTGGTACTGCCAAAATCTATGAGCTCATCAGGTATGTGAACCACCAAGCTATTGGTTCGGGTACTTCCTTT
Organism: Opitutales bacterium; assembly: GCA_965250065.1. Taxonomy (GTDB): domain Bacteria; phylum Verrucomicrobiota; class Verrucomicrobiia; order Opitutales; family UBA2995; genus JAABVD01. The sequence continues at coordinate 1,569,734 of OZ252288.1, forward strand.
TATTACCGGGTCGGATACGGACGCTAATTGAGTTTGCCCGGGATCCGCATTTCCATCCGGTAGTCGGCCGCCAACATTGGCTTGTCCGGTATTTACAGATTCATCCGTTCTCCACCCGATTAATCCGACGATATTGTCATTCCACCATTTGCTCTGCCAAGCCAGCGCTTCAGATGTTATGACTTGTTCCCTTCTAGTGGCAGAAACAAATTTGTCTCTAACTCTGAATTGATTATAAAACGAGGGATCTCCCGTGCCTGGTACATACGTTGCAAGTGTAGATCCAGCGGGAACTCCTGCAGGATTTAATACAGGATTCGGAAAATCAAGCCAGGACAAAGTGTAGATTTCCCCTGCTTTAGGTAGACGAGCGTTGATGTGTTGAGTGAATCTCATATCGCTCGCGGATTGGACCTCCGAGCCAAGCAACGAATCCGTAACGTAAGCGAACAAAATTGGACGGTTTCGACCGCCTCCATTGGGATCTCCGAAAATATCCTCCACGGGAACATGAGCATCTACATCCTCCCAAACCAAGCGATGATTCTTGCTGAGGTTGTCGATGGTTTGCTCGTTCCACAAACCGGTTAGCACGTGCCTGCCCAACCAACCGGTCAAACCGTCTTCATCTGTGAAATCGAATTCATAGAACGCGGTGGCACGGTAAGTCTCTCTGCTTTTGATCCTTATTGGTTGATCTATGGCGAAACCATAGAAAAACGCCCTACCCACATTGGGGTTTGGTTGGTCGTTCGCAAGGTGCGAAGAAACATCGATCCGAACTTCCTCATCCCAAGGAAAGAGTTCAGTAGTATTGTAATTTTGATCGTCATACACCAGCTCAATACCTCCTTTGCCGTTAAATAGCGACTGTTCGAAAGCAATATTGGTGACGTCCCAATCATGGGAGGCAAATTCCGTGTTGCCTTCGAGAAGGAGCTTCCTGTTATCAAGCACATTTGTGTCCATAATCACAGGCTGAGTGAATCCTGGTGTCCAAGGAGGTCTATAGATGGTAGTTGTTGCCAGCGTCTCAAACCGAGTCCTTTGCGCCCGGGCGGGCGTTCTTTGCCAGTTCACAAGTCCTTGTGTTCCAACTGCTTCAGGTCGGCCGGGCAAGCCCACTGAAGGAACGCCCGAGTTCACGTCATTAAAAACAAGTCCATTGAGCGCCCAGGCTGATTGTTGATTCGGAAATCCGTTAAAACCGGCCGGTCCACCCGGAAGCGTGTTGATGATGGTTTTGGGAGAAAACAAACCCCTGCTATCGTTCGAGTTATCAATGTATCCTGGAAGCGTTACACCGGTGATAGATTCAATGCTTCGGTCAACTTGTGGTGCGAACCAACCGCCGTACCCATCTCTTGGTGGTATCACATTGACGGGGGTGCCTTCGATTGAGCCATCCTCGTAATTCATTCTTATGATCGTATTACCGAAAATATCTGAATCGTCGTTCGTAAAAAGTTTCAATTGAGCTGCGAGATGGATCCTCTCATCTTCCTCATAAGCGGGTTTTTGATGGAACTTCAGATCCTCATTCATCGCAGCGATTCTTACAGCCAGAAAGTCTTCTATTAAAACGTAGTTATAATCGAGGGTTTGTCGATGGGTGCCATTCTCTCCAAATCGGATTCCGATCTCACCAAATGTATCACCCAAAGTGGCCTGCTTAATACTGTTATTAATGATTCCTCCAGGACTTCCGACACCAAATAGCAGCGAATTCGGTCCACGATTGATGGTTATTCGGGTGGTGTTATAAGAATCGAAAGGTATATCGGTCAGGAAGTATCCCCGGGTTATCGAAGCAGCACCAAGCCCACGAATCCTTTGTGCGTTGTTTTGCGGGTTAGCGCGTTGCGGATCCGTACTAGGATTTATTGCGGGGACCCCTGCGGACCCTTGGAACGCGGGTCCGGCAAAGTTTCCCTGCTCACCACTTACCTCTGTGTTCAGACCGTAAGAGAGTAGGGTTGCGGCATCTGTTGCTCCGGTATCTTCCAGAAATTCTTCAGTGATAACTGAGATGGCGGCTCCTACATCACGAAGATCAGTCTTGATACGAGTTCCAGCCAAGGTTGACAGTGCCTGATAACCTATAGCCTCGTCTTCCTGAACGGTGAATGGAGACAGTTCGAAAATTTCTTCGTCTTCGTCTTCAGAATCCTGAGCAGCCAATGGGTGAAGGTGGCCGGCAATCCCAAGGGTTAGCAGGACCGCAAGCGTTTTAAACCAGTTGTTATTTTTAGGACTTCCGAGTGCAAATATGTCAGGTTGAATCGTCCCTAACTGTTCATTTGTAGTATTGTTCATGATGGAATCAGTTTGATTGTTGACTAGGAATGTTGCAGCGAGCCGTTTTGTGCTCAAAAGTATAGGAGAAGGTATAGGAGATAGATCTAGGTTCTAATTTACTGGACGCTGTTGATTATACAAAATTAAGGTGGCCTAGTCATGAAAATTTGGTGCAAGTTTATGTATAAAATGGTCAAGCGATCAAATGACCTCAGCCGAAACGGTATCCGGTAATCCCGGAGTTGGTGGAAATTTTATAGACAAAATGCCGACGTACTTCGCCGCGCCGAATCTGTTCACCTTTATCCTCCACATTTACCTCAGACTAGGTCTGACAAGAGAACTCACATTTCAAAAACCATCAGTGTTCATCAGTGCTACTGTCCGTTAGAATCTTGTTTTTAAAACAACCTTTTTATCCCGCTGCCTTTATTCCAGAACTTTTTATAGGCGAAAATAAGCGTACTTAAGCGGTAAGAAAAAAATACGTGTGATATTAAAACCGGCTAAGCCGGGTACCGCTTATGTACGCTAATATTGCGCTTAAGTTTGGTTAGCGGTCCAGTTCCGCCGAAGACTACCGCTATGCCGATCAGGAGATTGGCTGTGAATATCGAAATACATTCGTGGTCCTTCGTACTAATCAGTGGACGAGTTAAACTTTGGTTGCGACTTTGCTGCTCTAAGCTATCAGTGGTTAAAAAAAGTCGTTTCAATTGAGTTGTCTACGACTTGGTAGCGTATGACCCGAATGGTCCTTAATTAAGATAGTTTTAGGGCAAATCTACGGGCCGCTTCCGTTCCAGGGGGTCACAGCTTAAATCTCACATTTCATGCAAGATTACAAGCAATGACCCCGGCGTCGGCGATGTTTCGATAATTAATTTGAACTACGCTTAATTGAGGACCATTCGGGTATGAATCCTTTCGGCTGTCCTATCTCTGGCCGTTTATCGACTCCAGTGCTTTTGACGAGTTATCTTCTCTTGCAGATAAAGAATCTTAGCCCGAAAAATGAATTGAGCCACAAGGAGGCGTGCCATTCCATTGATACGATGAAACCCTTATCGAAAACGAAAGTTTGGATTTTTCGGTTCGGGCTTATTGTTGGCGCGCCGCTTATTTTCTTCATCCTACTTGAAACCAGCCTGCGATTTATTGGGTATGGCCATCCTACCACTTTATTTCTGGAACAGGAAAATGGCAGCTTGGGAACCAATTCAAAATACATGTGGCGGTTTTTTGATCCCAAAATCGCACGGATTCCGGAAGCCATCAGCGTTGTCCGCAAGAAGCCGCCGAATACCAAACGCATTTTTGTTCTCGGAGGTTCTGCGGCTCTGGGTGTTCCTTATTCTGCCTATAGCTTTTCTCGCGTTTTGGAGGTCCTATTGGACAACGCTTACCCGGAGCAGGAATTTGAAGTCTACAATGTGGCCATGACCGCCATTAACTCGCATGTGGTTCTACCCATCGCGCGAGAATGTGCTGAATTGGATCCCGACCTTTTCATTGTTTACATGGGTAACAATGAAGTGGTGGGACCTTATGGCCCGGGATCTGTCATTAAGGGCTTCCAACCGAACCTGTCCATAATACGGCTCAGCGTTTGGGCAAAGACGACTAGGACCGGTCAATGGTTGTCTGAAATTATCGGGACGTTTGTGAATGATACTTCCGCTCCAAAACAATGGACGGGTATGGATATCTATGTGGACAAAGTAGTGCCTGCTTCCGATGTGCGTCTCAATAATGTCTATTCTCATTTACAGTCCAATTTAAGGGACATTATCGAAGTGGGAAATAAAGCCGGAGCTCGGGTGATGGTGAGTACCGTGGCAACCAATATCCAGGATTCTTTACCGTTCGCTTCAAGCCACTCCAATAGCCTTTCCGATACGGATCTTCAGAACTGGACTAGTACCTTTGAAGAGGTTCAAAAAGAGATTGCCCAACACAACTATTCTGAAGCACTGGCATTGATTGAGGAATTCGAGTTGTTGGACAAGGAGCACGCTCTTCTCACTTATGAAAAGGCCCTTTGTTACGAAAATCTCGGGCAAGTAAAACAAGCACGCGAGGCATACATAAAAGCTCGCGATTTGGATGCACTTCGTTTCCGAACGGATAGCACGCTGAATGAAAAGATAAGAGAAACGGTTCAAAGTTTTTCGGATGAAGGCGTTCAATTAGTCGATGCGGAGCAACTTTTTGGTGGCACTTCCGAATCCACTCATTCCATGGCTGGATATGATGAATTCTTCGAACACGTTCACTTAACTTTTGAAGGCAACTACAAGCTGGCCAAAGCCATTTTTCACAAACTTCCGGCTGTGGTTCCGGACCTCTCCGAAACCGAAGAAACGATTCCACCTAATATTCAAGCCTGTGCAGAACAACTCGCATGGAATAGCTGGGGTAAAATTAAGCAGCTCAATGGAATTATTCCGTTGATAGACAGGCCTCCATTTACCGGACAGAAGGATCATGCCCAGCGCATGCAAGACCTTAAAAAGGAGCTTATGCAGCACAATTCCGATATTGGGAAAGATAATGGGGACCGAACGCTTCAAAACTTTAAAGCCGCCCTCGAGAAGCGACCCGATGATCCTAATCTTCACCAACTTATCGGTGAATTTTACTATTCAATGAATCAACATGATGAGGCATTGAAGCATCTGCAGATTGTGCACAAGATACTCCCTTCCAGCCATGATGCTTTTATGCAGCTTGCCTATATCTATTTTCGGTCTGGCAGAGTCGAGGAGTCGGTACCGCATTTCCGGCGAGCGATAGAACTGAGCCCCCATTATGTACAAACCCAGGTGGACCTTGCATCTGCATTAGCTCACCTCAAGCACTACGATGAAGCTGAAGCTATCAGCAAAAGATTAACAAAGGAAATACCCGACGACCCTACCTTACAATTCGGTTATGGCTATGTGTTGTTCCAAGCCGAAAAACTGGATGCCGCAGAAAATCAATTAATCAAGACGTTCACCTTGGATCCCGGTGCCTTTCATCTAAGACAGCTTGTCGATCCGAAACTCATTGCGGCTGGCAAAGCAGATACAGTTCGCGAATTTGATAAATTATTCCTGGAAGCCCAATCGTATCGGGATAATGCATACGCGCAGTTGGTTGAATACTACGTGAGCTTAAAGGATTTCGACTCGGCCAAGTATTACCAATTGGAAAGAGAGGAGTTGGAAGCTCGGCGGAGATAGGTTGGAGCAACTGTTGTTCGCTTCGTGTCGGCCAAGGCCTCGGAATATTCCCGACCTTGGACATCTTTAGATACACCAGTCACGAATATATTTTGGCTCCCCCCAGATGTGGTATCATTGGTGAGGATGGCCTCCAACCCAGATCGGGCTGGACCAGGCCTGGTGACCGTTAGTCTGGGTAACTCGCAGGTAATAATAATCGTCCGGGTTAGGATTGCTGGAATCAATGTACTCGAACTGGTACTTGCGGGGTTGATCCGATACCACACGTTGTAAGGTTATGGTGTCGGTATAAAAATCATCCACTTTTATCTTAGCCACCGCCTTGCCGCCTTCGTTGAGTTGGGAAAGTTCCAGGGTCAAGTTCTGGGCTGGAATTTGGGCGGGCTGTCGATAGCTGGTGGGGGTGGTCTGACATTCTGTGTCTTTCTTCAGGTGGAATCGGATTTTTGTCCGGTTCGATGTATTGGAAATCTGGAGACTGAGGAAAGTTGACTCGCCACGGGTGATGAATGAAAAGTCCGCAGTGTTGGATGATTGATCGATTGTCAGGTGTTCATGCAACCGGTTCTGGATGGCCCGGCCGTCGACAGATTTCAGTTTTCCTCCAGTTACTTCTAGCGTGCCTGTCCAATTGCGCCAACCGCGGGAGGCGTCCCTGTTCTGGGGTTCGATTTCGGAATGAAACGAAATAAGGTAGGTAGAGTCTTTGGGGTTTTTCGAGCTGATCAGATCTCTGGATTCGATGATTTCACCATTTTTAATGAGCGAAATATTATGGATCGCATCATCTCCGTGCACAAAGGCTTTAATGCGGAGCTCCTTGGAATAGGCTGCCCGCTGACCCATGGCTGTTCCGTTAAGAGTAAAGTCCAACAAGATGCGGGCTCCGGTAGTGGCATAGGTGGCCCGCTTCTTCATCGCGTCGAAAATGGCATCGGTGGTTTTTTCCGGAGCCAGTACAGCCGCCAATCCACCTACCTGAGCCAGGCCTCTTCTTAGAGGAGTAGCATATCCGGGATGAGTCATCGGAAGCGGCGATAAAACCCACTTCGTGGCCGTGGTCGAGATAGGCCTGTCCAAACCATTCGTAAGTACCGTGCATGGACATAATTTCGACCAGGTTTTCCAGCAGCGGATCGGAGTGTCGCCAATCTCCCGGTTGGTGGGCATGTGGTATACTCAGCACGTCGTTGGGATCATTTTCCTGACGCAGGGTAAAAAACAGATCGGAGAGTAAAGGTGCCCTTTGTATATTAACACGGCGACGGTTATCAGGTGTGCGATACAGAATGCTATGGTGACCTCCATAAAATCGCTGCGTTGTCCATTCGAAACCCAGGTAGGTGATGAATCGGCCTTCTTCGTTAAATTTCTTAACGTTTTTGATGAGGGTCTGCCATTCGAAATCGTCCATCCAGATATCGTGTTCGGTGTGCGAAAGGAAATCGAGGCGTGCGTCGTCTCGACCGAATCGCATGAATGCGTCAGGTGTGCCTTGTCCTTCCGCAAAACCGGAGTGACCATGCAGTTCGCCCCAATAAATGCGATGAGTGGGTTCGTCCTGAACCCAAACGGGATTTGAGTTTCCGCGAATAGTGCCAGGAAATAAAGTCTACCGGGACATCGTTTTCCGCGCAGTATTTTATGAAGGCTTCCATCCATTGGTACCCGGAGGCTTGGCCTGACGAGGAGTGTTTGCGATGGGTCGGTCCGCCCGCCAGGGTGGGGCCGCCAATCATGGTATTCGGGTCGGCCCGTTTTACGGCTCGCGCCGTGTGTTTGTAGAGTTCGAAGCTCTCCTCCATGGCGCCTCTCCAGAACCAGTTGGCATTGGGCTCGTTCCAGGCCTCGAAGATTACTCCGTATTGTTTATCGACATTCAGGTGTTTGACCGTCTGGTAGATCAGTTCTTCCCATTTTTCATAGTTGCTGGGCGGCAATGTATTGCCGATCCGGATATGATCGAAAAACTCGAATTGGCCCGGGACGGTGCGTTCGTTCAGCGCCGGGTCGTCGGGATCGGACCAAAGCCAACGTGGCACGTAGGAGAAGGGTAGTATCAGCTTCCTACCCTGGGCAACGTAGGCCTCCACTTTTTCATCGAGTTTGCTCCAATTGTATTCTCCTTCCGCCGGCCAGGCGCCGTCGGACCACATGTATCCGCAACATCGGCGGGCTATGGGAGAGTCCAGGGCGTTTAACCAGTCCAGGCGCCAGTCGTGTTGCCCGGATAGGTGTTTGCCAATCTGGCCGGTCGGTTCCGCCACATCAATGTGTAGCCGAATGGTTGCATCGCTTCTTTCCTTCGCAGATAAGTCGGATACACCGGGGAGCAGACTTCCGGCTACAGCCAGCATTAACAGACCGCTCTTCAGGGCAATTAGTGAATATCCCCAAGGCAGGTTAGAGCTACAGGACGTATCTCTCTCCCGATTTTCTCGTCCGCATTTCTCACTACCGAGGCCGCAGGCCGACACCCCGCCAAATTCGTAGCGAGCAAACGAAGATCGAACCCCGTCGGGGTCATTCCTTGCAATCTTGCATGCCAATGCGAGATTTAAGGTTTGACCCCTTCCTCCGCGGTTACCCAAGCCCGCACCGGTTCCGATATTCCGGAGCGCAGTAGAAGATTGGGGGGCTGTCGCGTTCGCTCGGTAGTAAGATATGCGGGCTATCATCCTGATGAAGCTGATTAAATGGCCCGATTTTGCCAAGGAAAAACAAATAAATTGACATAATTAACAAAACTATTGTTATGACTTCTCATTGTGTTGGCGCGCCCTTGCAGCGAGCCAATAACGAGGCAAAGAAACAGAGAAGGAAGGCAAGTCATGATTGGTCGAAGAGAATGGTTACGCAGAGTGAGCCTGGGTGCGGCCGGATTGGCCCTGGCGCCTTGTACTCCTTTGGTGAATAGCCTGTCGGCGGCGGGAATGTCTCTACCGCGGATCAAAATCACCAAAATAAAGGTCCACCGGATCGTGCAGAAACTGGAGGTTCCCATGGGGTATTGTTGCAGTGAGAAGCCCTTTGGAATGAAAGCGATTGGCACCATTGTGATCGAAGTGGAGACCGACCAGGGCATTACCGGCTGGGGAGATGGCTCTTGGGCGGACAATTCCTGGGGCGGTGATTTATTGCGCAGTTCGCCGGAATTGGTCATTGGCCGTTCACCTTTCGAAGCGGAAGCGATATACGAAGCTTTGGGAGGTCATGGCCGGAGTGTTTCCGAACCGGGAGGCCTGGATATCGCTTTATGGGACATTATCGGAAAGGCCCTCGGTAAACCGATCAGCTCGCTATTTGGAAAGCAGTACCGCACACGGGTTATGCCGTATGCGTCGGCCGGATACCGGAAAGACTGGGCGGATTCGGCAGCCGGTTTTGCCGAAGAGGCGCGCTACTGGACCCACGAAATGGGCTACCGCGCAACCAAGATGAAAACCGGCTATGGCCCCGAGACGGATGTGGAGATTATCGCCGCGGTCCGTGAGGCGATCGGACCCCGTATCAAGCTCGGGATCGACTCCGGCACGCCGGGAATATACGACGACGGGACTGCTGTAGGACTGGGGCGGCAATTGGAAGCATTGAATTTGGAGTTCTGGGAAGAGCCGATTGAAAAATATGATCTGGAAGGATACGCGAGGCTGAAGAACTCTCTACGTATTCCTCTGGCCAGCGGGGAGGGCCTGCCCATTGACTTCGTCATCAAGAATTATATCAACCGCAACACCGTCGACATTGTGCAACCCGACATCAGCACGGCTGGGTTCACCGGTGCGCGGAAGGTCAACTACGCCGCGTGGTTGAATTGGACGCGTGTGATGCCGCACACCTGGGGGTCACCGATTCGCATCGCTGCTACGATGCATTGGACGGCTTGTATCCCCCAGCACTCGGAGCGTTTTGTCAACCCTCCACCGGTCTTATTCGAGCTCCATCTGCCTCACGAAAGTCCGGCCTGGGAGCTGACCGAAAAACGAATCGAAGTGGACAAAGAAGATGGAATGATTGAGGTCCCGACGGGCCCAGGACTCGGCATCGAGGTTATCCCTGAAATTCTCGATAAATACCGGTCGGGAGATGTGGAAGTGATTTCTTGAATACTATCCAGTTCCTTGGATGCGTTAATTTAGAAACCGAACTATCAATATCAGCTAATCTATATATGAACTCCCGATACACCGTCTTCAGGCGCGCGCTTATCGTCTCGCTGCTCATCGTTGTGGTTCCGACCGTTTTCTTCGCCTCGGAGCAGGAGCAACTTTTTCTTCTTCGCCATGTGCCCACGGTCTGGGAAAAGCCAGACGACCTGACTCGCGGAGCTAAAACGGCTTTCTACAAGCCAATATTTGGACAAGGAGACAAGCAGGCCGATTTGCTCAATGGCGTGGTTCGTTTTGGCGAACTTCTCGTAGAGGGGGGAGGGCGTAGCTCAGTGGTGAGCTATCCTTCCGAAGAGCAGATCTACTTCATTCTCGAAGGAGAGGGGAAGCTGATTTACGGAGAGGAAAAGGTTCGCATTAGGAAAAACGATTTTATCTATCTTCCCATTGGAGTGGGGCATGGGGTGATCAATGACTCCGAATTGCCGATACGATTATTGGTCATGGGATATTCCATACCCGACGAAACAAAGGTAGAGCCTACCGAAACCTTGCAGATAGCCAATACAGACGATGTGAAGCTTCAGGTTCTCGGTGTCCATGGTCCGACGACCAAATATCAATTGCTGATGGGTACAACCGAGAGTGAACGAGATCGGCTCGCGGCCGCCTACCAGATAGTCAGCCTGTTCATAATGGATTTCTCGCCCACTGGAACGAATATCCCACACCGGCATGAGACGGAGGAGGAGATTTATTATGTTCTCCGCGGGTACGGCCACATGGTGGCCGGTGTCGACAAGTGGGGCAATGGCATGCGCCATCCGTGCCAAACGGGAGACGCCTTCTATTTCGCTGCAGGCACCCAAGTTGGTTTTTTCAGTGGCGGGAAGGAAGGTGAAGAGCATGCCCTGATCCTGGCGGTTCGATCCAACGATCCTACCCGGTAACGAACAGTAGCCGAAATTACCCAAAGCAAAACCCGCACCAGCACTCGGCATTCGTTCGTTCGCTACGAATTGGCAGGGTGTCGCCTTCGCTCGGTACATGCAATATGCGGGCTAGTGTGGTGTAACAGAAATAACTTGGCACATACGAGCGTGCCATGAATGGCCTGGCAAGGCTGCTTTTCGCAGCACGGGCCTGAAGGCCCTTGTGCGAAAAGCGAACACAGCCAGGGGGTTCATGCCACCTCGCCCTACGGGCCGCGCGCTTTTTCGACCGATCAGCGTTAGCGCAGGTCGCCAGGGCCAAAAGCCCAAGCGACCTACGCCGCCTTGATAAGGCCGATAAATCGCTGCGGTATGTGTATAAGGAATTTCTGTTACACCACACTAGAACCGGTGATGAGACGACGGGGAAATAAAATCTCTATCACCTTTCATCTATCTAAAGCCTTATCTGCCGTAAGCTCTAACAGGGTCACATCGTATGTCTCGAGCTCGAATTCCAGCTCTGCATTGGCTGCGCATTGCAGCCTTTTATCTTCGACGATTTTCAGACCGGTGTCCGTGCGAGTATGGTTAGCTAGATAGCGTGTTTGCTTGTAGGTCCCTGCTGGCAGGTTATCCAGGGTGATACAAATCCTGTGGATCCCGGTTTCAATCTCATCCGGCCTTCCCGGATAACCCCAGACCAGGATGGATAGGTTTCCATCTACGATCGATGCCAGTACTCCGACCTCGGAGTGCCGGTTTTTGATATTGGTCTTGAGCCGGACGCTGCCCAGGCGATTGAACATCTCAAACACTCCAAAGGTGGGATTGGGAGCGTCCAGAGAATCGCCGAGACCAGAGGTGTAGGCGGCTGCATCAACCCCGCTGTTCACCATATCATACAGGTACTGGGTAACCCAAGCGGCGTGAAAAGGGGAATCAATTAGCTCTTTGCTCTGTCTGTCCCTGTAATTCCAATCGTAGCCCCATTCATCTATAACAAATGCAGGTTCTCCAATGGGATCGCCGATGGCTGGGTATTTCTCAATGAGTTCCCGGACGATTCCGGCCTGTTCGGTGAAGCTGGATACCCGATCAGCTTCAATGGCATAGTGCTCGTAATAGTGCCACGAAATGAAGTCTAATGGAACATCGTTCTTTGCGAAGTGTTTGATGAAGGCTTCCATCCAGGTGTAACCGTCCGTTTTTCCCGGTATGGCAATACCTGCTATGGTAGGCCCGCCCGCTATGGCGGGCCCGCCGAACATGGAGTTGGGATCGGCCCTTTTCACAGCCCGCGCGGTGCTTTCATAGAGTTCCACGTACTGCTCCATGGTTCCGTTCCAGAACCAGTCAATATTCGGTTCGTTCCACCCCTCGAAGATCACGCCGTACTTTTTATCGACGTTGAGGTGTCTGACCGTCTGGTAGATGAGTGCTTCCCATTTCTCGTAATTGCCGGGCGGCAATGTATTACCGATCCGCATATAATCGAAGATACTTCCGGGTATGCTTTGGTTCAGCTCCGGATCATCGGGATCAGACCATAACCAGCGAGGCATGTAGGAAAAAGCCACAATCAGCTTTAAACCTTTCGATGTGTAGGCTTCGACGTATTCATCCAGTTTATCCCAATTGTATTCCCCCTCGGTCGGCCAGGTGCCCTCATGCCACACGCGTCCACCCCAACCAAGTCGGGACAGAGTGGAATTTGCGGCGGTTATCCAATCCATACGTGACATTATCCCGGCCAGGTCTCTTTCGATCTGTCCCACCGGTTCGGCGACGTCTATGCGGATGTGGATTTTTTCCCCGCTCCTGTCATCGGCGGGTAACCCGGTGATGAATGGATGTGGTCCTCCCGTTAAAACAAAGACCAAAAAACATCCAATTTTGAACCTGTTTGTATACCTTAATATCTTCATTTTGAAGGTATTGTTTCTTCCTTGTATCATGGCCTTAAAGTTGAAATGGAAAGAAAGATTGTAAAGAAAAACAAATAAATTGACAAAAGTAACAAAATTATTGTTGAATTTATGGGTCCAAAATTAGCATTTTGACCGGTCTATGTGGCTGCAATTCCTTTAATGGGTGGCGAATGCACAGGAGAATCCAGGAATTAAGGATTGGTTAACCGCTTGACCGTCGTTCCTGCCGGCAATGAGATCGAAAAAAATGAATTCATTAGACATAAAGACCCTCTGTTTCGATGTGGGCGGGACGCTGCTGGACTGGCGAACCGGACTGATTGGCGAGCTAGAAAATTGGGGCGCTACCCGGAAGATGAGGGTTTCCTGGCCCGACTTTGCCGACCGCTGGCGAATCCTGGGGTTGCAGAACACTCTGGATAAAATGACCGATGAGCTGCCCGGAGGAAACATTGACGGGGTGCACCGTTCCCAGCTACCTCGCGTGTTCGAGGAATTTGAGCTTTCCTGTCCACCGGATGACGAGCTCGATGCTATGACGCTGTTCTGGCATCGCCTGCCGGCCTGGCCGGATGTGGCGGAGCAGATGGCCAGACTTCGCCGGAACTACTTTATTTCCACCCTCACGATTCTAAGCGTGTCACTGGTGATCGCCTGTTCCCGCCGCAACCGCATCCAGTGGGATGCGGTGATTTCCTGTGAGATGATGGATTGTTATAAGTTCCATACTGAGGCCTATCAAAGGGGGTGTCAGTTACTTGGTTTCGAGCACGGAGAGGTGATGATGGTGGCGGCCCATAGTCTGGATTTGGAGGGAGCCGCCAGGGCAGGCATGAAAACCGCCTTTGTAGCACGTCCGGAAGAGTGGGGCGGGGAAGATCCAGAGCATGTTCCCGATCATTCGGATGGCGGGTATCCATTTGATTTCGTGGCCAGCGGTTTGGAAGACCTTGCCAATCAGTTGACAAGAGGAGAATCGTGATATGAAAAATTCCTTTCCAAACGGCGCAAACACCTATTCATTAACCCCGCCGTATATGGATAAGTCGCCCAAAAAAAGAAAACTCGCTACCACCTTGTTTAAGGGGCTCGATGTACTTTTTATCATTTGCTCCCATCCCGATGGCATCGCCGTGCCCGCGGTGGTCAAGCAGCTGGGACAGCCGCGGAGCAATACCGTCTGGTTGCTCGACAGCCTGGAGCACTATGGACTGATCGAGCGACGAAACCGGCTTTGTTATCCCTCGGACCGGCTTCCGCAGTTGTTGTCCGGAGGGGCCGACCTGGCGCTGAAGGACAAATACCGTCCCGTCTTGGATAAGATCAATGCCGCCTTGGGCGAGTTGGTGGTACTGGCTCGCTTAAAGGGGAGTGAGTTGGTACCACTCGACACGGTTAAGACCATCCACCGAGTGGGATTTGATTCGGACGACATCGTTCCTGCCGCTTTTGCCTCTGAGAGGACCGCCTCTGGTAAGTTGCTCCTGACTCAACGGCCGGATATGATTCGCAAGGATGCCCCGGAAAAGTTACTCCAGGAGCTGGATTTGGCAAGGGAGCATCATATCGCCTTCAATGTTAGGGAATCCTATACAGAAATGGTTGCGATGGCTACCTGGGTCGATGCTCCGTCTCCGGCTGACCCGGTTGTATCCATCTGCTGGCCGGTGCATCGATTTAACCTGGATGAGGCGAAGAAAGCGATTTCGGCTTTTCGTAAAGCAGTTCGCGAAACGGCCCCGTTGGCCAATTACGATCCCCCGTTGGAGCCGTTCATTGAGCTTTATCCGGAGCTGAAGGCGATGGGAACTTTTTGAGGTTCACGGTTGAGTTCGTTCGGAAGGGGTCAAGCCTGAATGTCACTTAGTTAAGCGCGTTTGTAGAGGAATATAGTATGGGCGCCAGCCGGGGTCATGCCGTAGAAAAGTGATGCCTTCCGAAAGAAAAGGGTCAGGTCTTAAAAACTGTATTCCGTTGTACTCCATACACTTTTACAAGACGACTGACCCTGTAAGGCATAGCTTTTTACGTCTTGACCCCGACGGTCATTGACCATGGATGGGCACGGATTGACACGGATGAGATATTGATTGGTAAGCTGTCGCATTCGCTCGGTAGTGAGATATTCGGGCTAAATAACAAAAGTATAGATATTATTGTCAAAAATATTGTTTTATGTTGATTTCAATCCCGGTTTACAGATTAGCTTAACGACCTGGTTGTCCGTGCACTGGACTGATAAACAATTCAAGGACTGAAACTCAAGCTTTATCATGGCCGACGCTTCAATAAACCCAAAAGGAAACTTTGATTCCCACGAGGATCATATCATTCTGCCTTTTGGGAAAAAGGTTGCCTACGGGGTAGGCGGCGCCACCCACATGCTCATGTCCAACGGCATCGGGCAGATGACAGTGATCTACACGGTTATCTTCGGGGTGGACGCCCTTATTGTAGGGGCGGTTCTTTTTTGGCCGAGGCTGTGGGATGGGATCTCCGATGTGTTGATGGGGCATATATCGGACAATACGCGGATGCGTTGGGGACGCCGCCGACCCTATGTTTTGGTAGGCGGATTGATGACCGCATTCGTTTTTCCCGCGATGCTCATTATCCCGGACGTCTTTACGGGGCGGGAAGGGACCTACCTGCTGATAACCTCCTTTATCTTTTATACCGCCTATACGGTTTTCCTGGTTTGCTACAATGCGTTGGGCATGGAGATGAGTATGGACTATAACGAGCGGAGCCGGGTGATGGCCTTCCGTGCCTGGTTCGCATCCGTCGGCATGCTGCTTCCGTTCTGGGCCATTTATTTCATGGAACTCGACATCTTTGAAAACTCCGTGGAAGGAGCGAAGTATTACGGTTTATTGGTGGGACTGTTCGGGGTCATCACCGTGCTTATCGTCGCCACCAGAACCCGGGAAAACGCCGAGGTCCAGACCCAGGATCGGATAAAGGTCTGGGATGCCTTTAAATACACCTTTTCCAATGGCAACTTTCTCCTGCTTGCACTTGGCATCCTGATTTTTGAGATCGGGCTGGTGGTGTGGATTCCACTGAGCAGTTTTGTTATTTTTTATTACGTCTTCGGTGGGGATATCCAAACCGGCGCTTTATGGAGCGCGATGTCTGCTACCACCTTCGCCGTGCTCAAATGGTTTTCGGTAGGTCCAGTTGCCTGGGTGGGAACGAAGATCGGAAAACACAAGGCCTTTGCCCTGGGATTGTTTTTAACCGGTGTTGGATTCGGACTGACCTGGTTTTTTTACCTACCTGGATACCCCATACTCATTTTGGTGCTTCAGCTCTTAATGATGTGGGCCCTGCCTGCATTTGAAATTTTTCCCTATGCTATCATGGCTGACATCTGCGACTTGGACGAGTATAAGACGGGACTTCGGCGGGAAGGGTTGTTTGGTTCGAGCCTGGGTTTCGCCCAAAAGATGGGGGTGGCGGCATCGGCGCTTATCACCGGTATTGCGTTGAATATAGCCGGTTTCCAGGAGGGAGTTTCGGTGCAGACTCCAGAAGTGCTGTTCAACCTGAGGTTGGCCATGGTGGTAGTGCCTGTCATATTTGTGCTGCTGTCGGTAATTGTACTTTATTTTCTTCACGTACCTGAATCTGAAATACGCAAGATTAGGGAAATCTTGGATCAACGCCGTACTGAAAGGGAGGCTTAACCCGGATGTCTCACTACCGAGCGAACGCGACAGCCCCCCTACCGAGCGACAGCGACAGCCCCCCATCTTCTACTGCGCTGCGGAATGTCGGCACTGGTTCCCTGAGAGGAAGGGGTCTACCGAGGAGCGGATGCGACGACACCTCAACGAGCATAGCGAGAATAACAACCTTGCATCGGGGAATTTCGCAGGGAAGGGGTCAAGCCTTGCATTTTTGCATGGCTGCAATAATGCAAGGCATGACCCCGAAGGTCGACCCAGCTTCACCCGCGCATCCGCTCGAAACCCGCACCAGCACTCGATCTTCGTTCGCTCGCTACGAATTTTCTGAGACAACCGGGTTAAGGAAATAAATGGAAGCCACCGCTGAGAGTTTGTTGCGTTGGCCGGACCTGGTAATCCTGGCCATCTTTCTTGGCATCGTGGTTGCCATTGGCGCCTACAGCGCGCGCAAGATGAAGTCGGCCGACGGCTATTTTCTGGCCGATCGCAGTCTGCCCGGCTGGGCGGTTGGTTTGTCCATGATGGCCACCATCGCCAGCTCCTTGACCTTCCTGGCCTTGCCGGGGAAGACCTTTGACGGAAACTGGGAGTACATTCCTTCACAGGTGTTGTATTTTGCACCCGTCTTTCTGGCCTACTTCATTTTTATGCCCTTTTTTCGCCGCTCGAAATTTCGGTCGGCCTATGAATACCTGGAACACCGCTTCGGCACTTGGGCCCGGGTTTATTCGGCCTGTACTTACGTGGGGCACAATATGTTCCGACTCGGTTTGATTTTGTATATTACCAGCATACCGATTCAGCAGATGAGCGGGTGGTCCATGCCGACGATTATCGTAGTCCTGGGAGTGTTGGTAGCCGTCTACACCATTGCCGGAGGTTTGGAGGCGGTCATCTATACCGATGTCTTACAGGCTATCGCTCTTTATGTGGGAGGATTGATTTGTATTCCGGTCATCATCCAATTGCTGCCGGGAGGATTCAGTCAACTGGTTGCCGATGCTTCAGAACACGGAAAGCTGTCCCTGGGCAACACCTCTCTTACCCTGAGTGAGACGACAATGTGGAGCTACATACTACTTTTTCAGTTCCTTTTCATTCAGTACTTCGCTTCTGATCAAACCGTAGTGCAACGCTACCTGGCCATGAAGTCGGACAAGGAAGCCAAGCGCGGATTGATCATTGGGACCGTAGTGGCAGTACCGGTCTGGGCCTATTTCGCCTTTGTCGGAACGGCGTTGTGGGTCTTCTACCTCAATTTCCCCAGCACCGCAGTGGACAATATGGAACCAGAGGGTGTATTCACTTATTTTATACTGACGCATATTCCGGTTGGTCTGACCGGCTTTGTGATATTCGGTATCCTTGCCGCCGCCATGTCGTCCCTGGATTCGACGCTCAACGCCACGGCTTCAGTCATGAACAACGACTTCTACAAGCGCTTCGAGTCTTCCGAGAAAAATGAGAAGCACTACCTGTTGGTAGGGAGGTGGTTCACCGTTGTCATCGCCGTATTTATGATCACTGTAGCGCTGGGGATTCACTTCATGCGGAACGATACTCTGTTGGACCTGATGAGCTTTGCCCTGGGTTTGATAACGGCGAGTTTGTTCGGGGTACTGTATCTGGCTTTTTTCACCAAACGTATTGGATCGGTTTCCGCGGCCATCGCCCTTGTCGCGACGGTTTTATTTGTGGCTATCTGGGTCTTCCTAACTACCGATGCCGGTGAAAATGGATTTCCCGGTCTGGCTAGCCTGGTGCCCAGCCGCTTCTGGATTGCCGTCATTCCCAATCTGTTCCTGATTGCAGTTGCTTACCTGGCCAGCCTGATCTTCCCGCAATCGCCTGACAAAAATCTGCAGGGCCTCACCGTGTGGACTAAGAAGTAGCCATTTTTGCCTGCCAAGGTAGATCTACAAAATAACAAATATATTATTATAAAAAACAAAATAGTCGTTTTTAGCTTGGCTTTTGCCCGGTCCTGGCAAATTTATTTGCCTATGGGATGGGTATTCTGGGCATGCTCCAAGCGAAGGAAATGAAAATTGATAACATAGAGACCTTTTTAATTGAAAGACCCATTGACGAGCCCTTTGGCTGGGGCATGGGATGGACGGATCGGCGTCGGGCTCTGATTTCGAAGATCACAACCGATGACGGCATCGTCGGTTGGGGAGAGGGGGGCGGACAACCCTCGGCGTCGGTCATTCACGACTGCTTTTCCAATTTTTTGATTGGGGAAGATCCCCGCAACATCAACAAGCTGTGGCACGCCATGTTCCAGAGCCTGCACAACGGTTATACCACCGGCGGTTTCGGCGGGGATGCCATCAGCAATATCGACATAGCTCTATGGGATATTGCGGGCAAGGCTTCGGGAAAAAGCGTTTCTGAAATGCTGGGGGGTGCGGTGCGCGATAAAGTGGCCGTCTACGCAACCGGGCTGTATTACCGGGAAAACGAGTTTCCGACCAAACTCATCAATGAGGCCCTGTCCTATGTGGAAGCTGGCTACCAAGGTATGAAAACCAAGGTTGGTGGCCTCAGCGTAGCGGAGGACGTAAAACGGGTGTCGGCGATTCGGGAAGCGATCGGAGATGATTTTTATTTGATGATCGACGCTAACAAAGCCTACAATGCCTATACCGCGATTGATCTGGGAAATCGCTTGGCCGATCAGAATATCCACTGGTTCGAAGAACCGGTCATGGCTACCGACGTGGAGGCCTACCTGCAGGTGAAAGCGGGGCAACCCATTCCCGTTGCAGGTGGAGAAGTGTTTCGCAACCGGTTTGAAAACCGGGATCTTCTCATAAACCGCGCCCTCGATATCATTCAGCCCGATGTGATGCTAGCGGGGGGAATCACGGAGTTCAGAAACACAGCCACTATGGCCAATGCCATGGGTATTCAAGTGAATCCCCATGTCTGGGGTTCGCCCATCATGATATCTGCCACCATCAGCCTGGCCTCTACGCTCCCGCCTTGTCCCTACAGTGTTTCGCCACGCCCCTATGAACAGGAACCGGTCATGGAATTCGACCAGACTCCCAATCCGATTCGAAACGAGCTGGCCTCCATGGTATTCGAGCAGAAGGGTGGTTTTGTCGCTGTTCCCCAGGGACCGGGATTGGGTGTGGAGATCGATGAATCGGTCCTCAGAAGCTTCTGTATCCATCAAACCTCTGTGAAGTAACTCTTTTTTAGCGATGAATTTCCCGGATCTCAGAAAACACCGCGGCGGTTATTCCATACCGATGACTCCGTTTACGGACGATGACAAAATTGATCAGGACGTCCTGGCAAAAGAAATAGAGTTTTGCATCGATAGCGGTAGCGACGGATTCTGTTCACCGGCCATGGTCAGCGAGTTTGAACACCTGACCGAGGAGGAGCGTAAAATCATGATTCGCGTGCCCCTTGAGGCGAATGCTGGCCGTCTTCCATTTATAGCCAATGTCGCCGCCCAGGGCGCCAACTTTGCCGTTGAACTGGCCGAATACGCCGAGGAGCAGGGAGCGGATATGGTCATGGCCATGCAGCCTTCAGCCATTCCCCTGGAATTTCCAAAGGTAATCGAATACTATCAGCGTATTGCCGCCGCTACCACGCTGCCCATCATGTTGCAAAACGCTCCCATTGGTCCGCCTCCGCTTTCAGTCGGGCAGATTGAAATTTTATGCAGGGAGGTGGAGAGCATAACCTGGATCAAGCAGGAGCTATCTCCCCAGGTTGTTTCTATCGCCGATGTTATGGACCGCAAAATACCGGGATTCCAGGGTACCATGACTGGCCTGGGAGGCCTCTATATGCCCTACGACATTGAACTGGGTGCAGTGGGTACCATCCATGCCTGCCAATTCTGCGATGTGGTTTCCTATCTCTGGAAATTATTCGATAACCGGGAAACCCCAAGAGCATACCGGCTATTTTACAAACACCTGCGTGGAATCATACTGGAGTTGCGCCACGGGTTTGCTTTCGACAAGGAGATCATGGTCAAGCGTGGTATCTTCAAAAACCACAACATTCGCACCATGACCTCGCCTCTGAATGATCAGGCCATGCAGGAGATCGACGCTTTCTGGAAAGTTTACAACGAGGAAATCCTACCGCAGCTATCAATGCCCCAAGCGGCCCATACCTGAGGACACTGGCAAACTTTGAGCATCGCTTGAATGAAGATAACCAAGGTAGAAGCGATACCGACTGTCATCCCGCATGAGGCTGCTTATTGGGATCTTGGATGCAAGGTGTCGGTCATTTCCACGGTGGTAAAAGTTGAAACCGACGAGGGCATCACCGGCTGGGGATATGTGGGCCCGAACCTGCCACCGCCTCCGAGGGTAGAGGCGACCATCGAGACGGAGATTCAGCCCCTGATTATGGGCGAAAGTCCCTTCGATGTTGAAAAGATTGTCAGTAAATACCTGAATGGGTTCCCGGCCAAGTGGACCCTTGAGACGACGACCATGGCCATGGCCGGAGTGGAAACCGCTTGCTGGGATATCATCGGCAAGTCTTTGAACACGCCTCTTTACAAATTGCTGGGAGGCAAATTCAGGGAACAGGTGGAAACCTTTGCCACTATGCGCTACCACGAGCAGGTGAGTATGGACGTTATCGCCAGCGACGCGGCCAAAGTCGTTGAGCAGGGTTACCGGACCATCATGATCAAAGAGTATGAGCCGGATCGGACGGTCGAAGTGGTGAAGACCATCCGGGAAGCGGTTGGCGGCAAAATTCAGTTGCGGGTCGATCCCAACCAAGCCTGGGACATCGCCACCGCCAAGCGCGTTATCAAACGACTTGAACCCTTCGACCTGCAGTGTGTGGAACAGCCGATCTTCCGCTGGGATATCGATGGACTGGCCCATTTGAGGCAGTCGGTCGGTGTTCCCATCATGTTGGATGAGGGTGCTACCACCATTTATAAGGTTTTTGAGGCGGTTAAAAAAGAAGCGGTGGACATCATCGGATTCGATATCGTTCGGGTTGGAGGCATCAGCGGTTTCAAAAAGGCTGCAGCGATCGCTGAGTCGGCCGGCATACCGGTTATCATGCATTGGACGGGTGACGGGGGAATTGGCACTGCGGCTGGTCTGCATGTGGCGGCGTCCACGCCCAATTTGAATTTAGCCCATCACATTGGTCTCGACCATACCCTGATCAAACAATCCTTCCAATACGAGCTTCCCTTGATTGAAGTGCCTGAGGGTCCCGGCCTGGGGATCGAGGTCGACGAGGATCAGTTGGCGAAGTATTCGATGAAGGGCCGCAACGATGAAATGCAGGATTGCTACAAGGAGGTCTAGAAAAGTATTTAACTGTAAAACGAATTGCCATTCTTAGGTAGATCCAAAGATATCATGAAAGCTTATTTTTGCCGATTCCCCCTTGCCCTGGTTCTATTACTGCTGGTTATAGACATTAAAGTCATCGGCGCGAAGAGGTCTGAATGGGACGCCGCCCCGAAGGATCCCTATGGTGGCTCGACCTTCGTGCAACGGGAGGCGTCCGGATATTTCCGCGTGGAGCAGGTTGATGGGAAATGGTGGTTCATCACGCCGGATGGTCACCCCTTCCTGGCCTTTGGTGCCCTGCATGCCGGGGAGTACAAGTTGATGCAAGCTTACAACAAGTCGCATTGGATAGAGAAACTGGGGTTAAAGCAGGATGCTAGGCGTGAGGACTTCGCCAAGGCTCACCGCTTACTGATCAAAAAGGAATTTCATGAGTTGGGCCTCAACTGGACGGGAATAGGCTGGGTGCCTGAACCGAATGACGAGGTAACCAACTACATTTATCCGGCCCGGTTCGTGAAGGTCGACTACTGGCGCTGGCCCAAAGCCGAGGACTTTCCCGATGTATTCGATCCTGAATACGTAAAATACTGCGATGATTTTGCCAGGCGCGAAGTTTTGCCGCGGGCCAACGATCCCCGGTGCATAGCATTTTCCCTGGGAGATTGTCCGATCCTCATCGATCAGGAAGGCCGTCCCAGTGAGCGAATGATCCATCGATCGGCTGCTCCGGAAAGTCCGACTTGGCCACGGATTTTGCGCAACATGGGCAAGGACTCGCATGGAAAGCGTGCCTACGTGGAATCCATGCAGGATATCTATGGAGGTGCGATTGAGACGTTTAACCATACCTATAGAACCGCATTCAAAAACTGGGATGAGCTTCTGGCGGCGGAGGATTGGCGGACCGATGTCGACTACCGTTCCAACAGCCGGGAAGTGCGGGACAATTTACATTTTCTCAAGAAGCTTCTCGACCATCGTTATAGCATCGAAGTCGCCGCCGTCCGGAAGTATGCCCCCAATCACCTGATCTGTGGGGACAAATTCCATCAGAACGCTCCCGTTCCCCACGAGCTGTTTTATCTCTGGGACAAGCACTTCGATTTTATTGCGGTGCAGTTTTACGGTGACTGGTACGACTTTGAAAAGATCTTCGACAAACTGACTTTGCTCACTGACAAACCGCTCTTTTCCGCCGATTCCTGTTGGTCGGTGCAACGTCCACCGCATCAACCTTTTCCCCGGGGACCTCACTGCGCCAATGACGAGATTATGGCCCAGATGGCGCGGGAAGCCTTTGACGGGGCCTTTGCTCGACCCGATATCATCGGCTGGGGTTGGTGCGGTTGGGTCGATATGCGGCGCAAGCCCGACGACACAACTTCGCATCCCGGTTACCAGGATGAATTTGGAAATTTCTACACCCCTTTGACCGATGAGTTTAAACGGTTTTCCGGCAACATGTATGGATGGCACGCCTCGGGAGATGGGAGATGAAGTTGGGACATTCTCTGGCTTTAATTCTTATTGTATTGGCATATGCGCTACATGCCAAGTTGCCTGCAGCTGAGCCGAAACTCGACCCATACGGCGGCTGGACCGAGTTGAAATTCAAAGCCACCGGCTATTTTCGCCTGGAAGAACAGAATGGGAAAACCTGGTTTATAACCCCGGATGGCAATGCTTTTCTGGCCAATCAGTTGGACCATGTTGCGCCTCGCTACCTGGTTAATGATTACAACAGGGAACATTGGGCCAGGGAATTTGGTATTCCGTCGGATTCCGAGATGGCTGATTTCATTCCCGGTTTCTGGGAAAAGGTTAAGAAAGACCAGGTTGTAATTGGGTTTAATTCGACTTACCACACGCTTGAACCCGAGCCCGGGAAAGGTTTTGTGCCCTATGTCGGCACTTTCAGGAATCTGGAGATCAGCTACTGGATGTGGCATCCGGAACCGGAAATGTTTAAGGACGTTTTTTCCGAGGACTTTGTCCGGGAATGCGAGGAGGCCGCGGAAAAGAAAGTAAAGCCACGCGCGGATGATCCGTACCTGTTGGCCTGGTATTTTACGGACAGCCCGACCTTGAGTGAATTTGAAGCCCGGCCGTTCAATAGCGGGCACCATCACGCCAAGCTGTATCAGGTTGTCACTTATCCGCAACGTTTGCGGAACCTGGGGCCTGAGGCGGCCGGTAAACAAGCCTATGTGGAACTGATGAAAGAACGCCACGGTACGATTTCGTCATTCAACCAAACCTACGCCACCGACTTTCGCACCTGGCAGGATCTGCTGCGGGCGAAAGATTGGAAGTTGTCCAACGATTATTACGGTGACCGGGCTAAGGAAGCGGACAACTTTGCGTTTCTGCTGAAAATCCTGGATCGTGCCTATAGCGTTCAGGTGGCGGCGGTTCGCAAGTACGACGAGAACCACTTGATTTTTGGAGACACCCTAAACTGCAATGCTCCGCTCATTAAGGAGGAGCGCTATAATGAGGTTTTGAAGCTCTTCGGACGGTATTTTGATGTACTTTATTTCCAGTTTTACGGAACCTGGAACAGCTTTGAGCCGTTGATCAAGCGCCTGCACCGTGAAAGCGGGTTGCCGGTCTTCAGTGCGGACAGTTGCTTCAGTGTGCCTTACGGGGAGATGCCTCATCCGGTCGGCGTTCATTGCGTCAACCAGGAAGTTAGGACCGAACAATTCAAAGAATGTTATTACAATGCCTTTGCCATCTCGTATTTTGTGGGTTGGGGGTGGTGCGGCTGGGTGGACAGTTGGTCCAAGCGCGCGGCGGCGCAGCACTCCGGGGTGCAGGATCCCTTCGGTAATTTTAATGAACCGCTGGTTTCGGCCATGAAACAGTTTTCACGCGATATGTATGAGTTGCATTTAAGGGGATCCAGCCCCTAGAGATAATACGTGTAGTGGGTTATTCAATACAGGCAGGCGCACAGAATATCGAAAAAGTCTTTCACAAACTGTTTCAGGCGGAAAGCGCACAAGTCTATACCATGATTGGCAGCCCGGTTGTGCAGGTGAAGTCCCCCGATTTTTTCAACCGTCACTTTACTGAGAAGGGCATGGATGCTAAAATGGTGGCGATCGATATCCAACCAGAGCAAGTATGGGAATTTTTCTCGGTTTTGCGAACCGCCTACCCGTGCGGAGGTTGTATTGTGACGGTTCCCCATAAGGGTGCCGCTTTCCAGTGCATGGACGAGACATCCGACCGGGCGCGTCAAATGAAGGCGGTGAATGTGGTGCGCAATGAGAAGGGTCGTTTGATCGGAGACATGGTGGATGGCATGGGCTTTTTGGTGGCGTTGAAAAGCCATGGTTGTTCTGTGGAAGGCAAGCGGGTAGCCCTGATCGGAGCTGGAGGAGCGGGGGCGGCTATCGGACAAGCGGTGGCCCAGGCTGGAGCCAGCGAGTTGCTGGTCCGAGACATTAACTCGGAACGCCTGGCCCTTATGGAACGAGTGATCCGTGAAACCAATCCAGCGGTTTCGGCTTCCTTTGAACTGCATAGCCTGGCTGGTATCGACCTGGCGGTAAACGCGACCCCCTTGGGGATGAATGAAGACGGCCGGCTGCCGTTTCCAACCGATACCTTGTCGCCTGAAACGCTGGTTGTGGATGTGGTTACCAAACCCAAAGTAACCCCCTGGCTGGCCTCAGCATTGGATATCGGTTGTGAGGTGGTATACGGAGCCGAGATGGTCTACGGTCAGTTCGGCTGGCTCGGAAGGCATATGGGGTTGGAGATTCCTGATCCTGTTGATTGTCGCAGGATCGTATAGTCGTCCTGAAAAACACAAAATTCGCCTGGGAGCATACTTCTACATAAGAATACATACCATAAATCTTATCTTTCATGAAAATTACCAACATCGAGTCTTTCCACCTGAGGGTGCCTTATAACGAACCTGAGATGCGGGGCGGGTTCTGTGATTTACTTTACCTTCGCGTCGATGCGGATATTGGGCTCTCAGGATGGGGACAGGCCTGGAGTATGAAGCTGGCCGAGGCTACAAAAATGGTCATCGATCATGCGGTTGCTCCCTTCTGTCTGGGGCAGGATGTCCTGGAGACCTCCGGGTGGATGGAGCGACTATTGAAGTCCCACGGCAATACCCGTAGCGGACCGTTTACCTTTGCGGCATCTGCGCTCGACATAGCTCTCTGGGATTTGAGGGGAAAGGAAGCAGGACTGCCGCTGCATGCGTTGATGGGTGGAACGCAAAAAACCAGCCTGGGCGCCTATGCCAGTCTCATTTTCTATGGCGATGCGGAGCGTACCGCAGAAAAATCCAAAGAGGCGACCGACTGTGGATACAAGGACATCAAACTGCATGAGGAAGCGGTTGAGCCGGTACGGGCTGCACGCGAAGCGGTGGGTGATGCAGTGAGCATTCGACTGGATCCAGCGGCTACCTACCCCTGGAATACCGCTGAGGCGATGGAGGTAGTTTCACAGTTGGAAGCGTTTGACCTCTTCTGGCTCGAAGAGCCGATTTGGCCGGTAGAGGATTACTGGAGCCTGGGCAAGTTGGCTAAGAAGACAGCCATACCTTTGGCCGGAGGTGAGAATTGTATCAGTGCCCTGGATTTCCGCCATTTGCGGGAAATTGGAGGGGCGACCTACTTGCAACCCAGCGTTACCAAGATCGGGGGCATCTCCGAGACGCTGAAGGTCATCGATTATGCCAAAGCAGTTGGCGCCATTTACGCTCCTCATTCCTTCTATTACGGCCCCGGTTACCTGGCATCGCTGCATATGGCTGCGGCCTGTCCCGAGGATCCATTGATGGAACAACCCTACTTTGCCCTGGAAGCCTACCCCTACGGTGAAAACGCACTTGTCAGTAATGGATTGGTAGAAGTCCCGAGCGGCCCCGGCCTGGGTTACGATCCGGATCCGGAATTCCTTAAGGAGTATGGCGCCGATCCGGGAAATGCTGGGGTAGAAGGATGAAGGCAAAAGGCGATAGGATGGGTACTCGTCGAGAATTCCTGGAATCGACCGTATTTTCTCTCATGGCTTTGTCTGCCGGCCTCGGTTGCACAGCCCAATTGAGAGGCAAGTTTGTTCATCTCCCAAGCGGGAACGACCGGAATCGGTCAAAGCAGTGAAAGCCCTGACCTTCGACGTTTTTGGCACGGTGGTGGATTGGCGGTCTTCCATGATTGCGGAGGGCGAGGCCATTGGACGGAGGAAGGACCTGGATGTCGATTGGGCAGCCGTTGCGGATGGCTGGCGCGCCGGATACCTGCCTTACATGGATAAAGTGAGAAACGGTGAACTGCCTTGGACGAATATCGATGGCTTGCACCGGATGATCCTCAATGAGCTGGTGGACCAGTTTGAGCTACATTCCCTCAGCGAGGAGGAACTGAATGATTTCAACCGCGGCTGGCATCGACTAGATCCCTGGCCCGATGCCGTCGAAGGACTGACCCGGTTGAAGCGCTCGTTTGTCATCACGTCGCTGTCGAATGGGAATGTGGCGCTCTTGGTCAACATGGCGAAACGGGCCGGCTTACCTTGGGATGCGGTTTTATCATCGGAGTTGGCCAAACACTATAAGCTGGACCCCATTGTTTATGAAACCGCCGCCCAGCTCCTTGGCCTGGATCCTAAGGAGGTGATGATGGTGGCCGCCCATGTCGGGGATCTGAACGCAGCTCGCGGTGTCGGCTTCAAAACCGCATTCGTGCATCGGCCCTTCGAGTTTGGAGGGGAGCGACGGGTAGCAGCAAACAAACTGATCGATTTTGATTTTGTAGCAGGGGACTTTATCGACCTTGCTGATCAGTTGGGAGTTTGAAAACCGATGAGTCGGGTTTGCGCCAGTTCTGTTCAGTGTCTGTCGACGTCGATATTTTGGATCGCCTGTAGTGGACTCGAAGCCCTGGAGATCAAGGCCTTTATTCCTCCCGATCCGGCGCCGATCGATGCCACGGGTTTCTATTCTAACACCGCAAACTTTGTAATATCTGACTGTGTTTTACTGCTGGGGGTATTGGGAAAGGGGCTGTTCAGAAGGGGTCATTCTCAGGGAAGGGGTCAAGCCTTGCATTTTGGCATGGCTGCAAAAATGAAAGGCATGACCCCGACGAACGGCTGAATGGCCCTTTTGGCTCCCTCCGCTTATTGCTCTTTCTCACTAACGACCAGACGAAGAAAGTAACGATCTGAGGTCGGTGGCTCGACCACTGCCGTTACAAAGAGGCCAAGAATTTCGGCTTCCTGTATGATTCCCACCGACGACCAGTTTTTGAGATCGGTTGATCCTTCGACAAAGTAGTTCAGTTCTTTGCGAGCGCGATAATAGCGGAGGCCGATTTGCCCGTTGATGTAGCGCGCGCTAGGCAGGCCAACATTGGAATCAAACCGAGGATTGAGGCTCAGAGCGTATTCGAGGAGGAGTGGGATGTTGTCCAGATCACTGTCTTCATCAATCGACGCATCGACTTCCAGGCGATAATAATTTTTCCACTTTTCGTACTCCGTATAAGTGCGCGTGCTTATAGGCGGGACAAATGCAGAATTACCTACGCTACTGAGGGCTCGGATTCGGTAATAGTAAAGCGTGTTTGGGGAGAGGAAGGGATCTATATAGTATGACCTGTCTTCAGGGACGGTTGCTATGGTCGTCCAGTTGCCGAGGCCATCCGGACTCCGTTGAATTTCGTACTGTTCAGCCATCAGGTCCTCCCTCCAGGTGAGGAATACGATCGAACTGTCTATAGTTTCAGCCTCAAATTCAGCCGGTGTATCGGGCGCGGCGGTACCGACTTGGGTGATCAGCACATCATCAAACAACATGGCATTGTTTCCCGGTGATTCTGTATTCAAAACTCGCCAAAAAGCGCCAAAAAAACCGAGATTGGCTTCGAGATTTGAATCCGATCCGCGGATAAGGGCATTACTCACGATGGTCTGTTCTCCGAGTTTGGACGACCATCGATCCGAGGCGAAATCCAGCGTCACCTCCAGTTCATAGACCACATTCCTTTGAAATGTAGCCGTGGAGGTTATGAAATTCTCTGTGTCCTCACTTGAATAGAGGATGGCCCCTTCTTTAGCGTCAAAGAGCACGTCGCAAAGAAATGAACCGTCCTGGTTAAAAAATTCGAAGCCGAAACCGTCCCAGGCGTCATTGGTGGAGCTCGTTATACTTACCAACGCTGTCATGCGAATGATCGTGTTTGGGGGTGGATCAAGATCGGTTGGATAATAGACCCTCGAAACCTCCGCTCCTCCTCGCCAAGTTTTGCCCACGTAGGCTTGTTGGCCATGCCCTGGTCTTCCCTGGCTGGTAAAGGTATCCGCCGTTATGCCTTGTCCTGGGTAGACGAAGGTGGGCGGGATGGCTCGCCAACCGTTTATTCCGGCAACACCAGAGTCGGCAGAAAAACCTTCGCTTGGTTCGAAACCGGTTTGTAAAAGGACTGCGCCGTGACCGTCTTGGGCATAAGCATACGCAACATTGCTATAGCCTGATTGCTGAGAGCCGCGCAAAGCGGTAACTCGGAAGTATATGTCAAAGCCTTGAGGGACGAAATCAATTTCAAAGTGTGATGAGTCGACGGGGAGATCTTCCACCACTTGCCAGGGAGATCCCCAACCTGCACTGAGCTCGACTCGATAGCCCGTCTCGTTGGTTGCGACGTCTTCCCAATCCAGGCCTATGGAGCCTGATCGGATACCCCTGGCTATAAGGTTGCGCGGCGTGATAGGCAGCGTATCGGAGGTCGTCTCCACACCGTGTAGTTCCATGGTGGCTTGCAAGAGTCGGCCGGCGTTTCCTGATGCTCCGTCTTCTATGCGCAGATTCCATGTACCATCACCATTTTCTCCCCAAAACTGAACGCTGGAAAAGGTCCAATCGAAGTAGCCGCGAGAGTCGTCATCATTGCTTCCCACCAGTTGACTGGTCGTTCCCGAAGGAGACTCCAATTCAATTGAAATTTCTCCACGGGCGGGATGATCCAAGAAAACGGAGACGGTGGCCTGCTCGACGCGAAGATTGGTTCCTGAAAAGGTGAAACTTTGTTCGAACGGAGTTCCGTTAGCATCCGGAATATCCATAGGCTCTACAATTAGCAGGTTCCGGGCCGTGGCGCGTTGGGGCGGGAGATTGTTCCAGTCTTTTGCCATCATAACCGCGGCGTGAGCATCGGCAAGTCCAGCGCCATATTCATCACTGAATGAAAACCCTGCCGCGTTGGTGAACCAGGAGCTTGCGGTTTGGTCGATCCATCGCGAGCTGCGCACAAAGATCTCTTGGACATCGCGCCACCCAAGTGCGGGGTTTGCCTCGAGCATGAGTGCGGCAATACCCGCTATCATGGGTGCAGATGAGGAGGTTCCAAAAAAATTCTTTGTGTAGGCTGGATCCTGCAAATCACTTTTGAAACCTGATATGTTCAGGCCATCATCACCTGAAAGGTCTGAAGTGACGGTACCAAATCCCCTACGATCACCAACCGGAGCGGTAACCAGTAAGTTGGATCCAATTTCGGAATACCTCGCGCGCCTTCCTCGATCATCGAGCGCTCCCACTGCTATGGTGTAAATGGAGTTGGCGAAGCCGTTCTTGTTGGCATTGTCATTGTATAAACCTCCATTGCCTCCTGACCAAATCATAATTAAACCGCGGCCTTCCCGGCCGTTGGTCACCGCGTCGAACAAGGCGGCCTTGGTGAGTCTGTCAGGTCCATTCAAGGAAGCGCCAGTGTCGCGTGGACCCCAACTGTTGTTTTTGATGGCAATCACATCATTGCGATGGTTAACGGCGTCGGCTTCCTGTAGATCCGTGCTATAATCACCTATCAGGCGGATATCGGCTATTCCTGCTTCCGGAGCTACCCCGGTAATGCCGATTCCGTTGAAGCCACGGCCTGCGGCCACTCCGGCTACCAGGGTTCCGTGATTGTCTTCTCTTGGGCGGTTTTCAGTGTCTTGTTGATTGGGCATTCCGAGGAAAGGAGACGGATCGCTATCGCCATCTCGAAAATCATATCCCAGGTCTGTTCGCACATTGGCGGATAAATCGGGATGATTCGCCATAAGCCCGTCGTCGACTATACCAATGATGACGCCTCGCCCCCGCACCGATTCCCAAGCCGGTTCGACGTTGAGATCGAGTCTGGATTCAGAGTCGGTCTGCCCCGTGTTCTTAAGATGCCACTGCTCCGGATAAAGAGGATCGTCTGGCATGGCCGTAGGTTCTCGCCAACGAGCAATCTGTGGATATACGGCCAGAACACCACTATGATCTTTCAGTGTATCCGGGGCCGTAAATGCATCCCAAGCGCTGGCAGTGGTAAAACGATGTTCACCGGGCGCATAGCTTAGTTCGCCCTTGTAAGTTGCATTTAGAGCTAACGCCACTGACTCTGGTGATGCCTCCGCACTTAGTTTAACGACCACTTCGCGCGTTGCAAAGGCTCGACTCGTTTCATTATCGAATTCGGCATCCCGGTAAAGAACGAGGGTTGGGCTGGAACCGGTGGCTTGGGTTGTAGTAGACAACCAACTCCGGAGCGCTAAAAGTGATGGCTGTTTTGCGATGCGTTCAAATTGAACCGATTTACCTTGTTCTACCCAAGCGATCTCGTCCAGAGCAACTGCCCAGCGATCCTGACTCTTTACCATGGGTGGGCTAATATGGTAATTCTGAAGCGCTTCCGTAATTGATTTGCTTGGTTGAGCAACGGAAATGCACTGGATGGTAAATAGGAAGGGGAGTGCAATGCGGCCAACTGCGGAAATTGTATATTTACAGACCAACTGTACTTCTGAAGAGAAGGGCATAATTCCAATTATCAGGGAAAAGATTGTGAAAGAATCTTCCTTGCACCGAATATCCTTTCCAGCCAAAAATAAAATTTCCACCTATTGTTTCCAACTTCCAAGTGTCCTACCTCCTTTTTTGCCGGCTTCGCTGATGCAGCATCTGAGCACAAACCACACTGATCGCCAGATTTCCAAACTGGCGATGCTGATTCCGGAAATTTCCAAGGTGCGTCTGCCGGATTGTATCCAGATACTTCCCGTCAGACGGACCGCGGCGACCTTCCCGAAGGAGCGCATCCCTTTGTCCACTACAACATTTCAATTCTAAATTGGTATTGTTCCCGAGGAGGATTCAGCCCACTATTGGTATTTAGTACCTATGTCCGTGAGATTTGCCACGGTTACCTGCAAAAAGCGCTGATCCGGAACGCGCCAAGCTTTTGGGAATTCATGTTAAGCCCTGCAAACTCCACTCGTTTATCAATTCCCGGATACTGGGCTAGAGTAATGGTTTTAAGTTGTAGGAGCGGCTTTATGCCGCGATTGCTTCGAGGCTGTTTCGTGGGATCGCGGCGTAAAGCCGCTCCTACGATGGGATCGCGGCGTAAAGCCGCTCCTACAGTGGTTCGAAATGAAGTTTCAATTCCCGGATTCTGGGATAGGCTCTACCGAACGAGAAATCGGCTGAAGAAAAGGTATTTCTGGCGAGTCTGACCAAAACGATGAGCGCTGTGGACAACGGTTGGCTGAAGGAGCGATTGTCCATTGGGCAAGCGGCCACGGAAGCGAGGAATGACTCTTGGGTTAGCGTTCAGAATAATCTATTCTGACAATCGCGTGGGGAGGAAGCGAGAGGGGTTGGTCTGAAGATTGGTTCTTTCCAGTCAGTTTGCTAAATGCTTCTGGATCTTGGTTAGCCGAATCCTGGTCCGCGGCATCCAAAGTGCGCACCGTTATAGCTGATGGGCTGACCCCAAGAATAGCGACCAATTGAGGCTGATCCTTAAGGTTTGCGATTAGCAGTCGAACCCGGTTTTGTTTTCTCAATGCGAGGCCGACCACGGAAAGGTTGTCGGATGACTCGAAGCCTTGAACGCGTCCGCCGGCAAAATCGCCAAAGTCGCGCAAGACATGATAGATGGGGAAGACATGGCCTGGATTGGCGGGAAAGCTTTCCGGCCGTTCAGGCGGGCTCTTGGAATCCATGATGCCGCGCCAGCCAATGGTCTCGTAGTAGGTGGCAGCGTGGATGCCTGCTTCGGCCAGAAACTTGATGCTGCCGAGCGTCCAACCAGCCGCGAAGAGACTCGGTTGCCGCGCATCCACGTACCAGGGTAACTGGCCCGGAAGCGGATCCTTGCCCGGCAAAGCCGTATGAAAGGTGATGGGAGTTATTACCAGTGGTGCGTTTCCTATGAATTGGCGGGCACTGCGCACGGTATCGCCTTGAATCGGAAGTGTCTCGACGATGGATGCGTTGTCGGAGGCATGGATCTGGGGGGTGGCATTGTAGGCGACCACTTCCATCATGTGTTTGCCCGGTCTATCTCTATTCAGCTCGGTGAAACTGATGCCATCACGTGGCGCGCCGAACAAAGCCCCGCTACTTACATTGAATAAGGCTTCCCGCGCCAGTTGCAGTTGGTCCTGGCTCGCCGCCATGATAAACCACATCGCCACCGGTGGGTGGATCTGTTCAGCGACCTCTTTAACACGGCTCAATTCGGCGGCCGCATCCGGCCCCAATCGAAGCGCAACATGAAGTACCACCCTCAGTGCATTGGCCTGTAGGGTGGCTCGACTAAGTTTTGCGGCAAAGTTGTTTTCTGCAGGAAACAAATCGACTCGCAAATGGTCCAGTTGAAGCTTCTTCAGTCTTTCCACTTCGGTGTCGGAAAGCTTGTCGATCTCACTCGATATTTGCAGGCCCAGACGAGGCAAGGGTTGTCGCTCCTGGTTGAGTGTCAGGGCGATCTCCTTTTTGGCCTCTCGCCCGATAGAATTGAATTTGGCTAGGTCTCCCTTCACCTGAATAGTGATTTTCTGAGAGATTTTGGCCCCTCTCTCGACCAGCTTTGGGTAGGGAATCTCTAATGGGGTGCAATAGGTTTTAAACGAAGCGTCGGTCCAGTTGCGTTGATCTTCCATTTCAAAGGTATCCCCCTCCATTCTCACCTGTGCCCACAATCCCGGGGCCAATTGGTGGGCGATCTCCCGAATTTCCTTAGCTGGTTGGTGGGGTGAAATAAACCGGGGAAAGGCTCCCTTCGATTTTGCGCCATCCACCTGCTCAATAACCCACGGCTTCCCTGCCGCCGAAGCAGGGTGGAGGACGCAGAAACCAATGCGATTCCGCTTGAACGTCGAGCGAGCGGTTCCCTCAAAGGTAAACTCAACCTTTCCCTCCGCAGTTCCATTCAGGGCGCCGCGCCACAAGAAATCGAGCTCACGTTCTTTACACACTGCGTCAAAGGTCAGCCTGAAATGATCAAGGTGCGCTTCATGCTTCAGGTTGGTAACTACCGGCTTAACGGTTCCCCATAATTCGTTTCGAATCGGTGCATTAATCCCAAGCAAGACTTCGTGTGGTCCCATTCTGACATAACGCAGAAAGGCGTTGTCAGGCTCAAAGACCATGGTCAACGGGCCAGCCCGGAGTTCAATGGGACCGGCGGCGTGCGTGGGTGCCGTTAATGGGAAAAGGATGAGTGCCGATAACGGCAAAAACAGCCTCTGCTTGGGGAGTGAAAACGCATTCATAATAGGCCGATGATATTGTATGAAATTATCAGATATGGCGAGCCAAGCTTTTCCGCCGGCAGGTGAGGTTTGACCTTGAGCTCTTTATTGGGGACAGTGTTAAGCTTCCTCCGCCTTATGGATTCGCCTTTGCAATTTATAAACCAATTCTTCCGGAAATGGGCCTTCAATCTCTCGATCCTGGCCGCGGTTGCAGTTGGAATTACTTTTCCTGGATGGTTCATCGGGGTTGGCGATTTCAAGTTCACCAGTCTTTTTGTCCCCATCCTTCAGGTAACCATGTTTTGTATGGGAGCGATGCTGAGTATGGGCGACTTTGCGCGGGTGTTTCGAATGCCTGCCGGGGTAGGGGTGGGGCTACTCCATATGCCGACTGCTTCGATTGGAAGAACAGACCTGCCGGACGATCGCTCTCGAAGTCGGCATGCAATACTCCGGGATGGCGTCGGGGGTCGCCGCTTCGTTAGGAAAAGTTGCCACCTTAGGACTCGCTCCCATCGTATTCGGACCCATCATGACTACAACTGCATCAGCCATCGCCAACTGGTGGCGCACCCATCCGGCAATACAATATTCTCAAGATGAAAGTTAATGCACTAAAACGGTTTCGAGCCAGGCTCGCGGCAGACGAACCCGTCTATGGACTATGGATAACCCTTGAATCGGCCTCGGTAACCGACATAGCGGTGTCTTTGGGTCTGGACTGGATCGTGATCGACGCAGAGCACGGTCACCTCGATTGGAAGGAAATTAACGAACATGTGAGGGCTGGCCTGCGCACCGATACCGTGGTGTTGGTAAGACTGGCGGAACGCAGCACCGCACTCGCAAAACGTGCCCTCGACATTGGCGCCGACGGTGTAGTCATACCCTGGATTGAAACGGTGAAGGATGTGGAAGCCGCCATCCTGGATTGCCGCTATCCGCCGGAAGGGCGTCGCGGTATCGGAGGTGAACGGGCCACGGTTTGGGGACAGTGTATGGTGGAGCATACGGGGTGCGCGAACGAGCATGTATTAGTGGTGCCAATGATAGAACGGGTAGATGCAGCTCCCCACGTCCCCGCCATGTGCAAAATCGACGGAATAGAGGTATTTTTCTTTGGACCGGCCGATTTCTCATCAAGCGCCGGTTATCGCGGCCAGTGGGAAGGACCTGGTATGGCCGATCAGATTCTTGAACTTAAAGAAACAATTCGTGCAGCGGGTAAACATTGCGGTGTGCAATCGACAGACGTCGAGGATTTGCTAAAGCGTCGTGAGCAAGGATTCCGCATGATTGGCCTGGGATCGGACACCGGATTCCTTATTTCGTCGCTTCACCAATCTTTGAAAGCTGTCGGTCGGGACCGCATGCCGGCTGCGAGTCTCAATCCCAAGGAGGAAGCAGGGGAGGGTTCGTGAGCGCCGTATTTCGAGTGGCCCTCACCGGGGATTGTTTCAAGGACGGAATTCCGGTTTATCCGGATTTCGACCTGAGCCTGCTCAAGGCTACGGAAGGAATTGAGCTAATTCCATTCAAGGAACATCATCCGGAAATCGAGGCGCATCAACTGGATGGCGCGCAAGCGGTAATCGTGCTGAGCCCCAAAGTCACCCGGAAGAGCCTTGCCCACAGCGAAGATTTGCTGGCCATCAGCCGTTTCGGTGTGGGATACGATGGGGTGGATGTGTCTGCCTGCACCGAAGCTGATGTCGTTCTATGCACGACGGTGGGAGCGGTTGACCGCCCTGTCGCAGAAGCGGTGGTTGGCTGGATGATTGCCCTTGGGCATCACATGCGCACGAAAGATCGATTGGTGCGGGAAGGCCGCTGGAAAGATCGGAGCGCCTTCATAGGTTGTGAATTGCGGGAACGCACTCTTGGAGTCATCGGGCTTGGTGGAATTGGCCGTATGCTGGTCAAGTTGCTGCAAGGTTTTGGAATGAATCCTCCAATTGCCTTCGATCCTTTTGTAGATGCTGAAACCGCGTCGCAGTTGGGGGTCGAAATGGTGGAACTCCAGGAGCTCATGACCCGTGCCGATTTTGTCAGCGTGCATTGTCCGCTCAATGATCAGACCAAGAGCCTCATTTCCCAACCCGAATTGTCCCTGATGAAGCCGACGGCCTACCTCATCAACACGGCGCGGGGAGGCATTGTCGACGAAGCGCCTCTGTTCGAAGCGTTGGCTTCCGGCCGGATCGCGGGCGCCGCTCTCGATTGCTTCGTCGGAGAACCGCTCACCAATCCCCATCGGTTTGGGGAACTGGAAAATGTGCTCCTAGCCCCTCATTGTATTGCTTGGACGCACGAACTGTTTCGCGACATCGGCTCTGTCGCCAGCCAGAGCATCATTGACCTGGCGCAAGGAAGGCGTCCCCACGGCGCCGTCAATGCAGCGGTTTTCGAGCGAAAATCGTTCCAGGAGAAATGGGATCGGTTGAAGATAGGTTAGCTGTCGCATTCGCTGGTAGGGCGGTTTCGCCGCAAACCGCCTATTCTACGATGCCTTGCTCGGTAGTGATACATGCGGGTTAGATCCCGGCTCGCCGGTAATATCCGTGCTGCCGTGAAGCCGGGTCGACTGTTGGGGTCAGTCGTTGATTTTTGACATGTCTCCATGTTGAAAATAAATGCCTGACCCCTTCTCACTTCTCTACAAACGCGCTTGACTAAGGGCCATTCATGCCTGACCCCTTCTCAATCCAAATTTTGATTACCGAATCTTTTTTGACATTTTCTATTCTTTGGCGTTCATTAACTGCTTGTTGCCTTCGGTAGTGGAATGAGAAGTAACCCTTTGAAATACCCCGGTATTATTCTTGGATTGGTCATGGCTGGAAACTTGTCAGCCGTGGACAAGGTTCATTTCAATCGCGACATTCGTCCCATACTTTCGGACCGTTGTTTCCAATGCCATGGCCCGAATGCTGAAGACCGCAAAAAGGAAATGCGACTGGATATACCGGATGGTCCTGAGGGTTCTTTAACCGCGCGAGAAGACTATTACGTCATTAAACCCGGTGAACCTGAAGCGAGTGAGTTGTGGTGGCGGATTACCGACGATTTTGAAGAGGATCGCATGCCGCCAGTGGAGGCCCACAAACCGCCTCTGAATGATGAAGAAATTGCCCTGTTCAAACGCTGGATACTCGAGGGGGCCGAGTATCAAGACTTTTGGGCCTTTGTCCTGCCTGAGAAACCCAAGCCACCCAAAATCAATAACCGGCGATGGGCCAGAACCCCCATTGATCAATATGTTATCGCTTCTCTGGAAAAACAAAATCTTCAACCCAAGGAGGAAGCGGATAAACGCAGCTTGATCCGTCGTCTCAGTTTCGACCTGACCGGTCTTCCTCCCACGCTTGAAGAAATTGAAGATTTCCTGAGCGATGATCGACCCGAAGCCTACCTCACATTAGTTGACCGCCTTCTCGTGGATGAAGCCTACGGCGAACACATGACGCGCTATTGGGCCGACCTGGTGCGTTTGAGCGATACCAATGGCATGCACAAGGATTTTCACCGTGAGTTTTCTCCCTACCGGGATTGGTTGATTCGCTCCTTTGATGACAATTTGCCTTTCGATGAATTTATAAAATACCAGTTGGCGGGTGACTTGTCTGCACAACCCAATCGTGATCAATTGGTGGCCTCGGGGTTTAATCGCCTTCATATGATCATTGATCGAGGCACTGCTCAACCTGCGGAAAGCCTGCATAAAAACGTTGTCGATCGGGTTGAGGCTTTTGGGACGACTTTTTTAGGCCTCACCGTTCAATGTGCCCAGTGCCACGATCACAAATACGATCCCATTACCCAAAAGGATTACTATAAGTTGTATGCGTTCTTTAATAACTTTCTCGGAGCTGCTGAGACGGTTAAGGCTCCTGAACGTGGACTACAGCCGCCCTTTATTAACCTCACCAACCCGAGTCAGGATAGAGTTATTGCTGGGTTCAATGCCGAGCAACAGATGTTGGAATTCAAGCTTACAGCGGTGCAAAGAAAGCAGGAACTGGAGGATAAATTTCCAAAGGTATTCGATAAAGTGAAGGCGCCCTGGATTTGGGATGATCCGCAATTAAAATCTACTGAGACCGCGTTTAAAACAACCTTGAGCCTTGCTAAACTTCCCGGCTCCGCCCTGGCCCGCTTTGCCGCAATGTCGGTTGCCCAGGTGGCTGTAAACGGCACAGCAATCGGAACGGCCTATGCAGAGAATCAAGGTATCGCGGCCGAAATAAGTCAGCTTTTGAAGCTGGGGGAAAATGAGATCACGGCAATAGCCGCCAAGAATGAAGATCCGGATTTAGAAAGGCTCGAAGCGCGTCCGCTCACTCCGGAAGAGATTGAAAAAGCTAAGTTGGCCAAGCTTGGATTCGCCTTTGTTTTAGAATATGAAGCGGGTGGCGAAACGGAGATCTTCACCTCCAGCTCCAGCTGGCAGGTAAAAGGAAATAGGGGCTCTTCCTGGCAGCCTGCCCGCGAAATCAAAAGCGCCAATCACAACAACGCCTGGACCGTAAAAGTAAGATCAAATCCTGTTCTTGAGCTGGTTCGGCAGATGGACGATCTCAAGCAACGCCAGGCGGATTTCCTGGAGGATGTTCCGGCCGCCATGATTATGGCCGAAATGGACCCTCCCCGGGAGACGAGGTTACTGATTGGGGGAAACTATGAGAACCCGGGGGATCCCGTGGAGCGCAACACCCCTGGATTTTTACCGCCCCTGCCTGAGAAGGAGGGATACTACTCACGCATGGATCTGGCCGAATGGCTGGTAGCGCCGAATCATCCACTGACGGCACGCGTTGCGGTCAACCGTTTTTGGCAGCAGTTGTTTGGGGTGGGACTGGTGAAGACATCGGAGGATTTTGGCGCCCAGGGTGAATGGCCCAGGCATCCTGAATTGTTGGATTACCTGACGATTCGTTTCATGGAGTCTGGCTGGGATGTGAAACAACTTTTACGTGAGATCTTGTTGTCCAATACTTACAAACAGAGTTCCGATGCCAGTGCGGAAGAGTTTTTGGCGGATCCTGAAAATCGCTTTTTAGCTCGCGGATCGCGTTACCGCATGGATGCCGAGATGATTCGCGATCAAATTCTTGCGGTTAGCGGGCAGCTCAACCAAACTTTATATGGGAAAAGCGTAAAACCACCTCAGCCACCGGGTCTTTGGAGAATGGTGAGCATGGATAGGCCTTTTACCTACGTTGCCGACGAAGGTGACAAAATTTACCGGCGGAGTTTATACACCTATTGGAGGCGAGGTATGCCGCCGCCGCAGATGACTATCATGAATGCGCCTTCGCGCGAATTCTGTGTATCGCGCAGAGAGAGAACCAATACACCTCTGCAAGCGCTTTTGTTAATGAATGAGGAAGAGTATTTCAAGGCGGCTCAGGAAACGGCTAAAAATACGCTTAAGGAAATTCAGGGAGTAAAAGAAGGTCTCAGCCATACCTACGAAAAAATCACTTCCCAACTGCCGGGAAAGAGCCGACTGAAGCTGATGGAGCAAATCCTGTTGGAATTTAAGAAACTCTACGAAAACGATCCCGAGTTGGCCAAATCCATGACTCCGGAAATGAAGGGCAGCGATTTAAAGAATCGCATCGAGGTGGCGGCCTGGACTATGATTACACATGGTCTGTTCAACTTGGAACTTGCAAAAGTAAGGAGGTAATGATGAGCCAATTTCAATCATTCTGCGACAAACTCAACCGCCGCCAATTTATAAAAAACGCCAGTATCGGGCTTGGAACCGTCGCCCTGAGCGGCATGATGAAACCCCTGGTTGCGGCAGCTCAACCGGGCTTGCATTTCCCGGCCAGAGCGAAGCGCATCATTTTCCTCTTCATGGCGGGCGCGCCGAGTCAGCTCGACTTATTTGATTACAAACCGAATTTGGAAAAGTTGCACGGACAACCCCTGCCCAAGGAGATCAGCAAGGGTCAGCGAGTCACCGTAATGACCCATGGAAAAGACCAGGTCATTTGCGCCTCCATTTTTAAATTTGCCCCCCAGGGCCAAAGTGGGTTGATGATGAGTGAGCTGCTTCCTCACCTGTCAAAACATGCTGATGACATTTGCCTGATAAAATCCACTCACACCAATGCGATTAACCACGATCCGGCTAAAACTTTCTTCTGTACCGGTTCGGAAATGCCCGGGAACGCCAGCATGGGATCGTGGCTCAGCTATGGTCTGGGAAGCTTGAATCGAGATTTACCCAATTTCGTGGTATTGAGTTCGGCCTTCTGGTCGGGAGAAGTGAATGTGCAGGCGCTTTACCAACGCCTTTGGGGGACTGGTTTTCTACCCACTAAACACCAGGGCATCGCCTTCCAATCGGTGGGTGATCCGGTGCTGTTTCTCTCCAATCCGGACGGTGTCGATCGTCGGGCCCGCCACAAGATGATGGACTTTGTGGCCAAGATTAACGCCGAGCAGGAAGAGCTGACGGGCGACCCGGAGATCAAGACCTCGATGGCCCAGCAAGAGATGGCTTTCCGCATGCAGACGTCGGTGCCGGAATTGACGGACCTGAGCAAGGAGAGTGAAGCGACCTTGAAGCTCTATGGTCCCGAAGTGCGTCAAACCGGTTCCTTTGCGCGTAATTGCTTATTGGCTCGACGCATGGCTGAGCGGGACGTGCGCTTTGTCCAGTTGTTCCACCGAGGTTGGGATCATCACCGTGAATTGCCTACTCACCTTCGCGGCCAGGCCCGGGATGTGGACCAGCCGATTGCAGGCCTTTTAACCGACCTGAAGCAGCGCGGTTTATTTGAGGATACACTGGTAGTTTTCGCCGGGGAGTTTGGCCGGACGACCTACGCACAGTTCCTCAATGAGCGAGATCGATTTGACTATGGGCGCGACCACCATCCGCGGTGTTTCACCACTTGGCTGGCTGGCGGAGGAATCAAAGGCGGCATCAGCTATGGCGAAACCGATGATTTTTGCTACAACGTCGCCAAGGATCCGGTTCACGTTCGCGATTTGCACGCCACCATCTTCCACCAGTTGGGCATCGATCACAACAAGCTGGTTTTTCCTTACCAGGGTTTAGATCAAAAGCTCACCGGAGTGGAAGATGCCCACGTGGTGAAGGAAATTGTGGCCTAAATGCAGAGGAACCAATTTGAGGAGGATCCGTAATTTAACTCTACGACGACGGTTTAAGGAACGATCAATAAGCGAAGCGTAAAAGGGACACCCAGCCACCGTGAGCAACCTAGCCGGGCGAGTCAGTAACTACAATCAAACGATTAAGGGGAAGTGTCTGTTTACCAAACAGTTGAAGACGTGCTAGTGGATTTTATAGCCTTGTTATCTTCTTAATGTGCATGAAATAAGGGCTTGTTATCTTCTTTACTTGCAGGTTTTATTGCCTTCTTATGTTTAGCATGAAGCGACGTTATGAATCCTTCTTGCTGGAATGGCTGGATAAAAGGCGACGTAAGCCGTTGGTTGTAAGAGGAGCACGCCAAGTTGGTAAATCGACATTGGTACGCTCGTTTGCGGAAACAGCGAAGAAAACCCTAATCGAAGTTAACTTGGAGAAAAATTGGCAACTTCGTCCGATATTCTTGACTTTGGATGTAGAACGAATCCTTGAAGAAATTGCATTTCGAAGTGGGCAGGGACCAATCGACGCGAAAAATTGCATTCTTTTTCTCGATGAAATCCAGGGAGTGCCTGAGGCTCTGCAAAGTTTACGCTATTTCTATGAAGAAATGCCGGAATTGCCTGTAGTGGCAGCCGGCTCGCTTATGGAATTCACTCTGGCTAAGCATTCTTTTCCGGTGCCAGTTGGTAGAATCGAATATTTTCATATGGGGCCTATGACGTTCCAGGAGTTTCTCGAGGCCAAGGAGGAAGCTCAGTTGTTAGACTTGATTGGAGATTGGGAGATGGAAGAATATTTTCCTCATATGGGGCATGACCGTTTGGTGAGGCTCATGCGCGAGTATCTGATGACGGGAGGGATGCCGGAAGCGATTCAGGCCTATCTTGACGAAGGGACCTTCAATGCGGCATTTGATGCTCAACGCTCATTGATCGAAACTTATCAGGACGATTTCTCTAAGTATGCGTCGGGATCCGATCTTGCACGACTGCAGAGGGTCATGGATTTTGCGGCAAGAACTCCAGGGGAAAAGGTGAAGTATGTATCCATTGATCCGTTAACTCAGGCGCGAGAGACGAAAAAGTCGATGGATCTTCTATTGAAGGCGGGTGTTGTATTCAAGGTGAGGCACTCTGATGCTTCTGCGGTGCCGCTTGGGGCAAGCGTTCGCGAAAAGGTATTTAAGCTCTACAGTCTGGACTTGGGTCTAATGTTGAGGGCGAGTGGCCTGAACCGTTTATCGGAGACTGAAATAGTTAGCGCTGATTTCATCAATAAAGGCAAGATCGCTGAGCAATTCGTGGCTCAGCATCTTTACTATCAAGACACGCCTAAAGATAGGCCCCAACTCTTTTATTGGCTTCGCGAAGGTTCCAAGAACAATGCTGAGGTAGACTTTGTGCTTTCAAAAGGAACGAGTATCTTTGCTGTGGAGGTTAAATCGGGAGCAAGCGGTTCTTTGAAGTCGGTCATCCAATTTAATCACGAAAAATCTGGACGGAAGTCTATTCGCTTCGATATGAACCCTCCTTCCCTGATGCGAGCCAAGCACCGTGTTACAATGAAGGGACAAAATGTTGTAGTTGATTACGATCTAATTTCTTTACCATTGTATATGATCGGGCAGATCGATCGATTCTTGTAACATTCAGGATAACTGTCCTTCGTTTGATACTCTCGCTGACAAAGGGGACCTACCAGGCAATTATTGTGTTTTAGATGGATATACTTGGAGCAATAGATTAAATACAATCATTTTGATCAATTTTTCAGACATAACCGAAGATTTAACAAAAAAGGCGCATTAAACGACCTGATTGCCTGAAGATACAGGCAGTACAAGCGCCGAGTATTGGCGCCCAGTGCGGAATTTTGTGATGAAAAAATGTTAAGAGTTATAGTAAGAGAATGGGTGACAAGATTTCTTTTTAGCCTGGCCCTGGCCATTTGGAGTTTATGTTCCGCAGCCAACGCAGCGGAACGCCCGAACATCTTGATTATCTTTACCGATGACCAAGGCTATGGGGACGTGGGCTGTTACGGCAATGAGGTGATTAAGACGCCCCGACTGGATCAGCTTGCGGTAGAGGGGACGCGTTTCACCCAGTTCTATGCCCAGCCCACCTGTGGTCCTTCCCGATCCGCTCTCTGGACCGGGCGAGATCCCCAAAGGAGCAAAGGCTCAAGTATGCCGGCCAGTGAAATTACATTGGCGGAATCGCTGCAAAAGGTGGGTTACCAAACTGCGTGTATTGGGAAGTGGAATACATCTAACCGCAAGGCGATCCTCGATCGGATGCCCATTGCCCAAGGCTTTGACTATTACTACGGCACCCTGGGCGCCAACGATAACGGGCTGATCAAGTTCCATGAAAATAACGAGCCGGTGGGTGAAACCACCGATATGAGTGTGCTGACCCGGCTGTATACGGACAAGGCCATCAACTATTTGCGGAATCGCCGGGATCCCGCCAAGCCTTTTCTTCTCCACTTGGCCCACACGATGATGCACACCGTCATAGATGCCTCGCCTGCTTTCCGGGGAACTTCCAAAGGAGGTCTCTACGGTGACGTGGTCGAGGAATTCGATTACGAAACGGGCCGTCTCCTGGACCAACTCGACGCCCTTGGATTGACCGACAGTACCCTGGTTATCTTCACATCGGATAATGGGCCTTGGTGTCAGCCGAGATACTATCTGGAAAAAATGGGTCTTCTGGAAGGCATGGCCCGCAAGAGGGCGCCCGGATGGTATCAGAAGGAAGGTACCATTTTCTGGGGCAGCACCGGCGGACTCCGCGGCGGGAAGGGTTCCGCTTATGAAGGTGGTGTGCGCGTTCCT
This sequence comes from Opitutales bacterium, assembly GCA_965250065.1. Lineage (GTDB taxonomy): Bacteria > Verrucomicrobiota > Verrucomicrobiia > Opitutales > UBA2995 > JAABVD01. Next base: position 1,613,767 of record OZ252288.1, read on the forward strand.
TGCATCGTTCGCTGGCCTGGGAAAGTTCCCGCCGGTCAGCTTTCCGATGCCATTTTTTCGACCCTTGATTTCTACCCGACTTTTGGAACCTTGGCGGGATATGACCTTCCCTCGGACCGAATCCTCGACGGGGTCGATCAGACGGACTTATTAACCGGAAAGTCCTCTGCCGGATATCGGACGACGTATTTTTATAGTCAGGCCAGCAACGGGGCGACCGTTGGTCTCCGCCGAGGAAATTGGAAGCTCCTCCTCCCCGGAAGAAAACCGGAAAAGCCCCATCATTTTCTGATGGATTTTGGGACCAACGACTATGAGCTTTACGATCTGGATTCGGATCCGGGCGAGCGATGGAACCAGGCCAAATTTTACCCCGAAATCGTCGATGACCTGGAGGCGGAATTCCTTCGGTTCAAAGCGACCTTGAAAGAAACAGACCTTTAACAATTGCAGACGCCGTGCCATCCGCAGTCACCTTGAAGATCAGTTCCGGAGATCGAGTATTGGGCGGTTCCTAGAAAGCCCCCTTTTATGCCATCAGCGATGACTTGATTCACTGGCGTGATCTTCCCTACGCCATCTATCCCGACTCTTCTCGAGTTGGCCGGGCTTCCGCCCAAGGCCGACAATGACGGTCTCAGCCTCGTGCCTTTGTTGAAACATCCGGACGGCAAATGGATTCGTCCGGCGCTGATGACCGAAGGCCCCGGCAACCACGCCCTCCGCTCCGAACGCTGGCGCTACATACGCTACAACGATGGGGCTGAGGAACTCTACGATCACCTGAGCGATCCTTGGGAACACAGCAACCTCGCGGGTGACTTGAACTACGCGGGTGTCCTGGCAGGGCACCGGAAATGGTTGCCAAAAAACGAGGCGCTTCGTAAGCCCATGGACCACCTTCTCAATCCGCCTGCACCGCCCGGAGCGGGTTTGCCGAAGAAGTAGTTGTCCCACTTTCGAATGTGTCGTTAATCACTCGGTAAGGTCTTGCATGTATTTGCTTATGAAAACGTTTTCTACTCTTTTGATCTACCTCGTCGCCGCAACCCTTCGGATAGGCGCAGCTCCGCCAAACGTCATATTTATCTTCGCCGACGACCAGGGATGGAACGCTCTATCCACGCCAATGGACCCCTCGGTTGGAGGATCGAAAAGCGATTATCACCAAACACCCAATACAGATCGGTTGGTTCGAGAAGACATGCGGTTTACGAATGGCTATGCCCCCGCTCCAGTTTGTTCTCCTACGCGTCACAGCATCCAATTCGGTATCAGTCCGGCCAAGACACGAGTCACCCACAATAATCCAAAATACAAGCAGTTGTGCGAACCCAAACTCGCCCTGGCCAGTCTAATTAAAAAAGCAGATTCTCGCTACGCCACAGCACACTTTGGGAAGTGGCATGTATCCGAGACACCGGAAGCCTGTGGCTACGACGAATCTGACGGAGATACCGGCAATCGGGAGGGTAGCAATAGCGAGAATAAGAAAGATCCCAAGCGAACTTTTGAAGTAACAGAACGCGCCATCGATTTCCTGGAGCGAAAAGTGAAAGCCAAGCAGCCGTTCTATTTGCAGGTCTCTTACTACGCTGATCACCTCAGGTTCAAAGCGAGTCCGAAATCGCTTAAGAAATACGAGGCACTGCCCCCGGGTGAACGACATATCGATCCCGTGTTTGCCGGGATGAATGAAGACCTGGATACTGGTGTAGGCCAAATTCTTGGGGCGATCGACCGACTTGAGATAGCCGACAATACCTACGTCATCTATACCGCTGACAACGGATACGACGAGTCGCCGCGCAAACTGCACGGTAATCCCCAACGCAAGGCCTGGCCCCTGAGTTACAGTAAGGGATTTGTATTTGAAGGGGGTATTCGCGTGCCGTTCATCATACGGGGCCCGGGAATAAGAGCGGATTCTGTTTCCAGAGTGCCGGTGATAGGATATGACCTCAAGCCCACAATTCTGGACTGGATTGCCGGTCATCCCAAAGCCTCCGGCCAGGAGAATATCACCGCTCGAAACTTTTCCGGCAGCGGTTTTCGCGTCGATTATGGGGACAGTTTTCATCGGAGCTTGCTCACACTGGATCAGGGTTTGTTGGTGGCAAAAAGTTGAGAGAGCTGTTCATCGCTCAATTTTGGGAAGACTATCTTCACCAAAATCGTTGGTGCTCAGGGCGGGACTTGTTCCGAGGAGCGCAAGCGACGACAAGACCGGGCCGCAAAGCGGAACCGGACCACCCGCGCGGGTGAAAGTCCATGCAGGGAGGTAGCACAGAATTAGGAGCCAAATTTACCAAAATCGTTGGTGCTCAGGGCGGGACTTGTTCCGAGGAGCGCGAGCGACGACAAGACCGGGCCGCAAAGCGGAACCGGACCACCCGCGCGGGTGAAAGTCCATACAGAGAGGTGGCACAGAATTAGGAGCCAAATTTACCAAAATAGTTGGTGCTCAGGGCGGGACTTGAACCCGCACGCCTTTCGGCACACGCCCCTCAAGCGTGAGTGTCTACCAATTCCACCACCTGAGCCCGCAAAAAGGAATGGAAGATAAAAAATATAATTTATAGGCAGGCAACCCCTTTGTAACAAAACTTTTTTCTTTTTAATCTCGAACCGGCTTGGATAGATGTTAATAATGAGGTTAACTTATAACAAACTAGAAGCGAAACTCAGAACGAGATCGCGAAATGCATTGTTTGACGACGGTTCCTTTCCCCGAAATTCGCCGCCAGGCAAATCCATACATAGCATGGACAAGGATTCAAAAACCGACCAACCGTCCCCGCAGTCATCCGAAAAAAAGCCAGTAGATCTTAGCATTTTGGAGGACTTCGATTTTGGGACGAATTGGAGTGAGACTACCCGTTCCAAGCCCTCGATTAAAAGATCTGGTCCACGCCGAACGGGTCCACCCAGGGAGCGGGGAGATCAACTGGAGCGAAGAGATCGCCGGGGATTCAAACCGGGAAGTTTCCTCAAGAATACGGGGGATGAAAAAGGGCAAAGTCGTCCCAGAAAGCAGCTCCGACCCCCGCATCGTCCCGAACCTCCAAAGCGTGTGGTGGAGGTGGCATTTTACCCCGAGGACAACGGATTTCAGGCTTTGTGCAAGGCCTTGAAGTCTTCATCAATTACCTACGAGCTTTTTGAAATTGCCCGCATCATTTTACAGAAAGACGAACGCTACTACATGATTATCCGACCTTTGGAGGTCTCTGCGAATCCGGTTGATCCAGGTCAAGAATGGTTGTACGTCGGGGAAGTGGATGGCTTGCCCTTTCTCGAGGAGTCGGCCGCTATTCGGCATGCTATACCCCAATGCTTGGACTACTTTTTTATATGCAAAACCGTTGAAGTTGAGCCTCCCAAGGGCGCCTTTAACTTCGTGCAAAAATGTGGAATTACCGGTGAGTTGTTGGGCCCACCCAATTATCATCGCTATAAGCAAATCGTCAAGGATCACCACGCAGGTAAGTTGTCGAAGGTGCCCTTCGAAAAATTTGAATCACGCATCGAGACGGTCAAAGATCAAACGGAGATCCAAGCATGGCTGGAAAAAATGAAAACCATGACCACCTACACCTTGAAACCCGAATTTGGAGGGAAACGGGTTTTTGAGGAGGCGGAATCAGCTCGAGCCTATGTGATGGCTCATTTGAAGGATAAACTGGTCCGCAGTGTTAAAAGCATGCGTTTGGAAGGTAGCCAGGCGCGAAATCTGGTCGATCCGTTGATCAAGTCGAGTGTGGAATTTGCCAAGGAGCAACAAAGGCGATTTCCACTGTATACGGCCAACCTGTTGCGGGGGCGTTTAAGGAGACAAAATTTTGCCCTCTATAAAAAGGGCGCCAAGGGGGTTTCTTACGTGTGCGCGGTCAAACGTAAATTCCGGGACCCGGACCAGTCTTTTTCCGACCGCGTGCAAAAATTAATTGAGGTTTTGGAAGCAAATCCAGGAGTCCTGTTTAATGAATTTCGGGAGAAATACTTGGGCTTTGCCACCCACGGTAAAGCGGGGGAGCCCGTTACGGAGTTGACGAAAGAACAGGAAGAGCAAGTGAATGCCTTGAGTGTCGATTTTAAATGGCTGCTGAATGAGGGATACGTATCTGAATATGCGGATGGAACCGTAATTGCCCATCCACCTAAATCGGCAGTTTCCAAAGCGAAGGGTCATACAAGGAAGAAGGAAGAAGGCAGAAGGCAAAAAGCTGGAAGGCAGAAGAATGAGGAGAGTGAGAAGAAGGGAGGAATGCCTGACCAGGAGCTGTTATCAACTAAGGAGCAACCCCATTCACCTCAGCTAACTGCTGCAGAGGAAATCGCAAAATCTCCATCCACGAAAGAGGCAGCATCCCTTCCGAAATCCCATGAAGAGCCAGTAGAAGATATTGTCGCCGAATCGGTTAAGTCCGAAGAACAGTGCTTTAGTCAGAGTCGATCGTAAGCAGCAGATAGTGCTTTTGGTCGGGCCTGATGGAGAAGTGGATATGCCATCCTCCCGGCTCCAACCAGTTACCTAGTTTTTCAGGCCACTCCACGGCGAGGCAGAAGGGAGGTTTAAAAAATTCCTCTATTAACAAATTGGCCGCTTCTTTGGGTTTGGTGAGACGGTAGGCATCAAAATGAACGAGTTGGCGGGAGCCGTGGTATATGGAATACAGATTGTAAGTGGGGGACGTAACCGAATCCCGGATATCCCATCCCCGTGCCAGTCCTTTGACGAAGGTGGTTTTTCCGGTGCCTAAACTTCCCGACAATTTCAAAGTTTGGTTTACCGGAAAGTAACTGGCAAAGGCTATGGCTGCATCCATGGTATCCTCCATGGATGAGGTAGCCCGTCCCGCTTCAAGTTGATCTAAAATGTTCATAACCGCCCAGGAGTTCCTCCTTACTGGAGGAGCTGGTTAACTGGACGTCACCCCCTTTATTTTTCCCTGACAATTCCAGCCTGCCAATACAGGTGACCGCTGTATTGAATTCCTTTTGCCAATCCTGGACAAACCGCTCCTTTTCCAAGTCTGATTGAACTGTGAAAAGCAGTTCGTAGTCCTCACCGTCATTGAAAGCATGCCAGAGAGGACTTTTTCCGGAGATACACGAAATTTCGATAGCTGCTTGGCTGACGGGGATTTTTGCAGCATCCAGGCCGATGCTGCAATCGACTGGAACTAAGTGAAGGAGGTCAATTCCAAGTCCATCGGATATGTCGATTGCAGAGGTCACATCGCAGCGGCTGGCAAGCCAGATACCCTCACTTAGCCGCGGCTCAAAGTGCAGGTGTTTGCCGGCAGAGCTTCCTCCTAGATCACCGGTAACAAAAAGGTTATCCCCGGGAAGACCTGACTTTCGCGTTAGCGGGCGGATCGCATCCGAGTAACCGGTCAAGGTCAATGAAAAGGCGATATCCCGGTGGGTCGAAGTTACGTCACCGCCAACAATTTTTATTTCGTACTTCTCCGCAGTTTCTTTCAGACCGCTGTAAACGGCTTGGAGCCAATCAACCGATGTGTCTGGTGGCAGGAGGCAGGCGAGGATTGCATATTGGGGTTTGGCACCCATCGCCGCCAGGTCACTGATGCTTCTTTTTAATAATTTTGCACCGATTGTTTCCGCCGGCGCTTCTTCCGTAAAGTGTTTCCCATAAACCAGGGAGTCGATTGTTATAATTGATTGGAGGGCCGGATTTTCGACCACTGCGGCGTCGTCTCCCATACCCTCCGGAGATGGGGGACTGGTAACTCCCAGCCACTGACCGATTTTTTCAATCAGTTTTAACTCTCCCAAATGACTGAGGGTTCGCTCTTTCCTGGAATCTGTTGGAAGCATGGTTAACCCTCCCGCAGCAGCACTAGCAATAACGTATTTCCGTTAAACAATCCGTGGATAGTGATGGGAGTGAGGATATTTCCGGTTTTTTCGTAAGAGCGGCATAGCCAGATTCCCAACAAAAACAACGGCAAGAAACTCAACCAGTTTAAATGCATGCCGGCGAACATCAAGCTACTAACTATCAGGGGCCACCAACCCGGTAAAAAAGCCTTCAGGTTACGGTAAATAAATCCGCGAAAAAGCAGTTCTTCACTTATGGGAACCAGAACAATGATAAGAAACGCCACCCCCAAAATTTCGAGAGTTGATGCCATTTCTCCAACCTGTAAAACCAATTCCTGGGGTTCAGTTGGCAAGTTGAGAAATTCGAGGATTTTTAGCCAAAGGGTGCCTGCTATGGCAAAAACCGGTATTAAGGCAAATAAGAGATATATGGATCGAATGAGTAAGGTCACAAAGCTCACATTAACCAGACTCAGTCTTATAGTTTTGGACTTTCGGTAATACCAATGTAATCCCCAAAAACCCGCCAGAATCGAAAGGTGCATGGAGAATCCGTAATAGAAGAACTGATGTTCGAGAGGCACACTGTCATTCCCGGTAATCATGGTGTAGGTCTGCAGGGTCAGCAGGTTGCTTGCAAATACGAGCAGGTAGATAAAAACGATGACCAGGCCAAAATCCAGTAGGCCGGTATCCCAATGGCTCAGTTCCCAGGTTTGTTCTCTATCTGCCCCCTTGTGTCTTCTGAAAACCATATGGGCCAGGCAGAAAAGGCCGGTAATTAAAACAGCCGTCTCATATGCGCTTAGACCTGGGCTGCTAAATTCGGGGTTCATGAATCGGGAAGGAAAATGGGAGTTGGCCCGGATAAATGCAATGCAAACCCTTAGCCCGCATTTCTCACAAAATTCGTGGCGAGCGAACGAAGGTCGAGTGCTGCACCAGTGCCGACATTTCGGAGCGCAGTAGAAAATTGGGTGATGTCGCTTTCGCTCGGTAGTGAGACATACGGGTTAGCCCGCATATTTCACTCCCGCCCTAAATGAAACATGGATGCACAGGATGCACAGGGATGTTCTGGGGCGAATCCATTCAGGATCATTTATTTGTGTTTTAAGCCCTTTGTGGCAAATTCTTTTTAGCCAATAGAAAGCACAAATTGACTGCAAACGCGTCCTGCGCTCAACCACTCTTTCCACCATCCGGGCCCATCTGGTTAATCCGTGGTTCTTCGATAGCCTGACCACGGATGGGCACGGATGTGTTGAGTTTCTTAGATGCTGAGATGCTGAGTATTAAGATCTTCTCCAGCTTGGAACCTCAGAAACTCGGTACCTCGGCAACTCTTTGAGGCTGAGGCACACAGGGAGGAACGCAACGAGTTGCTGAGATCCTGAGGTACTGAGGAAGGCACGAAGGCACACAGGGACGGAGGCATGGAGGGCTTTTGGAATGGGGTCTAACGAGGAGTTAGCGAAGCGATCCTGTTCCGGCGAAGCCGGATCAAGCGACCAAAGGAAGCGTTGTTCAATATTATTTCTTAACATCGTGCTTCGTGACTGGATGCCTTCGGCAACAGGATGGAGCTGCGCTCCAACAGGATAAACTTTTTTTGTCAGTAGCCACTACCGAGCCTGGAAAGACGACACGATCACCAGAAAACAAAGGCAGAAAATCATCTTGTGGCTAAAAATCCCTGTCCATCCTGTGCCTCCATGTTTCATTTATTCGGGAGAAAAATCTTGTTCGCGAAGCGACCCTGTTCCGGCGAAGCCGGATCAAGCGACCAAAGGAAGCGTTGTTTTAAAAAGAAAACATCGCCGCTTTGCGGCTGGATGCCTGCGGCAACAGGATGGAGCAGAGCTCCAACAGGAAAAATTAAGAATTAAAATCTTATTCGCGAAGCGACCCTGTTCCGGCAAAGCCGGATCAAGCGCAGCGTTGTTAAAAATTGTATTTTAGTATTGTTCGATTGTGATTTCGGGTCTCGTGAAGGGCTGTCACACCTTGAATGGAAACGGGTCGTGCGCTGAACCACTCTTTTCCCTATCCGTGCTATCCTTGTAATCCGTGGTTTATCTTTTTCACAATTGACCACGGATGGGATATTGATTGGTAAGCTGTCGCATTCGCTCGGTAGTAGGAGGAGGACGTAGCCTTGTTATAAATTTGTAGGGAAAGGGGTCAACGAGTCAGAAAGGCTTCGCTGAGGACCACGGCCACGATCAGGTCCTGAAATCCGAAATCTTCTCCTGAAGTCTCGCCAACGATACGCTCAACCACCCGCCGATCACCAAAGCCCAAAGGCCGACCCGTGGCGTAAGTCAGGAGCTTTTCCGTCAGGCAATGTGCAAAGGGGTCGATGTTATCGAATAAGTAACGTTTTAGGTCAGTGACATCTTCAAGCCGGGTTCCATCGGGAAGAACCGCACTGGGATCCACCCGCCGACCCCATTGGCCGCCTTTGCCCTTACTTCCATAGAATTCCTCTTCCAGAGGAACGCTGCCATCAGGAGGATCGGTATAGATAGGGTAGTTCTCCCGCCACCGGCCAATCGGATCAAAGTTCTCCATAATAAAACCCAGAGGATCAATCTTGTCATGGCAGCGGGCGCAAGTTGGATCGGTTGTGTGGGCTTTCATCAGTTCGCGCATAGTGGTGGTGCCGCTGGTATCGGGCGCCACGGCGGGAACACTGGGAGGAGGAGGAGGGGTAGGTTGGCCAAAGACATTTTCCAGGAGCCAGACCCCCCGGTGGACGGGGTGAGTGTCGACACCATTGGCGGTAGCCATCATGACCGATGCCAGTCCCAGAATACCTCCTTGCCGGGTTCCGGTGGGGAGAGTGATTCGCTGCATTTCATTTCCTTCGAGTTCACCTCCGTAGATATCGCTCAGTGGGTGATTCCGGTAGCTGAACCCGGGATCTATGAAAGTCTCCAAGGAATGGTTTTGGGTCAAAATCTCATCAAACAGCAGTTCCGTTTCGGCAATCATGGCAACGCGGTGTCCTTCCCCGAAATACATCCTGGATTTAGCCTGAAACCTGAAAAGCCGGGGATCCGGCATGATGCCTTTGAGCAGGCGTGTGCGAAGCCACTGACCGGTAAAATTGCCAATGAAGCGCTTGCGTTCGGGCCCACTGAGCAGTCGACGCGTTTCCTGTTCGAGTACCGCAGCCGATGGCAACTCACCCTTGAGGGCGATACTCCGCAAACGCTCATCGGGTGGCGCCGAGGTCAGAAAATAACTGAGCCGACTGGCTAGATCCCAATCATCGAGGATTCCAGGAGTCGTGGAGCGATAGAGAAAATGCGGTGAGACCAAAGCACGGCGAACCGCAAGGTGCAGGGCATCTTCAACCCTCGCTTCAGGAAATTGGTGGAGGTGTCGGCGGACCACCTGCAAATAGGTTTCCAATTGACCTTCGGTGACGGGACGTCGAAAAGCCTGGGTCAGAAAACGGCCAAGGAAGAGACGGGCAAAAGCTTCGTCAGAAATGCCGGTGGCTCGTTCACCAAGAAATTGTTTGGAGCGTTCACGGCGCATACGCGTTTCTTCATCGTCAATCAGGCGGAATGGGCCCTCCACCTGGATTCCCAATACATCGAGCGCTGGCCCGAACCGGTGACATTCTTCCAACACGATGGCTTTCACCCAATTATGGAAACCTTCGCCGATCCCTTTTCCAATCTCCTCCGGCAACTTATCCAGGCGAGGATCTTCCAGATCCAACCCGTCGCCTTTCATGAGCGCCTGAACGGACTCATAAAATTCTACTTGTGAAGCCGCTCGTTCCTTTATTTTGCGCGTAAGAAGAGCCGCGTATAAACGCCGATCCCGTGCCAATCGATCGTGGATGAAACCCTTGGAAAATTCTAGTACATCCGGTTCTGAATAGGCGGGACCATCCGCCCAGCGAAAACCTAACACCTCGCCCTTGAAAAGTTCTACTTCCACTTGGAAGACAGAGGGTTGGTCCGCGCCCGGTGCTACTGGAAAGTTTCCAAGACTGCGGAGGTCTTTAAATAGAGCGTATTTCTGCTCCCCGTTTTGGCGGGTGTACACCGCCAGTTGGAAGGGGGATTCCCTAAAATCATATGTCATCTGATCGGTCTGAAACGGCTGGACCTCAACCTGTAGCCGATAGACTCCGCTATGCGGAACTTCAAATGGACTGGTCCATCCGGCCGCACTGGCCATATTGCGCGAGGAGGCCAGGCGGTATCGATCCCCGGCAAGCGCAGCTCCCCCTCCTTCACTGGTGAAGAATCCGGTCGGTCCAATATCATACAACTGTGCGGGAATACTGGCAGAGCCTTTTTCCGGCGGAAGAACCTCATCCGCGATCTGGTTGGCCAATTCTAAAAACTCCTCCAGCAACGGCGGCGAAAGAATAAGGCCTGAGGCCACATTATCAAAACCACTCTCTGAATCGTCGGACGGAAAGGAATAGGGCACCTCAAATTCTGGTATGCCAAATAGATCGCGTATCGTATGCTCGTATTCTACGCGGTTGAGACGACGAGGAACCGTTCCGCCCACCGGGGCGTGTTCCGTCAGCTTTTCTTCAAGCCAGTAAGTCATGTCTTCTCGTTCAACTGCGTTAGGAAAGGATTCCGCATCCCTGGGGGGCATCTCGCTGGTGTGGAGGACGTCATAGACCCGGGTCCAGAAATCGGATGAATCGGAGGCAACCCAGTCAATTGACGTCATCTCAAGATTCACCTCTCCTTCAATGAAATCATCGTCACCGGCATGGCATTCGAAACAGTGGGATTCAAAGAACCCTCTAACGGCAAAGGGCAGCGGCTCCATCGCCTGCAACAGGATGGGGAACAGAAAGGCGATCGACAATAAACGAGTCACGGAATCCTAGGTTAGACACTCATTGAGGTTATGGCTGGCGCCAGCGAATTGATCGATTTCGAGGCCATAGCCCTGCATCAGGCTGAGATAAAAGTCCCCCAATCGACGCGAGTTGGAAGCCCGGCGATCGATAGCACAATGCTTCCCGTGTGAAAAGCCACCTCCGACTACCAGCGTGGGCAGGTTGCTGTTGTCATGCGTATTGGAATCTCCCATACCGCTACCCAGTATTACGGCGGTAGAATCCAACAAAGATTGGCCATCGGTATCCCGGTGAGCATTCAGCTTATCGAGGAAAAGTCCGAAGCGTTTTACATGCTCCTGGCCAATCAGGTTGTAATCGGCTATTTTTTTCGCCTCATTGCCATGATGCGAAAGGCCGTGGTAGCCGGCACTGAGGCGACGCCCTTCGATATTGAATACCTGACTCCACCCCGGGACGAGAAATGTCAATACTCGGGTCGAATCGGTGGTTAGGGCAAGGGCCATCAGGTCATACATGACCGATTCACATTCGAGGGCCAGTTCCGGAGACACCGGGTCGAATTGGGGCAGAACATAATCCGACTTGGGAAACGGTTTCTGCAGCCAGGCTCTTTGTTTCTGCAATTTTTTCTCAACGTCGCGAACGGAGGCGAGGTACTCGTCGAGTTTTTTTTGATCCCGCTGCGATACCTGACGCCCGAGAGATTGAGCTTCCTCCAGCACCCCATCCAGAACGCTGGAATTCCCCTCCAAGAGATAATCGATGCGCGACTTGTCCGAATCGGAACGGAAGAGGGTTTGGTAAAGCACACTGGGTCGCCCGACCATGGGCAAGGCCACTCCCTCTTTAGTATAGCTGAGACGGGCGTCACCGGGAGGAGTGCCACAAGTAAGCTGGATGGACGAATAGCGGGTATGGGCGCCTACGTGACCGGCCACCAACTGATCCATGGAAACACTGCCTGCAGCGGAGCCAGTCATCCAGGCCTTCCAGCCTTCGTGCCCGTTGCGTCCACGGTGGTCGAGCCCGGAAAAGATAGTCATTTTCTCTCGGTATCTCGCAATGGGAGCCAGCGTCGAGGGCATCTGGTAATTGGTCCCTGCTTCCTGTGGAAAGAAATCTGACTGGTAAAATCCCAAGTAAGTGCCCACACAGACCAGGCGCTTCAATGGGTTAGGTGAAGTCGCAGCGGCCAATGAGCGTGGAATCCAAGATTCCAACATTGGCAAAGCCAGACTAACTCCAACCCCCTTAAGAAAATGACGGCGGTCGATTGCTTTTTTCATCATATCCAAAGATAAAACAGATTGTTTTTAAATTATCAACCTTGAATAGTCGAAAGTCAAACCGGGTTCAGTCCCTCTCGGGGTCATTCCTTTAATCGTGCGTCGGGGTCATTCCTTTGAATTTTGCAGCCATGCAAAATTCAAGGTTTGACCCGAATGTCACTTAGTTAAGCGACTTCTGGAATGTTCGATCATCTCGGAGAAGGAAGGGGTCAAGACGTAAAAAGTTATGCCTTACAGGGTCAGTCGTCTTGTAAAAGTGTATGGAGTGCTCCGTCGGGGTCATTCCTTGACATCGTGCATGTCAATGCAGGATGTAAGGTTGTTATTCTCGCTATGCTCGTTGAGGTGTCGTCGCATCCGCTCCTCGGTAGACCCCTTCTCTGAGAACTCCACCCAATTCCTAATTCCTAATTCTTCTTAACCCCTTCCCCTCCGCGGTAATCTAATGTGGGCTGAAGGCATCCAGTCACGAAGTGACGATGTTATAATTTCCCAAACAACCTTCCTTCCAGTCACTTGACCCTGCTTCGCCCAAGGGCTACGGCAGGACAGGGGGCCTTGGCACTATTTCCAAGCGCTCTTTCAAGGGAATCCGGCTCGGGTCCAAGCTTGATCCCGCCTTGTAAAAGTCAGTTGCAAGGGGGCTTGAAGGTTACTTAAAATTCAATCGTGAATAAAGTTCTTCTCCTTATTTTTAGCTGCACCCTGGGCGCTTTGCAGGCAGCCGACCACCCGCTCCCGAAATTTCGGACGGTCGAAATTGATTCGGAATTGCAGATCGGCTACGGTGTCGCATTGGCCGATATGGATGGCGATGGGAAACTGGACATTGTCCTGGCGGACAAAAAGCAGTTCGCCTGGTATGAAAATCCCACCTGGGAAAAGCATATCATGGTGGAAAATCTGACTGAGCGCGACCACGTATGCATCGATGCGCGTGATATCGATGGCGATGGAAAAGCAGAAGTCGCGGTTGGGGCGCAATGGAATCCGGGAGAAACCTCTGATGAAGCCAAAAGTGGAAGCGTACATTATTTGATACCACCCGAGGACCGAACCCAAACATGGACCCCCGTACAATTACCTCATGAACCAACCGTTCACCGCATGCGCTGGTTTAAGACCCAAACCGGAGATTTCCAATTGCTGGTCTTGCCTCTGCATGGCCGCGGGAACCAAGGGGGAAAGGGCGCAGGGGTAAAAGCGCTTGCATACAAAATGCCGGACAACCCGCGCGATGCCTGGGAGACCACGCTGATCGATGATTCGATGCACAAAACCCATAACCTGGATATCGTGTCGGATGGTCCACGGGCTGACGGACACGAAGCGATACTCATTGCAGGAGTGGAGGGTGTTTTGTATTTCCGGTATCGCAATGGAGCGCTTCAAGGCCGAAAAATTATTGGCAGTGAAGAGGGTGAGACCGGTTTTGTCGGCGCCGGTGAAGTCCGGCAGGGTCAGCTTCCTGGCGGAGGAATGTTTGTCGCCACCGTAGAGCCGATGCACGGAAACCAATTGGTCAGCTACAAGCCCCCGGAACGAGGAAGCGGAAAACGTCTGGGAATCAGACATGTATTGTTTAAAGGCATGACGGAGGGGCACGCCGTCGCCTGTGGCGATTTACTGGGGGTAGGTTCTGACCAGATCGTTGTGGGGTGGCGCGGAAATAGGAGTAATACCGGGAATTTCGGCATTAAGCTGTTTATTCCAAATGATTCCTTGGGTAAGGAATGGAAATCGATGGATATCGACCTTGATTCGATGGCCTGCGAGGATCTCAAATTGGGCGACCTCGACGGGGATGGACGTTTGGATATCGTGGCCTGCGGCCGGTCGACCAAGAACCTGCGAATCTATTTTAACCAAGGTAGTTAAGGTTCTCGGCTCAAAGGACTACGTGAATGAAACCTTCGAAACGCATCGAAACCTCTTTGGAAAACACAGAAATTCGGGGGCCCGACCGATGCTGGGGTTGAAAGATTCGGGGCTGATGGTAATGCGCGACCTGAGAAAAGGTGTTTTCAGCTGAGTTTCAAAGCATAGCCCAATCTCCGATATTTTCATAGGCCCGCAACGACGGACGGATACGATGTAATCGCTGCGTTACAGGGGGTCGTGAGGCGCGCTTGAGAATTGTGGGCCAACACGACCAGCTCTGGGCGCAGCTGCACAAAAAAAATGAATCTCAAACTACCGCTGCGGCCGAAAATCATCGGAATTGTAGTGGAGAAAAATGCCTCTTTTTAGCCTCTAACCCGCATGAACACTGAACTCATGCAGCTTGACTGTCGAACTTGGGCCAAGTCAGCCGATTGGAAGATAGCGATATGCGCCTGGATGAGGGGGAGACATATGTGCCGCAACCGGGAAGCTTTCGATGGGGGTGGAAGCTGCGGTGAGCCGCTACCTAAAGCAGTGCAACGATGGAGAAAGGCCGGAGGCCGGGAAGTTTCTGAAGCAACTGAATGCAAGAATTAAGAACTGACCCCTTTGCCGCCTCTACAGGACAATCCGGGTTCATCAGACTGGAAGGCTGGGGTTGGGCCTGGCAGATGGCCGTCAACACCCCCATAAAGAACAGAATCAACGGCTTTGCCGGGGTAGGGTAGGGTAGCATGAATACGGTCTAACATTGCCCGCAGATGAGGCAACCCAAACCTCCCAGCTCCGGGGGCTATTGCAGTTTGAAAATATAGGGGGTGAGTGCTTGGAGGGGCAGCCGTTTTTTCAGGGAGATGAGGTTGCCGTTGAGCACATCGAATGCTTCGGTATGGTTTCCCAATAGGGTCTCAAATCGTTTTAGGTGAAGAGAGGTGTTTTCTTCATTCTTGTTGATGATGACCATAATCTTGTTTCGGTCGTCGTATCGGAAGTAGATGTAGATATCGTCCTTGGGCACAAAATGGGTCAGCATTCCGTTATGAATGGCAGGTTGGTCCTTTCTCCAATGGAGGAGACGCTGGACAAATTTCTGGAATGAGCGTTGGTGTTCCGGCAGTTTTTCCCCGGTAAACGCGTTGACCGTGTCGTTCTTCCAGCCTCCGGGAAAATCCTTACGGATATATCCGTGGCCATCACCTTCTTCGTGGGTCATGAGGATTTCCGTACCGTAGTAGATCTGCGGAATTCCCCTCATGGTCAGCAAGTAAACCATGGCGTTCTTCATCAAGTTCACGTCCTGTCCCAGTTGCATATAGAGGCGAGGCATGTCGTGGTTGTCCCCGAAGATAACAAGGTTGTTTGGATCGGGATACAGCACATCGTTGGCCAAGCATTCGTAGAGCTTTATGAGTCCACCAGCCCAGGTTTCCTCCTCTCTCAAAGCGCTGGCGAGCGCGTATTGCAGGGGAAAGTCCATGAGGCTGGGCAGATCGGAGGTATAACCATCGCGGTTTAATTTTCCCTTTTGCCAGTAAGCGATCACCAACGGATTAAGACTCCACTCTTCACCCACCGTATTGAACTGCGGGTATTCATCCAGCAGGCGCCGAGACCAGTCGGCCAACATGTATTTATCCACATACGGAAGGGTATCCATGCGGATTCCGGCCAGGCCCAGGTATTCGATCCACCAAATGCTGTTCTGTATCAAGTATTCCGCTACGAGGGGATTGCGTTGATTGAAGTCGGGCATGGAGCTGACGAACCAACCATCGCGCATCAACTCGTAATCCGACTTGGCCGCATAGGGATCCTGAAGCGTGGTGCGCTTGTGGTTGGTTATTTGGTAATCCGGGTGGTAATTTATCCAGTCCGATGAAGGCAGATCGTTCATCCACCAGTGTCCCACCCCGCAGTGGTTGAAAATCATGTCCTTGACCATTTTCAGGCCTTTTGCTTGGGCGGCTTGGCACAGGGCTCTATATTCCTCGTTGGTTCCGAACCTGGGATCGACATCGTAAAAGTCAGTGATCCCGTAGCCGTGGTAGGAATACCGGAGTTGATTGTTTTCCAGAACGGGATTCATCCAGACCGCGGTAAAACCCATATCCGCGATATAGTTAAGGTGTTGCCGAATACCCTTCAGGTCCCCTCCATGACGGCTCAAAGGACCGCTGCGGTCCAAGCTGTTGTCCCGCATACCCGCCACCCTGTCGTTGTCGGGGTCGCCATTGGCGAAGCGGTCTGGTGTGATTAAATAGATTACATCTGAGCTGTTGAATCCCTCTACCTGGGCGGCGTTTGGTTTGCGGGCATACAACTGGTAGAGGTATTCGGCCGCTGCTTGGCCGTCTTTTGTGAATTGGATGCGGAAGGATCCCGGCTTCGTTTCAGGCGCGAGTTCCAGGTTGAGGAACAGATAGTTCGGGTTTTCTACCCGGACGACGGATCGCAGCAAAACTTCCTCCGCCTGCAAACTTACATCGGTTTCGCCGATTAATTGGCCGTGCACTAAAATCTGCAAGAATGGGCGCTTCATGCCGGTCCACCAGGAGGGGGGTTCGACATGGTCGATTTTTCCGTATGCTGAACTGAAAGTCAGAAGAAGGGGGAGAAATACTGTGAGGTACGGTTTTATAACGCCTCCTGACTTCTCCGGACCTATAAATAGGGAGAGGGTAGATTTATGGGGAGGGGCCCCTCCCCATAGGGGCTCGCAATCAGAATGTTCAAAATTTATAGGATACGCCGATACTATATTGGGCGCCCCAGCGATGGTAGTCCTGGATTAGGCGAAGGTCCTGATCGCCAAATGTCGCGGCCAGCGGCTCGTCGGTGAGGTTATAACCCTGCAGAATCAAAGTCAGCCCTTCCAATGGTCCGGACTCGTACTCATAACTCACCTGGGCGTCGAATACCGACTCGGGCAGGATATTGCGGTAGTTAGGGCCTCGAAAACCGAAGGTTGCGATATCGCCGCGATAATTGGAACGATAGCGACCACTGGTTCTGGCCTCGAAGCCGCCTTTTTCGTAGTAGACGGTGGCATTGTAGATATTTTCCGACAGGCCCGGAATCGGCTGGGAAGGATCACCCAAACTGGGTGAAATACTGCTCTTGGTCAGAGATGCATTTAAAACAACTCCAAATCCTTCCAAGGCTTCGGAGAGTTTTTCACCGGGTAGGGTTAGGGCAAACTCTAATCCATAGATGTGACCACCCTGACCGTTCTGCGGTTTGTTTCTGAAGCCCTGAAATAGGGCCGGTGTAACTCCCGGGGCTCCGGTGGGATATCCAGTGAAATCAGACAGCAGGGATTCGATGTAGGTGTAGCTGATCAGGTCCTTGTAGTATCCGGCCAAAGCCCAGTAGCCCATGTTGTCGGCAAAGTAATGTTCGAAGGAGAGGTCCAGGGAGTTGGAACGCCAGGGCTCTAATTCCGGGTTTCCGCTTTGTCCGCTCCAGGGACTAAATAGGACGTCGGTAGAACCTGCCATAGACTCATTGAAATTGTAGGCCGAGCTAGCCCGCATATCGTCCATCTCCTGTCGTGCCACTTGCCGTGCTAAGCTGAAACGCAGTTGGTTGAGGTCGTCTATCTCAAATATGAGGTTCAAACTGGGAACGAGATCGGTGTAAGTGTGCGAGCCCGTGGCGGTACCTATAATCATTTCACCGCCTACCCGAGTGGCAACCCCCCCAAACGAAGACTGATTGGAATGAATAATTTGGGTGCCGATAGTTCCTATGACTGGGACCGACCCGAGCCTGGTGTCGATGCCAAATTGAGCGTAGGCAGTGGTGATTTTCTCTGTGATGTCATAGTTTTGGTTAACGTTGTTTGGATGGGTTTGGGGAATGAGCTCATAGATGTCGCTTTCGAATACAGACCTGGTATCGTAGGCTCTCTGGGGGCCAATTCCAATAAAGCTGAGGTCGGCAAAACCAATGGTGGGTGGGAACGGCGCGCTCCAGGAACCGTCGGCCAAGCCCAAAAACCAGCCTGCGCCCTCGTCCGTCTTGTTCGTCTCCAACTTGGAACGCTCGGTCCAAGCGAGGCCGAATTCCATTTCGTTGAAAAAGCCTTCCAGATCGCGTCGCAGGGAGGTTTTCGCTTGGTTCAATTCATCTTTGGCTATGGGTCCTTTGAAGAAACCGAGCTGGCCGCCGGGGACTGAACCCCAGCCCTGTGGGCTTGCCAGGCGAATCTTATCGGATGAGTAATCGAGGGTAGAAGAAAAGGTGGCCCCGGTTCTACCTCCCATCATTAAAACTAGGGTGTCTGGGGTGCTCCAGTCGGCTTGGGTGCCGCCCTGGCTGTTTCCGCGATTGGACGCCCAGCCCGAGTAGGTCTCCAGAACGAAGTCTTCCCGATTGATCTTGGAATGGCTTAAATCGAGTTCGAATTGCCAACCATTGTCATTGTCGATAGTGAGGTTCCAACCCGGGGAAAACACATCGGCATCCCTCCAGGTGATGTCATTTCTCATGACACCATAAAGGTCGGTGAAAGTCGCCCTGGTAATGAGCCCGTCTTCCACCGTATAACCGGGCTCCAGCTTGGTTGTGCTCCAAATTGTTCCCAGCGGAAATTCGATGCCCCGCAGGATTTGGTCTTCGGCAAAATCGGAGAAAAAGATATCAAAGGTGGAGTGAACCGTGTCGTGGGGCCTGGACTCGAAGACAACCATTAGGCTGTCGCGATCCAAGAAGCTGGAGCGAACGAAGGGCTTGGCGCCGTTGATGATCAGATTATCGTCATCATCTATGGGAGAAAATCCCCAGGCATTCCATTGTTCCCCTTGACCGGGTCGGTTGGTGTTAGAATAGCCGAAGGCCCAGCCAATGGTGTTGTCTTCGTTTTGATCGATGTAGTTAAAGGAGAAACGATTACCGTGAGTATCAACATCGGGGTTGAGTTGTGCCAAGTTGGTCCACTCGTAGAAGGCATTGGCCACAAAGGACCTTTTGCCATGTGCGAGAGGCCGGACCGTGCGCATATCAATCGTCCCAGCCAAGCCTTGGCCAACGAGATTTGGCTGGGTCGTCTTGTAAACCACCACCCCGTTGAGCAGTTCTCCCGGGTATTGGTCAAATTCGACGGACCGGTCACCGCTGGCCGATACCTGCTGACGGCCATTGAGTAGAGCGGTGCTGAAATCGCCGGTTAAACCGCGAATCACAATGTCTTGAGCGCGGCTATTGATACGCTGGGTTGTGAGGCCGGGGAGGCGGGCCAGGGTTTCGGCGATACTGACGTCGGGAAGTTTGCCGATATCTTCCGGTGAGATGACTTCCACGATAACCGGTGCGCGTCGTTTGGCTTCGGTCGAGAAGGCCAAGCTACCGGCAAAGCCGGGGTCGACTTCAAAGGTAGCGAGTTCATAGAATTTCAGGTCTTCCTCCTCCTCATCCTGAGCTTGGATAGGACAAATTCCGCTAATCAGTAGTGAAGCTGCGATAATGGTTAGGAAGGACCTCGACTCTTTTAAAGACATTAATTGTTTGCTTAAGTATTTCATGCTAGGAGTTTAGCTATACGTTACGTATAGATTTCAGTTGTTGGTTTTAGTGTCCGGATTTGGAGTTTTGAACCCGCAACTTTGATTAAGTAATTCCCGTGTTACAAGGATAAACTTAAGAAATTTAAGTCTAATTATTCCTTTTTGGGAGGAGGCAAATCAGGTTGAAGGCGCGCGCAGATTCCGTTTGACCCTTTCCTCCCATGCTGCGAAATGGCGGTTGTATTCAGGATCGATTAGGCTTTTTAATAGATTACATGATTCGTTTTTTACTCTATTGGGTTTCTATCGTTTTGCTAGTTTGCCAAGCCAAACCGCCGAAAGTTTTGGCTAATTCTGAGTCTTCGCGGCCCAATGTCATCCTGGTTATGGCGGATGATTTGGGTTGGGGGGACGTGGCTTATAACGGACATCCGGTAATCAAGACACCCCACCTGGATGCCATGGCGGCAAATGGCTTGAAGTTTAACCGCTTTTACGCGGGGGCGCCGGTGTGTAGCCCCACGCGCGGTTCCGTTTTAACCGGGCGGCATCCCAGCCGTTACGGCATACCTACGGCCAACAAGGGGCATTTAAAGGAGGAGGAAGTGTCTTTGGCGGAAGTTTTGCAAGGGCTGGGTTTTAGAACCGGACATTTTGGTAAATGGCATTTGGGCACGATGACGCCAGAATACTCGGGTAAAAAGGGCAGGGAACCGGCAAAGAACTACACTACTCCAGGAACCTCCGGATCGGACGAATGGTTTGCAACCGAGTACGCGGTGGCTACTTGGGATCCCTACGCCCCGGCTAACGCGCACAATGGCGTTGTCGATCCGCGGGTACTCTACTGGGAAAATGGACGCAATATTGTGGATGGAGAGGCTGAAGGGTTGGTGGGGTGTGACAGTCGCATCATCATGGACAAGGCGTTGCCATTCATCGAAAAAGCGGTCCGGGACGATAAATCTTTCTTCACCGTAATCTGGTTTCATGCCCCACATGCACCGGTTATAGGAGGCCCTGAATACCGAGCCATGTACCCGGGCCAGGATGAAAACACGCAGCATTTCTACGCGGTGGTTACAGCCCTGGACGAACAAGTGGGTCGCTTGCGATCCAGGCTCCGCACGCTGGGGGTAGCCGACAAAACCATGGTCTGGTTTTGTTCCGACAACGGGCCGGAAGGCAATCCGGTAAAACGGAACCGATACCAGGGGTCGGCCGGAGAATTTCGCGGGCGCAAGCGATCCCTTTACGAAGGGGGTGTGCGGGTTCCGGGAATTCTGGAATGGCCGGCAAAGGTTTCGGGTGGAGAAACGGACTTTCCGGCAGTGACCAGCGACTATTTTCCGACCATCCTGGAAGCGCTTGGTTTTAGAATACCCGAGATGGACATGCGTCCCTATGATGGAATATCTTTGCTACCGGTTATCGAAGGAGACTTGAAAGAGCGTCCCCGGCCGATAGGCTTCCACGGCCATGGCCTGTCCACCCTCAATGACAACCGCTACAAGCTGGTCCACAATCCCAGTAAAAAGCGTCTGAAATCTGACAATGGTTCAACCCCTGTGGTCGAGTGGGAGCTGTATGATTTGATTGAGGATCCTTCCGAGACCACCAACCTCGCTGACACATATCCGGAAATCTTAAAAAAAATGCGGTCCCAACTCTTGGCTTGGCAGATCTCTTGTCAGGTGAGTGCGCAGGGGTTGGATTATTAGGCCGAATTTCCCCAATCCTGGGCGGGGGAAAGGGGTCAAACCTTGCATCTAGCATTGACATGCAAGATGCTAAGGAATGACCCCGACGAGCGTGCAAGGTTCTCTGGGGCTTGACCAGGGATGTGCACGAATGCTGAGGGAGGAAGATCTGGTTTTTTAGAACAACAGTTTCTTTGGTCGCAACGAATTTTGTGCGACATCCGGGCAAATTATGATACGGATTGGATGGGGACGTCCGCAAATGGCGAACCGAATGAAAAAAAATGCTATGAAAAGTATTGAGGTTATTTCACCCATTGACGGGTCTCGGCTCGGGGCGATTGAGGAAACATCTGCAAAGGGTGTGGCTGCGGCTGTAGAGATCGCTAAAAAAGCCTTTCAGAGCTGGGGGCGCGTAGCGGTTAAGGAACGGGTCCAACCGTTGTTTCGCTTTAAGCAACTGGTTGAGACGAATATCGACGAGCTATCCAAATCTGTTTTAGCAGAAAACGGCAAAACGCTGGCGGAAGCGGAAGCGGGGATTCGCAAGGGTCTCGAGGTAGTGGAATTTGCCACGTCCCTTCCGGTTCTGGGCCAGGGTAAAAAGCTCGAGGTAAGCCCCGGGGTGGATTGTTTCACTCGGCGTTATCCACTGGGCGTGGTGGCCGGGATAACTCCGTTCAATTTTCCCGCCATGGTGCCGTTGTGGATGTTTCCGCTGGCCATTGCCACGGGAAATGCCTTCCTGCACAAACCTTCGGAACAGGTGCCATTCACTCCTATCCGGCTGGGGGAATTGCTCTTGGAGGCGGGTTTACCGGAGGGTGTATTTCAAGTCGTGCAAGGCGGTCCTTCCACCGTGGAAGCCATCCTCGATCACGGGGAAATTCAAGCCGTCGCATTCGTCGGATCCACACGGGTGGCCAAATTGGTTTATCGGCGTGGCATCGATGCGGGGAAGCGCATGCTTTGCCTGGGTGGGGCCAAAAATCACTTGGTGGTGGTCCCGGACGCGGATCCGGAAGTTACGGCTAGAAACGTGGTTTCGTCGGCAACGGGCTGCGCGGGTCAAAGGTGCATGGCGGCTAGTGTGTTGATTACTGTGGGCGACTGTTCGAGGGTTATGACAGCGGTTGAGGGAGAAATGGGCAAGGTTGTGGCAGGAGAAAATATGGGAGCAATCATCAGTTCCACGGCCAAGGAAAAGATCGAAGGTTATATCGACCGCGCCGAAGCGGGCGGCGCCAAAGTTACGGTAGACGGACGAGGCGTGGCCGTTCCCGATAAAGAAAACGGTTTCTACGTGGGCGCAACGATTATCGATGGGGTGGAGGTGGGCCATGAATCCGCCCGCGATGAAATTTTTGGTCCTGTATTGACGGTACTCCACGTCGACACGCTGGATGAAGCCATCGCCATCGAAAATGCCAGCCCCTACGGGAATGCGGCTTCCATTTATACTACCAGTGGAGCTACCGCCCGGTATTTTGAAGAACGAGCTAGTGTCGGTATGGTCGGGGTCAATATTGGCGTGCCGGTGCCGCGGGAACCGTTTTCATTCGGTGGCTGGAACGATTCGCGGTTCGGCTTCGGGGATATAACCGGAAATGACGGCCTGAATTTTTGGACCAAGGGCAAAAAAATCACTCAAAAATGGGATGCCGGCGCGGCTCGGAATTGGATGAGTTGAGAGGCTGGATGCTGGATGCTGGGTCGCAGAAGAAGGGGTCAAACCCAGATATCCTGCATCGGCATGCACGATACTAGGAATGACCCCGACGGGCACGGAGGCACATAGGCACAAAGGGCTTTTGGCGGAGGTAAGGGGTCAAGCCTTGCATTTATGCATGGCTGCAAAAATGCAAGGCATGACCCCGACGGGAAGGTCATGGGGGAGGGGGTCAAAGCACAAATCTCGCATTGGCATGCAAGATTATGGGCAATGACCTCGACGGTGCAAGGAATGGCCCGGAGGTGGTGTTGGCTTTTAGGGTTGTAGTTCGACCCAATTGGACCATCCGGAAATTGGACCCCGTTTTCTTCGCATTTTTCCGGTTGCGGTGGGAATGGTGGCAATATTGTCGGCCCATAGAAAAACCGACCCGAGCAGGATTTCACCATCGGGGATTCCAAGTGTTTTCATGCCAGCGGCACGGCGCAATGCGCCGCCACTGGACCAATAGGTTTTTATCCCGCGTGCGGTGGCAAGCAATAACAAGTTTTGAATCGCCGCGGCCGCTGCGGCAATGTTTTCCATATTGCCCAGGGTTGGTTCAAAAAGTTTGGTTTCGCTGGCATTGGATGGATTGGGCAGCCAGGTCACCTGGATCAATGCTGAAGCGGCAGCCAACATTTTGGGGACCTTGGTTGCGTCACCTTTGTCCACCAAAATTTGCCGTAAATTTCTGCAGGCTGCGGT
Organism: Opitutales bacterium; assembly: GCA_965250065.1. Lineage (GTDB taxonomy): Bacteria > Verrucomicrobiota > Verrucomicrobiia > Opitutales > UBA2995 > JAABVD01. The sequence goes on from OZ252288.1 coordinate 1,637,268, forward strand.
GTCCAATATGTAAAATCTCCAGGGTTCCAAAGCATTCATGGCATTGCCCTGGCGATGTGCTGGAGCGGCCGGAAAATGAAAGGGAGCCCAGCCGGCGGTGGCAATCAGGTCCTCCACAATTTGGCGATCCAGATCTTCGGCCAGAGGTTCGTCCGCTAAAACCTTAACGGTTCTGCGTTGGCGGATAACCTGACCGATCGACATGAATTGTTTTTCCATTCGTGGCCAGGAATTATTTTGCGATCCCGGTTTCCACCGGTTTTCCCGCTTTTTCCCAGGCGCTGAAACCTCCGTTCAAATGATAAACTTTTGTTGCGCCAAGGTCCAGGAGCACGTCTACTGAAGAGCGGCTACGACCTCCGGGCGATCCCCTTGCGCAATGCACCAAGTAGGTCTTAGAGGGATCCAATTTCTTTACCCGCTCTGCAAAGTCCTTATCATGAATATTGATGTTTATGGAGTCCCTGATGTGACCTGCAGCCACCTCCTGGGGGGTGCGCACGTCGAGAACAACGATTTCTCCTGCGCTTTCTACAAGTAATTTATCGGCTTCGGTGGGTTCCAGATCTATGACCTGGGAGGCTTTGTCCTGGCCGCAGGAAAACGATAGAAATCCAAGTAAAATAACTGGTATGCACTTATTTGCTTTCATGGGGGTAATTAGGTTGGTCGTGGGGGAAGGGGTCAAACCTTGAATCGATTGACTTCGCAAGCGGAGGAAGGGGTCTACCGAGGAGCTCGCGACGACACATCTACAAGCGAAGCGCAGTTTCGAGCGCAGCGACACCAGCATAACAACCTTAAATCTCGCATTAACATGCAAGATTGCAAGGAATGACCCCGGGGGGCGCAAGGAATGACTCTGGGGGGTCGTGGAGCGTGGAGGAAGGGGTCAAACCTGAATGTCACTTAGTTAAGCGTGATTGTAGAGGCAGATGGTATGGCGCCAGCCGGGGTCATGCCGTAGAAAAGTGATGCCTTCTGTAAGAAAAGGGTCAGGTCTTAAAAACTGTATTCCGTTGCACTTCATACACTTTTACAAGACGACCGACCCTGTAAGGCATAACTTTTGACGGCTTGACCCCTTCCTTTTCCGCTTAACTAAGGACCATTCGGGTCAAACCTTAAATCTCGCATTAACATGCAAGATTGCAAGGAATGACCCCGACGGGCGCAAGGAATGACTCCGACGGGCGCAAGGAATGACCCCGGCGGCGAAAAATGTATTTACCCGGAGTCTAAAACCTATCTTAATAGACCTAATCAAATCGTATCATGAAAACTGTATCAAAAGCGTTGTTTAGAATTACTCTATTCTCTCTCTGGGCAAGTCTGGCCGGGGTTCAAATCCTCGAAGCTGATATTCCGGTTTGGCGCGGCAATCACAACGGCACCTATGATGTCCAGTCAGCTCCTGTAGACTGGGAAACAGACGAAATATTTAAAATTCCGCTGGAAAGCACAAGCAACGGCACACCGATTCTGGTGGATGGGCGCCTGATATTTACCGCAGAACCCACCAAGTTGATTTGTATGGATGCCAAGACGGGAGCCATACTTTGGGAGCGCGATAACGATCTCTATACCCTGCGAAAGGTGCCTAAGGATAAACAGGCTGAACTCGAATCGTACCGGGCAAAAATAAATAAATTAACTCAATTATCCCGAAAACTTAGAACGGATATTCGGCGCCTGGAGTCAGCGCTTGAAAAAGATCCAGACCATCAAAGAGCGGCTAAATCCAAGGCGGGCAAAGAAAAGGAAAGCGCTGCTCTAAGAAAAGAAATCACAACCCTAAGAAAGGCAGCATTTTTTAAAGACTTCGCTATGCCACCTTCCCATCCCACCAATGGGTACACCTCTTACAGCCCTCATTTCGATGGAAAACGAATCTACGTGCAATTCGGCTTTGGGGTAGTTACCGCCTATGACTTGGACGGAAACCGATTGTGGACTTCTTTTCTCGAGCATCCCGATCATTCCTGGGGTGGCGCTACTATGCCCCAGATCATAGATGGTAAATTGATCATTCGATTCGACGACTATATTGCATTGAATCCGGCCACCGGGCAAAGGCTCTGGAACACGCCTTCTGAAGTTGTATTTGGAACCCCGGTACCCTTTCAGGTCGAAGGCGAATGGTTCATGTTTACTCCACGTGGCGAGGTTATTCGAACTGACGACGGGGAGGTCCTGCAAGACGGCCTGGTCAAAATCAACCGGGACAGAAGCTGGGCTATCTTTAATACCCCGGCTAAGGTGGACGGAGTTATCTATGCGGCCAATGGAGTCGGCAAGGAAGACGGGGATGCCTATGCCTTCAAAATTCCATCCTCCATAAAGAGCCTGGAGGGAAAAGGACTACAGTTGCTTTGGCATAGGGAAGTCGCAAAGGAGCGTTACTACAGTTCGCCTCTCGTGCATGAGGGCCTGATCTACCTGGTGGGCCAAGGGAGCACTGTAACCGTATTGGAAGCTGCCAGCGGTGAAATTGTTTACTCGCACAGGATCAAAGGAGTATCCGGAACGGCCTACCCCTCCATGGTTTTGGCGGATAACAAAATCTATCAAGGCACCGAAAACGGAGACTTGGTCATTTTTAAACCCGGAAGAACTTTTGAGGAAATAACTCGTCACAGACTTGGACCATACCGGAGCACTCCCATTTTCTCGGAAAATACGGCCTACTTAAGGACTTACGACAGCCTGAAGGCGGTAGGTAGTGAGAAAACTAAAGGTAGTCTGTAATTTTAGTGGCCCGGTTGATTCGTACCAAGTGGTTCCACCGCTTATTTGCCTTTCTGCGAATCCAGAGTCTGCTTAAAGCTTTATTGAAACTGTTTTCTCCGAACTATAAGCATGGCAACATCACCTACCGTGTGCGCTCGCTACGAAGTTGTTAGGTGTCGCATTCGCTCGGTAGTGAGACATCCGGGTTAGTGCCATTCGGGTCAGGTCTCAAAGACTACTGATCCTGACCCAAGGAATGACCTCGCCGCTCAACTAAGGACCATTTTGGCAGGGCCGAACATTAAAGCTTTAATTGATGGGAATATTTTACACTATTCCATGAAACCTACTGAAAATGAATTTTATGTGAGCTGAGTTCTGCTAATTCGATCTACTCTTATGTCCGACTCCAAAATTGATCAACAACGCGAGATGATTCTCGCGGCTGAAAAGCAAGGCAAAGGGGCCACTTATCGCACTTATTTCAAACTCACTGGTCCCGGCTGGCTGCAAAGCGCCATCACTCTGGGGGGTGGATCCCTGGCTGGAAGTCTTTACTTGGGAATCATTGGTGGTTACGAGATGATGTGGCTTCAGCCCCTGATGATGATTTTTGGAGTCGTGATGCTGAGCGCCATTGCCTACGTGACCTTATCGACGGGTGAACGACCGTTGGATGCATTGAATAAGCACGTAAATCCGGTTCTCGGCTGGGGTTGGGCAATCGCCACTCTGATGGCCAATCTGGTTTGGACCATGCCTCAATTTTCACTTGGTACGGCAGCTTTGCGACAGAACTTGGGAATATTCTCATTTTCGGGTGGCGAATATCTCTGTGCGATTTTGTTGATAGCGGTTGGGGCCTATGTGGTCTGGCTCTACGATGCCAGTGCGAGGGGATATAAAATTTTCGATATCGCCCTCAAAATCATGGTGGGAATCATAGTGCTTAGTTTCTTCCTAGTCGTTGTTCTGCTGACTACCAGTGACAAGGGATTGCCTTGGGGCAGTATTTTTGCCGGTTTCATTCCCAATCCAGGATTGGTATTTGAACCGGCTTCTTCCCTGGCCGGTTTTGTGGCCCAGTCTTCCAATGCAGATTTCTGGCATAGTGAAATTGTTTCGGCCCAACGCGACCGCATGGTAGCGGCTGCGGCCACGGCGGTGGGAATCAATATGACGTTCCTTTTGCCTTACTCGCTTATGAAGCGAGGTTGGGACAAGAACTTCCGTGGTCTGGCCCGCTTTGACCTTTCGACCGGACTGTTTGTGCCCTTTTTGTTAGCCACGAGTTGCGTGGTCATCGTGGCATCCTCCCAATTTCATGCCAATCCCGAACCCGGTCTGATCGAAGTGCATAGGGCCGATGCGGTTGAGGTTCCGGCTAAACTTCAGGCAGCCTACGAGGCCAACCTCAGTGAAATGTTAGCCGCAACTGGCCAGGAAGCCAATCCGGCCATCATGGGAGCGCTCCCGGAAGCAGATCGCATGCTGGCTGCTACGCTTATTCAACGGGATGCGTTCGCTCTGGCTAATTCTTTGGAGAACTTGGGTGGGGCCGGATTTGCCCAGATTGTATTTGGTATCGGGGTTGTGGGAATGGCGGTATCCACCATTATCATACTGATGCTCATAAATGGTTTTGTAATCTGTGAATTGGCGGGTAAGCCGACTACGGGGAAACTCTATCGGGGTGGTTGTCTTTTGGCGGCGTTGACCGGCGCATTTGGCGCCCTGTTTCTTTGGTCGGGCAAAGCGCAGTTTTATTTGGCGGTGCCAACCAGCCGTTTTGGCATGGTGCTTTTGCCCATTGCTTACATCGCCTTTTTCTTCCTCATGAACAACAAGAAGCTACTGGGTGATGATTTGCCCAAGGGCGCATCCCGGGTGGGATGGAATTCGATGATGATCATTGCCGGTCTACTGGCCTTGTCGGGTGCAGCGATTTCCATTTTGAACGACAAGACCTTGTTCCCGGGAACAGATATCGCGGTACGCAATGCAGGCCTGACAGTGCTGGGATTACTTGTCCTATTGGGGGTTGTTGTACATTTCAAAAATAAGAAAAGTGGCGATACTCGTGGTATTGGCCAGGGAAAAGGGGAGGGAGTTGTATAGGCTTTCCGAAGACATCGGTGAGACTGACAATCGCATCGATTCGGCTGATGCCAACGCCCGGAAACTGGAAAAGGCGCTCGATGCCTGGGCCGCCCAACTAGAGGAACCACGTTTTGATCCTTTAGGGACATGGGACCCGTAAAATTAGAGTAATATGTCGTGCCCCGCCACGAATTTGGTAAGCTGTCGCGTTCGCTCGGTAGTGAGAAATGCGGGTTTAAACCATGGCGAATAAGATCCTAATACCGATTGGCGACGGCACCGAAACGTTGGATACGTTTTATGCCTATTATCGATTACCGGAAGATGGTTATGAGGTCGTAGTTGCCGGACCGGAAGCCCGTCTCTACCATACAGTGTTGCACGAGATCCCGCCAAATCCGGACGTCCGGTGGGATATCACGCAAGAGCGGCCGGGTTATTACCTACAGGCGGATGCAGCATTTGCCGATTTGAAGGCGGAAGAATTTGCGGGCGCATTTATATCTGGTGGGCGAGCGCCCGAGTATATTCGTTACGACGTCGATTTATGTCGAATCGTCAAGGAGCTATCGGATGCGGGAAAACCGATTGCCTGTTTCTGTCATGGCATCGAAATTCTGACTGCGGCCGATTGCATTCGGGGCAAGCGCGTTACGACTATTCCCAAGTGTGCTATTGACGCGGAGCAGGGTGGGGCAATCTATTTGACGGACAAGTGGGTAGTTGATGGAACGCTGGTGACGGGTTGGGGGGCGCCCAGGTCCATGATGGCTTCCTCCTTGGACATAAAACCTTCGGCGATGCGCGCCGAGATGGAAAGTGGATTCATGAGATGGTAAGCCAGCTCCGCCAGGTTATCCAGCCGAAGAAGAGGAGGATGGATAGTAGGGCGAGGACGGTGAAGGGACGGTTTGTCGATGTGCCCACCCAGTGGCGTCGGCCGTTAAGGATGAGGAGGAGCACCGCCAGCACCGGGATAAAGGCGGCTCCGATAATTGCGTAAATCTTCTGGATTTCCCTGAATTCCACAAACAGGCCCAGCATCGGCACGATGGCGATGCTAAAGAGGTAGGACCGGTAAGGCAGCGAGCTTGTATCGATGGGGACACCCGATTTGTGGCTGGTTGAAGACGATGGTTTTTTCAGAAACAAATACCAGATATCGGAAAATAAATAGGGCACCGCTTGCCAGACCCCGAGCAAACTGCTGAACACTGCGCCGAATGCCCCAATTAGGAAAAACCAGCGGCCTGTCCGGCCCAAGGATGATTCAAGTGAGTCGGCCAAAGACACAATCAATTCGGCGCCGCTGCCTTTTATGGTTACGGTGCTTCCGATAATAACCAACGCGAGGCCAAAGATGGCGATTGTTGCATAACCGACTGCCAAATCAATGCGACAAAACTTCAGATAATCCAGTCCTGACCGACCGACTTCCGCAATCCAGTAACCGTAACATAAAATGGTTACGGTTCCGCCAATTCCTCCCATCAGAGCAATGGTCCAGGGAATTCCATCGCCTGCAATATCGGGAATGCGTGGAATCAACATGCCTTTTAGAATTTCCATTGGACCAGGCATAAGGACCAGGGCACTGGCCACGACGGTAAGAAACATTATTGCAATGCAAATCCCCATAATCTTCTCGAACAGTTGGAAACCGCCCCGAAGAACCAGGAGAAGACCAACCAGGCTGGAAATTACGCCGAAGAAGACCTTGGCGGTATTGGCATCGTCGAAAACGGGAACAATCGCATACAGGGTCACACCGGATGCACTAATTAGCGCCGAACCGACATAGAAAGTCCATAAAAGCAAATAGGGAAGAAACAACCACCCGGCAATGCGCCCCAGCTTGAGAGCGGTACCTTCGAGCAGCGTCAATCCGGTAGCCAATTGCCAACGCATTAACCCTTCGGTCAGAACGAACTTAAAAAATGCACCCGCCAGAACAGCCCAGAGAATGGCCGTTCCCAACTGGCTTCCCGAAAATCCTGCGGTGGCCAAATCACCGGCGCCAACTCCGGTGGCAGCCACCAAAATGCCCGGCCCGATGATTCTAAAAAAGCCCGGTTTTTTTGGTGGGTGCTTTTGGTTGCCCATAGGATGTTGGGCTATGTTAGTTGTCTACGGGGGTCAGAGCTTGTATCCGCATCGTCCAATTGGGCCCGGAACCGATGTTGTGGACGTGTCCGAATTGTCCCTGGTTGAGGGCAACACTCATATAGTAACTGCTGTTGACGAACAGCAAGGGATCTCCCATTGGGACTTCTCCGAATGTGCGCACGTAGGGAATCTCTCCTTCCCAGATTTTTTCCCCGAACTGTCGTATAGTCACGAGGACCAATTCCCCTTCCTCGATACCAAGTTCATTAAACAGAGTATTGCGGATATTGCTGGCCACATTGCCCAGACGACCCTGGGCGGAGGATATGTAACCGAAAGCGGCATTGTTTTCAACATAGCATGCGGGACGCTCCAGGGTGACCACCGCCGGTTCGAGTAGAGGACCGACCTCCTCGTAACTGATCACACCCGCGGCGAGCCGGCCGGCGGTATAGGAGTAAACATCCCGTCCATGAAAAGTGTGAGACAATTCGGAGCCCTTTATGCGGTTAACGGATTCGTCAATTTCGCGTAGGGCCTCAATACCAAGTTTTGCCGCTACATCGGTCAGGGTTCCATTGTCCGGGGTGACGAAGAAGTGGCCGCTCTTTGTTTTCAGGACAACAGACTTGCGTGTTGTACCTACCCCCGGGTCCACAACGGATACAAACACGGTGGCGCTCGGCCAATACGGAGCGGTATAGGCGAGTCTGCGGCTGGCAGCCTCGATATCGTAAAGTGGAATCAGGGGTTGAACATTAAATACATCGAGCTCCTTGCTGATGCTGTAAACCACTCCCGGCATGACCGCCCCTCCGAAATCAGCTTGAATAACCACGGCGGCGGGCTCGTTGGCAGTGGCTGTGGAAAGCGGCCATCCGGCCAAAATCAGGATGGAAGATGATAGTTTAAGGGTGTGCAAAGTAGGGAATTTCATTTTTCAGTTGGAACTTCGTAGGAGGATTAATTTTTATTGATCAGCTTAAAGGCCTTCTTCAGCGAATTGATGGTGGCCTGGCAAGTGGCCTCGTCTTCCATGTCGCGCAGGACCTGGTTGAAAGGTTCGGCGCGGACGGGACCGGCATAACCGATTTTTTGGAGGGCGTTCAGGAAAGCTTTTGTGTCTATAACTCCAGTGGCCACGGGAAGTTCGCGCTGGTTATCCCGTTGCTGCTGCTTGGCTACTCCCAATGGGGCATCGTTCAAGTCGACCAGCATGATGGAATTTGCATTGATTTTCTCGATATCTTCAGCACTGTCCCCGGCCTGCCACCAGTGCCAACTGTCCAAAACGTAACCGACATTTCCGAAGCCGATCGCCTCCACCAGCTCAACTGTTTCAGCCATGGTGTGGATAAACGGATACTTGCGCGATATAAGGGATGTGGTAGTGCCCACATATTCCAAGCCAAGCCGGAGATCGTAATCGGCCAGGACTTTTGCTACTTCCTGCAATCTTCGAGTATGCCGTTGAAAGTTCTGAAGATAAGTAAGCTCCCTACTGGATGGTGTCAGCCAGGTATTCATTCGCTTGACGCCGGCGCGTTTCAAACCGGTGGCCAGGCGAGGCAGCTCCTTTAATCCCTCTTCAAATTTTGCCGCATCCCGACGAAAGTCCACCCCTAATGCCGCGCTTCCCCAGACCAATCGTTTCTTTCTCAGGTCGCGCTTGAGTTCGGAAACCTCTCCTTTATTCAGAGTGGCCAGGTAATCGGGCCTGGCTTCTACCGATTCAAACCCAAAGAGGTAGGCATATTCGATGGCTTGGCGTTGGGTGGCTTTTACGCCCAATGAACCGCAAACCAGGTTCATGGTCATCTTGCGTTTGGAGGAGCGCGACTGGCCGAAAACCGCCGGTTTGACTGCTGCTTGGCTGGCTGCAACGGACAACCCAACTGTTTTAATGAAATTTCTTCGGGTCATCATGAGATCTTGGGGTATGAAAACTAGTAGGATGATTTAATGGGCGAGGCGACCGAGGAGTCAAACTTTCAATCCTCCATTGACATGCACGATGGAAGGGTGTCGGCATGACCCCGGCTGGCGCCCATACTATATTCCTCTACAAACGCGCTTAACTAAGTGACATTCAGGTCTGACCCTGTAAGGCATCAGTTTTGACGGCTTGACCCCGACGGGCATTGCAGGGTGCCGGGCTGGAGCAGTATTTTATTTCATGGAAAATCCTGCGAAGAGATTGATAACGAAGGGGTCCGGATGGTTCAGACAGGCGGTCAGGGCGCGCTTTATTTCACCCTGCGATAAAGCTCCCGACTGGATCTTATGGTAGAGAGCCAGAGCTTCCTCCACGTTTCTCGGAGTCAGAGAAGCTTCTGCGATGGGGGCTTTCGGGTTGAGGGTGCGGATCCAGTCGTGCACCAGGCGCATACCTTCGCGGTCGAGGGTCTTTGCCCCGATCATGGGCATGTGTCCGGCGCCTTTGGTGGCCGTTCTATAATACAAAACTGACTGGTAGGGATTTCCAGGATCGATCATGGGGGCCTTTTCCAGGCCAAAGAAACCTTTAGTGGGTGGGGTGTTTATCATGGCCATCTGGTGATTGGGGGCCGAAATGTTCATTTGGGTGGATGTACTGGTTCCGCCGGACCGGCGGTGACAATGTGAACAATTTGTATGTAGCCATGAACGCGCTCTTCGATTCAAGGGGACCGATTCGTCGTATGGATTTTCCAGGGGGTGCTTTTGGCCCATTTTTACAAACAAATCGTCGTACATTCCAAGTTTAAAAAACCGCTCCAACTGGCCATCTCGATTCATTTGGGACGGATAAAACGCCAGGGTTCGGTTGAAGTTGCTGCCGTGACAGCGTATGCATTCGTCGCGACTGGGAAAACGATAAGGCTTGCCGGCGACGATGGTGTCCAAACCTTCTTTGCGGATTAGGGTTGCGTCGCTTTGATCTTCGTTCCAACGGTAGGTGTATCCGTTCCAGTAGCCGTCGTAGTGCAAGATTTGGGTTTCGATGCGGACATCGCCTGAATGTATTGTTTTTATCACCGCGGTACCGGGTGGTGTTTTCCAGCGGATATGAAGTGTTTCCCGGCTTTCGACTATTTGGGAGACGAAACCGCCTTTTCCAGGCATTCCTATCCAGTAACGCGATTGGTAACCGTCCTGCCACATGGGGGCTTGAATGGAGAAGGGATAAACCCCGGGATTCGTTTCTTCCCTGGCCACGTTGCTAAAGATGCCGGTTTGGCTGAGTCGCTTGGGGAAGTTGTTGGCCGGGCCGGTTTTGCGGTTAGCTATCAACCGGTAAAGGCGGGACTCATCCGGGTGGTTCATAAAGACCAGGTCCCCCTCAAGATCCCGCCCAAAGGTTACGATTGGTTTGCGGGTTTCTGCTATCAGCTCATTGCTTACTACGCGTTCCCCATTCCATTGCAGCGCCCATACCTTACCGGTGACGTAATCACCGTAGATATATTTACCTTTCAGGCCTGGGAGCCGCGAACTGGACGGGAAAAAACCACCGGTTACCGATGCCCCTTGAGTGTGCGAGTAATACGCCGTGGGTGGAGAAATCGGCGCCGGGCCCCTCGGCTGGTCGAGCTTTGTAGGAGTTGGTCCTTCCATTATCGACCATCCGTAGTTGCCTCCTTTCTCGACCCGGTAAATCATTTCCCACATTTCCCAGCCCACGTCTCCGGTCCAAATGTCGCCGTAAACGGGGTCGAAACACATTTTCCAGGGATTGCGAAATCCGAATGCCCAGATTTCCGGTCGAACTCCCTCATGGTTCACATACGGGTTATCCTTGGGAACGTGGTATGCCAAGCCGGGGTCCCGGCGGTCGACGTCAATGCGCACGATGGTGGATGCCAGTGTGCTCATATTCTGCCCCTCGTTATCCGGATCGGGTGGGGAGGGAGGCGCCAGGTCGCCCACGGGAAAATAAAGCAGGCCATCCGGACCAAATTGAACATCCCCGCCGTTGTGGCCACCACCGCCAATTGTGATAATGAATTCTTCGCTGGAGGGATTAATCTTCAAATGATCATCCATGCGAAATCGGCTGACCCGGCTCATCACTTTCCCCTCGGCCGTTTTAACGGTATAAAAAACAAACAGTTCCCGGTTTTCCCGGAAATTTGGATGAAAAGTCAAACCATAGGCGTTGGTGAACTTTGGTATGTGCTGCTGGAGATCAGCCACAAGCTCCGCTTTATCGGGATGTGCATTCAGGTCGGCCGGAAGCATCCAGATCTTGCCTCGTCTCTCGGTGACAAACAAGCGCTCTTCGGATTCCAGGAGGGTGAGGTCCAATCCTTCGTCAAAAGTTATGTGGGGCCAAATAGCCTCGGTCGCATAGGGCGCGGGGGGTTCTGGAGAGCCTTTGATTTGGGAGGTGGTCCAGGCCACCCGCTCTTCCGCCTCAATGGCGAGGAGGGGCAAAAATATAATTAAAACGGTGCGAAGAAGATGCATTGAAAAAGGAATTATGCTTTTTACCGCGGCTCGATGGAATTTGTCGAACTGTATTCAATTGCCTCCTCAAGGCAGGGGAAGGGGTCAAACTTTCGATAAACCACTGATTACACGGATGAAACGAATGGTGGAAGTGACGATGTTAAGAACCGGAACATTCGCTCTGCGAACAGGAGATTCATAGAGTTGCCAAGATACTTAGATTCCGAGGTACTGAGTGGTTGAGGATTATCGTGACCGTGATCATACTCTCGATCGAAAGTCACAAGTGACGATGTTAGGTATTTCTTTCGAAAAATGGAACATGGATGCACAGGATGTACATGGATGATTACACGGATGAAACGGATAGGTAAAAGAGTTGTTTAAATAACAACGCTCCCTTTGGTCGCTTGATCCGGCTAAGCCGGAACAGTTCCGAAGGAGCGAATGCGACTGACTACCGTGGAGCGGATGCGACGACACCTCAACAAGCGAAGAGCGTTCGGAAGGGGTCAAGCCTTGCATTTTGGCATGGCTGCAAAAATGCAAGGCATGACCCCGACGTCGCCAATGGTTTGGAAATCATTCCAGGTGTGAGAAGGAAAAAGTTGCGGTGGTTGGCAATCCGAATCCGCGAACCATTTGCTTGTGGAATACTTTTAGTTTCTGAACAGGATGCAGATGGGTCCGGGAACGTTTATGACTGCCCCGGTCTGGAAAGTCAGGTCACCTGTTTTCTGGTCTATGGCAAAAACGGCCACCGTGTTGGAATGTTGGCCGGCAGCCAGGAGCCACTTTCCGGTCGGATCGAGGTTGATATTGCGGGGAAAGGATCCGCGGACATTTTCGACCTCTCGCACCATGAGTCTGCCGGTGGTGGGATTAGCGTGATATACGGTAACGGTGTCGTCTCCCCGGTTGGCGGAGTATACGAACCGGCCGTTGGGATGCACCAGGATTTCGGAGGAAGAATTAAAAGCTTCTTCGCGCTTAGCCGCCTCGGTCAGGGCGGGGGTGGTAGTTCTGCGTTCGACCTTACCATTTTCGGCATCGTAAGCAAAGGTCGTCACGGAAAGGGTTAACTCGTTGAGCAGATAGATAAATTTGCCATCCACCGAAAAACGCATATGGCGCGGCCCTCCGCCGGGCACGGATTCTGCCTCCCCATGTCGTTTAAGGGTGGAACGCCTCTCATTTACCCGGTAAATAAGGACCTGATCCAGACCGAGATCCGGCACAAATGCGAATCGGCCATCAGGGGAATATCCGGTCCAATGGGGGTGGGGCGCATCCTGACGTCCATCAACCACCCCGGAGCTGCCTTTATGTTCGATCAATTGGTTGCGTCTGCCCACGGAGCCGCTCCTCGTAACCGGAAACACGGCCACCGATCCGCCGCCGTATTGAGCTGTCAGCAAAAATTTTCCCGAGGGATGAACCGCGATGTGTGCTCCTCCACCGTCGCCGATGGGTTCGGTGTTCAAGGGCCTCAAGCTTCCGTCCTTGCCGATTTTATAAGATGCCACACAGGGTTCCCCATCGTTGGCGACGGCATAAAGTTTGGTCTTTTCGGGGTGTAAGGCCAGGAATCCAGGGGAGTCAATTTCCGCCGCCAAGGCGGCTTGGCTCAGTTTCCCTGACTCGGTATCGAAGGTGGAATGGTAAATGCCTTTGGATTCATCGCCCCTGGTACCATAGTAAACGTCGATCGATTCAGCTTTGGAGGAAACGGTGAAGGCGAGGATTAAATAGATGGGAAGCAGTTTTTTCATGAGCATTTCCTACCAAAGCAGTTCGATTTGTTCACGTCTAAAATGTATTTGGTTGTTTGATGCTAAAAAAGGTTAGCAAGATTTTTGGGAGATTGCCTCGCAGTCGAGAATCGTCCTGACTATAAGAATGACGAGAAAGCGGCTAGCTGGATTACTTTTGTTCTTTTCCATTGCTAGCGTTATCTGGGGCGCATCCCAGCCCAATGTCCTGTTCATTTCGATTGATGACTTGAACAACTGGCCAGCTTGTCTGCAGGGGCATGCGGATGCCAAGACGCCCAATATCGATCGGTTGGCCAATCGTGGAACCCTGTTTCGGGATGCGCATTGTCAGTTCCCCTTATGCGGGCCGTCGCGGGCCAGCCTGATGGCGGGAATGCTGCCGACCTCGCTGGAGTTCAGAACGCATATGAATGATGAGGCATTGCAGCAGCGGGCGCATGAAAAGGGAACGCGGTTGTTGCATGAATATTTTGCCGATCACGGTTATAAAACCATGGCGGTGGGAAAGATCTGTCATAAACACGTGCCGCAGGGAAGTGTAGACTTGTCGGGAGGTCGCGAATCTTTTGGGCCAAGGCCGAAGCCGGGTTACAAATGGGTAAGTGAGAAGACGAGCACGGATTGGGCGGCCTGGCCGGACGCCGACGAAGAAACCGCAGATTACCGATCCGCACAATGGGCGGTCGATCGCTTGCGTGAAAAGCACGACAGGCCGTTTATGCTTATGACGGGGTTTCTCAGGCCACATGTGCCGTGGTTTGTGCCGAAGAAATGGTTTGATAAGCAGGTCCCGGCGGAGTCGCTACATCTCCCGCCTTACAAGGCCGACGACTGGGATGACATTCCGGAGTTTGCCCCAAACGTGGCCCGGGAACCGCAATACCCAACCACCAAATGGGCCATCGAAAACAAGGAATGGGAGAACATCGTTCAGGCCTACCTGGCCTGCATTACTTTTGTTGACGACCAAGTTGGAAAGTTACTTGATGCACTGGATGCCTCGCCCTACGCCGACAACACTTTCATTTTTCTCTGGTCCGACCACGGCTATCATTTGGGAGAAAAAGGGTTGTTCAAAAAGGTAACCCTTTGGGATCGATCCACCCGCGTGCCGCTCATTATTGCCGGTCCCGGGTTACCCAAGGGACAAGTGAGTGACCGCGTGGTCAGTCTCCTGGACGTGTATCCAACCCTGCTCGATCTCTGTGGGTTACCAAATAACAAAAAAAACGAAGGCCGGAGCCTGAAACCGTTATTAAAAAAGTCCGATCGGGAATGGAATCACCCGGCCATTACTACTTTGTTTAAATTCAATCACAGCGTGACCACTGAGCAGTATCGATACATTCGCTACGAAGACGGCAGCGAAGAACTCTACGATCGGAAAGGAGATCCCCACGAATGGACAAACCTGGCCGGGCAAGCGAAACTGAAACCGATAAAAAACAGACTAGCGGAATTTCTTCCGAATTAGCTTCTAACCCGAATGTCTCACAAATCTTCTACTGCGCGCCAGAATGTCGGCACTGGTGCGACCTTCGTTCGCTCGCTACGAATTTGGGCGATGTCGCATTCGCTCGGTAGTGAGACATCCGGGCTAGTAATAAATCAACATCCGGTCGTGGACGAGTAGAACGATATCGTCTTTGCCGTCGCCGGTAAGGTCGTAAATGCCTGCATCCTTGGGTTGAATATTGCGCTGCTGGGAACCGCGAGTATTAACCTGGTCGAATAAGGTGAATTCGAGCTTGGAATGCCACTGGTAATCTACTGAAACGGAAAATAGTTCCATGAGGTGACGGTTGGAGTCGATACCCACGATGTCCGCACCCTTGCCGCCCATTCTTTCCAGGGTGAGCAGAAAATCGTAATGGACTTCCGGGGTTTCGGGTTCAAAAAACGTTTTTTTGTATTCGATCGTCCAGCGGTCTCCGCGGTCCGGCAAAAGATAAAACCGACGCTCACCCGCCAAAAGCAGGGCCGATCTTCCATTGCCGAGGTCAACATTGCGACCGAGCAGGGGAATTATGGGCGGAACTTCCTTCTGGTTGTTACCTCGCAGGTTGGTCGGTTCTTTTTCCCCAATGAGAAACAGATGATCGTCTTTAGGATCAAAATAGACCAGTGAATTGCCGTTTTTTCGCTGGTAGGGGACTGGAATGCGAGCATCCTGTTTGCGCTTTGGGGTATTGTATTGCCGGGCAATGGAAAAATCGTCCTCGACGGGATCGTAGACAATTTTTCGCAGGAAACCGGTGTCGGCGATAAAAAGTTCATCGATACCATCTCCGTCCATATCGGCGATGCTGAAACGGTCGGTTGAAAGGCTAAAGAGCAGGGTTTTTCTCAAGGGGGCTTTGTCGGCGATTTCCACCCATCCGGTAACTGTTTTCTTGAAAAAGCCCGCTGGTTCCCGTTGTCCCAGGATGACCAGGAAAGCAGAGTCTTTTTCAAGTCGGCAAAACATGAGGCCTCGCGGTTTGTTTTTTATGTTTTTCAGTTGAATGCTTTGCGCTTTCCAGTGGTTTGCTCTATCCAATTGGTACTCGGTAAGGTGGTAATTTCTATCGATTTTTTCTACTAAAACGAGGCCGGGGGTGTTGGGTGTCTGCCCGGGTCCCGACAAGAGCGCCACGGGATCGCCTTCCAGGGGTAACAAGGTTGGAAATGGCAGGTTTTCCTCAGCGTCTATTTGGGAGATCCCGGCCATTCTTTCCTTTTCACTGATCATAAACAGGATTGTTTGACCCGTTTGGGGGTGGCTGGTGATGGAAACCCCATCGATGTAAGCAAAGGAGGGGAAGTTTTTCTGTGCGGAAAAGTGCCCACTATCTTCCTGGAAAAATACTTGAATTTGTGCACCTTCGGGGTCGCCCACCACGATATCGGTTAACCCGTCATGGTTAAGGTCGCCCCAGGTGTAGAGCGAGGCATTCCTGACAACCGAATTGAGCGGGTAGGTGAAGGATTGTATTTCGGAGAACGGCTGTGAACTGTGGTAAGTTTCCCTTTGCAGATTAAAGCTTTTCACGTGGCCGGTGCGGCCTTCCACGTAAATGAAGGAATCTGATTTTGAGAACTGGTAAGGCAGGCGGGAATAAATAGCTGAAAAAAAGGGTATGGGCACTTCCGGGCCAAACCTGCCAGCCCCTGTCTGTAACCGGAAAGCCAGGAATTGTGCATTTTGGCTGGAATGATAGTAGATGAGGTCGCGCCGGCCGTCCTGGTTCAAATCTGCCGTGTTCAGGTTCCAAGCCGAATTTTCCGGAACGTGAAATTGAGTAATGTCGAAGGCCAAATTTTCAGCGGACTTGAGCATGACCAGGATTTCATTGGATCCAATTATTATGAGGTCCAATTGTTGATCCTGGTTTATGTCCTCGATCCAGATAGAGCGGCCCCGCTGTTTGGGATCGAACTCGTCAAAGGTCCAGGATTTTTTGAAATCTCCGTCCTGTTCCTGTAGAAAAATAGAAAGTGAATCGCGGTTTCCCATCATGACGAGGTCGAGTAGACCGTCCTGGTTAAAATCAGCCAATCCCAGGTCGTAGACGGTCTCATCAATGACGAGAAAACTTTTGTTGAACCGATCGTCTTCCAGCGCGGGCTCCCATTTTTTTGCTTTGCTGGTCTGCCCGATCTTCCGCGAGTGGGAATCGTCCGTTTTCTGGATCAAAAATTCGATTTTACCCTGGTTATTATTGATCAGTGCCACATCCGGAAGTGAGTCTCCGTTTAGGTCTCCGAAACGGGGCGCGCGGATATTCCAGTCCAGTTTGGTAACTATTGGGCCTTGGAGAATAATTTGGTCCGCGGTGGTGGTAAGGGCGGCCCGCCCTGAATTGAACAGAGCAGGGAGCAGGAGACAGACCAGGGAGGCCGTCACCCACTCATTGCATTTTTGGCCGGATAATACTTTCCGAATACAGGTCATCGTCTTCCTTATTATAGGTAGTGGAAATCGAAAAGTATTTAAAGTCTTCGATTACCGGAGTCTCCGGAAGGTCATGGATCAGTTCCGATTCGCTATTCTCGCTCGATCTTTCCGGGTTGATTGGTTCCGATATCGAGACCCGTGCATTCGGCATATTTTTTGTAATAATATCGAGCACATCTCTCAAATTTAAGCTAATGGTATATAGCATTTTCTCCCAATCATTGTAGGTGAGTGATATTGGATCGGCTGGAAGCTCATTCAATGCATCCCGCACGTCCTGCCGTTCAAATATCGTTTGGCCCGGATTTTGCATCATGGAAACCACAAGTTTTGCAAAATCGGGATTGTTCTGCTCAACCATAAAATATTGGTCGCTAACGAACAGGCTGGGGCCGGGTAATGGGGTTGGAGTAGACAAAGCGTAGTGACTGGTTCCCAGATAGTCTGTTTTCTGGAAAGAGCCCTGGGGATCATTCCTGGTAAGCAGGGCATCAATCAAAGCCTCCAGAGCAATTCGATCGTTGATTCCAAAAATGAAAGCGCTTCCCTGATCGAGAAAAGAACCCCAATCTGCCAGTTTCACTTGTTGTGCCTGGTTTGCTGAGGAGTCGACGCTGGTGTTTGGCGTATCACCGGACAGGTAGTAAATGCTTCCGGAAAGGTTGTCAATCAATGATCGATCAAACTGAACGCCGAGGGCTTGTTCTGATTGGTCTCGCCACGTCTTGTTCGCTCGTCCGGCGAGGGGGGAGATGGCCGAGATTGTTTTTTCCAGATCATGTATCATGTCGGAAATGCTATAGTTGAATACGACGGCCTGTTTTAAATCTTCGCCCAGGAAACCCGTATCCGGCAGGGAGCTACCATAGTGGGATGTTAATTTTCCAAAAAACCCGTCGTTGGGTTGGATAACGGTCAGTACCCGGGTTTTCAAAACTTCCGGATCCATATCCATCGAACCTGTAATGGCGCGAAACGCATCCAATCCCAGTTCCTCGAGTACCTGCTCGGCCGGGGCAAGCATTCCCTCTTCGACCATCCTCGCGTATCCGGCCCCGGTTGCATCGACAACAGTTTCGGCAAAAGCCTCCAGAAACGATAAATCCAGGTAGTAAAATACTTCACTGTCCTCGTAAAAACGGATATATCCTTTTTGGAAATTATCGCTGTCACCCAGTGTAGGCTGACTGTTTTCCCCTTGGTAACGGTCGATAAATCGGGTGGCCGTCTCCTCCGAGTTGGTAAGCAAGACAATACCCCCTTGGAAGGCAAGGGTGAGAATGTCACTGGTAACCATATTAAAATCTTCGTATTTTATGATTTCATCCTCGTGCTTTTCCAATTGTTCGACCAGCTCGTGTTGCAGATCTGGATTTCCATGGTCAAGAATCAGCCAGAAATCTGGGGGCTGAAAATAGTTTTCGGCGGATTCTTTGGATTGAGAGGGGGGATCAATCAAAGTCTCAAAATCGGGTAGACAAACCCCCAAGGCTATTTGTCCCTGGAACAAGGACTTGATCAACTCCAATGATACTTCATCCTGCAAAGGTGATATGGTGTCGTCATCTACGTCCATTTTTTCTAGGAGGAGCTTCATCAGGGCCTGGATGAATTCCTTTAAGTCTTCTCTTTGTAACAGCTCATAAAACGGATTGT
The DNA here is from genome assembly GCA_965250065.1 of Opitutales bacterium. Taxonomy (GTDB): domain Bacteria; phylum Verrucomicrobiota; class Verrucomicrobiia; order Opitutales; family UBA2995; genus JAABVD01. The sequence continues at coordinate 1,656,003 of OZ252288.1, forward strand.
TTACCCAATCTTCCTGGAGCTGTTTAAAGTTGGGAATTTCGAGGTAAAACACCGCGTTTTGGTCTATTAAGGAGGCAAAATTGTCTCGGGTCTCGTAGCTGGGCTTGCCACATCCCAACGCAAGAATCAGCAGAATTGATGCGATTAGGTAATTACAGATCTTCCTCATGGGGTGTAACGGTGACATTGGGCGGTTTATTATAGCGGAAACCATTATTGGGATTCCGAGGATCAAAGGCGAAAGCGTCTCGGTTCTCGATGAACAGCTTAACTATTTCCGCTGGAATGGCGAAGCCTAGTCCTTCGGCGCCAAAAGCCACGATCTTGAGATTGTTAACCCCCACAACTTCTCCGTAAAGGTTCAATAGTGGCCCTCCGGAATTACCGGGATTGATTTGGGCGGTGGTCTGGACGAAAAGGCGACCACTCATGAGGCGATTTTTAAGGCTGACTATGCCTTGCGAAACGGATCGTTCGAAGCCCAGTGGATTTCCAAGGGTAAATACGCGGTCTCCCTGATCCAGCTCAGCTGCCTCGCCAATGGGGAGTGCCAGGAAGTTTTTATCGTCATCGAGGATTTTCAAAAGCGCCAAATCCCATTCGGGTGACAGGGCTACAATTTCAACCCTTTCAAAAAGCGTGCGGTGCAATTCGTTGCCCTCGGTTTCGCGGTCATCAAAAACAGTGAGCTTTATTTCGTGCTCACCTGAAATAACATGGGCGCTTGTGATGACATACCCATCCTCATGAATAAAAAAGCCAGAACCTAATCCAGTCGAGGTCTCAATGAGCACCACTCCCTCTCCGAGTTTGGAAACAAGTTCGGAAACCGATTGGGTGGCAGCAACATTGCTTTCAATAAAGAGGGTGCCTTTGACTGGACCAGACAGGGTTGAATTTCCAGCGGAATTGATAATTTGAGCGACAGCCGATGCGGGCACTTCAATAATCCCGAATCCCAAGTCGATGTAATAGGTGTCTTTCTTTTTTTGCAGAATCTGGCCGGTAACGGAAAAACCGTCGGTCAGTTCAACCTGAACGGTTTCGGCTTTGGCTAAGGTAACGCAAACAGCGGCGAACAGTAACCCGCGTTGGAAAATGCGGTTCATTGGGCAATATATATTTTATTGGGTTTTTCTGAGGTTTTTATGTTACTTAGGAAATGGTTCAAGACTCAAAAATGGGCTTCCAATACCCTGGCCACAGTTTTAACCCGGATGTCTCGCAAAATTCGTAGCGAGCGAACGAAGGTCGAGTGCTGGTGCGGGCATTCCGGAGAGCAGTAGAAGATTGGGGGGCTATCGCATTGGCTCGGTAGTGATATACGGGCTGGGGCGCTTGTGGCGTTACCCGTTAGGATTTTACTGACAAGCTTAACAAATAAGCCAGTCCCACCAGCAGAATGATCATAGGGCCCGTCGGTAGGTCCCAGGAGTAACTGAGCCAGGTACCCAAGAAGGTAAATAGCATACACAAGAGGCTGCCGCCTAGCATCATCTGCCAGAGCCGGCGGGAAAAAAGTCCTGCTATTGCAGCGGGAAGTGTCAGTAGTGCGATCACCAATACGATACCCACTATACTGACCAGCAGTACGATGGTTATTGCGGTAAGGCAAAGAATCAGCAGGTAGAGCGGGGTGGTTTTCACACCTCTCAAGCCGGCAAATTCTTCGTCGAAACAAAGTGCGACCAAGGGTCGGTAAGTGAAAAGGGCAATGGCAATTACCAAAGCGCCCAACAGGCCTACAAGTATCTGGTCGGATTCCGTGATCATGAGAATATCTCCGAAAAGATAGCTCATGGGGTCGATGTATTGCGGAGTTTTAAACAGGAAGAGCAGGCCGGTCGCCATACCTATGGACCAGATGGCTCCGATAACCGTGTCTTCACGACTCTTGTGTTTTAGACTTACCCAACCGACCAGTAGAGCAGCTATAACTCCAGCCATCAGTGCTCCGATGATGGGCTGAAACCAACTCCAACCAAGCTTGTATTGGGCAAACAGGGCAAATCCAATTCCTCCCAGTACCGCGTGAGCGATAGCGGCCGCGAGGTAGGTGATTCGTCGGGCGACTACCAGGCTGCCAATGGTTCCAAAGGGTATGCTGGAAAGCAAACCCAACCACAGCGCCTGCCTCATAAAGGACAGGGAATCGTCCAGGAGTATCTGCCTCAGCGCTTCCATTCCTTTGCTTTACGCTTTATTCGTGCACACCTTTGAGAAGAAATCCGCATTAGTGGTGGTGGTGGTGGTGTTCCAAGTCAGACCCATGCATGATTCGGCGGGGACTGGAGCCGTAAAGTTCTTCGATCAATTCGGCGGATATCGACTCGGTGGGGTGAGTGTGCACCTGTTTATTTACGCACAAGACCGTCTTCACAAATTGCGAAACAAAACCCAGATCGTGCGAAACCAAAACGATGGTCATCTTGGGATCAAACTGCATTAAGGTTTCCAGGAGCTTGTCCCTCAGGTTGAGATCCAGGTTTGCCGTCGGTTCGTCCATTAACAATATTGAGGGTTTGGAGACAATAGCCCTGGCGATTAACGCCCGTTGTTTTTGCCCGCCTGAAAGGTTGGCGAACTGATCATTCGAGCGGGCGGTAATGCCGACGGCTGTTAAGGCTTTGGCAATAATTTTTGCATTGGGTTTTTGCCAAAATGGGGCCATGCCGGATTTGAGAAGTCCCATGCCGACGACTTCGGAAACGGTTATAGGAAATTTGGGATCAAACTGAAGGGATTGGGGCACGTAACCGACTTGCGAACGCGCTTTGTGCGGAGAAGTACCCAGTACAGTGATCGAACCGCGGTTCGGTTTCAATAAGCCCAAAATGAGTTTGAGCAATGTGGTTTTCCCTCCGCCGTTGGGACCCACAACGCAAAACGCTTGTCCAGATTTGATATCAAAGTCGGCATGGTGAAGCACCTCGTTGCGTCCAAAGGAAAAGGATACCTTCTTAAAGCAAATGAGTGGATTGGCCGGATGTGTCATCCTGTTAATTTAGCGGAGTGCGAGAGCAATTGTTTCGCCCATATACATGAGGTTGTCCAAATAATTCTCCGCCAGTGGATCCAGCGTTTTAACTTGTCCACCTATGCCTTTAGCCAGAGCTTGGGCGCTTCGCCTTTTAAACTGCGGTTGAACAAAGATGGTTCGCACGCCGTTTTCTCTGGCATTGGCAATGAGTGCGGCCAATTGTTTTGGGGAAGGTTGCTTTCCACTGAGTTCTACTGTCACCTGACGCAGTCCGTATCGTTCGAGGAAATACCCAAACCCAGGATGATAAACAAAAACGGGGTTACCTTTAAATGGTTTGAGCCGGGTCCTGAGATTTTGATCGATAACCTGCAAACGATTCAAAAACCGGGAGGTATTTTCTTCAAAGTGTATTGCGTCGTCCGCTACGATATTCTTGAGGGCCTCAAGATAATGCCGAATTTGGATTTTAACCAATCCAGGACTCAGCCAGATGTGTGGATCTTTTGTATGTGAATGGGATCCAGCAGTATCTCTATGGTGGTGGTCCTCGAGGTTACGTTTCCGAATTCCAATGGATGTATCCACAATCTGTAATCCGGGGAAGTTCTCCTGAATGCGTTTCAAAAGCATTTCTTCCATGGGCACTCCGATGGTGAAGTATGTAGTTGCCTTTGAAATGGATGCCAATTGTTCCGGCGATAGCGAATATTGAGCCGGGTTTTGCCCGGGTTGGAGCAAAACCGACACCTCGACAGACTCTCCGGCAACTGCTTTTACAAAGGTTTTTTGTGGTGGAATAGAGACCACAACCATCGGTTTGGCCCAGATGGGCTGGAACAAACATACAATGAGAAATGCCGAAAGCGCCTTCATGCGAAACATTAGTGCAGTTTCCTCACCGGCACACCGTGATCCGCCAGGTAATCTTTGCACTGGCTGATGGTATAGGCGCCGAAGTGAAATATTGAAGCGGCCAATACGGCGGAGGCCTTTCCCGCGGTCAGTACATCCACCATGTGCTGTAGATTGCCAGCGCCTCCGGATGCGATAACGGGTACTTCCACCGCATCGCTGATGCGGCGGTTCAATTCCAGGTCGTAACCGGTTTGCATACCATCCTGATCCATGCTGGTTAAGAGAATTTCTCCGGCCCCGTTCCTCACCGCCGTTTGCGCCCACTCCACCGCGTCCAGGCCGGTGGGATTACGACCGCCGTGGGTGTAAACTTCCCACGTATCGGTTCCCGGAATGCTTTTGGCATCGATGGCTACCACGATGCACTGATGGCCAAACCGGCTTGAAGCTTTGTCCACCAGGTGTAGATCGGCCACGGCGGCGGTGTTCAGACTAATTTTATCGGCGCCCGATTGAAGCATTGCCCGGATGTCATCCGTATTGCGCAATCCTCCGCCCACGGTAAGCGGCATGAAACACTCTTCAGCGGTCTGGGAGACCACATCGTGCATGATATTGCGCCTATCGCTTGAGGCTGTGATGTCGAGAAACACCAGTTCGTCGGCGCCCTGTTCTTCGTAGGCCTTGGCGCAATCCACGGGATCGCCCGCGTCGATCAGTTCCTTGAATTTAACCCCTTTGACTACCCGGCCATCAGTCACATCCAGACAGGGGATTATTCGTGCGGATAGCATGGTGTTTCCGGTTTAACTCTCAGCGCGGGCAAGATCAGGCTCAAAGGTCACCGCCAGTCGATATTGTTGTCCTGGGCGCATGTTGAGCGGGTGGTCTCGGACTAGGGTTTGCAGGTAGTGAATATTTCCATACTGCGTACGGTAATTCGGCTCGTTGGTCACCACTTCCGTTTGGGCCCATTGAGCTTGAAAATTATCCTTAACCACCGAACAGCGCAGCCCTTGGGCCCCCAAGGTAAAGGTATTACCTACCCGATGTAGTGAATGCGGAGACCCGATTACCAGCATGTAACGCATGCGGTCCATCGTTACCGGATGTTTCACCATGAAGATAAACTCGCTGGTAATTTTTCCCTGGCTGAACGTCCAATTGACCTTGCTGCTACCCAGGCCGGCAACCAGCTGTTGGTTATTAGTGATTAGATCCGGTTGTTCATAACGAAAAAAGATGGACTGGCGCAGTCCGAGACCGGTGGTGCACCTTTTGCCATAGTAGGAGGGAACGATGGTGTGTTTGCCAAACCGAAGTTCTGGCATCATGATGGGCAGGTACTTGTTGACGGGCCAATCGAATATTCCCGGGCTGTGAGGGAAGGCCAGGGAATCGGAGCTGTCTTTCTGATCCGTTTGGCAGAGCGGAATGTTAAAATGAAGTCCGCTCGTCGTATCCCGGTAGATAAATAGGCCTTGTTCCTTGCGGGAGTTCTTATCGAATATTACGAAGCGACTGGTCTTTTTGGATACGAATCCTTCGCCGGGCCTGGTTGCTTGCAAGGCCTTGGCCAGCCGGGACCATTGGCTGAGATAGCGGGCTCCATCAAAATCGGCAATGCGGGTAGTATGACTATTTATAGCCTCCCGCTCGGTATCCCGGATAACCAGGTTGCCGTTTTCCTGGTCCAGGTAGGTCAGGTAGAAGAAATAAAACAGGCGTCTGAGCAGGTCGTAATACTGAGCTTTTTTTTCCGGTAGGATCCAGTTGTCGCGAAACGCCTGTAAAATGAGGCTGATGCAGTGCATTTGCCCGTATGCTCCGCCTCCACGGCCAAAGGACCATCCCAAGCCGTCTTCTCGCACCAGGTCGGGCAGAAGACGCAGATACTTTTCCGCAAACGTTCTCAAACTCGGCAGTTTGCGTTCGCGAAGGTGTACATTGGAATGAAGCTGAAGGGCTTGCCGGATAAAAATAAAGCAAAGCACGCCGTAAATATTAAATACGCCTTTCCCGTCCGGACTATCGTCGTGGAAATTGCCCGAGCTTTTCTCGCTGATCCGTCGGAGAAACCGGTCGATCAACTTACCTGTTTCATCCTTTTTCGATAGACCCATGCTGTAACGGGCCACCGCTTTGGCCACGTTGAAGGACTGCCAGTGGTTTTGATAGTCCGTGCGGGCGAGCAACAGCCGGTCCAGCCGGGTGCGGGTTTCCTCAACCAGTCGTTCCCAGACCGGATTTCGGTCTTTGGTCGGACCAAAGGAAAGTAATCCAAGGGCAGCATAGGCGATTCCGTTTTCCGCCACCGGATTGGCGAATGTTTGAGCGGTTATACAACGAGCGGAAAGATCGATCAGATCGTAACCCTTCAATTCGCTCTCACCGGTTGCACGGTAGAACTCTCCGATAGCAAGAGCAGCGTGACCTGGCTCATCTATTCTTCCGCTTTCGCCCGCGATCGGGGTAATGGTTCCATCCTTGTTAATCGAGGGGAGATTGTGGCCCAACATGGAACGGGCCATTTCCGTGCATTGCTCAGCGAATTGTTGCATTCAGAAAGATTTGTCAGCCATAAGTTCGGAAACTTGATATGTGGAAATTATGAGGCACCCGGTGTCAACGACTTATTAAGGACAAAAATGCCTCGTTTGTGGTGGTTTTGGACAGTCTTGTAATCATGGATTCTGCCGCTTCATCGACTTTGAGCGGCGCCAGGGCTCTTCGGAAAAAATGTATGGTCTCCAAATTCTTTGGTGCAATGAGTAACTCCTCTTTACGAGTACCTGATGCATTGACGTTCATGGCCGGCCACAAACGCAGATCGGCCACCTTCCGGTCGAGCACCATTTCCATGTTTCCAGTTCCCTTGAATTCTTGGAAAATCAGCTCATCCATGCGGCTGCCGGTTTCAATCAGCGCCGAAGCGATAATGGTCAGACTGCCCGATTCTTCGGTATTGCGGGCACTGGAGAAAAGCTGACGCGGTTTTTCCAGAGCGCGAATGTCCAGTCCACCCGTCATGGTTCGTCCACCACCGCCCTTGGCGGAATTGTAGGCGCGGCTCAATCGCGTAAGCGAATCCAATAGAATTACCACGTGCTGACCTGCTTCGACCAGCCGTTTAGAACGCTCAATGCAAAGCTCGGAAATCCTGATATGGTTTTCCAGCGGCTCGTCATTGGAGGAGGCAAATACCTCGGCGTCCACCGTGCGTTTCATGTCGGTGACTTCCTCGGGCCGCTCGTCTACCAATAGCATGGTGACGTGGCACTCCGGGTGGTTTTCCAGAACCCCCAACGCGATGTCGCGCAGGAGAGTGGTCTTGCCAGTGCGGGGTGGAGCCACTATCAAACCGCGTTGCCCTTTACCGATAGGGCAAAACAGATCAATGCAGCGGTTGGTCATCCTTGCGTCCTTCATTTCCAGCTTCAGTTTCTCCTCAGGAGTGAGCGAGGTAAGGCTGGTAAATTCGAAACAGTGCCTACGCTTCTCGGGTTCCAAACCATCGATGGTCTGGATAAATTTCACCTTCGGGTTGGGAAACCGCCGATCGGTCGTCGCTTGCCCCTGGATATAGCTGCCCTTCCTGAGCTTGAAACGGCGTACCAGTTCGCGGGGAACAAAGGGATCGGTCGGTCGTGGCTTTCCGTTACGAGCAGGATCGAGCAACTGACCCGACCTGTTCTTCATTAGGTCTAGAATGCCTTCTACCTCAATTGAATTGGATGAGGATCTATCCATAAGAATTGTGATTGAAACCGAATTAGCGCTTCCGGATATCACAGATCGGAAGGAAGTGGTGGTTTCTGGAACTGAACTATCGGATATCCCAGCAAAAAAATGTGGTGGTGCAGCCCTCCAGTATGACCAGAAAACCGCACTCTTGTGGTGGATGGGGGGGGTGTCAATAGCGCATTCCATTCAGATTTAAAGCAGTTAACAACTCAGGTCTCCATTGCCTGGATCGTCGGAAAGTATGAGATTGAAATTGGGCTTTGCTTCAAGGATGAAGGCAGAAGGAAAAAAGAAGAAATGAGAAAATTTTCATGGGATGGTAGTTGAGAGAACTGTAGGAGGGGGTTTATCCCCCGATTGCGGTGAGGCCATTTGGAAGATCGGGGGATAAACCCCCTCCTACAATTTTGTAATAGGTTATTACATCCATTCGGACGAATGTTTAAGATACCTGAGTAGTTACTAAAGCAGTTAAAATGACTCGTCTAAAAGAAATCTTTGAGATAGTAAGAGGGATGGTGAATCGATGTTCCCACAATAAACGAAGCGCCGCGGCATTTACCCTGGTTGAGCTGCTGGTGGTATTTGCACTACTGGGAATTCTTATTGGACTGATTTTTCCCGTTTCAACCGGAGTCTTCAAGAGGGGAAAAACGAGCCGCGCCGAATCTGAAATCGAGGCGATTTCAGTGGCTTTGGAGGCTTACCGCATGAATTTCGGAGATTATCCTCAAGCCCAGACGCCACGCCAATTGTTTGACGCATTGGACGGAAAACTGGGGCCGGGTGAAACGCCCGTCATTCTCACTCCACCGGTTCGCCCCTTTCTGGAAGCTGAACAATTTTCTCTCAGCAGCGCCGCCCAACCGGAAATCCTCGACCCTTGGGGGAATGCCTATGAATACCGTTACATTGCCCTGGCCCCCCCCGCTGCAATCTTATCTGGTTATAGTTTGTATTCAAAAGGGCCGGACGGAAAAGCCAGTGTCGATGGCGAGGGTGATACTCAGGTGGATAAAGACAATTTGAAGTACGGTCGTTGACCGCGGAGTGTTGAGTTCTAAGATCTCCACAATGAAATGGGCGTCCAGACAATTTCCTCAAGATTTATGCGCTGGGGATAGGCGCGGGTTCACCCTGATCGAAATCACCACCGTTATTGCGATATTGATTATTCTGGCCGGAATTTTAATTCCTTCGATTCTCAGCGTCCAAAACAGGGCCAAGCAGGCACAAACCAAAGCCTTGTTTGGCAAAATCATAAATGCCTTGACCCTGTATTACCAGGACCATGGAGGTTACCCTGATTTTTCGGGAACCCTGAGCAATGGAGATGTAATTGTGGACCTGAGCAACGGTGAGCAGTGGCATGCGTTCGCCGAGATTCTGGCCCTCAGCAAACCGGATGGTTCCGCCTTCGACCATCCAGAAAATGAACCGCTGATCAAAAAATTTAACCGGAAGCAAAAACGATATTTTGACCTGCAATTAAAGGAACTGGAATCGGTAAGCGGATCGCCCAGACTGGTCGATGGTTTTGGAAATCCGAATATCGTGGTGGTTATCGATGTCGACCTCAATTCGCGTATTCGAGATGGAAACCTGCCCAGTTCTGTGGGAAAAGATCTCAGGCAACGAATCGTGGTTTACACGCAGAACAAGGCGGGAAGTGATTTTCCAGAAATTGCCAGTTGGGATTCTTATTAGGCGTGTGGGAGTTTTGGATTGATACGGGAGGGACCTTTACCGACTGCCTTGGCCGCAGCCCCTCGGGTGACTGGTATCGGGCCAAGGTTCTGAGCAACAGTTCCATGAGGGCCAGGGTTCGGGTTGTTGATGGCGATGACCGGCTACGTATATCCCTGGAAGCGGAGTGCCCGGACGACTTTTTTAAGGGCTTTATCCTTAAAATTCCGGGCCTGGAAAGCGAATATGGAGTGCGGGGCTACAACTCCGGCACAGGAGAAATATTTTTGGACAAATCCCTGGCCAGAAAACTTAAACCGGGTGAACTGATAATACTCCAATTCATAGGAGAGGCTCCCGAGTTGGGCGCGCGGCTCATAACCGCAACGCTGGGAAGCGCATCTCTTCCGCCTGCGCGCCTGCGCCTGGCCACCACAAAAGGAACCAATGCTTTATTGGAAGGTAAAGGAGCGCCCACCGCTTTGTTTATTAATCGCGGATTAGCCGATCTACTGGTCATTAATACCCAGCAACGACCCGACTTGTTCGCATTGGATATTAATCGACCGCGGCCCCTCCACCAGGAGGTAGTCGAAGTGGATGTGGACGATGGCAGCGTAGATTTCAACAGGTCGCAACTCAGGGAGAAAGTTGCCGGGCTATTGGAAAAGGGCATCCTTAATGCCGCGGTGGTGTTGATGCATAGTTACTCCGATGGTTCGATTGAGCGCCAAGTTGCGGACCTTTTGAGAGCTTGTGGTATGGAAACCGTGAGAGTTTCCCATGACTGTGCGCCATTCATAAAGATATTGCCTCGGGCGGAAACCACCCTGGTGGATGCTTATTTGTCGCCTGTGCTCGACCGATATCTCGATCGGATTGCCGGTGAATTCGGATCTGAAGGTTTTTCGGTGATGACCAGCGCCGGAGGATTAGTTCCGCGACCGCGGTTTACTGCCAAAGACAGCTTATTCAGCGGACCTGCCGGCGGGGTTATTGGAGCCGTTTCGGTGGGAAAAAGAGCGGGCTATGAGAAGGTCATCGGTTTTGATATGGGGGGTACAAGCACCGATGTGACGCGCTTCGACGGAGCCTATACCTATCAGTTTGAGACGCGGGTGGGCAATGCGCATTTGATGGCGCCCAGTTTGAAAATTGAATCGGTGGCAGCCGGTGGAGGATCGGTTTGTCAGTTCGACGGAGGCCGTCTTCGGGTGGGCCCGGAAAGTGCGGGCGCCGAGCCTGGACCTGCATGCTATGGAACGGGTGGGCCTCTTACCGTAACTGATGTAAATCTTTTGCTAGGAAGAATGGATCCCAGCCAGTTTGGAATACCGGTTTCTGCCGATGATAGCCGATCCCGTTTCCAGCAGTTGGCCAAACAGTTGGAGTTGGGTGGGGAGAGTAGCCATGATTATGACAAACTGCTTTCCGGATTGCTGGAGATCGCCGATGAAAACATGACGGATGCCATCCGTAAGATTTCCACCGCTGAAGGGTATGATCCTTCTGATTACGCATTGGTGGCGTTTGGCGGCGCCGGTGGACAGCATGCCTGTGCGATTGCCGAAAATCTGGGAATAAAAACGCTTCTCTTTCCCGGCGATGCCGGTCTACTCAGCGCCGTTGGATTGGAACAAGCGGTGTTAGAGGGAATTGCCGAGAAACAGATTTTTAAGGCTTATGCGAAATTCCAGGAGGTTGCGCAGGATCTTTTGAAAATACTGACTGCCGAGGCAGTGGAGAAATTGCCCCGAGAGAAGCGGGATCAAGCGGTAGATCGACGGTGTATTTTGAGTATGCATTTGCACGGCCAGGACGTGGCCATAGATATCGACTGGGGGGAAAATCGTTCGGCTTTGCATGATTTCTCCAGGCAATATCGGGCGCTATTTGGATACAATCCTCCTTTGGGTTCCGTGGTCGTCGCATCGATCAGGGTGATAGTTTCGATCCCTAAGCCCGAAATGGAGAGGGAGAAATTTACCGCGGAAAGGGAAGAAAATGAGCCGGTAAAAATTCAGCGGGCCTTCAGTCGGGTAGGGTGGGTGAATACGCCGGTTTACAATAGAGCACAATTGTCAACTGGTTGCGCCATAAGCGGACCGGCCATAGTGCAGGATTCCTTTAGCACCCTGTTTGTGGATACGGGTTGGAAAGGGCTGGTGGGTTCGGAAAATACACTAAGGCTTACTCAATGCGGAAAGACCCTGGCGACAAAAGTGAGTTTGGAAGAGGTCGAGCTGGAGTTGTTTACCAACCGGTTTCACACCCTGGTCGAAGATATGGGAAATCGTCTGCAACGCACCGCCTTATCTACCAACGTGAAGGAACGGCTCGATTTTTCCTGTGCCCTATTGGATGCCCGGGGAGGATTGGTTGTGAATGCTCCCCATATACCCGTTCATCTGGGGGCAATGGGTATGTGTGTCCGGACAGTTTCCCGAGACCACGGTTGGGAACCGGGCCAAATGGTGGTCACTAACCATCCCGGATTTGGCGGATCGCATCTGCCGGATATTACGGTGATTTGTCCGGTTTTCGAGGAAAATGGACGGTTGATTGGGTTTTTAGCAAACCGCGCTCATCATGCCGAACTGGGTGGCATCAGCCCGGGATCGATGCCGCCTTTTGCCAAAAATCTGGCTGAGGAGGGTATTGTGATCCCTCCCACATTAGTGATGTGCGATGGGCAGGTTGATCTGGATGAAATTGAACAATTGTTAAGGTCCGGACCCTGTCCAAGCCGGGCGGTGGAGGAAAATCTGGCCGACCTCAGGGCGCAGATTGCAGCCAATTTAAAGGGAGCGCGCGATTTGGCAGCTTTGGTCAGATCCTTCGAACTAAGAAAGATCCTGTCGTTCATGCAGGCCATTCAGGATGGGGCTGAGCGGTGTCTTCGCCGGAAATTAAAACAACTGGCCGATGGCAGCTACGAGGCAGCCCAGCAACTCGACGACGGGACGCAGCTTCACGTAGTGGCGCGGGTGGCAGGTGATACTTTAAAGCTTGATTTTTCCGGCACGGATCCGGTGCACGCGGGAAATTTCAATGCAACGCCGGGAATCGTTTACAGCGCCGTTATCTACTTCCTGCGGGTTTGGGTGAATGAACCGATGCCCTTGAACGAAGGGTTGTTAAACCCCGTCAAAATTATTCTACCCGAGGGGCTGCTGAATCCCGCATTTCCCCAAGACACCCTAAAATGTCCTCCCGTTGTTGCCGGAAATGTTGAAACCAGTCAGCGACTTGTTGATACTTTACTGCTGGCTTTCGAAGTAGTCGCCTGCAGTCAGGGGACCATGAATAATCTGATATTTGGAAATGACCGCATCAGCTATTATGAGACGATTGCTGGCGGTTCGGGAGCGGGGGAAGGATTTGCCGGAGAGAGCGGTGTGCATGTGAACATGACCAATACGGGCATTACGGACCCGGAATTACTCGAATATCGTTATCCTGTGCGCCTGAAAGAGTTTTCCATTCGAAAAGGATCGGGTGGATCGGGTCAATTTGCCGGAGGCAACGGAGTGGTCCGCGAAGTGGAGTTTACCGAAGCTGTAACGGTTTCCCTATTAACCCAGCATAGAAACGAGGGACCTTACGGGCTGAAAGGTGGACAACCTGGAAAACCCGGTGAACAGTGGCTAATTCGAAAAGGAGCAAACCCACAACGCTTAAATTCGTCCGACCAGGTAGATGTGCAACCCGGTGACGTGCTTCGCATACTCACTCCCGGTGGCGGCGGTTGGGCTTGTGGTAGTCGATAATCATTCTGAGGAAACTGAAGCCGTCGGGCTGAGCGGACGTTGGCTGTAAAGGAGCTACCTTTAGCGCTCGTTCGGTAGTTAGAGCCTATCCCAGGAACCGGGATTTGAAACTTCATTTCAAACCATCGTAGGAGCGGCTTTACGCCGCGATCCCACCAAACAGCCTCGAAGCAATCGCGGCGTAAAGCCGCTCCTACAATTTCAAACCATTACTCTAGAGCCTATCCCAAAATCCGGGATTTGATAAACGAGTAGAGTTTGCTTTTTTTTTAGTCTAATACCTTGTCCCCCAGTGGCTTAAGCGTCTGTGACAAGCTCTAAACTTAGCGCCCTTTAGGTCATTAGGTTCCTCGATTCATCGCTTGATTCCTTTTGTCGACCTACTGGGCGCTGCATCAAAATCAAAGCCCAGAATGGCTTGGGCCGCCAGGGTCCCCAACTGACCTCGAAGTTCGATAACATCGCCCTTCCCATCCGGATGAATACGGTTGCTCATAAAAATAACAAAGGTGTTGGAATGGGGATCGATCCATAAACTCGATCCGCTAAATCCGGTATGGCCGAAGCCACCGACCGGAAAAATGCTCCCCCGCTGCTTGGAATAGCTGGTGTCTATGTCCCAGCCCAGTCCCCGCAAGGCGTCCACTTGGTCCGGTGATTGTACGGAGGTCATGAGTTCAACCGTTTTGGGCTTGAATATGCGAACCCCGTTTAGCTCCCCTTTGTTCAGGATCATGCGGGAAAACCTGGCCAGGTCGGCTGCGGTGGTAAACATTCCCGCATGGCCCTGCACCCCACCTGTCCTCCGACAGATGGGATTATTTGCCGTGCCTCTCAGCATTTGTCCGTTTATCCACCTGGTTGGGGCAATGCGGGATTTCAGTTCAGGGGACGGCAGGTACCCCGTGTCGTCCATTCCCAGCGGTTCGAATACCTCGCGCCAGGTAAAATCCTCAAGTCTGCTGCCGGTTATTTGCCGTACGATTTCACCCAGGAGAATGTAATTGACGTCGCTATAAACAAAGTGGGTTCCAGGTTTGCTCTGCGGTATCTCGGCCTTGGCCAGTGAAAGCGCAGTTTCGTAACCTCGCCAAGCTTTGTAAACCCCATCCATTTCAATGGTGAGGGGGATACTTGGACGAAGTCCGGAGGTGTGGGTCATCAGGTGCCGGATGGTAATTGCCTCTCTTTGGCCATCGGTGTAATTTTTAAGGTAGCGACGCGCCGGGGCCTCTAGCTCTATTTCCCCTCGTTCCAAGAGCAACATGATTGCCGAGGTGGTGGCGACCACCTTGGTGAGCGAAGCAGCATCGTAAATAACATCGAGACGGGTCGGAATGATTTCCGGCTCCACCGACATATTGCCGTAGGCTTTGGCATAAATCTCCCCAACGTGTTCCAGCCAGAAGACTCCGCCTGGTGTTTTACCCTGTGCGATGGCTCGCTCCACACAGGCATCAATTTCCGCCAGTTTCCCGGAATTAAAAACATTGGATTGCAGATGTGAACAAGCGGATAGAGTGGTTAGAAATACCAGTAGCTTGGGCAGGGTGAAGAGAAATAATCCCCCCTTCGCACCCCCCTCTGTATGACTCAACCCTTTTCTTAGCCCTTTGCAGGGCACAGGCATGGATTCCCGTGGGTCTCGAGTCCCTATCCTTTGTGTTTGAACAGCCAATGGTACAACTCGGGATTCGAATGCGTGGTATGGGCGCTGTTGTGACCCAACTCAGGGTATAGGGTGAGCTTCACCTGTGTGCCACCGCTTTCCTGGATGGCTTTAACCATGTTCTCCGACCGGTCGGCCGGTACGACTTTATCTTTGGCTCCGTGGAATGCCCAAAGGGGAACGGTGGTCAGATTTTTTGCCCATTGGTCAAAGTCAGGTGTGATATCCAGCGGACCTCCCATGCCTAATCCCCCCGCACTCGGAGCGACCGCGGCGAAATGTTCCGGGTTGCTGGCTGCCCACATCCAGGTTCCATAACCACCCATGCTGTGTCCGGTGAGGTAGACCCGGTTTTGGTCAATGGGTAATGTCGCTTTTAAATGGGCCAACAAGCGGTTGAGATCCTCGGCTAACCAAATTCCTTTTGCTTCCGCGGTTCCTTTCAGACACTGCGGAGCCACAATGTAACAGGGTTCATCGATGTGCTCCTGAACGGTCTTCACTGTCGCGGCAGACTTGTTCTTGTTGGCCAGGATATCGCTACCTTTTCCACCGCCACCGTGGAGAAAAATCAGTAAAGGGATAAAGCCGGATTGGTTTTCCTTCTCAGGCGAGAAAAGAAGAAAGTCCGGATTCAGGTATCGCGTATTGGCTTGGACTTCACTTGGCAGCGTAGCGACCCCCATGCTCAGAGGATTCGCTTCCACTGAAACGATCGCCATGGCCAGGCCCAAAAGATATAAGAGACTTTTATTTAAATTCATCGTTTTTCGACATTTTGATTATTAGTTCTACTCCTTTGCAAGTGAGCTTTTGGTTTTTACGCCAACGGCGTTAAATTCCAGAGCCCAGCGTCGCGTAGCGCACGCTGGGGTACCGATCGCCCATATGATTGAACCCCAACGGGGTTCCACAAATAATTTCCAAAATGCCTCGGGATTGATTCGATGTGGAACCCCGTTGGGGTTCGTAATTTGTTGCCCCTACCAACCCAGTGTGCGCTGCGCGACACTGGGCTACGGAGTGGAACTGCTTTGCAGTTCATTGTAGCGTGGTGTCCTTTAAATCATCTAGAGCCTGTCCCAGAAACCGGGATATGAAACTTCATTTCGAACCATCGTAGGAACCGCGATCCCACGAACCAGCCTGGAAGCAATCGCGGCGTAAAGCCGCTCCTACAACTTAAAACCAATCCTTTTTTTATTCATAATAAAGTATGGAGGCTCTATTTAGGGCGAATCGAGGACGCTCTTGCTGTGATGCCCATATTTATGACCACGGGTAGGGCGGCAGCGTCCTCGCTGCGCCGTATATTTCTTGGAATATTTTCGGCAGAGCGAGGACGCTCTTGCCCTACCTAGAGCCTACCCTAGAATTATTTTTATTCATACCAAAGTACAGAGACCTTATTTAGGGCCAATCGAGGATTTTCACCTCCTTTGGCCCGACTTTTTTAGTCTAATACCTTGTCCCCCAGTGGCTTAAGCGCCTGGGATAGGCTCTATCTACACTTGTTCGTCGACCTGTGGCCAAATTTGGGCTTTATTAACCTGGCACAATGAGCAATCCACCCACACAGATTTATTATCATCCGCTATCCCTGGAACACCATACCGGTTATGGGCACCCCGAACGGGCTGAACGCATAGTTGCCATTCTGAACCGTCTGGAGTCAATCGATCTGGAAGGAGTGGATTGGATAACTCCTCGACCGGCATCGGTTAAATCCATTGCCGCAAACCACGACATCGACTACATTAAAATGGTTGAAAGGATGGCGAGTAGGGGAGGTGGTCAACTGGATGCAGACACGGCGTTGTCCTCACAATCCTACCGGGCAGCCCTTACTTCCGCCGGCGCGTGTATTCAAGCAGTGGACGCCGTGCTCAGTGGTGAAGCCAGAAATGCCTTCAGCATCAACCGTCCACCCGGTCACCACGCGCTCCGATCGATGGCGATGGGCTTTTGCCTATTTAACAACATTGCCATTGCCGCTCGTCATGCCAGGGAGGCTCACGATTTGAAACGGGTCTTTATTTTCGATTGGGATGTGCATCACGGCAATGGTACGCAGGACAGCTTTTATGACGATCCATCGGTCTTTTTTTGTAGCATCCATCAAAGCCCGCTTTATCCGGGAACCGGTTCCGCCCTCGAAACCGGAGGGGGTCCGGGCGAAGGCTATACCCTGAATTTACCGGTATCAGCCGGAACGAGAGGTCCGGTTTACCAACGACTCCTTAGAGAAAAAGTGATTCCGGCGATGGAGGCCTTTAACCCGGAATTACTTATGATCTCAGCCGGTTTTGATGCCCACGAACGCGATCCCCTGGCCGGGGTTCTCTTGACCGACGAAGATTTTGCAACAATGAGTCGCCAGGCGCTTGAGGCCGCAGATCAACTTTGTGGTGGCAAAGTGGTAGCAGTATTGGAAGGTGGATACGATCTGGAAGGGTTATCCGGTGGATCAGAACAGCTGGTTCGCGTTTTCACAAAAAAAATCTCGGAGTAGCTTATTTACTGATATCGCATTCGCTCGGTAGTGAGATATGCGGGTTTAACGACCATCCTAAGCAGTAAAGCCCTTCCGGCGAAACTTGACCTACATGCGGTAGTGGAGATACTCAATCGGACAACAGCCTATTAATAAGGGTCGAATGGATAGGAAAAAATATCAGGCACCAAATTGGGACAAGGTTACGCAACGCCTCGACAGTGAACGCGTGAGGAAGCTCCCGCGCACCGATACAGCTGTGGTGATACGCCGGTTCAACAAAAGCTGGCAAGTGGCCCGTCAACATTACAACCCATCCTTTTCCAGCGGACTCGTTGAACAACAAGCCCTGTTTAGAAAACTCCACAAAAGAAAAAGAGATTCGTTAAGCGATGGATGACCTGATTGTAGCCGCCCGGCAATTGCAGGACATACTGGAGGAACTCGAATTACCCTTTTGTTTCATCGGTGGATTAGCGAATCTTCAATGGGGGGAGCCTCGACTTACTCAGGACTTGGACCTGACTGTTTTGGCGGGTTGGGGAGACGAAGAACAAATCATCGATCTGTTACTCGACAAGGTCTCACCAAGATTTAAAGACGCCCGCGAATTTGCCATCAACAACTGGGTTCTGCTTTTACAATCAGAAGGCGGTATTCCCATAGATCTGGCGCTCGGTGCAATTCCATTTGAGGAGAGTGCTATAAACCGGTCTCACGACATTTCCATGGGTGGTACTCCTCTTCGACTTTGTACTGCGGAAGACCTGATTATCATGAAAGCCTTTGCCAACCGTAATAGGGACTGGATCGATATTGAAGGCATCCTTATCCGCCAGCAGAAGGGACTTGATTCTTCCTTTATCCAAGAGCAAATCAAAATATTGGCGGAAGCAAAGCCGAATGAACCCATCGTCGAGCGGCTTTCGGGGTTATTGGATGTATAAAAAAGGCTCACGGATTGGCTTATTGCTGATATTCAGTAGTATATGAAAAAAACAAACACAAAAGACGAGGGTAACTACTCAGGTATCTTAAACAATGGTCCGCATAGATGTTTTATTGATAACCTATTACGAAACTGTAGGAGGGGGTTTATCCCCCGGTCTTCCAAATGGCCTCACCGCAATCGGGGGATAAACCCCCTCCTACAGTTCTCTCAATCACCATCCCATGAAAATTTTCTCGTTTCTTCTTATTATCCTTCTGCCTTCATCCTTTATCCTTGAAGCAAAGCCCAATTGCATTCTCATACTTTCCCACGATCGGCGTTAGCGCAGGTCGCCAGGGCCTTCAGGCCCAAACGACCTACGTCGTCTTGATAAGGCAGAAAAAATCGCTGCGGTATTGTTAGAAGGAATTTCTGAGACGCCACACTAGGCTATGGAGACCTGAGTTGTTACAGACGAGGACAGAACGCCAACAATCTGACCTTGAACTGACAACAATAAAAGGGCGGCGAGAAAAAGACGTCAGGTGGCAGTGATTTCCCATTATGACATAAGCATGAACACGCCAAGTGAATTGGTATTAACCGTCACCGGGGTTAAAGTCCGGGTTGAGCACGCTGGGAATGACGGCTTTGGTGCGCTTTTGCCAGGCCTGAAGTTCTTCGAGCAAGCTGGCCGCTTTTTCCGGTTGGGAATTTGCCAGATCATTTTTCTCACCGATATCGTTTTTCAAATTGAAAAGCTTAATCGAATCATCCTCAAAAAATTGCATTAGCTTCCAGTCCCCCTTGCGAATGACACTGCAAGGGGTCGCCCGCCAATACGGCTTGTCCGTGCCGTAAACGTTGACGACCTTGTTGTATTGGGCTCCCTGTAAATAGAGCGGGTAGTGCCAGAAAATAGAGCGATTTTTCAGAGCTGATTTTCCCTGGATCAAGGGCACGGCGGATTTGCCATCTACCGGCTGATTCGTTGGCAAGTTTGTCCCGCCCAGTTCGGCAAAGGTGGGCATGTAGTCGACCCCGGTAATGGGCGTTTCACAGACGGATCCCGCCTCGATGACTCCAGGCCAGCTCATGCAGGTAGCGACGCGAATACCTCCCTCAAAAAAAGCGCCTTTTCCACCCTTTAAAGGTTCGCACCACGTGGCCCCTGAATGACCTCCGTTGTCGGCTGTAAAAACAATCAGCGTTTTGCCGGCCAGGCCCGATAATTGAATTGCCTCTCTGATTCGGCCAACCCCGGTATCCACTGCTTCGATCATCGCCGCATAGGTGGTATTCCACGGTTTGTTCCATGGACGGCTGGCCAGCTTTTTATCGTATTTGGCTATAACTTTCGGGCGGGCCTTTATGGGGGTATGCACATCCCAATAATTGAGATAAATGAAAAATGGCCTTCCTTTATTTTCTTCTATAAAACCGACCGCTCGGTTGGTCAGTGTTTCTTCGACGTTGATATCGTTATAATAGCTCTTCTCGGGACCGCCCAAGCCGTTGGGATCACTGGAATCGAAGCCCTGCGTATCAGGGCCCAAATGCCATTTGCCAAAACGCGCGGTTTTATAACCGGCTGATTTCATAACTTCGGCAATCGAAGTTACCGAAGGCTCCATGCTTAGTTTGGATGGAAATATTCCTTCGCCTTTGTCATCTCCCTGGCGTGGCACCAGAAATTTCATATAGGCTGGGTTTCCCTTAGCCCTGCTGCCGGGAGTCCACATCTGAGTGCGAGTAATATACATACCACTGACAATACAGGAGCGGGACGGCATGCAGTTGGAAGCGCCCGGGTAGGCCGAGTTGAATTTCATGCCGGAAGCGCGCAGCGCATCGATATGAGGCGTCTCATAAAAGGTAGCTCCGTTATAGCCAACGTCCGCCCAGCCCAAATCATCGGCCATGATGAAAATAATGTTGGGCTTATCGGGTAGATCCTGGGCCAGGATCATCGAGCTGAAGGCCAGCGATAATAAAGTTTGTTTAAGAAAATAAAAGCGCATGGTGTTCCCGCATTATCCTGGGAGGGATTTCCAGGTCAAGGGATCGTTTAGCGGCCGCTGCTACCGGAATCGAGAATCCCTTGGCATGCGTCGGCCGGCCGAAGTGTACCGACCCTCTCAAAAACGCATGGGCGAGAACGTCAAAATCGGTTACCCCAAAAACTACCTGGTTAAGACCATTTCGAGTAGTGGCTTTTTATCCTATGAGGGCAAGAAATACCACGTTGGAGAACACTTTGCCGGTTGCCGGATGGGACTGTTTGAAGACGACCAAGGCACGATACAACTGCACTACGCGAACCTACACCTGGGAAACCTAAGGTTCGATTCGCAGGGGCGCTTCAAGCCTGAGGCCTACATCGCCCCTCCAAATGCAAAATCTCTGGACAAATCTAACCCTAAAAGAAATAACTAAAGTGTAACCGATGTGTCCGGATTATTTGTAACCGATGTCTCTGTCGTACCGCTCACGATGTGAAACGGGCCTTTATATTCGATTGGGATGTCCATCACGGCAATGGAACGCAGGACAGCTTTTATGGCGATCCATCGGTCTTTTTTTGTAGCATTCATCAGAGTCCGTTGTATCCGGGAACCGGATCTGCCGTCGAAACCGGCCGGGGTCCAGGAGAAGGTTATACCTTGAATTTGCCGCTACCCGCCGGTACGCAAGGTGGGGTTTACCAACAACTCATTTCAGAAAAAGTGATCCCGGCGATGCAGGCGTTTAACCCGGAATTAATTCTGATTTCGGCCGGCTTTGATGCTCACGAGGGCGGTCCTCTGGCTGGAGTTCTCCTAAAGGACGAAGATTTTGCCATGATGAGTCGCCAGGTGCTTGAAGCCGCCGATCAATTTTGCGGCGGTAAAGTGGTAGCCGTGTTGGAAGGTGGATACGATCTAGCCCGCATGTCTCACAAATTTTCTACTGCGCTCCGGAATGTCGGCACTGGAGCAGGCATCGTTAGATGCGCGATTTTGCAGGGTGTCGACCCAGCTGCACCCGCGCATCAGCTCGAAACCCGCACCAGCACTCGATCTTCGTTCGCTCGCTACGAATTGGCAGGGTGTCGCCTTCGCTCGGTACATGCAATATGCGGGTTAGGAGAATTGCCAAGAAAGAGGTCCCGAAAATTCTGAAAACGATCCAGGGTCTTGCCGACAATCCTCGTCCAATTTCCAGCAAAATGTTAACGAACGAAGAACTTTATCGCATTAGAATTGGCAACTATCGCATACTCTACGAAATTTACGATGACAGGCTGGTCGTTTTGGTCGTGAAAGCAGGTCACCGCAAAGATGTTTATAAACAATAATTCGAACGTGCCAGCTCATGAACTCGCACGCATCAGAGATGCCCGTCATTCCTGATTGATGTCACTCCATTTTTTTACCTCCCGAAACACGACAACTTTTCGGCTATGCGGAAATCGAGGATGAGGCGCGTTGGCAGGCCATCGCTCCAACTAAGGTGTGCCGACGCTTGTGGCGCCAAATGGCGGAACTCATGCCCAGCAACCCAGACAACAGCCCCATTGCGAAACCCTTAATCGAAGTATTCAACCTGAAAGATTATGTCTAACAACCGCTCCCGTCCATTCGCCTTAGACCGTCGCGAATTTCTCAAAAAAACAAGCCTCTCAGCCGCCACCTTGCCCTTTCTGAGTTCTCCCATCCAGGCTCAGGGAAAACCGCGATCAACTCCGGGCGGAGAAGCGGCTCCTGTACGGTGGCTTGACGGTTCCCTACCTGAGGCCTTTACCGGTGCCACCTGGGGGATTCCATGGCCTCGTGGAAAATTTTCCAAGGATACTTCCTTCGCGCTGAACGCCGAAGACGGTTCTGCTACTCCGGTGCAATCTTGGCCCATTGGCTATTGGCCGGACGGTTCATTAAAGTGGACGGCTCATGCCATACCCGCTGACGCTGAACTTGCAGCGAATTTCGGACTGGCTCCAGGAATCCCTTTGTCACCCGTCCATCGGTTGAATGCCGTGGAGTCTGGCAACACGATCCGCATCGATACTGGCGTTATCACGGCAACTATCGCAAAACAGGGCGATATCTTAGTGCCGGAAATCGTAGGTGATGGAGTGACTTTAGCCGGTAATGGCCGGCTAGTATGTCTGCTTGAAGACCGCAGCCAACCGGGAATCAAACGCGAGGAAGCCTTTGCTGGTCGAATTGACAGGGTGACACTTGAGCAGTCTGGTCCGGTTCGCGCCGTGGTGAAGATCGAAGGTAGACACGCCAATGCAGATCGAGCGTGGCTTCCGTTTGTGGTCCGTCTTTATTTTTATTCCGGCGGAGACTGTATTCGGTTAATGCATACAATTTTGTTTGATGGAGACGAACGCCGGGATTTCATTGCGGGACTGGGGGTAGGTTTTTCGATTCCCATGCGGGGGGAGTTACACGATCGCCATATTCGATTTGCCGGGCAGGAGAAGGGTCTGTTTGGTGAGGCAGTACGCGGGTTGACCGGATTGAGAAGGGGTCCCGGAAGCGAGATCAAACAAGCGCAAATCGACGGGCGCCTTACGCCACCTCTTGAGGAATGGGACCAGCGAGTAGCAACACGTCTTTCATATATTGCGGCCTATGACGATTGGACTCTGGATCAGACAACCGCCGATGGTTTCCAGATTCGCAAACGGACGAAGGAAGGCCATACCTGGTTGACTTCAGCCCAGGGTCAGCGAGCGGCCGGCTTCGGTTATCTGGGATCTCCCGAGGGTGGCTTGGGCTTTGGTCTTCGCAATTTCTGGCAGAGTTTTCCTGCCCAGCTCGACATTCGCAACGCCACCACAAGCGAAGCTGAAGTTACCTTATGGATGTGGGCGCCCAATGCCCAACCGATGGACCTCCGTCCCTACCACGACGGTATGGGGCAGGATACCTACGAAAAACAATACAATGGAGGCCTGGAAATTACCTACGAGGATTATGAGCCTGGATTCGACACCCCCGAAGGAGTTGGCCGCACCAGTGAACTTTATTTTTGGGCCCTGGCGGCAACCCCGTCTCGTCAACGATTGACCGAACTGGCAGCCGCTGTTCGCGAGCCGGTGGTTATCACAACGACACCAGAGTATTTGCACTCCTGTAAAGTATTTGGCGAAATCTGGGCCCCGGTAGATCGGTCAACTCCAGCGCGTGCCGCCATCGAAGACAAACTGGACTGGAATTTTGATTATTACCAGGACCAACGCGAGCAACGCGGTTGGTATGGATTTTGGAACTATGGCGATGTGATGCACACCTACGACGCGGATCGCCACGAATGGCGATACGACGTGGGAGGTTTTGCCTGGGACAATTCCGAGCTATCCACCGACATTTGGCTGTGGCTGTATTTTCTGAGAAGTGGTCGAGCCGATGTATTTCGCTTCGCCGAAGCCATGACTCGGCATACCGGCGAAGTGGACGTTCACCACATAGGCCGTTTTGCACCCCTTGGTTCGAGGCACAATGTGCTTCATTGGGGTTGCAGCGCGAAACAACTGCGGATTAGCACCGCTCTCAATCGCCGCTACTATTTCTATTTGACGGCGGACGAACGCGTCGGCGACCTCATGCGAGAGCAAATCGAAGCGGGTCGCACCCTGCTCAGAGTTCCTCCGGGGCGGAAACTGGCTTCTGCCAAGAATCCTGGAGGTCTCTTTCGCGCCGAGCCAACCGGAACGGAGGAGATTGGCTTAGCTTTGGGTACTGATTGGGGGTCTCTTGCCGGAGCATGGCTGACGGAGTGGGAACGCACGGGAGATCCACACATGCGCGACCGTTTGCTGGCGAGCATGCGTACTATAGGCGCCCAGCCGAATGGATTTTTCACGGCAAAGACAGTTATGAACCTGGAAACAGGGGCATTTCGTATTGCCGATCATGGACTTATGGCCTTATCACATCTCAGCGCCGTTTTTGGTTTGGTCGAGGTATGCGCGGAGCTTAACCAGCTTCTCGACCTGCCGGAATTTAAAAAAGCATGGCTGGATTACTGTGAGCTTTACAGTGCGTCTAAGGAAGAACAGCAAAATCGCTTGGGAAAATCTTTCACCAATAACAGCCTGCGCCAAGGCCACTCGCGCCTCACTGCCTATGCGGCTCGCGCCACTGGGAATCCCCGCCTCGCAGCCCGGGCTTGGGCGGAATTCAAAAGCGGGACAGGAAGGGACTCGTTGGCTGGCCTTCCAGAAAAACGGCTTCTTACCGGCCCGGATGTCTTACGTCCTGTCGGAGAGGCCGAGGGGGTTTCCACCAATGGAACTGCCCAGTGGGGGCTTGCCGCCATCCAGTGTCTTGCTTTGGTGGGGGACAGGCTGTAGTTATTTTTTAGATACAAGGACAGGCGGGCTCGAAAGAAGAGAAAACGTAAACGGAAATGATATCGTCGCAAATTGAACGATCCATTTGAACGAGGGGGTCATTTTCGAAACAAAAAGCATGTCAGTATGAGGAAGCTGGGCCTGTTGTTTATTATTGCTATATCTTCTATTGGGTTCGCCGCGGTGGATGTGGTAGAGGATTTTGACTTTTCGCGTTGCGGCTACGAGCAGAACGTTCATGGAATTCCCTTTGTACCTGCCGTATACGAGGTGGAGCCGGTATCCGGTGACGCTACCGCCCTCATTCAACAAGCCATCGACGCGGTATCCGCGCGGCCGATTGATGCCAGCGGCTTTCGCGGCGCCGTTCTACTGGGGGAGGGTACCTTCGAAGTCTCCGGAACACTGGTAATATCCGCAAATGGGGTCGTGCTGCGCGGGAGTGGTGAAGAGGAGACCATCCTGCAAGCGACCGGCAACTCAAGGCGGACCCTCATTGAAGTGAAGGGGCAGGGTGATGTCGTATTGAAAAATCAACACACCATTTCCAGCGCTTTTGTCGAGCCCGGGGCGGTGTCCTTTTCCCTGGATGATACCGAAGGTTTGTCCATCGGAGATTCAATCTTCATCGAGCGCCCTTCGACCGAGGAGTGGATTGATGCGCTCGGAATGAAAGATTTTAAGGGGCTTTTCCTGGAAAAGCGTCTCAACTGGGTCGAAGGAACACGGAATGTGATCTGGGACCGGACGATTACCAACCTAGTGGGCGATGTCGTATATCTAGATATTCCCTTAACCACGGAAATCGATTCATCCCTTGGTCAGGCGACGGTGAGGGCTTATACCTGGGAAACCCGGATCGAAAATGTGGGGGTTGAAAACCTACGGTGTATCAGTGATTTCGATTCCAATAATGCCAAGGATGAGGAGCATGCCTGGTTTTGTGTCCATTTGAAGCATGTCAAAAACGGTTGGGTGCGAAACCTTACCGCCATTCATTTCGTGAGTTCGGCGGTTCGGCTCGACCCGTCGGTTTCGCAGGTTACGGTTGAGTTTTGCCAATCCTTAAGCCCCGTTTCTGAAATCGGTGGGCGCCGGAGGGTTAGTTTCTACAATGGGGGGCAACTCAACCTTGTCAGAAACTGCTACGCAGAGAATGGCCGCCACGATTTTGTAGTCGGATTTTGCTCGGCCGGCCCCAATGTGTTTAAGGATTGCATCGGCGACAATGCGTTGAGTTTCAGCGGCAGTTTTGAAAGTTGGGCCTGCGGGGCTTTGTTCGACAATGTAGGGATAAACGGGAATTCCATCCGCTTTTCGAATCTTGAAACCTATGGCGATGGAATGGGCTGGTCCGGATCACAATGTATTCTCTGGAATTGCGATGGCGCGGAACTGGATGCCGACAATCCGCCCGGTTCGCAAAATCATATCTATGGTGGACGCGGATCTTTAGTCGGCGATGTGGAGCCAGTCTATCCCTTTCGCCATCATCCCGTTCACAGTCTCTTCGATGAGCATCTCGCCGCGCGGACGGATCTAGAAAAGGACAGTGAATCAGAGCCAAAGCGGTATGCATTCGGCACAGAAAACCCGCCGGTATTTGGATTCGATCCGAGCCAGGTAAAAACCCCCTTGCCCAGTCCCACCAAGCCGATCGAAATTATCAACGGCCGGTTTGTTTGCGATGGGAAAATCTTCTGGAGCGGGCATTGGGGTTCGGAAATATGGGTTGGTGGGATGACGAAAGCGCAGGCGAGACAAGCCTCTCCAAATTTAACGCGGTATGTGCCCGGGCGCGAGGGACCTGGCTACACAGACCATCTGGAGAAACTCTCTGAATTACTGCTGACGAAGGACCTCCGGATGTTTGGCTACCGGCCCAACCTGTGGTATGATCGAAGGCGAATGGATCATCAATGGGTGGCCCGGCAGAATGGGGATGTGGTAGCCCCCTTTCTTGAGATGCCTTGGGCCCGCACCGGAGAAGGAACAGCATGGGACGGATTGAGCAAGTTTGATCTGACAAAGTTTAATCCATGGTATTTCAATCGCGTTAACGAGTTCGCGAAACTGTGCGATCAGAAAGGGCTTTTGCTCTATCATGAGGTCTATAACAATCATTGGGTGATTGAGAATGGCTCTCACTGGGTGGATTGCCCGTGGCGGCCCGTAAACGCCCTTCAGGATACTGGAACAACCGAGCCGCCACCGTTCATCTATGGTCCGAGGGATAATGACCACTTCTTTATCGAGATTGTAGATGAGTTTTACGACCTCTCCCATGCTGTTAACCGGGAGCTGCACAGGCGTTACATTGTTCAATGTCTCGACAACTTGCGTGAGCGGAAAAATATCCTTCACACCATCGGTTTCCAATATTGTGGTAACCTGGAATTCGCGCAGTTCTTCATCGACACTGTCCAGGACTGGCAGAACCGCAACGGCATCACATTGAAACTAGCCATTCAGACCGCTAAGAACATCACCGATGCGCTCCTTGTCGATCCTCAATATGCCGATATGATCCCGGTTATCGATATGCGGTATTGGCAGTATTTGCAGAATGGAATCCTCTTCGCGCCGGACGGGGGGAAGAATCGAGCTTTTCGCCAGTATAGAAGGTATACTTTTCCAGATACAGATGGCAACAAAGTACCACCTTCCACGGAGGAACTCCTTTATAAACAGGTTCGGGAATATCGGGATGTGTATCCGGATAAAGCAGTCATGGCTTATCACGCCGAAGTGGGACCGCTTCCCATTCTCATGGCGGGCGGCGCCTACGTTGTTTACTCAAACGACGGGCTCGGTCTCAGTAAGCTAGGTAGGGGGGAAAAATCGCTTTACGCATTCATCAATGAAGAACTGGGGAAAGACCTTTGGAAAATGTTTCCAGACGACACCGTTCTCTCTGATCCGTCCCAAAACTGGTGTCTGGCTGATCCGAGCGAGACCTATCTTATCTATTCAACATCCGGGGAGGCAATCGAGGCCGCAATCGAGATGGGAGATTATGGATATACTTGGCTCACTCCTTCCGCTGAACCGCTCACATCAGGCCAAATATTGGTTACAGATGGCGGAAGCATCAGCATCAGCCCACCCGAAAATCAACCCGCTTTGCTCCTCATTAAAAAAGCCCAATGATCTACAGTTTGTGAAACACACACTAATTGCCTTTCTCAGTGCATTTTTTTTATCTGCCACGGGTTGTTCGCTAGCATCAGAAAAAGAGGTCGCTCCGGATCGCCCCAACATTCTCTTTGTGTTTGCAGATGACTGGGGATGCTATGCCGGCGCATACGGGGAGATCGAGGACACTACTCCGTGGAACGCTGTAGTGCAGACCCCGTACTTTGATAAGATGGCAAGTGAAGGGGCGCTTTTCAGAAACGCTTTCATCAACTCGCCGCAATGTACTCCCTGTCGAAGCTCTCTGCTTTCCGGACAGTACTTTTTTCAGACTGGCCTGGCGGCGATCCAAGCGGGTGAATGGGATTCGAGCATTCCGACATTCCCGAATCTCCTTCGGGATGCCGGTTATCATGCCGGTTACACCTACAAGGTGTGGAGCCCCGGAATCCCGCGAGACGCCCCTTATGGAGGGACCCAATACGAGTATGAAGACGCCGGAACGAAGTTCAATAAATTCTCCCAGGGAGTGACTACAATGGTAGAAAGCGGGCGGAGCGTGGAAGAAGCCAAGCAGGTCCTTTACGATGAGGTCCTGGAAAATTTTGAAGATTTCTTGGCTGACCGCCCAGAAAATCAACCATTTTGTTATTGGTTCGGCGCCTCGAATCCGCATCGGGAGTGGATAAAAGGGTCGGGCAAAAACCTCTGGGGAATCGAACCCGATGCGCTAAAAGGCAAAATGCCCGCGTTTCTGCCGGGCGTTCCCGAGGTGCGCGAAGACTTGGCCGACTACTTTGGAGAGGTCAGGGCATTTGATGGTGCGCTGGGTGTGTTATTGGAAAAGCTCGAGGTCATCGGTGAACTGGACAATACTCTGATCGTTGTCAGTGGAGATCATGGCGCTCCGGGATTCACGTTTGGGAAGTGCAATTTATACGACTTTGGAACGCGGGTTTGCCTGGCTGTGCGGTGGGGTAAACTTCACCGAGGGCGTGTGGTGGACGATTTCGTTAATCTGATGGATCTGGCCCCCACCTTTTTGGAAGCAGGTGGGGTGGCTGTTCCCAAGGTGATGGCTGGCCGCAGTCTGATTCCGATTTTGTTGTCAGAAAAACAGGGTCAGATAGATCCCGATCGCACCTGGGTAGTTGCCGGTCGTGAGCGGCACGTGTCTACCTCCCGAGATGGTCTGCTCCCGTATCCACAACGCTCATACCGGACAGAAGATTATTTGTACATCATCAACTTTAAACCAGATCGGTGGCCGATCGGAAATCCGTACAACATAACTTCCGAAAATGCGCCCGACGCCGAAGCCCTGGAACTCGACACCTATATTACCTATAGTGATATGGATGGAGGTCCCACCAAAGCCTTTCTGGTTCTGAATCGGAATCACTCCGAATACTCGCGTTACTATCACATGGCGTTTGATAAACGGCCGCGGGAGGAACTGTATGACCTGAAAAAGGACCCGGATCAGGTGAGGAATGTAGTCGGTGAAAAACAGTATCAGTCCATTCAGGCCGAATTGAATCAAAAGCTGATGGAAGAGCTTAGGGCAATGAAGGATCCTCGTGTCATGGGAGACGGATCGACCTTCGATAATCCTCCCTATATTTTCGAACGTAAGTAAGTGAGCGTGGATGATATACGCCCCAGTCGGCTACCCCCTCAATTCAAGAATCAAGGAATGGCCCCTTTTGCTCCCCCTTCTGAAGTTAATCACTGGTCTCTACCTCCAATTGCAAAAAGTCGTACATCACACCGAAATAGCTGTAGTTCGTCCGTGTCTTGGTTTTTTTCGCAGGATGAATGTGCAGTGCGAGAACATTCTCTCCTTTGTGCAGCAAAGCGGCATCAAAGCCTATAAAACGCTCGCGGAAATATCCGCGTATGCCACTGCGATGAATCGAACTGTCACCCTTTAGCCCGTCGATGGTTCCCAGCGGTTTTCCATTGAGTGATGCGGTGATATTCCCTTCGCGGTTCACGCCGGCCAATGCGAGGGTAAGCATTGCATTGCCCTGCATCGCTTCGTCGCAGTTAAACCTTATTTTCCAGACGGGTAGCCTCCATTCCCCATCGCCGACCTTGGCATCCAGCTTGGGTTTCCATCCACCCACTTCTTCCCAGACAGCCATTTGAGCATAGTTCCAGTCTTCGCGTTCCCGGCTTTGGTCTATGATGAAGTCGACATCGTTGGAGAAGTCGCTTCGGTAGTTGAACCAGAGGCCCCAGTGACGAAAGTCGTCGCCGTGTCGAAATTCGGCAGCCGTACGATCCGGGGTTCCTATCCGCCACAGCCGCTTGCCGAAGCTGCGCGGTGTCCACGACAGGTTACCGAGTTTCACTTTGTTCACGGATTCGACGATCACCTTATCTTTACGAAATTCGCCGACGACGTCGGATGAATAAGCGTAGAGCGTATAGCTTCCCTTCCGCACAGCGGGAATAGTAAAGGAGCCGTCGGCATTGATGGGCGCCCGTGCGATATAGGCATCGCCGCCTTGCTTTTGCCAATCCAGTCCCCGGAATTCCTTGGGGCGGGCCAGCACGACCCAGCCATTGTCGACTCCCGCGAACTGTCCGGAAACGCTCGCCCGTTTCGTCGGGTATTCGGGCTGGCTCATCCAAGCATAGGGCCAGGAGGCGCGCAGGGTTTGGGCCTGCTGTTTGGCATCGTTCCATAGCGCTTCAGAGGACTGCTCTTGATTCAGATAAACGAAGGTCGGTCCAAATATTTTTTCCCAAGCCTTGGAGCCATTGGAAACATACGATCCATTGCTGCCATAATGATTTGAATACAGTAGGTTCAAGACAATGGGACCTTTATCCGTGGCGTGACAGGTGTTGTGCTGTTTGGCTGGTCCGCCGACCAGGAAGTCACTTCCACCACGAATCATCCACACGCCCTGTTTGCCATTGTTGAGACCATATACCGGCGCCTCTTCGGTGACTGCGGACCATTCATATTTGGTAACGATGTCGCCCGCAGGCGTTAGATAGGTGGCATCCATGACCTGACCCTGGGCATTCTTGATGGACTCCGTGGTCGGCAACACACCAAAGCGTTCGTCGTTGAGACGAATGTTGAGCATGGAGTGATCCATACGCATCGCAAACCGCAGCTGAGTGAACTGGGCATCCGGAGTATCGGCGTCTTTAGCGGCGAGCAGATAAAAGTAGAAACCCGATTCGCCCTTTCTCAGCGCATAATGGATTTCCATATCGAATGGAAACGGGGCGGATCGTTTGGGAGTAAAAGAGAGATCGATGATATCCTTCGTTTCAAGGTGGGTTCTGAATACACAATTTTCGATACGCAAGGCGGCCCCATGTTTGGCGCCTGCTTCCTCCGCGATAAAGGTAAAGTAGCCAGACTGCCCCGGTGCCAACATGGACACGCCGTTCTGCGCAAGCTCAACAATCCGGGCCGAGGATTTATCGATGGTCAAGGATACGCTATCATTACGCAGCGTGACCCGAACGTTCGAATCTACCCGAGAAACTTCGGCCTGCGCTCCCCCGCCCATCAGAGCGACGATGAAACAAACAATGAGCTTTTTCATTTGTTCTTAAGATCCTCTGTCATATAGCTGCTAGTGTGGTGTCCCGTTAATTCGTTCACACAAACTGGGTTGCGGGGGGAAGGGGTCAAGACGTAAAAAGTTATGCCTTACAGGGTCAGTCGTCTTGTAAAAGTGTATGGAGTACAACGGAATACAGTTTTTAAGACCTGACCCTTTTCTTTCGGAAGGCATCACTTTTCTACGGCATGACCCCGACGGGCGTGCGAGGAAATTTCTGTTACACCACACTAGTACCTTATTGAATGAAGATTGATTCAGAAGACGGCGCTGCGAGGAGGCAGTTGTCCTGCCAATAAATGCAAAGTTCGTAAGGTGATCGAGACCTACCTACAACAAATATCTGCGACAGTTTTTGGTTAATGTGCATTATAAAAAATAAACCTCCCTCGCATCTCACGAGGGAGGTTTCTGATAGAACAAACTACAAACTTAACTGAACTTTAAAAATCTACCGTGGTGCTTAAAATGAACTGCCGTGGATCCAGGATACGGTAACCATAGGGATCCCCGTTGAGATTGACTGCCACGGTTTGCAATCGTCCATTTTCGAAAGCATCTACGATATTCAACTGTACCTTAACTCTCTGTCCGCTATTGAGGCGCCAGGAGTGAGCACCCCAAAGGTCGATCCGGGTATTGCCATCATCGTAGATGGGGCGAGTAACATCTGAAAGTGCCAGATCGTCCGAACCTGAACCAGGATTTGGTTTACCGTAGTAACCGATAATGGCTTTATCTTCCCAGCGCATGCTACCACCGACAGAAAAGCCCTTCAGGCGACCCTCTTGAAACTGGTAGTTGGTCAGGAGTGAGGCGCGGTATCTACGCTGACCTTTGGTAACCTGGCCTTCAATGTCCTTACCCAGTGTTATTTGGGGAAGGACGACTTCATCCCAATAGGCTTGTATATTAGGTCGCTGCGGATCTTCACCCGTAACCTGCGAGGTGATTCCGTAAGAGTTCCAGAAATCGGTGAGATTGACTTCTCTGCCGGCAAAGGAGGTGTGGGTGGCAAAATGCTGGTACTCCGGCTTGAGGAAATTTGCCGCGCGGGCGTCATCCCAATACTCGCCACGGACGGCTATCCATTCGTCATACTGCTTAAAGGCGTTGGCGAATACGGTTTCCTGTTTACCACCCGTAAACTTAATCGTCCAGTTCTTAATTGGATTGTACATGACTTGTATTTCCATGCCCTCTCCTTGTGCCGTTTGCGTATAAGCAACCGTTCCTGGGAGATCATCGTGGTAACTATAGGGAAGGCCATAGATGGCTTCCGTGTCTGCTTCGATCTGATCCTCTTGCGCGGGCGTCAACTCATTGATATCGGTATTGAATGTTTCAGAAGTCGGATCAAAGCCATAGTTGATGAGCGCAATTCTACGAGACCAATTGCGGAACTGGATTTGGTCAATTAGATTGTATACGCGTGAGGCCGACACACCAGTGTTGGCGCGTTCATTCTCGTTGGTTGCTTTAAACCAGTTTATGCGGGCAAACAACTTGTTGTCCATGAGAGAAAACTGAATGCCGTAATCCTCTCCGGTGCCTTCCGGTTTACCCAGAGCCTGACCAAAATGGTCAACTTGAGCAGCGCCGGGTGGATTAAAATTGTCCGATTTGTTATAACTGAAACCGAGGCTGCTGAGGAATTCACTTTGAATGCCGTCCCGGTTGTCGAATGGGCGAAGAACCGCACCCACAGTGCTTGTTTCGCCTGAGAGTTCGTCCCAGCGGTTCCAGCGGTCGAAGACCCTTTCAGTATCATAATAGCCATCCACCCACCTTTCCTGATTAGACAGACCTGGCTCAATGACATTGTCGTCCTGATCGACGATTGGGCCGGAGGTGGTTTCCCGAGCGCGGTAATCGTCTTCGCGCCAACCGACGGTTGTTATGAGACGTTCATCCCACAGGTAACTGGTGAGACCAAAACTAAGGGAATCCACCTCACGTTGATCCCGACCGGTGGTTGCGCTATGGTCGATGTATCCGGTTTGATAGCGTTGAGTTTTCCAGGCGTTGTCATCGTAGTTGAAATACTGCATCTGGCCTTCGTAAGAAGAGTTGTTCCATTCACCAGAGCCTCGAGCAACACTACCGTCCTGTGGATCGCCCGGTCTGGCCAGATAAAAATTACGCCTTACGCTACGATTCTGCAAATTGTAACCCGGCACATTGGGATTCCGCATAAAGAGGTTCACCTTGTTTATGCCTTCGTCGCTATCGGTGATGTACCAGCGTTTGCGCCAGAAGGAATCCAAGGTGCTATAATTGGAAGCCAAGCCGATCGCCTGGTGACGTCCCAGCCATTTGAGCCAGCCATCGTTGTCCGTGAAATCCGGTGTCCAGGCCAACATGGCGCGGGCGGTTTCGTTTATTGTCTCGTAATGGAATTGGTCGGGTGCAGTGGAGCTCATCATGAAGGGAAGACCGAAGAGTTCGTTCACCCTACCATCGGGTCTGTGCGTATTGGTATCTACATAGATGGTCGCTGCATTGAGCTGGGATATGGTGTAACTCGTAAACCCATCGTATTCCTGTTTAAAGTATCCCAGGCTTAGATTGAGATTTGGCAAGATCTCCTGCTCTAATTCCAGATTGGTAGTCGTGTTCCTTTTCTCACCAAAGTTCATCTGGAGCG
Source organism: Opitutales bacterium (assembly GCA_965250065.1). Lineage (GTDB taxonomy): Bacteria > Verrucomicrobiota > Verrucomicrobiia > Opitutales > UBA2995 > JAABVD01. The sequence goes on from OZ252288.1 coordinate 1,689,856, forward strand.
TGTTGATTTTCTCCCAGTCGTAAATGGATTTATCAGTAACACCGGGGTAGGTATAATTCGCGACGCCAGCGTTTTCCTTGGAATGAAAATGTGAGTTGGTCCAAGTGGTATCGTAAGCGGACCAGGATGTCGGAATTTCGTAAATAGCAGATAGCGGAAGATCGTTGGCTCCGGAAAGCACTCTCGGTGCGTTGCCAGCAGGGTTGGTAGGAGTGCCAAAGCCCAGGCGATAGTTCCCCTGTCCCGTTCCTCTCCAGTAGGTGTAGTCGTAGACCTGCCCATCAACGATCCTGAAAATTGGGCGAGCGTTCCCTCGCGTTCCGGTATGGCCACCCAGTGCCAAGCCGGGTGTGTAGAGGATTGAATCCGGGTCTAACACCCCGGTATTGAAGATATTTACCCCGTTATATTGTCGTTTGTTTCCGTTCCAGAGATCCGCATCGAATCCTGGCAAGGATTCGATGTAAGCACGCGTTTCATCGATACGCGGACCTCTATTATTAATGGAAAGGGGTCCTTTTACCTCGCCGCTATCCATACTGGTGAGGAAGCCGGAAACCGGATGATAGGTCCAGCGTCCGCCACTGCGCCATTCGCTCACCGAATCCTCGGGCGAAATAGTATTGGGGCGACGATGGTCATTACTATAGCCTTCGATGCTGGCACGAAAGATGGTTTTTTCGAATGGATTAAAGGTGATGGTGGCATAGGCTCTTTCAGTATTGTCATAAGAGGGCTTCCGCTCGAATGCTCGATCATCTTTCAGGATAGCTCCCATCAAAGCTAATTTGCCTTCAATCAATGTTTTGTTAAAGCGGACGCTGGCTCGAAAAGAACCCCGATCATCGAAGCGAGCTGTAACTCGGGCGCTGTCAGAATCGATAATGGCCTGCACTGTTGACTGATTGACGATTCCGGCCGGATTACCCAAGCCGAAAAGCAAGGAGTTTGGACCCCGGGAAATTTCGACTCTTCCAGTGTTATAGCTATCAAAGGGAATTATAGAAAGAGCCTGGTAGTAATTAATGGTTGTGCCGGGTCTGCCAATGCCACGAATACGGTTAGCAGTGGTGTGCCCCTGGGGCAGGTTATTCCGGGTACCCCCAGCGTTGGTATCCAATAAGCCATCGTTACGGTTCGCATTTACGCCTTCCGTGTAAGTGTCGGCCCCCTCCGTATTGGCTTCGTAGCGCAAGATATCGTTAATATCAACTGACGCGGTATCTTCCATCTGTTCCATGGTAATCACACTGATGGAGGCGCCTAAATCGGCGAGGTTGGTGCGCAAACGACTACCAGCCAAGGTGTTTTCTGCATAATAGCCTATGTCATTGGAAGCATCGACTTCAAAGGGTGAGAGATCATAAATGTTGTCTTCGTCGTCTGCTTCGGTGTCTTGAGCCCATGTGGGCCCACTAAGAAACAGGGCAAAGGCGAGTAGGATTACTCGCCGAAATATTTGATTTCGCATTTGGAGTGAGTTCATTTCAATAGGTGTTTAATTTGCGTCCAAAACATAGGTTTTCTTTTCGCAAGTTTTGGAATGAGTTTTCAAACCAAACAGTAGGTCGAAGAGGATCAGTGGTCAACAGCCGATTACTAGGTCAAGGGGGAATGTCACTAAGTTAAGCGACTTTTCGAACATTTGACTACCTCGGAAAAGGAAGGGGTCAAGACGTAAAAAGTTATGCCTTACAGGGTCGGTCGTCTTGTAAAAGTGTATGAAGTACAACGAAATACAGTTTTTAAGACCTGACCCTTTTCTTACAGAAGGCATCACTTTTCTACGGCATGACCCCGGCTGGCGCCATACCTTATGCCCTCAAAAAACCCCCTTAACTTAGTGACATTCAGGTCAAGGGGTCGTTTAGCGGCCGCTTATTGCCGCAGTGTTGAGACGCGAAAGTTTCGGTATCGGGCGCTGCGGGTAAACATGTGCCGTAGGCCGATGTTACCTTCAATGATTTCTGGATGATCCCTGTTTACCCAATGGCAAAGGTATTGTTTTTGCAGATTTTTGATCATCATAATTAATTCCTTCCCCTTCTTGATTACGGTGATCTGATGGGGGACATCCGTGGCAAACAAGCCGGTCCTTTGGTAATTGTCGGGCAGGATTGCCGTGCCATCCAGACCCTTCTTCAAATCCGGCATGTACCGCCGCGCCCGAATATAATCGAAGTCGCCCTCGTCAGGACTTCCTCCAAAGGCCGCATAGCTGATGTGGTAGGTATTCATGTGATTGAAGTAGGTCCGCATGGAAGGGATCGTGCGCTTGTCCTTCCACTCAGCGATATTCCTGGAATACGCCCCTTCACCACTTCCGGTTGCTTGAATGTAGAGAATGTTGACAAAGCGATTTGCTTCATCGGTGCGGGTATATTCATACTCAATTTTGAGGTCTCCTGCGAAACTCTTCTTGGTCCACAACACCGTGTGGCTGGCATCTTCCTTGGGGACGGGTCCCGCTTTCAGATTCATGCCCTTTGCGCTATTTGTGACGGTGGCCTTTAGCCCGTCCAGAGCCCAGTTTTCTCGCCAGTCATTGCTGCCAGAATCAAAAAAGACTTCTTCCCAGTTGGCTGCCTTCAACTCTTCAAACCGTGCCAATTGCCCCGGATCGATTTCTATTGAGCCGTGAGGGTTACACCCCAGTTGGAGTGCCAGGGTGAAAAATACGGCAACCCCTGGAATATTAAATCGCATGCTATTTGTGTTTTTTAAGAATTTTCTGAGATTTCAGGATTAAGTGACCAGGGTGGCTTTCAGGACGTCTAATTCGGGTTGTTTGACCAGTTCGGTGACTGCTTCGAAAACTTGGGACAAACAGATTTGGGTTACGCTTATACCTCCGGCCCGTGGACAACCGATTGGTTGAATAATTTTTTTGGGGGCTTCAAATATCGGGCCGGTTCGGACGGGGTTGGTGTACCCGTAGAGGCCTACAACTGGGATTCCCAACGCATTGGCCAAGTGAAGACCACCACAATCGTTTGAAATGACGAGGCGACAGGACTTCAACGCGACGGCAAACTGCATGAGATCGGTGGATCCGGTAAAGTCGTGTATCGAACCGGGCTCAAATTGTTCAATGATTTGCCGGCTTACCGAAAGATCGGGGGAGCAACCAAACAGACAAATATTACTTTGCGGATAGAGATCCATGAGACCCGCCACACACTCGATCCAGTAATCGATACTCCAACACTTTTCCCTTTGGTTCCCCGCGCCACAAATCAACCCCAGATAGGGGGCTTCCCTGGATTCGGTTTGAAGGCAGCGCAGTGGATTAATAACCAGGTTGTCCATGGAAAGTTCCAGAGGCGACCAGTCGATGTCCCCCCTGAGGCCGAAATATCTGAAAAGTTGTTCCCATAAAACGGTTTGATGATTTTTCCGTTCATCAAATCCGGGATCGACCGCGAATTTGTCAGTCAGGAGAGGGCGGGCGGAATCCGGCAGTTTCAAACCGATTTTTCTGGGAGCGCCGGTTAAAAATGCCTCGATGTCTCCAATAAGGGTGTCCGTCAACTGGTAGTAACAATCGGGATAGGCGAACCGCATGCGGTAAAAACGGTTAAAATACCCAGTATTTCTTCGTGGAATGACCATCACCCTGTCCGCTATTTCAAAACTTTCCACTAATTCGATGAAATGCCGTTTTGCCAGAATAGTAACTTCGGCATCGGGCCGTGATTGCCCTATCTGTTTAATAAAGGGTAGAATCTTGACGAGGTTGCCCAGGTTATTGGGCATTCGAAACCAGTAGCGGTTGTTTTTCGGAATGGATTGCCAGCCGTAATATTTCCGAGTTTCCTCGATGATGTTTCTGGGGTGTTCGAGGTTGAGATTATGCTGGTGATCTTTATCGATTTTCCACCGGTCGCGTATCCACATCCAATCTTCAACCATTTTTTCATCGGACTTCAGCCGGTTTTCCAGCCATTGGTTGGCCTGGAGTAGGACGGGTTCATCCGGGGTGCCATCGGCAACTATTTCAACGTGCAGGTTTCCTTCCCAGAAGCCGGTTCGCTCAACGTAGAGTATGGCAACGTCCGTTTTATAGTGGTGTGCCAGTGTCTGGTGCAGATCGGTTGTGGTAGCGGTCCTTTCGAAGAAAAATCCAAGTTGTCCGGTTTTGGGGGCTGCTTGATCGAAAGTGAGGGCAACCCACTTGTTGTTCTTCAGATAATTGCGGGCTTGGGACAATCCCTTCCTCCTGGAAAGCATAATGCAACCATGAGCGCTTCTGCTTTTGAGTAGATAACGGTCCAGGCTGGGCTTATTCAATGGCCTGTAAAATACACCAATCTCAGGTGTTTTGCCTGGAAAAGCTCGTGGAAGCAGGGTGGAGGATTCCGCCAGGGTGGTGTGCACGGATAATAGAATAAGGGGCCGGTTGGGGCGAGTGTATTTGTTCAGCAGTTCGACCGATGATCTGGTAAGGATAAGGGTACGGTCGAGGCGACCCGGCTTCATGTAGGGCTGAGTCAGAGCATACAGGGCCATCTCCACTAGGCGATGGCAACTTTCTCGCGCCTTTTTACGTCTCCAGAGCATGGTTTTATGCGGGAATACATGCTGGACATTGGAGAGCAGGATACGGCGGCGGCGCCAGTGGGTGAAGTAGATGATATCTCCACAAACGTTGGCGAAAATACGCAACAAAAATAGTGGTAAGATGGCGAGAATCCAACCGGTTAACTGGAAAAGTTTAATCACGTCTCAAAATTGGGGATGTATGGGTTAATAGCCTACCAACTGGATATTCCAGGCGTTGGCTTGCCGCACGACTTCTTCCTTTTCCAAGATAATAGTTTTTTTAGCTTCCAGGTAGGCGTGGTGAATACCAGCCTCCTTCATCACCTCCAGGGTGCGCATGCCAAATACCGGCACATCAAAGCGGAAATCCTGTCCCGGTTTGACCGTTTTGATAAAAACCAACTGGTTGGTATCGAAACTACCGGCGCGTCGAAGCATGCGGTCCGTTCCTTCAAATGCCTCCACCGCCACGACAACTCCCTTTCGAATAACCACTCCCTGTCCGACATCCAAACGGGCAATCTCCTTGGCAATCTCTATGCCGTGTTGGATGAATTCCTGGCGAACCCGTTCCTTGAATTTGGTCATCGGTCCGATTTCGGCCATCTGGTCTTCGAGGAACCCTCGCGCATCCACCAACTGGATACCAAGATGGGCAATTTCATCGGAAACTGCTCCGAAAATGCTATCGGCGGTTTTTTCGCGAAGCCTGGCCAGAAGCTTAATAGTTTTTAGATCGGGATACAGGTCCTTGAATAAACGGCCCGGTGTGATTTGCCCCGCCATAATGGCCCATTTAAGGTTAAAATCCCTGAGCGCTTGCAGTAGCTTTCCCATTTTCCCAACCTTGAGGCGCACGCGGTCCTTTTCCTCAAACATATTGAAAAGACTTTCTCTCGTTTCGCCTTCAAATGCCACCAGGCAGGTCCGCACCCCGGCATCCAGCATGCGCCGGGCGACGATTTCCGGATACAACTCTTTGCCCGCAATGAGGCCGATACCGTCATCGGACCTAAAATTATCCGGCAGGAATTCGGACAGGGGATGAGACATATAAACATGGGATGTTTAGAATATCGCGTTGCTTGTCCAAGCAAAAGAGACCCGGAGGTTAGTGAGGTGAGGAATGACCCCGGGGTTTTCGGTTTACATTCCCGGTCTAATTTGAGAAATTTCATGCCCATGGATTTGCTGCTACTGGTTACTTTATTTATCTGTGGATCTTTGCTGGGAAGTGTCATAACTTACTTGGTGATGCGTTCCTCCCGCGTGGTATTGAAGGAACGATTGCAACAAAGAGAGGAGCAGCATGAGGAGCGGGCCGCGGCTTGGAGCGCTCTCAAATCAGAGCATCGGGAGCTAGCCGAAAGGGCCGCTCAATTGCGGTCCGAAGCCAGGGCATTGGAAGTGAAGCTGGAAGCCGAGAGGCGTGCTTTTAAAGAAAAAAAACAGGTTTTCGCAGAGCTGGAAGAACGTTTTTCCGATACGTTCAAAGCGCTTTCAGGTGATGCCTTGAAGGAAAACAGCAGGTCCTTTATCGAACTGGCCAATGAGCTTTTCAAAAAGGAGCAGGTCAAATCGAAGGGCGAGCTGGAACGACGAAAGCAGGCGATTGAGGCGCTTCTCAAGCCGATTAACGAATCGTTGAAGACCTTTGGGGAGAAGGTGGGAGATATCGAAAAATCCCGTGAAGGCGCCTATCAGGCCTTAAAGCAGCAGGTAATTCATCTCTCGGAAGGCCAGAAAACGCTCACTTCCGAAACCGGCAATCTGGTCAGGGCCCTCAACACACCTCACGTGCGGGGTAGTTGGGGGGAATTACAACTTCGCAAGGTGGTTGAACTGGCCGGTATGACTGAACATTGCGATTTTGAAGAGCAACAAAGTAAGGACCGTGAAGATCTTTCGCGGGCGCGTCCCGATATGATCATTCACCTTCCGGGCGACAAGCAGGTGATCGTCGATGCCAAGGCGCCGATGGTGGGTTTTCTGGCGGCGCTGGAGGCGGAAACCAATTCCGATCGCAAAGCCCGGTTGCGGGACCACGCCCGGCACATTCGGGCACATATTAAGGAATTGGGTGAACGATCCTACTGGGAGCAGTTCGAAAATACACCCGAATTTGTGGTTCTTTTTCTTCCGGGGGAAAGTTTTTTCAGTGCGGCTCTGGAGGTTGAGCCAACTTTAATTGACGTAGGGGTGCAGAACAAAGTGATCCTGGCCACGCCTACAACCTTAATCGCCTTACTCAAGGTGGTTGCTTATGGGTGGCGCCAGGAAAGCCTGGCCGTGCAGGCCCAGGAAATTAGTCAATTGGGCAAACAGATTTACGAACGGGTGGCGGATCTGGCCAACAACTGGATGTCGGTGGGAAAAGGCCTTAGGTCGGCCGTGGAGCACTATAATAAGTCCGTATACAACCTCGAATCCAAGGTCCTGGTCAGCGCGCGAAAATTCAAGCAGTTGCCCATTGAACTAAGCAAAAAAGACATTTCTGAAAGCCCGGTTATTGAGCTTGAGCCACGGAACCTTCAAGCGCCGGAACTGGAGATGGATTTAAAAACCGGAACCAAACCGTAGATTCAAACCTTGCAAAAATGTCCCTAATTTACCGGCGACGCCGCACGCGAAGCACATTGTATTTGTTGGTCATCACTCTGCCGATGTGTTGGAGCAACGGCGTTAATGCTGTTCAGGATGTAGACTATCGCGAACCCTCGCCTGAAATAGTAGAGTTGGTGCGGGCACCTTGGCTTCCGGTCATAAACGTCGATCCGGAAAACAAAATCGTAATGCAATTGGGACTGAACGGACTCGTGCCCATGGAACGATTGGCCCGGGATGAAATTCGACTGGCCGGCCTGATATTAAATCCGGAAACCTTTGCGCCGAATCGTCCAATGTATGCGGATCGAATCACCTTAGCGCGAATCGAAGACGGTCTTTCCATGCCAGTCACGGGTTTGCCGGCAGATCCTGTAATACTCAATGTAAAGTGGTCGCCCGATGGTTCCTGGCTGGCCCTGTTGATCGAGGAAGATAAACGGGTGAGTCTGTGGAAAGTGGATACTCGAACTGCTGAAGCTGAAAGGTGGTCGGACCTCAGGGTACATGTGGGACTGAGCCTGAAATTTTTTTGGGCGTCGGACAGCCAATCGGTGTGGTTAAAATCTGTGCCGCAAAATCTTGGTGATCCTCCTCGGGCAAGTTCCGTTGCAGAGGGACCTGTTGTTCGCGTGACGCGAGATAAAGCATTACCCACTCAAACTTATCAGGATCTGCTCAAGACGGCTCAGGATGTGAAAAAGTTCGAGTACTATTTTTCTTCCCAGATTACTCAGGTGAAATTGAACGGAGACTATTCCCATGTAGGGAATCCGGGATTGTTCCAGTCCGTCCAACCAAGTCCGGACGGAAAATTCCTATTGGTAGACAGATTGGTTGAACCCTGGTCTGATATGGTCACTGAAGACCGGTTTGCTTACCGTTGGGAAGTGTGGACAGTGGTTGAAGGATTTCTGAAGACCGTAGCTTCCGCACCATTGGGAGAAGATATGCCCTCCAATAACAGCGCGGTTCGATCGGGGGCGCGGGATGGTCGCTGGAGATCGGATAAACCTGCAACATTGGTATGGGTTGAGGCTCAGGATGGAGGGGATATTCAACGCAATGTGAAGATTCGTGATATTCTTTATTGCCTGGAAGCGCCCTTTATAGGTCAACCGAAAACCCTGGCGCGGTTGAGCAAACGTCTCGGAAACGTAATCTGGCACAGCGAGGATCTCGCTTTATTGATTTTAATCGATATGCGTGAGCGCGAAATCCACTTCGATCGCCTGTATCCCGATTCGGGTAATAAAACACCGCGCCGGTTAATAACGAACAGGATGGGGGACCGCTACAAGCATTCCGGATACCCCTTAATGACCTATAATGACAATGGACTGCCCATTCTGCAGACCGACGATGAAGCAGAACATATCTACCTGATTGGAGAAGGGGGAACTCAAGAAGGTGACCGGCCTTTTTTGGTGAAGTTCAACCTGAAGACCAAAAAAAAGAAGCAGATTTTCCGGTCCAGTAAACCCTTTTATGAAAGACCATTGAGGGTCCTTGATGCAAAGTGGAACCAACTGCTAGTTAAACGCGAGTCCGCAGAAATGCCGCCCCATTACTTCATATGGAATTCGACAGAAAAATTCCAGCGATCCGTCGCACGTGTTTCCAATCCCCATACCCTGCTGGATGGAATGCAGCGTAGAACCATCAAATACAAGCGATCCGATAAATTGGAACTCACGGCCAATTTGTATTTGCCGGCAGGATATGACCCCGCGCGGGACGGGCCTCTACCTACTTTTATTTGGGCCTATCCGAAATCCTACAACGACCCCGGTAACGCGGCTCAGACAAAGTTCTCCCCCCATGAATTTTACGAGTCACGATGGTACAAACCTGCCATTTGGGTAACTCGAGGCTATGCTGTAGTCGATAACCCACCAATGCCTATTGTCGGTAGGGAAAATGCCAGCCCAAACGATAACTTCATCAGCCAAATTACCTTGTCCGCACATGCTCTGGTGAACCGTTTGCTACGTTTGGGAATCAGTGAAAAAGGCCGCATTGGTATCGGCGGTCATTCTTACGGGGCCTTCATGGCGGTCAACCTGTTGGCCCACACCGATCTGTTCAGCGCCGGTATCGCCCGCAATGGGGCATACAACCGCACCCTGACGCCATTTGGATTTCAAAACGAAGACCGCATTTTATGGCAGGTACCCAAAGTCTACCTGGAGATGTCTCCGATTCTTCAGGCGCAAAGTATTAAGGAGCCGCTCCTGTTGTTTCACGGGCTTAAAGATGATAATTCAGGTACTTTTCCCATGCAAAGTGACCGATTGTTTCACGCCATTCAGGGGCTAGGCGGGACTGCAAGGCTGGTTCTTTTTCCCCATGAGGCACATTCCTTTCGCGGGGAGAAATCGATACTGCATATGCTTTGGGAAATGGAGCAGTGGCTGGATCTCTACGTGAAGAAAGATGCGATAAATTCCGGTCAAAACATCGTGCTTCAGGGCGACTTCCCTGCGATTGGCGAGGTGTGGCACGTCGAACAAAAAGAGGATGACGGTGAAAAGGAGGGGGAATAGGCCCCATCCTGCATAGGCAAGCACGATTGCAAGGCTTCGGAGTAAGGGGTCTACCGAGGAGCGGAGGCGCAGGGGAAGGGGTCAAACCTTGAATCAGTTGACTTCGCAAGCTACGTCAAGATGGCGGGGTGTCGGCCTACGGCCTCGGTAGCAAGGAATGACCCCGACGGTATTGACTTTGGCTCCGCGGGCAGCAGGGTAACGATTTATGCTCCGATGGTTTGAGCCTGGAAAGTTTCCACTTTATCTGGCGCCCATGGCCGGTTTTACCGACTTGGGATTTCGGATGCTGTGCAAAGAGCAGGGAGCTGATGTGGTGGTTTCGGAATTTGTATTGGCAGATGCCATTCTGAATGGTGATTTCAAAGTGTGGAATCAAATTGAGTTTACCGATGACCAGCGTCCCATGGGGATACAAATTTTTGGTTCGGAGCCGGAGGTGATGGGCAAAGCCGCTCAAAAGATTACCCGACGTTTGCAGCCAGACTTTATAGACCTGAATTTTGGTTGTCCGGCGCGCAAAGTGACCTGTAAGCATGCCGGGTCGTCCTTGTTAAAGGATCTGCCATTACTGATTGCCATCTGTAAATCGGTAGTGGAAGCCGTTCCCGATTTTCCTGTTACGGCGAAAATCCGTATAGGTTGGGATGATGCGTCCCTGGTCGCCGTCGAAGCGGGACAATGCATTGAATCGGTGGGTGTCCAGGCCTTGGCGATTCACGGTCGGACAAGAATGCAAGGTTACAGGGGCGATGCAAATTGGGAAATCATCCACCGTACCGCCCAGGCGGTTTCAATTCCGGTCATTGGCAATGGCAGCATTCAAAATGGCTATGACATTCAAGGCATAAGGTCGGAATTTGGGGTTTCCGGTTTGATGATCGGACGAGCCGCCTTGGGCAATCCCTGGATTTTCAGCCAAATCAAGGCCAAGACCCATAACGGGTTTCAATCGGCAATCCCCACCATTGAAGAGCGATGGGAAGCGGTAGTGCGTTACGTGGGGATCATGCAACGGCATTACGCCCATTTGCCTACTCGGGTATTGTTGGGAATATTGAAGCCCCGCCTGGTCGTCTTTTTTAAGGACTTCAAAGGAGCGCGAAAGGTCAGAGACCGCCTGAGCCGTTTAGACCGTTTTGAGAGGTTGTTGGAGCTCAGAGATGAGAGTCTGGGAAGTAGAAGCCGGAGCTGAACTGCTCTAACCCGCATTTCTCACTACCTTTGGAAGGGGTCAAGCCTTGCATTTTGGCATGGCTGCAAAAATGAAAGGCATGACCCCGACGGTCAACCCAGCTTCACCCGCGAATCGGCTCGATGCCCGCACCAGCACTCGACCTTCATTCGCTCGCTACGAATTGGGTGATGTCGCGTTCGCTCGGTAGTGAGAAATGCGGGCTAATCGATTTGGTTAATGTCGTAGGGGGTGGACTGATAAACGTAGTAATTCAGCCAGTTGTTGTAGAGCAGATTTGAATGGGCTCTCCAACACAGGATCGGTTTCTGACCTGGATCGTCGTTTGGGAAGTAGTTTTTCGGTATACCGATGGGGAGGTTCTTTTTCACGTCGCGCTCGTATTCGCGTTTGAGGGTATCCGCGTCGTATTCCGAATGGTTAAATACGTAAAGTCTGCGCGTAGATTTATCGCGAACAATATAGAGTCCCGATTCCGTCGATTCGGAGAGAATGTCCAGATCGGATACTTTTTCGATATCGTGACGACGCACTTCGGTGTGGCGGCTTACCGGGACGGTAAACTCATGGTCAAAACCCCTCAGCAGGATGGAGTCTCGTTTTAGTTTCTTATGCGTGAACAAGCCGAACAACTTTGTGGCCAACTGGTATTTGGGGATGCCGTAAAAATGCTGCAAAGCCGCCTGCGCGCCCCAGCAAATAAAAAAGCACGACCACACGTGTGTGCGGCTCCAATCCAGGATTTCGGTCAACTCATTCCAATAGAGAACGTCTTCCCAATCCAGTAGTTCGATGGGTGCGCCGGTAATAACGAGGCCATCGAATTTCTTCACCCTTACCTGGTCCCAGGTCTGGTAAAAGGCCAGCAGGTGATCCTTGCTCGTATGCTTGGATTTGTAGGTGCTGGTAGTCAGTAAAGTGATGTTGACCTGGAGTGGGGTGTTTCCGAGTAATCGCATCAATTGCGTTTCAGTTTCAATCTTATTGGGCATCAGGTTGAGCACCGCCACTTCGAGAGCACGAATATCCTGATGAATGGCCCTATCTTCGGTCATGACGAAGATGTTTTCAGCTTCCAAGGCTTCAATCGCCGGCAGATTATCGGGAATCTTTATTGGCATGGCGGGAGATTCTGAAAAGTGGCAAGGTATAAGCGATGGGTGCAGTCAGAGAAAGAAAATTATTTAACCTCAATGACTGGTTAGCTGGGCCAGGGGAAATTTAATCCGCCATAGTTGACCGGGTTCCCCGTCATAATCGCTCAAGTACCTTTAATACTATCGGGTCCTTCGGGTTTATTGTTTCTTTCGTTTCAAACAAGCAACGGGCTATATCCCGGTAACTGGGCGCCTCGATATTTCGATGTCTTGCCAGCAGTTTTACGTAGCGGATACTTCGGTCGATGAGCTTGAAATTGCTGGGCTTTACGTAAGTCATCAGGTTGCTTTCAAATCGTCCGAGTTTTCCCATAACCAGGGTGGAGTGGATATTCAAAAGCATTTTGAGAAGCAGATTTTTTTCCAGTATGCCCAAATAGCCGGTTGAGATATTCCAGACCAACTCCTCCAGGCTCCAGCGAATTCCTCCCACCGTTCTCTCTATGCCGAACCGGTGATGCTTGGTCGTCCCCGTTTTTTGTATGCGGCGCTTCCGACAGTCCGAGTCCAGATTGAAGCCCTGGAAGAATTTTTTTCCGGCATAAGCCGCTATTCCCGGCCATTCCAGGCATCGGGCAGATCGTTTGAGTAAATGCCGCCAAGCTGAGATTGAATCGCGAGTATGGGGAACGGTCAGGTAGCTCAGAGAAGGGCTATCCTCTAGCTGAAAACTGTTTTCGAAGGGCGTCAAGCTGAAGGTGGGGGACCGTTCCGTCGTATCGGTCAACACGGTTACACCATAGGATTCAGTTTGGTACAAGAGGTATTCGTTTCGGCCATACAACTGGGCTTCGAGCGCGGTAAAATTGACCAGCGGGGAGGTATCCAGCTCATGCCAAAATTCCATGAGCCGGGACAGGTTGGATGAAATTTTCTTGGCATCGGGTCCGTGAATGAGGGCCCATCCAACCGCAGCCATTTGCACGGTACTAGCCTGCATCCGGGTGCTGCCCGAAAGCCCCATGGGACCCACATGCAGGTTCAGTTTGTTGATTCCTCTATTGCGGATGACTGAGGCGGATCTCTCGACCAGGCGAGTCAGTTGGCTGTCGGGATTGCAGTAAAGAAACCAGGGTTTTCGGTGCGAAAATTGTGAGGCTGCTTCCGTGGCTCCAATCACATAAGGCGTTTCTCCACCTTCTGTTATTCCGATTAATAAATCATTTTTTGAAAATCCAAGCTCTAGCAATTGTCTTTTGCCGTAGGCGGGACGATCCTCGAAATTTTCAATGGACTTGATCAGGGCCGCATCTCCCCCTGCCATGAATCCGATAACCCGATCTTGGCAGGAGTTCGCTACCATTCCTTCGCGGCAAAGAACCTCCAGGGAAATGGAGAGCCTTCCGGTTGCTCCGCATCCACAGAGAAAAACACGGTTTCCTTGCATCAGGGTATTCCTTATATCGCGGCCCATCTCCGCTATGTTTTCGGTATAATGCTGGAGTTTGAATAGGGCTTCCCGATCCACTGTCTTCAAGCATTCGATGGCGCCGGGCAAATCGTCTTTGGCCAGAGCGGAAAGGTTGGCAGTGTGCGGGTGGGGTTGTTCCGTATCCAAGTCTCCAAGTTTAAACTGATGGGCAACGTTGAGGAACTCCTCACAAGGGTCTTGGTTCATCGGATTATCTTAGCCCGCATGACTCACAAATCTTCTACTGCGCTCCGGAATACCGGCGCTGGTGCGGACTTCGTTGGATTCGCGACTTTGCGGGGTGTCGACCCAGCTTCACCCGCAAATCTGCTCGAAATCGGCGCCAGTACTCAATCTCCGTTCGCTCGCTACGAATTTGGCGGGGTGTCGCGTTCGCTCGGTAGTGAGACATGCGGGACTTAGGGGGGAAATGAAAATGCATCGGGCAGGATGTCCCGGCAGTTGGCCCACACCAGTTGATCGACTTTTCCGTAACCGATCAGGGTTTTGGGGTGGCTGAATTCCATGACCACCTGCCGGCAAATGCCACACGGGGTTACCGGGTCCTCATTCTCGGCCAGGACCAGTAATAGTTTGATTTTCATTTCTCTTCCCTCGGCGCTGACCGCGTTAAAAATTGCGGTCCTTTCCGCACAATTTGTTGCGCCGAAAGAGGCGTTTTCCACATTGCAACCCGAATACAGGTTGCCCGTGGCGGTTAACAATGCCGCGCCAACTCGAAAATTGGAGTAGGGCGCATAGGCATTGCGCCCAGCCTCAAGCGCTTTTTCGATCAACTGATCCACGACCGTTTTATCGGGAGATCGCATCGGGCTATCGGGTGTTGAACAATCGGTCCCCAAAGTCCCCCAATCCGGGAAGGATATATTTGCTGCCGTTCAATTCGCGATCCAGCGCCGCAGCAAAGATGGGAATGGCGGGATATTTTTTCTCAATTGCCTCAATCCCTTCCGGAGCTGCGAGGATGGTGACCATGGTCAAGTCAGTTGCTCCCAGTTCGAGGCAGATTTCAATGGTTTGAAGGGCGGATCCTCCGGTGGCCAACATTGGATCTACGATCAACACACAGCGGTTATCGAGAGAGGGTATTTTACAGTAGTACCGACGGGCCACCGCCGTCTCTTCGTCTCGCTCGAGACCGACATAACCGACCACCGCATTTGGAAAAAATTTGAGAATCGGATCCACCATCCCCATACCGGCTCGCAATATGGGAACGATCGTAATTTCCCGTTTCCAGGTTACACCCTCCGTGACTTCCAATGGGGTGGTTACCAAAATGCTTTCCGTGCTTAGGGATCGCGTGGCCTCGAAGACCAACAGATAGGTGAGTTTATCGCAGCAGTCACGAAAGGAGGCTGGGGGAGTATCCTTATTTCTCAACTGAGTTATGAGGATACGCGCCAGAGGGTGATCGACTAAGTTGAGCGACATGACTTACAGGAGGCCTTTGGCCTTTTTACGATTGAGAGCGCTCTCGATTATGCGGACAACTTTTTCCGGATGCGTCCGAAATCCCGGCATTTTGGCCAAGTAGCGGTAAATAGCATCGACGTCCGCAGCTTCCAGCACGGGCGCCTGCCGCAATACATTTTCCATAGCCTCTATGGTTTTCACGGCGATTTTTTTAACCGCTGCCTCCTGAGCGGCCACGTTGAATCCGGTATCCGTAACATTGGAATGATCGTGCAACACATTTTGAAAAGTGCTGTTTTTGACCAAGGGCATCGAGGGGGTTATTACCACCTCGGTCCGGGGGTAAAAGCTGCTCATCAGGTTCCAGGGATCGGCCTCCTGGTCTCCCCCGGCGCGAAAGTCGGTTCTCAATATTACCGCTGGTATGTCGGCAAATTTGGCAATCATGAATTCGACCACGGTGCCGGAATCCAGCTCCGGTCCGTCGTAATTGAACAGCCCCAGATCGCATCGCAGCAAACCGAGGATATCCTGGTCTCGTATACTCTGGGGATGATGGTCGCGCAACTCCAGATCCTGCGGAAGGATTGCCACAAATTTTCCATGGGATACTTCGTGAATTTCCCGAGCCAGGTAGGCATTGCCCAACAGGTGTTTATGGCTAAAAAGTTCTCCTCCGAAATAAAACGTGTAGGTTTGATTTTCTGGCATGATGATCCTGCTGCGTACCGAAGACGGGATGGGCGCTAATCTGCGTCGTATACGACTACTTTTTTCCACAAATTGCGGTTTTCTTGGATAAATTTCAGGTGGTTTGTGTGTTCCTGGTAAACATTGTGATCCTCGATGGTTCGAAACAAGACGGTCAGGGCAAGGGCGTATCCCTTTTCGATAACGGGCCTGTCGGGGGTCGCCGCCGGAGATCCCAAGTATAGGGCGTGGACGGTTTCAATATTTCCCAAAGCTGCTACCGATTGGCGAAAATCGGCCTTTTCGCCATCAGAAACCCCTTCTTTCAGGTAAAAATAGACGGAATGTACTAACATGGAAATCGTTTTGACCGATCGAATTGCCGATAACAAGCGTTTATGCTAAATTTCCGGGACCATGGAATTATTTGAAATATCGACTAGTGTGTACAGCAAATGTAGCCTTGAGAACTCATTTTTCGTTCGCTATTTTGCAAAACTGCCCACAAAACGACCTAGATATCTAAATTTTGGCCCAAGTCACATCCAGTCGTGTTGAGAATGAATTTTGGAGTGATGAAGCTCCCCAGTGGCGCGTCATCGCTTGGGGAGTTCTCGCTACGATATTGTCGCACATTATGCTGTTTCTCTTCATCCCGGAAACGCTCCTGGTTATGGCGGCGGCCGATTCGGCTCCCCGCTGGCAGGAATTTGATATTTTCCTCAATGAGCCGGAGGAAGAGCTGGATATAGTTAAACAGTATGTTCCGGTCAACAAAGAGGATCTCGATAATCCGCCGGATGAGACCGACAATTTTGGATCCCAGAATGCTCAGGCCGCCAATGAGGAACTGAGTAAAGACCTCAACGAAACCACCCCGTTTGTGGAAGGAGAGTCGGAGGAATTCAATAATGTGGTTCGCAGTGACCAACCTCTCTTGCTTCCTTCACGCCCTGTAGCGCCGGCGCGGGCCAGCCTTACGGAATCACGCCAGCAACAGAATCTGAGCCGACCGCAAATTCAGATCAACCGACCGTTGACTCAGGAGGAAATTGATCGACAAAGGTCCACCGCTCCAGTGGCTATGGAGGATGAAGCCCTGCAAGAGGAAGGCCCGCGCTCACTCCCGGAAGTTCCGGAGGAATTGAAGGATGAAGATGAGGACGAATTTGTGGAGAGCGAAAGAGACGACGAAGTGGATGCGGCGAGAAACCAGCAGGGAGTGGTGCAACAGGAGATGCCCTACATCCCGCCTGTTACGCCTTCTCCGGAGCCCAATCCCGAGGACCGACCCGAGCGACTACCTCAACCCAGGGTTCGGTATTCGAATACCGGACCATTGAAGCGCCACATGTCCGGGGTTTCACGCTTGGCAGATTTTGCCAACTATTCAGCCGAATTTAGTGAGTTTGGTGAATACCTGGATCGAATGTTTGAAACGATTGAACTCGAATGGCACAACCTGCTCTCCCAACAGCGGTTGGCCGAGAGAAGATCGCGGGTATCAGTGGCGTATTTGCTTAATGAAGATGGCGAAATTGTAGACTATGAAATAGTCCTTGCAACTTCGTCGCTTCAAGCCCAGGTGATTTGCGCAGCCGCGGTAAATAACCGGGCGCCCTACGGTGAATGGACCGAAGAAATGAAAAGTATGTTGAGAGACCAGGAGAGGATTCTGGTAAATTTCATCTTCTATTAGTTTTAGTGCAGTTGCCTGGCCCATTTCTTGCTCAGAAATCTAAATGGGTATAAATCGTCATGGCGGAAGATCCAAACAAAATTATTGAACATATTCCCCTGGGCCGCGGGGTTTCTGTAATTGACGTGCACCGCGATGGCCTGGTCGCTATGGAAAAGCCCTTTGGTATTCTTTCTCACCCCAATTCCAATGAAGAACGGGTCAAGAGTTTGCTGACCTGTCATTGGAACCGTGATCGGGAACGCTACCTATGGAAGCATGAGGGCAAGGCTTATCCATTTTATTTGCTGCATCGACTCGACTCCCCGACGTCTGGCGTAATCCTGGGCTGCCTAAATCCGAATTTGGCCAAAATTCTTAAGGAGCAGTTTTCCCGCCGCAAGGTGGCCAAATCCTACGTGGCAATTGTCGCAGGTACATCCAGGGAGAAGCGTTATCTTTGGAAAGACTTTATTCGCCGCAGAAGGGTGGGCTTCCGCATCCGCGCGGATATCAACCGTGAGGGAGGTCGCCCGGCCGAATCCCACGTGGAAACCATGGTCACAAAGAGTTCACAGCCCAAATTGAGTTTGCTAAAACTCAGACCGGTGACCGGACGTACGCATCAGTTGCGAGTGCAGTGTGCCCAGCGAAAATTGCCTATAGTCGGAGATACGACTTACGGTGATTTTTACTTTAACCGCAGGATCCAGAAGAACTTTAAACCATCCCGTTTGTTTTTGCATGCCTCCTCCATTCATATCCACTGGAATTTGAAAAACGAGGAACAACATTTCGTAGTCCAATCCCCGACACCGCCGGAGTTTGACGACATTATGAATTTGGTCTTCTAGTGTGGTGTGACCCCCTTGAAAGTACAATGCAATTTCAGATGCCGACCGGCAAACTGCAAACTTCAGCCAGTGGTTTGACCGGGCTCTCCCGGTTCGGACGCGCGACCAGTCCTGGGTAAGGCTCGGTGGAAAACGGTTTGCCGGGTTCTTTCAAAAGATGCCTAACCAGGACGTCGTTCATTTCCTTTACCGATTTTACCCGCCGTATTTCGTAAAGAAATTGTCCCTTAGTATCCACGCTGAGCCCGATAAAGTTAAAAAACTTCTTTAATCGATTGACCCAAGCGCGCTCGGGCACGTCCGGGTTGGCGAAGGTCTCCTGTAATCGTTGGATATATTCATATACGTCGCCCAAAGACGGGTGAAAAACCTCCACTCCGCTCAGGTACTGGCGGATCTGTCTGAAGATCCACGGATTGCGAATTGCAGAACGGCCGATCATCAACCCGTGGCAACCAGTATCCTTAAGTACCTGTGCCCCTTTCATGTAGCTGGTTACATTGCCGTTAGCCATGACCGGGCAACGAACCGTGGAAACTGCGTGTTTAATGTAGTCGTAATGAACTTCCGACCAGTAGAGCTCCTTCACCGTTCTTCCGTGCAGGCTCAGCAGGTCGACATCGTGTTTATTTATAAGCTCCAATAGACCCTCGAAAGGTGCAGTGTCCTCAAAGCCGATGCGGGTCTTCACAACGAAACGGTGGGGAGAATGCTGGCGCAATAATCCGAAGACCTTATCCACATGGTCCAGATTCCTCAGCAGCCCGCCGCCAACATTCTTCTTGTAAACTTTAGGGGCGGGGCATCCCAGATTGAGATCAATGCCGGCGATGGGGTGGGGTCTGAGTGCATCGACCGTACGCTTGAGATGTTCGAGGTTTTCGCCGATCAGTTGAGCGAATATCGGTCGTTGGGTGGGATTGTGGGTGATGGAGTAAAGAATGTGCTTCTCCAGAATACTGGTTTCATGCACGCGGAAGAACTCCGTAAAATAGTAGTCGGGAGATCCATAATGGTCTATGACCTTCATGAATTCCCAGGTCGTAACATTTTGCATTGGAGCCAGCGCCGTGGGCGCCTGGCTTCTTATTATAGGATCCGGTAACGCCTTTCGCATGGGCAGTTTTGGCGAATTTTAAACATTTGGCCCCTTGCCTTCGCTATCCTCGGATTGATCCTTGATGTCATTAAACACTTCCGTCATGTCATCGACGGAATCGAGAACTTTGTCCGAAACATAAACGGGCCGTTTGTTCTGAATCGCCATCACCAGCGAATCACTGGGCCGTGAATCGATTTCGATGATCTTCTTGCCCAGCTCGTTTTCCATATTGATGATCATGCGGGCAAAAAATTTGTCGTAATCGACGTCGTTGATGATGACCCGATCCAATTTGGCCTCCAAACCCATGAGAATGTGTGAAATCAGGTCGTGGGTGAGAGGACGGCTTTTTTTCACCCCGTTAATGGCTAGCGAAAGCGAATGGCCCACACTGGGATCGATATAGATAACGAAGGTCTTGAATTTGGTGCCCAAAAATACCGCCATACCCGTGCTGGTTGGTATCAAGCCCTTGATGGTCACCGGTGTTATCCCCTTATCCATAGCCTCGACTAAAAAACACTCAGACAAGGTGAGCAAGTTCGATATGTGGGTGGGCCATGGAAAATTAAATAAGGGCAGGGGAGTGGGCTTGGATATAAGCCGCAATTACTTGATCGTCATCCCAGTTATTCCATACTAATTGCAAAAATTCGGCCAGGTGGAGGTTGTGGGTTTTGCAGAATTCCCGGTCCCCTCCGCATCCATACATGATGTCCGGATCTAATTCGCCCCGCAGCTTGTGCTTGGCTTTTTCGATGATTCTGGGTAGCCAGGAGATGCCGTTAATTTCCCCGTCCTTCGGTGAATAGGCTTCCATCGGTGGGATGAAATCACTCGGCTGACTTTTCATAATCATCTTGAAATAATTAAAGCGCATGGATTGTACCGCCCAGAACATTTCGAAATCCGGTTCACCGTAGCGGATACTGTCGTCGGTAAAATCGTAGAGGTCCTGCTGGTTGGCTCCGATGTAACTCAGAAATGCCTGGTCCGCCTCCGTCAGGTAGGCTCCGGGCACGCGTCCTCCGTTCTTATAGTCCTCAATACCTTTATCCCAAAGCGCCTTTAATCGGGTATGGTAATCGTAGTGATTCATTGCGCTGATACTTCTATTTCTTTGTCGGTTTCAGTTTTTTCCGCATCAACCGTGAGGTTTTTGCTATATTGTATTTTTGGCGAGATTAAAATCGATCTGTCGCTTGAATCGATCGACTTTGGACACCACTACCTGAATCGTTTCACCCACCACCATGGTCCTTTTAGTTCGGCGGCCATAGATCCTTGTACCATCTGCTGAGACCTGATACAGATCGTCTCGCAAACTGGATGTGGGAAGTAGACCAAATACCAGGGACTCTTTTAATTCCACGTAGAGTCCGTGGTTTTTGATATCCAGAATGGCTGCGTTGAAAACTGTTTTTTGCGGTTTTTTCATTTCGCGCTCGAAATACTCAAGTTGTTTGATTTTGACCGATTCCCGTTCCGCTTGCGTGCTGTTTTGCTCGGTCAGGCTGACATGTTGAGCGATGTTGACCAGATGGGACTGTTTGTAAAAAGTGGATTTTCCCATTAGGGGCTTCCGGTTTTTAACCTTGGCCAGGTAATTTTCGAAGATGCGGTGCACGATCAAATCAGCGTATCGTCGTATGGGTGAGGTGAAGTGCGTGTAGTTGGATTTATGCAATCCATAATGTCCCCGCGGTTCTGCCATATAGCATGCTTGGCGCAAGGCCCTCAGAAACTGTATCCGCAAGGTATACCCAAAGGCATGAGACTTGATTGCCTTCAACAACTTGGTCACTTCGCCCTTGCGGTTCAAGTCCCCCGTCTGCAGGCCATAAGTGAGCATAGTCTCGCCGAGCTCGAAGAGCTTTTGTTCATCTGGTTTTTCGTGCACGCGGTAAATTGACGGGAAATTGTGTTTCCTCAGTTCGCGGGCTATCCCTTCATTGGCAGCCAGCATAAATTCCTCGATCAGTTGATGGCTTTCATCGTTTTCGACCGTCCTCATTCCAATGGCATAACCTTCCTGGTCGACATAGATTTTTACCTCCGGCATATCCAAGTCCAGACTTCCCTGATTGAATCGTTTTTGCCTGAGTTTACCGGCGATTTGCCAGCAAGTACGGATACCCTTTTGCAATTCCGCCAGCTCCCGGTTGCTCAAAGCGCGCAGGGGACGGCCGGTGGCCCCAGTCTGATGCTTGGGGGGCAAGGGTAAATCCCGGACCGCTTCCAAGTCATCCTCCTTCAACAAGGCAAAGGCCTGTTGGTAAGTCAGTCTTTTGCGACTTTTGATATAGGAGTTGGCGTAATCTACTTTTCGTATGCTACCTTCGGGTGAAAAGGTGAAGATGACGGATTTGGTTAGTCGAATTTCGTTCTCCTTCAGGCTGCATAAACCGTTGGACAATTTTTGCGGAAGCATGGGTATGACAGTACCAACCAGGTAGGTGGAGTTTCCCCGTTTTTGAGCTTCCCGGTCCAGTGCGCTGCCCTCTTTGACACAAGCTCCCACGTCTGCGATATGGACACCGATTCGAACGTTGCCATTGTCCACGTATTCCACCGATAAGGCGTCGTCGAAGTCTTTGGCATCGTCGGGATCAATGGTGAAAGTTAGGATCTTTGTCAGGTCTCTTCGTCCTGACAGGGCTTTCCCGGGAACTGAATGAGGAAATTCTCCTACCTCCTTTAATACGGCCTCCGGAAACTCGGGCTCCAGATCAAACTTTCGCAGCACCCCCTTGTATTCGGCGCCTGGGGCAAAGGTTTTACCCAACACCTCGATGATAACCCCTTCCGGATTCATGTGGCGTTGGGTCCATTCCTCCATTTTAACCACCACCTTGTCACCGGTTACCGGTACGGGATCAAGTCCGCAGTGTTCCGGTGGTTTTACTACAACGTCCATGTGGATAAGCGGATTATCGGGCATGACGTAGTAAAAGTAGTGCGCTTTTTTCAGGGTGCCTATGACCCGGCTGTTTTTTCGTTCGAGGATGCGTATGACCCGGCCATAAGTGTCTTGTCGTTTGGAAAGACGGTGCTCACCTCTTCCGCGACCGTAGAGTCGCCTGCGCCGTTTAAACCGCCTCACCACCACCTTGTCCTGATGGAGGGCGGTTCCGGTATCTTCAGCGCGGATCGGCAGGGGTTCAGGCCTGGTTCCATCGGGAGATGGTTCGGTCAGAAGGACTGCGTTTCCACTTTGGCGAAAACGGATAGTACCACTCACCAGGTCCGCGTCTTTTGGAATGACGAAGCGGCTTTTTTTGATTCTTACGATCAACCCCTGAGCCAACAACTGGCCCAGTTCCCGGTCTAAAGTTTTTTGTTGAGATTTGTGTTTTATTCCCAGCGCTTTGCCAATTCCATGGGCACCCAAGGGAATGTATTCCTCGGATCCGAAAAGATCCAAAATGTCTTTTTTAAATTTCATTAAATTAATTCTGCTTTTGCTTGGCTACTAAGGGTTAATTACTCATTTTTACCCCAATGAAAATCGTTCACGTAAGTAGTGAACAGGTTCCCTTTGTAAAAACAGGGGGACTGGCGGATGTGGTTGGGGCATTGTCAAGGCATACGGCTAAACAAGGTCATTACGTTATCAGCTTTTTACCCCTTTATCGTGCTATTCGTGACTCGGAATGGTTCGAAAAAGCCCAAAGACGGCATTCGATTTTTATACAAGTGGGCGATGAGTCTCTTGAAGGAGAAGTTTATAGGTTAAAGCTGGGCAGGCACTTGGACCTGTATCTTGTCAGCCGCGATGAGTTTTTTGACCGCACCTATCCATATGGTACGAAACTCAGGGATTACAGCGACAACGATGCCAGGTTTATTTTCTTTTGCAAGGCCGTAGTAGAAACCCTATTGCGGGAGAATTTACACGCCGATATCCTCCATTGCCATGATTGGCAGAGTGCGCTGGTTCCCATTTTCGCCCGCGTGGAGGAAGCTCAAAAAGGATTGCAAGTGGGTACGCGAAGTTTGCTCACCATTCATAACCTGGCCTTTCAGGGGGTCTTCCCGGAACCGGCCTTCGATTTAACCAATCTTCCTGCCCCCTTTTATAGCATCAATGGGCTGGAGTATTACGGACAGGTAAATTTTCTGAAGGGTGGTATACTTTTTGCCGATGCAGTTACCACGGTGAGTCCCAACTATGCCAAGGAAATATTGCTTCCCGAATTCGGCTGTGGTTTGGAAGGTGTTCTCAAGCAGAAGAAATCCGAGCTGCATGCCATTTTGAACGGTATTGATGTCGATGTATGGAATCCCGAGAACGATGTCCACCTGGCAAAAAACTACACCGCCAGGGATCTCCATCTGAAGCAGGAGAATAAACGGGCATTGTTGAAGCAGGCAAAACTACCCGAAAAGACCGGCGTGCCGGTTTACGGATTGGTCTCGCGCTTGACCGACCAAAAGGGCATCGATTTTATTCTGAAGCAAAAATCTTTTTTCGCAAAAAACGACGCGCAACTGGTGGCCTTGGGCAAAGGTGATCCCAAGTTGGAACAAGGGTTGAAAAAGCTGCAACAACAGTTGCCCCAGAAAGTCCATGCCTGTTTCGATTACAGTGAATCGCTGAGCCACCTCATCCAAGCCGGGGCAGATTTTTTTCTCATGCCGTCAAGGTTTGAGCCGTGCGGCCTCAATCAGATGTACAGCCAGCGTTACGGAACGCTGCCGATGGTCAGCCGTGTGGGTGGTTTGGCCGATACGGTGATTGACGCGATGGCTGATCCGGAATCTGGTACGGGAATTATGTTCAGCCCCAACGAAGGCGGGCTGAAGAAGGGGCTCAAGCAGTCGCTGAAATTATATGCCGATCGGGAACTTTTCCGCAAAATCCAGCTCAACGCCATGGGGTGTGACTTTTCCTGGAAACTTTCGGCCCGGGATTACGAAAATCTTTATACCGAAGTGGTGTTTGGCGAGTCTCAAACTCACAATCCTTGATCCAAGGCCCGTCGGGGTCCTTAGTTAAGCGACTTTTCGGATATTTGACCACCTCGTAAAAGGAAGGGGTCAAGCCGTCAAAACTGATGCCTTACAGGGTCAGTCGTCTTTGTACCGAGGCCGCAGGCCGACACCCCGCCAAAGTGTATGAAGTGCAACGGAATACAGTTTTTAAGACCTGACCCTCTTCTTCCCAAAGGCATCACTTTTCAACGGCATGACCCCGGCTGGCGCCTATACCATCTGCCTCCACAACCACGCTTAACTAAGGGCCATTCAGGTTTGACCCCTTCCTCCGCGACCTGGTGTCGTGTTGCTGGAAACTTGCTTCGCTTGTTGAGGTGTCGGAGCAAGCTCCTCGGTAGACCCCCTTTGAACGGAAGTGGACTGTTGATACTTCAATAAACAGCCTTAACTTAGTGCCCCTTACTGCTGCCCCTCTCTGTTATGGAGGAGGCTTTTCCTCGGATCGCCAAAAAATTTGGCCCCCTGAGATATAGCTTGCAGGACATTGTTAACCGGTTGCCGAGTTTTGGGGTTGGTCAATTTGGCATTCACATTCTCGTACCAATCCACGTGCCCATCCAAAAAGGCAATGTGTCCACCTTCCGCTCCGAAAGGCGATACCGTCTCATCGTCATCCCATTTTCCCGTTTGCGAATCCAGTCCCCGAGTAATAGCCAATGGGGTTGATGAGGGAGCATTGGAGGAAAGTCCGGCTACCAGATCAAAACTAATGGGCGCGTCGTCAAATGTACTTGAAAGAGTCCAGGGGGCGTCCTCGGATTCACGTACAGCCACTGATTGGGGATAGACGCCTTGTTGTTCCACGTGCAAGTCCGTGGGTATCTGGTAGATGGCGCCTTCGTTCAGGTATTCGCGCCAGGCAAATTCGTAGGCGATATGGTAGGCCTTGGTAATTGCGAAATTGGTATCCTGCCCGGTAGACGGATTTTTGGAAATTCTCAGCGGGAGATTCCTGCCGGTATTGTCGGAGCGGTATTGGAAGTAGGCGTTTCCAATTTGCCGGATGTTATTGAGAGATTGGGTGCGCTGACCCCGTTTCAAAAACCCGGTTACGGTGGGAAATAACAGTGCGCCGAGTATTAAAATGATGGCGATCACCGTGATCATTTCGATCAGAGTGAAGCCTTTTCGGTTTATGCGAGGGTGTCGATACTTGGATTTCATCGAATCGGAAAAGCTTTTTGCTAAATTTACCAAAGTATTAAACCCTCCGGCCGGTCCTTCGCAAACACTTCCTTGCCCAGTTTTGATTTTACCCCGGATATCGGGGTCATTCCCTGCCATCGTGCATGCCGATGCGCATGTTCATACGGAATCGGGAAATTTTGATTTGAGAAAACTTACGATGCTGGGTATGGCTTCAACCATGGAGTCGCGAGCATTCTCATAATGGGTAAATCCCAATCCGAACGGGTCCGGTATTTCGGGTTCATCGGTATCTTCGAGGAATTCCCGCATCAAATACAAGCGGTCTTCCTTTTGATCCCCCAGCAGGTTTTGTAGAGAGGCCAGGTGGCCATGAGTCATGGCAAAGATATAATCGGCGTCCAGCAACTCATCAACCGTCACCATGCCGGTGATGTGGTCTTCAAGGTCTATGCCCACTTTTTTCAATGCGGCTACGGAGTTGGGGGAAGGCAGGTAGCCATTTCCAGCCGCTATTCCAGCCGAGCGGACCTCGATCTGGTTTAAGGGGTCTCCCTCGGCTTTCAGGGCATGTCTCAACAATCGTTCTGCCATGGGACTCCGGCAGGTGTTACCCGTGCAGATAAATAGAACTCTCTTTGGCGTTGCTTCTGTCAAATCGTATACCCTGGGGCTTCATTCCTAGCATGCCGAGCCGACCTGTCACTTCAAAATTCCTCCGCAGGTCAAATCAATTTTTCCAAAAGGGATAAATGAGGCGTTTCAGCACACTTTTCGGATACCGACCCATTCCCTTGAATCCCAGTTTATGGGGCTGATCCTTTTCTTGCGGCCAGTAAACAGTTCCAAACAACCAGTCCCAGATACTGAGGATCTGGCCAAAATTCTGGCCACCTTTCCCATGCTGCTCGACGTCGTGGTGCCAGACGTGCATGGCCGAAGAATTGAGAACGTAGCGCAGTGGACCCCAACTGAACCGAAAGTTTGAGTGGTTCAAATCCAGCATGACCGTCCAGACTATCGCTAATAACAATAAAACGATTTCGTCGATACCCAGTATGACCAGGGGCAGGTAGGTGATGGTCTTGTAGACGAGAATTTCTCCCCAATGAAACCGAAAATTTCCTACCCAGTCCAGCTCCTCAATGCTATGGTGCAATTTGTGAAACTCCCATAGCCGAGGCACATTGTGCAACAGGCGGTGGACGTTCCATTCCAGAAAATCCTTCAATAGTAAGAATACGATAAATTGCAGCCACAGGGGCGATTCGGACAGCAGGGCAATTTCCTGCGGGACGGGCCATCCGTTCTGATGTAAAAACGTGTTGGCCATGCCAATCAGGTTCCCCGTGACCAGGGCCAACAATAATCCAAAGTAGTGGCCATTGAAGATAAGCCAGAACATATCCTGCCAAATACCCTTGCGCAGAACGCTTTGCTTTTTCCGCCAGGGGTGAATCCGCTCCAGGGTAAAACAGAAGAGCGAGACGGCAATGAGCCAGAAATAGTACTGCAGATAAACCGGCATTAATTTGAGTTGTTGGAAATCGGCAGGTGAAATTTATTTCAGTTTCCCCGTGCCTGTCACCTGCGAATTCACTTGCTAGGCAAAAATTCAGACCGTTACTAATGAGGTCCAAATGAGGCTTTACTTCATAGGCATTTGCGGCGCTGCCATGGGAAATGTTGCCGTATTGATGAAGCGTTCCGGCCATACGGTGACGGGGTCCGATCTCGGGATTTATCCGCCCATGAGCAATGTCCTGGCCGACGCGGATATTGAGATTAATCAGGGGTGGAATCCGAAAAACATGGATTCCTTTGGGCCAGACCTGGTGATTGTAGGTAACGCGGTATCCCGGGGAAACCGGGAAGTGGAGCATGTCCTGGCGTCCCGGCGCCACCGCTTTATCAGTTTGCCGGCATTAATCGGCGAGCAGTTGTTGGGTTTTCGCAAGCGGATTGTCATTACTGGAACCCATGGTAAAACCACCACCACCGCCATCGGCGCCTGGTTGCTACGGGAAGCGGGTGTTCAACCCGGCTGGTTGATCGGAGGCGTCCCCGCCTGTTTATCCTCCGGATCCGAACTGGGCCATGCCAGCAGCCCGTTTATCCTTGAGGGCGACGAGTACGATTCTGCATTCTTCGATAAGCGCAGCAAATTTATCCACTACCGGCCCGATGTACTTGTCATCAACAACATCGAGTTTGATCACGCCGATATCTTTCGCGACCTGGTTGATGTAAAGCGGACGTTCAATCATCTCATTCGCATCGTGTCGGCCGATGGGTTAATCCTTGCCAACGGAGATGATTCGACTGTGCGGGAGTTGCTACCCGTTGGCTGGACCCCTACCTGTTTTGTGGGAGTTGGGAAATCGAATGATTATGTGATCGGCGAATTTTCCGAAAATCCGGCCGGCAGCTCCTTTACCTTGACCGGTCCGGCCGGATTCAATCGAAAATTCAACTGGGAATTATCCGGGCTTTACAACGTCAGAAATGCGGCCATGGCATTTTTGGCGGCAGCCCACTCATTCGAGGGTGAACAGCGATACGCCTTCCTGCAGAATTCCACTTTCCAAGGATTTCAGGGCGTACGGCGGCGCCAGGATCTTCTTTGGGACTCTGACCAATTAAAAGTGGTGGAAGATTTCGGGCATCATCCCACCGCCATTGCCGCGTGTATCGAATCCTTTCGCAACTGTTATCCGGAATATGAAATTACAGTGATATTTGAACCGCGCAGTAATACCGCGGCCACCAACCTGCTGGAGTCCGCGTTCACAAATAGCCTTTCCTTGGCTGACTCCGTACTCATTGCTCCGGTACACCGCGCGGAAATCTATTCCGATGAACAAAGAATCAATCCCCTTCGCATGGTAAAGGTCATGACCGGCGCAGGTAAAAGTGCCACAGCCTGTAAATCCAAAGAGAACTTGTTCGTTGAGCTAGCCGATTCGCTGACCGGTAATCCGCGGATAATTCTCTTGTTTACCAACGGATCTTTTGGGCAACCCCTCAATGACTTTCTCAAAGGTCTTTGATCAGCACTATTGATTTTCGTCCGCTGGACTGCAGTAGCTTGGCCCGTTCTTCCGGCAGATCATTTATCGAAACCTCGCTGAACCCGCATTTTTGGATGAAAAATGGAAAAGTTTGGGTGGAGAGGGCGATCAGGCGGTTCCCCCCCTTTTTCTCGGCGGCTTCCCCGGCAAACTCCACCAACTTCTTGCCCAAACCCTTGCCAACTTGGCTTGGTTTTACAGTCAGGGACGCTACTTCAAAGGTCTTGCTGCCGGGGTAACCAATCAGGCAACCGCAAGCTAGAATGTAACCATCGATCTCATACAAAAAATAGGTGTCGATCCGTTCTTCGATCTGTTGCAGGGATCTTTCGGCCAATTCTTCCGATTCGATTGCTTGACGAGTAAGGTCGAAAAGCGCCTGGGCATCAGTTAGACGGGCCCAACGAATTTTCTGGTATTCGTTGTTATAGAACAGGGTTCCCACTCCCACCGATGAAAATACTTCGTTGAGAAGACTTTCAGCTTGGAGTCCGTCCAGGATATGCACGCGAGATGTGCCACTTTTAAGCGCGCGCAGCGCGTAGCGGCATTTTCGCTCGAGCGCCGGTTCCAGGTTGTCCTTTTTGTTGCGGTAAAGATGATCCAACTCCTCTGTTTCCAGAGCTCGGTAAAACTGGCTGTCGATGATGAGTCCCGAGTGGGAAGTCAGAAAAAGAACCTTCGAGGCCCCAATTGCGACGGCTACTTCCGTGGCCAGGTGATCCGAATCCAAGCGCAGGCTTTCACCTTCCCGGTCGAAAGCGATCGGGCCGATAACAGGAATCATATGGTTGTCGAGCAGTTGTTTTAATTGCCCGGTATCCACCTTGTCGACTTTCCCCCGAAATTGCCGGTCTTCGCCTTCAATCACACCGGCCCTGGTTGCCCGCACTGCATTGGTTGTAGCGCATTTTAACGCGAGCTTGGTAAACCCCTGCATAATAAGGTGCGACACCATGGATGCCGCCTTCGTTGCAATGGATAAGGTTTCCGCGTCCACCACTCCAGTCCCGTATAGATCGGAATAAGGGAAATCCTGTTCCAGAGCCGCATTTCGAATCTGCTGGCCAATTCCAAACACCAGAACCACCCGGATTTGCAGATTTCTCAACACGGCGATGTCCAGTAGAATGCCGTTAAACACCGGATCTTCGATGATGCGACCGTCCACCGCTATAACAAAAATATGGTTCTGAAACTTGGGAACGTATTTCAAAATGCCTCTGAGATCGGCCGGTTTAATCTCAGAAATATGCGATGGATCAACGGACATGGAAAATTATTTCAGTCTCCAATAGGTGTATATGACGATATAAATCACAATAAAAAGCAGGATCCATCGCATCGGCCAGACCTTCCTTTGTGGTTTTGGTGGCTTGGTTTCTCCCTGTTGATCAGGGGGTTGAGATCTTTCGTTCACGGTGGGTGCCATTAAGAACCTGCCCTAAATCAGATCAATACCTTTTTCCTCCAGTCACGGGTGCATCATGGGAAGTGTAAAATTGTTGAGAAAAAATGTGTTCATCGTTGACGACGCACGCCAGCAACTTATGGTGACTAACTCACAACCTGCTGTGTTCGAGGTGTGACAATCGTTCTTTTACTTTAACTCATAATAAAGGGAGCTTGACCCTCTCGAATGGCTGTCAGGCCGTAAATCGGAAGGCAAAAGTTCGAAGGAAAGCACCCACTTCGCCTTTTAAGGTGGAGAGCAAAGGAACACACGGCACAAAAGTGGGTCTTCTTTAGCCCCTTCGGGGGCATTTTTATGTACATATTTTCTTAATCTTGGTCGATTACCTCCATTCATGCGAGCTAACCCCTGGTTGGCCTCCCTGCTTCCAATCAGTCAATCAGGATTGCTCCACCCGGTGCAGGAAAGGCAGATGGAGTCAGAACGGAAGCGGAATGTAGATTCGTCCGAATACTGGTTAACCGAGTGCCATTTTGGTGTGAGCCCCTCGAAATGACCCCCATTCAAACCCCCACCGAGGTCATTTTTTGTAATCTTGCATGCCAACGCGAGATTTAAGATTGTTTTGTTGGTGTCGCTCTGCTCGAAACTACCCACCGAGCCGAAGGAACCCGCCCAGGAAGCCGTCCCCGAAGTCGCCTCCGGCCACCTTCCTGAATGCCGTCAAAACTGATGCCTTACAGGGTCAGTCGTCTTTGTACCGAGGCCGCAGGCCGACACCCCGCCAAAGTGTATGAAGTGCAACGGAATACAGTTTTTAAGACCTGACCCTCTTCTTCCCGAAGGCATCACTTTTCAACGGCATGACCCCGGCGTAATCCGCAAATCTCACCAAATCTTCTACTGCGCTCCAGAAAATCGGCACGGGTGGGGGGCCAGCACACCTCGAGCGCACGAGTCGCGCTAGCCTCGATTTCATGTGGCGCCCTTATGGTTTCGCCCTCTTTTCAAATGGGCTTCTATATCTTCAATTAATTTTGGCAGGTCATCCTTAATGATTCCCCAAACTAGTTCATCGTCTATGTCGTCGTAACCATGTGCCAGGATATTGCGAAACGATATCGCACCACGCCAACCTCGTATTTCTTCTATGAATACTTTGTTTTTATCTCGAACCCTCTTGAGTGCCTCACCAATGATCTCAAATTGACGTTCAACACCTGAACTTAATAGCGCATCAGAACGATAATCTTCGTAGGATTTATCTTTTACGAATACTCGAATGTATTTCGATGCCTGAAGTGCGTCGAATAACCATTTGGCGAGGTCGTCATCCATAAATTCGTACCCTGTCTTTTTCGATGCTGCGTATTAAATATGGATTTTTTAGGGATTTTTCCGTGAGCACATCAACTTGCTGTCCGTAATGATCCTCCAAGGCATGAATAAATCCAAAAAATCTTTTGGAAATTGATTCCCTCCTCGGTTCTTCAAGCTCGATGATTAGGTCGATATCGCTATTCTCACCTTGTTCATTTCTTGCTATAGATCCGTATGCATCCACGTATGCGATGCGGTAGCGCTTGCATACTTCGGGAATATCTCGCTTGAGGTCATCGATTGTGATCATAATGGGAAATGCTGGCGAAAAGGCCCTATTAAGTGTTACCGATGTCTCCGGATCATACCGTCCTTAATGTTTTGCGTTTGACCCCTTCGACTCCCTTTAGGCTTCGTTGATCACTGGATTGGTTAGCTGACCGATCTTTTCGATCTCGATGGTGACGGTGTCTCCGTCCTTTAAAAACAGGGGCGGTTTTCGAGCTGTGCCCACTCCGTGGGGTGTGCCTGTCATAATGACAGTTGCCGGCAAAAGGGTGGTGCTGCCGCTCAAGAAAGCGATCAGTTTGCGCACGTTGAAGATCATGTCATTGGTATTCCAATCCTGAACTGCTTCGCCGTTGAGGATGGTTTTTATGGCAAGGGCATTGGGATCTTCGATCTCGTCGGTGGTAACCAGGCAGGGTCCCATCGGCGCGAAGGTGTCGAAGGTTTTGCCTCGGCACCATTGGCTCCCGCCAAATTCGATCTGCCAGTCGCGTGCGCTGACGTCGTTAGCACAGGTATAACCCAGGACGTAATCGAGGGCATTTTCCTCGGTGGCATTTTTACAGGTCTTGCCGATCACTACCGCAAGCTCGCATTCGTAATCCACTTTATGGCTGGCCAGAGTGGTAGGGATTTCCACCGGGTCACCCGGATTTTGTAGTGCGTTGCGGCCTTTTAGGAACAACACCGGATAATTGGGAGCAGGCATGCCGCTTTCCTCGGCATGAAATTTGTAGTTTAGCCCTATGCACAGAATATTTACCGGATCCACCGGAGCCAACAACTTGGCCAGGTCGGCTGGATTTGCGGTGACGGAAAAATCGCCGAAAATGTCACCTTCGACTTGCATATACTGTCCGTCTACTTGGGCGCCGTAGTGCACTTTTGCGGAGGAATCTTTATAACGGATAAGTTTCATATAAGCGATGTATTTGTGATTTAATAGGTGGCCCGACCCCCGGAGAGATCGAAACAGAAACCGGTGGTAAAGCTTGAATCTGGTGAAAGAATAAAGGTGGCCATCGAAGCAACCTCTTGCAAGGTTCCACACCTGCCCATGGGAATTCTTGCCGTCATGTATTCGATTTGTTCCTGCGGCATGGTGTCGAGAATGGGGGTATGAATTACGGCGGGCGCGAGTGCGTTTACGGTTATTCCGGTGTCCGCATAGTCCTTGCCCAGCGTTTTGGTGAGTCCGATAACTCCTGCTTTGGTTGCTGAATATGCAGTCATCCCGGCATTGCCTTCCTTTCCGGCGATTGACGCCACGAGCAAAATCCTGCCGTAATCCCGCTTCAGCATATGCGGGAGCACCGCTTTGCACATCAGGAAAGAACCCTTGAGATTAACCCGGTAGACCAGATCGAAATCTTCCGCATCCACTTCGTGGCCTTTTCGATGGGTGCGGCCGGCGATTCCCGCGCTGTTGAACAAGATGTCGATGCGGGAAAACTTTCCTGCCGTTTCTTCAACGGCGGCATTTATTGAGGATTCTTCCCTGACATCAGCGAGAATGGTATGGGTTTGACGGCCGAGTTTTGACCCGGCTTCCTCCAGTCCATCTGCGTTCACGTCCAGCAAGACAATTTTTACGCCAAGGAAATGCAATTGGGAGGCCACGGCAAGTCCGATACCGGATGCGCCTCCGGTAATGATGGCTACCTGATCTTTCCAGTCGGGCGTCATGAGGTTGGTCGGAGTAAGTGGGGGTAATGGTCCTTAGTCAAGCCGAGTTAGGACAGATGTGCAGGACGTTTACTTTCGAAGGGGTCTACCGAGGAGCTTGCTCCGACACCTCTCAACAAGCGAAGCGCTGAAGAACAATCTTGTTTCGAGCCGCAGGCGACACGCAAAGGAATGACGCCGAGGTGCAGGGAATGACCGCGAGGTGGCCTGCATATACTTAATCCAGCCAACAGGTGACGATGTTAAGAAATAATATTGAACAACGCTTCGCTTGGTCGCTTGATCCAGCTTCGCCGGAACAGGATCGCTTCGCGAACAGGATGAGTAGGGATGTTTAGCCACTACCGAGCCTGTAAAGGCGACATGATCACCAGAGAACAAAGGCACAGAAGCCACAAGATGAGTTATGAGTATTTTGAGCTTCTTGTGGCTACTCACAAAAAAAGATTTTCCTGTTGCTGCAGGCATCCAGCCGCAAAGCGGCGATGTTTTCTTTTTTAAAACAACGCTCCCTTTGGTCGCTTGATCCAGCTTCGCCGGAACAGGATCCGTTACACGGAGCAGGATTTATTTTGTGAGGTACCTAGGTTCGGAGATGCCCCTCTGCCACTTCGCGCCTTTTTCTCAGAAACTCCGTACTTTGCATCTAAGCAACTCTTCTTTTATCCTGTTGCCGACCTGTCCCCCCGAAACTCTGGATGTACCGCCGTAGGCGGATGTAGGCGGAAGGCATCCGTGTCAATCCGTGCCTATCCGTGGTCAACTTTCCATTGCTTTAGTATCAACCTATAAGGAGTATTGTTTAAAAGATATACTACGGATAGCATGGATGAGCAGGGATAGGGAAAGGAGTGGTTAAGCCCACGACTGACCCTGAGGTGGGGACCGTCCGGGCTAAATGAATTTGGATCGGAGACGCTCGAGCAGCGTCACAGGTTAATTGTTTTCGTTTTCGATGGGTCCTCTTCCACGAAAATGAACGACGTCGGTACCCAGAAATAATTCAGTAATGGAGATTCTTCCCATTTTACCATTGCGGAGATGCAAAACACCCTCATCAAGTTCCTCCGGAGACTCACCTGAGGTTATCCTGAAGTTGCCGTCCCATAATGGGCTACCTTCCCGGCGGGTGTACTGGTGGAAAGTACCCTGGACGGCTTCGTATATCGTCTTACCGTTTGCTTCTACGTATCCTTCGAATGTGGAGGTCATATTTTATGATTTTTATATTTTTTCTTAGGGTTGTGCCTTTCGGCTGGATGATGGTAAGGAGAATGTTCCCTTTCTGGTTCTCATGAAAGATCACCCCCATGGCTAAATCAACAAAAAAGCGGTGTGGTGGGGTTTCCTCGATCCATTTGTTACAGGCTTAAAAATTACCTTGCGTAGCGCAGGCTGAACCAAGCATTGAGTGGAGAGGCCCGAGTGATGATTCCGCTGCTGGCAATGGCGGTGACGATTTCCTCATCGAATAGGTTATCTACCTGGGCCCGGACCGACCAGTTCGAGTCGAGGAGCTGGTAGGATACCCCCAGATTGAGCTGGGAAGAGCCTCCAATACGACGGGAATTCAATACGTTATCAAATTGCCCGCTGCGATACTGGAGTTGTGCTTGAAAAGTGAGCTGGTCATTGGGACTCCAGGCCAATTGACTAAATAATTTGTGCTCGGGAGCCAGGGGGAATGACTTGCCGGACAGAAGAGGCTGTGAGGTCGATTGGGTAATTTCCGTATTGCTGAAGAGGTAATTGAGGAGGATTTCGAATCCGGTTCCGGCATCCCACCGCCATGCTACTTCGAGGCCCCTTACTTCGCTTTTGTCAACGTTCTGACGTTGATTGCAAGAGCCTCCTCCAGGCACGAATCCGCACAGCGGGTCGAATCCGGTATCGTTATTAAGAAATACATTGGTGATCATGTCATTCATGAAATAGTCAAACCCGGAAATTTGGAACGCGTTGGCTTCGTCCCGGTAGTAAAGGCCAATTTCTCCACCGGTAATGGATTCGTTGACCAGCAGTGGGTTGGATTCGGTGATGTCGTTGCGCACCCGGAACGGGCGGTAAAGTTCGTTGAGGGTGGGGGCCCTGAATCCGGTGAAAACCAGCGAGTTGAAGCTCCAATTGGTATCGATTCTGCGGGAGTACTTTAAATTGAGGGAAGGTTCTTCGCCGGACCGGTCGCCGTAGATGGTATCCCGAGTTTGGGCATCGGTTTCCAGGTTAAACTGATTGCGGAATCCATTAAACTGCTTCCAGTGATCGAGTCGCAATGTGCCTTCGAGAGCGCTGTATTCATCCAGGTAGGCTTGAACCGTAAAAAATGCTCCAAGAAATGACTGCTCACCTCCTTCCTTACGCTGGCGAGTAAATCCGGCGCCGAGGTTTCGAAAGCGTTCACTAGCGCTTCCCTCCACGCTACGGAAGTCAGTACCGGTCAGAAAATTGATATTATGGTTTTCCCAGTAGAAGGTGGCTTGCCCTCCGAAAGACTGGGCGGGCACGGAAAATTGGTCCAGGACCTGGCGCTCTGAAGTGCGCTCTTCATTAACCGATGTAAATACATTGCGGAAATCGCGGTCCTGGAGGAAGGTTACGAACTCGAAGGCTGGTCCGGCGGTTGCGGAATGCGAGAGGGTCCAGGAGAGGTCGGTTGATTCGGTGGAATTGGGTGAAAGCGGAGTTCCGTTGATTCGATCCTCCTCGAAAAATTGTCCGGTTAAGTTCCATTGCCAGTTATTTTCCAACTGTTGGGCGATCTGTAATCTCAAGTAGGTGTAATCCGAGTTTGAGGATTTATCCACCGGACCACGCTGGCTTTCCTTCACTACCTTATAACCGCCCGTCTCGAAAAAGCGACCTTCCAGGGAAATGCCCATGGTATCCGAAACGGGTTCCGTGTGGGCCAGCGCGGCGAGGATGGTCTCGAACGAACCTGCTCGAAGCTGGGCGCTACTGTGGGAAATAAAGGGGGATTGGGTTCTGAAATAGAGCGCCCCGCCGGAACTATAATTTCCCCAGGCCGGAATTGTGCCCATGGGGAAGATATCCATGGATTGTATGCCGGCAGCGGGCATTTTGTTCCAGTAGATCCAGCCGCCGAAGGGATCGTTTTGTGGCACCCCGTCCACTAAGACCAACGCCCGCGAAGTGGCGTTGGTGGCGGCGTTGCGGAATCGTATGCCTTGGGTGGTAGGGTGAGCGGTAAAGGAATTGACATCGCGAAAGGTATCCACCGATGCCAATCTACGCAAAGCCTGGTCGAGTGACAGCGCAGAATCGAATCCGCCCATCAATTGCTGGTGAGAAATACTCGGCACAGTGGAAATGTTTCGATCCGCCACAATTTCGAGTTTTTCCAGCTCTACAATTTGCCCCCGGACCAGGGAGGTAAAAAGGGCCGAAGCCAGGCAAATTGATGCCATGCCAAATATCTTTGATTTCACCATCGGCTAAGCTAAAGAGAAGGTTGTTTACAAAATGCCGCTCTGTATCAATGCCAATTTCAAATAGAGTTGCTGAGATTTAGATTTTCATTCGCTCGCCAGGAATTTTAGTGAGATATTGGAGGAGGCCTTATACATTCTGCACTTTTATGAAATATAGACAACTAGGCACTTCCGATATTGAAGTCTCAGAAATGAGCATTGGGTGCTGGACCATGGGTGGCTTGAACTGGGTCGATGGAAGAGCCAGTGGTTGGGCTAGCGTGGACGAGGATGAAATTACACGAGCTGTTAAGCTGGCGGTTGACAAGGGAGTTAACCATTTCGATAACGCCGACATCTACGGTAACGGTCGGGCCGAGCGTATGCTTGCCCGGGTCTTAAAGCGCCTCGGACTCAAGAGCGAGGACTATATTATCGCAACCAAGGTGGGTCACTTTAAGGGAACGGCGGCGCATGCCTACGAACCTTTGCACATTCGCCGGCAATGCGAACAGTCGCTAAAAAACCTTAATCGCGACTACATCGATATCTACTACCTGCATCACGGAAATTTCGGCCCCAACAACGAGTATCTGGCCGGTGCAGCCAAAACGCTGGACGCTTTGCAGGGGGAGGGGAAAATCCGGATCAAGGGACAATCCGCCTACAAAGCGGCGCATTTTAAGGCTGCCGTGCCGGTTGTTCGCCCCACGGTTCTGCAGAGTTGGGCGCACGCCCTGGATACGCAGTTCATCGAACCCAGGGGTCCGGTGGGACGATTGATGGCGGAAAATAAACTTTCTTTTGTCGCCTTCAGCCCACTGAACCAAGGATTACTATTGGATAAGTTTGATCCGCAAAACCCCCCGGTCTTTGAAGACGGGGATCATCGCAAGGCTTCACCGAAATTCGCTGCGGAGAATTTACGGCGGCTAAAACCGAAGATGGCTCAGATGAAGGAGCGGTTTGGAGGATCCATTCCCGATTTGGCCAGCGTAGCACTGCGATTTGTTCTCAATTTTCCCCGGGTCGGATGCGTCATTCCGGGCTTTCGCAACGAGCGACAGGTGTCCGCCAATCTGGCCGTAACCAAGCGCGAGCTGAGTTCGGCGGACATGGCTTTCATCAAGGGTCTATTGCAAAGTCCGCGTTGATGGCGCTGAGATGTTAAATAATTTTTTAACAACGCTCCCTTTGGTCGCTTGATCTGCTTACAGCAGAACAGGATCGCTTCGCGAGCAGGATTTTTTTTCATAGTTTTTTCTGTTGGAACGCAGCTCCATCCTGTTGCCGACCTGTCACGCCGTAACTCATTGAAGGCGGAAGGCATCCAGCCGCAAAGCGGCGATGTTAAGTTATTTTTTAACAACGTTCCTTCCAGTCACTTGATCCGGCTCCGCCGGAACAGGATCCGTTACACGGAGCAGGAATTTATTTTGTGAGGTACCTAGGTTCGGAGATGCCCCTCTGCCACTTCGCGCCTTTTTCTCAGAAACTCCGTACTTTGCATCTAAGCAACTCTTCTTTTATCCTGTTGCCGACCTGTCACGCCGTTACTCATTGAAGGCGGAAGGCATCCAGCCGCAAAGCGGCGATGTTAAGAAATTAAATTGAACATTCGCTTCGCAAACTCCTCGGTAAACCCCATTCCAAAAGCCCTTTGTGCCTGTGTGCCTTGGTGCCTTCCTCGGCACCTCAGTATCTTAGTACCTTAGCAACTCAACACATCCGTGCGCCCATCCGTGGTCCATTCCTAATTCCTAATTAAACATCCATTCTCCCTGTCTCTGCGTTCTTGGCGCCTTTGCGAGAGTAAAATTCTCGGGCCGAAAACACCCAATTTCCAAATCCCCATTCCCTATTCCTAATTCCTAATTCCTAATTAAATTTCCCCCATCCGTGTAATCCGTGGTCTATTCCTAAATAAACCTTTCTCTTCCCTGTCTTTGCGTTCTTGGCGCCTTTGCGAGAGTTACTTCCCAATCCGTGGTCAAGCCAGTTGGTTCCGTATGGGTAACTCGCGAATCCGTTTGCCGGTAGCAGCGAAAATGGCGTTGCACAATGCCGGGGCGACAGGAGGAACGCCTGGTTCGCCGATGCCTCCCAATTCGACCTCTTTACCGGGATCAACCAAATGAACGGAGATATTTTTGGGAGCTAGCGGTATGCGCGGCACCTGGTAATCATGGAAATTGCTCTGTTGAGCCTTTCCACCGGCAAAGCTAATCTCCCCCGTGGTTGCCAGGCCGATGCCCATTACGCAGGAGCCTTCCATTTGGGCGCGGATACGGTCTGGATTTATTTGTGGTCCGCAATCTACCGCCATGGTTGCGTTGCGGATAACGAGGCCTCCACCATCGCGGACTTCCACTTCCAAAACAGCGGCAACGTAGGTTACGAAGCTATAGTGCACGGCCATTCCCATGCCCCGGCCATTAGGCAACTGTTTTCCCCAACCGGCCTCCCGGGTTGCGGTGTTGAGCACCTTGCGCAAACGGCCGGTATCTACCGGATACCGTTCAGGGTTCTCGCCGTGATTCCAATCATCGGTCATTTTCCGCGGATTGATCTGGCGGTTTTTCCCCAGTAAATTCAGGTAAAACTGCTTGTGGTCTTGCCCGGCGTTGTCGGCCAGCTCGGCTATGAAGCTCTGGACGGCAAATGCGCGGGGAATGTTGGAAACGGACCGGAACCAGCCCACGCGAACGTGAACGGGGATTCCGGGATTTTCCATACGCATGTTTGGAATATCCAATGGAGCGTTATTGAAGCCCATGCCCAATTCAAATCCGGCCTGGTGCAACTGATCCGCTGCAAATATACCCATGATGGTGGGCGCCACGGAGCGGTGAAGCCAACCGGTGGCTTTGCCCCCGGAGTCGAAGCTGGCTTCGAGATGCTCGGCGGAAACGGTGTGCAAATAGTCGTGGTGAATGTCGTCCTCGCGCGTCCATTGCACCTGCACGGCCCGGCCGGGGAATTGCTTAGCCAATTCGGCTGCTTCGATGACGAAGTCCGGTTTGGATTTACGGCCAAACCCCCCGCCGAGCAAGGTGACGTTTACCCGGGTGTTTTCCAGGGGCAGCCCCACGCGTTCGGCCACTCTTTGGCGGGTAACTTGCGGCGCCTGACTGGGGGCCCAGATTTCCAGGAATCCGTCCTTGAGCAGGGCGATGGCGGCCGGAGGTTCCATGGGCGCATGGGCAATATGCGGCATGTAGTAGCTGGCCGAAAATTTACTGTTCGCCTCTGAGAATGCTTTGTCGACGTCGCCCACGTTGCGTATGAGTTTTCCCGGATTGTGAGCCGCTTTTTCCATGGCCTTGCGGTAGGATTTTGAATCGTAGGCGTCATTTTCACTGCTGCTCCATTGAATTTTGAGCGCTTCACGTCCTTTGATGGCTGTCCAGGTATTGGTGGCCACGACTGCTATGCCACCCAGGGGATGAAACTCCGATGGAGCCTTTTTACCTTCGATCTCAATGATTTTAACAACTCCCTTTACTTTCGATGCGTCACCGGAATCAAAGGATTCGACTACGCTGCCATAGACGGGGGCGCGGGCTACCACCGCAAATAGCATGTCGTCAAAACGCATATCGGCTCCGTAGGTTGCTTTGCCGGAGACCATGTCCATTCCATCAATGTTCAGGGTCTGTTCCTTGCCGATGTAGCGGAAGTCAGTTGAAGATTTCAGTTTTATGGCGTTACCGGTTGGGGCCTCTATCATGGCCGCTTCTTTTGCCAAGTCTCCGAAACCGATCTCACGACCGCTTTTTCCATGGACGACCTTATGTTGGGAGGCACGAACCTCCTTTACTGCCACGTTCCATCGATTGGCGGCAGCTTGCTCGAGCATGGAGCGGGCGGCCGCTCCACATCGGCGCATGGGCATGAACCAATGCCTCATGCTGCGGGATCCGTCCGTATCCTGATTGCCATAAACATCCTGATCGCCAAAGGCTTGTACTACCCGGCAATGTTGCCAATCTGCTTCCAGCTCATCGGCCACCACCAGGGCCAGGCTGGTTCGAATGCCCTGACCCATTTCGGATCGTGCGCAGGTAATCGCTACGGCGCCGTCTTCGTCGATGCGGACAAAAACTTTTGGATCATCCACCGTGCCGCCGGGCATGCCATCACCGCCGTATTTCCGTTCCGTTTCCTGTGCCCAGGACCAGTTGGCAGTAAGGATTAGCGCGCTGGTTGCGCCTACACCTTTAATAAAATCGCGACGGTCGAGGGTGCGGTTGACTAAGGTAAAATTTTTATAGAGCTGTTTCATGCCGGTTCCTCTTTCAGTTTGGATGCGGCTTGATGGATAGCCGTCTTGATTCGGTTATAAGTTCCGCAACGACATATGTTGCCGCTCATGAAACCTTCGATGGCGTCATTGTCGGGCGAGGGAATACTTTTCAGCAATGCGGTGGCGCTCATGACCTGACCGCACTGACAGTAGCCGCATTGGGGTACACCGACCTCCAGCCAGGCCTGCTGAACCTGGCTCCCAACCGGATCATCCCCAATACCCTCGATGGTGACGACGTTT
The DNA here is from genome assembly GCA_965250065.1 of Opitutales bacterium. GTDB lineage: Bacteria > Verrucomicrobiota > Verrucomicrobiia > Opitutales > UBA2995 > JAABVD01. The sequence continues at coordinate 1,730,972 of OZ252288.1, forward strand.
TTGCCGTCGGCGGCGCTAACCGGTGTACTGCAGGAACGAATGGGCATTTCGTCAAGGTGCACGGTGCAGGCGCCGCATTGGCTAATGCCGCAGCCGAATTTGGTGCCGGTGAACCCGAGGACATCCCGGATTGCCCAGAGCAGGGGCATGTCGTCCGGAACATCGAGTTGATAAGATTGGCCGTTCAGAGTAATCGAATGCATGAGAAGATGGGTGTTTGGTTCGAGGTGGTCGTTGATTAGTTCTGCAAATTGGGCCTCTTGGAAGACACTTCTGGAATTCTGAAAACCGTCTTGAGCCGCGACAACTAAAAAAGAAGTTTGATCGCAGAAAGCGCCCGTCGGGGTCATTGCTTGCAATCTTGCATGTTAGTGCAGGATTTAAGAATTGACCCCCTTCTCCGCGAAAGACCATTCGGGAAGACTACGGATTGTAAGTGATCGGGGAGGGATTCGTTTACCGACCTGACTTTTCCCATGAGTTGTCACGGGGAGCACAAAAACACAAAGCAAAGAATTTAACTAACATGGATAGGCAGGATGGACAGGATAAATACTAAAAACCCTCAAATCCTGTCCATCCTGCCTATCCATGTTAGATTCAGGAATTCGCTCATGCTCGGCAGCGTGCTGTGTGGCAATGGGGAATCGATGGTGCCATACACCGATGTAATTAGAGTCCGCCTGATTTTTCCCTCTTGATGCTCTATGCCTCGCACCTAGCCCGGATGTCTCACAAACTTTCTACTGCGCGCCGGAATCTCGGCACTGGAGCGGGCATCGTTAGATGCGCGACTTTGTAGGGTGTCGACCCGACTTCACCCGCGCATCCGCTCGAAACCGGCGCCAGCGCTCGACCTTCATTCGCTCGCTACGAAATTTGTGAGACATCCGGGCTAGTATTTTTCATGAACAATTAAACAGAGCAAAAAGTATGCCGAGAGCACGGCCATATGCCGAACGCATCATCCCTGACAAAAATCGGTACACCCTGGTCTTCGACAAACTCGAAATACTTATGGCACTCAATTACGCCCACAAAACCAAAGGGTTCTCAGGGTCATACTGGGCGTCTCCTGGCGCTTTCGGATACCGGTCTGGTAACAGAAATCGAATTCTTCAGGAGATCGAGGAATCGCTCTCAACAATGCAAGCGGAGTCCCCATACGTAACATCTGGGATTTTCGGTGAGACCGTTGCGAAGTGCCAGCAAGGCGTGAAGGCTTTGAAACAATTTATTCCAACCCTTTATTGGAGGTGACAATGCCTCGTGCATCTTTCACCGAAGCCGACCTCGAGCAGGCTGCGCTCGACTGGCTCTCCGGTCTCGGATGGCAGGTGGCCCATGGCCCAAATTTCGCCCCCGACATGCTAAACGCCGAGCGTGGCGACTATGGTCAGGTGGTCCTGGAGCGCCGGCTGCAGGATGGCTTTGCAATATCCGCTACAGCTAGGGACCATTCCCATGGACAAAAGCGATAACTTACGACAGAGAATACTAGCCGGGCGGTCAGACGCCAATATCCCTTTCGACGAACTTCGGCGACTCCTGATACAACTGGGGTTCGCCGAGCGAATACGAGGCAGTCACCATATCTTCAGAAAGGGAGGCGTCCGCGAGCGGATAAACTTGCAACGAGACGGAAGTCACGCCAAGCCTTATCAAGTAAGACAGGTGCGTCAGGTCATCCTGATGCACCGACTGAAGGAAGGAGATTGATGCACAAGTACGAGATTATCATCTATTGGAGCAACGAAGACGGGGCCTTCGTGGCGGAGGTGCCCGAGTTGCCGGGATGCGCCGCCCACGGCGACACGCAGGAGACGGCATTGCAGCACGTCAATGAAGCCATCGACCTGTGGCTAGGAACGGCACGGGAGTTCGGAGACCCCATTCCGGAACCGAAGGGTGAACGCCTGATGCTGGCATGAACACCCTCACCGACCTGAATCCCGAACTCCCGGCATCTGCACTCGACGACGCCTTCTGCAAGCTGACCCGCCCCTAAGGTTCAGTTGAAACAATCAGAGTAATTTTATGGCCGCCTTGTCGGAGTCCGTAGAAAAGGCAAAAGGAAAAAGGGGTCAAACGCAAAAGGTTAACATTTTCCTCGATCCATCATTCTTCTTTTCTGTTTACCCAATTTCCATGCACGTTATCAATCGGAGATACCTGCGACAAGCCGCTCTACCAGGGGAAAAGGTAGTAGGAAAGGGAACAAGCTGAGGTAGACGACCTGTCTGCCGGTCAGGCAGGAGACGCGTCATTGAAAACCGCCAGCTATCGGCCAAACTGTTCCCTTTTCTCCTCCAGATATGGGGTTCGGGCCACATGGGCGAGCAGTCGCGCCCGTTCGTCTTCAGTCAACTCTTTGGCCGTTTAGGGCTGCCGACAGGGTCAAGGGCCAATAATCAAGTTGACCGATGAGATGATCTGCTCTTGGCAATTTTGCATGGCCCGCAAGCCTCGTATCGAGCGCAACAGCGGATTGTATCATGTAATCAATCCCGGCACTTACGAAGCTGCATCTTTTCTGTGAGCGACCACAGGAGGGATAGAATCAGCCGGAAGCTCGGCTGAGCGATCAATTGACCAAAGGCTTAAAATCCTCGCTGCTCATTGGTTCGTACTTATTCCAGCATCCATACATCTCAATCAATACGCGCTGCTTCAACAGGACAGTTTGAGGGTTAACCCGCACCACTTTCGCCCCGAATTTGCTAGGCGCTTCCGTGATCGCCGTAAATAAATCTTTCACTAGGTAACGCGGTGTCCATCCGATCATACAGTAGTCCTTCGTCTGAATTTGCAGAGCCAACACGGTCGCAGGATTGGTCAATTCCGGTATGACATTTAGTTCTTCTCCCTGCTCTAAGCGGTTAATTCGATCAATAGCCGCTTTATAGATATGTCGCCAGCCATGCAGGAAGAACCGGCAAGAGAAGCTCCCGGTGTCGTCTTTCTCGATCTTTGGAAAAACCTCGTAAGCGTCCGTTACGCGGTTGCCTCCGTTGGTGGACAAAATCTCAATAGGATCGGCCTCCTCGGGTAGATCAAGGCTGCGTAGATAGTTGGCGAAGTCTGGTCTTGCCCGATTCATAACCCGGTTTTGGAATAGCGGGAACAACTCCGAGGACTGATAATCTTGGTTCAAATCGGGAAATTCGATTAACAGAGGAAACCCTACTTCCTCGTGTGCTCGCTTTGCGCCGCCGATGTAACGGAAGCGATAGGACGAACCTTCGGCATCAGCATCCAGCCGTCCCACCGGAAACCATGCCTTGCTGGGCTTTATGTCTTGCCAGGCGAGAAATACAGTTCTTGTGCTCATTGGAAAAGATCCTGCAATTGTTCAAGATTATAGCACATCAGCGCAATCGCGAATTTTCTGGCTGAATAGGACATCCAATCATTAGGTGCGCGATTTAACAGGTCAGCCAAAGATTTCTTGTCCAATTTTTCGAGTTTCGTCAGTGCCTGACGGAAAAGTTTTGGATATTCGCGAGTAGCCTGCCGTACCAACTCCAGTGGGCTAGGGCCATGCCGATCGTCCTCCGACCAGTAAATCGCGCCGCGTCCTTTTTCAACATAGTCCCCTATGCCATTTTCTGCCAGTATCCTATCGCGTCGCGTATCCTGGAGTTCCCGACCCAACGATGAAGCGTGATCGAACGACGGCGTTACGAACCCTTCCCAGTGGTCGTCCTTTCGCTCCCGTAATATGCCCCAGTTCTCGTGATGACGATCCGTGTTGCCAATCAACGCGTCTAGGACTAGGTACTCAGCAAGGCGGCGCTTCGCCCGTTCTGCGGCTTCAGGTTCTATAAAAACATGGTCCATTACCTGCCAGATATTCGCCAGGGTATGGCTTGACTGATGAAAGTTTTGGTTGGGGTCGTAACCGTGGACGGCTATCGCCAATATCTGATTGCCGTGGACCAATTCCTGACCCTCTTGGGCAAACGATTTCGTCACGGATCCTTCATTTTCTTCAAATATCGCCAATTCCACCTGTGCATGTGGAGTTTCCAGTAAGGCCGCGACCTCGGCGGCAATCTTCTCCGCCCAGTGTTCTCCTGTGTTACGGCGGGGGTATTTGAAGAGCCAATATCTTTCTTCCTCCTTCGGATGGAGATACCAGAATTTATCTTTGCTCCCCATTTCCTCGGACTCACCGATTGATTCTCGCTTCACTTCAACGATTGGGTATAGATCAGACATGGCTATAAATTCGCGTCCTCAGCTTCATACCTACACATTTCCGTTTATCAGCAGAGTTGTCGAGAAGGGGGAGCAAAAGATTAACATTTTCCTCGATCCATCATTCTTCTTTTCTGTTTACCCAATTTCCATGCAGGTTATCAATCGGGGATACCTGCGACAAGCCGCTCTACCAGGGAAAAAATACGGGGACAGGTAGCATGAAAGGGAACAAGCTGAGGTAGACGACGTGTCTGCCGGACAGGCAGGAGACGCGTCATTGAAAACCGTCAGCTACCGGTCAACTTGTTCCCTCTTTCTCTTCGCTTTTTCCCCCTTCATTGTGCAGCCTAGGAGGCTAAGCCATTTTTGTTTTTACATGAAGATGGAGGGGGTTTAGGTTTTTGCTTGGCCTTTGCCTGCATTTCATGCATGCACTGTAGGCATGAAAAAAAGTCAATACACTATACGGCGAGTACCGCCACAGGTGGACGAAGCACTTCGGCGCAAGGCAAAGCTTAAAGGCAAGAGCCTGAATCAGGTGATTATCGATTCCCTGGCTGGCAGCGTTGGTGAAGACGCTTCACGCTATCATGACCTCAATGAGTTGGCAGGATCTTGGAAAACGGATAGGGCCTTCGAAAACGCGGTAAAGGCCTTTGATAAGATCGACCCGGGCGACTGGAAATGAGACTGGCGGTTGACACCAGTGCCTACATTGCATTCTGCAAAAACAATGGGATGGCGGTCGATGCCATTCAGAGGGCCGATCAAATCATTCTCCCGCTCATGGTGATTGCCGAACTTCGGGCAGGTTTCGCCGTGGGAAAAAGAGGCGATGAAAACGAACAGGTGCTCCAGCGTTTTCTCAATTCCGATCGGGTTTCGATAATGAGTCCCAACGAAAACACCTGTTATATTTATGCCCGCCTGTTTTCCTACCTGCGCGGGAAAGGAACTCCCATACCCATTAACGATCTTTGGATCGCATCCATTACCCTGCAAAGCGACGCGATGCTCCTCACCTTCGACCAGCACTTCCATGCCCTTCCGCAAATTCCCAAGTGGATGTAGCCGCGCTGGAAGATATGGGCTATGGGGTCAGGGGGGCTCTCGGGGAAGGGGTCAAGCCTTGAATCGGTTGACTCCGCAAGCTTTGTCAAGATTGCAAGGCATGATCCCTCTTTCTCAGCGGGCGCTGAAGCGGTATATCGTAGTGGTTTTGTACTTTTCCCCCGGCCTCAGAATTGTGGTGGGAAAATTTGGCTGATTGACCGAATCCGGATAGTGTTGTGTTTCCAGACAGAATCCGTTGCGGCGATGATAGGGCTTGCCGGATTTGCCAATGTGGGATCCATTGAGAAAGTTTCCGCAGTAAAACTGGACGCCGGGTTCGGTGGTCCACACTTCCATGAGGCGGCCGGTGGTGGGTTCGAACGCGGTGGCGGCCAGAGCCAGGTCGCCGTCCTGGTTGTCGAGCACCCAATTGTGGTCGTATCCTCCACCAAACTTAATTTGTTCATGGTCGGCGTTTACGCGTTGGCCGATGGGATGGGGGGTGGTGAAATCCAAGGGCGTGCCTTTCACCGGCGCGATTTCATCGGTGGGAATAAGGCCCGCGTTGACGGGAGTAAAGTGGGCCGCTTTAAGCGTCAAAACGTGATCAAGGATGTCGCCATTGCCTTCTCCCTTGAGATTGAAATAGGCATGGTTGGTCAGGTTGACGGGGGTGGCCTGGTCGGTTGTGGCCAGGTAGTCGATCTGGAGGGAATCGTCGTTGGTCAAGCGATACCAGACCGTGACGTCAAGATTGCCGGGATACCCCTCTTCGCCATCTTCGCTGAGGTAGTGAAGCTTCAGGCCCGGAGTATTATCTGCGATAAACGGCTCTGCCTCCCAAACCACTTTGTCGTATCCCACGCTACCGCCGTGGAGGTGACAGGGCATGTCGGCGGGAAAGTTATTGGTGACCAGATGATAGGTTTTGCCATCGAGCTTGAATTTCCCATTGGCGATGCGATTTCCCACCCGGCCGATCAAAGATCCGAAGTAGGGCGTATCGCGCAGGTATTCCGCCAAGGTGTTGTAACCCAAAACCACATCGTCCATATTGCCTTGGCGATCGGGAACGAACAGGCGAACGACGATGCCCCCGTAATTGGTTATGTCCACCTTTAGATCATTGGCGTTGGTCAAAGTGTATAGGGCGGTGTCGACACCGTCCTTGGTTTGGCCGAAGGATTGCATAGTGATGGTTGCTTTGGATCCACCGAAAGCTGAGCCGGAAAAGATTACCAGAGTCAGGGTGACGCGGGAAAGCAGCGATTTAATTTTCATATATTTTCCAGGAATTTATGTTCGAGGCGATGTTTAGGGCCAATTGAGTTTTCAGGGATATTGGGCTATGCGTGGCCTGCGGGCAAGTCGGAAGGGTTCAAACCTTGGGCTTTTGATGAAGCACGGATTACAGAGATTAACCACAGATTACGCAGATGGGCGCAGATAAAGAAAATTGAGAAGGGTCGCTGCGCGAAGAGGATTTTTCTTCCGAAAAAATGAAACATGGATGAACAGGATGTACAGGATTTGGATCGATGGATTTTGCCCTATTATTCCTGTTGGAGCGCAGCTCCATCCTGTTGCCCAGGCATCCAGCCCCGAAGCGACGATGTTTTAGTTTTTTTCAGCAATGCTCCCTTTGGTCGCTTGATCCGGCTTTGCCGGAACAGGATCGCTTTGCGAAGAGGGGATAGGGGAAGGGGTCAAACGCGAATAGCGCTTAGTTAAGCGACTTTTGGAATGTTCGATCATCTCGGAGAAGGAAGGGGTCAAGACGTAAAAAGTTATGCCTTACAGGGTCAGTTGTCTTGTAAAAGTGTATGAAGTGCTCCGTCGGGGTCATTCCTTGACATCGTGCATGTCAATGCAGGATGTAAGGTTTGACCCCTTCCCTCAAAGACCTGACCCTTTTCTTTCGGAAGGCATCACTTTTCTACGGCATGACCCCGACTGGCGTCCATACTATATTCCTATACAAACGCGCTTAACTAAGTAGCATTCGGGTCAAACCTTGTTTCGAGCCGAAGGCGACACGCGAAGCCATCGGTTGACTTCGCAAGCTACGTCAAGATGGCGGGGTGTCGGCCTGCGGCCTCGGTAGCAAGGCATGACCCCGACGGGGCAAGGAATGACCCCGAGGGGCATGCATGATGTCAGGGTTAGGGCATTTTCATGAAATACGTCTGCAAACTAACTCGCACATCTCACTTCCGAGAGAATACAAAAAGATAATTGCCTGAAAACTCCCTTGAGGCAAAATTTTCAGATGACTATTAAAATTTACATGAAGACATTTCAGGTTTGTCTATGGGTCGTTCTCCTCAATCCCTTATGCCTTTTGGCAAAGCCCAATATCGTGCTCATCATTGCGGACGATGCCACCTATCGGGACTTGGAGGTATACGGCGGGCAGGCGAAGACTCCTCACATCAATGCCTTGGCCGCGGAGGGACTAAAATTTAACCAATGCTTTCAGGCTGCCCCGATGTGTTCCCCGACGCGGCACAACCTTTACACGGGCATTTATCCGGTAAAGTCGGGAGCGTATCCCAATCATACCTATGTTAAGGACGGAGTTAAATCGCTGCCTCACTACCTTAAACCGCTTGGTTACCGCGTGGCCTTATCGGGCAAAACCCACATAAATCCCAAGGAAGCTTTTCCCTTCGAATATTCCTCAGCTCCTTCTCCGGATGGGGTGAACACCAGGGGCGATATCGATTTTAAAGCCATTGAGCAGCTTTTCCGGGAATGCAGCCGGGATGGGACTTCGTTTTGTCTAGTGGTGGGTTCGAAGGAGCCCCATGGGCCCTATAACCGAGGTAATCCGGCCGATTATCCTCCGGAATCCCTCGAGTTGAGACCCTTCCATGTCGATACCCCGGCGATGCGGGAGGAGTTTTCCAAATACCTGGCGGAAATCACGGTATTTGACCAGCAGGTGGGGCAAACGATGCAATTGCTGGAGCAATACGCCTTAAAGGATGACACCATCTTCATCGTGCTCAGCGAGCAGGGAAATGCTTTCAGTCATGCCAAGTGGAGTTGTTATGAGGATGGGGTCAGGAGCGGTTGTGTCATCCGCTGGCCGGGAAAAATTGAAGCCGGAAGTGAAACCGATGCGGTTATCGAATACGTTGACATAGTTCCCAGTTTGCTGGAAATTGTGGGAGCTGATTTAGCGGACGGATTGGAGGGACGATCTTTTTTACCGGTGCTGCTCGGGCAGGCGAACGCACATAAAGCCTATGTCTATGCCCTGCACACCACCCTTGGTATAAAAAATAACGCCGGCGCCTTTGGAATTCGCACCGTGCGGTCTTCAAATTATCGGTATATCCTGAACCTGAATTCTGGCGCGGAGTTTCGCTGTGCCATCGACAGTAGTGACTGGTTCAAATCCTGGTTGGCTAAAGCTGAGGCCGGGGACGATCATGCGCAGCTTATCATAAACCGTCATCGATTTCGTCCAGCGGAGGAGCTCTATGACGTAGTGAACGATCCGGATAATATGGTAAATCTTGCCGGTCAAACTCAGTATGCCGGTATCCAGGCGGCCCTACGTACCCGGTTGAAGGGATGGATGAAGGATCAGGGAGATCTGGGACGGGAAACTGAATTAAAGGCCCCGCAACGGCTGGCCCGGAACCGGGACAAGCAGAAGGATTAGGAGTGCTAAGGGGATCTACCGAGGCGCGGAAGCGCCGACACCTCAACAAGCGAAGCACAGAAGAACAATCTTGTGAGAAGACGTGGAGATGCTGAGGCACAAGGGCACCAAGGTAAAAAGGCTCATAGGCACAGGGGCACGAAGGGGTTTTCCTAAATGAAACATGGATGCACGGGATGCGCAGGGATAATTTGGGACGAATCCATTCAAGATCAATAATTTGTGGTTTAAGCCCTTTTTGGCCCATTCTTTTTTGCCACAAAAAGCACAGAAACCACAAGATGGGTTTTGTGTAATTTTTGCTTCTGGTGGCCATTCATAGGATTAGTTCTTTTACTTGAAGTTTGGTTTGTAATATTGAACAACGCTACGCTTGATACCGCTTCGCGGTAACATGATCGCTACGCGAACAGTTCCGAGGTCTGAAAGACCGACTACCGAGGAGCGGATGCGGGGGAAGGGGTCTACCGAGGTGCGACAGCGCCGACACCTCAACAAGCGAAGCGCTGAATAACAACCTTGCATCAAGCATTGGCATGCAAGATGCCAAGGAATGACCCCGAGGTGGCGTGGAATGACCCCGACCCTTTTTACGGGATTGAAAATGCTACCGGACACCTGTTTAGCTGATGGGTGGTGAAGCGTACTAGCACAATATTAATTTTTGGAGTCTTGATCTGGACTGGCCTTTTTATGCGGTTCATCCATCTAGACCAGAAGCCCATGCACGTGGATGAAGCGGTTAACGGCATGATGGTTCATCAGATGTTATCCGGTGAATCGGTGGCTTTCGACCCTGCTCATTATCATGGCCCCTTGCTTCGTTACTTGGCGATTCTTCCGACCGGATTAGCCAAGGTGATTTCGGGTGAAGGTCTCAGTGAAACCACCTTGCGTTGGCTGACCGCTCTGGCCGGTGGTTTGGCTGTGTTCTCCATAAGTCTGTTTAGGCGTTGCATCGGAAGCCGGGCCAGTTGGTTAGCTCTGGTTCTATTGGCCGTTTCACCGGCCTTCATTTTTTTCAGCCGATACTTCATTCACGAGATGCTGTTTGTTCTTTTTTCGCTGTTATTTCTTTATTGCCTTTGGCGGTTGATTGAGGAGCGGAATCTCAGGTGGGGGTTGTTGACGGGAGGGCTAGTGGGCCTGCTGCATGCCACCCGCGAAACGGTAGTCATCGTATTGATTGCGGCTACCGTGGCGATAATCGCGGCGGTTTGGAAAAACCTCGAGCGAGAAATTCGCTGGGCATTTACCAGGGAAGGATTAAAAATCGCATCGACGGCAATACTGTGCGCGCTATTGGTTTCGGTTCTTTTTTACTCGGCTTTTTTCACGGATCTGCAGGGTCCGGTTGATTCTGTTCTCACCTATTTCAGCTATGAACTTGTGCCGGGACATGAGAAACCATTTTTCTATTATCTCGGTCTGATTTTGGGTGAGCGAACAGCCCTGGGTTACCTGGGCGAAGCCTGGGTGGTTTTATTTGGACTTGTCGGCTTTTGGGTTGCTTACAAGAGCCGGGAAACTGGGAAATCAGGATATTCCTTTCACACCTTTCTGGTCGTTTACGTTCTGGTAACCACCTTGGTGTATTCATTTACCGGCTACAAGACGCCTTGGTTAGCGCTCAATATTATGGTTGGTTGGATTCTTCTGTCGGGGGTGGGATGGGCCTTTGTATTTGAGAAACTTACTGGGCAGTGGATGCGAATCGGAATGGGCGCGGTATTGGTTTTTGTCCTTGGGCATTCCCTTTTTCAATCTCACAGGCTTGCCTTTCGTTATTCGGCCGACCCAAGAAATCCATACGTATACAGTCATACCTCACCCGATCTTTTGAAGCTGGTGGAGCGCATCGAGGTATTGTCCAGCCACCATCCCGATGGCGCAGCCATGCGTATCGACATAATGGCAAGCGAGTACTGGCCGCTTCCCTGGTATTTGCGCGAATTTTCAGCCATAGGCTATTGGGAGACCGCTCCGCGCGTATCGGATGCACCCATTCAAATTTATTCCATGAGCGATGAGAAGGGCATTGCCGGGATCGATGAATTTTTATTCGTAACGGAAATGCGCGGCCTGCGCGATGGCGTTTTACTATTAGTCGCGGTAGAGAAAAATCTTTGGGAACGTCAATTTTCCGGAAACTGATTACCGATGGAAAAGGTTCATTCATTCCGTCATGAAGCCATGAATACATGGTTTGAAATTTGTATCCAGGAGGCGGATGGGGGGTATGCCCGGCAGGCGGCGACGGAAGCCTTTCGAGAGATTGACCGGTTGGAAAACCTTCTGAGCAAATTTCGTGAAGGCAGCGATATCGATATTTTAAACAAACGGGCCGGTCGGGAAGCGGTCGTGGTCAGTGTGGAATGCTGGGATTGTCTTCTGCACGCCATGGACTTGGAGATCCTGACCGGAGGAGTGTTTTCAATTGCCTATGCTTCGTTCATGGACCTGGAACCCTTTGGCGGTGAGCGGCCGATCGGTTCATGGATGGAGATGGATCCTGATTGTTCCACCGTCCGTTTCAGGTATACGAACATTGAGGTGGATTTGGGGGGAATAGGGAAAGGGCATGTGCTGGACCTGGTGGTGAAAATGCTGGAAGATTGGGAAATCGACCAGGTACTGATTCATTCGGGAACGAGCACCGTAGTAGCCAAAGGAGACGATGGGGAGGGTTGTGGATGGCCGGTAAGGATGGGCGCCGATATCCATCCCTGGGAAATTCGGCTGGAAAACCGTTCTTTGAGCGGCTCAAGTCTTTTTGTGCAGGGTTCACACATCCTGAACCTGGACGCGCAGTCGGCTCTGGAGACTTCGCGTCGGGCCTGGGCGATTGCCGGGACCGGGGCTTACTCGGATGCTCTGTCGACGAGTTTCATGGTTATGACCTTACCGCAGGTGGAAAGGCTTTGTTCGGCAGATCCGACTATTGGCGCTTATATTATAGATCCCGATGGTGAGAGCGAAATTGCCGGCGGGTATAAATCGGGCTGTTTTTCGGAATATGGCCGGTAAGGGGAGGAGGAGGTCAAACAGAGATGCAGAGATACTTAGATGCTGAAAGCAAAAGGCCCAAAGGACAAAGGGACAAAGGCAGGGAGTGACGATGTTTTAGGTTTTTCTTTCGAAAAATGAAACATGGATGAACAGGATGTAGAGGGATTTTTAGCCACAAAATGAGTTTTGTAAATTTTGGTTTTTTATGGCCATTTTTTCATGGATTAACCACGGATTACACGGATGAAACGGATAGGTAAAAGAGTTATTAAAATAACAACGCTCCCTGTGGTCGCTTGATCCGGCTATGCCGGAACAAGATCGCTTCGCGAATAAGATTTTTTTTCCGTTTGTCCTGTTGCCGCAGGCATCCAGTCACGAAGCAACTGACGATGTTTTAGTTTTTTTCTCCTGAATAAATGAAACATTGATGCACAGGATTTCAGTAAACCGAATTTTTGCCCTACTTATCTTGTCTATCCTGCCCATCCACATTCAAACCTCTAAGCGACGAATTGGTTCAATATGGGTTTGACCCCGACGGGCGAGCGAGAGGTTCAGGTCTTAAAATTCGTTTTGCGTTACATTTCATACAATTTTTCAAGACGACTGACCCCGAGGTGGATGCGCGCTTACAAGGAAAGACCCCGGCGGAGGCAATACTTTACAAATTCATCGTAATATGCGTTAACTAAGGTCCTTTCAGTTCTGATACCTATTCAATTCTTAAATGTGAAGGTAGCCATCTCCACCCTCTTGGCCGAAAAAAGTTCTCCTGAGATCTTCTCCATAGGTCCCGACGCTTCGGTGCTCGAGGCGGTGAAAGAAATGAATCATCGTCAGGTCGGATGCCTGCTGATTCTCGACCAGGGCAAAATCGTGGGAATATTTACCGAACGGGACGTACTCAGAAGGGTAGTAGTGCCCGGAATGGAAGCCGCTTCTACGCCCGTTTCGGAAGTGATGACCAAGGAGGTGGATACTTTCCCTCCCAATTTGCCGGTGGATGAAGCCATGGCGCATATGACGGCAAAGCGCCACCGGCATATACCCGTTGTTGAGGGCGAGCGCATTTTGGGTATGGTATCGATTGGCGATGTCACGCGATGGTTATCCAACAACTTCGAAAACCAAGCGCAAAACCTGTTGAATTACTTTACGGGTACTTACCACGAGTAGGGAGGGGGTGAATGAGCCCGAGGAAAGATCCCGAGGAATCCAAAGCGAAAGTCACCCTTTCGTTTATTGGGTGGCGATCTTGGTCAGGAGTCCCAGTTTCCGGGCCTTGGAAAACATCCAGTAAAAAATGGTCCCGGAGATGAAAAGGAATCCAATGTTGATAGCGGCAGAAACCCAGAGCAAATTCCAGTTCATACTGCCGGTTTTGACAACTTCCCTCATACCTTCGAAGACGTAGGTACTGGGCAGGCACCAAGCCACGTATTGCATAACTTTGGGAAGCGTATCGACGGAGTAGAATACGGCAGAAAAAGGTTGGATCATAAATGGAACCGCCCAGGCTAAGGACTCGGCGGCTTGTCCCCAACGAAGAATGAGGGAAATGGAAATCATACCGAGAGAAAACCCGAAAACCATAAGGAGGGCAAAAAAGGGCACCAGGCTCCATTTCAGTTCGAAGAGATTGAATGCATAGAGGCCGAGGGCCATGAGGCTCATCACGACCACAACGATAGTTACGCGCAGCAGTCCCATGCAGGCAGTTGCAGCCAGGTATTCTTTTATGCGTATTGGCGCTACAAATATATTTAGCAGATTGCGCGTCCACATGTCCTCGAGAAACGATATTGCCACGCCCATTTGAGCACGAAACAGGACATCCCAGAAGATGGTTGCGCCAATGAGGAAGCGAATGAACATGGCGAAGTCTCCCGTGGTTTGTTTTTGGATAAACATGGTAAGAAATCCCCACAGGAGGAGTTCCATGGCCGGCCAGAATACCAGTTCGAAACCTCGTACCGGATTGCGGATGAACAGAAAGGAATATCGTTGGACAAGTCCCAGTATAACGCGAAAATTCATGATTCCTTGGGCGCGTCGGGATCGACAGCTTCGCCATTGCGAGCGACATGTATAAAGACATCTTCCAGGGATTGTTCCCGGAAATGTTCCTTTATTGCCGCCGAGGTGCCTTCGAAAATGATTGATCCTCTGTGCAGAAAAATTATGCGGTCACAAATGGTTTCGATGTCTCGCATGTTGTGTGAAGTGTAGAGAATGGACAGGTTGCGCTCGTGCCTGAGGCGGTTTATCAGGGTGCGGACTTTGTCGGCGATGTCAGGATCGAGGCTGGCGGTCGGTTCATCCAGCAGAAGGAGTTCGGGATCATTTAAAAAAGCCTTACACAAGTTGAGCCGGGTGGATTCGCCGGAGGAGAGTTGGCCGGTAATGCGCTTTTTCAGGTGTTCTATTTCGAAGAGGCGCATCATTTCCTCGGACTTTTCCCGGGCGCGTTTTACTCCGTAGAGCCGGGCAAAGACCCGTAGATTTTGCGCAACGGTTAAATTGGTAGGCAGGTTTGCGTAAGTGGAGGAGAAATTTATGCGCTGAAGAATTTCGATTCGGTGTTGTTCGAGGTTTTTTTCGAAAATTTCGATAGAGCCGGAGGACGGTTTAATCAATCCGAGCATCATTTGCATGGCGGTGGATTTGCCGGCTCCGTTGGCTCCCAAGAGCCCCAAAATTTCACCCTTTCTAACCGCCAATGAGAGGTTGTCGACTGCCAAGATGTGTCCGAAGGACTTGGATAAGTTTTTGGTGTGGAGAATGGAGGAAGCCATGGCAGAGAGGTTTTTTACCATTTTTTAGAGGTCAACAAGCAGAAAGACCCTAAATGGCACTTGAAATCGCTGAAATATGGGTTTTTGCTCGTGCAGAATCTCATCATTGTTAACTGCTAACTCAAAATCGAAAGGTACCTACATGAATAAAGCTGAGCTTGTTGACGCCATAGCTAGCCGGACAAATCTATCCAAAGCAGATGCTGGAAAAGCATTAGACGCTGTCGTTGAGGCAGTGACTTCTTCCCTGGCAGATGGAGGGGGTGTTTCTCTGGTAGGATTTGGCAATTTTTCCGTGTCGCGAAGAAACGCTCGGACAGGACGTAATCCGCAAACCGGTGCCGAAATCCAGATTCCTGCTCGAAATGCTGTTAAGTTTTCGGCCGGTAAGGCGCTCAAAGACGCGGTTCAATAAAACCCGACTTAGAAAAACTTTGAAAAGGCCGGATTTTCCGGCCTTTTTTATCAGAAGTACGGTATAGCGTTCGGAAGGGGTCAAACCTTGAGCTTTTGATGAACCACGGATTACACGGATGGGCACGGATAGGCAAAAGAGTTGATTAAATAACAACGCTTTGCGAACAGGAGATTGTATCCGTTTATCCTATTACCGACCCTTTTGTCCCCCATGAATGAAACATGGATGTACTGGATGTAGAGGGATGTTTAGCCACTACCGAGCCTGTAAAGGCGACATGATCACCAGAGAACAAAGGCACAGAAGCCACAAGATGAGTTTTGCGTCTCTTGTGCTGCATGTGGCAATTTTTCATGGATAAACCACGGATTACACGGATAGCACGGATAGGGAAGGAGAGGTTTAGATAACAACGCTTCGCTTGATCCGGCTTTGCCGGAACAGGATCGCTTTGCGAACAGGAAATATATTGTGAGGTACTTTGATGCACGTATGTGCCTTCGTGTCTTTTTCTCAGAAACTCAGTACCTTGGCATCCAAGCAACTCTTCTTTTATCCTGTTGGCACGCAGTGCCATCCTGTTGCCGCAGGCATCCAGCCGCGAAGCGGCGATGTTTTAGTTTTTTTAAACAACGCTCCCTTCGGTCGCTTGATCCGGCTGCGCCGGAACAGGATCGCTTCGCGAACAAGATGGACCACGGATTACACGGATAGGCATGGATGGGGAAGGGGTCAAACATTGGCGGTGGGAATTCTCAGGGAAGGGGTCAAGCCTTGCATTTTGGCATGGCTGCAAAAATGCAAGGCATGACCCCGACGGTCGATCCGGGTTAACTTAGCGCCATTCGGACCTGAGGGTTTTATTTCTAAAAATACTACTTTTTTTGCTTGCGGCTGAAACTACGATCACCCTGATTGGATCGTTGCTGAAAGAGGACCAATTTCAGCTCGTTCTTAAATATAAGCCAGGAAAAGCCGTGAGAATCGGCTACAGTCGCGCTACGGTATCAAGCCGCTCGCTCCCGCCGAGAAAGTCTTTGGAAGGGGGGTCCGAGGGGGCCACACCTTAAATCCCGCATTATAAAGTGCGTTAACTAAGTGAATGGCCCCGGGGAGTGAAAGAATTCGCAAAAGGTCACGCCGAATTCCGGTTTGGAGTCCGACTTCTGGTTGCATGATCCAGTAACTTGCCGCGCAAGCAAGAAGGGGTATTAGACGATCGTATTTTTGCATGCGAACCTAATTTTTGTCCGATGTTTGGTTACTTGAGGGCGACCAGTTCTATTGAGCGGCTCTACAAAACCAAACCCATGAAAATTACATTCCGCGTAAGAAACGTAATTAAAAAATCTATATTCGGCTGTGTCGCCGGGATGGGGCTTATGACGCAGGCCGTATCGAATGCTCAGAAGGAAGATTCCTCTGCCTATGAACTCCACCAATACGCGGTGGTAGCCAACCGGACCGAAGTACCCATCGAGCAAGTTGGCAGTTCGGTTGAGATTCTCACATCAGTTGATTTCGATCCATTAAATCAACCCTTTCTCCTCGAAGCCATGAGGATGGTTCCGGGATTTTATTTACGAAATAACGGAGGTCCCGGGCAGGTGTTCGGTATAACGACGCGCGGCCTAAACACAAATCGCCCCGTTGTGCTCATCGATGGAATCGAGGTGAGCAATCCTGCCTCGGGCGAAATCATTAATTTTGGCACCCTTGCTACATCCCAGATCGACCGTGTGGAAATTCTGAAAGGATCGCAAAGCACCCTTTATGGCGCCGATGCCCTGGCTGGAGTCATCAGCATCTCCAGCAAGGATGGCAGAGGCGAACCCGGTTCGGCGCTGAATTTAATGGCGGGGTCTCATGATACTTTTCAAGTCGAGGCCTCAACCTGGGGTAAAGCGAGCGGTTGGAATTACCATGTCTCCTTGTCCTATTATGACTCGGAGGGTTATTCCGTACAGCCGACTGACTTGGGGGATGCCTGGGCTGACGAGGACCTCTACAGAAATTTCAATGGACTAATAAATGTCTCCTACCAGGTCAGCGATTCGTCCTCAATTCAGGTCCTGAGCTATTACGTGGACTCGAAGGCTGAGTACGATCCGGGCAATCCCGACTACATATTTGGCATGCCCTTTGCCGATAACTACACCATAACCGAGCAGCTCTTCACCAAAGCGAGGTTGAGCTTCCAGGCCCACGAAACCTGGCAATCCACCCTCAGTGCCGGTTATAACACTACCGATAGCTTCAGCATGTCTTCCTCCCCGTTCGCCAGCGACGGTGATCGCCTTGAAGCAGAATGGATCAATAATGTCGACGTTTCCGATAGATACCAATTGGTAGCCGGAGTGGAGTACGAGAAAGAGGAGCATAAATCCGATGCGGGAAAACGACATGAAACCTCATTATTTCTTGAAAACATCATCGGCAACAATTCCCCATTGGCTTTAACTGTGGGTGCACGGATCGATGATAACAGCGTCTATGGTGAAAATTCTACTTATCGGGGAACTTTCAGTCATATTCTGAAAGATACCGATGACCTTTTCTTAAAAATGCGGGGATCATTTGGAACTTCTTTCCAAGCGCCCACTTTTTTTCACTTGTTTAGTTTCTACGGAAATCCGGATGTTAAACCCGAGTCGGGCCAGGGTCTCGACATCGGCTTTGAGGGGACCTTCCGCGGGGGGCCGGTTTCATTTGGTCTAACCTTCTTTGACTACCGGGTTGAAGATAAGATAACTTTTGTCGGCAGTAGGAATGGATTCATCAATCAGGACACCTATGAAAGCTCCGGTTTGGAGGCCACGGCCAGGATCGAGTTCGGCCCTTCCCTTGCATTGCAGCTTTCCCATACTTATGCCGACGCCGAATACCAAGACGGGACCGAGGCCGAACGCGTACCTCGCAACCTATCTTCGGCCAATCTCCATTGGCGAATTCCGGAGAAAAAGCTGGGGATCAATATAAGTAGTTATTTCGTGGGATCCCAATACAGCCTGCGAGGCGATAGAGACAAAATGCCATCTTATGCGGTGGTCAATTGTTCCGCTACTTATTCCGTCGGCCAAGAGACCGATATCTGGCTGCGGATCGACAACCTTTTCGATAGAGATTACCAGGAAGTTATGGATTTTAACGCGCCCGGATTATCCGTATATGCGGGGTGGAATTTCGAGTTTTGAGAGGTTGTAGGCGCGAAGGTGAATGGGCACAAGGGCATAGGGGGACAAGGCACAGAGGCACAAAGGCACAAAGGCACAAAGGCGCAGGGGCACGAAGCACGATGTTAAGAAATAATTTCTAAACAACGCTTCCTTTGGTCGCTTGATCCGGCTTCGCCGCAACAGTTCCGAAGGAGCGAAAGCGACTGACAAGACCGGGCATTTATTGAACCGGAACATTCGCTTCGCGAAGGTGAATAGGCACAAGGGCACGAAGGCACAGGGGCACGAAGGGGTTTTCCTAAATGAAACATGGATGAACAGGATGTAGAGGGATTTTTGGCCACTACCGAGCCTGTAAAGGCGACATGATCACCAGAGAACAAAGGCGCAGAGGCCACAAGATGAGTTTTGTAAATTTTGGTTTCTTGTGGCCATTTTTACATGGATAAACCACGGATTACACGGATGAAACGGATAGGTAAAAGAGTTGTTAAAATAACAACGCTTCCTTCGGTCGCTTGATCCGGCTTCGCCGCAACACGATCGCTTCGCGAAGAGGATTTTTTAATCTTAGTTTTTCCTGTTGGAGCGCAGTGCCATCCTGTTGCCGCAGGCATCCAGCCGCAAAGCGGCGATGTTTTAACTTTTTTCTCCCTAAATTATGAAACATGGATGAACAGGAGGTACAGGGATGTTAAGGCACAAAACGAGTTTTGTGATATTTTGTGCCTTTGTTTTCTGGTGATCATGTCGCCTTTACAGGCTCGGTAGTGGCTATTCAAACTCTCGGGGAAGGGGTCAAGCCTTGCATTTATGCATGGCTGCAAAAATGCAAGGCATGACCCCGACGGTCGACCCGGCTTGGCCGGAACAGGGTTAGCGGTCGATGTCGAGTATTTCAGCCCGTTTGGACATGGCCCACTTTGAGTCACCGCTTTTGAGTCGCAAGAGCCGCAGTATGGCATCGATCAATTTCGGTCCATTATAACGCCATGGAAAATTCCAGTAGCGCATGATGTATTGAAACGGCCAATCTTTCTGGCCCAGCCTGCGCAATTCGTGCCCCCAGGTTTGCAGAAGCAATTTATTGTTTTCTTTGTCCCTGGCCCTCCTTCCGGGTGAGGCGCTCACGTGATGCAAGACCGTGCTTTTACCTGCTACGATATGGCGGTAGCCGCGTTTGCCCAAGCGCAGGCAAAAATCGACATCCTCACACCCGTTTTGAAATCGTTCATCGAAGCCTCCATTCTTCTTAAAGAGCGCTTTGCTGACTAACAGACAGGCAGCGGTTACGGCGGGAAATTCCCGGTAACTGAAGGGGAAAATGAAGGGGTAGTTTTTACCGTAGTGATCGGGCAGGCCGACCAGGTCAAAAACGATACCGGCGTGATCGATGGCTTTGGTTCGAATATCTCGTTGAATGTTGCCCACCACGCCAACCCGGAGGCCCTTCCGGTAGCAATTGAGCATGGGTTCCAGCCAACCGGGGAGAAAAACCAGGTCATTATTCAACAGGCCCAGTAATTTTCCCCGAGCCACTTGAACCCCTCGATTTACGCTTTTGGCAAAACCCGACCGTTCGGGGTTGGTGTGGACGTGGATATTGCCATGGTTGAGGGCAGCCAGATACTCAGCCGTTCCATCGCTACTGAAGTCATCGATAAAGATGAGTTCGTAATCGATGTCGCCAACGGTATTGAAAAAACTGGTGGTAAAGTCCCGGGTGCAGTCCAGCCGATTGTGCACCGGAACTATAAAAGAGATGGCAGGATCTGGCTCCGCTGGGTCCATAGGTTTCCCATGGTCTTTCTCCTCTTCTCAGGTGCAATCCTTTTTAACGAGCTGAGGAACGAAGGCACAGCGCGGAGGAAGGGGTCAAACCTTGCATCAAGCATTAACATGCAAGATGCCAAGGAATGACCCCGACGCCGGCCCGGGTCGCGGAGGAAGGGGTCAAACCTTGCAATCGTGCATTAGCACGCACGATTCAAGGAATGACCCCGATGGGCGTGCAGGATGGCGGGGTGGTGGCCTACGGCCTGGGTAGGAAGATATCCGGTTTAGGCAATAATTTCCTGAATAGGATCGGCTCCCTCGGTGCCCACCAACCTTTTATCGAGGCCGCCGTGGAGAAAAGTCAGGTTGTTCGGGTCGAGCCCCATGAGCTGCAGAACGGTGGCGTGCAGGTTTTTAACGTGAAGTGGGCGTTCCACAGCGCTGCTACCCAACTCATCGGTTGAACCGACGGTTATGCCGCCTTTTACGCCACCGCCGGCCATCCACATGGTGAATCCGAATGAGTTGTGGTCGCGCCCGGTACCCTTGGCATATTCGGCGGTTGGTTGCCGGCCAAATTCACCGCCCCAAATTACCAGCGTTTCGTGAAGCAGGCCGCGTCTCTTCAAATCTTTGAGCAAACCGGCAATGGGTTTGTCCGTGGCGCCGGCATGCTTATTGTGATTGGCCACGAGATCGCCGTGAGCATCCCAGTTGTAATCGCCGTGAGCGCCACCCGAGTAGATCTGGATAAAACGAACACCGCGTTCCACCAGGCGCCTGGCCAACAGACATTTGCCGCCGAAATCCCGGGTGCGTTCTTCATCCATGCCATAAAGCCGTTTTGTTTCTTCCGTTTCCTTGGATAACTCCACCGCTTCCGGAGCGGTACTTTGCATTTTATAGGCCAACTCGTAACTGGCGATACGCGCCTCCAAGTTGGTGTTGTCGTAGCGGCTTTTGAGGTGTTCTTCGTTCAGGTGGTTCAGGCTCTGGATGATGCGTTGCTGCTCAACCATGGGTATGTTCTGGACACTTTTGAGATTGAGAACGGGATTACCCCTACTGCGAAATGTGGTCCCCTGGTAGCTGGCCGGCATATAACCGCTGGACCAGTTTTTAGCGCCACTAATCGGTCCACCCGACTGGTCGAGCATAACGACGTAACCGGGAAGATCCTGGTTAACGGTTCCCAGTCCGTAGTTTACCCACGAGCCGAGGGAAGGACTTCCACTGACAATGGAACCGGAGTTCATCATGAGCATAGCCGAACCATGAATAGGCGAATCGGCGGTCATGGATTTCAAAAATGTGATGTCGTCCACGCAGGTGGCCAGGTGGGGGAAGAGATCTGATACCCATTGGCCGGATTCACCATAGCGTTGAAAATTCCATTTGGGTCCGACCACCCGGCCTTCGTTTTTGCGTCCCCCTCGGCCAAAGGTGTTTACCTTAACGGTTTTCCCATCAAATTTGAATAATTCGGGCTTGTAATCGAAGGTGTCCACGTGGCTGGGACCGCCGTACATGAATAGAAAGATGACCCGTTTCGCTCTGGCTGGGAAATGGGGAACCTTGGTAGCGAGAGGACCTTGTAAAGTAGAACCGCTCAGAGAATTAAAAAATCCTTCATGGCTGAGCATGCCCGTAAGGGCCAGCGAACTGAATCCACCCCCCACCGTAGCCAGAAACTCACGACGGGCCATACGACGACAGAAATTCGGTGTCTCTTTCATGGCTAATCGATAAAGATAAATTCGTTCAGGTTCAACATCATCAGCGAGAAGCGTTCCACCGCAGTGGAAAGATCGTGACCGTAATCTTGCTGCATCGACGCGATCAAGTCGACAGAATTTTGCAATTCCCCCTGTCTGGGTGGACGACCCAATACCAGTTCAAAACCTTTTTGGACATAATCGTGGGGATCTTCCCGGGCGGATTTCTTGATACGCTCAGCCAACAAACCGGCATGGTCACTGACAAATTTGCTGTTCATCATGGTCAGGGCCTGTGCCGGAACGGTGGTGTTAAACCGCACCGGACAGGATACGTCGGTATCGGCGACGTCAAAGGTAGACATCATGGGGTCGAGCAAGGAACGCCGGGTAAAGGTATAAATGCTGCGCCTATTCTGGTGTTCTGGTCCGGCCTCGAGTTGCCAGCGCGATTCTGCCCGAGATGCCGTTTGTAGGACTTCTTCCGGCAGGGTAGGGAACACGCTGGGGCCACCGACTTGGGGATTGAGATTTCCCGTAACTCCCAATACGGAGTCGCGAATTTCTTCTGCGGTCAATCGCCGCATATTGTAGCGCCAAAAGTGATCGTTGAGCGGATCGACCGCAAGGGCCCGGTCATTGGGAGCGGAGGACATGCGGTAGGTTTTGGAATTCATGATCAGCCGGTGCAAGGGCTTCATTTTCCAGTTGGACCGAACAAATTCATTGGCCAGCCAGTCCAAAAGTTCAGGATGAGTCGGCTTTCGGCCAAGTCTTCCGAACTCGTCGCTACTGCGGACTAGACCACGGCCAAAGTGATGTTGCCAGATACGGTTCACCGTTACGCGTGCGGTCAGAGGATTTTCCTCACTGGCGATCCAAAGCGCCAGGGTAAGCCGGCGGTCCTGGTCGCCAGCTTTCTGATGGGCCGACTCCGCAGCGACGAAAATTTCCGGAAACGCCGGGTATACCCGTTCTCCGTATGCTCCTGGAGTTCCCCTCAATAGGACATGGGTGGGTTTTATCTCATCCCCGTTAAAAGCCGCTGTTACCAGGTTATCTTGGAGCTGTTGCTGAAGCGGGCCGTATTGTATCAGTGATTCAGCTTCCTCTTTCCGGGCGGCGGCGAGGTTTTCCAAGGCGGGTAGATCTTTATCGGAAAATTTTGAAATCCGGGACTGGATCTTTTTCCAGGGCAAGGTTGTCACCCAGGGGATTTCTTCTTCATCGGTCACCCAACTCAAGTTGAGAGCGGGGCTACTGGCTCGGCTTACTATCAGTGTCAGGTCGTGGACGCCGGCAGTTAAATCGACCTCGAAATTTTCATTGATCAGGTTGGGGCCCGTTTTGGCGAATACCAGTTTATCACCCACATACATCCAGCTGCCGCCATTAATCGTTGCCTTGAAATTTTGTCTTCCGTCAACGGGTATTTGTATTTGACCTCTTATTACGTAAGCGGCCCCCGATGTTTTTAGCCCCGATATCCGCGTCAAGTCATTTGCCAGGAGGATCGCCCCGTCGGGTAAAGCGCCTTGGGCAACAAAATCTATCTGATCCAGGTCGGGAAGCGATTCAGTCCAGGTTTGGGTGGTAAATCCATACTTAAGCCGGGTGGGGAAGCGATTGTCCTCGAAGGTGACCGATTCCTCTTGATTGAGAATTTGGTTAATCACTTCCCAAGATTTCAACCTTGAGATAATTATCCGGTTGCCGGCCCTTTTGATCTTTTGCTTCAGTTTATTTTCCGCCGCCTCCGTAAGCACCAATCTGGACATGACATCCGGGTTTCCAATGCGAGGCGGAATGGCCAGCTTTCGCAGGTGGGACAGGAAACTGTAATAGTCTTTTTGTGAAATGGGATCGGCTTTGTGGTCGTGGCACCTGGCGCAGGACATGCTCAAGGCCAGAGTAGATCGACTGATGGTATTGATAATATCGTCGTAGTAGTCGTGGTAGAACAGCTCCAAATCGGCCGGTTCATCGTCGTAAAGACCCAGCCTCAGGAAACCGGTCGCGGTTATGGATTCCGGAGTTGGATTTGGCAAGACGTCGCCCGCAATTTGTTCGACGATAAACTCATTGTAGGGTTTGTCCGCATTGATGGCGTTAATGACGTAGTCGCGGTATTTCCACATATTTCGTTTATCGGCGTCGCGTTCGTAACCGTTTGATTCTGCCCATCGCACCGCATCTAACCAGTGACGGCCCCATTTTTCACCGTAATGGGGTGAATCCAGGAGCTGATCGATGAGGCGGTCCCAAGCCTGGGGCGAGTCATCGGCCAGAAAATCATCCACCTGTTCCTGGGAGGGTGGAAGGCCGGTCAGATCGTAGTAAGCACGGCGCAATAGGACCAGCTTGTCCGCTTGGGGATTAGGTGAGAGCTGCCGGTTCTGAAGATTTTTGAAAATGAAGGTGTCGATCGGATTCTGCGCCCATTCCGCATCTTTAATCGCAGGTGGATTGACTGATTGCACCGGCTGGTAAGCCCAGTGTTTTTTCGCATTGCCGGCAATCTCATTAGCTTTAAGTCCGTCAACAGACCATAGGGCAATCGAGCCCAGATAAAAAAAATATGGCCAAGTGCTTAGCAGTTTTCCGCATAGGTATGGCATTGGACGTTTCAGGGTGGAAAAATTTTCGAGCCACCCAAATTACACTGAAAGGAAAAAAGGGGTCAAACCTCAATGGCGCTTAGTTAAGGGGTTTTTGAGGGCATAAGGTATGGCGCCAGCCGGGGTCATGCCGTAGAAAAGTGATGCCTTCTGTAAGAAAAGGGTCAGGTCTTAAAAACTGTATTTCGTTGTACTTCATACACTTTTACAAGACGACCGACCCTGTAAGGCATAACTTTTTACGTCTTGACCCCTTCCTTTTCCGAGGTAGTCAAATGTTCGAAAAGTCACTTAACTAAGCGCCATTCGGGTCAAGCCTTGCATTTATGCATGGCTGCAAAAATGCAAGGCATGACCCCGACGGTCGACTCAGCTTCACGCGCGAATCTGCTCGATGCCCGCGTTAGCCTGGTAGTAAGACATTCGGGTCGACTGCCATGGGTTATAGCATCATTTAAATTCTAAATTGGTATAAGCCGGGAGAAGCGTTAATTTGCCTATGAGATTTATGAAGTATTTGCGGGAATCACTGACTATTCTGTTCATTTTGCTTGTATGCTGGTCTGCGGCCGAGGCCAGGGATGGGAGAATAAAAAATGTGTTGTTAATGGTATCGGACGATTTGAAGGCCTCAACTTTGGGTTGTTATGGCGACGCAATGGTGCAGACGCCCAATATCGATGCCTTGGCAGCTTCGGGAATAGTTTTCAAGCGGGCCTATTGCCAGGGTATGAGCTGTGGTCCATCTCGACGGTCTTTTATGTTTAGCCGCTATAAGGGTGATAAGGGGACGAGTATGGGACAAAATTTTATCAATAACGGCTTTTATAGCGCCCGGGCAGGTAAGATTTTCCACATGCGTGTTCCCGGTGATATTGTGGCGGGAACCGATGGAGAAGATTATGCGGAGTGTTGGACGGAGCGGTTTAACTCGCCGGGATTGGAGGCGCATACACCTGGCTTCTATTCACTCTACAACCACAACATATTCACCACCAACTTGCGAGACAGGGCCTCGACCAGAATGCGTCACCGTTGGTTCGTCTCAGTGAAGTATGAGGGCGACGGTTCCGATCAGCCCGATTACAAAACCGCTACCAAGACAATTGAGCTTCTACGCAGGTATGGGGGCAAACCGTTTTTCATCGCCGCCGGTTTTGTGCGGCCTCATTATCCGAACGTGGCGCCACAACAATACTTCGATCTTTATCCTTGGCGGAAAATAAAACTTCCCCAACAAGTGGAAGGAGATATCGATGATATTCCCCCTCTGGGTCGCACTTCGGTGAGGAGTGGGAACGATCCCATCGGTAAATATCCGGATAACCAGAAACGATTCTGGGGTTCCTACTATGCCACGATCACTTACATGGATGAACAATTGGGTCGTATTGTAGACGAGCTGGATCGGCTGGGACTGAGGGAGTCCACCGCCATCGTCTTTATCAGCGACCACGGATATCATTTGGGTGAACACACCTTTTGGCAAAAGAACAATTTGCACGAGGACGTCACTCGCGTTCCGATGATCATTTCCGCGCCGGGTTTCGAGCCTGGAAGTAGCGATGCATTAGTTGAATTGGTGGATGTCTATCCAACGGTGTCCGAATTGGTAGGGGCGCCGGTTCCGGAAACGGTTCAAGGCAAAAGCCTGGTGCCGTTGTTGGACAAATCTCGCACCTCGATTCGGGATGAAGTCCTCGGCGTGGGGAACGGTGGTGGGTTTGCCATTCGCGGCCATGAGTGGGCCTATATCTGGTACAAAGATAATACGGAAGAACTCTACCACATGAAAAGAGATCCGAAGCAGTTTACCAACCTTGCCCAGGATCCGCAGTATACCGAAGTATTGGAAGCATGGCGCGAAAAAATGGATATAAGGATTGAGGCTGCCGGGCTCACCCGGCAAAAGGTTGAAGGATGAAGACTATTCGGAGCGAATCGACGAGAACCGCTCCCTATGGGACCATGCTCGATTTCAACCGAGTCAAGGGAAACCTGAGAAAGGCCGTTAATTAACCTATAGCCGCAGCGTAATTTGCTTCGGCCTGCTCCCAGTTAACCACATTCCAAAAGGCTGCGATATAGTCGGGCCGGCGATTCTGGTAGTTGAGGTAATAGGCATGTTCCCATACGTCCAACCCAATGACCGGAACGGCGCCTTCCATGATGGGAGAATCCTGGTTAGCGGTAGAGTGAACAACCAGTTTCTGGCCACTTACACTCAGCCAAGCCCATCCGCTGCCAAAACGGGTTATGCCAGCCTTTGCAAATGCTCCTTTGAAGACATCGAGCCCACCCAATTCGCTATCAATCGCCGTGGCCAGCGAGCCAACCGGATCTCCACCGCCATTGGGGGAGAGTATTTTCCAAAAGAAGGAGTGGTTGCTGTGACCACCGGCGTTGTTGCGCAATGCGGTCCGCGAGGCTTCCGGAATGGAATCGAGGTCTGCAATCAGTTCATTCACACTTTTTGCTGCCAGATCGGGTGCATTTTCCAGAACGCCATTGGCGTTGCCGATATAAGCCTGATGGTGCTTGGTGTGGTGGATTTCCATGGTCCGCGCGTCGATATGCGGCTCCAATGCATCGTAAGCGTAAGTGAGGCTGGGGAGTTCGTATGCCATAATAACTATCCTTCTATTGATTATTAATACTGCGTTTTTAGAGTTGAGAACGAAGAACTACTTTCGAAAGAAAAAACTTTTGAAAGAAGGGTATGAAGTCAACTCTCTTCTTTTGAAATAATCCTTTTCTGCTCAAAAAATGCGGAGAGGAGTATTTTACAATCTTCCTCCAGTACCCCGCTGGTGACTTTGGGATGGTGGTTGAGGGATTTTGTTTTTGAAATATCCAGAGCGCCTCCCAGAAAGCCCATTTTGGGATCTGGTACCGCATAAACGAGGCGGTTGATTCTGGCCATAATCGAAGCCCCAGAACACATGGGGCACGGTTCTTTGGTGACGTAGAGCGTGCATTCGTTGAGACGCCAATCCTTTATTTTGCCCGTGGCCTGGGTAATGGCCAGAATCTCGGCATGCGCAGTGGGGTCTTTATTCGATTCGACCTCATTGTGGGCGCAGGCGATAATTTCTTTATCCCGGACGATAACCGCCCCTATGGGAACCTCGTTTTGTCGGTAGGCATCGATAGCGGCATTGTATGCCATCTGCATAAAAAAAGAATCGTCCCGTTTCAGTTGGGAAGGAAACATTTTATCGAATGGGCATTCGATTTGATTTTGATCGGGCGAATTCATGGGTTGGTTAAATTTCTTAAACCTTGACTAACTGGGGCCTTTTGCGCTTTTTACATCCTTAATTTTTGTGATTATAGACAAGAACAAACTCCGGGAATCCAGATAACGCATAATTTATGGCAAATGAGGAAGTAATTGAGGTCGAGGGGAAGATCGCAGCGGTGTTACCCGGGACCATGTTTCGAGTCGAGCTTCCCAATGGTCATACTGTACTGGCCCACATTTCGGGAAAGCTGCGCAAAAACTTCATCAAAATAACGACGGGTGACATGGTGAAAATGGAAATGAGTCCCTATGATATCGATAAAGCTCGCATTGTCTACCGATTGAGAAACAAGCAGGTGCAAAGAAACGCCCCCATCCGCAGCTTTGGCCCTCGGAGAAGGCGTTAGAGCCCTATTTTTAACTATCGCCATGTCACTTCTGGCCAATGACGTAACTCAATCCATCGGCAATACGCCCCTGATAAAACTGAACCGTATAGCCGAAGGTATCGACGCCAACATTCTGGTAAAATGTGAATTCTTCAATCCACTCTCCAGCGTAAAAGACCGCATCGGATACTCCATGATTGCGGCGGGGGAAGCGAGTGGGGAATTGAAACCGGATTGCATAATCATCGAGCCTACCTCAGGAAATACGGGCATTGCGTTGGCATTTGTCGCCGCGGCCAAGGGATACCGTCTGATCCTTACGATGCCGGAAACCATGTCGCTGGAACGCCGCATATTGCTCAAAATGCTGGGCGCGGAACTCGAGTTGACCCCGGGGCCGAAAGGCATGCCGGGCGCCATCGCGCGCGCCAATGAGCTGGCCGAAGAACTGGGAGACAAAGCTTGGATTCCCCAGCAATTTGAGAACGAGGCCAATCCGCAGATCCACCGGTTGACCACTGCGGAGGAAATATGGAATGCGACCGAAGGCGAGATCGACGTTTTTGTTACCGGCGTTGGTACCGGTGGAACTATTACAGGGGTTTCGGAAGTCATAAAAAGCAGAAGAGAACTTTTCACCGTAGCGGTTGAGCCTTTGGCCAGTCCGGTCATTTCGGGCGGACGGCCGGGCCCGCACAAAATTCAGGGGATCGGCGCCGGTTTCATTCCCAAAAACTGCAACACGGACGTTATTGATGATGTCGTGCTCGTCAGTAACGAAGATGCATTCCAGACCGCGCGGGATTTGTCCAAGACGGAAGGGCTGCTGGTTGGTATATCCTCGGGTGCGACGGTTTGGGCTGCCTTGGAGGTGGCCAAGCGTCCCGAAATGGCCGGCAAAAATATTGTGGTGGTCGCGGCAAGTTGCGGAGAACGTTATTTATCAACCCCCCTCAGTGACCGAGCCCGGAGCGAAGCAGCCGGATAAGGCATGAGTTTTAGTGTGGTGTCCCAGAAATTCCTTATAAAAATACCGCAGCGATTTTTCTGCCTCATCAAGGCGGCGTAGGTCGCTTGGGCTTTTGGCCCTGGCGACCTAAGCTAACGCCGATCGGTCGAAAAAGCGCGCGGCCCTGAGGGCGAGGTGGCATGGAACACCCTGGCGGCGTTCGCTTTACAAACCAGGGCCTTTAGGCCCGTGCTGCGAAAAGCAGCCTTGCCAGGCCATTCATGGCACGCTCGTATTTTTCAAGTTATTTCTGGGACACCACACTAGCCCGCATATCTCACTACCGAGCGAGACATCCGGGCTAGTTATTATTTTGAAACACCTTTAAGATTCCCAGCTAACTGCTCGATTCACCTAGAATGAAGGATCTGATTTTCATTACATCTTTTCTGCTAATTCCCCTCGTGCTCAAGGCACAGGAATGGAGATCGACTCTTTACCCAACGGATTGGATTCCTCCACACGAACAGGAAGGATTGAGCTTTTTGAACGATACCTTCATTCAAGACTTTTCCTACGCGGGATATCATCGAGGAGAGAGGCCACTGCCGCAAATCACCAACGGATTAATCGACGTAGTTACTGATTTTGGGGCTGACCCTACTGGAGGGAAGGACTCTACGGCTGCCATTCAAGCTGCGATCGACCAGGTCGGTCAAAATGGAGGTGGAGTGGTTTTCCTTCCAGCAGGCACGTTCAAAGTTTCCCGACAAGAATCGCGAAACTATTGCCTGAGAATTAGAAATTCGGGAGTGGTTTTTCGCGGAGCCGGCCGGGATGCCACCTACATCTTTAATACCTCCTACAATATGCGGGATGCCCACGTAATTCAGGCTCAAGGACCGAATCGTTCCTGGAACACACAACGCAGTTCGCCTCTAAAAATCGCGCGTGATTATCCGGGCCCAACTCTGAAAATCGAATTGGAGGATTCCAGTAATAACCTTCTGTTGAAGGTGGGTGACTGGATCGTCATTTGGAACCCAGCCACCGACGAGTTTATTCTCGACCTTAACATGGGGCCTGGAGCCGACGGAGTAAGCTGGCTGGGAGCCGAATCGAGCCTGCCCGGCACTCGTTGTCTCCGACAAATTCGGGAAATCAATGGAAACACTCTGACTCTCGATGCGCCAACCCGATGGTTTATAAACACGCGCGACGATCCCGTGGTCTATAAGGCGGCGGACTTTCTAACGGAAGTGGGATTGGAAAATTTCTCCGTTGGCAATATTGCCCACCCCGGGAGGGAATGGGGGACCAATGATTATACAGTTGAAGGAACTGCGGCATGGGACGCCCATCATTCCTGGTTAATTTGTTTTAGGGGTGTAACCAATGGCTGGATACAAAACATCTCCTCATATGAACCTAATAGACAGAATTTGCATATGTTATCCAACGGCACTCTATTGAGATTTTGTCGAGGGGTGACTCTTTATCGCGTCTCAATGACCAATGCACAATACGGCGGTGCAGGTGGCAATGGATACATGATCCGGTTTAATGAAGCCAGTGAATGTATGGCGGTGGAGTGCGAAGTGGGGTTTTGCCGCCACGGAATCGTTCAGTGGCGCATGGAAAATTCCGGTAACGTATTTCTACGCAATTACGATCATGATACCGGCTTTGAATGGACAACGGGAGCTGGCACCTCTGCAGGCGCATCTGGCAGTGACCATCATGGGCGCTTCAGCTTTTCAAACCTCTTCGACGGCAACACCATCGAACGATCCTATTTCCACGCCGCTTACCGAGGAGATGCCGGCACCGATCATGGGATGACCGCAAGCCAGGTTGTTTACTGGAATACTGAAGGAAAAGAATACTACCACTCTCGTAACTACATTGTCCATAGTGAGCAATTAGGATATGGTTATGTAATCGGTACTTCGGGCGAGGCAGATGGAGTAAGGACACGTGAAAATCGGACAAACTCTGCTGAACGGACTAATCCTGTGGATTTCGTGGAGGGCATTGGAACTGGGCAGCATCTGCAACCTGCAAGCCTATATATTGACCAGTTCATACGTAGGATCGGCGCTATCAATTCCCAGGTCCTTTACTCCATGTCAAAGAAACGGGACCAAATTCAACTCGAGTGGCAGCTTCCTCCCGGTATTTTGGGAAACTTGGATTCCTCCGATGACCTGGAAACGTGGTCTCTTTTCCTCGAAATCTCCGATGCCGATGGAGATTTTGAATTCGATATTTCCGCCAGAAAATTTTTTAGAATCGTTGTTCCTTGAGAAGGCAACATACCTCCTTATGCAAAGAGTGGTTTCATGTGGCGTTCCAGCAGGTTGTAGGTGACGCATTGGGAAATGACATCCTGGTGGGCGCGGAGGGCATCCAGGTAACGGTCACCTAGTTGAGCGGCGATTTTAAAACCGACATGCAGCAGTTGGCGTAGGTGTGGGTTGTACCCGGGGTCGGAGGGATCGTGAGTAAGGGCAGTAACATATTGTTCGCTGCTCCAACCGTTGACTTCTTCCGGGGAGGGAAGGTGTGCGTCGTCGATATCGATAACGGTGGCATAGGGTTGGCAGAGTGCATTTTTTTTCTCCAAGGCCTTGACATAAATTTCTTTGGCCAAGTCGAGAGCTTCACCACCGGTAGTGGCGAGCCCGATGACCTCCTCCAGCCAGTTTGTGCCGGCAGTTTTAATATGGAGCCCGGAGCCTGTCCGAGCTAGGGCGGTCTTGATTGGCCCGTAGATGGAGAACTTGTCGGAACCGGAGTGAACGCTGAGTTTCAGGGATTCGGGAAGTCCGTAGGTTTTGACGGCGTGGGCAATGACGGCGAGGTCGTCGTTAAATTCTCTTTCGAATTGGGCAAGGTCACCGACGTAGTCGACTCCCTTGTTGAATCGACCGGTGAATTTTGGGGCTATGGTTTGGATCGGAATGCCCTGATCAGCTATGGCCGCCAGGATGATGAGCATCTCGGGTGGTGTCTGCGGGTTGTCGGTTTCGTCCATGGAAACTTCGGTTACGAAGTTAGGGCCTTTTTGTGCCACGATGTGGTCATAAATGGCTTTGGCTTGCTGGGTAGCTTTGAGGAATTGGTTGGCGTTTTTTTCAACTAGCTCACGCCCGATGGTCAAAGGCTCATCGATACCTTCAATGATCACGGTGCCGATGAGTTCCGGGTGCTTGGTGATGAAGGCTTCGACGTCTGCCGGATCGGCTTTTTTACCAATATCGTCGGCCACATCGAGAGTGAAGAAGTCGCTGTGGGGAATGAAACGGTCGACTGTTTCCAGTCCGATATGGTCGGCATCTACCAGGTATTCACCGGCCCAGCCGAGGTCAGCAACGGCTTTATCAGCGGCGTCTCGTATAGACTGGGGTTCGGAACCGATGATGTCGTGCTCGCGGTTCGACTTGTTCCAGACAGGTGTGATGTCGATACCCTGAGCCTTGGCTTCGATGAAGGCCTGGAGTTGAGCGTGAGCTCCGTGGGTGAAACGGTCACCGGCTCCAAAAGTAAATTTGGGACATGGTTTCATTTGTTGATGGTGTGATTTCAGGTTCTAATTATTTACCTCGATAATGGCTTTAATGGCGCCGAGGGAGGGGTCGGTAAATTGGGCGAATTTTTCCGGGACTTCGTCAATGGTCAATCGGTGAGTGATCCAGGCATTGGTATTGATTTTGCCGTCTTCGATTATTTTGATGATGTTGTCGAAATCGGCGGGAAGCGCGTTGCGGCTGGCAATCAAAGTCTGCTCGCGGCGGTGGAAGATCGGGGCGTGCGGGAAACTGACCTCGTCTGTGGTGATCCCAACGAAAACGATGTGGCCGGTAAAAGCGGCGTAGGCAAGACAAGCCGACATGGATTTGTTTGAGCCGGTGGCATCGATGACGACGTCAGCCAGTTCCCCGTCTGTAATTGCCTCGATTTGGGCGAGGTGGGAGCCGTCGGGCTGGAATAACACCTCATTATTGCTGCCAAGCTTGTGGTGGCAGAAGTCGAGACGCGATTGGATCATATCCATAACGATAACATCAACCTTCTCCCTGAGCTTAAGAAACTCGAGGCAGGCGAGGCCGATAGGGCCGGCCCCTATGAGGAGAACGGTTTCTCCGGGTTGGGGATTGGCCCGCTGGACGGCGTGGTAGCCAATGGCCAAGGTTTCGACCAGGGCCAGTTGGTCGTAGGACAGGTTGTTCCCGGGGTGTAGCTTTAGGGCGGGTACGATCCAGTCAGCCTTACGCAGGCCTCCACTGTTATGCACCCCGATGACCTGCACCTGGGGGCAGCAATTGGAATTTCCTTTTTTCGAAGTCTTTGTCTGGGGATCGTTGACGTAGGGTTCGAGTGAGCACTTGTCACCCACTTTGATGTGGGTTACTCCGTGGCCGACGGCGATGACTTCGAGGCCGAGTTCGTGACCTGGGGTGCGAGGGTAGTCAAAGAAGGGAAACTTGCCCAGGTAGCAGGAGATATCCGTCCCGCAAATGCCCATGCGGTGTGTGCGGACGAGGGCTTCACCTGGGCCGGGTGGCTGGGCAGGGTCGAGATTTATGGGAGTGATGGATTGGGGAGCGGTGAATTCGATGGCGAGCATTGAGATTAGTCGATGGTTAAGGAAATGGATTCGAGGCAATTAATAGTGAGATTGTTTTAAAGTATTTTGGGTGTAGCGGTAAAGGTCAGTTGTTTTCAAGAAGGCCTTCTATGTGGCCGATATTTTTGACCGAGGCAAAGATGTTTTGCACTTCGCGCAAGAGTGATTCGTCGATTGGCTCCCTTATCCACCGGGCCCATTTTTTAATATTTTCGGGATTGGCGGAACCTGCCACTGTGGTTGCCAAGTCCGGGTTCGTGCAAGAGAACTGGAGCGCGAGTTGGGCGATGTCGACCCCATTGTCAGAGCAAAGCTGGGCAGCTTGTCGGGCAACTGCCTGGACCTCCTCGGGTTCTTTGAGCCAATCGGGATTGGGGGCATTGGTGAGTAACCGGGCGGAAAAGGGACCGGCGTTAATTGCTCCGATGTTTTTTTCCTGAAGGCGTGTTAGAAGCGATTCGGAGAAGGTTGTATTCTGTAAAGTATACTGATTGTAGGACATTACACAGTCGCAGTCCTCCTCGATGTGGTCGAGAACGGTGTGAAAGGTTTTCATGGGGTAGCAGGAAAAACCGACGGCCCGGACCTTTCCCTGCTCTTTGGCTTTAAGCAGGGCAGGGAAGGTTTCTTCCCAAACCTGGGGAAGCGGGACAAATTCGACATCGTGCATGAGCAGGATGTCGAGATAGTCGGTTCCCAAACGGTGCAGGGTAACGTGCAGCGACTCCTCAAGGCGCTTAGCGGAAAAGTCGAAATGGATGAGCGAGTAGCGGCCGAATTTGCTGCCGAGTAGGTAGGAGTCGCGGGGGATGCCCTTGAGGCCCTGGCCGAGCAGGACTTCGGACATGCCGCGACCGTAGAAGGGGGAAGTGTCGATGAAGTTCATGCCCAGCTCAAGGGCGGTGGTGGTAGACTTCATCACCTCGTCGAGCCTGACGGAGCGAAATTCAGCTCCGAGTGAGGAGGCGCCAAAAGAAAGGATGGGCAGGTCGATGTCGGTGTTGCCTAGGGCATGGGTTTGCATGGACAGGTGATGTGTTCGCAGTTAATTAACTTGAGGGAGAATTTCTTTAATGGCCTTGATTTCCTGGGCGGCGCTGGAGTCCGGGTCGGGGAAGGGAAAGATTTCGGCGGAAAGATAGCCGGTGTAACCAATTTGGTTGAGGGCGGCGGCGATGGGGGCAGGATCGGTATGGCCGAAACCCATTGCCTGACGGTTGGAGTCGGCGAAGTGTACGTGGCCGATATATTTGCCCGCTTCGAGGATGGCGTGGGCGAGGTCGTTTTCTTCGATGTTCATGTGGAAAAGGTCGGCTAGGAGAACGATGTTTTCCAATTGGTGTTCTTCGATGAATTGTGCGCCTTGGGCTTGGCGGTTGATGAGGTTGGTCTCGTAGCGGTTGAGCGGTTCGTAAATAAAAGCGACATCGTGTCGCGCGGCTTTATTACCCGCAATGCGGAGGGCCTCGGCGAGCCATTGGAGGGCTTGGTCGCGTGAAACCTCGCCACCCCAATTTCCTTGCATGGAGCCAAGGATGGCGGGGGCGCCAAGCTGGCCGCCGAAGTCGATCATGCCCAGAACGAAGTCGAGGGCTTGCTGGCGCCTAGATGCTTTGGGATCGGTCAAGGAGAGGCCGTGTTGGACCATGCCGGCTCCGGTACCGACGGAAGCGATGAGAAGGTCGTGTTGCGAGGCGAGGGCCTTCGTTTCTTCTACCGAAATATAGTCGGAACTGGGCAGGAAAAGTTCAACGCCGTCGAATCCATGAGACTTGGCCTTTGCGAAGCCCTCAGGCAGGACATCGTGGAAGACGAAAGGCCCGGCTCTTGCTTCGGGAACCTGGGCAAGGGTGACGGCGCTTTTCATGGGACACCACACTAGACGGATTCGAGGATAATGTTGCCATACGCAGTGGGATCTCCGGTGCGGATAAGGCCAGTGGCGGCGGGAACGAGTTTTTTAAAGTCGTTGTGGGGAATTCGGGTGATTTTAAGTTCGGAGTAGAGCTTTCTGAAACCATCAAAAGCGTCCTGGTATTTGGCAATTACCTCCTGTGGGTTAGTGGGGAGGAATTCTTCTGCTTGCCAGATGTGGCCTACTTTGAAGTTGGAATGGAGGACCTTGAGAAGGTC
This sequence comes from Opitutales bacterium, assembly GCA_965250065.1. Classification (GTDB taxonomy): domain Bacteria; phylum Verrucomicrobiota; class Verrucomicrobiia; order Opitutales; family UBA2995; genus JAABVD01. The sequence continues at coordinate 1,766,756 of OZ252288.1, forward strand.
CGTGATCATGGGAATTCCTCGAGTGAGTGCAAGGTCGACTGTTTCGACGTCTTTCCATGAGGGAAACGCCCAATCGGCGATGACCAGGGTATTGGTGTGGCGAACACGTGAAAGAAGATGGTTGAATTGTGGGTTTAGAATACCTTTCTGAAGCATGTTGGGTGAAAAACTTGGCACAGAACGATTGGAATGGAAGAAAAAAGATGAGGCGATAGGGTGGGGGTAATTTTTTGGTTATGTCCTCATTTAACTTTTCATACGAATCTATCATTCCGGCCTTAGCGTCCGATGTTTTTTCCTACCATGCACGGGACCTCGCAATCCTCCGTCTTACTCCCCCCTGGGAGGCGGTAAAACTATTGAATAAAACCGGAGGCATTGAACCGGGCGCTAAGGTCGAACTGCACATTCGACTGGGTTTAGTAAACACGATTTGGCAAGCTGAACGCGTTGGATTTTCAAACAACAGACAGCTTGTCGATATTCAGCGCAAAGGACCTTTCCGTTTCTGGAAACACACCCAATCGTTTCGGTCCCTGAGCGATAATACTACTTCTTTGCGGAACAATATACAATTTTCCCTGCCTTTTTGGAAACTGGCCAACAATCGCCTTGGATCATACCTTGCGCGAAAACGGCTCGAGCGAATATTCACCTATCGTCACTCGGTTATTCAGAATGATTTGAGACATTGGAATGATCTAAAATCATATTCTAAACCCAGTGTTGTAATAACCGGAGGTAATGGATTGATCGGTCGCGAATTGGGAGTTTTTCTCAAGGCCCAGGGACACGCCGTAACCATACTTTCGAGATCGGGTAAAAGCAGCCTGTGGGGCGTGCCTGCTGTTAAATGGGACCCTCAGTCAAAGATGGCTGATTGGGAGAAATTGGATGGAATTGATTGTTGGATACATTTGGCCGGCGAAAATTTTGTTGCGGGCCGGTGGACCACTCAAAGAATGAAGTCATTGAGGAGTAGCCGCGTGGAGGTCACTCGATTTCTTGTGGATGGGTTCAAAAAAATGCCCAATCCTCCCAAAGTTTTTGTCGGATCTTCGGGAGTGGGATTTTACGGCGATGCCGCTGATCGCGAACTTTCGGAGGAGGGACCTAAAGGAACCGGATTTCTGGCCGACCTGTGCGAGGCCTGGGAAAATGCATCGGCCGACCTGGATGCCATGGGAATTCGGCGGGTAATTTTCCGCATCGGAATGGTTCTAACACCAAAGGGGGGCGCTCTGGCAAAAATGATGCCGGTTTACAAAGCCGGCTTGGGCGGGCGACAGGGTAGGGGAACACAGTACTGGAGTTGGATAGCTATGGATGACCTTTTGCGGGTCTTTCATACCGCATTGGTGAATCCTCAATATCGAGGTATTTACAATGCGGTTTCTCCGATACCTCTGCAAAACCGCGAGTTTTCCAACGAATTGGCGGACAAGCTGAACCGGCCGGGGGTCAGCGTCGTGCCCGGTTGGATTTTGCGATGTATGCTGGGAAAGATGGCCGACGAAGCCTTACTGACCAGTCAACGCGTTGTTCCCCAACAACTCATTCAAAGTGGGTTTCAGTTTGATTTTCCGGTTTTGGATTTGGCTTTGTCGCATCTATTGGGAAAACATTGAAGTGGTGTCACGCCATGAGCGTTCTGAAGGGGTCAAACCTTCAATCTCGCACTGGCGTGCAAGATCGCAAGGAATGACCCCTGGGCGCCAGCCGGGGTCATGCCGTTGAAAAGTGATGCCTTTGGGAAGAAGAGGGTCAGGTCTTAAAAACTGTATTCCATTGCACTTCATACACTTTGGCGGGGTGTCGGCCTGCGGCCTCGGTACAAAGACGACTGACCCTGTAAGGCATCAGTTTTGACGGCTTGACCCCTTCCTTTTACGAGGTGGTCAAATATCCGAAAAGTCGCTTAACTAACCCGCATATCTCACAAATCTTCTACTGCGCTCCGGAATGCCGGCGCTGATGCGGCCCTCGACCTTCGCTCGCTCGCTACGAATTTTGTGGGACATCCGGGCTAAGGACCATTCGGGTCAAGCCTTCAAAAATCCTATTGGATGGGTAATCAATGCGGGGTCGTAAAAGTTGCGGATATTGGGAAAAACAGTTTCCATTTCAGAACCGGAGACACCCAGCCATCGGGCCAATTCACTTCCGTACTCATCCACCGAAGTGGTGGGAATCAGGCGTCCACGATTACGGCGATCGGAATCCAGGTTCGAACCCGAGGCAAGCGATGGATATTGACCCAAAATTCTACCCCCATTTACGGGGCCGCCCATTACGAAATGGTTTCCTCCCCAGGCATGGTCGGACCCCTTACCGTTTGAAGTGAGGGTTCGGCCAAAATCTGAGGCGGTGAATAGGACGACTTTGTCTAAGGCATCAATTTCTACCAGGGCATCGTGCAGGTATTTCACCGCCTGATCAATTTCCTCCAGCATTACGAGCTGGGCATTTATCACCTCATTGTGGTGGTCCCAACCGCCGGACCTAACGAAGAAGGTTTGCCGTTTCATACCAAGGTCTTTACGCGCGGCTATGGTGCGCGCCACCATGCGCATGCGCCGAGCCAGAGTGGTGGGTGGTGGGGGGGTATTAATCACTATCGGCCTGACTGCTTCATTAAAGGCGATAGACGAATCGATGAACCGGCGCGTTCTTTTAGCGAAGGTGCTGGTGAACAGGTTTTTGTAGTGTTCTTCCAGCAAGCTGTCCACCGCGGCCCCAAAAATGGGGTCCCCTCGTAATATTATACCGTTTTCGTTTTTGACGGGATAGCCCACCAATTCGGTACCTCCCTCCAGGCCGCTTATATAGGCAAAGGCCTCGTTTCCCGACTGGAAAACGTTAACTCCATTCAGGGAAATGTTCATGGATACCTTCGAGTCCTTATTCATAGACATCAACAGGTCAGCAGTTCTTCCGCCCCATCCCCCAGGACCGGCGCCTTTAATTTGAGGAACTGAAGTCTGCCAGTGAACTCGCTGATCGGAATGGGAAAATAGTCCACTGGGACGCAATTGCCCGTTGTTCATATAAAACGTCCTATTCGGGATCGGCTCAATCAGTGTGCCGACGTTGGCGATAAAGGCGAGGTTTCCGGCCTCATAGAGCTGTTTGGTAAAGGGCATGGATGGATGGATGCCAAATTCTTTGTAGGGCTGTCCGGAGGAGGTTATATCCAATAGGCTGGATTTTTCTAATGCCAGGTCATCCCGGGTGTTGCTGTATTCCGCGTAAGCATCGTCATTTCTTGGAACCAGCATGTTGTAGGAGTCGTTTCCACCGGCCAGAAACAGACAGACCAGGGCTTTATAATCGTCACCGGGCCCGACCTCGGCGGCGGCGGCGGTGCTGGTCATGCGTAGTGATAGAAGGCTGGAAAACAGCGCGGTTGAGCCCACGGCGGCACAACTGGCCTCGCCCATAAATTTTCTGCGGGAAATTCTGCGTGATGGTTTCATGGTCTTAAGTTATTGAAGAATAGCAAATTCGGGGCTGATGCTTACCAGGAGAACGGCCCGTTTAACCCGAGGTAACGGAAAAGAACTGGGGATGCCCAGCACAGCCTTTACAATGATATCTTTGGTGTCCTCGCCCAAAGAATTGTGGGTTAGCAGTAAGTTGAGGTGGTCAACTAACGCTTCCGGGTCCTCGCCCAATTCGATTTCGGTGGAAAAATCCAGGGTTGGCCTGGGAAAGGCTCCACCGGCGAAGAGGTTTTGCAAACCATTGTTGAATAAAACGGAGAATACCTGGAAAGTCTTCATCCCGGTGGAGTCGTCCAAAATCTGAAATTCCGGCCCATAAAGTCTGGCCTCCTTAAGCTCTCCACTGGGAACAAATTCCGGCAGGTAAAAATTAAATACGCTGGGTGAACGGTAGGGGGACTGGCCAAATTCTTCTATAAACGACTTGAACCAAAGGATGTTTCCATTGGCCTCGTTACTTTGCAGTTTAAAAGCGCGGCAGAGGTGGGTGAACCTCAATAACGGTTCTTGCAGTTTCCCTCGGCCGTTATCGATCATGTAACCGGCGTCCCGGGCTTCGGGGTCGAGTAAAATAGCTTTTACCACAGCGGTCAGGTCACCGCGAACTCCCTCGCCATTGTCGGCGAAAACATTGGCCACCCGTTCAACGTATTTAGCGCTGGGATTGGAAGAAACCAGCCGTTGAATCAGCCGAAAAGAGATAAACGGCGCCGTATTGGGATGGTTGAAAAGGACGTCCAATGCTGTGGTAATTTCCCGGATTGTATTTACGCCTGCGGGCAGAATGGTACCGTCGAGCATGGTTTGGCCGTCCTGTCGTGCCGGCTTTCGTTACGCACGATCATGGGGTCCACCCGGTTGGGGGTGTCGTAAATGTCTTTATTATAAGCGTGTTGCAGCCCGGTGAAGACTTTGGCCAGTTCGGTAATATCCAGATTGTCGTAAGTCGGAATGGGGCCCTGGTTTGGGTCCAGTTTCAAAGTGCCGTCCTGATTGAGTTCCCAAAGACCCACGGTGAAGAGTTGCATGACTTCCCGGGCGTAGTTCTCATCGGGCAACTGACTTCCGTTTGCTTTCTGGTTATTTAAATAGGTGAGGTAGTAACCCATTTTGGCATTCATGGTCACTTCCTGCAGAATGTCGCGGTAATTTCCGAAGGCATTGCCTACTAAAATGTCGTAAAAGTTGAGCCATTGAATGGGGTACCCATTTTTGTTACTGCCTACCTGCCCGATGACGAAAATCTGGGAGAGCGCCCAGGCCATTCTCTGGCGCAACTGATCCTCAGAGAGCAGGGCGGCTTGAAACCATACGACCCCTTTCAAGTGAGCGCGGCCCGCCCGGATCTCACTATTGTCCGGGTAGATGTGGTTAGTTACCGGATAAGTGTAGTAAATCGGGAGGTGCAGAGTTGGTTTCAATGCCATCTGATCGTCCATCCAACCTTCGAAGTCGAGACCTGATTCGATCAAGGAATCGATATCGGCTTGAGTTGGGCCAAAGGTAGTTTGCTTCAAAAATCTTCCGGCAAGAGCCCGGGCGGCGAGGGTGGGATGATCTTCGATCCTCAGTCGCATGAATTGAGCTTTCGGCCACTCACGATAAGACAAAGTTACGCTCTCGGCAGTATTTTCGACTTCAAATCCTTCGGCTACCGGTTCCCAGGGTGCATTGCCGAGTTTTTGAGCCAGTACCATCCACTTGTCTTCGTTGAGGCCTGGCTTCCCATCGAGGTAGTAAGCCAAATCCTTCCTTCCGGCAAAGGGAAGCAATACCAGGTTGTTTACACCATCGTGCTGGAAGGTCAGTTGCCGGCCCGAGGCCGCGGCATTGACGGCGTCCTCCGGAGCCGCACCAAGGGCGTATTCCAGGAAGCTCGGCATGCCATCCTGATCGGGATCCGAACCGGGTGGCTGGTTGGGCACCATGGATCGCCACTCTCCATAATCGAGCGGTTCAGCTGCGATTGGAGCGGGCAGGGGAGACAGCCAAACAGCGGCTCCCAGGAGAATTAGGATCCTCCCAATTTGATTACAGGTAGGGAAAGCTATGTATAAATTACCTGGTATGATACGCTTCTGGGAGTAATGTTGGATAGTAGCCGTTGATTGCCTCATTGGAAAGGACTTTGTGGAAAATTACAACTATATCAGCAGTATCTAAAGCAAATTAGATTTCGGACATTTGATAAAGGAGAAATAGATACCGCTTCTGGACCTTGAACTTTTTCGAGTCCAAAAGTTCCCTCTCCCGGTTGAGTTTTTCCCATCTTTTGCGAAAGATAAGAAAAACGAGTTTGGACAGGAAAGGGTGTTTTTTTCGGGTCTTTTCGGTCAAAATATCTAGTCCTGCCAGAAAACGGTCGGCCAGCAGGTTACCGAAATCCAATGTTTTGGAAATTTTGTCAGTAATGTCCCGTTCATCAATCAGCTTAAATCCCCGCCTCTGGGATTCCGCTCTGAATTTTGCCAGATTATGGCCACTTTCTGCCAGGATTCCAGTTGCGTTATCCAGAACGAAATAATCACAGATCATGAGAAAACCTTTTGGGGAGAGGCACTTTTTTGCGGTTTCAAAGAGTTGCACGTAGGGGATGTACTGAGCCGATTCGCTCATGATCAGGCAGTCAAAAGTTTCTTCGGGCTCAAAATCTTCAAACCGGCAGTGATAGAACGGCACATCCAGGTTGGCGGTGAAATTATTTTTCTGAGTTTCATCGGGTGACAATCCGTGGACTTCCAGGTTCATGGATAACAATTTTTGCGTCATGGCGGAAGTCCCGCAACCCACGTCCAGAATCTTTCGGGCGAATGAAGGCAACCGATCGATGAGAAAATTCTCGTAGCGCAATTGCGCTTTTTTGAGATTGGATAGGGTCAATTCATCCTCCTCTTTCCACATTCCGTAGTGGAGGCGATCCAAACCCAGTACTTCGTTATAAAATCTTAATGACCTGTCGTTTTCTCGCGACATAAATGAACGGTTGGGTGTGGAATAAGTTTACATTACCAAGCCATTAGAAAGGTTATGGCGCAAGTCATCTGAAGTGATGAACCCAATTGTGAATGTCTGAAACACATCGGTTAACCAGATGCAAGGCATATCATTTATGCGCATACAATTTCGAGAATGTGCTGCCCCATGTGATCCTTTAAAATGGAAATAGGTATAAGGACTCAACCGGTGACTTTTAAGTATAATCAGATCAAATACTTGCCCACCGGTGACCGGGGGCTTTTATTGGTTTTCGCTTGGACCGTTGTTTTCTTTCGATTGATTTAAAAATCTCCAAGTTATGACTCATGGCCGACTTGCCCTTATTTCTTCTCTCCCTACTGGCGTTAACCCCGATCCTGGTAGTCTTTCTATTCCTGGTGGTCCTGCGTTGGCCGGCCAGGAGAGCCATGCCTATCGCCTATGTATTCACGGTGCTCATCGCTTTTCTGATCTGGAAGACTCCCGTTAACCAGATCGGCGCAGGTTCCGTACTCGGGCTGTTCAAGGCGCTGGATATCCTGTTCATTGTATTCGGCGCCATTCTTTTGCTCAATACTTTGAAGGCGTGTGGAAAAATCCACGCCATTCGACAGGGCTTTGTGAACATTTCGCCAGACCGCAGAATTCAAGTCATAATAATCGCCTGGTTATTTGGGGCATTCATCGAAGGTGCGGCTGGGTTTGGCACTCCGGCTGCCATTGCAGCGCCGTTGTTGGTTGCGATTGGTTTTCCTGCCATGGCTGCGGTGGTGGTGGCGCTCATCATCCAAAGCACTCCGGTTTCTTTCGGCGCTGTCGGTACTCCCATTCTGGTGGGAGTAAACAGCGGATTATTCGGGCAACCGCAGGTGGTCGCGCTGCAGGAAACACTGGGGGTGACTCATGAAGCGTATCTTCATACCGTGGGTGCGAACGTGGCCTTGATTCACGGCATTATCGGGACCTTCATTCCCTTAATCATGGTTGCCATAATGACCCGCTTTTTTGGCAAAAATAAGTCACTTAGAGAGGGCCTCAAAATATGGAAGTTTGCCTTACTGGCCGGTATCGCCTTTACCCTGCCGTATGTGATTTTGGCCCGCACCCTGGGACCTGAATTTCCGTCCTTACTGGGTTCACTGATCGGTTTGGTCATTGTAGTAAGCGCTACCAGGGCCGGAATATTTCAACCGAGGGACAAGTGGGATTTTCCCGATCGAAGTGAATGGGACAAAGATTGGGAAGGAGAACTGCACATCGATACGCACGACAGCGAGTCCGGCATATCCCGCAATCATTTACTCCTGGCCTGGTCTCCCTATGTTATCGTTGCGCTATTGTTGGTTTTGACCAGGACCGTCTCTTACCTGGCCGTGTTGCTGAAGTCATTTACCGTATCCATACCGGACCTCTGGGGCAGTGGAATATCGCCAACTTCCCAGCCGCTCTACCTTCCCGGGTTCCTTTTTATTGTAACCGTGCTTATTTGTTACGGGACCTTCAAAATGAGTGGTGAAGAGATCAAGACGTCCTGGAAAGAGTCTATTCACACGTTGCTGGGAGCTGCGTCTGCCTTGATTTTTGCCGTTCCCATGGTGCAGGTATTTTTAAATTCCGGATCGGCGAACCTGGACCAAATGCCTTTGGTATTGGCCGAGGGTGTGAGCGCCCTATTTGGAAACATGTGGCCGTTGATTGCTCCAACCATTGGAGCCCTGGGAGCTTTTATCGCCGGAAGCAATACCATCAGTAACATGATGTTTTCGCTGTTTCAGTTTGGCATGGCGCAAAAAATTGGCGCTACGGAATCCATCGTTGTCGCTCTGCAGGCCGTTGGCGGCGCCGCGGGCAATATGATATGTGTGCACAACGTGGTCGCGGCCTCCGCCACGGTTGGATTACTGGGCAAAGAGGGTAGTGTAATTCGAAAAACGCTTTTGCCCATGGCCTGGTATGCAATTTTTGCCGGAGGACTGGGTTTGGTTCTCCTGCATGGATTTGGCCTCAACCCCGGTACCTTGGTGCTTGCCCTGGTCGCGGTAATGCTGGTTTGGCTCCTATCTCAGGGAATGAGCAAAAAAGTCTGATCTTTCAATGGGGTAGGGGAACTGGAATCTAAAGATCGAGGTTAACCTGTTCAACGGAGGTATTCTCGGCTTCAGTTGGGACGGGGTCGGTTAGCAAGGTAGTTTTCAAACCGGGCAAAAAATCGCTGAAGGTTTTGTCATCGGATCGGTGACGCAATTCATATTGGACCATGCCCATGCGGGCATCGAGGTTATCGATCATCGATACAAACACGGCTTCCGGAGTGGCAGCCATAGTTGCAGCTCCCCATTCGAGTTCGCCCTGATGGGAAAGAATGATATGCTCCAGGCGTTCCAGTAGTGCGGGGTGCAGTCTTGCCAACATGCCCGCCTTGCGCACCATGCGGTAGCCCAAGACCACGTGTCCCTGTAAAATGCCGGATTTACTTTTGCTTACGCTCAATTCGCCTTCGTATTCAATAACCTTGCCGATGTCGTGCAGGACAATACCTGCTAAGGCCAGGTCTGGGTGCACCTCAGTATACAAAGGAAGCAGGGCAATCGCCGCCCGGCCCATGTGAACGGTATGTTCCAGCAGTCCGTGTCGGTAGGCATGGTGCATAGCCACTGCTGCCGGGGTGCTGCGAAACTCCGTTTCTACTTCTCTTACTGCCAGCTCCACCGTGTTCCTAAGAGCCTCGTGCTGAATTTTGCTGACGATTTTTTGAAGTTCCTCCCACAGCTCATCGGGATTTTCCAGGCAAGTTTCCACCAGTTTTTGCGAGAGGTCCGGATTACTAAATTCATCTTCGGTGAGTGGTCTGGTTTCTGAAAGTCTGGGCGAAAAACGTCCCTGGTATACACCAGTGGTCAATCGGACAAAAACGGGAGAACCTTCGTCGATGGCTTCAATGCGGGAATAGAGAGGATTGTCGCCGAAGCAGAAGCAATGAAAATTTCCGCTCCGGTCCCCATATTCCAGACTCAAATAAGTCGAGTCATTCTTGGCCTTTTTCAGAGCTTTCTTTTTCAACACGAAAACTCCCTCTACAGAATAGCCTTTTGAATAGTCGAGCTGCTTTATTTCACCGACGCTTAGTAGTTGTGTGCTTGCATCCATAATAAAACTTAAAGCAATAGCCACGATCCGAGGCTGAGAAAAATAAAAAAGCCGGTGATGTCGGTAATGGTAGTCAGGAAGATGGACGAGCTTTGGGCCGGATCCAATCCCATTTTTTTCAGGAGCAAGGGTATGAATGCACCGGAAAATCCCGATATGGCCATGGTCAAAACCATGGCTACCAGCACCACAAAAGATATTTTCAGATCCTGCTTTATGAAATAAGCCAGAATTGCCCCAATAAAACCAACTCCAATTCCATTCAAAAATCCTTTCAGGAGTTCTTTAATGTAGAGCTTGAGCTTGTCTGCATCCCGTATGTCCTCCAGGGCGAGGCTGCGGATCACCACCGCCAGTGTTTGTGCTCCCGTATTGCCGCCGGTTGCCGCAATAACCGGCATGAAGACCGCCAGGAAGGTGAGACTGGCGATTTGTTCTTCAAAAAATGAAACCACACCGGCGGCCAGGGAGACGGTAAGCAAATTAACTTGTAGCCAGATATGGCGTTTCTTGAGGCTGTAGGTCATGAGGTCGTGGACCGTTTCGTCTGCACCTGCGCCTACCAGTTTCTGAATATCCTCGGTGGCCTCAGCGTGCAGAATATCGATCACGTCATCATGGGTGACGATACCGAGCAGGCGGTTATCGGCGTCGACAACGGGAAGTGCGATCAAATTATATTCTCCCATGAGGTGGGCTGCTTGTTCCTTGTCGGTATCTGTGGAGAGCAGGCCCAACATTTTTGTTTTCATGATTGAAGCCACTGCAGTTTCGGGAGTGGCCATCATGAGGTCCCTCAGCGAAACGACCCCAACCAATTTTTCAGATTCATCGATAACATATACATAGTAAATGGTTTCCAGCTCAGAGGTCTGTCTGCGAATTGCACTGATGGCCTCGTCCACGTGGTAAAAATCATGAGTGCAACATACGTCGGGAGTCATAATACCCCCGGCCGTGTCCGGATCATATTCGAGCAGTTCTTTAATCTCCTGGGCCGATTCCGGCTCCATTTTGCTCAGTAGATCTTCCCGTTTATCATCTTCGAGTTCTGCAACCACGTCGGTAGCATCATCGGGATCGAGGTCCTCCAGAAACTTTACCGCCCGCGGTTCCCGCATGGCCTCAACCACTGCGGCGCTGGCCTCGATATCCATTTCGGAAAGAATTTCCGTGGCCATCTCGTCAGAGACCATGCGCAGGATTTCCCGCCTTTGATCAATCTCCAGCCGGTCGATTACGTGAGCCAGCTCCACTGGGGGCATCCCTTGCAACTGGGCTGGATCCAGTCCGTGGAGTTCCCCGGGCGAAAGGCTGAGCAGGTAATCCAGCGTATAACCCTGTTTTTCCACGTTTTGATTGGTTGGAGGGTCAGGTGTGTTCATACTAGGCAGGGATCACGGGCAAACGATTAACAACCAGGGACGCGGGGTTAATCAAAGTCAGATGGGGGAAAATCGGTTTGGAAAGATTCGACATAAGCGCGGACATTAGGTCTCCGGTATCAGATTAACAACCCGATTTCTATCGAATGTAGTTTTGTCGTGCATCCACCTGTACCAGCCTTTTTTCGGGTAGAATTAAGGCAGTCAATTTTCCGCCCCAGACGCACCCGGTGTCGATACCCAGGGATTTTTTCTTCCTTACAACCGAAGGTTGCGGCGTGTGTCCATAGATAACGAATGGCTTCTGATCCCATTTATTGGCCCAAAATTTGCCCTTAGGACACTCCATCCGCTTCCAGGGTTTACCATTACTGCAAATATTCTGTATTTTGGTAACCACGGAAGCATCCTGCTTGTACCAAGGAATTTTGGGCAGAAAACCTCCGTGCACAAATACCCGATTTTTTTTGGGCCAATGCAGGGTAAGGACCATGGAGGAGAGGTATTTCCAATCCTCCACCTCAAGCGATTTTATAGTTTCTAAGTCATAGGCTCTGAGATGGGAGGAGTCCTGACTATGATAGTACATGAGCAGGCGAAGCTCATGGTTTCCGATAAGGGAATACGCCTTTTTCTCCCGAGCCAACCTAACCACCTCCCTGGAATTGGGACCCCGATTCACCAAATCTCCCAGGAAAAGAATCCGGTCCTTTTTCTGATATTTTACTTTTTTTAGTAGAGCTTCCAGTTCTCGAATGCAGCCGTGTACATCACCAATGACAATCCAGCGTCTATTGTTGCTTTCTGAACTTTTTAAAGCCCGCGCTTGATGAAACGGGAACAATCTGTTTTTCAATTCTGTGTCCACCAACCGATTAAAATTTTATGGAGTGGGAATTAAAACCCTTTGGTAAGAAATCCTCTGCTTCTGGCAATCCCTTTAACGATGGGGACACAATTCATTGTTTTCTGATCCAGGATGAAGCGGGAAATTTGTCCCGTGAAGATCTCCTTCACGACGACATTGAACAATTGGATGCTGGGGTCTTGATTCTAGGCAGGTGGACGCGGATCTTCAAGGCCCAGCCCGATGTCCGGCAAGAGAACCTGGATCACCAAAAAACACTGGAGGGATTGTTCTTCAGTTTCTATGAGTTGGGGGAGGCGATGGAAAGCGTGGAAGCCGATGCGCTGAAACAGATTGTTTCCTTGATGCTCGAAAGGAAACGAATCTTACGCCGTATTGCAAAATCGGCGGACCAGGAAACCATTCATTACATCCACGTAAAATCAAAAACAGAATTCGAAGTTCCCAATCGCGACATTACCCCGAAATTGGTAATGCAGGTCCACGAACAACTGAATGCGCTTATTCGATAAGCTTTTTTCGCTCGCTGCGGTATTTTTATAAGGAATTTCTGGGACACCACACTAGTCGGAATAGCGGCGTCTCAAGTTAGTGGGTAGTATGCCGAGATTCTCCCGGTATTTTGCCACTGTTCTTCGGGCAATCTTGATATTTTTTTCCCTCAACATATTAACTACAACCTGATCGCTGAAGGGTTTGGAGGGATCTTCGCTCTCTATGATTTGAGCTACCATGTCTTTGATCGTGGTATTGGACAGGGATTCGCCATCACCGGAGTTATACCCCGGAGTAAAAAAGTATTTCAAAGGAAAGAGGCCGTGGGGTGTTTTGATGTACTTTGCGGCAATTGCCCTGCTTACGGTCGTTTCATGGACCCCAACCGAATCCGCCACCTGGGTCATGGTAAGCGGGCGCAACTTGGAGAGCCCATCATTAAAAAAGCCTTTTTGAAAATCGAGTATAGAACGCGTAATTTTTTCTATGGTTTGTTGACGTTGTTCGATGGAACTGATGAGGAACTTTCCGGATCGCATTTTATCCAGGATATACTCTTTCTCCTGTTTGTTCAGGTTTCCGCGGGCGATGATTTCTTTGCAGACATTGCTGATTCGCAATCGAGGAATGTATTCATTGTTCATGGACACGATCCAATCACCGTTGTCTTTTTCAACCGTTACATCGGGGGTAATGATCTGGTTTGTATCTTCGCTGAATCTTCTTCCAGGAGAGGGGTCGAGACTTGAAATCTCTTGTATGGCGTCTTGCACTTCTTTCAGACCGCTTCCAGTGCATTTGGCGATTTCGGGAATTCTGCGGCGCAGGAGCAGTTGAAAATGGTCTTTAACGACGCTAGCCGCTAAACTATTTTCCCGCTCCTTTTCCTTCAGTTGGATGAGTAGACAATCCTGCAGGTCTTCAGCTCCAATTCCCGGAGGATCCAGTGATTTCAACACTTGGTGGGATTCCTGCAATTTTCGCAGTGGTATCCGGGCGAGGAGGGAAAGGTCCTGCAGGGGTGTGGTAATAAATCCGCGATCATCAAGGCTTCCGATCAGAAACTGCATTGCGTTAGTTTGTTCTTCGTCCAGATCGGACAGCTCGGCTTGGCGGATCAAGTGTTCCTGCAGGCTAGTTGTGCTTACCAGGCTCTCAAAGAAGTGCTGCCTTTTTTTGGCATCGTCCGATGTGTAAACTTGGTAGGAGCTTTCCCGGGCAAGGTGTTCGCGCCAATCCCGATCCAATTTTTGCAGGATTTCGAAGTCCCTTTCAAAGTTCAGTTCCTCTATTGAGTCAGGCGTGGAGGCTTCTTCACTACCGTTTAAAGCAGATTCGAGGCTGGCCCCTTCCATAGGTAGTTCTTCCAGCGCGGGATTGGTTTCCAGCTCTCCGAGAATTTCATTACGCAAATCCAGGGTAGGGGCCTGCAGAATTTTAAGCGACTGCCGCAGTTGAGGCGCTAAAACCAGTGACTGGGTTTGCTTCTGATATTGATGTAGACCTTGTGACGGCATCGTGAACCCGCAAAACATTAATTGTCCGAGCCGGTAAGGTTTTCCTCGGAGGTTTGATAAGGCTTGCCATAATCGCGCTCCGGCATCCTATAGGGCAATGGGTGCAATGTTTCGGTGACACCGGAAATCTCTGCGATGAACCCGGCAAAGTTGACGGCTATTTCGGTATTGAGGGAGCCAAAAATTTCTTCCGGATGTGTCACAAAATAGAATAGATAGAAATCTTTCAAGATTTTCAAGCGTCTATTTCAGAACTAGCATGAAAACTGCTATATAATTAAAACCGATTTGTGAAGTTGACTTTTTTGCCAGTTCAATTCATTGCTGGCAGTATGATTTCAATAACTGAATCTGCCGCTAAACGGATTGCCGCATTGCAGGGTGATGTAACCGATCAAGAAAAAAAGTTTCGTATATTTGTGGAAACTGGCGGCTGCTCTGGTTTGGAGTATGGGATGAGTTTTGATCAAGCAAAAAAAGGGGATCAGTTACTCGAAAATGGCGGTATTAGCTTTCTTATCGATGATACGAGCCTGGCTTACCTGGATGGGTCGGTAGTGGATTTTGACGATGGACTCCATGGCAAAGGGTTTGAAATTATAAATCCCAACGCCAAGACCACCTGCGGCTGTGGCCGCTCATTTAGTTAATCTGGGGATGAGAAGGGGTCAGGCATTTATTTTCAACATGGAGACATGTCAAAAATCAACGACTGACCCGACGGTCGACGCGGCCGGAAGCTCAACGCGTGTCATCAGAAGACGACGTCGGGATTGGATGGCGCTTCGTAATCGACCCCGGCTAGTCCGAAACCAAAGAGTTTCAAAAACTCCTCTTTGTAGCCCGCATAATCGGTTACATCCCGAAAATTTTCATTAGTCACGTTTTTCCATAACTCCGCTACGGCGTCCTGGACTTCCGGCTTCATTTCCCAGTCATCAATTCGCACCCGGCCCGCTTCATCAAAGTTAGCGACCGAGTCGTTATACATCCGGGTAGCGTAGAGGCGATACAATTGTTCTATGCAGCCCTCGTGAAGTCCTTTCTCCTTCATGACTTTAAAAAGCATGGAAATATAAAGGGGAACTATAGGGATGGCCACACTGGCCTGGGTGACCACGGCTTTGTTCACACTTATAAAGGCTCCGCCACCTTTGATCTTCAACAATGCATCAATACGTTTGGCGGCCTTATCCAGATCGTGCTTGGCCCGCCCGATTGTACCGTGCCAGTAAATGGGCCAAGTCTGTTTGGGACCGATGTAAGAAAAAGCCACCGACCGGCAACCGTTCCCTAAAAGATCTGCTTCGTCCAATTGGTTCATCCACATTTCCCAATCTTCCCCGCCCATGACGGCTACCGTATCGCTGATCTCCTGCTGTGAGGCCGGCTCCAGGCTCATGTCTTTAATTATTCCTTTATCGGTATCGAGGGTCGGTCCCACAAAAGATTCTCCAATGGGCTTGAGAACAGCCTTGTGAATGGTTCCCGTTTGGGGATGATCCCGGCGAGGTGCAGCCAGGCTGTAAATGACCAAGTCCAAAGGGCCCACGTCGTTTTTCAGGATCTGAATCACCTGGTTCTTAGTCTGGTTGGCAAATGCGTCGCCATTAATGCTTTCTGCGTATAGACTCGCTTGGCGTGCTTTTTTCTCAAAGGCCAGCGAGTTGTACCAGCCTGGGGAGGCACATCTTCCATTGGTGGATGGACGCTCAAAAAACACTCCCATCGTTGCGGCGTTTCCCCCGAAAGCAGCTGCAACCCTCGCAGCCAGTCCATAACCCGTGGAAGCACCGATCACTAAAACTTTCCCGGGACCATTTCCCAGTGGCGCCTGACTCTTCACATAATCGATCTGCTCTTGCACATGGGCAGCGCAACCTTCCGGATGGGCGGTTACACAAATAAATCCGCGAACTTTGGGTTTAATTATCATAAGATTGGGATTTGTTTCAATGGGTTGAGGCTGGATTTTACACTCTGCAGTTTCAAGGTATTAAGAAGGGAAATTGCTACTTTGTTCCCAGTAAAGGCCTCACCAGTGCCGACATTTCGGAGCGCAGTAGAAAATTGGGGGGCTGTCGCGTTCGCTCGGTAGTGAGCGCATGCGGGCTAACGAACCGGGCGGAGGAGTTTTCCTTTGAAAGGGCGGGAAACGACTCCCTTTTTGTAAACGCAATGGCCGCGCACAAAGGTTTTTTTCACCACAAAAGCCTGCCGCAAGCCAACATAAGGAGAATGCGGATTTTTATAAAGGAGGTCTTCCCGGCAAATAGGCAGTTCGTTTTGAAATTCGCCCATACACAGGTCCGCATCGTTGCCCAAAACAATGGATCCTTTTTCCCGACCAATACCAAAAATTCGGGCCGGATTGCCACTCAACAGTTTCGCCATTTTGGCAAGGGAAAGGTTGTGTTCGCGCACACCCTCGCTCAGAGCCATTATTCCGGCGTGTTGCAGGCTCGAAATACCTCCCCAGGCCTGGAATATATTTTCAGCCTTCTTCATCGATAGGGGGCAGGGGGAGTGATCGGAACCAATCGTATCGATGGCATTGTGCCTCAGTTTTTTCCATAGTCCGGTTCTTGTGGCGCTCGACCGCAGTGGTGGTGTGCATTTGGCAATTGCCCCTGACGCGGCAAAATCTTCAGTAGAAAGAAGTAAATAATGTGGGCAGGTTTCCACCGTCACGTCTACTGTGTTTAACTTGGCTTTTTCGATGAGGTCGATTCCTTCCGGGCAACTGACGTGGACGATGTGGATGGGGCAACCGGTTTCTCCCGACAGTTCAAGGGCCAGTTTTATGGCTGTCAATTCGGCTATTATAGGCCGCGAATTTACAAAGTCCTGCAAACGGATTCGTCCTTGATCCAGGAATTTTGTCGTTTTTGCAGATATCAGTTTATTGTCTTCTGCGTGCAGGGCCAAACGCATGCCTGGCAACTGCGCGATTCGCTCCATACCTTTTTTAAGCATAGGCGGGTCGACCCAGGGAAATTCCGGCAGTCCACTTTCAGCCATGAAACCTTTAAATCCGATAACTCCAGCTTCATACAATCCTTCGAGCTGGTCTAAATTGTCCGCTACAAGTCCACCCCAAATTGCGAAATCGATTACCGAACTGTTCTTGGCACACTCGACTTTTTTTTGAAAGGCATCCACTGAAACTGTGGTGGGAATCGAATTTAGCGGCATATCAAAAAAACAGGTTACTCCACCAGCCGCTGCTGCAGCTGACCCGGTGGTAAATCCCTCCCAATCCGTATTGCCCGGTTCGTTAATATGAACGTGAGCATCCACAAACCCAGGCAAAATTAGGCAGCCCTTCGCGTTGATCTCCCGGTTCGCTGAACCGCTTAATTGGGGTTCCAGTGCCTGAATCTTTTCATTTGCAATACCGATTTCGAGTTCCTTTTCACCCTCCGGTGTTACGACCAAGCCATTCAGAATGACGGTATCAAAATCCATAACTGGACCTTAACTGCCTCGATAGACGCTGTAGCTCCAGGGCGTGGCCAGCAGTGGCACGTGATACGATGCCGAGGCATCGCTTATCCCGAACTGCACCGGCACTATATCGAGAAAGGGTGGGGAGGAATCGGAACGAAAATATGCGCCGATGTGAAACCGAAGTTCGTACTTACCCTCCGCCATTTGCGATTCGTCCAGGAGTGGCCGATCGCTACGGCCGTCTGCATTCGTTTGGGTGGCGGCCAGCAGTGTTAGCTCCGACCCTTCTCGGCGAAAAAGCTCTATTTTTACCCCCACGGCCGGTTGGCCGTTCTTCGTATCCAAGACGTGAGTACTGAGTTTTGCAGACATGTTGGCTAGGTTAATACAACCTGGAGTCGATGCCAGGCAATACGGCAGATTTGCTCCAGAGCGGCATCCATTTCAGTTTTACGGTCACTTTTCAGGCGTTCCTTAAAGCAATCGAGAATACTTTCCCGCGTGTGGTCTTTTACGCAAATGACGAAGGGGAATCCGAATTTTTCTTTATACCGGATATTGAGCCAAGACATGCTTTCAAATTGTTCCGGTGTCAGTTTATCGAGTTGGGCCGATTGCTGTTCTTCCATGGAGTGATGGGGCAAATCCCCGGAAACAGCCAATTTTCCAGCCAGGTCAGGATGGGCGCGAATCAGATCCAGTTTTTGAGCTTGGCTGGCTTTCCGGATAATTCCACACATTTTTTTGTGAAGATCCTCGATGGAGGAAAATGGAATCAGATGCCAGCTTTCGTGAGAAATCCAGGGGGAATGTTCGTAGATTTCAGAAAGTTCACGGGTGAACTCCTCATGATTCAGTTGGTTGAGTTGCTCCAGTGTAAGCTTCATGCTTCGGACAAGTTATTTTTCTCGGTTTACCTCAGTAGGGTGCAATCGATAAGGTAGGTCAAGGTAGCCCACTTTGTCCAAGAAATCGGCTCGAGATTCCCGGATCATTCTCCGGCCGGGAAGGTTATATAGGCGAGTGATGTGATTGGAAGTGGGAGCAAAAAAAAAAAATTGACAGGCCTCTAACTACGCTTAATCCTTTGCCTCGTAAATGTCGACGAACACCCCAGCTTTTAGGGGCTAACAATAAGAAAGAGTAAATATGGAAAATATAATCGATATAGCCGTCACGTGGATCAAGAAACTAACTGAAGTAGGCATCGCCCTCATCGCTTTGGCAATTGTTGCCCAGGTGATTTTTGGCATGAATGTCCCTTTTGTGTCAGGTGATATTATTGGCACTATCACTGGGATTATCGGCCAACTTGGTAGCGAAGGTCTGGTAGGTTTGGCAGCTCTCGCTGTTATCTACGCCATTTTTAAGCGCTAAATTGACGGGATTAATTCCGGTTTTTCCTGCATAAGCGAATCGGTGTACCCTCCCATTCAATAATTTAGGATTGTATTCATCGTCAAGCTGTCATGTGGACTAGATCCTTAGTGATATGTCGTAGACCACGCTCCAAGCATTGGTTATGATTTGCTGACGATGCATCAACGGAAATTTCAGGAGCAATAAAACTCCACAAAGATAGTGCTCACAGGCATTTCATGGCCGCCGGAAAGCTTTCTTGGTAGTCTTTGATGATCTTGTGAACCTGCTTTTGTCCCCGTTGGTATTCCTATCATTGTCAGAAGGTTACTAGCCTTACCTGCTTTTGCGAAGTATAGAACTTCACGTTTAACGGTTAAACATTTACCTTCCGGGTGTGTGCTCAGGAACGCCTGACGCACACACCCTGGAAGGAATGTTTTCAAGAATCCTGGAAGTATGTCGGCATGCTTGAGATTCTTGTCTGCCACAATTCCCGCTTTCCGTTTTTGGTATTAATGTGGATGTTGCCGATAATGTTGCCGAAGGATGTCTTTCCCGTAGTCGTTACCGTTGGGGGTGCGGATGACGGCGTGAATGTGCTGGCGAATGGGTTCGCGCTTGGGGAATTGCTTTCTTAATCCGACGGGATTTTGGTGGTCGAACTCGATTAGCAAAACCGGGCTGTGAATGCGGTAATAGAATACCGCGTCGTCATCGGTGTCTCCGATCCAGGCAAACCAGGTGTCGTCCCAATGTTTTTTTACTTCGTCCATGCGGATCCTGGCGTGACCTTTGCGCATGTTGTTAATAAACATCTCCACCAGTTCCAAAAGTTCGTCGGACTGAGAATCGGTTAATTGATTAACGGGCAGTCCTTGGTAGGGCACCATGGCATTGTCTTTGAACGCTTCGGTCTGGTTGTCGTTGCGGAATTTGTTTGGGGAGAGGGTAGCCCGGTTCAGTTGCTCCAGGTCAAGGGTCTGAACAAAGTCCAGGGCGTGGTTTTGTTCTCGCTGCAATATGGCGATCCCCTGGTATTTTCCCGCCTTGGCCATGACCGGTTCCGATCCGATAAACATGGGAGTAGCCACTACTTGGTCACCCAGCACAAAGTAATTGATGATGAGGTGATGACCATCAATCTGCCATCCCCAGGGTTCAGTCTTTGACGGCTGGCCCATGACCGTAATCCAGTAAGCCCATTCCCCGAGCATGAACATGTCGCCCTGCATTTCTCCCAAGGTGTGGTTGAGTTTCATAATATCGCGAGACAGTTCAAAGCCCTCCACGCTCAGGGATGCCTGGAGTAATCCAAACGCCGCTTCTCTGGAAAGGGGGGTCATCTCATCAAAGCCCACACCCTGGCGAGAGTAAAAATGTTGGTTCATCCATTTGCGCCATTCATCGTCATCGATGGGAAACTGGGTCCTTTGGCGTTGTTCCAGGGTGAGCGAATGCAGAAATGTGTCTGCGGCTCGGCGGATTGGCTCGGTCGATACACCGGTAGATGCTATGCGGAACAGGCCTGGTTCTATTGCGCCGTTGGCGGTTACCCCCTTAAATGGATCCCCCTTGAGGGTAGCATCCATCCGCTGCGATCGCAATTCAGCCCGTCGCAGTGCATCTTCCTGCGATGACTGGGCTGATAGGGAGGAGCCGAGAACAAATAGCGTGAAAACGGCAGAAGGAAGAAGGCGGCAGGCAATGTGGTTGCGGGCGACTGGGAGCATGAAGCTAATTCAATTTTTCATAGGGAAGCTCAGGGGATAAAAGATCCGCTAACCATAAGTTGTTGGAAATTCCCTTAAGGTTTCAAAAATTGCATTTTCGCGCGGGAGGGCGAAGAGGTCATAAACATCGGCATCGACGATCTCGAGGTGGGCAAATTGGCCGACCGGCAGGCTGGGGTCGACATAGACGCGGCCATCGATGTCGGGAGCGTCGGCTTCACCGCGGGCGATTCCAGGTTCTTCGACGAGAACGCGGATAGTTTTGCCGATGAAGGATTCGCTTACATTGAGGGAAACCTCCTGTTGGGTCGCCATGGCGCGGTGCCAGCGCTCCTCCTTAATTTCGTCGTCGAGCTGATCATCGCGTTTTGCGGCCCGGGTGCCTTGTTCCTGGGAGTAGCGGAATATTCCCAGGCGCTCGAATTTTGTTGCCGTGATAAAATCCAATAGTTCCTGGAAACATTCCTCGGTTTCGCTGGGGAATCCGACAATGAACGTAGTCCGTATTGAAATTCCGGGGACGCCGTTGCGGATGCGCGTGATGAGGTCGCGGATGTAGTCACCATCGGTTTCGCGTTTCATCTCCGCGAGCATGTGATCGGAAATGTGTTGAAGTGGGATGTCGACATAGCGGGCGACCTTGGGACACTCGGCCATGGTCTGGATTAGTTCGTCACTCCAGTGGGCGGGATGGGTGTAGAGCAGGCGTATCCAGAAATCTCCGCCAATGGCATTCAGTTCACGGATCAGGGTGGTGAGAGAATCGCCGCGGGAGGAATCAACTTCGGATCGCGGATTGGGGCGTTTTTCCCAGCGGTCCATGCCGAAATAGGTGGTATCTTGGGAGATGAGGTTGAGTTCCTTTACTCCTTCCGAGACGAGTTGTTTGGCCTCGCGGACTACGGACTCGACGGTGCGGCTGCGGTGCATGCCACGGATTTTAGGGATAATGCAGAAGGAGCAGGGGTGGTTGCAGCCTTCAGCGATTTTGATGTAGGCAAAATGTTTTGGGGTGAGCCGGAAACGGGGCGTGTCGAAGTCGGGGATATAGCGGGATTTGCCTTCGATAAAATTTCGCGGCGGTTTTTCGGGAGAGGGATCTTCATCTAAAATGTCATGGATGACTTCAGGAACTTTTTCCAGCTGGTCCAGGCCGATGAAGGCATCGACCTCTGGCAGTAGATTGGGTAGCTCTTGAGAAAAGCGCTGAGCCATACAACCGGCCACGATAAGTTTCTGGTTGCCGTGGCGTTTGTTTAGACCGTGGTCGCGGTGCGCCTCCAGGATGGTGTTAACGCTTTCCTCGTTGGCTGAGTCGATGAAGGAGCAAGTGTTCACGATGAGCACGTCGGCCTCGGCCGGTTCGGGGGTCATTTCCATACCGGCCTTGTACATGTGGCCGATCATGATCTCCGAATCGATCAGGTTTTTGGCGCAGCCCAGGGAGATGAGGCCGACGCGGGTAACGCTCTTTTGCTTATCTGACACAGTAAGATAAAAGTCTGGTCACAGTGAGGACGTGGGGTGGGGAGGCAATATAAAAGAGGTTGGAAGGGAGAGGCCGGAGACGGGGGGCACGCAAATCATTGGTGCCAGAGGGCAGAGTTGAACTGCCGACCAAGAGCTTATGAGTCTCCTGCTCTACCACTGAGCTACTCTGGCATTTTTGAAAAAGGCGATAAAAAAAGTTATCCTCCTTAAGTCAAGCTACTACAAGCCAAATTCAAGCGCCCTTACGGCGCTGTTTTCGGGCAGCATCGGAGAGCGCGAAGGACCGCAAGAGGAGCCGCTCGGTTTCAAGAGTGGGCTGGGAAGTCATCGCCGGGCGATTTGCCATTCACTCTGCAAAGTCGCTAATCCAACGAGGGCCGCACCAGCGCCGGCATTCCGGAGCGCAGTAGAAGATTGGGGGGGCTGCGGTATTTTTATAAGGAATTTCTGCGACACCACACTAGGGACCATGCGGGTCAGCCCGTTTATTCCATCCAGCGGCGGCGCTCACAGCGTAAACGATAAAGCCCGCAGCCATGCCGGGCAGGGCGTCATAGATCGCCTCAGAGAGTCCGAGCTGAAATCTCCACAACAGCACGGTGGCGATTCCGGCCAAGATCATCCCAACGGCCGTATGGCTCGACACTGGTCTACCCAGAGATCGGAGCGCCAGCAACGGACCGAGGCCGCTGGCCAGTGCCGACCAGGACAAGACGACGAGTTGGAATACACTTTGGTGGCCGAGTATCACTATCCCGACCACGGCGGCGGTGATGATTAAGGTTCCAAGTTTGGTGTACCTGTAGGACTTACCCCAGCGCGGAAACAGATCCTGGGTCAAAGCTGCCGAACAGGCCAGGATCTGCGAATCCGCCGTGGAAATCGTCGCGGCGAACAGACCAGCGAGTATCAGTCCGACCAGTACTCCTGGCAGCAACTGTTGGGATAGTTGAGGCAAAGCCAATTCCGAATCAAACGCTTCGCTCCCCGGCAAAAGAGCTCGGCAACAGAGACCTACCAGAATCGCCGCCGCTGCAAACACCGTGTACCAGGAGAAATAGATGCGCCGCGCGCGCGGGATATTGGCACCGGAATCGATCGCCATGGCCCGAATCATCACGTGCGGCTGACCCAGCACGCCCACTCCGGCGGAGATCCAGCCCATGAGATAGAGTAGGAAACCAAACTGCAGGTCATGCGGCCGCCAGTTGACCAGGGTGGGGTCGATCGAGCCCAACCGGCTCCACAGCTCCGCCATGCCACCAATTTCTCGCAGCGACACCAGCAACAGAAGCAGCATGGAAACTAACATGACGGCTGACTGTGCCGCATCGGTCCAGATTGAGGCGCGGATTCCGCTGGCGAAACAGTAAGCCGACACGATACCCGCCCCAATTAGCGTGCCGGCCAGGTAATCCCAACCGAACAGCACGTGCAGCGCTTTGCTCCCCGCCGTCAGTTGGCCTCCTCCACATGGGATGCCATTTGAAATGTGGAAGCCACTTCCGTTCCCAAAAAAGAAGGAATGGTGGCAGCGGCTACCTGCTGGCTGCGCTCGCGCAAGCCGCGAAAAACCCATCGCCAGGCCAAATATTCGCCGCTCACCCAGCCAACCATCAACCACATGGACGACAGGCCTTTTAAATAGGTGGTCCCGATCAAGGCGACAAACATAAAGCCGCTATTGCTGGTGGCTACGGCCGATAAAGCCATCAACCATGGATTCACAGACCGGCTGGCAATAAGGTAATCCTCAGTGTTAGCCTGCTTCCGCGTGGCGGAGAGGATTCCGATGACGAGGAAGCAAAGGAGGAAAAAGAGAAAGCTATAGATCATGGCCTAGCAATTGGTCCTAAGGACTACCGTGAAGAAAATGAGACTGAGAATTGCAACCAAATTTTCCGCTAAGTCTATTTTTACCGGGTAATCGCGCCCCGAAGCGAGTCAGATTAACAGCGGGCCAGCTATTGACTTTCTGTTTCTTATTGGTTCTCGGAATTCTGAGTTTTTTGGCGTAAAAGGAAGGGGTCAAGCCGTCAAAACTGATGCCTTACAGGGTCAGTCGTCTTTGTACCGAGGCCGCAGGCCGACACCCCGCCAAAGTGTATGAAGTGCAACGGAATACAGTTTTTAAGACCTGACCCTCTTCTTCCCAAAGGCATCACTTTTCACCGGCATGACCCCGGCTGGCGCCCATACCATCTGCCTCTACAATCACGCTTAACTAAGGGCCATTCAGGTGTGACCCCCTCGAAAGTAAACGGCCTGCACATCCGTCCAAAACCGCCTTAACCAAGTGCCATTCGGGTCAAGGGGTCTACCGAGGCCGCAAGACGACACCTCAAAAGCGAAGCGCCTTCCGGGGTCGTAGGCCGACATGACCGACTACGAAGTAGATCGGACCAAGAACAATCTTCAATCCTGCATTGGCATGCTCGATGGCGGGCTTGCATTCGGAATTGACCCTGCTGGCAGATACCGTATGCAATGGCCCTTTCATAGCTATCAGCCCATCCGGGTTTATATAAAAACGACCTAAACTTACATGAAACATGCGGGCGCCAAGATACTGATTATCGATGACGATGCCGAGATACGGTATTCCCTGAAACGGGTATTGGCGTCCCGGGCATTTGAGGTGGTCGAGGCGGGCAGTGGAGAAGAGGGTATTGAGGTGGCTTCCCGGGAACTCCCGGACGTGATTTTTTTGGATAACCGAATGGGAGGGATGTCCGGACTGGAGACCCTGCAGCACTTGAAGGGCGTCAGAGACAATTTCCTGGTGGTAATGATGACGGCATTTGGCACTACTCAGACTGCTATTGAAGCCATGAAATTTGGCGCCTTCGACTACATCGTTAAACCCTTCGATATTAAGAAAGTGTTGCAGATGGTCAACGCCGCGTTGGATGCGAAGGCGGATCGTGAACAAACCGAAGCCTATGAGCCTTTACTCAACAGCGACGATTACAAGGAGGGCATTGTAGGCAGCTCGCAACCCATGCAAGAGGTCTTTAAACAAATCGGGCAGATTGCCGCCAGTGATGTCACCGTATTGATAACCGGCGAAAGCGGAACCGGGAAGGAACTGATCGCAAAAGCGATCTACCGGCACAGTTTGCGATCGGGCGGTCCCTATGTGCCGGTCAATTGTGCAACCATTCCCGAAAACCTCATCGAGAGTGAGTTGTTTGGCCACGAAAAGGGCTCCTTCACCGGCGCCACCAAAATGCGAAGAGGAACGTTTGAAGTTTGTGACGGAGGCACGATTTTCCTCGATGAAATCGGAGACATGGCGCTGGCCACCCAAACCAAGGTTTTGCGCGTTTTACAGGAAGGGGAGATCCAGCGAGTTGGCGGGAGTTCACCGATCAAAGTGGATGTCCGGCTGATTGCCGCCACGAATAAGGACCTGGAGAACCTGGTTAAGGAAAAGAATTTTCGGGAAGATCTTTATTACCGCCTCCACGTGGCCCGTATTCGGCTGCCCGGGCTCATTAGTCGCAGCGAGGATATTCCGGAGCTGGTGGATTTTATGCTTCAGCGACTGGGTAAACAGGGCAATACCAAGGTTAAACGGGTTAGTGCGGACGCGAGAATCCTGTTAACCCGTTATCCCTGGCCCGGGAATGTGCGTGAATTGGAAAATGTGATCAATCGCGCGGCCGTCATTGCCCAAGGCGATACTATCTTGTTGAAGGACCTACCGCAAGAACTGACCGACTGGGCTACGGAAAATGGCATTGAATTTTCTTCAGGGACAACCGCGACACCCCTTGAGCCGGGCGCAAGGGAGTTGGGAGAGGAAACGTTTATTGGCCAATCGGACAAGAATCCTAAGTCCGCGAGGGGTGACAACCCCAAGGACTCTTACGACCAGCTTTACCAAATGCTGCGCGATAAAAACCAAAAAGAAATTTTAAGGGAAATCGAACGCGAAATGGTCCGGCGAGCCTTGGCTGAATCGGAGGGCAATCAGGTCAAAACCTCCAAGATTCTGGGAATAACCCGCACGACGTTACGGAAGCGGATTGAACAGTATGAGCGGGCTGAGGGCCGGGTTGGAGGAATGGGGTCTACCGAGGAACCTCGTGACGACACCTAACCCGCATTTCTAACCCGAATGTCTCACAAATCTTCTACTGCGCTCCGGAACGTCGGCACTGGTGCGGCCTTCGTTGGATTCGCGACTTTGCAGGGTGCCGACCCAGCTTCACCCTCGAATCTGCTCGAAGCCCACACCAGCACTCTATCTTCGTTCGCTCGCTACGAATTTTGTGAGAAATCCGGGCTAAGATTCATTTCCAAATCCTTTCGGGTGGGTAGAGTGCCATTTCCAGGCGGTGGCAACGATGTCCTGCAGATTAGTGAATTTAAGCTCCCAGCCCAGAATTTCTTTAGCCAGCGCGGGATCCGCATAGAGGGTAGGGGGGTCACCGGCCCGACGATCGGCCAGTTCCATCGGCACTTTTTTACCGCTGATTTTTTCGACCGCATCGATCACTTCCATTACGGAGTAAGGTTTCCCCACGCCGAGGTTTAAAATTAACCGGGCGCCCGGCAGCTGAAGTTTTTCAAATGCTGCAATGTGGGCGCGGGCCAAATCGTCTACATGCACGTAGTCTCGTTGGCAGGTTCCATCCGGGGTGGGGTAGTCGGTGCCAAAAATTTTCAAAGAATCCCGCTGACCCATCACGGCGGCAATAGCGAGAGGAATGAGATGCCACTCGGGATTGTGGTCCTCTCCGATAGATCCGTCTTCGGCGGCACCGGCCGCATTGAAATAGCGAAAAACGGCAAACCGGAAATCTTCCGCCTTAGCCAGGGAGATCAGGATGTTTTCGATGTCCAGTTTGGATTGACCGTAGGGACTGATGGGAGCCTGAAAATTGGTTTCTCGAATCGGCAGAGTATCCGGTTCTCCAAAGGTTGCACAGGTGGAAGAGAAAACAAATTTATTGACCCCTGCTCGTTTCATGGCGTTGAGCAGGTGGATGGTGGCGGCTACATTGTTGAGGTAATACTTGAGCGGATCTTCCACGCTTTCTCCAACATAAGCGTAGGCGGCAAAATGCATGACCACTTCGATCTTCTCATTTTTCAGAATGGGCAGGACAAATGACTCGTCACCCAGGTCTCCTAGATAAAGCGGAATATCTTGAGCCAGAGCTTTGCGGTGACCGTAGACGAGATTATCCAAAACAACGGGTTGGTGACCAGCTGCAACTATTTGTCTTACACAATGACTACCGATGTAGCCGGCGCCTCCAACAACAAGGATTTTCATGGACAGATTCTGGGTATGGAATGAAGGCAACAGGAAACGGATCAGAACGCGCATAGCCAAGCAATAATAACCTTTTAATTTAGGGAATCTTTAACTTAGATCGCCAGTTTATCACCCTATGTCCCCACCACGTATCGTTATTACCGGAATCGGCCTGACCGCACCAAATGGAAACCATTTGCAGGAATACCGGGAAAATCTGCTCAATAAGGTGCCCCGAATCCAGAATATTGAAACGCGTTACATGGGAACGGTGCATGCCGGGGTGTGTGATTTCGATCCCTATAAATACCAAACGAAAAAGGCCGTCCGCATTGGCACGCGAGCAGGCAGCGTGGGCATTTACTGCGCCATGGAGGCCATCGTGGATTCAGGTATTGATTGGGATTCCGTCGAAAAGAGACGGGTGGGAGTTTACGTGGGAACCACCGAGCACGGTAATGTGGAGACCGAAAACGAAATCTATAATATCTCCCAGTTCGAATATGACACGCGTTTCTGGACTCACCACCACAATCCGCGGACCGTGGCCAACAATCCAGCCGGTGAGATTACGATCAATTTGAAGATCACAGGGCCGCATTACGCCATAGGCGCGGCCTGCGCCGCCGGAAATGCTGGAGTGATCCAGGCGGCCCAGATGCTCCAACTGGGGGAGGTGGATTTAGCCCTTGGCGGGGGGGTGAGCGAAAGTATTCATACCTTCGGAATATTTGCCGCCTTCAAGAGCCAGGGCGCCTTGGCTCACCACGAGGATCCCAACCGGGCCAGCCGGCCTTTTGACCTGGCGAGGAACGGTATCGTGGTGAGCGAGGGAGGATGCCTCTACACTCTGGAGCGTCTGGA
This sequence comes from Opitutales bacterium, assembly GCA_965250065.1. Taxonomy (GTDB): domain Bacteria; phylum Verrucomicrobiota; class Verrucomicrobiia; order Opitutales; family UBA2995; genus JAABVD01. The sequence continues at coordinate 1,794,813 of OZ252288.1, forward strand.
TGACGCTTTGAAGCGCGGCGCCGACATTATCTGTGAGGTGGCTGGGTGGGCTATGAACTCCGATGCGACGGACTATGTATTGCCCAATCCCGAGCGGCAGGGAGAATGCATGCGAGCTGCCCTAAAGCGTGCCGGTATGGCCCCGGAAGACGTTCAAATCCTCAATACACATGCCACATCGACAAAACAGGGTGACATCCAGGAATGCGAGGCGCTCAATGCGGTATTCGGCAAAAGTGATACAACCCATATCAACAACACGAAAAGCTATATCGGCCATGCCATGGGAGCGGCCGGAGCGCTTGAGTTGGCCGGGAATTTACCTGCTTTTCGAGATAAGATAGTCCATCCAACAATTAATGTTGACGAGTTGGACCCCCAGTGCAACGTGGGAAAGCTTGTGATCGGAGAACCTGTGAAATTGGACCGGGTCGATGCCATTCTTAACAACTCTTTTGGCATGCTGGGAATCAATTCCTCACTTGTGGTGAAACGATTTCAGGATTAAGTAGATTCGCATACCATGACCAAAGACGACATCAAGAGTATCGTTTTAAAGATTATAGCTGAAATAGCTCCTGACGAAGATTTATCCGACATAGAGCCGGGTCTACGCCTGCGCGATCAGTTGGAACTCGATTCCATGGACTTTCTGGATATTGTTATGGAGCTGCGCAAACAGTATGGAATCGAGGTCCCGGAATCCGATTACCAGGAATTGGCATCTTTAGATAGCTGCGCCAAGTATCTGAAACCTAAATTTGCCGCCCTGCAAAGCAGCTAATGTGGTGTCCCAGAAATTCCTTATAAAAATACCGCAGCGATTTTTCTGCCTCATCAAGGCGGCGTAGGTCGCTTGGGCTTTTGGCCCTGGCGACCTACGCTAACGCCGATCGGTCGAAAAAGCGCGCGCGGCCCTGGGGGCGAGGTGGCATGGAACACCCTGGCGGCGTTCGCTTTACGCACAAGGGCCTTTAGGCCCGTGCTGCGAAAAGCAGCCTTGCCAGGCCATTCATGGCATGCTCGTATTTTTCAAGTTATTTCTGGGACACCACACTAGCCGGCCATCCGCTTGGTAGTGAAATATCCGGGCTAAATGGCGACACAATAACAAGTGCATGTTTTATCCGAATAGAAGGCAACGGGTTGAAATCAGTTACAGGCAAACCTAAAAAGGACCACTATGAGGTGGTTGTCATAGGAGCTGGCATGGCCGGTTTGGCTGCCGCGATCCGCTTGGCCCATTTTGGCAAAAATGTCTGCTTACTGGAGCGCCATAACGTGATTGGCGGATTGAATAGCTTCTACAGTATTGCCGGCCGGAAGTATGACGTTGGTTTACATGCAATGACCAATTATGTGCCCCCCGGAGTAAAGGGAACCCCGCTGACAAAAATACTCCGGCAATTGCGCATAAAACGCGATGAATTGGACCTGAATCCCCAGAAAGGTTCCAAAATAGCCTTTCCAGGAATAGACCTGTTATTTTCCAATAATTTTGCGCTTTTGGAATCGGAAGTCTGCAAAAAATTTCCCGCTCAGTCCGACGGATTTCAGAAGCTTCTTAACCGTATACGGGAGTGGGACGACAATGTGTTGGACTACCCGGATGTGTCCGCCAGGGAAATTGTCGGGCAATGCATTTCCGATCCCCTGTTGGCCGACATGCTGTTTTGTCCCTTGATGTTTTATGGAAATGCTCGTGAAAACGATATGGAATTCGGTCAGTATGTGGTATTGTTCAAATCGTTATTTTTTGAAGGATTTGCCCGTCCCTTTGAAGGGATACGGCTCATGCTGCGCTTATTGCGTAAAAAGCTTAAGGAAGCCGGAGCCGAACGATGCATGAAACTGGGTGTGAAGACGATTCGGGCCAGTGGGGGAAGGGTGGCTGATCTGGAACTGGAAAACGGCCGGGTAATCGGGGCAGACAAAGTGTTATCCTGCGCCGGATGGCCGGAAACTTTGCGACTGTGTTCCGACGTTGAGAGCAAACGGGATAATTCCAATGTGGGTAAGCTCAGTTTTGTGGAAACGATCAACGTGTTGAAAGAGCAGCCGCGTGATCTGGGCATAGAAGATACCATCGTATTTTTTAACGACGACGAAAGTTTTAAATTCGCCTGTCCGGATGAGCCGGTGGATGTAAAAAGTGGGGTGATCTGCATGCCCAATAACTACGATTACTCCGACGACCGGGAACTGAAGGAAGGTGTGGTTCGATTTACCGCACAGGCCAATTTCGATAAATGGGTCAATTTGGATGAGGGGGCATATCTCCAAGAGAAGAAACGCTGGTTTAACGCCTTGGGAGAGTCGGCTTCAAAGTTTCTACCCATAAGTGGCTTTCGCATTCTCAAAGAACGCTCGATTGCCACAGACATGTTTACGCCAAAAACGGTGAAAAAGTTTACCGGGCATCTTAAGGGGGCCGTATACGGCTCTCCGGTTAAGAACAAATTGGGCACGACCCATTTGGATAACCTGTATATTTGCGGAACCGATCAGGGATTTCTTGGGATTGTAGGAGCCATGCTAAGCGGAATCACCATTGCTAACCAGTACGTTTTGCGAGAATCCTAGCCCCGGGCATGCACGATGCCAGGGTCAGTCGTCTTTGAGAAATGTATGTAGTGCAACCAAATACGTTTCTTTAGACCTGACCCTTTTCTACCGCCTCAAATTACTTAACCGAGTGCCATTCAGGTGTGACCCTATCTTCCCTAAGATACAATTAATAACAACGCTGCGCTTGATCCGGCTTCGCCGGAACAGGATCGCTTCGCGAACAGGGATTTTAAATTATTTGTGTTTTTAGCCACTATCGAGCCTGTAAAGGCGACATGATCACAAGTAAACAAAGGCACAGAAGCCACAAGATGAATTTTGCGTCTCTTGTGCTTCTTGTGGCAATTTTTCATGGATAAACCACGGATTACACGGATAGCACGGATAGGGAAGGAGAGGTTTAGATAACAACGCTTCGCTTGATCCGGCTTTGCCGGAACAGGATCGCTTTGCGAACAGGAAATATATTGTGAGGTACTTTGATGCACGTATGTGCCTTCGTGTCTTTTTCTCAGAAACTCAGTACCTTGGCATCCAAGCAACTCTTCTTTTATCCTGTTGGAGCGCAGCTCCATCCTGTTGCCGAAGGCATCCAGTCACGAAGCAACTGTGTCGATGTTTTAGATAAAAAAACGGTGCTGCACCTATTAAAGGAAACTAGGTAAATACTAAAAACCCAAAGAAATGCTTTGCATGTTAACACAGTTGCTGACCCCGACGTGGTATTGGCATGACCCTGGCTGCCGCCAGCTTTTCAAGCGGAACAGTTGACGTGACGGGGGCTTTGCCTTTAGGGCTAAAGGTTTTATTGAATGAATCGTACCCGATATGGCTAAAGACTGGTTAGAAGGCGCTGCCGACGAGTACGACGTGATCGTGGTTGGAAGCGGGCTAGGGGGACTCTCGGGCGCAAACTACCTGGCCAAAAACGGTCATAAGGTGCTGCTGTTGGAACACCATTATCAATTTGGCGGCTTGGCTACATGGTTCAGGCGCCCTGGCCGGCACATATTTGATATATCCCTGCACGGCTTTCCTTTCGGGATGAAAAAGTCCTGCCGTAAATACTGGACTTCCGAAATTGCGGATATGGTCGTGCAATTAAAGCATATCCGGTTCGTTAATCCGCAGTTCGATTTTTGGACTTCGTTTGATCGGGTGGACTTTACCGACAAGCTGGTCAACTATTTCGGCCTCGACCTCAGGCGAGTGGAAGCTTTTTACGATCATCTGCACGGCATGGAATTCTTCGATAAGGATGACCGAACCACCGGTGAATTATTTGAAGAATTTTTTCCCGGCCGGACAGATGTTCACCGGCTTCTCATGGAACCGATTACCTACGCCAACGGATCCACGCTCTACGATCCGGCAATCACCTACGGAATTGTATTTTCCAACTTCATGAGCAAAGGGGTCTTCACCTTCAAATGCGGCACGGATGTCCTTATCGGGATGATGGTGACAGAGATGAAAAAAAACGGAGTCGATCTTCGAAAAAATGTTTTGGTGGAAAAAATTCAGGTAGAAGCAAATGGGGCCAATAAACACGTGGCCGGAGTTATAGCACGCTCCAGGAAAAGTGAGTCGCCGCGATTTATTAAAGCCAGGGCCGTTCTCTCCAATGCAAATGTGATTGGCACCATCAAGGGATTGGTCGGGGAGGAACATTTTAGCCGGCCATTTTTGAGGAAGGTCAATCCCGTAAGGATCAGCAGTAGTTCATGCCAGGTATACATTGGCATAAAATCGGGTGAAACGATTCCGGATATTGGGGACCTATTGTTTTGTTCGGAAGCAGAGAAATTTAGTAGTGACGAATTGGTCGATTTACATACGACGAGCCGCACATTTTCGATTTATTACCCGGATACCAGGCCGGAATTGGGTCGCACAACCATTGTGGCGTCCATCAATGGAACATACGGTGACTGGGATGATTTGAGCGAAGAGGAGTATCTGCGGCACAAACAACGGCTCATTGACGAATCGGTAACTGCCCTTGAAAAATTTATCCCGGATGTTCGAAACAAAATCAGCCACCTTGAAGCGGCTACTCCCAAGACGGTGGAAAGTTATACACGCCATCCATTGGGAACCAGCTTTGGCACAAAATTTGAAGGACTACCCGTTTCGGTGGAACTGCCCAAACAAATTGCCGGCCTGCATCACGCGGGTTCGGTGGGACTCATTATGTCGGGATGGTTAGGGGCGATCAATTATGGCATCATAACCGCCAATAAAATCGATAATTTCCTTTATTCCGCCAAGGAGCCCAACCTTAAAGCCGTTACCGTGTGATGCCGGCCGCTGAAGAAGTACTTAGGGCTATTCCTCACCGTCCACCATTTCTGTTTGTCGATAAAGTTTTGGAAGTGAGGGAGAACGGGGCGACGACACAATTAAAGGTGCGGAAGGATTTCGAATTTTTTCAGGGCCACTATCCGGGAAACCCGATCATGCCGGGTGTAATCATTTGTGAAGCGGTATTTCAAAGTGCGGCGGTTTTTCTGCAGCAAAAATTTGCCAGTGCCAATTCCGGTAAAACGGTGACGCCCGTTTTGGGGCGCATAGTCAATGCCCGTTTTCGCGAAGTGGTTAAACCGGGAGACCTGCTGACTATCGATGTGGGAATCCAGCAAAAGGCTGGGATGTTTTTTATGTGCAACGGCGTGGTTAGAATTGGTGAGAAACGATCCTTGCAAATCGAATACACGCTGGCTCTCAAAGAAGAATAATTGTCTCGGCGGTTGAAAATGAGTTTCTTGGATCTTGAAAACAAAATATTCCTGGTCATGGGAGTGGCCAACCGGAAAAGCGTGGCTTTCCATATTGCCAGGACCTTGGAGGAGGAGGGCGCTAGGGTGGTTTACAGTGTGCGATCGCAAGCCCGCAGGGAGAGCCTGCAAAATTTACTGGAGGGCAGGACTGTTTTAATTTGCGACGTTGAGCGAGCGGGGGAAATCGAGAGACTGGCCGGGGAAGTATCGGCTGAATTCGCCACCATTCATGGAATCGTCCATTCCATTGCCTTTGCCAACTACAGTGAGGGGTTAAGGCCATTCCATGAAACCAAACGGGAGGATTTCCTGCAGGCCACGCAGATCTCATGCTTTAGCATTGTCGAGGTGGCGCGGGCTTTCAAACCCCACCTTGCCAATGACGCTTCGATCGTGGCCATTGGCATTTCATCTCACCAGGTCACAGCGGAAAATTACGGCTACATGTCTCCCATAAAGGCCGCATTGGATGGGACCATGCGCTATCTGGCCAAGTCGTTTAGTGAGGATTCAGATATACGGTTCAATACCGTGAGCCCCAGTCTGCTGAAAACCAGTGCATCGGCGGGAATTCCCGGCTACCTGGAGAGTTATTTGTATTCTGAAAAAATTACCTTTCGGGGAAAAGCTGTGCAAACCCAGGAGGTAGCCAATGCTGCGGTCTTTTTACTAAGTACACGTTCAAGTGGCATCAACGGTGGCAGCCTGAGAGTAGATGCGGGAATGGCTTGCAATTACTTTGACGAGGAAGTGGTCCGATTGACGATGCGACCCGAACAAAAACCAAGATAAGGCAAATGAAATTCAGCAGCGTTGCCCTCGAATCCATTGCCTACGACACCCCTCCGGAGATTCTATCGTCCGACGCAATAGAAGAGGCTTTGCACGATACCTATGAGCGGCTTCATTTGCCCAAAGGTCGGCTGGAACTCATGACCGGAATCAAGGAACGACGCTTTTATCCATTGGACACGCTCCCTTCGGAGATAAGCGCCAACGCGGGCAGCAAAGTCCTGAAAATCAGCCGGTTTCACCCGGATGAAATTGATCTTTTGGCCCATGCGGCGGTTTGCCGCGACAGACTCGAACCGGCCACGGCGTCCTATATACACGGATTGCTCAAATTGAGTCCCAGCGCGCAAATATGGGACCTCTCCAACGCCTGCCTGGGATTTCTCAATACGATCACTTTGGTGGGAAGCCTTATCGAATGCGGGCAAATAAAACGGGCGTTAATATGTGCGGGTGAAAACGGTAAGTCTTTGATGCAATGGACCTTAGATGAACTACTTAAGCCGGAACAAACCCGAAAATCCGTAAAGCCTTATTTTGCCAATCTCACGATTGGAGGTGGTGGAGTTGCCGCGGTTTTGTGCCACAGCCTTTTGGCGCCGGAGGCGCCCAGGTTGAAATGTGCAACCGCCAGGACGGATTCTGCCAGTAATCTTCTTTGCCAGGGAGGTAGCAACGGGGGGGGAGATCTTCGCATGCTGACCGATTCGGAGGAATTGTTGAAGGCCGGGATAAAACTGGCCCGGGTTACTTGGGAGGCATTTTTGAGAGAGTCGGGTTTGCAGCCTTCCGAAATTGACCGGTATGTTTGTCACCAGGTGGGTTCGGCCCACCGCCGGCAACTATTTGAAACACTGGGGCTGGAGCTGGAACGGGATTTTATTACCTTTCCCCATTGGGGTAATGTGGGTTCGGTTTCCTGTCCACTTACTCTGGCCCGGGCCATGGAAGAAAACTTTATCCATCCCGGACACCGGGTGTCACTAATGGGGATTGGCAGCGGACTGAGTTGTCTCATGCTGGCCATGCAATTTTAAGCGGTGCATATCCCCGTTCACCTCAAATCCGAATATCCATGGGAGCCGTCATGGTATTGGTCAGGCAACTACAAATTGCATTATGTCGTGGCGGGGGAGGGCAGGGCGGTGGTAATGCTGCATGGCAACCCTACCTGGTCGTTTCTCTATCGCAATGTCATAAAAGAACTGTCCTCAGATTTCCGGTGTTTGGCCTTGGATCACATGGGATGTGGTTTATCGGATAAACCGCAGCGCTACCCCTACGGCTTGGAAAGGCATATTAAAAATGCCGAATCCTGGGTAAAACATCTGGGGCTGGATTCATTTGATCTCATCCTCCACGACTGGGGTGGAGCGATAGGGATGGGCCTGGCGCGATTAATGCCGCAAAAAATCCGCAAACTGATCATCCTGAACACCGCAGCCTTTTGGATGGATCGTCTGCCCAAGCGGATTGCCTTTTGCCGGCTACCTCTAATTGGCGAATTAGTGGTTCGCGGATTGAACGGCTTTGCCCTCTCCGCCTTAACCATGGCGGTAGCGAATCCCATGAATAAAATCGTTAAACAAGGCTACATTTTCCCTTATGATAGCTGGAAGAATCGGATAGCCGTATCGCGGTTCATCCAGGATATTCCAACCGTAAAAAAGGGGGGCACTTTTAATTTGCTGCGCGAAATAGAAACCTCACTGCAACAGTTTAAAAACCGGGATATCCTGATAGGGTGGGGCCTGAGGGACTTTTGCTTTGATGAAGTGTTTCTGAAGAAATGGACGGAAATTTACCCCAGTGCACAGGTAGGGGAGTTTCCGGATGCCGGCCACTACCTCCTGGAAGATGCGGGAAGAGAGCTGATACCCATGATCAGAGCCTTTTTGTTTTAGAGAGCGGTTAAACTTTTTCCTTGGCGGGGATTCTCCGGTATAGATGGGCCAGTTTTTTCAAATAAATGGAACTTTCCCGGGTTAGTTTTTCCAATTGCCAGGTTTGGTACCGCCACTGCCAATTGCCTAGAGCATGGCCCGGCATGTTCATGCGCGCTTCACTTCCAAGGCTCATCAAGTCCTGCAAGGGAAAGACGGCCAATTTGGATACCGAACGGTATGCCGCGCGGATCAAATCCCAACTGATGGCATCTCCGGGTATTTCAAGGTAGCGTCTTAGGTGGTCCTTGGTCGACTCTGAGGCGGTGTTATACCAGCCAACTGAAGTATCGTTGTCATGGGTCCCCGAATACACTACTGAATTGGGTTTTAAATTATGGGGCAGGTAGAAATTGTCATTGCGGCCTCCAAATGCAAATTGAAGCACCGCTATTGCCGGCAAGCCGGTATCCTCCCGTAGTTTTGTAACTTCCGGAGTTATCAGTCCCAGGTCCTCCGCGATGATTTTAGCCGCGGGAAAAGAATCTTTGACCGCCTCGAAAAAGGGGAGTCCAGGCCCCTTCATCCACATGCCTTGCGAGGCTTTCTCAGCGCCGGCCGCAATAGACCAGTAGGCTTCAAAGCCTCTGAAATGATCGATTCTTACGATATCATAAAGGTTAAAAGCCATTGCAAGTCGGTCCAGCCACCAGCGGTATCCATTTTTTTCCAACTGACTCCAATTGTAGAGGGGATTTCCCCAGAATTGCCCGTCTTCAGCAAAATAATCAGGAGGTACACCGGCAAATGCTTTGGGACGAAACCTTTTGAGATCGATTTGAAAGAATTCCGGACAAGACCAGGCGTCCACACTGTCCAAGGCCGCAAAAATAGGGATGTCTCCGATAACCCTGATGCCCTTTTTGTCGGCATACGCTTTGAGAGCGTTCCACTGCTGGAAAAATAGGAACTGATAGAATTTGTGGGCCTGACAAAGCAGGAGGGTCTCTGTATCGAGATCGTGAGTCGATAATTTGGAATAGTTGCGAAATTGGTCCGGCCAATCCAGCCAGCTCCGACCCTCGAATTTTTGCTTCAGTGCCATGAAAAGACCATACGGTTCCAGCCATTTCTCGTTAACCTTAACAAATTGGCGAAAGGACCGTTCGAGGTCTTCCCAACGCTCTGGCGTTTTTTTAAACGATAGGAAAGACTTATACAACACGGGCCATTTTTGTTCGTAGAGCATGCCAAAATCGGTTTTGCTGCCGGGCAAGAAGCGAAATGGCTCCAAATCCTGTTCATGAAGCAGCCCCAATGCGGTTAACTGGCGTAAATCGATCAGGTAGGGATTCCCCGCGAAAACAGAAAAAGTCTGGTAGGGAGAATCACCGAAACCCGTCGGTCCGAGAGGGCAGACCTGCCAGTAGCCAAAATTGCACTTTTCGAGGAAATCGATAAAAGATCGCGCGGAATAATCGAGGGTACCTATTCCCTGGTCACCCGGAAAACAGGTGGGATGTAACAGAACCCCAGCTCCGCGATCAGTGAGCCAATTAAATAAAGGAAGTTTCTTCAAAAGAGTTCTGGAGTGTCAAAATGGCATCATCACCTTCGACGGGTTTCAGAAAAATATCAATACCAGGAGCAGGAGCAGGAGCAGGGAAGGGGCGTTCGCTTTGAGAGGACTATTTTAACGTAATTAAAATATTAGACATAATATATCTTGTGCGTTTTATGGCTGGAGGAGTTAATTTTGCGGGCTACTACTAAAATTGAGTAGACGGACTTATTTGGCAAATCCCCAACGACGCGTGAAGGGATAGTAAATCAAAAGTGCCCTTCCCACCATTTCTTTTTTGGGGACAAAGCCCCATTTCCGGCTATCCGAGCTGCGCGGCGAATTGTCACCCATGGCAAAATAATTATTATCGGGAATGGTTACTTTAGCATCTGGATTGTTGAGATAATCTCTGTTGGTAAGCGTTTTATATGAATAACCGGCATAATTGCCTTCCCTGGCAGCGTTCCTGGCAAATGCTTTTGCGCCGGTTATAAGCGCTCCGTTTCTATAAAGTTTTGGGGCTTTTACTTGAAGCTCGTCTCCGGGGACGCCAACCAGGCGTTTGATGTAGTATTTGTTGTCGTTGGTGGATGGGATGTTTTCCGTTTTAAACACGATGGCATCTCCCACTTCCGGGCGAACAAAATGGTAAGATATGCGATCTACAAACAGTGCGTCTCCGGTCAGGATGTCGAATGACAACACCGGGTCTCCCGCCCTGAATTGTTTGCCCGTTTTTACATACCCAAAGCGGCCATCGTATTGGATTTTACCCTCCCGGTTGAACCTCCGGACCATTTCCGACCAATCCCCTGGTTCGTCGGGGAAAAAAGCCTCTTTAAACACTTCACTGGGGTTAAATTCGCCTGGCACCTTAAAATGAACCGGCCGGCGGCCCACCATAAGGCTGAATTGCACATTTGTGGTGGGAAATACGAGCCACTTCCTTCCAGGTACCCTTTGTCCCACCAAATCTCCTGAACCACCCGCCAAGGGTATTATTAGTTCACCTGAATCCTCTGCTAAAACTTCCCGTCTTACTGCTCCCCAGACCAGAAATCGAAAGATTCTGGAAATTTTTCCCGGATCAGTCCCCTTTTCAAATACCTCATGGGTCATTCCATTAAAAGTGGGATACATGGAGTTGGTGGGTATCTTGAAGGGTTGCAGAAAAAAGGTTCGAATAGCCAGAGCCACTATGGCGGCAACGAGAAACATTTCTGCGTTTTCCGCCCAGAATTTCTGAGGGTAAAAACTTCCTCCAATCTGCTTCAAAACGGTTTCCAATTCCTCGGAAGCCAATCGCACTTTTCCCCAATCTTCCTTGCCCTTTTCATGTAGGGCCTTGTTCAACACACCGGAAGTTTCTTTGAGTTCCCGGAGATCGTCCTTAGAAATCTGATCGCGACGAAAATGGTAAATTTTCTCAGCCAATCTCAGCCAGTTTCCTGCCTGTTCACGCAGTTTCTTATGGTGGTTCTTCTTAAATATAGATAACAAAGGTAGAAATAGTGCTAGGGATTAGTATAGAGCATTTTAACTCGTAGAGCTTAAATTCAAGACTCGTTCTGAGGTCAATTGTTGCTTTTCAAAATGTCGATGAAAGCTTCCTGAGGAATGGAAACTTTTCCTACTTGTTTCATGCGCTTCTTCCCCTCCTTTTGTTTTTCCAAAAGTTTTCTCTTTCGCGTGATATCTCCGCCGTAACACTTTGCCGTAACATCCTTGCGGTAGGCGCTGAGAGTTTCTCGGGCAATCACTTTCCCGCCTACAGTGGCCTGGAGCGGTATCTTAAACATTTGCCGGGGAAGAATGTCCTTTAATTTCTTACATAGTTCCCTACCCTTCCTTTCGGCTTTATCCGCGTGGACGATGGAAGAAAACGCGTCTACTGGCTCGCCGTGCACCAGGAGGTCGAGTTTAACCAATTTCGATTTCTGGTAGTCGGCCAACTCATAATCCATTGATCCGTATCCCCGGGTGATACTTTTCAGTCTATCGTTAAAATCGACCAGCACTTCATTGAGCGGTAACCGGCATGTCAGCATGACCCGGTTCTCGTCCAGAGTCTCTATGTCTTCGCACAACCCCCGTTTTTCCATAACCAATGCCAGCAGATCGCCAATATTCTCACTGGGCATATGAATAATGGCTTTAATGGTTGGCTCTTCAATATATTCAATAATCTCCGGATCGGGCAGATTAACCGGGTTATCGACTACCAAGAAATTGTTGTCCGTAGTTTTCAGCTTGTATACCACACTTGGGTAGGTGGCAATAATGTCGATATCATATTCCCGTCGGATTCGTTCCTGGATAATTTCCATGTGCAAAAGGCCAAGGAAACCGCAGCGAAAACCAAACCCCAAAGCGACGGAACTCTCCGCCTGAAACGTAAATGCCGCATCGTTGTGCCTCAGCTTTCCCATGCTGGCCTTCAGCTTCTGATAATCCGAGGTGTCCAAGGGGTAAATGCCACTGAAAACCATCGGTCTTACCTCTTTGTAACCGGGAAGCATCTCCTGGGCCGGTTGTTTGGTATGGGTAATGGTATCGCCAATTTTGATGTCGGCTACCGCCTTGATATTGGTAACCACGTAACCCGAATTGCCGGCAGAAAGTTCGTTGACCGCTTTCATGGACGGCGTAAAAATACCGACTTCCTTGACTTCGGTTTTCAGATCATCGCTCAAAAGGACAATGCTGTCACCCCGTTTAAGGGATCCCGAAAATATGCGTACGTAACAGATGACCCCCTTGTAGGAGTCGTATACCGAATCAAAAATGAGTACTCGCGTGGCGGGATATTCTGACAGGCGGGGATGTGGCACCCGTTCCACAACGGCTTCGAGGATTTCCTCAATTCCGATGCCATCTTTCCCACTGGCCAGGACTGCTTCCTCGGCCGGAATTGCCAGAATCTCTTCCAATTGACGGGAGCAGAGTTCCAGGTTGGCGCTGGACAGGTCTATTTTGTTTATGACCGGGATAATGGCCAGGTCCTGGGATATTGCCAGGTGGGTATTGGCCACGGTTTGAGCCTCGACTCCCTGGGCTGCATCAATGAGCAACAAGGCGCCTTCCGCGGCGGCGAGGCTGCGCGAAACCTCATAGGAAAAGTCCACGTGACCTGGAGTATCGATGAGATTGAAGCGATATTCCAAACCATCCTTGGCTCGGTATAACATGGTGACCGGATGAGATTTTATGGTTATCCCCCGCTCACGTTCCAGATCCATGGAATCCAGCATCTGGTCCTTCATTTCCCGCGCCACGACTGTTTTGGTGCACTCCAGGAGGCGGTCCGACAAGGTCGTTTTGCCATGATCCACGTGGGCGATGATACAGAAATTGCGAATCTGGGATATCTTATCCATAAATATTTGGCTGGATTGCGCCGATCCTGAAGCCGCAATCACCTGCCAGTAAAAGGGGGAAATTGGATGGAATTTGCCAGCCTAAGCAAGGATTTTCAGGATAAAGAGCCGATCTTCCAATTGCAAGCGAGCTTCCAATTTGAAGAAGCAGGCTAAGAGGTTCGATTAAAATCTGCAAATTCCTCCAGTGAAATCACTGCCAAATCGGGGTCGATTCTTCTGGCCAGACCTTTCAGCACCCCCCCTACTCCACACTCGCGAAACTGCATGACTCCCGCTTCTTTGGCAGCCAGCATGCAATCTTCCCATAAAACGGGTGAAACGATCTGTTTAACCAGCTTTTCTTTGATGACCGCGGGATCTTGAGTTGCGGAGGAATCGACATTGGAATAAACCGGAATTTGCGGCACGCGAAAATCGATGTCTTCCAGGAAACTCTCAAATTCTGCCCGTGCCGGTTCCATTAGCCGACTGTGGTAGGCGCCTGCCACCGCCAAGGGAAGGATGCGCTTAAACCCTCTAGCCCTTCCCGCATCGAGCGCTTTTTGGATGTTGGCCGAAGCTCCGGAGATTACAATCTGCCCGGGACAATTCAGGTTTGCCATGTATACCTCGAATTCTGCGGCCAATTTTGAAACCGCATCCCGCTCACCCCCAAGCACACTGGCCATAGTTCCATCGGTTTGATCACAAGCCACCTGCATGAGCCGACCCCGTTCGGCCACAATTCTCAAACCCACCTCAAAATCATACACATTCGCGACGGCCAGAGCGGTGAGTTCACCCAGGCTCAATCCCATGGCCAGAATGGCGGATTCCTCACCGCCAACTTCCTTCCACACCGTAAACGCCGCTAGTCCGTGAACATACAGAGCGGGCTGACAGACATTGGTTCTGGTCAACTCTTCTTGGGGTCCCTCAAAGCAGATTTTAGCAAAATCATAGCCCAACACCTCGTTGGCAATTTGGTAAAGCCGGCGGGCCGCATGGCTGTTTTCAAAAAGCGAGCGGCCCATTCCCACCCGTTGAGCGCCTTGTCCTGAAAAGAGTAGTCCAATTGACATATTGCCCATCAGCCATCAGAATTGCCCAGCTCGGGCAATAAAAAAGTAGATGATGATCGGGGCTAGCCCAAATTCCGAAGCGCTGGTGAAGATTAAGGAGATGTCGCATCGCTTGGTAGTTAGATGTCCGGGTTAAGAAGCTTGATTTCGGGATGGATTTAACAACAAACTCTTGCTTTTTCCACGAAACTCAATCCTCTGCGGATCTGAACAGAAGAAGAGTTATATGAACAGCCCAAGTCTTTGCGGAGTCCATACTGCTATGGTTACACCCTTCAGGGAAGGGCAGATAGACTGGGACTCCCTGCAATCATTCACCGAATGGCAGATTGACCGCGGTGTACAGGGTCTGGTGCCGGTTGGAACCACGGGAGAATCCCCTACCCTTAGTCACGAGGAACATTTGCAAGTTATTGAAGCTGTGGTACATAAAGCTTCAGGCCGCCTGCCGGTCATTGCCGGGGCAGGGTCAAATTCTACACGGGAAGCCGTGTGGTTAACCCAAAAGGCGCACGCGCTTGGCGCCGATGCCATGCTTCATGTAACTCCCTACTACAACAAACCCAGTCAGGAAGGATTATTCCAACATTTTTCCGCCGTCGCCGAGCAGACGGACAAGCCGATTGTTCTTTATTCCATACCCTCTCGATGTGTGATCGAGATTGAAGTCCATACGCTGGTTCGACTCAGAAACAAGTATCCACACATTAATGCGATTAAGGAATCGGGCGGTTCTTGTGACCGCGTTTCAAAGATTCGCACGGCGTTGGGCGATGAAATGACGATTTTAAGTGGAGATGACAGCCTGACCCTGCCCTTCATCTCTGTCGGGGGGAAAGGGGTAATTTCAGTGGCCTCGAATCTTTATCCCGGGGAAGTTGTCGCCATGGTTTCCGCCGCCCTGCACAACGACTATGCCACCGCCACGGATCTCAATGAAGCGTTTCATCCACTGTTCGTAAACCTGTTTGTAGAACCCAATCCGGTTCCGGTGAAATGGGCCATGAAGCAATCCGGTATTATAGCGACAGATGATGTCCGGAGGCCTTTGTGCTCCATGCTTGAAGAAAACAAGGCCCTGGTCGGGTCGACGGTGGAAACGCTTAACCAAAAGCTGGCATCATGAAATTGAATATCCTCTTACAGGGCGCCCTCGGACGCATGGGAAATGCCATCAAAGCGGCTGCTGGTGAACGCGGCCACCGGGTTGCTGCAGGAGTGGACTTGGGCGACCGGGTAGCTGACCATTTTGAAGGGGTAAATCTGGCTATCGACTTCAGCCATCATTCGGCCACCCGGGAATTGGCACGCTGTGCCGGAGAAAATGGCGTTCCACTCATCATCGGGACCACCGGTCACTCCCAAGAGGAGAGACGGGAGATTCTCGAGTTAATTAAACCGGTCGCAGCCATGTGGACCGGCAATTATTCACTCGGAGTCAACTTGTTGTTTTTCCTTACGCAAAAGGCGTCGGAGATTCTGCCCAACGACTACGACGTGGAATTGGTTGAATTGCACCATCGGTTCAAGCAAGATGCCCCCAGTGGTAGCGCGGCAGAATTAGTTCGGAGAATCCAGGCGGCTTCGCATAGGAGCAGTCATGGTTTGGTACATGGCCGAAAAGGAATAATTGGTGAAAGAACCGATCGCGAAATCGGAGTTCATGCTTTGCGCGGTGGCGACGCCGTGGGCGATCATATGGTTGTATTTTCTGGCCAGGGTGAGCGCCTCGAACTAACCCATCGCGCCACAGACCGCATGATATTTGCCCGTGGAGCAATCCATGCAGCTGAATGGCTAGTTAATCAACCACCCGGATTGTATGACATGCAGAACTTTCTGGGATTGGAAGAAGAATGATTGCCTCGTTAAAAGGTACGATTCTTGAAAGTCATTTGCTGCAAGTGGTGATTGATGTGGGCGGCGTGGGATATGAGGTCAATATTCCCATTAAAACTTCCGAAAAATTGCCTCCTAGTGGGAATGAAACCAAATTGTTTATCTATCCCGTATACCGCGATGATTCGCATACCCTCTATGGATTTCTGAACCGTGGCGATCGCGAGTTCTTTAAATTGCTCGTTGAAAAGGTCTCCGGAGTCGGACCCAAATTGGCGCTCACGCTTTTCAGCAAATTGAGTGTTCGTTTGCTGCAGGGCGCCATCGCCACCGGAGATTCCAAGTTACTGGCCCAATGCCCGGGAATTGGAAAAAAGACGGCCGAACGTATCATCATCGAGCTTCGGGACAAGATGAAATCCGCAATCCCCTCCCCTACCCCAATTGCGGCGGTTGGTGGTATGGATGGCAGTGGCGCCACCTCGGGGGACTCGAGCAATTTTCAGGATGCCATTTCAGCGCTGGGAGCGCTGGGCTACAAAGCTGTGGAAGCTGACAAAGCTGTAAGTCGCGCGATCGAAAAACTGGGACCTCAAGCGAGTTTGGAGAAAATCATAAAGACCGCGTTGACCGGATAGAGATTCACCCCGGGGTCAAGCCTTGCATTTTGGCAGCCATGCCAAAATGCAAGGCTTGACCCCTTCCCCGCCTCCCACTACCGGGCGAACGCGACATCACCCAATTCGTAGCGAGCGAACGAAGATTGTGAGAAATGCGGGCTAGAGTAATGGTTTTAAGTTGTAGGAGCGGCTTTACGCCGCGATTGCTTCGAGGCTGTTTCGTGGGATCGCGGCGTAAAGCCGCTCCTACGATGGTTCGAAATGAAGTTTCAAATCCCGGTTTCTGGGATAGGCTCTAACTTATCAGCGCTTGAACTCGTAACTGGAGTATTCAAAATCGAAATCACTCCCCTGCTCCAGTTCTATTATTGAACCATCGGGATCGGCCACCCATTCAAAACCTTCCGGTTGACTGGAAGAATGGAACTCAGGAAAAGCACGAAGATGACGCAACTCCTGTACATAAGCCCAGTTCTGATGGGGTTGACTTTGTGTTTTCAGAGTTCTGAAAAACTGGAGGGGCGGTTGTTCGAGAGTGGCTTGGGACCGGGCATAGAAACGGTCGAATTTCTCCGGGGATTCTTCCCGGGTTTCCGCCATGCGAGTGGAGCCAGAGGGACTTCCGGGGTAGAGGGCATAAAAGGAGGCCACCACCATGATTAAAATTGCCCCAATCCAGGCGGGTTTGCCCATAAAAAAGCCCCAAAAATGGGGATTGCGGGCGATCGACTTGCTCAGGGTGGGAATGACTGGGCATTGGCTCAGGGCCGCAAAATGCGTGGCCTGATGCATGCGACAGTAGCTTTCGAAGACTTTCCGGCGATGGGGATTGCGTTCCAACTCTCCCCGCAGGATACTGAGTTGGGTCGATGTAATTTCCTTGTCGAGATAGAGGTTTACCAGGTCTTCAAAAACGTCGTCTGTCATTGAAAGTCTTTACCCATTTTTTTGCGCAAACTCATGCGGGCACGAGCTATGCGGCTTTTCACCGTACCGATGGATAAATCGAGTTCCTTGGAAATATCATCGTAGGACAAATTTTTCACGTTCCGCATTACTAGAATTTCATGATGCTTTTCCGTGAGATTTTTCATGTTTTCAGCTACTTTGTCTACGAATTCCTGCGTG
The DNA here is from genome assembly GCA_965250065.1 of Opitutales bacterium. Classification (GTDB taxonomy): domain Bacteria; phylum Verrucomicrobiota; class Verrucomicrobiia; order Opitutales; family UBA2995; genus JAABVD01. The sequence continues at coordinate 1,812,428 of OZ252288.1, forward strand.
ATAGTTGCCTCACTGGGCGTCTGTCCCTCCACTGGGCAAATGTCGATCAAACAGAAATCGCCCTCTTCGGATAAACTTTGTTCCAAAGAGATGGATTCTCCTCGTTTTCTGCGGAACCAGTACCAGTATTTGTTGTGAGCAAGGTTGGTGGCTATTTGAAACAGCCAGGTGGAGAACGCGCTGTCTCCACGAAAATTTTCCAATCCGCGGTGGGCGCGGACAAAGGCATCTTGGGTTACTTCTTCTGCATCTTGTTTATTTTTAAGGAGATGCAGAACACGAGAATAGATTCGATCCCAGTAGCGTGATACGATTTCTGTGAATGCGTCTTGGTCGCCATTCTTGAATCGATCCACCAGCATGCGGTCGATTGCTACTTCTCGGGCTTTATTGGCCATAACTATTATTGAGGTTTGAAATGAATATTGTGGATTTGTTCCATCCGCATTGAAAGGGCGCGCCTCGGAATGTTCTACGATTTATCAATTAATACCCGATTGACGGTGAAAAGTTACTGGTTTGGTTCAATTACAGGAGAGATATGCTCTACTAAGTTTGAATTATATCGAAACAGAACGTTCAAAAAATATCCTCGGGGTCATGCCTTGCATTTTTGCAGCCATGCCAAAATGCAAGGCTTGACCCGAATGTCACTTAGTTAAGCGACTTCTGGAACGGAGAAGGAAGGGGTCAAGACGTAAAAAGTTATGCCTTACAGGGTCAGTCGTCTTGTGAAAGTGTATGAAGTGCTCCGTCGGGGTCATTCCTTGACATCGTGCATGTCAATGCAGGATGTAAGGTTTGACCCCTTTCTACAGCCCGGGCGCAAAGGGGTCAGGCATTTATTTTCGACATGGGACATGTCAAAAATCAACGGCTGACCCCGCAAGGCATCACTTTTCTACGGCATGACCCCGGCTGGCGCCCATACTATATTCCTCTACAAACGCGCTTAACTAAGTGACATTCAGGTTTGACCCCTTCCCGGCCTCAAGTCCGCTCCAATGCCGATATTTCGGAGCACAGTAGAAGATTGGGGGGCTGTCGCATTCGCTCGGTACGTGAGATATGCGGGCTTGCGGCCGATTCCCAGATTGACGTTGACACCCTAGGATTTGGGGCGTTTTTTCCCTGCTTTCCCCCTTTATACCAAATTAGGTAAATCTATGGGCCGGTAGCTCAATCGGTAGAGCAGGTGCCTTTTAAGCACTTGGTTCGGGGTTCAAGTCCCCGCCGGCCTACCATCAATAAACCTTCCCGGGTACTTCAAAGGACTCTCTCCATCGATTCTCCAGCAAGTCAATTAATTTGGGGTGACTGCCGACCAATTCAGTTCGATACGTTTTTAATTTCGCATGCTGTTTTTCCACTTCTGTGCAAATTTGTTGAATATCACCGTGCGGACCTGCATGGCGCCCTGGGCTGATAAACATTTGAGCGATCACTACATCACCTTCTCTGACTAATTTTTCGCCCAGAGCCCGTTCTAATAGCGGTTCATTAAAATCATATGCGGGGTTCGCCCTTCTCTCCATCGATGCCGGTATTATGAATTTGGCTTTTCCGTCTAAAGCTTCGGCTAGCCGTTTAGCCAAAGCATTGCGAACATCGGTTACTTCCTTTCTTGGGCTTCCGTGATCTACCAGAATTACAGCGGGATTTTGCAGTTCATGCTTCTCTATGACGGACTCCGTCAATTCACAGAGGATCTCAACCAATTCAGGGCCCCCATTCGAATCACTGCAATAAAGTGGATTCAAAATCTTACAGATAAATTGGGGATGCGATTTCGCCAGTATACGCAAACGCCGGGGAAGATAATCGCGAATAGCTCCGGATGGTCCAAAAAATAAAGGTAACAAGCACCATTCTCTATCGTCTTTCAAATAGGCTTTTTGCAAAAGGGTCTCCAATATTTCAGCTTTTTTTCCCCCGAGTTGTTCTTGGGGAATCTTATTGGCGTGAAGAAGTGGTGCGGCAATTACGGTTTCACCGATCCGCTGGGAAAGTTTCCCGGCAAGACCTTTGAGATTTTTGTAAGCTGCGGCCTGGATGGAGCCATTATCGATCAAAAAAACCATTGAATTTTAAGAACCCTGAAATCTTAGTTGCAAAACCGGTGCAGGTTTGTCTACACCTTTTTCAAGATTCCTTCCGACATACGTCATGGATTGATAATTTATAGGTTCCAACAAAAAATTCTTGCCGAAGCTCAAGCTTTGATAAACGCTTACAGTTGAAAGTTACCAAGTTATGGGGATGAAGAAATTTATTACAATATTCAGCTTGATTGCAGTTTCAATTTATTGGATGGGTTGTTCCAAGACCAACCGCCCTACTCCTGAGATGACCATCATGGGCGACGGCCCTAGCCCTGAAACCAGTACGGTCCCTCCAGCCTATTCTACCGATACCGCAGGTGGTGAAAATCTGAGTGATTTTGGAGCGGAGGGCGATCTTCCTGCTCGCGATGCTTCCTTTATCGGGGGCGGTGACCAGAACGTTCATTCCTCCATTTATTTTGACTTCGATCGCTCCTATATCCGGGAATCGGAAAGGTCCATTCTCGATGAAACGGCCGAGTATCTGCTTCAGAATCCCGGCCAAAAAGTGTTGGTTGAAGGTCACTGCGATTGGCACGGCACCTCAGAATACAATCTCGCCCTGGGCGACCGCCGATCCAGCGCGGTCAAGACCTACCTCGTTGAATCGGGGGTTGCTGCAGCGACTATTGAAGTGCTTTCAAAGGGCGACCTCGAAGCGGTCGAAAGCGCAGATGATGCGGGGAGGCAACGCGACCGCAGGGCCGATGTTATTCTGATACCCTAAGCCGGATCAAGCGACCAAAGGACCGTCGGGGTCATGCCTTGCATTTTTGCAGCCATGCCAAAATGCAAGGCTTGACCCCTTCCCCCATCGTGCCTATCCGTGTAATCCGTGGTTCATCCATGTAAAAATGGCCACATGCAGCACAAAATACTCAAAACTCATTTTGTGGCTTCTGAGCCTTTGTTCTCTGGTGATCATGTCGCCTTTACAGGCTCGGTAGTGCCTAAAAATCCCTGTCCATCCTGTTCATCCATGTTTCATAATTTGGGGAGAAAAATTTAAAACATCGCCGCTTCGCGGCTGGATGCCTACGGCAACAGGATGGAGCAGAGCTCCAACAGGAAAAATTATTTGTGTATTTTGTGCCTCTTGTGGCTAAACATCCCTATTCATCCTGTTCGCGACAGCGATCCTGTTCCGGCCGAGCCGGATCAAGCGAAGCGTTGTTTAATAATATTTCTTTTCAGACCTGACCCATAATTCCGCACATTAGCTCAATATTTCCAAGGACCTGTTCTCGAAACAGGCTTTTTTAATCTTCAGCCAACGATCTGAGAATATCCTTCAGAAGATTTGTGCCTTTGCTCATCATGCCGAGATGGAAACTTTCATTGGGCGCATGGGCGTTGTCCTCCGGCAGATACAAGCCGATAAGCAAAGTATCCATATCGAGAACTTCCTTTATGTCTCCAATAATGGGAATGCTCCCACCTTCCCGCAGGAAAAGAGGAGCCCTTCCAAACAAGCGTTCAGACCGGTTTGCCGTGATCTCAAATGCTTGAGCCAGAAATTTATTTAGGTTTTTCGGTGTATTGGGTTTGCCTGGCGGAACAACCAGGTAGGGGTTACCACTGTGTTCCGTCAGAATTTCAAGCTCCATTTGCGGGGGACATCGATCCCTGATGGTTTGAATAAGTTGTCTTTGAATGTGTTGGGCATCCTGGTTGGCAACCAGGCGGCAACTGATCTTTACGAAGGCCTCGCTCGGAATCACCGTTTTAGAACCTTCCCCCTGGTAACCGCCTCCCAAACCGTTGAATTCCAATGTGGGCGCCAACCGGATTGCCTCAAAAACGCTGAAACCGGGTGGTGTAAAAAAATCCTTTACCCCTAAAAACACCCTCTCCTCCTCCAGGCTTCGATCAATTCGGGAGATCTCATTGCGTTCCCAGTCGTCGACTTCAATCACCTCGTCATAAAACCCGGCTACATTCACCGTTCCGTCGGGATGGTGTAAGGATGTGCAAATTTCAGCCAGGGCCTGAATCGGGTTTAGGATGGAACCTCCGAAAATGCCAGAGTGGACATCCCGGTCCGCCCCTTTTAAACGGGCCTCGATGCAGGTAATACCCCTCAGTCCCGTCGTAACCGTCAATTGGTCCTCTCGCTGGCTTCCCGTATCACAGGCCAGCACGAAATCCCCGCGAATCCGATCATCATAATTTTGTAGGACTGGTTTCAAACTCGGACTCCCGATTTCTTCCTCACCTTCCAGCAGAATAACCAAGTTAAGCGAAAAATCCGGCGCTTCTTCGAGCAATTCGGACAGCGCCGCCAGGTAGACCGCAACGGGTCCCTTGTTATCGGCTGCTCCCCTACCGTATATCCGGTTTCCCCGCACTTCGGCTTTAAATGGTTCTGATTCCCAAAGATCTAACGGATCGGGCGGTTGAACATCGTAGTGGCCATAAATGACCACTTTGGGGGCATCGGGATTTACCAGCCTTTCGGCCAGCAGTATTGGATGAACCGGCGTTTCAATAACTTCGACCGTAAAACCGATGGATTGCAGTTTGTCCTCCAGGTAACTCCACGCATCGGAAAGACCCTGCTTAAACTGTGAGTCGGCGGAAACGCTGGGAAAGGCCACAAGCTCCTTTAGAATGGAAACAGGATCGAGGCTCATTCTTGGCGACTACGGTTTTGTTCATAAATTGGCACGGCTTGCGGCATTAAAGCCTCCAATTTGTCAATCCGCTGGTAATCGGAGGGATGAGTGGAAAAGAAGACATTGGATTTATCTTTGTCCTTTACCAGGTTCATTTTCATCCAAAACTCCACTGCCGCCCTGGGATCGTAACCGGCTTTGGCTGCGTAAAATAGACCGATTTCGTCGGCTTCCAGTTCGTGGTTTCTGGAAAAAGGAAGGGTCACCGCAAAAGTAGTCCCCAAACCATAAGCGGCGAGATACTTTTCTCTGTCGTCGTCTCCCTCCAGTGCCTCGTTTAGAATATTGCCAAACACAGCGGCCAAAACTCCGTGCGATGTGCGTTCCGAACCATGGCGGGCGGTCACGTGGGCAATTTCATGGGCGACAACCGTGGCCAGCTCATCATCGGTTTGGGCAATTTCCATGATGCCGCTATAAATGCCCACTTTGCCGCCCGGTAAAGCAAAGGCGTTGACGATGTCCGGCTCGTCAAATAAGACAAATTCCCAATCTGCACTTGGCAGGTCGTTCCCAACCGCCTGAGAAATTCGCCAACCAACCCGCTGCAGGCGTCCCACCAGGGTTGGATCCAGGGAAATTGGTGACTCTTTTTTGATTTTTTCAAACTCACTGATCCCCATGGATAGCTCGTGATGGGTGCCGATGAAATTAATCGAAGTCCGGCCGGTCTCAGGCACGGTATAACAACCAGCCAAAACTAGCAGGAAACCAAGAAGATTCGTGAGATATGCGGGCCAGGAGCGGGATTTAAGTGCAGTTTTCATAGGGGAATCGGATTTCAGTAGAAAATTGGGGGGCTGTCGCATTCGCTCGGAAAGACCTACAAGACATGCGGGTTAGTGTCGAAAATGCCGCACACCAGTGAATACCATGGCCATGCCATGTTGGTTGGCTGCTTCGATGACTTCTTTATCGCGCACCGACCCACCGGGCTGAATTGCGGCTGTAGCGCCGGCATCGGCGGCGGCGAGCAATCCATCGGCGAAGGGGAAAAATGCGTCCGAGGCAACAATTGAACCGTTGAGGTCCAAGCCGGCCTCGCCCGCCTTCCAGACTGCAATTTGGGAACTGTCGATCCGGGACATCTGCCCGGCTCCGACTCCCAAAGTGCGCTTATCTTTAGCATAAACGATTGCATTGGACTTAACATGTTTAACCACGCGCCAACCGAAAAGTAACGATTCCCATTCATCATTTGTCGGCTGGCGATCGGTAACCACCTTATAATCTGCCGCATTCGCTTTCACCAGGTCCTTATCCTGAACCAATGCCCCACCGACTGCCGATTTAATTTCACTCAGAGCTTCTGCCCCTACTCCGTTCCTCGCCACCATCAGTCGGAGGTTCTTGCGTTTGCCAAACAGAGCCCGCGCTTCTTGCGAAAACCGGGGCGCGATCACCACCTCGCAAAAGATTTTCCCAATGGCTTTAGCCAGGTCTTCCTCCACCGTGCGGTTAACCACAATGATGCCCCCAAAGGGCGCTTGTTTGTCCGTTTCGAAAGCGCGGCGCCAGGCTTCCAGTGGAGTACCAGCACTGGCTACTCCACAGGGATTGGTGTGTTTGAGGATGCACACCGTTGGTTCCTGGAACTCGCCAATCAAGTAGGTGGCCGCACTGATATCGAGCAAGTTGTTGTAACTGAGTTCCTTGCCCTGGAGTTGTCGGTAAATGTCAAAGAAATTTCCATACAGCGCAGCCTGTTGATGCGGATTTTCCCCATAGCGCAGGTTGCATACCTTGGGCAAGTTGACTTCCCACTGTAGCGGATAACCACGAATCGTTTCCAAATCCGGTTCATCCTGCTGGTTGAGCAGGTAATCTGAAATGGCCTTATCGTATGCCGAAGTGCGGTTGTAGGCCTTGAGAGCCAGTTTTTTGCGGAGGCTTGACAGTTTTTCCACATCCTCTTCGGCCAGGTGATTCAGCACCTCCCCGTAGTCGGCCGGATCACAAACTACGGTTACACTGGCATGGTTCTTGGCCGCGCTTCGCAACATGGATGGACCCCCGATATCGATATTTTCAATCGCGTTCTCAAAGGTGCAGTCGGGATCCGCCGTTACCCTTTCAAATGGATACAAATTTACCGCTACCAGGTCGATCATGGTGATTCCGTTCTCTTTGGCTTGGGACAGGTCGCCGGCTTTATCTCTGCGGCATAATAAACCACCGTGCACCTTGGGATGAAGCGTCTTCACCCGCCCTTCCATCATTTCCGGAAATCCCGTGTAAACGCTTACGTCGGTAACCGCCATTCCGGCTTCTCGCAAGGTGTGGGCGCTTCCACCGGTGGATAGCAGCTCAAATCCATGATCATCGGTGAGAGCTTTGGCAAATTCAACCAGTCCAGTTTTATCGTATACGGAAAGGAGCGCTAATTTACTCATTGCTCCCGAGTGTGATAAATTTCCTTTTCATAACAACGCCGAAATACCGGAGACGCCCCTCGGGGTCATTCCTTGCAATCTTGCATGTCAATGCGAGATTTAAGGTTTGACCCCTTCCTCCGCGCTTGTTGAGGTGTCGGAGCAAGCTCCTCGGTAGACCCTTTTCCAATGTCCCCTCTCACGGTAGTAAGATATCCGGGTTAGCTGTTGTAAAAGCGCTGCGTGAGGCCCAAAGTCCTGGGAAAATCATTCGTAAAACCTACCAGATAGTTAATTGAATACATGGGATCAGACTCCTTAGAATTACCCGGTCTTTCCGTACATCTGGATCAACTCGTCTACCAGCATAAACCCGAAGAATTTCCGGCCGATTCCCCCCATGCCTTTATCTATTTCCTGACCATCACCAATAATTCTTCCTCCACGATTACGCTTCTGGGCCGAAAGTGGATTCTCGAATACAAAAATGGTTCCATCAAAGTCATTGAAGGCGAAAAAATCGTCGGAAAGACCCCGACTCTGGCGCCGGGAGAATCCTTTTCCTACAATAGTTTTCATCTGACCAACCAGGGGCTTATCGCCTTTGGAAGTTTCCATGGAGTCGATGAAAACCAAAGAAAAATTTTTACGCGTATACCTCCCATGGATTTAAGCCTGCCACCCGATCTATAAATAAACAGAAATGCTCTACACGGACTTAAATCCCGCCGGTTGTATGGGAGCCAACTGCCACCTGATCGAAATTGGCCCATTCACCCTCGTCATCGATACCGGTATTAATCCCAAACTACTCGGGTTGAAGGCCATTCCCGATTTTTCCCTCCTCGAGGGCAGGCACATCGACCTGGCCATACTTACCCATTGTCATCTGGACCATCTGGGCGCACTGCCCATGCTGCTGCGTGAAAATCCGGATATTCAGGTCCTCATGAGCATCCCCAGCGAATTTCTTTTCGATCGAATGCTCCACAACTCCGTCAACGTCATGAAAAGACAGCGGGAAGAGCACTACATACCCGAGTATCCACTCTACACCCACGAAGAGGTGGATCGCCTTCCCCACCAGGTGCATTCAATGCCCTACCGCAAGCCAAGAATTCTACAAAAGCGAGGCGAAGAACTCCGCGTCACCCTATTCGCCGCGGGCCACGTTGTAGGAGCGGCGGGAGTTGAGATAATTTACAAGCGCCGTAGGATCTTCTTCACGGGTGATGTCCTCTTTGCCCCCCAAACTATTCTCCCCGGAGCCCATTTTCCCAACAGTCACATCGATACCATGGTCCTGGAAACAACCCGGGGAGCGACGCCGGTTGATTCGAGGTATTCGCGCAACCGGGAAATCGAAAATCTGCTGGAGACGATCCGCAACACCCTCTCGGTTGGAGGTTCGGTTTTGATCCCGGTGTTCGCACTGGGCCGGATGCAGGAAATTCTCAATATTGTACATCAGGCGCGGTTGAAAGGCCGCATCCCTATTACACCGGTGTTTTCATCTGGCTTGGGCATGGAATTGGCCCGGTATATCGATAAAATTACTAAAAGAACCGAGCTTTGTTCGTTCACCACCAAAGTATTACGCGAACTCAAGGTTAAACGGGTGAAGCGACTGAAGCCGGGTAAACGCGTTGCTCAGCCCGGGCTCTACATTTGCAGCAGCGGGATGATGGTCGAGCATACGCCCTCTTACCGCGTTGCCGCCAGCCTGCTGCCTTTTCACCACAACTCCATTCTGTTTGTCGGATATTGCGACCCGGACACACCGGGCGGAAAACTGTTGGAAACTCGTCCGGGAGAAAACTATTTCTTTGAAGCCTATGACGTCATCTTACCCATGAAGGCTCGTATCCGAAAGTTCGATCTGAGTGGACACGCTAACCGGGACGAACTCATGGAATACGCTCTGTCGTCCGACCCGCGCAGCGTGGTGCTGACCCACGGCGACGAAGATGCCCGCCAATGGTTTGCCGAGCAATTTGAGCAACACCCCTCAAACGTGCGCGCAATCATACCGCAACCTCTCACATCCATTGAGGTATAGCTCATCCATACCGTTTATCGTCGGGGTCAGTCGTTGATTTTTGACATGTCCCCATGTTGAAAATTAATGCCTGACCCCTTTCCCGCAGATTTATCCCCTCAATAACCCCGTTTAACCCCCGCGAAGATCCTACCAAGCGCTCAAACAGGTGTCAGGCAAATGAGCACGCCGTGCTCATTGCGAACAAATATCTTCCCATCACCGTAGGTAGGATTGGTCCAACAAATGGCCTCGAGCAATTTTTTGCGGGAAATCTCTTTATATTCCTTTGCGTTTGCCGGGGCAGTTACCAGGTCGCCGTTCTCCGTCAAAATGACCAGGGTGTCTCCTACCGCAATGAGCGAGGCATATCCGTACCTGGACACAACCCAGTTCGCCTTGCCGTCTCTGATGTTGCGGGAGTACAGACTGGTTTTCTCGTTTTTGTAACTTCCATTTAGTCCATACAAGGCATTGCCAATCAAAACCGATCCGGACAATGCGTTCTGGAGTTTCCTGTCCCCCCATTCGGCAGTGAGTTTTTTCCCGTCAAATGCCAACATTGCTGAATTGGAGTTGGTATAGAAAAAGATCTGTTCCCCCTTTTCGAAAACGGCGGGAGTAGTGGCGTTCATGTCGTATTTAACCTTTTGGCCGAAACGGGCAATTTCAGCGCCATTCGAGGCATCCAGAATGGACAATCCATCCGCATCCATGGTCGCTATATAGTCTTTCCCGTTCTTGGAGAATACGGCAGGTGAGCCATAGCCAGCTCTTCGATCTTTCTTGGATATCCAGCTTGGTTTGCCCGTGCCCTTATCCAAGGCCACCGTTTTGCCCGCACTGATGAGAATGTCGCCCTCGTATTCAACCGGGGAACTACCAAAACCCCACTGGGGTACTTCCATTTTAAGTAAATGTGTCAGCTTGATACTCCAGACTTTAGTACCCTCATTGGCATCCAGACAGAAGACTTGACCGTCCTTGCTGATGGCATATGCCATGCCTCCGCTGATGGTAACCGATGCATTGGGTCCGCCCACGTGCATTCTCGGCAGGAGCGCTCCTTTATAAGCATAATCCCAATTTTTTTCCCCTGTAGCAGCGTCGAAACAAACAATGGTCTCGGTGGAGCTTCCGTCATGACCCATGGTAAAGGCTTTCCCATTCGCGGTAGTAACGCTGGAGTAGCCTAAGCCCACCTCTTTTTGCCAGGCTATTTCCCAATTGTTCAGGTTTGGATCGAAATTCTCGTCTGCGGCCACGACGTTGTCGCCGTTGGGTCCCAACCAGTGCGGCCAGTCGTCGGCAGCCAATGGCTGCATGAGGAAAGGCAGCGCCGCAAAGGCTGCGAAAAACTTACGAATTTTGCTGGGGAAGGTTTTATTTTTCATGATGAGTGTGAAATTGATGAGGGATGTTGATTTCAGAATAAATCAGTGTGCCAATCCCCATCAATGGGTCAATAAATTTTAGCGCCCGTCGGGGTCATTCCTTGCACGCCCGTCGGGGTCATTCCTTGCAATCCTGCATGTCAATGCGGGATTTAAGGTTTGACCCCTTTCCTCCGCGACTTTCCACAGCTACAAGACATGCGGGCTAAAATCCTATTCACGATAGCGATCCTGTTCCGGCGAAGCCGCATCAAGCTACCAAAGGGAGCGTTGTTTGAGAAATTCCTAAATCATCGCTGATTGTCGGTTGGTTCCCTCCGTGCCTTTGTGCCTTTGTGCCTTTGTGCCCCTATGCCTTGTAGGTCTCAGCATCTCAGCATCTCAGCATCTCAGCATCTCAGCATCTCAGCATCTCAGCATCTCAGCATCTCAGCATCTCAGCATCTCAGCAATTTAAACCTCTCCTTCCCTATCCGTGCCTATCCGTGTAATCCGTGGTTCATGCATGAAAAAATTCCCACTACCGAGCCTGTAAAGGCGACATGATCACCAGAAAACATATATACAAAACTCATCTTGTGGCTTTTGTGCCTTTTGTGGCTAAACATCCCTGTTCATCCTGTTCGCAAAGCGATCCTGTTCCGGCGGAGCCGGATCAAGCGACCAAAGGGAGCGTTGTTATTTAAACAACTCTTTTCCCTATCCGTTTCATCCGTGTTATCCGTGGTTTATCCAGCGCTTGGCATCTCCTTTTCTTTGTGCTCCTGTCGTTCCTTCGCGGCTATTTCCTGCTCGCGCAGCTATCCTGAACATCCATGTTAAATCCTCTGCGCCACTTCCCCAGCATCAAGCACCCAGTATCGAGCATCCAGTATCCAGCATCCCTGCCCATCCGTATAATTCGTGGTTTATCTCCCAAGAAGCAAAAAATATCCAAAACCCATCTTGTGGCTTTTGTGCCTTATGTGGCTAAAACACTAATGCCTAATTCCCAATTCCTAATTCCTAATTAAATAACCGTGCCCTTGTGCCTTTTTCCAGCATCCTGTACATCCTGTCCATCCATGTTTTTTTCAAAACCCTTGCCTCAGCCTTTTTGAAGTCCTCTGTCCTCTTTCCCTCCCTGCTTTTCGATCACGATCAACCTCCGGGCCTTTACCTGGGAAGGGGTCAAGACGTAAAAAGTTATGCCTTACAGGGTCGGTCGTCTTGTAAAAGTGTATGAAGTACAACGAAATACAGTTTTTAAGACCTGACCCTTTTCTTACAGAAGGCATCACTTTTCTACGGCATGACCCCGACGGGCATCTCATTTCCTCCTCACCCAGCACCCAGCATCCAGCACCCAGCGCCCAGCACCCAGCATCCAGTACCCAGCATCCAGCCATCCAGCATCCAGCGCCCAGCACCCAGCATCTCTGCGCCCTCTGTGGTTAACACCTCTCCTCTAACTCCGTCCCTTTGTGCCCTTGTCCCTCCGTGCCTTTACATTCCCAACTCACCTATCGATTCGGTAAAGGTGAGTCGTGGTTCTAAGGATCAAAGAGTTTCCTTTTACCGCGGGGGAGGCAAACATACCAACGTCCAATTTGTTTTCCTGCACAATGCTGAAGGTGTCATCCGCTTTGAATTGTCTGCTGTCTCCGAACTCGTTGAAACTGTAGATGACGCCATCAGCCAGTACCAAAGAGGATGAATGGTTACCCCCCACTTTCTCACGCCATATCATGGCGCCACTCTCGGTATCCAAACACGTGGCCACCCCTCCATCGTCCACCATGTAAATGCGATGGTCGAGAACGACGGGTGAACTGCGTCGGGAAACATTTTTCTTATAGATCCATTCCACGTGGGAATCGGTCACGTTTCCACGACCGTCGGGCCGAACGGCCAGGAGATCCGCTTTGGGGTATCCGGTCGATATATACAACTTCTCACCGTCGAATACCGGTCGTGCAGCGGCGGAATGGCTCTCAAATTCCACATGCCATATTTCCTTTCCGTTTGTGGGGTCATAGCCAAAACAGGCTTTGGCGCCGCTGCTTATGAGTTGGTCCTGGCCGTTAACGGTGACGATAATCGGCGTACTGAAACCTTTGCGATGATCACCGCCTGCCTTGGGTTTCCCGTTTTCGAGGTCTCTGTAATTGGTCGCCCGGGGCGTTTTCCAGACGGTTTTCCCAGTTTTCTTATTGAGCGCAGTCACATATTGTTGATCGATGCCATCCAAAGTCAGGATCAGCAGGTCCTGGTAGAGAACCGGTGAGGATGCCGCCCCCCGGTAGTGGCGGCAATTGATGTCCCGGCGTTGCCAAATCACTTGCCCGTTATCCGGGTTGATACAGGCTGTGCCGTAGGTGCCGTAATGCACATAGACCCGATCCCCATCGGTGACTGGCGAAGGCGTCGCATAGGTGTTTATGCCGAATCCACCCATCGATTCCACCTCCTCATTGGTAAAGATCAGTTTGTCCTGCAGGATCTCTCCAGATTCAAAGTTAACCGTGATAAAATACATCTTTTTGCCATCCTTGGTAGCGGCGGTTAGGGCCAGTGTATCCTCAATAATAACCGGAGTAGAAATGCCCTGGTCATGGATGGCGGCCTTCCAGGTTACATGTTGTGATTCGCTCCACACTTCAGGGAGATGGGCGGCGACCTGGCCGTTTGAATGCGGACCCCGAAAGTCCGGCCAGTCGAGACGTGCGGCGGTTGAAATTCCGGAGAGGAGTAAAATAATAAAATATTTCACGTGGGCCAAATAGTACCTCATTACCTAAACATCTTTGCAACTCTGTTTCACCTAAAGAATTTAACCACGGATTAACCGGATAAGCACGGTTGACAGGCCAGAAGTAGGAGCGGCTTTACGCCGCGATCCCAAGAAACAGCCTCGAAGCAATCGCGGCGTAAAGCCGCTCCTACAACTTAAAGTCACGCCGGTGGGGGGTGGTCGCCAGCCTTTGGACCTTTTCTCCTCTCAGTACCTCGGTACCTCAGAATCTCAGAAACTCTATTCAATCCCCAATTCCTAATTAAATTACCGCGCCCTTGTGCCTTTTCCCAGCATCCTGTTCATCCTGTCCATCCATGTTTTTTTCAAAACCCTTGCCTCAGCCTTTTTGAAGTTCTCTGTCCCTTTTCCCTCCCTGTTTTTCGATCACGATCACGATCACGATTAATCCCAGAATCTCAGCCCCTTCAATTTTTAGCCTTTAGCCTTCAGCCTTTAGCCTTTAGCCTTTAGCCTTTAGCCTTTATTATCCCTTTGGACCTTTTCTCCTCTCAGTACCTCGGTACCTCAGAATCTCAGAAACTCTATTCAATCCCCAATGCCTAATTAAATTACCGCGCCTCTGTGCCTTTTCCCAGCATCCTGTTCATCCTGTCCATCCATGTTTTTTTCAAAACCCTTGCCTCAGCCTTTTTGAAGTTCTCTGTCCCTTTTCCCTCCCTGTTTTTCGATCACGATCACGATCACGATTAATCCCAGAATCTCAGCCCCTTCAATTTTTAGCCTTTAGCCTTCAGCCTTTAGCCTTTATTATCCCTTTGGACCTTTTCTCCTCTCAGTACCTCGGTACCTCAGAATCTCAGAAACTCTATTCAATTCCTAATTCCTAATTAAATTACCGCGCCCTTGTGCCTTTTTCCAGCATCCTGTCCATCCATGTTTTTTTCAAAACCCTTGCCTCAGCCTTTTTGAAGTTCTCTGTCCCTTTTCCCTCCCTGTTTTTCGATCACGATCACGATCACGATTAATCCCAGAATCTCAGCCCCTTCAATTTTTAGCCTTTAGCCTTCAGCCTTTAGCCTTCAGCCTTTATTATCCCCCTATGCCTTGTAGGTCTCAGCATCTAAGCAACTAAGAAACTCAACACATCCGTGCCCATCCGTGTAATTCGTGGTTTTCAACTCAAAAAATGCATTGGCTCCTCACAGTTCGGCCTATTAAGCTTTAGGCAATGAACCTAAAAAACTGGATTGTCTGTGTATTTAGCGCTTTGTTCCTCAGCTTTTATTTACAGGGATCTGATCGAAAACCGAACATCATTTTGATCATGGCCGATGATGCCGGTTGGGAGTGTTTCGGCAGTTACGGAGCAGTCGATTATAAGACGCCCAATCTCGATCACCTGGCAGCTAAGGGCCTGCAGTTTAATCACTGTTACTCCACCCCGCTCTGTACCCCTTCCCGGGTTAAATTGATGACCGGGCAGTACAATTTCCGCAACTATACTCATTTCGGCTACCTCAATCCACGCGAAAAAACCTTTGGCCACTTGTTACAGGAAAACGGTTATCGGACGGCCATTGCCGGCAAGTGGCAACTGAATGGTCTTTACCATCAGGCGCCCGGCTGTTTTGACAAAACGCGCCCCCTTAAGGCCGGGTTCCATGAGTCGTTGCTCTGGCAGGTAACTAAGGGTAAGGCCAAACGCCAGGGAGGTGGGGAGCGCTACTGGAATGCTCCCTTGGAACACAATGGGGTGACCATTTCCAGTGAGACCAACCACGGGAAATATGGCCCGGATTTGTTTACGGATTTTGTCTGCGACTTTATGGAGCGCAATCGGGAGCAACCCTTCTTTGTCTATTATCCCATGGTCTTGGTGCACGACGTCTTTGTTCCGACTCCCGATTCGATTGGAGACATGTCATTGGAAGAGGCCCAGATCATGCCCAAGGAACCTCACCTGAGAAAAAAACACTTTGTGGCCATGGTAAACTACATGGATAAACTCATCGGTAAGATTGTCGGCAAAGTGGAAGATCTCGGTCTGGCGGAGGACACCATTATCCTTTTCACTGCCGACAATGGAACAGACACTAAAATCACCTCCAATTGGAGTGGATTGGAACTCAAGGGAGGCAAAGGCGGCCCCACGGATCGAGGCACCCATGTTCCACTCATCGCTTACTGGCAAGGGCACACTCCCAAGGGTGGTGTAAGCGAAGACCTGATCGAATTCACTGATTTTTATCCCACAATCGCCCAGGCGGCAGGTGTTGAGTTGGGCGCAGATGATCCCATCGACGGAATCAGTTTCTTTCCCCAGCTCAATGGGAAGAAGGGCACCCCTCGGGAGTGGCAATTAAATCATTACCAACCTTATTGGGGTCCCATGCCTGCTCAGTATGCCCGAACCAAACAATACAAATTGTACCGTGACGGCCCATTCATCAATGTGAGCGAGGACCTGTTTGAAAAAACAGACATAACCCATAGCGCCAACCAGAAAGCCCTCAAAGCCAGGCACAAACTACAAACCCTTTTGGAACAACTCCCACCGGTTGTGCCGGGCAAAGGAGACGTGCGAACCAAACAACGCCCCGTTTACCCCGGCGTCAAAAACCTGTTTGCAGAACCCAATTGAATAGCTCTCTCGGTCGTGTAACCCGCGGGCCTCTGAATGGCCACAAAAGGCACAAAAACTCAACTTGTGGCTTTGGTGGCTTTGTTTTCTTGTGATCATGTCGCCTTTACAGGCTCGGTAGTGGCTAAATCCAAAAGAGTAAAATGACCAGAGATGAACAACGTATCCGGGCTTTATGCGACAAGGTTCGTGAAACGGCCTTTGAATTGCATACCTATCTTCGGAATGGACATCTGGAGAAGGTATATGAGAATGGATTGGCTCACCGTTTGAGAAAAATCGGCTTGACTGTCGAGCGGCAAAAACCTCTGCAGGTGAGAGACGCAGATGGCACAGTACTTGGGGACTACTTCGCCGATTTGTTTGTCGAGAACAGCCTAGTATTTGAGCTTAAGGCTGTCAGGACGTTGGCCCCGGAACATACCGCCCAAACCCTGGGTTATCTCCGGGCATCCGGTCATCGCCACGCTATGCTTATCAACTTCGGATCGACAAAACTCCAGGTTAAAAAACTTATTTTGTGAATTCTGTGCCTCTGTTTTCTTGTGATCATGTCGCCTTTACAGGCTCGGTAGTGGCTAAAAATTCCCGGTCCATCCATGTTTCCATAAAATACCTTAACCCCCATCTTGTGACTCTTGTGCTTCTTGTGGCTATGTTTTTACCTTTCCCTTTTTCCTCGAAAAAACGGTTGCATTATTTCTTCGAGGTCTCTTGATTCCACGGTTCGCGATAAGAAAATTACCCCGCGAGCTGGCGGGATTTTTTCTCCATCTAAACTACAATTACTTCAACGATGAAAAGACCATTCCTATTCGCATTATTCTCTATTTTAATCTTCTCCTTTGCTTTCGTTTCCGCACAGACTGACGATGAAACGGATGACGAAAAAGTTTACGTTCTCACTCCCTTCCAGGTGGATGAATCGGAGGATTTGGGCTACTTGGCCACCAATACCCTTTCCGGGACCCGTTTCAACACCAGCCTGCGAGACACGGCTGCTTCGGTTTCGGTCTGGACCGAGGAATTCCTGGAGGATACCGGGTTAACCGATATCGAGGAGCTCATCGACTATTCGCTCAACACCGTTTTGGACACTAACGACCAGGATGGCGCCGGCGGCAATTTCAACGTATTCACCAACGCCACCGCCGTCACCAGGAGAATTCGTACCAGGGGTATCGAATCCACCCAGGCTGTTGACTATTTTAAATCCATCATCCCGGACGATTCTTATATGACTGGCCGTTACGATGACTCCCGCGGCCCCAATGGAGTGCTCTTTGGAGTGAGCAATGCGGGAGGAATCATCAATTCGACTTCTTTAGTTGCAAACACTTACCGGGACAGCGGGCGGGTCCGCTATAGCTTTGGTACCTCCAACCGGGACCGGGCCGAATTTCGATTCAATAAAGTGATCATAGAAGACAAATTGGCCATCGTTATCGCCGGCCTGAACCAGGACAACAGTCACTGGAGGGATTGGGTCAGCAATGACAAGGAGCGCGTTTTTGGCGCCATGACCTGGAGACCTAACGAAAAATTAACCCTTCGGGCCAATTATGAAAACGGGTTCCACCATAGCACCTCTCTTCAACGAAGCCCCGCCACCGATAGGGGGTTACCCTGGTACGATTACTCCCTGGTAACCCCCTTGGAAGATATTACCTTCAGTCCTTTCAGAGGCAATGGTGCCGGAGCCCGGCCTACCGCTGCCACTCGCGCCGTCGGCGTTACCGGAAGAGATGGAAATCCCCGCGGATTTGCGGGAACCGGGGCCAATCGATTTACCTACATCGAAAATGACGAAACATTTTTAAATCTTGCCGGTAATTTTGTTACCGGGGGTTATAATGTATTGGAAGTGGTTCCCGTCGACGGTTCTCCTGGTATTCCCGAAGGCGCCACACCTAGTCCACCCCGCGCTTTCCGCATTAATGACAAAAGTGTTCTCCCCTTTCATTACAATTTAGGTGGCCCGGACATGTACCGGGAGACCGATTTCAGCCGCTTCTCATTCTTCGCCGATTTTCAGGTAACCGACAATTGGTATTGGAACGTTCAATTTGGCAACCAGGAATCCAGGATCGACGTGCCCCAAATCCAGGGGTCGCGGCCCGAGCTTCGTTGGGACCCCAACACCGAACAGAATGCAGTCCTTCGCAATGCTCCCCCCAATCCCTACGTGGGGCGCCCATATATCGATGGTGACTACCGGCGCGACAAAAACAGATCCAAGTATGAGGAACTGCGAGTCTCAACATCTTACAACCTTGAGACCGACAACTTTGGTCTTCACCGTTTTGCCGTAGCTGCTTCCCAGACGGATGAAACGCAAAGACGCGGCAACACCTGGTTGGCCCTGGGTGGAAATCCCGATGGGGCCGGGAATTATTTGGATTTCTATGGCAATACCTATTCACGGGCGAATTACAACAACACGGACAATCGCGTCACCATTCGCAATTATTTTGATTGGGAAGACCGTTCTACCTGGAGAGCGGGAACCTGGAGAAGTCTTCCCGAAACGTTGAGTACCGATCGCTGGACACCGGGAGTGCAAACTGTCTATCCGGTCGTTTGGGCCGAAAACGTACCCGGCAACATCAACTTCCTTATCGAACAGGTTACAAAATCCAACATGGCCGTTTCCCAAAGTTTCTTTTTTGACAACAAATTGGTCGTCACGTTGGGTTACCGGAATGATCAGGTTACCATTGACCGGGCCGGACACTATAGAGATCCGATCGTCGGTTGGATTCCCGATCTGGATATCACGCCCGATACAACCTCCACGGAGGATGTTATTCCCGCTCCCCCTCAGGCGAATTTCGAGGGCGACGTTTACACCGCGGGCGCGGTTTACCACCTCTTCGACAATTTCTCCCTCCTTGCCAATACCGCCACCAACATTGGTATTCCCGATTACCGCCGCACCGTCTATCCGGATGGAGCCACCTCACCCCCGCCCGAAGGCGATGGCAGTGATATTGGATTCGGTTTCACGGCCTTTGACGACCGCCTAAGCGGCCGTCTGATCTATTATGAAACCGAGTCCATTCAAGAGGTCGCAGGGGGAAATAATCCTGCCAATAGAAACGAAAGGTTGTATCAAGCACTTGAAACAGCTTTTGAGGACGCCGGCAACACCGCTGCTTTAAACGACCTTCTCAGCCGAAGGTCGGAATTGAGGCCGGAAGTCAATGGACGTTTCCAGGATAATGTGGGCAACGGTTACGAATTATCGATAACCGCCAATCTCACAGATAGATGGCGACTGAGGCTCACCGCAGCCAAAATACACCGGCTTGCAAGCAATACTTATAGTAAAACCATCCCATTCCTGGGCCTGATTAAAGGCGAGGATGGTCTACTGGTCCAAGGTGTCTCTCAGAGGGGAGAAATTCCCGACCCTGAGGACCCCGAAGCCACCATTATATCTTATAATATCGATCCCTCAGCCTTTACTCCGGACGGGGTTGTTGCCAAGCTCCTGGCTTATGAGGACCAACTCGGGGAAGGACAGACCTTCGATACCATTACCGATAATGGCACGCGGAGTTTCGCATTTAGTCTTTTCGAAATGGTCGATGAAGGCAATGATCAAATTGAACAGTCCGAGAAACGCTGGGGCCTGCGCCCTTACCGCTTTAGATTGAACACCGGCTATGATTTCAGGGGCTCTCTTAGAGGTTGGTCGCTTGGAGGCGGCTTCCGCTGGGACTCCGCCAACATCATAGGGGAAGAGGAGGGTGTAGAGTTCGAAGGTGAACCAAAAATCCTCACCGATTTTTTTATTCGCTACCGGATGGCCAGGGGCGGCAAATTTTTCGGCGACGGCCGTTGGTCTTTCCAAATGAATGTTTACAACATATTTGACGATCGGACCATCATCCCCAGCCGTCTCGCCATCAATGGCAATCTGGATTATCGGATCCCCGGGGGCCGCGGCCCGGCCTTTGCCCGCTTTGACCTGCCCACACCTCGGGCCTTCCGCTTTGGAATCACCTACGATTTCTAAGGAATCCAGTTAACCACAAGGCACAAAGGGATTATGGCGCTGAGAGGCGGAGAAGGTAGGAGCGGCTTTACGCCGCGATCCCATGAAATAGCCTCAAAGCAATCGCGGCGTAAAGCCGCTCCTACAACCTATTGCGCCTTTTCTCCTCATCTGCGGCTAACTTCCCCTTCGTAGCCCCAAGGCGTAGCTGGATCCGTGGTTAATCCTCTTCGTGGTCCTTCGTGTCCTTCGTGGATTTTCTCCCCCCAATTCCTTATTCTTCCATTCTTCTGTGGTTAACCCCTTCCCCCACGCTTTCTTCGATGCCGCTTGTATCCCCTACCCTTCCTCTCCCTGTCTCTGCGCTCTTCTCCAACATCAGCGCCCATCCGTGTAATCCGTGGTTTATCCAGTGCTTGGCATTTCCTTTTCTTTGTGTTCCTTGCGTTCTTTCGCGGCTAATTCCTGCTCGCGCAGCTATCCTGTCCATCCTGTACATCCATGTTTCATATAATTTGTGTGTGGCCACCAAACTCCCTTGTGGCTTTTGTGCCTTTTGTTTTCTTGTGATCATGTCGCCTTTACAGGCTCGGTAGTGGCTCAACATCCCTGATTCTGCCTTTGTTTATGGTAACCGTTCCGCTAAGATTTCCGTTGTCGTAATGTAAATCCGATTCTTTGATGATAATATGAAAACGACTTTCAAATCCCTACTCACCCTATCCGCTCTGCCCATACTTTTTGCCAATGCTGACCTATGGGCCAGGGCCAACCGCGTCGCGGTTAAAGCCCAGGCTTCGGAAGATTATATCAAAAACCGCGCTGCGGACCCATCCAAGAAAATCCAGACCTATCACGTTCTTGAGGGCAAGTACTTCGGCGGCAACACCGATGATAAAAGCATGGATGGAGTAACATTCACGGACATCGCCCAGAATATGGCGGCCAATTTGCGCAGACAAAATTATTTTACCGAGACCGATCCCGAAAAAGGCGACCTGCTCATCCTGGTTCACTATGGGGTAACCGATTACGAAGCGGATTATATGGAATTAATGGGGATAGATTCCTTAGATGACTTGGGATTTGGCTCCGAATCCGATACCTCAGAGTTTGACGAATTTGAAGCTGCAGACGCATTCCTGGCCGACTTCGCCGGTATGCAAGCCTTTATTGAAGGCAGCGAAATGTCCCTGCTGTTCAAGTCAAAATTACTCGGAATGGAAGAGATGTTTGACGATAGAGCTTCCGACCAGGACGTCTACGAGTTTAGAGACATGGTCAGTGAAGAGCGGTACTTTATCATTTTAATAGCCTTCGATCTTCCCGCCTATAGGAAAGGTGAAAAGAAGGCGCTTTGGACTACCCGCTATAGCATCCGCGCCATTGGACAGCCCTTTGACGTAGCTATTGGCGAGTTGAATTACGTGGCGGGTAATTTCTTTGGAAAAAACCTCAAAGGCTTGAATTCAAGGCGGGCTACGGATGATTCAGAAGTGAAGATTGGTGAGATAGAAGTCCTCGAAAAGGACATCGAAGGAACGGAATAAGTTCGTCGCACAGAGGGTTTAACATGGATAGGCAGGATAGGCAGGATATAGGGGAGCTTCACTGGGATCTAACCCACTCTATTATTGGCTGCGCATTCGAGGTTATTAATGAACTTGGGAGCGGGTTTTTGGAGTCCGTCTATGAAAACGCTATGGTCATTGCTCTATCCGATGCAGGGATCTCAGTTGAGACTCAAAGACCAATCCAAGTAAGTTTTCGTGGAAAGTTGGTTGGCGACTATTTCGCCGATATAATTGCCGAGAAAAAAGTGCTAGTTGAACTCAAAGCAGTTAAGGCGCTTGCTCCAGAGCATGAGGCCCAACTGATCAACTACTTAAAGGCCACCGGCATTGAAGTTGGATTGCTAATAAACTTCGGTAACCCCAAACTGGAATACCAACGTTTCACTCGGGAGAAGCGATAGTAGAAATAAAGAAGGTAAACAGGGCAAAATTTCGGTCTACCGAAATCCTGTGCATCCTGTGCATCCATGTTTCCTTTAAGAAAGCTAGTTCGTCGTTTAGAGGGTTTAACATGGATAGGCAGGATAGGCAGGATATAAGAAGAGTTGCTTAGATGCCGAGGTACTGAGTTTCTTTTCTCTCGCCAAGATCGCCAAGATTCGCCAAGATTATTCCTAATTCCTAATTCTCCTTGTCTTTGCGCCCTTTGCGCCTTTGCGAGAGTCCATTCTCCCGGCCGCAAACCCACTATTCCTAATTCTTAACTCTCCATGCCTTGTTCCATCCGTGCCTATCCGTGTAATCCGTGGTTTATCCATGAAAAATTGCCACAAGAAGCACAAGAGACGCAAAATTCATCTTGTGGCTTCTGTGCCTTTGTTTACTTGTGATCATGTCGCCTTTACAGGCTCGGTAGTGGCTAAAAACACAAATAATTTAAAATCCCTGTTCGCGAAGCGATCCTGTTCCGGCGAAGCCGGATCAAGCGACCAAAGGAAGCGTTGTTAAAAAATAAAAACATCGCTGCTTCCCCATCCGTTCCCATCTGTGTAATCTGCGGTTCACCTCTGTTATCCGTGGTCTAATTCCAAATTAACCCGCCGTAGGTCTTTGCCCTTCTTATCCTGTCTATCCTGTCTATCCATGTTCAATTCCCCATTCTCACTACCTCTGTTTTCTCTGTGTTAAAAAAAATCCAAAAAATCATCCGCGCCCATCCCGGAATCCGGGATTTGAAACTTTATTTCGAACCATCGTAGGAGCGGCTTTACGCCGCGATCCCATGAAATAGCCTCGAAGCAATCGCGGCGTAAAGCCGCTCCTACAACTTATTATGCCTTTTCTTCCAACTCAGTGTTCTCTGTGAACTCTGTGGTTAAATAATTTAACCCACAACATCCCTGTGCCTAAGCAAGGTAAGGTTTGACCCGGTCGGTAAAATCTTCACCATAAATTTCGTTGTCATGCATCCTGCTACTATCACACGATCCATTTTGTCGGTCCTCATCCTCCTGTTGGCTTCCGGCTTCCTGGGTGAAAAAAAGGCCAACCGGGTAGCAGTGCGTGCGGAAGCAAGGAAAGAATACACCCTGGCCCGCGCACAAGACGAAGCCCAAAAAGTCCAGACCTACCACCTTATTAAGGGAAAATATTTCGGTGGCAATGTGGCGGATCTCAGTTTGGATGAGGCGACCTTCGAGGAAGTTGCTGAACATATCGGACTCAACCTGAAACGACAGAATTATTATCCCGCGGAAGACTCTGCCGCGGGTGACTTACTCATTATGGCGCACTATGGAGCCTCCCGCTATATTAGCGGTTCTGGCGATAACGATGGATTCGACCTGAATGACTACTTTCCTCCCGTCGTGACGGCTTCGGGAGAAATTTATGAATACGAACTCTCCAGGAACGCCATTCCCGAATTTTATGGCACGGTTATGCCCAGTCAACGAGCAGCTGTCAAAGCGCGATATGTCCGAACCAAACTTCTCGGAATGGACGGTGTATTCAGCGCCAACACGACCGACTACGAGGCCTTTGTGCAGCAGGAATTATCCAATGAAGGACGCTACTTCATTATTTTGACCGCTTTCGATCTTCCTTTGCTTAGAAAAGGAGAGAAAAAGGTGCTCTGGACCACGCGTTACAGTATCCGCACAATCGGCCAGTCCTACGACCAGGCGATTGAAGATTTGAATCTCGTGGCTGGTAATTTTTTTGGTAAAAACTTGAAGGGATTGATCTCTAAACGAGCCACCGACAAATCCATAGTCGAGTTCGGCAAAATCGAGGTTATTGACCAAGAAGTCGAGTAGGAGTAGCCACAAGAAGCACAAAATACACAAAACTCACCTTGTGGCTTCTGAGCCTTTGTTTTCTTGTGATCATGTCGCCTTTACAGGCTCGGTAGTGGCTAAATCCAAAAGAGTAAAATGACCAGAGATGAACAACGCATCCGGGCTTTATGCGACAAGGTTCGTGAAACGGCCTTTGAATTGCATACCTATCTTCGGAACGGACATTTGGAGAAGGTATATGAGAATGGATTGGCTCACCGTTTGAGAAAAATCGGCTTGACTGTCGAGCGGCAAAAACCTCTGCAGGTGAGCGACGAAGACGGCACAGTACTAGGGGACTACTTCGCCGATTTGTTTGTCGAGAACTTCCTTGTTCTTGAGCTTAAGGCTGTCAGGACGTTGGCCCCGGAACATACTGCCCAAACGCTGGGTTATCTCCGGGCATCCGGTCAACGCGACGCTATGATTATCAACTTCGGAACGACAAAACTCCAGGTTAAAAAACTAATATTGTGAGTAGTCATAAGAAGCACCAAATACCCAAAACTCATCTTGTGGCTTCTGTGCTTTTTGTGGCTAAATCCAAACCCTGCTATACCATTTGACTCAAAATCTTCCCCTACCCTTCTTGGCATGCCTTTTATATCCCCCCCTACCCTTCTTGGGTACGGCAGCTTTGCCGGAGCGCAGCAGGGCAATCTGGTCCCGCAACAGCGCCGCCCTTTCGAATTCGAGGTTCTCGGCGGCCTGGAGCATTTCCTGGTTCATTTCGACAATGACCTGTTTTACTTCATCCGCCCCCATGGCTTCGGCCACTAAGTCGGATTCGGGTTGCTTGGCAGCGACGTATAGGCTGGATTGGATCCCGCGTTTTACGCTCTTGGGGGTAATGCCGTGGCGCTTATTGTAAGCTTCCTGTTTGCCGCGGCGATATTCCGTGATCTCCAGAGTGTTTCTCAGCGATTCATTGATTTTTTCGGCGTACATGATGACTCGCCCTTTTTCATGGCGTGCCGCCCGGCCCGCAGTTTGAACCAGGCTGGTAAAGTTTCGCAGAAAACCTTCTTTATCCGCATCCAGAATCGCCACCAGCGCAACCTCCGGAAGATCCAGTCCTTCCCGCAGCAGATTTACCCCTACCAAGACATCGAAGTCGCCACCTCGGAGCCGCCGCAGGATTTCCACCCGTTCTATGGCATCGATATCCGAGTGCAGGTATTCCACGCGGACTTTGGCTTTTCGCAAATAGGCTGTCAGGTCTTCGGACATGCGCTTAGTCAATGTAGTCACCAGGACGCGCTCCCCGGCGTCCACCGCTTTTTGAATTTCTCCAATGAGGTCCTCTACCTGTCCTCGGGTGGGCCGCACCTCCATTTCCGGATCCAGTAACCCGGTGGGCCGAATGATCTGCTCGGCTACAACTGTCGAGTTGCTCAGTTCGAACGGTCGTGGGGTGGCGGATACAAACAGAATCTGATGGGCCACTTTGAGAAACTCTTCACTGCTCATGGGCCGGTTGTCCAAGGCGGAAGGGAGACGAAAACCGTGATCAACGAGCGTAGTCTTGCGCGAACGGTCCCCCGCATACATACCTCCTATCTGCGGCAGCGTCACATGGCTTTCGTCCAGTATGATCAGAAAGTCATCCGGAAAAAAGTCGATCAGGCAAAAGGGGCGTTCACCCGGCTTCCGGCCACTGAACCAACGGGAGTAATTTTCAATGCCACCGCAGAATCCCAGCTCCTGGAGTTGTTCGAGATCGTATTCGGTGCGCATGCGAATGCGTTGAGCCTCCAGCAGGAGCCCGCGCGATTCGAAGTAGGCCACCCGCTCATCCAACTCTTGGCGTATGCCCTCTATTGATCCTTCCAGTTTCCCGGCGGTGGTCAGGTATTGGTTTGCCGGGTAGAGGTCAAAATAATCGAGACGAGCATGAGCATTACCGGTCAAGGGATCCAGTTCGCGAACCGAGTCGATCTCGTCTCCCCAAAATTCTATGCGAATGGCCGATTCCATGTAGGCTGGAAATACATCCACCACCTCCCCGCGAACGCGAAAGTTTCCCCGGGCCAAATTTACATCGTTTCGATTGTACTGGTTGTCCACCAGCCGGTGAAGAAGCGCGTCGCGACCGATCTCCTCCCCCACCCGGATCGGAATCATAAGATCTTTGAAATCCTCCGGAGAACCCAATCCGTAAATACAGGAGACACTGGCTACCACCAGTACGTCGCGTCTACTAATCAATGAGCTGGTCGCAGCTATGCGCAATCGTTCAATTTCATCATTTATGGAGGAATCCTTTTCGATGTAGGTATCGGTGGATGGCACGTAAGCTTCGGGCTGGTAGTAGTCGTAGTAGCTGACAAAATAATCCACCGCGTTTTCCGGGAAAAAACTCTTGAACTCCGAATACAACTGCGCGGCCAGAGTTTTGTTGTGGGAAATCACCAAGGTCGGCCGCTGCAGTTGCTCCACGATATTGGCCATGGTAAAGGTCTTTCCCGATCCCGTCACCCCCAGCAGGGTCTGGTATCGGTTTCCATCCTGAATCGATTGAACCAGCGATTTGATCGCTTTGGGTTGGTCACCGCGGGGCTTATATTCTGCGGCCAGTTTAAAGAATTCGCTCAATGATTTTACGGATATAAAATTTTTGTTCCTTTGGAAATCGAAAAGGCAGGAGAAAAAAGTCGGGTCTTAAGAAAAGCATTCTCGTCGCATGGAGGGTTGAACATGGATAAGCAGGATAGACAGGATAATAGAAGAGTTGCTTAGATGCCAAGGTACTGAGTTTCTGAGAAAAAGACACGAAGGGGCAGAGGGGCATAGGGGCATCTCCGAACCTAAGTACCTCACAAAACAAATCCTGCTCCGTGTAACGGATCCTGTTCCGGCGTAGCCGGATCAAGCGACCAAAGGGAGCGTTGTTTAATAATATTTCTTAACATCGTCACTTGTAGGTCTTTACCTTCTGGAAGGAAATGACCCCGGCGGGCGTGTGAGTCGCGGGAGAAAGGGGTCAAGCCTTGCATTTTGGCATGGCTGCAAAAACGAAAGGCATGACCCCGACGGTCCTCTCCTTCCCTATCCGTGTAATCCGTGGTTCATCCATGCAAAAATCGCCACAAGAAGCACAAGAGACGCAAAATTCATCTTGTGGCTTTTGTGCCTTTGTTTTCTGGTGATCATGTCGCCTTTACAGGCTCGGTAGTGGCTAATTACTTTTCTCCCCCTTCTTGCCTCTGTGCCTTTCCCTCCCTCCGTGGTTAATTTACCGGATCAAAAAGCCTGGAGAAATCTTCCGCCCCAAAGCCCAAAAAGTTATCCAGGATCAAATCGGGTTGGTAGGGCTCCAAATTCACCCGCGGGTGGGTGGTGGCCAAGCCGATGGCTTTCATACCCCCATTCCGTGCCGCCTGCAAGCCGGAATAGGCATCTTCGAATACCGCACAATTACCGGGTTCGCGTCCGAGCCGGAAAGCGCCGGTCAAAAACACTTCGGGATTTGGTTTTCCCTGAGCGACGTCCTCCGCGCAAACCATGGTCTGAAAGTAGGGCCCGAATCCCAACATCTCCAGAATGGTTTCCACGTTCTTTCGCGGCGTAGAAGATCCCACTGCACATAAAATACCGGCCGCATACAAACTTCTCAAAAATTCTTCGATTCCCCGGATGCGGTCCACACCCTTTTGGGCCACGATTTCCCGATAAAGCTCTTCTTTGCGCTCACCCAGCCGCTCGATTTCATCGCGATCCTCCGTCCATCCCAATATTTCCGGAATAATATACTGGTTCTTCAGCCCAAACCCCCGCTCGAAGTGATCCTCCGGCATCGGCTTGCCAACTTCCCGACCCAGAATCTCCCAACTCTCCTTATGCGCCTTCGATGAATCAATCACCACCCCGTCCCAATCAAAGATTGCGGCTAAATCCATTAGCGGGACGATTGATTGCCCCCGTCCCGGGTCAACGGCAAAACTTCAAGCTAAGAAACAAATATTCTGATTAGCCCCAGAGAATTGAACATGGATGTACAGGATAGACAGGATTTAAGAAGAGTTGTTTAGATGCCGAGGTACTGAGTTTCTGACAAAAAGCTACGAAGGGACAAAGAGACTTCTTGGAATCTAAGCGCCTCACAAAAAAACCTGTTCGCCAAGCAATCATGTTCCGGCGAAGCCGGATCAAGCGACCAAAGGAGCGTTGTTTAAGAAAATTAAAACATCGCCGCGTTGTGGCTGGATGCCCAACCACGGATGGGCAAAATGGCCACAAAAGGCACAAGAGGCGCAAAAGGATGGAGCTGCGCTCCAACAGGAATAATTTTTTGTGTATTTTGCGCCTCTGTTTTCTGGTGATCATGTCGCCTTCACAGGCTCGGTAGTGGCTAAAAGATTCTCCCTCCCTGTTTTTCGATCAAGATCACGATCAAGATAACCCTCAGCATCTCAGCCCCTTCAATTTTTTGCCTACAGCCTTCAGCCTTTAGCCTTTATTATCCCTTTGTGCTCCTTGCGTTCTTTCGCGGCTATTTCCTGCTCGCGCAGCCATCCTGTTACCGCGCAGCGGTATCAAGCGACTGAAAGGAGCGTTGTTAAAAAAAATCTCCCTCTGTGCTCTCTACGTCCTCTGTGGTTAAACCCTCTGTCTTTTAGTTTATCCGTGCAAATCCGTGTAATCCGTGGTTTATCTTCTCCCCGGATATTCATATGGCATTAACGCGGTTCGCCATCCCACGGCCCATCCTAAAAATCCTTAAAAGGTCCGCGCGGTTCGGCCTCGATCATGGTTTCCCGGTACCAGGCATCGAACTTACCCTTGCCTACCAGATTTATAACCCAGTGGTTTGAGAATGGAAGGAAGTAAAATCTCCCGCTTGTCCATACCGCCGATACGCTCCCAGCTTACCGCATATTCTTCGTCAATATAATGGTAACCGTAATCCGGCGCCTCAGGTCAACGAGATCCCTGGGTAGAGGATCTTGCGGTACGAGATTGAGAATGACTTTTCATCCGTTTCTGGTAATTTAAATATTCACAATACCGGGTTTAACCCCCTATAGGTCACCAGGATGTCGTTCCACTTTGCAAAGATAGTACTATTGGCGCTGATAATTCCGCTGCAATGCGGCCTGGCCCGCATGTCTCGCAATTCTTCTACTGCGCTCCGAATTATCGGCGCTGGAGCAGTCTTCGTTGGATGCGCGACTTTGCAGGGTGTCGACCCAGCTTCACCCGCGCATCGGCTCGAAACCCCCACCAGCGCTCGATCTTCGTTCGCTCGCGACGAACTTTTTGAGACAAGCGGGCTAGCCCAACAGAAACCGCGAGCCCGCGACCTGGGAATACCTTTCGAAGGTAAACCCGGACCCTTCAATGCCATTACCGACGTGGCTGGAATTGAAGTGGGTTATTCCTCGATCATAAAAGGTGAAGGGAAAACCGTAGTTGGAGAAGGTCCGGTTCGGACCGGCGTAACCGCAGTCTTTCCGCGAGGCAAAACGATTAATGACCCGGTTTATGCCGGGTGGTTCTCCTTAAACGGAAATGGGGAAATGACCGGCATGGCCTGGTTGGAGGAATCGGGGTTTTTGGAAGGCCCGGTCATGATCACCAATACCCACAGCATCGGGGCGGTCCATGAAGCGGTGATCGCTTGGCCGGGGATCCGGTCCCCCGGGACGCGCGCCTGGTCACTCCCCGTAGTCGGTGAAACCTGGGACGGTTACTTGAGCGATATCAACGGATTCCACGTCAAACGGGAACACGTCTTCGAAGCATTGGACGATGCCAGATCCGGACCCATCGAGGAAGGCAATGTGGGGGGAGGAACGGGCATGGTGTGTTACGAGTTCAAGGGCGGGACCGGAACTTCCTCCCGTCTCGTTTCGGGACCCCAGGCAACCTTCACCGTGGGCGTATTGGTCCAGGCCAACTTTGGAAGACGCCATCAACTCCTTGTGGCGGGAGTTCCGGTTGGAAAAGAAATAACTGAAGATGCGCCTTACACGGATGGTCGCGATCTCTATAATGAGGTGGGGTCTATCATAGCCGTGGTGGCGACGGATGCCCCATTACTGCCCGTTCAGTTAAAACGGCTGGCCGTCCGGGTCTCCCTGGGAATCGCCCGCACGGGAAGTACCTCCGGAAATGGTTCCGGAGACATCTTTATTGCATTTTCAACTGCCAATCACGGAGCAGCCCAGCCAGAAAGCGGTATCGCCCCCATACGGGTCCTCTCCAACCAACACATCAGCGCCCTCATGTCCGCCACCGTCCTGGCCACTGAAGAAGCCATTATCAATGCGCTGATCGCGGCGGAAACCATGGTCGGCCGCGATAGTCGTCGAGTAGTGGCCCTACCTCATCTTCGGCTTCGGGAAATTTTGCGAAAATACAATCGCCTGAACGAATGATGTCCGGTCACATGGAGCTCAAACCTGGTTTGGTTTATTGCCCTGCTCACCTTAACACCTGCAAATTATGTCCGCTTTCATCCTGGTCGATATCACCGTAAAGGTACACAGGCACACAGGCACGAAGGCACGGAGGCACGAAGGGCTTTTGGAATGGGGTCTACCGAGGAGCGGATGCGACGACACCTCAACGAGCATAGCGCAGTACCGAGTGCAACGACACTTAACCCGCATTGCTCACAAATTTTCTACTGCACTCCGGAATACCGGCACTGGTGCGGACTTCGTTGGATTCGCGACTTTGCGGGGTGTCGACCCAGCTTCACCCGCGAATCGGCTCGAAACCCGCGCCAGCACTCGATCTCTGTTCGCTCGCGACGAATTTTGTGAGAAATGCGGGTTAACATAACATCCTTGTCGGGGGGAATTCTCAGGGAAGGGGTCAAGCCTTGCATTTTGGCATGGCTGCAAAAATGAAAGGCATGACCCCGACGGTCCTCTCCTTTCCTATCCGTGTAATCCGTGGTCAAAAACATTCCGGTTCCACTACCGAACCGCAAAATCAAGCATTCCTAATTCCTAATTCCTAATTAAATAACCGTGCCTATCCGTGTAATCCGTGGTTTATCTTTTTCACAATTGACCAGTAAAGTAGACGACTGACCCTTCCCTCGTGAGTAGCAATTCACCTCGAGCCTTTCTTACCTCAAAGAAAGTGTGACTTTGGGCAATATAGTCCTTGATCTGGAATACCCTTTTTGGAATAAAACTGCTTTTACTCGTCAAGCACACCTAAAAACCTGTTACATGCCACTCAAAGACGAGCACCTGGACTTCCAAAATAAGACAAACCAACAAATCGCGGACCTTCTAAAAGCGTTCAACCTGGCGCTTACACCCGACGAAGCACGCAAGATCCAAAAGGATATCCTCGGCCGGCCCCCCACCCTGGCTGAATGCGTATTGTGGTCGATTCAGGGATCCGAACATTGCTCCTATAGAAGCAGTCGATCCCACCTTAAATCCTTCGTAACCGACGGACCCAACGTCATCCTTGGACCAAAGGAAGATGCTGGTATCGTGGAGGTGGCAGTCGATAACCAGGGCAAGCGCTATGGCATCGCTCTCTCACACGAATCGCACAACCACCCCAGCCAGATCGTCCCCTATGAAGGCGCTGCCACTGGCGTGGGCGGGAATGTCCGCGACGTTTGTTGTATGGGTGCGAAGGTTATCGCGGTTGGTGACGGATTGAGATTTGGAGATATCACCAAGCCGAAGTCTAAATGGATTCATGAAGGTGTCGTCGCCGGAATTGCCGGCTACGGAAATCCATTGGGCATCCCCAATGTCTGTGGAGACCTTTATTACCACCCAGGCTACAATGAAAATTGCCTGGTCACGGTTTTAACCCTGGGTGCCATTGCGGAAGAAGATATTATTCATTCCCAAGCTCCGCCCGATGCGGAAGGACACGATCTGATACTGGTCGGTAAACCTACCGACAACAGTGGGTTTGGAGGGGCTTCTTTTGCCTCGCTCGAGCTGGAAGAGGAAGAAAAGGACAAGAATAAAGGCGCGGTGCAGGAACCCAATGCCTTTCTGGAAAGGCACATTCTTAAGGCCAGCTACGACCTTTTCAGCATCCTCAAAGAAAAAGACCTCATCCACAAGGTTGGTTTCAAGGACCTGGGCGCCGGAGGGATCGCCTGTGCCAGCGTGGAATTGGCCGACGCGGCCGGATACGGAGCAGACGTATTTTTGGACGATGTGCACTTGGGCATGGAAAATTTGGATCCCTCCGTTGTACTGTGTTCGGAGACGCAGGAACGGTTTATGTGGGCTGCGCCCCCGGAAGTGACTCCCCTCATTCTCCATCACTACAATAAGACTTTCGACTTTCCCAATATTTCAGAAGGCGCAGCCGCTTGCGTGGTGGGGAAAATACGTGGGGACGACCGCTATCGCGTCACCTACCGGGGTGAAGTTCTGGTGGACGCCAGAGCACAGGATGTAACCCGGGGACTCGTTTACGACCGCCCTTACCGCTACCAACAACCGGAGCTTTGCGAGCCGGACCTCCCCGAGCCGGAGGACTGCTCCGAGATTCTCCTTAAACTCCTCGCCCATCAAAATATTGCCTCCCGGCAACCGGTCTTTGAAACCTACGATAAGCAAGTTCAGGGTAACACGGTTGTCGAGGCCGGTCAGGCGGACGCAGGCGTGCTCATACCCTTTCAAAGTGACTCATTTCCAGAAGAGATTCGCAAGACCGGTGTGGCCGTCACCTTGGACCAGAATCCGCGCTATTGCTCCATCAATGCCTATCAGGGAGCGGTCAACTCCGTGGTGGAAGCGTTCCGAAACATCTCTGCGGTTGGAGCTTCACCCCAGGCAGTGACCGATTGTCTTTGCTTTGGGAATCCGGAAAAAGAAAACCAGATGGGCCTGTTTGTGGCCGCCGTCCAGGGAGTAGCCGACGCCTGCAAAAGCATCCACCTTAAGGAACATCCCCAACACGCCGTACCCATCGTAGCGGGAAATGTTTCGTTTTACAACGAATCCAGGGCGGGCAGTATTCCAGCCAGTCCGGTGATCGGTTGCGTGGGTAAATTAACCGATGCATCCAAAGCTATCGACATCGCCTTCAAGGAACCCGGTTCAGAAATTTTACTTCTGGGGGAGCGAAAAAACGAACTGGGGGGCTCAGTGTATTATGAGCTTGTCAACGAATTGGGAGCTAATCTCCCCATTCCCGACCTGAAGGAAGTCGAAAAACAAAACCACACCGTGGTCGATCTGATCCAAAAGGGACTCTTGCTGGCTTGTCACGATATCTCCGATGGCGGCCTGGCTGTCGCTCTGGCAGAAATGAGTTTTCCCAACTATATCGGATGTGAAATAACGGTGCAATCCGAGCTTCTACCATCTCAAGTCCTGTTTTCAGAAACCGGTGGTTTTGTCCTCGAAGTGTCCCGGGAAAATTTACCGACGGTACTTGATATTTTAAAGGATCGCCAGTTGGCCTTCCAGCGCGTTGGAATTACCACATCAACCCCCCAACTAACCATGCAAAACGCCGTTAAAATCGACCTCCGGGTGGCCCGAGAGCGTTGGGAAAACGGCCTCCGCGAAAAATTATTATGAGTAAAATCGATTACAAATCTGCCGGCGTGGATATCGACGCCGGGAACGAAGCCGTCGAACGAATCAAGCACAAAGTAAAGAGCACCTTTTCTCCCCATGTGCTGACCGGTTTGGGCAGCTTCGGATCGATGTTCGATCTGAGCGGTTTAATTACGGACTACAAACACCCCGTGCTGATTCAAAGTATTGACGGGGTGGGCACCAAGGTAACTGTCGGTAAAATGGCCGGTCAATTTTACGGCCTGGGAATCGATGTCGTAAGCGCCACTTGCAATGACATCATCGTGCACGGCGCTCGACCACTGACCTTCCTGGACTACGTGGCCAACCAAAAACTGGTTCCCGAGATCGTGCAACAAATCGTTTTTGGAATGGCCGATGCCTGCCGGGAAAATGGCATCTCGTTGGTGGGAGGTGAAACCGCGGAGATGCCCGGAACCTACCGGATGCACGAACACGACATTGTCGGTTGTGTGACGGGTATTGTTGAGAAAGAAAAGCTCATTAATGGATCTACGATCCAACCGGGTGACGTCGTATTGGGCCTGGCCTCAAACGGCCTGCATACCAACGGCTATTCACTGGCAAGAAAAGTATTTTTTGAAATCGGTGGATACACGACCGAAAGCGTGCTGCCGGAATTGGGCTCATCGGTGGGCGAAGCGCTGCTTAAACCCCATTTAAATTACAAACGGGCCACCGATGCCCTGCTCGCCTCCCAAGTGGAAGTCCATGGTATGGCCCACCTCACCGGTGGAGGATTTTTTGAAAACGTTCCACGGATTCTCCCCCACAACTGCCGGGCGGAAATCGATATACGCAATTGGCCCACACCTCCGGTATTCGACGTCATTCAGTCCATCGGCGAAGTCCATAGTCATGAAATGTTCCGCACTTTCAACATGGGCATTGGATTTGTGGTCGTCGTCCGCCAAGGCGCACGGGATAAAGCGCTGGAACACTTGAAAAAGTTTCCGGACATTCCAGCCTATGAAATTGGCCGCATCATCGAAGGACCCTGCGATGTGCACCTCCACAAATGATCGAAATCGCCATAATTCAATTTCCAGGCAGTAACTGCGAAACCGAATCGGTCGCCGCGGTCAAACGGGCTGGAATGAAACCTGTTGAGTTTCTCTGGAATGGAGATTATTCCCAACTGAGATCCCTGGACGGTTATGTGATCGTTGGCGGCTTCTCTTATGAAGACCGTTCACGCGCTGGAGTTATCGCTTCACTCGACCTCGTCATGGAAATCATCCACCAGGAAAGTGAGAAAGGAAAACCGGTTTTGGGTATCTGTAATGGCGCGCAAATTCTGGTGGAAGCCGGCCTGGTTCCCGGTTTGAAAGACCATCGCCTGGGCATGGCCCTAGCACCGAACAAGCGGGAAAAAGACGGCCACCTTTTGGGAACCGGATTTTATAATGTGTTCGCCCACTTGAGAATGGGGGTGAATCCGATGTCGACGGCGTTTACCCGTCACTTGGAGCCTGCACAGACCATTTGTATACCGCTTGCTCATGCCGAGGGCCGTTACGTGATACCCCAGTCTTTGCTCGGGCAGATGATAACCAATGAACAGACCCCGTTTCAATACAGCAACGCCGATGGCATAATTGACGACAGTTTCCCCACCAACCCCAATGGCTCGGTGCACAACCTGGCGGCCGTCACAAACCCCAGAGGCAATGTCATGGCCATTATGCCACATCCCGAACGCGTCCCAGCCGGAAACCCCATTTTTTCATCTATGCGCGAATACATTGAAACGGGTGATTCAGAACCGTCTTCAACAAAATCCTGCTCCTACCAGCGGCTAAAAATAAGCGTCGACAACTTCACGCCTCAACCCAGCGCCTTCCAGCTATTGATCGATTTGATCATCACCGACAACACCGCCCTATCCGTGCAAAAGGCTTTGGAGGTTGCGGGAATCCGGGCCGGAATCACCCGTAAAACCCATTGGGAAGTTTTCTATACGGGTGAGGAAGATGCGGTACGCCATTCCGTCATTCAATGCGGTGAGCTTTATAACAGTAACAAGGAGTATGTATGCGATATTCCCGCCCATTCATCCACGGTCCGAATTCTCGTTCACGACCAGGAAGATTTTGTGGGAAAGCAAAAACTGGAAACCTTGCAGAATCGCTTTCATATCGATGCCGTATCGGATATCCGCCATTCCACCCTTTGGGAAATAGAGCTTTCCCAGGTGGACGATGGCAAAATCCTGCAAAAAATTCTCGATACCCACATCTTGTGGAATCCCTTTTATCAAACCGCCCGATATTATTAAACTTAACCGTTAGTATTAATCCTAGTCCATGAACCGCAAAGAAATCATCCGATCCCAAATCAGCAACTGCCTCGAATCCACCGATTTTTCCGGAAAAAAAATTCAAGGCAAGGTGCGTGATATCTATCCTCGCGAAGATGAAATCATCTTCATCAGCACTGACCGTCAAAGCGCCTTCGACCGCGTGCTGGCAGCCATCCCTTTCAAGGGACAGGTCTTGAACTTGACCAGCAATTGGTGGTTCCAAAATACCCGACATATCATTCCCAACCATTTGATAGCCGTTCCCGACCCGTCCGTTGCAATCGGACACCGGTGCGATGTGTTCCCGGTTGAATTCGTCGTTCGCGGCTACATGACCGGATCCACCAGTACCTCACTGTGGACCGTGTATCGGAACGGTTGCCGCAACTATTGCGGCAATGAATTGCCCGACGGCATGAAAAAAAGCCAGAAATTGGAGAAGAATATTCTCACACCGACGACCAAGTCGGAAATTCACGACGAGCCGGTCAGTCCGGAGCAGGTGCTCGAAATGGGATTAATGAATGAGGCCGATTGGCAAACCGCCTCCCAGGCCGCCATGGATCTCTTCGCCTTCGGCCAAGAGGAAGCAGCTAAACGTGGGCTTATCCTGGTCGACACAAAATATGAATTCGGAAGGGACGCCAATGGTGTCATTCGCCTCATTGATGAAATCCACACCCCGGACTCGAGCCGTTTCTGGCTGGAAGATTCTTACCCAGAGCGTTTTGCCGCCGGAGAAAATCCGGAAAACATCGACAAGGAATTCTTACGGCTCTGGTACGTGGATCATTGCGATCCTTACAATGACCCCGAGTTGCCCAAGGCCCCGGACGACCTGGTTGTCGAGCTATCCAGCCGCTATATCCAGCTGTTCGAGATGATTACGGGTGAAATCTTTGAAATGACCCATCTGGAACTGCCACCTATAGAAAGAATTCGCCAGAATCTACAAGCATTGTTTGCTTAAATGAGCGATCCCATCAGACATGAGTGCGGTATCGCCCTCGTTCGCCTGAAAAGGCCTCTGTCCTATTATCAGGAGAAATACGAATCCCCGCTGTGGGGGTTTTATCATTTGTTTCTCCTCATGGAAAAACAGCACAACCGTGGTCAGGATGGCGCTGGTGTGGGGGCATTGAAACTGAATGTCGAACCGGGCAAACCCTACATGTTTCGCCAACGCAGTATTCAGCCCAACTCGCTAAATCTCATTTTTCACGATTTGCTCGAGGTTTACAACGCCATGGTTCGACGCGGGGATATTCACCCCGAATTCGCCGCCACCGTTAAAGAGTACTTTGACTTCGGAGCGGAGATTTACCTCGGTCACCTGCGTTACGGAACCTCGGGAGGCTATTCCGAATCCAGTTGCCACCCATATTTTCGCCGAAACAACTGGCCCACTCGCAACCTCATGGTGGCAGGCAATTTTAATATGACCAACACCCCGGAGCTGAATGAACGGCTCATCAACCGGGGACAGCATCCCATCTTCGATACCGACACCCAGACAATTCTTGAAGAAATCGGATACCATCTCGACGAAGAACATCGTCGCCTCTACCATGAAAATCGGGACGTGAAAGGCTTGTCCGGCATGGATAATGCCCGAGCCATCAGCGAGAATTTGGACATCGCCGATATCCTGCGGGAATCGAGCAGAGATTGGGACGGCGGTTACTCGATTGCGGGTATGATCGGCAACGGCGACTGTTTTGCCATGCGCGATCCCTGGGGCATCCGGCCCTTTCACTATTTTGAGGACGACGATGTTATAGCCATAACATCAGAGCGCGCACCGCTCATGACCGTGTTTTCGAAATCAGCCGAAGACATCCGGGAGATTGAACCCGGGGAGGCCGTCATCATTAAGCGCAACTGTCAGGTAAAACGCCATCAGATACGCGATCCGCTCGAACGCGCATCATGCTCCTTCGAACGCATATACTTCTCGCGCGGCAACGACGTGGACATCTATCAAGAGCGCAAAGCTCTGGGCAGAGCGCTCATCGACCAGATCATGAAAGCCATCAACAACGATCTGGAAAATTCTATTTTCAGTTTTATTCCCAACACCGCCGAAGTTGCCTATTACGGTCTCATGGCCGGCCTGCACGAAAGACGCCGCAGTGAGGTCAAACGGGAGATTCTGGAGAAGGCTCAAAATGGCGGCCTCAGTGAAAACTTTTTAGACCAGGTCATCATGCGGAACTGGCCGCGCACCGAAAAAGTGGCCCTAAAGGACATCAAATTGAGAACCTTTATCAGCCAGGAAAAGGACCGCGCCGACCTCGCCTCGCACATCTACGATATCTCCCACGGCAGCGTTCGGGAATCGGATAACCTGATCTGTCTCGACGATTCCATTGTGCGGGGCACAACCCTCCGGAAATCGATTGTCAAAATTCTGGCGCGCCTACGACCTAAAGAAATAGTAATCGTCTCCACTGCCCCGCAAATTCGTTATCCGGACTGCTACGGCATCGACATGTCGCAATTGGAGAAGTTTATAGCATTTGAGGCGGCTATTTCTTTGCTCAAGGACCAAGGACGGGACGGAATTATTCGCGAAGTCTACCTGGAGTGCCTGGAACAGGCCAAGAAGCCGGTGGAGCTGATGACCAACCGCGTGCAAAGAATCTACAAGAGTTTTTCCGATGAAGAAATATCGGCCAAAATAAGTGATATGGTTCGGCCCGATCTGGAATACTGGAATGGAAAATTGACCATTATTTACCAGACCATTGGCAATCTCCAAGGAGTTCTGCCGAACCATCGTGGAGATTGGTATTTTACCGGCAATTACCCCACTCAGGGAGGATACAGGGTCCTCAATACCGCCTACATCAATTACTACGACCACCGCGAAGGGCGAAGTTATTGAAAGTAACTCAATCAAGGCATGAGCAAGCAATTGCACACCCTATTATTAGTCGGCTCCGGCGCGCGGGAGCACGCCCTGGCCAAGGCCATAAGCCGGTCCTCACGCCCCCATAAACTGGTAACGTTCGGATCGAGCAATAACCCGGGAATCGTCGACCTTTCGGAAACCTTCGCCGTGGGAAACATCAACGATGCCGACGCCGTAACCGCATTCGCGCGTGACCGGGGTGTTTCCCTGGCTGTGGTGGGTCCGGAAGCGCCCCTGGAAACCGGTGTGGCGGATGCAATTTGGAATGCCGGAATCCCCGTGGTCGGGCCAAAAAAAGATCTGGCTTTGATTGAAACCAGCAAGCAGTTTGCCCGGCGTTTGATGACCGATTTCGATGTCCCCGGATGCCCCGCTTACGAGCACTTCAGCAACTTGTCTGGCGTAGAAGAATTTCTCCAAACACGGGGAGAAAATTACGTGGTAAAGGCAGATGGTTTGATGGGTGGCAAGGGGGTCAAAGTAGCCGGAGATCACCTTCACTCGCACCAGGAGGCAATTCATTACTGCCAGGAACTCATTGAAAAAGGCTCTTCATTTGTCATCGAAGAAAAATGCATTGGTGAGGAATTCTCCACGTTCAGTTTTTGCGATGGCAAATCCCTAAAACACATGCCCCCGGTCCAGGACCACAAGCGGGCTTACCTGGGAGACATGGGACCCAATACCGGGGGCATGGGAAGTTACAGTGATGGCGATCACAGCCTGCCCTTCCTCAGCAGTTCGGACATTGAATCGGCGCAAAAGACAAACGAACTCGTAGCCGAGGCGCTGCGTAAAAAAACTGGAGAAGGTTACAAAGGAATTCTTTATGGCGGGTACATGGCTACCGCGGACGGGATTCGGGTCATTGAATTTAACGCCCGCTTTGGAGATCCGGAGGTCATGAACCTGCTGACCCTTCTGCAATCCGATATCATCGATATATTTGAGGCAATCGGCAATGAAACACTGGATACCGTAGAAGTATTGTTCGCCAAAAAAGCCTCTGTATGCAAATACGCTGTGCCCGATGGTTATCCGGATAATCCCGCAAAAGGATTTGCCGTTGGCATTGAGCAAGTGGAGCAACCCGAGCAGCTCTTTCTCGGAGCAGTGGATTTAGTAAAAGGAAAACTCGTGGCCACCGGATCCAGAACCGCGGCAGTGGTGGGAGTCGCCGATGAACTCGAAGAGGCGGAAGCCATTGCTGAAAAACTGGTCTGTCAGGTCGAGGGCAACTTGTTTCATCGCCAAGATATTGGAACCCGGAAATTGATCGAGAAGCGGATCCTGCACATGCAGTCCTTAAGAGCGGAAAAGGAAGGGGTCAAGACGTAAAAAGTTATGCCTTACAGGGTCGGTCGTCTTGTAAAAGTGTATGAAGTACAACGAAATACAGTTTTTAAGACCTGACCCTTTTCTTACAGAAGGCATCACTTTTCTACGGCATGACCCCGGCTGGCGCCATACCTTATGCCCTCAAAAAACCCCCTTAACTAAGCGCCATTCAGGTTTGACCCCTTCTTCCGCGACTAGTGCCATTCGGGAATGACCCAATTACCTAAACGTGTAGCCGTACTGGGATCGACCCGCGGTTCTTCCCTGCAACCGGTCATTGATGCCATCGAATCGGGCCGATTAAATGCCGAGATCGTGGCCGTAATCAGCAATAAAAGGAAATCGATTATTCTGCAACGCGCCCGATCCCATGGCCTCAATGACGTCTTTGTCTCAACCGTAGGGAAAAAACGAGAGGAATTTGACCAGGAAGTTTCCAGAATCTTGCGGGAAAGAAATCCCGACCTCATCCTCTGTATCGGCTACATGCGGATTTTATCCGATCCTTTCGTTAAGGAGTGGTATGGCAAAGCCGTCAACGTGCATCCCTCACTCTTGCCCAAGCACTCGGGACTCATGGATCTCGAAGTGCATCGGGCCGTATTGGGAGCGAAAGATCGCCAAACCGGCTGCACCATCCATTTTATCGATGAAGGCGTGGATTCCGGGCCCATTCTCATTCAGAAAGTAATCCAGGTTGAAGCGAATGACACCGCCGAAAGCCTGAAAGCCAAAGTTCAGCCTCTGGAAGGTGAAGCCTTTATCGAACTTATCCGGGGATGGCCCATGCAGGGAAGACCACAGCAATAATCGGTTTGCCAGAATCGAAACCGGCCTGATTAATGTCTTCTATGTCCCTGGAAATCCGCAAAGCTACGGCAGAAGACGCATCCGCCATACTCGGTTTAATTCATGGTATCGCCGCATATGAAAACCTCACCCACCAGGTAGTGGCAACGGAGGAACTCATCCGTCATAACGTGTTCGGAGAAACGCCTTATGCCTACTGTTACCTGGCCCATTGGTCAGGCGAATTAGCTGGTTACGCGCTTTACTTTTTTAATTTTTCCACCTTTCTAGCTAAACCCGGTCTCTATCTGGAAGACTTGTTCGTAAAACCGCAGTTGCGCGGAAAAGGTATAGGAAAAGCCTTGCTTTTGACCGTGGCCCGGGAGGCCAACCAAAAGGACTGCGGTCGAATGGAATGGATTGCTTTGGATTGGAATACATCGGCCCACCAATTTTATTTCTCTCTGGGGGCCGAAATGCTGGAGGAATGGAAACTGTTTCGAGCTACCGGTGAAGCATTGAGGAAACTTGGATCGGCATGACGTCATTCAAAGTCGCCCTCATTTTTGGTGGCCCCTCGGAAGAACGGGGAATTTCGCTCAATTCGGCAAGATCGGTGATCGACCACCTCGACGAGGTGGAAATTGTTCCCCTCTATTATGATCTGGAAAACATTCCTCACCTTATCGACCCCAAACACCTCTATTCCAATACCCCGTCGGACTTCGATTTTAAAATCGATTCCATCGGAAAACCTCTTGAGGAACGGGAACTTGTCGGCATTTTGAAGGAGGCCGATATCGCCTTTCCGGTTATCCATGGAGCATTTGGAGAAGGCGGTGAACTCGCTCGATTTCTGGAAGCCCACGATATTGCTTTCATCGGCTGCGACAGCACATCCTCCGCCCTGGCGTTCGACAAGTATGACGCAGCCTGCACCCTGGAGCGCAATGGATACTTTACCCCGCCCAGCCTCCTGCTGGAGATACCCGATTCAGAAGCAAACCCGGGACGAATCGAAAAGTTTTTTCAAAACAATAGTTTGCGGAAAGCCATACTAAAACCAGCCAGATCCGGTTCCAGCATCGGCGTTACCGTGGTAAAATCGCCACCAGACTGCCTGGAAGTTTTTCAAGCTTTGTATTCTCAAAAACTAGATACCCGTTTCGTGCTTGAACCATTTATGGAAGGTCGCGAATTCACGGTCATCATTTTGCAAAATCCGCAGGGAGAACCGGTTTCCCTACTGCCAACAGAAATTGAAATCACCGATTCGGCCCAATCTTTGTTTGACTACCGGCTCAAATACCTGCCCACCCGACAAGTCGCCTATCACATGCCTCCCAGATTCGCGCGCCGCGAGATAGCCGAAATCCAGGAGCAAGCGGAGGCCCTTTTCTCCCTTCTGGGAATGCGCGACGTCGCCCGCGTGGATGGCTGGTTGTTACCCGATGGTAAAATCTGGTTTTCCGATTTCAATATTTCCAGTGGACTCGAACAAAACAGTTTCTTCTTTCTCCAAGCCGCCTATCTGGGATGGAGCCACACCCAGGCTCTGCATTACATTTTGCGCAGCGCCTGCATGCGCAGGGCAATTCAACCTCCCCATTTATCTGATGCGGGCCAAAAACGGAAAAAGAAACCCGTTCGGGTATTATTCGGCGGCGATTCTTCCGAGCGCCAGGTATCCCTGATGAGCGGATCCAACGTGTGGTTGAAACTGCGGAAGTCCCCGTCCTATGCGCCCGAACCCTACTTACTCGATGTCGATGGCTACATCTGGAAACTACCCTATGCCGCTACACTGCGTCATACGGTGGAAGAGGTGGGCGCAGCTTGCCGACAGATCCTGGAGGACATGGAGCGCCTGGCCACCTATCAAACAACCATCGGGTCCCGCCTCAGGCCGGACTCATATCTCAACTTTGAACCTTTGGAGGCGCCTGTCCACTTGACCATGGAAGATTTTATCCACGATCCCTCCATCGTTTTTGTAGCCGTGCACGGGGGTATGGGAGAAAACGGTAAACTCCAGGAAATCCTGGCCCGGGCAGGAATCCCTTTCACCGGCTCTCTCAGCTATGCCGCCCGCCTGTGTATGGACAAATACGATACCGGCAAGGCTCTGGAAAATTGTGAGAAGCTCGGTATCTTCATAGCGCTTAAGCAAAAACTCGATACGGAAACCTTGCTGCGACTCGAAGCGAGCAAACTTCAAACGGTTTGGGACTCGCTATTGGAAACCTTAAAATCGAAGACGCTGGTCGTCAAACCGCTGGCCGATGGCTGTTCGTCCGGAGTAGTTCGATTGGCCAGCCGCGAAGATTTGGCCACCTACCTGAACTTAATTGGAGAAAGAGCTGCCAGAATTCCCTCCGGCGCAATGACCTACGTGGCCTCGCCGGTGGAATTGCCCCAGCAAATCCCAGACTTCCTCTTATTCGAAACATTTGTTGAAAGTGACCAACCGACGATTCGAGGCAGTCGGCTGAATTGGAATTCCAAGTCAGGTTGGGTGGAAATCACTGTGGGCGTGCTGGGTAAGCGCGGAGAAACCCGGGCGCTCAAGCCCAGCATTGCCATAGCCGCCGGCGACGTGCTTTCACTGGAGGAAAAATTCCAAGGTGGAACCGGAATCAATATTACCCCACCCCCCGAACCTTGGGTGGCCAAGTCGGCCTGGAAAAGCGCTCAACAGAAAATAGAGTTGGTCGCTCAAAGGCTCGGCATCAACGGTTTCGCCCGTATCGACGCATTTATGGACGTTCAAAACGGCAACCTCCTGATTATTGAAGCCAATACCATACCTGGCCTGACCCCATCCACCGTCATTTTTCACCAAGCTCTAGCTGAAGAGCCCCCCATTGATCCCACCCTCTTTCTGGAAAGGATCCTGCAACACCGAAACACGTTTTCCTAGCCCGCAGGTTTCACTAGAAACCGCCCTACCCGTTCAGTTAATTAAGGTAGGGCTCGATCGCCGAGCGAGCCGTCGTGATATTGGCGGTTTGCGGCGAAACCGCCCTACCCATTCAGGTGATCCGTGACATTGGCGGTTTGCGGCGAAACCGCCCTACCCGTTCAGCTAATTAAGGTAGGGCTCGATCGCCGAGCGAGCCGTCGTGATATTGGCGGTTTGCGGCGAAACCGCCCTACCCATTCAGGTGATCCGTGACATTGGCGGTTTGCGGCGAAACCGCCCTACCCGTTCAGTTGACTAAGTCAACTGATTCAAGGTTTGACCCCTTCCGAACGAACTTTTTCTCCTTCGATGTGCCCGGTTCGCACCTTGGTCCAGATGCGGAGGTTTTCCAATCGGTTTTGACCGTAGGTGAAATAGAGTTCGTCCAATGTCTCAAAGTGTTTCTTGTAGCGGGTTTTACGTTTGGATATCCAGGCATCCTCCAAGGGATAGCCTAGATAATGTTCGAAAAGGAGCTGAGCCGTGGCTTCAGCGATTACCTGATGCCCCTCAATGGATGGGTGGATGTGATCGACCAGAATTCTGCTTCCCATGATCGGTTCTTCATAGTGTTCCAGTAGTAAGGAATGGAGGTCGAGGTGAGGGATTTTATTATTCTCGCAGAAATCGTTCAGGAATTGCCGCATGGTGGGCAAGATGCGCAAGGCACAAACGTCCTCCACCAAGGCCGTCAGAAAGCTTGCCTTGGCTTTACGAATTCTGCCCTGAGCCAAATATGCATGCCCCAGTTGGTAGTGGGTCAGGGCGTATTGTGGGTCTATTTTCCGGGCCATTTCCAAGTACTGGGCCGCTTTGAACAAATTTGTTTGGAAATGATGGTTGGCCTTAGACAGCCATTCTTCAATGGCTTCAATCTGATCTTCAGTTACCAGCTCGCCGTACTGGGACTTGAAGGGAGGGCTGCCTTTCAAATTTGCAGGGGGACTGAGGATTACTAGTGGAATACCTGCCTTTTGGCTAAGGATTTGGGCTCGTCGAATGTTTTCCTGAAAATGTGAAATGACTCCCCAATGCCATTTTCGATCTCGATGGTATGCCTCCAGGCCCCGCCGGTAGTCGAGCAGGGCATCCACCTCCTTTTTAAGTATTGTTTTTCCGGGTTTATCAGATGAATTTCCACGCGCTTTCCGATAGGCTTCATCCAAAAAGCGATAGGTGGCCAGTTGCCGGATTGCTTTAACCAATCCACCCAGCGGTTTAGCCAATGGTTTGATCGTTCGGTAGGTACGAGATTCCAGAAATTCGTTATGCCCGCT
This sequence comes from Opitutales bacterium, assembly GCA_965250065.1. GTDB lineage: Bacteria > Verrucomicrobiota > Verrucomicrobiia > Opitutales > UBA2995 > JAABVD01. Next base: position 1,857,370 of record OZ252288.1, read on the forward strand.
ACAGAGTATAAAGAGATCCGGGTCGTAGCTCAGGCATTCGTTCATGATGGGTAGCAGGCGGTAACTCGCATAGGAGATGCCCCCACAATTTATGACTTCGAAACTCTTTGCTGGAAAGGCGAGTTCGAGGTTCAATTGAAGCCACTTGGGGAATGCAGTCTCGATGGAATAAGGACGCCCCTGGACCGTTGATCCCCCAAAGGCAAAAATGCGGTAGGTGTTTTGGGGTTTGGCGCGATGAAAACTTTGTTTTACAAAAAAGTGTTCACGTTCGGGTGCGGTTTCGTAGTGGTTGGTTCTAGGATTCAGTGCAAACAAAGGCTCGATGGCGCTAAATCCCACAAAGGGATCGGCCGGGGTTTCCCCTTTATCCAAATCCAGCAGTCGAAAGGCGCCTTCAAGCACAGTCAGTAACAGCAGGCCAAACCCGATCGCCAAAATTCTGGAAAACAATGGGCTCAACTTGTTATTGTTTTTTGCTGTCATCCGGTAAGAGATGCGAAATCCTATTCGTGCCTTAGGGCTTCAATCGGGTCCAGCTCTGCCGCCTGGGACGCGGGGTAAATTCCGAATGCGATTCCTACTATGCCTGATATGCCGAAGGCGAGGCCAACGGACCAGGGGGTGATAATGGTTATCATATCCGTTGAAAGCGAAACAAAAAGCGGTACTATTATACCGAGCATGACGCCGATAAGGCCTCCGCCGATTGAAAGCACGACGGTTTCGATCAAGAACTGTGCTACGATGTCTTTCTTCTTCGCTCCCAGAGCCCGGCGGACCCCGATTTCACGGGTACGCTCCGTCACTGTAGCCAACATGATATTCATGATACCTATGCCGCCAACCAGCAGTGAAATCGCGGCAATCGAACCAAGCACGATGTTAAACATGCGCTTGGTTGCTTCAGCTTCGCGCAGCAATTGTAAGGGGACTATGAGTTCAAAATCGTTCTCTTGGTGAAACCGCCGTATCAGCCTGTTAATCTGTCTTTCGGCCGCGATAACGGATTGAGTGCTTCGCATCTTAACAATGATTTGATGCAACTGAACCGTTTCAGCGCTGAAGCTTCCGGCGTTGCGGCGAATCAAGGTTTCGCCAAAGCGGGACTTAGCGGTTGATAGTGGAATGTAGACATTGTTAGCCAATGGTTCGCCTTCCATTTCTCCCTTTTGAGGCCGTTGTTCCGAGGTGCCGGTTTCCTTTATCAATCCCACAACCTGGTAATAAACGTTTTGGACCCTAATCGTGGATTCAAGAGGAGACTGGTAAGGAAATAAGCGGTGAGCCAACCCCGAGGTGATGACGCAAACGTTGCGCTGGTGTTTCTGGTCGATCATGCTGAGAAATCTTCCTCCGACCAGGTCGATTCCCCTGGTGTGGAGGTAGGAGGGCAGCGTGCCAATGATCTGACAGGGCTCCAGGTTTCGATCGAAGCGCACATTCTCACGAATAATGCGCAAGGGTAGGACCGTTTCCACGTTTGGAACTGTAAACTGAATCCTGGAGGCGTCATCGTAAGTCAGCCCGTACTCGATACCAAAACTTCTGGAGGAGCTGTTGTCGTTTTCTTGTTCCGGTGGCTTGATGCTGTTGATAATGATATTGGTTGAACCCAAACGCTTGATCCGCTCCTGGGCTTCGTAGGAGGCACCTTCGCCGATAGCCAACATGGCTATTACAGAACACACCCCGAAGATCATTCCGAGCATGGTCAAGCCGGACCGCAGCTTGTGTAACATGAGGCTCTTAACACCGAGTTTTACGGTGTTGATGAGCTGATGCTGGGTGATAGGTGTGATCATTAACTGGGGAAACAGTTAATTGAATTTTGGGGGTCTCACATCGCTATAAGGCTTCGCCGGGTGGGGAGGATCCAGGGCTATTCGTGGGGTGGAAGCGCTTCTGCATTTTGAGTCGGTCAGGGCCATCGCTAAATTGCTTGGCGGATATGGCTTTGCCTGGAAGCTGACTTGAAGTAACCAAAATTCTTTCCTTAGTAGGGTTTACGGGTTTCGTCGTTATCGATGCGTCCGTCCTTCATCCGGATCAGCCGGTCAGCCCGGTCAGCGATATCGTCATCGTGGGTAACCAAAACGATGGTTTTGCCCTGCTGATTCAGTTTACTAATGAGTTCCAGGACTTCCTTTCCCGTTTTGGAATCGAGATTCCCGGTTGGTTCATCGGCTAGGATCATTAGGGGATCGTTGACCAGGGACCGCGCGATGGCGACCCGTTGTTGTTGACCGCCGGATAACTGGGCGGGGCGGTGCTCCAAGCGGTCTTCTAATCCCACCAATTCAGCCAGTTCGATACATTTTTGTTCGTAGTCCTGCAAGTTCGCTCCCTGGTAGATGAGCGGTACCTGAATGTTTTCAAGAACCGTGAGCTGGGCAATCAGGTTGTAAGATTGGAAAATGAATCCCAATCGTTTCCCGCGGATGGTCGACAAAGTATCGTCATCCATTTGGGCAACATTTTCTCCACCCAGAAAGTATTGACCCGAGGTGGGCCGATCGAGGCAACCCAGGATGTTGAGCATGGTGGATTTTCCCGATCCTGAGGGGCCCATGATGGCTAGGAAAGAACCTTCCTTTATGGCCACATCGACCCCACGCAGCGCATGCACTTCCACTTCTCCCACTTGGAAAATTTTAACGATATTGCGGACATCGATAATGGTCTGAGGTTCAGAAATCATTTATATAAGAAAAATGAATGCGGGGCAATCGAAGGAGTAGTTAATGGATTCTCGGTACTAACTGTCGGAAACTTTTGGTGCACGATTCTGACCTTTTTCCCCGCGTGGTCTTTGTTTCTTCTGCTGATCGCGGTTCGGTTGAGACCGGTTCGGTTGGCCAACTTTGGCTGGGAGTTCCAAATCGATTTCTTCATCTTCATGGATCAGGGCGCCACCCAAATCTATGCTTGCATCGATCGGTGGCGCCAAAAGCACTCGGTCGCCTGGTTCTAGCCCTGATTTAATTTCGATAAACTTGTTATTGAACAAGCCAATCTCGACTTCTACGAGCTGGGGGCCTCCCAGGCCTTTAACATAACAGACCTGTTTTCCCTTAACCGTGGTCACACATTGAATTGGAATAGTGAGGACATCTTCGAGATTGGTAATTACGATTTCAGCTCGGGCAGACACACCTGGTTTTATATCGGGCAGTTCGTCCAGAATCACGATTTCGGTCGCATACACCTTTAAGTTGTTATTGCTAAAACGGCTTTGGGCATCGGGAAGTACCCCAATTTTGGTTACCTCTCCCACGTAACGATTGTCAGGCAATGAATCGAGCACTACAAAAGCCTTTTGTCCTGGTTTGACCTGATTGACATGTGACTCGTGGACTTTGATTTCCACCTTCATCTCGGATGTGTCGGGAATTTTTACGATGGCTTGGCGTTGGCGGATGGTGGCCCCTTCCTCAACAATGGATTCACTGCTGTAGCGGTTTTGATTCGTGGCATAAACCAGCAGCCCGTCCTGGGGAGCGTAAAGCTTGGTGGCGGCCATCTGTACCTGAAGCTGGGCCAACTTGGTTTGGCTGAGTTCCAGCTTTCTTTTATCGATATCGCGTTGGGTATTGGCCTGAAGAATTCTGCTTTCGCCCTGTTTCTTAACGCGTTCCAGTTCCCTTATGGCTTCTTCGAGCACGGATCGGTATTCAGCTTCCATTTTGGCCAGGTCGAATTCCGACAGCATCTTGCGGACGCTTTCCGCTTTTTCCAGGCCAAGACTCTGGTTGGTCACGGCCAGCTTATCGCGATCGAGATTACTTTTGGTTTCGAACCCTTCTTCGGTCAGTTTTTCTGACCATTCCAGTCTTTCTTCGGCCAGTTTTAAGGATTCCTGGGCGGTAATTATATCAATCTGTGCGTTACGCATTTCCTGCTCTTTTTCAATTTGCTCGAACTTTTCCAGGTCCATTTCAGCAAATTGTACCCCAAGCTCTGCTTTTCGTATATCACTCTCCACGGTGCTTTTGGTGATTATGACCTCCGTTTCCGACTTTATATAGTCGGCGTTGTCGTCCTCGAATCGAATCAGTTGTTCATTGAGTTCCTTTTCGGCCTGTTCAGTGTCCAGCTCCACGATCAATTCACCTTTTTTAACAACACTGCCTTCCGGCACGATGTAGATGATGCGAGAAGTGCCGTCTACCTCGTTTCTCACCGTAACTTCATTGACTGCCTGAAGCGTGCCGCCCTCCACAATGGAAACCAAAAAGTCACCCCGTGCTACTTTGAAGTAAGCCATGGCGTCCTCAACGTCCCCGCCTCCACGATACATTGCAACCAGCAGAAAGATGAGGATCGCCCCGACAGCCGCTGACAGCACTGGTCTTTGCTTTATAAAGGGAATCAGATAGGCGAGGGCCTTTTGGCCGCCCTCTTTCGCTTTTTGAATAAGTGCGACAGCATCTTTTTTTAAATCAGTATTCATTTTATTGGGAGAACAACTCCTCAGGGCTTATCACATCATCGTCATCCAAATTAGTAGAGCTTGTATTTTCAGGGCCGATTCCCGTTGGCAGTTTTATCCTACTGGCATCGGTCAACCAAAATTGTTCGATATCAGTATTTAAAATACCCAAATCAAGGAGCAAATTTAAAAGGGATTCAAGGTAATCCACCAAAGCGGCTGTCTGCGCATTTTGAGCTGCGATAAGGTCATCTTGTGCTTCTTCCAGGTCCCTGTAAATGGCATTTCCTGACTCGATGGATAATTGGGCTCCATTCACCTGCTTTTCTCCCAGAAGCACGGCATTGGTCTGAATGGCATAATTCTGTTGGAGCCGTTCCAGCTCGCGTATGCCCTCATCAATGATGGAACGCAATCGATCGAGGGTCAGACCAAGGCCACGTAGTTTGGATTCGAACGCGATGAGGGAAGCCCGGTAAATATTTCTTTCTCTCAAACGATCCAGTGGCAAGTCTAGCTGCAAACCGACGGAACGACGGATCTTGTCGAAATCAAAATTTGTATAGTCGGCAGGCATTTCACTGTCGACGGAGGCATTAACGAATATGCCTAGCTCCGCCCTCAATTGATTGGCTGAAATTCTTACATTGCGTTTAGCATCTTCGAATTGGTCGATGGAATTGAGCAGGGGAAGGCGATGATCCACGGCCATTTGAAAACCTTGCGTTGAATTGATCTCCAAAAGCACCAAACCCGTTTCCTGGAGCTTTTCCATCTCTTCATCTTGTAAATGCAGGTCGATGGTCTGCGGCAGCCCCAGAGTAATTTTAAACTGGTCCAAGGAATTTTTGTATTGAACGATGGCGTTGATATATCGGTTTTTGGCGGAAAGTTCAGCTTGCTCAGCTTGGTTTACATCGAGCGCTTTTTCGCGGTCAACCGATCGAGCTCTGAGATAGCGTGTGGCCGCGATGCGCGACTGATAATTGTTATACTCGTTGTTAATGGTGTCCTTCTGTTGCAGCAGGCGGAAATAGTCCAATACGATATCCGATGCGAACGCATTCTGGAAATGGGAGAAGTCCCGGAGCGAGTAAATTACATTGCGCTCCGCCTGGGTGAGCCTTTCGGCGGCTACCTCCCAGCCGGCTCCTCGCAATATGGGTTGAAAAATACTGAAACTCAGGGTGGAACTCGCCGTCTTGCGTGGATCACCAGTAAGAAATCGAAGAATATCGGTCGCAATGTTTACGCTGATATCGGCGCCTGTAGCAATCATTTGGCTCACCCCTAGATTGGCATCCAATGATTCCCTTTTTTCTCCGTCTCCAAATCGTTCACCTATCCCAGTGCCTCGCGCAAAAAAACGCGGACTGAAAGCATGCTGTTCGCCCGTAAGAGTGAGGGTTGTGAGGTATAATTGCTCTTTCTGTGATTGAAACTGACGATTCTGTTTCACCGCCAGATTGAGCGCTTCGTCAATGGTAAGCGTTTTTTTTAACGCTTGATTTCGATCTGCAAATATTTCCTCCGCTAAAATATCATCCGGATCCCTACCGGTATAGGCCGTATCAATTGTAAATTCAGATGCACTGCCAAAAATTTGTTCTTCAACTTCGGCAACTATTTTATAAACGGCCTCGTCAGCGTTTTCCTTGTGGGCAGTTGTACTGCAACCACACCAAAGGGCAAGGATTAGTGAGCAAATTAGTAGACTGGATAAGGGGTGCGGGATCATGGTAGTTAGCCCGCATATCTCACTACCGAGCGAACGCGACATCGCCCAAATTCGTAGCGAGCGAACGAAGATCGAGTGCTGGTGCGGGCATCGAGCAGATTTGCGGGTGAAGCCGGGTCGACCGTCGGGGTCATGCCTTGCATTTTTGCAGCCATGCCAAAATGCAAGGCTTGACCCCTTCCGAACGTAACGAGGTCTGCACCAGTGCCGACATTTCGGAGCGCAGTAGAAGATTTGTGAGACATGCGGGTTAGTGCCAAAACCACTGTGTGAACGGGGAAATTCACAGGAAGCTGGACAATGGATACTCAAATGGAAGCAGAAGCAACGGAAAATTTGAATTGAGGTCCCTCAACTTTTCCCCCTCGAAGTGATCCCCTTAACCCACATGTCTTACAGAATTCGTCGCGAGCAAACGAAGGTCGAGTGCTGGTGCGGGCATCGAGCAGATTTACGGATGAAGCCGGGTCGACCGTCGGGGTCATGCCTTGGCATCTTGCATGCCAATGCTTGATGCAAGGCTTGACCCCTTCCCTGAGAAAATCCCGAAACAAGGCTTGACCCCTTCCCCGCCTTCAGGTCGCACCAGTGCCGATATTTCAGAGCGCAGTAGAAGATTGGGTTGGCTTTAAATAAGTTTGCGTCTGGCAGACCCAGTCAAAATTCGCTTGAAAGTATGCAAAAATTATTTATATAGTCATCAAAAGAATTATTAAATGATGAGAATAACGGTTGAAATTGATGAAAAAAAGGTCCGTGAAATAATCCAAAAAACCGGACAGAAGAAAAAGTCACCGGCGCTTGCTCAAGCCCTTGATGAGTTTCTAGAGAATAGAAAACGAAGGGAATTTCTCGCAAAGGTCATGGAAGGAAAAACCGATTATGCCGCCACCAATGAGGAGCTTGAAGATTTAAGCCACATCGGACGATGATGGTATTAATTGATACATCCGCCTGGATTGAGTTTTTTCGGGCGGAAGGGGATTGGTACATGAAATCCCGTGTGGCTGAATATCTCAGTCTTGGCAGGGCCGCTTATACTTGTCCTGTTTCATTCGAACTCTTCCTGGGTGCCCGGCCTTCAGAATTGGCTGATCTACGTGAAGGACTGGGTTTTGCCCAACGAATTCCCATGAATCCCGGCCACTGGGATACCGCTGCTGTCCAGGGCTCCAAGCTGCGTTCGCAAGGGCTTAAGGTCCCGGCAACCGACCTTCTTATTGCCACAATCGCCATCCAAAGCCGATCTCCTCTTCTCACTTGCGATAAGCATTTTGAACACATTCGGGATGCGGTATTCGATTCCCTGAAGCTGGTGTGAACAGCAACCTCACACTCTCGAATCTCGAGTTGAAACGCTCATCCTTGCAAGGACAACTCAACTCGGGTGGTCCCACCCTCAAGGCCCGCACCTCGGGCGGAAGCATCCATATACATTCAATTTAGGAGAAATCGAAATCTCACAAAGCACCTGCCGTCAACGAGCTGAAATCTTGCAGCGCGGTAACCATCACTTCCGGGGTTTGTTACTTCCACTCCCGTACTCGTCCAACTCGTCAGGTCTTTACTAATCTCAACAACGTAAGTCACGTCATCCTTTGCCCCGTAAAAAGGATAGGTTAGGTATGATCCTGGGAAACGCGGCGTTGGTTGATTGTAAAAACCAGCATCGTTATTCGTGCTATAGAGCCTATCCCAGAAACCGGGATTTGAAACTTCATTTCGAACCATCGTAGGAGCGGCTTTACGCCGCGATCCCACGAAACAGCCTCGAAGCAATCGCGGCGTAAAGCCGCTCCTACAACTTAAAACCATTACTCTAGAGCCTACCCCAGAATCCGGGAATTGATATACGAGTAGAGTTTGCGTAACTACTCAGGTATCTTAAACAATCGTCCGCATGGATGTTTTATTGATAACATATTACGAAACTGTAGGAGGGGGTTTATCCCCCGATCTTCCAAATGGCCTCACCGCAATCGGGGGATAAACCCCCTCCTACAGCTCTCTCAATCACCATCCCAGGAAAATTTTCTCGTTTCTTCTTATTATCCTTCTGCCTTCATCCTTTATCCTTGAAGCAAAGCCCAATTTCATTCTCATACTTTCCGGCGATCTAGTGTGGTGTCCCGGAAATTCCTTCTAACAATACCGCAGCGATTTTTTCTGCCTTATCAAGGCGGCGCAGGTCGCTTGGGCCTAAAGGCCCTGGCGTGCTGCGAAAAGCAGCCTTGCCAGGCCATTCATGGCACGCTCGTATTGTTGAAGTTATTTCCGGGACACCACACTAGGCTATGGAGACCTGAGTTGTTACGAGTTTGCATGGCTTAAAATCTCTCAACTGCGCTCGAATCGAGGATTTTCACCTCCTTTGGCCCGACTTTTTTCAGTCTAATACCTTGTCCCCCAGTGTCTTAAGCGTCTGGGATAGGCTCTACTATAGGAACTTAGCAGAGTTACCCCAGTCTTGTTCGATGGTGCTTCCAGACTTGTCGTATGAATTAGACTATTCTGGACCAACCATATCGTTGACGGAGTCGGGCTGCTCTTGGAATAAGCTGTTGGCGAAAAATTTCATCCAATCGGTCCAAAAAATGGCCATTTTATCGTTCAATATACTACGAAATCCTGAACAATAATACCGGCCAAAATCCTTTTTATACGACCGAGTCCTTGGGTTCAAAATATTCCGCAATGGAGCTATATCTTTCCAACCGCCTGGAAAACCTGGCTGAAGCCATGATGGAAAATATTCAGCGCGACCGGCTTCCACCCATGCGGCCCGAGGTGATCCTAGTGCAAAGTCGGGGGATGGCCCGGTGGTTGAACCTCCAGACGGCTACAAAGTGCGGAATTCAGCTCAATTCAGAATACGTATTTCCTCGGGTCCTGATCGACCACCTTATCCAGGCCGTATTACCCGACTACGAATCCGCGGAAATGTCTCCCTTCAACCGCGCCTCCCTGAAATGGTTTATCTTTGAAAACCTCCCATTCATGGAGAAATTGGACGGGGCCGAACCCATCCGAAACTACTTAGCAAATAAGGGAACCGCCGCGCCCCTTTTGCGCCGCTACCTACTGGCGGAAAAAATGGCTTATTTCTATGATCAGCATCAGGTCTACCGCCCGGATTTACTCCAGCGGTGGGAGTCCTCCCCTACCCCGGAGACCTGGAAAGCGGCTTGTTGGAAATACATGCGAAAAACAATGGTGGACGAACTTCCATTTTCCGGCGCAATTTCGGAATTCCCAAAAAAGTTGGAGAAGTTGGCCAAGTCGCCTCGTGACTGGCCCCCTTCCCTTCACATTTTCGGGATTTCATCCTTACCTCCCGTTTACCTGAATATTCTGAAAGCGGTATCGAAATGGATGCCCTGTCGCATGTATCTGACTCAGCCCTCTCCCCAATACTGGGGGGACTTTGCAGCAAAAAAACAATTGCTCCGCAAGGGTCGGACACCGGGCACGATGCCGGAGAGTCCACTGCTGGGCAACCTCGGCCGCACGGGTCAGGACCTCGTGAACCTCCTCATCGATAACGAGGTTTTCACCTCGGATGCGTCCGAACGATTTTCCCAACCTGAGGGATCAAACCTTCTAAACCGGCTTCAACGCGACCTATATGACATCATACCCCCTCCAATAAAAAAACGGGCCGTAAATCCCGCAGGCCTTCAGGTGAGAATCTGCCACAGCCCCAAACGGGAAATCGAGGTGTTAAAAAACCAACTACACAAATGGTTTGAAGAAGATAAAACGCTCAGGCCGGATCAAATCGTAGTGATGGCGCCGGATATCGAGACTTACGCCGATCATATCCGGGCCTGTTTTGGAAACGATTCAGCGAAGGAAAGCGCCATTCCCTTCGCTATGTCGGACCATTCGGCAACGCGAGACGACCCGGCCGGTGAATCCTTTCTGGCCCTGTTGCAACTGATGCAAAATCGACTGACCGCCAGGGACGTGTACGGCCTTCTAACCCACCCGGTTTTGGCCAGCCGATTTGGATTTGCGGAGGACGATTGGCTCCTGCTCAACCACTGGCTGCAGGCAACGGCCATTCGCTGGGGACTCGATGCAAACCATCGCAAGGAAGAAACCGGGGTGGCCTTCGACGATTTTTCCTGGAAACAAGGGGTGGACAAACTGGTTGCCGGCTACTGTTTCCACCCATCTGCATCCGGGCAAGATGCCTTCGAAGATCTTTACCCGCACATGGAAGGCAACCAGGCAAATCTCCTCAATCGGTTTCTCGAATTCTGGGAATTCCTGGAGGGATGGATTTTTCGGATACGAACGGAGCTAGCCCGCATGTCTCAAAAATCTTCTACTGCGCTCCGGAATATCGGCGCTGGAGCGGGCATCGTTAGATGCGCGACTTTGCAGGGTGTCGACCCAACTTCACCCGCGCATCCGATCGAAACCCGCACCAGCGCTCAATCTTCGTTCGCTCGTCACGAATTTTCTGAGACATGCGGGCTAACACCGGCAAACTGGGTTAGAGTGCTGAGAGAAATGGCCGATAATTTATTTCAAGACCAGGAGGAATTGGCTGCCCCATACAGAAAATTGCGGACCATAATTTCGGACTTTGAACGAGAGACTTCAATCCACGAGGCAAAACAACCCATTGGACTTGATATCGTCATTCGCCTGCTGGAGGAAAAATTGTCTGTCGACTCCCGATCGGGCGGATTCTTTTCCGGTGGAATTACCTTCTGCTCAATGAAGCCCATGCGGAATATACCGGCGCGGAAAATCGCCCTCATCGGCCTGGATGAAAAATCTTTTCCCCGACGGGACTTCAATCATGAGTTCAATACATTTCTCGACGACCGCAGGCCGGGGGACCGTTCACTGAGGGAAGACGATCGCTACCTCTTCCTGGAGTCAATTTTATCGGCTCGTGAAGAACTTTACCTGTCCTACTGCGGGTTTGATGCAAAGGATCTAACTCCTGTCCCTCCCTCCACAATCGTGGAGGAGTTGCTGGATCACCTCGACCAATATTACACCTTCCCCGGCGCAAAGGATTCCCGCGATGCACTTTTAGTCCGCGAACACCTCCAGCCCTTTAATCCCCATTACTTTACCGGACCAGATCCCACCTACGACACAGATAACCTGGAAGCGGCAAAAGCCTTGATTGAAGAAGTTCGGGAAAGGGTTTCGTTTTTTCAATCACCATTACCCGAAACAGAAATTTCCCATGAGACCCTGCCGCTGGATTCTTTCATTCAGTTTTTCCAAAATCCATGCGCTTACTGGTTACGCCATCGACTTGGTATTGATTTTCCCCATTCCCAAAAATACCTGGAAGACGCAGAACCGATGAATGTCAAGGGTCTGAATCTATACTTGGCTATGCAGTCCATGATTCAAAACAAGTGGGAGAAAATTGATGACAAAAAATTATCGCTTAGCCAGTACCTACCGGTGGGAGAATTCCGTTCCTTGGTGAGCGATGACCTGAATCAGCAAGCTGAAACTTTTGTGGATTCGCTGGAAAAGACAAGGTCCGAAGGCAGGGGTGAAACGTTTGAAATCGATCTGAAACTCGACCGATTTCGCATTCGAGGACAACTGCAAAACGTCACTCCGACGGGCTACCTGAAGTTTCGATATTCAAAACTCAATTCCCGCGAAGTGCTGGCGGCCTGGATTGAGCATCTCGCACTTTGCACTAGCTTAAGAGATAGAGAATTTTCCACTAACCTGAGAGGAAGAACACAACTTACCGGGTTCCCCTATGTAGGCGCGGCCGCCGAACTCCTGGAGGCTCTGGAGAAAGTTTTCACAAACGGAATTAATTCACCCCAACCTATTTTCCCTCAGGCTTCGTATTTCTTCGCCAAATACACGGTTACTCCACCGGCACGCCCACGGACTGCTCCCCTGGCAAAAGCTAAATATGAATTTCTAAAAACTCCCTCCTATAAACAATTTGAGCGGGGTGATGGATATGAGCCCTATATTCGGATGTGTTTTCCTGATGTAGAATCAGCCCTATCACCTGCTTTTCAGTCCCTTTCATTGTCAGTCTATGGTGAAATGCTCAAACGCCTGCAGGGAGACTCCCCATGAGCAGCCGGCCTTTTAACCGGTCCGAAACCCCGCTCCGTCCATGCGTGCGCCTGCTCGAAGCCAATGCGGGAACCGGCAAGACCTACATGATTGCCAGCTTGGTCTGCCGCTTCATCGTGGAGGCAGGTCTGGACATATCCAGAATTCTGGTGGTCACGTTTACCGAAGCGGCCACGGAAGAGCTGAAAGACCGGGTTCGAAAATTCCTGCAAAAAAGCCTGGCTTCACTTCAGTCCGGGCAAGCCACAGATACCTTATTGGAAGCCTATTTGAAATCATCGGCCCATCACCGGGACCAAGCCATAAGGCGGCTTAAGGCAGCTGTGAGACTATTCGATCAAGCTGCCATATTTACCATTCACGGATTTTGCCAGCGCGTGCTCAACCAATACGCCTTTGAAAGCAACCATTTGTTTGAACCCCAATTGCTCAAGGAACCCGGGCCACTATACCTCGAACTCAGCCGCGACTACTGGAGAAACCATTTCTACCCAAGTGATCCATTTTTGGCCTCCATCATTACTCACCTCGATCTATCCCCCGAATCCCTGATCGAGGAATTCCTTAAAATCAATCGGATGGTGGATCCCCGGATCATTCCCGATGTATCCGAATCGCTTTATGGAAATTCGCTATCCGCTTTAAGGAAAATCTGGGAGACCCTGCAATGTGCATCCCAGGACATGCAGGGGGTCAGGGAGATTCTCAGTAACAAAAAGGCTTTCAAAAAAGTCCTGGGAGATCAGTTGCCGGAAATATTGAAATTTCTGAAGCGCCCTTGGCCGATAATGCCTACTGGCCAATCTCTGAGAATTCTCAAGCAGCTGGCAGCCGGCCGCATAAACGACCAGCTCACGGTGAGGGCGGCCAAGCAGGGTTATGATCCATCGCACCCCTTTTTCGAACGGGCGGAGGATTGGAGGAATGGCTTAAACATTTTTCGTCACCAACATCGCTTTTATTTTCTGACCGCTTTTCGGCAACAGTTGGAGCTTCGGAAAAACCAACTCAATGTGGTCACTTTCGATGACCTTTTGCCCCGGGTTCTCAAAGCGTTGGGAGGTCCATCGGGTGAAAGGCTCAAGTCGAGTCTGCAAAACAATTATGCCGCCGCATTAATCGACGAGTTTCAGGATACGGATCCTCAACAATACGAGTTGTTCCGGCGACTTTTCACATCTCCGGAGCATCACCTGTATTTCATCGGCGATCCCAAACAAGCCATTTACTCCTTCCGAGGCGCCGATATTTTCAGCTATCTGGGAGCACGCAATTCTGCCCGGGAAACCTTTGATCTGACCACGAATTGGCGATCGGATCCGAAATTGGTCGAGGGCATCAACGCCCTGTTCAAAGGGCACGCCACACCTTTTGTGTTTTCCGAAATCCCCTATATTCCTTCCGATTCCGCAAAGAGAGGGGGACAATTAAAGGACTCCCGCGGAGGCAATGGAGCAGGTTTAAAGTTTTGTTACCTCACCTCAAAGGAGGAAGAAAGACCCTTGAATAACGGGGAAGCCAAGGAGGCGATTCGCAGCGCCGTCGTGCGGGAGATTCTCCATTTGGTTCAGGGTGGTGGTCGTCTAAATAAACAGAGAATAAAACCGGGCGATATAGCCATTCTGACCCGAACTAACCAAGAAGCCCGCGATATGAGAACTGACCTCTCCGCAGTGAATCTTCCAAATGTTATTCATTCCGATCAGACCATTTTTACCACCGAAGAAGCCAATACCTTGCGAAACCTTCTATATGCCTTGTCCGAACCCAATCGGAAGGACTGGTTTAAAGCGGCCATGACCTCGGAGTGGATGGCCTACAATGCCGATGAGATTTTTTCCATGGACCAGAAGTGGGAAAAATGGGAGCACTTGCACCAATACCTTCATCGGTGTCATGACATCTGGCTGACCGAAGGAATTTATTCCGCCCTCAATAGTTGGCTTCGACAATTCGACATCCCCATACGCCTGCTCAGTTCGCCCGAAGGCGAAAGGAAGTTGACTAACCTGATGCACCTGGTCGAGCTGTTGCAAAAGGCCGAAAGCGAAGGCTTAACCACCCCCCAAACCTTACTCCGCTGGTATGAAGACACTCTGAAAGACCCGGACCGGGAAAGGGATGATTTTCTCATGCGCCTGGAAACCGATGAGGAAGCCGTCCAGATAGTGACCATTCATAAAAGCAAGGGCCTGCAATATCCCATCGTATTCGTTCCCTTTGCCTGGACCTCTCCCTTATTTAGGAGGAAGGATCCACTGGTGTATCACGATCCCCGTGACACCAGCTCGGTCGTCTTCGACGCTTCTGCCGAACCATCCGAAGCGGCCCGGAAACAACATGCACGCGAATCGATTTCAGACAGTCTTCGCTTGCTTTACGTGGCACTGACCCGTGCACAGTTTCGCAGCTACCTTTTTTGGGGGGATTTCAAAAAACAGGGTCAATCCTCCATCGGCTACCTCCTGGGTATAGCCGGCACAATCCGGCAAAAGGGCTTTGAAACTCCCGCCTTGGCTTGGGAAAGCTTGGTAAAGGCTGCACCGGATGGAATCGAGATACTGGAGACTAGGTCCTTAATGGAGCGTGAGGTAGCTTTCTACCGGCGCTACGAGTCGGATTTTAAGCTATCGGCCAAGGGTCTGACCCGAAAGGTGGAACCGGGTTTTCGCATCTCCAGCTTTTCATCACTCTCATCGGGATTTGTTGAAGCTTCCGAGGAATTTGAAGATCCGATCTACGAGGAACCCGGGCAGGAAATAGAAGACCAAAATATTTTTTCCTTACCCAAGGGGGCTATCACCGGAAATGTCATTCATCAGATTCTTGAGGAAACTGACTTTCAAAACGTAGAGGCGCTGCGAATTGCCACCGAGAAAATCTGCAACCAATACTACTCGGCAGAGGAATGGTCCGAAATTCTCTACGACCAACTGAAACTGGTCTTGAACAAGCCCCTGCCTAACCATTCGAAGCAAGTGGTCCTCGACCAAATCGGCCCGAATTCATGCTTGAAAGAGGCCCAGTTCCACATTCCGGCCACAAATTGTTTCTCAGAAGATCTGGTCAATCTCCTGCTAAGATTTCCCGAAAATTTTTCCGAGACATTTACCCAGGGCCTGCCGAATTTGAAGCGACAGAAAGTCGGCGGTTTTTTGCGGGGATTCATCGATCTGGTATTTAAACACAACAATCGATACTACCTTCTGGATTGGAAGTCCAACTGGCTGGGCGATTCAACCGACGATTACAATCTTCCATCACTAGAACGGACGATGGGGACGCACGCCTACTACCTTCAGTATTACCTCTATACCGTCGCGTTGACCCGTTATCTACGACAGCGCATTCCGTCTTTTGACTACGAACGCGATTTTGGCGGTGTCTATTACCTGTTTGTCAGGGGGATGCACCAAGGTTCGGAATCGAACGGAATCTTCTTTGATATACCACCCGAGGCAATCATTGCCGAACTCGAGGGCTATTTTGGGAAAAACTAGAATAATGGCTGACCTGACGGTAAATCCCATTTTTAATGCACTGGACAGGCGTGTAGCCCGACTGGTAGCTGAGCGGTCTAGGCGAAATTCGGACGCGGTGGAATTGATTGTAGCCATAACCAGTTATCTGTTGCGGCAGGGACACGTTTGCCTCGACCTCAATTTGGATCCACCCGAAGAAGTTAAACCCTTCCTCAAAAATGGCCTTTGGTCATCTTTGCCACAGCTCGTGAAAGAATGTCCGGTGGTTGCGGATGAAGACGTGCCGGATCAGCCCTTGATTCTGAGCAAAAACCGAAAACTCTATTTTCATCGTTACTGGTTTTACGAATCGGAGCTTCTTCAGGCAGTCGTGGAAAGGTGCAGGGACCCATCCGAAGCAGAACGGGTCGATACAGCCTCGGCTGAAAGTAGACAAGCGGGAATCAAACTAAGTTACGAACAACGACGGGCGGTTACCGTGGCAATGCGGTCACCGTTGACCTTGATTTCCGGCGGACCCGGCACCGGAAAAACCACTACGATACTGTCCCTCATTCTGCAAAATTTATGCAAAAATAAGGATGTTGAAGCAGACGTTGCCCTGGCTGCTCCCACTGGAAAAGCGGCGCAAAGAGTGCAAGAATCCTTGGAGAAGGGCCTGATATCCACCGGAGTTAAACCGCTAAACCTACGAGCCACAACCGTACACCGCCTATTGGGATACAAGCGATTTTCCAGTCAATTCATGCACGATAAAGACCATCCCCTACCCTTCGGCCTGGTGATCATTGATGAGGCCTCCATGCTGGATTTGCCTCTGTTCGCCAAACTCATTGGGGCCATTGGCCCTGAATCCAGGCTCGTTCTCCTAGGGGATAGACATCAACTGGCTTCGGTAGAGGCGGGTTCCATATTCGGAGATCTGGTTGAAGGGGGAATTCTCCACAATCAACTCAAAAAACAAACTATTGATCTGCGCCAAAATTTCCGGTTCGCAAAAAACAGCCCTATCTACCGCCTCTGCCAGACGGTGAAAATGGGAGACGCGGACCAGGCAATTCAACTGCTCAAAGAAAAGAACGGCGAGATCCGTTCGATGCCGCTTCCTTCACCCAACCGGCTGAAAAAGAACCTGGCAAACTCTCTCCTGGCACACTATAAGCAACTGCAATTGGAACGGGACCCGCCTACCGCCTTGAATCTGCTGGATCGATACTGTGTCCTATCTCCCGTCAGGAAAGGACCCTACGGTGTTGAGGGATTGAACCGGACCATAGAATCTCTTCTGAAACTCCAGCATCCTTATCTAAAGGAGGGACGGCATTACCATGGAAAACCGATCCTCATCACGGAAAACAACTACGACCTGAATTTGTTCAACGGCGAGATGGGGATGCTTCTTGCGTCTCCCCACGAGCCCGAGCATCTACAAGCTTGGTTCTACGGTGAATCGCGTTCCGAAGTGCGAAAGTTTCCCATCTCAGCCCTACCTTCATTTGAAACCGCCTACGCCATAACCGTGCACAAGTCGCAGGGTTCCGAATACGAAAAGGTTTATCTCATCCTCCCACCCCAGGAAGCCCCAATTCTAACCCGGGAGCTGATCTATACCGGCATATCGCGCAGCCGGAACAAGGTAGAAATTTGGGCCAATACCTCCATCCTGAAGTTTGCGATTAATCGACCCACCCGAAGGTCATCCGGAATTGCCGACAGGCTTAGAAATGCTTGATCTCATGGGAAAAGGCCTTACCCTCGGGCCTTCCAGCCCTTGGGTTGACCCGAATGGCCCTTAGTTACGGCGGGTTTGGCCAGGTGTGTAGGCCGTTTACTTTCGAAGGGGGTCAGGTCTTAAGAAACGTATTCCGTTGCACTGCATACATTTCTCAAAGACGACTGACCCCGACAAGGAATGACCCCGACACCCGCTTTGGTTCGATAATTTTTCGATAACTTGCCTTACCCTCGGGCCTTCCAGCCCTTGGGCTGGCCCATGGTTGAGAGCAGTTCATTGAACCAGTCCTGGTCAATGTCGAACGGTTTGCCTCCCCTTATGCGATCGAACTCAATCGGCCGCAGGATGCTACCCTTATCTTCGTCGTGTCCAATGACTCCCTCGGCTCCGCGTATTGCACATTCCACGGCTAGATCTGTACACGACTTGATGAGGCGTAAATCCTCCGCATTGGCCGGAGCCGCACGACTGTAATAGCCACTTTTCTGCACCAGCACCTTTTCCGCACCCAATTTTGGGGCAAACTGCTTGGCAAACCACTGTCCCGGATTCACCGCGTCGAGTTTCGCATGACCAAAGGCATCGCGCGGCACTGCCCGGCCGGAAGCTTCCATTTCCGCGATGATTGCATCTACTCCTGCCCCTTCACTAATGAACACATTTACGTTGTCTATCTCATCCATTATAGCCCTCAATCGCCGCACTTCGGCCTCGAGATCAATGTCCATTTCCGGTATAAACACCGCGTGAACATCCTTCCCCAATTTGGACAAGCCGGCTTCGGGTACAAATTCCAATCGGTTTAGGCGTTGCCGGTAATCGACCGCTGTCGCAGCGGTGAGCCAACCGCAGTGACGGCCCATGACCTCATGAATAATCATCATGCGCGGGTTGGCGTTATGCTCAGCCACTACGTTTTCAAAAAACCGAGCACCCTGCTCCGCCGCTGTGAAGGCTCCCAGACTTTGGCGGATCGGTATGATGTCATTGTCAATCGTTTTGGGTAAACCGACCACGGTTAAATCATAGTTGTGGCCGGCCAGAAATGCAGCCAGTTCGGCTGCCGTTAGGTTTGTATCGTCCCCGCCAATCGTGTGCAGGACATCGACACCGTCTTTTTCCAACTGGTCTGCCGCCACTTCCAATGGATTTTGCCCCTCTCGAATCAATCCACGCTGCAAACAGTCCTCGACATTGGTCAACTTTACCCGGCTGTTTCCGATGGGACTTCCTCCATGTTTATGCAGGATGTGCGCCGATTTTCGGACCGCTCCGCTCACCAGGAAGCTATCTCCCAATAATAATCCCTTATAGCCACTTCGGTAACAAATAATTTCAATGTCTGGAGCCAGTTCCGTATAGCGTTCAATTAACCCACCAACGGCCGAAGACAAACAGGGGGCCAGGCCTCCGGCGGTTAAAATGGCGATCTTTTTTACTGCCATGATTCTTGCGATTATGCGGAAGAAACGCGGGAAGGGGTCAAACCTAAATGGCGCTGAACCTTTCTCCTGCTTTCTTTTCCCTATCCGTATTATCCGTGCTATCCGTGGTTTATCTTTTTCACAATTGACCACGGATTAACCGGATTGAAACGGATGTGTTGAGTTGCTGAGGCGCCGAGATACTGGATACTGGGTTCTGGATACTGGGTTCTGGATACTGGGTTCTGGATACTGGATACTGGATACTGGGTTCTAGATGCTGGATACTGGGTTCTAGATGCTGGGTCCTGAAGGAGGGCGGACATTCCTGTCCGCCATTGCCTCTATGCAGCGGGTAGGAAAACCCGCTCTCCGTTAGCTCCTGTTGCGGCGAAGCCGGATCAAGCGACCCATACGAGCCGCCGTGATATTTAAGGTAGGGCTCGATCGCCGAGCGAGCCACCGTGATATTGGCGGTTTGC
Source organism: Opitutales bacterium (assembly GCA_965250065.1). Taxonomy (GTDB): domain Bacteria; phylum Verrucomicrobiota; class Verrucomicrobiia; order Opitutales; family UBA2995; genus JAABVD01. The sequence continues at coordinate 1,876,750 of OZ252288.1, forward strand.
GGCGAAACCGCCCTACCGGGTCAGCGAATCAAGTTAGGTCTCGTGAATGGGCATTAAAGATGGCTGCGAATTTTGGGTAGATATCCACGTTAAGAGCTTGGACCCGGGTTACCAAGATGATGAAATACTCATGAAATACATGACTTCGGTAATCGATGCCCACATTCACCTCTTTCCAGAGGCCATAGCCAACGATCCGCTAGGCTGGGCTGAGGAACATGGCGAAATCATATGGCGACGATGCGTCATGCCACCGGACCGGCCCAGCTTGCAGGGGTGGCCAACCGTCGACCAAACCATTCGCGACATGGACGATGCTCGGATCGAAAGGGTGATTCTACAAGGTTGGTATTGGGAGAAACAGGAATCCTGCAAGATACAGAACCGGTTTTACGCCGAGTTGATTCATCGTTATCCAGATCGCTTTTCCGGCTTTCTATCCCTGCATCCACCCTCAGGTCAATCCGCTCTGGAAGAAATCGAGTGGGCCCGAGATCATGGTTTTTGCGGAGTCGGGGAAATCCATCCTCAGGCGCAAAACTTTTCTTTGATGGATGAATGCTGGCGGGCGGTGATGGAGAAAATCGTGGCCTGGAAGGCACCGGTTACCTTGCATGTGACCGATCCCCATACGCCCGACTACCCCGGCAAAGTCGCCACTCCTCTGGACGATTATTTGACACTGGCCAAAACCTGGCCGGACCAGGTTTTCATTCTGGCCCATTTGGGCGGTGGCATCCCCCTGTTGCGTGCGGAATCCTTCACGGACGGCGATTTTCCCAATCTCTATTTCGATTGCGCCGCCATACCCCTACTCTATGAGCGGGCAATCGTTCCGCAAATTTCCAACATAACCGGAGCGGAAAAAATACTTTTTGGCACCGATTACCCACTGAAGACTTTTCCAAAACGACAGCGAGATCCCGATTTTGCCCGGTCCGTTGATCACCTCAAAAAGTCGGGGCTGTCGAGGGATGAGAAAGCGCTCGTATTGTCGGGTAATGTACGGCGACTCATGGACTGGTAAGGGGACGAGAAAACGGACCTTGTCCACCTCACCAGAAAAATTCCCTTAATCATTTGCTTTTACAAGTGCCTGGGCTTTTATACCCATTTAAGTTCCAAATGGGTGTTATTCCGCGATTTTGCTCCGAGTACTCTATTCTCGAATTTTTGACATGAACATACACGAATATCAGGCAAAAGCTTTGTTTGCCCAATACGGAGTAGCGGTATCCAAAGGTATAGCCGTTCAGTCCGAAAATGAGTTTGACCAAGCCTTGAGCGAGTTTCCCGACCAGGACGTCATCGTTGTCAAATCCCAAATCCATGCCGGCGGCCGCGGAAAGGGCGCTTTCACCGACGGACTCAAGGGGGGTGTGAAACTAGCCAGGTCCAAGCAGGAGGCCAAGGAAATCGCGAGAAAAATGCTGGGAAACACTCTGGTCACGCATCAAACCGGACCAGCCGGAAGAAAAGTCCAGACCATCTATTTTACCGAGGCAGAAAACATAGCGCACGAATATTACCTGGCCATTCTTATGGATCGGGAGACTTCGAAGCCGGTAATTATTGCCTCCACTGAAGGCGGGGTGGATATTGAAGAAGTCGCCGCCAGCGCTCCGGAAAAAATCACCAAGCTACAGGTTGATCCCGCCATGGGCCTTCAGCAATTCCAAGCTCGCCAGGTAGCCTTCGCACTCGGTTTTTCCGGCGATGCTTTCAAGAGCATGTTGAAATGCCTCAATGGATTGTATCAATTATTTTGGGACAAGGATGCATCCATGGTGGAAGTGAATCCTCTCATTCTGACCGAGGAAGGAATCGTAGTGGCCCTCGACGCCAAGGTGAGTTTCGATGACAACGCCTTGTTTCGGCATCCCGAGATCGCGGAGTTAAGGGATCTGAATGAGGAGGACGAAAAGGAGGTCGAAGCTTCAAAATACAACCTTAGCTACATAGCCCTGGACGGTAACATAGCCTGCTTGGTCAACGGAGCCGGTTTGGCCATGTCGACCATGGATATTATCAAGCACTTCGGAGGAGAACCAGCCAACTTTCTCGACGTGGGGGGTGGAGCTAATACCGAACAAGTTACCGCCGCATTTAAAATCATTCTCAGCGATCCGAACGTCGAAGGCATATTGGTAAACATTTTCGGTGGTATCATGAAGTGCGATACCATTGCGGAAGGAATTATTGAAGCAGCCAAGAACGTGGATATCACCGTTCCCCTCGTCGTGCGGCTGGAGGGAACTCATGTGGAACTCGGCCAAAAACTGTTGGATAATAGTGGCCTGGACCTCGTCTCGGCCGATTCGCTGGCGGACGCGGCAGAGAAAATCGTCAATTTGGTCGGGGAGGCAGAATCGTGAGTGTATTGGTAAACAGGGACACGCGCCTGCTGGTGCAGGGAATAACGGGAAAATTCGGTGGTTTTCATGCCAAACTTTCCATGGACTACGGCACCCAAGTTGCCGCCGGTGTAACCCCTGGAAAGGGAGGTCAACTGTGGGAGAACCAAGTGCCCATCTTCAACACGGTAAAGGAGGCAGTTGAGAATGAGGGCGTAAATGCCACCGCGGTATTCGTGCCTCCCCCCTTTGCCGCCGACTCAATCCTCGAAGCCATCGATGCCGAAGTTCCGCTCATCGTGGTCATAACCGAAGGCATTCCGGTAAGGGACATGGCCAAAGTAAAAGTTGCCCTGCACAAGAGTCCATGCCGGTTGATTGGTCCCAATTGTCCCGGTGTAATTACTCCCAACGAATGCAGAATTGGTATAATGCCGGGATATATTCACAAACCGGGCCGGGTGGGCGTAATTTCGCGTTCCGGCACCTTGACTTACGAGGCCGTTTGGCAACTCACCGTGCGGGGTTATGGACAATCCACTTGCATTGGTATCGGCGGAGATCCCATCAATGGCACCAGCCATGCCGATGCCGTAAAATTATTTAACGATGATCCCGAGACAGATGCGATTATTATGATTGGGGAAATCGGCGGATCGGCCGAGGAGGAGGCAGCCGATTACATTAGGGCAAACGTAGAAAAACCGGTGGCGGCTTTTATCGCCGGAACCACCGCCCCTCCGGGACGCCGCATGGGTCACGCCGGTGCGATCGTCTCCGGCAGCAGCGGTTCAGCCGAAAGCAAAATTGCCGCGCTGCGAGCTGCCGGTATCGCCGTGGCCGAAACGCCATCCGACATGGCCGACGCATTGCTCAGGATCTACCAACCCTAGCCCGCACGTCCCATCGGGGTCATGCCTTTCATTTTTGCAGCCATGCATAAATGCAAGGCTTGACCCCTTCCCCAAGACTTCGCTCGGTAGTGAGAAATGCGGGCCAACCCTTACACCGGGGAACCGATTTGCAGAATTTCGACTTCGTAACCGTCCGGATCGGTTAAAAAGGCCATTTTCCTTCCGGTGGGAAATGTTTTCCGCCAGTTGTCGGGCCAAACCTCAATGCCTTTGTTTTCCAGCTCGTCACAAAAAGAAATAATATCATCGACACCGATGCAGGTATGCATGAGGTCCTCCGGAACGTTCACCTCATAATCGGGCGAATAACAAAGCTCCAGAACATGCTCGTTTCCCGGCAGTTCGAGAAAGGCGAGTTTGTTACCCGCCGGTGACTTGTCATTTCTTTTCGTGCAGACATATCCCAGGTTATCGCAATACCATGAAATGGTGCGCTCCATATCTCTGACGCGAAAACGTGTGTGTAGTAATTTTACCATGCATCCTTTTTGATAAATTTGTGCAACCTGGCCAAGATCAATCGAGTGTGTTGTCTTGAAAAGTCATATGATCTTTCCTTAAAGTTAAAGTGCCCTATTTATGGCCATGAGATCCTTGACCCGAATGTTCGCCTACTACGTGACGGCCGCCGCTCTGCTGATTTGGATGATCGGCGGGGCACGACGGGGTTACTACCATACGACCGAAGACATTAGAAAAATCGAGCCCATCACCGAGATGGAATACACTGAAACGCACCCAAAGTTTTTACCGGGTATTGAATTTCCAGCCGTTGGAATCATAGTGGGAGGATCATTTTGGCTCATGTCCTTTTTATTTCGTAAACCGTCCAATCAAATCAGCAACTAAAAGTCTATGAGACCCTTATCGTTTACTACCCTATTAAGCTTACTCGCAACCAGCCTGACGGCCGACCCGATATCCTTTGATTTTACCGATCCCAAAGGTGTCAATACCATCAATTTTAACCTGGATGCTCAACTGGAGGCCATCAACGGGAACGCCAAAGGTGTGACCGGCCGCGTGCAGTTCGATCCGGAAGCGCCCCAAAATACTACGGGAATCCTGGAAGTTGATACCGCTTCGATGCACGTTTCCAATCCCCGTATGAAGGAACACTTGCATGGCAAGCTGTGGATGGAAGTGGCAAAATATCCCAAGATCTCCTTTAAAGTTTCCAGCCTGGACAAGGTGAGTATACACGGGAATATTACTACCGCGGACATCATCGGTCAGCTGACCATCAAGGGGATCACCCGGGAAATCATATCCAGAACCACCCTCACCTTCCTGCAAGGTAAACTCAAAGCGCGGATGGGTCCACGTGGACCCGATGGTGACCTGCTCATTTTGAGGACCAAGTTTGTCGTTAACCGCTCGGACTTTGAGATCAACGCGGGTCAGAACACGGAAAAGGTAGCGGAAGAAATTGAAATTTCTCTCAGCCTGGCCGGACAAGCTCCCTATTGGACCGACTAATAGGGGTAATCACCTTCGATGATTTCCGATATATCAACATCCCAGTCCAAATCGATTGGGGACGTTTTTTTACAAAGCACGACGCTGAATGGGAATACGGGATAAGTGGAAGAACCGGGAACCCGATCCAACTCTAACCAGCCAAGGCGAAGATTGACCGTTTCCGTTAACGATTCGCTTGATTCACTAAACCATGCTTGGGCCCTCTACCGCCACACGCGTTCGTCTGCAAAGAAGACCCGATTTTAGTAGTCCGATCATGTATCAGACCTGTCGGGACCAGCTTTTTCTGCATTGGGAAGTAAGGCCGGAGTATATCCAAAATACTTTACCAGCCGGCATGTATGTAGATACCTATGAAGGCCACGCATACGTGTCCGTAGTTCTTCTCGCCCTAAGTGAAATTCATCCGCGTGGCCTCCCCAGGGTTCCCGGCATTGCAAATCACCTGGAACTGATTCTTAGAACTTACGTATTCAACCAGGAAGGCCTTCCCGGCATCTGGTTTTATTCACTGGATGCAGATAATTGGCTGTCGGTAAAATTGGCCCGTTCCATTTTTTCTTTGCCCTACTTTAAGGCTACCATCGATTACGGCAAAAGCAGTTCGGGAGAATACCTTTTCGAATCCTCGCGCAAAGGTTCGAAAAAAGAAGATAAAACCAAGCTGAAATTTTCCGTGGGGAATTTCCTCACCCTGCCATCTTCCGACACCCTCGAATTCTTTCTTCTCGAACGGTATGTTTTCTTTGGTTACTCAAAGCGCAAGCAAGAGCTGATCAAGGGAAGAATACACCATAAGCCCCATGCCATAAGAAATGTAATTCTGGCACAATGCCAATTGGGCCTTCTCGAAGCCAACTTTGAGTTGCAAATGCAACCACCCTGCGACTTGATTCATTTTTCAGGCGGTGTTGACGTGGAGGTTTTCGGATTGACCCATGGTGAAACAGCCAGTGAGGAGACGGCCGGTTCAATAGGGTTCACGGGCTATCCGGAAACGGCATTCATCGGCCAACCCCCGATCATTCGAACAAAGGAAGCGTTGTTTGAAAAAATCTAAAACATCGTCACTTCGTGACTGGATGCCTTCCGCCTTCAATGAGTTACGGCGTGACAGGTCCGCCATAGGATGGAGCCATAAGAGCCGCCGTGATATTTAAGGTAGGGCTCGATCGCCGAGCGAGCCGACGCGAAAAAGGCGGTTTGCGGCGAAACCGCCCTACCCGGTCAGCGAATAAAGGTAGGGCTCGAGGTAATAAAGGTAGGGCTCGATCGCCGAGCGAGCCGCCGTGATATTGGCGGTTAGCGACAAAGCCGGATCAAGCGCAGCGTTGTTATAAATTGTATTTTAACCTGCATCCGTGAAATCCGTGGTTTTTCTTCTTCCCGGATCTTCATAACACATTGGTGCTAAAGCTATGGAAGCTTGACCACGGATGATTTAACTAAAGCATCGTAACTTGTACTCGATTATTTCCCAATATTCTCGGGTCCGGAAAAAGCCTTGATTTTTTTTCAGGGAAGTGGAGGCTTATGCGTTTTTTAAAAATGAAGGCAACTATACGAACCCAGGGCAGACAGTTCACCGTAGCCGAGGGGGATATCCTCAAGGTCAACCGATATCCCGGCACCGAAGCTGGTTCCACAGTGGAAATCAGTGAAGTTCTGGCTATCGGGGAGGGCGAAGAAGCCGTATTCGGCGCCCCACTGGTCGAAGGTGCCCACGTATCGGCGAAAATTTTAGAGAACAAACGCGGAAAAAAAGTAATCGTTTATAAAAAGAAACGGCGCAAGGGTTATGAAAGAAAGCGCGGTCATCGCCAGGAAATTTCCGTAATCAAAATTGAAACCATTACATCCCAATAGCCATGGCTCACAAAAAAGGACAAAGTACCTCCAAGAACGGTCGTGACAGCAACCCCAAGATGCTGGGGGTTAAAAAATACGACGGAGAATTTGTCGTTCCAGGAAATATCATCATGCGCCAGCGAGGCACCAAGTACCGGCCGGGTAAAAATATGGGTTTAGGTCGCGACTTTACCTTGTTTGCCCTAGCCAAGGGCCGGGTAAAATTCGACAAAGCACACCGGAAGATCAGTATAATACCCGTTGCTTCCTGATTTCTCTCTTCCCCCACGATTTCTAAAACATCCTCACTTCGCGGCTGGATGCCTTCCGCCTTCAATGAGTTACGGCGTGACAGGTCGGCAACAGGATGGCACTGCGTGCCAACAGGATAAAAGAAGAGTTGCTTAGATGCAAAGTACGGAGTTTCTGAGAAAAAGGCGCGAAGTGGCAGAGGGGCATCAAAGTACCTCACAATATATTTCCTGTTCGCAAAGCGATCCTGTTCCGGCAAAGCGTGGTGGGCTGCCCACCACTACTTTCCCTATCCGTTTCATCCGTGTAATCCGTGGTTTTTTTCTCGATGATGGACCACGGATCGGCACGGATAATTTTCATTTCTAATTCCTAATTTCTAATTCCTAATTCTTCATTCCTAATATAAGCGGGTTAAAGCCATACTTTCTTACTTCCATCCGTCCAGGAATCCCAGACCGCCTGGCTGAAACGCATATAACGGACCCCACTTTCAAAATCGGTTAGAGTTACCGGTTTACCCTCGCGAATGGAATCGATGAAATCGGCTTCAACCCGCCAACTACCCTTGTCTTCATCGGCAATTTCCACCGGTTCATAGGCAACGCTGCCTACCGCACTGAAATAGAGCTCCTGTTTTCCCAGGTCCAGGTAGAGAGCTCCCCTGGAGCCCGATATGCGAACTTCGCTTCTCACCACATCCGAGGCCAATCCTGAAAACTGATAGGTTGCTTTAAAACTCTGGGAATACCGGGCCAGAATGCTGAGCGAATCGGGAATCAATACGGTGCCGAATTCCCCCGTTTCCCAATCCTTTCGAGCCATAGTCCCAACTAATCCATCGGCGATTACCCACTGTGGATCCGATGGAACCCAGCGCAAAACCGCTTCATGCATTATTCCTGAAAATAAGGTGTTTACCCCGCTTTTCTGGAAATCCTGACGCCAGGTGTAGGGTGAGTCAGGATCAGCAAATATCCCATTGCTAAATTCCACGAACATTTCATAGAGAACGCCCAGATCTCCTTCCTCGATCATCCGCCTTATAGTTTTGTCAAAACCAAGGGAAAAGGGAGAAGGCACGATCTGCGCTACCAGATCGGGGAAATTCAGGGAAGCGGCCATCATCGATTCCGCCTCTTCCAGGTTGCGAGCCATGCGAGCCTCCGTCAGCACGTGTTTTCCCGCTTCTAGCCCTGCAATGGTGACCTCGGCATGCAAGTTAGGCCAGGTGCCGATCATAATTGCATCGATTTCCCGATCCGCGATTACCTCCTGCCAGTTGGATGCGATTTTGGGAATGCCAAATTCTTGCGCTACTTTCCGCGACGATTCTTCCGAACGGTTGCAAACGGCGCTGACTTCCACTCCATCAATTTCCTGAAAACCGGGAATGTGTCTCAACTTCGTGTTGGCGCCGGCGCCAATTACCCCAATGCGAATATTCGAATCAGCCATTATTTTCTGTAATTAAATCGGAGGAAGGGGTCAAACCTGAATGGCGCTTAGTTAAGGGGGATTTTTGAGGCCATAAGGTATGGCGCCAGCCGGGGTCATGCCGTAGAAAAGTGATGCCTTCTGTAAGAAAAGGGTCAGGTCTTAAAAACTGTATTTCGTTGTACTTCATACACTTTTACAAGACGACCGACCCTGTAGGCATAACTTTTTACGTCTTGACCCCTTCCTTTTCCGCGATGCAAGGAATGACCCCGAGGTGGCTTAAATTGGCATAATATCTGTTTGTCAGGTAAAGCACTGACTACGCTTGGCACATTCGGGCGGCAATTCGGCACAACCCTCACTGAATATTGGGATAACTGCCCAGCCACTTTACCACCGGGCAAATATCTTTAAGTTCCCGGTAAACCTCCTGGATCGGCCCATCGGCAAAGTGTCCAATAACGTCGACAAAAAACCAATACTCCCAGGCTTTTACTCGCGACGGTCGCGACTCAATTTTTACCAGGTTAATATTGCGGTCACTGAAGGGTTGCAGGCATTTTTGTAAAGCTCCCGGCTTATCCGGAATCGAAAGAACAAAACTGGTTTTGTCATTTCCTTCCCCCACGGGTCCCGGGCAATCATCCTCGTGGCCAATCACCAAAAAACGCGTCACATTGTTATTCATGTCCTGGATACTTTCCCCCACAATCGGTAGGCCAAATGCCTTGGCCGCCTGAGCGCTGGCAATGGCTGCAGTACCCTTCTCTTCCGCCGCAATTCGCACCGCTTCCGAGGTCGATGAAACATCGACCGTTTCCGCCTGGGATACATGACGCCTCAACCAGCCGCGGCACTGGGCAATCGCTTGATCTTTGGAATAGATCCGCTCGATTTCTCCCAAGGGGGAATTGGAAATCAGATTATGGGTTATGGGCAGGTAAATTTGAGATACAATTTTGAGATTTGAACCGACCAAAATATCGAAGGAGTGCAGGGAGTGAAAAACTACACCTTCAGCTGAATTTTCAATGGGTATTACTCCATAATCGGCCTCTCCTTTGTCCACTTCGGCAAAGACGTCGTTGATCGAAGGCAATGGCACGTAGACCATGCTGTCCCCAAACTGTTTTAAGGCGGCTTCATGTGTGAAAGTGGCTGCTGGACCCAGGTAAGCGATTCTCACCGTCTGTTGCAGGGCGTAGTTTCCGGAAATTATTTCCCGGTATATTCCCTTCAATGCTTCATCCTTAAGTGGGCCTTGGTTTAAATCCAGCACCTTTTGAAAAACCTGGGCTTCGCGTTCGGCGTCAAAAACAGGTTTTCCAATGGCTGCCTTTTCCTTGCCAATTTCAACCGCTATGGCCGTGCGTTCGTTGATGAGCCGGATTATTTCTGCATCCAGTTCGTCAATTCGCTTTCTATGTTCTATTACACCCACAAATAATGCGCCAAAATCAGTCCTTCAGTTCTTCCTCCGTGGCCCCGGTTTCCACCCTTTCCTCACGGAACAACTCCTCCACTTCATAAATCGGGTTGTCCGACGAATCCAGCTTCAATTCCTCCTGGGCGCCCTCCGTGCTGACGTGAGCCTGCTGGTTTTCCAGATTGAATTCGTCGTTCGACGGCAATCCTACATCCGCATCTCCCAAATGGATGGGTTCGTTGGCCTTGTTGATCCATTCGTCCAACTGCTCGGGAGATAGCACATCGGTGCTGGGCAGATCGTCAAGCGCCCTCACACCGGTGAATTCCAGAAACTTGTCGGTGGTTCCATACTGTACTGGCCGGCCCGGCAATTCTGCCCGGCCCATCACGTAAACGAGTTCGTAATCGATCAGCCTTTGCAATACGCTGTCCACACTCACACCTCGGATCGACTCCATTTCACTGCGGGTCACTGGCTGCCGGTAAGCTACAATCGCCAAAGTTTCCAAAGCAGCCTGACTGAGCCGCACCGGTTTCGCATCCTCCCGCAACAAACGCACCCAAAATCCGTAATCGGGCCTAACGACCAGGCGAAATCCATGCTTTGTCTCCTGTATTTGATAGGGCGATAACTCTGCGGTCAGGCGGTTATTCGTTTTTTCCAGTGCGTCCCGAATCTGGCTACTGGTCACCAGGGCTGGCACCTCCCCGATCAACTCCACCGGAAATGGAGCACCCGAAGTGACCAGTATACCAGCCTCATCATTGAGGCTCAACTGGCCGCGCAATTTTTCAGCCTGATCATGAAAGCGCGAAAATACCGCCTGAATTTCCTTTATACTGAGTGGTTCCGAAGTGGAAAAAAGCAGCGCTTCCAAAACTTTTGTCAGGTCGAACTGGATAGAGACTTCTGGCATATTGAATTGAAACAACCCTGAGTATCCCCTTTTGAGTTGTAGTTTAAAATAAAATTTTCGAAAGTGCCCGATTCCTAGCGGGAGGTGCATCGCAGGTCAAAGGCATTTCTAACCCAAATTATTGACACACCTTGATCCAGTCAGATTCCAAACACAATCCACGTCAATTTTCATCCACCGTCGTCGATGGGGATCACCGCGCTCCCAACCGCTCCATGCTGCGAGCGGTCGGTTTCGGTGATGAAGACTTCAAAAAGCCACAGGTCGGAATCGCCTCCACCTGGAGTATGGTAACACCCTGCAATATGCATATCGATGGTTTGGCCAAGGAATCCGGCCGGGGGGCCAATGACGCCGGAGGCAAAGCAGTGGAGTTTAATACCATTACCGTCTCCGATGGCATTTCCATGGGGACCAAGGGTATGCGCTACTCCTTGGTATCGAGGGAGGTCATTGCCGATTCCATCGAAACAGTGGTAGCGGCCGAGGGTATGGATGGCTTGGTGGCCATCGGTGGCTGCGATAAAAACATGCCCGCCTGCCTGATGGCCATCGCCCGACTCAACCGCCCGGCGGTTTTCGTTTATGGGGGGACCATCCTGCCGGGAATTCACAATGAAAAACCCGTCGACATCGTCAGCATATTTGAAGCGGTTGGAAAGCACGCCCGCGGGGAAATCGACCATGCCGAGCTCAAACAGATCGAAACCTGCGCCATACCGGGCCCGGGTTCGTGTGGGGGCATGTACACCGCCAATACCATGGCGTCCGCCATCGAAGCACTGGGCATGAGCATGCCCAACAGCTCTGCACAAGTGGCTATATCCGATGCCAAGAAGATGGATTCTTACGACGCGGGAGTAGCGGTGGTAAACCTGATCCAGAAAGGGATAAGACCGCGCGATATCATGACTCGTAATGCCTTTGAAAATGCCATTACTACCTGCATCGCCCTGGGAGGCTCCACCAACCTGGTGCTGCACCTCCTGGCCATTGCCCATGCCGCCGAAGTCGATCTGAACCTGGAAGATTTCAAGGAAATCGGAGAACGCGTTCCCCTCCTTTGTAACGTGAAACCCTTCGGCGTGCATACTATGTCTGAATTGGTGAAAATTGGCGGAATCCGCCCACTGATGAAGACCTTGCTCGATCGTGGCAAGTTACATGGAGATTGTTTGACAGTATCGGGCCGTGCTCTAGCCGAAACCCTGGAGGACGTCGCACCCTACCCGGAGGGACAGGACATCGTTCGCGACTGGGACAATCCGATCAAATCTGAAAGCCACTTGCGAATCCTCAAGGGCAATCTCGCCCCAACCGGGGCGGTAGGAAAAATTACCGGCAAGGAAGGACTTTATTTTAAAGGCGCTGCCAAAGTTTACGAGAGTGAGGAAGACGCTCTGCAAGGCATTTTGCGAGGTGATTTACAGAAAGGAAACATTGTGGTGATACGCAATGAGGGTCCGGTTGGCGGCCCGGGAATGCGGGAAATGCTCTCACCCACCTCCGCAGTGGCCGGTCGTGGTCTTATCATGGACGTAGCCCTGATAACCGATGGTCGCTTCTCGGGCGGCAGCCATGGTTTTGACGTCGGCCATATCACCCCGGAAGCCGCCCTTGGCGGGCCCATTGGCGTTGTGAAGGACGGCGATGAAATCGAGATTGATGCGGTCAAAAATACCATCCAAATTTCGGTATCCGATGAGGAGATGGAAGAACGATTGAGTAAATACACGCCAGCCGGATGCCCTGAAAAGCGGGGTGTTTTGGCCAAGTATGCCAAAACCGTTACCTCAGCATCTTTCGGAGCGGTCACCGACAAGGATCTCTAGTGTGGTGTCTCAGAAATTCCTTATAAAAATACCGCAGCGATTTTTTCTGCCTCATCAAGGCGGCGCAGGTCGCTTGGGCTTTTGGCCCTGGCGACCTGTGCTAACGCCGATCCGCGGAAAAAGCGCACGGCCTTCAAGTTATTTCTGGGACACCACACTAACCTGGATATCTCACTACCGAGCGAACGCGACAGCCCCACAATTTTCTACTGCGCTCCGGAATGTCGGCGCTGGAGCGGGCATGGTTAGATGCGCGACTTTGCAGGGTGCCGACCCAGCTTCACCCGCGCATCCGCTCGAAACCCGCACCAGCACTCGACCTCGGTTCGCTCGCTACGAATTTTGTGAGATATCCAGGCTAATTCCAAATACTCCCCCGGAAACAAATAACATCCCTGGCAGCCGTGAGTTGGTCCCGTTTTAAACAGTACTACTACCACAGTGCACCTCTGGGTTTTTCCCTGGATATAAGCCGCATGGACTTTGCTGATGATTTCCTGCCTTTCATGGAGCCCAAAATCCAAGCTGCCTATCGGGCCATGGCGGAGTTGGAAGGAGGGTCTGTGGCCAATCCGGACGAAGATCGCATGGTCGGCCACTACTGGCTGCGCGCTCCCGAACTTGCCCCTTCTCCCGGACTCAGGCGGGAGATTCGCCAAACCCTGCAGCAAATCTACCGTTTCACCAACCGGGTTCAACGGGGAGAAATTGTTGGCCAATCCGGTCCGTTCCAGAACCTGTTGATTATTGGCATTGGCGGCTCCGCCCTGGGTCCCCAATTTGTCGCCGATGCGCTGGGCGATCGCCCATCCGATCAGCTCGCGGTTCATTTTTTTGACAACACCGATCCAGACGGTATTGACCGAACGCTATTGAATCTCCATAGCCAGCTAGGCCAAACACTGTGCGCAATCATCTCCAAGTCCGGCGGCACTGCGGAAACCCGCAATGGAATGTTAGAGGCCAAACGCGCCTACGCGGAGGCCGAGCTGGACTTTTCCCAACACGGCATAGCCATAACCGGACCCGGTTCCAAGCTCGACCAAGTGGCCGAAGCCGAAGGTTGGGTAGCCCGATTTCCCATGTGGGACTGGGTGGGGGGACGAACCAGCGAGACTTCCGCGGTGGGGCTCATCCCGGCAGCGCTCCAGGGAGTCGATATTGAAAATCTTTTAGCCGGAGCCGCCGCCATGGATGAGGTTACCCGTTCTACTGTCACCCGGCAGAATCCCGCAGCTCTTCTAGCGCTGATGTGGTATTATGCTACCGATGGAAAAGGGGCCAGGGACATGGTCATTCTGCCTTACAAAGATCGCCTGCAGCTGTTTCCCAAATACCTGCAACAACTCATTATGGAATCCCTGGGAAAGGAGTTCGATCTGGAGGGAAATAAGGTTAGTCAGGGAATAGCGGTTTATGGCAATAAAGGATCCACCGACCAACACGCTTACATACAGCAATTACGGGAAGGCGTTCATAATTTTTTCGTTACCTTCATAGAAGTTCTCAAGGATCGCAATCTCCCGGACTTGGAAGTCGAGCCCGGCATTACCGCCGGAGATTACCTCCAAGGTTTTCTTTTGGGTACGCGTTCGGCCCTGCATGACAATCAGCGGCAATCCATAACCATAACCCTTAACGAGGTCAGCCCGTTCTCAGTCGGTCTGCTGATTGCTCTTTATGAACGGGCAGTGGGCTTTTATGCTTCTTTGGTGAATATAAATGCCTACCACCAACCCGGCGTCGAGGCGGGCAAGAAGGCTGCATCCAAGGTAATTGAGCTGCAAAAAAAAGTGGTGTGGTATTTAACGGCCCATCCAGAATCCGCCTACTCAGCTGAAGCGGTGGCATCGGGAATCGGCCGCCAGGATGATACCGAAACGGTATTTAAATTGCTCGAACACCTGGCTGCAAATCCACCCCGCGGCATTTCCAGCCAGGGGACCGGTGTGGAGACTCAATTTACCGCCAGCTAGTCCGTATGTCTCATAAAATTCGTAGCGAGCGAAGGAAGATCAAGTGCTGGTGTCGGGGTCATTCCTTGCAATCTTGCATGCTAATGCGAGATTCAAGGTTTGACCCGAATGTCACTTAGTTAAGCGACTTCTGGAATGTTCGATCATCTCAGAGAAGGAAGGGGTCAAGACGTAAAAAGTTATGCCTTACAGGGTCAGTCGTCTTGTAAAAGTGTATGGAGTACAACGGAATACAGTTTTTAAGACCTGACCCTTTTCTTTCGGAAGGCATCACTTTTCTACGGCATGACCCCGGCTGGCGCCCATACTATATTCCTCTACAAACGCGCTTAACTAAGTGACATTCAGGTTTGACCCCCTTCCCCCGCGACTGACCCGTTCCTCCGAGGCCCGTCGAGGTCATTCCTTGCCTCTCGCAGGTTAATGCTTGATGCAAGCTTTAACCCCCTCGAAAGTATAGGGCCCGCGCATCTTTCCAAAACCACCTTAACTTAATGACATTCCGGGACACCACACGAGTCCCAGAAACCCATTTTTTAACATGAGAACCCCTTCATTGGTCCTTCGTCTGATCACCCTGCTTGCGGTAGTGATCCCAGCAGCGCTTTATTTCAGGGTTAATAGCCAAAAGCAGAAAATCGAAGACAATCTCAATCTTTCCCGGAGCGCTTTGCAGGAAAAATTGCAGGAAGTGGCCGAACTGGAACCCCGTATAGTCATAGCGGAAGAAAACAGCGCCACTCAACAACACCTGGCTGAGGAGGAAGCGACCAAGGCATCCAGCTTACAACGAAAGGTAGAAACTTTGTCCGAAAAGCTCCGCCAAACCGAATTGGCTCAGAATAACCACCGTGAGGAGATGGGAGAACTCCAGGAAATCAACCGCCAACTACGCAGCGAAATCAACACTTTACGCTCCCGTCCAACGCCACCCGATTTGCAAGAAAAACTGGCGCAGCTTCAATCCCAGGTTCTCGAACTGGAAGCGGAAAATACTTCCCTGAAACAAAGCAGACCCATGGCTACTTTACCCGACAGCCTCCCCCTGCAACCCCACTCTCCTGACCCGGCTTTCAGTCCATCTGCTCAACTCCCCCAACCAGTCGGGGAAATAGTCCGGGTCGGACCAGGCGGCTCTTTCGTTATTCTCGACTACGGTCGGGATGAAGGAGCTGTTGAAGGTCAAAATCTGGCCCTTATCCGCAATCAAAAGGTCGTAGGTCTGGTCAGGCTCACTCAGATTACTAAAGATTTCAGTATTGCCCAAATCCTCTCTTCAACTAACACTGGCGACAATCTAAGTGTTCCCGATATTCACGTAGGTGATAAGGCTCATATTCATTAACCAAAAAACCGATGAAAATAATTCGAATCCTACTGGCATTTTTGATGGTTGCTTCAGGTATTTTGCTGTTTGCCGGTTGCGAGGAAAAAAGCCCCTACGATACTTCCATTCCATGGAGCCGGCCGGCCAATTGGGAGCAGCAGCTCCCCGGTGTGGGTAACCCCGGCACCTGATTTTCCCAGCAGACATCACCCTCTGGCATGGACGAACCCGCGGAAAGTGAATCATCATTATCCGCCGGTCTTTACGTCGTAGCTACCCCTATTGGCAACTTGGCCGACGTATCATTCCGAGCGCTCCAAGTGCTGAAATCCTGTGATTGTATTGCCTGCGAAGATAAGCGTATCAGTTCACGGTTGTTGAACCGCTACGGCATAAAAAAACCGCTCATCAGTTATCACGAGCATAACGAACGAAAACAAGCGGGTATTCTGGCTGCAAAAATCGAGAACGATGAAGCAATCGCCCTGATTTCAGATGCCGGTACCCCCACGGTGAGCGACCCGGGATTTCGAGTGGTCCGGGAGTGTCGGAAGCGCGGTCTCCCCGTATCTCCCATCCCCGGTCCATCAGCCGCATTGTCGGCGTTATCCGTATCGGGCCTGCCTAGCGATTCGTTCACTTTTGTTGGATTTTTGCCCGCCAAATCGGCCGCCCGCAGGCGATTTTTCCAAGACAAACGCAATTCTGAAAAAACCCACATCCTGTTTGAATCGAACCACCGGATTGAAAAGTTTCTCTCCGAATTGTCTGAAGTCATGGGGCCCGATCGCGTGCTGTGCGTGGCGCGCGAATTAACCAAGCTGCATGAAACCATTCTCACTGGCCCGGTAGCCCAATTACGGGCGCAAGTTGATCAACGATCCCGCAAAGGTGAATTTGTCGTCATCATTGCCCCGGTAGGCTTTGCATTGTAGATGCTATGAACCCCCTTGCCCGCCCTAGTGTCGCCGGTGCAATCGACATTGGCAGTAACACCATTAAGATGCTGGTAGTCCGCAAAGAGAATAATGTCTTGCAAGTCCTGGCGGAAAAAACCTCCGAGACGCGAATCAGCAGCGGCATAAGTAAAGAAAAACCGGTTCTTTTGCAGGAGAATATGAATCGAGCCGCCGAAGCGGTAAAAGAACTATTTCACAAAATGGTTCCTTTTAATCCAGAGCGTATCCACATTGTTGCGACAAGCGCTGTGCGCGATGCTCACAATCGCGATGAATTTATTGGGCGCATCCGTGAGGTCACCGGACAAACGCTTGAGGTAATATCCGGCGCCAGGGAGGCAAAATTGATTGCCAAAGGAATTTTAACCGATCCCAGTCTGCAGGGGCACAGGGAGATCGTCATCTTTGATTTGGGCGGAGGAAGCGTGGAGTGTATTCATATCGTCAATAGGCAGGTCCTATTGGCTGAAAGCCTACCACTGGGCGGGGTGCGTTTAATGGAAAAACTGTTGGCGAATCCCAGTTCGCCAATGCCTAATTCGGAGGTGGATCTCGTGCGAGCAGAAGTTTTACAACGTGTATCGAGTTTGCCGCTCACGCTTCGCAATCCTGAATCCGTTCTCGGCGTGGGAACGGGGGGAACATTTACTACTGCCCGGGCAATTTTGGGCGGCAGACTCGGCCAGGAGCTGGAAGAATCCAGTCCGTATATGACCCTGGAGGGATTGCAGTCCGTCTTTGAGGAGACGCGCAGTTACCACCTGGAACGGCGCTTGCACATCCCCAATCTGCCCCCTAACCGGGCAGACGTCTTTCCCATTGCGCTGCTGGTATTGATTACCCTGGGGCATTGGGCCGGTGTAAATCGGTTTTTCCATACCTTCCACAACCTCCGCTTCGGCCTCGCTTCAGAACTTCTGTAGCGCGACAACACCGGTAGCGAGATCGAGGGAAGGGGATCGACCGTCGGGGTCATGCCTTGGCATCTCGCATGTTAATGCTTGATGCAAGGCTTGACCCCTTCCTTTTACGAGGTGGCCTAAATAAGTATCAGCGGTTGACCTGCATGAGAAATTCTACGTTGGTGTGGGTCTTTTTCATGCGCGTAATTAGCATTTCCATGGCTTCCGTGCCTGGCACACCCTTCATGGCCCTCCGCAAGGCGTAAATGCGCGGCATCTCATCTTTGTGGTAAAGTAATTCCTCCTTCCGAGTTCCACTTCTTTCCAGGTTAATGGCAGGGAAGATACGCTTGTCGGACAGTGCGCGATCAAGGTGTAATTCCATGTTTCCGGTGCCTTTGAATTCTTCAAATACGACCTCGTCCATTTTGCTGCCGGTTTCTATAAGAGCGGTCCCCATGATGGTAAGGCTTCCGCCGTCCTCAATATTCCGGGCGGAACCAAAAAATCGCTTTGGTTTCTGCAGAGCGCTCGCTTCCACCCCACCGGAAAGAATTTTGCCACTGTTTGGCATGGTGGTATTGTATCCCCGGGCCAACCGGGTAATGGAGTCGAGTAGTATGATGACGTCTTTACCCACCTCGACCATGCGCCGGGCTTTTTCAATCACCATTTCGGCCACGTGAACGTGGTTGTCGGCCGCTTCATCAAAGGTAGAGGCAATGACCTCACCCCTCACCATTCGGCGGAAATCCGTTACTTCCTCCGGTCGCTCATCAATGAGCAAAACGATGAGATCAGCATCGGCGTTATTTGCTTCCAGTGAATTGGCAATGCCTTGGAGCAACACCGTTTTACCCGTTCGCGGGGCAGCTACAATCAGACCACGCTGGCCAAATCCTATCGGCGTAAGGGCGTCGATCACTCGCATCGAAACATCCCGGTTTTTCAGGACTTTCATCGGTGTTTCCAGCAGAATCCGCTCCGTCGGATAGTAGGGGATGAGATCCTCAAACGGGGTAACATTTTGAATCTGTTCCAGCGCCAACCCGGAAGCTGTGGTCATATCGACTACGTAGCCACAACCTTGTCCTTGCTGGGGCAGCACCTGGATTTCGACCATATGTCCGGACTGAAGACCGAACTTTTTGATGAAACTGTCGGGAACAAAAAAGTCCTCCGAACGTGGCACGTAATTGTTGTGTTGGTGCACTACCCAGGCTCCGTTATCTTCGGTTACCCAAAGTAGTCCGTAATCGCGAATAGGCCGCTTTTGCTCTGCCGCAACCTGGATCACTTTTCGAATTAGAATGCGGCGATTGGGGGCGGTGGTAAATCGAACGCCCATGGCCTCAACCGCACTGACCAGCTCGAGTAGCGGCATTTCGTAATAGTCGTTGAGCCTCATCGGTTCCCCTCCGGCTCCGTATTCCCGCGCTCGGGCCTTTAATTGATCGACGTCTTTCAAGACGGGATCTTCCAATAAATTACCCAATACCGGCAGAACGATGGAATCGACTGCTTTCTTCTTTTTCTGCAGTCTCTTCTTTTTCGCCTGTGGCGGGGGTTGCTTTTTTCGCGGATGTTTCTGGCTGGGATGGGGCCTTTTAACGTGTTTTCTGAAATTTCCTCTTTGTCCGTCCCCACGGTGCTGGTGAGGCCTTTGGGGGGGACCTTTGTCCAACTGCTTGTCTTCGGGTTTTCCAAATGAAGCTTGCCCGGGATCCTTCTTTCCAGCAGGAACATTTTCTCCCAATTGATCCTTTTTGTCGGCCGGCCCAGCCGACTGAGTTTCCACCGATTGGGATTTCGGTTGCTGCCCATCCCCTACACGCGATGTATCCGGTTTCGGACCGGGCTGTTTGGGCGCACGCCTCGGCGCAGGTCTAACGTGTTCTACAGGAACCTCCGAAAGGTGCAGGGTATCTTGAGTAATGGTGTCTTCGCTGGACATAATGGATGACCCTCATGGGGTCGCTTGAACCTATGGTATCGTCAGGTTTTATTTAGTGTGGTTTCCCAGAAATAACTTGAAGGCCGCGCGCTTTTTCGACCGATCGGCGTTAGCGCAGGTCGTCGGGGTCATTCCTTGCAATCGTGCGTCGGGGTCATTCCTTGCTACCGAGGCCGCAGGCCGACACCCCGCCATCTTGCACGTCAGTGCGAGATTTAAGGTTTGACCCCTTCCTCCCAGACCCCCTCCAGTGCCGAGATTCTGGAGCGCAGTAGAAAATTCATGCAATATGCGGGTTAAGTTGCTTATAAAGGTGCGCCACCTGCCTTTTTAGAAACTCAAGAGAACCGTCATTTAAAATTACGAAATTTGCCCTGGAGGCTTTTTGTGCTTGTGGAAGCTGTTTTGAATTGCGCGCTTCCACGGCTTCCGGACTAAATCCGCGATTTTTCAGCCGATTAACTCTTAATGAGTAATTGGAAACTATAGATATCGAATAATCCAAGCCTTTATCAAGGTTTTTTTCAAAAAGAAGTGGAATTTCTACGATCCACAACTTTTGAGGAGCTCTTTTTATACGACTTTGATAGATATTTTTTACTCGGGGATGTAGTTCCCGTTCCAGCCAGGCCAGATCCTCAGAGCTCGCAAAGGCTATTTTTCCCAGTTTCCGGCGAATTACCTGGCCTGAGGCGTCAAAGACCTCTGAACCAAATTTTACACGCAAAGCCTCCTTGAACTCGCCATCCGAGGCATAAATTTCCGCCACAGATTGATCCGAATCGATAGTGTTTGCACCCAGTTGGCCAAAAAGGTCCAAAACGGTCGATTTCCCGCTGCCAAAACTGCCGGTTAATCCAACAACCATGGCGAAATCCTGAGACAGAGCCCCACCTGGGTCCAGCTACTTTTGGGTTCCCACTGAGTCCGGGTCTCCAGGGAAGGGGACAAATTAAGTTACTGAGATGCCCGTCGGGGTCATTCCTTGACATCTTGCACGCCCGTCGGGGTCATTCCTTGCTACCGAGGCCGCAGGCCGACACCCCGCAATCTTGCACGTCAGTGCGAGATTTAAGGTTTGACCCGAATGTCACTTAGTTAAGCGACTTCTGGAATGTTCGATCATCTCTGAGAAGGAAGGGGTCAAGACGTAAAAAGTTATGCCTTACAGGGTCGGTCGTCTTGTAAAAGTGTATGAAGTACAACGAAATACAGTTTTTAAGACCTGACCTCACCCCGAACATTGGAAGCCCTCTGTGCATCTCGAAACCTCCACGCCTTCCTGACTTAGCATCTCGGAATCTCGGAATCTCAGCATCTCTTATAGACCCCTTCCTCCACGCTCTGAACCAAAATTGTTGTTCCTGGTGTAACTTTGGATTGCCTTAATATGGTGTCCCGTTAATTTGTTCACACAAACATTGGATTTTTTCCGAGATTTATTAGGCAGTAACAGCCAGATTGAATGTTAACTTATTTTAAGGACGCCACACTAGAATGAACTGCAAAGCAGTTCCACTCCAAAGCCTAGTGTCGCACAGCGCACACTAGGTTGGAATGGACAAAAAATAACGAACCCCAACGGGGTTCCACAATGAATCTCACTACCGAACGAAAGTGACATCACCCTACCGAGCGAACGCGACATCACACAATTCGTAGCGAGCAAACGGAGATCGAGTACTGGTGCGGGTTTCCTGAGCGCAGTAGAAAATTGGCGGGGTGTCGCGTTCGGTAGTGAGATATCCAAGGTAGGAGCGGCTTTACGCCGCGATTGCTTCGAGGCTGATTAGTGGGATCGCGGCGTAAAGCCGCTCCTACAACTTAAAATCGCTGCGGTATTGTTAGAAGGAATTTCCGGGACATCACATTAAGGAGGTTGCGCCATTTTCACTTTTATAGAAAGTATAAGACATCACCACCCCATGAACGCGAATCCTGTTTAACCCCTTCCCGAACTCCACCACCCATGCTAGCCACCGTCAGCTCTTCCGCAATTGTAGGAATCGAAGCTAAGCACGTGCAGGTCGAAGTAAACGCTGGGGAACAGGGAGAACCGAGACTGTTTATGGTCGGCCTTCCGGATACCGCGGTAAAGGAGTCGCAAAACCGAGTTTTTTCAGCTTTGACCAATTCCGGGTTCAAAATGTCCCGCACGCGAACGACCATCAATCTGGCACCGGGGGATTTGCGTAAAGAAGGGCCCATCTACGATCTGCCCATTGCTCTGGGGCTGCTCCTGGCCACACGGCAAATTGAAATTCCCTCGATCCAGGACTACCTTTTGGCCGGCGAATTGAGCCTGTCCGGGGCTTTGCGTCCAGTCAAAGGAGGACTCGCCACGGCCTTGCTGGCAAAAAAACTCGGCAAAAAGGGGGTTATTCTACCCCACCCCTCCAGTCAGGAAGCGGCCCTAGTCCAAGGTATCGAAGTAATCGAAGTCGGATCGCTGGATGAATCCGTCCGTTTTCTTCAGGGGTTACTCCAGTTACCTCCCAAACAGACGAGTGAAGTACTGGACAGCTTGGAACAGCGGGACGATGGAATCGGCGACTTTTCCGAAATCAAAGGCCAGCACACGGTTCGCCGCGCCATAGAGGTGGCCGTAGCTGGAGGTCACAACATCTTGCTGATTGGTCCACCCGGTTCGGGCAAATCGATGATGGCCAAACGGATTCCCACCATAATGCCGGAACCCACCCTGGAGGAATTTCTGGAAATTCTCAGCGTGCACTCCGTGGCCGGAAATACACTGAAGGGATCGGTTAACCGATTTCAGCGGCCCTACCGGTCGCCTCACCACACCATTAGCGATGTCGGCCTGCTGGGTGGTGGAACCATTCCCGGCCCGGGGGAAGTATCGCTGGCTCACAATGGGGTGTTGTTCTTGGATGAACTGCCCGAATTCAAGCGCTCTGCCCTCGAGGTGCTCCGGCAACCGCTGGAGAACGGGGACGTTACCATATCCCGAAGCGCTGGAATCGTAACCTTGCCTTGCCGGTTCATGCTGGTTGCGGCCATGAATCCCACCCCTTGCGGTTACATTGGGGAGGAATGCACCGACACCCCGGCCCAAATTCAGCGTTACCGTTCCAGAATTAGCGGTCCGCTACTCGACAGAATCGACCTGCACGTCGAAGCGCCGGCGCTGTCTATAGAAGATCTGCGAAAAGGCAAACCGGGGGAAGATTCCGATTCTATTCGCCACAGGATTAATGGCGCAAGGCAGATTCAACGTCAAAGATTTGCCTCTGTGAATGTCCCTTGTAATGCGCGCATGGGTCAACAACACATTCGGGAGTATTGCGGCATCTCTTCAGCCATGGGTGATATTCTCCAGCAGGCGATGGAGCAACTGAAATTGAGCGCAAGAGCCTATGATCGCATCTTGAAAGTATCCCGAACCATAGCGGATTTGGATAGCCGGCAAAATATTCAGCCCCAGCATTTGCTCGAAGCCATCCACTACCGCAGCCTCGACCGGGAGGTATTTTATTGAGAGAGATGCTAAGATGCTTAGATTCTGAGTTGCTGAGAGGCGCGTCGGGGTCATTTCTTGCTACCGAGGCCGCAGGCCGACACCCCGCCATCTTGCACGCCCGTCGGTGACCCCTTCCTCCGCGCCCTAATTTTTAATTCCTAATTCCTCATCCTGCCCATCCATGTTAAATTCACTACATAGACCAATGTCATTCCACAGACGCGGAATCCTGTTGGTCATCTCGGCCGTTCTTTTCCTATTTCCACCTTTTGCCTGTAAACGGGGCGAAACAATTGTAGAACGAGCCAGAGCCAACCAAATTCTCCACGTCGGCAATGGTCAGGAACCGCAAGAACTCGATCCTCATATCATTACCGGAGTCAGTGAAATTAAGATTTTGTCCGCCCTGTTTGAAGGCCTGGTCGGTCAAGACCCAACGAACCTTGACCCTATCCCCGGAGCGGCGGAGTCCTGGGAAATTTCTCCGGACGGTTTGTCGTATACTTTCCACTTAAGACCGGGCTTGCAGTGGAGTGATGGGCATGCCTTGAACGCGGGAGATTTTGCCTACAGTTTTCAAAGGGCGCTCACTCCTGCGGTAGCGGCGCCGAATGCGTATCTCCTGTATGTCCTGAAAAATGCTGCTGCCTACTACCAGGGCGAAGTCGCATTCGGGGACGTGGGAGTAAAGGCCTTGGACGACCGCACGCTGGAGTTGCAATTGAGCCATCCCGCCCCCTACCTGCTGAGCCTGCTGGCGCATCCCGTCTGGTTTCCCCTACAGCGGGAAACCGTCGCTTCCGAAGGAGAGGCCTTGGGCAGATCTCCCGGCTGGACCCGTGCCGGAAAGCTGGTGTCGAATGGTCCCTTCCGGTTAAAAGACTGGAAAGTTAACGGCTACGTGCAGGTGGTAAAAAACCAATACTATTGGGATGCCGAACGGACCCGGCTCGACCAAATCTTTTTTTATCCCACGGAGAACCGCGAAGCGGAGGAGCGTTCATTTCGAGCCGGCCAATTGCACCTCACCGAGGCCATGCCCGTTTCCAAAGTGGGATTCTACCGCGATCAGAATCATCCTTCCCTGCAAATTGACCCTTATCTGGGCACCTATTACCTCCAACTCAACACCCGCAACCCTGCGCTGGCGGACGCAAGGGTACGCCGGGCCTTGGGTTTGGCCATCGACCGCGATCTCATCGTTGAATCCATAACCAGAGGGGGCCAGAAACCCGCCTGGCATTTTACCCCGCCCGGAACAGGAGGATACACGGCTGAAATTACGGGCAGTAAAAACATCGAGATGGCCCGGGAATTGTTGGCCCAAGCCGGTTATCCGGGAGGCGAGGGCTTTCCCAAATTGAGCTACCTCTACAACACCTCTGAAAATAATAAAACCATAGCGGAAGCCTTGCAGCATATGTGGAGTCAAAACCTGGGCCTGAACGTGGAGCTTATCAACCAGGAATGGAAAGTATACACCCATACCCGTGAAACCGGGCAGTTCGATATCCTGAGAAGCTCCTGGATTGGCGACTACCTCGATGCCACTTCCTTTCTCGACGTCTGGACCTCCCAATCGGGAAACAATTTTACCGGGTGGAAATCGCCCCTATATGACCAACTCCTCGATGACGCTCGTCGCCTAAGTCTGGCCACGGAACGGTTCGAACGGTTTCGAAAAGCCGAAGAACTTCTCATGCGGGAACAACCGATTATTCCACTCTATTTTTATACCAGTGTTTACTTAAAGCATGAAAGCGTGAAGGGCTTCTACCCTACCCTGTTGAATTACCATCCCTGGAAATTCGTCTATCTGGATTAGGAGCCCTTGGTTACACTGCTGTGCAAGGTGATTATTGGGCCTGGGACCTCATCTACGGAACATAAAAAATAAAGTTCCTAGCAATTTCCTGAGAACTACTTAACAATAAAATAACAATTTAACTCATGAAACAAACAGCAAAAATTTGTTTGGGAAATGGTCTTATAGTAGTGATTGTTACATTTATTGGTAGCGGTTTTAATTATTTCTTTCCGGATGCATTATTAGATAATTTTACTTTTATAATAGCTGTTATTTGTGCTGTAATCTTAGCTAATAAATTCACTTTTTATATTAAAAATAAAAAGCCATAAATCTACGCGCCCTTCGCCAGAGACCGCGGTCAATTTCAGTTTTGGGGTTTAATCGTTCCGGGGCTAATTCCTATGGGCCTTCCTCGGCCTCAAATCTTGAGCTTACGATCTCAGGATCCCCGAGGGGTTCCCCATTGATCCTTACTTAGAGCCTATCCCAGAATCCTGGATTTGATAAACGAGTAGAGTTTGCAGGGCTTAAAATCTCTCAACTGCGCTCGATTCGGGCCTTGCTGCGTCTTTCAAGCTCACCTGGATTCAAAATATTCAGCTTAATGCCACATTTCGGGCATGCGTCGGCCTTACCACTGCTGGCAGGTTCAGTTTTGATGAGAAGGCCGCGGGACTCTCGGCGTTAAAGCTGCACGAAGCAAACTTTGAAAGCTTACCGTATCAGTAGAATAAGTTTCGTAACTACTCAGGTATCTTAAACAATCGTCCGCATGGATGTTTTATTGATAACATATTACGAAACTGTAGGAGGGGGTTTATCCCCCGATCTTCCAAATGGCCTCACCGCAATCGGGGGATAAACCCCCTCCTACAGTTCTCTCAATCACCATCCCATGAAAATTTTCTCGTTTCTTCTTATTATCCTTCTGCCTTCATCCTTTATCCTTGAAGCAAAGCCCAATTTCATTCTCATACTTTCCCACGATCTAGGCTATGGAGACCTGAGTTGTTACTAGGTTTCATTATTTTTATTCATACCAAAGTATAGAGACTCTATTTAGGGCGAATTGAGGATTTTCACCTCCTTTCGCCCGACTTTTTTTAGTCTAATACCTTGTCCCCCAGTGGCTTAAGCGTCTGGGATAGGCTCTACTTAGTCGACCCTGGAAAAGTCATAATTGTTCTGCGTGGTTGGATGGCTCGTCTGGATTTGCTCTCGCCAAGCCGCCAAGGTTAAGAATCAAGAATTAGGAATTAGGAATTAGGAATTAGGAATTTTGGGTTTTGTGTTTCTGATAATGGCCCCGGAAAGTTTCAGAAGCTCTTCGCAGTCTTACATAATTGATTCGGCCTGTTTGGCGTCCAGAATATTGGAATAGCGAAGCAACCGAAGCCACTAATGCGTCTCGCGGGCTTCCTTGTAGGTGATGCCTATCTTCGAGAGGAAATACTTTTTCGATTGACCACCAATCGCTTCTTCCACCTTTGCACCGATCGATGTGCCACTACGCACGATCTGCTTGCAAAGAACAAATTCTTTTTCTCAGCACACAGATACCGATACAGCTTAACCATCCGCAAAGCAAACGCGTAAGATTTGGCCTGTATTGGATTATCAGCCTTCATATCTAATTCCTAATTCCTCCTGTCTCTGCGTTCTTTGCGTCTTTACGAGAGACAATTCCTAATTCCTAATTCCTAATTAAATATCCCCAACCGTGGTTTATTTTCACTCCTGCACCATCAGCGGCCGATGGGGGTCTTTGAGGCCGCCCCGCCAAAATTCAACTACCTCGTGCTTTCGAGCTTCCGCAAAGCGACTAAGGTGAAAGCCGGCCTCAAGAAGCTTCTGAATCAGCCTTCCCCCAAGAGCGAGCAAATCAATCACAGGATACCTCAACAATATGAGGACGAATTTAACCCTTCATCAGAAACAAATACTCTCTTATGAAAGCTTGATTTAAGTGGGGGGACTACATAAACATCGCTTGAATGGTCGCGATGAGATTCATGAGGCCGTGAATTGCAATTGGCACAATGAGCGATCGGGTTCGATGCCGGGCGAGGCCAAGAAAGATCCCGAAAACGAATATCATGGCGATGTAGAAATATCCGTATTGAAGATGGATTGAAGCCCAGAGAATCGATGTGAGAACAATCGTTCCGGTGACACCCAGCTTCGAGCGCGACCACCCGGCAAAGAGGAAACCGCGAAAGAAAAACTCCTCGAAAAGTGGAGCCATGAGGAGGACTGCGACCCAAAGCAACGGAGGAAACTTCGACGTGGAATAGACTTCGGGCATGAATTCGGGAACAATATCGCGCCCAAGGAGGAATGTGAGACCGTCGGAAACAGCGACGAGGCCCGCTGCGAAAGCCAGCCAGCCGAGCAGCGATCTGTAGTATGGCGGGCGCGTTAGGGCAAGGTAATCACGTACGGTAATTCCCCGGCGAAACCACGCAATCAGTACGATCAGTGCAGGACAGAGGATACCGGTGGCGGTTGTCGCGATTGAAACGAGAAGCCCATTTTGCTCCAGCGCCTTTTTGAGTTGCTCTTCTCCGATGCCCGGGTTCTCGGCCATGATCGAAATCACGAAGGGAATACTGATCGCGATCTGAATCAGGAGAAACGCACCGAAGACGACGAAAGCAAAACCCGCGGTGGCCCAGAATCCCCACGGGCTTCCATCGTTGATTGCTTGAGGCTCCGAATCCGAAGACGATTCATGCGAGCTGGCGGGGTCGATCGAGGTAAAGGAATCGTCGTCTTTCATATGCTTATCATCTACAACCTGTTCGCGATAGCGATTCTGTTCCGGCAAAGCCGGATCAAGTGACTGAAAGGAACGTTGTTTAAAAAAACACTCTTTTTCCTATCCGTGAATATCCATGTAACTTGTCCAGCCGTAGCCCCCAGCGTGGCTGGATCCGTGGTTTATTTTCACTTCTCCACGCTGAGACCCGAGTTATCCGCCTGGGTCGAGGCAAAAAGGGTCAGTCCAATTATTCATGATAATTGGTTGATTCGATGGGAAGGGCACATGACTGAGATCCAATGAACGGGCCCATTCCTAATGAGATGATTTCCTGATCTGAAAGGAAATAATCCATGATGAAAAAACTCCATATCTTAGAACATATCCTGCGCATCCGTGCGCATTCTGGATTCACTGACCTTGCGTGTCTTCGTCTTTCTGGATTAGCCAAATAGAGCAAAAAACTCAAAAAATTAGGAACTGTTCTCTTTGTGCCGCCCCAGGCGGAAGGAAAGGGGCCATTCGGACCAGTATACATCGACCAGTATTCTCAAGAGGCGAGACCTGATGCCTTTTACTTCCTTCCAACAAAAAGTTGACACCCTAAACTCGCCAGAAGAACCTGAAACCGCTGTCCGAGGTTTGTCCGGCTCGGGCCGGGGGACTCGTCTGGTCGGGTCGTAAATCGCATAAATCTATACTGCCTAGGGCATTTATCTACTTGAGTAATCCATTTTCCGATCAGCTTATCCTCAACTCTCCCTACCAGCGTCCAACCCGACATTGGGAACTGGATGAGGATGGTCAACCTGCCCAGGAGATAGTCCCACAAAGACGGCAGGCCGAATTTGATGACATGATCGCGAGCACAATGTCGCGCATTGCGTTTCGACAAATCTGGAAGACCGATGAATAGAGATGAAATTCTAAATACGTTGCGGGCGCACAAGCCGATTCTTTCGCAACGCTTTGGCGTTACGGAACTCGCCCTGTTTGGATCCTTCGCTCGCGACCAGGCGACGGACACCAGCGATGTCGATATTTTGGCGCGGTTCGATGCGCCGGTCAATTGGCAACGCTACTTTGGAGCGCAAGGCTATCTGGAAGACCTGTTTGGCCGGCCAGTAGACTTGGCAACTAACCAGGATCTGCGCGTCGAGATACGGCCCTATGTGGAACGAGAGGTGATCGATGTCTAATACCGATCAAGGAATGCAAGAATGGCGTTTCTACATTCAGGATATGATCGAATTTAGCGAAAAAGCGCTGTCCTATGCCGAGGGGATGGATCGAGATGCATTCATCGCGGATGGGCTCACTTATGACGCGACTCTGCGAAATCTGGAACTGATCGGAGAGGCGGCAACCCACATTCCAAGTGAGGTGCGTGAGGCATATCCAGAAAAAGAAGACGTCAGGTTTTGATGACTTTTGACAATTCAGGTCAAGTCGTCAGGGACGCGCTTGATGGGAGCACACTTGGCTCGGCCTACGGCTTGCGCTTCCTTTCTCCAGCTTGTCCCCCTCAGGCGGGTCAAATCCAACCCGCCCAAATGGGGCACTTTTAAATCTCCTTTTTCATCAGTTTGCAGAGCTGCTGCAAGTCTCCAAAAGAGGGACGGTCCCCTTGTGGAATAGTCTTGACGATGACTCCTACATTCCCTAGGAGTCGCCAGCAGAGGAACTTTCAATGGAAAACGAGGTGAGAGAATGACGGACTGGAGCAAGTGTCCAGCGGTCGAGAGCGTGCCCGGCAAGGTGAGCGGGGCCTGGGTGTTCAAGGACACCAGGCTGCCCGTGTCGGCCCTTTTCGGCAACCTTGCGGAGGGCGCAACTATCCACGACTTCATGGAGTGGTTCGGCGGGGTAGACGAAGCACAGGTGCGAGCGGTCTTGGAATTCATAGTGCAAGACCTTGACGCAAAGGTCGCTAAGGTCTCGCATGCGAATCCTTTTTGACCACAATGCGCCACAGCAACTTCGCCGTCACTTTGTCGGTCATGAGGTCGATGTGACGGAGGATCGCGGGTGGGAAGCGCTGGACAACGGAACCTTGCTGGATCGGGCTGAGGAAGCAGGGTATGAAGTGGTGATTACCGCAGATAAGAATATGCCGTATCAGCAGAACCTGGGCCGTCGAAAATTGGCATTGGTTGTTCTCGGCACGAACCGGTGGCCTCTTATTGAGCCAAAGATTGGGGATATCCGCAACGCTCTCAAGGGGATACGACCCGGTGAAGTGCGGGAAGTTTCCATTCCGATGAGAGGCGAGACATAGCGTGACAATCGACCTAACCGAACGCGGCTTCGAACGCCTCATCTGCAAGGCTCTCGCTGGTAATCCCGGCGGCTCCAAGCACCGTTGCCGAACCACCCTCCGGTTACGGCGGGTTTGGCTGGTCCTCCGGCAACCGCCAAGACTACAACCGCGAAAAGACTACAACCGCGAATACTGCGTCGATCTAGTCCAACTCCGCGCCTCCCTTTTGCGCCTTTGCCAGATTCACTTCCCCATTCCTAATTCCTAATTCCTAATTAAATATCCCCAACCGTGGTTTAT
The DNA here is from genome assembly GCA_965250065.1 of Opitutales bacterium. Taxonomy (GTDB): domain Bacteria; phylum Verrucomicrobiota; class Verrucomicrobiia; order Opitutales; family UBA2995; genus JAABVD01. The sequence continues at coordinate 1,906,947 of OZ252288.1, forward strand.
GGCCGTAAGAGGGAGGAAGGGGTCAGGCATAAATTTTCAACATGGGGACATGTCGAAAATCAACGTCTGACCCCGACGTGACCCCATGGGGCGATTATAAGAATCGACCTCAACGGCTGATCCGGGGTCCCGCTTCACACCTCCACGATGAGGCCGGAGTTGTCCGCCTGCAAGGTGTAACCATCCACGGCTATGGCGTGTTGCTCGAATGGCAACAACATGGCTTGCAACACTTCAGTGCTCTTTTCGCGGTGCGTGACACACAGAACGCTGCTGCCACTTCCGCTCAACCAACCGGTCAAAGCTCCCGCATCGATTCCGGCGTCAATGGCCTCCTTGCCTTGGGGAATATTTTTGAGCCGGTGCGGTTCGTGTAGGTGATCCACGCGATAAACGCCGAGGTTTCCGTATTTTCCCGAGGCAAAAGCTGCCACTAAATAGGCCAGGCTGTTCAAGCTGCTGACCACATTCTGAAAACCGATCTGCCGGGGTAAATGGTTGCGAGATTCATCGGTTAAAATTTCCAGCTCCGGAGCAACTACTACGAAAGCCAGTCGGTCTGAAACCGGGAAGGATTGGGTTCCCAGGTAGCGTTGACGTTCCGGGCAAAAACGAGCCACTGTAAATCCACCAAGAATTGCGGCCGCAGCGTTATCGGGATGACCTTCGGTTCGGGTAATTAAATCGACCATCTGATCTCTGGACAAAGGAGAACCAGCCATGTGGTTCAGGCCGCCCAAAGCTCCTGCCCGCAAAATCACACTAGATCCCAATCCCCGGGCAATCGGCACCTCTGAATCGATGTCGAAATCGAAACCCGCGACCGATCGGCCATTGGCTTCGGCAAAGAACTGCCTCACCTCCCGCAACATTGCGATCGCTTCGCCGGGGAAGGCATCGTCGCTTCCCGCGTAGACAACCCGATCATCATCGCGCTGACTCAACCTCACTTTCCCATAGAAGTTTAAAGCCAACCCGAGAGTATCAAAACCGGATCCACAATTGGAAGTGCTGGAAGGTATGCGAACTACGACTGACTCCGCCATATTTGCTTAAAGGTGTTTGAGTGCGCGTTCAACTTCGCGCAACTGCACTTTCTTTTTTAGATCCTGGCGCTTGTCGTAAAGCTTTTTCCCTCTACATATCGCAATTTCCGCCTTCACCAATCCACTCTTGAAGTAGAGACGCAGGGGAATCAAAGCTTTTCCCTGTGCCTCAAGAGCTGCCCTGATGCGGTTGATTTCCCGGCGTTTCAACAGAAGTTTTCGCGGTCTGCGGGGAGGGTGGTTGTTCAGGTTGCCGTGGGTATATTCTGCGATGTGCGCGTGATAAAGAAAAACCTCGTTATTATCCACCCGGCAAAATGCGTCGTTGATTTGCGCCTTGTGCTCCCGAATAGATTTTACCTCCGTTCCCAGTAGAGCAATTCCCGCTTCAAATTTCTCTCCGACCAGGTAGTTCCGAAATGCCTTTGAATTGCGGATTTCGGAAATGCGATCTTTGCCTTTGTTTTTTTTGGCCATAGCAGCGCGATGCCTACTTTTTATTCAAAAAAGTATGCTCCCGGCAAGGAACATTACGGTCCGAGAACCTACTCGGCCAATTCGTAGCTGATTTTGCCCTCGATAATCTCTTTAAGAGCGATGTCTTCGGGATCGAGCCTCTCCAAAGATTCAATCAAAGGTTTCTGACCAAACTTGAGTTGTTTCACGCGGCGAGAAACCAGGTTGACCAGTATGTTCGGATCAGGGACTACTTCTTGAGCTGCTTTAAGATAGTCGTCTCGCACGGGAGGTTGAGAATAAAAATTTGGCGCTTATGCGGTTATTCGGATGGATTCAACTCCTTGCCTGGCCTGCATGTACAGGCTAGAAGGTAAGGTTCGTTAAAAACCAGCTAACTTGAATTCTCTTTTGAGGTTTGGCAATGAGTTTTTTCAGTAAAAAAATGAGGAATTTAGAGCATTTTAATTTTTCTCGTCGCATTGGCTGGGAAGATTTTGTGTTTTCGACCAAGTCCATTTTCAGCCGCAATGGCTGAAAGAATTTCTCAGGGAAGGGGTCAAGCCTTGCATTTTGGCATGGCTGCAAAAATGAAAGGCATGACCCCGACGGTCAACCCGGCTTCATCCGCGAGTCTGCGTGCGGCCCACAGGCAAGCGCATCAGCTTTATGCCTGCACCAGCGCTCGGTAAGTGAACAAGATATGCGGGCTGAAAGTAAGTTCTCACCGCAAAGTACAAATTTAACTTCTTCGAGAAGAAGGCGGCCCACCTACCCTACCCCAGAAACCGGAATTTGAAACTTTATTTCGAACCATCGTAGGAGCGGCTTTACGCCGCGATCCCACGAAACAGCCTCGAAGCAATCGCGGCGTAAAGCCGCTCCTACAACTTAAAACCAAAGTCGTATTTCTTGGAAAAGGTAGGGCTCGATCGCCGAGCGAGCCGTTGTGAAAGCGGCGGTTTTGGCAAAACCGCCCTACCCCTAAAGCCTGATGTATAGAGGCTCTAATCAGGGCGAATCGAGGATTTTCACCTCCTTTCGCCCGACTTTTTTCAGTCTAATACCTTGTCCCTCAGTGGCTTAAGCGTCTGGGACAGGCTCTACTTTAGGGTGCATTCCACCGAGCCAAATCGGTCGGTCGTGACTAAGATTCGGCAACTGCCCGATATCGGAATCAGATCGGCAACCGAACCGCAAAGAACTGTCTGACCGCCTTGCAGACTCCGACCGATGCGGTTGAGTTCTGCCGCTAACCAGCTTAAAGAATCGACGACCGTGTTGGTTAATTCTGGTCCGGAAAGTTTGGCCACTGGAACATCGTCGATATCAATGCGCAGTTGGGCCGTATCGCGATCGAACGGCTGGAGTCCATTTTCGGCATAAACGAATCCCGCATGAATGGCGTTATTGGCAATTAGCTCGTCCGCGGCTGGTTCGCCGCGCCGAAAAACCAGGTTATGTAGCTCGATCACTGGAAACACCGCGTCGATCGCCTCCGGGATTTCTTGCAAAATTTCGACGGTTGGCAGGTCGCGAACCAGCCGGACCGCTAGTTCTCCTTCGATGGCCAGTGCGGAAAATTGCGTGACCGGTAACCTTGTTCCCGAAGGCCAGCAATTGCTTTCGAAGAGTCGACCAAAGACGGGATGATCAATACGCAAATTCTTGCGGATCGTGGGTGAGGTACAACCCACTTTGTAACCTATTACCGATTCACCTCGCCTCTCGCGCAGCTCCGTAACCAGTGACTGCACCCGGTACGCCTGGGAAATCGACAGCCGTAGTCCATCGGCAAATGCCGTTCCCGGCTCACGGCGATCGAAGTCGGCAAGCTGCCGTCTCGCGAGCTGATTCAGATTCAGGTCGGAATTTTCATGGGGCGACCGTCCGGGAGAATTCATTTGGGGGAAGTATATTCTTTACCCATCTTGTGGCTTCTGTGCCTTATGTGGCTAAAATAGATTATATTTCGGCTATTGAGCGCTTTCGATGACGATCAAGATCAAGATCACGATCATGATAAACCTCAGCATCTCTGCAACTTAGCAACTCGGTACCTCTGAGCCTTTGTTTTCTGGTGATCATGTCGCCGTTACAAGCTCGGTAATGGCTAAACAATCCTCCTTATCCGTGTACATCCGTGTAATCCGTGGTTTATCTTTTTCACAATTGACCAGAATTACTCGGATTAACCCCTTTCGAATCTCCTGCATGCATAAAAAAACCGCCAAAGCATTAGCTTCAGCGGTTGAAGATTGATTGAACTGAGGTGGCCTAACTTTTGTCTGCCAAAGTGATTAAGAAATCGATTTTTCCGTGCTCACTTACCACAGAAATATTTTTTCCCACCACGTCAGCGATGTTGACTGAGTCCACTTTGCCAGCGTGAACAATTGAGCTGTCCGGAGTCATGGTCAGTTTGGCTGATTTTGACTGGAGTTCCTTGGGATTGCTGGACTGCATGATCGCAATGGTGATCTTTTTGGTCTCTGCATCCCAGCTTTCGAGTTTGCCGATGCTGGACATTTTCTTACCACAGCCGGCCCATGCGGAACCAGCAGCCAGGATAAGAACTGTCAGGATAGTAATGATGTATTTCATGAATACCTTTCTGCTGTTTAAGGAAGATTAAGAATAAAAACACAAGATTGTGTCTTACTTTACATAGTCAATAATCCTTTATGGCTTTGATAAGCAAACTATTTCTTCTTAATCTATTGGGAAAATGTCTAATTTTATCATGAAAGGGCTCGTGCCCGTTTTGTCGTTGATCCTCATTAACCAGGCAGCTTTTTCGCACCCGGTTCCCGATATACCGGTTCGGGCATCCTTTGCCAGCGATGGGACGGTGACGATTCAGGTTGAGGTGGACCCGCGGTGTTTTGCGCCAGACCCGTTGAACGAGCCCTACCTGATCAACGGCAATTTGCAAAGAGTGGATGAAGAGAAAAAGGCCAAGCTCTTTGCCCAAACCAAGCGGTTTATTCAACAATATATCGAGTTCCGGGCAGAACCAGATGGTCCATTTCAACCGGCATTGGCACTACGTTTTACCGCTTTTGCCAATGAGGAGCTGACAACGAGTTCCGCGGCCCAGACACCCGTGGTCATTACGGGAGAGTGCAGAGTCGACGCTTCGCATTGGAAGGGATATCAGATTAAATCCCAAAAAAGCATAAAGCTCAGCGTGCAATTCATCAACGATGTGAATGGAAAGGAGCAACCCTTAAACGTTCTATTTCCCGGCGAAGAAAGCTACATGTTGGACTTGGGAGACTGGTCCAAGAGGGCAATTGATCAATAGTAGGCATGACCAGAATGAATGATCCGCCTCACCCGGGCGAAGTAATTAGGGAAGATTGTCTTAAAGCATTGGGCCTAAATGTAACAACCGGCGCACGGGTTCTTGGTGTATCGCGCCAAGCGCTAAGTAACCTGATCAATCAGCATGCAGGGGTTTCTGCCGATATGGCCATACGCCTTGAAAAGGCTTTTGGCAGCGATGCTGAAACTTGGCTGCGCCTACAAATAAATTACGACATCTGGCAAGCACTGCAGCGAGAATCCGATATTCAGGTTGAACGCTACGAAATGGCATAGACAAAATTCCGACCTTGCAGATTGCAAAAAAACCGGTGGTAGAAACCGAGCAGATCCGCCTTCATCAATTTCGGCGTGACAAAGCGGGTAACCGATAAACTGGGCATTATGCCCTGGGATACCCAGATGGTTTCGAGTCCGTGCTGAGATTGGGACCGGTAGCGGTTTGACCTGGACAAGAAAGTCGGTAGACAATGCGACTTGTTAGGGCGAAATAAATCTCTAGCCTGTATATTTCACCAAATTCGTAGCGAGCGAACCGAAGTCGAGTGCTGGTGCGGGCATTCCGGAGCGCAGTAGAAAATTGGTGAGATATCCAAGCTAAAACTGATGTTAATTGACCGTAATTTCCGATTCGAACAACAATAAGTTATGTGGCAAAAAATAAAAAAATTTCCGATTATTTTCCTACTCGTATCCCCGTTTTGGTTGGGGGCGAATCAATTGCCCAATATCATTCTGCTGATGGGCGACGATCATGGATGGGAAGAGACCGCCTATAACGGCCATCCCTATTTGCATACACCGGCGCTCGATGAGATGGCGGCCTCCGGTCTTCGACTGGATCGTTTTTATTCCGCATCTCCGGTATGTTCACCCACGCGGGGCAGCGTCATTACCGGGCGACATCCCAACCGTTACGGGACCTTTACCCCCAATTGGTCGATTCGTCCCGAGGAAATAGGTATTGCTCACATAGCCAAAAATGCGGGTTACAAGAGTGGTCATTTTGGCAAATGGCATCTGGGTCCAGTGAAATCCGGTTCACCGACCAATCCGGGAGCTATGGGATTTGATGAGTGGCTTTCCCACGACAATTTTTTCGAAATGAATCCTTATCTCTCGCGCAACGGCGGACCTCCGCAAAAGTTTCATGGTGAAAGCTCGGAGATCCTGATCGAAGAGACCATTCGATTCATGGGTGATGCGAAAAGAGAACAGAAGCCCTTTCTGGCGGTGGTTTGGTTTGGCTCGCCCCATGAGCCTTACAGCGGATTAAAAGAAGATCTCGCCCTTTACACCGATCTGCCGGCCAGTTATGGCAAAAAATCGGTAAAGTTAACCAGCATGGAAACCGGACTGCCCGTTCATAGACCCTTTGATCAGGTGTTGCAGGAACGGTATGCCGAGATTACGGCAATGGATCGAGCGATTGGGCAGCTTCGCGACTACCTGGAGGTTTCAGATTTACGCGAAAATACACTGGTCTGGTATTGCGGGGACAATGGAATTCCAGCCAGTGGAAATATTGATACTCCCTTTCGCGGAGAGAAGGGCGATGTATATGATGGCGGTATACGGGTTCCAGGAATCATCGAATGGCCGAAGCGTATTCAAAATCCGCGTAGGAGTAACCTGATCTCGGTAACCAGCGATATGCTTCCCACGATTTGCGAATTGGTTGGCCAATCCGTTCCAGAACGTCCAATCGATGGCATCAGTTTGTTATCTTTGATTGAGGGTAAATTATCTCAACGTCCCCAACCGATTTACTTTTGGCACTATACCAACAACCCCGGTGCGGAAGCAGTACCTTACATTGATCCCGATCTTCAAGCTGGAACGACGCCCTTGGTTAAACAAATGAATGGGTTATTCACACGCAAATTTCGCAATTTTCGTCATCCGAAAATTACCGATGAGAACTATCAAGGGCCCCTTGCAGTGCTGGACAACCGCTATAAACTGGTGATCCACGGTAAAGGGGACGGTGAATCCTCGCGGGAGTTGTTCGATATGATTCTCGATCCAGCCGAGGAGCGAAATCTTATGGAAGATTTACCCAGACTGGCCGAAAGCATGGAGAGCCAGCTTTTGGTTTGGCAGCGCTCGGTGCTCAATAGCCTGACCGGGGCCGATTATGGTCCGGTTGCCGGGGATTAATACCCAAAATGGGAATGGTCCTTTCCCGCCTGCAAATTTCGTTGGAATACCTGGCTTGCCATTTTTTCTTTAAGCACAAACCTAGTGTGGTGTCTTAGAAATTCCTTATAAAAATACCGCAGCGATTTTTCTACCTTATCAAGGCGGCGTAGGTCGCTTGGGCTTTTGGCCCTGGCGACCTAAGCTAACGCCGATCGGTCGAAAAAGCGCGCGGCCCTGAGGGCGAGGTGGCACGCTCGTATTTTTCAAGTTATTTCTGAGACACCACACTTGTTGCTCCAAAAAAACCATGAGTCGCGTTGAAACAGTAAACCAGTTGGAAGCCGGAACGCCAGTGCTGATTGACGGTGACAAGTGCGTTCGCGTCGATGCAGACTTGGCGGCAAAATTTCAGCCGGGGGACCGTCTGGAAATTGCGCCGAAATCCGGTGAACTCCTCTACATTCCCGCCCGGGAAAAAGAAATTGCCCGGGAGGCGGTTTCGCGAGCCCTGGAAGCATTTAAGAAGATGAGATCGGTTTCGGACGAAGCGATCGGGCAGTTTTTTGATGCTTTCGCCCATTCCCTGGCCGACGATGACGTATGGGATCAAATAAGTGAAATCAACAAAGCTGATGTAGTCGATGCCAAAGCCCGGGGTCGCTCCACCGGGCGACTGGAAGCCAACGAGAAAATGCGCGCTGGGATGATCGAGGGTCTCAGGGGGTGGATTGAAGCGCCCTCCCGGCGTGGTCAGATCATCGAGACGGTGAAACATGACGGATTTCGAGTGGAACAGGTAGGCGCTGCTCTGGGAGTGGTGGCCTTTGTGTTCGAAGGAAGACCCAATGTTCTGGCAGATGCCTGTGGCGTGATACGCGGTGGCAATACCGTGGTATTTCGCATTGGCAGCGATGCTTTAAAAACGGCCAAGGCGATCATGGATTTTGCCTTGAATCCCGCACTTGAGAAAGCCGGGCTGCCACTGGGGGCGGCTACCTTGGTGGAGAGTTCGTCCCACGCGGCCGGTTGGGCCATGTTCTGTGATGGACGTCTTTCGCTGGCGGTGGCGCGTGGGTCTGGAAAAGCGGTTGAAATGCTCGGTTCCCTGGCGCGTCGAGCCGGGGTGGCCACCAGCCTTCATGGCACGGGAGGCGCCTGGATCATCGTCTCGGAAAAGGCGGATGCCAAAAAAATGGGTGAGGCAATTTATCGGTCGCTCGACCGCAAGGTCTGCAATACTTTAAATACGGTATGCCTTACCCGGTCGGTGGCGGTCAAATTGTTCCCGGTATTGTGCAAAAATATGCAAAAGGCGGCGGATCGTCGTGGTCATCCCTGGAAAATGCACGTCTGCAGCGGCGATGAGTTCCTGATCGATGCAAAGTATTTCAAGCGCATTGTGCCTATTGCCCGTGCCGAAGGCATATTTGAAGAACCCCAGGTCGAGCTGATTGAACCCAACCAGGTCGGTAAGGAGTGGGAGTGGGAAGATTCACCCGAAATTACCCTGGTGTTGGCGGACTCGGTAAATGAAGCGGTGGCTTTGTGCAATCAACACAGCCCACAGTTCGTTGCCTCACTCATCAGCGAAGATCCGGAGGAACATCAGCGGTTCTTCGAGGCCATGAATGCCCCGTTCGTTGGCGATTCGTTTACCCGCTGGGTGGATGGTCAATATGCTCTGAAAAAGCCCGAGCTCGGATTATCCAACTGGCAGAATGGGAGATTATTCTGCAGGGGATCCATCCTGAGTGGTGACAATGTATTCACGGTTCGAACGCGTTATATTCAGGAATAAAATGGGGGCAATTTTAGAAAAATGGATGGTTTTTGGACGAAATTCTTAATTATAGGGGTAAAATTCTGGGATAAAAGTAACAGCTAGATGCTAATATCAAACTCGTTAGATGTCGTTAAGTGGTCCGCAAGCCCTTTGCGAGATTACAATTATAAAGTTTAGGGGTATCTAGTATCACGTGATACTTAGATTGTAGTGCCGGTTAGTTGCCAACTAACCGGCACTTTTTTGTTTGGGAATATACCGGGTGAGGACCTTGTTGATTCCAAGAATTGCCCGGTGTTGGACCCCGATTGCGCGACTTAACTTTCCCGGTTGATATACCAGACCGCGTTGTTGGATTGGCGACCGGCCAGAAGAAGGTCGAGGCGGCCATCATTATCCAGGTCCACCGCTTTTAAGTCATAGGATTCCTGGCCTGTGCCGATATCGATATCGTGCCCTCGAAATTTACCTTGCCCCCGGTTTTCATACCAGCGCACGGTCTTCTCAGTGAAAGAAGCCGTGGCTACGTCCACGTCTCCATCGGAATCAAAATCTCCAACGTCCAAGGCATGACAATCGGAGATTTTTCCATCGATTGTGTTCAAGTTCCAATAGGGTCCTTTATACCAATGCACACCGATTCCATGACCGTTACTGCTGACGACATCAAGCCTGCCATCGCCGTCAATATCTGCGATTTGACCGTTGGTTACACCTTCCTGCTCGCCGATCAGGGTTTTAACCCATTTGCGGTATAAAGTTGGTGGATTCTTGTACCAAGATATTTCATTCCCCTGCGAGTGCCCAACGACCACGTCGGGTTTTCCATCGTAGTCGAGATCGCCGATATCCATATAGTGGGGGCGAACCGGAGCGGTACCACTGGCAATCATATGGCGGACGAATTTGCCCTCAAAATTCTCGAACCATGCCACAGAGTCTTTAAAGTCCCCCTGGAAGCTGTTCCCCACCACATCGGTCAGGCCGTCCCCATTCAGGTCGCCAATAGCCAGGCCGTGGCAACCGTTCAGATCTTTATCGACGGGGTGCCAAATCACTTTTCCCTCCAATTCGCCGGTGTTTTCAATCCAAGCAATTGAAAAATCGGGTGCGCGTTTCGGTTTCTTGGCCTTTTCGCGGCGGGCCCGTTTTTCACGGTAATCGATCCAGGGAGAAAACCCCCGGGCCACCACAAAATCGAGGTCTCCATCCTTGTCCATATCGCCACAGGCGCCATAGAGCAAAATTCCGTCCCGGGTATCCCAGAGTACCTGGGCTTTTTGGTTTTCCAAGGGATTCAATATGGTGAAGACATTGACTTGACCAGTAGCTACGATGTCGAGATTTCCGTCGTGGTCGAGGTCGGCTGCATCGATTCCTCGGGTTTGTTCACCCAGGTTGGCCGAATACTTCTTCCAGGAAATGTCTGCGTTCAACACACTGACAGATGGGAGAAGGACTAAGACGAGAAGATTTCGAGTCATTTCGATAGGTGGTAACTATGGTTGCACAAAGCATCTTCAACAGTGACCAAGAGTCAACACTGAGCCAGTCCTTTTTTCGACGAGCCATCATTCGTGCCTCAGGGCATCAATGGGATCGAGCTGGGAGGCCTTACGGGCGGGAAACAGGCCGAAAACAATCCCGATTACCGCGGATACACCGATGGATATAGCGACAATCTCAGATTTTATGATGGTGGTCATGTCCCGGTATTCTTGTAAAATTTCGCAGACCGCATAGGCGCTGGCGATACCCAGTAAACCACCGGCAACGCTTAACACGACAGCCTCAATCAGAAACTGGGACATGACATCGATACCACGCGCTCCTACGGCGACCCGAATGCCAATCTCACGAGTTCTTTCGGTTACAGAAACCAACATGATGTTCATAATACCGACCCCTCCCACCACCAGCGATACAGCGGCGATAAACATAAGTAACACAGTCAACTGTTGAGTTGTTTCCGAGAATGCCTCAGTAATTTCAGTTTGGGTGCGGACGCTGAAGTCGTCTTCCTGGCCATCGATCAGTTTATGAGCCAAACGAAGTGTTTGCGCGACTTCTTCTTGGGCTGCTTCCATGACATCAACACTCAATGCACTGACGTAAATCTGGCTGATATACTGTGAATCACCACGCAGGCGGAATGCAGCCGTGGTCAGCGGAACGAGGATTAAATCATCCTGATCCTGACCAAAGGAACTCTGTCCTTTACTTTTCAGGAAACCTATCACCTTAAACGGTGTATTTTGTATGCGAATCGATTGCCCGACCGGGTTCTGGCCTTCGAACATATTTTCAACCACAGAAGATCCCAGCACGGCCACCTTCCTTTTGGCCCGTATGTCGCGTTCGCTAAAAAATGTGCCTTCATCCAGTTCCCAGCTTTTAATGGTCAGAAACTCCGGAGAAACACCCTGGACTTGGGTAAACCAATTCGTGCCGCCACCTATCACCTGGCCGCTTGCGTTAACAATACCAGATACGGCCATGACGAGTTCACATTGTTCCTTGATGATTTCCGGATCTTTCAGAAACAACGTTCTCGAACTTCCCGCGCCACGGCGCACACCACCGTAGGAATTTGAGGAAGACCGAACCATGATCAGATTCGTACCCAGAGAGTTAATGCGCTCTTCGATATTCTTTTGAGCCCCGTCACCGATGGCCCTCATTACGATTACTGCCCCCACCCCTATTACGATACCCAACATGGTCAGCAGACTGCGCAATCGGTTTTTGAGTAGACTGCCCCACGCGATATCAATGAGTTTTAATATATTCATTCAACCGATAGTTGTAATTATAGGCCGGTTTTTTCTGAGGAATTTTCCAGATCTTTCCGGGCATCGTGTCTGTCCTTTATCCGCTCGTCCCCAACAATGAGCCCATCGCTCATTTTTACACAACGTTTTGAATGGCGGGCGATGTCATGTTCATGGGTTACAAGGACGATGGTTATACCTTGATCGTTCAATTCTTGAAATAGACGCATCAGGTCGAGGGAGGTGCGCGTATCGAGGTTTCCGGTCGGTTCGTCAGCCAGGATAAGGGCCGGATCGTTTGCCAGTGCCCGGGCGATGGCCACGCGCTGCTGTTGCCCACCTGAAAGCTGTTGGGTTTGATGATCCATGCGATCGGCCAAACCGACTCGTTCCAGGCACTCCGCCGCCTTTATTTTAGGTTTAATTTTCGCTTTCCTGCGCTGGTACACCAGGGGCAATTCTACGTTTTCCAGAGCCGAAGTTCGTGAGAGCAGATTGAAGCCCTGAAAGACAAAACCGATTTTTTCATTGCGGATATCGGCCAGTTCGTTGCGGGACAATTTACTGACCGGCACACCGTCCAACTTGTAACCTCCGGAGGTGGGTCGATCGAGGCAGCCGAGGATGTTCATAAAAGTCGACTTACCCGAACCCGAGGCGCCCATGATGCTGACAAATTCACCCGGCTCGATAGTGAGGTTCACCCCACACAACGCATGCACCGGTTGAGCCAATTCGTAGGTTTTTTTCAGATCAAATGTCTGGATAACTTTGTCCATTTTCGGAGAGAACACGGATTAAAATCCCAAGCGTCCCAATCCGCCTCTGCCTCTTCCTCTATCTCCCCCAGGGCCAACCCGAGGAGCACTGGTGTCCTGGGTTGAAGATGGGTTTAGTACCTTTGAAATAATTTCGAATCCTTCGGGAATTTCTTCATCTCGAATGGCCAAGACCTCCGTGGATATACCGTCACTAACTCCAGTTCTGACCGGCAGGAGTTGCAGTTGTCCCGCTTCGTCCTTATGCCAAAGGCTTGCGATGTTGCGGCGACCGCCTCGGCCTCCCGAACTTCCCATGGCGCCAGGTCCACCTGCTCCGCCGCCGGCAAAGCGTCCGCCGCCGCCGGCTGCCCCTCCAGCAAACCCTCCTTGGGCCAATCGCCCTGCACCCGCGACTCCTTCACCGCGTTGAGGCCGATCTTCCCCTTCTGTTGCGTTTTCTCCGCCCCGGCCTCTACCACCCGCTGCAGTTTGACGACGTTGCATCATCTGTTCGCGTCGATCCAGCATAACGGCCATCATCTCCTCGCTCATTTTCAGGCTCAGTGCGGATGCCGGAACGGCTAAGGCGTCTTCCACTTCGTCGACTACAAAGTCCAGCGTAGCGGTCATGCCCGGCAAGAGTATGTTTCGGGGGTTTTCCGTTTCCACTACCACGGTGTAATTAACCACGTTCTGAATGACGGTCGGTTGCAATCGGATTTCCGCTACCCTTCCCACAAAGTTGCGTTCCGGATAAGCTGCTACAGTGAACCGGGCCTCCTGGTCCACTTTTATCTGACCAATGTCACTTTCATCCACTCTGGCCAGAATCTCCATAAGCGACAAATCTTCGGCGATAATAAAAAGTCTCGGGGTATTAAAACTTGCCGCTACGGTCTGGCCTCGCTCCACATTGCGGTCGATAATCACTCCACTGATGGGCGCTCGAATTTCGGCAAATTCCCGGTTGCGTTTAACCCGTTCCAAAGAGGCTTCCGCACTGAGCACATTTGCTTCCGCTGTTTGCTTTGAGATTTCATAAGGCAGGAAATCGTTTCCCGATAAAAAGCCTCGTTCGTGTAAAGGTTTAAAGCGTTCGTATTCGATCTCAGCTCGCTTAAGGGTGGCTTGCTGGCGCAGGAGGTCGGCTTGGGAGCTTTTAACCTGGGCGTCCAGCACGGAAGCATCGATCAGGGCAATCAGCTCGCCCGCCTCAACCCGGTGGTTGAAATCCTTATAGACTTCTTCGATCGTGCCAGATACCTGGGTGCCGACCTCTACCAACTCACGGGCGGTCAGGGTGCCGGTCGCCGACACCATATTCAATATGTTTTTTCGTTCGATTTTGGCAAAATTGTATTGTGGACCCGTCGTGGTAAGTTCCTGCAGAGACGTGTAATGCTTGTAGCCCCACCAGCCCAACCCAGCTAGTACGAGTAAGAGGATTATCAGTTTTGCTTTCATTTTAATTTACTCCAATTCGGGAATGCTTGTTTCTAATTGAGAGAGTAGGAAATTTTCAATCGTTCCATCCTGGAATGCGATGTCCAAGCGGCTGGTGAAAAGGCTAAACCAGGCCTCTTCAACGGCGACTGCGGCATCGAGCCGGGTCGAGCGCAGACTGTTTACATCCAGCAGGGTTGCCGCCCCGGCCTCGTAGCGCGCCTGTTCGGCCTTAAGCGCTTCCTCGGACGACCTGAGTTGATTTTGCGAAAAAACCAACTGTGCGGTGGCGGTGCGAAAGTCGAGCAATGCTCTACGCAAATCGGTTTCAGCGGCCTGTTGTAAATCGATCAAGTCGATCTCTTCCTGCCGTCGCTGGAGCGTAGCCCGCGATACATTTGTTTCGGTGCGACGACGATCGAAAATGGGAATTGAAAAGGTAACTCCTCCAGAAAGGTCCAGCTGATTTTTGAAATATTGAGTGGCAAAACTACCGCTCGTATTCATACTCGAATAGCTGGTGCGAAGATTGGCTGAAGCGGTCAGAGTGGGCAAAAGGCCAGACTTCGCGATGCGTATGCCCTGATCAGCCGCTTCCAGACGATATTGCTGGGCGAGTAGGTCCGGGCGTTCCGTGATACGGATCAGGGATTGTTCGATAAGCGGTTCCGGTAAACTTTCAGTTTCTCCCCAAGGGCTGTTATCCAGATTAAATTGAATTTTTGTCTGTGGGGGCAAAAGAAGAAGGTCTTTTAAAATATAAAGGATGGTTTCATGCGTCTGCTGGGCCTGAACGAGACGGCGTTCGCTGTCGGCCACCAAAGCTTGCTGTCGCAGCACATCAGCCAAGATGCGGATTTCGTTCTCATAGCCTACCTCAATCCGTTCCAGATCCTCCTTACGGATGGCCAATTCCTCGGATTGAATGTCAATTTCCTTCAATCGGAGCACCGCTTCCAAGTAGCGAAAAACGGATTGGAAGAGCACAAATTGTCTTGAGTGGTCGTATTCTCTAATACCGGCCTCCAGGCTGGACCGAGCCTGTTCGAGGGCAGCCTCACGCTCCCCGCCGTTGTAGAGAACCAGGGAGGAGGATAAATTGCCGGAGGCGGAATTGGTCAGGTCGCCGGTATTCCAAAAGGAATCTCGCCCATCTCCGGAGTAGCGTAACGATCCACCAACCGTGGCATTAAGATTTGCCTGGGAGTCGGCTTCCCGAAATACGAGATCGTTCTCCCGGAGCTCAACCTGCACTTGGGAGCGCTGCAAGGTGAGGTTACGTTCCAGGGCGAGGGAGATGACTTCGGGTAGCGAAAGGGTGCGATTCAATGGCATTTCCGGGTCTTGTCCAGAAAGTTGCGCTGCAATAAAAACCTGGGTTATAACAAAAATTAAGAGGCGAGGCATTTTAATAAGCCGTGGGATTGGGCTGCCAGAATAACGCCGCTGCAGAAGAACAGGTTTCAACTAATTTCAATTTATTGGCAACTGAACCTGGCCTTTCAAGCCTCAGGGGGTATGGGGAATTTCGAGTTGCACCATTGGGTGCGAGGATTCAGGTTTGCAAGTCGGAAGCCTCGGCCCGTCGATGGCTGGATCGTCCACGTGGTTAACCTAACCCTGTTCTTCTATGATTTTTGATTCGCTGCCTGTTTGCGCCGCCTTCACCGCCTGGCCATTCATCGTTTTGGCCATCGGAATACTATTTATTATTCTGGCTATCGCCGTATTGCGCTTTCATCCATTTATTGCCTTGATGTTGGCGGCCATCCTGGTGGGAGTGCTTGCCACCTCACTTCCAGGAGATGAAAACGGTAATCACGTGGTAAATGCCATCGAGTTATCCATGGTGGAATTTGGCTCGACGGCAGGAAAGATCGCCTGGGTAATCGGGTTGGCTGCCATCATCGGACTCTGTTTGATGGAAAGCGGCGCGGCAGACCGGATAGTTCGAGGCTTGGTTAGGACCCTGGGCGAAAAACGGGCCGGTTGGGCCATGATGATCGCGGCTTTCTTCCTGTCGATCCCGGTTTTTTTCGATACGGTTTTCTTTTTAATGATTCCTCTGGCACAGGCTTTGGCCTTCCGCCTGGGCAGGCGTTATCTCTATTTCGTAATGTGCGTCTGTGCGGGAGGCGTCATTACCCATGGACTGGTTCCTCCGACTCCGGGTCCGCTGGTGATGGTCGATACTTTGCAACTGGACCTGGGTTTTGCCATGATTGTGGGGATATGTCTCGGGCTCCCGGCAGGGGCATTTGGGATCTGGCTGGCCGATAGGATGGATAAAAAACTGAACCTCGGTTTGCGCGAGAGTCCCACTGTGAAGATCGCCGACTTGGAAAGTATTGTTTCCAAGGATGACGAAGAACTGCCCCCTTTCTTTGTCTCCATTTTGCCCGTACTACTTCCCGTTTTCTTAATTGCGCTGGCTTCCACCGTTAAAGCATTTGGAAGCGGGGAGGCCAGTAGTTTCAACTCGGTTATCGAGGTTCTGGGCAACAAGAACCTGGCCATGGCGCTGGGCACGATGATCGCCATCTATCTGATGGCCACCCAGCGAAACATTAAGCTGGGGCCATTGTGGAAGGAAATGGAAGGCCCAATTGCCACTGCCGGCACCATCATATTGATCACCTCTGCCGGTGGCGCCTTCGGGGTGATGATTCGTCACGCAGGAGTAGGCGATGCGGTTAAAGCTGCGACCGAGGGATCTGGTTTTTCATTGATCCTACTGGCTTGGATTATTGCGGTGGTACTAAAAATCGCCCAGGGTTCAGGAACGGTTTCCATGATAACGACCTCCGGTATCATGGCGGCAATTATTGGGGTGGGCGGAGGCGCCGAGGCATCCTCCATCACATACCATCCGGTTTACCTGTTTGCGGCAATTGCCTTTGGTTCGGGAGTTGGCTCCTGGATGAATGACAGTGGTTTCTGGGTAGTTTGCAAGCTGAGTGGGTTTACCGAAGGTGAGACCCTCAAGACCTGGACGGTCATGCTCGCTGCCGTGGGAGTGTTTGGACTGGTTGAGGTTCTGATATTTTCAAAGATCTTCCCGCTGAATTAAGGTTCGAAAAGGGATCAAACCTGAATGGCGCTCGGTTAAGTAATTTGGGTGGTGCTCGAACTTTACCACGAAGAAGGATTCAGGTCGATGAAAAGCGATGCGTTGCAGGGTCAGTCGTCTTTGAGAAATGTATGTAGTGCAACGAAATACGTTTCTGAAGACCTGACCCTTTTCTCCCGCAACCGAGCGCTTTCATCGACATGAATCCGGTTCGTAACTCGACCGTACGCTTCGGTATACTGCTTAACCGAGTGACATTCAGGTTTGACCCGAATGGTCCTTAGTCGTAAAAGGAAGGGGTCAAGCCGTCAAAACTGATGCCTTACAGGGTCGGTCGTCTTGTAAAAGTGTATGAAGTGCAACGAAATACAGTTTTTAAGACCTGACCCTTTTCTTACAGAAGGCATCACTTTTCTACGGCATGACCCCGGCTGGCGCCATACCTTATGCCCTCAAAAACCCCTTAACTAGAGCCTGTTCGAAAAGCCTTTCGAGCTGGTGATATAAGGGGTTTCACCATGGACGGGCCAGCCTATGGCTTGCTGGTTTAAGGTTTCATTCTGTCGGCACTGCCGAAAGCGGGTTCTGAGCGGCCAATGGCATGGCCTGCGGCACCATTTTCATATTGGCCGCGGTTTTGAGGCATACTGATCCTGGGGTGCTTCTTTCTCCGAACTGCAAAGCGGTCAGATTCAGGCCGCCTCGACTAGTTGCTCCCCTCGTCGTTTCTTCATCACGATGATGCGGCAACAGTTGTAGGCCAGAACCTTCTCCAGCAGTTCATCCCGTACCGCATCGATGCCTCGTCGGCCGAGTTTGCCAAAGCAAAATCCATCTTTAATCGTGAACATCAGCGATTCCACTGCGGAGCGATTGCGCCGCGCCTCACGATACACCTCACTCTCCCAGTCACCCGGATCGGTCAACTTTTTGCCCTTAGCCCCACTGATACTGATGTCTTTTACCCCCATTGCCAGCACCTCATCGCGTCCCTTCGCCGAGGCATATCCGTCATCGGTGCTGACCAGTTCAGCAATCACACCGGTGCGCTCGATCGAATCGCGGATGGCCGGCACCAGCTCAATGGAGTCTGCCCCATTGCCTTGCCCTACGATCAGGGTAGTGACAAAACCCTTCTCACTGCGAACCAGTTGCGGCTTATAACCGATAACCGCATTGCGGCTGCCCTTCTTGATGTATGCCGCCGATCCGTCCGATAGACTGAGCACTTTCTGGGTAGAGGGAAGCTTCTTATCATTAAAGACTCGGTCATGGCCATATTGGACAACCCGATTGGCATCGGCAATATCGCTTCGGATTTGTTCCCATATCCGCTGCAAAAGCACTCGGCGAGTCGGCGGCAGGGTTTCGATCAACAAGCCCTGTTCAAAACGATTCAGTTGCTCCGCCAAAGAGCTTGCAACCTTCTTGCCGCGCTTGAGCAACCCTCGGTAGTGTTTCTTAAGCTTGCCCCTCGACTTCGGTCGGCCCGCGGCCAGACAAATCTTAAACTGCAGCTTGACCATCTGCTCCAACCAAGTCGGCACCCATCCCTTGCGAAAATCCTCCAGCCCAAATAGGTGCAGCTTTTGCCCCAAACGATGCCCCCGCATCAAAAGACCCGTAAGCATCTTGCCATCAGTAGGCCAACTGCTATTGGCCTTCACCGAGGTGCTGTCCACGGTCAGCTTCTTAAAATCGTCCAACTCCTCTTCGGCTATAAGGGCTATCTGGCGGTCCAAGATCAGCTCGCGCGTGGCATGGGTGAGCAGGTTCACGTTCTCCAGAATCGTCGTCACCGGCG
The DNA here is from genome assembly GCA_965250065.1 of Opitutales bacterium. Classification (GTDB taxonomy): domain Bacteria; phylum Verrucomicrobiota; class Verrucomicrobiia; order Opitutales; family UBA2995; genus JAABVD01. The sequence continues at coordinate 1,925,550 of OZ252288.1, forward strand.
GCATCACAAGGCCCCGACTGTGCAAAAATCCATACAGGCTCATCGACTCGCACAGAAACCGCCGTGCCTGTTTGGTGGTCAAGGACCCGAGAAATCCACGAATCATCAAGAAAACAAACACCGCATAGGCCGGCATCCGCGGTCGGCCAATCCCAAGCTCCAACTCTGTAGCCTCGATGTCGTTGTGCTCGATCTTGAGCGCTGGCAGCTCAGCCGTGCGGCTCTCATAGAACCGGCGATCTGCCAAGCGAAGTTTCTTCTTCTCGCGCGCATGGGCATCCAGATCTTCGTCGATGGCATTGATTATCTCTGGGGAATATCGGGCCAACTTTTCAATTTCATGGAGAAAATCACGAAAGTCTGTGTCCGGAAGCGGCAGAAATAGGTTGCAAAGAGGCGAGTAATCGCTTGTGTTGTGTTTTGTCGCACATGTTGGCATGTTTAGCTCCTTTTTTAACGTAAGTTGTTAAACGCTAGCATGTTGCGATATATTTTATCAAGCCCAAAAGCTGATTTTTCTCAAGTTTTTCTTGCGCTTTTGCACCTCCTTGTGGCCAATCAATACCTTTTCGGATAAGGTCTAACTAAGGGCCATTCAGGTGTGACCCCTTCCTCCGCGACGTTGCTCGAAACTTGCTACGCTTGTTGAGGTGTCGGATCAAGCTCCTCGGTAGACCCCCTCGAAAGTACTACAGCCGTACTCGACATTCCCCTACCCTTCTTCTTTTCTCACTGATCTATGAGCGAGAAGGGACTAAACTGGAAGAGTCGAGAATTAACCGAAGGTGACAATAGTGCCATCCGGGCTTTTTATTATGGTCTGGGTTGGAAAAAAGAAGATTTTGCAAAGCCTCAGATTGGAATCGGGACTCCCTTGCATGAAATCAACTTGTGCAATATGCACAGTCACGAAATTGGGGAATCGATCAAAGCAGGCCTGCATGAGGCCGGAATGCTGGGGTATCGATTCGGGGTGCCTTCGGTAAGTGACAACATCACCCAGGCGCATAGCGGAGGAAATGCTTCTTTGCCCTCCCGCAACGTTATTGCCACCAGCGCTGAAATGGTGACGACGTCACACCGCTTTGACGGGATGATCGGCTTGCACCACTGTGACAAAAATGGGCCGGGTTTTGCATTGGCTCTCATGCGAACCAATTTGCCTGGATTTATTTTGAGTGGAGGAACGATTCGCCCGGGTTGCCTGGATGGGAAAGACCTGACCATCCAACATATCTACGATGTGCAAGCCGAAGTTGAAGTGGGCAAGTCCACTCCCGCACAACTTCTCGATGTTGTGAAGAATGCCTGTCCGGGTCCGGGAGGTTGTGGCATAGCCGCTTCATTTAACACCTGGGGACTGGCCATGGAGGCGATGGGCCTGATGCCGCCCTACAGCTCGTCCAATCCGGCCGAAGGAGAGGCCAAGCTGGCAGAATGTAGGCAGGCAGGCCAATGGATGCTGGATATTTTGAAATGCGGCCGTCGCCCGCGGGACATCGTTACGAAGGAATCTCTCGGTAATGCCACGGCTATGATCGGAGCCTGTGGGGGTTCAACCAACGGAATTCTGCATCTGACGGCGGTTGCCTCCGAGGCCGGAGTGGACTTCGGATTGAGGAGTGTACAGGCGATACTCAGAAAAACTCCGGTGTATTGTGACTTTGCTCCTCGAGGTCGAGGAACCATGATCGATTTATTCAAAATGGGGGGGACGCCGATGTTGATGAAACACTTGATCGAGGTCGGTGTATTGGATGGATTGCAGCCCACCATGTTTGCCGATTCGTTGGCCGAGCAGGTTGCCCACGCCCCGTCAATTCCCCAAGGAAACGACCTGATTGCACCCGCAGGCAAACCCTACAAGGCGTTTGCCGATATGCAGATCTGTTTTGGAAATCTTGCGCCGGACGGCATCGTATTCAAAGTCTCCAGTCGTCAGGATCCAACTTTCCAGGGCAGAGCGATCTGTTTTAACGATGTCGAGTCTCTCTTGGCGGCAGTTGTAACTGGTCAGATAGAGGTTGGGCATGTGGTGGTTCTTCGGGGAATGGGTCCGGTTGCGATGGGAATGCCGGAGGTTCTGGTGGCAACCTCAGCTCTTTCCACCCCGGAACTGGACGGGAAAGTTGCCTTTGTTTCAGACACCCGCGTGTCCGGTGTTTCCCATGGTGCGATTGGGGTGCATTGTGCGCCAGAGGCAGCAGTAGGTGGCCCGATCGGGTTGGTAAAGAATGGAGATTTAATATGCATAGACTTGTTGAAAGGTGAAATTAACTGGGAGTCTCATGGCCGCAAATGCCGCGGTGGGGATTTCAAACCCTATGCCGGTCCGAGGGTTTATCTTCGGGAATTCGCCAACCGCGTTTCCCAGGCGGATAAAGGATGTGTGGACAAGGCGTTGATAAAGCAAAATGATGAAGGCGGAAGTTAATTATGCCCGAGGAAACCAATTATAAAGCCGAACTGGTCGGAGTCTTTGGATATCCGGTGGCGGAAAACCCCACCATCGTCATGCAGGAAGCTGCTTTTGCCGCGCTCGATCTGAATTGGCGTTACTTAAACATCGAAGTACTGCCGCAAAACCTTGAAGCCGCCATGCAAGGACTGCGAGCCATGAACATGCGGGGAATCAACTTGACCATTCCTCACAAGGTTGAGGTTTTGAAATACCTGGATGAAATCTCACCGGATGCGGAGTTGATGGGGGCGGTCAATACGGTGCGCCGGGAGGGCGACCGGTTAATTGGGGAAAATACCGATGGGAAAGGTTTTCTGAGAAGTTTGAGAGAGGATGCGAAACTAGATCCTGCCGGCAAGCGGTTTGTATTTTTGGGCGCTGGCGGAGCATCCCGTGCCATGACCGTGGAACTTGCTTTGGCCGGGGCACAATCCATAACCGTGGTAAACCGAACCCTGAGACGAGGACGGGAACTGACTCAACTCATTGGGGAAAACACCCCGGCAGCGGCGGAGTTTGTCGCCTGGGATTCCGCTATATCGATACCGGCAAATACCAACGTCCTGGTAAATGCCACTTCCATCGGCCTCTTCCCCGATGTCACGGAAAAGCCCGACATCGACTATGACTCCTTGACCGGGGACATGATCGTCTGCGACGTAATACCCAACCCACCGCAAACCGCCTTTCTGGAGGAAGCAAAGCAACGCGGAGCCCACACCTTGGACGGATTGGGTATGCTGGTATACCAAGGCGCCATTGGTTTTACCATGTGGACTGGCAAGGAAGCGCCCGTGTCAGTTATGCGGGATGCCTTGACCGCAGTTTTCTCCTAGTGTGGTGTCCCAGAAATAACTTAAAAAATACGAGCGTGCCATGAATGGCCTGGCAAGGCTGCTTTTCGCAGCACGGGCCTAAAGGCCCTTGTGCGTAAAGCGAACGCCGCCAGGGTGTTCCATGCCACCTCGCCCCCAGGGCCCCGCGCGCTTTTTCGACCGATCGGCTCTAGCGTAGGTCGCCAGGGCCAAAAGCCCAAGCGAACTACGCCGCCTTGATGAGGCAGAAAAATCGCTGCGGTATTTTTAAAAGGAATTTCTGGGACACCACACTAGCCCGGCAACCTTATAAATTTTGTTGATTGCTGGTCGGGATCAATAGCGGCGGTCCCGGTCTCTTCCTCTACCTCCTCCGCGGTCGAATCTACCTCTTCCACCACCATGGCCACCACCATGGCCACCACCTTGGCCACCACCTTGGCCACCACCGAAGCGTGGGCGTTCTTGACGGGGAGTTGCTTCACGCACGTTCATGTTGCGACCCATGAAGTCCTGATCATTTAAAGCCTCAATTGCACTTCTGGCTTCGGCATCGTCGTCCATCGTTACAAACGCGAAACCCCGGGATCTTCCCGTATCACGGTCTTTGATTATTTTAGCAGATGCTACATTACCATGTGCGGCAAAGGCATCGAACAAGTCCTGATCTTCGGCAGACCAGGGCAGATTTCCTACATATATTTCCATCGTATTTTTGAGCGCGTCAGAATTTGAAAACAGAACCGATAAATGACGCATTAAACCGACTTCTGGCAAAGGACCACAGGGGTTCTTTCAATTAACTGGAAGCTATCCATAGCACGCTATTGCATGGAGGCAAGTCTAATAAGGTGGCATATTGGGAGGTTGTCATAGGGAAAAGCTTCCACCAAGGCATTGTAATGTTTGCGATTTACGGGACTCACACTCCCGTGTTGGCTGTCTGATACCAATAGCTTTCCAGGTTGTCTAGGCCGCGTATCTCACCAAATTCGTTGCGAGCGAACGAAGGTCGAGTGTTGGTGCGGGCATCGAGACGATTCGTGGGTGAAGCTGGGTTGACACCCTGCAATGCCCGTCGGGGTCATTCCTTGGCATCTTGCATGCCAATGCTTGATGCAAGGTTTGACCCCTTCCTCGCCTCCAAGTCCGCTCCAGTGCCGGCATTCCGGAGCGTAGTAGAAGATTGGGGAGCTGTCGCATTCGCTCGGTAGTGAGATATGCGGGTTAGGCAACAAAGTCATGGCGCCTCCCACCACACGCGTCACACAATGATACACTGCACTCTGCCCCTTCACCTTCGATCTGGACGTTCTTATAACCCCCAAACCCTACTCATTTCTAAAATAAGACTTCAATAGTATTATCAGCCTGTCCCTTATTTACTAATTGGAGAAGCACCACTTAGCTACCGTTGCGTAGGTGAAGGAGAAAGAGCCTCTTCATCGCCATGCGCAGTTGGATTTATGTTATAGAGCTTGAAGAAAAATTGCTTGAGGTCGTTGAAAATCAGAACCAGCACCGGGATCAGCACCAGGGTAATGGTGGTGGCGAAGAGGATGCCCCAGGCCAGTGAAATGGCCATGGGCACCAGGAAGGCAGCTTGGGGGCTGTCTTCAAACATCAGAGGACCCAGTCCAAAGAAGGTGGTGGCGGATGTAAGCATGATCGGACGGAAACGACGTACCCCAGCCAGGCGGACAGCCTCCCCAAGCTGCATACCCTCATTAATCTTTCTATTCATGAAGTGGACCATGACCAGGCTGTCATTCACCACCACTCCCGACAAAGCCATCATACCGAAGATGGATTGCAGGGTGATGATGGGAGCGCCATTGTTCCATCCGAAGACTCTGGCCATAATCCAATGGCCGATCAAAGCTCCCACCACGCCAAAGGGAATGGCCGACATGACGATGAGTGGTTGCACATAACTTCTGAAAGGGATAGCCAACAAGGCGTATATGACGCCAAGAATAAAATAAATACCCAGTACCATTTCCCGTTGGTTGTCCCGCGCATCGGCGGCGAATCCTCTCAATCCAAATTCCATCCCGGGATACTTGGTGGCGGCAAGTTCGGGCAAGTACTCGTCGAGAATTTCAAACTGAATAGCATCGGTGTCTGTTTCCAGGCTGTCCGCATCCCCTCTTACCTGAATGATGCGTTTCCGGTCCACCCGACGAATAGACGGCAGGCTTTTCCCCGGCACAATTTCCGCCACCGTCTCGAAGGGCACTTCGACGCCGGTGGCGGTGCGGATCATCATGGATTGCAGGGAACCCAGAGACCGGCGCTCTTGTTCCGGATACCGCACCATTACCCTCACTTCGTCTCGTCCCCGCTGAATACGCTGTGCTTCGGTTCCGAAAAACGCAGTCCTGACTTGCTGGGCGAGGTTGGCCGCGGTCACACCGAGGTATTCAGCCTCGGGTTTCAGGTCCAGTTCATACTCCTCGCTGGCGCGTTCGTAAGAGTCTTCAATGTCGTAAACCCCATCGAAGGTAGATAGCTTTCTTTGCAAGTCAGCCGAGGCGGCCTTGAGCCAATCGATGTTGGGATGGATGAGCTCAAAGGTCATGGCGGCGCCGGAATCGAAGCGGGAAAAGGAAAAGTTCAACTGTTCGGCTTCGGGAATAGGAGGAACGAGTTGGCGCAATTCCATGACCAGATCCCGGCTTCCATAAGCAACGTCTAGCGTTTCGGCCGGTGTCAATTCGATGAGGATTTCGCCCATCTCAGCAACGCCGGCCTCCAGAGCTGAGGCGCTGCGCCGCCGGCCTCTTCCAAAGGGTTGGCCTCCCGCGGTGGCGAACACGTTGCGTATGACGGTCTCTCCAGATCGCTCATTCACATCCTTTTTCAACTGCAAGACACAGGCCTCGATCATGGCGACCTTTTCCTGGGTGGTTTCGAAGGTGGTCCCTGCCGGCATTTGCAAGGTGATGGTGGTGGTATCGGACGGAACATTGGGAAAACTGCGAAATCCAATGCGCTCACCGAAAACAAGCGCCACAAAAACCAAGAGAAATCCGACAAAAATCGACAAGGCCACATAGCGGTTGATCAAGGCCCAATTTAAAACCGGGCGATAGAACTTCAGTATGAACCGTTCCAGGCCGTCGGCGAAAAACCGTTGGAAACGGGTAAAGGGGTTCTGCTTTTGCCGCACATCCATCAAATGGGTACAGTGCTTGAGGTGCGCCGGTAAGATCAATTTTGACTCGATCAGGGAAAAAAACAAAACCGGAATAACCACGATGGGTATATTGCTGAATATACTGCCCATGGTCCCGGACTGCATCATAAGCGGGTAAAAAGCTACCATGGTGGTAATGACTCCAAAAACCACAGGAACCGCTACCTCATTGGTGCCGTTGATGGAGGCGGTCAATGGCTTGGCGCCCCGCTGCATGTGCTGGAAGACGTTCTCCCCCGTCACAATGGCATCATCTACCACAATTCCCAGGGTGGTGATGAATGCCATCAGCGTAACGACATTCAAGGTTACACCCAGGAAGGGCAAAATGAAAAACGTTCCGGCAAACGCGATGGGTATGCCCCAAGCTACCCAAAATGCCAAACTTGGCCGGAGAAAAAGGGATAAGATCCCCACGACCAGTAAGAAGCCCAATATGGCGCTGTCCTGCAAGGTGGCCAGGCGTACTTTTATCCTGTAGGTATCATCATCCCAGTAACTCAGACGAATTCCCTCGGGTAGTTGCCGTTGTTTAAGCGCTATGAATTCCTTTACTTGATCGCCTATCTCAATGACGTTCTGCGACCCCGTTCTGAACACGTCGATGGCAATGGCCCGCTCGCCGTTGAAGTTGGCCACGATCGGCGTTTCATCGAAACCGTCGATGATGGTGGCAATATCTCCCAGCCGTAGTTTAGTGCCATCAGCTCGCGTCATGAGGTTGATGGAAGCGAAATCCTCGTAGTTGTAGGCCTGCTGATTGGTGCGCAGCAGTATGCGCCCGGTTTCCGTCTTTACACTACCGGCCGACAAATCGACCGACGACGTGCGGATGGCCCGGGTGATTTGGTCGAAGGTCAGCCCATACTGCCGCAGCGTCGCTTCGGAAACTTCAATGGCTATCTCGTAGGGCCGCACCGCTTTCAGCGAGGTCAAGGTGATCCCAGGATAGTTTGCCACCTCATCGCGGATTTGCTCGCCTAGCGATTTAACCTCTTTTTCGCTCAGGTCGCCCGACAAAACCAGGGTTATGACTCGCTCCGACCGGGAGGCCAGGCTGATTTGGGGTCGCTCGGCTTCCGGAGGGAAGGTCCGAATAGTGGAGACGCGATTGGTCACCTCATCCAGTTTTTCGCTCAGGTTGTAACCCTCTTCGATTTCGAGAACAACGGTACCCACATTGGCCGTGGCCGTGGCCGTCAATTCCTCGATGCCCTCGATGTCGTAGAGGTTTTCCTCCAGGCGGGTGACGATACTTTGTTCCACTTCCCCGGGAGTTGACCCGCGGTAAAGTACACTGATCGTGATTAATCGCAGCGGAAAATCGGGAAACTGCTGTAAAACGATCTGGTTAAATCCAGACCATACGCCGGCAGCCAGGATGGCAACCATCAGCAAATTTGCGGCAACTCCGTTTCTAGCAAACCAGGAAATTAATCCATGCATTAACTTAAATCGGTTGTTCGAATTGGGTTGGTTATTAGCCCGCACATCTCACATAATTCGTCGCGAGCGAACGAAGATCGAGTGCTGGTGTGGGCTTCGAGACGCTGCGCGGGTGAAGCTGGGTCGACCGTCGGGGTCATGCCTTTCATTTTTGCAGCCATGCCAAAATGCAAGGCTTGACCCCTTCCCTGAGAAATTCCCCGAGACAAGGTTGTTATTCTCGCTATGCTCGTTGAGGTGTCGCCGCATCCGCTCCTCGGTAGACCCCTTCCTATAACCAGGGCCGATATTCCGGAGCACAGTAGAAAATTGGGTGATTTCGCGTTCGCTCGGTAGTGAGACATCCGGGTTAGCAGCAATATGACTTTCATTTTCAGTATCTTTAACGGTGGATTGTAAAAGGGCCAGATCATCCTTTAGCCCGGATGTCTCACAAAATTCGTGGCGCAGTAGAAAATTGGGGGCTGTCGCATTCGCTCGGTAGTGAGCAACTGTGTCATGAAGCAAGGTTTAATTGATGGTTTTTAATAAGGATATGAAGGTGAATGAGCATCTTCCTCATCGCAGCAACCATGGCACACTTGTAAGGTTTACCTCTGGCTCTCAATCCTTCCACATAAGATTTAATTACGGGATTATGTATGGCCGCAGTTTGGACTGCCATGTATAGGCATTTTCTGACTTTGGCTCGTCCACCTTCAATCCCGCGTTTGCCTTTGAAGTTACCGGTATCCTTGTTGTAGGGAGCTATACCAGCGAGGGCGACAATTTGATTGCGCTTGAGCTTCCCCAGTTCACTGAGGTATGCCATCAGTGTCCAGGCCGTGATGGGGCCGATTCCGCAAACCGATTGATGGATTTGGGCTTCTTCGCTGAGCTGTTGATCATTTTCAACCAGGTCTTGGATTTGAGAATCAATACCTTCGAGCTCTTTTTGTATCATTTTCATCATCCGCTCAATGGATCGTTTGATAAACTTCGAACTGTTTTGAATGCGGTTCTTCTCTCGTGCTAACTGCTCAGTGAGATGGCTTCTTCGATCCAGTAAAGCGGTTAGTTCTTGGCGAATGGGATCGGGTGGACAACCGGGTTGCAACCGTTTTTCGCGCGCAAAACCCAGGATCATCAAGGCATCGATAGGATCTGTCTTGGCTTTGATGCCTTCACTGCGCGCGTAGTTGCGGATGCGACCTGGATTGACCCGAACCACCGCTATTTGCTTTTGATGGAGGTAATCCATCATATCGCGTTCGTATCCACCGCTTGCTTCACAAACCACCAGGGGTTGCTGCTGGTGGCCAGCAAGCTTAACCAACGCCTTAAACCCCGTTGGGTTATTGCTTAAGCTGTAGCGGTGCTGTTGAGTTCTTACTTCCAAATCAGATTTGGAGAGGTCTATGGCTATATAATCGTATTTTTTATTTTCCATGGCTTATATCGGTCTTGTAGAGGTGAGCTCACCTGCCGTAGCATGGGGCTCTAACAACTGTTTGATATTAAGCCAGGATACTTCGGAGGATCGCCGCTCACTAATGAACTCAGCGTAAGCAGGTTCGAGACATGCGTTGATCTCATCCGAAGTCCCTGCGAAGTGTTTGAAAGCACTTCGCAGGGGGTTCCTGGCACCTTCAACTTTAACGATTAATGCCATCAAAGGCTTTTTCGAGCACTTTCTCCGACGAGTTGTTTGGGCCCATTCTCGAAAGTGCTCAAAAGCCGGTAAAATCATAACGGAAAGACCTACAAGACATGCGGGTTAGACCGGGCCCAAGGCTTCCTCCACTTGCTTATCGTGAGCATGCGCATCGATTCCGTAAAGCTTGTAGGTGGCCCGCTTTATATCGTCGGAAATCAAGACCAGGACGGGAATGAGCACCAGAGTAATGGTGGTTGCAAAAATGATCCCCCCACCCCAGTGAAATGGCCATGGGAATGAGGAAGGACGAAGTGGGATGGCTTTCAAACATGAGTGGCGCCAGTCCGAAAAAGGTCGTCAGAGACGTGAGCAAAATGGGCCTAAAGCGCCGAACGCCAGCCATGCGAACAGCCTCTTCCAAGGTTACACCTTCCTTCAATTTCCTATTCATAAAGTGGACCATGATCAAACTGTCGTTTACCACAACTCCGGACAAGGCCATCATCCCGAAAATGGAAGATTGGTAGAGTCTGGGATCACCTCCATTCCAATTGAAGACCCAAGCCATGATGTAGTGACCCAGGACGGCCCCTATCACCCCGAAAGGTATGGCGGACGACGATCAAAGGCTGGAAGTAACTCCTGAAGGGAATGGCCAACAGGGCGTATATGACCGCCAGAACAAGGTAAATTCCGCCAATCATTTCCTGGGTGTTTTCACGGGCTTCCGCCGCCCGTCCGCGCACATCAAATTCCAGGCCCTGGTACTTCGTTGCCGCCAGCTCCGGCAGGTAATCCTCGAGTATCCCTACTTCAATAGCTTCGATATCCAACTTGTCTGTATCTCCATCCGCATTCACCTGAATGATGCGCTTGCGGTCCACCAGGGAGAATAAAAGTACCGGAATTACCACCATGGGAATGTTTTTAAAGAAAGCCCCGAACATGCCGGACATCATGGCCAGCGGGTAAAAAGCCACCATGGTCGTTACCACTCCAAAAAATACCGGAACTGCTACCTCCTGGGTTCCTAGAATGGACGCTGTCAAGGGCTTTTCCCCCCGCTGCATATGCTGGAAGACATTCTCGCCCGTGACAATGGCGTCATCGACCACAATACCCAAAGTTGTAATAAAGGCCAGAATTACCGGGAGATTGATGGTAACCCCCATGTAAGGGAGCAATACAAAGGAGCCGGCGAAGGCAATGGGAATCCCCCAGGCAACCCAAAATGCCAGGGTGGGACGCAAAAACAGCGAAAGGACAATCACCACGAGAAAGAAACCCAGAATCGCGCTATCCGTCAGGGTGGCCAGTCGAGCCTTGATGGAGTCGGATCGGTCACCCCAGTAAGTCAAGGTGATTCCCTCGGGCAATTGCTCCTGCTTCCGCTCGATAAATTCCTTAACCATATCCCCAATCTCAATGATGTTTTGCATGCCCGTCCTGAAAACATCGATGGCTATGGCCAGGTCGCCATTATAGCGGGCGATAATTGGGGTTTCGTCGAACCCATCGATAACGGTGGCCACTTCTCCCAGCGTGATTTTTGTTCCATCCTGCCGGGTAAGAAGCGTAATGGCGGCATAATCCTCGTAGGTATAGGCTTGCTGGTTGGTGCGCAGCAGAATGCGTCCGGTTTCAGTTTTCACACTCCCAGCGGAAAGATCAACCGAGGATGTTCGGATAGCCCGGGTTACCTGATCGAAGGTGAGGCCGTATTGCCGCAGGGTGGTTTCGGAAATTGCTATGGCGATTTCGTAGGGACGAACGGCCTTCAAGAAAGCCAGGGCGATGCCGGGTATATTCGATACTTCATCGCGGATCTGCTCTCCCAGCTCTTTCAGTTCCTTTTCGCTCAAATCACCGGATATCACCATGGTGATGACTGTTTCTTGCCGACTTCTCAGACTGATCTGCGGGCGCTCCGCCTCGGGCGGAAAGGTGCGAATGGTGGAAACCCGATTGGTCACTTCATCCAACTTTTCACTCAGGCTATAGCCTTCTTCAAAGTCGAGGATTACGGTCCCACTGTTTGCATTGGCCATGGAATCCACTTGCTCGACCCCCTCAATATCGTAAAGCGCTTCAACCAAGTCGGGTTGCTTACCAGAAGATTCTGGGTCCGTGCCACGCCGTGCTGAAACCTGGGGCTAAGGCAGGCAAGGCCGATTTCAATAAAGGTAATTTAAATATTCCATCTTCAATAGACCCGATCGTAAATGGGAGAAGCGCACCCTGTTTGCCTCACGCCGGACTTAGGGCCTCATCCTCTTCATCCTCATCCTCGGAGGCGTGGGGGTCGATGTTGTAGAGCTTATAGAAGCCTTGCTGCATGTCGTTGTAGACCAGGACCAGTACCGGCACCAGGACCAGAGTAATAGCGGTGGCAAACGCGATTCCCCAGGCCAACGAAATGGCCATGGGCACCAGAACAGCCGCTTGGGGGCTGTCCTCGAACATCAAAGGCGCCAATCCAAAAAAGGTGGTCAATGAAGTTAGCAATATGGGACGAAACCGCCGAACACCGGCCAGCCGCACCGCTTCCTCAAGAGGCATGCCTTCTTTGATCTTTCGATTCATGAAGTGAACCATGACCAGACTGTCGTTTACCACCACCCCGGACAAGGCCATCATGCCAAAGATAGACTGCTGAGTTATGATGGGATTCCCATTATTAAAGCCGAAGAGTTTGGCCATGAAGTAGTGGCCGAGAATCGCTCCCACCACACCAAATGGAATGGCCGACATGACGATAATCGGTTGGAAATAACTCCTGAATGGGATGGCCAACAGGGCGTAAATGACTGCCAGGATAAAGTATATTCCCAGAATCATTTGACGTTGGTTGTCGCGGGCCTCAGCCGCCCGCCCGCGCAAGCCGAAATCCATACCGGGATACTTGGTTGCCACTAACTCGGGCAAGAATGCTTCCAGGATTTCTTCTTCCATCGAATCGATGTCCAGTTCCTGCGTATCTCCATCCGCACTCACTTGGATAACCCGTTTGCGATCCACTCGCTGGATAGACGGCAGGCTCTTTCCGGGAACAATTTCAGCAACCGTATCAAAGGGGACTTCGGTTCCGTTCGCCGTTCTTATCATCATGCTCTGGAGAGAACCCAAAGAACGCCGTTCCGATTCCGGATAACGGACCATGACGCGAACTTCGTCACGACCTCGTTGAATGCGTTGTGCCTCTGATCCGAAAAAGGCGGTTCGCACCTGTCGAGCAAGATTGCTAGCGGTAACACCCAGGTACTCGGCCTCCGGTTTCAGGTCCAGTTCAAACTCATCATTGGCCCGTTCGTAAGAGTCCTCAATGTCATACAATCCTTCAAAGGAAGCCAATTTTATTTGCAGTTCTTTAGAAGCCTCCCGGAGCATTTCAACATTGGGATGACTGAGCTCGAAGGTCATGGCAGCCCGGCCTCCGCCCCGTTGAAATGAAAAATTCAACTGTTCCGCTTCGGGTATGGGAGGCACCAGGTTGCGCAACTCACGTACAAGTTCACGACTGCCGTAGTCCACCTCCCGGGTCTCCGATGGCGTCAGCTCGACTAATACCTCTCCCACCTCAGCGATTCCCGCCGAGGGGCCTCCTCTCCGCGGACCCCTCGAATCGCCAAAGGGTTGACCACCGGAAGTGGCAAACACGTTTTGAATGACCGTGGTGTCAAAGCGTTGATTCACATCCTCCTTTAGTTTTAGGGCCGCCGCTTCTATCATGTCTATTTTTTGCTGGGTGACCTCAAAGTTGGTTCCCGCCGGCATGAGCAAAGTGATGGTGGTGGTGTCCTGCGGCGTGCTGGTTCGCCGGCGGTAACCGATTCGATCACCTAGAACGAGGGCGATAAATACCAACAGTAGCCCCACGAAAATAGAGGTGGACACATAACGATTGATCAAAGCCCAATTTAAAACAGGCCGGTAATATTTCAAAATGGACCGTTCCAGACCGTCGGCAAAAAACCGTTGAAACCTTATAAATATATTCTGCTTCTGCTTAATGTCGGCCAGTTGAGCGCAATGCTTCAGGTGAGCGGGCAAAATCAGCTTGGACTCAATGAGAGAGAAAAACAGAACTGGAATGATCACCATGGGAATGTTCTTGTAGAAACTCCCTCCGGTGCCTCCTTGCATCATGAGGGGTAAGAATGCCACCATCGTGGTAATAACTCCAAATATAACCGGAACAGCTACTTCCTGGGTTCCTTTTATGGACGCGGAAAGCGGTTGCTCTCCGCGCTGCATATGTTGAAAGACATTTTCCCCCGTTACGATGGCGTCATCCACCACGATACCCAATGTGGTTATGAAAGCCATCAGAGTAATGACGTTGAGTGAAACACTCATGTAGGGGAGCAACAAAAACGTACCGGCAAAGGCGATGGGAATGCCCCATGCAACCCAGAACGCCAAGGTGGGACGCAGAAAGAGTGAAAGAATGATAACCACCAGGGCAAAACCCATCATGGCGCTGTCCTGGAGGGTAGCCAGACGGACTTTGATCCGTTCCGAATCATCGGACCAATAGCTCAAACGGATACCCTCGGGCAACTGATCTTGCTTCATGGCGATGAATTCCTTAACATCATCGCCAATCTCGATGATGTTTTGCATGCCCGCCCGGAAGATATCGATGGCAATGGCTCGCTCACCGTTGTAATTGGCCACAATCGGCGTTTCGTCAAAGCCATCAATTACGGTGGCAATATCGCCCAAGGTAATTTTTGTTCCATCCGTGCGGGTTAACAGGGTGATAGATGCATAATCGTCGTAAGTGTAGGCCTGCTCATTGGTGCGCAGAAGTATGCGTCCGGTTTCCGTCTTTACACTACCGGCGGAAAGATCAACCGAGGATGTTCGAATGGCCTGGGTCACCACATCGAATGTGAGTCCGTACTGCCGAAGGGTGGCTTCCGAAATTTCAATAGCAATTTCGTAGGGTCGCACAGCCTTCAAAGCCGCCATCGTAATTCCGGGAATATTGGAAACTTCGTCCCGCAATTGCTCACCCAACTTTTTAAGTTCTTTTTCGCTCAATTCACCGGCCAGGACCATGGTGATAACCCGTTCCCGACGCGTGCGCAGACTGATCTGTGGCCGCTCCGCTTCGGGAGGAAACGTGCGGATGGTGGAGACGCGATTGGTCACCTCATCCAGTTTTTCACTCAGATTGTACCCATCTTCAATTTCCAGGGTTACCGTACCCGTGCTGCTGCTTGCCCGGGCTTCTATTTCTTTGACGCCCTCAATATCGTAAAGGGTTTCTTCTAGCCGGGTGACAATGGCTTGTTCAATTTCCCCGGGGGTCGACCCACGATAGGAAACGGATACCGATATGGATCGACTGGGAAATTCCGGATACTCCTGCAAAATGATCTTATTGCCTCCGGACCAAAGGCCTCCAGCCAGAATGGCAACCATCAGCAAATTGGCGGCTACTCCGTTGCGGGCAAACCAGGCGATTATTGCATTCATTTTTCTACGGGCAACTGCTCAGTCATCTTAAATGTATCCAGGTTTTCTCTATCCGCTAGGACCACCTCGGCCAGCAGGAAGCTCGATTCCCTGGGATTCCGCCCAGACACGCACTTCCTGCATGAGCGGACGAATCTGGTTGCGATCCCCGCTAGCCATAGCCGCATCCAATTTCGTTTTCAAGTCACCGGGAAGCGGTTTGTCATCCGGAATACTGGCCAGCATTTGTGTGAGGAACCCTCCGGGACCTCCACCACCAGATGGCCGCTGTGCGCGGCGGGAAATAACCTCCTCGACATCGACCTTCTCCACTTCAAAAGGTAGTTTGTCCAATTCGGTAGCTGATACCGGCAACTCTTCCAGGGCATAAGGCACGTCGGTAAGGCAAATGCGATCCCCTGGCTTGAGCCCCTCATCCACCACGATGGACTGGTCATTCTGCCAAACGATGCTGACCGTTTTGCGGCGAAGCAGGTTTTCATCGTCCACCGTCAGCAAAAAGGTGTTCTCACGCAGTAGCCTTCTGGGAACGACAAATACATTTTCCAAAAGCACCCCGCGAATGGTTGCCTGGACAAAGGTGCCCACTTTCAAGGGAGGACGGTTATCGGCTGTCCTGCCATAGGGATTAGGGACCTGGGCAATGACAAATAGCTGACGCGTCCGCACGTCGAAACTGCCTTCACCTCGCACGATGCGGCCTCGCCACTCGTGGATTTTGCCGGCCACCGTGGAAGTGAGGGTCACATTTGGGCCATCACGGAAGTTAGGCTGCTCTCCCCGATAGATTTCGGGAAGGTTGAGAAATGACAGTTGGGTTTCGGTGAGGGGCAGACGCACCTCAGCAAAATCCACCGCGTAAATTCGGGCCAGCTGATTTCCGGGAGAAACGTATTGGCCCACATCCACATTCTGGTTTAAAACCCGACCGGCATAGGGGGCTACAATCTCCGTCTTTTCCAAATTGCGTCGGGCGTTTTCCAAACGAGCTTCGGCTGAAGCAACATTGGCTTTGGCCCGTTTTAATTGTGGCGTGCGCAAAAGCAACTCACCGGGTTCTTCGTCCAGACTTAACCGCTCCCAGTCCTGGTAAGCCTGGTCTGAACGGGCCTGTTCTTCAGCAAGAGCCAACTGCGCTTGGGACAGACTGGCTTCGCCCACTACGAGTTCGGTTTCGTAATCCCGTGGATCGATTCTTAGAAGCATGTCCCCTTTTTCAAAAAAGGCGCCATCGCGGAAATTGGGTGAAATCTCCAGAATACGTCCCCGCACTTCGGGAATCAGGGTACTCTCGGTCCTGGCTCGCACCGTGCCCTGGGTCTCCAGTTCCACCCGATAATTGCTGGGTTGAAGCCCGAAAACCTCAACTTCTGTGGCTCCGGGATTGAAGTTGCGCTGACGCGGTTCTGGTTTGGTGATGTAAATCCACCAGGCCGCGCCGCCCGAAATGCCGAGGATTACTAAGGGTAATAATATTCTTAATGCTTTCATGGGAAATTTCTATTCTATGGCTAAGTTTATATCTTCGGCAAAGCCGCCTCCAAGCGCCAGATATAGATCGATACGGCTCTGTATACGTTGATTGGCCACCTGGATCAAGGAGCGTTCTGCATTAAACAGGCGACGTTGCGATTCGAGAACAGTGATAATATCTACCAGACCGCGATTATATTGCTCCCAGGCCAGCTCTTCCGCGGCGGTATATTCGATCACCGCCAACTTTTGAGCTTCCTCATCGCGCATCAAAGAGCCCTGGTCGATCAGAGTGGATTCCACCTCGGAATAAGCGCGCAAGGCAGTCTGGGCAAAATTGGCCAGCGATTGTTCGTAAAAGGCAATAGACCGCCGCTCCAGGGCCGCAAGGCGACCACCCTGAAAGATGGGTAGACCTATATTATAGTTCAGACTCCATACAATAAAATCTTCCTTCAACACCTCCCCCAGCTCCCTGCTACTCGTTCCACCCGATCCCGTGAGAAAGATTCCCGGCAACCGCGCTTTCTTGGTAGCCTGCAGCAAAGTTGCATCGGCAGCCAACCGCCTTTCAGCTGCAATTAAATCCGGCCGACGCATGAGTAACTCATCGGGCAACCCAACCGGAATGGAAGTTTTTATAGCCGGAAATTCCCGGGCCACCTGAATCTCATCCGCCGGATAGCGCCCCAGCAAAACCTCCAATGCCCGCACTGCGCCATCTCTTACGCGAATACGTTGCTCGTAGGCGCTTCGTGAACTGGCCACATTGGCCCGCATCAGTCGCAAATCCAAGGCTCGAGCCAGACCACGTTTAAAGTTTTCCTCAATAATCTCCAGGTTGGACTCAAAGGTTTCCAGGCTTTGCAACGCCACATCCAATTGAAGCTCCGCCGCTATCGCACTGTACCAGGCCCGGGCCGTGCGAGCAGCAATGGAAAATCGCGCCCCACGGTAATCCTCAAAAGCGGCCTGGTAATCGGCAAAACCGGCGTTAGCCTGATCGCGAACCGCCCCCCAAATATCCAATTCCCAGGATACTCGATTGTTAATCCCAAAGCTACTCGACCTCCGACTCGTGATTTGGAAGCCCTGTGCTTGAGTCCTCTGAGCACGATTTCCGGAATGACTTATACGCAGATCGGGATACTTTGCCGACCCCTGGATGACCGATGTGGCCCGAGCCGCTTCCAGACGTCCTTCAGCCGCAATCAAATCGTAATTATACTGAAGGGCCTCAACAACAATGGCTTCCAGTTGTGGATCCTTAAAATCCTGCATCCAGCCATCGTTCCAAAATGACGCACTGTCATTGTCCACTGTAAATTGTGCGGGAACTCGGACCTCCAGCTTATCAACCTGACTGGGTGGGGCCTGGGTCACACATCCGGCAAAAAACGTGGTAACTGCGAAAGCCGCCAGGATCATCCCCACTTTCGGACCAAATTTACCTCGAAGTAAGGCCCAAACCGGGCTTGACCGATAACAAAAATGGCTAGCCCGCATATCTCACTACCGAGCGAATGCGACACCCCGCCAAATTCGTAGCGAGCGAACGAAGGTCGAGTGCTGGTGTGGGCTTCGAGCAGATGCGCGGGTGAAGCCGGGTTGACACCCTGCAATGCCCGTCGGGGTCATTCCTTGGCATCTTGCATGCCAATGCTTGATGCAAGGTTTGACCCCTTCCTCGCCTCCAAGTCCGCACCAGGGCCGATATTCCGGAGGGCAGTAGAAGATTGGGGGGCTGTTGCATTCGCTCGGCAGTGAGATATGCGGGCTAGTCATTTATTTGTGGTAGATTGGCTAGGGTAAAAAGGGGATTGGTGGCCTTTTTGTAGAACGATATCAACCTGCTTTTGGTTACAGACAACTAAAATTTTATCGGACCAAGCAATAGTTTGACCCGGAAATGGCCTCGACCCAAAAAAATTATCGTCAACCTTATCTATAATGAAGCGTTTAATTTACACTATCTCACTGGTATTTATACTGGTTTTATCTCCCTTGCAGGGAGAGCAAACTCCCGATCCGGATCCTACCCGATTCGCGGAATCAATGACCAAATTCACCCAGGCCGACCATACAGATCCGCCAGTGAAAGGTGGCATCGTATTCGTGGGCAGCTCAAGTGTTCGCCGCTTGGACATCCAAACCTATTTTCCAGCGTTGATGGCGCTAAATCGGGGTTTTGGAGGTTCCCATATCTCGGACGTGAATCACTATATTGAAAACACCGTTCTGAAATACGAACCCCGGCTCACCATCCTGTATTGCGGAGGCAATGATTTATGGCATGGCAAATCCGCCTTCCAGGTATTGGAAGATTTTCTCGAATTTAAATCCCGTCTATTTGACCGCGTTCCCGAAGGTAAATTGATCGCCCTGGCCGCCCGGCCCAGTCCCAAACGACACGCGATAATTGAGAGAGAACTCGCCTACAACTACCTTCTGCAGATCGAAGCTTCAAAAGATCCGCGCATCACATTCCTGAATGGCAGCTGCGACCGTTTTTTTGATAAAAAGGGACAATATCGGATCGAACTTTTCCACCAAGACAAACTTCACATGAGCGAGGCCGGCTACCAAGTCTGGAAAGAGATTCTAACGCCGTTCCTGGCCCAATAACCGCGGTAATCTTCACCGCATGTGCCCCTTATTGGCCCACCCTGGCACCAGCCCTGTGGGACAATCACCAGGACGTTTTCGCCTTCTACAATGCGGCCTGAAATCGTAACGGTCGGAGATGAGTAGGGAAATGAAAAGCTCAACCGTGAGTATGCGCCAGTCCGTACTGGTTTACCACCTTTTGAGTAAGCGCAATCCACTCCTTCCACATGTCCCTCAATTCTCTTCTTAACTCACGAATCTCCAGCTTTAGCAATTTGCGGCGTGTTTCCGTCGCCTCCTTCAATTCCCTGATTTTCTTTAGAAGCTTGGAGGCAGTTTCCTCGAATGAAAGCGCCATTTCTTCCGCGCGTCGGCGCAATTCCATTGCCGCATCGTCCAATTCATATTTAAACCGCTGGAGCAGCAAATCCATGTCTTTACCGACTAAAAGTTTCTGTAACCGGACCTTTTCAACCCGACGGAGATTAGAAACCAGTCCCAGACGCGCGAAGATCCAAAGCAGCCATTTCGTAGGATCGAAATGCCACCAGCGGACGCCGTTGCGATAGTCATTCTCTGAGGCGTGATGATAGTTGTGATACCCCTCTCCCAACGTGACCAGCGCCAGCACGCTATTGTCCACCGCACTCAACTCCTTGGCGTAAGTCTTGGATCCCCACATGTGACAGAGTGAATTCACAAACCAGGTGCAGTGGTGGATGGCAAAAGCCCGCAACAACAAACCGGCAAATAAGGCGGCGATCGGGTGCATAAACAGGCAACCCACGCCAAACACCAGCGCATTGGAAAGGATGGTCAGGGCCACGAGATGATTGTACTGAAACATCACCCGTTTATTTTTCATGAGATCCCTCACAATGGGGGGATTTACTTTCAATTCATCTGCAAACACCCACCCCACATGAGCATACCAGAATCCGCGCTTGATGTTGTAGGGATCCTTATCGGTATCTACATGGCGGTGATGCATGCGATGATCGCTGGACCAAGTAAGCGCGGATGATTCCAGGGCCAAAGTTCCAAAAAAAAGGGTCAACCACTCAAATACCGGACTGGCTTTGTAGGCCCGGTGAGAAAAAAGGCGGTGGTAACCCGCGGTGATGGATATTCCGGCCAGCATGTAAGCCGCCCCGAACAATACCAGCGAGGACCAGTGATAATGCGCGATATAGGCCGGTATTAAAGCGACCATGGCGATGTGGTAACCGGCTATAAAGAGGAAATTGTTCCAATTGTAGATTTTCATAAAATAGATTGAGGTCGTCGACCAGAGTCGTCGCTCAGGTATTCAGGGGATATTTTGGCCAGAATGACCAGAAATCTGGGGGAGGGTGGCAAAAACTTTAGTGGGATTTTAACCAAAAAAAATTGGCTCTGTGTAAAATACTTAAAATAGAACCCCATAGGGGCAGATTCGGGCTGCAATTACAACCCTTGATCAAATATATTTTTCTGCCAAAGCTCGCTGTAGGGTTGGGAAAGCAGTCTACCAAGGCGGAAGTAAGCCCGCATGTCTCACTACCGAGCGAAGGGGATCGCATTTCCCAGCGCTTTGGCCAAGCCCGCTTCGGCTACTTTGTAACTGTGGTAAGCTTCTACCTGGTTCAGGCGCGATTTCGTGAGGGCAACCTGAGACTGCAACACGTCTAATTGGGTTCCTCCTCCCGTTGCATACCGTTCATTGGCCAAACGCAGGGATTCAACCGCCTGATCAATTACCAGGGATGAAGCCTGAGCAAGCTCATCAGCCTCCTGTAAATCGTGTAAGGCTCGCCGCACTTCTAATTGTACTTCTAATGTTGCTTGGCCAAGATCGAGTCGGGCCTGCTCCAACTGAGACTGTGCCTGACGGATCCTGCCGTCCGTTTCTCTACCGTCCCAAATGGCCCAACTGCTTTGCACTCCCAGAGTCCAGCCTTTCAGGGCATTACTGAAACTGTTGGAGACGAGAGATTTGTTAAGCTGGAAAGATCCTACCAGATCGATATCCGGCAACTTTTGCGCCCGCTCAATGACGATGCCATGTTCCCTTGCCTCTACAACCAATTCGAGTTGCTGCAGCTCGGGCCGGTTTCGTGTGGCTATCTCCAGAGCCGTTCGAAGTTCCAATTCGATCGGTTCAAATGCTAGACTTCCATCGAATTTCGCTACCGACTCCAAATCCTCCGGGGTCACCACAAAACCGAGGCTCTTTCGAAGCTCCTCGATTGCAATGCGAAAACCATTGCGCGCCCGAATCAATTCCGGTTGCGCGTTGGCGCGTTCCACCTCAGCCCGCAAAACTTCAAATCTGGATACCGTTCCCGCTTCAAACCGGTTTTTGGCATCCTCAATCTGCTCTTCCAATAACTTTATGTTTTCTTCTTGCACCGCAATGCGCTCACGCGCGAGTAAGACGTCGAAAAACCTGATCTTCACCTCCAACACCGCCAAGTTGATAGTCGCCTGCAGGTCGTAGAGCACCGCCTCTTCTACCAGCTCCTGCATGCGAAGACCCGCCTTCACCCCCCCGCCTTTGTAAAGTGCCTGGCGAACTCGCAATGCAATGTTCCAGTTCTCAGTATTTCGTTCAAACAAACCACCGAAGTTTTCCGAAAGATTCGAGTCCAACTGGGAATAATCAGCCTCCAAGCTAACATTCGGAAGCCCCTGCGAACGAATTTCCACAATCAACCCTTCCTGCTCCCGAATCCGCTGTTGGGCCTGCAGTATGGAAAAATTGTTTTCCAGGGCATAGGTCAGAGCGGTTGACAGATCCAGGGTATCCGGTATGGCAACGGTAATCCGGCCGAAAGTGCGCGGGGCTGCCACATTATAACTCAATATCAGCAGGAAAATTCCCCAACCAATGAACCTCGCTGATTTGCATGTTTTTCTTATCGTCATGGATAATCAACCATTTTCGGGAGTTGGTTGCAAACGAATGACCGCTTCCAGGGTGCCTTTGTGATCCTTGGCGATCAGCATGTATATGGATGGGATGATCAAAAGGGTAAAGAAGGTCCCAATCGCCATTCCCCCAACGATGATAAGTCCAATACTGTTTCGGGCTTCCGCCCCGGCGCCCGTTACCAGAACGAGGGGAAAGTGACCACAAACCGTGGCCATGCTCGTCATTAAAACTGGACGCAACCGTGTCAAGGCAGCCTCCCGCACAGCCACAAGCTTGCTCAATCCGCCCCGCTGGAGATCGTTGGCAAATTCCACAATCAGTATACCATTTCTCGATACGATTCCGATGAGAGTGATCAATCCAACCTGCGAGTAAATATTTAGGGTGGTCGTCCATCCGTCCGTCCAAAAAGGCATATCCGGGCTGGGCATTTTCAAGAACATGAAGATGACCGCCCCGAACATAGCCAGTGGCACCGACCCGAGTAAAATGACAAACGGATCCCGGAAGCTGTTAAATTGAGCTGCCAGGACCAGAAAAATCATTAAGAACGCCAGGCCGAATGCCGGAAGAAACTTATTTCCTTCCGTCCTCAGTTGGCGTGATTCTCCGGTGTAATCAACCAAGTAACCTTGAGGAAGAATTTTAGCCGCTTCTTCCTCCAAAAATGACAATGCCTCGCCAAGAGGTGAAATGGCCACCCCGCTGATTTTTACGGAATTAAACTGTTGAAATCGATTCAGCGATCGCGGAACCGTTTTATTTTCAACCGTGGCAATGGAACTGAGCGGTATCACCTTTCCCTCGGGCCCGGTTACATAAATCGAAGTCAACTGTTCGGGATTCAACCGGTCCACGCGCTTTATTTGGGGAATCACCTTGTAGCTCCGTCCATCGATGTTGAAGCGGTTTACATAATTTCCTCCAAACATGGCGGAAATATCATTTGCCACATCGGAAAGGCTTAATCCCAGAGCTGCCACTTTGTCCCGATCCACGTTTATTTCAGCCTGGGGTTGATCCACCTTCAGATCCACGATGGGAGGAAAGGCAAACTTACCGCTTTCAGCTGCTTTTTGTGCAATTTGCTGCGCGAATCCAAGGATGAGTTCCGTATCGGCGGTCGAGGCAATAACGAATTCAACCGGGAAAATCCCCCCCCCGGGAAGAGCCGGTCTGAGTAGTGGCAATACTCGTGTCCCCGGCACAGTAAGCACTTTCCGTTGCACTTCGGGATATATATCGAAAATGGTTCGCTCCCTGTCATTCCAGGGAACGGTTGCCATACCCCCCATTGCAAAAGCGTTACTGGTAATCTGGAATGTTTGTTGGGTCTCCGGAATATCCAACCATAAACGGTTAACTTCATCGGCCGAAATAAGCATCTGTTCAACCGTGCTGTTAGGTGGTGTTTCAAGGATACCAAAAATAACGCTCTGATCTTCCGTGGGCGCCAGTTCGGTAGACACCATGGTGAACATCGGATATGTTAACAGAGCCAGGACAATCCATACAACGTAGACCAGCGGTCGCATTGCCAGCGAGGTATCCAACACCCGGGCATACAGACTTTTAACGCGATCAAATTTGCCGTTAACAAATCGTTTCAACCACCGGTCCTTCTCACTTGATTTCAACAGGTTTGCCGACATGACGGGCGATAAGGTTAGCGCCACTACACCTGAAATCAAAACGGCGCCGGCTAAAGTAAAGGCAAACTCACGAAATAACGATCCGGTTAAACCTCCTTGAATGCCAATGGGCGCATAGACCGCCGCTAAGGTGAGCGTCATGGCAATAATAGGACCTACCAATTCCCTCACCCCCAGAACGGCTGCCTCCAGCGGCGATTTACCCAAATGCAGATTCCGATCCACGTTTTCAACAACAACGATCGCATCGTCAACCACCAGTCCGACGGATAATACAATAGCCAGAAGGGTGAGCAGATTCAGAGAAAAACCAAAGAGTTGCATGAGAAACACTGCGCCGATCAAAGATACGGGAATCGCTACGACCGGTACCAGCACAGATCGCACGGATCCCAGAAACAGGAATATGACCAACACCACAATGGCCAAGGTTTCCGATAGGGTTATGATCACTTCGGTAATGGCGGTTCGAATATATTCGGTGGCGTCATATCCGATACCGGCGCTTATTCCGGAAGGAAGTTCTTTTTGCAGGGCCTCCATTTCTTCAGCCACCGCGCTAAGTACATCAATTGCATTGGCATTAGGCAGAACATAAATGCCTATAAAAGTGGCTTTTCGACCTGAATACCTTACCTCCGTGTTGTAATCCTCCGAGCCCAACTCCACGTCGGCAATGTCCTCCAACCGCACAATGGCATTGCCTTCCTGCTTGATGACCAGCCGTCTAAATTCCTCGATCGAGCGCAAATCCGTATTGGCGGTCAAATCCACCTGAATGAGGGCCCCCTTGGTGCTACCCGGTGCGGATAATACATTATTGGCCGCCACAACCTGCCTGACCTGGGAGGGACTGATATTCAGCGCTGCCATCCGATCCGGTTTTAACCAAATCCGAGCCGCAAAGGTTCCACCTCCACGCACCTCCGCTCGCTGAATACCTTCAATGGCGGATAGACGTGGTTGAACCACCCGGATCACAAAATCAGTGATCTCATTCTGCTCAAGTACTTCCGAACTAAAATTCAGGTAAGCTACGGCAAATTGACTGTCGGCTGGCGTAATATTGATGGAAGGCAATTCTGCTGAAGGAGGCAGGTCATTGCGTATCCGGTCCACTTTGGAGCTGATCTCGGCCAGCGCCTTGGTCGAGTCGTAGTTTAACTTCAACCTTACCGTGATGGTTGAAAGACTCTGGGCACTGGTGGATTCAATGTATTCAATGCCATCTGCTTCCGCAATGGCTTGTTCAATGGGGGTCGTTATGAACCCGCGAACTAGTTCCGCATCGGCTCCGACATACACCGTAGTGATCGTGATGGCCGCATTTTCATTTCTGGGATATTCCCGAACATTGAGCGAGTTAATCGCCTGCAAACCAGCGATGATAATAATCAGGTTGACTACCGTGGCCAATACCGGGCGCTGGATAAATATTTCCGTGAAGGACTTCATCGAAAATCGGATCGGCAGTTTCCGAGCCCGCATGTCTCACAAGGTTCGTCGCGAGCGAACGAAGGTCGAGTCCCGTCGGGGTCATTCCTTGAAATCTTGCATGTCAATGCGAGATTTAAGGTTTGACCCCTTCCTCCCAGGCCTGCACCAGTGCCGGCATGTCCGGCCGTAACTCGGTGAAAACGGACATTCCGGAGCGCAGTAGAAAATTTGGTAGACATGCGGGCTACGAATCCTCTGGTTGCGGATCGATATTCATAGTGGGCGCCAGTTTATTATTGAGTTCCACCCGCATACCCTGGCGAAGCTTAAAGGCGCCAGTCGAAACAATCATGCTGCCTACTTCCGGTCCCGAATTTAGGGATACGAAGTCCCCACGCGCTTCCCTCACCCGAACAAATTGCTGCTCTACAATTTTCTCACCGTCCTTTTCATTGATGACAAAAACTGAATCCCCGTAGGAAGCATAGACGATGGCGGTGGCCGGCACCACTTTTTGCGGCCTCTCCTCAGGCAGTACTACGGAGACCTGCCCAAACATTCCCGGCAATAATTTCCCTTCCGGATTATCCAGAGTAGCACGCAGGCGTAAGGTTCGTGTGTTTAAATCCACTCCAGGGTCTATAGCTGTTAAACGGCCCCCGAAAATGATTTCCGGATAAGAATCGACCGTGACCTCAACCGGCATTGCCGTGACAACCAGTGAAACCCATTTCTGCGGAAAGGCGAAATCGACAAAGATAGGATCGAGGGATTGCAGCGAAACAATGGGATCACCGTTGTTAATGAACTGGCCCAGATTGACCTGGCGGATGCCAAGCTGCCCGCTGAAAGGCGCGGAAATGCGCTTTTTGGCAATCAATGCCTCCAGGTTTTCAACCCGTGCTTCTGAGGCAAGAAACGCTGCCTGAGCGGAATCCAGTTCGGCCTCGGCCACCGTATTGCTCCGTCGCAACTTTTTGGCTCGGTCCAAATTAATACTTGCCAAGTCGGCATCGGCTTCGGCCGCTGCCAGTTGGGCCTCTTCGCTTGAGGTGTCAAGCTCCACCAGCAGTTGCCCGCTTTCCACCGATTCACCAGATTCGAAATGAAGATCTCTAATCTTTCCCGCTGTCTCAGTGCTTACAAGGACTCCCTGAACCGCAGTTAAGCTCCCTACCGCATCCAAAGTCTGCTTCCACAATTCCTCCGTAACCATGGCGCTGGTAACATACTCGGCCTGCACGGCAAAATTTTCCCCAGAGGCTATCAATGCCTTAATTTGGATCACCTTTGTGCCAACCAGAAATCCAACCACCAAAGCTAAACCCACTAAGGTACTAAAAACAGCAATTAAGACCCTCTTCCACATGGCAATCTATGTCATAATTTATCACAAAAACATACGCTTTCTCAGCCCCTTGTTTGTCCTTGTTTGTCAATGAACCCAGAAGTGTGCATAAATTGACGTGGCATCATGCCATTAATTGCCCCACTGGCAACCCCGACCTTTCAAAATTCCAGGTTTGACTCCTTTGGCCCTCCTTACCCGCATATCTCACTACCGAGCGAATGCGACAGCTTACCTACCGAGCGAACGCGACATCATCCATTTCGTGGCGAGCGAACGAACGTCGGGGTCATGCCTTGCATTTTTGCAGCCATGCCAAAATGCAAGGCTTGACCCCTTCGGTTTGACCCCTTCCCCACCCAAGGCTGCACCAGGGCCGATATTCCGGAGCACAGTAGAAAGTTTCTGGGACACCACACTAAACCCTTTACCACTGCTCATTGATCCGGCTTTCATCGTTCACCGAGTCTTCGTAATAGTAGTGTTCACAGGGGATAAAGATATCCTTGGGCAAAGCCTCCCCTTCCAAATATTTGAAATAGGCCTCCACCGTTCCCACAGCCATTTTAGTCGGAAACTGTTGGGGCGTATCCAGTAGTTTCTTTTCGAATACAGCCTGTTTTCCTGCCGGCGAAGCATCGAATCCGACCAGCTTGATCTGCTCCAGCTTGTTCGCCTTTACGATGGCGGCATAAGCGCCCAGCGCTGACGGATCGTTAATGGCAAAGAGGCCAACGATGTCCGGATGGGCCTGCAGGATATCCGTTGCTACGGAGAATCCCTCGGAGCGATTACCCTTGGCGCTCAATTCAGTAACAATTCGAAGACGGCTGTTGTTCTCCTTTAGATAGTCCCGAAATCCAGCAACCCGGAAAATGCAAGAGGAGGCCTCGGGAAAACTTAAAATGGCAATGTCCCCACTACCGCCAGTTACTGCCATCATGGTCTCAGCAGCCAATCGCCCACCCTGGTAATTATCACTTCCGATGTGGGATATCAGTTTCGCATTGGCTTCCTCGTCGGTGACCTGCACATCGAAAGTAAACACCGGAATCCCGACTTCCCAGGCATTTATGACTCCTTCTGCCACAGCTTGCGAATCGGTCGGATTCAGGAAAATGGCATCGTAGCCCTGCGCCGCAAAGTCAGCCAACTGGTTGTTTTGCTTGGCCGCATCCATTTCCCCGCTCAATGCAACCAGGTCGTAGCCGTATTTGGCCGCTTCTGCTTCCATGGTGTTGGCGATAAGTTTGAAAAACGGGTTGGTGAGATCCATACAGGTCATGCCGATTTTTCCCTCGGTCGCGGAAGGGTTCTTCTGAAAAAAATACACCGAAGCGCCCAAAACCACCACCGCCGCGGCCGTTACCCAACCCCACCTGGGAAAGGCGCGTTTATGTGGCGAGGACGTGGCCACTACAGATCGTCCCCGCAGCTTATCGATCAATACCGCCATCAGTATCACCCCACCCAATACAACCTGTTGGGTATAACTTTCAATTCCCAGCAGGTTCATGCCATTCTGTAATACGGAAATAATAAAGGCCCCGATGAGCGTACCGAAAATTCGACCCTTACCACCCGACAGACTGGTACCGCCCACTACCACCGCAGCGATGACATACAATTCGTACATTATCCCCAAATTTGGCGTACCGGTGTTGAGTTGGGAGGCTTGAATGCATCCCCCCAGTCCCGCCGCCGAAGCGCTGGCCACATAGACCAGAATCAAAACAAAACGGATGGGCACCCCCGAAAGCCGGGCCGCCTCTTCACTACCACCCACCGCGTAAATGTAGCGTCCATGACGCGTCCGGCTCATAAAGATATGCGCCGCCAGGTAGAGCGCTACCAGCAATATCACCGTGTTGGGCACGGCCAGGGTCCTACCCTGCCCCAGCCATGTTAGCCCTTCCGGCACCTGGTAAATAGAAAAACCTCCCGTAATCACAAAGGCCATGCCACGGGCCATCATCATCACCCCGAGTGTCGTTATAAAGGGCGCCACCCGATACCGGTGCACCAGGTAACCGCCAAAACCACCTACCAAACCGCAACAAAGTATGCCGGCCAAAAATCCGATCGGTATCACCCAGGCAGGTGCTTCCAGTCCACCCATTGCCTTCATCAAAACCGTGGAAATGACTGCCGACAGCGCAATCAGACTGCCTACCGACAGATCGATACCGCCGGTAATGATCACCATGGTCATCCCAATGGCAATGATGGCAATCACCACGATGCGGTCCACGATAGCCAACAGGTTGGATCGCTTTAGAAAATCCGGCCAAAGGTAGGATTCAGGCGCAATGAATTCGGCGCCGGAAAATTCCGGGTAATAGTCGCCCAAAGAACTGACAATTCTCCATTTAAGGATGTCCTCGGTTGCCGCGATAACCTGAAGGGATTTCCCCTCATTGTTCAAGTCGTCTACCAGCTTTCGAAGGTCCTGCGGTGAACCGACAAGCTCTATGACCTGGGAAAACCCTCTGGATTCAAGCTCGGGGGAAAGGGCTTCCACAAAATCGGCTGATCCCTGGTTGCGTGCCCCAACCGCAAGGATCACGGCATTTTTGCTAAAACGGCTCTCGATAACCTCGGCAACTTCATTGACGGCAGCTGCCCCACTCGGGGTTTGCTCCTTTAAAGTCATAAAACTGAAAAACACGCACAAACCGATCAGCACCCAAAAAATTCCGTAGTTGTCCAGTAGTTTGTTCATAGTTCCATCCTCCTATTCCACTGCCAAATGCATCACTTCCTCTTGGCTTGCCGCACTCACAT
Organism: Opitutales bacterium; assembly: GCA_965250065.1. GTDB lineage: Bacteria > Verrucomicrobiota > Verrucomicrobiia > Opitutales > UBA2995 > JAABVD01. Next base: position 1,954,806 of record OZ252288.1, read on the forward strand.
GGGTAATTTCCCCCTGTATGCGGCCATCCCGCATGACGATTACGCGGTCGCTCATGCCCAGAATTTCCGGAAGCTCGCTACTGATCATGATAATGCCCTTCCTCGCCTCAGCCAAGGCGTTCATCAATTGGTAGATTTCAAACTTCGCCCCCACGTCGATTCCACGCGTAGGCTCGTCAAAAATTATGACGTCCGCATTGCGCGCCAGCCACTTCGCCAGGACCAATTTCTGCTGATTGCCGCCAGAGAGATGGGCCGCATCCTGATCGGCCCCCGAGGTTTTAATTTTCAACTCATCCGCATACTTTTGAAACTGTTCCAGTTCCATTTTCTCATCCAGAAAAACAGAACCAGAATAATCCATTAAATTGGGCAACCCAAAGTTTTCCAACACACTGTGGATCAGGACCAGACCTTGGTTTTTGCGATCTTCCGTCAACAGGCAAATACCTTGGGCAATCGCTTGGCGTGGAGTTTTAATTTTCAGTTCTTCTCCACCAAGGAAAACGGCCCCGGCATCTTTCTCATCGGCGCCAAAGATCAAACGAACCGTTTCCGTTCTGCCGGCCCCCACCAGGCCGGCGAAGCCCAAAATCTCCCCGGCTCCAAGCGAAAAACTTACATCTTGCACCACCTCTCCCCGCGACAAGTTTTCCACCCTTAAACATTCTCCCCCCGGCTTTGATTGACGCGGGGGAAACTCCGACTCCAGGGACCGTCCTACCATCCACTCAATCAGCCGGTTCCGATTTACCTCAGACACCGGTTTGGTCACCACGTGCTTGCCATCCCGCAAAACCATCACCCGGTCGGCTATTTCAAACACTTCCTCCAAGCGATGGCTGATGTAAATGATTCCGATCCCTTTCTCCTTCAAATCGCGAATGATGGCAAAGAGCTGATCGACCTCCTGCTGGGTCAAAGTGGCGGAGGGCTCATCCATAACCAGAATTTTTGCATCCAGCGAAAGCGCTTTGGCGATTTCGACCAGCTGCTGTTCTGCAATCGTCAGATCACGGCACAACTTTTCAGAGTCGAGCTTTAGGCCCAGCTGTGCAAAGAGCCTTTTCACCCCCTCCGCTTCGCGCTTCTCGTCCAGAAACCATACATTTTTCCTTTCCCGTCCAAGGTAGATGTTTTCCCGCACACTCAAATCGGGTATCAAGTTAAATTCCTGATAAATTATTGAGACTCCCAGGGATTGGGCCGTAGAGGGCGAATCGATAGACATCCGGTTTTCATGCATAAGCAACTCCCCTGAGTCGGCCCCATGGGCCCCGCCAAGAATTTTGATCAAAGTGCTTTTTCCTGCGCCGTTCTCACCGACCAGTCCCAGCACCTCACCTGCTTCAAGGCTTAGCGAAACTTCATCCAACGCGCGCACCCCAGGAAAGGATTTGGAAATGTTGTGAATTTCCAATAACGATGTATTCGCTGGGCTTGATAGTTCGACCATAAGAGGAGGTTTCAGTAAACGCTCATCCTCAATCCCTAGACAAGACCAAAGAATCGCTCTACCGGCCAGAACCCTTCCTCGGGGTCATCCCTTTGTTTCGAGCCGCAGAAATAACTTGGATTAGAAAGTCCTGTTCGCGCAGCGATCCTGTTCCGGCAGAGCCGGATCAAGTGACTGAAAGGAACGTTGTTAATAAACCTCTGTGCTCTCTGTGCCCTCCGTGGTTAAATCATGTAGTCCGTGGTTTTCCCCAGCATCCAGTATCCAGCACCCAGTATCCAGCATCTCTGTGCCTCTTGTGGCTAAACTTCCCCCATCCTGCCCATCCTGTTCATCCATGTTCCATTTCCCGATACCCAAACTCATCTTGTGAATTTTGTGCCTTCTGTGGTTAAAACACTAATTCCTAATTCTTCCTGCCTCCGCAACCTTCCCATGTTTTTCCAATCCCTTGGCAAACACCAAACACTTTTCCTTCAGCTTTTGTTCCGTCAACAATCGCCGATCATCACTCAATTGTCCTTCCTTTAAAATCTTTTGCAAAGCTCGAATACGGTACCTATCCAATCCCCAACCTGCAGACAGTTGACCTTCATGGCCCCCATGTTTTTCAATCAGCGGTTCATCCACCAAAAGAACCGGCATCCGCGACGTAATTCGCAACCACAAATCATAATCCTCACAGGCCGGTAACGATTCATCGAATAATCCCACCTCCTCAAACACACTTCTGTGAATCACCACCGTGGAGGGAGAAATAGCGCAAACCGGCAAACAGCGCTCGAAAATCCATCCTCCTTTTTTACGATACGGCCCAGCCACTACCCTTTCCTTGCCTCGGTAAATCCATCGCTCCTCAGTGTGGCATAGGCGGTATACCGAATTCATTTCCAGAGCACCTATTTGTTTTTCAAGTTTGTCCGCCATCCAACAATCGTCGGAATCCAAAAAGGCGATCCAATCGGTCACCGCATTTTTAATGCCCGTGTTCCTGGCTGCGCTCACACCGCTATTCTCCTGCTCAATTACGGTCACCTGAGGATAAGTTTTGCCAACCCAATCGGCGGTGCCATCGGTCGATCCATCATCTACCACGAGAACTGCCTCGGGCGCCACCGTCTGGCCTAGAACTGACTCGATGCAACGTCCAAGCGTCATCCTTCGGTTGTAAGTGGGAATAACGACCGAGACTGCATTCATATAACAAAGAAACCCTTCCAGATTAGCGCCACAAAAAGCAATATTTTAATCAACAGGGGTCATTCCTTAGCATCTTGCATCTCCTTCGGGGTCATTTCTTGTAATCTTGCATGCCAATGCAGGATTTAAGAATTGACCCCTTCCCCCGCGCGGTAGACCCCCTAGAAAGTCTATCTTCCGAATTGAAATATTTGGAAAACCGAGAAAACTATAGTGCACCATGATCCGCTCAAATCAAATACACTTTTTACCCCTGCTCATAAGCCTCCTTATTTCGGCAGGCGTTGCCTTCGCCCAAGGACAAATCCAGCCCGGCGAAACCATTCCGGCCATTGTGCCGGATGAAAAAGCCATGGCAGCCAAGCAGGCCTTGCTCAACCAGATCAATCCTATAAATCCGGACGACCAGCCACCAAATATAGTCCTTATTTTTTCGGACGACCTCGGTTACGCCGACACCAGTTTATACGGATCGAAGACAATACCCACCCCCCATATCGAAGCATTGGCAAAAAACGGCGTAAAGTTTACCGATGCCTACGTAACCGCGGGAACCTGTAGCCCTTCCCGCGCCGGACTGATGTCCGGTCGCTATCAACAGCGCTTCGGGTTTGAATTCAACACCTCCGGTGCAGCCGAGACCCACCGGAAAAGCCGTGGACTTCCACCCTCGGCCATCACTATGGCGGAAGTGTTGCAAAAGGCCGGTTACGCCACCGGCATGTTTGGAAAGTGGCACCTCGGTACCCGGAAATTTTTCCGACCTCAGCAAAGGGGATTTGACGAATTTTACGGCTTCCTGGCCGGAGCCCATTCGTTTTTTCCGGCAGATAAACCTCAACCAGTTTACCAGTCCATATTGCGGGGAGATGAGAAAATCATCGAAAAGGAATACCTGACCGATGCCATTGCCCGTGAAACGGTCGATTTTATAAACCGCAAAAAAGACCGCCCGTTTTTTGCCTATGTTCCATTTAACGCAGTTCACACCCCCATCGAAGCCACCGAAAAATACCAAAAAAGGTTTCCCGGGATAAAACCTAAGAAACAACGCGATTACAACGCTATGACCAGCGCGCTGGATGATGGCGTGGGCGCCATTGTCGGCGCACTCGAGCAAAACGGCCTGCTGAAAAACACCCTGGTCATCTTCCTCAACGACAACGGTGGACCCATTTACACTGGAATTCAAAACAACGACCCCCTTCGGCTCGGGAAATTATTCCTCTTCGAAGGTGGCGTCCGAGTGCCCATGATCATGTCCTGGCCCGGCAAACTGCCCGCCGGCAGGGTCTACAAAAAAACTGCCAGCTCTCTGGATATCTTTCCCACCGTTTGTGCGGCTGCTGGAATCGATCTCCCCGATGGTCTTTCCTTGGATGGCGTGGACCTGTATCCTTATTTATCGGGCGATAATTCCACCGTCCCCCACCATGCGTTGTTTTGGAGTAATGGTCCCAATAAAGCGGTCCGCCTGGGAAAATGGAAGCTGGTAAAATCGGGCGACCACGCCTGGTTGTTCGATCTGTCCAAAGATATCGGCGAAACCAAAAACCTGGCCAAGGAAAACTCGGAAATCCTCAAACTCCTTCAAGGCGCCCTCGACGAATGGCTCAGTAAAATGGCGCCCCCAGCCTGGCCCAGCAAACCCAGACGCCGCATCGTCGACGTCGACGGCATTCCCTATGAATTGAATATATAGAGCAAGAGGGTGACGGGCTGAAGAATCATTCTTTCGCTTTGACCATGCCCCGAGCAGCAAAAGTGCAGTATGAAGCAGCCCGCTATCACATCCTCAGTACGGGGATCAAAAATCTTCAACTATATGAATACCTCAACCTGGGCCATCCTGCCGCGATGAGTAATCTGGTTGAAACTATAAACCGCACCTAAAAGTCGAAATGTCCTTACTGCAAACAACTCAAAACACTAAACAACTACGACCTTCCCCTTTTGAATTCCGTCCAAGCGTAAAACTTCGGTTATAAGTGGGAATGACGACTGAGACTGCATTCATATAACTAAAGGGACCGGTCCAGATTGGCCCTCGGTAAAGCAATTTTTCAATCAATTATCGAAACACGTCGGGGTCATTCCTTGCAATCGTGCACGCCGGTGCGGGATTCAAGGTTGTTATTCTGCGCTTCGCTTGTTGAGGTGTCGGCGCACCGGGCCTCGGTTGACCCCTTCCCCCGCGTAATTCCTAATTCCTAATTTCTAATTCTTCTTAACCCCTTCCCTCCGCCCCAAAACTAATAAAGCCGCTGGTTGAGACGGTCTTCACCAGGTAGTTTTTCGGATAGCGGATTTTGACCTTCTCACCCATGCGTTTTTACAGGAAAATACGGACTTGACCAACCGGAGAGCCCTAGTCTCTAGATTTCACCCTAACTTAGTCCTCAGAATCCACTAAACGCACTAACAAATTATCTCCGTTACCTTTTGTAAATAATTGACGTTGACTTTCATGAATGATTACAATATGATACTTAGTAACAATTGTTACCAAATAAACGGAAAGAGCAGACCCCTGCTGACATTAATCACACACCTGTTAGTAAGCATACAAAGAGAACGTAGCAGATATGCGTTCCGAATTTGAGAAACCGAAGAGAGCCAATCCCCCTAAATTCAATCTAACCCAAATTTTTAACTGCAATCTGGCTGATCTACAAAACGACAGAGGCGAGAACTAAGGGCGCTATCCCATCGAATTGATTTTGCGTAGGCAATTAGTCGATTCGCTGACCTACAAACCAATAACCACCGATCCTACATGAATAGAACACATCAAGCCAAGACGAAGGCGGCGCTAATAGCATGCGGCCTTCTCCGCGCTTCGTTCACAGGCTGGGCCCAAAACGACTCGGCAGAGAATCAAGAAGTCTTCGAACTCTCGCCCTTCATCATCGATGCCTCGCAAGACGAAGGCTACTACGCCTCCCAGACGATGGCCGGCGGGCGACTCAACCAGTCCCTGAAAAACACCGGAGCGGCCATCCAGGTCATCACCAAGGAGTTCATGGACGACCTTGGAGCCACCGGCATTGAGGAGCTACTCCAGTACACTACTAGCTCCGAAGTCGCTGGGATTCTCGGCAATTTCACTGGAGCAGAGATAGGAGCTACAGGCGAAACCAGTACAGGAAATGCCAGACGCGATCCGGATGGCACGGCGCGAATCCGCGGACTGGCCCCTCCAGACCGTACGCGAAATTTTTTCGTCACCGACATTCCCTTTGACTCCTACAATACCGAACGCGTCGACATCAATCGCGGGGCCAATTCCTTCCTTTTCGGCCTGGGATCTCCAGCCGGATTGATCAATAGTGGTATGGCCCGAGCGCGTTTCCGCGATGACACTGAGATTAGAGCTCGGATCGGATCCGGTGGAGAGAATCCCTCTTATCGCGGGTCATTCGGCATCAATCGAGTTCTCATCGAGGATAAGCTAGCCATTCGCGTTAACGGTCTGGTGGATCGCACCGAATACCGTCAGCGCCCAACTTACAAGAATGACGACCGCATCTACACCGCCTTCACCTACCAGCCTTTCGGAAACTCCAATACCGTCATTCGCGGTCACATGGAACTCGGAGAAATTGTTGGCAATGCTCCCGACGTGCTCTTGCCGCAGGAAGGCCTATCGACCTTTCTAGATCGTCCCGCCCAATTCGATACCACCTATTTCGCTCGCAATCGCTGGAACCGCGAAGGCATTGAGCAGGATGATTTTGACGACCTATCGGACGAGGAACAAGCGGCATACCTAGCATCAGGTTTTCCCATCCTCCTCGAGGATGATCCCAATACAGTGGATAATGAATCGAGAGGCTACGATGGCATCGGATGGAGCAATGGCGCTTGGGGTTTTGTCTGGGACGGGAGCAATGGCCGAAATCCCGGTTTCACCTACACCGATCAGATTCGGGGAAATAGTATCGATCGCAGAACGGATAGAAAAAGGGACCAAGACGAAATCTTAAATTACTGGAGCGTACTCATAGGCAGAAACTCAGGATCGCCTCGAGGCATATATGCCGGAAACCTTAGCGACATAAAGGGTACGGGCTGGCTCGACCAAGGGTTCACCAATTTGGATACCTTCGATTTCAGCCGCAGCAACCTTGGCTGGGACAACGATTTCTACTCGCGCGATCTGTTCAATTACAACCTGGCGCTCCAGCAGTCCTTTTGGGAGGGCAATGGAGGATTCGAAATCGCCTTCGACTACCAAGACCTTTACCGCGATAGCTTTACGGCGTTCAACGCAGGAAACGCAGTCGTCACCTTTGACACCAATCAGACACTCCTTCTTCCACAGGATCCCAATTACATCGAATCCGGCAATTACGACCCATTGCCCAATCCGAATTTCGGACGACCGATGATTCTGACCAAAGCAGGGAGACGAGTGAATGACGAGCAGCGGGAGGCCCTCCGTTTTACGGGATTCGTCAGACACGACTTCGCCGATAGTCTGAACAATGACAATCTGGCCAAGATCCTGGGCAATCACACCTTGACCATTCTCGGCGACGAAAACGTTTACAAAGAGCAACTGATCAATTACTCGGTCAACGCTTTCGGAGATCCGGATCCCGTTCTGTCTATCGGCGCCGCCGATGCCCAGTTTGTCGGAAACTCAGTCCGCCAAGTGCCCAACAATGTATATATTGGTCCGCCTCAACCTGGAGCGCTCGAGCCCGGCTGGTCCCTCAGCGACTTCACACTCACTCCAGCAGATTACGACCTGCGCGACACAATCGGCCAAAGCTACGAGAAGCTATACTGGGACCTTGGACCCGAGTACACCTATGAATCCGTCTTTGAGGATGAAAGGGCGGGCACCGGAAACGAGCAATTTCTATGGGGAACCTTTACCCCTCTCGAAACACCCGACAAGAACGTGCGGCGATTACAAACGACCACGACCTCTTTGGCGGTCAATACTCAGTCCGAGATTTTCAACAAACTCCTGATCGTCAATATGGGTTATCGCAAAGATACCGTTGAAACTTTTATAAACACGGAACCCATCCTCCTTGGCCGCGACGAAATTCCGGATGTAAGCCCAGAAAATTGGGACGTGTTCGATGGCGCCTTCATAGAAAAAAAATCGAGTATCTTCGGTTACGGCGGAGTGCTTCGCTGGCCAAAGGGTCTGATTCCGCTGCCAAATTCGATTGTCGACATCACCCTACATTACAACGATACCCAAAATTTCGTGCCGGAAACAACTCGAATCGACCAATTTCGCGAGCCATTACCGTCGCCTACCGGCACGAGCAAAGACTATGGTATTAGCTTATACATGTTCGAAGACAGGTTCGTCGCTCGTATCAATTGGTTCGATGCAAATTTGTCGAATGCGACCGCAGGAGTGTCTGGCGTATTCAACAGCATTCAGAGTCGCGGATTTCAGTATTGGGGACGCTTAAGCAGAAACATTCAAGAAGTCACGGGGCATACTGTAGCCGAAATTGCTGCCGATCGATCGCTCCTCGTCGTCGATCCGGACTTTGCGGATCAAAATATCGTGATCGACCCGGACACAGGCCTCGACGACGAGTTTGATCTGCCCTTCGATGAAGCAGTGCTCCGAAAATGGGGGAACCTGCAAAGGGCGTGGGACGCTCTCGCTCCGCTGACTCCCACTGTGCAGGATCCTAGAATTATAGACGCCTATAATCTGCGCTTTCAATCTAATGGTGACGTGGAATCGCAGAGCCCCGGCAATGTCGCCGATACACAAACCGTCCAGGCTAAGGGCATGGAAGCCGCGTTCATATTCAATCCGAGCAAAAGCTGGCGCATCGCCTTCAATGCCGCTCAGCAAAAGGTCGTTATAGACGATGTCGCTCCAAGACTAGGCAAACTGGTTGACGAGTTGTGGGCGCCTTATCTGGCAGAGTTTGGCGACCTCGACTGGGGCGATCCCACCGAGCCGCCCAGGGGAGCCAATATCCGAGATCAAACCTATGACCGGCTTCTCGACTATTATGCCGTCAAAGGCGAAGAAGGAAAACCCACCTCCGAGCAACGGGAATGGCGCTTCAATTTCGTCACCAACTATACCTTCCAAGAAGGTAAGCTTAGGGGCTTCTCTGTCGGAGGCGCTGCCCGCTGGCAGGACAAAGCCTCTGGCGGGTTTCCCATCAGGTGGGTTCAAAACGATGGCAGTGGTGAAGGTGTGCCTCTCGGTGATAACTCTCATATCGAGCCCGATGTCTTGAATCCATTCTACACTGACACGGATCTGGCGATCGATCTCATCTTCGGCTATAGGATGAAGATCTTCCGCAAGGTTGACTGGAAAATGCAGGTCAACCTTCGGAATGTTCACAATTGGGATAACACCGAGGTGGACGCCATTCGCTTCCAGCCGGACGGTTCTGTCGCACGAGTTCGCTTCGCGCCCCCAAGACAGATCTTCTTAACCAATACCTTCAGATTCTAGTCAGACGAGCAATAAATTTAGAGCAAAGACCAGGTCCTAACTTTCAGTAAAGCAATGCCCTGTCCGGCTCCCTCGAATCCCGAAATGGTAACCAAAACGCCAAAGGCCGCCCCATTTTGGTCTGCTCATCTCAAGAATGGGATTGTTTTTGTAGTTTGGTTCATCAAAAATCCGATTTGTGAAAATCAACAAACGGATCCCCGCCTTTCTCGTCTGCATACTGGTGAATCTGCTGGGGCATGCGGCACAGGAACCCCTTGAAATTCCACTTTGGCCGGAAGGATTACCCGGTGGTAAATCTGTGCAACCAAAAGAGGTCTGGAAAGAACGAACCATCGAAGATGGCGCAGAGGTGAAGCTGGACCGATCCGTCAAAGATATCTCCACGCCCACCATGAAGGTGTATTTCCCCTCCAAACCCAATGAACTGCGAACCTCTATAATCATACTTCCCGGTGGAGGCTTTGGGCATCTTGCCATCGACAAGGAAGGTCACGACATCGCACGCTGGCTCAATTCACAAGGGATTACCGGTATCGTGGTCAAATACCGGGTCGTTCATGCTGAAAGCAACTTTCACGTCTACAATGCATCTGTGCCCGACTCATTGCGTGCCATTCGGCTAGTGCGCCAAAACGCCGACTCATGGGACCTGGATCCAAACAAAGTCGGCGTGATGGGATTTTCCGCGGGTGGCTATCTAACCGCGGCAGCGGGCACCTTGTATGATAAAGGGAAACCAAACACATCGAATCCTTTGGAGCGGTTGAGCTGCCGACCCGACTTCATCGCACCCATTTATCCACTGATCGAGCTCGACCAACATCTGGCGACGAACGAAGCATTCAAACAACGCATGTTCGGCTCCAAAGCCGATTCGGAACTTATCACTCGATTCTCACCCTTAAAACACGTCTCTTCATCGACTCCACCGACATTCCTCGTCCACGCACACGACGACAACCTTTCCTCACAGAACAGTGCCCAATTTTACCTCGCACTTCTGAAGGCCGGAGTCTCAGCAGAATTGCATGTGTATTCAGAAGGCGGGCACGGCTACGGGATTCGGCAACGTGGACTGCCTATATCCTCCTGGCGAGAACGCTTCCTCGATTGGATGATCCTCCAGGGATTCGCCAAATAAGGTGGGCAAAAGGGGTCAAACGCGGTCGCGGTAGAACCGCCGGTTACCCGGCGGCCCCCGCACAGATCCCTGCGGGCGGGACTACCGCACAAGGCTCCTGCCTTAGGTCGTAACGCTCAAACGGTGTTCAGGATAAGGATGCATGACGCGCAGCCGCGGCATCCCGCGGCGGGCAGTTTCCTTTTACCGCTTGACGTATCCGTTCCAACGCACGTTGCAGCCTTTTCCGGCTCAGGGTCCGGTGGCTGGTTTGCTGGCTCGAATTGCCTTTGGCCAACCCCCTTTTCTCCGCCGACTCCGCCGCCGGGCTTCTCTGCCCAACTTTGTTCGCCGGTTTCTTCGATACTATGGAGTTGTCCGACTTCTCAGGCTCGTTCATCGCATCCTTATTCCCTTGGGATTCAATGCGCGGACCCGCCGGACACCATTCCGGAGGGCCGATCCTGAGATCTCCCGGCTTCCGCGTGAGAAGTGTCGCCACATGCCTTGGTTCTTCGACCGCGCAGGAGCCGTGCACATCTCGTCTTGGCAGCGTGCACGGTGTTGCCTTCCCTTTACCATTAGAAGGTCGGCCCCCTGAAGGATAACTTGATTTCGCGGCTCTATAGCCCGGCCTGTGGGTTCCCCTGTCAACGCTTCAAATGTGCCCTCACGAGCACACTCACATGACTCGGGGTCAGTGTGATTGACTATTTCTTCACTGTAAGACTCTTTCATTCTCTACTTCTCACCGGCTTGGCCGGCGCTATCGTCGCGGTAGAACCGCCGGTTACCCGGCGGCCCCCGCACAGATCCCTGCGGGCGGGACTACCGCACAAGGCTCCTGCCTCAGGTCGTAACGTTCAAACGATGTTCAGGATAGGGGTGCATGACACGCAGTTTTGGCATCCAACGGCGGGCGATACGGTGGTAGAATCGCTCCCAATCGCAGTTACTTTTGTGACTGCGACGCTGCAAGCTCTTCCACCAATATCTTAACAAAGCACAGGTAAACGTTCTCATGGCGGCACGGTTTCGCGGCACGCTATGATAGTTGTAATACCCCTGCACCACACGACGCAGCCATTGCCCCGTTTCGGGCACCGGACAGTGCATCCGCCGCCGCAGCTCTTCTTTGAGTTGCTTCAACTTCGCTCGCATCCGCTTGGCTTGCGTTTTGCGGCCCACAATGAAGCGTCCATTCTTCCTCGTCCTCGTGCAAAAATGCGTGAAGCCCAGGAAGTCAAACGTCTCTGGTTTGCCTTTGCCTTTTCGCTTTCGATTCATCTCCGCGTAGCGGCCAAACTCGATCAGCCGGGTCTTCTCAGGGTGGAGTTCCAGATGGAAGGCCGCGAGTCGTTCGCGCAATTCATCCAGACATCTCCGCGCTTCGATTTCCTTTTGGAATCCGATCACAAAGTCATCCGCGTATCGCACGACAATCACCTCGCCTTTGGCTTCTTTCCTCCTCCACTGATCGATCCACAGATCGAAGACGTAATGCAGGTAGATGTTGCACATCAACGGCGATATACTGCCTCCTTGAGGAGTTCCCTCCGTGCTCTGGCGCAACTGCTCTTCCTCTAGCACGCCCGCTTTGAGCCACTTCTTCACGTGACGAATCACTCGCTTGTCTGATATCAGATGCTCGATGAACTTAATCAGCCAGCCGTGGTCGATGGCGTCGAAGCAACCACGTATGTCCGCATCCAGCACCCAGTTGACCTTCCTTTTCATCAGCCCCATGTAGAGGGCGTCAAGAGCGCGATGCTGGTTCCGACCGGGCCGGAACCCGTAGCTGAAGCCTTTGAAATGACATTCATACACCGAGTTAAGCACTTCAACGGTGGCCCTCTGCGCGATCTTGTCTTCCAAGACCGGTATGCCGATGGGTCGCTGTTTTCCGTCCGCTTTCGGGATGTAATGCCGCTTCACGGGTTTGGCCCGATAGCTCCCCTTTCGCAGTCGCTCCGAGAGCGATTGTAGGTTTGCTTCCAGTTCTTCCCCGTAGCTTCGCCACGTTTCACCGTCGACTCCGGCGGCCCCTTTGTGATTGCTCGCAAAGTAAGCTTCCCGCAGTCGATCCACGTCGTAGACGTGATGCCAGAGGCTGGTCATCCTCTGCTTCCTGTTTCCTTTTACCGCTTGACGTATCCGTTCCAACGCACTTTGCAGCCTTTTCCGGCTCCGGGTCCGGTGACTGGTTTGCTGGCTCGGATTGCCTTTGGCCAACCCCCTTTTCTCCGCCGACTCCGCCGCCGGGCTTCTCTGCCCAACTTTGTTCGCCGGTTTCTTCGATACTATGGAGTTGTCCGACTTCTCAGGCTCGTTCATCGCATCCTTATTCCCTTGGGATTCAATGCGCGGACCCGCCGGACACCATTCCGGAGGGCCGATCCTGAGATCTCCCGGCTTCCGCGTGAGAAGTGTCGCCACATGCCTTGGTTCTTGGACCGCGCAGGAGCCGTGCACATCTCGTCTTGGCGGCGTGCACAGTGTTGCCTTCCCTTTACCATTAGAAGGTCGGCCCCCTGAAGGATAACTTGATTTCGCGGCTCTATAGCCCGGCCTGTGGGTTCCCCTGTCAACGCTTCAAATGTGCCCTCACGAGCACACTCACATGACTCGGGGTCAGTGTGATTGACTATTTCTTCACTGTAAGACTCTTTCATTCTCTACTTCTCACCGGCTTGGCCGGCGCTATCAATGGCGCTTAGTTAAGCGACTTTTCGAACATTTGACTACCTCCGAAAAGGAAGGGGTCAAGACGTAAAAAGTTATGCCTTACAGGGTCGGTCGTCTTGTAAAAGTGTATGAAGTACAACGAAATACAGTTTTTAAGACCTGACCCTTTTCTTATAGAAGGCATCACTTTTCTACGGCATGACCCCGGCTGGCGCCATACCTTATGCCCTCAAAAAACCCCCTTAACTAAGCGCCATTGGGGTCAAACGCAAAACATTAACATTGACCTGAAGCGGCGCTAAAGTTTTCGTCGTTGCATGCCAAGAAAACAGGGGCTGCAGGGCAGGATCAGCCCTAGTTTTTAAGTAAAATTGGAAGTATTTGGGTGTATACCACGCTCCTTCGGCCACGAGTGGATTCCCCAATGACAGTAGAAATTTAGTTGAGCCCTACGACTGGGAGCCTTTTGGTAAATAGGTGCACAAAAGCAGGACAGCGGCCGCTATCAACCCCCTCCGCTTATACACCAAGTACCCCGACATGGACGGAGCGCGGCAGCGCGAAGATGGTGCGCCGCGCAGCGGCGTGCCCGGAGCGAAGCGGAGGGTGAGGAAGGCGGGCGCCCCTTGGGCGACTGACGAACAAAACCGTCTGATCAAAATGGAGGAGACCTCTACGGCCAATACGGCTGGATTTCCAGACACTGAAATCACCTTTAAATATGACTACTTGGGCCGGCGGGTGGAAAAGAAGGAGGAGCGCCCAAAGGAAGAGGAGGAGAAGGAAATTGTGGATTTGTGTAGGTCTTTGGAATTGGAGATCGGACTTCAGGAAATTAGAGTTATACGTGATCAGTGGGACCATATGATCGCTGTTGAAAATGTAAAAACTGTGTTAAATTCGTCCGAAGCCCGTGCTCAGCTAAGAACAAATCATTGGGTTCTTGGAGGAGCAATAGCTGCTCCTATAAGTATCTTCATTCCATTTGCTTCAGCTTCGTTGGAATTAGGGACAAGCTTAGTTGAAGAAGATTCCAATACGGCTATTGCGGCAGTAAATTTCCTTGGAGCATCGGTTGATGTAATGGATGAATACCCTAAACGTTTTTATGGCAGTAGTAGCGCAAAAACACCTACGGCATTGAGAGTGATTCGCGGAGGCGCATTTGCAGCCAATGTTTTTACAGCGATAGAAATGGCGGAGACTCATTCATCCTACCGAGAACAACTACAAGCTGCAACAATCGAGCGTAGAGCAGCAGCGAGTAAATTGGGCTATTCAGGAGACAGATTAGACTATCTAGAAAATCAGTTTGCAGCTAAAAACTGTGATGAAGTTTTAGCTAATGCCGATGGATAAGATTGTTAAAATTCAAGTTAGAGTTCTCGGTGTCACCGAGCGGTTTAAAGTGTACCACAAAAAAGCGGTTCAAAGTGTACCACCTCTGGGAATAGTTTTGATGGGATTTTTGCTGATTTGGGTCAAGGGATTACGGTTTTAATTTTTTTCATCATGGAGTCTATTGCATGGCCGCTGTTCTATCTTTGAGACGATAGCTTCTGCCGGTGATGGTGATGACCTGGGCGTGGTGGAGAAAGCGGTCGAGGATGGCGGTGGCGGCGGGAACGTCCCCGAGCAACTTGCCCCATTCTTCCAGGGGGCGGTTGGAGGTCATAAGTGTTGAGCGTATCTCATAGCGGCGCATGACGATCTCAAAGAGATATTCAGCGGATTTGGGCGGGAGTTGTTTGATGCCCATGTCGTCGATGATCAATAGGTCACATTTGAGATAGCGCTTGAGCGTCTTGGCGTAGTTCTCCAGTTCCAGTTCGAGCAGCTCGGTGACCATGTCGAAGACGGAACGATAAAGCACGGTTTTGCCGCGCTTGATCAGTTCGTAACCGAGGGCCTGAGCCAAGTGACTTTTTCCCACGCCCGGAGGGCCGATGAAGAGCAGGTCGTGCTTTTCATCCAGGAAGCGCCCGGTGGCCAATTGGTAGATCCGGGTTCGGTCGATTTGGTTGAAGCTGAAGTCGAAGCTCTGCAAGCTGCGTTGATCGCGGAATCGTGCGGCTTTGATACGGCGCTTTATGGAGCGTTGCTCGCGGAGGTTGACTTCGTCCTGGAGGAGGGCTTCGAGGAAGGTTTCATGGGGCAATTGATGCCCCCGGGCTTCCTGCAGTCGCAACTCCAGGTTTTGGTTCATACCGCTGAGGCGGAGTTTTTTGAGGTGTTGTTTTATCGATTCATTCATAAGCAATTAAAACAGATGCTTGGTGGGCAGGTGGCTTTCGTAGCTGTCCATGGGACGGATCACCGGGTGGTCTTGTAGCAGCTCAAAAGTGTCCTGCTGAGGTGGCCGACAGAGCAGTATTTTAAGCTGACGCAGGCTATATTGACCATGCCGGCAAGCGTGTTTGCAGGCTTGGTCAAGTTGCTGGGGGGAGGTGCGTTTGCTTAGCCCAAGCAGTCCCTGGATGGGACGCAGGGCCTGGTCGGCATTACGCCCGATCAAGGCGTCGGCCCAGGCCAGGCAGTGGTCGCCGAGGGTCTCGATGCGGCTGCGGTAGAAGTGGATCGATTGGGTTACACTGTGCCGAACTCCCGCCACCCCGAGGCTTTTACTGAAGCGGCCCGGCTCCAACCGGGCATGGATGGCGATCTGTTGCATGCGGTGGTTGTAGACGCGTACATTGCGGCTGTCCCAACGCACCCAGACTTGTGCGCCGATATACTCCTGGGGCACCTCGTAGTAGGAGCGTTTTACTTCCACGTAGCTGTCGCGGTGGACTTTTCTGCGGCCTTCCTCAAAGCATTCAAAAAGACTCTCGGGCAGGGGTCGCAAGGCGGCTTTTTCCACCTCCAAAAAGTGTTGCTCTACTTGCTGGCGGGTGGTGCCGTGGATACGCTGGTCAGCTACCGTGCTTTCCCATTGGCGCAGGTGAGTGTTGATCTCGGCCAGGCTCTTGAACCGGCGCCCTCTCAGGGCGTTGTTTTTGACGTATTTGACCGCGTTTTCCACTTTGCCCTTGTCGGTGGGCCGGAAGGGTCGCGCTGGCATCAGGGTAAACCCGTAGTGCTCGGCGAAGCTCAGTAGTTTCGGATTGAGTTGCGGTTCGTGCCAGTCGGCTTTCAACACCGCAGCTTTGAGGTTATCCGGGCACAGACGGCGAGGCACGCCCCCAAAATAGCGCAAAGCGTTCTCCAGCCCCCGGATAAAACCTTCGGTATTCATGCGTCGGCTCGCCTCGGTGTAACTTTTGCGGCTGCAGCTTAACACCACCCGCAACAGGTAGACTTTTACCAGGTTGCCATTCTCGTTTTGCAGGATACGCATCTCTCCGTAATCCACCTGCGCCTCCTCCCCCGGCTCGCATTCCATGCGCCAGATCCGGACCGGTTGCTGCTCTTTGAGCTTTTTGACAAAGCGTTGAACGCTGGCGTAGCTGCCCGTAAAACCGCATTGCACTTTCAGATCCTGGTAGATTCGTTGGGCGCTCAAACCCAAATCCAACTGCTTTTCGATCCTCTCCCGATACGCTTCGCAGTGGCTCGGCCGACCCACTTTCCCGGTCCGCGAAATGGTACACTTTGAGCCGGGCGGCGCAACCGAACACTTTGCATCGGACAGCTCCTTGGCATAGCGCTTTACAGTGCGCCGGTGCACGCCCAGTTCCCGGGCGATCCAACGCTGGGAATGGCCCGTCTTTAATAGATGTTTTATCGCTTCTTGTGCTTCCACTTTTAGGTAATTTGACATCCCTCGGCATTACCCGAGGTTGCCCCTAAAGGTGGTACACTTTATTTCGCTTTTTGCCGGTACACTTTAACCGCTGCTTGACATTCTCGGACGTCTTTTGATAGGTTGGTCTGGAAACATTGGTCTCCTGATGTATTATTTTCATAATACAGTTAGTCGGTTATAACTCCATTTCTATTAGAGAGTCATGGCGAGGTCGGAATTTAGTAACACACTCAGGAATTTTCTGCAAAGTGCAACTTCAAAAGAAGAGGCATTTGAAGCCTACGTTTCATTAATTGAAAAAACCATAAACCGTCCCTCTGAGACCAACCCAACGCATGTCATCACTTGGAGCATAAATAATGAATTAAAAGAATACCTGGTGGGGGGGCTTATAGGACATTGGAGTAAATTGATAAAAAAGCCAGTAATCACTGAGAAGAGTTCCTTTTCTTTCAAAACTTTTCATTCATTCAACGACGATCAGCTCAAAAAGTTAGAGTTGGCTAAAGAACAATGTTTACAGGCTGAAGATTTTTCAAAGTTGTTGATAGGTATCTTTGGCTGGCTGTTTCTTGTGAGTTTACCAGCTTACCCCATCGTCGGTAGTCTGTCCATATATTTGGCAATTTTTGGCATTGGTGTAGCGGTTTGGTCATTGCACCGCCTTTCAACTGTGAAATATCGTTACCTCCCTGAGGACCTTCGAAATATCTCGGCTGATTATTGGACTATTAAATCATTTTCAGAAACCAAGTTTAACGAGAAAATATAGAAAGTGGCTGAGGAAATTAGTAGAGGAGAACCCAGGAAATGAATAAACACCAATCAGTGGGTAAATTCTTAGAACGTTTAATCGAGGGAGACCTCGCCGCGTGGTTATTTTTGATTCTGTTGAGTGTTCCATTTATTTACTTCCGATTCATGCGTGAGAAGAAAAAAAAGGGTCGGAAGCCATCAGGAAAGAGGAAACAGGGTCAGCCCGAAAGCGCCGATTAAAACCGGTGGAAAGTAGAGAATGAAAGAGTCTTACAACAAAGGAGTAACGAACCCTGTTGGCCACGAGTCATGCCTCGTCGTTCCGAGAGGACGTCCATTCATGGAATAACCCAAAGCGGCATTGCCGAACTTCAAGGTGGAGATTTTGGATCATCTTTCCTGTCCGCCTTTGCCGGGTCGATATCAGGCTCAGCCATGCGGACAAAGACGGGGCGAAAGTACTTTGGTTTGCCAAGCACCTCGGAAAAAATCGCCCATCGCACCATCGCCGCTGCCATTGTCGGCGGAGGGCGGGGCAAAAGGGGTCAGTTCTCAATGTCACTTAGTTAAGCGACTTCTGGAATGTTCGATCATCTCGGAGAAGGAAGGGGTCAAGACGTAAAAAGTTATGCCTTACAGGGTCAGTCGTCTTGTAAAAGTGTATGGAGTACAACGGAATACAGTTTTTAAGACCTGACCCTTTTCTTTCGGAAGGCGTCACTTTTCTACGGCATGACCCCGGCTGGCGCCCATACTATATTCCTCTACAAACGCGCTTAACTAAGTGACATTCGGGTCAGTTCTTAATTCTTGCATTCAATTGCTTCAACAGCTTTCCAGCCCCAGGCCTTTCCCCGTCGTTGCACTGTGCCGCTGTCTGATTCGCATAGTCCCATCTAGCAACCGGCAAAGTGTTCACCGACATGGTAGCTCTTTCCTTCAAAGGATCGGTGGAAACATTCGTTTCTCCAACGGAGTATTATTGTCAGGATCGATCCAAACGCTGCAGAAAATTGCCGATCGCGTACAACGGAACGATGTCGAGTTCCTGCAACACGCCAAAGTTCTCAAGCGAAGTCCGTATCCCTTTCGAAAGATTACGTTCCCTCATGAAAAGACGGATACTCTGCATGCTTCCGATCCCTCCTGCCTTGACTTCGATAGGCAAAAGCTGCTCACCGCACATAGCCACATAGTCGACCTCAGCATTACTGCTGCGAGCCTCCCGATGCCAATAATATAGACTGGCAGGCTCGCGGCTTGACTGTGCTGCGACTAATTCCTGCCCAACGAATACTTCCGCGATCGATCCCTTGTTCACGACGTCGAGGCCCCTCGCCGCTAACATTTCGGATACATCCAAGCCAAGGATACATTGATGCAATCCGACATCCATTAACATCGCTTTGAATCGTTTCGGATTAATCTGAGCACCCAGAGGAAGTCCACGAGCATCGCTGTGATATACTTTTCGAGAAAGCCCGGCCTGAACCAGCAGTTCCAGGGCGTCCTTAATAGGCTTAGACGAAAGCGCCCGATCGACCGAAGTATATTTGAACTTGCCCCCAGCTTGACGACAAATCGATTTCAAGACTTCATCCAAAAGAAGTGTGGGAGCTTTCGTTTTATATTTCGCGAAATCGTCGCGAAAGGTTACGAGCAGGTCGCTTAAGACTTCGCGGCACTCTCTCAAGTCGCGGGTATCACAATAGGCTTGTACGACTTCCGGCATCCCCCCAATCGTCAGGTAGGTTTTCAAGGCATCGATCAATCGCCGGTGAAAAGCGATATCGAGCGCTTTTCCCGGAGTCGCTTTTTGCAGCATCTCCCAACTGCCCTCCTCTCCGATCGCGTTGAGAAATTCCTCGAAGGTCACTGGATACATGAACAACGAAGAGAGACGGCCTACGCCCTGAGAGGGTATTTGCTCCAACGCAAATTCCAGAAGGGAGCCCGCTGCGACCACATGCAATGCTGGCATTTTCTCATGGAAGAATCTCAAGGCGCTCAACGCATTGGGACAGGCCTGGATTTCGTCAAAAAAAACAAGCGTTTCGCCAGGAACGATCTTAACTCCAAAATAATTAGACAGCTTCTCGCAAATCGGAATCGGATCGAGACTTCCCTCGAAAAACTGATGGATATCCCTCGCCTCCTCGAAATTCGCTTCAAGAAACAGAGAGAAGCTCTCGCCAAAACGCCTGACGGCAAAGGTCTTTCCAACTTGTCGAGCGCCCCGAATCAACAATGGCTTCCGACGGGGCGCAACCTTCCACGCCTGTAGCAGATCTATCGTCTTGCGAAAAATCATTTCAGATAAATATTGCGCCATTTATCTAAATATCAAGGCATAATTTCTATTTTTGTTTTTTTATCAATTCATAAAAGCCTTTATTCATGATAAATATCAAATCTAAAATTAATAAAATTCAAGAATAATCAAGGCAAACTCATTATTCGCTGGCAATGCTTTCAAGGCGAATAAGCCACGCTCCATTGGAATATCGTTAGCGTACTACTCGATCTGGGGCAGCCAACAGGGTCAAGGGTGAATGTCACTTAGTTAAGCGCGTTTGTAGAGGAATATAGTATGGGCGCCAGCCGGGGTCATGCCGTAGAAAAGTGACGCCTTCCGAAAGAAAAGGGTCAGGTCTTAAAAACTGTATTCCGTTGTACTCCATACACTTTTACAAGACGACTGACCCTGTAAGGCATAACTTTTTACGTCTTGACCCCTTCCTTCTCCGAGATGATCGAACATTCCAGAAGTCGCTTAACTAAGTGACATTCGGGTCAAGGGTCAATAATCATGTCGGGCCGGAAAAAGGGGTCAGTTCTGGTCGCGGTAGAACCGCCGGTTACCCGGCGGCCCCCGCACAGATCGCTGCGGTATTTTTAGAAGGAATTTCTGGGACACCACACTAGGTCAGGAGCCCAACTTGTCCGCATTGGGTGAGGCGTCTTATTGGCTACCTTTGTTTTTCAAGGAAGTCACCTTCCACGTATTGGTGAATCAATCCGGAGATCAATGCCTGGTAGGGAATTCCTTTCTGAACAGCCTTACGTTGAATTCCTATGAGGTCGTGACTGCTTAGTCGGATATTGATGCGCTTATCTTTTTTGAATGTGTTTTCGCCAGCCTTAGCCAGGTTCGCCAGAAATTCTTTGGACGGCCGTTCCAACTCAATCTCTCCACTTTCCAGGGCTGCTAAAATTTCTTTTTCTTCACTCTTTTTCATTTTCGTTCTCGATTTCTCTTTTGTATTGTTTGGTCAACTTCCTGCTGGGAAATGCCGTTTTGAGGAAATAGACATCTCCATCCTTCACGTCGGGTATGGCGTAGATGTATCCATCTATGGGTACTAAAACAATTCTTTGTCCGGGATACCGTTCTTCATTCCAATGCTTGGCAACTGCCCATACCTGTCCACTCGCCAAGAGCAAGGAGATCTCTTCAAATGATATACCACGTTCTTTTTTAATTTGTTCATTTTTTTTCGGATCCCAATCAAACTGCACGGACTAAAAGTGTGCCTTTTAGGCATCCTGTCAAGGCCGGGTTTTCTCTGACAGCTAGCCAAGAGGTGTCAAACATCAAAAAATGTATTAACTCTGCCTTATTAAGCTTTCAAATTGGTCTTGTGCCAAGAGGGTTGCCTATTGAGCTGTTAGAGAGAAGAAGGGGTCAGCCCGCAATGGCACTAAGTTAAGCATGATTTGGACGAATCTACCTTCCAATTCCGTTTGAGGGGGTCAAACCTTCAATCCCGCATTGGCATGCAAGATTGCAAGGAATGACCCCGACATCGCAAATGCTTCGGAAATCATCGGAAAGGTGCTTAACTTAGTGCCATTCGGGTCAGTCCGAAAGCGCCGATTAAAACCGTTGGAAAGTAGAGAATGAAAGCGTCTCACAACCAAGGAGTAACCAACCCTGTTGCCCACGAGTCATGCCTTGACGACCCGCGAGGGCGTGAGGAAACGTTGACAATGGGAAGTGCAGGCGGGCTAATGAGTGTCTTGGTCTTTTATGCGTTTGAGGCTGAATTTGCGTTCTCCTCTTACGACGTGAATGATAATCACTTTTCCACCCTCAATCCTGTAGTAAATTAAAATGGGTCTTACCGTCAGCTTTCGATACGGAGTTCCTGTGAGTTCCCTGGGGCGGGTTCCCGTTTTAGGAACCCCTATGAGTTGATCAACCTTCTCAAATACTCTTCTAACCAGGCGTGTCGCTGCTTTCGGATCGTCCAGGGCGATATAGTCGGCAATACTGTCCAGATCATGAAGCGCAGGTTCTGCCCAAATTACTTGAGCCATCGACTCATCCTTTTTTTGGCTTCGCTATGAGAAACGATTCTTCCGTCCAAAATAGCAGCTTCTCCCCTGGCCAATCCCTCCAACAATTCCGTTCTCTTCGCTATGTATTCGAAGGACTCTAAATCAACTAAGTAGGCAGCTGGCTTGCCATGTTGGGTGATCAGGATAGGCTCATTATTGCGGTTCAATTCCTTGATGATTTGGGTGGCGCGACGCTTGAGGTTGGTGACCAGTTCAACTTTCATAAGTGATACTTTAGTGATACTTAATGTGTGGTCAATCTCGCTTTTTCAGCGTCTAGCCCGGATATCTCACTACCGAATGAATGCGACAGCCCCCCAATCTTCTACTACGCTCCAGAATATCGGCCCTGGTGCGGACCTCGTTGGATGCCCGCACCAGCACTCGATCTTCGTTCGCTCGCCACGAATTTTTTGAGATATGCGGGCTAGCCCGGATCGTACCCCGGTTGTTTAAGAATTGGCTGTCCATATCGTTTATTATGAACAGCTCTTGGAGCTTCCGATACTTCCAGGGTTGTTCGGCCTGACCCTGGACCAGGCGCATGCCCTGTTGGCGGGCCAGTGAGACATGCGGGTTAGCGCTATTGGGGGCTGGTTCTGGTCGGCCATGGGCCAATTGAGCCGGGCCTCGCTTTGTTATTCCGCGGGAACCAACACCCAGAACTCGCCACTCTTTAGCGACCAGTCCTCATCCTGCTGTCTGATCCGCAAGTACTTGGTCATTATTTTAACCGTTCCCAAATCACCGAGGTCCACTTCAAAAAAAAGATCTGCTGGATCGAGAAATTGATCCATGCGTTCCTTCATTGGCAAATTGGAAAGATCGTGGTCTTCAATCCAGGGCAAAAAATCCAGCCTGGCCAATTCTTCACCAGTGCTACTTCGGAACAGAATGCTCGAAGAATCAGATTCCCCTTCCAAATGGACTATAGTTCCCCCCACCGAAAATTCTTTTAATGCCTGATCACTACTGGAAAATGGATGAACGACAAACAAATCGTAAGAATCCCGAATGGGGATTGGCATGGTCGGGTCGAATCGCACCTCGTAATAACCGTCTCCTCGACCCTCGTCTGAAACCAGTCCCGTATAATCCATGAAAGCCCGCGCAAATCCATAGGAAGATTCCTCCAACCAATCCTGCCCCTCACTATCGGTGCGAACTGAGGGATCAACGCCCTCGATCAAGGGTACGAAGGGCTTACCCCCATAACTACCGTATAAATACCTTATTATAGACTTCAGATCCTGGAATACCGAATCGTCCACCTGGTGGGGATTTGGAGTTAAGGCGCCGTCGACCAATAGTCCTTCTTGCATCAACAGACTGTTTAGTCGTTTCCATTGGCTTTTGAAGGCTACCCCGCCGGGACTTAGGGGGCCCCAGAAGCAAAGAATGAGGAGTCCAAACAAACTCCATGGAATAACCCGGAACGAACTGCCGGGTTTAGCCGTGTAAAACGCGGCAATGGCCAATAACCAGCAGGCCAATATCAGCCCTAGATACCGGATTTCTGTAAATCCATAATCCCCAATCCTCCGTTGCAGCGCCAACAGCAGGAGGATTGCCAACGGAATTATCAGGGGAAAATAAAGCCGCCAAAAAGACTCGGCCCACTTGGAAACCGGTTCCAATCGGGTTAAGGGCCATATCAACAGACCGGTTAATCCTCCGATCGCCGCCAGTATAAACACCGGCATCCCCACCATGCCGTCCGGCCAGGACCAAGTCACCACAATCTTGATCGCATAGGCATACAAAATGCCAAAATATAGAACCACCAAGGGAAGCAGGATAAATTTGCAGAAAAAGTGTATCCATTTGGGATAATCGACCACCAGTTGGGGGCGGTCTTCTTTTTCCGGTATACCCGCAAGGAGCAAACAAGTCGTGAGGACAAAGGCACAGAAGAACCAGATACGAGCGTAATTTTCCTCATCAATTTCTGCTCCAAAAAGCTTATCAATGCTCACCAAAGCCAGGGCGGCGCCGACGAAAAACACCGCGCTAGAAAAGGCAGATAAAAGAAACCGGATAAGCAACAACTTATTGTATTCCCATAGGGCAGAATCCGCTTTGGTTGGTCTCAGATAGGGGCAGACGGCAATTCCCAGGTGAAAGATTCCACCTAGTGTAAAAAGTCGCATCCAGAATACACCCAGGATTCTTCCCTGATCATCAATCGGTATGAGCCATCCAAAAACCGTCAGGAACAACAAGCCAGCCGCCGAAACCAGGATTCCCCATATGGAAAACTTACCTCCGACATTCTCGGCTATCAGGCTTGTGAGGATGAAGGTCGAAATACCCAAACCTGAGGCAAAAGCCAATTTGGTCAGGTGCGAGTAAGCTACGACATGCTCAGAGACGTCCAGGTCAACCAGGACACTTACGGCCACGGCACAAACAACCGCACTGAGGACGGCCAAGGGGAACCGGTTGAATACCATTAAAAACCCCTTCCCAAGTTCCTTCCATAAGGTGCGGCCGAAAAATATCATCTCAGTACCTCCGATATTTTCCTTTTCGCGAAGCGATCCTGCTGCGGCGCAGCCGGATCAAGTGACTGAAAGGAACGTTGTTAATTCTAATTCCTAATTCTTCATTCCCTATCCTTGGTGCATCCATGTCTTCGGGAAGGGGTATCTCTGTGCCTTCGTGCCTTTCAAGGCTAAGCATCCCTATTTAACCGTTATGGTAATCTTTTCGGAAGTGACGGCCGGTTTGTGGGGCAGATGAATTTTGTCGGCAAATACCAGTTGCAAGGTGTGTTTGCCGGAAGGCAGGCTCACTCTGGTTTCTGTTTGTCCAAGCCCAAAGTGTACTACGTTTTCCGTTGCCGCCAGGGGCAAATTGAAGTTGGGCAATTCCTCCACGTCGATCAACAGGTGATGATGACCCGTATTGGGAAAATCTATGCCGGCCGGGGCGATGCCCATGCCTTTAAGGCCGAATCTTACCATAAATCTCTTATTCACGGTTTTCCCATCCTTGGGCCAAATGAAATATACTTCCGCGCCTTCGGGAGACGGAGTACGCGGCAGATCAACCGCCAGGAGGGAGGAGGAAATAAAGAAAATCGAAACGAGAATTAATGCACTTAGTCTTTTCATAATAGTTTTGATGGTGGAAATGATTGATTCTTGGAGGCAACATTAGATTTCCCATATCGTCTTGGCAAATTCGAAAATCGGCCGATTTGAGAAACTTATACCGATCTGTCATTTCAAATCTAATTTGGTATTATGACCCGCTCCATTCGTTATTTACCTTGCGAATCCACCATAAAAATTAAACCTTAACCCCGTGCCTGCCCTACCAAGATACAGCATAGCTGCGTTAGCATGCGTCTTCATTTTGGAAGTAGTTTTGGCCAGCCCCATGCCAGGGGCGCAAGACGACGAAGAGATCACGTTTGAAGGAGCTATCGCTGAATTCCAGCAGGGGAATTACGAGACCCTCCTGCCCAAAGTGTTGCAGCAAACCGAAGAAAATCCCTGGATTGATACCTGGTGGCATTTAGCGGTTAAACTGCGCATGACGCTGGGTCAGTACGTCGAGGCCTACCAGACGGCCGAGGAGGGCCTCAGCCGCCGATCCTACAGCATCCAGCTCCGCATTGCCGCCCTCGACGCGGCCCGCTACAACAACCTGGTGGAGGATGTGGAGGAGCACCGCGGAGCCCTCCGGAACTATTTCACCACGTGGGCCCGCCGCGTTCGTTCGGCCGATGCCCTGGTCGACCTGGGCGAAGCCGCCCTGCTTCTGGAGGTGGAACCGAAGATCGTATTGGAGAACTTCTTTAAACCGGCCCAAGAAGATGAAGAAGCGCCGGCTCGCGCCTTTCTCGCCGCCGGTAAGCTGGCCCTGAACAAATACGACTACCGCCTAGCCTCCAGAGCTTTTCAACAGGGCTTGGAAAAATATCCCAAGGACCCCGATCTCTGGCACGGCCTGGCCAGCTCATTTCTCAACGGCGACCGATCTCAGCTCCTGCTCTATGCGAAACAGTCCCTGGCGCTCAACCCACGTCACCAACCCAGCCTCCTGCTCCTGGCCGAACACCTGATCGATGCCGAATCTTACGCCCAGGCTAACGAACATCTCGACCAGATCTTGTCCATCAATCCGCTTCACCCGCAAGCCCTGGCCATTAAGGCGGTGGTAGCCTACCTGCAAAACGACAACCTTGCCGGTGATCTCTTTCGGTCAACCGCCCTGTCTACCTGGCATGAAAACCCGGAAGTCGACTACGCTATCGGCCGCAAGCTTTCGCAGAAGTACTGGTTTGCCGAAGGAGCCGATGCCCAGCGGCGCGCCCTCGCATTTGATCCAGATTTCAATCCCGCCAGCCTCCAGCTCGCCCAGGATCTCTTGCGCCTCGGAATCAATTCTGAGGATGAAGGCTGGGAACTCGCCTTCCACGCTCACCAGCACGATCCCTACAATGTCGAAGCCTACAACTTGGTCACCCTGGCCGACAAACTCGACCAGTTCACAACCCTCGAGTCAGAAAACTTTTTCCTGCGCATGGGCAAGGAGGAAGCGCCCATTTACGGCGACCGCGCCCTCGACCTGCTCGAACGCGCCCACGCCCGTCTGACCGAACGTTTCGACATAGCACTCGAGACCAAAACCATCGTGGAAATTTATCCCAATCCCGGCGATTTTGCCGTGCGCACCTTCGGCGTGCCGGGAAATCCGGGTTACCTCGGCGTCTGTTTCGGACCCGTGGTAACGGTCAACAGCCCGGCCACCCGCCAGGCTAATTGGGAATCGGTTCTTTGGCACGAATTCTGCCACACCATTACCTTAAAAATGACCCGTAACCGCATGCCCCGCTGGCTTAGCGAAGGTATTTCCGTTTACCAGGAAATGGAAGTCAATCCCAGTTGGGGACGCCGCATGACCATTCCCTACCGCGAACGGATACTCGACCGCAAAATGCAGCCCATCAGCGACATGAGCGGCGCATTCCTCCAGGCCCAGAACGACGAGGACGTCCAGTTTGCCTATTTCCAGTCCTACCTGGTGGTAAAATATATCACCGAAAAATTTGGCATCGACGCCCTGAGCAATGTCTTGCTCGCCCTTGGCAACGGCATGAAAATCAACCAGGCATTAAACGAACACGTCGGTCCCATCGAGTTCCTCGATCGGGCCTTCGCCACCTGGGCGCGCGACCAGGCGCTCAAACTCGGTGGCGACTATGAAATGTCCACCCCCGAAAGCATGCTGGAACGGGCCCTGGCCAGAATGAATCCGGAAAACAACTACCTCAATGCCCTCGAATCCGCCCGCAAACTGGTAGCCGAAGAAAATTGGGAATTGGCCCGCGATCAATTGGAAGCGCTGGTCGAGGGCGCCGGATACGTTCCCGGAGAGGAAAACGCCCACGGACTCCTGGCCTCCACCTACGGCAAACTCGGGCAAACCGACCAGGAAGAAGCCACTTGGAAAACCATCGCCGAGACCGAGGGGCATCACCTCCAAGCGGTGGTTCGCCTCCTGGAAATGGCCGAAGAGCGAGAGGATTGGGAAGCGGCAAAACGCTGGAGTAATTCCTGGTTGGCTATTAATCCACTGGCCCAATCTCCCTGGCGCGCCCTCCTCAAGGCCGAACGCTCCCTAAACCATCCGGCTAAAGCCATAGCGTCGGGAAAAGCGCTCATCCAGCTTGGTCCATCCGACATCGCTAATGTGCACTTCCAGATCGCTCAGCAAATGTTGCTTATAGACCATAAAGACGCTCGTCGCCAAGTGCTTATGGCTCTGGAAGAAGCGCCCCGTTACCGAGCCGCTTATGAACTTTTGAAGTCACTCCATGAACCCAAAGAAATAATTCCCTTAATTCAGGGTTTTCAGGTTCCAAATCATCTTGAGTAATCGGGGTTTGAAGACACATCGCATTAAACTATCGCCCAAGCGAATGGCACGCCTCGCCGTCTGGGTTGCCGGCGTTGCCGGTATTCTGGCCGTGTTCTCCATTTCGCTTATTCAAGCCCAGCGCTATGGCCACCATCGCTACGGGGTGCCCGACTGGGAGGTCGATCCCAAGTTTAAGCACGACGTATTCACCTTCGCCCGCGTGCAATACGCATCCTATGGCCGATGGGGTTGGGGAGGTAGAAGAGGTGGATGGGCCACCGATTATCCCGACGCAGAGCTAAACCTGGCATTTCGCCTGCAGCAAATGACCAGCATGAAGGTCAATCCCGACTCGGTAGTGGTAAATTTGGAGCAGGAGGATCTGAACAATTATCCCTTCCTTTACTTCGTCGAACCCGGCAGCTTGAGTTTTCAGGATAAGGAAATTGGAACCTTCCGCAATTACCTGCTCAACGGCGGGTTTGCCATGTTTGACGACTTCTGGGGCGTCCATGAATGGGACAACTTATATTACGAGCTGAAGCGCGTATTCCCCGACCGGGAACCAATCGATTTGCCCATCGAGCACCCCATCTTCCACCTGGTCTTTGACCTGAAGGAAAAACCGCAGATCCCCAGTATCAATCACGCCATCAGATACCGCGGCACCCATGTTACTTGGGAACGCGAAGATGCCAAAACCGTTCACTACCGCGGCATTTTCGACGACAAGGGGCGCATGATGGTCATCATTTGCCAGAACACCGACTTGGGCGACGGCTGGGAACGCGAGGGCGAATCGGAATACTACTTCCGCGAATTCGCCGAAAAAAAGGCCTACCCCATGGGTATCAATATAATTTTTTATGCCATGACGCACTGAGAAAGGATGAAGTTCTAATATATGTCTGACACAACTGAAATTTCCTCACGGGAACGAGAAGAAGCAGTCTTCGAACGGCTTCAGGAGGGCCGCAAAAACGTAAAGCGAGAACTGGGCAAGGTGATCATTGGTCAACATGCCGTAATCGACCAGATTATGCTCGCGTTGATCAGTGGGGGGCATTGCCTCATTACCGGCGCTCCTGGTCTGGCCAAAACTCTTCTGGTAAAGTCGGTCGCCCAAATCTTTCAACTGAAGTTCCAGCGCATTCAATTTACCCCCGACCTCATGCCGGCCGATATCACGGGGACGGAAATTCTGACCGAATCTCCCGAAGGCCGATACCTCACCTTCGTGAAGGGACCGGTCTTCGCCAACATCATCCTGGCCGACGAAATCAACCGCACCCCGCCCAAAACCCAGGCTGCCCTGCTGGAAGCCATGCAGGAACACCAAGTCACCGCCGCCGGTGAAAGGCATCCGCTCAGTGAACCGTTCTTTGTCCTGGCCACCCAGAATCCACTGGAAATGGAAGGGACCTATCCCCTTCCCGAAGCACAGCTCGACCGGTTCCTCTTCAATGTCCTGATCGATTACCTGGCGGAAGATGACGAGACAACCGTAGTGCAACAGACCACCGCCCGTCTTTCTAAACCGATCGAGCCGGTATTCACCAGCGAAGACGCCATTGCCTTTCAAAACCTGGTTAGCCAGGTACCGGTAGCCGAGGAAGTCGTTCGCTACGCCGTACGGCTCACTGCCGCTTCCCGCCCCACGGATGACGGCGCACCCGAATTTGTTCGGGAATGGATCAATTGGGGAGCCGGTACCCGCGCCTCCCAAGGACTGGTCCTCGGAGCCAAAGCTCTCGCGCTCTGGAAGGGCCGCGCCCACGTAACCCACGACGACATCCGTCAACTCGCCCCACCCGTATTCAGACATCGCATACTCCTTAACTATCGGGCCGAAGCCGAAGGCGCCACCGTAGAACAGATCATTCAACGCCTTTTGGAAACGGTCACCGAGTGATGGCAAAGAACAAAAATCTTGAATTCAACTTATAAATTTTGGAGCCCATACTTCCAGTGCTTGGAATAAAACAGTTACCGCTTGCACCCCATCGTGTTAAACCCGGTAAACCGCTTGGACCCTGTAGAAGGCAGAAAGAGAAATACCTGAACACTCAACCCGGTTTCTCATGCCAAGCACTGTAAAAACATCCGGCATCGATCCAATTGCCCTGCTGGCCATTCGGGATCTCGAACTGCGCGCACGAGTCGTGGTTGAGGGATTATGGTCCGGGCTTCACCGAAGTCCACTGGAAGGATTTTCGGTCGAATTCACCGAATACCGGCAATACAGTCCGGGGGATGACCTGCGTTATCTGGACTGGCGAGTCCTGGCCCGCACGGATCGCCAATACATCAAGAAGTTTGAAGACGAGACTAACCTGCGCTGTCAAATTCTCCTGGATACGAGCCGGTCCATGTCGTTCGGTTCGCTCGACTACGACAAAGCCGAATACGCCCGCACACTGGTTGCCACCTTGGGATACTTCTTGCTCCATCAACGGGACGTGGTGGGACTGTCGCTCTTCGACAAGAGCATTCACGACTACTTGCCTCCGCGATGGCGTAAGGGGCAATTCACCTCGCTGTTGTCCATGCTGGAAAAAAAACCAACCGGTAACGCTACCAATCTGGGCCGCGCCCTGGAAGAACTGGGCCAGATCTGCCGAAAACGTAGTTTAGTAATCATCGTTTCCGATTTCTTGTCCGACCCGGAATCCTGGCAAAAACAGATGTCTCACCTGGCGGCTCTGCGGCACGATGTGCGAGCCATTCAGATTCTGGACCCAGCCGAAATAAGCTTGGATTTTGGCCGGCCCGCTCAATGGGAGGACTTGGAGACGAGTCAACGCATTTACATCGATCCAAGCGTGGCCCGAAAAGCCTACCTCGATAATTTCGGCAAACACCAGTACGCGGTCCGGCAAATCTTGGACGAGCACGGTATCACCTATAACATCGCGCCAACCGACAAGCCCTTGGATTTCGTATTACTGGAAATGATCCAACGTGGCGCAAGGTCCGGCAACTTTGCACGAGTCAACCGGAGGACAGTCCGATGAGTTTTTTGGCGCCCTGGTTTCTTTTGGGAGCAGCGATTATTGCCGGACCCATAATTTTTCATCTCATCCGGCGGGCCAGCCGCAATCGCGTCCGTTTCAGCGCCACCAAATTTCTGGAGGCTTCGCCACCCCGGCTGCAAAAGCGCCGCACTGTCCAACATCCCTTCCTCCTGTTGTTGCGTTGCCTGATCATCGTGCTGCTAGCCTTCGGATTCGCCCGGCCCTTTTTTAAAAAAGAGTTGCCCGTCGTGCTTCAGGAGAGCAAGCCGAAGCATACCGTGATCCTATTGGACGAAAGTGCCAGCATGCGTCAGACCGGAGTTTGGGAACAGGCAAAAGCCCGTTTGATCGAACGACTGGAAGACATTTCATCGCACGATCATTTGAGCATACTGGCCATATCCAACACCGTTTCGCACATCCTGTCCTACGAGCTGTGGGAAAAAACACCTTCCTCCCAACGGTTAGCCTTGGCCAAAAACATTTTGAGCGAACGCCAACCCGGCTGGGGAGCCACTCACCTCGACCAGGGTATCGAAGCGGCTTTGGACGAGTTGGAACAACTGGCTGAAATTTCCGGCAGCGGTGCGGAAAAATTGATCGTGGTGGTGTCCGACTTCGGCGAAGGGGCCCGCATTTCCGGACTGGCCGGCCGCGATTGGCCAGCCGACTGCGTGGTTCACCTCGAATCTGTAAATGGAATCGAGTCCGGGAATACCGGAATGCAATGGCTGGGCTGGTTGCAAACGGAAGATTCCGGACTCAAAGCCAGACTTCAACTCATCAGCAGCGGCGAAGACCAGTCCGCAACCCTGCAAGCATTCGATGTTGAAAACGGCTTGCCCATAGGTGACGCCCAATCCGTCTATTTACCAATCGGTGAAAAACGCATGGTCCTGCACCCGTTTTCAGCCCAGCAGTCGAAACCTGCAAAGTTGGAGCTACGGGGTGACCGTAATCCGTTTGATGACCAGCTCTGGGTCGCCCCCAAGCACATTCGCCAAGCGACCATCCACTACATCGGATCGGCTGAGGCCAAGGATTCCGGGCAGCCGCGCTTCTACCTTGAACGCGCCATTGCGGGTTGGGAAGACCCCGTCCTCGAAATCAAAGTGGTATCGGACTCCCTCGACCCGAAGCTCAACGACCTGATATTTCTCGCCGGTATTCCGCCGGCTCATCATCTCCCCGTTATAAAGACCTTTCTTGCATCAGGCGGTATTTGTCTTTGCCTCCTTACCGATGTGGATCAACTGGCCACTATTCAGGAACTTACTGGCGAAAGCCCCTGGAAATTGAACCCTCCTTCCGCTAACTATGCCCTGCTTGGAGAGATCGACTTTCAGCACGAGCTGTTCAATATCTTCGCCGATCCGCGTTACAGCAATTTCAGCAATATCCGTTTCTGGGACGTCCCATCCATCCAGCTCCCGGAAAATTCCCAGGCCAAGGCGCTGACCCGATTTGATGACCAGACGGCGGCATTGGTCGAAGTTCCGGTAGGAAAAGGACAACTCTATGTTTGGAGCGGTGACTGGACCCCGCGGGCCAGCCAATGGGTGTTGTCTTCCAAATTCGTTCCCTGGCTGCAACGGCTGATTGAAAAAGCCCTGGGTGGTGCAAAAAGCCCTTCCATGATACTGGTGGGTGAAGCCGAGCAGGTCCTTCGAGGTGAAACGGCCACCTGGCAGTTAGTCGGTTCCAGCAGGCCGGAATCTTTCACCCCGCAAAAACCTGGATTGTACCGGGTAAGCCAGGGCGATTCCAGCCATTGGGTGGCCTTAAATTTACCACCACAGGAAAGCCGCCTGGATCCCCTACCCTATGCTTCCTGGGAAAAACTGGGCGTGCCACTCAAACCCCGGCAATCCCTTGCATCCGACCAAGCAAAGGAGCAAACCATCCGTTCCCGCACCGCCGCCGAACTGGAAGGCCAACAGAAATTATGGCGTTGGCTTCTGCTCGTTACCGCCCTAATTTTGGCTACGGAAAGCTTGGTCGCCATGTCCATTGCCAAAAGAGGAGAAGCGGAGGCTACCGCATGAAATTTTCAAAATCCAACAAGGCCGATAGAGTTGATCCACGCCTGAAAAAGGAACTGCTCGAAGCCGCACACCGCCTTCGCGACAACCAACTGTTCCGCCGCAAAATCTCCCGCTGGTGCATCGCCGCGGTCCTGGTCGGCCTTTCGATCGGCCTTCGATGGATAATGGCAGGATTCGAACCTTACGCCTTTCCGATCGCCTGTATTGTAACCGTCACTACTATTGTCCTGAACTTGTTGGACAGCCGCCGCACCCGGCTCAACTACCGGGAAACGGGGAAAATGGTGGAGGAGAATTTTCCCGAGCTGAGCAATGTGCTCACCACAGCCCTGCAACAGCGGCCAACCGGCAGGAAATTTAATTTTCTGCAAGCAAAAGTCATCGAGGACGCGCTGAACTACTCCCAATTCCAGTACTGGGGGAATACCGGCAGGAAATCCAATTACCTGCTCCAGTTTGGCTACCTGGCTTCCCTGGTGGCAGCTCTCGGATTGGTCTGGCTGATCCACCATACCCAGGGCCGGCCGGGATGGTCGGGCGCCATGCCCCTTTCCATTCCGACCGTCCTCTCCTCGGTTGAGGTAACCCCGGGTAACACCGAACTCGAAAGGGGAAGCGCCATGGTAATCGCCGCACGGGTAATCGGAGACCTGCCACGGTCGGCCACCCTAAAGACGCAGACTCCTTCCGGGGAATCGAGATCCATCCCCATGGCACGCAGCCTGTCCGATCCCGTATTTGCCTATACTTTGCACTCCGTAACCGAAGATACGGTATACCATGTCGAGTTGGAGGACCGGAAAACCGAATCCTACATCCTATCCGTTTACGATCTGCCCATGCTGGTACGGGCTGACGCTTTTCTGGACTATCCGGACTACACTGGGCTGCGAGATCGGTTGATTGAAGATACCCGCCGAGTCAGTGCGGTGGAAGGAACGCGCCTGGATTACACTTTTCTGGTCAACAAACCGGTTTCCCAGGCCCTGCTGGTCGATGAAACCAACGATATCATCGAACTGGAACCGGAAAACCCGGAACGAACCCGGTTCATCACATCGATGAAGCTACTGGAATCCAGACGTTATCACCTCTATCTAAAAGACGATGCCGAGCGGGAAAACGCCTATCCGCCCGATATCCGAATCGAGGCCCTCCCCAATAAACGCCCCGAACTTAAACTCAATTTTCCCAAGGGAGACCAGCGGGTATCACCCATCGAAGAGTTGGCCCTGGAAGCGGAAGCCAAGGACGACTTCGGCCTGACCGATTACGGCATAGCTCTGGCGGTGGGAGCTAAAGAGCCCGATTACATTTCCCTGAAAAGCGACCATCCACCCAAATTCGAATTGGTTTTCGATCACACCGTGGCCCTGGAGGAGAAAGCAGTTGAACCGGATGAGCTAGTCACCTGGTTCGCCTTTGCCGACGATTATGGTCCAGACGGGAAATCCCGACGCACTACCAGCGATTTGTTCTACGCCGAAGTACGTCCGCTGGAGGAAATATTTCGCGAAGGCGAAGGCGGCGGAGCGGGCATGGGAGGTATGGGCGGCCAGCAAGGCGGTGAGATTCTGGAGCGACAACGCCAGATCGCCATTGCCACCTGGAAACTCATCCAGCGCGGGGAAGGCGATTCCAGCTTCCTGGAAGACTCCGCTGTCCTGGCCCAATCCCAGCAAGAGATCCGGTTGCAGCTGGAGGCGGCCAAATTGGAAATTCGCCAGGAAAAACTGCTGAGGGCCGCCGCCCAAGCAGGTGAATTTATGGAGACCGCCGCCGAAAAGTTATCCGAAGCCAACGCGGATCATTCCGACCAACCATTGCGGGATGCCTGGCTCGCTGCGCAAGGCGCTTACCAGGCCCTGTTGCGCATGCAGCCCAGGGAATTTAACGTGACCCAGCAGCGCAACCAAGCAGGCGGAAGCGGAGGTGGAAACCGTAGCAATCAACGGCAACTGAACCAGCTCGATTTCAACCAGGAGGAAAATCGCTACGAAACCGAGACTCGGGCTCAGTCGCTGACTACCCCACAGGAGCGCAATCAACTCGAGGTACTAGGCAAGCTCAACGAACTGGCCCGCCGCCAGCAACAGATGAATGAACGGCTCAAACAATTGCAGACCGCGCTGACCGCGGCGAAAGACGAGGAGGAACGCGAGCGCATACTCCGCGAATTGAAGCGTCTCGAAGAAGATCAGCGGCAGTTGCTCACCCGGGTTGACGAAGTCCGTCAACGCATGGATCGTATGGATTCCGATCAGGAAACCCGTGAAGCGCGCCAGCAGTTGGACGAGTCTCGCGAAGAAATGCGGCAGCTCAGCGAGGCCCTGCAAGAGGGCGCAGTTACCCGGGCCCTGGCCTCTGGAACCCGCGCCAGGCAAAACCTGGAGGATTTGAAAGAGGACTTCCGGCAGGACTCCTCCAGCCGGTTCTCCCAGCAATTGCGACAGGCTCGCGACGCGGCCCGGCAGTTGGCTGAAAACCAGAAAAAGATCACGGAACAATTGGAAAGCCTCGGCCAGGAGGGAGCCCCGCGTCTGGACGGCTCCGACGAGCGGGAAGAAATTACCGAAGCCTACCAACGGCAAATGAAAGGGTTGGAGGAATTGATGGAAAACTTGCGCCAGATTACGGAAGACTCGGAAGCTGGCGAACCGCGCCTGCATCGCCAACTCTACGATCTATTGCGGCGAAATAACCAAAGCGGAACGGAAGAAGAGCTACGGATCGGCCAGGAGCTGGTCCAGCGGGGGTTTACCGACCACGCTCTGGAACGGCAACCCGCTTTGGAACGAGCCTTTGACGACCTGCAACGGGAAGTGGAAGCCGCGGCCGATTCTGTACTGGGCAGCGCGATTACGACCCTGCGATTTGCCAGCGAGGAACTGGAGGACCTGTCGCGTCAACTGGAGCGCGAACGGCCCCGGGACCAGGGGTCTTTTGAAAGCGACGGCCAGGCCCAACAAGCCAGTAGCCGGCAGTCGGAACAAACGCGGCGACCCGAACCAGCACAGCAGGCCAATGAATTGACCCAGGCCCCCGGCCAGCAACCGGGTAGTCAATCGGATTCGGAACGACCTGCCCAAGCACAAACTAGCCAGGGCCAACAGCAAGGTAGCCAACGAGCCGGTGGAGGCAACCAACCATCCGCGCCGCAACTGGCAAGCGATGGACCGCGCGGTGGCGACGATGACCGGCTTGGCGGTGGCGCCAGTGGACCCGGCGGCAACCGGACCGGTAGCCTGGAAGATTTTATTCGTTCCTTTTCTGAGAACACCCGCATCGACGGTCCCATTACCGGTGGTGAATTCCGGGAGTGGACCGAACGCTTACGCACGGTGGAGGAATTGATCGAGCTACCCAGAGCACGGGAACGCATTGCCGAAGCACGGGGAGAAGCCGAACGCATGCGGACAGACTTTAAGCGACATAGCTTGCCCCCCCAGTGGAAGGACATCGATACCTCTGTGCTCAAGCCCATCCGCGAAGTGAAATCGTTTGTAGAACAGGAATTGATGCGCCGCGAAGATCCAGAGACTTTGCAGCCGATCGACCGAGATCCCGTCCCCCCGCGCTACGAGGAATCCGTGAAACGTTACTATGAAGCCTTGGGAGGAGATTCTTAATGGGATTGTTCGGCACGCTGACATTCATGGGTTTGCAATGGTGGTGGGTCGCATTAATCGGTTGTGCAATTTTGCTCCCGCTGGCCTGGACGGCCTGGAAACCCATACGGCCCATGACAACCGGCGCCTGGGCGCCTCTGATTTTTCGAACGCTGGGAATTGTGCTGATACTGGTCTTCCTCCTGGAGCCGCACTGGACCTCCCAGCGTGCGGCCCGCGGAGCGAACATTGTAGCCATCGTGGCCGACAACAGTCAGGGGCTGCAATTAAAAGAGGCGGGGCAAGCGGAAACTCGTGGAGAGAAGCTAAAGGACCGGCTGACCGGACTGAACAGCTCCTGGCTGGCCAGTCTTGAAGACATCTTCCAGGTAAGACCTTACCGGTTTGACCGCGACCTGGTCCGCCTGAACAACTTTACCCAATTGGATTTTCAAGGAGACCGTAGCAACCTGGGCAAAACATTGAGGAGTATCGAGGACCGTTTTCAGCGGCTGCCTCTGGCCGGTATTATCCTGTTTACCGATGGCAACGCGACCGACCTCGAAGAGGGGCTGCCGGAGTTGGCCGGGATTCCACCCATATACCCGGTAGTGGTGGGAAATCCAGGAAAGATTCCAGATTTGAGCCTGGACCGGATCGAACTGAGGCAAACCGCCTTCGACGACGCCCCGGTAACCTTGAACGTCGAAGTCTCCTTGCGGGGGAATTTGCGACAACGGGTGCAGGTCGAGGTCGATGCGCTGGAAAAAGACGCAGACTCGCTGGCGAGCGCCGACCTCAAAGCCAAATTGCCAGGCCCGATCCAATTGACCCTGAACCCCAGCGGGAAACCGCAAAACGCCCATTTCAAGTGGCGGCCCTTAAAGTCGGGCCTGCAGTTTTATGAAACATCGGTTAAACCGATTGAGGCGGCCATGGTGGACGAATCGACCGAAAATCCCAGAGAGGCGACCGAGCTGAACAATCGCCGCCTGTTTATGGTCAATCAAGGACAGGCGGAATACCGCATTCTTTACGTCAGCGGCCGACCCAATTGGGAGTACAAATTCCTCAACCGTGCCCTGGCTGAAGATCCCCAATTGCACATGGTCGGCCTGATTCGGGTGGCCCGGAGGGAGCCGAAGTTTGAGTTTAAGGGTCGAGCCGGGGAATCAAGCAATCCCCTGTTTCGCGGATTCGGACGCGAAGATGGAACCGAACGTTATGACCAACCGGTGTTGATTCGTCTCAACACCCGGGACCAGGAAGAACTGAGCGGAGGTTTTCCCAAAACAGCGGAGGATCTGTTCGAATACGACGGGGTAATCCTGGACGACGTGGAAGTGGAGTTCTTTACCTTTCATCAACTCACGCTGCTACGCAAATTTGCCTCCGAACGGGGAGGTGGATTGATCATGCTGGGCGGAGCCGATTCCTTAAACAGCGGTGGCTATGCCGATACACCCATCGCCAGTGCACTGCCGGTTTACATAGATCGTGCGGTGGATTTAGATCCCGGAGAAGAACTTGAGTGGCGCCTGACCAGGGAGGGTTGGGTGGAACCCTGGATACGCATCCATTCGCTGGAGGCAGATGAAAGGGCGCGGCTAAATGCCATGCCCCCTTTCCGGGTATTAAATCCGTTAACCTCCATTAAACCGGGAGCCAGTGTTCTGGCCGAAGTGGAAGACCGGTCGGGAAACCGGTTTCCGGGATTTGTAGCCCATCAGTTCGGAGCCGGGCGCGTGGCCTGTCTGACCGTGGGTGACATTTGGCGCTGGGGACTGCGAGGTCCCAAAGAACAGGCTGACCTGGCCCGATTTTGGCGGCAAATCGTACGCTGGCTGGTCACCGATACACCCCTACAGGTCGACCTGCGAGCCAGGGTTCAGGGTGAAAAGGTTAAACTGGAGGTCTTAGCCCGGGATACCTCCTATCAACCAGTAGAATTGGCCCAGGCACGCATAACCATCAAGCGGATGGTTAATCTGGACCAGGCGAGGAATGAAAACGGATTTTCCCAAGTTTCACTTCTGGCTGAACCAGTAGCTGGGGAATCCGGACGGTTTACCACCACGTTTAATTCGCGGGACGCGGGGGCCTACTTGGCCGAAGTGGAAGTTACCGATGCCGATGGAGCGGTCGTCGGAACCGCTGAGGCCGGCTGGGTGACAGACCCGGCAGCGGAAGAGTTCCGGTCACTTGAACCGAACCGGGCCATTCTGGAAGACCTGGCCCAGCGCACGGGCGGACGGGTCCTGGGCTTTACCGATCTGGGTGGACTGAGTGACCTACTTTCCCGTCAGCCCGCCCCGATTACCGAAACCTGGACGCATCCCTTGTGGCACCGCAACTGGCTTTTCCTGGGAATCCTGGGCTGCTTTCTGGTCGAGTGGGCGGTAAGACGATTGAGGGGGCTGCCGTGAGAATTTATAAGAGCATCCTGATTTTACTGTTTATAACCAGAACCAGCCTTTCGGTTACGACCACTCATGATGTGTTGATAATTGTGGGAGCGGCCGGCGAACCATTCTTCGAAACCGGATTTAACGATGCCGCCAAGGCTTGGACCGAGGCCTGCACAAAAGCCGATGCCAACGCCGTGATAGTCGGGTTGGAGGAAACCGGCAATACCCAGGACAAGGAAAAGGTATTCCAATGGATTCAAAACCTGGATACCACGTCGGCCATACCCGCCTGGATCGTCTACATCGGACACGGTACCTACAACAGACGCGATGCTCACTTGAACATGCGTGGACCTGACATTTCCGCCGCGGAACTGGCCAGTCGGCTGCCGGATTTGGACCGTACGCTGGTGTTTATTCACGGGGGATCCGCCAGCGGGCCATTTCTGCCCGCCATAGCAGGCCCCAACCGCATCGTCATTTCCGCTACGCGCAGCGGGGACGAAATCAACTACGCCCGGTTTGGCGAGGTGTTTGCCAAGCTAGTGGGAAGTTCCCAAGGAGATATCGACCAGGATGGCCAGACCTCCCTGCTGGAGGCATTTCTAACCACCCACGATGCAGTGGATAACTTTTACAAGGAAGCGGGACGACTGGCATCGGAGCATCCCCTCATCGATGATACCGGAGATAAACTGGGCACACCGCCCGACTGGTTCCAGGGAACGCGTGTAACCAAGCAGTCCAATAGCAAACGGAATCCCGACGGATTTCGCGCCCACCAGATCGCCCTGATACCATCGGAACAGGAGCGCCGATTTAGCCCGGAACAACGTCAACGACGCGACCGGCTCGAAACCCAACTGGAAGCCTTGCGAAAACAAAAGGCCGAAACTCCGGAAGAGCTTTATTACGACCAACTCGAATCCATTTTGCTGGAATTATCCGAAATTTATTTATGCAAGGAAGACCAAGCCATTCCCACTACCGAACCGGAGGACTCATAATTTCTCAGGGAAGGGGTCAAGCCTTGTCGCGAGGAAGTTCTCAGAGAAGGGGTCAAGCCTTGTCGCGAGGAAGTTCTCAGAGAAGGGGTCAAGCCTTGCATTTTGGCATGGCTGCAAAAATGCAAGGCATGACCCCGACGGGCGTGCAAGGAATGACCCCGACGGGCGTGCAAGGAATGACCCCGATGGGTGTCGGCCTACGGCTTGGCGGCAGCGTAGTCCGCATACCGCCCCGCTACATCGGCTTGCTTTTCGTTACCTTCGTGCAGGAAGATGCGGTACTTGAAAGTGAGCGATTCTCCCGCTGGTATGGTAAGGTTTCCGCTGCCGCGGGGTTTACCTTCAAAATAATGAAGGCCAAAGGGATTGGCGGCAAACAGTCCGTAGTTGCGAACGTGCCACCAGGTGGGATGCCGGGGATTGTCCGGATGGTCGAATATGGCCATACCCACGACCTTACCATCCACATAACCATAATAATCGCACCAGACGGCCCTTTTACCCCAGGTGTCATCATCCTTTAATCCGGTGCTTTGCACGATATGGCCGGGGGGAATGCCGCCGGTGTCATGCTTTGGTTTGGAAGGCATGGATCCGGCAACCCGTATAGCCATGGAGCCCTCCTTGGTATCGCCCAAGACCAGTGGTTCATCGCCGGCTTTATAGGTTATTTCATAATCGAACAGGCGTTCGTTATTGGGCCGATTATAGACCCGAAAATTTCGTTCGTCGGTGCAGATCAACTCCCCATCTTTTGAAATCCAATTATTGGCCGACCGGATGAGGCCAGATTTTTTGCCCGACCGGA
This sequence comes from Opitutales bacterium, assembly GCA_965250065.1. Lineage (GTDB taxonomy): Bacteria > Verrucomicrobiota > Verrucomicrobiia > Opitutales > UBA2995 > JAABVD01. The sequence continues at coordinate 1,995,333 of OZ252288.1, forward strand.
TTACCAGAAACCGGTCGTGCTTAATCGTGCCATAATTTGAAGTTTTCGCCCAGAAATCGATTCCATTGACGTCGCCGTGCGCATACCAGAGCGATTGATGATGAGGGTGATCGTGTGATTCTCCGTCCACCTTTTTCATGGGATAATTTCGCGTGACCGGTAATCCACCCGGGCCAAGAACCGGGTAAAAATAAACGTGGCTGCCTCCCTTGAAATGGTAATTCGTAAACAGTTCCTCATTTATCTCTATGCGGAGGAAATCCTCCTTCGGGATGATATTCACGCCATCGCCGGAGCCGTGATGGGCAGCTGAAAGGCTGGAGACGAAAACCGTCGGGAAAACGGCGGTTAAAAGCAGTATAATTTTTTTCGACATGAGGTAAATAGTTGAGCGCAAAGCTATTTAAAGGGCAAAAAATAAAATCATAGTATCAACTCAGGTCTCCATGGCCTAGTGTGCATTTCTCACAAATTTTCATGGGATGGTGATTGAGAGAACTGTAGGAGGGGGTTTATCCCCCGATTGCGGTGAGGCCATTTGAAAGATCGGGGGATAAACCCCCTCCTACAGTTTCATAATATGTTATCTATAAAACATCCGTGGGGACGATTGTTTAAGATACCTGAGTAGTTACAAATCATAAACGAACAACTTCTAGTGTGGTGTCCCAGAAATTCCTTATAAAAATACCGCAGCGATTTTTCTACCTCATCAAGGCGGCGTAGGTCGCTTGGGCTTTTAGCCCTGGCGACCTACGCTAGAGCCGATCGGTCGAAAAAGCGCGCGGCCCTTAGGGCGAGGTGGCATGGAACACCCTGGCGGCGTTGGCTTTAGGCCCGTGCTGCGAAAAGCAGCCTTGCCAGGCCATTCATGGCACTCTCATATTTTTCAAGTTATTTCTGGGACACCACACTCTAGCCAACATTCGCAGCAGCGCCTTTCTGAGCCGACCCGGATGGTCCTCCAGGTTATTTCTTGTAAACGTGCATGTCAATGCAGGATTCAGATGTGACCTTTTCCCGATGCCCAAAATGTATTTACAAGCCTGAATTCACCGCTGACAACGCCTTGGTTTCTGCCTCGTTCAAAAGGCTGCGCATCACTTTGAGTCGGGATGAATGTTTCTCCTTACCGGCGAGATTATCATGTTCCTCGACGTCGGTTGCCAGATCGTAAAGTTCCTCGCCATCCGGCCAACGCGCGTAGCGCCAACGGTTGGTCCGAACGGCTCTTCCGAGATTGGAGCCTCGTGTGACAACGGTGTAAACGGCGTCTTTCCCGGGAGCATTTGCATCAGTTAGCATGGGGACCAAACTTTGTCCTTGAAGATCCTCAGGAGTGGTAATGCCACAGAGTTCGGCCAAGGTGGGAAAGAGGTCGACAAGTTCAGCGAGTCCTTGGCTGATCGAGCCTGGTTTCGTTTTACCCGGCACCCGAATTATCAAAGGAACCCGGTTGCAGATTTCAAACAAGGTCACCTTACCCCACATAAAGTGTTCTCCCAACTGAAATCCGTGATCTGAGGTCAGAACGATGATCGTGTTGTCCCACAGATCAGTAGTCTGGAGCTTCATGAAAATAGACCCTATTTGGGCATCGACGAATGAAATACAGGCGTGGTAAGCCTGCATATACTCCCGGCGCAACGCATCGTTTTCCACTCCCAGTTCAAATCCGAAACCTTCATAGCGTTTGGACATTGCTGTCTTAGGCGCTTGGTCCCAAAAGTCTGAAGGCGGTAAGACGTAGCTTAGCTCATCTCGCGGATACCATTCAAAATAGGCGTCGGGCGCCAGAAAGGGGACATGGGGTTTGTGAATTCCAACCGCAATAAAAAACGGTCTCTCACCAAAACTTCGCTTGTCCAGCCAGCTCAGTACCTGGGCGGCATTCTTACCATCCCGATGTTGGTGATTCTCAAGCCCGGAAGGACCATATCCCGGAGCCTGACCCCGGGTCTGGGTCGAATACGCCAGTTGGAACTCTTTCCAAAGTTTTCTGTTACTCCGATCGGTCACCGGTCCATGCTCAGCTTCAAACGCCTTTCGGGCCTGTGCTTCGATGGGCATTTCGTCGTTTTTAAAAAATGTTTTTTCGTTCCAGGCAATCTCCCCAGGATCCATTTTTGCATTGTGAAAAATCTTTCCGGTCGCCGCCGTCCAGTAACCCTGTGCCTTGAACGCTTGCGGCAGGGTAACCGTAGCAGGTCTTACATCACGAATATCCGTATTGTTGTTGCTCACACCGGTCGATTCCGGATATAGTCCACTTAGAAAAGATGCCCGGGATGGACCGCAAACGGGATACTGGCAGTAAGCCCGCTTAAAGGTCATTCCACTCGACGCCAAGGTCTCAAAGGCCGGGGTACGAATGTGCGGATAATCGGAAGTTGAAACATGCGTATTCAAATCATCGCACACGATGAAAAGAACGTTGGGCCGCTTATCCGCACCAACCCTAAATGAGCAGGTTGCGCTAAGAAGAATCGCGCCAATAATGTGGGTGAAATGTTTCATTTATAGTCATTTCGAGCGTATGTAAGAAAAATTGAAGAAATAAACAACCCGTTTCCCAAGCTCTCGACACATCGCAAAGGCGCCATAACAATTAATTCATTACCATGAATATATTTACCAAAATCTTGAGGATAACTGCATTGCTCATAACTGCTTCCGCACCCTCCATTGCGATCACAACGGACAAACCCAATATCGTGGTGATACTAACGGACGACCAGGGATACGCCGATATAAGTTTCAACCCGCATCACCCGGATGAAGTGTCTACCCCGAACATGGATAAGCTAGCTCGGGAAGGTGTGTTTTTCACTCAGGCATATACGAGTGGCCACGTGTGTTCGCCTACCAGGGCTGGGCTTATGCTGGGACGGTACCAACAACGTGTCGGCGTCTATACGGCCGGTGACGGAGGAAGGGGCTTTGATCCAAAGCTGCCCATCTTTCCCGCCTTTCTACCGCAGGAATACACCAGCACTGCGATTGGCAAATGGCACTTGGGATTGGACAGCGATTACCCGGACCTCAAATGGCATGCCATGAACCGTGGCTTCGACGAATGTTATAAATTTATGGGAAGAGGTGGACACGACTACTTCAAATTACAAGGGGTTAATAGCGCGGACTATGCGCCGGTCTACCGCAACAAAAGGCGGATAAAGGCAGACGAATACGAAGGTTACATGACCACCCGTTTAACGGAAGAAGCGGTGGATTTCATCGATCGCGAGAAGGACAATCCTTTCTTTCTCTACCTGGCCTACAATGCGGTACATGCCCCGGCCCAAGCGCCGCAGGAAGATATAGACCACTACCAAAAAAAATACCCCAATCTTACGAAGAAGCGCACAATCCTCATGGCTATGCTTTATCACCTCGATTTGGGGGTGGGCTCAGTCGTCAACAAGCTAAAGGACGAAGGCTTATGGGAAAACACCCTTTTGATCTTCCTTACTGACAACGGAGGCGCCAGAGCGATGGAGGCCGACAATGGCATACTTCAAGGATTCAAAGGCAGTCTTTACGAAGGAGGTATTCGCACCCCCTGGGTAGTGAGTTGGCCAGCCAGATTCAAAGGAGGACGCGTCCTGGATACCCCAGTTATCTCACTGGATATTCTTCCCACTGTGTTGGACGCCATCGGCTTAAAAGCGCCTGAGAAAATGCCGTTCGACGGTAAGAGCCTATTGCCGCTACTCAGCGGCGAATCCACCTCGCATCATTCCGAACTCTACTTTAACAGTGGAGAACCCAAAGGCGAATGGGCCGTCCGTCAGGGCGACTGGAAAGCTCATGGAATTAAAGAAAAATTCAAGCTCTACAATCTGGCCGAGGATCCCTCAGAAAGCCAAGACCTAGCCTCAAAGCGCTCCGCCAAAGCAAAAGAGTTGTTCCAGCTTCACGCAACCTGGTTAAGAGAGATGGTCAAATCAGAGAATGCGCGGAAAGGGAGAGGCAGGTGAGGGGTCTACGGCGGGGGAAGGGGTCAAGACGTAAAAAGTTATGTCTTACAGGGTCAGTCGTCTTGTAAAAGTGTATGGAGTACAACGGAATACAGTTTTAAGACCTGACCCTTTTCTTGCGGAAGGCATCACTTTTCTACGGCATGACCCCGACGAGCGTGCCATAAATGGCCTGGCAAGGCTGCTTTTCGCCGCACGGGCCTGAAGGCCCTGGTTTGTAAAGCGAACGCCGCCAGGGCGCTTCATGCCAGGCTCCCTCGGCGAGGAAGCCCTACCATCGTCAGCAACTTTTCATGCCCCTACCCCCTCGCAATTCATACCACCTCGCCCGTAGGGCCGCGCGCTTTTTCCGCCGATCGGCGTTAGCGTAGGTCGCCTTGATGAGGCAGAAAAAAACGCTGCGGTATTTTTAGAAGGAATTTCTGGGACACCACACCAGGGAGGAGCTTGCCCCGACAACTCAATAAGCGAAGGGCAGATGGACAAGGTTTCATCGAAACCGAGTACCGGAGCAGGTTGTGGGCAGAGAGAATTGCTTCAAGGATAAAGGATGACAGCAGAAGGATAATAAGAAGAAACGAGAAAATTTTCCTGGGTTGGCGCTTGAGAGAACTGTAGGAGGGGGTTTATCCCCCGATCTTCCGAATGGCCTCACCGCAATCGGGGGATAAACCCCCTCCGCCCGCCAACACCCCAAATCGATCGAGCCCTTCCTCCACACCTCATCATCTCAGCATAGTATCTGCGTATTCTACGGTTCATGCCCCACTTGCATGGACACTTAACACCGCAATCGGGGGATAAACCCCCTCCTACAGTTTCGTAATAGGTTATCAATTATACATCCATGCGGACCATTGTTAAAGGAACCTGAGTAGTTACAGAAAAAATGCTTAACTCTTGAGCAAGGTGGTTTACAGTGAAGGTATGACTTTAAGGATTTTATTAATTTCAGTGCTTGCCGCGGCTCTGTTTTCGACTGTAGCTCAGGCTCAAAGCAAGAGCGTAAACCCCGGTATAAACGCCGCTTATCTCAAAGAAGACCTCATTGTCGAAGAGTGGATCGAGCGTCTGGAAAGGGAGGGCCGCGAAGTATTCGATAATCGGGATGTCATTGTGGATAGGCTCGGGCTCAAGCCAGGAATGGACGTGGTGGACGTGGGAACCGGAACCGGAGCACACCTGCCCTTCCTGGCAAAACATATTTCTCCCCAAGGGAAGGTTTATGCCGTGGATATCGTGGCAAAGTTCTTAAATCACATAGACAAACAAATCGACCAGAACGACTGGAAGAATGTGGAAACCGTCCTTTGCACGGAACGTTCGGTGATGTTGCTGGCAAAATCAGTCGATCTGGCATTTATTTGTAACGTCTACCACCACTTTGAATACCCAATGGATTCCTTGGCTTCAATCCACCAGGCGCTTCGCCAAAACGGCCGACTTGTCCTCATAGACTTTAAACGGATTCCAGGAGTCAGCTCTGACTGGATTTTGGGCCATATGCGAGCCGGCCAGGAGGTTTTTGAAACAGAAATTACGGAGGCTGGTTTTGTTAAATCAGAAGAAATAACGGACCTGCTTACAGAGAATTATTTTGCAATATTTGAAAAATCCGACTGAGCGTCGAATTGTAATCGATGTTTCAGAAACACAATCATTTTGAAGGCCGGTTAAATTGCATTTATAAAAATTCCGTAACTACTCAGGTATCTTTAACAATCGTCCGCATGGATGTTTTATTTATAACATATTACGAAACTGTAGGAGGGGGTTTATCCCCCGATCTTCCAAATGGCCTCACCGCAATCGGGGTATAAACCCCCTCCTACAGTTCTCTCAATCACCATCCCATGAAAATTTTCTCGTTTCTTCTTATTATCCTTCTGCCTTCATCCTTTATCCTTGAAGCAAAGCCCAATTTCATTCTCATACTTTCCCACGATCTAGGCTATGGAGACCTGAGTTGTTACAAAATTTCATCCCTAACCCGCATATCTCATTACCGAGCCAAAGCGACATCACCCAATTTTCTACTACGCTCCGAAATATCAACGCTGGTGCGGGCTTGGAAGGCGGGGAAGGGGTCATGCCTTGCATTGCAGGGTGTCGACCCAGCTTCACCCGCGCATCAGCTCGAAGCCCCCAACAGCACTAAATCTTCCGTTCGCTCGTTACGAATTTTATGATATATACGGGCTAACATAAGAACCCGAATTTCCCATTGAAACCCTTTCTCCCATCAGTGTTTGTTTTCGCAACCGGTATTTTACTGTCGGTCTTCAATTTTGCTCGCGCCAACGAAGAAGTGCTGAAGTCCTTCGGTCAGAACGTGGAACCCATTCTGGATAACTACTGCTACGATTGCCACGGATTGGGCGTAAGCGAAGGCGAGGTGAGTCTGGACGAGTTCACAGCAGAATCTATTCACAATATTGAGCTGTGGTTGCGGGTATTGAAAAACACCCGGGCTCACCTGATGCCCCCATATGAAGAAGCTCAACCCACTGAGGAAGAGCGGCAAATACTGGCAGACTGGATAAAATTCAATCCGTTCGGAATCGACCCCGCCGACCAGGATCCGGGAAGCATAACGGTGCAGCGGCTCAACCGCATCGAGTATCAAAATACGATTAACGATCTCCTGGGAATCGATCTCAATACCCTGGATATGTTTCCGGTCGATGACTCCGGTGAAGGATTTGATAATATAGGAGAAGTTTTATCGATTTCGCCCATGCTGCTGGAAAAATACCTGGACGCAGCGCATGCCATTATAGCGGAAGCCGTCCCTACACGGTCCTCTATTTTGCCCGAAAAAGAATGGTCGGGAGAAGACTTGGTGAATCTTTTCTCCCCTGCTCCCCCAGGAGATGGAGATAGGGATGAAATGCAATTATCCTTTTATACACCGTCCACGCGCACGGCGAATTTCCACCTCGCAAAAAGCGGAAACTATCGGTTGATCATCAGAATCAAACCGAAGAGTTTTTCCAGCTTCCGGGGATTTGATTATAACGAGTGCCGTTTCCTTTTCAGGGTGGACGACGAGGCGCTGATTGACGAGCAATACGCCTACACCTCGGGGAAAATACACGAATTTGTTTTCGACCGTACCTGGGGCTCGGGCCCGCATTCTTTTTCAGCTTCAGTGGAGCCTCTGACTGATCTGGAGCAAGTTAAAACCCTCAAGATGGAAATCGAAGCAATCATTCTTCGAGGTCCGGACGGTCCCGAACACTGGGTAACCCCGCCGCGTTATGAAGACTTTTTTCCCGGTGGTGTTCCGGCAAGCAAATGGAAGCAGAAGGAGTATGCTCGCAAACTACTCTCCGGCTTCGCTACCAGGGCCTTTCGACGTCCGGTGGATGGAACAACAGTCAGCCGGCTCGCCAAACTGGCGGAATCCATTTCATCCCAGGGAGGTAAGTCCTTCGAAGATGGTATAGCCCAAGCCATGGTGGCAATTCTGGCTTCCCCTCGTTTCTTGTTTCGTGAGGAAGCAGTTCAACGGAGAGCCCACGGAGAAACGCATCCCTTTATCGATGAGTACGCCTTGGCATCTCGAATGTCCTACTTCCTATGGTCAACCATGCCGGACGATGAGTTATTCGAATTAGCCGGGAAAGCAAAACTGCGCGAGAACCTTGCCGCTCAGGTGGAGCGTATGATAGGCAGTGAGCGCTTCAAAAGCTTCATAGAAAATTTCGGTGGTCAGTGGCTTCATTCCCGGGACATTCTGGGAGTAAATATAAGCGATTACGACGTCTGGCTCCGTGAGCATCCGGATCCCGTTCTCCGTCAGGCCAGGGCCCAATACTGGAAGATCCGGGAAACCCCGGAATATAAACGCACACCGGAAGAACAGGCCGCCTACGTGCGCACCCGGGCCATACTAGAAAAGAGCTATGAGGTTGAACGTCCGGATTGGAGCGGCGCTCTGAGGCGGGCGATGAAAGAAGAAACGGAAGCCTATTTCGAATATGTCATGAGGGAAGATAGAAGTTTATTGGAGTTACTGGATAGCGACTACACATTTCTGAATGAATTGCTGGCCAAGCACTACGGCATCGAAGGGGTTAAGGGGTCCAAAACAAGGAAAGTGAAACTGGTTGCGGATAGTCCTCGAGGCGGTGTTCTCACGCAGGGAACCATCCTGGCGTTCACCTCCAATCCGGCCCGCACATCGCCGGTGAAACGAGGGGTATTTATTCTGGAAAATATTTTAGGCGCCCCTCCTGCCCCACCGCCTCCAAATATTCCCACTTTGGAAGATGTGGCCATCGAAAACAATATCCAGTCCAAGACCTTGAGGGAGATTTTGGCCGTTCATAGAGAAGAGCCTTGTGCAGCTCCTGTCACAACCGCATGGACCCGCTTGGCCTGGCCCTGGAAAACTTTAACGCCATGGGCATGTGGCGGGAGGTTGAGCTGGAACAGCCTATAGACAGCCGTGGAGTATTGATCACGGGCGAGGCTATAAACTCCATACAAGAGTTGAAACAGATACTTGCAAACGACCGAAAAAGAGACTTTTATTACTGTATAAGCGAAAAAATGCTCACCTACGCCTTGGGTCGCGGCATAGAATATTACGACACCGAAACACTCGATTATCTGGTAAACGAATTAGAAAGAAATGATGCCCGGCCATCTGCCCTATTGATGGGCATCGTAAAATCTGTTCCCTTTCAAAAACAAAGACACCCTAATTTTCGACCTAACTAATTCATGCCGCGCTCAATTCCCCAAATGAACAACTTTAGCCGGAGGCGTTTTCTAAAGGGCTTGGGAGCTGCCGTCACCCTACCCGCTTTCCACTCCCTTCTCCCCGGAAATTTACTGGCAGGTGAATCACTCCGCCAAGCCGCCACAACTGCCACGGGCGCTCCATTGAGAACCGCCTTTGTCACCTTCCCAAACGGCGCCATTCCCGCCTCCTGGTGGCCTGAAGGTTCGTGGCATGACTTCAATTTGGGTCAAACACTGCAACCCCTGCAGCCCATTAGAAAATCCGTTCAGATTATGCAGGGGCTGGACCACCAGCAAGCCACCCCCGGTAAAGACGGAGCGGGCGATCACGCTCGCGGCAATGGAGTATTTCTTACCGGAGTGCGTTTGAATAAAAGCGCTACCGACATACGGGCGGGAATTTCAATTGACCAAGTGATTGCCAGGGAAGTCGGCCGCGGAACTCGCTTTGCTTCCATGGAACTTTCCTGTGACAAGGGCCGTGCTTCCGGCACTTGCGATTCAGGTTACTCCTGTGCCTATCAATACAATTTGTCCTGGAAGTCTCCGACGACTCCAATGACACCAGAGTCCAATCCGAGGAAAGTATTTGAGCGATTATTTGGGGAAGGTTCCCACGGCGAACGAGCCTCCAATGCCCAACAACGCATGATCAACAGACGGTCGATTCTCGACTTTGTTATGGATGATGCCCAGCGTATGCAGAAGCGTCTTGGTCGTAACGATAAAGACAAGCTCGACCAATATCTGACTGGTGTTCGTGAGGTGGAAGCGCGCATAGAAAGAATGGAACGCCTCGGCCCAAACACCGATCCGGACGTCCCCACCCCGGAAGGGGTGCCCTACAGCCATGGAGAGCACATCGAAATCATGTACGAAATGATGCTCCTTGCTTTCCAGACTGATTCCACACGCATAGCAACTTTGATTCTGGCTCACGATGGGGATAACCGTTCCCACGAAGAAATCGGTATCACCGAGGGCCACCACGAATTAACCCATCACAGCAACAACCAGGATCGCATCGAAAAGGTAGCACGAATTGACCGCTGGTACGTGGAGCAATTTGCCAAATTCCTCAGACGCCTGGATGCAGTTAAAGACCTGGATGGAAACTCCATGCTCCACAACTCCATGATTGTTTATGGAAGTGGAAACGCGGATGGTAACAGGCACACCCACCACAATCTGCCCATCGTTCTGGCAGGCCATGGAGGAGGCGAATTAAATCCGGGTCGTTTCGTTCAGAATGGATCACTTCCCGCTACCAATCTCTTCCTTGGCATGGCGGATAAGATGGGAGTAAAAAACTTACCCAGCTTCGGAGATTCTACTGGCCGCTTAAGCAACATTTAATTTGGGGGGAAGGGGTCAAACCTGAATGGCCCTAAGATGGGGAAGGGGTCAAGCCTTGCATTTTGGCATGGCTGCAAAAATGAAAGGCATGACCCCGACGGGCGTGCAAGGAATGACCCCGACGCCGTCCTGAGGATCGCGGCTTTCAAAGCATAGTCTCGAACCAAATATTATTTTTCCAAGCAGGCCGTTAAGTAAGCAGCTGGCTGGAAATCTTGGATGATCAGGATCGTTTCTCCATTTCTGTGAATACGCACTGCCGGGACATTGATCTGCGGCGTCTTGTGCGGGGCAAAGAGAATGTCGTCGTGGGTAGCGTTTTGTGCTTCCTGGAAGAGATCCGGGGTTAAATGACCCCCCAAATGATCGCTGCGGCCAGTAGCAACGTGCACAGTGCCGAGAATTTTCTCGTCCTGTATGTCCCGACCGGATACGGGGAGAACCTGGGTACCGAAACCGAGTTCACCGATTTCACCGGTGACGGGATCACGGCTCATCTTGGCATTGTGGGCATCGATCACGGCCGGGTTACCTTGGAGCAGTTCGGCGTCCTGAATGCGTCCGTCGGATACGTTCATGATACCAATGGTACCATCTTCATATAGCAGGGGGAATTGCCCTTCGGCGCCAGTGGGGACAAAATACACTTCACCTGCCGGAAGGTTGGCAATGTCAGGTGTCTTTCCCACACATAAGCCATGGCTTTTCTGTGCCTCCTGCCGATCGAGAATCAGCTTTAGGGTGTGTCTTCGGCCCTTTACCTCAAAATCAATTTCCGCCCAGTCGGAACGGGTCATGGCGAGACGCAATTTCTCGGCTTTCGCGGAAACTTCGCGGTAATCGACCGCCAGGCCCGACCGCAGGATGATGTTGTTCATACCGTGCATGGTGGCTCCGCGGAATCCAATACGCTTGGCCGAGGCGGTTAAAGGCGCGGTGGCCGACTCGGTGGAAATGCAGAGGATAAGATCGTATGGTTTATAGACGTCTTCGACCAAGCTGAGGTGATTGCCTTCCACGTCATGGCAATCCTCCGGAAGATCGAGATTAGAACCGCCGGTGCGCTTATAGGCGTACATCTGGCCACCGGTCAGCCCCAATTCTTCCAGGACTCCTCCCTTGAGGCCGAGGTAAAATTTTTCGTAAGCAAGGCGTTGAATGGTGAGGGACTCCTGCTGTAAAAAGGCAAAGTCCTTGATCAGTAAGGGATCATCCAGATCGATCAAAATGCAAATCTTCTCCTTCCGCTCCGGTTCAAATACCGTTTTCAATAACCGACCCAGATTGAAGGGAGGATAGGTTTTGAGGTCTTCCTCAGTAGTACGAACTTCTAACACGACTATTTGGTATGTAGATTAGCAGGTATTTTATGGCCGATCCGATCATACAACACGGTGGTCGAACGGGCGCAAAATGCGACGCGCACATCCCAGGTATGGAGTTAAAGTGAATTACCAGAGCGTGCATTTTTTGCAATGTTCTGATTATTGAGCGCTCAAAATCAATCCCTATGTCGCCTACCCTGCAAATCCTTACAAGAATAAATCTTTTTGATTGTTTGCAACATTGCAGCTCAAAGCGCCTCATCAAAGGCCTCGATGATCTGCTCGATGGGTTCGGTGCCGATGGAGATACGAACGAGGTCGGGGTTGATACCGTAAGCGAGTAAATCCCGGCGACCGGCCGGATCGGAAATTATGTCATAGTGAGCCATGTACATATAAGGGCTCATGAGTGTTCGGCCCATTCCGAAACTCGGGCCCTTGCTGATACGGCATCGATCGTAAAATTCGGCCAAGGGTTTAACCAGGTCGATCGTAATCATTCCACCCGGGCTGAGGTCGGTCCTTTCAATTTTCTGATAACGCTTCCGATTGGTATCGCCATAGGCCCAATACAGCCTTCTAACTCCGGGGTGCCCCTCGAGGTACCGGGCCAGTTTTAGGGTGTTGGCATTGACGGTTTCAGCCACTACGTGGCAATTTTCCATTTGCTCGGCAACACGTTGCACATCGCGATGATAGGGTGGTTCCAGAAATTCCGGAACCAGGAATTTAAGTTCATCGTAAAAGGGAGACTGGGCGTTGAGGGCCAGGAGCCCCATCATCACATCTCCCTCATGCGAGATGTACTTGGTCAAGCTGGTAACCAGCACATCGCAAAAAGGTAATGCATCGACATTGATTATCGAGCTTACCGTTGGATCTGCGATCAAAACCACCCCATGTTTGCGGGAAAGCTCGAGCAAACGCTCCACATCCGGAGTTTGCACCAGGGGATTGGTTGGCAATTCAGCAATAATTCCGGCCACTTGTTCCCCGCGTTCTTCCAGCATGGAAGCAAGTTGATCGAGATCCGTAGGATCGGGGATAAAGATTTTCTGGTCATCGTCACCAGCAAATTTATTGAGAATTTCGTAGGTATCGACGTAAATCCAGCCCAGTTGAACCCAGAGTGACCGGCCTTTGGTGGCCTGAAGTTTCTGGATGGCGCTGAAGGCGGCAAAAACGGAACTCATGCCCGAAGTAGTTAGGCTAACATCGTCCTGAGACCGGGCGCCGATCTTTCCTGTCAAGTCAGCCTGAACTAATTCGTAGGCGCCTTGGACGTGTTTCTCCCGGTTGGATTTCTCCAGCAATCCATTTTTGTAGAGGAGGTCTTCCGCTTCCCGCGATGAAATGCGGAGACCGGTGTGCTGCAGAAATTTGCGGGCTTTCTCCTCGGCCTCATCACCAGGTGCGACGAATACGGCGGCACGATCCTGGTCGGCCAAAACGCCCGAATCACCAAATCCGACATAGCGCTGCATGGCCTCGCCGGCACGAGTAGAACATAGGCAAAATACCAATTTGTCCTGCAATGCGAACCGATTTTGTAAAAAGGCCTCCCATTGCAAAATCCTATGATGGGAAACAAATCGGGGATAGGCCACCTTGAGGCGGGCAACCACACCGGGCACCCGCTGCTCGTACTGAATAATGTTTTCCATAGTGGGAAAACTACAGGAAACGGCGTGCGGCAGATCGGGAATCGGCCGGGCAAATGGAATCTGGTCGGCGGGTATTTCCACGGGAGGATTTGGACTTGGAAGGTTGGAAGCCAACCAACCGGGCAGAGGAATTCAATCGTTTTCTCCAGGAATATGGGGATTGTCTTGTCTTAAGGGAGCAATATCCCGACGAGAATGGGTCCCTTTCTTCGCTCGAGTAAATCTGTGCGAAATAAAATGAACCACCAGTGGAACTCATCCTGCTTGTTGGGGTTATTATAATGACCAACAAGTAGAGAACCATGAAATTTAAAATTGTTTTAGCGTTATTAGTCGGCACAGGAACCTTAATTTCCTTCACTGGTTGCGAAAGCGGGCCCTCCGCACAGGAAGGGGCGGCCTGGGGGGCGACCACCGGGGCAGTACTTGGGGCCATTGTCGGCAACCAAAGTGATGATGCAGGTGAAGGAGCGGTCGTAGGTGCAATCGCCGGGGCCGTGGTAGGAGGCGCGATTGGAGATGCTGAAGACAAGCGTGTTGCGGATATGCGCTATTACGAAACTCAAATGGAAATTGCCCGTGCACGGCAAGAGCGGGCGGAACGGGAAGCGGAACGCCAGCGTCAAATCCTCCTCGGATCGAATATCGAAGATACAGAGGTGCTGGCGGCCAAACAACGGGCAGAAGCTGCCGAGGCCGAACTCACCCGGATTCGCAAAGAACGGGAAGAAGCTGTCGCCCGGGCAAAGGCCATCGAAGACTATGAAAGACGGCGCCTGAAAGCCGAGCAGGAAATTAATGCCATCAATGAAGGTGGAGGTTGACCCACCCTCAGCCTGGGATTTTCAGTTCTCCCCCATGCCACGATGGGACATGCGGGTTAATAGATTCTGTCTTTCGTTTTGAACGCTTTAATCTCGGGGGAGTGGCGGATATCTTCCCCCCGAAAGAGGGAGACGACTTCCTCTGCCACATTACAGGCATGGTCGGCAATTCGCTCGAGGGATTTTGCGATAAACATGCACTCCAGCGACTCCACCGTGGCCTGGGGATCTTTCATGATCTGGCGGGTCATATTGTGGTAAATATTGTAGTTTAATTCATCCACCAACCGATCTCTTCTAATTATTTCCTCAGCCAATTCCGCATCTCCCCCCAGAAAGCAATTGATCGCATCATTGAGCATACCGATCGTTAAAGTGATCATATCGGGAAACTCTTGATCCATGTTGGGGGCGGCGACGCGACTGATGCGAATGACACGTTTGGCAATCCCGCATGCTTCGTCCCCTACCCGTTCGAGATCATGGGATACTTTAGTTCCGATCATCAACAGGCGCAGGTCGCTTGCTACGGGAGCACGCAGGCTGATGTAGCGTATAGCTTCTGAATCGATGGTGATTTCGAGATCATCGAGGACATCATCGGCCTTGATCACCTCTCTGGCTAATTGGGGATCTAATTCCAGGATGGCCTTGCAGGCCTTGCGCGTAACTTCGATCGCTTTCTGACCCATCAGTATAAGGCTGTTTTGAAAGTCTTCCAGTTCGCTATGAAAAAAGCGTTTCATGTAAAATGGGCTTTAAATGCGTCGTGAAATGGCAGTTATATTTTCTCCTAAACTTCAAGTAAGGACCTCAGCTTAGCGATGGTGGGAGGTAGTGGATCCAGAATTTGTTAAAGTTGGATAACCAAACAGTTTGCGCATGCAAAAATACATGTAAACCAACTTTTTGTGCCGATTTTGTAAAAAGCGTCAAAAATCCAGCCCAAATATCTCATAATGTGGGAGAAAAGGGTCAGGTCTTCAGAAACGTATTTCGTTGCACTACATAGAGCCTATCCCAGACGCTTAAGCCATTGAGGGACAAGGTATTAGACTAAAAAAAATCGGGCGAAAGGAGGTGAAAATCCTCGATTCACCCTAAATAGAGTCTCTATACATCAGGCTTTAGGGGTAGGGCGGTTTTGCCAAAACCGCCGCTAGCACAACGGCTCGCTCGGCGATCGAGCCCTACCTTTTCCAAGAAACACGACTTTGGTATGAATAAAAATAATGAAACTTATTCTACTGATACGGTAACCTTTCAAAGTTTGCTTCGTCCAGCTTTAACGCCGAGAGTCCCGCGGCCTTCTCATCAAAACTGAACCTGCCAGCAGTGGTAAGGCCGCCGCATGCCCGAAATCCCGCATTAAGCTGGATATATTGAATCCAGGTGAGTTTGAAAGACGCAGCAAGGCTCGAATCGAGCGTAGCTGAGAAAATTTAGGCCCTGCACTCCCTACTCGTTTTCAAATCCCGGGTTCTGGGATAGGCTCTACATACACTTCTCAAAGACGACTGACCCTGCAAGGCATCGCTTTTCATCGACCTGAATCCTTCTTCGTGGTAAAGTTCGAGCACCACCCAAATTACTTAACCGGGTCGCGGAGGAAGGGGTCAAACCTTGAATCGGGGAATTTCTCAGGGAAGGGGTCAAGCCTTGCATTTTGGCATGGCTGCAAAAATGCAAGGCATGACCCCGACGTGCATTGCAGGATTTAAACCCTGCTTCACCCGCGCATCAGCTCGATGCCCGCACCAGCACTCGACCTTCGTTCGCTCGCTACGAATTTGGTGAGACATGCACACTAGGAAGACGAGATCGAGATCAAATCGCTCAATTTGTGGAAGTAAGACTTGAAATCGGATATCTCATTGAGACTGCCGATCACCTGGTCAAACAGGGCTCTTTTGGACTCCTTTAAGTCCATAATTCGCTCCTCAATGGTACCTTGGGTCACGAGACGATAGACAAAAACGGTTTTGTCCTGGCCTATTCGGTGAACCCGATCGATGGCTTGGTCTTCCACCGCCGGGTTCCACCAGGGGTCCATCAAAAACACATAATCGGCTGCGTGTAATGTGATGCCGGTTCCCCCTGCCTTGAGACTGACTAGCATTACGGCCGCCTTCTGGTGATTTTGAAACTCCGCAACCGGCTTATCCCGGTTTCTCGTGCTTCCCCGCAGTTCGAACACCTCATATTCGGGCAGTTCCATTTTAAGGGCTTCCTTGATGCGATCGAGAAATGTGACAAACTGACTGAAAACCACCACTTTATGACCACTGCCAAGGACGTCGTTCAGGCGCTCCAACAGGGTGTTGATTTTTCCACTGTGTTCAATGCCCGTCGTCTGCCAGGGAAGCAGACCGGGATCGCAGCACACTTGCCTGAGCCGGGTCAACAGGGCCAGCAGATTGAAATTCTTTTCTCGCAGGATTTGGTCTATGTCGTTGCCCAGATTTTTTATGCCCTCCGAAGTCAGGGCGGCATATTGCGTTTTTTGCAGCTCGGTCATGGGACACAACAAAGGGGCCTCAATTTTTTCCGGCAGTTCCTTGGCCACTTCCTTTTTGGTCCGGCGCAGTACAAAGGGCGCCAATTGTTTGTTGAGCCTCTTTAAAAAACTTTGTGGATCACCCGTTATATTGTCTGCAAAGCCACGGCGGCTGCCCAACATGCCCGGCATGAGAAAACGGAATATGGACCAAAGATCCTGTTGGCGATTCTCCAGAGGCGTGCCGGTCAACGCCATGCGGTGTTTTGCTCTAACCGCATAACAAGCCTGGCTGGTTTTCGCATCAGGATTCTTAATTGACTGAGCCTCATCCAGAACGGCATAGCCAAATTCGATTTCCGTCAGCAGGTGTTTGTGAAGTCTCAATTGTGTGTAACTAGCCAACCAGATCTTGGCCCCCGAATTTTCCCGAAAATCGTTACCGTTGCGCAAAACCTCGATTTCCGTTCCCGGGAACCAACGGTCAAATTCCGATTGCCAAACCGGCACTACACTGGCGGGGCAAACGATGAGGTGAGGTAAACCCTTGCCAGGACGTTTTTTTATCAAAGTGGCCAATTGGAGGGTTTTACCCAATCCCATTTCATCGGCCAACAAACCGTGGCAATCGACATCGCAAAGGTGGGCAAACCATCGAACTCCGTGGCGTTGATAATCTCGGAGGAACCCGGGGAGTTCCTCGTCGCCTATCGAGTTGCCCGACACCTTCAATTGCTTTCGCCAAAGAGATAACTCCTCGGATACCGATACTTTGAGGTACTTCCGCCCGAAGAGAGATAACAATAAGTAGCGGGGAAATTCTCCTTCAGTCAAAATTGACAGGCTTTCTTTAAACTCGCGCAGGATTTTTCTCTGCGGTTGTCCGATGCGCACAATACCGATATTGGGCACAAAGTGAACCATCTGGCCTTTGATTAACAGCTTTTGGCGATCTTCCTCGGCAAGGTGTCTGCCTCCGACAGAAAATTTCCAGTGAAAATGGGTCTGAAAATTCTCCAGACTTTCTGCGACGACCTCGACATCCACTTTCCGCAACACCTTGGCCCTCTTTTCCATGGCGGAATCCATTCCGATTTTGAAATGTTGCCGCCAACCATTCAGGGTTTTGGAAATAAAATAGGGAACCATTTCCAGGCTTCGCAACCGGTATACAGCCTGGCTTTTTACAAACTGAAAACCGCTCCGGTGCGCCAGGCCTGCCAGGCGAATGACCTGCTCGCGTTCCCTGCGATTGGGAAATCGGTTTTTGGGGGGCGCTTTTAGCGCTGTGGTATGGGATCCATCCTCATTTTCCCAGCGTGCGGTGAGCGTCAAGCCCTTATAGTCCAATTCCAACCAAAGACCGAGTGGCCGGGCAACTTCAAATACTTTGTGCTGGCCGGCCTCCTCGGCAGGGTTGCGGTTATTCTCCTCCCCATCCACTGGGCCCGCTTCCAAAAAATCCGGAACAGGCGAGATTTCCTCAGCCACAATTTCCTCGATTTCGTAAAATCCGGCCACCGCGATGGCACGGCCCAAAAACCGCTTAAGACTGGAAGACCTGACCTCGAATTCCCCATTGCGCCAATCAATGAGTGCATAACACTCCTTCTGGTTCAGTTTACAGTGGATAATGGCATCTTCTTGGGCCAACTCCACTTCCCTGATTTGCCCCCGCCGATACAACAAACGGCCGGCTTCCAGCTCATGGGTAGAAAACTGGTTTTCCCACTCCAAGGCCAAGTGTTCAAACCAGGCTTCAATCGCCTGTTTAGTGAATAATCGCTTGGCAAAGCGGGCGTACATACAGGCTTGTAGTTTTTCTTTTTGCCATGGGTCAGGGCAACCCTTTTTTTGACGGCTTGTTGGGTGGTAAGAGGCGCCGTCGGGGTCAGTCGTTGATTTTTGACATGTCTCCATGTTGAAAATAAATGCCTGACCCCTTCTCACTTCCTATGCCGGCGCCAGCGCTCGACCTCCGGGCTAGACATATGCGGACTAACCGGCGCCTGGAACAATAATATTGAATCGATGTAACTACTCAGGTATCTTAAATAATCGTCCGCATGAATGTGATAACATATTACGAAACTGTAGGAGGGGGTTTATCCCCCGATCTTCCAAATGGCCTCACCGCAATCGGGGGATAAACCCCCTCCTACAGTTCTCTCAATCACCATCCCATATAAATTTGTGAGAAATGCGGGCTAGGCTATGGAGACCTGAGTTGTTACGAATCGATTTAAATTATTCAGGAGTTTTTCAGGCTATGGATTTGAGTAGACAATTGGGGAGAAATCTCGGGAGAAGCTGGCTGGTATTTTTGACCCTGATTCCACTTGCGTCCCCTGCACAACAAGAGAAGTCATTTTCATTCACCACCGATGAACTGATAGAGGATTCCTTTAGCTGGCTGGCCAGACCTGATGATCGCGACGTCGTCCACGTTTACAAACTTAGCTGCCAAACGTGTATCGGGGAAATTCAGACGGCATTTAAACAAGACCCCCAATATCAGGGTTTGATTTATTTCAGAACACTTCAGAAGAGCGACCGCCCCATTGCTCAAGCTCTCCTGGCCACAACCCTTTCCCATAAGGACGAACCCAAGCGCGTCGATACGTTCAGGGAACTCTTGAACATATATGCCAACGCTTCCGATCAATTCCTGAGAAATCCCGAGGAGTGGAAATCTCTGGTAGGGAGCTTTTGGAATTATGACAATTATGCCTTGGAAGACTTTGAGCCCTGGGCCGATGCGCTGAACTGGATGGATCGACAAAACCGTATACTCGCGCTCCTCAACAAAAGAAGTTTTCCCGCAAAAATTGTCCTCTATCCACACGTTGCCATACCGGAAGTGAATCAAAGTTCCTATCGGGATAGATTTCTCTTCACTGCCCTGGCCCTTCCCTGGTTAAAATACCCAACAATACTTCCCAAAAACGTTGGGGAAACCGGAGCGCCCTTACCAAATTTGCCCATGGTCTTTATCCAACCAGTGGGACAATATGATGTTCTAAAATGGCGAACCTTCGCCAGAACCGCCCAAACGGGCGCCTTCTGGAATTTTTTGGGAGGCGCCGACGTGACGTTGCACCCACGATTACTGGAATTCCTGGCGCTGTTTCTGGATTTGCCGACAGACCAGGATCGTCAAACTGCTTTTGCCGATGCCATAAGGACCATCGCTGGCGACAATGCGCAGGCACGCCCCAAAAGCATTCTGGCAACCTTGCCTCGCGTAAAATTTAACCTTTCAATACCGGAAGAGCGTAATGCAAAAAGAATTGAAGAAGCCCGGAAAATGATGCAGCATTTCCAGATCTACGACGATATGCGCAGCAAGGCCAAATGACCGCTCCCCGGGGATTATGGATGGGGCTAAAGGTATGCTATTCTAACATTTTATGATGGAACCAACTTCACGGCGAAAATTTATTACCACCGTAGCCGGCGCCACCTTCGGCGCCGGCGTATTGAATACGACCGGATGTGCCAACCCCGAAAGCAAAACCATGAGCTCGGCCAAGTTTAAGTATTGCCTCAATACCAGCACCATTCGTGGACAAAACCTGGGATTGATCAAAGAGATTGAAGTCGCGGCCCAAGCGGGATACGAGGCTATTGAACCGTGGATCCGGACGATTCGCGCCTACTTGGAGGGAGGTGGAACACTTAAGGAGCTGGACGCCAGGATCGGGGACCTGGGGCTGACCGTCGAAAGCGCCATCGGCTTTGCCAAATGGATCGTCGATGATCCACAGGAACGGGCTGCGGGCCTCGAGGAGGCCAAGAACGACATGGATTTGCTGGCACAAATTGGCGGAAAGCGCATCGCGGCACCACCGGCCGGAGCTACCAAGGAGGCAGGGCTCGATCTCTTGCAAGCTGCCAAACGCTACCGAGCACTGCTGGAACTCGGTGAAAAAATGGGCGTTACCCCAATGGTGGAAGTATGGGGATTTTCCAAAAACCTGCACCGGTTGGGCCAGGCCGTATTCGTGGCCATCGAAAGTGGACATCCAGATGCTTGCCTCTTGCCGGATGTTTATCACATTTACAAAGGGGGATCGGATTACACCGGCCTGAGAATGCTCGGTCAATCCAGCGTGCCAGCCTTCCACATCAACGACTTTCCGGCCCATCCACCCAGGGAAACCATCGCGGATAAGGACCGCGTATACCCAGGTGATGGTGTGGCCCCACTGGATAAGATATTTCAGGATCTGGCCGCCATCAATCCAAGGATGGTATTATCCCTGGAACTCTTTAACCCAACCTACTGGGAACAGGACGCACTCGAGGTGGCCAAAACCGGACTGTCCAAGATGAAAGCGAGCGTGGAATCGGCTTTGGCTTGAAACCCTTGAAAGTAAACGGCCTGCACAACCGTCCAAACCCGGGTTAAGCATCCAACTCAGTCAACTCGATTACGTGGTCATCCGGATCGTACAAAAACAATTGTAGTGGACCGTCCGGACGATGCTTGGGTCCCATATAGGCGACGTTCATCTTATTCAGGTGGGCCTGGGCAGCGGCCATATCCGCAACTCGGTAGGCGGTGTGGCGTTCTGAAGGTACCGTTTTCCTGGTGCGTGATACGATGAGATGGAGTTCTTGGCCGGGACCGGTTTGAAACCAGGCGCCATTAAAATCAAAGTCGGGCCGCCCGATCTGTTCGAGTTTCAGCACGTCCCGATAGAATGCGACACTCCGTTTGAGGTTCTTTACATGGATGGCTGTATGATTGAGTTGATTAATTTGCATAGTCGCGAGAAAGTTAGGTGCTCTTATTAAAACACATATTCCCAACCATGCAAAGGCATTCTTGTCCGCAACTCATTGTTTTCTTTTCCCTCCTCATCCTACTGCCGTCGCTTAGCGCTTTTTACCCCCGTGAATACAGTCGCCCACTGACGACCATAGCCTTCGGTTCCTGCAACCGGGAGACTCTACCCCAACCCATGTGGAAGGCGATATTGCAAGCGAAGCCCGACCTGTGGATCTGGGGCGGTGACAATGTCTACGGCGATAGTCCCGATGAAGCGATCCTCAGCCAGACCTATGAAAAGCAACTCAGCCAAAAGGACTATCAAGAATTCAGAGATGCCATACCCATAGTTGGCATTTGGGACGACCACGATTATGGGGAAAATAATTCCGGCAAGTGGTTTCAAACCAAAGCTGCTTCCCAACAATTGTTGCTGGATTTTCTGGATGAACCTAGGGAAAGTTTACGCCGGCATCGGCAAGGTATTTACACCAGTTACAATTTCGGACCAGCGGGTAATCAGGTAAAAATACTGTTGCTCGACAATCGTTACCATGCCGATCTTCCGGGACCGGATGGTGATCTGCTTGGCGCGGAGCAATGGCAATGGCTGGAATCCGAACTCTTAAACAGCCGTGCCCAGCTCAATCTGATCGTTTCCGGTATACAATTTTTGTCCGAGGAACACCGCCATGAAAAATGGGCCAATTTTCCCAAGTCGCGCAACCGGCTCCTGAACTTTATCCACCAGAACAAAATTTCCGGGGTCCTGTTCCTCAGTGGTGATCGCCACATCCATGAGATATCCATAAAGGACGACGATGATACACCCTACCCTTTAGTGGATATAACCAGCAGCGGACTCACCCACCCCTGGTCCTCATTTCCCGGAGAACCCAACCGCTACCGGATCGGCCAAGTCTTCAACCAAAAGGGATTTGGGCTGATTAAAATCGATTGGAAATCTCCAGATCCACACATCCGTCTGCAAATTAGAGACCAGGAAAACCAAATCAAAAATGAGCTGAAACTCGCGCTGGACGACCTCAGGCCAGACCCATAAATTGCCCTAAGGCAAGGCAAACTCGTAGATCTGACTTCTGTCCAAAGGGGTCAAACCTTGTTTCGAGCCGAAGGCGACACGCGAAGCCATCAGTTGACAACGCAAGCTTCGTCAAGATTGCAAGGAATGACCCCGACATCACAAATGCTTCGGAAATCTTCGGAAACGTGCTTAACTTAGCCCGCATGTCTCACTACCGAGGCCACAGGCCGACACCCCGCCAAATTCGTGGCGAGCGAACGAAGGTCGAGTGCTGGTGCGGGCATCGAGCAGATTTGCGGGTGAAGCCGGGTCGACACCCTGCAAAGTCGCGAATCCAACGAGGGCCGCACCAATGCCGACATTTCGGAGCGCAGTAGAAAATTTGTGAGACATGCGGGTTAGGGCCATTCTCGTAGATCTCTTTTTCAAACGGGGCCATGCGATCTGCCAGGGGCTGGCGCCAGTATGCAACGGTGGGTAGAGGCGTAATTCTTCCGAAAGGGTTTACCCGATGGTCGATCTCAAGGATTGTCATGGGGAATCGGGTCGTCTTCACCGATGGGTTTTCCTTGCCAGACCGGGACACCCTGGTAATAAGTCAGCACCCGGTGGGAACTACCGGGCACCGGACCGTTATCGATTTTGGGCAGCCATTTTCGCATGGATTTCAAGACCCCGGTGCGTTTACCGGCGAGATTCGTCCATTCGTGAGGATCGTTGACCAGGTCGTATAGCTCTTCTGCCCCGTCCACATAGTGGATATAGCGCCACTTTTCCGATACGATGGAAAAATTGCCCTGGTTATGAGAGGTGATGGCGGGGCGTTTACGCGAGGCATTGGCATTCGTCAACTGGGGCACAAGGCTGAGCCCTTCGAGGTGATCCAGCTCCGGCAGGCCGCAAAGGTCCACCAGCGTGGGGTATATGTCGAGCAGTTCAGCCGGTCGGTTACAGCGTTGGCCGCCCGTTATTCCAGGCCCGGTAAAAATCAGCGGGATGCGGGTGGAGCGCGCCCAGAGTGTATTTTTTCCCGTAATGAGCTTTTCACCCAGGTGGTAACCGTGGTCGCTCCAAACTACCACAATGGTATCGTCCTTGTGCCCTGATTTTTCGAGAGCTTCGAGGATGCGGCCGATCTGGCTGTCGACAAAGCTGGTCGATGCCATGTAGGAACGGACCAAGTTGATGGCCTGGTCGTTTTCCTCGATCCACTTTTGCCGCGGCTCGGGGAGGCTCCAATGGATCCACCAGGATGACCGGGGCGTGTCGTCGCGGTCGTCCTTGGGCATTTTGGGAAGCACCGAAGCGTCATTGGGATAAAGGTCGAACCACTTTTGCGTGGCGTAGCAGGGCACGTGGGGCAGGAAAAATCCTGCCGCCAGGAAGAAGGGTTTATCACTAGGCATATTCTCAAGCATGCCGATGGCCTGAGAGGCAACGTCGTAGTCTCCTTTTTTCGAATCGTCATTGTCATCCGGCCAAACGCCCCAATCCATGAGCGGGTGATTACCGAAGGGGGTTTTGGGGATGAGTTTTGCGGGCGGCCTGGAGCCTACGCCACCGCGTGAGCCCCAGTGCTGGAATTCGGGATTGTCCATATCGGCTGGTTGCGAGCGAATGCCGTGATAGATCTTTCCATTGCTGTAGGTCTGGTAACCGTTGTTGGCAAAGTGTTGGGGGAGTGAAACGAGGTCCGCCCATTGCGGCACATCTCTGAACCAGGGCCGGAGGGCGTGGATTCCGGTCGTACTGGGCCGGAGACCCACCATGAGGCTGGTGCGGGACGGATTGCACAAAGGGGACTGGGTATGGGCGTTTGTAAATAGGGTTCCGCGGGCGGCCAACTGGTCCATGTGAGGCGTTTTTACCATGGGATGGGAATCCATGCAGCCAATCCAGTCGTTCTGGTCATCAATGGCGAGGAAGAGGACGTTGGGCTTTTGGGCAGTCAGGGTACCCAGTGAAAGGGCGAAAAGCGAAGTAAGAAAAAGGATGGTTCGAATCATGGGATTGAAATGCGTAAAATTAAAATATAGCTGAGCCGGGATTCCGTTCAAACGAAATCCCGGCTTGGTTGAAAGCATCTGTATTTGTAACTACTCAGGTATCTTAAACAATCGTCCGCATGGATGTTTTATTGATAACCTATTACGAAACTGTAGGAGGGGGTTTATCCCCCGATCTTCCAAATGGCCTCACCGCAATCGGGGGATAAACCCCCTCCTACAGTTCTCTCAATCATCATCCCATGAAAATTTTCTCGTTTCTTATTATTATCCTTCTGCCTTCATCCTTTATCCTTGAAGCAAAGCCCAATTTCATTCTCATACTTTCCCACGATCTAGGCTATGGAGACCTGAGTTGTTATCTGTATTTTATTAATAACGGAGCGTAGCGCGTAATTGGAACCTACGCTCCGCAGGAATGCGGGTCACGGGAATGGTTCCATCGGGATTCGCCACCACGAGGATAAGGTCGTCCTCGTTTAGGAGGTTACGCACAAGGGCCTTTAGGCCCGTGCTGCGAAAAGCAGCCTTGCCAGGCCATTCATGGCGGGCTAGTATCAACTTGTATCGATTTATGAATATTGCCTGGACGACGACAGAAACCCGGGAACAAGCCGAAACATTGGCTCGCCTGGCCGTAGAAAGTGGCCTGGCTGCCTGTGTACAAATCGAGGGCCCGATAACTTCGGTCTACCGGTGGGAAGGATCCGTGGAAAAATCGAGCGAATTTCGCCTCACCCTTAAGGTATTGAAGAAAAATGCCGATGCGCTTAATAAGCTGATCCATCAACATCATCCCTACCGAGTACCTCAGTGGACCGTGGCAAATCTCACGGATGTAGGAGTTAAGTACCATAAGTGGGCTGAATCCTCCTCGGAGGTAAATCAACCTGATTAGCGCCCGATTCCAGCACAATTTTAGAAAAAATCTACTTGAAAGGACCGAGAAAACGACTCACCTTTGCCCGCTTCAAACCCAATCAGAGATATGTCTCAGCATAACACCTTTAGAAACGCCGGCACTTCCAGAAAAAAAAATCGAACCGTCCTCAAACGGTATGAGCGCGTTGAACTTCTCAAGAAACGAGGAGAGTGGAAGGAAGGCGATCGCGTAACTGGCCTGAGAAAGACAAAAGCCGATTCATAGAAAAACTAGTGTTCAAAAGGGGTCAAGCCTCAATGGCGCTTAGTTAAGGGGTTTTTGAGGGCATAAGGTATGGCGCCAGCCGGGGTCATGCCGTTGAAAAGTGATGCCTTTGGGAAGAAGAGGGTCAGGTCTTAAAAACTGTATTTCGTTGTACTTCATACACTTTTACAAGACGACCGACCCTGTAAGGCATAACTTTTTACGTCTTGACCCCTTCCTTTTCCGAGGTAGTCAAATGTTCGAAAAGTCACTTAACTAAGCGCCATTCGGGTCAAGCCTTGCATTTTGGCATGGCTGCAAAAATGAAAGGCATGACCCCGACGGACGTGCAAGGAATGACCCCGACGTCGGCAATGCTTCGGAAATCATCGGAAACGCGCTTAACTTAGTTTTTGACAAACCGAGCCTCTTCTCCCGGAGTGGGAGAATTATGGAAATGGCCGCGTTCCTTGATCACCTCCACACCACCGTGCTCCTCAATCTTGCGAGCTTGATCGACCTTTGCTCGCAAATCTACCTCGGCGGGATCGACGATTGAATAGAGGACCTCCCGCATCTGCCGCCCCAATGCTTCAAAATCCGGGTTTTTCCATAGATTATGGTTTTCTGCGGGATCCGTCTCGAGATCGTACATTTCGGGTTGTGAATTATGGTAGTGAATATATTTAAAACGATGGTCACAAATCATATACACCGCATGGTGAAAATGCAGGGCATGATATTCACTAAATACATGCCGCTTTTCCGGCGGTTTGTCCAGCAGGTCGAGCAAGGCCGATCCGGGACGGCCATCTTCATCATCCCGCTCAATGCCAAAATTGTTCAAAAAAGTGGGGAACAGATCCACCAGTGATATTGGAATGTCGGTTTTCCGGCCCGTCGGGTAATCGGGCCCAACTGCAATAAAGGGAAGAGCACACGATTCCTCATACATGGTAAATTTACCAAACAACCCGCGCGATCCCCGGCTCTCACCATGATCGGTGGTATAAATTACATTGGTAGATTCCCGTAAGCCCAGTTCGTCAAAGGCAGAGAGCACTTTTCCGATATTCTCATCGAGGTTGGATATACTCGCTGCATAAGCCCGGTTCATTCGGGCAATTTCTCCCGCAGAAAAAGGTTGCTCCTGGTCTTGATGATACCGCAAAAGCTGCAAAGCCGGGTGCGGGTTCCACTCCTTGGGATTTTGTTGAGGCGGCTCGGGCAGATCCCTTTCCGCATAGAAGTTAAACCATTTCTCCGGAGCCAGGTAGGGCGGATGCGGACACACGAAGGATACCCATAACAACCAAGGCTTTTCACCTTGCTGTTCAACCCGTGCCCTCAACCAATCCACCGCTTGCTCGGCAATGCGGGCATCGTATTCGAGGTAGCTGGAATTTCCGGAACCGGCGGACAAAATCTCACCACGTTTATGCCTGACTCCGGCACGCTGGTCCCGAATACATCCCTGCAAGTCTCCCCCTTCAAAAACGTGCAAGGTATCGATTTCCTCGGAAAATCCATTGTCATCCTCCCTACTGCGGAAGTGCAACTTCCCAATGACGGAAACGTCCACACCCTTTTTCCGCAGAACGTGGTGCCAGCTCTCGTTTTCGCCATGATAAGGATGCGCATTGTCCCAGTTTCCAATCTCGTGCACATAACGTCCCGTCGCCATGCTGGCCCGCGCCGGCACACATATGGGGCAGTTGGTATAGGCTCTGTCAAACTCAGTTCCGCGTTCAGCCAAACCATCCAAATTCGGGGTGTGAAATACGGGATTCCGGCGACCTGAAAATTCCTTATTATGTTGATCGGAAAGTATAAAAAGGAAGTTGTTGTGACGGTTACTCACGAGCTGATAATATTTTCCCTTAAATCCCTGGCTTCAATTCTTAATTCCACTCTAGGCAAAGCCCGCAAGCCGTTTAACTATTTCTCGTGCTATTTTACGGGAAGATTATCCGCATGCATTCACCCACCTTTACCTGCCGTTTCCGAGAAACTTATCGATGCTGTTCCAGTAGTCTGGAAAATTATCAATCGTATTATGCATTGATCCCGCAATCGTAATCACTTGGTGATCCCCCTCCCATTGATCGGCCAAATTAATGCCGTGGCGATTTGGAATAACTTCATCCATCTCAGCCAGCAGGAAAAGAGCCCGGGATGTAACTCCCCTACAGGCCTCAACTGAATCATACCGGTCCTTGGCCAGGAGAGATACCGGTGCAAATGGATACAGGCTCTTTCCAAGCGCAACGATGCTGTCATAAGGGGTCACCAGAACCAGCGAATGGACCGTTCTTTTACTGGCTACTTGAACGGCTATTCCCGTTCCCAGACTGCGTCCAAACAAAATTATGGTTTTATAGCTCCCCTTCATTTCATCGAATAGCGCCAAAGCATCACCGACCAGATGCTTTTCCGACGGCGAACCCTGGCTTTCGCCATAGCCCCGATAGTTCATCAAAAGGACCGCGTAATCTTTAAATCGCCGAAAAGGGTCGACGGTATGCGACACTTCTTCGCCATTTCCACCGTAGTAGATTATCAGGCTATCTTTTTGCGGATTAATCAGCCACCCATGCAGTTGGATGCCGTTTCGCTGGAATGTCTTTTCAAAGGTTTGGTTTTCTATGACATGATGCCAAGACCGGCTGAACGGCTGGGGGAAATAGAGCATATTGCTCTGATTAAAATACAGAAAAGCGATCAGTAACAAAAAAACCACGGCAATGGTTCCGAGGATGACTGCCAAAAAATGCAATAAATTCATAGCTTCCTCATAGCCCGGTTCGGAAAAAGGGAATAGTTCACGGAGTTTGCGACGGTCGTTGCGAAGCGCGAATCCGCTCCCGGTATATGAGGAAGTCCGTGTTTTCGGGATCCAGTTCGATGGCGCGATTTATGCAGCCATACGTTTTGGCTGGTTCGCGCATGTACTCATAAATCATGGCCAAGTTATACCACCAGCGAGCTTGCCCGGGATCCAGTCCCACTGCGTCGGATAATGCTTTTTCCGCTGCCATGTAATCCCTTTTTTCCGCATACAACAAACCTTGCGAATAAGGCAGAATGGCCAGATCTGGGGCCATGCGCCGGGCCGCAGTCAATAAGTTGAGGGCTCCGTTCACATCCCCCACCCGATCCAGCAAAATTGCCGCGTCATAATAAAGATAAGCGTTTTCCCGGTCGAAAGACACCGCCTGCTCAACCAGTTGCTTAACCAGTGGAATATCGCCCTGTATCACCGCGAGCTCCGCCCGCCGAAGGGCGCCCCCGGGACGATCGGCGCTCATCTCGGCGTAAGCCTTCCATTCCTGAAAAGCTGCTACCGAGGGGTCGAACCGGGGCAGCAAAGCTTCCGCTGCCCGGTTGCGGACCAGGCGGGAATCATCCCCAAGAGCAGCCTGAACCGCTTCGAGCTGATCCTGCCTCTGCGCTAATACTCCGAGTGCAGATTCGCGCAAAATCGGCGACTCATCTTCCAGAGCTTCCGTGGCCAGGTCCTTGACCGAATCATCGCTTGAAAAGGGCAGGAGCAGCCGCATCCAGGTCGATTTCCAATATACATTCTCCTCGGAGGAGATCAATTCCTTGAGGATGCCTAAACTTTCAGGATCCCCTGCATGAGCCTGAGTCAGAGCCCTTGCTCGCTTCTGCACGTGCTTGCGCCGATCGGAGGTTCCATACCAAGTGTTTACATGGGCGTTGGCCCACTCCGTTGATTGGTCATCATGGCAACTATTGCAGGCGTTGGGAATACCCAGATCCATCGTGAGCTGCGGATCGGGGCTGATAAATCCGTGGTCCTTTCGCCAGTCTCTTTGCATGTAGGCCCTTTCCGGCATGTGGCAAGCCACGCAACTACTGCCCGGGCTCTGGACGCTATGGTGACTATGCTCCACCGGATCGATGACCGCTGCTTCATTCTGTCCGGTGGCATGGCACCGCATGCAAAGTGTATTGTTTTCGACCGGCAAGGTTGTCTGGCCGGAATGGGGGTTGTGACAATCCATGCAGGTCACCCCTTTGTCGGCCATTCTACTCATCAGGAAAGAGGCGTACACGTAGTCCTCTTCCCGGGCCTGACCATCGGCAAAATAAGCCCCGGGAGCATCCGGCAGGGTAAGGCGATAATGATCAAAAAAAATTTCTCCCGCTTTAAACTCGTGCGCCGTCAGTTCCTCCCGCCGCGCGTGGCAAGTAGCACAATTTTCCATGCCAACCTGGAGATCGGGCTCGCTAGTTCGGGTTGTGTACTGACCCGATCTCGCAGCCTCCACGTGCTCTTTCATGCCGGCATGGCATTGCACGCAACTTACACTTTGAGCCAGCCAGGTACTGCGGTAGGTATCGTCTTCAATGGAATAGTTTTTGCGAAAATCCGTCATGTGACACCAGGCGCAATTGGTGTTCCAGTTCATGCCTTGTTGAGTCCAGTGACCCCACTCGGTAGGACGACGTTTTTCATCCCCAAATACGTTGAACCATTCCTTCTTAACCGGATCCCAGGTCAAAGCGTGCGTCTGAAATCGCCCCTTGTTGGTTGGCACCAGGTACTGCCGGACGGGTATCTCTCCAATTACCCCGATAACATGTGAGTCGTGGCCCTGGGGCATTCCAACCGGCGCATTTTGCTCTACGATGGTAAACTTTCCGTCTTGTGCGCTCAGTCGGTATTGTGCATCTCCCGCATCGGTCACCGTTGCGACGGAGAAAGCGTCCGTTTCTTCGGGTGCACTAATGAGCCGGTTGGCGATGGCGTGATGACTCTTTAGCCAGTCATCGTGAGCGGTGGTATGGCATTCTGCGCAGACCTTCGGACTGGCCCATGCCAGCGATTCGGCACGAAACGTCTCCGGAAATTGAGCCGCTTCCGAATCCTTTTTCAGAACGAGAGCCTTATCGGCCTTTTTCGAACAGCCGGCTGAAAACGCCATCGCGCCAGCGGCTAGCCAGTATAGAATCTTAACGGTCAGGATATAGGAAAAGCGATTCATCCTGTGGATCATCAAACCTTCAATAATCATCAATGAATATGCAAAGAGCCAGGCTCATTGGTCCCGGTTTTTAAACATCCTCCACTTCTCTTCATCAACCCCACTCCGCTCCAGCTCTTGACGCGATAATTTATAAAACAGATCCGATAACCGGTTCACCATCTGAAGAATGCTTGGGTCGATCGGCGCCTGCTTGTTGAGCGTATGCAACCGTCGTTCCGCCCGGCGTACCTGGGTGCGTATTACATGGCAAATTGCCGCTACCTCAGTCCCTCCGGGAAGCAAAAAGAACTTGGATGGAGATGCCAACGACGCTTCAATTTTGTCCATCCATACTTCCAGAAATGCGGCCTCCTCAGTCGGGAGCGGGACGGTGTGTTCCCTTGGAGCGTTTTCGGAAACCGCAATGTGCGACATGGCATTCATCAACCCAACCTGGATGCGTTGTAATCCGGCCTGCCAGTCATGATCGGCCGGAATCTTGGTCCTCAGTAGACCGATCATGCTGGTCGCCTCATCGATATCACCGTTGCATTCAATGCGAACGTCGTCCTTATCCACTCGTTCTCCACTGAGCAATCCGGTCTTTCCCTTATCGCCCGAGCGCGTATAAATCTTGTTCGCCATACCCAACTCACTATTGAAAGTGCAAAATCCGGGCGCAAGCCAAGAGTCGGCACTCGAAGAAGGCGGGAAAGCGTTTAGAGCAGGGGAAGGGGTCTACCTTGTTTCGGGGAATTTCTCAGGGAAGGGGTCAAGCCTTGCCTCGTTCTCAGGGAAGGGGTCAAGCCTTGCATTTATGCATGGCTGCAAAAATGCAAGGCATGACCCCGACGGGCATTGCGGGGTGTCGACCCAGCTTCACCCGCGCATCAGCTCGATGCCCGAAAATGCTATTGCGGCGCAGCCGGATCAAGCGCAGCGTCGTTATCAATTGGCATGGAAGCAGATCGAATATTCGAAACAGTACTCTATGCAGATGACCTGATAGCGGCGAAAAGGTTTTACAGCCAGGTATTGGGTTTATCCCTACACCGGGAGTCTGAATTGTTTCTGGTCTATCGCCTGCAAAGCAGCGCCCTGCTAATTTTCGATCCAAAATTAAGTACGGAGGAAAGCCGCGCGGTGCCATCGCATGGATGCAGGGGCGAAGGGCATATCGCTTTTGCGGCGAGCCGCGAAGAAATTGAGGCCTGGAGAAGACACTTTATCGATATGGGCATTCAAATCGAGGAAGTGGTTGAATGGAGCGAAGGTGGTCAATCGATTTACGTCCGAGATCCCGCCGGTAACAGCATCGAGTTCGCTCCCCCCACGCTGTGGGGCGGCAACTGGGATTTTTAGGAAAAATCAGAAAAAAATTCCTGTTCGCGAAGCGATCCTGTTCCGGCGTAGCCGGACCTGTCACGCCGTAGCCCCTTGGCGAAGGCGGATCAACCGACCAAAGGAAGCGTTGTTTGAAATATTTTTACAACGCCGCTTTGCGGCTGGATGCCTGCGGCAACAGGATAAAATTTGAAAAATAAGTAACAACTCAGGTCTCCATAGCCTAGTGTGGTGTCCCAGAAATAACTTCAACAATACGAGCGTGCCATAAATGGCCTGGCAAGGCTGCTTTTCGCAGCACGGGCCTGAAGGCCCTGGTTTGCAAAGCGAACGCCGCCTTGATAAGGCAGAAAAAATCGCTGCGGTATTGTTAGAAGGAATTTCTGGGACACCACACCAGATCGTCGGAAAGTATGAGAATGAAATTGGGCTTTGCTTCAAGGATAAAGGATGAAGGCAGAAGGATAATAAGAAGAAAGGAGAAAACTTTCCTGGGATGGCGCTTGAGAGAACTGTAGGAGGGGGTTTATCCCCCGATCTTCCAAATGGCCTCACCGCAATCGGGGGATAAACCCCCTCCTACAGTTTCGTAATAGGTTATCAATAAAACATCCGTGCGGACGATTGTTTAAGATACCTGAGTAGTTACAAAAATAATTTCTTTTCCGGCGGAGCGTGGTGGGCAGGACCACTCCTTTCCCCATCCGTGCTCATCCGCGTCATCCGTGGTCAATTCTCCCTGCATTTTCATTCCTAATTCCTAATTCGCGAGCTTTGCGAACTTCTCCCCCTCCCTATCTTGTCCATCCTGTCTATCCATGTTCAATTCACCATTCTCCTCTTCTCTGCGCTCTTCGCGCTCTTTGCGAGAGTCCTTCCCCAATTCTTCTCACCCTTTGTGCCCCTGTGCCTTTGGCGAAAGCCAATTCCTAAGTCCTAATTCCTAATTCGTGAGCTTTGCGAACTTCCCCCTTCCTCCGAGACTCAATATTTAAGGATCACATCCAGCTTTTCCATTACCATCTCAGGAGTAATCAGGTCCATGACCCCTGGGAATTCGATCTTTTTACCCCACTTGATTTCAGCCGCCGGTCTCTTAAGAAATTTGCGGGAAGCCCGATCATAGGCATCCACACAAAGGTCTACGCTTTGATATGGACCAGACCGTTTGGGATTGCTGGCCGCGTACAATCCTAAAACGGGTAGATTCACACAATTAGCCATATGCGCCGGTCCCGAATCGGGAGTTATCAGCAAGTCGGCACGGCTCATCAGGGCTAAAAAGTCTTTGAGGGTATCTTTTCCAATCAGATTAAGCGGTTCTGTTTTCATGCCCCTTTCGATCTCCCGGCCAACCGCAGCTTCCTCTTCACTTGGCCCGCCACACAAAACTACCCGTAATCCCTTCTGTTGAATATAATCGGCGACTTCCCCATATAACTCCGCTCGCCAATTTCTCAATGGATGACTGGAACAAGGACTTATAATGACATACCTGCCCTCAGAACCGATGTGCTGCTCGGCAAACAGTTCCCCACTTTCGGGAACTGGCACCGACCAATCGTATAGCTTCTCCGCCAAACCGGCAGTCTCGAGAAAACCAAAAAAGGAATCCACTACGTGCTGACCGCCAACCTGAGGTATTCTTTCACCAATAAATAAGCCATGGCAATCCTTGGACCGTGCTCTATCAAAGCCAATTTTGCGTTTCGCAGATACCAAGGGAATGATCAGGTTAGCGCGCAATGCCACTTGCATGCTGAGTAATACATCGAATCGCCTGCCAATTAGCTGCTTCTTTAAATCCGCATATGCGCCCAGTTTTTTACCCTTATCAAAAATGATAAATTCCACCCCCGGCAGATCTCCGACCATCTTGTGGGCAAAACGCCCAATAATCCAAGTGATGCGGGTTTCCGGCCAATGCTTTTTCAAGGTGTGAACAACCGGCAATACATGGGTGACATCGCCGAGCGCCGATAAGCGGAGAATGCAGATGGATTCAGGTCGATTCATAACCGGACATTAGCGATCTCCAGTTATCTTCAGTGTAGTAAAAAACCTCATTATTCCGGCTGAGCTTTTCCAGGGAGCGTTTCAATCGCTCCATTACCCGGGATTTCCACCAACTTCCCCCACGTAGACAAGCCCGGTCAAAATCGATGAGATAGACCTGGCATCCATCCAGGAGTATATTGTTGGCGTTCAGGTCCCGATGAAAAATTCCGTTTTCATTGTACCTGCGAATCAGGCAGCCGATTTCCCTCCAATCCTCTACGGCCAAATCTTTAACCTGCAGCAGTTTACCAAGCGATTGTGAGTTTTCAATTTCAGTGGTCACGATATCGGATCTGCAGAGCAATCCATCTCTGCAAATTCGCAGGGCCACGGCACGCGGCGCCGGCAATCCAACTTTCCTCAGCTTTTCCAGAATGGTCCATTCACGATAGGACCGGCTACGTTTAAGACCCAGCCAGAGATATCCATCGGGTGATATCCTTTGCATAAATCCACCGCGCCAGTAATGTCGCAAGACGCAGGCAAGGCCATTGAGATCGAAAAAATATGTAACTCCTCTGCCTCTGGCCTGGCGGGTGACGAGTTTTCGGCCGATAAGCTCTTCCGGTTCAAAAATGAACCCTGCCTCTTCACCGATCTGCGGAGTGAAATCAGGCTGAGTAAGGATCACGTTTCGAATTTTGGGCATGAGTCGAATGGCGCTTAGTTTAGGCAGGTTTAGGACGTATGACTACCTCGGAAAAGGAAGGGGTCAAGACGTAAAAAGTTATGCCTTACAGGGTCGGTTGTCTTGTAAAAGTGTATGGAGTACAACGAGATACCCGTTGGGGTCATTTCTTGTAATCTTGCATGTTAATGCAGGATTTAAGAATGTTATGTTAGGTGTCGCTGCGCTCGGTACTGCGCTATGCTCGTTGAGGTGTCGTCGCATCCGCTCCTCGGTAGACCCCTTCCCACCGCAAAGATTTACAGAAGGCATCACTTTTCCACGGCATGACCCCGGCTGGCGCCATGCCTTATGCCCTCAATAAACCCCATTAACTGGCGCCATTCGGGCATGAGTCTTTGCCATAGATCAAATCAATCTTATGAGTAGATGATGGAAATCTGCATGCGGGAAATGGGGAGGAATTGCGCAAATACCAGAAAAACTTTTAGATACTTAACCTAACCCGGATGTCTCACTACCGGGCTAATTCGTGATTCAACTCAGGCCTACTCGCTAACCTATGCAATTTCCCCGCTTTTTATCCATGTTCGTTTCCCTTTTTAAGAAAGAAGATAGATTCCGAAACAGCTGCCTTCTATTGGGAATGGTCCTGCTTTTCATCCTTGGACTGGGAAGTTATGACTTGTCGGCGCTCGATGAGCCTCGCTTTGCCCTGGTGGCACGCGAAATGATCGAAACCGGAAACTATTTGTTTCCTCACCGCAACCTGCATCCAGTTTATGTTTCAATCCCACATGGCCCAGGTCGACATGCTCCTTTGTATGTTGGAAGTTGGAGCAATTTTATTGGGTTTCCGTTCTGGCCATGGTCATGGTGGCGGGGGGCGTGGTAGATTTACGCAAGGGAGCTCCAGGGCTGAGCGCCTTGATAGGCAAGCCCGATGAGGATGTGCTGTATCTGTTTAGCAATCGCCGTCGCAATCTATTGAAGTTCCTCAGTGTGGATAAATGGGGGATTTGGGTAGGCACCCGCCGCTTACATCACAAGCGTTTCTACTGGCCGGAACATCCACGGGGTGGCCAGAAGCTAAACGCCAAAGAACTGGCCTGTTTGCTGGTGGGTGGAGAGGTAAAAAAGTGCGTTTAAAGCATCTTTTAACTGGCCATTAGAGGGCGCTTATGGTTGTATTTAAATATGCTTACGCTCGATCGACAGCGCCAACTTCAAAGCCGCAATGCGGCGCTGGAACGCACGACTCGACAGCAAAAGCAGGAGCTCGAACTATGCCAACATCGCATTCGCAAACTCCAGTGGGAAATCAAAGAGCTGATGCGCCAACTCTTCGGCGGCCAACGGGCAGAAACGATCAGCGATAACCAATTGCAACGGGCCCTGGCCGAACGGCATGAACAGGAAGTATGTAAGAAGGAAGTAGTCGGTTACACCCGGCGGGAGAAAAAAGATGGCGATCCTCAGCCGCGTATCCCCGAGCACCTGGAAGCGATCCGGGAGGAAATCATTCCGGAGGAAGTACAGGCTGACCCGGATGCCTGGGAGAAGATCGGAGAAGAAGTTACCGAAGAGATTTTAGCCACGCGTAGTAAACAAAGTCGCCCCATCCTCGATGAGATCTATAAGCAACTGCAGAAGGACCGCCAGGTCATCCTGGCGGGCGGCTCCCTGGGAGAAGCGATCAATTATACCCTGATCGAATCGCGCAAACGCCACGGCATTGAACCTCAGGCCTACCTTACCGACATCCTCAAAAAGCTTCCGACTATGACCAACCACCAGGCGGTCAAGCTTACCCCGGATAAGTGGAAAGCTCAGGTCAATTAATTCGCCGGACGCTTACTTTTTATGTGCGGAATTGTAGGAGTCATTGATTACAGTGGCGATAATTCCGATTCGCCTACTATCACGGATCAAATGGCGTCCTCGTTGCACCACCGCGGGCCAGATGGCAAGGGTCACTTTCATAACGGGCCCTGTTCGTTTGCATTCCGCCGACTGGGGATAATGGACGTAGAAGCACCTTCACCGCCGTTTCCAAATGAGGATAAAACTGTATGGTCGATGGCCAACGCGGAAATTTACAACAGCGATGGAATAAAATCGGAGTTGGTGCAAAAAGGGCACACGTTCCGCACTCATGTCGACACAGAGGTACTACCCCACTTGTGGGAAGATCATGGACCTGATCTGGTGAAATTTCTAAACGGCATGTTTGCCTTCGCTATATGGGACGAGCGGCAACAAAGCCTTATGCTGGGCAGAGACCGTAGCGGCGAAAAACCATTGTATTATTGGCATTGTTCAAAGACCTTTGTATTCGGTTCGGAACTACGCGCGATGTTAGCCCATCCCAAAGTTCCTCGCGCAATTGACCCGGTCGCCTT
Source organism: Opitutales bacterium (assembly GCA_965250065.1). Taxonomy (GTDB): domain Bacteria; phylum Verrucomicrobiota; class Verrucomicrobiia; order Opitutales; family UBA2995; genus JAABVD01. Next base: position 2,032,108 of record OZ252288.1, read on the forward strand.
ACGCCGTTACCTACTACATGGGTACTTTCCCGCACCCTATTCCCCCATCGCGGAGATTAAAAAACTGCCCGCTGGACATCGGTTGATTCTAAAAGACGGTCAAATCGACATCTGTCGTTACTGGGACCTCTCCGAATATTACCAACCTTCCGCAAAACCCCGAAAAGCTGACGAAATCGCTGAGGAGTTAGACAGTCGCATCGCCAAAGCTGTTTCGTACCGTCGCCGCAGTGACGTACCGGTAGGGGTATTTTTGTCGGGCGGCATAGATTCCTCGAGCATACTTGCGCACTTGTCCGATCAGGTCGGACCTGGAGTCGAGGCATTCACCTTAGGCCATACAGACCGCTCGTTTGACGAATCCCAGGTCGCCCAAAGAACAGCACAGCATTTTGATGCCAGTTTCAATGAGTTGATCTTGAGTGAAGCTGACCTGGCGGATGGGCTCCGCATGGTTGGGGAAGGATTCGACGAGCCCTTAGGGGATGCATCCACCATTCCGACTTTGCTTTTGTCTCATTTCGCTCGCAAGAAAGTGAAAGTAGTACTTTCCGGGGAAGGAGCCGATGAAATATTCGCTGGTTACCCGACATACATTGGCAACAAAGTTGTCGGAGCTTATCAGAAGATACCATCGTTATTAAGAAGAGGATTATTGAAAACCGTGCGAGCGTTCACACCCGTATCGATGGGGAATGTTGGGATGGATTATTTGCTACAGGTTTTTGCCGCGGCCGCCGACAGTGAATTAGTAGAGAGACATCAAACATGGTTTGGGAGTATTTCACCAGATCGGCACTCCAGCCTTCTTTCCGATAAGATGGGGCAGGAATTGGAAGTGGACGATCCTTTCGCATCGGCTCGCTCCTGTGTGGGACGGACTAAATTTCCAGACTCGCTATCAAATTTACTCTATCAGGATTTTAGCCTTTACCTGCAAGACGACCTGCTCACCAAAATCGATCGTTCCACGATGCTCGCTTCACTCGAGGCACGTGCTCCCTTTTTAGATCATGAGCTAGTCGAGTTTGCCGCTGGAATTCCTTCGTCCTTGAAGGTAGCTGGAATCACCACTAAGGCCATTCTCCGAAAGGCCGTTAAAAAGAGATTACCCAAGGAAGTCCTTCAGCAACGCAAACGAGGATTCAACATTCCATTCTCGCGATGGTTACTAAATGGTCTAGCCGACGAAATGAGAGAGCGGTTTTCCCGGGAACAGGTTGATGCTCGGGGGCTTTTTAGCACCGACGGAATTAGGAAACTTCTGGATGAGCACACGGAACGTAAAGCAGATCACAGAAAGCCACTGTTTGCACTCCTCGCCTTCGATATGTGGTGTGATGCCACGTATGGCAAAGGGATCGAAATTCCAGTCGCTACCAAAAACAACCACGAAGATGAAACTCGAAAAGATAGTACTGATAGTTGCAGCGATACTTTTCCTGTGGTACCTCGGAGCGCATGATCTTTGGGCTCCGGACGAGCCCTTTTTTGGGGAGGGAGCCAGAGAAATGCTAGTCGACGGACAGTGGTTGGTTTCTCACGTAAACGGAACGCTTAACACCCATAAACCACCGCTCTTTTTTTGGTTAATCGCAATTTCCTCTATCCCTTACGGGGCAGTAACTGAGTTCACAGCCCGGCTCCCGTCAGTCCTTGCCGCGCTTGGAACTCTTTGGTTAACCATGAGACTGGGGAGGCGCTGGTACGGGCCAAAGACCGGGGCGCTTACCGGTGTCATCCTGGCAACAGCATTCATGTTTTGGGACAAAGCGCGTTGGTCGCAGACTGATTCGCTTTTGTGTTTTCTTATATGGGTGGCATTATCCGCATACGACAACTTTAGATCAGGGGAGGGAAACGGGCGAAGCGCTGGAATTCTGTTTTGGCTTGCGGCTGCGTTCGCAGTCTTGGCCAAAGGGCCTGTTGGATTGCTTCTGCCTCTAGGCGTCGCCGTCGTAACCACCACCATTGATAAAGAATGGAAAAATTGGCGAAAATTCGCTCCATTGTTAGGTCCTGCAACGTTCGTGGCTATTTGCGGTGCCTGGCTGGTTACAGTCAATTTTTGGGGACCGCCGGACTATTCAGTGCTTGGCGCGTTGCGAGAGCATTTTGTAGATCGGGGAATTCACGGCATACACCATGTCCGGCCGCCCTGGTACTATTTCGATAGGTTACCCTCGTCTATTCTTCCATGGTCTGGACTGATTCCAGGAGCGCTCTACTTGGCTTGGAAGCGGAGAAGTATCAAAACAGATCGCATGGGATTGGTAACCTGTATTTTTATATTCTTATTTTTCTCTATCTCCACAGAGAAGCGCGATTTATACATGCTGCCGGCTTTTCCAGCGTGGGCTTTATTGATAACAAATCTAGTGGGGACTATTTGTCATTGGGAAAGCGAACACCCCGGATACAAGTCGCTCAGTACACGATGGGTCACCATCGGCCACGGTATCGTTGCCGGTGTATTATTACTGACTGGCCTCGCATTACCATTTGTTGCACCCAATTTTGAAGAAGTACCTTATTGGATGGCCTGCACCATAGGAGGCATCTTAATCGCGCTTGGATCTACAACCTTATTCTTCGCGTTTCGCAGCAAGCCCTTCAACATGATTTTGGCCACCTCGATCGCCATGTGCGCGGCCTACTTGTTTACTACCGCTGTCATCTATCCCGCGATGAAGCCACTAAAGTCTGCCAGATCCTTCGCAATCAAGATCAAGGAAACAACGGCCGCATCAAGAAATGCCGGTAATGACGTCGTAGCTTGGCGAATCGACAACTTAGCCAACGCCTTTGCGTATTATTCAGACGGGGCTTACACGCTTGAAACCCGAGATCCTGAGGTGTTGGTTGAACACCTGTCGCAGCCAACAAACGTTTTCGCGGTAGTACTGGCCACAGATCTTGATGAGGAGCTATTAGATAAACTCGCTCATGTTTGGGTGATCGACGAGACACGCTTGAGCAGGCGGGACCTACTACTTGTCAGTAACATGCCACACGAAGGAGCGCTACCATTAACCGAGCTCGACTGAACGATCGACAGGGGTTTGTCATCATTCGCGAAGGCCACTTGAAAGATTTTCAGGCGTCAGAAAATTTTCCCGAGATCGAAATCCTACTGCGGCAAAAGGTATCGCGGGACGTGTTTATACTGATCCGACCGATGCACAATTCCGGCAATATATAAATAGGAAATGCCCTACTGAAAAAACTGACGTTGCTTTTCGGATATGGGAAGCCCCACCCGCTCCATCACCGTAAGCATATCTTCCCACACCAGGCGTTTGGTTTTAAAACTGGCGTAACGAAGCAGGTAAGATGGGTGATAGGTAACCAAAAGAGGCGTATGGTTAAACTCAAAAAACTTTCCCCGGATAGCGCCCATACGCCGGCCCGGATCCGGACCCAGCAACCCATTTACTGCCGTCATGCCCAGGGCGATAATTGCCTTGGGCTGAACCACTTCAATCTGAGCACGCAAATAGGGCAGACAATAGGCCATCTCCTCCGGCGAGGGGGGCCGGTTTCCAACCGGCGTCGGCACCTCCGGCCGCCAGTTCATTATGTTTCCAATATAAACCTGCTCACGGGCAAGACCCATCGCCCTGATGATCTTAGTCAGCAACTCTCCGGCCCGGCCTACAAAAGGTTCACCCTGTTTTTCTTCATCACCGCCCGGGGCTTCTCCACAAAAGAAAATATCGGCGTCAATACTGCCGACGCCAAATACTACCTGGGCGCCCGGATTGAGATGTGCAATGCATACGGGATCGTTGAGTACCTGCTCTCGTAAGGCTTGCCAACGCATGGATTTTTCCCCGTCAGGAAGAATTACTTCGGGCGGTGTAGCGGGAATGGGGGCTATGGGTTGGCCTTTCTGGTTTAAGGGAATCTTTTTGCGCTGGGTTTCCGGAGCACGTCCCGGCTGCACCAGCGCTTTAAGCGATTGCCCAGTTGGATTAAGGGCGGATTTTTCAACCGCGGAGTTGGCAGGTCCTTCGCTTGCCGGGTGGGCATGGCTGGATACGACGGCCCGCAAATTCTGCAAGGTCGATTCCTCCACGTAGACCCCTTCAACGCCTTCCCGCTTAAGCCGTTTAAGTTCCTCCAGGATCGATTCAAGCTGGAAACGCATTTTCTTTGCCGGTAGTCAGGGATTCCAGGTATTTGGCCAACAGGTCGAATTCCAGATTCATGAGGTCACCCGGTTTCTTATCCTTCATATTTGTAATTTCCATCGTATGGGGTATGAGCCAAACTGCCAGGGTGTTTTCAGTCAATTCCGCCACGGTCAGGGACATGCCGTCGAGGGCTATACACCCTTTCCAGGCCACGTACTTTCGCTGATCTCCCGGAATGGAGACACGCAGAAAATAGTCCGATCCCCGTCGCTCCAAAATTTCTATGGTTCCGGTCCCGTCGACGTGACCGGTCAAAAAATGCCCACCTACTTTACCATTGTAAACCAGGCTCTTTTCCAAATTTACCCACCGTCCCGGTGAAAGATGGGCCAAATTAGTAAGCCGCAGCGTCTCTTCCAACACATCGAAGCGAAGGCTACATTCATCGAAAGCCACAACCGACAGGCAACAACCGTTCACCGCAATGCTGTCGCCTATCTCGACACCGTCCAACGTCTTTTGCGCCGCCAAATGCAATCGATAACCCCCTGACCTTTTTTCCAAACTCAGGGTACGGCCCGCCTCTTCCACTATTCCCGTAAACATTTTACGCTATTGTTGCAAAAAATCCCACCGAACCACGCGACCCATCTAACGGCGCAACCCAGGACGCCCACGGGATTAACCCCCAGGTCGTTTTCAGCCGGCCCGAACGCTCCTTTACACTGTCACATCGAGTGAAGTTTAATACGTGTAAATTAGTACTCATTGCCCACTGAATTGAAGTGAGATAACGATTGCATTTCCAAGGCATTTGCAACGTTTGCGATTACTTTAATTGTGCCCGAATAAAGGAGGTCTCATTGTCGCGTTCCACCAATAAGACAAATTCCGACTTTTCTTCATCCGCTTCAATGGCATCGAGCAATTGCAGCACTTTTTGGTAGGAGTCCACGGGCTGTCCTTCTATTTGACGAATCCAGTCACCGCTCCTCAGACCCGCTGTATCGACCGAGGAACTGCGCTTTACAAAGTTTACGATAGCCCCATTCATTTGATCTTTGTCAATCCGCCGCCGTATGCCATCCGACAATAGAAATTCACGCACCGTAAATCCCAACTTCTCATAAAAGTGGTAATCCGCTTCCCGCACAAATTTGGGGCCCACCCCCACTTCGACATTAAATTGCTTTCTCTCCTCACCACGGATGACTTCCAATGCCAGCGGTTCTCCTGGAACTTTCCGCCGAATCAGCCGTTGAAAATAGGGAGTCACGCTGGAGTCGGGCTTAAATTGCGGCAGGGGTTCTCCCTCGACCTGGACGACGATATCGTTGTCTTCCAGTCCAACCAAACTGGCGGGACTATCTTCCAGAATTTCACTCAATACGATCCCCGACTGATTTTCGATTCCCAAATACTTGGCTACTTCTGGATCAATCGGCTGCATACCAGAAACGCCAATCCAGGGGTACGATCCTTTCAGGCCGGATTCTTGCACGTGGTCGAGGTAGTCGAAAAATTCTTCACTGGACAGGGCAACTGAGGATTCATCGGGATTGCGAATGGTAATATTCAGCGTTTCCCGCCCAACGTTCATGACGCGTTTGAATGGCAAAGAATCGAGTACCCAGCCGACAAAAGCACCTTCCCTGTTGAAAACCGGGCATCCAGGATTGGCGATGTCATCGCGAAAAACAAGCTGATGGTCAGGCATCCGTTTGGTTAACGCCACGTGGGTAGTCAGAACATAGGGGTCGAATCCAAAATCTTTATTCAGACCGCCCACACCAAATACCAAGTCACCCATGCCCACTGTGGTACGGTCGAACCGGGTTATGGGTATAAAATGCTCCGGCATTCCATTTTTGAAACTCAGCACGTGCCATCCCGACGCGTAGTCCTTGCCCAGATACTCCAATTCGTAGGTATCGTCGTCGTTGGAAAGTGCATAACCTAAAAAGTTTTTAAGTTTTTCCACCGGTGCCCAGGAAGGTATCATGGATTCGAGGACCACGATCGTTCCTTTCTCATCGACCACTAATCCATAGGCCGCACCCTCTTGCCGGTCCAGCTCGCGTTCCAATACAAATTCCATGGCCACGATCGTCTTGGACCGCTCCATGGCTAGCTCCTTCAAATTATCGGGAAATGGGTCAGCCACCAGGAAAACCGTGGCCGCCAGATCGACTAATAAAATGAAAAAAATCTGCCTCATGGTTTCAATATAAACAGGGAAGTTCGGTAGTTGCGAGTGACTTCTATAAAGAGGGGTTCCGAATCATCGCCAAAATTGTCATGGATGGCTTTAAATTCGTCCAGAGAGACGATACTTTCGCGGTTAATTTTGGTAATGATATCCCCGGCTCGGATGCCGGCACGGTCGCTGGGAAAGGCAACTTTGGCGCCAAGGACCAGAAATCCATCCTCCGTTTCCAATTTGTTTTCACGCGCATAGGCCCGTGAAACCTCCCGCACGCTCAAACCCCACTTGTCGAAGGCCCATTCCTCGCCCACTCGGCTCTCGAGGCGTTCGGTAGAAATTTTAAAGGCTTGAATTCCGTCCTGGCGTTTCACCGAAAATGTCAATTCGGTTCCCACCGGGTAGTTGGCGATGGTATTTTGAATCGGCGGGAGCTGTTCGGGAAAACGTCCGTCCTGAGTAACTCCATCCAGAGAAATCAGAATATCGCCTGGAATAATACCGGCGTTGGCAGATGGGGACCCGGGATCCACACTTTCCACCAACACTCCCTCGTTGACCTCCATATTGTAAAACGTTTCCATATCCTGCATCGGCCCCAGGACAATACCCACGTAGCTACGCACTATTTCCTTATTCTGCAAAAGGCCTTTCAGCACAAACTGCGCTGTTTTGGCCGGCACCGCAAACCCCAGGTTATTGGAACCCAGGTAGGCTCGCGTATTGATACCGATAATTTGACCGTCTTCCTTTACCAGCGGCCCTCCACTGTTACCGGGATTTATAGCAGCATCGGTTTGCAACCAGGTGTTGAAGTATCCGGTCTCGTATCCCCGCACGCCATCCGCCCCTTCAAAAAACCGGTTGGTATTGGAAATAATTCCCCGCGTCACCGTGCGGGTCAGACCGTTGGGAGTCCCCACCGCCAGGACCGGTTGTCCCGCGTAAAGCAAATCGGATTCACCAAACTCGGCATGGGTAAAGGTCAACCCGCGCTCGGCCAATTCATCCAGATCGAGTTTGAGCAAGGCCAGATCGGTCCAATGGTCCCAGCCCAGAAGTTCTCCGTTCACCCGTTCGAGGTTTGCCAGGGTTATGCGTATTTCTTCGGCAAAGGTGGAAACAACATGGGCATTGGTTAGAATATGCCCTTGGGGAGAAATGATAACCCCCGATCCCTGGCGGCTGATATTCTGCTTGGAACCCCCACGGTAGGTCACCTCTCTCACGTCGATTCGCACCACCGCCTCCAACAACCGCTGAAATCCATTGGCCGCAGTTTCGGATGAAGTAACTCTTGCATCGGTAGATGAAGTCGTTTCGCAACCGCAAAACAATACTGCATTTAACAGCAAAAAAGTAAGCGTAAGGACCCGTTTGGGAATCATGGTTTGGGTTATTGACTGAACAATCGTTTCTATCAAGCTAGTTCACTTCTTAATTTATGTCCTCGGGATCAAAAGCTTACGACTTTGCAGAAATAGAAGCCCATTGGCAAAAGTATTGGGTCGAGCAGAAGACTTTTCGAGCAGAAGATTTTTCCCAGAAACCCAAGTATTATATCCTGGCCATGTACCCTTATCCCTCCGGGGACGGACTCCACATGGGTCACGCCATCAATTACACCGCTCCCGATGTACTGGCCCGCTATAAAAAAGCGCGTGGATTCAATACACTTCAACCCATGGGATGGGACGCATTTGGTCTGCCTACCGAACAGTACGCCATCCAGACCGGTACACATCCGCGGATCGTTACCGAGCGCAACGTGGAAATCTTTCGTACCCAGCTACAGAAGGTTGGGTTTGCCATCGACTGGAATCGCGAGGTCAATACGACAGATCCAGCTTATGTGAAATGGACCCAGTGGATATTTCTTCAACTTTTTCAGCGGGGGTTGGCTTATGTGGACGATCAGCCGGTTTGGTGGTGTCCGGCCCTCGGAACGGTTCTGGCCAATGAGGAAGTTGTCGATGGAAAATCTGAACGCGGTAATCACCCGGTAGAACGGCGCAAGCTGCGTCAATGGGTCCTGCGCATTACCGTCTACGCGGAACGGCTGCTAGAGGGACACAAACTTCTGGATTGGCCCGAATCGTCTATAAAACTCCAGAAAAACTGGATCGGCAAATCTACCGGAGCAGAAGTCACCTTCAACCTCGACGGCCTTCCCAACGAAGCGCTTCGCATTTATACTACGCGGCCAGACACCCTATTCGGGGCAACCTACATGGTGCTTTCACCCGAACACCCCCTGGTAGACAGGATCACAAACGATGAACGACGGGAAGCCGTTGCAAACTACCAAAAGGAAGCCTCCCGGAAAAGCGATCTTGAGCGCACGGATCTGGCCAAAGACAAGTCCGGCGTCTTTTCGGGTGGATATGCCATCAACCCGGTCAACGGGGAGCGGGTACCGGTCTGGATCGCCGATTACGTACTCATGAGTTACGGAACCGGGGCCATTATGGCAGTCCCCGGTCACGATCAGCGAGATTTCGAGTTCGCCACCAAATTTGCATTACCCATCGTAAAGGTCATTGAAAACGACGAGGCGCTTGCCGGAGGACGCTCCACTGAACTGCCTTACCTGGGAAAGGGAACCATGGTAAATTCCGGAGACTACAGCGGACTCGATTCTGATGAGGGAAAAGCCAAAATTATTGCAGATCTCGAGGATAGGCAAATGGGATGCGCCAGTGTGCAATACAAACTCAGGGATTGGCTGTTCTCCCGCCAGCGCTACTGGGGGGAACCCTTTCCCGTCACCTGGGTTTCAGAGGAAGATTACCAAAAGGCTCAAGTCGTATCCAATAGTCCGCTTCAGGAGTTTTTACCGGAAGAACCGGTAGCTTACGAGGAAAAGGGCCAGGTCTATTGTGCCCTGCCCTTTCCCACTTCTCAGTTGCCGCTCGAACTGCCGGACGTCGAATCTTACAAACCCATTGGAACTGGAGAGAGTCCGCTGGCAGGTGTAGCGGAGTGGCTTGAGGTGTGGCTGAATATTGAAACCGGAGAAACGATTCCCAGAACCAAAGAGCAACCAGATGGTGACCAGTGGGTTGCTGGGACGCGCGAAACCAACACCATGCCCCAGTGGGCCGGATCCTGCTGGTACTATTTGCGCTATTGCGATTCCCACAACACCGATGCGCTCATCGATTCGAAGCTGGATCAGTATTGGGGAGTACCCGATTTCTATATTGGTGGCCCTGAACACGTCAACCTGCACCTGCTCTACGCGCGTTTCTGGCATCAGGTTCTCTACGACGCGGGTGTCATTGCCAGCCCCGAACCGTTTCCCAAACTCATTCACCAGGGAATGATACTCGGAGAGATGGAGTTTACCCTGTTTAGCGACGCCAATGGAAATCCCGTGTCTGCCGACAGGCTCAATGACATCGAAAACGTCCAGCGACAACGCCTGCAGGATGACGAGGTGGAAAAGGTGGGCGACAAATGGGTGTGGAAGGAAAATCCCACAATTGTCATCGAGGGCAGGTCATACAAAATGAGCAAAAGCCGCGGCAATGTGGTCAATCCGGACCTGCTCATCCAATCTTATGGATCGGATGCCATCCGAATGTTTCTCATGTTTCTCGGTCCCATTGAGGATTCCAAACCCTGGAATACCCAGGGTATTGAAGGTGTGTCCCGATTTCTTAGACGCCTGTGGCGCGAAGTAATCGCCGAAGACGGGAGTGTAAATCCCAAATTCACCGAGGATGCGGAAAAAGACAAGAATCTCGATAAACTGCTACACCAAAGCATTAAAAAAGTAACCGAGGACAACGAGCGACTCAATCTAAATACGGTGGTATCTCAGCTAATGATTCTACTCAACCGGATGCAGAAAACGACCGCTTATTCGAAGGAAACGATGCAGACGTTTTTGCAGCTTTTGAATCCCTTTGCACCTCACATCTGCGAAGAATTGTGGGAAAGGCTTGGGGGAGAACCTTCCATCACTGACGCGGCATGGCCCGTTTTCGATCCGTCCAAACTGGCGCGGGACGAGGACAGAGTCGTCGTACAAATAAACGGAAAAGTGCGCGGCGAAATTCTGTTACCGAAAGGAGCTACCCGGGAAGAAGCGGAACAAGCCGCTAAAGCCCTGGACCGGGTTAAATTAAACCTCGCAGGTAAAACCATAGGCAAAATAATTTACGTGCCCGGAAGAATACTCAATATCGTGGCCCCAAAGACCCCGGCTGGATAAAACCCCGCAAGCAATACATTTGGGTAGGCCGGATGCGTCACAATGCTAGCCCGGATGTCTCACAAAATTCGTAGCGAGCGAACTGATAAAACAGTTACCGGTTACGACAAAAAAATCAGGCTCCAGGAACCTACAATCCTGGAGCCCTACAATGCGTCGGCGAGACACCATCTTTCCATAATGGATACAATCCACTAGGTAACTCTCTAACCATTCAAGCTTTTGATACACGTTAAGAGCGCCCTAAGTTCCAATTTATTTCACTTATTCGAGAAAAAAGTTACTCCATATTGGAAATTCAGATGCTTTATTCGCACATAAATTTGAGATTCCTTTTCATTGGACATGGCAGGTTAGAGCGGGATAAAACAAAGTTAATGGGTGTCATCGCGATGCGCAGAGCCCAATATTGTGACCATGATAAAAATCTATACTTACAAAAAGTGCAGCACTTGCAGGAGAGCAACGCGATGGCTGGACGAGCGGGGTCTGGCTTACGAGGAACACGCCATCCGCGATACACCTCCCAGCCGAAAAGAACTTAAGAGTATGTTGGCTGTTTATGCAGGAAATCTCAGACGTCTCTTCAACACCTCCGGCATGGACTACCGCAATCTCGGCTTGAAGGACAAACTGCCCGCTATGAATGAAACCGAGGCTTTCAGCCTTTTGAGCCAAAATGGAAACTTGGTAAAGCGCCCCTTTTTAATGAGCGATTCATTCAAAGTAGTAGGCTTCAAGGAATCAGATTGGTTGGAGGGATTGACTCGAACCGGCGCGGCGGATGGGTAGAATTCGCTCAACCCGCACAGGGGTCAGGGAAGGGGTCAAGCCTTGCATTTTGGCATGGCTGCCAAAATGCAAGGCATGACCCCGACGGTCGACCCAGCTTCATGCGGGCTTAGGCCTTGATGGCAAGGAATAACGCCGATATAAAGATAACATGCAGAAAGCCATTGCCGTTTTCCTACTCCTGGCCGCCTCCGGCATACTAGGCTGGCCACAGGCCCCCACCCCACCCGATCCTCTCTACGAGCAACGCAAGGATTCCAATCGGGATGGAATTGGTAAATTTTTTCTCGGTCGGGAAATCGCCCATGTCATGGGTCACCAGGGCTCTCCCTGGCTCGAGCGACCGGAACGCGAAGGAGAGGAAAGAACCGATCTTCTAGTGGATTCGCTTCCCATTACAGAGGGCGACATTGTAGCGGACATCGGCGCAGGTAGTGGTTACTTCGCTTGGCGGATGGCCCAACGGGTGGGCAGATCCGGGAAAGTTCTCGCGGTCGATATTCAACCGGAAATGCTCGATATTCTCACAAAAAACATGGAAGCGAGAGGGGTGGCCGATCGGGTCGAGCCCATACTCGGCACTATCACCGATCCCCAATTACCCCCGTCCAGCGTCGACATCGCCATATTGGTAGACGTCTATCACGAGCTAAGCCATCCCTACGAAATGACCGTAAAGATGGTGGAAGGCCTGAAACCGGGTGGATTGCTGGTGTTGGTGGAATATCGCGCCGAAGACCCCAGCGTCCCCATAAAGCGTCTGCACAAGATGACCGAAAATCAGGTTAAAAAGGAGATGAAGTTACAAAACCTCGATTATGTCGAAACCATTGGCATCTTGCCCCAGCAACATATCCTGGTCTTCAAGAAGCCCGGTCATCCAAAATGACGATTGGCTGATTTTTTGTTGGGCAAAATCCTGGGGCGACCTATATTGCCCCTTATGAAGGGACGAATTACCCTGTTTTTTTTGACGGCCGGCCTCTTTTTTCCGATTTCTGTTTTGCCCCATGAAAATCATGAAAAGGGCCCTCATTTTCGATGGGAATATGCCAGCGCCGATCCGGATCGCATCTTTTTAAGCCTTACCAAGCGCCCCGCGATTTCCCAGGCGGTAACTTGGCGCACCGACACTTCGGTAAGCAAAGGCTATGCGCAATTGGCTTTGGCAGATCCTTCTTCTCGTTTTGATCTGGCGGCTAAAACTTATATGGCGAAAACCAGCCATCTCGACATGAGTGCAAGCGATTGGAATCTCGGGTATCCATCCGCCCGCTACCACTCCGTTATTTTCCAGGACTTGATGCCGGACACCTTGTATGCCTATCGCGTTGGTGACGGTGAACAGCATTGGTCGGAATGGTTACAATTTAGAACGGCCAAGCCCGGTCCCGCGCCTTTGCGTTTTCTCTATTTCGGTGACGCCCAAAATGGCGTGCTTTCACATTGGTCCCGCATAATTAGGGCAGCTTATGCCAAGGCCCCAGACGCGGCGTTCACCATTCACGCGGGCGATCTCATCGACCAAGCTCACAAGGATGGTGAATGGGGAGAGTGGTTCCAGGCCGGGGGTTGGATTCACGCCACCGTTCCTGGAATTCCGGTGGTTGGAAATCACGAGGTGAGCGCCTTAAACGAAAAGCTTCCCGGTGAAAAAATCCTGTCAATTCAATGGCCCTATCAATTCACACTTCCCACGGAATTGCGCCTGCCGGAAGTTCTCCAGGAAACCGTTTATACCATCGCCTACCAGGGAGTAAGAATAGTGGTTCTCAATTCTACGGAAGACTACCGGATTCAGGCGGATTGGCTGGACCAGGTCCTGGAAAATAATGCTTCCCCGTGGACGGTGGTAACTTTTCATCACCCTATATTTTCCAGTGGAAGAGATAGAGACAATCCGGAGCAACGAGGGATCTGGAAACCCGTCCTGGAAAGGCACAAAGTAGACCTGGTTCTGCAAGGTCACGACCACACCTATGCACGGGGCCACATCCCGGTGACAATGGCCGCACCGAACAATGGACTTTCAACCGATATAACTACTCTCTACGTGAACTCCGTCAGTGGCGCCAAAATGTATCCGACTAATGAAAACCGTTGGGACGATTACCAGGAGGAGGGAATCCGGCTTCAGCGCATGGCTGAAAACACTCAGTTTTTTCAGGTCATTTCAGTGGAAAACCAAAGCCTGGAATACACATGCTATATGGCTAATGGGGAATTGTACGACCGCTTAATTCTGATCAAAAAAAAGGACGGGACGAAACAATTGGTCAACGATTCGGTGGCTAGCGCCGAAGAGCGAAGTTTTGAAAATAGTCTCCCCTACTTCAGGGAAAATTTTAAAACGGGTCTATCCTTCCCCGAGAAAGGAAACTGGGAAGGGGTCAAACCTGAATAGCGAATTGTATGTCTTCTGGAATCAAAGGAATTCGCCCCGGGGCCAAGCTATTCGTTGTCCTGGCACACCTGCAAATTTTTGTTCCAAGTAGCGGCGCACCCACCATTCAATCGCATCCCTGGATACTCCATACCATTGACAACACATCCCTGGGTGCGGACGGGGTTCGATCCGATGATGTGAATGGGGATGGCATGCCGGACCTGGTGGCCAGTTGGGAGGAAGGAGACATTGCACGGGTATACCTAATGAAAAAAGGAGAAGGGAGAATTCCAAAATGGCAGCTAATCGATGTCGGCGAGGCTCCCAATGGAGAAGATGCGGTATTTTTTGACGCCGATTCGGATGGTTTTGTCGATGTGATCAGTTCGACGGAGGGGGATTTTAAAAAAATCCTCGTCCACTGGGCTCCGAACAATTGGCACGACTACGGACTAGGTGAAAACTGGCATACCGAAGTTCTTTATGAAAATGGAAGCCAGTGGATGTTTACCATACCCATGGATGTGGATGGAAAACACGGTACCGACCTGGTGATTGGAGGTAAGCATAAAGGGGCCACAATCGGTTGGCTCGAATGTCCGGTTAATCCTCGGGAGACCCGGGATTGGAAATATCATAAGATGGACGATGCTGGATGGATCATGTCACTGATTCTTGAGGATATGGATTCGGATGGGGATTTGGACGTTCTTCTGAGCGATCGATACGAAAAAAAACGGGGAGTTCGCTGGCTGGAAAATCCCGGGAAAGGCTCCGACAAAACGAAAGGTCCATGGAAAAACCACTGGATCGGCCAGAATCTTCCAAGCGCCATGTTCATCGATTTACACGATATCGATGGCGATGGTAGCAAAGAAGTGGCGGCGCCTTATTTTGAGGGAGGTGATCACCACGTAAGCGTTTTCAAGCAGGTGGATTCGAACAGCTCGAACTGGCGTGAATTTCCCCTGGAATACCCACAAAATATGGGTAGGCCAAAATCGACGACCATGGGAGACATCGACCAGGACGGACTCGTGGATATCGTAGTGAGTACGGAGACCGCTTGGGGGGATAAACGCGGTATCGTGTGGTTTAAAAATCCCGGATCACTGGAAGAATCGAAGTGGGAAGTTTACGATGTGAGTGGTCCCGACGGGATTAAGTTCGATATGAACATTCTTCTCGACGTGGACGGCGATGGAGATCTGGATATTCTCAATACCGAGGAAGGCCAAAACGACATAAATGGCAAGGCAGGTTTGGGTGTTTTCTGGTATGAAAATCCGGACAATTAGAGTATTTTGAGGTTTTCATGTCGCTTGGATGATGGTTCATCCGTCGCAATTTCACCCCATAAGTCTTCGCTAGACCCGGGCAATTTATTTGGTTGGTATAAAATCCCAAATAGGATACAACCCGCCCACCCATTTTAATCTTTAACCACCCGGAATGTTTGGCTCTCATCTAATATATACTATCGGAAAAGCCTTTTGGGATCGTCGAGGCCTGTGGTTAATTTTTATCCTTACCTGGATTTATGACATTTGGTTAAGCCCGAACATACCTCAGGCAGAGGCTATATTCATGCTCTTTGGCCTCGGCCTGTTTGTTCTTCCTCATGCCATTCCCGACCTTTACCTGCCCGCCTGGATTTTAATCCCGCGCTGGGAAAGACGCCCGAACTATTGGGGAGTTTTGCTAATGATCCACGTGTTGGTTGCAGCAAGTATCCTCGGCCTGTGGAAACTGGAGCCCGATTTTGGCTTAGCCCTGTTCACCGCCCTTATCATGTGGCATTGGGGAAGCATGGATACTTTGGATTTGTATCATTTTTCCAAGCCTTCCTGGATAATCGGCTCAGTGGGAAGAGGGATACTGGTGGTGGCAGCGCCTCTGTTTTTTCAACCCCTGGAGACCCAGAACTTCATCTTCAGTTTGTTAGGTCTCAGCCACAGCAAAATTTTAACGACGCTGTACATGATTACTCCATACCTGCTCGCACTGGCGGTATTATTAGAAGTTTTGGCAGCGTTGGTGGCGAAGTTTATCGAAGGTCATGGCCCTTCGGCCAATCTGTGGGGACATTTGTTGGAGTCCGTGGCCATTGTGTTGACATTTGCCTGGGTTGGCCCGGTGATCGGCCTCACATTATACTTTCTTATCTTACATTCCTTGCGCCATTTTCAGCGTCTGGCGCACTACATCCCGGCAAAGCGAGGTAACGTCACCAGGGAAATTAATCCGATCCGAAATCTGGGGTTCCTCTACGAAAAAACCCACCGTCTGGTTTACACCAGCCTATTTCTGATAGCTTGCTGGCTAGGATGGCAACTTTACCAAGGTAAAGCCTTTGATGAAGCCGCCCTGAGTTGCTTAATTCCCCCGGGATTATTTATGGTTACCCATACCCTCACCACCCTTCTGACCGATTTTAATCCCAGCAAATTTGAGGCTTAACCCAAGGGTAAGAGCACAACTTTCCGTAAATATTAAGCATTGGAATGTAGAACGGAACGCTTAAGGATGCGGGCAATATGTCCGGGAATGTTCATAAGTTCCTCGTCTCGAGCCTTGCAACCACGGTGCTGCTTCTGTGGATGGGCTGTGCAAAATCTCCGGGACCATGCAAAGCCGATATGGGCATAGCGGACTACCGGGAACAACCATTGACCAAACTGGTGGACGCTCGTGGCCGGTCCATCGCATTGGAGAAACCGGCCGCCCGAATTGTTTCACTTCTTCCCAGTCTGACGGAGTATCTCTTTGAACTGGACCAAGGCCACCGCTTGGTAGGCCGCACCAACTGGTGCCGGTTTCCAGCTGAGGCTCAGTCGATCGAGGTGGTCGGCGGCCTGGAAAATCCGGTCATAGAAACCGTTTTGGCCATTAAACCAGATGTCATTCTGGCAGGGCCCTTTCTCAGAGATGAACAGGTCGACCACCTGGAATCCTTAAAACTAAAAGTAGTGACCTTCGACCATCAGAATTGGGAAACGATCGTCCGGGATTTAAAATTGTTGGGAAAAATAATCGGCCAAGAAGGCGATGTGAAAACCCTGCTCCGTTGGATGGATAGAAAGCGTCAATCGCTCGTCGGGGAACTGAACAAACTATTCGACCGCAAATCCATAAAAACCCTGGTTCTCTATTCCCTGGAACCGCTCTACAGTTGCGGCGCTAACACTTATATCGATGAATTGATCAAGCTGGCGGGTGGACAAAATGTAGCAGCCGATAGCTCATCGCGGTGGCCCATGCTTTCACTGGAGTCCGTTTTGGC
Source organism: Opitutales bacterium (assembly GCA_965250065.1). Classification (GTDB taxonomy): domain Bacteria; phylum Verrucomicrobiota; class Verrucomicrobiia; order Opitutales; family UBA2995; genus JAABVD01. The sequence continues at coordinate 2,049,127 of OZ252288.1, forward strand.
CAAACAACCCGAGGTCCTGCTGGTTTCGACGGAAGGGGGAAACCTGGATGAATTGATAATAAAGATCCGGCAATTGCCCAAAGACCCGATCTGGGGGCAATTGGATGCGGTTGAAAACAACCGTATCTATTTGCTGGATGGCGATACCCTGGCGGTGGCCGGCCCGCGCATTTTTGCTGCCCTAAACCAAATTGCCGCCGCACTGCACCCGGAAATATTTGATGCACCCGCGGAATTGGTCCATGTAGATCTAGAGGATGAAGCGTGATCCTGCATTTTCGACCCCCCTGATTGAGATCCTAAACTTGTGGGCAGGCTATGGTAAGGAAATGGTCCTGAAAGGCCTGAACCTCAGGATAAACCAAGGAGATTTCGTAGGACTTATTGGACCAAACGGCTCCGGGAAAAGCACCTTGATGCACTGTTTAACCGGACTCATTTCTCCGGCCAGGGGAAGTATTCAATTGGACGCACGATCCCTCTCCTCGTATTCCCGCAGGGCATTGGCCCGTGAATTCGCCGTGGTGGAGGCAGAGGAAAAGCACACCTTCCAGTTTTCAGTAGCCGAATTGGTCGAGATGGGACGATTTCCCTACCTGAAAAGGTTTCAGGCTTTTACTGAAGCAGACCGGGAAGCGGTGGACCGCGCACTGGAAGCTACCCAACTGATTGGGTTCGAGAATAGGACCCTCAACCAACTTAGCAGCGGTGAACGGCAACGGGTAATACTGGCACGTGCACTGGCCCAGGAAACCCGCATGTTGTTTTTGGACGAACCCACCTCTCACCTGGATGTCAAACATCAGATGGAGAGTTTCCAGCTCCTGCACCGCCTCAATGAGGAACATGGCCAGACCATCGTCTGCATATCTCACGACATCAACCTGGCTCTGCAATTTTGCCCACGTCTCATCCTTTTAAAAGAAGGGAGCATCGTGGTTGACGGCATGGCCGGAAAAATGGATTTAAAAGGACATCTGAATTCGACCTTTGGTGAAGATTTCATCCTGCAGCGGCATCCCCAAAGCGGCCGACCTTACATCATCCATCCGGCCAAAGGTTGATGGCGGCTAATACCACCATGACCAAATCTTCCAGCCGCACATTTTACCTGCTGGTGGCAGCACTCCTGGCAACCGCACTGGCTGCCACCGCATTGGGGCCTCAAGGAGTAATCAGTCCATTGGTGACCTTTAAAACAATTGCTCTCAAGGTCGGATTTATAGAGGGATCGATGCCCCTGGAATCGGCAATCGTCTGGAACCTGCGGCTCCCGAGAGTTTTGGGAGCAATCTTGATTGGCGCCAGCCTGGCGGTTTCAGGTTCGCTGATTCAGACACTTTTCAGAAATCCCTTGGCGGAACCTTTCTTGATCGGTATCTCCTCCGGCTCCGCCTTCGGGGCAGTCATAAGTATCGCCTTGGGATTTTCTCTTACCGGTTGGTCTGGTAATGCGACCACCTTCAGCGCCTTTGCCGGGGGGGTGGGCGTTTCCATCCTGGTATATAACCTTTCCCGCCGAGGCCGGCGAATAGCTATGACCACCCTTTTGCTAACGGGGATAGCAATTGGCGGCGTCCTGCAATCGTTCACCACCTTTCTACTACTGAATTTCGAGTTGCAGCAAATCCGCTCCCTCATGGGCTGGATGATGGGCAGCCTGGCGTTTTTGGGTTGGGACCAGGTTAAGCTGATAGCGCCTTATTCCCTGATAGGTGTAACCGTTGCCTGGTTATATCACCGGGAACTGAATCTGCTGGCATTAGGGGAAAATTCAGCCCAACACCTGGGTGTCTCCCTGGAACGAACCCGCCTCATACTACTGGTCGTAGCAACCTTACTGGCCGCAGCCACGGTGGCCATATGCGGCATCATAGCCTTTGTCGGATTAATGGTTCCGCACATGGTGCGAATACTACTTGGCGCAAATCACAAACAATTGATTCCCGCATGCATTTGCGCCGGAGGAATACTCTTAATCCTGGCCGACGTAATCGCCCGAACCCTTCGTTCCGGACAGGAAATTCCCATAGGTATTATAACCAGTATCCTGGGTGGAATATTTTTTATATTTCTGGTTAGAAAACGCTCTCTATGAGGCTAGAAAGGCGGTCAAACCCGAATGGCCCTTAGTTAGAGCCTATCCCAGACGCTTAAGCCATTGAGAGACAAGGTATTAGACTAAAAAAAATCGGGCGAAAGGAGGTGAAAATCCTCGATTCGCCCTAAATAGAGTCTCTATACATCAGGCTTTAGGGGTAGGGCGGTTTTGCCAAAACCGCCGCTAGCACAACGGCTCGCTCGGCGATCGAGCCCTACCTTTTCCAAGAAACACGACTTTGGTATGAATAAAAATAATGAAACTTATTCTACTGATACGGTAACCTTTCAAAGTTTGCTTCGTCCAGCTTTAACGCCGAGAGTCCCGCGGCCTTCTCATCAAAACTGAACCTGCCAGCAGTGGTAAGGCCGCCGCATGCCCGATATCCCGCATTAAGCTGAATATATTGAATCCAGGTGAGTTTGAAAGACGCAGCAAGGCTCGAATCGAGCGTAGCTGAGAAAATTTAGGCCCTGCACTTCCTACTCGTTTTCAAATCCCGGGTTCTGGGATAGGCTCTAGTTAAGAGTGATTGTGGAGGCAGATGGTATAAGCGCCAGCCGGGGTCATGCCGTTGAAAAGTGATGCCTTCGGGAAGAAGAGGGTCAGGTCTTAAAAACTGTATTCCGTTGCACTTCATACACTTTGGCAGGGTGTCGGCCTACGGCCTCGGTACAAAGACGACTGACCCTGGAAGGCATCAGTTTTGACGGCTTGACCCCTTCCTTTTACGAGGTGGTCAAATATCCGAAAAGTCGCTTAACTAAGGACCATTCAGGTTGGACCCCGTCCTCCCAGCCGAGGTAGCAAGGAATGACCCTGAGGCACGAATGACCCCGATACGAGACATCCGGGCTGGAGCCGTTTAATTTTTTTAGAATCTAACCCGCATGTCTTGCTCACTACCGAGCGAACGCGACAGCCCCCCAATCTTCTACTACGCATTGTTGAGATAAGCGGGTTAATCGGAGAGATGGCTGAGGGGTCGTTCCGAGCCGCTTACGCGGCGACACAAACGAAGTGACCAAGCAACGGTTTGCCGCAGGTAACAACCGTTGAGGTCGACCACTGGCCCGGATATCTCCCAAAGTTCGTAGCGAGCGAACGAAGATCGAGTGCTGGAGCGGGCATCGAGCTGATTCGCGGGTGAAGCTGGGTCGACACCCTGCAAAGTCGCGAAACAAACGAGGGCCGCTCCAGCGCCGGCATTCCGGAGCGCAGTAGAAGATTTGGGAGATATCTGGGCCTATCTCCTACATTTTTCTTATTGCTTGGAATATTATTTTCCCAAAGCTACCTGCCCTTGACCGGAGAGATGGCTGAGTGGTCGAAAGCAACGGTTTGCTAAATCGTCGAGGGTGAAAGTCCTCCGGGGGTTCGAATCCCCCTCTCTCCGCCACTTTCAGCCAACCTGCCACTTCAGAAGGTTTGTTCCATTTACAAAACCCTTCGATATTCCGGGGGATGAGAACCCCCGTGGGGGTTTGTACCGAGGCGCGGAAGCGCCGACATCACCCATCCCCCTCTCTCCGCCACTTTCAGCCAACCTGCCACTTCAGAAGGTTTGTTCCATTTACAAAACCCTTCGATATTCCGGGGGATGAGAACCCCCGTGGGGGTTTGTACCGAGGCGCGGAAGCGCCGACATCACCCATCCCCCTCTCTCCGCCACTTTCAGCCAACCTGCCACTTCAGAAGGTTTGTTCCATTTACAAAACCCTTCGATATTCCGGGGGATGAGAACCCCCGTGGGGGTTTTACCGAGGCGCGGAAGCGCCGACATCACCCATCCCCCTCTCTCCGCCACTTTCAGCCAACCTGCCACTTCAGAAGGTTTGTTCCATTTACAAAACCCTTCGATATTCCGGGGGATGAGAACCCCCGCGGGGGTTTGTACCGAGGCGCGGAAGCGCCGACATCACCCATCCCCCTCTCTTCGTCATATGGGCCACCTCCGCGGGATACAATTAATTTTGGACCGCTACGACGGTCACACCACTCATGCATACGGCTAAGCAGTTATAGAGCTTGTACCGCATTGGGACTAATTTTGACGTGGTTAGCTAGCCATCAACTCACTCCCTTTTAGGCTCCGCTATTGAGAATGTTTTCGACCAACTTGTAAACTGTACTACCGTAATTACGCGGCCAATCCACGCATGGAGGTCTATCGCGGTCTTTGGCGCGATGGATAGCGTCCTTGATCATTTTCGGCTTAATCTTTCGGACATCAATGTTCTTGTCGTAGGCAGGTATATACTTCTTCAGCCGTCTGGAACATTCGCCTGGCGAACCGATTTGGGCACCATCTTCAAAGTGGAGCAGAAGCCAATACTCGAACTTGGGATTGCTAAGGGCGAACCCGTAATTATCTGCCCCCTGAGACCATGTGTAGAGCTGCACCAACTGTTCATCCATCCACTGGTCCTTATCTACCACCAACCAAGCCTCATCCGAATGCTTCAGAGCTTCCTGCCTGAGACGGTCTTTCATACGCTTCAGGACCTGGGTTGGTGAACTGTCATGTCGGCTTTTTATGCAATCCACCCGGATAACCGAATATTGGTCATTGAAATTGGTGAAATACTGCGGTTCGGTCTTAACCCCCTCTGTTGCAATAACAAAAAGCTTCCGGTATCGTCGCTTGCCAGGTGGTCTGTGGAATTTACGTCTGCTCGACGGCATCAGTCAGTTCTTCTCTTCCCTCCATGAGATGAGGATTTGTGAGTGATCATCTCGGAGAGATGCGAGGAATTCCTCCCATCCGTCCCTGCAGATAGCTTTTCCGGATATCCTTGTCGTAACGAACATCTTTGTACTCGCTGAAGGAAAACAGATTTGACACACTGGACGCATCCCTTTCTGCCACCCACATTTCGTCCCGGCGAAGCAACCGCTGATCCATCAGCATAACGTTGTGGGTTGTCAGCAACAGTTGTGTTCGGGTTTTCGTGGAGCAATTGGACAAATATTCCTCAAGCAGTTGGCGGATCAACAAGGGATGCAGACTACGGTCAATCTCGTCAATGACATAGACTTTCTGAAACGTTTGCTTCGAAAGCTCAAGAAAAGCGGGTAGGAGATCAATGACCCGTTGCGAACCATCTGATTCCTGGTGAATCTCGAATCTGGCCTCTGTACCATCCGATTTCTGGTGGAAGGCGACCAGTCTCTTTGCTATCAACTCCCCATCCTGGCGGGTAATCACGATGCGAGCAGCCGGATTTTCCCGCATCAGATTAACACTCTCACCTTCCTTCACTTCTTCCTGAAGTTCCATCTTTAATGTCTCGGGAAGCCGTATGTTCTCGAACGGAATTTCTTCACTACCAAGATGGGCAATTCCGGTATCGAGCCGCGGCAACATCTCATTCATGGCCAAGTAAAGTGGATGTCCTTCCTCAATATACTGCTCAAAAGGTTCAAACCGCGAATCGGGTGCCACTAGTTGAAGCTTATTCTTAAACCAATCATAGATCGGCCTGAAATTGTCGATATTTTGGGATACGGAGTTGGTCAGGAAAAGCTGATTTTGCCGGGACCCTTTGAAAGCGAACTGCAGGAAACGGTCTTCGGCCAGCGATGCGTCAAAGTTGGGTTCGCCGTCACGGCGATCATAAAGCACTTTTTCACTACTACTCGTGATCTTCACCAGTCTTTCTTCCAGCACCGCCTTTTGGGTCACTGAAAAGCTAAAATCGTAGATGGTCTCGTCAATCAGTAACTCAAAAGCAAAGCGCGAGGACCGATTTTTCCCATTGGCATCTAATCGAAATGTTTCAATTGGGATCAAGCTGTCGGGCCTGGTGCCCTTGACGACCAGCGTCTTGGCAAAACTCAGAGCCTTAAAAAAATTAGTCTTTCCCGATGCATTACCTCCATAAATCGCCGCGATCGGAAGAACTCTCGTTCGGTACTTGCTGAGCTTTAGAACACGTTCTCCATGCTGACGCTCTCGGCTGGCAACCATCGAAAAGGTGGTTCGTTTGCGGAAAGACATCCAGTTTTCAACTGAGAAACTAATTATCATATCGCCATCTCCTAATATGATGTTTTCGATTTGTATTGCCTTAAATTTAGGGAATATTGCCAATAAATCAAAATAAAAAGAGAAAAAATCTCTTTAAACATCTTTTTTAATGATGGTCACCGGGCTGGAACTTCAGGGGCGGCGCATAGTTTTCGGCTGTCAATTCTTGCGCTCGATATCCCACACTCCTTCCACCGTTGAACAGATGTAGTGGGGGCACTGTAAAGGCCTTGGCAAATCGTTCTTGGCCAAGACAGATTCCATAATTGACAACCAAGGATTACCGGTTGAGGTTTATAGGAAATCCCGCATCACTCCCACCTCCCACATTTGGGGATTAATTCCATTTGGTTACCCATCTGTATAGGTTGAAATGAAAAAGACCGACGAAGATCTACATCGAGACGTAGAAATTCCTGATGAGTTACTTGAAGCTCTGGGAGAACTCGAACGCGGTGAAATCGTCGATTTGGATTCCGCTTTTGATTACGAATCAGAAGAGTAAGCCGTATTGATTCAAGCACCCCGCGTTTCAGAAGAGATTATAGAAGGCTTTCGCCATTTCAGCAGGTGAAAGCGGTGGCGGCCTTCGAAACATTCAAAAAGAACCCGTGGGACAGAGCCCTTAAAACGCACAAAATCAAATCGCTTAGTCGGAAGTCCGGGATACCTATTTGGTCGGTTTATGTGGATGAGGATTTAAGAGCATTGTTCACACAAAAGGAGGATGAAATTACAGCACTAGTTAGACCTTATCCGAAAAGGTATTGATTGGCCACAAGGAGGTGCAAAAGCGCAAGAAAAACTTGAGAAAAATCAGCTTTTGGGCTTGATAAAATATATCGCAACATGCTAGCGTTTAACAACTTACGTTAAAAAAGGAGCTAAACATGCCAACATGTGCGACAAAACACAACACAAGCGATTACTCGCCTCTTTGCAACCTATTTCTGCCGCTTCCGGACACAGACTTTCGTGATTTTCTCCATGAAATTGAAAAGTTGGCCCGATATTCCCCAGAGATAATCAATGCCATCGACGAAGATCTGGATGCCCATGCGCGCGAGAAGAAGAAACTTCGCTTGGCAGATCGCCGGTTCTATGAGAGCCGCACGGCTGAGCTGCCAGCGCTCAAGATCGAGCACAACGACATCGAGGCTACAGAGTTGGAGCTTGGGATTGGCCGACCGCGGATGCCGGCCTATGCGGTGTTTGTTTTCTTGATGATTCGTGGATTTCTCGGGTCCTTGACCACCAAACAGGCACGGCGGTTTCTGTGCGAGTCGATGAGCCTGTATGGATTTTTGCACAGTCGGGGCCTTGTGATGCCGCCGGTGACGACGATTCTGGAGAACGTGAACCTGCTCACCCATGCCACGCGCGAGCTGATCTTGGACCGCCAGATAGCCCTTATAGCCGAAGAGGAGTTGGACGATTTTAAGAAGCTGACCGTGGACAGCACCTCGGTGAAGGCCAATAGCAGTTGGCCTACTGATGGCAAGATGCTTACGGGTCTTTTGATGCGGGGGCATCGTTTGGGGCAAAAGCTGCACCTATTTGGGCTGGAGGATTTTCGCAAGGGATGGGTGCCGACTTGGTTGGAGCAGATGGTCAAGCTGCAGTTTAAGATTTGTCTGGCCGCGGGCCGACCGAAGTCGAGGGGCAAGCTTAAGAAACACTACCGAGGGTTGCTCAAGCGCGGCAAGAAGGTTGCAAGCTCTTTGGCGGAGCAACTGAATCGTTTTGAACAGGGCTTGTTGATCGAAACCCTGCCGCCGACTCGCCGAGTGCTTTTGCAGCGGATATGGGAACAAATCCGAAGCGATATTGCCGATGCCAATCGGGTTGTCCAATATGGCCATGACCGAGTCTTTAATGATAAGAAGCTTCCCTCTACCCAGAAAGTGCTCAGTCTATCGGACGGATCGGCGGCATACATCAAGAAGGGCAGCCGCAATGCGGTTATCGGTTATAAGCCGCAACTGGTTCGCAGTGAGAAGGGTTTTGTCACTACCCTGATCGTAGGGCAAGGCAATGGGGCAGACTCCATTGAGCTGGTGCCGGCCATCCGCGATTCGATCGAGCGCACCGGTGTGATTGCTGAACTGGTCAGCACCGATGACGGATATGCCTCGGCGAAGGGACGCGATGAGGTGCTGGCAATGGGGGTAAAAGACATCAGTATCAGTGGGGCTAAGGGCAAAAAGTTGACCGATCCGGGTGACTGGGAGAGTGAGGTGTATCGTGAGGCGCGGCGCAATCGCTCCGCAGTGGAATCGCTGATGTTCACGATTAAAGATGGATTTTGCTTTGGCAAACTCGGCCGACGAGGCATCGATGCGGTACGGGATGAACTGCTGGAGAAGGTTCTGGCCTACAACTGTTGCCGCATCATCGTGATGAAGAAACGACGAGGGGAGCAACTAGTCGAGGCGGCCTGAATCTGACCGCTTTGCAGTTCGGAGAAAGAAGCACCCCAGGATCAGTATGCCTCAAAACCGCGGCCAATATGAAAATGGTGCCGCAGGCCATGCCATTGGCCGCTCAGAACCCGCTTTCGGCAGTGCCGACAGAATGAAACCTTAAACCAGCAAGCCATAGGCTGGCCCGTCCATGGTGAAACCCCTTATATCACCAGCTCGAAAGGCTTTTCGAACAGGCTCTAGTTATAGGCGGCCATAATGTTTATAAGGCAAGGTCCTTTCCCCGGGATAGCTAATTCATGATGAAGCTCAATGACCTACGAATCGCCTTCCATGACCTTCTCACAGAAGGCTTGAGAATGTGGTCTACCGAGGCGCGGAAGCGCGGACACCTCAACAAGCGAAGCGCTGTTTCGAGCGGAGCGACACCAGCATAACAACCTTGTTTCGAGCCGAACGCGGAGGAAGGGGTCAAACCTCAATGGCACTAAGTTAAGCATGATTTGGACGAATCTACCTTCCAATTCCGTTTGAGGGGGTCAAACCTTCAATCCCGCATTGGCATGCAAGATTGCAAGGAATGACCCCGACATCGCAAATGCTTCGGAAATCATCGGAAAGGTGCTTAACTTAGAGCCATTCGGGTCAAACCTTGAATCGTTAATTGGCATTCACGATGGCGGGGTGTCGGCCTACGGCCTCGGAACAAGCATCGACCAATAAAAGGACCCGCCGGAAATGGCGGGTCCTTTTATTGGGGTAGTTAACCTGGATATCTCCCTACCGAGCGAACGCGACAGCCCCCCAATATTCTACTGCGCTCTGGAATGCCGGCGCTGGAGCGGCCCTCGTTGTGCGGAAGAAAGGGTCAGGTCAAAAGAAACGTATTCCGCTGCACTACATACATTTCTCAAAGACGACTGATCCTGACGGCGCTGGATTCGCGACTTTGCGGGGTGTCGACCCAGCTTCACCCACGCATCAGCGCGATGCCCGCTCCAGCACTCGCCCTTCGTTCGCTCGCTACGAATTTTGGTAGATATCCGGGTTATAAATTCGCCTCAATGAGCACTGGCAGCGATGTCTACAGGCTTGTAGCCGCCCTTACTCTTAAAGTGTAGGCTGAGGCCAATATAACCGATCAACATCAGGATTGGGAATATAGTGACTTTTCTCAGAGCGCTTTGGGTCCCCTCTTGAATGATAGGTTGAAGCTTTTCCTGCTCTTCCTGCGGTAAGGCAGCCAATTTGGCAGGATCTACCGCTTTGTAGTCACCAAGGACATAACTCTTATCTTGTCCGATGGATTCGATTAAAGCCGGATTTGATTCCGCGATCGCTTCGGTTACATTTTTTTCCTGAAAGGCTCCAATGAGTGGCCCACCCACGATACCAACCGAGAGCATTCCGATACCCGCGATTGCATTGAGCGAAAGAGCTCCACCCTTGGGATATTGTTCGGAAACGACACCCAGCATAGTTGGCCAGAAAAAGGTTTTACCGATTCCGTAAATCGTCGCGGCGATGAATACCATGGCCAATCCTTTGGCGCCGGCTAATAGGAATAGTCCCACGGCCGCGAAGGAAGCGGCCGCCATCAAAAGTCCCAGCGGTCCAAGCTTGCCTACGATGGGTCCTACATTGAAACGAAGAATCACCATTATCATGGAAGTATACACCAATACGAGAATGGCGGGCGCTCCAATTTCTTGCATCGGCGCTTCCATTAAACTGGTAATCCACCCATCGGTACCCAGCTCGGTAATGGCCAATGGTATCATGATGAGAACGAGAATAATCATCATTGGACGGCCCAAGGAACGGCAATAGGCAAAGTATATTACGGCGGAAGCGATGGTCAAAATCCAAACTAGGGTGTTGCTGAAACCGAATACTTGCCCCAATTGTGCCGCTATCAACCAAGCGGCAATCAAGGCGCCAATGGTGCCAAATTCCGCCAGCATTTCCTTGTAGGTAGTTCCCGACGCAACCCGTTCGTTAATTGGGTAGTGTGCGCCAATCAGCATGACAAAGAAGATTATGGCTGGGATAATTACCAGGACGATGAGTATCAACCATTGTTCCTGGCCCGTTTTTCCCAGGGCGGCGGTTAACAATCCGCCGACCACCAAGCCACCCGGCCACCCTGCATGCAGGATATTGAGCCACTTGGTTTTCTCTTTGTTGAACATGGTTGCAACAATTGGATTGATGTAGGCTTCAACCGTTCCGTTACCCAGACCAAGAATGACCGAACCAATGTATAAATAGTTATAAGCAGCCGCATTGTCCGTTGTTCCATGAGCTAAGAATGCAAATACGCCATATAAGGCATAGCATACGAAACTGAAAATCATGGCCGTGCGGTAGCCAATCTTGTCGATGACCAGACTGAAGAGAATGATACTGATGGCGAATGGCCAGACACCGGCCCCAAACAACACACCTTGTTGAACGCTATCTAACGAGAATTGTTCAGCCCAAGAGGTGTAAACCAGGCCAATTCTTGTACTAAAGGCCATGGCGGTGGTTATCAGGGCAATGAAGCAGCCCCAGAACATCTTTATTGCTTTCGGATCGTTTTTCATAGGTATTCGGTAATGGTTATAGAAACTTGAAAGATTCAGGGTAGAAGGCCTATAAATGCAAAACTTCCTCGCTTGTCCACTTCATAAGTGATTCTTGGCAATTTTTAGGGGTTTTTTTTGTAATTTTCCCTTTCGCGGAAATTTAGATCTGGCCAAAGTCAAATATTTTCGGCGCTTGCGGCAATGATGCGGGTTAGCAGTCTCAGGGTTCGAATTTCTTAAAAACGAGCGAGCCGTTGTGGCCGCCAAAACCGAGGTTGTTACTCATGGCCACCCTTACCTCGGCAGTTTGTTTGGTATGTGGCACGTAGTCCAGGTCGCATTCCGGATCCGGATTGTCCAAATTGATCGTGGGCGCGATTTCTCCGCTCAGTATTGTTTTCACACAAGCAATGGCTTCAATACCTCCGGCAGCGCCAAGCAAGTGGCCGGTCATGGACTTGGTTGAACTTATCTTAACTTTGGAGGCATGATCTCCCAGAGAGTTTTTGATCGAAAGCGTTTCTATCTTGTCGTTGTAGGGAGTAGAAGTGCCGTGAGCATTGACGTAATCCACCTCCTCCAGAGCAATTCCAGCATCTTTTAACGAGAAATTGATGGCGTGCTCCAAACCTTCGCCCGAAGTATCGGGCGCCGTAATGTGGTAAGCGTCACAAGTCGCTCCATACCCGGCCAGCTCGCACAAGATGGGCGCGCCACGCTGCAAGGCGTGTTCCATGGATTCCAATACCACAACCCCCGCGCCTTCGCCCATCACAAAACCGTCGCGCGCCGTATCGAATGGCCGGCTGGCTTTCTCCGGTTCGTCGTTGGCCGTGCTCATGGCTTTCATTTGACAAAAACCGGCGTAGGAAAGTCTGGTGATGGTTGCTTCGCTGCCTCCGGCGATCATTACATCGGCGTCGCCGTAGCGGATATGACGCAGGGCTTCTCCAATGGCGTTGGTGCCAGTAGTGCAGGCGCTGACGATTCCAAAGTTAGGTCCCTTAGCTCCATGTTCAATGGCAACTACACCACAGCCCATATTGGCAATCAGCATGGGAATCATGAAAGGAGAAACCCGGCGGGGGCCACGGGTATGCAAGACCAGAGATTGGGTTTCGATGGTGTACATTCCGCCTATCCCGGATCCAACAAATACACCGACCCGGTAGGGATCCTCCTTTTTTATATCGAGCTGGGAATTTTCCACCGCTTGACGAGCGGCATATACGGCAAATTGTGTATAGCGATCGTTGCGACGGGCCTCCTTTACATCCATTACACGGGAGGGATCCCAATCTATTTCACCGCCTATCTTGCAGGTGTAATCGGTAGGATCAAATTGAGTTACTGTCCGAATACCACTTTTGCCTGCCAAAAGATTGCTCCAATAGTCTTCCGGATTGTCGCCCAGGGCGGTTATCACCCCCATCCCGGTAATGGCAACGCGCTTGTTCTGAACAGAACTGGCCATAAAAAATTGGGCGCTTTCTTTTGCAGACACCCAAGAGAAATATTAGTTATTGGGCTTTCTCTTTAATGTAAGCGGTCACATTCCCCACCGTCTGAAGCTTCTCGGCATCAGATTCGGGGATCTCGCCGTCAATTTCGTCTGCAAATTCTTCCTCAAACGCCATGATCAACTCGACGGTGTCGAGTGAATCTGCTCCCAGGTCATCCAAGAAGGAAGCTTCGGGAGTAACCTGCTCTTCATTGACGTTGAGCTGGTTGATGATAATTTCAGTAACGCGATCTTCAATTGTTTTATCTGCCATGATTTGATGTAGGTGGATTTTCGATAAGATGAGAGTTTAAATCGTCATACCGCCGTCAACAGTAAAAACTTGGCCTGTAATGTAACTTCCTTCTTCCGAAGCCAAGTATGTGACCACGTTGGCGATTTCTTGGGTTTTACCAAATCGTTTCAGCGGAATAACCGACAGAACCTGTTTTGCCACATCTCCTTCTTGAAAAGCCCGGGTCATATCAGTTTCAATAAAACCGGGAGCCACCGCATTGCAGGTGATCGAACGCGAGGAGAGCTCCTTGGCCAGAGATTTCACAAAAGCTATCATACCGGCTTTGGCGCTGGCGTAATTTGCCTGGCCTGAATTTCCCATAATCCCGCTGACAGAAGAGATATTTATGATCCTGCCCCATCGTCTCTTCGTCATGGGTCGGATCAGACCTTTGGTCCAATAAAAAACGCTGTTGAGGTTAGTATCGATGACGGTTTTCCAGTCTTCTTCCGACATGCGAATGAGCAGGTTATCACGAGTAATGCCCGCGTTGTTGACCAGGATGTCGACCCCGCCGTGCTCCAATATCAAGCTCTTACAGGCTTCCGCCACTGCGGCGCTATCCGCCACGTCGACGGCCAGGGCCCGCGCCTTACCGCCCTTGGCCTTGATCGCCTCGGCTGCGGAGCCACAACTTTGGGGATTCCTGCTTACGCAAACCACATGTACACCTTCTGAGGCGAGCGTTTCGGCTATGGTTCTTCCTATCCCTCGTCCAGCCCCGGTCACCACCGCTACCCGTTCATCAAAAGTCAGATCCATAAGCTGGAAAGTTCGGCATATTTTACCTAATCGAGCAAGGGCAATTAGAGCAGTTTAACCTCTAACCCGCATATCTCACTGCCGAGGGTCGCGGAGGAAGGGGACGAAGGGGTCTACCGAGGTAAAGCCGACATCACCCACGAGCCGTCGTGGAAACGGCGGTTTTGGCAAAACCGCCCTACCTGGCCGAAGGCGACGCGCAAAGCCATTTTGCATAGGCGCGCAAAATGGCGGGGTGTCGGCCTTCGGCCTCGGAACAAGGAATGACCCCGACGGGCGCTCGGTTAAGGCTGTATACCGAAGCGTACGGTCGAGTTACGAACCGGATTCATGTCGATGAAAGCGCTCGGTTGCGGGAGAAAAGGGTCATGTCTTCAGAAACGTATTTCGTTGCACTACATACATTTCTCAAAGACGACCGACCCTGCCATGCATACCCCTTACCCGAAACGTTCTCAAAGACGACTGACCCGAATGACCCCGACATCGCAAATGCTTCGGAAATCTTCGGAAACGTGTTTAATTTAGCGCCGTTCGGGGATGACTGAGATACTTCAGTAAATGTCGCGCTGATAACGCCTTTCTCTTCTCATCTGCTTAAAGTACTGCACGGCCTCCTCCCTCGACAGCCCACCGTGCTCCCGAGCGATTGTGTGGAGGGTGGCATCGACTGCTTTGGCCATTCGTTTGGCATCGCCACACACATAAAAATATGCGCCTTTGCGGATCCACTCCCAAACTTCTTCCCCAGCTTCGAGCAGTTTATCCTGAACATAGATCTTGTAGTCCTGGTCGCGGGACCAGGCCAAGTCAATGTGTTCGAGGTGTCCGGCTTCTTTCAGGGCTTCAAATTCTTCCCCATAGAGAAAATCCGTTGCGCCATGCTGATCGCCAAAAAAGAGCCAATTTCGGCCGGGAGAGTTGCGGTCTGTTCGCTCTTGCAAAAATGCGCGAAAGGGGGCAATTCCAGTACCCGGTCCCACCATAATAAGGTTGGCCGATTCGTCTTTGGGTAGTCCAAAAGGTGATTTGGCTATAAACACCGAAACCGATGGATCATGTAAGTCGGTCCGGTCAGATAAATAGGTGCTGCAGACGCCTTCGCGCCGTCGATTGTTGGTTTGGTAACGAACGACTGCTACGGTTAGGTGTGCCTCGGTTGGATACCGAAGCTTAGCCGACGCTATGGAATAAAGCCGGGGGGCCAACCTGCGAAGTCCATCCACAAATCCCTGGGGTGAAAATTTTGCGGTGGGAAATTCTTCCAGCAGGTCGATGAACTCCCGGTTTCTGAGATACTCCAACATGACCTGCTTATTTTCCGGGGAAAGGAGGTTAGACAACCGGGATTTTTCAACCTCCGATTCCACCTTTTTAGACAGGGTGAGAAGAAACTTCTTGGTTGGTCCGGCCAAGGATACTTTTTTGCACATGGCTTCCCGCAAGGTGATTTCCTCCCCCATCCTTGGCAAGGTTACCCATTCTTCTCCGGTAGCGCCTAGGACATCGAGAACTTCCTCAACATACCCCTCGCGATTAGTGGGATAAACACCCAGGGAATCACCGCAGGTGTAAATTAAATCGCTGCCGGCAATATCGACGACAATATGACGAGTATCCTTACTGGTCCCCTCTTTATTGAGCAGGAAATTATCGGTGAGGCGCGCTGAAAAAGGATTGTTTTTATTGTATTTGGAATCAACGTCGGCTGCCATAACACTACGAGTCAGAGATATCACAAGATCCCGACCACCAATTACAACCTCCAATTTGGATTTTCAGATAATTTGACATCCCCAAATAAAAGACACCAACGCCTGCAAAGATTTCTGGCCAGATCAGGGGTAGCATCCCGGCGAAAAGCGGAAATCTTGATCGAAGCAGGCCGGGTTACGGTTAATGGACAAATGGCAACCCTCGGACAAAAAGTGGACGAGGGAACCGACTCTGTTGCAGTGGATGGGCGCAGAATCAGGCGTTCGTCGAAAGAATCCGTCGTTTATGCCCTAAATAAACCACCGGGCTATATCTGCACACACGCCGATCCTCACGCCGACAAGACCGTGTTTGAGTTATTACCCCACGAGGCCCGCAATCAACCGGGACTGCATTGCGTGGGGCGATTGGACAAAGAAAGCCAGGGGCTTCTGATCATCACCAACGACGGAGACCTGACCTTTGCTCTCACCCACCCTTCCCAGAAGATTGTCAAGTATTACCGGGCGGTAGTTAACCGTGCCTTTCCTTTGGAGAAAACAGCCCTTTTGATCAAGGGAGTCCGCGACGAGGGGGAACTGATAAAGGCGGAATCGGTGCGGCCAAATCCGCAAAAGCCCAACGAGCTGGAAATCTGTATCCATCACGGCAAAAAACGGGAAATACGCCGTCTGCTCCGACGTATTGGATTGCGAGTAGTAGAGCTGGATAGGTTTCAGATTGGGAAATTTAGGCTAAAGGGCCTGAAACCCGGCTCAGTAAAAAGGCTGAACAACCAAGAAAAGAGGTTGTTGTTGGCTTAAAGTGATTTATGTTATCTTACAACTTATTCAATTTAAAAGCCTTACTGACCAACGGGGATATGCTACTTATCGAAGTTGGCTGTTTAGCGCCGGACGGCATCCATCTTGATCCGCTCCGCCAGGGGCGCTTCGCCCTGCTTCGAAAATGAACTGAACACCCGTATCGTCATAAATTGAAAAAGGTCTTAAAACTTATTTACCATGAAAGTAACCTTCATCCTCGGATTAACCCTCCTTTCGGTCTCGTTTTTGCTGACGACACTCGGACTCAAGGCCCAAGAAACCATTTCACTCTATCTCGAACCCAATACTTCCGGATATCTGGTGGACACCTTGCCGTCGGATGATCCCCGCCTGGATTCTGCCGTGCAAATGACCGACGATTCCTCTCAACCCATGATCTGGAAATGGTTCGAGCTGGAAAGAAATTTTGAAGGCTATGTTGGGAAGACTTATGTCACAAAGGGACTGACTATTAAGGAAGGTACACCGGTTTATTTTGTGCCGGGAAATGAAAAGGCATTTCTCGCCATCTTGGAAGAGGGCAACAACGCCCAGGTAATTGGGCTGGAGAACGATTGGGCAAAGATTTCGGTCCAGGCCTCCATACCGGTTTATTTCGAATCAGACGCCCCTGTGGTGTCCGAAGAGCCGGTAGTAACATCAGATAATAGCGACGACTTTATCGATCAGTCCTCCATTGCCAAGGATAGTGTCCCACAGGCGCAAGAACCCGTTGCCCTTACATCTTCCAGAAATTTATCCGGAAATCTTCTCGATCGGAAAATAGAAGGACGTCTTCGGCCTTATCGCCCCTACACTCCATTAATAAAGCCCAAGTACGAGTGGGAAATCGTCGATAAGAGGAATAAGAGAATCGCATTTGTTGACCCAAAGAACCTAATTCTTGACCGTCCACTGGAAACCTACAATGGCCTCCTGGTCAACTTGACGGGCAGCCTTTACAAAATAAACGAGGGTCGGGATATTTTGATTGTAGCCAAGCAGATTGTCCCCCAACAACCATGACATGAAGCTCATTGACGGCAAACAAATCGCCTCGGACATTTTAGATGAAATTACCTCTGAAGTGGCTCAACTGGGGGAGGAAAAACCCCGTGTCACTTTTGTGAGGGTTGGCGAGGACCCGGCATCAGTATCTTACCTCAGGAACAAGCAGCGGGCTGCCGCCATAACAGGAATAGTCAGTGAATTAAAAGTCTTTCCCCAAACCATAAGTGAAGCTGAGTTACTGGAGGAGATCGCATCCCTCAACGCCAATCCCCATGTTCACGGAATCCTCGTGCAGTCACCCATACCCCCTCACATTAACGAGCGCACTATCTTCACTGCCGTGCTGCCGGAAAAAGACGTGGATGGATTTCACACGATGAATATCGGCAAACTATGCCAAGAGGATTCGACTGGTTTCGTGGCTTGCACGCCCGCCGGTATCATCGAACTGCTGAAACGCTCGGAAATCTCAACCGAGGGTAAACATGTAGTGGTCCTGGGTCGCAGCCTGATCGTGGGAAAGCCAGTTTCCCTTTTGTTCCTCTATAAGGGTTCATTCGGCAACGCCACCTTGACGGTTTGTCACTCCAGAACGCAAAATATAGCATCGATAACCCGTCGGGCGGATATTCTGGTGGCCGCAATCGGTCGCGCGCGTTTTGTGACCTGCGACATGCTAAAACCGGGTGCAGTCGTTATCGACGTCGGCATTAACCGCCTGGAAGACCCTTCCCGAAAAAGCGGCTATCGGCTGGTCGGAGACGTGGACTTCGATGGAGTCATGGAAGTCGTATCGGCTATTACTCCGGTACCGGGTGGAGTCGGTCCCATGACGGTGGCCATGCTCATGCAAAATACTTTGAAAGCCTTCAAGACCAGCCGCCATGGCATTACCTGAAGTAGAAGGTTTGGAAAGGAACCGGGATTGGGGTCAGAATTTTGCCCCCGCTCCGCTTTGGAAGCGCATTTTGGCGGGAATTGTCGATTCCCTGGTGGCCGGCACAATTGCATTTGCCCTGGTTATAAAAGTAGTCGTACCTGTGTTTTTTCCGGAAACCCTGGAGGTTATTTACGAATATCAAGAACAAGCCCAAGGCTCGATATTATTCGATACTTCCATAGCTCATAAAATGGCCGAGAACGATTTACTTTGGAATATGCTGCTGGTAAGCCAGATCGTAATGCATGGTGTGTTTTTCACCTATTTTTTGGCCATTGAATGGGGCTTGCGGGGAAGTTCATTGGGTAAGGCCATGTTTCGGATCGCCGTGGCTCAACCCTTTTCCACCGAAGCTCCCAACCTGAGCAACCTGGTGATTCGCGCCGGGCTCAAGACGATATTTATTCTATTTGCCGCCCCCGTGTTTTGGATTACTTTTCTCTATGCGTTCATTCAAAAAGACAGGCGAGCTATTCACGATTTATTTTCCCGAACCTGGGTGATTGGGTAGTATCCAGCCAAGGTGGTTAGAAAAATTACAAATGCTCTATAATTCGCCAAAAAGTCCCCAATATCCATAAAGTCTCCTCGAAAATGCCAGGGAGAATTAAATCCCGGGATTCATGTTAAAACGGAAGAAAAAAACGATCGGTTTCTGGGGCTGTGGCAACATGGCCAAGGCCATGATGATCGGCTTGGTCGACCAGGCCGTTTATCCACCTCACCATATTTACTGTATCAGTAAATCGCGTACTTCTGCGCAAGTGTTTGCCAAGCAAACCGGAGTTTCGGCCCTGAAAGACAGTTCCGATTTGAAAGAAAAATCGGGTGTGCTCGTTTTGGCTTTCAAGCCCTTTCAATTGGATGAACTTCAGCCTGAACTGGTAAATATTAAAGACGCGCTCGTTTTGTCCCTTCTCGCCGGCGCGTCGGTGCGATCTTTGAGGTGGTATTGCCCAAACGCCAAAGCGGTAGTCCGAGCCATGCCAAATACCGCCGGGCGTATTGGAAAAGGCATCACGGCGTTTTGCGGTGCGCGAGACCTCGGCGCCGATATGCGGGAGATCATTCTTTCCATTCTCAATCCCCTGGGCCAAACCATTGAAATCGAAGAAGGGCTTATGGACGTATTTACCGCTGTTGCCGCAAGCGGAACGGGTTATGTTTTTGAATTTATAGCCGCGCTCAAGGAGGCTGGAGAAAAGGAAGGATTATCTGCGGAATTGGCTTTGCAAACGGCCAAGCAAACCGTCTATGGTGCAGCTTCACTGGCCAAAGAATCTGCTGAATCACCGGAAGAATTGCGCGACCAGGTAACCTCAAAAGGTGGAACCACCCAGGCTGGATTGGAACAAATGGCAGCGGGAGGGTTTCGCGACCTCATTCACGATACCGTAAAAGCGGCCAAGGCCCGCTCCATGGAGATGAGGGAATAGCGTGCCTCCTACAAAACGGGTCCAAGCCTCACTACCCTAATCCATATCCCAGGGCCGCAATTCCTCCACCATCCACATAGCACGTGGACCAGTTTCGCTGCGGGCCTGCTCCACGACATCAGCTTCCACCGCACTGGCCAAGTTTCCCCATTCCTGACGAACGTAGGTCAGAGCCAGGGCAATTTGTTCGTCGCTCAATACGGCTCCTAGTGGCGCCATGATGCTATTGTATTCAGTGCCCTTGACCGTGATCGGACCATGCAGGCCATAGAGGACGATACGCGCCAACATCGCGGGATTTTTTGCAACCCAGGCAGACCCAGCCAGTGGTGGAAAGACGCCCGGTAAACCTTGTCCATTGGCTTGGTGGCAAGCCATGCAAGTGGTTTGATAAATTTTCCTACCCTCCTTGATTGGGTCAAATGCGACTTCCACGGCTCGGCTTTGCCCGTCTGGGGAGCTTCCTCCAAGGGCAGCAATCTCTTGGGCAATTTCGCTCCGTTCCCAATATTGATTTGAATCAAAGCCGCTGGAATACCGCGAAAGGTATAAACCTGAAATGGCGACAACGATAACCATAGCCAAGTAACCCATGAACTGGGCCGGCCCCAGGCCCTTGCTTGCGCTGGCCAACGCAAGGTCCGCGTCCGTGATCAAGTCGCTCCTTAGGGAGCTTAAAACATCGTCGCTCATTATTTTACTCGTTTCGATTCTGGTAGATCATAGTCTAGCCTAAGGCTTTCCAGGTAAGCCACCAATGCCTGGGCTTTTTCATTGGGCACACGCTCAAAACCTGGTTCGGGCGCATCGTTGCCCTCCAGTTTCAACGCAAGGCCGGACTCACCGTCCGTGACTGCCCTGTCATGGAAAAGATAGGCGTAGGAAGGGCTGGTAGACCAATCGGATTGAGAAGTGGGGTCGTACAAATGCTGGTATAACCATGTCGCATTGCGGCGGGAGCCGACATCGGACAGGTCCGGACCCACCCGGCGGTTTCCGAGCACTACCAGGTCCTGCAAAACATAATCGCGCGCAACCGATTGGCGGGCTCCCCAACCACGTCCAAAATCTCCGCCGTAGCCCGGCCTGCGAACCTGCTGGGTATGGCATTGCACGCATCCCAATTCGCGGTAGACCTGTTTTCCCCGTGCGGCCAATCCGAGGTCATTTTCAATAACGACATCATCTCCAGCCACCGTCAGGCTCGTTTCCAATTTTCCCGCTGAAAGTTTACCCGAGCCAACCACGAGCAAGAAAAACCAGGAACAGGCAACACCGGCAAATACGACCAGGAAAATAGAGAAAAAATTCTTCATGGTTCAACCCTTCCCACCGCCAATTCAGAATCCACTTTCGGAGGGCAACAAAGAGATTTGCATTCATCAATCAGAAGAACCGCCAGGTTCAGGCTAAAAGCGAGGTGACCAAATATCAAAAATAACCAGCCGAGAGATCTCCCCAACATCCAGACGGTTGTGGATCGCACCACATGGACGAAGGAAATGGCGGCATCGTTCATGGCTGCACCTTGCTTCCAACCTCCCAAGGCCAGTGGAATGACGACCATGAGAAGCCCGGCAACAGCGCTATACAAATGTGCCGATATCATGAAAGCCAGCGGCCAGTCACGACCGAGAACCCTGGGTAGCGCATAGTATACTCCGGCGAAAGCCACCATGCCGAAAAATCCATAAATGATGAGGAAATGATGTGCTTCCTGCAGGATGGTAAATTGAGCAATCTCATTAATTCCTCGGAGGGGCAGCAGGGCTGTTGCCAGTCCCGCGATCAGCAGTGAAAGCGATCCCACGCAAGCAAACTGCAAGCCGGGATTCTGAGAAAGCGTGCGGAGGTTTGTCCCTATGCTACCGACAAAGTTGATGCCGGTAACCACAAAAAATACCAGAAGGAGCAAACTGGCCGCTACTCCCGCGGTAATAATCCAAGCGGGAAACGGGCCTCCCGCCAAACGCGCTGCACCGGTCCAGGCGCCGGCAATAACCAGACCCCAGAATCCAAATTTTGCCAGGTCGTAGGCAAGAATCGGTTTCCCCGACAATTTGGGAATGAGGTAATACAGAATCGCCGCCCCAATGGACCCAAACCACAGCCAGAGCAGGTTACCCGCATACCAATTGGCGACCAGAGGTTGAACCACCCCGGAAGTGGGATTTATTAAAAGCATCACCGTCGCGATCAGGAATATCCAGGGAAAGGCCAGAAAACCGGCAACCAGGTACCACTGGGAGGCATAGGCGGAGTCGGTCCGACGATTTATGAAGGCCATGACAACCCATACGGACACAAAAAGTAGACTGGACAGCATTACCGGCGCCACATAACCCGGAAGCTCCAGGTAATCGAAGACATTCAAATCGCCGCGCAGGATACCAAATATTCCAATATCAACCGCACCGTTCCAAAAAACGGCTGCTACGATGAGCAGTAGTGGATAGCTTACCGGAATACGGCCGAGGCGGCTTATTATCCACAACCCGAGCCCAAAAGCGAAATTGCAGGCGCATCCATAAACCAGCATGGCGTTAAAAGCCGGGGTGACCCGCCCCACCGTAATCCAGACCCAGGAATTTAGAAACTCCGGATTGTGCGCCTTCCAAAATGCCATAAATCCAAAAAATGATGCCGCAAGCAACCAGACCCATCCGCTCAGGATAAAAAGCAGAAAGGGCAATTTTACCGAATGGTCGATTTGCGCAATCTCGGCATCGACACCGGAACCAGGATTAGTTTCCCCCGGTGGATTATTGAGCAATGGATCCGTGAAACTCATGGTGAATTTCTAGGGGTTGACCTCCTCGATAAATAATTCGCGCGCGCGGTTTATGGGCAAGCGCACAATGCCTTTTTCCCGATCGACCCAACCGTAGGAATTCAAAATTTCCTCATCTTTGGCTCGAAGTTCCGCCGCGGTTGGAAGCGCGTCGGCCGCATCCTTTACCGGAGCGGAAGGTTTCCCGCCCCGATAGGCTAGCGGCAGGATGACCGCAAAAATGGCCAGACCGGCCACCACTCCCAAAGCAGACTTCAGAAGTGTGGAACCACTCGAATTGGATATGGGTTTATCAGCGGCCATGGTGATGTAAAGATTCTGAGATCCGCGGATCTCGGATCGGAATAATGTTCGAACTCTTCCAACTACGCAGGTAAGACCAGGCACAGATTCCCCCAATACCCAGAAATGCAGTAAGGTCCCAAATAGTAATCGAAAGCGGATAGGAAATATACAAATCGTAGTCCAATCGCTTGGAAGGAAGGATATTGAAGTAGAGATCGGCCATGTGCCAAAACAGCACCCAGACCGAGATGAAGATCATCGGCGCAGCCCTCACCTTGTTTCCGTAAAACAATAAAAAGAGAAAGGAGAACAGGAAGTGACCGAAAATGAGTCCCATGCTCACGTGCCACCAGGCCCCCTGTTCACGCATGACATACCAGAAAGTTTCTTCCGGTATATTGGCATTATAGATAAGGAAATACTGGGAGAAGCTGATGTAGGCCCAAAATACGGTAAACGCCAGTTGGATACAACCGAGGTCGTAGAGATGCCCGGTGTTAAACAAACCAGCCAATGGTCCGTTTTTGTAAACCTGCCAGAGACAAGCCAGGGCGGTTATGGCCAGGGCAGCCCGCATGCTGGCAGAAAAGAACCAGACGCCATACATTGTGGAAAACCAGTGGAATTCCAGCGCCTTGATCCAATCGATGGAGGCGCCGGTCAACGTAAGCGCGGTGAAAATGATTCCGAAGGCCGACCACTTTGCAGCAGAGCGCGACCACTTGGGATCGCCGTCCTCGTCCTGATTGATGGAACACCTCCTCAATTTGGAGGCAATCAGCATCCAGCCCCCAAAATAGACAAAATAACGAATGAGGAAAAACGTTTCGTCCAACCACCATTTTTTCTTCTGGTAGAGAACATCATCGGCGACGGCATTCTCATTGAACCACTTCCAGATAAACCCTTGGTCTTCGACCCCGGTAAGGTAGGAAATTATGAGGAAAGGAACAAAAATCAGGCCCAGCCACGGAAATGTGGTGATGCCATGCTCCAACTGACGTCGTGGAATAACTGACCAACCAGCGCCAAAGAGGTGGTGAAGCATGGTGAGCAGGAGCATGCCCAATCCGATACTGAGGTAGAAACTGAACATGATCAGCACACCATAAGTCGGACGTGAATCGCCTTTGGCAAATCCCATCCAGATCCCCAAAAATGTCAGAGCCAAGCAAATGATTCCACCGATCAGCACGATCCTGGACCAGTCCTTCTTGCCCGGTGATGCGGCAATAGCCCCCGTGGTTGTCGCTTGGCCGTTCATAATCCCAAGTCCTTTCTGGCCGATGGGGGAACGTCATCAATCGTGGCATTTTGGGACCGCTGGAGAACCCGCATGTAGGCAATAACCGCCCACCGGTCTTCCACCGATAACTTATCTTTGTAATAACCCATCAATCCTTTGCCATTGGTCAGAGTATTGAAAATTTCTCCCTCCGCCATATCTCGCAAACGGTCATCGTGGAAGCTCGGTGTAACCACCATGCCACGCGGTTTGGTGACGCCATTGCCATCCCCTGTCCCCCCGTGGCAAACCGTACAATAAATTCCATATTTTTCCTGACCGCGATCGAGAAACAACTGATCAATGTCCATGGGAAATCCACGGGCCCATTCCGTGCCGATTTTTCCGTAATGCTTGTAGTCGTCGTCCCTTAGAAAGCCCCGAGCAACCGTTCCGGTAACCGGCAACCGATCGGTGCGGCCATCGGCAAAAAACGGGCTGGAACTTTGGGGTTTATATTTGGACTGGTCGTCCATGTCGGGAAAAAGGATGAAGGGAGGCTTAGTGGATTTTTCTCCGCGGAACCCAAAAATGGAGAACGTGGCAATGATCGCCAGGACGAAGAATGCATAAAAGTACTTCACGATCAGTCCTCCAAATCCTGGATATGGGTTCCGCCAATCTCTTCGAGAAAAGCCCGCGTCTGATCCACGTCGAAAAGAGGATCGGAAGATTCAATGGCGATGCGCAGCGTGTCGTCAGTAGTAGCAGCGAAATTTTTGGCTTTCATCACCGGGTGATAATGCATGGGTAGTCCATTGCACAGAAACATGCCCAGCACCGTCGACAGTGAGGCCAGCAGAATGGTCAATTCATACATCACCGGAAACGGAAATATCGGGTCGAAGAACGGCTTGCCCCCCACGATGAGCGGATAATCAAAAGCATTCATGTACCAGGCGATAAAGGTCCCGGTTGCCAAGCCGATCGCCCCGCCGATAAAGGTAAAGAAAGGAACGCGGGAACGTTTCAACCCCATGGCTGCATCCAGACCATGTAATGGATACGGTGTTATGACATCCCAATTCTTGAAGCCCTTCTCACGGCACTGCTTGACCGCGGACATCAACACGCTGGGGTTTTCAAAGTCGGCGGCCAGGCCAAATATGTTATTATCCGGCATTGTAATTTCTCAAATCAGCGATGCCCTCCTTGGTAGTAATGGGGATCTGCTTGCGGGGTTACGGCCTTCACCTCGGCTACGGCGATCAATGGAAGGAAGCGAACGAATAACAGGAACAGGGTGGCGAAGAAACCGAAGGTTCCAAAAAAGGTGAAAATGTCCACCAGAGTGGGAGAATAGTAACCCCAACTGGAAGGCAGAAAGTCGCGCGCCAGAGAGGTTACCACAATGACAAAACGCTCAAACCACATCCCCACGTTAACAAAAATGGAAATCACCCAAACCACGTGGGGACGTTCCCGTATGTATTTAAACCAGAACAACTGCGGGGTCACTACGTTACAGGTGAACATGATGAAATAAGCCCAGGCATAGGTACCGAAGGCACGATTAATAAAAGCAAACATCTCAAAGGGATTGGCGCCGTAAGCCGCGATGAAGAACTCCACCGAATAGGCGTATCCCACGATGGTGCCGGTCGCCAGGGTGATCTTACACATGCAATCGATGTGATACTGGGTGATCAAGTCGTGCAGACCGTAGATGGCGCGCAGCGGTAAAATCAGGGTCAGCACCATGCCAAAACCGGAAAAAATGGCTCCGGCTACGAAATAGGGCGGAAAGATGGTGGTGTGCCAACCGGGGATTAAGGAAACGGCAAAGTCGAAGGATACGATGGTGTGCACCGAAAGGACGAGCGGGGTGGAAAGGCCAGCCAAAAGCAGGTAAGCCATTTCGTAATTGCTCCAGTTGCGGTTGGATCCTCGCCAGCCCATGGCAAGAATGCCGTAGGCGATTTTGCGAAATATGGTTTTGGCGCGGTCCCGCACCGTGGCCAGATCGGGAATCATCCCGACATACCAGAACACAACCGATACCGTGGCGTATGTCGACACCGCGAAAACGTCCCATAACAACGGGCTACGGAAATTGGGCCAGATGGCGTTGGCATTGGGCAGCGGGAATAACCACCAGCCAAACCAGACGCGACCTATGTGGAAAACCGGGAAGATAGCCGCGCACGCCACCGCGAAAATTGTCATGGCCTCAGCCGCGCGGTTAATCGTAGTGCGCCACTTTTGTTTGAGCAGGCATAAAATGGCCGAAATCAGGGTTCCCGCATGACCAATACCGATCCAGAAAACGAAGTTAACGATGGCCCAACCCCAGTTAATCGGATTGGATAGTCCCCATACACCCACCCCAGTAGAGACCAAATAAGTCAGGCCTATTGCCGTAAAGCTGGCCAGAGCAGCCGAACAGCCAAAAGCGATCCACCACCACAAAGGGGTTTTTTCCTCCACAATTCCACAGACCTTCTGGGTAATCCAAGAAAAGCTGCGGTTGTTCAGGACCAGGGGGAGCCGGGGTATGTGGGCCGGCTTAACTTTGGTGAGCACATCGGGCGGAGCTCCGGTTTTTCCGTCTAATGAAAACTGATTTGAAAATGCCATTTCGTCGATATACTTCAACCTTAATGACCACGGTTCCCCTGGGCGGCTTCGGTATGGCCACCGCGCCCGTTTTGTGAATCTCGACCCCTGCCATGTCCTTCAGCCTGTCCGCTGGCCGCATTGTATTCCATGTGACTCAATGGGTTGTCGTAATAATCCGGCATGAGCGGATTCGGATTACGCAACTTGGCCAAGTAGGTGGTGCGCGGACGCGTATTGAGATAGCCTAGCACCCCGTAGTCGCGATTGGAGTTCTTGAGCCTGGTAACCTCGGAATTAGGATCCGAAATATCCCCAAACACGATTGCCTCGGCTGGACAGACTTGCTGGCAGGCTGTCTTGATGGTTCCATCTGGAACCTTGATGTCGGCCGAAGCGCCCGCTTTTACCTTTTGGTCGATCTTGGCGGCTTGTATGCGTTGCACGCAATAGGTGCATTTTTCCATGACTCCACGCATTCTCACCGATACCTCGGGATTCTGGACCATCTTGCGGATTTCATCCATCCCCCTGGGTCCGAGGGGTCCTTCATAAAGATGATCCCGGTCGCGGTCATTCCAATCGAAGAAATTAAAACGGCGAACCTTATAGGGACAGTTCTGAGCGCAATAACGGGTACCCACGCAACGGTTGTAGGCCATTACATTGAGGCCTTCTTCGTCGTGCACGGTGGCGTTGACCGGGCAAACCGTTTCGCAGGGAGCGGTTTCACAATGCTGACAGGTCATGGGCTGGAGCGAGACCTGGGGATTTTCCGGGATGTCCGTTTTGCCCAAGTCAGGACTCGCCGAATAGTAGCGATCGAGGCGAATCCAATGCATTTCCCGGCCCCGAAGCACTTGTTCGCGACCCACGATTGGGATGTTATTTTCGGACTGACAAGCAATTACACAAGCATTGCAGCCAGTGCAGGTATTCAGATCGATCGACATGCCCCATTGGTGGTCACCCTTAAATTCGGGGGTGACGTAGGCGGAATTTCCACGGTTGGCCTTACCGGCAATGGATCGTTTCAGTAAATCGACCGTGTCCCTACGGTTTCCACCGTCCGCATCCAGCCCCAATGGCGGTGGCGAGTGCGACTCCATGCCCATATGGTCGACAAAGTCGGAGTGTTCCCTATAAAAATCGATATTGGCCTCGCGGATTATGGCACGACCTTCCATTGACCAGTGCTCCTGGGTATTGGCAAGTTCCTTTATGCCTCCTACGCGCGACACGGTGGCTCCAGTATGGACGGACGGACTCTGTGCAAAACGAAGGCGGTAGGCGTTTATACCGCTGCCCCGTCCGATTCGCCCAGTGACGGAACGACCATAACCCAGGGAAAGCACCACGGTATAGTCCGGCAGACCGGGTAAGACATGGGCCGGACCACACAAGGATTTTCCATTCACCGTAATCTCAATCACCTGACCCTGTTCCCTGCCACGCTTGTGAGCATTGGGATTTTTCCGAACCAGGTTTACCAATGGATTATCGGCAGTAGTTCCCAGCTCATCCGACAGTTTCGGACTGATCAGAAACGCATTGTCCCAGGTCAGCTTGGTTACGGGGTCCGGACACTCCTGAAGCCAGCCGTTGTTATTGTAACGGCCATCGTCCAGGCTTGGATCCTGGATAAAACGCAACTCGAGGTTGGCGGAAGAAAGGTTCTGCGCGCCGCTTGCCTCGGACCGCACCAATTCCTGGGCGGCGCGGCGGTTAAAGTCGACGTAAACGCCACGGCTGGTTGACCCGGCCCAATAACCGTCGTGCAGGAACTTTTCAAATTCTTTTCGACCCCCACCGAGAGCCTGGGTAATCGCATCGTAGACGATACTATATCCCTCCCGGGGCTGACCGTTGATGATAGTTTCCAGGACTTCGCTCTCGGTAAGTCCCCTAAAGAGTGGCAAAATCATCGGCTGAATGACCAAAACCGTTCCGTCGTAAGCCACGGCATCACCCCAGCTTTCGAGAAAATGGGTCGCATTGATGTGGCAATCGGATTTTTCGGAGGTTTCGTCAAAATATTCACCTAGTCGGATTACCTCCTCGACCTTTTCCTGCAGCTCGGCCCAGTGGAGATCCACCGGCGCATTGTAAACCGGATTACCACCGAGAACAACCAGTGTTTTGACCCGGTCCTCTTCAATAGCCTTGGCCAAATCGAAGATGGAGCCAGAGTCGTTCTGCGGAATATCGATGTACTTTAGCGTGCTCCCGGGGGCCCGCAGCACCGCGTTCATAGCCATTACCAGCACCTGCACGGATTGGGGCTGATGTGGACCCGCGACCACCAAAGCTTCTCCGGCATGGTCCAGCAGATCCTCGGCGCATACCTCAATCCAATGTAAATCCACATCGAGACCCGCTCCAAGGTCCCGCAAGTCCCGAACGACATCAGAACCCACACCTACAGCCGCGAAGACCTCCGCGGCAAACAAGGCCGTAAGGGCGGGAACTTCACTGGACGCTATGCGCAAGCGGTGATCGGCTGCAGCGCCGGTAATTGAATAGTAAGACTCGGCCGTGTAGAGGCGGTTCATGGAAGGCTGATCGTCTTTCACTCGGCGCGCATTGGCAAAATCGCGGGTATAAACGAGGTGATTGGGATCGCTATACAGGAAATCAGCTTCGAGAGAGAGTACCCGCTCAGCCTTTGAAAAATCGTAAATCGCCCGGACGGGTTTTCCAAAAATGGTTTTGGCGGCTTTTTCCGGATTAGATGTATCAATGGCGTCGTATTCGGACCAGGTGGCCTTGGGAAACTTGACCCTGAGTTGCTTGCGTTGGGAGGAGCGGGTCACCGAGGGTTGGTTCTCAGCCAAAAAGGCCAAACCCTCCCCGCCGTTTTCGGCATATTTCTTGGAAATTTCCGCCAGATAGTCAGTGCGCTCGGCCGTGCTAAGTGGCCGGTTTTTCAGTATGGTCTTCTTAGACCGATCGGGATCGTAGAGGTCGAGAATGGAGGCCTGGGCATACTGGTCGGTCGCGCCATTGCGGCCATTCACGCTGTCGTTGCCTTCAATTTTGGTGGGCCGGCCTCCGTTGGTTTCCACAACTAAGGGCACCGCGTCGTTGCGGTGCGGCATGGCGGAAGCGTAATAAAGCGGTATACCGTGTACAATTTCCTCGGGCTGCTTGGCATAAGGCAGGACGTATTTTTCCGGGCGCCGGCAACCGGCCAGCCCCACTCCGGCAAAAGCAAAGGACGCGGACATGACCTGGAGAAACTTGCGGCGGTCGACGCCTTGAAGCTCCGCCGCATCTTCGGGAAATTCGCGGTGGAGATACTCTTGAAACGCGGGCGTGTCGGCCAATTCTTCCAGGCTCCTCCAGTAATGCGGGCCCTTCAGGTCGGCATCGGTGGGTTTTGGATGTTTCAGGATCTTTTTCATCGATGACACCCGGCGCAACCTAGCGGTGGATTCACATTCCACGCATTCTTTGCCTCGTTTCCAAATTTGAGTTGGGCCTCCTTGCTTTGCGGACGCCAATCGAGATTGAATACCTCCTGGAGCGGGCGGAGTTTTTCCTCGGGGTTGCGGTGGCAATCCAGGCAGAATGCCATGCTGAAGGGTTTTACATGATGGACCACGTCCATTTCGTTTACCTGGCCGTGGCATTCGTAACAACTGATGCCCCGGTTTACATGAACGGAATGGTTGAAATAGACGTAGTCGGGCAACTTGTGCACTTGCATCCAAGGAATGGCTTCGCCGGTGGCAAAACTGTTGCGAACCATTTCCAATTTCTCACTGATCATCTGAATCTGGTTGTGACAATTCATGCAGGTGCTGGTGGACGGCACATTGGAATGGCCGGACTTATCGACGTGGTTGTGACAATAGCGGCAATCGATTCCCAGTTCCCCGGCATGCAGGGAATGCTCGAACGAAACGGGTTGAATGGGCTGATACCCGACGCGTGAATATTTGGGCGTGAAATAGTAGGTGATGCCGGCAGTCAAAGCTCCTCCCATCAGCAGCAGGGCTATCACTATCTGGGCGGGAACTTTATTGGCTCGTTTGGAAAATATGGTAGACATGACCTGTTCAACTCCAAATCAACCCACGGGTGGAAAAACTGGTTGATGGATATTTGAAAACATGGAACCTTTAAAATGCACAGTCGGACTGAGAATTGGGCAAAGCGTCTAACCCTTTCTGGAAATCGTTCGCTGGTCATGGCGGACTTTCACCTTGGATGAGGAAGGGTTGCCCCTATTTCCCCCATTTAATGCCGGAGACCCTCTAAGTTTTGCCCACAGCAGGGAAACCAGCCCGGTGCCAACAAACCCTTTTACAAAGCGGGTTCTGGAGAGTTTCACCGGTATATCTGCCATATTTTGGAGAGAAAAAGAGAGATTAATGGACGCTAAAAATTAAAGTGCCTATAGAACGGTCGCACTTTTTGATGGCAATAACTTTTTCCAAATATTAGAGACGCAAATTCCCGCTATGCGATTTTCTAATATATAAGGGCCACTCAACCTATAAATACTCCGTCCTGCATGCGCAGTAAACGGTCACATCTTTCGGCGATGTCCGGGTTGTGGGTAACGATCAAAACGGCCTGGTCATTTTCCCGCGCCAGTTTGGTCAACAAGTCGAAAACGATGTTCGAATTCTGCACGTCCATGTTGCCGGTTGGTTCGTCGGCCAGAATTACGGCAGGGGAGTTGGCCAGTGAGCGCGCCACGGCGACGCGCTGCTGTTCCCCGCCGGACAGTTGGGTGGCCAGCCGGTGGATTTTATCTCCCAGCCCAACCGCTTCAAGGTATTGGCGGGCACGCGACTCCATTTCACCGACGGTGTGGATTCCCCGTTTACGCATGGGAATCATGAGGTTTTCCAGGGCGGAGAATTCTTTGAGTAAAAAGTGGAATTGAAATACGAAACCAAGGTTTGCGTTGCGGGCCGCTGTCCTTTGCAGATCGCTGGATTTGGACATGGGCTGATTATTGAGGTATACTTCTCCCCTATCCGGCCGGTCCAGGAGGCCCAACAGGTAGAGAAGAGTGCTTTTCCCACAGCCCGATGGACCTGCGATGGCATAAATTTTACCCCGCTCCAGGTGCAAAGAAATGCCCTTAAGGACATGCACGCGATTTTCACCCTCGCCCAGGTAGCGATGCACGTCCTCACACCGCATTACAATACGGTCATTGGCAAGGCCTGGCGAAGAGTCTGTGGTCACTGTGCGGTTCCCCGGATAATATCGCCCGGTTCGAGCCTGGCCGCTCGTTGGGCCGGAATATAGGAGGCTACCATGACCACCACGGCAGCGGTTAGAGTGGCTAAAATATAGTGCCAAACCGACCAATGGACCACGAACGAATCGGTGGTAAATATACCCGTTACGCGGAAAGGCAAATTGGAAACGCCGTAGGTTATAAATACCGCCAACACCCAACCCGAAACGGTTCCTGCCAACAAGACAAAGCATCCCTGCCAGAGAAAAATGCTGGAAATGTCCTTCCTGGTATAACCCATGGACCTCAGGATGGCGATTTCCTTGGTCTTTTCCATGACCAGCATGGCCAGGGTGTTGAACATGCCCAATCCGCTGAGCAAAATGATGGTCGAAACGGTCAGAGCTGTGGAAACCCTTAATACCAGGAAGGCGTCGAGCCAGGAGCGTTCCCGTTCCTGCCAACTGGCTACGTGGTAAAAAATGGTGTTCATCATATGCTCAGCTTCCTCCCGGGCGCGGTGAGGATCCTCCAGATTTACTTGCAAAAAACTGGCTCCATGAGGCCTTTGAAGCACGCTGCGGGCCTCGGGCATGTGCATGTAGATTCTCACTCGGTCAATATCGGAAACACCAGTTTCAAAGATCCCGGCAATGGTATACCGGCGATTTACATCCTTGGCGGTTACTAATATGGAATCCCCGATTTTGGCCTGCAGCCACTGGGCAAAAACCGACCCAACCAGGATACCATTCGACTTGGCGCGAAATCTTTGAATATCGCCGAAGATGATCTGATTCTCCAAATCCGAAACCGTGGCATGGTCGTCGATATTGATACCATAAAGCGTGCCGGACCGGCTGCGAAAATTATTGGAGATTATTACGGAGCCATTCAGCACCTCCGAGACCCCGGTCACGCTGTCAAATTTCTTTATGGCTGCGATTACCTCCTGCGGATGTTCAATGCCCTCTATATATTTATAGTTTTCCTTATTTTCAATTAGCCAGCCCTTGCTTTGGTTGCCCATTTCGTCATCCATTTCCATGGTGGTAAACGTTGCGCGGATCCTGTCTTGTACCCGAATAGCTCCGTTGGTGCCCAGAATGGTCTTGATAAAGAACTGTTCAAATCCACTGGTTTGGGCCTGGCTGAAAATAAAAAACCCGACCCCAAATACAATTCCGGCCAGACTCATGGCCATAGCCCGCTTGTTGGCGGTGAGAAAGCGGAGTGCTATAAGAATATTAGAAGTCATTCTCCGGTTTTGACCCTGTGTGAAATCTCAAGGACTTACTCTATCGTTCCTTAATGGAAACACGATCTCCTTCCCGGTATCTTTCCAATTCTTCTACCACTACTAATTCTCCTTCCTCCAAACCGGAAAGAATTTCGGTGCGGGAAAGACTGCGAAATCCAAACTCAACCTGCCGGTATTCCAATTCTTTGTCGGAATTGACCACAAACACCCGATCTCCAATAAGCGCCCGCGAGGGGATGATCTTGGCGCCCGCTCGTTCGCCAATATTAATCGTCACCTCTCCAGTCAAGCCCGGCACCAGCAAATGCTGCGCTATATTGACATCCAATTTAACGGTGTAGCGCTGGGTGCCGGGATTGGCCGAGGGAAGAATCTTAATCACTTGGGCATCAAAAAGGCTGGCCCCGTGGGAAAGAAAACGGACTTTGGCATTTTGCCCCACCCGGATACCGGCAAAATTCTCTTCGTTTAACTCGGCCTGGACGTCCCGCTCTTTGGAGATAATGGAAGCGATGGGGTGACCGGTTGTAATGAGATCACCTTTGTTGGAATAAACTTCCTCGATAATTCCATCGATGGAAGTGTGAACAACCATTTTTTCCAGGCGACGATTCATCACCCGGATGGCATTTTCGAGGCGCTCGATATTAGAGGTTGCCACGAGTTCGGACATCTCGAGGTCTTCTTTTGACCTCTGAAGTGCTCGCTGAGCCGCTTTGACCTGCTTTTCCGATCTATGGCCCAAATCAAACAAGCGCTTTTCATCCTCAAGCACCTCTTCGGCGACCTGGACATTAAATCGGTGTGCGTTGCCGATTTCCACTTGTTTTTTGGCCTGATTCAGGTCAATTTGCAGAGCTTCCAGCTCGAGTTCCAGATCCCCCGTATCAATCCTGGCGACGATATCGCCTTCATAGACCTCCTGACCCTCCTCGATCAGCACTTCCAGAAGACGACCGCCTTCTCCCGATCGAATATCGGTGCTATAGGCAGCCTCCACCAGAACCGTCCCCAAAACGACGGCGCGGGCGGTGTCAATTTCGACCGCTTCCACCACCACGCCATGCTTGAGAAGCTTGGAGCTGAATATATAGCCGGCCGTTGCGAGGACTGCCAGGAAGATGCTGATGATTAAAATCCTCATGGTTGCTCGATATAAGCCAGAATCGATGGATACTCCATGCTCACGTAAAGGTTCGTCAGCGTCTTATAATAATTGCCGCGGGAAACGTACAGGTTCGTGCGCCAGAGTTCTAGATTCTCCTCCAAAATTTTGAGGTCCTTTTCGGCCATGCGGCCAGCTTCGACATCATCGCGCATTTGCTCATATTGTTCAATAGCATGAGCGAAATGCTGCTCGCTCAGGAAGCTGCTCTCCTGGAGAATTTTAAGGTCTGAAAGCAGGAAATTAACATCGGAGGTTATGGCGTCTTTCAAGATGGCGAGTTCGCGTTCCAACTGCCGTTTGGCCTGAATGGAGTCCAGGACCAGACCCCGTGTGTTTCCACCGTCAAATATACTCCAATTGAACTCCAATCCGGCAAAAACTTCTTCGATGTCTGTACCGCGCCGAATTCCACCAATGGTTTCAGAGTCTTTGCGCATCCGAAAGACTCCGTAAAATTTGGGCCGGTTGTTGACTTCGTACTTTTGCAATCGTTTCGCTTCCTGATCGACCCGAGTTTGTTTTTCCTGGAAGCGAACGGACAATTTATCCACCTGTTTGAGGAAGTTGGCAACCCGCTCTTCAATCAAAGTCAAATCCCGTGCTACCAGAGGTAGCTTTCCCTCGCCGGACAAGGCGACATGGCTATCCATGCCCGCTTCAGTCCTGAAATTGCTCTCCTCCTTGGAGATGGAATTTTTAAGGGATTGGTAGTTCAAGGTAGATTGATTGAATTGTAATTCTTCACTAGCCAGCCGCTCTGTGGGAAATTCCCCCCGTTTTTCCTGGTCACGGTAAAGTTCTAACTGCTCCAATTGGACGGCCAGGGAGATGGCTCTATATTTTATTCGCTGCTTGAGAATCTGGTAATCAATGAATCTATTTACCAGGCTTTGGTAGAGCCCCAGAAAGGCCACCTGACGGTTGTTATGCGTTCTCTCAACTTGGAGAAGCCCGTATTCATGATCGGCCTCCAAGGCCCCCCAATGGTAGAGCGGTTTGCTGATCATAAAATCGTAGCGGTATTTGAACCCTTCAGCCTGGATTAGGCCACTCGACTGATCATCCAATCCAAATCCCGCATTGAGCCTTACCTTGGTCGATTTTCCCGAGCTCATCCGCGTGGATAAGGCTTCTCCCTGCGCCACGAGGATGTCTTGCAGCTCCATTTTCCAGGAGCTCGCTGCCGCAAATTCCAGGTGTGACCTCAATAGACCAACCAACTCATCCAGGGGAACAGGGGAGACGGAGTCGGGGGATTCCTCTCGATCTATTCCAGATAATATGCCCTGAAATTGGACCAAAAAAGATAAGAATGTGACAATGGATGCTAAACGATAGAACTGTGTCACGGAATATAACGAACAAATTTAGGATAGATTTGATGCAACAGCATGAAACCTCGATGCCACTTATCGAGCAAAAATTCATGTCTAGGTTCCTTCTTGTCATATACTAATTTTGTAGCCTTCATAGCGAACTTTGAAAATGCATCAGATCGTTCTACTCGGAGGAAGCGGCTACGTTGGACAGGCCTTTCAGGAAATCCTCGAAAAACGGGGGATTAGCTACCGCAATTTCGCTCGCAAGGATCTCAATTACTATGATCCAAATCTCCTGCGCGACGCTTTGAAGGCGGAAAAACCGGCTGCCTTGATCAATGCAGCCGGCTACACCGGCAAACCCAATGTGGACGCATGTGAAGACGCCAAGGCGAGTTGTATATTGGGAAATGCCGTTCTTCCGGGAATCATTAGAGAGGTATGCGAAGACCTGGATCTGCCCTGGGGACACGTATCGTCTGGTTGTATTTACACCAGCAAAGGAACGGACGGAACTCCATTTGGGGAAGACGATCAGCCCAACTTTTGCTTCCGCAGCAATTACTGCAGTTTTTATAGTGGCACAAAAGCCCTGGGAGAGGAAGTACTGCAAGGCGCTGAAAAGTGTTACATCTGGCGCCTGCGAATTCCCTTCGACCACCGTAACCATCAGCGCAACTACCTTTCAAAACTCCTAACCTATGAATGGCTGCTGAATGCCGAAAATTCCATTTCCCAGAGATTCGAATTTATCGATGCATGCCTGGACAGC
The DNA here is from genome assembly GCA_965250065.1 of Opitutales bacterium. Lineage (GTDB taxonomy): Bacteria > Verrucomicrobiota > Verrucomicrobiia > Opitutales > UBA2995 > JAABVD01. Next base: position 2,085,358 of record OZ252288.1, read on the forward strand.
TTAGAAAAGGAGATTCCTTATGGCACTTACAATGTGACCAATCCAGGTTCGATCAATGCCCGGGCAATTACCGACATCATGAAAAGTCACGGTCTCGTGCACAAGGAATTGAAGTTTTTCGAAAGCGAGGAAGAGTTCACTCAAAAAGTTGTCCGAGCGCCTCGCTCCAATTGTACCCTGTCCACCGAAAAATTGTCGCATGCCGGCATCAAAATGACCGAAGTTCATCAAGCCATCGAAAATGCCTGCCGGAAATGGGTAGCTTGAATTGAGCAGGATGCGAGTACTAGTAACAGGAGGCGCCGGGTTTATTGGATCTCATTTCATTGATTTGCTTTTAGATAACGATACACCGGGTATCCAAGAGACTGTGTGCCTGGATCTGCTGACCTACGCGGGAAAGTTGGAGAATGTCGAGCATCACGAGGACGACGCACGATTCAAATTTGTCAAAGGTGACATTGGTGATCAGGCCCTGGTGGTTAGGCTTTTGCGCGATTACTCCATCGACTGGGTGGTCAATTTTGCTGCGCAAACCCATGTGGACCGCTCCATTGAGGGACCGGATGCTTTTATACAAACCAACGTGGTTGGAACCCACGAGCTGTTGAAGGCTTGCCTGAAATATTTCAAGTCACTCAAAGGGTCGGAATTCCGTTTTCTCCACATTTCCACCGACGAGGTCTACGGTTCTCTCGGTTCAGATGATCCTCCATTTACCGAAAAATCGCCCTATGCTCCCAACAGTCCCTATTCCGCATCGAAAGCAGCCAGTGACCACCTCGTCCGTGCTTACCACCACACTTTTGGCCTCCCCACCCTCATCACCAACTGTTCCAACAATTACGGTCCCCGCCAATTTCCCGAAAAGCTCATCCCACTCACAATGACAAATGCTCTACAGGGACAACCCATTCCCATTTACGGCGACGGACTTAACGTCCGCGATTGGCTTTACGTCGAAGATCACTGCAATGCAGTTCTGAAGGTTCTCCAGAAAGGCGGAATCGGAGAAACTTTCAATATCGGCGGCAATTGTGAAAAAACGAATATCGAAATCGTTGATACCGTGTGTTCAGTATTGGATGCAATGGAGCCCCTTCCCGATGGCTCGGGTTATGCAAAATTGAAGACCTTCGTCAAAGATCGCCCAGGACATGATCGCAGATACTCCATGAACATAGAAAAAGCAACTGAAGTATTGGGATGGTTTCCAAAAAGAAGTTTTAAAGAAGGCATTCGCCGTACCGCGACCTGGTATCACAGGTTTGCCCCTTTGGAATGGTTGAGTTAATCCAATTGCGAAATGTCTTCGGCTATTTTCGAAGCAGCTTCTTCCAATCCATTTCCCAATAATTCCACCAAATGATAGAAATCACCCCATACCCAGTCTTTGACTAGACTATACTCACCCGACTTCACCCTTCCACTCGTTGCTGTATCCAAAACCTCCCATCTCAAGTGCAGCAAGACCGACGCATCCGGCGATTCCTCTGCTTCAAATGATTGCACCCTTAAACGCACGACCCATCTGGGATTAAAATCGTCTCGCCAAGGAACTGATTGCACCTGCGCCACAGACTCCGAATGAGCAAGTACGTGGTTACTCATCAACCGGGAAATCCCGGCCCTCAGCGGTTCCGCCCAGAGGTGGTCTGTCGTATAGCGCAGTTCGGCGGGTCCGGACCGTATAACAAACGCGTTCTTATCCAGGTAGCGCGGTATTTCAATTCGATCCAAACCAACCGCGTATCCAGAATTTGGCGCCACTCCATTTGCTATTGCGGCATCGTTGACTGGAAGTGAGTAGTAATGGACCTGAGGGCTTTCACCTTTGCCACCCAGACTTAAGCATCCCGACACTCCCGCAAGAAATAAGGCACAAAAAAGAAAAAGGATACCGTGTGAAGGGAGTGATTTCCCAATCATAGTGAAGCTTGATGAGTCATTCATTTGTTGCGGGTGATCGCCCGGTGATTAGAGCACCGGGATTGCGTTCGAGAAAATCTGCCAGGCGTTTCAAGGAGTGAGCTGCTTCTTCCAGGCTAACCAGGGTGTTATCCAGGTTCGAGCGCAAACTGGACTGAGGACGAAGCATATTCTGAAGCGTTACATTCGAGTCTGCCAGTCCAGCCATAGTGGAAGAAAACTGTTGAAGAGCTGTTTGCAATTCAAGGCTGGTGGGCTCTATCGATGAGCTGATTTTAGCCGCGAGGACGTTAAATTGCTTCAAGACTCTGTCCAACCCGTTCAGTGCCATCTTTATTTCTCTTGACTCCACCAATTTGGTAACGGATTCGGCTGTTTCCTTAATCGACTCGGCCGTTTTCTGGAGGGTGCTGGCCAGCGAAGGCAGGTTTGCTTGAGTTATTTCTGTATTCAGAGTCTGCATCAAAACCATCAACTCCCGCGATACCTCCTCAATATCTATCGAGCTGAATCGTTCCATAATACTGGTTACATTTTCCGAGATCGCCGCCAATGGTCCGCGAAAGGCCGGAACTTCATAAAACTCCGCAAACTGGCTATAGTATTCGGCCGGATACTTCATCGGATCCACACTGTCCAATTCGACATACATCAAACCCGTTATGAAACTGGAGACCGCCAAACGTGCACGCAGGTTCTGGTCAATATATTGTCTTACATCATCGGGCTTGGAAAGATTGACCAGCCCCCCTATGGCCTCCTCAATTTGATCAGCCTGGATATCATAAATGACGGGTATGCGGCTGGAGACAGCAGTATCGTCAATTTCAGCGAAAAAGATCTTCAGGTCAGTCACTTTCCCGATCTGTACCCCGCGAAATTTTACCGAGGCCCCAATTTCGAGACCACTGACGGTTTCATCGAAATAGGTAACGAACCGGTAGGTGGTTCCTCTAAAGACAGACTGACCGAGGAAAATCAACCCGAGCACCAAAAATGCCAATGCTCCCAATACGAAAATCCCGACTTCAGCAGGGTTAGGTTTTACTTTCATTCAATATAGGCGAGGATTTAAGGGAGTTTCCGGGGAAGTGCAACTGCCGGTACAATCAATTAAGGTTTGAAATTATCCTGCAAAGCGCCCTCCCAGGCGGCTGAGAAATTGGCCTACACGCGGATCTGAATTATCGCGCGCCAATTCCATGGGATTTCCCTGTGCAATTATCGATTTGGTATCGGCATGGAGCATAATGGCGTTGTCGGCAATGGCAAAAATGCTGTCCAGTTCGTGGGTCACTAACACAACCGTGGTGTCGAACATATCCCGAACACTCAGTATCAGGTCATCCAATCGCTTGGAGCTGACCGGATCCAGTCCGGATGAAGGTTCGTCAAAAAACAATATCTCCGGATCCAGAGCCATGGCGCGGGCCAATCCGGCGCGCTTGCGCATGCCACCGCTCAGTTCACTCGGAAAAAATTCCTGGAAACCCTTCAAACCGACCTGGCTGAGTTTGAGATCGACCAACTCCCTGATCTCGGATCGCGATAGACGCGTGTATTCCTCCAGGGGAAACGCCACATTCTCCTCCAGGCTCATCGAACTCCACAAGGCTCCCCCCTGAAAAAGCACCCCAAATTTTCGCAGCAGGGCTTCACGCTCTCTGGGAGGAGCCGCAACGAAATCCACCCCCTGGTAAAGTACCTGGCCAGAAGCCGGTGTATTGAGCCCGATAAGGTGTTTCAACAAGGTGCTCTTGCCACAGCCACTGCGACCCATGACGACAAAGATCTCACCCCGGCGGATTTTGAAGCTGATATTTTCCAATACCCGGTAATCCCCATAAGCACATAGGAGGTCTTTTACTTCAATATGGGGAATTTCATTCATATATCGTAGACGCTGAAGATCACAGCAAAAAGGGAATTGGCTACAACTAACATCAAAAGGGAAGTGACTACCGCCGACGTCGTGGCTCGACCCACGCCGGTCGAACTGCTGTCACAATTCATGCCACGCAGGCATCCGGCATAGGCGATGATTATTCCGAACACGACCGATTTCAGAAGCCCGGAGCCGAGGTCGACTTCGTTCATGTTTAGGAAGGTTTCATGCATATAGGTCTGCACCGGCATATTCAATTTAACCATGCCTACCAATAATCCTCCCAAAATTCCCAAGGCATTCGCATAAATGACCATCAGCGGCATCATTATGGAAAGCCCCAAAACCCGGGGTAAAACCAAGTAATCCACCGGCGGTACCCCCAGCGTTTTCAATGCATCAATTTCCTCCGCCACTTTCATCGACCCAATAGTGGCAGCAAAAGCGGCGCTGGTTCTCCCCGCCAAAACGATCGCGGTCATAATCGGCCCCATTTCCCTTACCATGGCCAGGGCTACAAAAGCAGGGGTAAAATGTTCGGAACCGAATTCCCCCAATAAATCGGCCGCTTGAAATGCCAGGGTCGAACCCACCAAAAAGCTTATCAGTCCAACAATCGGCAAAGACATCGCACCGGCATCCTGCATGGCACGGATACAATCTACCCAACGCATGCGGGAACGGTTGAAGAGCAGGCGAATAAAGGAGATCACAATCTCACCCAGAAAATCAGCAAATGTTCCGCAGTCATTGATTAAATGCATCGTCCGATTTCCCACGTGTGTGGCAAAGTTTGGGATTCCTTGCGGATCTTGGGGATCCACCCGCGAGTCAACCGCTTCCTGAGTCTGCCGCAGTAAATTCCGCAGTCCTTCCGGCAACGATTCTCGATCAAAGTCAATTTCCCGCGATTCGCACCAGGATTTGACCTCGTTCAGAAATATCAGCAACGACGAATCCCATTCTTTCAATCGCTGGGTCTCCAACCTAAGACTCTTGAATCTCCCGGGAGACCGTAGCCGCCGCATATAGCTGTCGAAACGTGGTAGCTGGGCATCCAGCATCCAGCGACCGGCGAGCTGCAGAACGAGCAGGTCGTTCCGCTCCTCCAACTGGAGCATGCCGGAATGGGGATGGTCAGTCACGGATGCGGATCAAGGATAAAGGAGTCAATTCAGTTGATTTTCTGCAATCAACAGGCAAACACTCCTGCCGAGATATGCAATGCCTATTATTCGATTTGGACGGTACACTCATCGATCATTTTACCTGCCTGGCACGTTGTTACGAAAAAGTGCTGGGCGATCTCTGTCAGCCCATACCCTCACGCGCCGAGATTCGTCGCGCGGTGGGTGGATCAGTCGAGATCACCATGTCCAAATTTGTCCCGCCCGATCGAGTGGGTGAAGCCTGCCTCCTCTGGAAGGAATTCCTGAAAGAAATTCTGCTGGAAGACGTTTTCCTTATGCCCGGCGCATTGCCCTTACTGCAAACCTTAAAGAAGCAGGGAAAGCAGTTGGCGATTTTTACCAATAAAGTGGGGGAATCATCCCGCGTATTGTGCGACCATTTGAATATCTCCCAGTACCTGGATGCGGTCATCGGCGCCAACGATACCCCTTACAGAAAACCACAACGCGAATTTTCCCAATACGTGCTGCATCAAATTGGAGCAACGCCCGATTCCACCATCCTGATAGGGGACTCTCCTTACGACATTGAAGCCGCGCATGTCGTCGGAATTCCCGCCTACTGCGTTACCACTGGCACCCATACCAGGGAGGAATTGGAGAAAGCTCAGGCCGATGGCGTATTTCCCGATCTCCCAACCCTGGGCAAGGCTCTCTTGGACCTCGACCTGCTGACCGAATTTGCCTGAACTTTCCGCCGATTCCTCTTTCGACCCCAGCCTGCTGCTTTTTTGTATTTCACTCTTATCTTTTCACCCTTCACTATTCCCTCCCATGCCCAAAACCATCCGTGGTGTCCTTGAACGGATCCTGTTTTCCAATGAGGAAAACCATTTTCTGATTGGTGATCTGCGTCCAGATGACAAGCAGGCAACCATAACCATCACCGGTGTAATGCCCGGAGTGCAATGCGGGGAAACCCTGGAAGTAAACGGCGACTGGGTGGTCAACAGAAAGTACGGTAGCCAGTTCAAAGTGGCCTCGGCCAAATCCACCCTCCCCTCTACTGTGCACGGCATCCGCAAATACCTGGGCAGCGGACTGGTGCGGGGGATCGGCAAGCATTTCGCCAAAAAGATCGTCGATCACTTCGGGGCCGAAACACTTAAAATCATCTCCGAAGAAAGCATCCGCCTACGGGAGATTCCCGGAATAGGAGCTGGGCGAACCAAGTCCATTAAGAAAGCCTGGGAAGAACAACGTGCCATTCGCGAGGTAATGATGTTCCTGCAAACCTACGGCGTTTCCGCCAACCGCTGTGTCCGCCTGGTGCGTCGCTATGGAAACGAAGCGAAGGCAATTTTGCAAAACGAGCCCTACCGGGTCGCGCGGGAGATGGAGGGAATCGGTTTTAAAACCGCCGACCAGATCGCGCTGAACCTCGGCTTCGGAAACGAGAGCCCCAAACGTCTCGACGCCGGACTGCTCTTCAGTCTGGAGGAACTGGAAGCCGAGGGGCACACCTGCATGCCCCGCAAAATGTGGATTCAACACGCCACCGAATTGCTCGAGACCACCTACGATAAACTTGAGGCTCGCGTGGCGAAACTGATTGAAAAAAACGAAGTCGTTCCCATAGAGGAGGGCCACCGCGTTCAGCTACCCTATTCCAGTCGCGCCGAATCTACCATAGCCGATGTCATATTGAGGGTTCTTAGCGCCGGATCTGGCCTGCCTCCCATAAAGGTCGAAATCGCCACCCGCTGGGCCCAAGAGAAGGCCCACTTCGAATTTGCCCCTGAACAATTTGAGGCCATTCGCAAGGGACTCAGTGAAAAAGTGTCCATCATAACCGGCGGCCCCGGCACGGGGAAAACCACCATCCTTCGTGCGCTGGTTCAGATCCTTTCAGCCAAAAAAGTGGATGGGGTCCTGGCCGCGCCCACCGGCCGTGCGGCCCAACGCATGTCGGCAGCAACCGGCGGTTCGGCAAAAACCATTCATCGCCTTTTGAAATTCGATCCGGGCATGGGGCGTTTTGTGCACAACGACTTGAATCCGCTCAAGGCCCGCTTTGTCATCGTCGACGAAGCCAGCATGCTCGACGTCCGCTTGGCCGCCTCACTATTTCGGGCCATTCCCCATTCGGCCCACATCGTCCTAGTGGGAGATGTCAACCAGCTTCCATCGGTGGGGGCGGGCAACGTTTTGCACGACCTGATCCAATGCCGGAAGATTCCCGTTACACGGCTCGCGAAAATCTTCCGCCAAAATCGGGAAAGTTCCATTATTACCACTGCATATAATGTCCTGAACGGAGTAAATTCTACTCCCTTCATAGTGCGGGACGTCGGGGAGCTGGGTCCCCATCGCGACCTGCAATTTATCAAGGCAACCGACCCGGAAAAATGTGTGAGAATAGTGCGGCGCCTCTGCCAGAAATTCATTCCGCAAAAACTGAAAATGAATCCCCTCCGCGATACCCAAGTGCTCGTACCCATGCATAAAGGAATTACGGGTATCGGAAATTTTAACACCGTCTTGCAGCAGGCGCTCAATAAAAACAATAACGGATTCACACTCGGTCCCGTCCGGTATTGCGTGGGAGACAAAATCATCCAGAACCGCAACAACTACGAATTAAACATTTTCAATGGAGACATCGGCACCATCGAAAACATCAATTCTGAAAACGCTTCGCTGCGGGTCCAGTTCGACAGTGAAACCGTCGAGATGACCCGGTCCGATTTACTGGACGTCAGCCCAGCCTATGCCATCAGTGTTCACAAATCCCAGGGTTCGGAATATCCCATCGTTATCCTCCCCCTTATGAAACAGCACTTCATGATGCTGCAGCGCAACCTCCTCTACACTGCCCTCACGCGGGGAAAACAAAAAATCTTTGTCGTGGGCGATCCCGTGGCCTGGTTCATGGCCGTCAACAACGCCGACCCCGCCAAACGCTTCACCAACCTTCAAGAAAAAATCCTGCAAAAAAGCCTACCTAGTCGGTCCTGAAAACGACATAAATATTTGTTTATCAAAACTTTATTATTGATCTTACCTCAAAAATTTGACAAGCTAAATTCAATTTCGATCCAGAACCTTGTCAAAAGGGATGGTGGAGACTTTTAGACTAGCGGGTTTGCGGACGGAAAAGTTGACTCTCGCAAAGGCGCAGAGAACGCAGAGAAAGGGAGAATTAGGAATTAGGAATTAAGACTGATAATCCAATACAGGCCAAATCTTACGCATTTGCTTTGCTGATGGTTAAACTGTATCGGTATCTCTGTATTGAGAAGAAGCCATTGGTGGTCAATCGAAAAAGGATTTCCTCTCGAAGATGGGCATCGCCTACAAGGAAGCTCGCGAGACGCATTATTGGCTTCGGTTGCTTCGCGATTCCAATATTCTGGACCCAAACAGGCCGAATCAATTATGGAAGACTGCGAAGAGCTTCTGAAACTTTCCGGCTCCATTATCAGAACCACAAAATCCAAAATTCCTAATTCCTAATTCGTGACCTTGGCGGCTTCCGCCTTCATGGATTACGGCGTGACAAGTGGCGAGAGCAAATCCAGACGAGCCATCCAACCACCCGGAGAAATTATGACTTTTTCAGGGTCAACTACCTAGCCCGCATATCTCACTAAAAAACGAATGCGACAGCAGCGCCGAATGAGATCGAAACTTCATAAACTCTGAGGTTTTCATGCCAGAGAAGCATTGGATATTTCGATCTCGATCTCGATAAGGCCCCCAAAAAAAGGGAGCCGGACCGGCTCCCTGCAAATATTTTCGCTCGTGATTTAAACGGGTTAGCCTTCCTTCTTCTCAACAGAAGTTGCTGTCAAAATCAATTTACCATCCTTTTCTACAAAGGTCCCGGTAACTGTCAGACCCGGGGTGGCACCTCTGCAAAAGTACTTTCCATGGGATATGTTCTTGGCAAAGATGTAATTTACCATCTCACCTTTGTCATTTTTCACCTGAAGGACATTTGTGCAGGATTCGGCCGATGCCAGTTCACATTTGGCACAAACACCTGTTCCTTCAAGAGTGACTTTCTTCCCCTCTCCCGCGTAGGCGGACAAGGTCAAAGAAAGGGCGGCTACAACTAATAGTATTTTTTTCATTGGAAGATTATTTAGAGACTGAATTTTTACGTTATTTCCAAATTTGGCCATATTTATACACCGACTTCCTTTCCTGGCAAGACAAGAATTAGCCCGCGTGTCTCACTTCCGAGCAAATGCGGGATTAATGAGGTTTTACCAGGCATGGAAGAAGCGAAACCGGGTATGGATTTTGGGGGGATTTAGTGAGCGATATACGTTAAACTGCTTTAACGCAGCGCGAGGGGCCGTAACGCAAAACCGGCCGTGGTTCCCCGGATATTGGCAGTTGTGCCCAGGTAACAAAATTCATAGGCCTTGTCCCGAGCCAGATCCTCCAGGTAGTGGAATTCGCCAATGTGCACGCCTTGCTGAATGAGAAGGAAAACGTGTACAGGAATAAATGAGCCAAATTTTTTCAGGAAGTTAGCCGCATCTTCGGGTTTTGGCCCGTATTCCATGCCGCTGGTATCGCTGCCTATGAGCATGGCGCCGTTCTCCTCAACCAACCATTTGGCACCATCGAGCGAAAGACCGGCTGTATCATGGGCGACCAGTTTTTCCCGGTCGTCCAAATCCGCCCAGTAGCGAACCGCACCGGTTCGAACAAATACGACATCACCAGGATGTAATTTTGTGCCCTGTTTGCCCAGCGCACCCCGCAGATCGGCCACCGTGATCGCATAGTGTGGTGGCAGGGTAGGTACACCCTTGTATCCAGCTACATCGATAAGTATTCCCCGCGCGATGATGGGAGGAATGGTAGTGGCGTCGCATTTGCGCGGTCCCCAGTCGCCTCCCCAATCGGCCTCCTTGAAGCCGTTGTACCAATGGTTGTCGTTACCGTGGACCACGTGACCAAGTCCATCGATTTGCGTGGCGACGTTGTCATTGATGAACAGCGCGCAACTATGCCAGGCGGTGCCGGTCTCTGCCAGCGGAAATTCTCCCTGACGTTTTACGCCTTCGGGTGAGCGAAAGGTCATGATTTCTCCCGGGCTGTGACCGGGCCATTTAAACGAATCGCGATCGTAGACAATACCCAGGTCGTAGGTTTTTCCGGTCTTGGCCAGACTCAATGCCGCGAGTTTGCTGGCTGGGGTCATTTCGTTGAGTGACCCGACTTCATCTTCGGATCCCCAAACCCACCCCCAGCCTTTGCCCTTCTGCCACTTTTTCATTCCGGCGTCTCCTGCATGGGCAAATTGGACGGCGGCAATCGTCAGTGAAATCAATAGAATGTAATAGGCTTTGGATACGGTTCTCATGTGGTGAAGGGTGCTAATGGTTATTTGCTAAATGATGGCTAGTGTAGTGTCCCAGAAATAACTTGAATAATACGAGCGTGCCATGAATGGCCTGGCAAGGCTGCTTTTCGCAGCACGGGCCTGAAGGCCCTTGTGCGTAAAGCAAACGCCGCCAGGGTGTTCCATGCCACCTCGCCCTCCGGGCCGCGCGATTTTTATAAGGAATTTCTGGGACACCACACTAGGAAGCGCGAAGCATCATTGAAATTCGATCCAGTTTAATCCGAGCATCTGACTTGTCAAATCTGCCCACCACACATACATCGGTGAGGCCGTTGGCGCTTACCCGGCCCAGCAGAGTTACTCGGCCGGAATTTGCATGCCACCGTTTAACCGGACCCCAAAACTCGATAAACAGGATATCTCCATTTGACAAGACCTCCATTTGCATGGCGTCGTTACTGGATGGAACGAGGACTTCCAAAGGGGGTCAAACCTTGAATCAGTTGACATCGCAAGCTACGTCAAGATTCCAAGGAATGACCCCGACATCGCAAATGCTTCGGAAATCCTCGGAAACGTGCTTAACCGAGTGCCGTTAGGGTCACACATTGTTTCGAACCAGCGGCGACACGCGAAGCCATCAGTTGACAGCGCAAGCTACGTCAAGATGGCGGGGTGTCGGCCTACGGCCTCGGTAGCAAGGAATGACCCCGAAGGGCGCATGGGTATAAATCTTCTATTGTCCGCTAAATGGGCTATTTCACCCTTTACATGAAGTAAGCAGAGAGCTTTTATTTAGCGCTTTTCCGGAAATCTCATGCAAAAAACCAAAAAGTCGATTGCGAAACGATTCAAGGTGACTGGCACCGGCAAGATTATGCGCCGCAGCCCCAACCGTCGCCACCTGCTTACCAAAAAGTCGGTTAAGCAAAAGCGTCGCAGTGGGCAGGACCGCTCCACTTCTGCCAGTATTGCCACCATGGTGCGCAAGACCTTGCCTCACTCCAACCGCACCTAACCCGCATGTCTCAGAATTTTTCTACTGCGCTGCGAAATGTCAGCACTGGTTCGGCCCTCGTTGGATTCGCGACTTTGCAGGGTGTCGACCCAGCTTCACCCGCGCATCCGCTCCAAACCCGCACCAACACTCGATTTTCGTTCGCTCGCTACGAATTTGGTAAGCTGTCGCATTCGCTCGGTAGTGAGACATCCGGGCTAAACCTGGAGGACTAACTGACTGTTCAGGCGAAATTCAATTCAGGCGGCCTGACGGTTCTAAAAATAAAGGATACTTAAAAACATGCCTAGAGCAACCAACGCACCCGCATCCCGCAAGCGCCGCAAGCGGGTAATAAAACAAGCAAAAGGTTATTGGGGAAATCGTTCCCGCCTTTTCCGCTACGCCCACGAGGCCGTCAACCACGGCCTGCAATATGCCTACCGAGACCGCAGGAACAAGAAACGCACCTGGCGTTCCCTCTGGATCGTGCGCATCAACGCCATGTGCCGGGCTTACGGCATGAATTACAGTCGATTTATGAATGGACTCAAGAAAGCCGGGATCGAACTCGATCGGAAACAGCTTTCCGAATTGGCCATTCACGACGAGACCGCCTTTGCCGCTCTCATCGATAAAGCCAAAGAAGCGCTCAACGCTTAGTCCGAAAGCATATAATTGTAAGACCCAGCCCCATGCCATTTAATGGAGGATACACTCAAGGCCTTAATTTCAGAGGCTGAGGAAGGAATCCCGGCCGTCCATACCCGACCCCAATTCGAAGCATTCAAAGCCCGCTTTGTGGGTCCCCATGGTTCCCTGACCCAAGCCATGCGCGGTATGGCACAAGTGCCCAAAGAAGATAAGCCGCGCATCGGCCAACAGCTAAACCAGGCCAAAAAGCAACTGGAAGGATTGTTCGAGACCTGTCTCAGCGCGATTGAGGAAGGTGAACTGGCCGCTAAATTGGGTGAGGCCATTGATCCCTCTCTGCCCAGTCCGGATCCGGCGCCGGGCAACCTGCACCCACTAACCCAAGTGAGGGAGGAAATAAACCGAATCCTTAAAAGTGTTGGTTTTGTGGTGGCGGACGGGCCTGAAGTGGAAACGGAATATTTTTGCTTCGACGCACTAAACACCCCCAAAGACCACCCGGCGCGGGATTTGCAGGACACGTTTTATCTGCCCAACGACTCGAAGTTTGGAAACGTTTCTAAGCATTCCGACGAACGATACCTGCTCCGAACGCATACATCCACTGTGCAAATACGGACTATGCTGCAACAAGAACCGCCGGTGAGAATCATTTCACCGGGCCGTTGTTTTCGCCGGGATACCACCGATGCCACCCACAGCGCCAGCTTCACCCAGGTGGAAGGACTTTATGTCGATAAAGGTGTCACCGTGCGGGATCTTAAGGCGATTTTAGATTTTCTGTTCAAATCGCTGTTTGGATCCGATGCCAAGGCCCGTTTTCGTCCGCACTTTTTCCCCTACACCGAACCCAGCTTTGAGATGGATGCCAGTTCCGCCCATCTGAAAAAGGTGGGCAAGGAGTGGGTAGAACTGGGTGGCTGTGGTATGGTCGATCCCAACGTCTTCGAAGCGGTTGGCTATGACCCGGAAGTTTATTCCGGTTACGCTTTTGGCTTCGGCATCGAGCGCTGTGCCATGATCCTCTACGGCATTGATGACATTCGCTTTTTTTACCAGAACGATTATCGGTTTTTGCAGCAATTCAGCTAGGGTTTAGAGAATTTAGACTATGAATTACGGATCCTCCGACAAATCTTTGCCACCGGGTATTTCAACCTGCAGCCTTCAAAATGTAGTCCACACAATGTCATGTTAGTCTCCCTGAGCTGGCTATCCAACTACATCGATCTTTCCGACAAGACGATCGAGGAGTTCGCCTATGCTCTAAACATGGTTGGATTCGAGGTGGAGGGGGTTAAAGAAACCGGTCTGCCTCAGCTCCAAAAAGTGGTGGTGGGCGAAGTGCTCAGCCGCGAAGGACATCCCAATGCCGATCGTTTGAGCGTTTGCCAGGTTAAAGTAAATGATACGGGTGAACCCCTGCAAATTGTATGTGGAGCATCCAATTACCAGGCCGGTGATCGGGTTGCGGTGGCTTTGGTTGGGTCTCGCCTACCCGGGGATTTCAAAATCGAGGCAACTGGGTTGCGGGGGGTAAAATCCTTCGGCATGATGTGCAGTCCCCGGGAACTGGGATTGGGCGAGGACCACGAAGGATTGCTCATTCTCGAAGGCGAACCGGAGATCGGGACCCCGATTAACGAAATTTTCAGGGAATCGGATACTGTTTTCGACATCGAGGTTACACCCAACCGGCCGGACTGTTTGAGCCACTTGGGTATCGCACGTGAACTGGCGGCTTACTATGGCAAGGAGCTGATTTATCCCGAACTCAAGACTGACTTTGCTGGACTCCGCCTGGCCGGAGAACCAGCTTTGATAGATGGGGTTACGGTAACTTCGCCAAATAATTGCCCGAACTATTACGCCCATTGCCTTCGGGGGGTTAAAATCGCCCCCAGCCCGGACTGGCTGCAGGATTACCTGAAGGCGGTCGACCAACGGCCCATCAATAACGTGGTGGATATCACCAATTTCGTTATGCTCGAGCTTGGGCAACCGCTGCATGCCTTTGATGCCAAAAAGATCGGTGGAAACGAAATTATCGTCAGGCAAGCATCGGACGGTGAGAAAATTATCACTCTCGATGAGAAAGAACGGAGCCTGACTACGGAGATGCTGGTTATTGCCGACGCGAAAAAACCACTGGTGGTCGCCGGCGTGATGGGATCGATTGATGGAGAGGTCGACGAAGACACGGTGGAAATCGTTTTGGAGTCAGCTTATTTCAATCCTTCTAATATTCGTAAAACTGCACGTGAATTGGGCCTTTCATCCGAAAGCTCCTATCGATTCGAACGTGGCGTAGACACTCATGGAACAAACTTTGCGGCATTGCGGGCCATCGACCTGATTCTGGAAATTGCCGGAGGCGAAATTGTTGGTCCGGTGATCCAGGCCGGATCGGAGCTGATGGTCGAGCGGGAGATTTCCATTAAGCCCCAGTATATTCGCGATCTGGCTGGGTTTGAATTTCGAGATGCACAGGTAAGGGATGTATTCGATGCCCTGGAGTGCACGGTGACGGAACGGGATGACGGCTGGGAGGTTAAAGTACCCAGTTGGCGTGCTGATTTATATCGGCGGGCCGATTTGGCGGAAGAATTCTTACGCGTGTATGGTAGCGACCGCATTCCTGAGGCGCCGGTTACTATGCGTGGGCTGGTTCAAAAGGACGCTCCGGTAGCCTCGCTCGCGACCGCGCATACCCATTACCTGGCCAACCGGCATTTTCAGGAATGCATAAACTACAGCCTTCGATCGGAAGAAGAATCCGGCCGGTGGTTTGGTCATTACAATCTTGCCGCGTTGAAGCTGGAAAATCCGATTACTTCGGAGCAAACGCATTTGCGGGTATCCCTGATTCCGGGTCTGTTGGACACTTTGAAGCTCAATCAGGCTCGCGACACGGGGTTGGAACGCGTTTTTGAGGTGGGCAAAGTGTTTCACGAGCAGGATGGACAAGTTTATGAAATGTTTTCCGTTGCCTTCCTCATTTTTAATCCGGATCGGGCAACCCGCTGGAAAGGGCGTGAGCCCAGCGATTTTTATTCGGCCAAGCGTGTTATGGAGGTCTTGGCAAAGGTTGCCGGATTGGATCTTGAAAGGGTTGGCTACGAAACGCTCGAACGGAGTAGCTCCATATGGCAGCAGCGCCATTCCGCCGAAGTTGGCGCCTTGGCGGAAAATGGTTTCGAAGCCAGGTTAGGTATGCTCGATGTCAAATTGGTAAAGGAGTGGGATCTGGAGGGCAGTGTGCAAGCGGGGAGTCTGAATGTTCTACCGGAAAAACTGGGGGAAGATGCCGGCATCGTTAAGTTTAAACCTTTCAGTCAATTTCCACCGGCGGTTAAGGATTTAGCGCTGGTGGTGGACGAGTCCTTATTGGCGGAAACGGTTCGTGGCGACCTGCAGAAGATCGCCTGGCGTGTGTTGGACAACCGGTTTGATCTGGAAGCGGTATCGGTATTCGACGTCTACAAGGGCGAGGGCGTGCCTGAAGGTAAAAAGAGCTTGGCCTTTAATATGCAGTTTCGTGCCGGCGATCGCACGCTGACGGACAAGGAGGTTGGAGAGGTATTCAACGAATTACAAAAGCAAGTCGCCGCGTCGACGGAGTACAAAGTTAGAAGTTAGGATGAGCGACCCCCCTTCCATTGATATCGACTATGTGGCCAATCTGGCCCGACTTGAATTGACGCCCGAAGAACGGGCGAAGTTTTCCGGTCAGCTCAGCCATATTCTCGAACACTTTGCCCAGCTCAATGAAGTAGACGTTTCCGGAATTGAGCCTATGGCACATGCCTTCGCGGTGGAGAACGTCCTAAGGGAGGACAGATCGGAACCTGGTTTCTCCCCCGAAACGGCGGTGGAGCATGCCCCGCAGAAACGTAACAACATGGTACAAGTACCCAAGGTGGTTGACGGCTAATCCGAGAAACCGGATACGACCATGCCAGGCGAACTCTATTTTAAAAACCTTGCAGAGCTAAAGGAAGCACTCGAAAGCAAATCCATATCTTCAGTGGAGTTGACCCGGGCCCATTTGCATCGGGTCGCAGCAGTCGAAGGACAGGTTCAGGCTTTTAATTCCTGGGATGAAGAGTTCGCTTTACAGCAAGCCGAGGCGTCCGATAGACGCCGGGCGGCCCGGAACCTGAAGGGTCCGCTCGATGGTATACCGGTGGGATTGAAGGACGTCATCGCAGTCAAGGACCAGCCGCTCACTTGTTCGAGTAAGATGCTGAAACGGTTTGTATCGCCCTACGATGCCACAGTTACTTCGCGATTAAAAAATGCCGGCGCGGTATTGCTGGGGCGCCTGAATATGGATGAATTTGCCATGGGTTCATCCACCGAGAACTCGGCCTTTAAAACCACTTTTAATCCCTGGGATACATCGCGAGTCGCGGGTGGTTCAAGTGGGGGGAGCGCCGCGGCGGTTGCCGCTGGAGAGTTACCGGCTTCCCTGGGAAGCGATACGGGGGGTTCCATTCGCCAGCCAGCTTCATTTTGCGGGGTTGTTGGCTTAAAGCCGACCTATGGGCTGGTTTCGCGTTTCGGCCTGGTGGCCTTTGCCTCTTCGCTGGACCAAATAGGACCGTTTGCCCGAACGGTTTGGGATGTTGGGCAGATGCTCGAGGTCATCGCTGGGCATGATCCCCGAGACTCCACTTCTTTTGACAGGGCGGCGCCATACTATTCCGCCTCGTTAGCCGGGAAGAATGGTCCCTGGAAACTCGGTGTTCCACGGGAGTATTTCGCGGAAGGGCTGGACCAAGAAGTTAAGGAGACAATTCAGGCTGCCATTGACTGGTATGCGGATCAGGGTTGTGAAATTAAGGAGGTGTCTCTGCCCCACATGCATTTGGCCATATCGGTTTATTATATCATCGCCACGGCCGAGGCCTCTTCGAATCTGGCGCGCTACGATGGGGTGCGCTATACGCGTCGCAGCGCTCGAGCCGAGGATGCGGTAGACTTGTATTTCAAGAGCCGGGCCGAAGGGTTTGGCGAGGAAGTCAAACGCCGCATAATTCTGGGTAGCTATGTGCTGAGTTCGGGATACTACGATGCCTACTACAAGCGAGCACAAAAAATACGCACCTTGATTCGCCAGGATTTTATGAATGCTTATGAAGCGGTGGACGCATTGCTGACGCCCACGTCTCCCTTTGTTTCCTTTAAGGCCGGTGAAAAAATCAGGGATCCGCTGGCCATGTATTTGAGCGATATCTACACGATCTCGGCTAATCTTGCCGGAATTCCCGGAATCTCACTACCTTGTGGATTTAATTCCGAGAATCTACCCATCGGTCTACAGATCCTGGGAGAACCCTTTGAGGAAGTCAATCTGCTTGCCATTGCCCAAAGTTTCGAACAAGCGCACGATTTCACGAACCAGCATCCAGAACTTTAACAATATTTTTGATGGAATACGAAGCGGTCATCGGATTGGAAGTTCACGTCCAGGTTAAGACGGAGTCGAAGATCTTTTCTTCGGTTGGGGTGGGATTTGGCGCCCAACCAAATACGCTGACTGATCCGGTGGTGCTGGGATTTCCCGGAGCGCTGCCGGTCATAAACCGTGAAGCGGTGGAAAAGTCGATCAAAGTGGGCATGCTGCTGAACGGCACGATTCCAGAAATCACCAAGTGGGACCGCAAAAACTATTTTTACCCCGACAGCCCGAAGAATTATCAGATCTCCCAATTCGACCAACCCATTTGCGAAGGAGGCGAGGTTGAGATCGAGTTGAAGGGACCCTCGCGCAATGTGATGGGTGAGCATAAAACCATAGCCTTGACCCGCGCTCACCTGGAAGAGGACGTGGGAAAACTGATTCATTACGACAATGACAGCCTGGTAGACTACAACCGCGCCGGGACTCCGCTTTTGGAGATTGTGTCTAAGCCGGACATGCGCTCCCCGGCGGAGGCATACGCCTACTTGACCGCATTGAAGATGCTCTTGATCTACGGAGAGATTTCCGATTGCGATATGGAGAAGGGGCAGGTGCGTTGCGATGCCAATGTCAGCGTTCGCCCGGTCGGTCAGGACGAATTGGGCGTAAAGGTTGAAATAAAGAACATGAACAGCATTTCCGGGGTCCGTAATGGTCTGTCCTATGAAATCGAGCGTCAGATTCAGACCTTAAAGGCGGGAGGAACCCTGGCGCAGGAGACGCGAGGTTGGGATGCGGCCAAGGGGGTGACTTACCACATGCGATTCAAGGAGGAGTCGCACGACTACCGCTATTTCCCGGATCCCGACCTGATGCCGGTACGGATCGATGATGGGTGGCGTGAACGCGTTGGCGCAACGATTCCGGAGAAGCCCTTCGATCGCCAGAGGCGCTATTACGATGACTACGGCCTTCCTTATACTGTTACCTCGGTGTTGATCCCCGATCCCGAACTCTGCGATTATTTTGAAGAAGCGGCAAAGCGCACCAAACTCCCCCAACAGGCGGCCAATTGGATTGTCAACAACCTTCTGGGAGAATTGGGTAGCGCTGGTTCGACCTTGAATACGAGCAAGATCACCCCGGCTCAAATCGCCGAACTGGTCAACCTGATCGAGGAAGGAGTCATTTCCAACAATATGGCCAAGGAGCAGGTTTTCCCGGAAATGTTTAAGAGCGGGAATAGTCCAACTAAAATCGTGGAGGCCAAGGGTCTCAGGCAGAGCAACGATTCGGATGAGTTGGAGGGGATATGTTCGGAAATCGTTGATGCTAATCCCGATACGGTGGGCGAGGTATTGGGCGGTAACGAAAAAGCCATCAATTTTTTGAAGGGTCGCGTTATGAGAGCCACCCGTGGCAAGGCCAACCCGGCTTTGGTCGACCAATTATTAAAGGAACTTATTGCTAAAAAAGGTTGATCTAACCCGAATGTCTCACAAATTTTCTACTGCGCTCCGGAATGTCAGCACCAGCACTCGACCTTCGCTCGCTCGCTGCCAATGTGTGATGTCGCATTCGCTCGGTAGTGTGATGTCGCTTTTGCTCGGTAGTGAGTCATCCGGGCTAAGTGCAGTCATTTTTTAGTAAACATCTGAAAAGGATCTTTATTTTTAACCATCGGCAACCAATTGATCCTCCATGAACGGAAAAGACTTTTCCCAGATAGTTGACCTCGTGCTCAAAGATGATGCCCGCTATGGGAAGGGCGCCTACTTCTTTGTTCGCAAGGCCCTGGATTACACGGTTAAAGATCTGGAAGGAGATGAGCAGAGGACCCTCAAACACGTTTCCGGGCAGGAATTATTGGAGGGAATCCGCAAATATGCGCTCGACCAGTACGGGCCACTTACCCTCACCGTATTCACCGACTGGAATATCAAGAAGTGCTCGGATTTTGGAGATATAGTGTTTAATCTGGTCGACTTTGGTGTTTTGGGGAAAACGGAGCAGGATCAACGAGAGGATTTTTTGCAAGGATACGATTTTAAGGATGTCTTTCTACAGCCGTTTACGCCAAGCACCCGGCGTATTCCGCCTTTTAAGGGTAAAATAATTGAAAGCCCCGTAAGTGAAGGCTTGTCGTGAGTCCTATTACTCCTGTGAATGGATAAATGGGCGAACTCGATTCGGTTCTAATTCCACTGTTTGAACATCCGACACACCGGCGTGTGCTGGACAACGGCATGACCGTTCTGGTGCGCGAGGACCACAGCAGCAAAGTCAGTTCCGTTCAACTTTGGGTTAAGACAGGAAGCATATACGAGGGCGCATTCCTTGGCGCTGGGTTGTCTCATTACCTGGAGCACATGTTGTTCAAAGGTACCGAGCAGCGGGACGGAAAACAGATAAGCCGCGAAGTGCAATCTCTGGGGGGTTATATAAACGCCTACACCACGTTTGACCGAACGGTTTATTACATCGATCTGCCCAGCGAACATACGCCCGCAGCAATGGACATCCTGTTCGATGCCGCATTCAACTCGCGGCTGCCCGCAGACGCAGCGAAAAAGGAACGGGATGTAATCCTGCGCGAAATTGACATGGGTATGGATGATCCCGACCGACGACTGGGACGCGCCTTGTTTGAAACCGCCTTTCAGAGACACCCCTACCGCTATCCGGTTATTGGATACCGGGAAGTTTTTGAAACGGTTGCCCATGAGGAACTGTCGAATTATTATCACGCCCGTTACGTAGCCAATAATATGGTACTGGTGGTGGTGGGAGACGTGGATGCGGAGAATATATTTGAATCAGCCGGGGATCTTTTTGGAAAAGTAAAACGAAAGCGCCTGGCCGACATATATATTCCGGATGAACCGCAAATGCTTGCTCCGCGTGAGCAAACCCTAACCGGAGATGTAAGCATGACCCGCATAGGTCTGGCTTTAAGGATTCCGGGCATTCACACCCCGGATGCGCCTGCATTGGATCTCCTGGCTGCTATACTGGGGAGCGGAGAAAGTTCGATTTTGTGGGAACGGCTCCGCGAGGATGAACAATTGGTCTACCAGGTTGATGCGTCCAGTTGGAATCCCGGTTCCGCTGGCTTGCTGATGGTTTCCATGTTAACGGATGAAAGCAAGGCGGAAGCCGCGGTGAAAACTTTCTGGGAGATCGTTGGAGAAATGAAGCACGAAGCGGTAGCCGAGGAACGCCTGGCCAAAGCGCGCCGGCAAGCGATAGTTTCCCACGTAAACAGCCGGAAAACCATGAGTGGACAGGCCTCTCGCCTAGGAGCTGCAGAGGTTGTTATTGGTGACCTGGATTATCCTCGGCAGTATTTAGAGAAGATTGGATGGGTAACCGGCGAAAAGCTGCGGGATTTAATCAACTCCTACCTTCTGCCGGGTGGATGCACGCGGGTAATGCTTAAACCCAAACCGGAAGTCACTCGGACCGTTGGTAAATCCGAGCTGACAGAATCTGTGCATGAATTTGAGGAGGTGACTTTGAAAAATGGCATTCGCATGTTGTTTCAGCCAAGCAGGGGATTTCCCAAAGTACACATTCGGGTGATTTTTCGGGGCGGCCCGCTTTGGGAGAGTCCCCATCAGCGCGGCATCACTTCCCTACTTTCAAACTTGATGACCCGCGATACTGAAAAACGAACGACTAAAGAAGTGTCCACCGCTATCGAAGCGGTCGGAGGTACTTTCAACGGATTTGCCGGAAACAATACTTTCGGTTTCGGCCTGGAAGCCCTTCCCCATGATGTTGAACTGACTTTGGACCTTCTGAATCAAGCCCTCTTTCACTTTATAATTGACCCCGATACCCTCGAGCGGGAAAGAAAAGCTTTGATCGCACGCATTCGGGAGACGGAAGATGATATTGTCGATTACGGGATTCGCGAGTTGAGGAAGAGGTTTTTCGGACGAAATCCGTATTCGGTATATGCCTACGGCAGGGAGGAGGACGTGGCCCAAATAACCCGTCGTGATCTCAAGTCTTTTGCCGAAAAGTTAGTGCTTTCCGGCAATTGCGTCATTGCGGTGAGCGGAGCATTTGAACGTTCGGTTTTAGAACAGAGATTATGCGACTTATTCGCATCGATGAAAGGTGGCAGTTTGACAGAAAATGGTAGCGCATACGACTTGCCCGCCGCAACCGGTCGTCAGGAAATAAACCTGGACCGTCAACAAGCGGTGATCTTCCAGGCTTACCCCTGCGCCGGTATTAATCAGGACGATGAAATGACCATCGCAGCGGTGTTGGATGAACTGTTCAGCGGGATGAGCAGCCAGTTGTTCGAGCGGGTACGCGATGAAATGGGATTGGCCTACTACGTGGGAAGCAGCCGCGTCATTGGAATGGATACCAGCATGTTGTTTCTCTATGGTGGCACTCAGCCAACGACAGCCGAAAGGGTATTGGAAGAAATGGCTATGGAGATTGAGCGAATTCGTGCCGGTAAAATGGAGCATGAGGAACTCGAACGCGTAAAGACCCGTTTGAAAGCTCAGCGGCGCCTGAGCATGCAAACCATTGGCGCCCGTGCCATGCAGGCCGCGTTAAATGCAACTTATAAGCTGCCTATCAATGACTGGCTGAATTTTGACAGGAAAGTGGACGCTGTTTCCACGGCCAGCCTGGTTGGGTTTGTGGAAACTTACCTGACGGAAGATAAGCGATTGGAACTGGTCGTGCGTCCGGCAACGGTCGAAAGTACCTGAAGGGGGCACTAACCCGCATGTCTCACTGTTTTCTTATGATCATGTCGCATTCGCTCGGTAGTGAAATATACGGGCTAACGAAAACGCTCTACAAATCCAACCTTACGGCTAACCTTGCTGAGCATCTTGTAGGCTTTTTTCTGAGCCACCTCAGCACCCGCTTTCAAGACGGAATCCAGGTAGGACTTGTCACTATTTATTTCCTCGAAGCGCGCCCGAATGGGTTTTAGCCCATCTACGATGACTTCGGCCACGGCCTTTTTAAAGTCACTATAGCCCCTTCCAGCGAACTGGTCCACACATGCTTGGATGGATTTTCCGGTAAAACCACTCATGATGGAAAGCAGGTTGGAAATCCCGGGCTTGTCCAACCCTGGACGGACCTCAGCGCCTGAATCTGTCACCGCACGACCAACCTTTTTGCGGATTTGATCCGGTTCATCGGTCAATAAAATACAGGAAGCCTGGTTGTCGTCGGATTTGGACATCTTGCGCTCTGGGTCCTGCAGCGACATGATCCGGCAGGCTGTTTGGGCTATTTTGGGCTCGGGCACCTTGAAAGTCTCCGAATAGGTGCGGTTAAACCGCTCCGCCACATTCCGGGCCAACTCCAAGTGTTGCTTCTGGTCCTCCCCAACGGGTACCAAATCGGCATTATACAATAGAATATCCGCCGCCATCAGCACTGGGTAAAACAGCAAGCCGGAATTGATGGGAATCCCCTTGGAGATTTTGTCTTTAAACTGGGTCATGCGCAGAAGATCTCCCATCGGGGTCAAGCAACTTAGGATCCAGGCCAGCTCGGTATGGCCGACAACCTGAGATTGAATAAACAAGGTGCACTTTTGCGGGTCCAGACCGCAGGCGATGTACTGGGCAGCCAGGGACCGCGTGTGTTTGCGCAATTCCGCCGGGACATAGGGCACGGTAATGGCATGCATGTCGACCAGTGGGAAAAAACACTGGTGATCCTCGATCAAACTTACCCAGTGCTTGATGGCGCCCAGGTAATTGCCAATGGTAAGAATGCCGGTTGTTTGCGCTGCGGAAAGAACGGTTTTGCGGTTCGGTTCACTCATGAAATTGAATAGGCTGTAACTAGTGTGGTGTCCCAGAAATAACTTGAAAAATACGATCGTGCCATGAATGGCCTGGCAAGGCTGCTTTTCGCAGCACGGGCCTAAAGGGCCCTTGTGCGTAAAGCGAACGCCGCCAGGGTGTTCCATGCCACCTCGCCCCCAGGGCCCCCCGTGCGCTTTTTCGACCGATCGGCGTTAGCGTAGGTCGCCAGGGCCAAAAGCCCAAGCGACCTACGCCGCCTTGATGAGGCAGAAAAATCGCTGCGGTATTTTTATAAGGAATTTCTGGGACACCACACTAGGCAGAGTTTTATTGCTGATTCAACCCTTAAACCCAGGGGTCGAGTGGCCGTGACCGGGTCTATGTTTCGTTTTCAGATACAAGTTTAAGAACCCTAATGGGCGATTCTATCAGCGGCTTAACTGAAATTAAAACGTCTATTTTGGTATTTCAAATTCGCGCGGCATAGTGAACACTATGACTCTACCGGTGAGTTAAAACCTTTCCGGGCCCATTCCTTAACCCAGACCATCGCCAATCTTTGATTTCAGATTTTATTCAGTCAATCCTCGGGGCCAGCCGAGGGTCTGAACCGCGCCCTCACGCAGAATTGAACCGGGAGGAGCATCCGCAATGGGATTGGATCAACCCGATATGTATCCTGCTGCTCTCGGTAAGCGGATTATTTTTTATCTACAGCGCTCAGTTGAATTCTCCCCTGTCGCAGTGGAAGTTGCAGATTGCCTGGTTGTTTATCGGAGTCGTGGTCTACCTGGTTGTATCCTTTGTCGACTACGAGATTTTTATGAAATACGGCCACTGGCTCTACATCATCACTGTGGCTTTATTGTTTGTGGTCTATTTTTTTGGTGTTGAACGGGATGGCGCCAAACGCTGGATCGACTTCGGTTTGTTCAGTTTTCAACCATCCGAAGTAACCAAAATCTCCGTATTGGTCATTGTTTCGAGCATACTCGCGCGCTCGGAAATTGGGAAAATAAAGGAATCCTTGACCGCGCTGGCAAAAGTTGCCTTGGTTGTCATTTTCCCGATGGTTCTGATTCTGTTTCAACCAGATTTGGGATCTTCGTTGGTTCTTTTTCCCATGGTATTAGGCCTTTTATACGTTTCCAACCTTTCGATGCGGTTCTTTACAACCGTATTGCTGGGGTGCGTATTGGGGGTCGGCATTATCATGTGGGATGTTCACCGCTATTATAATTTCTTAGAATCTAATGAGTACACCCCAACCAGCAATTTGGGCGCCTTTGAAAAACACTCCTACCTTCCTTACCTGAAGGATTTCCAGCGTAACCGCATCCTGACGTTTCTGATGCCGGACAAAGTGGATCCAAAGGGTAGTGGCTGGAACCTGAATCAGTCTCTGATTTCGGTTGGTTCGGGAGGTTTGACCGGAAAAGGGTTGAAGGAAGGCACGCAAGCAAAGTTGGGGTATTTACCGCGCCCAGTAGCGCATAATGACTTTATCTTCTCCGTTCTGGCAGAAGAAATAGGGTTTGTTGGCAGTATATCTGTCATAGGCCTTTCCGGAATCCTTTTGTTGAATGGTATCCGAATAGCCAGCAAGGCACGAGACAGGTTTGGCATGCTGCTGGTTGTCGGAGTTACTCTTATATTTACCATTCACGGCTTTATCAATATTGGGATGACCATCGGATTGATGCCTATCACGGGGCTGCCCTTACCGTTCTTAAGTTATGGAGGTTCTTTCCTCCTGAGCTGTTGTATCTTGCAGGGTATCGTCCAAAGCGTTTACCGCCACCGAAAAGCATTTTAATCAAATGAAGGTAATCAAAAAATATTTTTTGGAATCGATCTGCTCGGAACAGCTGGGAAAAGAATCACCCTCAACACCAAAGTTGTTTAAATATCATGAGCAAAAGACAATCCGAGAAACCATCGCCACAAATTTCTGAAAAAGGGCTGGATAAACAACTGCGCAAACCGCCAGTGGAACAAACTCCTGAACCACTTCCGGCCAGGCGAATAAAAAAAGACGCCAGCAGGCGAGCCAAAAAATCCCGGCCGCTAATCAGTAAGATCGTAAATGCCATCAATCGGGACACCTCACCCTTCCGGGAGATAATCATCAATTCAGAACCACTGGAGACGCGGGTGGCAGTTTTGGAAGACGGTGTCATCAAACGCTTCGAAGTGGAACGCGTAGGAGAGGACAGGTTGGTCGGGGCGGTTTTTAAGGGAAAAATCCAAAATCTGGAGCCGGGCCTAAAAGCTGCATTTGTCGATATCGGCCTACCTAAAAATGCTTTCCTCCATTATTGGGATATTATTCCCTCACCTCAAGATTCCAGTATAGAAGTGGTTCGCAGAAATACCAAGGCGCCAGCCAGGAAAAAGAAAAAAATCGACCTCCGTGATATCCCAAATCTTTACCCTGTCGGCACCGACATAGTGGTACAGGTCACTAAGGGGCAAATTGGGACCAAGGGTCCGCGCACCACCACAAATATATCCCTTCCAGGGCGATTTCTGGTGCTCATGCCCAATAACGATCAGTGTGGGATTTCACGCAAGATCGAGGATAACAAGGAACGGGGACGCTTGCGCAAAGTTATAAGATCGCTAACCATTCCCGATGGGATGGGGGTTATCATAAGAACTGCGAGTGAGGGTAAAAAGCTGCGCTATTTCATCCGCGACCTCCACATACTTCTGAAAACCTGGAATGCTATGGAGAGCCAGATAAAAAGTGAAAAAGGTGCTATCTGCCTCTACCGGGAACCCGACATCATCGAACGCACCGTCCGCGATTTTCTGACCGAGGAAGTGGACCGCGTCCTCATCGACAACCAGCCCGATTGGGCAAAAATGCGCACCGCTGTTTCCCAGATATCCAAACGGTCCCTGGCGAAAATCAGCCTGTTCAAGGACTCGATACCCATTTTCGAAAGGTTCAACATCGAGCGACAGATTGAACAAACTTTTCAGCGGCGCGTGCCCCTGCCCTCCGGCGGCGAAGTGGTGATCGAGGAGACCGAAGCCCTGATTGCTGTGGATGTAAACACCGGATCGCATCGAAACAAAACGGGACACGATAAGGACTATATTTTGCAGGTAAATCTGGAAGCTGCCTCCGAAGTAGCCCGCCAAATCCGGCTGCGCAATATCGGTGGACTGATTATCATCGATTTTATCGATATGAAGAACCGTCGTGCCCGGCAAACGGTGTTCAACCGCATGCGCAGGGAAATGAGTGAGGATAAAGCGAAAAACCACCTTCTTCCCATATCTCAACTTGGAATTATGCAGATGACCCGTCAACGCCAGGAGGTGAGTATATCCACCGGTGTCTATACCGGCTGTCCCTACTGCCAGGGACGAGGTATTGTCAAAGCAGCCAGGACCATAAGCGTGGAAATACAGCGCCAAATCACATCCATCTTACGGCGCGTGAAGCCCAAGGACTCCGAAAATGGTCACGACGAGCTGACCATGCGCGTCATGCTCAATCCCACAGTATTGGAGCGGCTGCGCAGTGAGGACGAATTCCTGTTGGTGGATATAGAGCGTCTTTACGACGTGAAGCTGTCTTTCCGGGCAGATCCCTCCTATCATGTCGAAAATTTCCGAATCATCAACGCGGTTACGGGATCCGAAATGAGATAAGAACTACCCGGAGCAATCTGATTTTATCGCATTGGGCTCACTTCTCTGGACTCTCGGGTGGGAAAATCATCGATAAAATTGTTTCAATACCGGATGTATGCGATTCGCCAGTCGGGTATTATATCTGAATCGTAGTATCAGCTACTTCATCCGCCATCCCGGGAAAATCCAAAGTGTAATGGAGTCCACGACTTTCCTTACGCTCCAAAGCGCACCTTACAATCAACTCGCCCACCAAAACCATGTTCCTCAGTTCGAGAAATAGCGGCTCCACCTTGAAATTCCAGTAATACTCGTTGATTTCCGCAGAAAGATTTTCGATCCGTTTCAAAGCGCGCTCCAATCGCTTGGTGGTCCGAACAATACCCACGTAATCCCACATGGCTTTTCTCAATTCTTCCCAATTATGGGTTAATACGACCCGTTCATCCGGATCACTCATTTCTCCATCGATCCAACCGGGCATGTTTTCCGGGGTCTGCAAACCCTTCGCCAAATAACCCTGGATGGCGTCCGCTCCGTTGTGGGCCATGACCAATGCTTCGAGAAGAGAATTACTGGCCAGGCGATTTGCTCCATGCAGACCCGTGCAAGCAACTTCCCCGCAGGCATATAATCCGGGAAGAACCGTCTCCGCATTCAGGTTGGTAACCACTCCACCACACATGTAATGAGCAGCCGGAACAACCGGAATCCAATCCTTGGAGATATCCAGCCCCTGACTTAGACAAGCTTGGAAAATTGAGGGAAATCGTTCTTTAAGGTACTCCCTCGGCTGATGGCTTATATCCAGCCAGAGATGGGAGGAACCGCTTGTTTTCATTTCCGCATCAATCGCTCGGGCGACCACGTCCCGAGGCGCTAGTTCGGCACGCGAATCGTAAGCATCCATAAAGCGCTCCCCTTCCCGATTACGTAACACGGCACCCTCTCCGCGGACCGCCTCACTGATGAGAAATCGCTTACCCGAAGTGGAGTAAAGCGTGGTGGGATGAAATTGGATGAACTCCAGGTTTTGAACCGGCACGCCGGCCCGGTAGGCCATGGCGATTCCGTCCCCGGTTGCGATGCCAGGATTAGTCGTATAGGGATAGACCTGTCCTGCACCGCCCGATGAAAGCATAATAGCCCGGGCTGAAATCGTGGTGACGGCGCCCGAGAATACATCCAGAACATAAAGGCCCACCATGCGGTTCTCCTCCGCTCCGCTGAAATGCCCGGCTCGTTTAAGTTTATCCAGGGTTATGAGGTCAATGGCGAACGAATGTTCAAAAGTCGTAATCAAGGGATTTCGGTTAACCGCGTTGAGCAAGGCGGTTTCAATCGCCTTTCCCGTCATGTCCGCAACGTGCAAAATCCGCCTTTTCGAGTGTCCACCCTCTTTTCCCAGGGAATAAGAGTCTTCATCAATTCGGGTAAATTCCAGACCCAGCTGTATCAACTCCTGCACCCTAGCGGGACCCTCTTCCACAATTTGCTTTACCACCAGTTCATTGCACAGACCATCGCCTGCAATGATTGTATCCCGCACGTGAAGTTCGAAATCATCGGTCTTCGATGTCACTACAGCAATTCCGCCTTGCGCATAATTTGTGTTCGATTCTGCCTGATGTTTCTTTGTTACTATAGCCACGCGATGCCCGTATCCCGCAATGCGCAGGGCGAAACTCAACCCGGCTATGCCACTGCCAATGACAACAATATCAAATGCTCCAGCCATAGTGAACGTAGTGAAGGGCTTAACTGCGGGGTATTGCCGATGTCAAACGCCGAATCACCCGCACATCAGCTCGAAGCCCACACCAGCACTCGATCTTCGTTCCCTCGCTACGAAGTTTGTGAGACATGCGGGCTAGGGCGTCGCTGATACATTTCTCGTATACAAATATATCTTTTAGTGATCTAATATTCTAACGAGAGCCCGGTAGTCTCCTAAATATGCGTAGTTGTTTTATCAACACATTTTATACACAGGGTTTTTCTATCTCTTTAATGACTGTTGATAAATTCCTGAAAAAGATTTTTTCAATGGCCGGAGTCGCCATTCTTTCGTATCCTTGATAAGATAGTTTGGAGAGGACGTTGTAAATTTTTTTCTCCCTCGAAGTTCTCATTATCGCATGCTTTAAATGATGCAGATTGTTATTCTCAACAAGCAATCCAAAGCTAGCAATGGTATCTTTTAAGGCGGTATCAGAAGTTGAAATCACCGGGATTGAGAAACTCATTGCCTCAACAACCGGAACGCAATAACCCTCATGCCTCGATACACAGCAAAAAATATCCGCGTCACGGTACTGTTTTTGCAATTCCTCCTCTGAAATGCCATTTGTAAACAAATGGACATGTTCTCTAAGGCCAGAGTTCGAGAGTTCGTCCATAAATTCCTCCCAGTATCTTTGAGGTCCTATTTTTCCCACAAATGTAAGCTGAAAAGATTGATCTGATTCAGCCATTAATTCCTTGAAGCATTTCAAAAGGAATAATTGATTCTTATGCGGGCAAATTCGACCGACGTTCAATAATTTTACTTCCGGCTTTTCTTCCATGACTCGATGAACGCGCCTTCCTCCATTTAGCCTCTGTTCAATACGGTGAAATGGGTAGAGAACATTAGAATCTTCTGGCAACAATCCACAATTATGCACAAGTTCGCCAGCAGTAAAAAATGAGTTCGACCAATAACAATCAAATCCTGTAAGAGAATTTCTTATCTGCTCTTTTCCCCTTTTACACATATTCTCTGCTACAGAATCATATCCATTAAAGAAGATTGGTTCAGTAATATTATGAAATCGAAAAACCTTTTTGCACTTAAGTGAAACGATCTTTTCGAAGTGAGGATCGTAAGTACCGTAATGGTAAATAAATAGAGACTCTTCGTTATCTATCGCATCAATTCCTTCAGAATAATCAAGCGATGGCACCTGCTCACAGCTTTCCACAAAATTCGCAGAAATTAGATTAACTTCGTATCCCAATTTCATCAGGATCTCGCACATCGATATCGCATCATTGCATGTCGCATCGTAATTCGAAAAAGTTGGGACATATACACTAATCATATTTATTTCCTTCCAAGAACTCCGAAGTCATGGTAATTTACCTTCCTCTCTGGACTCCATAAGCGATGGTCAATCAAGTTTGAGTAGAGTATCTTGATGTCCGTAAAACCTACTCTCTGCATGTTAAAAGCTATCACTTCGGGCGTATATGGCTTTATATGCGTATGATCCATATAAAAGCTGGCAAATGATTTTGGACAATGAGGGTTGATAGTCTCTATTATTAAAGTACCATCCGGCTCTATCAGATTCGAAAGATCATCAAACAAACCTATAACTCTATCCTTTTCCAGGTGTTCAATAACGTGGAGTAATGAAACCCCAGACCACAAGCTTTCATTTTCCGCAATAAATTCAAAGATACATTTTTGATACACCTTTAGCCCACTTCGCCTCAGGGTCTCGCATTCGATGTGGTTCAATTCTATACCGACTCCTTCAACCCTATATTCCTTTAAGAGTTTCAGAAATTCACCACGACCACAACCGAGGTCCAAGAATTTTCTTTTACTCTCTCTAGCCCGTGTTAGCAGCGGCAAATAATGGCTTTGTTTTCTCTTAACCTTCTTGGAGTCGTAAAAAGCATTTTCAAATAAATAATAGTCGTAATCTTCACGGAATTTTTCCTGCGTATCTATGTTTACTTTCTTTCCATTTTTCTTGCCGATATTGTAGTAATTTGGAGAGTCCACAAAATACACTTCTTCGATATCACTTTCCTTGTATCCAAACCTTTTTACATAGGAACCTTCTACAACATTGCGCGCGTATTTCATACCTTCGTCGATCTGAGAAAAAAGCTCTACTTTTACGCCATCGATGAGAGATATTATATCTTCCTTTTCCCTTTTAATTAGAGCTAAAATTTCATTCTTCTCGCCATCAATACGGGATGGTATTGTCTCTTTTTCGCTATGGATTTTTGCACTTTCATGTAGGTGATCCAACTGTACCTCAAGGGTTTCAGCGACAACGTTTAAATAAGACGAAATACTACTATAATTGATCTTTAGGCTCTCGAATCTTTCCTCCAGGTCATCGGTATCGTTAAAGATTGGCTCCGAACCCTTCAAATATATTTCGATATCTCGAATTGAACTCAGGTTCTTAACTTTTAGAAATCGTCCGAATAACTTTATCCCTCGATCTGCGTCATTAAAAGATGTATTATACACTCTACTTTCTTCAATCCCTCTCAAATTTATTATATAATTAAGCTTTCTGAGCTTATTTTTCCTAATAACTTCAATTTGAGTCCACATTTCGTCTGGGCTCGGGTTTCGACCAAGCAAGGCTCTAAAAACGTTAATAACGAATTCAAATTGGTCTAATTGTAATAAAGCCTTTAATCGATATGTTTTTTTAAAAGGAAAAACTTTCCAATTCAGTGAATCTTTTAGTATCTGTGGATCACGATTTTGTTCTATTAAAAGAATATTTTTTGCGACCAACTTTTTCTCTTCATCCTTTCTGGCACTAAATTTAATAGCAATCGCTTCTTCAGTTACAAATTCGACATCTCGAAATTTCGGTATTTCACTAATACAACTTTTCATATAGTTCTTTCAATTGTTATATTGCTGTTCAAGTAAGCTGTCCCAATAGTAAAATGATCGTTCTTGCGTCCATTAATTCTAACAACACTAATATTATCAATCCAATCATAATTCCCCTTCAAATGACTATCATCCGAGTGAATTGCAGCCGTAATTGAGTATTCTCCTGGGCCCAGGTTGAGATTAATAAAAAAATCAATCTCCAGTTTTTCTCCCTCTTCAATGTTTCTTATTTCTTCTTCTAAATGAAATGAATTTACTCCGAACACGGTGGATCCAATCCTGTCGGAAATTTTGATTCCAGCTGTAAGCTGCTCCACTTCGGTCATGGCTGTGCATTTTATTTGTACAATTAATGTTTCATCTCTATTAAAATCGATGGTTTCGTTTCTGTTTTCATCCAATATTCTGAATTCATTGATCACCACTTCTCCCGTACCTGATCTAGTTACATATCTCCCCAAAGGGTTTTTATACTGACTAATCTCAAAGTCATCCTTTCTTTTACTAATTACAGCGTTGAAATAATCGATCACTTTTTCGGAGTCACCTTCTTCCACGACCCTCCCTGATTCCAGGAGGATTGCACGATCGCAAAGCGTTTTAACGGCATTCAAGTCGTGACTACAAAATAACAACGTGCCTCCATTATTTACATATTCCCTTATGAAACTAGCTGATTTATGTCCAAAATATGCATCCCCTACTGACAATGCTTCATCGATGATAAAAACATCCGGCTTGATTTGAGTAAGGACAGAAAAAGCCAAACGAACTTTCATTCCCGAGGAATAGGTTTTTACGGGTTGGTCTATAAATTCTCCGATTTCGGAAAAATTGATTATGTCATCTATTTTTTCCTCAATTTGTCGTTTTTCTAAGCCCCAAATTGCAGCATTCAAGAACACATTTTCTCTTCCGGTGAACTCATCATTAAATCCTGCTCCGAGTTCAAGCAATGCCGCAACTCTTCCCTTTAGGTAAACCTCTCCTGATGAAGGTTGAAGTACTCCAGCTAGAATCTGCAATAAAGTTGATTTGCCCGCACCATTCAACCCGATGATTCCGACGGTCTCGCCTATCGAGAGTTTTAGAGAAATATCTTGGAGTGCATAAAAATCTCGGTAGAAACCCTCGAGATGCTTCCTGATTTGATGATTTAGTTCCAGAAACCACGGAATGCGCGACAGCATAAATGCTTTCGAAACCAGGGATAAAACGATAAATTTAAATCGAGCCTGAGGATTTCGCCAGATTCTATAATATTTGGAAACTCTCTGAATTACAATTACAGGCCCTGAGTTTGAAGAATGCATTCGAATCACTACAGGACGTCGGCAAATGCGAGTTTCAGTGATCTAAACACCCAAAAGCCGAAGAAGAAAATTAAAATGGAGGATAAATAAATGTAGAATATCCACACTAAATTGGGTTGCAGATGCCAGAGAACGACATCCCTACATAGTTCAATGTTTAGCAATATCGGGTTAAATTTCAAAAACTTCCAAGCAGCTTCCGGAATATCCCGCGAAGAATAAAACACTCCACTCATCCACAACATACAAATGCTAAATATTTGAACCATGGGAGCTATATCCCTATAAAACACACCGAATGCTGAAACGGTCCAAGCAACTCCCATGGTGAAAAGAACGCAGGGTATTATCAACACTGGCAGCCAAAGAATCGAAAAGCTCAGCTCCCCAACGAAAAGCAAGACACCCACCATCGCCAAAAACATTGATATTCCGAAGGTGTATAAATTTTCCAACGTTAATGAAACTGGCAGAATTTCCAGTGGAAATACGACTTTTTTTACGTAATTTTGGTTTCCGACAATGCAGCTAACAGATCCAGCCAAAGAGTCGTTAAAAAAATGAAGCATGATGAGGCCAAAAAAAATCCCCAATGCATACTGTGCTCCGGTTTCAGATTCGATTACTCCAAATCTTCCGTTATAAATTTGACTGAAAACAAACGTGTAGACCGCCAGTAATAATAATGGTTGAAAAATCAACCAGGTTCTCCCAAGCCAGCTTCCTTTATGTCTAGCGGCCAAATTTCGCCGAGAAAGCATTAACAAGAGAGTTCGATTTTTATGAATAGTTAAAAAAGGAGTAGTAAGGAGGCGCATTTTACGGAGAAACTTTCGATAACAAAACAATCCAGAATCGGAATTTCCACTAGGATCAACGCGTTTATCTCAAGATACAAAAATGCTTCACCGCAATAAAAAGAGATCGATTCAGAATAAATTTTGCTTGAAGAAGAGAACTAAAAAAGAAAGAAAGAAAAGGAGATTAATTCAATCCCATCTCCCAAAACAAATTAAAAAACTGGATATCCTAGTCGATCTTTCCCTATTCGAGGTCGGTGGAGTTCACGGGGGTATAAAGCCCGCTTTGTACAGGCTTCTACAAGAGGTTCAAAAGGATAGGCGATTGATCCTAATAGTTCTGATCCAAAAGCAATTGGTGGATGAAATCACCTCAGAGCTGGGAGAAACCGTAAAAACCCAGGTTTGTGATGCGAGCACGACGGTGCAAAACATAGTGGATGTTCATCATCCAGATCTTTTGTTCTCTCCTCTACCTTCGCTACGCTTTCGATACCCAGACTTACCTCTTATTTTTCTGAGTCCCGATTTACTACACCTTGATTACCCTGAATCGTTGCTTCCCGCTGATAGAGAGTATCGGCAAAACCTCCTCCTTGAGGCAACGAGAAGCGCAGACATCATACTTACCGTTTCCAATTTTTCGCGAGAACGATTTATTGAGCACTATCGAGTTCCCCGCGACCTAGTAAGGGTCATTCCACATGCCTTGCCCAAAGGAGTATACCGACAAAATAAATCCGGAAGAAGGCCCAAACCTCACTTTTTGTATCCAGCAAATTTTTGGAAGCATAAAAACCACAAAACACTTCTAGTTGGATACAAAAAATACACCCAACTGGTCTCATGTCCATGGCACCTTGTACTTACCGGGCATCCAGAATCTGGAGATAGTGAAGCAATCAGAAAATCGATCGAGGTGTTGCAACTACAAAATCTAGTAGAATTTCGAGGGTACCTTACGGGTAACGCATACCTTTCAGCTTGGGCGGATTCTGGAGCATTAGTATTCCCTTCCAATTACGAGGGATTCGGACTTCCTTTACTAGAAGCGATGGAATGGGAGATACCAATTCTTGCTGCGGATTTGCCAAGCTTGAGGGAAGTAGCGGAATCGGCGGCTCTATTCATTGATCAAAAATCACCTGACCAAATTGGAAATGGTCTCTTCGAAATCAGCAAGAATGTCTCACTTCGAGACCACTTAGTGAGAAAAGGTCGAGAGAGAAAAAGAGAATTTAATTGGAAACACTCCGCTGAAGCATTTTCAAAACTGGCAGTAAGTTTAATATCAAGAAAGTCAGGAGGTGGAAAATGAAGGTAGCCTTGGACGTCTCCCAAACCTGCGTTGAAGTCGCAGGTTGCGGTTGGGTAGCCCACCAAATTGCCAGGGCGATAACTGCCCGGGCACACTCAGATCTCAAAATTCTCCTCTATCATCATTTCGGGAATTGGGTAAATATAAAAACCTGCAATGGATTTTTCTCAGACAGTGCATTTGTACAAAGTCCATTAGCGGACATGAATGCTTATGAAGCAAAAATTGTATGGCAAGAAATCGCGAAAGGATTGATTTCGGCACCAGGAAATCCGGACCTTATCCACAGTCATAATTTTTCTGCTCCAAACACAGGAAAAATTCCGCTAGTGTATACTGTGCACGACTTGGCATTTTGGGACTTACCTCAAGCCAGTACAGAAACGAATCGTCTTGTGTGCCAAGATGGAATTCTTGAAGCCTTAAAATATGCTGACGCCTTTATTTTTCCGTCAATATTCACACAATCCAGATTTCTGAATTTCTTCGAGGATATCCTATCTGAAAATAAACAACGCTACAAGGTCGTTTATTGGGCTGGGAGATTTCCAAAAATCTCTGAACCAAAAAGCTTCTTAAAAGGCTCTCCCTGGCTCTTTGTTGGTTCACTCGATCCAAGAAAAAATATTCACAACCTCCTGCAAGCGTTTGACCTGTACTGGGAAAAAAGTAGGCAAAAACGAAAGTTGTTGATTGCAGGTCCACTCGGATGGAAAACGGGGAACGAAATGACTCAGATCGAAGCGTTTTCCAAGCAAGGTCGAGCCAAAC
The DNA here is from genome assembly GCA_965250065.1 of Opitutales bacterium. Lineage (GTDB taxonomy): Bacteria > Verrucomicrobiota > Verrucomicrobiia > Opitutales > UBA2995 > JAABVD01. The sequence goes on from OZ252288.1 coordinate 2,121,018, forward strand.
ATTTGGGCTACTTACAGGACACAGACTTGAAAACGCATTATAGGAATGCCTTCGCATTAGTTTGGCCTAGCTTTTATGAAGGATTCGGTCTACCGGTTGTGGAAGCGATGTCCCAAGGCACGCCGGTGATTACGTCAAATAGAACCAGCCTGCCTGAAGTTGGCGGCAAAGCCGCAATCTATTGCAATCCTGACTCAATTGACTCTATTGCTGAAGCAATGATCAGAGTTGAAACTGAAGAAGAGAAATATCAGGATCGATCAAGGCAATCTATCGAACAGTCCAAACAGTTTTCCTGGCAGGATACTGCACTGGAACTTCTAAAATTTTACCAGGATGTCATCACTTCTTCAAATTACGATTCCATTTAAATGCCAACCAGTATTCAACGTTTGTCGGTTATCATACCAATCAAGAATGAGGAAAGCTGTGTAAGGGAAACACTAGAAGCACTTCTAAGGAAACTAAGAGAAGCTGAGGTTTCATTTGAGATTGTAACAGTGGATGACCAGAGCACGGATGGATCGAGATTGATCCTACAGGAATTTATGACCAAAAACCATGAGGTCCATTACATACAAAATATCACGGAACCTGGGTTTGGAAACGCAGTTCAAATCGGTTTATCCAAAATGACAGGTGACGCAGCAGTGATCTTTATGGCCGATCAATCCGATAATCCGCAGGACGTGGTCAGCTATTGGGAGAAACTGAATGAAGGTTATGACTGCGTATTTGGAAGTCGCTTTATTAAGGGAGGAAGAGTGATAGATTATCCACTCCCAAAACTTATCCTAAATCGACTGGCCAACAAGTTTATCCAATTTATTTTCGGAATTCGCCTCAATGACACCACCAATGCATTCAAAGCTTACCGCAAAGAAGTCATCGAAGGCTGCCAGCCATTACTCTCACCTCACTTTAACCTGACGGTGGAACTTCCACTCAAGGCGATAATTCGCGGCTATACTTGGACGGTTATTCCGATAAGTTGGCAGAACCGGAAAGGCGGAAGCGCCAAATTCAGAATCCGCGAAATGGGGAGCCGCTATATTTTTATTATTCTCTACGCCTGGCTGGAAAAGTTCTTCAGTCGAGGAGACTACCATCGATCCAAGGGAAAATAAAGCGGCAGTTAGCCGGGATTTAAAAATTCTAAATCATCATCCCAGCCGCGACCGTTACAGTGGCGCTTGGATCGACCAGGACAAAGCAGCCGGTATTTTTATTCACTTCCTAACGGTCGCAATTTAACGTCTATTCCTTTTTAAACGAAGCAAATGGGATGCTTCCCCGGGCATCCCAGCGATTTCAATGAATATCCTCTTCGTCCATTACGGAAATTTCACCTCCAATAGCATGGGACATATTGGACCGTATGCCGAAGAATTGAAGCGAAGGGAGCACAATACCGCTATTTGCCTGCCCTGGATCGACGACACGCTTCAATATTATGCCCACCAGGCCGTTCCGGTACTGTCCTACTCCCAAGTGTTGGAGAATCCTAAGATATTTGATGGAAAGCCACCGGATATCCTCCATGCCTGGACCCCTCGCGAAATCGTCCGGCGCTTTTGCATACGCTTTTTGGGGGAGATTTCGGCTAAACTGGTCATTCACCTTGAAGATAACGAATGGGTGGTCGCAGAACGGGCCCGATCCAATCCCAAAGACCGCCTGTTCAAAACAAACCCCCTCGAGGGGGCCATGTTTCTCAGGATGGCCGACGCCGTAACCATAATCATCGAATCTCTGGGCGATCAGATTCCAGATTCCAAACCCGGCCTGGTCCTGAAACCCGGACTCGACCTGAATTGGTTGGATAGCGTGTCCACTCCCGCACTGACCCGGGACATATTTGGAGTTCCCGAATCCTATAAGGTTCTGGTCTATACCGGAGGCTCAACCGGAGCAAATCGACTCGACTTGGAAAACCTCTTCCACGCGGTCGGCGAGCTCAATAATCGAGGAACTCCTTGCATCCTTATCAAAACGGGTTTCCCGGATGCTGAAATAAGGAAAAAGTTGAGCGATGAAACACAGCAATGGATCCGCGATGTGGGATACCTCGATCGAAACATGATTCCCAGGCTGATCCGCCTGGCAGATTGTGTGGTTCAACCGGGAAAATCTGACCTCTTCAACCGATACCGCTTGCCTTCAAAGCTTCCCGAATTTCTTTGTTTGGGCATGCCGGTGATCACCTCCGCGGCCAACCTGGGCGAATCCTTAATAGATGGCCTGAACGCCCGGTTGCTCCACCACTCAACACCGGTGGAAATAGCCGACCGTTGCCAGGAAATTTTTGCAGATCCACAGATGTCCAAATCAATAGGGGAAGCGGGAAAAGAATTCGGACGGAGGCATTTTGATCTCCAGAGCAACTCCGAAAACTTGCTGGATTTTTATTCAAAGCTACAAACCTACCCACAAAATCCCTACTTCCAGTCCCGAATTGACTCCCCCAAAAACCAACCGGCCCACGTTCTGGAGGTTCTAAAAAGTGATTTGAAAAGAATCACCTTTCCAAATGAGTCCAACCACCGGCAGATCCACTACCTGAAGTCTAAATCTGAAACCGTTTCCGAACTACCAACAGCCGACGAGCGGGACGAGGTGGAGCGCGTTGAACTACAGATATACTTTCCCAACAAACCCAAATTCCTGGAGATTGGCTCCATTCGGCGTCACTATGCACCGCAAAAAAGTGTCTCCTTTACCTTTCCCTTCAGCCCTCCGGAAGAGCTGAATTGGCTCAGAATTGATCCCGGGCAATCTCCCGGAGAATATTACATCCAACGATGGAGCCTTCTGAGCGCTGATAGGACCCCGCTACTGAGCTGGCAAAACACCCATCCACCGGATCCTTCTATTGCGATGCTAGCAGAGGGTTCGGCCACTTTGAAGTCTGAGAATTCAACCCTATCCATAATAAGTTCCGGTAGGGACCCCCAGGTATTGTTCTCCGGTTGGCCGAAAACCGATTTTTCCAAAGCCCGTTGGTTATGCGTCACTACAGAGGCGAAGCACATCATGGTGCAACCTAAACAGGAACCCCTTGAGATTTCACAAAATCAAAATTGGCTGGTGGAACCGAAGTCGAAATGGATGGAAGAACTGGATGAGGTCGAAAAATTGTTCAAAAGACGCCAAGCCACAGTCCGCAGGTGGTGTGATCAGCTCATACAATTCATAAAGGGTTGAACTAAGCTGTTAATCCCTTCTCAATGCAGCATTTTGAGAGAATATGCCCGTACTGAATTGGTTCATTCGTTTGCTGGGCGGCTTCTTGCCGGTATCGGCCTATCGGCACAGAATCCTCGACACCCCCGAAGGCATCCGCATCTCTCTCGATAGTCCCCGCAACCTGAGACCCAAACAAAGGGAATTTCTCCTTCGGGGCTGGTGCTGCTCCCAAAGCCAACGTATCCAGGCTATGCGTATCATTACCCCTGCCGGCCGGCAAAAAGCCCGCTACGGAATCGAACGCCACGACGTGCAGGAGGCCTTACAGACTCAGTCAGAGTCAGTCCTGTATAGCGGATTTGAAGTGCCCCTAAAAATTCCTCGAGGTTCTACCCGGTTCACTTTGGAAGCACAATTGGAAGACGGTTCCTGGCACCCGGTTATCACCGAATATCTCACCCGCCCATTGCTCGAAATTTTCGATCAAGAAAGCTTAACAAACAGCCGCCATCCCTATGTGCTGTGGACCCGGGAACACGATCAACTTTCTCCGCAAGACAGGAAGCAGATCGTCCAGCACATCCGGCACTTCGCGACCAAGCCTCTCATATCCATAGTGGTGCCCACCTACAACACCCCAGTGAGGCTGTTGGATAAAATGATTCAGAGCGTTAACGATCAGCTCTATGAAAATTGGGAGATCTGCATCGCCGATGACAACTCGACCAGGCACTCCACCAGGAGGCGTCTCAAATTCTGGGAAAACCAGGATGAACGAATCAAAGTCTTTTTCAGACCCGAAAACGGGCATATTTCAGCCTGTTCGAACTCAGCTATCGAATTGGCTACCGGTGAGTTCATCGCCCTGCTGGACCACGATGACGAACTGGCGCCCCACGCCCTTTATTGGGTTGCCTTGGAAATAGATAATCATCCGGATTGCCAAATTATTTACTCTGATGAAGACAAACTTTCGGTCGATGGCTACCGTACTGATCCCTATTTCAAACCCGATTTCGGCAAGGATTTGTTGTGTTCCCATAATTTTGTCTCTCACCTCTCCGTGTATCGATCCGAACTGATCCGGCAGGTAGGTGGATTCAGGGAAGAGTTTGTGGGTTCACAGGATTGGGATTTGGTGCTGCGTTGTCTCGACCACGTTGAAGAAAAGCAAATCCGGCACATCCCACGCATACTTTATCACTGGAGACAATCGGAGCAGTCAACTTCGGCCAGCATGCGCAATAAGCGATACGCCGTGGACTCGGGGCGCCGAGCACTGGAGGAATACCTGAGTAAACACGAAGTCCACGCAAGCGTTCAAGATGGACCAACCATGGGGAGTTTCAGAATCCACTACGACACTCCGGGCAATCCCCTCGTTTCCATCATTGTTCTTACCAAGAATAATGGAGCCCTACTGAAGCGATGTGTTGATTCGATACAGGCCATAACTGGATATGAAAACTATGAACTGATCATCGTGGATAATGGAAGTGATGAACCCAAATCCAAGGCTCTGCTGGCCTCTCTGAAGGAGGGGGAAAAAGTGCGTGTGTTCGAAAAGCCGCTACCCTTCAATTTTTCCCTGCTCAATAATTGGGCTGCCAAGAGAGCTGAGGGAGACATCCTCCTGTTCCTCAACGACGATATCGAAGTAATTGATGAGGACTGGTTGCGCGAAATGGTCAGCCACGCCATGCGTAAAGCGGTCGGACCAGTCGGAGCAAAACTCCTTTTTCCGGACGACTACATACAGCACGCCGGCATGATTCTCGGTATAAGCGGCTTGGCCGGACACGCCTTCAAGTTCCTGCACCGAACAAACCCGGGTCACATTGGCCGGGCGGGTATCATACAAAACTATTCTGCCGTCACCGCAGCGTGTATGGCTATCCGCAGAAATGTTTTTGACGAAGTTGGAGGATTTGATGAGGAAAACCTCGGAACCGCCTACAATGACGCCGACCTCTGTCTTCGGGCCTGGGAAAAGGGCTATCGGACCCTGTGGACGCCGCACGCGCTTCTCATTCACCACGAGTCGGCCTCGCGGGGTCTCGAAGATAATCTCGAGAAAAAGGAACGCTGGCAATCGGAGGCCGACTACCTGCAGGCAAATTGGAAAACCTATATCGACAACGATCCGTTCTACAACCCGGCGCTTTCCTTGCTGACCGAAGATTTTAGCCTGGCACAACCGCCACGCTACTCTCGACCCTGGGATCATGATTTTGGAGAGCAACTCGAATTCGCCACCATGGATGGATGGTGGGCATTTTATTATCGGTTGCCCTGGACCCCTGGCATCGAGGCAAAAATCACTAAGGTGAGCCAACGATTACAGATAAAGAGCATGACGTTGAAAGTGGATATTCTCATGCCCCGGGAAAGCAGGTTTTTTATTACCCTTGACGACGAGGAATTGGCCTACCGAGTGTTGAACAACCCCCAATCCACCTTCTCCCCATCGGCAAAAGAATGCACGGTGACAATTGTCACTTCTTTCCTCCCTACTGATCAGGACGTCCATTTTTCCGTGGGAATTACCCCACCACAAAACAAACTGCCATTCAGAATACTGAGCATTCCAATTGGCCAATTGAACCCCGATGCGGTTGAACAACCTTTTCTGTATAAGGTGGAGGAAATTATCGCCCGACCAGATTTTGGGACCCGGGTGATCTCGGGCTGGTGCTTTGGCTTGAATCCACTTAAGGTTAGGAACATCCGGGCTCGACTGGACAATATTGATCTCGAGGTGGATACCCACCTTCCTCGCCAAGATGTTAGAATCGCCTATCCCCACCAGCCGGACGCGGACCGATGCGGCTTTGAATGTGATCTTGCGGCCGGCAAAAAAGTCGGAACCCTCAAATTGGATTGTCAACTCGATGGAAATGCCTGGACGGAATTTTTTCAGGGAGACCTCGCCTCCCTCAAGGAAATTGTGCCAAAACCCGACCCGGACCAACCCTCCAGTGTCGTTAAGCACCCCCTTCAAATCCGCTATAACCTGGACACTATCCATGTTGAGCATCTGAAAAAATTGAAAACGAAACTGGTGGGCTGGGTCTTCCTGAAGGATGGGCCAGCCATCCACGGGGTTCGCATCTTTGTTAGGGATAAAACACTGAAGTGCCGCTACGGTTTGCAGAGGCAGGATGTTTTGGCCGAATTTCCGGGACAATCCAAGGCCATCTACTGCGGGTTTGAGGCAAAAATGGACGATATTCCAGGCAATCCGACTATGGTCTTTCAACTCCAGACAAAGGAGGGAGACTGGATCACTTTCGACCGGCGCAAACCGGCACAAATTAAGCCGACCTATTACGAAAATAAGAAAATCCCGGAAACTGAGAGCGGGGTATTATTCAATGTCGAAAACGCCCGGGTAGAAAGACGCTTTGGTCATCAGTTTTTAATTACCGGGTGGTGTTTTCGAACCGATGGAAAACCGATTTCCGAAATTCGCATACGCAATAAAAAACAAACCTTTTCCGGAAAACTCGGCATCGAAAGGACCGACGTCTACGAAAAAAGCAAAGCCAATTATCCGGTCGGGCTGAATTCCGGATTCGAAATACCGCTCAATAACATCGATAGAAACGCGTTTTTGAAATTTGAATCCAAAACATCCAGAGGCAGATGGACCTTATTTGCCGTGGAAGATTTCTCCAAGTTTCCGGTTTCTCATTTTGCTACTTACTCGAAGGAAAAATGGGACTTCAAAAAATGGCTGACCAAATATGACAGGCTCTTATCAATTCCAAAAGCAAAGGCCCCTGTGAGGCTGCAAAAGCTACCCCTCAAACCCCTCATTTCCATTATAATGCCCGTCTACAATACACCGGAAAACTATCTTCGAAAAACCATCGATTCGGTTATGGGCCAGTATTATCCGAACTGGGAGCTTTGCATTGCCAACGATGCTTCCAAACAAGACCGAGTCGAAGAGATTATAGGGGAATTGGCTGCTAATGAACCGCGCATTAAATCCGTTTACCGCCGGGAAAATGGTCATATCTGCCGCGCATCCAATTCGGCTCTGCAATTGGCCACCGGGGAGTGGTGCACCTTTTTGGACCACGACGACGAGCTGGCTCCAGATTCCCTGTTGAGGGTGGTGGAATATATCAACCGCAACCCCAATGCCCTTTTGTTTTACAGCGACGAAGACAAACTCGACGCGGAGGGAAACCGGCGAGACCCCTACTTCAAACCGGACTGGAATCCCGAATTGCTCGAAGGCCAGAATTTTATCTGCCACCTCACCGTAACCAAGCGTGAACTGGTAACCCGGGTCGGCGGATTTGAACCGGGTCTGGAAGGGAGCCAGGACTGGGACCTATTTCTCAAAATCACCGAACGCCTGCAACCCGAACAGGTCGTGCACATCCCCTATTTGCTCTATCATTGGAGGGCTATTGAAGGATCGACCGCCTTGGCCTTGGAAGAAAAAAGCTACATCCGTGAATCCTCGCGCAAGGCGCTCGAAGGCCACTGCGCGCGTGTTCATCCCGATACCCAAGTCATGGCCATCGCGCATGGACACTGGCGCATAAAACATCCCCTACCCACACCTGCCCCAGAAGTGTCCATCATTATCCCAACCCGCGACCAGGCCGAAATTTTAAGGACCTGTATTCAGAGCATCCAAAACTCAACCACTTATACCAACTACCAAATCATTGTGGTGGACAACCAATCGGTGAAAGAAGAAACGCACCGGCTGTTTGCCGAATTGACGGATGGCGGTATAACCGTGCTGCATTATGACCAACCCTTTAACTTTTCCGCTATCAATAACTACGCAGCCGCTCACGCCCCCGGAGATAGCCTGCTATTTCTCAATAATGATATTACAGTCAACAATTCGGATTGGCTGGAAGAAATGGTCAGTCATTTTGGCAAAAGCCAGGTCGGGGCAGTTGGGGCAAAACTATACTATCCCGAAGACCTTATCCAACACGCAGGTGTAATCCTTGGCATAAACGGGGTAGCGGGACACTGTTTCAAATATGCGGAATTGGGCGAACCAGGGCAAAGGAACCGCCTGAATCTCGTCCAACAGTTTTCCGCCGTCACCGCAGCTTGCATGGCCGTGAAAAAATCCGTGTTTGAAGCAGTAGGTGGGTTTGAAGAGGAACACCTGGGGGTCGCCTTTAATGACGTCGATTTATGTTTGCGCATAAAAGAAGCCGGATACCGCATTATCTGGACTCCCCACGCTCAACTCTACCACCACGAATCGCTGTCGCGAGGTGACGACAGTACCTGGCGTAGAGATGCCCGCGTAGACGAGGAAATCGAATACATGACTAAAAAATGGTCCGACATTCTTCACAGCGATCCAACCTACAACCCCAACCTGACTCTGGAGTTCGAAGATTTCTCGCTGGCTTGGCCCCCCCGATTGCCCATGCAATGAAGGTTTCAGCAAATCAAATTAGGCAATTTCCCTGGCTGGAAGCCGGTTTGGCTTTTCTGACACTCTTGTTCTTATTTCCGCATCCTTACCTTTTAGTTCCAAATCTGGATTCCTCATGGCAGGCGGTTCTCGAAGAAGCCTTCTTTAATAAATGGCAATTCGGAAAGGATATTATTTTTACGGGTGGTCCTTTGAGCCTCCTTTATTCACCCACTTCCAATGGGTATTATCCCATCCTTCAGGTTTTTGCCGAATCACTGGTATTGTTTCTGGCCATATTTGCAATTTTCAACGCCCTTCGTCACCAGCCCGGCTGGATTCACGGCATAATATTCGTTAGCCTCTTCTGCGCCTCGGCGGCAGGCAACGACGGCATATTTTTAAGTTCCATAGCGGCCGTCTCTTTTCGATTGCTCGGGGGAAACGTCAAAATTCATTGGATAGTTTGCCTCTATTTTTTTGTGGCCATTCTCAGCCTGATGAAATTCAGCTTCGCCGTTATGGGCCTCGGCTGTAGTGTTCTGCTTTCCCTCTATAACATCTGGCAAAAAGACTACAAAACCGCGGCTATATTGTTGGGGACTTACCTCCTGATCCTCTGCTGCATTTGGATGGCCGTTGGCCAGACCCCCATAAATTTACCCGCTTATTATATCAATTCGTTCAGTATCGCCAATGGCCACTTGTGGTCCATGCACAACCACGAAAGAGCCAGCGTATTCCTGGCTCTTGTGCTCATATTACTATTGGCAAGCATACCGATTCTGGTCTGGGCCATTCGCAACGGGCATCGACCGGTCAACTGGGCAATCCTGGGGGTTTCAGCCATAACCCTATTCCTTACTTGGAAGGCCGGAATTGTTCGACCCGACCACCACCTGACTTTTTTTCTCCAGGGATCCGTATTGCTACCCGCTATGATCCTTCAATTTATTGAGCCAAAAAGATGGGCTCATAACTGGGTATTGCTCTGTTTCATCTCCTTTTTCCTCTCCTGCTTCTGGATGGTTCCCACCAACCGAGAACACACCATTAATCGAGCCTTTATTAATTTCCAAAAAGGTATTCAGACGATAACGAACCCCGGCAGTGTGCTAACGCATTTCTCCGATGTCATCCCCCTGGTAAAGTCCGACCACAATTTGCCCAGGATCCAGGACCGAGTCGGACAGGAGTCCATTGATGTGCTGCTCTATCATCAGGGTATTCTGTTATTGAATAATCTCAATTATCAGCCCCGTCCCACCGTTCAAAGCTATGTCGCCTACAACGAACACTTGGCCGGGTTGAATTATAAACACATGCTGGACAATCCTCCCCACTACATTTTGAACCGGATCGGCGTCATAGATGGACGTTATGCCACAGTGGAAGACAACCTTTACTACCGGGAATTTTTGCAGCGCTACATACCCGTGTTTACTGAGAAGGAATTCCTACTGCTCGAACGATCTCCCCGAGGCAAAAAATTCACTGAGGAAGTTAGCGTTCTGCAGACAAAAATCCTTTCCGGCGAAAACGTGGATGTTTCAAAATTCACGGATCATCCCTTATGGGTAAAGGTGAATTATAAGCCAAGCTTCCTGCATAAAACCCAGGCAATCTTTTATAAACCCGAAATACTTCTCATGCGGATAACAACCAACAAAGGCGAGGATCGCAATGTGCGGCTGGTAGGTCCCAACTTGAAGATTGGATTTCTATTGAGTCCCTATCTCGAGACCAATGATGACATTTCGAATTTCCTCACCACGAACCAGTCGCTCACCTACATTGAAAGCTTTACCATTGTTTCAATCCCCGGCCGCACCCTCTTTTCCACGCGCGAATTCGAAATTGAAGTTATCCAGCTCAAAAGGGAGGAGCCCCTTCCTTAAGCCAACAGCGGCTTAATCACCTTGCCATGCACATCGGTCAACCGGTAATGACGACCCTGAAACTTGTAGGTCAGCTTTTTGTGATCAACACCCAACAAATTTAGTATTGTAGCATGCAGGTCGTGGACGCTGACCGGATCTTTGACAATATTATAGCTGAACTCGTCCGTTTCTCCAAAGCTCATGCCCGGTTTTACACCGCCACCCGCTAAAAACATAGTGAAACACCTCGGGTGGTGATCGCGACCATAGTTGGTAGGTGTCAGCGCATCTTGGCAGTAAACCGTGCGGCCAAATTCACCCCCCCAAATGATCAGCGTATCATCGAGCATGCCACGCTGCTTTAAGTCCTTGATCAACCCGGCCGTAGCCTGGTCGGTGTGACCACACTGCCTTTTTAGCTGATCGGGTAAACCACTGTGGGTATCCCAACCCCGGTGGAACAATTGAACGAACCGTACTCCGCGCTCCGCCAATCGCCTGGCCAATAGACAGTTGTTGGCATAAGTGCCCGGTTTTTTGGCGTCCTCGCCGTAGAGGTCAAAGGTGCTATCCGGTTCAGCGGAGACGTCTACCAGTTCGGGTACGGAGGTCTGCATGCGAAAAGCCATTTCGTATTGGGAAATGCGCGTCTCAATCTCCGGATCGCCGTAGTCGTCGAATTTCATCCGGTTCATAGCCGCGATATGATCCAGGGTCTTGCGCCTCAGCTGCGAACTCATCCCATCGGGATTGTTCAAATACAGGACCGGGTCTTTTCCTCCGCCAAATTTTACCCCCTGGTGTTTTGAGGGCAAAAATCCTGCTCCCCACAATCGGTCGTAGAGCGGTTGACCACCTGTAAAGGACGTCATGGCCACAAAGGCGGGCAAGTTTTCATTCAGGCTGCCCAACCCGTAGGAAAGCCAGGAACCAATGCTGGGCCGGCCGGCAATTTGAAACCCGGTTTGAAAAAAAGTGATGGCGGGATCGTGATTGATGGCCTCGGTGTGCATGGATTTGATGACGCAAAGTTCGTCCACTACCTCAGCCAGATAGGGCATCACTTCGGTGTTCAACCACATGCCGCTCTCGCCCACACGCTCGAATTTGAAAATGGAACGTGCCACCGGAAAGGAACTTTGCCCGGCCGTCATGCCGGTCAGCCGCTGACCGTTAAAAACGGATTCTGGCACTTCTTGCCCGTGGACTCTGTCGAGGAAAGGCTTGTAATCGAAGAGATCCATCTGCGGAGGGCCTCCCGACTGGAACATATAAATAACCCGCTTGGCCCTGGGTGCGAAATTTGGAAAACCGGGCAATCCAACTCGCTTAGCTGGAGCGGCGAAGAGATTTTCGTTCAGGAGAGAAGCCAGCGCCACACCTCCCAGTCCCCGGGCCGCTTTGCCCAAGAAATATCGGCGGGTCATGGTCAACGGATTGGCCGACAACTTCTGGTAGCCGCTGCAACCATCGGGACACTGGGGCAAGAAATCAAAATCTTTGTCGTATTGCTGCATCGTTTATTCCTTTGTCATGACTTCATCTAAATTTAAGAGCGTATTTGCAAGTGTTGTTGCAGCTGCCAGGGCAGTCGGAGCCAATGAGGGATCGGGTCGAGATTCCCCCACCGATATCAATTTCTCGGCCGCCTCTTCATCGCCTTCAAAGGCTTCTATATATTGCCGGTAGGCATTGGTCAACAACACCAATTCTTTCGGTTTTGGATAACGGGCCGCAACCGTGCGAAAGGCGAACACCATCTGGTCAGCCATCGTGTCGCCACCATGTAGCAAAATTCTTTGCCCCAGATTTCGAGCTGCTTCCACAAAAACTTTTTCATTGAGCATCGTAAGCGCCTGCAGAGGGGTGTTGGTTCGTTTGGGAGACACCCTGCAATATTCGCGATCGGCCGCATCCAGGATAGCCATGGATGGTGGGGGAAGGGTTCTTTTCCAAACCGTGTACAAGCTTCGTCGATACAGATCTTCTCCCTGCGATTGCACATACTTCATGTTACTGAGATTCTCCCATAGCTTGTCCGGTTGATAAGGATTAACCGAAGAACCTCCTATGGTTCCCACCAATAATCCGCTCACGGCCAATGCCTGGTCGCGCGCGGCATGTGCCGAGAGGCGCTGACGCGGGCCGCGGGCATAAAGCACGTTTTCGGGATCATACTCCTGGATCTCAGGAGTGACGCGGGACGATTGCCGGTAAGTTGCGCTGGTAACGATTAATTTCTGCATCGCTTTGACGTCCCAATCCAATCGCACAAACTCATCCGCCAACCAGTCCAGGAGTTTGGGATGACTGGGCCAATCACCCTGCAAACCGAAGTCTTCCGCCGTTCTTACCAGTCCCCTGCCGAAATATTTCAGCCAGTAACGGTTAACCGCGACGCGGCTCGTCAATGGATGTTGCCCACTGACCAGCCATTGGGCAAAACCAAGGCGGTTATCGGGCAGATCGTTCTTAGGTTTAGGGAATATCTGAGGCAGGTTCCGTTCGACGCGCTCACCCAGCTGATGGTAAACACCGCGGGTCCTCACATGGGTCGCTTTCCTGGGGGACATTTCCCTCATCACCATGGTGGTTGGAAGGGAATCATAATACCGTTGCTGATCCGTCCTGAGCTGAAAAACTTTTCCCCCTAATGATTTGATCGGATCCGCCGCCCCATTTTCCAGAAAATAGGAACGTATCTTATTTCGGGCTGAATCAGACCTTTCGGAAGCCTTCATTCGGGCGATCTCCCGCACCGGTATTGTCTCGGCCAGAACGGCTACCTCATTCTCCCATAGAGAGCGCTGGTAGATCCGCAATTCGTCCACCTGCCCCATGAAATTCGCCTCATGAAAACTTCCACCGATCTGAAAAACGGGATCTTTGCTGACTTGCGAAAGGTTGCTGTTGGAGTTGTAGAGTTCGCGTGTTTCGGCAAGCTTTCCATCCAGGTAGATTTTCATACCCTTGGCCGACTGTTGTCCCTCATTGACCAGCGCAACGTGACGCCATTTTCCAGGTAGCAGCGTTTCGACTGTCTCAACGGCGCCAACTCCGGCAATCCATCTCGTAATAATGAAAAACTGCACCTTCCCCCCATCCAGTTTAACCACTAATCCTTTCTTTGGGATCTTGTCCTCCTGATTTGAGATTATGACCCCTTCCCGAACAGCATCGGGCTTCACCCAAAACGAGAGGCTGAAACGATCTTCAGAGGCGAAATGGTATCCCTTTTCCAAAACAAATCGGCTTTGGCCATCAAAGGTTGCAGCCGTAGCGAAAATACCACTTCCAAACCAGGGTTGCCCCCTATTAACCAACAGGCCCTTGTCGTTTCCATCAAACCCGTATACCCCAGTCAGTCCCTCCTTCAACAATTTGCGCTCACGGGCATGTAGTGCGGCAGTGGACTCCCATAATCTTTGATCTTTTAGTATCCGGCCTTCAGCCGCGGCCAGCCTATTTTCAGCCGCCTTCAATGCTCTTTCCTTCAAGACCAGCTCCGCAAACTGATCCTTCGTGGGTGAAACAATCCAGGGCTCGGAATTGCCGAACTTCCGCGCCCGGCCCGATTCGGGCACGTTGTTGAAATGGGCAATAAGCTGGTAGTATTCCTTGGTAGTGAAAGGATCGAACTTGTGGTCGTGGCATCGAGCGCACCCCATTGTTAAACCCATCCACACTGTTGAAGTGGTATCCACCCGGTCCACCGCATTCTCCAGCAGGAACTCCTCGAAAACCAGTCCGGATTCCGAATTGTAACGGTGGTTGCGGTTGAATCCGGTGGCAATGATTTGGTCGAGGGTCGAGTCCGGCAACAAGTCTCCCGCCAGTTGTTCGATGGTAAACTCATCAAAGGGTTTATTCTGGTTGTAGGCATCGATCACCCAGTCGCGCCAACGCCACATGTAACGAGGACCGTCGTTCTGGTAACCGTCGGTATCGGCATAACGAGCCGCATCGAGCCAGGGGAGCGCCATGGTTTCTCCATAGCGCGTGGAATTCAATAAGCGGTCGACCAGTTTTTCATAGGCATCCGGCGAGTCGTCGTCCAGAAATGCGTCCACCTCAATTGGAGTAGGAGGCAACCCGGTCAGGTCAAAACTCAAACGGCGGATCAAGGTTGTGGGTTCTGCTTCCTTGGAGGGCATCAAACCTTCCGCGTCCAACCGGGCCAGAACGAAGTTATCGATCCCATTGCGACACCATCCCACGTCCGAGACTTTGGGCAGTTCGGGTCGTTCGACCGGTTCAAAGGACCAGTGTCTTTTCCAGTCGGCCCCCTCCTCAACCCACCGGCGGATTAATTTCTTTTCCCGGGCGTTCAAGGTGTTGCCGGAATCCATCGGCGGCATACGGTCATCCACATCTTCGGCCGAGATTCGCCAGATAATCTCACTTTCATCCGGCTTCCCGGGCATAACCGGATAGTAGCCGCCCCCCAAGTCGCCAAAAATACCTTCCCGGGTGTCGAGGCGCATCTCTGCTTTGCGCTTTTTTTCATCCGGACCGTGACACTTGAAGCAGTTGTCCGACAAGATCGGCCGCATATCCCGGTTGAAGTCGACTTTTCCGGGAAGACTGCAAGCCAACCAGCCAAATGCCGTAGCTAATACGGTTAATCGGGTTGCTGTGCTTCTTGTTTGCATGGGCAGCTGTTGGAAATAAGGAGTAATCTCGGAGAAGTAAAGCAACGGATAGACTAAAAAACAAGGAAAGTATGGTTCTTCGCTATTTTTAGTGGGTAAAGAGAATAATATGAATTTCTCAATGGGGCTTTGGAACCCCATAGGTCACGCTGAATGACAACAATGAGAAATAGGTTTATTCATAAAGTCTTTTTCCCCGGGAAAGGCTTCAAATGCCCATTTAAAGCGGCGTAGGGAGGGTATAAGTGAAAACGGAATCAGTGCCAAAGGTCCATTGTAGCGAGTTATGGAGAAATTCACCTTGCCCGCAGAGATGGCCAATATCCACCGAAAACTTTCAGATTGTACCACTAAAAATAGCGAGGAACCGAAAGTATAAATCTCAATGCGCATGGCACCCATCTCAGCACGATTCAGATGCTATCAATGGCACTCGGTTAAGTAATTTGGGTGGTGCTCGAACTTTACCACGAAGAAGGATTCAGGTCGATGAAAAGCGATGCGTTACAGGGTCAGTCGTCTTTGAGAAATGTATGTAGTGCAACGAAATACGTTTCTGAAGACCTGACCCTTTTCTCCCACAACCGAGCACTTTCATCGACCTGAATCCGGCTCGTAACTCGACCGTACGCTTCGGTATACACCGAGTGCCATTCAGATGTGACCCCTTTCCCCGCGCCTATGTTTTTGGATAGTAAGCAGTTCGACTCGCAAACCCGACGGCGCCGTTGGGGTCAGTCGTTGATTTTTGACATGTCTCCATGTTGAAAATAAATGCCTGACCCCTTCTCACTTCTTTATTGCAGAATGTCTTGCTAGGCTGACGGAATTCCAACCTAATTACCCCCATGAAAAAACGCATAATTTCAATTCTTCTGGCCCCATTTTTTCTAAGCGTCAGCCCAGCAGCCCCGGAGGCGGCCGAAACGCTGAGGGTTTTGATCATCGAAGGCCAAAACAATCACAAAAACTGGCCGGAAACCTCTCAGTTCATGAAAACAACCCTGGAAAAAACCGGGAAGTTTGCAGTGACGATTACGCGCACTCCTCCGGATGATGGTCGCAAAGAACGATACAGCGGCTCGCAGCCGACTGTGGCCGGTATGCCCGAAGCTCTTCAGGCCGAATGGGCGAAATGGCGGCCTGCTTTTAGTTCCTTCGATGTGGTAATTTCCAACTACAACGGGGTTTTCTGGCCGGATGATGTCCAGCTCGATTTTATTGAGTTTGTAAACAATGGAGGCGGATTTGTCTCCATCCATGCCGCCAACAATGCTTTTACGAATTGGGACGAGTACCAGAAAATCATTGGCGTGGGAGGCTGGTATGGCCGGACATCGGAAACGCATGGCTCCAAGATCGTTTGGGAAAATGGAAAAATGGTCCTGGATAACAGCCCGGGCAAATGCGGAGCTCATGGTGCACGGCAACCTGCGGTGGTCGATATTCGCAACCCGAATCACCCCATCACCAAAGGATTTCCTATTACGTGGAGACACCCCTCAGACGAAGTCTACTACAACATGTGTGGTCCGGCCGAGGGTATCACCGTTTTGGCCAGCGCCTATTCAGATCCTGATACCAGAGGAAGTGGCAAGGATCATCCCATCGTCCTGACAGTGGACTACGGAAAAGGTCGCGTTTTTCACAACATGCTTGGTCACAGTAACGAAGCATTTTCAGGCGCCGGTTTTCAGCACCTGCTGGTCCGCGGAACCGAATGGGCCGCCACTGGAAAAGTCACTTTCCCCACTCCGGATGCAGCGGATTTTTCATCCGAAACCATTGTTACCAAGGCGCCGTAACTTAACCCGCATGTCTCACTTCCGAGCGAACGCGACATTTTACCATTCGTAGCGAGAGAACGAAGGCCGACGCCGGGGTCATTCCTTGCGATCTTGCACGCCCGTCGGGGTCATTCCTTGAATCGTGAATGCCAATGCACTATTCAAGGTTTGACCCGAATGTCACTTAGTTAAGCGACTTCTGGAATGTTCGATCATCTCGGAGAAGGAAGGGGTCAAGACGTAAAAAGTTATGCCTTACAGGGTCAGTCGTCTTGTAAAAGTGTATGGAGTACAACGGAATACAGTTTTTAAGACCTGACCCTTTTCTTTCGGAAGGCGTCACTTTTCTACGGCATGACCCCGGCTGGCGCCCATACTATATTCCTCTACAAACGCGCTTAACTAAGTGACATTCAGGTTTGACCCCTTCCTCCGCGACCGTGAATGCCAATTAACGATTCTTAGTGCCATTCAGGTTTGACCCCCTTACTCCCCCGAGTACCTAAGTACCTCAGCATCTCGGCCTCAGAGAGTTGCCGAGGTACCGAGTTTCTGAGGTACCAAGTTGGAGAGTTCTTAATACTCAGCCTCTCAGAACCTCAGCTTCTCAGCCCCTTTGTGCCTATGTGCCTTGTGTGGCTAAACAACCCTATTCATCCTGTTCGCGAAGCGATCCTGTTCCGGTGAAGCCGGATCAAGCGACCGAAGGAAGCGTTGTTATTTTCCCCCTTTCCCCGACTCTACTTTTCCACCGGAGCGTTTACCAGATTTCCATATTCGGTCCAACTACCGTCGTAGTTCCGGACATTTTCCATGCCCAGAAGATACTTCAACGCAAACCATGTATGACTGGATCGCTCCCCGATCCGGCAATAGGCGATGGTCGATTTTTCGGGAGTAATGCCCTGGTCCTCGATATAGATCTTCTGCAATTCGGCTGCCGATTTAAAGGTGCCATCCTCCGCTACGGCAGTAACCCAGGGCACGTTTTTGGCGCCGGGTATGTGACCTCCCCGCTGACAAGTTTCTGGAAGTCCGGGAGGTGCCAGAATCTTTCCGGTAAATTCGTCGGGGCTGCGCACATCGACTAGATTTTCACTGCCCGATTTTGACACCTCCATGGCATCTCCCAGGAACGCCCGCAGCGAATTGTCTGCATCACTGGCCTGGTAGGATGTTGCAGTGACTTCGGTTGGGGTGGTGACAAGCTCCTTGTCGTCCTCGTTCAGCCATTTCTGACGGCCTCCGTCCATCAAGCGAACGTCCTCATGTCCGTAAATTTTAAATATCCACAGGCCGAAGGCAGCGAACCAGTTGTTGTTGTCGCCGTAGACAATTACCGTATCATCTTTTTCTATGCCGGAATCTCCCAGCAGTTTTTCGAAATCATCCTTATCTATGATGTCCCTGACAATTTGGTCCTGCAACTGGGTTCGCCAGTTGAATCCGACCGACCCCGGAATATGGCCGGCTTCATAAGCCTGGGTATCGACATCGATTTCGACGAGTTTTACCTTCGGGTCGTTGAGGTGGTCCTTCACCCAATCGGTAGTGACGAGCATTTCTGAATGAGCATATTGATTCATGGTGTATTCCTTCCTGTTTTTAAAGATGGGTTTAAGAGAAAATGGTTAATCTGCAGGTTAACTTCACCCAGGCTCAAGTCCTTCCCCCAGGTGCTTTAAATGATTTACCATGTTTGAGGTATATTTAAAAATGTTATCGCAAAAAATCATCACTCCGCATCCTTCCCGTTCATGTTGCAGCGTTCGCACCGCGCCCTCGAATATCAATCCGCTGCTAGGTCCGGCCATGAGGCCTTCCTTTTGGCAAAGTTCCAAAGCGCGCGTGTAGGCCAGTTCGTAGTCGATTTCCAATATTTCGTCGATCAGTGAGGGATCGAAAAGTTTGGAGGCGTCCAATTGGCTGATATTTCTAAGGCCGGGAACATCGTGACCTTCTGTTGGCTGCACCGCGTAGATGCGGATGCCCGGATCCTTTTCCTTTAGGTAGCGCGATAAGCCGGTTACGGTTCCGCAAGTTCCCAGAGAGGTAAAGACATGAGTGACGCTCCCTTCGGTCTGTTTCCATATTTCCGGCCCGGTGGTTTGCAAATGTGCCTCCACGTTTTTCTGGTTCTCATATTGGTTGGGCATTGCGTATTTTTCCCGCGACGCTTTGGCATGGGTCTTGGCCAAGTTGATGGACCCGTCTCCCAATCCCGGGGCCGGACACAGGGCATCGTTCACCACATCGAGTTCGGCGCCAAAAATCTTCAACAAAATCTTCTTTTCCCTGGGCACTTTATTGGGAACCACCGCTCGCGTGTGATAGCCACGTGCACCCGCCATAGCGGCCAAGCTGATGCCGGTATTGCCGGAGGTGGGTTCCACAATACCGCGGCCATCACCCAATTCGCCCCGTTCCTCCAAATCTTGGATCATCCTCCAAGCGGCTCGATCTTTTACCGAGCCGAGCGGATTCATCCATTCCAGTTTGGCAAACAGATTGAAAGATTTTACCGGATTCAGACGATTAATGCGGACTAACGGGGATGGATTTTCCACGCTGGGCAACATCTCAAATATATCGTTGTAGACCCGGGAAGCGTGCGAATGGGTCCTGTTTTTAAGAAACGGTTTTCCCACGGTCGTCGTGTTCATAAAAAGATAATTTTCCTGGGTATTTTGGAAAGCCCTCTAGGCTGTCACAGGTAAACCTACTTTACATTCTTCACCTTGGCAAATCTCATCAATGTTGTTTTTTTCCGCGCCCTCTATGGCCGTTCGCAAAACAACGCCGGCATTAACCGCAGCCGACAAGTCAACCGTGGCCCGGATCGTTTCGTAAGAAATTCCGGCTTGAAGCGCATCTTCCATGCGTCGCCCTGAACAGAACTGGCACCCGCGGGTTAGCACAACACCCAATCCAATCAAGTGTTTTTCACGATCCGTAAGATCGGTAGTTTTTCCAGTAGCGCCGAGAGCTTCGGCAACTTTGAATTCTGAAGCATTCATAATAATCTCCTATTTTTTTATTTTTTTGATGTGTTCTTCAAAAGCCTTCTGAGTTTCTTCGTTGGGCGGATAGACACCGATCATGGACCGCCCTTGTAAAAGCAATCCGCGTTGAAATTCCTCGCGAAGGTTCTTATACTCAGCCTCTTTCAGGACTTCCTTTACCATGTGGGCTGGAATTACCAGGATGCCGTGGGCCGCGCCCACAATGTAGTCACCGGGCACTACGGTGACATCTCCAACGCGCACCGGAGTCTGGTAGTCCCAACTGGTCATTCCCGGTTTAACCGCACTTGCGTGACCTTTTCCATCGATAGTGAACAACGGCATGCCCATGTTTACGAAGGCCGGTACGTCTCGCATTACGCCGTTTACGATAATTCCCGCACAGCCCTTCACCATAGCCCTCGTTGAAGTCACGTCACCACTTGGGCTGGAATGCATATCGCCACCCATATCAAAGACTATAACATCACCCGGTTGAGTATCCTCTGCGGAACGATAATTGAGCTGATATTCCTTGTAGGCATCCGAGAGGTCCTGTCGATATGGCAGATAGCGACCCGTACGGGCCCGCCCAACTATCCGCATCCCCTCGGCCACCGGTTCCACCGCATTGGTAAAGGTGAAAGGATAGCCTTTGTTTCTTAAATAATCCCAGGCAGATTCGATATTGATGTTCAACAACCGCGTAAACAGACTCCGGTCCTCATCGCTTAGTACCTCAGCCAGATATTTGGGCAGCTCGTGCTTGGGGTGCTCAAAAGTTGGGTTGGCCAGCTTGGCCAACACCGGTGTCGTAAACAATATGGATACAGCCAAAAGGCTCGAGGATCGGATAGCGATGGAAAACATGGCGCTCTGGGATCAAAATTGATGCAGATATAGTAGAGAAGGTTCAGATGCTAGAATCGGGGTTCGCCAATTGCCAGTGGAAAGCTGAAAATCTCGAAAGCCGCCCATCAAACAGTACTTCATTTTGCGCCTCATCTTGGCATCCAATGCCACAAGAAAAAGTTAAAACGCTCTAATTCGCCACGATGGAATCGACCTCAATCATGGCACCCGGCTTACCCTGTAAATCGATGCGCAATTGGCGAATATTCCCGCTCCAATGGGGGTTATGGGTCAAGTAAAAGGCATAGGAGGCAAAGTCCTTGCTTCCACTAACCTTCAAAGGGCCCGCCAATCGATCGATCTCACCCAATTCATTTTTGGCCGACAGCCAAACTACAATGGGTTCTGAACTGCGGAGATTCAGCTCCAGTTTTTCAGAATTTCCGGCCGCGTCGGCATTGAGCCCATCGCGAACAAGCGATCCTTTCCCATCGGTCAAATAAAAATCCAAGTAGCCGAGACAACCGGCAATATTACCCAGTTTGCCTTCGGCCTTCCAACCTTCAGTCTGCCAACCGCCGTTATCAAAATGAAACTCCAGCTTGCCGTCATGAGGATCACGGCCGTTAATCTTTTCCCAAGCAGTGGACAAACCGTCGCCGTCATCATCATTGCGTACCAATTCATATTCCGCATTTACAGCCCTCCCCCACTTGTGATCCCCCGACTGAAATCTTAACTCGGCATGGGATTCCTCTCCGGCTCCCCAATCCCCCTTAGCCAGCCAATCATCAAGTAGCTTGCGGTGCCGGGCCAGCTCCCGAGCGTAGGCCGGTTGACCTGCCAGGTTGTGCATTTGGGCTGGATCATTCTCCACATCGTACAATTCCTCCGCCGGTCGCTCACCGAAATAGATCTCGGCATGGCGATCCGATAAATTACCCTGGTGATACAGCTCATGGAGGTTCTGCGTGTAGGGTTGTTTGTCGCGGTACTGGGGTTGTAGAAAAATGCGATCGAGTTTGTAATTGCGGGTGTAGCGAAAACGTTCCGTCCGAATGCTTCTCACCCGGTCAATGGTGTGGTCCAATCGATCCTTGGCTGCTGCCACGTATTGGCGCGGTTTAAAATCATCGGCAAAGAGGTCCTGCCCCTCCCAGGATTTGGGAATGGAAATACCCGCCCAAGCCAAGGTGGTGGCGGATAGATCGAGCATGTCCACCAGATCATTGCGCACCTCTCCTGACGGCACTCCTTGTTTGGAGCCCGCAAGCACAAAGGGAACGTGTAGCCCCCCCTCAGTGGGCATCTGCTTGTGCCGAACCAGTTGATTGGCGCCATGATCCCCGAAATAAACCACGATCGTATTTTCCCACAAACCATTCGCTTTCAGCCCGTGCAGTATTTTCCCGATAAAATCGTCGTCCTTGCGAATGGAGTCGTAGTGCTCAGCCACCACTTCGCGGTAAATTTCGTTATCCGGATAATCGAGAGGCACTGTCACCGCACTTCGGTCGGTTTTTCGATCGGCCGGCCAGTCTCGGGTATTTTGCTTTCCTCCCGCCGTCTGAATCTGGCCGAAGAACGGCTGACTATTTTTGATTTTATTCCAGGGAATCGGTTCTCTTTTGGGTTGATGGAATGTAAATATCCGATCGTTACTTAACACGAAATTATAATCGGTTTTTCCCAGGTTGAAGGTGGAATATCCGTTTTCGTTCATAATTTGCGGCAGGAGTTTCATCCCCGGTGGCAAATAGAGCTTGGCCGGTCCGCGCGAACTGCGATGCTCATGCGCATTGAAACGAATCTGGTTCATCCCTCCCATAATCGCCGAACGGCAGGCCGAACACACCGGAGCAGGGACGTAGGCCCGCCTGAATAGAGCCCCCTCATCTGCCAACGAATCGATATTGGGCGTTTCACCGGCGTTCACCGCATGCCCATAACAGCCCATCCAGGGAGAAGTATCCTCGGCAAAGATCCAGAGAATATTCGGCTTAGCCGCCCAAGATGATGCGCTGAGGGCACAAGCTGCTAATAAGACCAGGAAAACACGGTATTGAGAACGATTCATAAACCATTTGTTCATTTGAAAGTGATTCGGATATATGAGCTACTCTCCAATTGTCGATCAAGAAAGCCCCGGGTGGCGAACGAAAGTCGCGCCGGTTTCGGGGTCAGTCCTTACGCGTCGGGGTCATTCCTGGTCGCGGTAGACCCCGTTCGCGAGTCCCAAACCCATACCAATTCAGATACCGCGGACTTCCCGCTGCCACGCTTCCGGCATTACGCCGGCATCGCTATCGTCCAGGTAGGTTTTGCGCAATCTCTCTAATTGGCGTTTGTGGCGTTTTATGACCTGCGCGTATTCGGGATCGTCATACCCATTCGTCAATTCGTCCGGATCTTTCTTTAAATCGTAAAACTCCCATTCATCGAACTGATAGAAGTGCATCAGCTTATAACGATTGGTGCGAATTCCGTAATGCCGTGGCACCATGTGCACACTGGGGTATTCGTAATAATGGTAATAAATGCTTTTGCGCCAGTCCGCCGGATTTTCACCTTTAAGTAGCGGGAGCAGGGAGACGCCCTGCAAATCCTGCGGAATCGGCGCGCCCGCGATATTTAAAAACGTCGAAGCATAATCGAGGTTCTGAATGAGGTTGCGGTTGCGGGATCCCGCTTTTACCACTCCCGGCCATTTTACGATGAAGGGCATTTTTAAGGACTCCTCATACATCCACCGCTTGTCATACCAACCGTGATCCCCGATATAAAAACCCTGGTCCGAGGAGTAGATGACGATGGTATTTTCGGCTAGTCCAAGCTCCGATAGCGTATTGCGAAGTCGTTCAACGCTCTCGTCCACTCCCCTGACGGACCGAAGGTAGTTTTTGGCATAGCGCTGAAATTTCCACCGCACCAATTCCCGGCCATTCAACTTGCCGTCATGAAACGCCCGATCTTTGGGCCCATAGGCTGCGCGCCACGCTCCCAGTTGTTCCGGGGTCATGCGTTTCAAATTATTCCAGGCCGAGCGATCGGTTCGAAGTTCCGGATCCGGATCTTTAAAATCGGGAGTCAGGTCCACAAACAAGTCGAAATTCAGGTGCATGTGCCGGTCGATTTCCAGTTCCTGGTACCTGGCTGGTGGCGCGTTATCCTCCCACCGGTCGAAAAGTGTAGGTGGTTCTGGAATTTCGATATCGTCGTAAAGGTGGAGGTGACGCAAAGCGGGCATCCAGTTTCGATGGGGCGCCTTGTGCTGGACCATCACCATGAAAGGCTTGTCGGCAGTTCGTTTTCTTCGGAGAAATTCTACCGCCATGTCCGTCACGATGTCCGTGCAGTAACCCTCGATGGTTATATTGCCTTCCGGGGTAATAAAATCCGGATTGTAATACAGGCCCTGCCCCGGAAGCACCGCCCAGGAATCGTAACCCTGGGGTTTCCCTCGCAAGTGCGATTTTCCATAGATCGCAGTCTGGTAACCGGCTTTTTGCAGCAATTTGGGAAAGGTCTGCTGATTCCAGTCAAACGTGTTCCCATTGTTCATGAAGCCGTTTTTGTGGCTATGTTTGCCGGTCTGGATCACCGCGCGGCTGGGCCCGCAAATCGAATTGGTGCAGAAGCTGTTCTCAAACACCATCCCTTCCGCCGCCAGTTTGTCGATAGCCGGAGTGGGGTTTACGGACTTCAACCATCCATTGTAAGCCCCGATGGCATGCGGGGCGTGATCATCGGTGAAAATGAACACTATGTTGGGGCGGTCAACCGCCATTGCCGAGAACAACCAACACGCGGAAAAACTGAAAATCAAAAGTCTTAAAAGCGATTTCATACGGCCAAACTGCAAAATGTTCTAAGGAAATGCAACGGAGTAAGAGGACCGTTTAGAATAACGATAACGGTAGTTTATTGGCGAATCAGCCTCCAAGGCCATCATTGACATAGGCAAGAGATGTGCAATTGTCGAATTATGGCCAAAAATATTTACAGCGAAGATTTGGTTGCATGCAGTGAATTCCCCTTGACGGGATTTTTCCGCAACGGGAAATGCGATACTTGCGCTGAAGATACCGGCATGCATTCGATCTGCGTGCAGATGACAGAGGATTTTCTGGCATTCAGCAAGCAACGGGGCAACGACCTTTCCACACCCCAACCGGCATTTCATTTCCCTGGGCTGCGACCCGGCGATTTCTGGTGTCTATGCCTGGCCCGTTGGGTTGAAGCCTACAATGCGGGTATGGCGCCCCGGGTGAAACTCGAGTCCACTCATGCTTCCGTTATCGAATTTATCGACCTGGAAATATTGGAGTCTTTTGCCGTAAAGGTATAACGGCCTTAATCCCCGCACAAGTCCCCGCCATCGGCCAGGACGAAGATGCCTAATTCAAAAACAGGTTGATACCTACTCCTCCATTTCATCGCCTTTGGGCAAACATCCATTTCCAAAGCTCCGGATCATGATAGGCGTTCACCCACGAGTTGTGTTTAACATCCGCATACTCCGTGTATTTCACACGACCACCCGCCCCCTCGATGGCCTGAAACATGTCGCGGGAAAAATCCACCGGCACCGCGAAATCCAAAGCGCCGTGAAACAGCCACATGGGGACCCGGGTAAACCGGTCTGCATCTTTCGTTGCCCATCCACCGCACACCGGAACCGCTGCCGCCCAAAAATCGGGCCTGGCATATACCATTCCATAGGTGCCAAATCCACCCATCGATAAGCCCGTTACATAAAGCCTGCTTGGGTCCACCGGATAGGAAGCGATTATTTCGTCGACCAGGCCAAGGACGAGATGATCGACGGGCGGTCGAATGCTACTCGACCTCTTCAGCGATTTGCTGAGAGACCAGGTATTGGACCCCCGGCACTGAGGAACGAGATAAAAGGCAGGGTATCGACCGTGCACGTCTTCCGACGCCAGGTGGGCAGGAACATCGGCATCGATCAGATTGCGGATGTTGGCCGGCCCTCGTCCGCCACTGCCGTGCAAAAACAAAACCAAGGGGTAAGATCTGGTCGGGTCGTAATGAGCCGGTTTTAAAAGTTGATAGTCCAGAGTCTCACCGGATTGAACCGAAAAGTTGCCCGGCTGGAAGCCAAGGTAGGAATTCCGCTGAGATCTCCAGGCCAAATGCTCGATAAAAAACTCCTCCACCGAAGAAAAACGGGTCTGGGGTCCGGGATAATCCAAAGTCACTTCCACACCGGCCTCCAGGAGCTTATACTGCATGGCAGTTCCGAAATTGACGTGATGAATCTTCCACCCAGATGGATTTTTTTCGGGTATGGGGTCATCCGGCTTCATATTATACCGCATATAGACCGGCGGGTCATCCGGACTGATATGGTTTATGACAGAAAGTTCATCGATCATTTTTACCCGTTCTTCCCCCTCGAGATCTGTATACTCGGATATTTCCCGGTGCGGTGCATCGTAGCCGGGGATATTGGCCTTCCACCAATCCAAATCCAGAGTGGATTGGCCATTCAAGAGAGCAACGCATGCCAACCGCGTCGACTCGCGCGCCAGGGCATCCTCACTGTTCGCATCGGCCATGTTGTCGTGCCAGGCTAAATAAGCGACCAACTGCGCCCCGGCTGAGCCACCCCAGGCGCCGATAAAATGCTTATCGATACCCCATTTTCCAGATTTGGAACGAAGAAACTGAATCGCCTTAACTGCGTCCTCGTGTGCGCCGGGCAATTTTACGTGTTTCACAAATCGATATTCTACCGATGCCACGTGAATACCCGCAGCCAAGAGTTCTTTAACCGTGTCGGCATTGATTCCGTTTTTACTACCCCCTCGAAATCCTCCTCCGTGGATGTAAACGGCCAGCGGACCCCTTGCCCCGGTCTCTGCCCGCCAGAAATCGAGCACCTGGTTGGGATGCTCGCCATAGGCGACATTGGGGTGCGTTGGCGGAGGCGGTTTAGGCCGTTCACGCTGCTGACCAAAGCCGGCGCTCCAAGGTAGAAGGATTGCCAAAACAAGTGATGAAAGCCGTTTGCGGTTTATAATGAACATGGTTAAATCTCCCCAAAAGTTTTCAGCATTAGCCTGGATATCTCACAAAATTCGTAGCGAGCGAACCGAGGTCGAGTGCTGGTGCGGGTTTCGAGCAGATGCGCGGGTGAAGCTGGGTCGGCACCCTGCAAAGTCGCGCATCTAACGATGCCCGCTACAGCGCCGACATTCCGGAGCGCAGTAGAAGATTGGGTGATGTCGCGTTCGCTCGGTAGTGATACATGCGGGTTAAAGTTCCACCTCCCTGCCCAAAGCAAAGGAAAATCGACCATTCCCAAACCCGACGGCGCCGTCGGGGTCAGTCGTTGATTTTTGACATGTCCCCATGTTGAAAATAAATGCCTGACCCCTTCTCACCTCAATCCCCTCGGGAGCCGTTGCCGAGTCTGGCAATGATAAAGCAAGTATCCCAGGCCGGCTCCAAAACCGAGTCCGTAACTGGCTCCCCACAACAGCCGACCGGTCGATCCCCCCACCAAGTAATAACATTCGCCTCCAAAATAGTACCCCAGCGTATAAAACATAAAAACCACCGCAAATCGGGAAAGAAATCCGCTGGGCTTCCCCGTTCCCAGGGCGCGCTGGAGAATCCATGTCAGGGTCGCCAGACCCACCACCGATCCAAACAAGTCCGCATGGTATTTCCCCTTGAGGCCAAACCAGAAAACACACCAGAAAAATGCGTAGGCGAAAAAGGCTGAGGCAAAGATGATGGAAAATCGAAGTCTTGAAACCGAAGTTGAAATAAGCCGGCTCAAGGTCAGACCGGACAATACAATAAAGGTCAGGGCAATAGCCGCAAACATAGGCCCTGCTCCGGGAACCAATTTAAAGGCCCAAATAGAAAAGGCCAGGACACTCACGAGCCCAAAACATACACTGCCGTAAACCATTGACAAGTTAGATGAGTTAAGAGTTTTCATATCCAAAAATCAGTGAAGAGTTTAGCGATTGATTATTTTCGTTTATAGTGCCTATCGGCAAAATTGAGGTACTGCTCCCAGTCATAGTTAGTAACGTCGTGTTGTCCAGAGCGTATGTGATAACCAATAAAATCTCCAACCGGTTGATTGAGGCTTGGTTGATTCTCCACCCCAATCCCTCTTATGTCAAACAGTTCATAGACCGGATCCGCGTGCTTGGCTGATAGAAATTCTCCCTTGGGATCAGCCCATAAATCCTCTGCCGCACTGGCCACGTAAACCGGCCGAGGGGCCATCAGGGCAATCAGCATGTGTTGGTCGATGGGCAATTCCGATTCATCGGCGTTGTATTGTTTAAATTTGCGGCAAAACCAGTGCGGAAAACGCGTATTGATGCGCTCAACCGTTTCCCCGAATGCACGGCGGCTCAGTGCCGCGCCACCACACCCGGAGTTGTTTGATATCACAAGGGCGAATCGCTGGTCCGATGCACCCGCCCACAGGGAAGTTTTTCCCAAGCGCGAATGCCCCATCAGGGCAACCTGATCGGCATTAACCGCTTCATCGGTCTGCAGGTAATCCATCACCCGGCTCAACCCCCAGGCCCAAGCCGAGATGGCGCTCCAGTCTTCCGGCTCGAGATCGTCCCCGTCGCGGTCCTTTTTTACGTGTGCGCAAATGCCGTCTCTCCAGCCTTCGGCTTGATCTGGCTCAATATCACCGTAGTAAAGGGTGATCAGGCCATATCCTCGCTTTAGGATGGTTTCAACCGGCCACCGGGAAGCGCTCTTGCCCCGCGCTGCCTCCGTGGCACGATGATCGATATGGGCTTCATCGTTTTCCGTTCGCATCCAGGCTTGGGACAATCGTATTGCCGGATCTCCATGTATCGAGTGATTGCCTTTAAAATTATAACCTAAAAACACCGGAACCTTTTCGTTCACCCCAAGCGGCAAATACATTAACACATGCAAATCAAAACCAGAGCCCACATCACCCAAGCGAATGATAACTTCCTTGCGAATTGCTTTTCCGCTCAAAGCCTTTTCATCCATCGAGTTTATCGAATACTCTACCTTTGCCGGTTCACCGGGCCGGCGGCCGTACATGTGTTCCTCAAAGAGACGCAGGATTTCATTTCGCCGATCCCGGGTCCATTGCGACTTAGAGGTAACTTCTTCTCCATCAAGCATGTAAAGGAGCTTGGGCAACGTAAAGGCGGGTACTTTCGCCTCATCGTAATTGAATCCCTCCGGTAGTCCGCTGGCAACAGACAGGGTAAAGACCAAAAGAAAAATTGGCAATACGGGTGATCTCCGAAGGGCAGGAATACAGCAACTCACCCTAAAAAGCTAACCCCTTACCGTTCCCAGAACAAGGCAAACTCATCCTGAAATTTTCCCATCGAGCCCCCAACCGGTTGAGCGAAGGGGACCGTCCCCTTTCCCCCCTCCTAAACATTTGCTATGTCGGAGTCATTCCTTGCAATCGTGCATGTCAATGCGGGATTTAAGGTGTGACCCCTTCGAAAGTAAACGGCCTGCACATCCGTCCAAAACAGCCTTAACTTAGGGCCATTCGGGTCAGGTCTTAAAACCTGTATTCCGTTGCACTTCATACACTTTGGCGGGGTGTCGGCCTGCGGCCTCGGTACAAAGACGACTGACCCTGTAAGGCATCAGTTTTGACGGCTTGACCCCTTCCCCGACACGACCGTCGGGATCTTTTCAATTATCCCACCAACTGGCCGAACACCCGACCCATCTGATCGTAGGATTCGACACCCATTTTCGATTGCCGCACCAAACCCTCATCGAGTTTCACAATCCCTCTCGGCACCACTGTTACCAGGCAAGATCCCCCCATACTGAAATAGCCCAATTCCGATCCCTTCTCCAACCTACCGGGCTGATAAGTAAATTCCACACTGCCAACGCAGGTGGCCCCGATAACCACTACCGCCCAGCGCTGCCCCGAGTCCAATCTCATTTCGATCACCCACCGGCGATTCTCGGTCAGATAACCAAGATTTTGAGCAAGCGACAAAGGATTGACCGAATACAGTGGACCATGGATCGGGCGTGGTGGGGTAGCGCTACCTTCCATTGGCGCGTGAAATCGATGACAATCAACCGGACAGAGCCTCGAAATTAGTAGG
This sequence comes from Opitutales bacterium, assembly GCA_965250065.1. Classification (GTDB taxonomy): domain Bacteria; phylum Verrucomicrobiota; class Verrucomicrobiia; order Opitutales; family UBA2995; genus JAABVD01. The sequence continues at coordinate 2,150,918 of OZ252288.1, forward strand.
GCCCCGCCAGCAAGTTCATCGGCCAGTCCACCATCCCCCAGCAAACCCGCCAAGTCAAATACCTGGTTCTTGGCAAAAATGGTATCCGCTTTCTGCACGTCCTCATAGGCAAGGTGCCTCCCATCCGCCGGAAACACGATTGATCCGGAATTGTCATCCACAAAGCGCGCATCCGCTTTTAACTCACGGTAAAAGAAGCCGTTGAAGTGTGGAAAGGATTCGGGCGAATGGAGAAATTCTGCAACATCGAGTTTATACTGCTCGATAAATGAAATTATTCTTTTTCGACTGGAGGAACGGTTCATCAGCCAACCGTAAAACTTGGAAAAAAGCGGGTTCCGGATGAGCAGTTTCAGAAATATTTTTCCCACCGGGTTAAAGTAAGCCCAGCGCAGATACCCTTCGCCATAAATGGTTTCGTAATCATATTTCCCGCTAAGGCGATTGTAGTAGCGGATCTGGGTTTTGGTCTCGGCCATGAAATCGATAGTATCGCTTAGCCCTTATCTTTCAGTTTTCTGAAGAACGACGTATCGGTTTCCTCCCAATTTCCTCTTTGCAGGGTCTCGGCTACGGAGGCATTTTTTAACAGGGTCTGGGCCTCCCCATGAGATGGGTTTTTCGATAAAATCCATTCCGCGTGCTCGATGGCTTCTTTGGGACGTCCAATTTCCAGCAAGACATTGGCTAAAGCCATGCGGGAGGGCGCCTTATCCGGTTCGAGGCTAACCTTGGCCCGACAGGCAAAAACCCTGGTCTCCGGCCAGTCCAAAAGTTTAGCCGCCTTTCTCAGGGAATCGAACAATTCCCCGTGAAATTCCCCGTTCACGAGCGCCTCGTCACAACAGTAGACCACTTGCAAAACGTCCTTCTTAAAGAGCGCATTTACTTTTAACCGAAACTGCATCCCGGCGACCTTGGCCTTCAAGAAACTCAGAGGTTTTCTGCCCGTTCTGAGGTTCGCCTCAAGGGATTCCCATAAAAGACCACGCACCTCAAACGCTCCCGGATGCTTGCGCAAGAGTTCACGGCAAACCTGTACGACGTAATCCCTCCCGCCTTGCTCGAGGGCATTCCCCGCCTGGTTAAATTGCTTTTGCAACCGCTCATCCACATCCTGCAGAAATACTTCCTTCATCGCTCATGTCAGCCAGGCTTTTACCCGGTATTCGAGACGTTGATACCATTGGTCCACCAGACTCTCTTCCTTTCCTTCCACCAAAAGCCGGATGATGGGCTCGGTTCCAGAATAGCGCAATAAAACTCTTCCACGATCCTGCATTTCCAGTTCCAGCTCGCTGAGAATTTCTTGTATTTCTGAAACCTCCGCCAGGGGAATCTTCTCCTTAACCGCCAATGCGCCCACGCGTTGTGGATACAATTTCATACACTGGGTCAGCTCGGAAAGTGGAAGTTGAGCTTCAATCATGGCGGACAACACCTTGAGGGCGGCCATCAGTCCGTCGCCCGTCGGCAAAACATCTGAGTAAATAATGTGACCGGAATTTTCTCCGCCCAGGTTGAAACCACCTTCCTTCATTCTTTGGGAAACATAGCGGTCTCCGACGCGAGTCCGCACCACTGAAACACCTTGCCTTTCCAGAGCACGATCCAACCCAATATTGCTTTGCCGGGTGGCTACCAGAGTATTGCGGGAGAGACGGCCGTTTCGTTTCTCATGCAAGGCCAGCAGGCAAAGCAACACGTCGCCATCTACAATTTTTCCCTGCTCATCGCCTAAAACCAAGCGGTCTCCGTCTCCATCGTGAGCGATACCCAAATCGGCGCCGTGTTCCACCACCTTCCTCCTCAATTCGACTGGGTACTCACTGCCAACCCCAAAGTTTATGTTTTTACCGTTTGGCCTATCCCCGATGCAAATCAATTCAGCTCCCATACGCCGCAACAAATTCGGAGTCGTCTGAAATGTCGCCCCATTTGCCGTATCCACCACGATGCGCATACCCTTTAAACTGCCGGCCGGCAACAACGGTTGAAGCCGGTCCAAATAACCGCCCGCACTGTCAACTGCGGTTTCCAACTCGATGGAACCACTCGTATCAACCCCGGCGATACTGTCGAGCAGAACTTCAATTTCCAACTCCTTTGCGTCAGGTAATTTTGTGCCGATTTTATCAAACAATTTGATCCCATTATCCTGGGCTGGATTATGCGAAGCCGTAATGACGACACCAAAATCGGCCTGAACGTTGCGCAGATAACTTGCAACCGCGGGAGTCGGCAACACACCAACATCGACGACATCGCATCCAGTCTGTAACAAAGCCGCGGCCATAGACTGGGTAAGCGGCCAGCCGGAAGCACGCGTATCACGGCCAATTACTACCTTGGCGCCGGAATTTCCCAACGAATTCCACTCACCGATCGCCCTACCCAAACGCGCGGCAAAAGCATCCGTCAATAACGCCCCACCGTATTTACCCCGAATACCGTCGGTTCCAAAATAACGGCGCTTCATTGAGTATAAAAATCCCTGATCTTTTCCAAGTGGTTTTCCACCACACCTCCGAGTAATTGATCGCGGGCCAAAATGATTCCTTCGGAAATCGTTCCAACTGTGCCCATAATTAAAAAGGCCACGCCCGCGTTCAGACACAAGGTATCCTCCAACCCTTTTGCTGCTTTTCCATCCAAGAGATCGTTCAAAATTTGCAGGTTATCATCGAGATCTCCCCCTTTGAGATCCTCCTCTGAGCACGGTTCCAGACCCAATTCTTCCCAATTGAATTGGATATTCTCCTGCCACAAACCGCCAAAACCGACTCCCTGGGGAGTTCCACAACAGGCCAGCTCGTCCATGCCGCGCCATTCATTCACTACGGTGTGGACCACCATTCCGTTTTTTAGCCCCAGCGTATGAAACGCCCCGGCCATGGGAGTTGTCCAGTCGCTGGAAAAGACACCGGTCAATTGGCAACTTGGAGAACCGGGATTAATCATGGGGCCCAATATATTGAAAATAGTCCTCCTCCCCTCCGCCGCCAATGCGTGCCTTACCGGCATGATTTCCTTGAATGCGGGATGAAATGCCGGGGCAAAAAAGAAAACAAAATTGAGGGCTTCCAGTGCCCGGCGCAACTGTTTGGGCTCGGTTAGGAACGAAACGCCCAGGGCCTGCAGCAGTTCGGCCGATCCACACTTGGACGTAATGGACCGATTACCATGCTTGAAGACCTTAACTCCGGCGCTAGCCAGTATCAAGGTAACCCCAGTCGATATATTGAAGCTGTTTGATTTGTCCCCACCGGTACCGCACACGTCGATGGCTTCTTCCGCAAAATCTTCCAGGCGCGGCTTCACCGCCAATCGCCGAAAAGCAGCGGCGAATCCGGCAACCTCCTCCGGCGTTTCCCCCTTGTCATTCAGGGCTACGAGGAAAGCTTTTTTGACCTCGGCCGCTATATCGGCGCGGGCGAGTTCGTTGGCGGCGGATTCTGCCTGGATCAAATCCAGGGGGGAGCCTGACCGCAAAATGGACAAGTAGTCTTCTAAAACGCTCATGGTAATCGAACAGAATGGTCAATTTTCCCTTGCGGGGTCAATTAAGAGAGCTTCAAGCTGGCAAACCGAACTCCGGAACTCAAGACTAGTGTGATGTCTCAGAAATTCCTTATAAAAATACCGCAGCGATTTTTCTGCCTCATCAAGGCGGCGCAGGTCGCTTGGGCTTTTGGCCCTGGCGACCTGCGCTAACGACGATCGGTCGAAAAAGCGCGCGGCCCTGAGGGCGAGGTGGCATGGAACACCCTGGCGGCGTTCGCTTTTCCCACAAGGGCCTTTAGCCCGTGCTGCGAAAAGCAGCCTTGCCAGGCCATTCATGGCACGCTCGTATTTTTCAAGTTATTTCTGAGACACCACACTAGCTTTGAAAACCTACACCCTGACCATCGCAAAACTGGCCTTCATTGCATGCTGCCTGCCAGGTTTAACCAATCACCTGTGCAGTGCCGCTGACATGGAGCGGAGCGAGGATAATCTCCCGGAGTCGATCGGTTATTTTGAGGCCACCGTACTGGGCATGGTTGAAGGTTTAACCGAATACTTGCCCGTATCTTCAACCGGTCACCTGATTTTGGCGTCGCGCCTGCTGGATATGGACCACGACACCGTGCTCCTCGATCAAAACGGAGCTCCTATCTACCTCGAGCCGCCATCGCCCAAGTTGCCGGATGGGAAACCACTGACCTACAATCACGCTATCGATGGTTACCTGATTATTATTCAAATCGGGGCCATTGCCGCGGTGGTCCTGCTTTATTGGAAGCGCCTGGTTTCCATGTTTTGGGGAATTTTGGGCAAAAGTAAGAAGGGCTTGAAATTGCTGCGCAACCTGGCGCTGGCCTTTATTCCTGCACCCATCATCGGCCTGGCACTGGAGGACCAGATCGACCGTTACCTCTTTGGTATTGGTCCGGTAATTTTCGCTCTGTTTGCCGGAGGCGTCCTCATACTAATCGTCGACAAATGGCACAGAAATCAAGTCCACGATGAAGGCCTCGATCTACACGATCTGACCCTTTGGAACAGCCTCTTTATAGGTCTATTGCAGTGCGTGGCCATGTGGCCCGGAACCAGCCGTTCACTCGTGACAATCGTAGGCGGTTATCTCGTTCGCCTATCCCCCGTCAAAGCGGCGGAATTCAGTTTTTTACTGGGACTTGTCACCTTGTCGGCCGCTTCGATCTACAAGGGATATAAACTGGGACCGGCCATCATCAATAGTTTTGGATGGGAGACACCGGTCCTGGGATGCGTGGTCGGGGCCATATCTGCGGCCATAGCGGTAAAATGGATGGTAGCCTACCTCGGTAAACACGGACTGGCCATTTTTGGCGTCTACCGAATAGTCTTCTCCCTGCTTCTAGTGTGGTGTTTCAGAAATTCCTTATAAAAATACCGCAGCGATTTTTCTGCCTCATCAAGGCGGTGTAGGTCGCTTGGGCTTTTGGCCCTGGCGACCAACGCTAACGCCGATCGGTCGAAAAAGCACGCGGCCCTGAGGGCGAGGTGGCATGGAACACCCTGGCGGCGTTCGCTTTACGCACCAGGGCCTTTAGGCCCGTGCTGCGAAAAGCAGCCTTGCCAGGCAATTCATGGCACGCTCGTATTTTTCAAGTTATTTGTGAGACACCACACGAGCCTACCTTTTCTATGGCCGTGGGTAGTGAACAATCTCGACAGAATACTTGACCCAACTACCTTCGCTCCCTATTTAGATGCGTTTCCCAAAATTCGAGCCGTCTCGGTAATTCGCACAAATTCGATAAATTATGGCTAATCCAAAACGCAAACATTCCAAGCAACGCAGCCGCCTGCGCCGCGGCGCCAATCGCTTTAAACCACCTGAGTTATCCAAAGATCCCATCGACGGAACTCGCTTTCGCCCTCACCGGGTAAATCCTGCCAATGGCATGTATCGAGGCCGGCAGGTCATGGATATTGACGTGTAAATAAATCCCCCGCCACTACCAGAACCAGGAAAATTACGGAATGGCTGATAAAACGGGTGCCTCGAGGTCATCGATTGCAGTCGATGTGATGGGATCCGATCTGGGTCCTTCCGAAATAATCGCGGGCGTTGGACTGGCCCTAAAAAAACTGGCTCACCAACCGGAAACATTTACCCTGGTCGGTGATCAGGAGGTGATTAAACCACTCCTGATAAAAGAGAAAATCACCCGCCATCCAAAAATTCGGATTCTGCATGCCTCAGAGGTTATTTCCATGGACGACAAACCCCTTCCGGCCTTAAAGACCAAAAAGGATTCTTCCATGGTGCGAGCTATTGAATTGGTAAAATCCAGGGAAGCCCAAGTAGTGGTAAGTTGCGGCAATACCGGCAGCCTGATGGCCGGCGGAACGTTGAAACTTAGAACCATTCAGGGAATTTCCCGCCCTGCACTGGGTGCGGTCATCCCCACCGAATCTTGCCACTGGGTGCTGGTCGATGCCGGGGCCAACCCGAACGCCACTGCCGAGCAAATGGGGGGTAACGCCATTTTGGGGAAAAATTATTGCAAAGTAGCTCTGGGAATCGAAAAGCCTCGAATCGGCCTCCTCACCATAGGCACCGAAGAAGGCAAGGGAACCGAACTCATTCACCAGACCCACCTGCTACTAAAACAACTCACCAGTCTGATCAATTACCAGGGACCCATCGATGGATTCCAAGTGTTCAATAATACCGTGGATGTGGTCGTTTGCGACGGATTCGTAGGCAATGTTCTGCTCAAGTCCTGCGAGAGCCTTTTTGCCACGCTGAGCCGATTTTTGAGGAAAGAGCTTACCGCTAACCCCATTCGCATGGTGGGTGCGGCGCTTTGCCACGGGGCATTCAGATCGATGAAAATACAACTCAGCCCGGACCGCTACAGCGGCGCTCCCCTACTGGGCCTTAACGGGAATGTTCTCAAAGCCCACGGTTCCAGTGACCGTCACGCCATCGTGGGAGCGCTCAAAATTGCCTCAGAAATAATCGAACAGGACATGGATCATTTGATCCGGGCGGATGTGGAAAAGAGCATCGCTTTGTTAAATGCTCCTATTGCCGTCTAATGACTCCTAACAAACTCAAAGTCTACAGTCTATGACGAGCAATAAAACCGGTGTAATCATTGCAGGTACGGGATCCTATGCCCCTTCCAAGACTCTGACCAACCAGGATTTGGCCCAAATTGTCGACACTTCCGACCAGTGGATTCGAAGCCGCACGGGTATCCGGGAACGCAGGATAGCCGGCGCAGAGGAATCGACATCCACCATGGGCACCCTGGCTTCGGAAGCCGCCATCAAAGACGCCGACATTAACAAAGCCGACATCGATCTGGTGGTGGTGGCAACCCTGACTCCCGATATGTTTTTCCCCTCTACCGCATGCCTGGTGCAAACGCAGTTGGGCTTGCGCCAAGTAACCTGTTTCGACGTTGGCGCTGCATGTTCGGGATTCATCTTCGCCCTCGAAATCGCATCAAACATGATGAAAAGCGGAAACTTTCGTCATGCCCTGGTCATCGGGTCGGAGAAATTATCTTCTATTCTGGATTGGGAAGACCGCACTACTTGCGTGCTTTTCGGAGATGGCGCCGGGGCGGTGGTTTTGAGTAAGACGGAATCCAATGGCCACGGGGTCATCGACTCCTATACGGCCTCGGACGGAGCCCAGCCCGAGCTGCTCTACATGCCCGGGGGTGGCAGCGCTTGCCCCGCTACCCGGGAATCTCTACTGCAACGCCAGCACTTCCTCAAAATGCAGGGACGCGAAATTTTCAAGATAGCGGTCCGACTTATGGAACAATCGGTGAATAAAATGCTCAAAAAACATGGACTTATTCCCGATGACATCAGCCTCATTATCCCGCATCAGGCCAATCTAAGAATTATTGACGCATTGGCCCGAAATATCAAAACTCCAAAAGAAAAATTTTTTGTGAACCTGGACCGCTATGGTAACACTTCAGCTGCCTCGATACCGATTGCCCTGCATGAGGCCTTGCAAAAGGGTTGCATTCAATCGGGCGATTATGTGCTGTTGGTCGCATTTGGCGCTGGTTTAACCTGGGGTTCTACCCTCTTGAAATGGAATTAATGGCTGATGAAAACCTTTAAGTGGATAGCAATATTGGCCCTGGCTGCGGTCACCCACCTGAATCTTCAGGCCGAACTGCGGTGGAATCCCGTCGACGGGTGGCAATTCATTGGCGACACTTCCAACACGTTTATCGGAGATCCCCAAGAATTTGAGGAAATCCGAAACCTGATGAATGTGGCAAGGGAAGCGCATGAAGCGGGAAAACTGAGAAAAGCCATAAAGTTTTACCGCCGGGTCTGGGACCGCTATCCCGGTTCAATTTTCGCCCCTGAAGCGCTCTATCAGACCGCCCGTGTCGAATACGACCGCACAGCCTACCGCCGCGCCTTTAACGCATTGACGACGATCATCCTGGGTTATCCCGATTACGAAAAGTACTCCACTGTCGTTCGGCGTCAGTTCAGCATCGCCACCGACCTTTACCAAGGCAAACGAGCACGGTATTTCTGGGGGTTATTGCCCGGATTCAAGGGATATGACCGCGCCATCGTCATGTATGAGACCATGGTTTCGAACGCTCCTTACAGCGATTACGCTCCCATAGCTCTGATGAAGGCGGCTGAGCTTCATTTGCAGCTGAAAAATGACATTTACGCTATTGATACCCTGGACCGGCTCATAAATAACTATCCGGACAGCATGTTGACCGGGGACGCCTACCTCCTGCTTGCCAAGTCTTTTGCCAAACTGGTCGATGGACCTGAATACGACCAGGGAGCAACCCGGGAAGCCATCAGCTATTTCGAAGATTTTCTGATCCTCTATCCCGATCATCCCAAGGTCAAAGAAGGAGAAGACGGACTTGTAGGGGTCCGCAGTATCGAGGCACAAAGTAAAATGGTTAAAGGCGATTTCTACTTTTACAAGTGGAAAGATTTCCGGGCCGCCAAGGTCTTCTATAATGAAGCCATTACGGTGGCTCCCATTTCACCCGAAGCGGATAAGGCCAAAGCCCAGCTCGCCCTGGTCGAAGACCGCATTAAAAACCGGCTCGAACAATACCAAAGGGAAAATACCCTGGTTCCTGGATCCGGACGCGAAGGTTTGGCAGAGCAATACCAGAGGGAGAATAAAGTAATACCGAGTTCCGAGGGCGAAGGGGTGGTAAATCCCACCAAATTCTGACGCAGGCTCTGCACATGGTTGCATCGCGTTTTTTATTTCCGCATAGCCTGATGCTATCCTGTTTGTTCGTCGGCTGCGCCCACTACCAGTTGGGTGATGGTTCCACCCCGCCCTTTACATCGCTGCAGATCGCTCCGGTCAACAACCTGAGTCTTGCGCCCCAGGCCAACGCAGTGATCAACCACGATGTTCGACAGGCTTTTCTGCAGGATGGTCGTCTCAGCCTCTCGTCGGGTAGTGGTGACGCCCTCCTGAAAATAACCCTCGATAAATTTACGCGATCGGTAGCTGCGACCTCCTCAACCGATACTGCCCTGGCAAGAAAATACAGCCTTTCCATGGTTGCGAGGTGCGACCTGTTAGACCAGGCAACTGGAAATCCCTATTTTGAAGGAAGAACCCTATCGGTTTCCTTAGATATATTTCTGGATTCGGGTCAGACCCGGGCCGAAACAAATGCCATCCCGCTTTTGAGCAAAAAATTAGCATTAAAAATTGCAGACGCAGTTCTCCAGGTTTGGTAACCCTGCTCTCATGAACGCTCCCATCTTCGCACCGTCCATTCTCGCCAGTGATCATGCGAACCTGGCCAAGGGAATCGAAAAAATTCAAAAGGCAGGTCTTCAATGGGTGCATCTCGATATTATGGACGGCCATTTCGTACCCAACTTGTCATTTGGACCAGAAACAATAAGGGCGCTCAGAAAAATCTCCGACCTGTTTTTCGACGTCCATCTAATGCTCGACAATCCCCACTTATTTATCGAAAGCTTTGCCGCTGCAGGCGCCAGCCTGATCAGCATTCACGTCGAACCCGACTACCCGGTAGGAGATACCTTAAAGCAAATCCATAGCCTGGGTTGCAAGAATGGCATCGTTTTAAACCCTTCTACTCCGACGTCCGAAGTCGAGCCCTTCCTGAACCAGGTCGATCTCGTATTGGCCATGACCGTTCAGCCGGGATTTGGTGGACAGTCTTTTAAACCGGAAGTACTGAACAAAGTGAGAGAACTGGTGGCCTTTAGGAAATCGAATAGACTGAATTTCAGAATTGAGGTCGATGGTGGAGTCGACCAACAAACCATTCCACTTTGCAAGGCGGCGGGAGTTGATTCCTTCGTCGCCGGGACATCCTTCTTCAAAAGCGATGATCCTCAAAAGTTAATCGACTTGGTAAAGGCTTATTCTCTCGATCGGTAAGCCAATCGCTCCACTTCCCGATACTGTTTGCGGAAGAGGGCGCCCAACTCACGAGCCAGGACGACCTCGGCAGCGGCATCTCCCGAGCCAATTATCGGCGCATACTCGCGGGTAACTTTTTCAAAAGAGATTTCCGACACGTCATCAAAGAGTTCCACCGCTGTTTTGGGGAAGTTCGTATCAATGAGGGCTTTCCAGGCCGACTTCAATTCATCATGAGTATCCAAGCACATCACGCGCACGAGAAATCGGATTTCACTGAACAGAGGCCCGGTCCAATCACGGTGATAAGTGAAACTACCCGCTCTTTCGTAGGGACGGAAATCGGGGTCCGACATGTGCATGATGTTTTCATTGGTGTAGAGATCCTTGCGTATGGCGGTTCTCCTCAGGGCGTAACGCCGGGGCGCACCGGCAACAGTGTCACTCACTTTGAAACTCCAAAGTTTCTGCCCCGCCGCAGATAAAATAAATTCGATAAAGGCCTCCGCCAGTTGGCGATGGGACGCCCCGCGCAATAGGGACACCGGATCCGCCGATATGGTGGATCCACCCAGTGGAATGTTAAAACCCAGCCGTTGAGAACCAGAGCGATTCCTAACTGTTTCGGCCTGAAAGCGGCCGTAAAAATCAATGGTCATGCCGACGGCAGCCTGTCCCAAAGATACATCGATCGAAGGCTTCATCGAGGTATCGGTAAAATACCTGGCATTTCCGGAAATTCTTCGGATCAATCGCATGGCATTCTTCCAACCGTTTCGAAGGGCCATGGCATCGGTATCCCCTTGCATCATCCCCGATTGTAGGAGCCGCGTTTGTTCCAACTGCATCTGCTGCTGAACAATCATTTCAAACGCCTGGGCAATGGAACCGCTTTTGGTGGGATCACACACCGCGACCTCCCCGAAGAGGCGGGGATCCGTCAAATCCCACCAGTGTTGTGGTTCATTTTCCAACCCCAACCTGGCAAGTGAATCGCGGTTGAAAATCATGCCGTAGGCTGACAACACCACTCCCAACCAACGACCCTGCGGATCCCAATAAGATTCGCCAGACAATGACTGCGGAATTCCATCCTCCCCGAACCATTCGGGATGCGTTTGTAACAGGTTATTGGATACGGTATTTCCAATTTGCGCCTGTCGATTGTGATCGTAAGTCCCTCCCCCAAAGAAAACATCGATACCACAACTGACCTCTGAATTGAGAAACGCACGCCTCGCTTGCTCACCTTCGTTATCATCCGCCGCAGAATCGTCCGGCGTTATCAGGCGGCTGGCAAAGCTCAATTGGACATTCTGGCTCCACTCCTTTTTTAGCACATTTTGCCAATAATTCTTAAAGGCGCCGGTGTATTCACCTTGCAAATACCGTGCAATCTCACTGGTGCCTCCGAGTACTCGCCAGTCAATCGCCACGTCCTTACCAGTTTTCTCACGGTACCAGTCGCGAAATCCCCGCCCGAACTCGTAGCGAATCGATTCGTTGTGAGGAGACACCACGACCAGAGTATCATCCCCGGAAAGCTCCACCTGGTCGGCCCTTTTAAATATAAATGGCAAACCGACCACCATGGCCAGAATTACTAGGATGCTGATATTTTTGGCCACTTCGAATTATTTCAGGCGTTCAAAATCACCACGTCTTCCGCATCGGCCCATATAAAAAGATCCCGTTGCTTCTGACCCCACATAGAACGTGGATTGAGCTCATAGACCTTCAACTTCACGACATCGCACTGAAATTCGTATTGGGCGACCTCACCAAAATAAGTCGATTCACCAACGCGACCCCGGAAACAGTTTTCCTCCGTCTGAAAAGATTCGATTTTAAAACTTTCCGGACGAATCACCGCACACGCTTCCATGCCCGGTTCCAGATTCACCACCGAAGCGCCGATGACACCCGATACATGGCCTATTTCCGTTTCCAGCAAGGCGGTGCCTCCGGCGGCATCCACCACCGTGCCATTCAAAAAATTTGCCTCGCCTATAAAATGAGCTACGAAGCGGTTCATGGGCCGCCGGTAGACCTCCTGCGGGTTCCCCACCTGCAACACCTTGCCCTCATTCAGAATTGCCAACCGGTCTGCAATTGAAAGCGCCTCCTTTTGATCGTGCGTAACGTAAATCGTGGTAAGATTGTACGCCTTGCAAACACGCCGTATCTCCAAACGCATTTCATTGCGCAATTTGGCATCGAGATTAGAGAGCGGCTCATCCAGCAACAAACACCGTGGGCGAATTACTAAGGCCCGAGCTAAAGCTATGCGTTGCTGTTGGCCACCCGATAACTGGTTGGGCTTGCGGGCGGCAAAATCTCCCATGTGCACGGCCTCCAGCGCCTTTGCCACCCGTTCGGTCACCTCGGCCTTGGGCAATTTTCGTTCCTTAAGACCAAATGCAACGTTTTCGCCGACCGTCATATGGGGCCACAAGGCGTAGCTTTGGAACACCATACCGGTATTTCGCTTGTGCGGTGGAAGATTAGTCACCCGGTCGGCTCCGAAAAATATTTCTCCGGACTCCGGTTCGTTGAAACCCGCAATGCTGCGCAAGAGCGTCGTCTTCCCACAGCCGCTTGGACCCAGCAAAAAGAACAATTCTCCCGGCGCGATATTCAAATCCACATCATCGAGCGCGACGGTAGCGCCAAATCGTTTGGTCAGCTTTCTTACCTCAATCGAAATCATTCCAAAACTCGTTCCCAAGCCAGGATCCATCTAAAGCGCGTCAAGGAGCGGTGAAAAGCCAAATCGCCCCCAGCAAAAAATTATTCTCAAACGGCAAGGTTTCATTGCCCTTGCCTCCCAAACACATAAAATGGCCTCCTTTTCAGCATGTTTAAAGAACTCGACGAAATCCTGGTAACTTCAGAACAGATCCAGCGGCGAACCAAAGAGCTGGGAGAAGAAATTTCCCAGGTATACAAAGATGAAGAGATATACGTCATTTCCATTATCAATGGCGCCATTATATTCACATCCGATCTACTCCGCACGATTTCAAATCCGGTGCGGCTCGACTGTATTCGGGTGAGCAGCTACGGCAATTCCACATCTCCGGAAATGGAGCCCCGGATCCTCGACAATTTCCAGATCGATGTTACCGGTCGCCACGTCCTCATCATCGACGACATCCTCGATACCGGCAAAACCATCTCCAAGGTCGTCGATGTCATTAGCAATATGGAGCCGGCCAGCCTGCGCTCCTGCATGCTTTTGGAGAAACGAGGCACCCGAGCCGTCCAATACACCGCCGACTTTATCGGCTTCACCATCCCCAACAAATTTGTGGTCGGCTACGGCCTGGACTTTGCCGGACGCTACCGCAACATTCCCGTTATCGGTGTTTTAAAACCCGCACTGCAAAATCCACCGGAATGGCGCTAGACACCACACTAGCCCATTTTAACTACACCGCCCGCGCCAGCGCCTTGTCCACGTCCCGTAGGCCCGTCCGGCCTTCCACCAGGCTCACCCCCTGGATGCTGACGGAACTCTCCGTCTTATCCCATTTTACCAGCACGCGAATCCGAATGGCCCGCGACCGGGACACCACGTAAGCCATGCGTTGATAAGCCTCCGGGAAAAGGGTAACCTCGGCTATGCCCGTCTCGTCCGCGATGGAAACAAACTTCATCGGTTTGCCATTGACCGCTATAAAGTTTCGCACCACCACGACGATGCCTGCAACCTCCACCTCCCGACCCACGTAATCCCCCAACTGGTCAATTCGCAACGCGCTCATCCGGTCAATCTCTTCCAGCCACAACGCAAATGGCGATACCGTAATGGGGTAACCCAAAAGCTCCGCCTCCCAGCGGGCGAACACCTCCGGTTCCCGAGATTGAAAGGGAAACACCTCTCCACTGGGCTCCGGCTCCAACAGACGTTCGCTGCGCTCGGCGTAGGCGTCGCGCCGGTAGTGCTTGGCCTGCCAGACGGCTTCGTAACGGTTTGTAAAAAAATCGCGCAGGGCGCCCACTTTCGCCAACAGGAGCAAATCTGCCGGTTCCGGCAGCACGCGCACGAGAAAGTCGTCCCAATCCCGGAAAGGCCTCTTTTGCAAAGCTGCCTGCCACACATCCAGGAATTTCCGGCTCAGGCCAGCGATGCGAGACAACGGATAGTAGACCACGCCATCGCTGAACCAGAAACGAAGCGTGAGCCGCGTTGCCTTGGGTAACTCAAACCGGTAGCCGAGGCGCAGTAATTCCAGCATGTAGACCAGCGCGCTGTAAAAACCCCGGCCGCTCTGCAATACCGCGGTGAGAAAATAACCCGGGTAGTGCTTTTTCAGGTAGGCTCCCTGAAATGCCTCCACCGCGTAGGCTGCCCCATGCGCCTTGTTGAACATGTAACCGGAAAACTCCACCAACAACTTCCACACCACCGCAATGGCCTTCTCGTCCCGCCCCTTCTTACGCGCACAGGCATGAAATTCCTCTTCCATTTCCTGCAGATCGCGGCCCTTTAGCCCGCATTTCTCATAAAATTCGTTGCGAGCGAACGAAGATCGAGTGCTGGTGTGGGCTTCGCGCTGATACGCGGGTGAAGCTGGGTTGACACCCTGCAAAGTCGCGCATCCAGCGAGGGCCACACCAGTGCCGATATTCCGGAGCACAGTAGAAGATTTGGGAGATATGCGGGCTAGCTTCTTGATCAGGATTCGCCGCAACAGATCCGCCCGCCCCAGATCTACACCGGCCCAGTGGTGCGCTACCAGCAGGATGTGCTCCTCGTAAACCATCAGTCCGAAACAGTCGCTCAGAATCGGCTCGAGATCCGGGTGCACGTAGTGCGGTTTTTCCAACCCCAAGTAGCGCCGGGCAAACAAGGTCTTCTTGTCTTCGTTGGCCGCGCCGGGCCGGATTACCGACACCACCCCGACCAGGCAATCGATGTCAGCACACCGGCACATCTTCAGCAGACTGGTCATAGCCGGGGATTCGATGTGGAACACACCGCGCGCCTCTCCGCCCGCAATCATTGCAAAGATTTCCGCCTCGTAGTAGTCGATGCGTTCGAGTGGTTCAACTACTCCCAGCTCCTCGCGCAGATTCTCGCACGTGTCGCGAATCACGCTCAGCCCGGCTTGCCCCAGCAGATCCAGCTTCAGGAGCCCCAGGTCCTCGATCGGCTGCATGGACATCTGCGTCATCATGAAGCCCTTGCGCGACGCAAGGAGGGGCGTGAAATCGGTAAGCGGCCGGTCCGCGATGACGATACCGCACGGATGCATCATCGGGTGACGGGGCAACCCATCCAAACACAAGGCCGTCTTCAGAATAGCTTCGAATCGCTCTTCGTGCTTGAGGTGCTTGTTTTCCTGGTACAGATGGCGCTTGTACATCATGTCCGCCATTCCATTGTAAGGCATGTAACGGGTCATGTAGCGCGCGTCGTTTTCCGAAACCCCCATGGCCTTAGCCACCTCGGCAATGGCGGCCCGGCTCTTGAAAGTGCTCGAGCCCCCAATCATGGCCACGTGGTCGGCGCCGTACTTGTCGTAGACATACTCGATGACTTCGTCCCGCCGATCCCAGGGCAGATC
The DNA here is from genome assembly GCA_965250065.1 of Opitutales bacterium. Taxonomy (GTDB): domain Bacteria; phylum Verrucomicrobiota; class Verrucomicrobiia; order Opitutales; family UBA2995; genus JAABVD01. Next base: position 2,166,407 of record OZ252288.1, read on the forward strand.
GAGATCAATGTCAGGCAACTTGGAGTGCTTGAGACGTTCCCGGTTAAGGAAGCGCTCGAAGTTCAGTTCAAACCGGAACGGACACACGTTGCTCACCCCGAGGCTGTAGCAAACCAGGCTGCCCGCCGCGCTTCCTCGAGCCAGCATCGGAATGTCGCGCCTCACACAAGCCCGCGCAATATCGTAGAAGATCAGAAAATAACCGGCGTACCCGGTTTCCCGGATAATCACCAATTCCCGCTGTATGCGTGCCAACAACTCAGACCGCGATGGTTTGTTTTTCCACGGATAGCACGCTTTCACATACTGCAAAACAATCCCCCGCAAACACAAATACCTCAGTTGGCGAAAAGCCCGCTCGTTGCGCTTCTCTCTCCTAGCATGCCCGTCGGGGTCATTCCTTGTAATCGTGCACGCCAGTGCAGGATTTAAGGTGTGACCCCTTCCCCGCGACACCTCGTCTTCAGTTTGCAGATGCGGCAGCCAGAGCCGGTCATACTCAAAGTCAAAATCGCAGGCTTCGGCAAATTTCCGGGTTTGCCCCAGCACATGCGGCACCTTGCCAAAACGGTGCCGCAGCGCCTCCGCGCCAATCAACGAATAATCGCCGGGAATCAATTTGTGCGGATGCGCCTGGCTTACCCGCGTCAGGGTTCCGATGGATTGCAATACCCGCAACACGTTCCATTGCTCGCGCGTTACGCAGCGCGCACACCCCATGGCCACCCAGCGGTCGGTCAACGGACGCAATTCCTGGAATACCCTCCGCTGCAGCTCCTGCTCCCGCAGGGTGGCCCACTGCAACTCGATCCAGATCTCCGGACCCAACTGCACCACCAGTTCATCCCAGGTGCGTTTCCAAATCACCCAGTCACTGGTCTTATGAGTCGCACCTCGCGTGGGCGCCGGCCGGACCGACAAATGAAAATGCCCCCCAAACTCCCGCCAGAAAAATTGAAACGCCGCCAGCGCAACGACCTTCCCCCGCATCTGCCAGAGCGACAAATAACGCGAAAGCGCCCGATAGCCGTCGGTGTCTTTTACCGTGAGCTGCACTTCGCCCAACTGCTCGAGCTTCAGCCGGCACCCCAATACCGGCTGAAGCCCCACCCGCTGGCAAGCCTGGGAAAACTCCACCGCACCCCAAAAACCACCATTGTCGGCAATACCCACCGTCCGGTAGCCCAGGTGGTAAGCCAGCTCCGCCAGCTCCCGCGGCGACAGCAGCGACCCATAAAACGAATGAAAACTGTAATTTCCCAAACTTTCCATTGTATACATATGTTCACTAGTTTGGGGAAATGCAAGCCCTTTGCCCAAAGGGTCAGTCGTGAATGGCGCTGCTTAAGTTAAGGCCAGTTATTGAAAATTTTCGGTAACTACTCAGGCATCTTGAACAATCGTCCGCATGAATGTTTTATTGATAACGTATTACGAAACTGTAGGAGGGGCTTTACGCCCCGATCCTCCAAATGGCCCCACCGCAATCGGGGGATAAACCCCCTCCTACAGTTCTCTCAAGCGCCATCCCATGAAAATTGGGTGATGTCACATTCGTTCGGTAGTGAGAAATGCAGGTTAGGCTATGGAGACCTGAGTTGTTACAATTTTCGAACTAAGGCCGGCGTCGGGGTCATGCCTTTCATTTTTGCAGCCATGCCAAAATGCAAGGCTTGACCCCTTCCCTGAGAAATTCCCCGAAACAAGGCTGTTATGTTGGTGTCGCTCTGCTCGAAACAGCGCTTCGCTTGTTGAGGTGTCGTCGCATCCGCTCCTCGGTAGTCAGTCGCTTTCGCTCCTTCGGAACTGTTCCGGCAAAGCCGGATCAAGTGACTGAAAGGAACGTTGTTATTTAAACAACTCTTTTCCCTATCCGTTTCATCCGTGTAATCCGTGGTTTATCTCAGAAACGCCTTGTGACCCCCTCCTCCCAGCTCAATCTTCTACTGCGCTCCGGAATGTCGGCGCTAGTGTGGTCATCGTCTCATGGCGCTAATGCAGTGAAATAGCGGTTGCCATCAACGTTCAGTCTGCCGTTGCAGTGGGGCATGCAATACTTCGGCGCCGGTCAACTCAGTTTGGCGGGTTGGCGATGTTTCCTTTTTACCAAATGCGATGGCCTGAGTTTCTTCCATGACTACGAACACGACCGGAACCAAAATAAGCACTACCAGGGCGGATGCCAGCGTACCCACACCTAGGGATATAGCCATGGGCACGAGGAAGAGCGCCTGTTCGTTGGTTTCAAATATCATGGGTCCCAAGCCGAGAAATGTAGTTATGGCCGTGAGGAAGATGGGCCGGAAGCGCCGGTGCGCGGCTTTGATAGTCACTTCGCTTAAAGGTATTCCACGGTCCAGGTAACGGCTTCGGGTCATAGCCAGGACAAAACCACCGTTAACTACCATTCCACAAAGGGCGATCATGCCGAGGACACTGAAAATACTGATGTCAAAGCCCAGAACGATATGACCCAGAAATGCGCCGGCCAGGCCCCAGGGAACGGTCAATAACACGATGGCGGATTGGGCGTAGCTTCTCAATAAGGAAGCCATGATAGCAAAAATTGCAAAGAGCGAAGCGATTAGGCCGATGCTCAAATCCTCGGACGCTTCACGTACTTCACGTTGCGTCCCTTCGAAAGAGTAGCGCAGGCCGGAATAGCGTTTCATCAAATCCGGCAGCTCTTTGCTTTCCAGGGCGGACAAAACCTTGTTGGCGTTGGTAATACTGTTTATCACATTGGCAGTAACGTTGAGAACGCGACCACCGTCAACCCGGTCAATGCGAACCGGTGCGGTCGTTTCGATAATTTCCGCGGCCTGGTTGATGGGAATTTCGGCTCCATTCGGCGCCTTGATCAGCAATCCCTCCAGCCCACTCAACGATCTTCGATCCCTTTGCGGAAGGCGCACCATGACGCGCAACTCCTCGCGATCTCGCGGCTGTCTCAGTGCCTCCGCCCCATAAAAAGCGTTGCGAATCTGCTGACCCAATTCCCGCGCCGTTATCCCCATGGCTTGTCCGGCCGGTTTGATTTCAAAACTGATTTGCGGCATCTCCTTGCCGAAGCCCTTGCGAATATCGGTCACCCCGGGATAAAGGGCCACCAAATCGCCCAGCTCTTCCGCGGCATGTCGCAGCGTATTCACTTCGGGATGAGCCAATTGAATATCAATGGCCGCCTCCCCGCCAGGGCCTACCAAGTAATCAAAGAACAGCGATTCCAGGTCCGGAATTTCCGGAACTTCCTTTCTCCAAAGATCCACAAAACCGGCGCTGGTAATTTTTCGTTTACTTTGCGGCACCAGTTTGCAGGCGACGGTGGCTCCATTACTGTTGCGGTAAGCAACCGAAACGCTGATGCCTCGCATAATCCCTTCCTCGCCGCATTTTGCAATAGCCCGATTAGCCGCTTTCTGAACCTCAAATGCCACTTCCCGGGTACGGGCAACCGGCGTTCCCGTCGGCATTTCAATTTCCCCCTGGATATAGTCATTCTCAATCGAGGGATTCCAGGTAAAATTAACTCGGCCGCTGGAGACATAGGCGATTACCACTAATAAACTCGCGGCAAAAAAGGCCATGGTGATATAGCGAAAACGAAGCGCGGTGGTCAAAAGGGGCTGGTAGAACCCCTCCATAGCCGAATCTAGTTTCAGTCGGAGCGAGGTTTGGGCGCGGTCGAAGCGTGAAAAAAATGAGTCCGAGTGTTTATTCTTGCGGGAAAAAGCCAGGTGGGAGGGCAGAATAAGCAGAACCTCAATCAGGGAGATGGTGAATACGGCGACGATTACGGCCGGAAGGATGTTTAAGAAACGGCCACTCTCCCCCGGCACGAAAAAGAGGGGTAAAAAGGCTATAATGTTGGTGCTGACGGCAAAAACTACTGGGATGGTCATCTCCTTAACTCCAGCCACCGCCGCCTCCAGCCGCGGTTTACCCTGAGATATTTTATGGAAAATATCTTCCCCAACCACCACCGCATCATCGACTACAATACCTAGAGACACGATAAACCCAAAAAGCGACACCATGTTGATACTGGCATTCATTAGCGGCAGCAGTATGAGCGAACCCAGAATCGATACAGGTATTCCGACGGCCGTCCAAAAGGCGACGCGAAGTTCCAATAGGAATCCCAAGGCCAAAAGCACCAGTATCAAACCAATCGTACCGTTAAACCTCAAAAGGTTGATGCGCTCCAGGTAGTCTTCGGTGCGATCGTAACGCACCACCACATCGACGGCAGGAGGAAGCGTGGGCCGGACCTGTTCGAGATAACGCTGGACCGCAGCCGACACTTTCAAGGGGGGTTGGTTTTCGGAGGCGTATATGGAAATGCTAACCGCGTTTTTTCCCATAAAATAAGACTCCCGTTCCGTTTCCTCAAAACCATCCTCAATGGTGGCGATATCACCGAGCTTGATTCCCGCTCCAGTGTTACTGCTCTTAATGGGTATTTCAGAAAACTCACTTCCAAAATACCTGCGCTCGGTGGTTTTTAGGAGGATATCTCCTCCGGGAGTTCGCATGGTACCGGCCGGCACGTCGAGGGCGGCACGATCGATGGCCCGGGCAATTTCCTCCAGGGTCAGGTTGAGCGAACGGAGTTGAGCTTGCGGAACTTCGATCAAAATCTCAGGCCGGCGAACCCCACGCATGTCAACCAGAGATATTTCGGGTTGAGCCAGCAATCCATCCTCAATCTGGTGAGCAAATTGAATCAGGGTGCGCTGATCCAGATCCCCATAGACTGCCACGTAGCTTACACCTCTGCGGCGACTCGTTCCCAGGGAGATTATGGGTGGCTCAATTTCGTCTGGAAACATGCTGATTCGCGCCACCGCCGCCGTTACTTCCTGCAGGGCGCGATTGCGATCAAAACTGGGTTGAATCTCAACCGAAACGGAAGCCCGGCCTTCGGAAGCGGTCGAGGTCACCTGTCGGGTTAGCTCCAGGCTCCGCACCTCCGACTCGATGGGCAGAAGAATAGACTGCTCCACCTCTTCCGGGCTGGCGCCCCGGTAGCGCATTTGGATCTCGATGGTATCAACTTCGTAGAGCGGATATATTTCCTGGCGGATATTCCGGGCCACCACCAATCCGACCACCACGACAGCCAACATCAATAAATTGGCCGCTACATGATTGCGGGCGAACCAGGCCAGAATTCCGGTATGCAAGGGTTTGTGCTCTTGAGGACTCGTTTCCATTGATTCTATTCAGCTGTCCGATCCACTGCTATTGACCAGCTCCGGATACGCGGTTGAAGGCCGGGGAGCCACTAACATTCCCGGCAGGGCCACCCGCAAGTCGGAAACGATTAATTTGTCGCCACGGTCAAGGTTATTGGACACCAGTACGGTTTCCTTCAGTGTCCAGACCACTTCGCAATCGAGAATCTTCAATTCCGGGATTTGCCCTACTACCCAGATCTTATTTCCTTCCCGCAACGCTGCCCGGGGAATTTCCAATATGTTTTCCAACTCCCCGGCCTCGATATTGACCTCGACGTAGCTACCCAAAAGTAGCGGTAAGTTGCCTTTCGCGTCTTCCGAAATACCGAGCGGGTCGGGAACCGTTATCACCGCGCGCGCCATCCGACCGAGGGGATCGAGATCGCTCAATAACCGCAGTACCTTTCCCTTCCAGGTTGACCATGAACCATTGCCGGTATCCAGCACAATGGTAGCTTCCGCACCGGAATTGTTTTCGTCGGGAAATTGAATCCACTTCAGCTCCGAAAATGGCAAGGTGACCTGAATCCAGAATTCATCGGTACCTACCAACTCGCATATGGTGGAACCGGTATTAAGCAACTGACCCACTTCAACCGATTCATCCACCACCATGGCATTAAACGGGGTTCGGATGGTTGTGCGTGATAAATGCAGCTCGGCAATTTCAATATCGTTGCTAGCTTTGTCCATGAGCGCCTCGGCTCTCCTGAAGTGAGGTTCGCGCAAAACCAACGATTGATTTACATCTGCTACGTCCAGGTCCTCCTGAAGTTCATTCCATTCGCGACGGGCTATCACCTGGCGTCCACTTTCCACTTCGCGCTCGAATCGAGCTTCCTCCAATTCCGCCTTAACTTCGGAAAGGGCCAGTTCGTAATCCTTGGGGTCAATGCGTATCAGTTTGTCATTTTCGCGCAGGCGTCCCCCCAGCGTAACCGCGGCATTCTGCCAGATGACCTGACCGGATACCTGGGGTTTGATCACCACTTTTCGCGAGGGAATAACAGCCCCGTAAGCCGTCACCCAAACCTGTTTAGTATGGGGAATTAACGGAATCGTCTGCACAATCTTGGCAGATTCGGGTTTTTCCTTGGGTTCCGTCTCAGGTCCAGTCAAAATCAATACTAATCCTATCCCCCCTCCCACGGTCAGGATAACCACGATAGTCAGCAAACTAATTAGGATGTTTTTCCTATTCATGCAGGTTGGACAAAATAAGGGTAGATTGGGAATTTTTCATGGGTCCACCCAGGGCGCGGTGCAGGGCTATCCTGGAGGATAGCACACTTCTGCGGTTGTTTACCACTTCTCTTTCAAGATTTTGCACAATCTCCAATGAGGTGAAAACCGGTAAATAATCGGTGAGTCCCTGGCTGAAGCGGTTGCGAGTCTCGGTAAGCAGGCGCCGCGCCGTCGATAACTGTTTTTCGACCAGTGCCAGGCGCTCCTGAAGCTTGCGCTCCACCAGGATCGCCGATTCAACTTCGAGAAGCGCAGACAAAAAACTGTGGGAATAACCGGCCAGAGCTTCGTCGAGATCGGACCGGCGGAAATCCACCTCGGAACTCCGTTGCCCCGCATCGAACAAAGGCGCTGAGAGCCCGGCGAACACCGAAGAGATGGCATCGCCAAAATCGGGGTCACCTCGCCAATCCAGCCTTCCGCCCAGGGTTAAGGTGGGAAACTGATCGGCCACGGCCTCTCCCACTCGGAAATCGAGGGCCACAACCCGTTGTCGGGCAGCCCGGAGATCGGGACGCCGATGAAGCAAAGTAGCCGGAAAACCCACCTCGGGCAAAGGCGGAATTGCTGCCAGATCGGAACTCAAGCTGAAATTTCCGGTTCCCGGTGGCTTACCAAGCAACACATCCAGGGTATATTCGAGCTGGCCAATGCGCGCTTCCGCATCCGGGACCCGCGCTTTGGTGGCATCGAGTTGCTCCCGCTGCTGGAGCACTGCCACAATGGAAGATTGCCCCTGACCAAACCGAAGCGTGGTCAATTTAAGCAAGGATTCATTGATCTCAATTTGTTCCTGGATCACTTCTAAACGCCGGCGTTGCTCCTTGATTTCGAAGTAGTTCTCAGCGATGGCGCTGGATAGTAGAAGCCTGGCGTCGAGCCAATCCTGCACAGTGGCCTCGGCTTCAAATTCGCGGGCTTTTCGGGCGGAAGACAACCTCCCCCAGAGATCCGCTTCCCAGCGCAGCAAGAGGCCTAGACCCGCTGTCTCGGCGCGATCCTCCGCAGTTGGCGCAATCGCCCCTCCATCCCACTCCAGGTCATAGCTGGCAGCGAGATCGAGATGGGGCCAAAGCTGGGAGCCCGCCTGACGGGCCAAGGCGCTGGCCTGTTCAATACGCGCGGTAAACTGCTGCAAGTTGAAGTTGGCGGCCAACCCTTCCTCAATCAAATGGCTAAGCGTGGCATCCCCAAAGGACTCCCACCAGGAATAGTCCCAATCTTGCGCAACATCCAGGCCGGTAGAGCTTTGCACAAATCCCGGCGGAATCTCTACCCGGGGCACAGCCGATTCTTCATCTACGGTGTGCGTCGCACAACCGCAAAACGCAATTGCCGTAGCCAATGCAAACCGATACGGTAGTGGTTGTTTTTCCATGGCAATTAAAATGGCGGGCGCAAATCGAGGATCGACATTCTTCCCAGCAAACTTTGAAACCTTAACCCGCATGTCTAACAAAATTCGTGACGAGCGAACGAAGATTGAGTGCTGGTGCGGGTTTCGAGCGGATGCGCGGGTGAAGCTGGGTCGACACCCTGAAAAGTCGCGCATCTAACGATGCCCGCACCAGTGCCGATATTTCGGAGCATAGTAGAAGATTTGTGAGACATGCGGGTTGAACCGTCAAGATGGAATGGCCCTCAGTTAACGCATTTTACGATGAATTTGTAAAGCATTGCCGGTGTAGGGGTCATGCTTTTCATTTTTGCAGCCATGCCAAAATGCAAGGCTTGACCCCTTCCTCCGCGACCCGATTCCGCAGGCCGACACCCCGCCATCGTGCATGCCCGTCGGGGTCATGCCGTAGAAAAGTGATGCCTTCTGTAAGAAAAGGGTCAGGTCTTAAAAACTGTATTTCGTTGTACTTCATACACTTTTACAAGACGACCGACCCTGTAAGGCATAACTTTTTACGTCTTGACCCCTTCCTTTTCGCTGCTCTAAATTTGGAACCAGCCCGTTGAGTGTGATGTCTCAGAAATTCCTTATAAAAATACCGCAGCGATTTTTCTGCCTCCTCAAGGCGGCGTAGGTCGGTCGAAAAAGCGCGCGGCCCGGAGGGCGAGGTGGCATGGAACACCCTGGCGGCGTTCGCTTTACAAACCAGGGCCTTCAGGCCCGTGCTGCGAAAAGCAGCCTTGCCAGGCCATTCATGGCACGCTCGTATTTTTCAAGTTATTTCTGAGACACCACACTGAGAAACGTTCTAATCTCCCAAGTATTGAAGGCGAAACCCCACTGGTATAACCAACATTTTCATTTTAAAAACAGATAAGTCGTCAATTATGAAAACCACTACCATCACCATGGCTGGGCTGATTCTTCTGTCCCTGTTCTTTCTGGATTCCGTCGGGGGCGAAGCATCCATCGACCTGAAAGTCGATAATACAACCATTGACCGGGACCAGAAATTCACTCATCACAGCTATGCCTCGATTCTGGAAACCGCCACACCGGCAGTAGTAGCCGTTCACACTGCGCGCATCGTGCGCGTTTCCCGATCGCCAGGCATGTCGCCTGAAGAAGAGTTGCTGCGACGTTTTTTTGGCGTGCCAGCGCCCGATTACGATCAGGACGACCAACCCGAAGAAAGAAAGATTCCCCAGGGAATAGGCTCGGGGGTCCTGATCAGTGACAACGGATACATCATTACCAACAACCACGTGGTGCGCAATGAACGGGGTGAGGATGCCGACGAGGTGTTGGTGCGGTTAAATGATGGAAGCGAGTTGGAAGCTGACATTGTCGGTCGCGACCCCCTAACCGACATCGCCATTCTAAAAATCGAAGCCGAGGGCCTTCCCGCCATCCAGATCGCCGACAGTGACAATATCGAAGTCGGAGACGTAGTTTTTGCCATCGGAAATCCCATGGAGGTCGGTCTGACGGTAACCCAGGGAATCATTTCCGCTACCGACCGCAGGATCGGCATCTACGGTGAAGATGGTTATGAAAGCTTTATTCAAACCGATGCATCCATCAACCCGGGTAATTCGGGTGGAGCATTGATCGATTCGCGCGGTCGCCTGATCGGAGTGAACTCCGCCATCCTTTCCCGGAGCGGTGGCAGCATAGGGATCGGCTTTGCCATTCCTTCAAACCTGGTTACCAGCATTGCCAGGCAACTGGTAGAAACCGGAGAAGTTAAGCGGGGTTTTCTCGGAGTCAGCATTTCGGACCTCACACCCGATATGGCCGAAGCTTTCGACATCGACCATTCCAAAGGTGTATTGATCAACGACGTGGAGGAAGACTCGGCCGGGTCCCAGGGCGGATTAAAACGGGGCGACGTCATTGTAGGCCTGAACGGAAAACCCGTTGAAACCAGTAACGAATTCCGTATTCGCATAGGCCATACACCTCCCGGAACCCCGATTGAGTTGAAAGTGTTGCGCGATGGGACTAAAAAGTCACTCGACTTGGTCGTCGGTAGCGCATCGGGTCGATTTGCCGCCTCTGCCAATGAAATACTGGAGGGGGTGGAAGTTTCTCCGATTGATGATGAGCAAGCCAAAGAATACCGCATACCGCTTACCATCCAGGGCATTCTAATCACTTCGGTGGACACAGATTCTCCCTTTTACCGGAACCTGCGGGAGGGTATGGTCATCATGGAAATCAACGACAACGAGGTGACCACCGTCCGCGAGGCTCGCGATCAATTGAAACAGGGAGCCAACAAACTTTACATCTTTAACCGTGGCCGCACCGGTTACCTGGCAGTACGGGTGGATTAATCAGCTTCTGGCGCTGCGTTGCGGGCGCCTCGTCGGGGTCATTCCTAATACCGTGCACGCCCGTCGGGGTCATTGCTCATAATCTTGCATGCCAATGCGAGATTTGAGCTTTGACCCCTTTCTCCGAGTACGTCAAGGAACGACATTGCGCGTGCCCTCCAGTTGATTCAAAGCCCGGTTCAAAACGCGGACGACGTATTTACCCCGCGCATACAGATCATTTCTCGGAACCAGGGCCGCTCGCATGGCTTCCTTGACCGGATTGGCCATTGCCTCGATTTCATCCAGGACAATGGCCGCATGCAATCGCTCCCATTGTTCGCCGCCTCGCAATACCTCTACCAGCACGGGAAGGGCATCTCTTGGTTTTCCCATTCGGCACAAGGCGCGAGCCGCAGCAACCCGAACTACGGGAGATTCATCGCGCAGCGCTTTCATCATTTCGCCAGATGCGGACTTAGCCGGATGACCAATATTTCCCAAGCCGACGGCGCCCCAATACCGGACCGCTCCATCGCCGTCTTTCATGGCTTTCTCTAAATCAGTTAGCGCCTCAATACCCTGGGAGGCCTGAACCGCTATCTCCGCCACTCGCTTTGCCAGTGTAGGATCGTCATTTTGACGAAGAATTCCGTAACGGTGGCCGATGAGTTTCTCGCGTTCTACCAGAATGGGTTCAGCCAGTAACCCGGTATCGCGCGTCTCTTTCACCCATTCGAGATGGGCTCGGCGCATGCGCATCAAAATGTCGGCGTAGCGTGGATCATTGGCCAAGTTAAAAACTTCGTTCGGATCAGCCCGCGTATCGTACAACTCCTCGACCGGTTTAGTGGCATTAAAATAAAATTCGGCCATCGGCTCCAGATTACCGGCCTCATGCAACCCTCGAAGCTCGTTCATAAGCGCTCCTTTTTCCGGGGTATTCATGTACTGGTAATAGGTTTTTAGCGGCTCGTAGTTGCGAAGGTATTTGTAACGCTTGTCGCGAGCCATGCGAATGATGTCATAGCGCTCATCCATCCGGTCGCGCGCGCCATAGACGTATTCTCTTGGTGGGGGAAGATTTTCTCCCAGAAAGGGCTGTCCCTGAACGTGACCGGGAATTTCCACTCCGGCCAGATTCAGCACGGTGGGGCCAAAATCGATCGAACTGACCAGTCGGTCCGTTACCGTTCCCGGAATTCCCTGACCATCAGTCCGCAACGATGCCGGTATGCGGATAATCAATGGTATGCGGGTGCCAGAATCGTAGAGCCAGCGTTTGGCCCGCGGAAGCCCCACCCCATGATCGGCCCAATAGAAAATAATGGTTTTTTCGTAAAGCCCGTCATCTTTCAACTGCTGAATCAAATCGCCTGCCCAGGCATCCATGGCAGTGATTAGCTCGTAGTTGCGTTTCCAGTCTTCACGGGCCCGGGGTGTTTCCGGGTAATAAGGCGGAAAAGTGGTGAGCGCGTAGGGGTCCTGGCGCTGATCATCGGCCAGATCCTTGGTGACTTCCCGGTATTTTTTCGTATTGGCAATGCCGCTTTCGTGACAGCCGCCAAAATTGAAAACGGCAAAAAAAGGCTGATCCTTCTCGGGACGATTTTTCCAGTGTGCGCCACCGCTGGAGTCATCCCAGGCGTCTTCCGGGGTCACAAACTGGTAATCCTCTTTTCTGTTATTGGAGCAGTAGTAACCGTTTTGCCTCAAATAAGTCGGGAACGGTCGTATATCATCCGGCAGCTTTGCATTACCTCGCATGTGCTGCGTGCCCAGAGTGGTTTGATACATACCGGTAATAATCCCGCTTCGACAGGGAGCGCAAACTCCAGCCGTAGTGAAAGCATGGGTATATCGCATCCCCTCGGTAGCGAGTTTATCCAGATTGGGTGTAATCGCATGCGGATCTCCGTAGCAACCAAAGTGAGCATTGATGTCCTCGGCGCTGAGCCACAGGATGTTGGGCAGGGCAGCCAGCAAAGTTGAAAAACACCATGCCAGCGTTAATATGAGAAACGTATGTTTGACCTTCACAACCGATGGAAAAACCACCCTCTTCTCCCGCCCAATCAAAAAAGCGCGCCTAATGCAGATCCGAAATCAGCTTCAACTTTCCAGCCCTTGTGGTACTTTCGCTGAATGTATTTCTTGAGTTCGGGCCGTCCGACCACTTCCATATTTTCAGCGTCCCACTCGAGTTTTTCATCCGCTACCCGTTGGGCGAGCACGCCGAGTAAAATGGTTTCCGTGAACGGACCAGCGTGTTCAAAGTTGGATTGTCCCTTCACTATTTTACCTTCGATCGCGTCCAGCCACTCCTTGTAATTGTCTTCATTTCTGGCACGCGGAATTGATTTGGCCGGCCAGGTAAAGCCATCGATAGCGCTGGTCGGATTTACCACCCAAATATTTTTGAAACGGTTGAAGAAAAGTTTGCCTTCTTCGCCGACAATCACGCAGCCGTAGTCCGAAAATGGGCGGTTATCCAATACTTCGGGAGCCGGATGATTGTACTCCTCGCTCTCCTTTACCAGGTTCCAGGTTTCACGGTCGAAATGAGCCTTCAAGTATCCGTCGTACCAAGTAAAGCGAACGCCCCGGCTGTGGGTATACTCGTTGGGACCAAACTCCCAGACAATCTTTGAGTTGATGGGAGGCGAAATATTAGTGGCGCCTGCCTGAGTCGCCATAACATTTTTTGGAGCGCCCGGCATGAGGGCCCAGAAAGGCATATCCATAATGTGGCAAGCCATGTCACCCAGGGCGCCGGTTCCATATTCCCACCATCCACGCCAGGAAAAAGGCGCGATGTTTTCGTTGTAATCCACCCAGCCCGCGGGACCAATCCATTGCTTCCAATCCAGCCATTCCGGCACCGCTTGTTTTTCGGGGGCTTTGGCGAAACCCTGCGGCCAAATGGGACGGTTGGTCCAGGTGTGCACATCGCGAATCTTGCCGATTATCCCGGCGCGAACCAGCTCGACACAACGACGCATATGATCATGGGCATGAGCTTGGTTACCCATCTGGGTCTTCACGCCCGTCTCCGCGGCTACTTTTGACATCATGCGGGCTTCCCAGAGACCGTGGGTGAGCGGCTTCTGGCAATAAACGTGTTTGCCAGCCTGCATAGCCATAACCGAAGCGTGAAAGTGATGGTGGTCGGGTGTCGATACGGTGACCGCATCGACCTTGTCGCCCAAATCCGCAAACATTTCCCGATAATCGGTCCAGAACGGGAGATCGGGATACTCCTGGCGAACTTCAATTATCGACTTCAACCGGCGATTATTCGCCACGGATAAAGGGAGCTTGGAAGCGTCCGCTACATCGACCAAACCAATGATGTCGAAACCCGCCTCTCTAGATAAATTAATGTCGGAGCGTCCCTTGCCACCGGTGCCAATGCCGACGAGGGTTGGTTTGGTCAAGTTTCCCCAGGCGCGACTGGGTATAAATTGAAATCCAAAAGCTGTGGCTGCGGCGGTTGCGGAAACTTTCCCAAACTTGCGCCGGGACATTTTAGAAAAAGATATAGGTTTGCTCATATTTGCCAGTTTGCTGATGCCGGAGATTATTTCGAGCATAAAAACCTCCGATATAACTTTAACCTGCTGTCTTATACCAATTTAGAATTGAAATGATGTAATGGCGGACTACGGTAGCAAAACCGATCGTGATCGTGATCGAAATATCCTACGCCGCTCCCATCTGAAGACCAATAAACTGCTTATTCTCCCAAGAATGAGCGCCTGAGTTAGTAACCTGTTAAGGTTGGGTCAATTCCGGATTTTTCCTGAAAAATGGGAATCGAAAAGAATCAGCCCCCAAGGGCGATCCCATACATCTCATTGGCGCAGAGGAAGGCAGATGGGGTCAGCCTTCATGTCATTTAAGTTAAGCGACTTTTCGAACATTTGACTACCTCGGAAAAGGAAGGGGTCAAGACGTAAAAAGTTATGCCTTACAGGGTCGGTCGTCTTGTAAAAATGTATGAAGTACAACGAAATACAGTTTTTAAGACCTGACCCTTTTCTTACAGAAGGCATCACTTTTCTACGGCATGACCCCGGCTGGCGCCATACCTTATGCCCTCAAAAAACCCCCTTAACTTAGGGCCATTCGGGTCAGCCCTAGTTTTTAAGTATTTTGGGTAGTTTCCTGTTATGTGCGCAGTGGGTAAAAGACGCGACGTCTTTTTCTTCACTGACGATCAAACGGGCAGGAAAGATTGGACCTATGGCCCATATTCTACTAAATGCATCTTAGAATGATCGGACGCCATTTACTTTTCTCCTTTTTCAGGTTCCTGCTTTGCTTAACAAGCTTTGCTTTGGCCGTCCGAGCGGATAAAGGATTTGAACCGATTTTCAATGGCAAGTCTCTCGGTGGCTGGCATGCGGTTCCACCAGAAAGTTCCGTCGATTGGTCAGTGGTCGATGGGACCATCCAAGGAAAAGGTTCCGCAAAGAGACAATCCTATCTGGTATACAACGACGAGAATCTCAAGGACTTCGAACTTAAGTTTAGCTATCGAATACCCAACCAAGGTAATACCGGAGTTTCCATTCGCATGCGGCCGGATACAACCGGCAAAAGAACCTTCGAAAGTTATCACGCCGATATTGGCCATGTAGGCATTGGTCCACACATTCTTGGCGCCTGGGACTTTCACTTTGCCACCAGGAAAGAGTATCCCTGCAAACGCGGAACAAGCCTAAGTATTGAACCCGATGGAAGCACCACAACCAAAGCTATCAAGGACGGCCTCACTCTCGAGAACATCCACCCTCATCAATGGAATGACGTGCATGTCATCGCGCAGGGAAATTACTTTCGGTTCTTTATCAACGGCAGGTTGTCCTCAGAGTTCACCGATAAATTCCCCAATTATTTCGCCGAAGGCGCCATAGCCCTGCAAATTCACGACCCCGGAATGACCGTCGAATTCAGGGACGTTCGATTGAAACGTCTATAGTCTGGATACTTCTGACTACCGAGCGAATGCGACATCACACTACCAAGCGCAGGCGCGAGCCACGCGTTCCCAGGAGTGTGCCTGATGAACCAATCAGCGCCGCTGCGGTCTTCCCTTGGCCCGCATTTTCTTGGCCTTGGGGGGTGCCTCCGCTGGGATGTCCGAAATCTCAATGCCGAAAACAGCACTCAAGTCCGATTCCGCGATCACATCGTCGCCCTCGGGAAGACCATCATCAAGAGACTCCGCCGAGGCGCTTTCAAGGAGCTCTTGATGATCGACGCCACGCAACTTGAAGAATAGTTCAGGTTTCGTATCCAGGCACACACCCACCCCATATAGTGTCGCGGCGATGTGCTTGCACATTTTGGCCCAGTCCGGGCAGGAGCAATTCAGCCTGATATCGGAGGGTGCGGGAAAAAGTCCCGTTTTCCGGTGGGTGATCTCCTGAATAACGGAGTCTGTCAGTCGGCCTCTGAGAAGAGCCAATAAGGTATCGATCCTCCCTGCACAACGCTGCTTAAAAGTCTGCCAAGCTTGATCCGCGAGAGGTTCTATGACGATCTTGACCTCGTAAAGATCGCTTCCGGCAACAAAGGCACTCACCTTCCCTGGGCCGATATCCAAGTGTAAAATCGATCCGTTCCGGGCATAGGTCCGTCCCCGTGGAAGCCGATTTTGGTAATCACTGTAGGACTCCAGGTTCTTGCTCCAGGCCATTCCCCAAAACGTCTTCGCCATCTTGTTACCCCTGAAAGCCTTAATCGGCTGCGCCGCGACTCCTTTGCCTAACCTTTTTGCCATCTTTAGGTAGGCCCTGGTCTTCCGTTCATACACCGGGACGTAAGGTCGAAACGAATTCCAGTAAGACATGATCAGGATATTACGGCAGTATTGAGGTCGAGCGCCACAAAATCCAACAATTCCTCGTTACCCATGTCGGTGAGCAATTTTTCGGCGCCACCTCGTTTACCCAGCACCTCGTCGGCAAGCTCACGTTTCTCAGAGATCAGCTGGTCAATTTTCTCTTCAATCGTTCCCTGGCAAACAAACTTGTGCACCAACACATTGCGTTTTTGCCCGATTCGGAATGCACGATCTGTCGCCTGGTCTTCCACCGCAGGGTTCCACCACCGGTCAAAATGAATCACTTGGGAGGCCGCAGTGAGATTAAGCCCTGTGCCTCCTGCTTTGAGCGAGAGAACGAAGAAAGGCGGCCCATCCTCGCTTTGAAAAGTATCGACCAACCGTTGGCGCTCTTTCACCGCGGTGCCGCCGTGAAGAACGAGACCTTCGCACTCGAAGACCCCTCCAAGCAACTCTGCCAGCGGCCGTGTCATCTCACGGAACTGAGTGAAGATCAGGACCCGTTCCTGGCGGGACGCCATTTCTTCGCAAAGAGTGGCCAAACGCTGAAACTTTCCGCTGCCTTTCAAACCATAGTCACCACTCCCCGACCACTGCGCTGGATGATTGCAGATCTGCTTGAACCGCTGCAGAAATGCCAGGACCATACCGCGTCGCTTGATTCCGGTTTCCCCCTCGCCCTCCATAGCATCCGCCAACTCCCGAACCGCCTTTTCGTAATGGGCGGCTTGAGTTTTCGTCAATTGGCAAAGCGCAAGCATCTCGGTTTTGTCAGGCAGGTCGGAGATGATGGTCTTGTCCGTCTTCAGCCGCCGCAAGATGTAAGGACTCACCAGTGCGCGCAAAGGCGCATAGTTGGGTTCCAATTCTCCTTCTAGCTGCTTGGTAAACTTCTTGAATTGTGTTGCCGAGCCCAACAATCCCGGATTTATGAATTCGAAGAGTGACCAGAGATCGCTTAGGCGATTCTCGATCGGTGTGCCACTGAGCGCTACTCGCCCCTTGGCTCCGACCTGCTTCACCGAACGCGTTTGCGCCGTTCTCGGGTTCTTAATTGCCTGGGCTTCATCGAGAATTAACAAATCCCATTGACTGGTGCGCAAATTCTCCAGACGGCGGATCAACCCGTAGGTCGAGACCACCAAATCGTAGGATTGATAGAAGCTTTGTCCATTTGCCAGGGCGTCCCTGCGCTCATCCGCAGAAGTTTGCGATGGATGCATGAAGAAGACACGCAAACTCGGCGCAAATCGTTGCAGTTCCCTTTGCCAGTTTCCCAACAACGAGGCGGGAACAAGGAGCAGACTCGGCCGGCCATTCTGGCGATCTCCCCGCGTCCGCTTTATAGTCAAAAGTAAGGCAATCACCTGAATGGTTTTTCCCAAACCCATATCATCGGCCAAGCACGCGCCAAGCCCCATCTGATAGAAGAACCATAGCCAGTTCACCCCATCCTTCTGGTAAAGTCGAAGCGTCCCCTTGAAAGTCCTGCCTGGCAACCCGCTTTCGGCCCGGGTTGGATCCCTCATTTTCTCCAATGTGTCGCGCAACCAATCTCCGGCTTGGAGGGCGATCCACTCGCGATTCCCGTCCCCATCCGCGAACAGCGACCGATCCCTACCGGGCCGGTATCCAGCGAGCAATCGCATTCCATCTAGAAAAGAAATTCCCTGCTCGAAATGAGTGTCGGCGACTTCCTTCCAATGTTTGAGCACCTGTTCAAACTTGTCGCGATCCACCTCCACCCATTGCCCTCGCAACTGAACGAGATTACCATCACTTTGAAGAAGTTGCATCAATTCATCGTCCGAGAGCCTTTCTCCCCGCAAGGCGACTTCTACGGAAAACTCTAGCAGGCTACTCCCACCGACACGGGTCATGGTTCTCCCGACATCAATACTCACTCTGGGCCGGGATGGCCGCTTTCCCTTCCACCAGTTCGGCACTCGTACTACCAAGCCACTCTCTTCCATCGCTGGAATGTCCTGGATGAAGGCATAGGCCTTCTTGGGCGACCAAGCCAGGGCTTGAAATAGACGCCGCGACTCCAACAGCTCCCGTACCATTTCACTTCGCTCGGCCGCTTCCTGCACTGGGCGCAGTAAGCGCTCCATTGCGGGGCGATTGCGTTGCCCGGCGTACTGCTTCAGAGCCTTGCTCAGAGGCACGTGCTGAAGCCGCTCGGTTTCGGAAATACTGTGGCTATAGGTCGCGACAAAGGCAAATGGCCGGCGCTCGTTGCGCTCGTTTTCCGCAAGATGAAAGGTCACTCTCCCGAGCAGTTGCCGATTGGGATTGATTTCGCGCAACCACCCTCGTACTCCCCCTGCATGAGCCTCACATTTTCCCCGGACGACCCACTCGATCCCGGTCCACAACTCATCGAGAACCTTTGTCGAGAGGTATTCCATCCCTCGCGCTGGCGGCCGCTGCAGAATTAGGTCTTCCCAGGAGGACCTGGGGGCGGGAATCGCATGCCACGTTCCCGCTTCATCCTCCGGAGTCGCCGAACGCAAGGCCGACAGGTAGATTTCCGCATAGTCTCGCCAATAAGCTAGGGTGGTTGGCAACGATTCCTCGGGGAACGCGGTTCCCAACTCAACTAGTCCTTCTGGCGGGGATCGTGCAAAGGCGTCGACAAGCGCCGTTAAACGTTTTGCATCAAGCCCTGGCTTCGCACCAGGAAGTTCTCGTAATAGCAGGCGGCCGTTCGGTGTGAGATCGATCCGGTGAGACATGAAAAACGGCAATCCTCCCCATTAGAATCCTTCGGCGTCAAATTAAAACGATGACTTCTATTAAGGCCCGTGATAGGCGCGCATTCTCCTCTGATAACTTAGCTCGGAACTCTTTCACTACCAAGCGAATGCGACAGCTTACCAATCAATATCTCATCCGTGTCAATCCGTGCCCATCCGTGGTCAAGCTTCCATTGCTTTAGTGCCAAGCTGTTATGAATATCCGTGGAAAAGATAAACCACGGATAGGGGATAAGAGTGGTTCAGCGCACGATGGCAAGGTCAGTCGTCTTTGAGCCCTGACCCTTTCTCCCGGAGAACAGTAGAAATTTGGGGAGACATGCGGGTAAACTGGTTTTACTTAGGGCTGGGCTGGAGCGAGCCCGGCTCAGCCATCGCTGGTTCGGATGGTGGACTCCCATCCTGATGTGGAGCGTTGACCGGCTCGGCCGGTGGTTCTGCAGCAGTGACCCGCCGGGCCGAAACATGTTTAAGGCTGGGCGCGATGGCCCGCGAACCGCCAAAGGGGATTGACACGTGCAGCATGATCGCCAATTCGGACGGTCCCGCTCTGCTTTCCCGCCTCAGGCCTTCCAATTCAATCGTCGCGGGCAACACGGGCTGCTCGGTGCGAGCCGACGGGTTCCACATACTACCCAAGCCTAGTTCTCGACCCTGTCCAGTCCACCGCAGCCGGCTATACGGCGTCAGCACACCCGGCAAGCCCGGCGCCTTGATGCCGGCGTAAGCCACCTCACTTTCCATCTGGTACTGGGAGTCCAGCCACAGCCCCCCCATCCCCGCTGAGTGTGTGACGGCATCGGCGTTGTCCCACAGTGTCGTGCGACCGCTTCCGTCCCGACCCCACGAGGACGCCAACGACGCCCTAAGACCGCGCTGCTTCTCCCCGGGATCCCAACTCGCCTGTATCCCCACTCCCGAGTCCTGGTAGTCGCTTTCATGCGCCAACAGCGCCCGGCCGTGCAACGCCACGTCCAGCCCACTGTTCACATCCAACAACCCCAGGCGGAAACCGGTTTCCAAGCCACTGCCTCGATTGGCATCGCCCCCGTCGAAGCGCCCTCCGGCTTCCAATTTCAGGCTCAGCGATTGACCCGCTGGCAGCACCTTGTCATACAACCAGTCCAGCATCAACCGAGCCCGGTGGGCCCGACCTCTCAACTTGGCAATGTCCTCCAAGGCATCGGTGCCGAGCTGGGCCGTGAAAGCGTCGGCCCGTAGACCCAATTCATGGTTGTCCCGAATTTTGAGCGCCGACCTCACTCCCGCAGAAAACATCTTAAAGTCGGCATCGAAATTGTGCTTCCGGCCCGGCTCGATCACCTCGACTTGTCCCCTTCCCATGCCGCCTATTCCCCACACGCTCCATCGGGGGTTGGGCTGCCAGTACAGATAGGGATGAAAGGTGTTCATGCGACTGTCCAACACCCCATCCACACCGTCGTCGGTGTAATCCATATTGCCCCAACTGCGCATGAGCGACAGCCCGGCCAGCATCTGTTCGTCGGTGTAGAGGTCCAGCCCGAGGTGTGCGGCGTCCAGGCCGCCACGATAGTTCATCCCGATCCGGGTCAACTCCCCGTTAAAGTATTGCAAATCTCCCTGTCCCCAAAACACCGGCGCCCAGCCCTTGCTATTGCCCTGCTCAATCTCTGCCAGAGCCATCTCGAAGGAGACCCCCGACAGGTTGAAGTCCGGATTACTCGTTTCTGATAGGTCGGTCGATCCCGGTCTGAGCGGGGGCTCCTCGGTTGCAGAAACCCAGAGGGGATCCTGCGCCATGCCTCCCACACTCGGTCCCATGTCGTAGGCGCTGGAGGCGCCCGAGGGCGTCCGGCCAGAGGGCGCACTACCCAGCAACGAACCCAAGGAGAAATTGCGCAACCACGATTGAGTTGCGCCTCTTTCCGGCCTCCCCAACTCTCCACCTGATTGTATCGTGGCGCCATCGAGGTGCTCGTTGCTGACCCTCGGCGATTCTGCCCGGCCGGGATCTGGGCCGCTCTGGCTGCTTGCCGCTGCGCCCGCTCCCATCCGCTCCAAAGTCTCCGTATTCGATGCCAACATGGCCTCACCAGGTTGCTCCATACGGCTCCATTGACGATACCGCTCAAAGCGACTCTCAATGGCCGTTTGTGCGCTCTCTCCCATCGATCGCGCGACCACCGCCAGCATCACCTCCAGTGATTGGGAGAACTGCTCGGCCGTCCGGTATTGGTCGAATTTCACTAGGGTCTGCGAGGGATCGCCCGCAATCACCGCCTCCGGCAACTCGCCCAAGCCCAGCACGATCCCCTCCCCAGGATCATTCACTTCATCGGCCAAAAGCTCCACCGAAATCGTCCCCTCACTTTGGCCTTCCTCGAACACTACCGATGACGGCACCCCGCTATAGTCTTCGGGCCTCGTCCCGCCCTGGAGCGCCACCACCAGCGGGACTTCCACCCGCCGGTCCGCCGCCGGGGAGACGGTCATCTCGATGTCAACCCCCTGACCTTCCTTAACCTCGTAGACCGCCTGGGCAAAGCTCACCTGCAGCTCCACCAGTCCCTTGTCCTCGAGCATCACCGTCGCTACGGCCGGTTCCCCGGCTATCGCGATCTCCGGAAGCTCCCCGAATTCCAACTTCACCGTCTCGTCGTCCCCGTCCCCATCATGGTTGGCTGCAATCCGCCAGTTCAGTTCCGTTGCCCCGGGGGTGAAGGTCAGCGTTCCGGCGCCCTCCTGGGCATCCCAACCTTCCAACGCCTCAACCGTAAAGTCATTGAGTTCGGTCGTCTCCGGCCGACTCACCCGGATCGGGATCGACAACTCCCCGTCCACGGCTTGGCTCAGCTTCACCGTCACCGTCACCGCATCCCCGCCTTCGGTTGCGGTGTAGCTGTCCGCCGCGTAGCTCACCTCAACGGCCGTCTCCGCCTCGAAAGGCTCCGCGGCTTCATTGCCGTTACCGGCCTCGTCCGTGGCCACGTCCTCGGGGACCACCAACACCACCGGCGGTCCCGCCACCGTAGGTTTGATGGTGGCCTGATACTCACTCGGTGACACCTCAATGAAGTCCACGACGGTTCCATTGGTGACCTCGATTTCGCTCACCTCGAAACCCGTGACTTCCTCACTAAAGGTGATGGTAACCGCGAACGCTCCGGCCACCGGTCCGGTCTCATCACGAGTGATCTCCATCTCCGGTCGCGTCAGATCGGCCTCAATGCTAAACGACTCCGCCGCTTCGTTACCGTTGCCGGCCGCGTCCTGGGCCGCGTCCGCCGCCACCGCCACGGTCACATCACCGCTCTCCGAGGGGGTGATCGTTGCCATGTAGACCTGCACCGAAACTGAGGTTAAGGCCGACGCCGTCCCGTTGGTGACATGGAAATCGTCGAGGTCAAAGCCCTGCACCGGTTCGGAGAAGGTGATCGTCACCTCGAACGCTCCACCCACCGGTCCCAGGGCATCGCTGGTGATCTCCACTCGCGGTCCGGTCAGGTCTGCTTCGATGACCAACGACTCCGCCGCCTCGTTGCCGTTGCCGGCCTCGTCCTGGGCCGCGTCCGCCGCCACCGCCACGGTCACATCACCGCTCCTAAAGGGGGTGATTTCGGCCGTGTAGCTCGTCCCCGAACCGCTGAAGCCGGTCACCGAACCATTCGTCACCGTGATCTCGCTCTGCTCGAAACCCGTGACCGCCTCACTAAAGGTAATCGTCACATCGAAGGCACCGCCCACCGGGGCCGTGGCCTCGCTCGTGATCTCCACCTCCGGTCGTGTCAGATCCGCTTCAATGACCAACGGCGCGGCCGCTTGATTGCCGTTGTCGGCCCCGTCCTCGGCCACACCCGCCCCAACCTCCACGGTTACCTCACCACTCTCCGAGGGGGTGATCTCGGCCGTGTAGCTCGTCCCCGAACCGCTGAAGCCGGTCACCGAACCATTCGTCACCGTGATCTCGCTCTGCTCGAAACCCGTGACCGCCTCACTAAAGGTGATCGTCACATCGAAGGCACCGCCCATCGGGGCCGTGGCCTCGCTCGTGATCTCCACCTCCGGTCGTGTCAGATCCGCTTCAATCACCAAAGGCTCCGCAGCCCGGTTGCCGTTGTCGGCCCTGTCCTCGGCCACGTTCGATCTCACCTCCACCCTGACCTCACCACTTTTTTCCGGCGTGATCGTCACTGTGTAAGTCCGTGAGGACACCCTGTTGAAATTCGACGCCGTCCCGTTACTCACCTGGATATCTTCCAGTTCAAAGCCTTTCACCGACTCGGAGAAGCTGAACGTCACCTCGAACGCGCCGCCCACCGGAGCCGCAGCCTCAGTCGTGATCACCACACTCGGTCTGGTCTGGTCGTCGTTGTCGGCCTCGGTCGCCGTGACCGAATCGACATCAAGTGGGTAATAGTCATCGTCGAAGCTTGCCGTGCCGTGGCTGAAGATCGCGACGCCATCCAACTCGTCGGCGTCGTCCTCGGCCGCCGAGACCGTCACCGTCTGCTCCATATTCCAGTTCGAGTCCGTGAAGATCAACGTAACCGAATCTGTAACCATATCCGTATCCGTATCCGAACTCACCGTCAGGTCGTCGTCACTCCTTTGGTCCCGGGTCGCCTCGACCGTGACATCGTACAGTGGCTTGGTGCCAAGCCTCACCGTGTAGGTCGCCGAGCCGCCTTCCGGCACCGACAGTGTCGTCGGCGAGACCGTCACCTCGATCGAGTCGTTGTCGGCCTCGGTTAGCCTGACGCCGCCGACCCCAATGCCGTCATAGCCGATGTCGTCGCTCACCACGTCGTGTAAAAATTGGGCGATGCCGGCCTCGCCATCGTCGTCTTCGGCCGCCGAGACCGTCACCGTCTGCGGCGTATTCCAGTTTAATCGCGTGAAAACCAAGGTCTCCGGGTCTGCCGTCAGATCGGGGTCGTTCGCGGGCTTACTCTCGTCCACCGTGATCGTGACCGAATCCGTCGGCTGGGTGTCCAGCGTCACCGTATAGCCCGCCGAGCCACCCTCCCGCACTGTCAGTGACGGCGGCCAGACCGTCACCCCGGCGCCGAGCGTGGCGTTCACGCTGGATGGCTCACTGGTGTCCAGAGTGCCTTGCACCGCCACCACCGTGAAGGTGTATCCGGTGCCGTTGGTCAAGTTCAGAATGGTAGTGGTCGTCAGCGGCCCCAATCCGGCCGAGATCCGCGAAGACGCATGCAACGCATTGGTGCTGGTGACCTCGGTGTCGACCCGATATTCGGTGACCTGGGAATTCGTGTCCCACTCCAGATCGACCCGGCCGGAGTACAGGTAAGCCTTCAAATTGGTCGGCGCGGGCCTCAGTGGTGTCCCGGTCGCGGTGGCTGCAGGGCCCGGAACATCTGCAATACCAGGGGTTGCGGCCACCGCACGTAGCTGGAACGTGTACTCGATGCCGTAGGTCAGGCCGGTCAGATTGAATTGGATGGTGCTCGTGTCGCTGCCGGGCACGACGGTCCAGTCCGGGTTCCACACGGCGCCACCGTCGGTGGAGACGCGGTATTCGTAATGGTTGAACGGGTTACCATTGGAGGGGTAACTCCAGGTGAGCCGTATCGAGGCGCCCAAGGCGGAACTCGAGTCGGTGGTGGTGAAGCTCAAAAGCGCGCTGGGCTGAGCCAGTGCGGTACCGGGAAACAGCAGCAGCGCTGCGCAGAACGCCACGCCCCTCGCCAATCGTCTACAGCTTAAATACATTGTTGAAACACCGGAGAGGGTCTTCGAATTCGTGAAGGCGAACCAAGCCGTTCATGGAGTTGCCGCACTCTACGGGACTCCCTCTTCTCAGCCATTCTTGTGGGCCTCGTTTTTGAAGTATATCGGCATCAGACCACGTTGCCCATGAGCTATCCAGATCGTCTTGGTATTTGTATGTGTCGGCGATACTCCATCCCGCGATCGCGCCTGAATCTTCATCCTCGCTGCTCGTGGAACTAAAAGCTGGTGGTGATCTCATATCATCATCCTCACGAACCATGGCTACCCAGTACTTAGTGTTCGCGGCCAGATGAGATTTAGTGGCGGAACAGGCGGACGTGTCAAAGCCCACGGATCCCGCATCGAACGAACCGTTGGCGTTCCCGTCAACCACGGTCAAGACGCAGATCGTAGTGCCCGGACTGCTGGAACTGTTCGTCATCAATTGTACCGTACAGCCTCCGCCATAAGTCACGAGCACTTCGATATGTTTCAGGTCGTAGCCACCTGCTCTTCCGCCCGTGCTGAACTTCTGAGCATAGGCCTCATTTGCACCAAAACCGTGTTCGCGTGCGGTATCTTCCCCTGTGTTGCTCACGTACACGATTTCAGTCGCCTGTGCCTGCACCGCGAAGCCGAACAGCAGTGCGGCGGCGGCGAAGACTGCGCCGATGATTTTCGGCCGCGGAATAATTCTCATGGCAATTGCCATCCGGTATGCGCCTGTTCGACAAGGCGCCGAGTATTTGGCGCTTTCACTGTTGTTGGTGTGGATCGTGCCGGAGTTGCCGGCCCTTGAGGTGGATGTGCTGGTAGTCAGGTTTGTCTCCTTCCAATCATTCTCTTGTCCTATCCAGGGCCGTAGCGCTTGACGGGCGCATAGCCGCATAAACCAGCTCAAATCAAGTGAAAGTGTACCCGACTGTCAATGAGAAATTACTCCCGGCCTGTTTGTGAATGCAGGGGATGGGGATGTGACTACAGTGGGCTAACCCGGATGTCTCACTACCGAGCGAATGCGACAGCCCCCCATTTTCTACTGCGCTCCGGAATATCGGCCCTGGTGCGGACCTCGCTGGATTCGCGACTTTGCAGGGTGTCAACCCGGCTTCACCCGCGCATCGGCTCAGCGGTCGCTGGTTCGGGTAGTGGACTCCCATCCTGATGTGGAGCGTTGACCGGCTCGGCCGGCAGTTCTGCAGCAGTGACCCGCCGGGCCGAAACATGTTTAAGGCTGGGCGCGATTGCCCGCGAGCCGCCAAAGGGGATTGACACGTGCAGCATGATCGCCAATTCGGACGGTCCCGCTCTGCTTTCCCGCCTCTGGCCTTCCAATTCAATCGTCGCGGGCAGCACGGGCTGCTCGCTGCGAGCCGACGGGGTCCACATACTACCCAAGCCCAGTTCTCGACCCTGTCCACTCCACCGCATCCGGCTAAACGGCGTCAGCACACCCGGCAAGCCCGGCGCCTTGATGCCGGCGTAAGCCACCTCACTTTCCATCTGGTACTGGGGGTCCAGCCACAGCGCCCCCATCCCCGCTGAGTGCGTGACGGCATCGGCGTTGTCCCACAGTGTCGTGCGACCGCCTCCGTCCCGACCCCACGAGGACGCCAACGACGCCCTAAGACCGCGCTGCTTCTCCCCGGGATCCCAACTCGCCTGTATCCCCACTCCCCGGTCCTGGTAGTCACTTTCATGCGCCAACAGCGCCCGGCCGTGCAACGCCACGTCCAGCCCACTGTTCACATCCAACAACCCCAGGCGGAAACCGGTTTCCAAGCCACTGCCTCGATTGGCATCGCCCCCGTCGAAGCGCCCTCCGGCTTCCAATTTCAGGCTCAGCGATTGACCCGCTGGCAGCACCTTGTCATACAACCAGTCCAGCATCAAACGAGCCCGGTGGGCCCGACCTCTCAACTGGGCAATGTCCTCCAAGGCATCGGTGCCGAGCTGGGCCGTGAAAGCGTCGGCATTTAGACCCAATTCATGGTTGTCCCGTATTTTGAGCGCCGACCTCACTCCCGCAGAAAACATCTTAAAGTCGGCATCGAAATTGTGCTTCCGGCCCGGCTCGATCACCTCGACTTGTCCCCCTCCCATGCCGCCTATGCCCCACACGCTCCATCGGGGGTTGGGCTGCCAGTACAGATAGGGATGAAAAGTGTTCATGCGACTGTCCAACACCCCATCCACACCATCGTCGGTGTAATCCATATTGCCCCAACTGCGCATGAGTGACAGCCCGGCCAGCATCTGTTCGTCGGCGTAGAGGTCCAGCCCGAGGTGTGCGGCGTCCAGGCCGCCACGATAGTTCATCCCGATCCGGGTCAACTCCCCGTTAAAGTATTGCAAATCTCCCTGTCCCCACAACACCGGCGCCCAGCTCTTGCTATTGCCCTGCTCAATCTCTGCCAGAGCCATCTCGAAGGAGACCCCCGACATGTTGAACTCTTGATTACTCGTTTCTGATAGGTCGGTCGATCCCGGTCTGAGCGGGGGCTCCTCGGTTGCAGAAACCCAGAGGGGATCCTGCGCCATGCCTCCCACACTCGGCCCCAGGCCGTAGGCGCTGGAGATACCCGAGGGCGTCTGGCCGGAGGGCGCACTGCCCACCAACGAACCCAACGAGAAATTGCGCAACCACGATTGAGTTGCGCCTCTTTCCGGCCTCCCCAAGTCTCCACTTGATCGTATGGTAGCAGCATCGAGGCGCTCGCTGCTGACCCTCGACGATTCTGCCCGGCCCGGATCTGGGCCGCTCTGGCTGCTTGCCCCTGCGCCCGCTCCCATCCGCTCCAAAGTCTCCGCATTCGATGCCAACATGGCCTCACCGGGTTGCTCCAAAGTCTCCGTATTCGATGCCAACATGGCCTCACCGGGTTGCTCCATACGGCTCCATTGACGATACCGCTCAAAGCGACTCTCAATGGCCGTTTGTGCGCTCTCTCCCATCGATCGCGCGACCACCGCCAGCATCACCTCCAGTGATTGGGAGAACTGCTCGGCCGTGCGATACTGAATGAAATGTACCTCGGTCGAGGAGTGATCGCCCGCAATCACCGCCTCCGGCAACTCGCCCAAGCTCAGCACGATCCCTTCTCCAGGATCATTCACTTCATCGGCCAAAAGCTCCACCGAAATCGTCCTCTCACTCTGGCCTTCCTCGAACACCATCGAGGACGGCACACCGCTATAGTCCTCGGGCGTCGTCCCGCCTACAAGCGCCACCACCAGCGGGACTTCCACCCGCCGGTCCGCCGCCGGGGAGACGGTCATCTCGATGTCAACCCCCTGACCTTCCTTAACCTCGTAGACCGCCTGGGCAAAGCTCACCTGCAGCTCCACCAGCCCCTTGTCCTCGAGCATCACCGTCGCCACGGCCGGTTCCCCGGCCATCGCGATCTCCGGAAGCTCCCCAAATCCCAACTTCACCGTCTCGTCGTCCCCGTCCCCATCATGGTTGGCTGCAATCTGCCAGTTCAGTTCCGTTGCCCCGGGGGTGAAGGTCAGCGTTCCGGCGCCCTCCTGGGCATCCCAACCTTCCAACGCCTCGACCGTAAAGTCATTGAGTTCGGTCGTCTCCGACCGACTCACCTGGATCGGGATCGACAACTCCTCGTCCCCGGCTTGGCTCAGCTTCACCGTCACCGTCACCGCATCCCCGCCTTCGGTTGCGGTGTAGCTGTCCGCCGCGTAGCTCACCTCAACGGCCGTCTCCGCCTCG
Organism: Opitutales bacterium; assembly: GCA_965250065.1. Taxonomy (GTDB): domain Bacteria; phylum Verrucomicrobiota; class Verrucomicrobiia; order Opitutales; family UBA2995; genus JAABVD01. The sequence goes on from OZ252288.1 coordinate 2,194,664, forward strand.
AAGGGCTCCGCGGCTTCATTGCCGTTACCGGCTTCGTCCGTGGCCACGTCCTCGGGGACCACCAACACCACCGGCGGTCCCGCCACCGTAGGTTTGATGGTGGCCTGATACTCACTCGGTGACACCTCAATGAAGTCCACGACGGTTCCATTGGTGACCTCGATTTCGCTCACCTCGAAACCCGTGACTTCCTCACTAAAGGTGATGGTAACCGCGAACGCTCCGGCCACCGGTCCGGTCTCATCACGAGTGATCTCCATCTCCGGTCGCGTCAGATCGGCCTCAATGCTAAACGACTCCGCCGCTTCGTTACCGTTGCCGGCCGCGTCCTGGGCCGCGTCCGCCGCCACCGCCACGGTCACATCACCGCTCTCCGAGGGGGTGATCGTTGCCATGTAGACCTGCACCGAAACTGAGGTGAAGGCCGACGCCGTCCCGTTGGTGACATGGAAATCGTCGAGGTCAAAGCCCTGCACCGGTTCGGAGAAGGTGATCGTCACCTCGAACGCTCCACCCACCGGTCCCAGGGCATCGCTGGTGATCTCCACTTCCGGTCTGGTCAGGTCTGCCTCGATGACCAACGACTCCGCCGCCTCGTTGCCGTTGCCGGCCGCGTCCTCGGCCACGTCCGCTCCAATCTCCACGGTCACCTCACCACTCTCCGAGGGCGTGATCTCGGCCGTATAGCTCGTCCCCGAACCGCTGAAGCCGGTCACCGAACCATTCGTCACCGTGATCTCGCTCTGCTCGAAGCCCGTGACCGCCTCGCTAAAGGTGATCGTCACCGCGAAGGCACCGCCCACCGGGGCCGACGCCTCCATCTGAATCTGCACCGTCGGTCGAATCTCGTCTTTGTCGTCGTCCACCAGCGTCACCGTCGTGGTTGTCAGACTCCCCTCAGTGACATCCGCTGGCAGCGTCCCAAACTCCAACCGCACCGTCTCGTCATCGAGGTCCGGGTCCTCGCGCGCGGTCACCGTGAGTGTCTTCTTCGAATCGCCCGCCTCGAAGTCCAAGCTGGTCGCCGACAGAGCGAAGTCCCCGCTCGGTGGAACGGTCAAGAGCGGGACCGTCACCTTCCGTTCCGCCTCCTGGTTCAGACTCACTGTTACCGCGGCGTCCGTCCCGCCTTCCGTCGCCGTGTATCTCGCCGCCCCGAAGCTCACCACCAGCACCGCCCGGGGCGTCGCCGTCACCGTCGCCGCCGCTCCGGTGCCTGAAACGTTCACCGCCCGCACCCCAAAGGTGTATTTGGTGCCGTTGGTCAGGTTGTCGACGGTATGGCTGGTGGTGCTGGCACCACTGCCGCTGATCGGGCTGTAGCTCCTGCCGTCGTCGCTGCTCACCTCGTAGCCGCTGATGCTGCTGTTGCCCGGGTCCATCCACCTCAGCGTCACCTGTCCGTCACCCGGCGTCGCCGTCAGCCCCGCCGGCGCCGCCGGCACCGCCAGCGGCGCCAACGGCGTCGCACTTACCAGGGCCGGCTCTCCGGTGCCCCCTACGTTCACCGCCCGCACCCCAAAGGTGTATTTGGTGCCATTGGTCAGGCCCGCCACCGTGTGATCGATGGTGGTGGCGTTGCTGGGGACGATCAGGCTGTAGGAACTGCCGCCGTCGCTGCTCACGTGGTAGCCGGTGATCGTCGGGTTGCCCGGGTCCTCCCAACTCAGCGTCACCTGACCGTCGCCGGGTGAGGCCTGCAGGTTGCTCGGCGCCGCCGGCAATTCCACATTCGTCACCGTGGGCGTCGCGCTCACCCACGCCGCCGCCCCGTTCACCGCCCGCAACCAGAACGTGTATGGTTCGTCGTTGGTCAGACCCGTCACCGTGTGGTCGATGGTGCTGGCGTTGCTGGAGACGATCAGGCTGTAGGTGCGATCTTCGTCGTCTTCGCTGCTGAGCTCGCTGCTGACCTCGTAGCCGCTGATGCTGCTGTTGCCCGGGTCCGTCCAGCTCAGCTCCACCTGACCGTCGCCGACCTTCGCACCGAGATTCGTCGGCGCCGCAAACAGCGGCGTCGCACTCACCGCGGCCGACGCCGCCCCCGTCCCCGATGCGTTCACCGCCTGCACCGCAAAGGTGTACGATGTGCCGTTGGTCAGGCCCGTCACCGTGTAATCGGTCGTCTCGTCGTCGCTGCCGCTGATCTCGATGTAGTCGCCCCCGTCGGTACTCAGCTCGTAGCCGCTGATGCTGCTGTTGCCCGGGTCGGTCCAGCTCAGTGCCACCTGCCCGTCACCCGGCGTCGCCGTCAGCCCCGCCGGCGCCTCCGGCACCGCCAACGGCGTCGCACTCACCGCGTCCGACGCCGCCCCCTTCCCCGAGGCGTTCACCGCCCGCACCCTGAACGTGTAGGCGGTGCCGTTGGTCAGGCCCGTCACCGTGTAATCGGTCGTCTCGTCGTCGCTGCCGCTGATCTCGATGTAGTCGCCCTCGTCGGTACTCAGCTCGTAGCCGGTGATGCTGCTGTTGTCCGGGTCGGTCCAGCTCAGGGCCACCTGCCCGTCACCCGGCGCTGCACTCAGCCCCGCCGGCGCCGCCGGCACCGGCGCCGGCGTCGCACTCGCCGTGGCCGCCCGCCCGTTCACCGCCCGCACCGCGAAGGTGTATTCGGTGCCGTTGGTCAGACCCGTCACCGTGTGGCTGATGGTGGCCGCGTCGCTGCCGCTGATCTCGATGTAGTCGCCCTCGTCGCGGCTGACCTGGTAGCCGCTGATGTCGGCGTCTTGCGGGTCGTCCCAACTCAGGGTCACCTGCCCGTCGCCGATGGTCGCACCGAGATTCGCCGGCGCCGCAAACAGCGGCTTCGCACTCATCGTGGCCGCCGCGCCGGTGAGGGAGGCGTTCCGCGCCCGCACCGCAAAGGTGTATTCGGTGCCGTTGGCCAGGTCGTCGACGATATGGCTGGTGGTGCTCGCGTTGCTGCCGCTGATCTCGATGTAGTCGCCCTCGTCGCGGCTGACCTGGTAGCCGCTGATGTTGTCGTTGCCCGGTTCGTCCCAGCGCAGCGTCACCTGCCCGTTGCCGACCGTCGCACTGAGATTCGTCGGCGCCGTAAACAGTGGCGTCGCCCTCACCAGGGCCGCCGACTCCCCGTTCCGCGCCCGCACCACGAAGCAGTATTCGGCGCCGCCGGTCAGGTCCGCCACCGTGTGATCGGTCGTCTCGTCGTCGCTGTCGCTGATCGGGCTGTAGATCGTGCCGCCGTCGCTGCTCACCTGGTAGTCGCTGATGCTGCTGTTTTCCGGGTCCGTCCAGCTCAGCGTCACCTGCCCGTAGCCGGCTGCGGCCTGGAGGCCCGTCGGCGCCGCAATCAGCGGCTTCGCCGTCGCCGTCGCCGGCTCTCCGGTGCCCACTTCGTTCCGCGCCCGCACCTTAAAGGTGTATTCGGTGCCGTTGGTCAGGCCCGTCTCCGTGTAATCGGTCGTCTCGTCGTCGCTGTCGCTGATCGGGCTGTAGATCGTGCCGCCGTCGCTGCTGACCTGATAACCGCTGATGTTGTCGTTGCCCGGGTCGTTCCAGCTCAGCTCCACCTGTCCGTCACCGGCTGTGGCCTGCAGGCTTGTCGGCGCGGCCGGCACCGTGAGCGTCGCACTCACCAGGGCCGACGCCCCCTTCCCCGAGGCGTTCACCGCCCGCACCGCAAAGGTGTACGATGTGCCGTTGTTGAGGTTGTCGACGGTATGGCTGGTGGTGTTCGCGTCGCTGCCGCTGATCAAGTTGTAGTTCGTGCCGCCGTCGGTACTCAGCTCGTAGCCGCTGATGTTGTCGTTGCCCGGGTCGTCCCAACTCAGGGTCACCTGCTCGTAGCCGATGGTCGCACCGAGATTCGCCGGCGCCGCAAACAGCGGCGTCGCCGTCACCGTCGCCGACGACTCCCCGTTCAGCGCCCGCACCGCGAAGGTGTATTGGGTGCCGCCGGTCAGGCCGTCGACGGTATGGCTGGTGGTGTTGACGCCGCTGCCGAGAATCAGGCTGTAGCTGATCCCCCCATCGATGCTGAGCTCATAACGGCTGATGTTGCCGTTGTCCGGGTTCGTCCAGCTCAGCGTCACCTGCCCGTAGCCGGCTGCGGCCTGGAGGCCCGTCAGCGCCGCAAACAGCGGCGTCGTCGCCGGCGCCACCGCCGGCTCTCCGGTGCCCCTTTCGTTCACCGCCCGCACCAAAAAGGTGTACGATGTGCCGTTGGTCAGGTCCGTCTCCGTGTAGCTGGTGTCGCCAGCAGGGACGCCGACCGACCTGAAACCCGCCCAGCCGATTCTGCTCACCTGGTAGCCGCTGATGCTGCTGTCGCCCGGGTCGTCCCAGCTCAGCGTCACCTGCCCGTCGCCGACCGTCGGCTCTCGCATCGTCAGCGCCTCCGGCACGTCCTCCACACTCGTCACCATGGGCGTCGCGCTCACGAACGCCGCCCGCCCGTTCACCGCCCGCACGGCAAAGAAGTATTCGGTGCCGTTGGTCAGATCCGTGTCGTTGGTCAGATCCGTCACCGTGTGCTCGACGGTGGTCGCGCTGCTGCCGTCGATGTGCTCGAATACGGCGACGTCGATGCGGATCCGCTCGGCGCTGCTGACAACCTCGTAGCCGCTGATGTCGGTGTTGTCCGGATCGTCCCAGCGCAGCGTCACCTGCCCGTCGCCGACCGTCGCACCGAGATTCATCGGCCACGTAAACCGCGGCGTCCTACTGGTCGCCTCCGACGCCGCCCCCGTTACCGAGGTGTTCACCGCCCGCAGCCAGAAAATGTATACGGTGCCGTTTTCCAGCTCCGTCACCGTATGGCTGGTGGTGCTCGCGTTGCTGCCGACGATGCGCGTGAATTCGGTGCCGTCGCTGCTGAACTCATAACCGCTGATGTTGTTGTTGCCCGGGTCCAACCAGGTCAGCGTCATCTGACCTTCGCCGGCAAAGAGCTGCAGGCCCGGCGGCTCTACAAACAGCGGCGTCGCCGTCACCAGGGCCGACGACTCCCCGTTCCTCGCCCGCACCGCGAAGCTGTATTTGGCGCCGCCGGTCAGGCCGGTCACGGTGTGCTCGGTGGTGTTCGCGCCGCTGCGGAGGATCGGCCTGTAGCTCGTCCCCCCGTCGATGCTCACCTGGTAGCGGTTGATGTCGGGGTTGACGGGGTCCGTCCAGCTCAGCGTCACCTGGCCGTAGCCGACCGCCGCTTCGAAACTCGTCGGCGCCGCAATCAGCGGCGTCGCCGTCGCCGTCGCCGGCTCTCCGGTGCCCACTTCGTTCCGCGCCCGCACCTTAAAGGTGTATGACGTGCCGTTGGTCAGGCCCGTCACCGTGTGGCTGGTGGTGGCGGTGCCGCTGCCGTCGATCAGGCTGTAGCTCGTGCCGCCATCGCTGCTCACCTCGTAGCCGCTGATGCTGCTGATGCACGGGTCCGTCCAGCTCAGCGTCACCCGCCCGTCAGCGGGTGAGGCCTGCAGGTTGGTCGGCGCGTCTGGCACTTCCTCCACACTCGCCACCGTGGGCGTCGCGCTCACCGTCGCCGCCGCGCCGTTGAGGGAGGCGTTCAGCGCCCGCACCGCGAACGTGTAGGCGGTGTCGTTGGCCAGGCCCGTCACCGTGTACTCGGTCGTCTCGTCGTCGCTGCTGCTGATCGGGCTGTAGTTCGTGCCAGCGTCACTGCTGACCTGGTAGCCGCTGATGTTGCTGTTGCCCGGGTCGTCCCATTGCAGCGTCACCTGACCGTTGCCGACCGTCGCACTAAGATTCGCCGGCGCCGCAAACCGCGGCGTCGCCGTCGCCGTCGCCGACGACACCCCGTTCACCACCCGCACCGCGAAGGTGTATTGGGTGCCGCCGGTCAGGTTCTCGACGGTATGGCTGGTGGTGGTGGCGAAGTAGCCGCTCCCGAAGTCGTCGTTATAGTCGTCGCTGTCGTCGATCAGGCTGTAGCTCGCGCCGCCGTCGCTGCTCACTTCTAAGCCGCTGAAGGTGCCTCTGCGCAGGCTGTGCCGGATCATGGCCGCGTTCGTCCAGCTCAGCGTCACCTGCCCGGCGCCGGCTGAGGCCTCGAGGCCCGTCGGCGCCGTAAACAGCGGCGTCTTCGGGCCCGTCCGGCCCGTCGGAACACTGTAGCCGGCGGAGTTTTCGGCCTGCAAACTGAAATTGTATTCGGTGCCGTTAATCAGGGTTCGGACGGTGTAGATGGTGTCATCGCGCGCATCTATATAATAGTGGTCCGCGCCTTCGAATAAGCTCAAACGATAGCCCCTTAGCTTTTCGTATTTGTCGGCAGGGGTGTCCCATTCGAACTCCACCTCGGCGTCGCCGACTCTTTTGACTATGAAACCGGTCGGCTGCTCCGGCACCTTCCCCACCGGCCGTATGGTGGTCAGCGTGCTGGCAGGACCGTTACCGAATTGGTTATAGGCCCACACCGAGAAGTCGTAGGTTCTGTGATTATTCAGGCGAAGCGCGGTGTGGTACAACCAACCAGGAGTGTGGCCGAGGTTGCTCCACTCTGTCTCTATGCTCAACTTTTTTCCGAGCTTGTAGCCGTTAATGGGGGTACCGTCGGCGGGGGCGGTCCAGCTCAGCTCCACCCTTTCGTGCAGGGGGTTGCCCGTGAAGCTGCCCGGCGCCGAGGTAGGCTTGTACCCCGGATGCGCACTCACCGTCGCCGGCGCTCCGGTGCCCCCTTCGGTCACCGCCCGCAGCGCAAAGTAGTACGTCGTCCAGTTGGTCAGACCCGTCACCTCGTATTTGACCGTCTCGTCGTTGCTGCCGCTGATGTCGCTGTAGTTCGCGCCCCCGTCGATGCTCAACTGGTAACCGCTGATGCTGCTGTTGCCCGGATCGTCCCAGGTCAGCTCCGCCTTCATGTCACCAGCCACCGCCTCCAGGTTCGTCGGCGCGGCCGGCACTGCCACATTCGTCACCCTGGGCGTCGCGCTCACCATCGCCGCCACCCCGGTGACGGAATTCACCGCCCGCACCGCAAAGGTGTACGACGTGAGGTTGGCCAGGCCGGTCACGGTGTGCTCGTCGGTGGTGGCGTCGCTGCCGCTGATCGAGTCGTAGGAACTGCCGCCGTTACTGCTGACCTGGTAGACGCTGATGTTGTCGTTGTCCGCTTCGTCCCATCGCAGCATCACCTGACTGTCGCCGACCGTCGCACCGAGATTCCTCGGCGCCTTAAACAGCGGCGTCTCACTTACTGGCGGGTCCGACCACGCGCCGGTGCCCGCTTCGTTCACCGCCCGCACGGCGAAGCTGTATGCGGTGCCGCCGGTCAGACCCCTGACGATGTGGCTGATGGTGTTCGCGACGTTGTCGATGATCACGTTCCTGTGGTAGGCCACCCTGAAGCGGGTGCCGCCGTCGAGGCTGTATTGGTAGCCCGTGATCGTCGTGTCGCCCGGGTCGTCCCAGATCAGCGTCACCTGCCCGCCGCCGGGCGTCGCCGTCAGCCCCGTCGTCGCGGCCGGCACTGTGTCACTCGTCACCGTGGGCGTCGCCCACACAAACGCCGCCGCCCCGTTCACCGCCCGTACATACAAGGTGTACGACGTGTCGTTGGCCAGACCGGTCACGATGTGCTCGACGGTGGTCGCGTCGCTGCCGCTGATCGTACTGTAGTCGCCGTTGGCGATGCGCACCTCGTAGCCGCTGATGCTGCTGTTGTTCGGGTTGTCCCAGCTCAGCGTCACCTGCTTATCGCCGTTCGCCGCACCGAGATGCCTCGGCGCCGCAAACAGCGGCGTCGCCGTCACCGTCGCCGGATCCCCGTTGCCCGAAACGTTCACCGCCCGCACCGCGAACGTGTAGGAGGCGCCGCCGGTCAGGTTCTCGACGGTGTGGCTGATGGTGTTCGCGTCGCTGTCGATGATCAGGTCGCTGCCGCTGATCGGGTCGTAGTTCGTGCCACCGTCGATGCTCACCTGGTAGCCCGTGATCGTCGTGTCGCCCGGGTTCGCCCAGCTCAGCGCCACCTGGCTGTCACCGGGCGTCGCCGTCAGCCCCGTCGGCGCAGCCGGCAACGACTGGGCGTGGACGGCCAGCGGAACGATCAGAAGAGCGGCGGCGAGGGCCAGTGCGGCGGCGCGGCCGGAAAAGATCGCCCATAAGCGCCAAAGCGATGTCGTGCGGGTGCCAAGACAGGCCTCCATCGGTGTGGCTGCTATATGCTTGACGTAATTCATGACATACTCGGGGGCGGGGCTCAGGCCCTAAGACATTGGCTGACGAATTTCTACTATGGGAAAGTTCGCATTGCACTTGCCTCGCGGCATGCACCTGGTCGACAGAGGGCCTGGAAATTGGCGCTTTTGACGTTGTCGGTGTGGATCGTACCGGAGTCGTCGGCCCTTTAGGTGGATGTACTGGTAGTTAGCTTTGTCTCCTTCCAATCATTCTCTTGTCCTATCCAGGGCCGTAAGCGCTTGACGGGCGCATAGCCGCATAAACCAGCTCAAATCAAGTGAAAGTGTGCCCGACTGTCAATGAGAAATTACTCCCGGCCTGTTTGTGAATGCAGGGGATGGGGATGTGACTACAGTGGGCTAACCCGGATGTCTCACTACCGAGCGAATGCGACAGCCCCCCATTTTCTACTGCGCTCCGGAATATCGGCCCTGGTGCGGACCTCGCTGGATTCGCGACTTTGCAGGGTGTCAACCCGGCTTCACCCGCGCATCGGCTCAGCGGTCGCTGGTTCGGGTAGTGGACTCCCATCCTGATGTGGAGCGTTGACCGGCTCGGCCGGCAGTTCTGCAGCAGTGACCCGCCGGGCCGAAACATGTTTAAGGCTGGGCGCGATTGCCCGCGAGCCGCCAAAGGGGATTGACACGTGCAGCATGATCGCCAATTCGGACGGTCCCGCTCTGCTTTCCCGCCTCTGGCCTTCCAATTCAATCGTCGCGGGCAGCACGGGCTGCTCGCTGCGAGCCGACGGGGTCCACATACTACCCAAGCCCAGTTCTCGACCCTGTCCACTCCACCGCATCCGGCTAAACGGCGTCAGCACACCCGGCAAGCCCGGCGCCTTGATGCCGGCGTAAGCCACCTCACTTTCCATCTGGTACTGGGGGTCCAGCCACAGCGCCCCCATCCCCGCTGAGTGCGTGACGGCATCGGCGTTGTCCCACAGTGTCGTGCGACCGCCTCCGTCCCGACCCCACGAGGACGCCAACGACGCCCTAAGACCGCGCTGCTTCTCCCCGGGATCCCAACTCGCCTGTATCCCCACTCCCCGGTCCTGGTAGTCACTTTCATGCGCCAACAGCGCCCGGCCGTGCAACGCCACGTCCAGCCCACTGTTCACATCCAACAACCCCAGGCGGAAACCGGTTTCCAAGCCACTGCCTCGATTGGCATCGCCCCCGTCGAAGCGCCCTCCGGCTTCCAATTTCAGGCTCAGCGATTGACCCGCTGGCAGCACCTTGTCATACAACCAGTCCAGCATCAAACGAGCCCGGTGGGCCCGACCTCTCAACTGGGCAATGTCCTCCAAGGCATCGGTGCCGAGCTGGGCCGTGAAAGCGTCGGCATTTAGACCCAATTCATGGTTGTCCCGTATTTTGAGCGCCGACCTCACTCCCGCAGAAAACATCTTAAAGTCGGCATCGAAATTGTGCTTCCGGCCCGGCTCGATCACCTCGACTTGTCCCCCTCCCATGCCGCCTATGCCCCACACGCTCCATCGGGGGTTGGGCTGCCAGTACAGATAGGGATGAAAAGTGTTCATGCGACTGTCCAACACCCCATCCACACCATCGTCGGTGTAATCCATATTGCCCCAACTGCGCATGAGTGACAGCCCGGCCAGCATCTGTTCGTCGGCGTAGAGGTCCAGCCCGAGGTGTGCGGCGTCCAGGCCGCCACGATAGTTCATCCCGATCCGGGTCAACTCCCCGTTAAAGTATTGCAAATCTCCCTGTCCCCACAACACCGGCGCCCAGCTCTTGCTATTGCCCTGCTCAATCTCTGCCAGAGCCATCTCGAAGGAGACCCCCGACATGTTGAACTCTTGATTACTCGTTTCTGATAGGTCGGTCGATCCCGGTCTGAGCGGGGGCTCCTCGGTTGCAGAAACCCAGAGGGGATCCTGCGCCATGCCTCCCACACTCGGCCCCAGGCCGTAGGCGCTGGAGATACCCGAGGGCGTCTGGCCGGAGGGCGCACTGCCCACCAACGAACCCAACGAGAAATTGCGCAACCACGATTGAGTTGCGCCTCTTTCCGGCCTCCCCAAGTCTCCACTTGATCGTATGGTAGCAGCATCGGGGCGCTCGCTGCTGACCCTCGGCGATTCTGCCCGGCCCGGATCTGGGTCGCTCTGGCTGCTTGCCCCTGCGCCCGCTCCCATCCGCTCCAAAGTCTCCGTATTCGATGCCAACATGGCCTCACCGGGTTGCTCCATACGGCTCCATTGACGATACCGCTCAAAGCGACTCTCAATGGCCGTTTGTGCGCTCTCTCCCATCGATCGCGCGACCACCGCCAGCATCACCTCCAGTGATTGGGAGAACTGCTCGGCCGTGCGATACTGAATGAAATGTACCTCGGTCGAGGAGTGATCGCCCGCAATCACCGCCTCCGGCAACTCGCCCAAGCTCAGCACGATCCCCTCCCCAGGATCATTCACTTCATCGGCCAAAAGCTCCACCGAAATCGTCCCCTCACTTTGGCCTTCCTCGAACACTACCGATGACGGCACCCCGCTATAGTCTTCGGGCCTCGTCCCGCCCTGGAGCGCCACCACCAGCGGGACTTCCACCCGCCGGTCCGCCGCCGGGGAGACGGTCATCTCGATGTCAACCCCCTGACCTTCCTTAACCTCGTAGACCGCCTGGGCAAAGCTCACCTGCAGCTCCACCAGTCCCTTGTCCTCGAGCATCACCGTCGCTACGGCCGGTTCCCCGGCTATCGCGATCTCCGGAAGCTCCCCGAATTCCAACTTCACCGTCTCGTCGTCCCCGTCCCCATCATGGTTGGCTGCAATCCGCCAGTTCAGTTCCGTTGCCCCGGGGGTGAAGGTCAGCGTTCCGGCGCCCTCCTGGGCATCCCAACCTTCCAACGCCTCGACCGTAAAGTCATTGAGTTCGGTCGTCTCCGGCCGACTCACCCGGATCGGGATCGACAACTCCCCGTCCACGGCTTGGCTCAGCTTCACCGTCACCGTCACCGCATCCCCGCCTTCGGTTGCGGTGTAGCTGTCCGCCGCGTAGCTCACCTCAACGGCCGTCTCCGCCTCGAAAGGCTCCGCGGCTTCATTGCCGTTACCGGCCTCGTCCGTGGCCACGTCCTCGGGGACCACCAACACCACCGGCGGTCCCGCCACCGTAGGTTTGATGGTAGCCTGATACTCACTCGGTGACACCTCAATGAAGTCCACGACGGTTCCATTAGTGACCTCGATTTCGCTCACCTCGAAACCCGTGACTTCCTCACTAAAGGTGATGGTAACCGCGAACGCTCCGGCCACCGGTCCGGTCTCATCACGAGTGATCTCCATCTCCGGTCGCGTCAGATCGGCCTCAATGCTAAACGACTCCGCCGCTTCGTTACCGTTGCCGGCCGCGTCCTGGGCCGCGTCCGCCGCCACCGCCACGGTCACATCACCGCTCTCCGAGGGGGTGATCGTTGCCATGTAGACCTGGGCCGAAACTGAGGTGAAGGCCGACGCCGTCCCGTTGGTGACATGGAAATCGTCGAGGTCAAAGCCCTGCACCGGTTCGGAGAAGGTGATCGTCACCTCGAACGCTCCACCCACCGGTCCCAGGATATCGCTGGTGATCTCCACTCGCGGTCCGGTCAGGTCTGCTTCGATGACCAACGACTCCGCCGCCTCGTTGCCGTTGCCGGCCTCGTCCTGGGCCGCGTCCGCCGCCACCACCACGGTCACATCACCGCTCCTAAAGGGGGTGATTTCGGCCGTGTAGCTCGTCCCCGAACCGCTGAAGCCGGTCACCGAACCATTCGTCACCGTGATCTCGCTCTGCTCGAAACCCGTGACCGCCTCACTAAAGGTGATCGTCACATCGAAGGCACCGCCCACCGGGGCCGTGGCCTCGCTCGTGATCTCCACCTCCGGTCGTGTCAGATCCGCTTCAATGACCAACGGCGCGGCCGCTTGATTGCCGTTGTCGGCCCCGTCCTCGGCCACACCCGCCCCAACCTCCACGGTTACCTCACCACTCTCCGAGGGGGTGATCTCGGCCGTGTAGCTCGTCCCCGAACCGCTGAAGCCGGTCACCGAACCATTCGTCACCGTGATCTCGCTCTGCTCGAAACCCGTGACCGCCTCACTAAAGGTGATCGTCACATCGAAGGCACCGCCCATCGGGGCCGTGGCCTCGCTCGTGATCTCCACCTCCGGTCGTGTCAGATCCGCTTCAATGACCAACGGCGCGGCCGCTTGATTGCCGTTGCCGGCCCTGTCCTCGGCCACGTTCGATCCCACCTCCACCCTGACCTCACCGGTTGCTTCCGGAGTGATCGTCACCGTGTAAGTCCGTGAGGACACTCTGTTGAAATTCGACGCCGTCCCGTTGCTCACACCAATATCCGTGAGGGTGAAGCCAAGCACGCCCTCGGAAAAGCGGATCGTCACCTCGAAGGCACCGCCCACCGGGGCCGACGCCTCCGTCTGAATCTCTACCCGCGGTCTGGTCTCGTCCCCGGCCCGAGGCCGAAGGACCTCGATGGTGTAGGTCCTCATGGTTGTGGCGTCCTCTGCCGTCACTACGACTGCGATGGTTGTCGTCTCACCCTCGATCAGATCGATTTCGCTGCTCGCACTCCCACTGGTAACCAGCGTGCCGTTGACCGTCACCGTCGCGTCGGCGTGCTCCGTGGTCGGCGTCACCGTCACTCTGTCCACGGCGTTTCCGACGTCGACCGTATAATCCGTGGTGCCCACGGCGAACACCGGCGTCGGCGTCCCCGAAGAGATGGTCAGTCCCGACAGGTTCGCGTTGTTGCTGAGCGGTCGGGTCACGTCGATGGTGGTGGACCGGATGGTCATCCCGTCCGCCGACGTCACGACGACTGTGATGGTGGTCGTCTCACCCTTGATCAGCTCAATGTCGTCGCTGGCCGTCCCACTGGTAAGCGGCTCGTCGTTGACCGTCACTGTCGCGTTGCCGACTGCCGTCGTCGGCGTCACCTGCACACTGCCTGTAGGGGTCTCCACGGTGACGGCGTAGCTCGTGGTCGTCGCGGCGAAATCCGGCATCAGCGTCCCCTGCGAGATCGCCAGGTTCGCCAGGTTCACGTTGGAGTCGCTGTTGTCAAGGACCTTCACGGTCACCGGTACGCTGGCCGTGTCGAACCCGTCCGTGACGGCGTAGCGAAACTCGTCGTCGCCGATGAAGTTGACGTTGGGCGTATAGGTGACGGTGGTCCCGTTGGGGTTGATCGCGGCGGTCCCGTCGCTCGGGCCCGTTCCGGGCAACCCCACCTCGACCACGCGGAGGGTAGTCCCCGGGTCCACGTCCGAGTCGTTGTCCAACACGCCAATGACGATGGGAATGTTCTTGCTGGTCTCGGCGGTGTCAGTTTCCGCCACCGGCGGGTCGTTCACGGCATTCACGTCAATGGTGATGGTGTATGTCTCGACGCTGTCGTCCGTGCCGTCACTGACCTTGAAGTTGAACGTCGCGAAAGCGGCGCCGAAGGCGTTGGTTGGCGGGGTATACCTGAGACTTCCGAGCTCGGTCTTCGTCACCTGAAAGGGTGGGCTGACGCTGGCGATGGGTGTGTCGCCAACCGACAGCGTCCCCTGGTTCGTCCCAGGCAGTGCGGTGATCTTCACGTGGTTCAGCTCGGCACCGGCGTCGACGTCCGAGAAGGCGAAGTCCGCCTCCTTAAAGATGTACGCCGTGTCCTCGTCCGTGGACACCGTCTTATCGGAACCCGTGATGGGGTCGTTCACGGCATTCACGTTAATGGTGATGGTGTATGCCATGTCGCTATCGGCCACGCCGTCATTGACCTTGAAGGCGAACGTCGCGAAAGCGGCGCCGTTGGCGTTGGCCGGCGGGGTGTACGTGAGATTGCCGGCATCGAGCCCGGTCTTTGTCACCTGCCTGGGCGTGGTAACACCGGTGATGGCCGTGCCGCCAACCGACAGCGTCCCCTGGTTCGGCCCGGGCAGTGCGGTGATCTTCACGTGCCCCAGTGTGGCGCCGGATTTGACGCTCGCGAAGCCGAAGTCGTCCTCCTTAAAGATATACGCCGTGTCCTCGTCGATGGACACCGTCTTGGCGGAAGCCGTGGGGGCGTCGTTGACCGGCGTGGCGGTCGTGGTGGCTGCCGCGCCGTCACCGGTAGTATTCACCGCACGCACCGCAAACGTGTACTGGGTGCCGTTGGTCAGTCCGGTCACGGTGGTGGTGGTGGTGCTCGCACCGCTGTCGCTGATGTTGGTGAAGGACGTGCCACCGTCCCTGCTGACCTGGTACTTGGTGATTGTGTTGTTGCCCGGATCGTCCCAGGACAGCCTGACCTTGCCGTTACTCGGCGTGGCCGAGAGGTTCGTCGGGGCGTCCGGCAAGACCGCCATCGGCGTGGCGTTCACGGCTGCTGGCCAGCTGCTGTCCGCGGTGCCCTGTGTCGCCAGCACCGTGAAGGTGTATTCGGTGCCGTTGATCAGCGAGTCAATGGCAGCGATCGTCTTCGACCCCGAACCGGCCGAGAAGGGCGAAGACGCAACGAACACGTCGGTGCTGGTGACCTTGGTCTCTACCCGATAATCGGTGATCCCGGGGTTCGTGTCCCACTCCAGGTAGATTCGGCCGTCGTCCGGCGTCGCCACCAGATTAGCCGGCGCGGGCCACAGTGGCGTGGCAGTCGCGGTGGATGCCGCGCCGTAACCCCACCAGTTCACCCCGCGCACCGCCAGCGTGTACCCGGTGCCGTTGGTCAGACCGGTCACGGTAGTGGTGGTCGTGCTCTTACTGCTGTCGCTGATGTCGTTGAAGGTCGTGCCATTGTCGATGCTGACCTGGTACTTGTAGATCGAGTCGTCGCCCGGATCGCTCCAGGACAGAGTGGTCTGGCGGTCGTCACCCTCGGTGGCCGTGAGGTTGTCCGGGGCCGGCATGGACACCGGTCTGGCCGTCACGGTGGGTGATTCCTTGCCGTGCAGCGCCCGCACGCTGAAGGTGTACAGGGTGCCGTTGGTCAGTGGATAAACGGTGCGAGTCGTCGTCGAACCCGATCCGGGAGGAAGGAATATGGTGTTACGCCGGACGCCGTCTTCATAGACATAGATATAATAATCGTCGATGTCGTCGTGGCCGTTGTTCCACTCCACGGTAACCCGACCCTGGCCCGCCGTCGCCACCAAACCGGTCGGCGCGGGCCACAGTGGAGTGGCCGTCACGGTGGATTCCACGCCGTCATCGGTATTATTCACCGCACGCACCGCAAACGTGTACTGGGTGCCGTTGGTCAGACCGGTCACGGTGTAGCTGGTCGTGGTGTCACCGCTGTTGGGGATGCCGGTCCAGGTGCTGTAGGGGTCCGTGCCTGTTTTCAGGCGATACTGGTACTTCGTGATCGTGCTGTCGCCCGGATCGTCCCAGGTAAGACCGATCCGTCTGTCACGTACCTCGGCCTTGAGATTCGTCGGGGCGGCCGGCACCGGTGCAGGCGTGGCGGTCACGGTGGATGCCGCGCCGTTACCGCCAGCGTTCACCGCCCGCACCCGAAACGTGTACTGGGTGCCGTTGGTCAGGCCGGTCACGGTGTAGCTGGTCGTGGTGTCACCGCTGTTGGGGATGTCGGTCCAGCTGCCGTAGGTCCCCGTGTCTGTTTTCCGGCGATACTGGTACTTCGTGATGGTGTTGTTGGCCGGATTGGCCCAGGACAGAGTGACCTGGCCGTCATCCGGCGCGGCCGAGAGGTTCATTGGGGCGGCCGGGGCGCGAATTTGCCCATTGACCCTGATTTGTAACACAGTGAAATTAGTCGAACCCCACCCGGTTGAGCCCGGGGTGCGCAGGTGGCGTTCATTCCTGATGCTCCACCCGATGGCCGAACCGGAATCTTGGAGGGTAGATGTCGTATTGTCCCATTTGGGGTAACTAGCACTGCCGTTAGGCGCGAAAACCATTTGCACGAAGTATTGGGTGTTTGCGCTCAGACTGGCACCGGCAGGGGCGGTGAACGTTCGGAGTCCCGCCGCCACGTTGGCCGGGTTGTTCAAGGTATATAACGTATTGCCCCCCGGATCGTCCGATCCGTCGTCACCCCTCACCGTTACCGTCAGGGTTCCGCTACCCGGAGCCGCGCCTACGCCCAATTCGATACTTGTCAAGGAGTAGCCCCGCGTATTCTGGCCCGTGGTGAACCCCTGAGCATGATCATTGGGATTTACGGAAGTCTGACCGGCGTTAGATTGGCCCGTGTTGCTCACGAGCACGCTCTGGGCGTGCGCGGGCGCCGGAAAGACGAGCAGCATCGCGGCGGCGAGGGCCAGTGCGGCGAGGCGGGAAGAGAATGCCCCCATGCGCCAAAGCGATGTCGTGTGGGCGCCAAGACAGACCTCCGTCGGCTCTGCCGTTATGCTCTTAATACAACTCACAAAATGCCGGTGGCAGGGTCTCAGACATGCGGCGAGGCATGCGATTGCGAATTTCAGCCATGGGAAAGTTCTCATGGCAATGGCCTTCCGGTATGCGCCTGTTCGACAGAGGGCCGAGTAATTGGCGCTTTCACTGTTGTTGGTGTGGATCGTGCCGGAGTTGCCGGCCCTTGAGGTGGATGTGCTGGTAGTCAGGTTTGTCTCCTTCCAATCATTCTCTTGTCCTATCCAGTGCCGTAGCGCTTGACGGGCGCATAGCCGCATAAACCAGCTCAAATCAGGTGAAAGTGTGCCCGACTGTCAATGAGAAATTACTCCCGGCCTGTTTGTGAATGCAGAGGATGGGGATGTGACTACAGTGGGCTAACCCGCATATCTCACTACCGAGCGAATGCGACAGCCCCCCATTTTCTACTGCGCTACGAAGTTTGTGAGACATGTGGGCTAAAAACATGGATGGACAGAATGGACAGGATAAGGTCAACAGCCTCCAAACTCATTCAAGAGCACCGAACGTTCATTTTGTGACTTTTGTGGTCAGGTCTTTACAAGGTAGGTAAGAGTCAAACTGTAGATATGATGGTTGGATAAGTGGTTGGAAAACGTTCATTCCAGAGTGATGAGGTGAAGCTTGTGAAGCGGGAGCACCTGGATTTTCGTCGTTAAATTGTAGCTCTTCTCTCCGGGGTAGATGACATAAAGGCGCTGCAAGCCAAGCCCCCGCATGGCAATCGACATGGACTTGGTTTTTTTCGGGGCATCCGAGTATTTGAATTCAAAGCCCCAGCGTTTCCCCCCTCGAATCAACAGAAGATCCAATTCCGCTCCAGCATGGGTTGCCCAAAAGTATGCGTCGCGGGAATCACCCGCGTGATGGAGGACTTGCTCCAGGGCAAAACCTTCCCACGAATGACCCAATACGGGATGTCCCTCGATCTCCGCGAAATATTTTAAGCCCAGCAATGCATGAAGGATGCCACTATCGCGAATGAATACTTTCGGAGCTTTGACGATTCTTTTGCCCAAGTTTTCGTGCCAGGGAGGAAGACACCTTACCATGTAAGAACCTTCAAATGCATCCAAATAACGCTTGGCCGTGGTATGGGATACATCCAGTGAGCGGGCGATTTGTGATGCATTCCAATAGTGTCCGTGAAGATGAGCCAGCATGCTCCAATACCGTCGTATTTGCTGAGCAGATACCGTTAAAATATTGCGGGTGAAATCGTATTCGAGAAAAGTTCGAATAAAATCCTGCCTCCAATCGAAACTGCTTTTGTCATTTTCCTCCAGAAATGATTCCGGAAAACCTCCTCTGAGCCAAAGCTGCCGCTGTTTCTCAGTCCCCACTTCGTCCAAGGTGAATGGATTGACATCCACAAAGGAGATTCTTCCAGCCAAGGACTCCGAGGCGTTGCCGACCAGTTCTGGAGAGGCACTCCCCAGAATAAGAAATTTAGCCGGTAGAGGTTTTCTGTCGGCAAGGACCCGAAGCAGCGGGAATAGCGAAGGCATGCGTTGAATCTCGTCTATTACGATATGACCTTGCAAATGACTTAGCGCTTCCCGGGGATTTTCCAGCCTGACCAGGTCAACTGGATCTTCCAGGTCGAAATAGTTGACTTCTTCAAACTGCTGCATGCTCTGTTGTGCCAAAGTCGTTTTGCCAGACTGCCTGGGACCTAACAGGGCAACAATGCGCCGGCTTTTGAGTTTCGTATCGATTTTTTTTAGGTAATCGGCTCGATGTATCATCCTTGAAAAGTGAATATTAAATATATAATTTTCAAGGTTTAGTTGTTCCTATACTTGTAAATCTTTAGTGCTTCCGAGGGAGTCTACCGAGTTTGCTCCGGCATCTATTTGTAATTGAGCGTAATTTATTATCGTGATCGAACTATTCAAAATTAGCCCGTATGTCTCACTACCGTGGGAAGGGAGCGAAAAAGTCCAGAAGGATTGTTGCTAAAAGGCGGCCCCTTTGAAGCTTTGCCCTTTGCCGGATATTTCGTATAAACCATCAAACCTATGCGAGTTCTATTTAAGATTCTCTTGTATTTAGCCTTTTGCTCCGCCTGTCTGGCAGAAAAGCGCCCCAATGTTGTTTTTATTATCGTCGACGACCTCAACGACATGCCCTACCAACCGGATGGTAAACCTTTGGTGCCCACGCCGAATATCGATCGTCTTAAAGAACGTGGAGTCACCTTTATTAACGCACATAACAACGATCCGATTTGTGCTCCTTCGCGCTCGAGTATGCTCTTTGGACTTTATCCCCAGACCACTAGTTTGTATTGGTTCGAGGACTGGAGGCAAAACGGCATCCTCAAAGAAAGTGAGCCGCTAACGAGTCATCTTCGCAAGCACGGTTATGCCGTATACGGAACCGGAAAAATCTTTCACGGCAACCAGGGAGACGGGCAATTTGATGAATACGGTCCCCGCGGAGCTATCGGTCCCTGGCCCTGGGATGGGCGCAAGGAAACCCAACGGGGATTTCTCCCGCATCCCAACCAGCAGTACCTTCTGGAAGGGCCGGATGCGGACATGGACTACCAATGGGAGCATCATTTTGGTCCGCTTTCGAACATTCCTCATTGGCCGGCGGATCCGGCCAACGGTATTCCGGGGTATAAGGGGTGGGTCCTATACGGAAAACCCTGGCGCTACGTGAGCGATAGGGACCGCGACCCGATGGGTGACGAGTTGGTGGCGGATTGGTCGAAAGGAATCTTGCAGCGCGATCATTCTGCGCCTTTTGTGCTATTTACCGGGTTCGTTCGTACCCACACCCCACTCTATGCGCCCCAGGAGTATTTTGATCGTTTTCCACTCGATTCGCTTGAATTGCCCGCGGTAAATTCCAATGACTTGGAGGATGTGGCCCACGCCTTAAGAGATGAGAAGCTGTATGGATTTCGCCGCTACAAGATGTTGGCGCGTCATGAGGGCAAAGACCTCTTGCGGCAGTGGCTTCAGGCTTACATGGCTTGTGTTTCATTCGTGGACGACCAAGTTGGAAAGGTCCTCGACGCGGTAGATGCGAGCCCCGCCAGGGACAATACCATTGTCTTCTTCACCAGCGACCATGGATTTCACGTGGGTGAAAAAAACTTCTTGTACAAGCAAAGCCTCTGGGAACCTTCGACGCGGGTCCCCCTGATCGTTGCCGGAGTGGACGGCGCGCCCCAAGGAGCGGTCTGCGATCAACCGGTATCCTTAATTGATATTTATCCGACTTTTGTCGAACTCTGCCAACTTTCGATGGATCCGAACGCGGACGGCAATGGTTACAAGCTCGAGGGTCACAGTATAATGCCCCTGTTAAAAGATCCGGAAAACGGAACTTGGGACGGCCCGGATGTCGCCATAACTGCGCTGCCGGGGAAAGACCATTCCTTGCACCGCGTGTTCGAAGGATCTTATTACCCGCACTTTTCGGTTCGTGGGAAGCGTTGGCGCTACACACTAACGGCCAATGGGGGAGAGGAACTCTACGATTTTGAAGCCGATCCATTGGAGTGGCGCAATTTGGCGCATGAGCCCGAGTATGGCTTTGTGAAAGCCTCTCTCCGGGATCAGTTGATCGAACTGCGCGACGGATCCAGATGGGAATCACTCCATCAGCTCGCTGCATGGGCCAGGCCATTCAGAAAAGCCGAGGTGCGACAAAAAATGGGTGAAATCCGCCTATCAGGTGATGAGTCCTTTGCGCTTTCCACTAAAAGTCAGTTTGAAAACTTCGAACTGGAAGCCGCTATAAAATCTACTGCGGGAAGTTCGTTCAAGATCACTTACCGGAACCCATCCGGCGACAGCCTTTCCATGCCGGCAAAGGGATCGGCTGAAGCCGCCTACAGTCGCTTTAAAACCGGCGAGTGGAATCGGTATCGCATCCGCGTGCACGACGACAGGCATCAGGTCTGGATAAATAATCGCGTAGTGGCTGATGCCCGCGACAAAAGGGCCACTACCTCGGGGCCCATAAGCATTTTGCACCCGGGGGGAGAAGGGGTGATACAATTGAGAAATGTGCGGGTAAGGAGGTTGTAGCCGCATAAAAAAGTTGCCAAGGGCGAAGGCACAAAGGCACAGAGGCACAGAGGCACAGAGGCACAGAGGCACGAAGGTAGGAAGAATTAGGAATTAGGAATTAGGAATTGGAGTGGTTCAGGGTGTGACTCTAAATACCTCAAAATACAATTTTTAACAACGCTTCGCTTGATCCGGCTTCGCCGGAACAGGATCGCTTCGCGAACAGTTCCGAGGTCTGAAAGACCGACAAGACCGGGCATGTATTGAACCGGAACAATTTCCCAGAGTTGCCGAGATTCTAAGATTCAGAGATGCTGAGTTGGGAAGGCTTAGAGGGGTTAACCACTGAGAAAAATAGAGTAGACGAGGGGGCCAGCCTGAAGGCCGGCTCGCCTCGCCCCTCGTCTACTCTACTCTCCGGTCTATCTGTTACCGATGTCTCCGGTCCGTACCGCGAGCCTCAGAACCGCACGCTCAAGCCCACCTGAGCCAACAACTCCTCCTCGCGCCCAGAGGCGCGGCGGTATTCCAATTGGCCGACCAAGGAAACCCTGTCCGCCAGGTCAAACCGCACCGCGCCGCCGACGTGACCGCCAAGGACCAGCTCGTCGCCCGGCACGCGCCAGGAGCCGGGAACGCCGCCATCCAACCTTGCCGTCACCCGGTCGTGGCCATAGCGCATGGCATTCACTCCGGTCAGCAGCCCGACCTCGCCGCGGCCGTCGGCAAAAGCATGGGCCAAGCCGAGTTGCAGGCTGCCGTCCACGCCGCGCGCGTCGCGCGCGGCGATGTGCAGATTGGCGTGTCGCGCGCCGGTCTCGCTGTAGCCGCCAAATCGGCCGCCGGTGTAGGCCACCCGGGCGAGGAGTCGCAGATCGAGCCCAGCGGTCAGACCAAACGTCCCAACAAGGCCAAGCGACGGGCTGACATGAGAACTGGTATAATCCCCGCTAGCGACGGCCAACCCCTGGACATTGGTGCGCACGGCCCGCTTCCCGTCATGACGTCCGTACCGGTACAGCAACGAGCCGTTGAAGGCCCATCTCCCCACGGCATATGTCCCGTAGGCCCCCAGAAAATAACCATTGGTGTCGAGCGTGACCGATTCGGCCTTCGTCTCGACCCGTCCTCTTCTGAACGCGGCAAACGCCCCGACGCGCCAACGGTCCGACACAGCAACTGCATACCCCCCGACAGCACCATGGAGGCGTCGTTCCCAGGCCCTCGCCGCCCCTTCAGCCTCCCGCTCGGCGTGCTCGGTGAAGACGCGCGCCCAACTCCGGTGTCCGCCCGGCGCCGCCGCTCGCGTCGCCTGTCGAAGCACGACCCCGTGCACTCGGCGGCTCGCCGCCGCCAGGGCCCCCCGCTCGGCCGCAGCGCCCGTCGGGTCGACGAGTTGCACCGTGTGGTTGTTCCTCACCACCGGCAGGCCCACTATCGTTCGGGGCGCGGGCGCGCGCTCGCCCGCCGCGTTTTCGAACACTATGGTTTCGGCGTGTTCGAAGGTGGTCGCCAGCGAGCTATCGGGCCTGCGCAACATGGAGTCCGCGTCGTTCCCCGATCTGATCACGACCCTGTCATCGCCGGCGCCGAGATCGATCCCGTCCAGCTCGGCATGAACGATATGCTCTAATGTCAGGCTCATCTCGTCGTTGCCATAGCCCAATGCGATCGCGCCTTCGATCCTCGCGCCGGGTAGAAGGCGCACGGTCTGATCGCTCCCTTTCCGTCCCGGGTCTTCGAGCAGGTGGACATCTCCGCGAATCGCGCTGGCGCCGTCTCCGGTCGACAAAACCTGCCCGCTGACCGTAATGTCCGCACCGTCGCCGACCGCGACAATGCCGTGTGCGCCCTGTCCTGTCGTCTCTATCCTTCCATCATTGACGATGTTCGCGGCGGCGCCTCGCGAGTGAACGCCATGCGCTCTCTCTCCCGTGGTTGCAATCTTGCCGTCGCCCTCGACCGTTACGCTGCTGCGGGCGCCGTGGGCGAAAATGCCGTAGGCGGCGACTCCGGCGGTCGCATCCCCTTGGCCGTCGGTGGTAATCACTCCCCGATGGGTTATGCGCGCATCGGCGCCTTGCGAGTAGATGCCGCTCGCGCTGTTTCCCGTGGTCGCGATGCCGCCCTCGCTGTTGATCGTCACGTGGGCGCCATCCGAGTAAATGCCATGCGCGCGATCGCCCTCCGTCGTAATCGCCCCGGCCTGGGTAGTGGTCGTGTCGATGCCTGCCGATGCCATGCCAAAGGCAAGTCCACCTTTCGTGACAATGGCCCCGTGATTGGTGAGCAGCGTGTTGGGGCCGGCCGCGACAATGCCGCGCGCGCCCTGTCCTGTCGTCTCTATCCTTCCATCATTGACGATGTTCGCGGCGGCGCCTCGCGAGTGAACGCCATGCGCGCGCGCTCCCGTGGTTGCAATCTTGCCGTCGCCCTCGACCGTTACGCTGCTGCGGGCGCCGTGGGCGAAAATGCCGTAGGCGGCGACTCCGGCGGTCGCATCCCCTTGGCCGTCGGTGGTAATCACTCCGCGATGGGTTATGCGCGCGTCGGCGCCTTGCGAGTAGATGCCGCTCGCGCTGTTTCCCGTGGTCGCGATGCCGCCCTCGCTCGTGATCGTCACGTTGGCGCCATCCGAGTACATGCCATGCGCGCGCTCTCCCTCCGTCGTAATCACCCCGGCCTGGGTAGTGGTCGTGTCGATGCCTGCCGATGCCATGCCAAAGGCAAGTCCACCTTTCGTGACAATGGCCCCGTGATTGGTGAGCAGCGTGTTGGGGCCGGCCGCGACAATGCCGCGCGCGCCCTGTCCTGTCGTCTCTATCCTTCCATCATTGACGATGTTCGCGGCGGCGCCTCGCGAGTGAACGCCATGCGCGCGCGCTCCCGTGGTTGCAATCTTGCCGTCGCCCTCGACCGTTACGCTGCTGCGGGCGCCGTGGGCGAAAATGCCGTAGGCGGCGACTCCGGAGTCCGCATTCCATTCGCCGTGGGTGGTAATCACTCCCCGATGGGTTATGCGCGCATCGGCGCCCAGCGAGTAGATGCCGCTCGCGCTGTTTCCCGTGGTCGCGATGCCGTCCTCGCTGTTGATCGTCACGTTGGCGCCATCCGAGTACATGCTATGCGCGCGATCGCCCTCCGTCGTAATCGCCCCGGCCTGGGTCATGGTCGTGTCGATGTCTGTCGAGAGCATGCCGAAGGCAAATCCACCCCTCGTGACAATGGCCCCATGATTGGTGAGGAACGTGTTGGCGCCGGCCGCGAAAATGCCGCGCGCGCCCTGTCCTGTCGTCTCTATCCTTCCATCATTGACGATGTTCGCGGCGGCGCCTCGAGAGTGAACGCCATGCGCTCTCTCTCCCGTGGTTGCAATCTTGCCGTCGCCCTCGACCGTTACGCTGCTGCGGGCGCCGTGGGCGAAAATGCCGTAGGCGGCGACTCCGGAGTCCGCATTCCATTCGCCGTGGGTGGTAATCACTCCCCGATGGGTTATGCGCGCATCGGCGCCCAGCGAGTAGATGCCGCTCGCGCTGTTTCCCGTGGTCGCGATGCCGCCCTCGCTCGTGATCGTCACGTTGGCGCCATCCGAGTACATGCCATGCGCGCGATCACCCCCGGTGGTTACTCGGCCGGCGCCCGTGATGGTAATGCTGTCGCGGGAGCCGCGCGACGCAATCCCGCGCGCGCGATTGCCGATGGTCGCAATCGTTCCGCCGTTGATGAGAGTGGCGCCGGTCATCGTGACCGCCGTGCCGGTTGTGTCGAGCCGGCCCTTTGCTTCGATAACTCCAGTCTCGCCGGCACCGAGCGTTTGTGGGCTGGTTTCCGTCACTCCACCGGATATCGTGAAGTCGGCTGCCGAGGCGGTACCGGAGAACGAAAACCCCACGATGGCGAGGACAAGAATCCTGAGACTGTAGAGGCCGGCGCGTTCCAGGTCGTCGTACCGCCCGCGCTCGCAGGCGTTCGTCAGTTGGGCGAGAGCCGTCCCGAAGTTGTCTAGCCGCTGCTTCCAGCGCATCTCGTTGGTATTGTTCATGGCCCAATCGCCCCCAATCTCGCCGCCCCAAAATTGACCTCGTTGGTATCGTCGAACCAGTATTCGTTCATGATTGGCGCGATGGCAAGTTGATGTGTACTGGAAAAAATGGACACGCGATTCTCTTAACCGGAGGATCTAAATATGCGACGAAAACGTTACAGTGCCGAGTTCAAAAAGGAGGCGGCACGTCTGATGATAATGGAGGGGCTGAGTGGGAGCGAGGTCTCGGAAAAATTGGGTGTGAACCCCAACATGCTGTATCGCTGGAAGAGACAGCATTTGGAGGAGCTGGAAGGCGATAAGGGCAAGGCTAGTCAGGCCACTCCCCAGGAGATGGCTGCTGAGATAGTGCAATTACGCGAGGAGTTGGCCAAGGCCAAACGCATCAATGAGATATTAAAAAAAACGGTGGGCTACTTTGCCAAGGACGCGTGAGGAAGTATCGATTCATAGACCAAAGCCGCCGCACCTACAAAGTGTGCGAGCTGTGTGAAGCGCTGGGGGTGAGCCGGAGTGCTTTTTACCGTTGGCGTGGAGGCGAACCTTCTGCTGGCCAGCAGCAAGACCGGCAACACAAAGAAGCGATCTTGCGACTCCACGAAAAATCCGCAGGCCGTTATGGACATCGCCCGATCTACTACCATCTTTTGGAACAGGGGGCGAACTGTGGGCGGGACCGCACGCTTCGACTGATGAAGGAACTTGAGCTGGAAGGGGCACAAAAGAAGCGCTACAAGCCCCTGGGAAGCGATAGTGGGCACGATTCCGGCTACAGTCCCAATCGTTTCAAAGAGCTGGGTCAACCCACCGGTTGTAACCAGGTTTGGGTGGCCGATACGACCTACCTGGCTACTGAGAATGGCTGGATGTATCTGGCTACTGTCATGGACCTGTTCAGCCGGCGAATCCTTGGCTGGAGCATCTCCTGGCACAATGACGCCAATTTGGTCTGTGAAGCGCTCAAGGCGGCCGTAATGACCCGGGAAAGTATACCCCCCAATATCGTTCACCACAGTGACCGCGGAAGCACCTACGCGAGCACCCGATACCAGCGTTTGCTCACTAGCTTTTCGATGAGGCCGAGCATGAGTGGTAAGGGCAACTGCTACGACAACGCGGCCATGGAATCGTTTTATGGACGCTATAAAAGTTCCTCAGTGAGAAATCACGTCTTTGCCGGAGAGGCCGAATTACGTGCCCATGTGTTCGACTACATCGAAATATTCTACAACCGCTTTCGCAAGCATGCCTCCCTGGGCTATAAAAACCCTGTAGAAATGGAAGAAAAATCCCCCCCCATGGGGGGCAGCCAGGAAGCTGCTTGCTTAACCAATAACTAAACAATAACCATAAAAATAAGAGAATCTCATGTCCCACAAAATCAGTACACCTCAAGTCGCATGGAGTTCCTTATTTCTGAATTGAATGAATGTAACCACATTAAGGAGATAAACGGGGCATCAGTCGTGTCCGGTTATAAGTCGAACAACTCCAACTGGTTAGGAATGCGGTGTTCATCGAAAGTGTAATCGGTTTCTGTAAGTAATTCATTGATAGGAGTTTTCTCAAACAAGGTGAAGCTTAGAATCTGTAGGATTTTATGCAAACTGATCTGCAGGCAAAGGCGCTTGCGGATAATGGCGATGAGCACATAGACGCTCACGGCAATCCAAATTTGAGTCTTCACAGCATTCTCGGAGGTGCCAAAGAAGCTTTTGATACGCAAGTGTTGCTTGATCCATTTGAAGAACAATTCGATCTGCCAGCGTAATCGGTAGAGTTCGGTGATGATGATCGCCGGGAGGGCAAACTGGTTGGTCAGAAAAACGAAGCGCTCGGAACTGTCGGGGTCAACGTAAGTGATGCGCCGGAGTCGTTCGGGGTAGGCCTTTGCAGGATAGAAACTGACCAGGGCAACGGTCTGGTCCGAACGCAGACCGGTTGATTTGTCAACCTTTTGAGAGTAGATGCGCCGAAACTGAAAATTGCGGCGGGCCCGGGTGACGAAGAAACAACCCGACTGGGCGATCCGATCGGAGACCGTCGGTATGCCAGTGGCCGCGTTGCTCCCGTGTTGCCTTTCGGGATCTCTACTAAGCGCACCGCGGGCGGCATGTAGCTCCCTGAGGACATCCGATTCCAGATCTTGTAGAGATTGTTCTTCAAGTCTTTCTCGAACATCGCAAGGGACTGTCCATCCACGCCTGCAGCACCCCGGTTCGCTTTCACTCTCTTATAGGCTTCCCAAACCAGGTGTTTGGAAATGTTATATGGCTTTGCTTGGGTCATGAACTCCTCCCATTACTGGTTGATTCATGGCCTTTCGCTGGATCATTCATCCACTCCGTTCTCCTCGGCCAGCACGACTTCTGCCGTGACACCATCGACTCCTGCCGCTTTGCCCTGTTTGGCCACCAAACTCCACGCTGTCCACAGCGTGTCTTGGCGCCAAATGCGGTCATACAAGGTGTAGAAACGAAATTTCCTTTCGTTCTTCGCCTTACGGTAGAGCTTCCATCGCAAAAGATTGAGGCGTCGGCTGGCTCCCCGGCCATAGGTTTTAGCCCAGAGCCGGTATTCAGCTTCTTCCGTAGTGGAGAGTTTCGCTCTCAAGCGGCCTCCTTCCTTCTGATGGCAGCATGTTTACAGTGGGGTCCCTTTGCTCCACGGGCTTTCACCCGCTTCCCAGCTACTATGGACCCCTCTGAGACCTCACTCCGGCCGATGGCATGGTTATGGTTTCCCATGCTTCGTTGTCCATCGCCCGACCGTGGGCGGCAGGACACCGGGGAGGCTTCCCGGTTAGCTCGGGTTCTCTTTCGGTGCGCGCTTTCATCAGTCACCCCGCCCGGCCCCTCAACTGCACTTGACCGTTGCTTGGTTGAGAGTTGCAGGCTTCGCCATCTCTGGGAGGTTGGCCACCGAGGGTTGTAGTGTAACGAGGCCGAATCATGTTCGCTTGCGCTAAGGCTCGCACCTTTGCAATCCAGGGGATTATGACCCCCTTCGCCTGCCACAAGGCCAGACCGCTTCGTTTCGCGTGCTTTGTCGCCGCCACACGCCGATGCGTTGCTACATGTTGAACGGTCAATTAACATGGATCATACTTTACAATGAGCTAGAGAACCGGCCAGAGCCGGCATAACCAAAGGCACAGAAACCACAAGTTGAGTTTTGTGTATTTTGAGCTTTATGTGGCTACTCAAAAAAATAGTTCATCCTGGCCATCCATGTTTCATTTAGTAAAACCCCTTCGTGCCTGCGTGCAATCTTACAGGTGAATCCGGATAATACAGAGAGTGTTTTTTTACTTACTCTGTTACCTCCTGTAAAAAGTTATTCCCGTTGCCGCAAGGCATCCAGCCGCGAAGCGGCGATGTTTACCAACCCCTTACCAAACGCATCGGATCTGCCTGGACAATACAATGATATCGTCCTTGGTGAGTAGCGGTAATCCAAGTGTCAGGCCAGTTGCTACAATAACGCGGTCCGCTGGGTCTCTATGATTCCAGTCCAATTCGAGGCTCCGAATCCACACCATTTCGTCCACAGGGACGATTTCCAGGCATCCCAGTCGCTTCAGTTTTTCAGCATAGTCGCGAATAGGCATGCCAATGTCTAATTTTCTATTTCGAATCTTTATCCCCAACTCCCAAATGGAAATGGAAGATAGGTAGCCTCCGCGCTGCTCAATCTCCAGACAAATGGAAGCGGCTTTTTTCGATAGCTTTTCGGGATCGAGCGTCCACCAAAGCAAGGCATGGGTATCCAAAACAATCATAACCCGCATATCTCATAAAGTTCGTAGCGAGCGAACGAAGATCGAGTGCTGGTGTGGGCTTCGCGCTGATGCGCGGGTGAAGTCAGTGTGGTTTCTCAGAAATTCCTTAAAAAAATACCGCAGCGATTTTTCTGTCTCATCAAGGCGGCGTAGGTCGCATGGGCTTGGGGCCCTGGCGACCTACGCAAACGCCGATCGGTCGAAAAAGCGCGCGGCCCGGAGGGCGAGGTGGTATGGAACACCCTGGCAGCGTTCGCTTTACGCACAAGGGCCTTTAGGCCCGTGCTGCGAAAAGCAGCCTTGCCAGGCCATTCATGGCACGCTCGTATTTTTCAAGTTATTTCTGAGACACCGCACCAGGTCGACACCCTGCAAAGTCGCGCACCCAACGAGGGCCGCACCAGAACCGATATTCCGGAGCGCAGTAGAAAATTTCTGTGATTTGCGGGTTAAACTCAAGTTTCAGGCCATTCTTCGGTGGTGGGTATCATAATGTCTTCCTTATAAATGACCGCGCGGCGGTTTTTCCCAAATACGCTGTCTACTGATTCACTTTGGGGCAGTCGCGTTATCCTCAGGGTGGGCTTGCCATGATCGGTCACAATAACTTCCTCCCCCGTTCGCTCAACCTGGCGAAAAATCGACAGCATCTTGGCTTTCAGTTTCGACTTTGAAACCTTCATCCCACAAATATGACCATGGTTATGCCCCTGGTCAATTATTATGTAGCGCAAAAGGGGTTGGATCTTCCCAAATCCTCAAACCGTGGGCCCGTCTCCCAGCAGTGTTGTTCGTCGCATTACCCTCCGGTGATGTGCCGCATCCCAGGGTCGGCCGCGATGCAAGGCGCAGCGGTTGTCCCACATCACCAGATCCTTTTGCTTCCAAGCATGCTTATAGACAAACCGGGGTTGGGTCGTCCACTCCATGAGCTCCTCTATCAAAGCCCTGCCCTGCTCAATCGGCCAACCGAGGATATGAGAGGCATGAGCGCCAACCAAAAGCGTTTTCTCGCCCGTTTCCGGAATCTCACGAATCAGCCTTTGGGCCACCGGTGGCACTTCTTGCTGAAACTTCATATTCATGAGTCCAGGTGCGATCTTATTGCGGGAATAAAGCAGGCTATGCTCAGCCACCAAACTTTCCAAAGCATTCTTTTTCTCTTCCGGAAGGGCTGCATAGGCGGCCTTCATGGAAGCGTAATCGGTTCCACCTCCTGCCGGGGGAACCTCCACCGCATACAATAAAGCGCCCCGCGAAGGCACCTTTTTGTAGGAACTGTCCGAATGCCACAGAATGTTGCCCTTATTGTAGAGCATGCGCTGGTCCGATGGCGGAATAATATTTCCTGCCTCATCGATATTGGAAAGGTGATTCACCCAGCCGCCCCCACCGCTGGGGTCGTTCACCATGGTCGGCTCTAATGGACCAAATCGCTTGCTGAATTCAATCTGTTGATCCTCATCAATATCCTGATCGTGAAATACCAAAACGGTGTGTTGGTAAAAAGCATTTTTAAGCGCGTCGAATTCGTCATCGTGGATAGGTGAAGCGAGGTCGATCCCACTGACTTCGGCGGCAATATGCTCACTTAATTTATGGATCCTTAAACTCATATCATTATTGTGATCCTAATTCTGATCAAACCATTCAAAATCAGGGAGTTCCCTTTTTTCGATCAAGATCATGATTAAGATCAGGATCAAGAGGGGTCAAACCTGAATGCCACTGCTGCTAACCACAGAGGGGAAAGGGAATAAACCACGGATTACACGGATAAGCACGGATGTAGCGACGCATGCGTCGCCGTAGGGTTCACGACAGAAAATCTTGCATTTTTTATGTAGGAATTTTCAGCCGTGAACCCTACCCCCAGGCTCATCCGTGCTCCGTGAAATCCGTGGTTCATTCCTTTTGTGCTTTTTGTGGCTAATTTCTCCTTCTTCTTTGTTCCTTTCCCCTCATCCTCCATATCCTGTCCATCCATGTTGATTTAATGCCTTGATTGCTTATTGCGGCAATTATCCCATCCGTGGTTATCTGTGAAATCCGTGGTTAAATATTCTGAATAAGAAATGAAATTTCGTCCTAAATCCCGCTTAACTAAGCGCCATTGGGGCCAACGCTCAACCCCCCAGTGTAACGGGCTCGGGCAAGGACCGTCCAATTTCGCCCTCCCGGTAACCGAATCCGGTTTGCCCCACAGTCGACCAATCGAGGATTCCGTTTCTTCGCTTGAAGAGCCCGGGATGTATAGCTTCCTCCGGAGCTGACGCCGCGGGATAAAACTGCATGCCGTTACTTTCCACCCCCATGATGGTGCCGGCGTGAGCAGCCAACAGGACGTGCGGAATCTGGGCCAGCATGGGATTCGTCAGGTCCTGCACCATTAGGCTCATGCCATGGGCTTTGGCCCAGCAGAGGCTGAGAATGGCTCCCGTCTGGGTCTTGCAGGTTTTTAAAGCAACTCCAGTCCAGCCAAGGTCACGCCCCATTTTGACAAATCGCCAATCGTGAGCGCTCTCGTCCATGAAGAGGGGCTTGCGTGCGCTCAAACTATGGACGTCGATAGGATTGGCCTCGAGGTCGTAAGGAAAGGGCTGTTCCACATACAAGATCTTTTGGTAGGTTAACGCGTGCTCGTCGCGCAGTTGATCGAGGATGGCATTGACATAATTCGGATCGGTCACCGTGCAGTTGAAATCGGTGGTCAAATAATCGACATTTTCCTGATGGCAAATTTGTCCAGTCTCGACCAGTCGCGCGTAATCCCATTCCGCATCATCGCCCCGCAGCTTTACCTTCAGGCAATTGAGTCCGTCGGCACGGATCCAGTCTCGCAGCAAAACCGGATAACCATCATAGGGTTCATCCCCGGTTAGTTCTTCCTCGGATATGGGGTCCAGACCGCCGACCAAGTGCCAAACCGGCAATTGCCTCGATTCAGGATTCAGCAAAAAATCCGAAGGGTACTTACCTGCAAATTCAGGGTCTGCAAAAAAGTGCGACAGATCACGACTCATCCAGTCCCGGGTATAAATATCGTAGACGCGCACACCATTTGCCTTGGCGAATGCGTCATGAATGGCGATGTCGAAGAGAGAGAAACAAACCAGGGCGGCGAGGTGAGGCAGGGCGGCTTCTTCGCTTCGTTCCGTGTTAAAGGCATTGAGCATATCATGCAGTGGACCTTCGATGAAATCGTAACCGGCCTCCATGGGGTGACCCGATAGGGTGAATTCAGGCAAGGTATGGGAAATCCGCATGCAAAACTCCTTTAGAGCCTCTTCGCGCGCAAAATAGTCCAGACTGGAGGGCCAAACCCAAGCGACGGATAACGGGGTCTCGCCCCAACCTTTGGCGATGGTTCCATTGGCAACCTCAAGCGTCACTTGGGTTCGAGCACACACCACCCGATCCATGACCTGTGCCCCGAACTTTAAGGGTACCCGCATCGCCACGGGGAGAAACCACAACCGTAGGGATTTAATCTTCATGTCGTTTTAGAACCTTGCGAAGGAGTTTCTCAGGGAAGGGGTCAAGCCTTGCATTTTTGCACGGCTGCAAAAATGCAAGGCTTGACCCCGACGGTGAACTCCATACACTTTGGCGGGGTGTCGGCCTGCGGCCTCGGTACAAAGACGACTCACCTTGTAAAGCATCAGTTTTGACGGCTCGACCCCTTTCCCTGCCTGGCGTCCAAATACCCTTGCAGGCGCTCTCCGTACTCGGGCCGTTTCAACCAGTCCTGGAAATAGGGTTTGTAACCTGAGAGCTCCCACCAGAAAAGCCTGGGCGGCTGGTTTGGATTCACACGTCCCTCCGGATAATCTTTGCCCACAATACTGGTTTCTACCGTTTGGTTCCAGGTGGTAAAAAACTGCACCATGCGCGCGGCCACATCCGGTTTGGAATAGAAAATGTTCTTCGATTCGGTGGGATCCCTTGCCAGGTCAAATAGTTGGAAGATTCCTTCATCGATGTTCTCAACCACCAGTTTATAGTTGTTATCCACCATGGCGGCCCGGCCTTCCGAATGAAAGCCAAGTGGCTGAGGTCTGATTTCGCTGGAATCACCCTTAATCAAGGGCAACAAACTGATACCATCGTAGGGTTGAGTCATGGCGGAGTCGTCAAGGCCAAGAATATCCAGAACGGTTGGGAATATATCGACTACACCGGCGGGATAGCCCGTAACGCGGCCTTGTCCAATCATTTTGGGCCATTCAATTATGCCGGGGACGCGAAGCCCGCCTTCCCAAATAGTGCCTTTCCAGCCTCGCAATCCACCCACGGTGGCCGGACCAAAGGGCGGCAGGCCTCCATTGTCGCTGCAGTACCAAACCAGGGTGTTATCGGCAATTTTCAGCTCGCGAAGTCCCTTCCGCAAGGCGCCGATACTCCGGTCAAGGGCCACTAACTCTCCATAATGGTGTTGCTCCCGTTCGGACAAATGCATGAAAGGCTTGCGATCCTCTTCAGAGGCCATCCAGGGACTATGGGGCGATCCATACCAGATGACTGAGAGGAAGGGCCCATCCCCTTGCTTCCCCATAAACTTCAAAGCCTCATGGACGATTATTTCCGAAGAATCGCCCTCAAATTCCTCAAATTTACCCTGACGACTGAGGATGGGGTTGAGATCGAAGAAGTTGGTAACCGTGAGCCAGGCATCGAAACCCAACGCCCCGGGACTGGTGATGTCTTGGTCCAAAACCGGAACTCCCGGTCCTCGAATGCCGTTGAGGTGCCATTTTCCGAAATGTCCGGTGGCATAACCCCGTCGCTTCAACGCCTGGGCAATCGTCTTCTCCTGCAACCGCAGAGGAGCGCCATGATTCCAAACTCCCGTTCGGTCGTGGCTACGACCGGTCAGCACGCTTGCCCGGGTTGGTGAACAAACCGGTCCGCCAGCATAAAACCGGTCAAACCTCAGGCCGTTGGCCGCCATGAGATCGAGGTGAGGAGTCTTTAGAATGGGGTGGTTGTAGTAGCTGGTCTGTCCCCAGCCCTGGTCATCGGCCATGACCAGAACGATGTTGGGTCTTTCCTCAGCCAGCAGCGGGGAAAATCCACCAAAGTAAAAAAGTAGTGAAATTAAGATGGATCGAAGAAGCATGGGGAAGGTGGGGGTAAAGTATTAGTTTGTGATCCAGGTCAAGTCGGGCCACCAGGGCACGTCATTGGATTGAGGTTGGCCCGGGGTCGTTCGCCCGTTCTGCACGATGGAAGTAATCTCTTTTTCAAGCCGCTTCTCAATTTTCGGATGTTTACCAAACAAGTTGCGATGCTCTCCCGGATCCTCCGACAGGTTGTAAAGCTCGCGCGGACTATCCTGATGGGGCATGATCAGTTTCCAATCGCCTTGGCGGATGGCAAAACGGCCGGACATGGCATGGTGGATAACGGGAGCTCGATCCAGATTACCGTCCGGGTTCTGCAAAATTGACAAGAGACTAACGCTGTCCTCTCCCGCATTATCGGGCAGCCGAACCCCCAGCAACTCGGCAAACGTAGCCAACAAGTCCGTCTGCCCGACCGGTTCATCGAATGTCTTGCCGGCGGGAATGCGGGCCGGCCAGCGCATATAAAACGGCACCCGGTGACCACCCTCATAGATACTTCGCTTTCCTTCTTTAAAAATATGGGAACTGTAATGATCAAATTCCTCGATCCGCTGTTTCCACGATCGCTCCGGACCATTATCGCTGGAAAAAATGACCAGGGTGTTATCGGCTAAAGCCTTTTGGTCGAGGAATTCCAAGATGCGCCCAACGTGGTAGTCGGTTTCTATCATGAACTCGCCATAACCTCCGGCCTCACCCTGCCCCCAGAACTGCGGCAATGGACACACCGGGTAATGGGGCGAGGTAAAGGGCAAATAGAGGAAGAACGGTTTTTTCTGTCCTCCCATTAATTTTGCGGCCATCCATTCGATCGCTTTATCGGTAAATCGGGTCAGGCATTCGTTATCAATGAAGTCGGGCGCCACCTCGATCGGCTTTGTATTTTGCGGACGGGGGGTTTCCTCCGGGGAAGGAGCATAGGGAGGCATTATGCGATAATCCAAATGCCGCTGGTTGTTCTTCTTGGCAGTATACAGGGTCGGAGGCGCTTTGGCATGACGTCCCTCAAACCAGGCCAGTATCCCGTAGTTTAAGGAAGCGGGAATCCCATAAAAATAGTCAAATCCCTTGTCCAGAGGCATGTCCCGCACCGGTTGACTCCAGTCCCGATCGCCCTCCCTTCCGGGAAAATCCATACCCAGGTGCCACTTGCCTACCATGGCCGTGTCGTAGCCATTATCGCGCAACAGCGAGGCCAGGGTCATGCGGCCGTCTTCAATCAAACAGGTCTTTTCCGCTGGGAACACGCCTCGCTTCAAATGGGTTCGCCAACTGTAACGGCCGGTGAGCAACCCATACCGCGATGGCGTACAAACCGTATCCGAACAGTGCCCGTCGGTAAAAGTGAGACCCTCTGCCGCCAACCGGTCCAAGGCTGGAGTTTTAAATTTCGCTCCCGCATTCAGGTTGCTGGCATCGCCGTAGCCCTGGTCATCGGTATAGATGACAATGATATTGGGAAGCATGGCTTGCCCGGACGCCATTGAAGGGGCTGTAAACCCCAAATAGATGGGGAGAAGTAGGGCAATTTTCACCAAGGCTGTAGTAGGCAATTTCATGATCTTGCTAGGGTCTCCATTTTTGTAGTCTACCGCGTTTTTATGATTTGGGCCTCAACCTTTTCACCCGAAGTCGAGGTCAGAACTAAAGGGGTTCCCGGAGCGATGTCCGGCAATCCCGCGATGGATAACGAGCCATCGCTTCGGCTGCGCGACCCCATAATGGGACGACCATCCAAGTGGCGCAGGTGCACGTCGGCATTGGCCAAGGTTTTGACGTTGGGGAGTGAAGAAGCTGGCAATCGTCCGGTGGTCGATGCCGGTCGGACAAAAGATCCGCCCCCTCGCGGCTCTGAACCGGGACCGTCTTTCAGGTTGCGGATATTCAGGGTAATGGTCGGGTCTTCCGCCGCCGTATCGAAGACGCTCTCCAGGAAGTTCCAGGTAGTCCGCTCATCGACTCCGGGCATTTCCAGGTCCGGGTTTTTGGCCTTTCCACAATACAGCGCGTGCAGGGTGACCTCGCGCCCATCGTGATCTACCATTTCCCTCCCAAAGTTGGTTTTAAACCCCCGGCCACCGTAATTGCGTCCGATGGGGCCACAGGAGGCTTCTATCACGCGATGCTCCTTGTTTTCGACCACACTGCCCAGGTGGATGTCGCCGTAAATACTTACCACGCCGGGACGAGCGCCCAATACCTCAAGAATACGATCCACCCCGGCGGTAACCCAACCAGAATAATCAGCCGCTACCCGATCCTCTTGCCCAAACTTGTCCTGCAGCTCCTCATCGAATACGCCGCCGGTAAATATGGGGAACATGCAGTTGATGCCCGATAGCATGATCAAGGGAGAGGTTTCGCTGCGTATGACTTCCTGAAACCAGGCGAATTGCTCCTCACCCAGTAGAGATCGGGTCGGGTCTCGACGATCGTAAAGGCTTTTTCGGTGTCCCCACCCTTGCTTTACCCAGATGTTGGTGTCCTGAGACGACCGCCAAAGCCTGGATTCCAGAATGAGCAACGTAAAATCGCCATTCGGCATTTTCCAGCGACGCCAGTCCTTGGGATTTTCCGATCCGATCCAGTGTTCCGTTCCCTGGACCAAGTGATGGTTGATGGAAAAATTGCGGGCCATATATAGGCTGTCCTGCCCCAAGTCGTCGTTTTTGCGCACCAGGATTTGTTCCGGCCCCTTCACATCGTCCATGCCGTAGTCGTGATCACCCGGATTGATGACATTCCAGTACCGCATCATTTGCCAACGGGTAGTGGGGTTGGCTATGGTGAGGGTTATCATTTTATAGGCGTCATCAGTACTGGGAGGGGCCTGAATCAATTCCAGATACCACACGTCGTCCTCCCAGTTTAAAACCTGAAGGTTGAAGTCATTGAAATACTGATAGGCTCCAACCTCCGGCTGTCCATGAATCCAGTTACGCTGGTAGGTTCCGGTATCCTCCAGAGTCGAATTGTTATGATGCAACGCGTGGCAACTGAGCGTGGCTACCCGGTAGGGCGCTGAAAGCTGCGGCAACCGGCCCACGTAAGATTGCTTACCCAAGTAGCCCTCGTCTTCAGGAGCGGCCCGCGGGTCTTCAGTTACGTTTTTCCCATCCTTCCACACCGTGTAGTAGAGCGTTTTTTCCGCCGGATTTGCTGGCAGGTTTACGTCTACGACGGCGGTATAACGGCGCCATTCGTTGTCGACGATCCGGGCCGAACCCGCCACACCAACATTTTCCCAACCTCCGGGAGGATGTTCTACATCAGATACCCGGATACTCACTTGCTCTCCCTCGCTGCGAAAAAGGGCAATAAATTTACAGCCCCATTTGCCACCGCTCTGCTTCAATGAATCGCCCAGGGGGTAGGCCACGTGCAATTCATTGAGCCGGATCAGCCCGGAGCGATTATTTCCGGGATCAATCTCTAACTCGTTCACTTCAAAATCCAGCGCCCCGTAAGCGGCCAGTCCAATGAACCCGTCCGTATACATGGCTCGGTTCACACCTTGCTTGGTAACCGCGTAGTTTTGGCCGCGGCCTCGGGCCGTGGCCGTGACATTGGCCACGTCGGCTGAATCGCCGTGGACTTCCACCTCGACAACCACCCGGTCGCCTGGGCTGAATACCGGGGTATTAACGGCCCTCGTGCCCGGGAGCGATCGTCCCTTCTGACCGTGCTCGGACAATTTAAACGATCCGTCCTTTTCCCAAAGAGCCATCCAGGAAGAGGCTCCCTTGGGCGCTCCACGAAATTCCCGCGTTTCATAGAGGGATTCGCCTCCGAAGCAGAGTGCGAAATAGCCACTGGGCTCGCCACGCCCGGGGGGATTCAGATCGCGGATAGTAATTGTCGCCCTTAACTTGTAATTACCGGAGAGCGACCAATCGCGCCGCCAGATCATGCCCACCGGAAGGTTGGGCAAGCGGTCACCCCTGCGGTTTTCAACTTCCTTGCCACCCTGCGACCAATGCCAGGGATAACTGGTAATGGGATTGCGATTGCCCAGGTTCACCAGCCGGCGACGCAGGGCATTGTTTTCGATTTTCCAGTAACCGGGGCTCATGGATTCCCAGCCATGGCCGTGGTAGCGCGAGTCGGGTCGATCAAAGTCGTCCACCGTTTGCCACTCGGCTTGCAGCAGTGCGGCCGAACCCAAAAAAACCTGAACCGGAAGAAGCAAAGAAGTTAGTTTCATCATAGCATCGTAAGAAAGATTAACCTTCCATCGATCCTGGGATCAAACCCAAGAGTGGGCAAACAGCTATTTTTAGACTATAAAACATTCGAAAGGGGTCAAACCTATGTTTTTGGATAGTAAGCAGTTCGACTCGCAAACCCGACGGCGCCGTTGGGGTCAGTCGTTGATTTTTGACATGTCTCCATGTTGAAAATAAATGCCTGACCCCTTCTCACTTCCCCGATCTCCAACGCGAGCCGTTGTCCCCGGCACCTCAGAATCTTGGCGACTCCAAGCCCCTTTCGATCACGATCAAGATCAGGAGGCTTTTGGGGCTTTGTGCCTATCCGTTTAATCCTTGGTTCCTCCTGTTCGCGAAGCGATCCTGTTCCGGCGCAGCCGGATCAAGTGACCGAAGGGAACGTTGTTTTAAAAATCTAACATCGCCGCTTCGCGGCTGGATGCCTGCGGCAACAGGATGGCGCTACGCGCCAACAGGAAAATAAAGAATTAGAATCCTGTTCGAGAAGCGATCCTGTTCCGGCGCAGCCGGATCAAGCGACCAACGGGAGCGTTGTTAAAAAAAATCCAAAACATCATCCTTCCCCATCCTAGAATCCGGGATTTGAAACTTTATTTCGAACCATTGTGCCTTCTGTGCCTTTGGACCTTTGTGCCTCTCGAAATCATCGCTGCTTCCCCATCCGTGTAATATGTTGTCCTGATCGTTATTGGCCCCTTCAAAATCAGGGTCTTCAAATTATTCGATCAAGATCATGATCACGATCACGATCACGCTTACGACCACGCTCACGATCCTTCCTGACTTCGCATCTTAGCAACTCAGTAAGTCTTTTGACCCCTTCCCCACCCCAGTCGAAACCGTCCCCGGTTGATCTCGGGCAAAACCTGATCAGGTTGCTTGCCACCGGGAGGCGATTGCGCAATCCTGCACAATCCATTTCGGATTGCCCATGCTTTTATTTGCAACGCGACAATTGCTCATTTTTGGGCTGATTTCTTCGCTGACCTTCGGCCAGGATGACAGTCTACCACCCGGTTCTCTTCTCCTGCCGGAATCGGAACTCCCCGAGTATGAAAAGGAAATCGACCACGCGGGTTTTTTACGTGAATTCGATAAGGCCGCGCTCGCCCGCGGCAATGAGACCTATCAGCAAGTCTGTTACAATTGCCACGGCGACCTCAGCCTACCCGGCTCCTTGCCCAATTCCACGCGCTTTTCGGAAGGAAAGTCACAGTATGGCAACGATCCCTACTCGATGTACCAAGCCATTACGCGCGGTTGGCGCCTCATGACTCCCCAAACCCAACTCACCCCACAGGAAAAGTACGAAGTCATTCACTTCATCCGGGAAAAATACATTAAGGACAACAATCCGAGTGAATACTTTGAGATAAGCGAAGCATACCTGGCCAGCCTGCCCCAGGGAACATCGAGAGGCCCGACCCCGGTAAAACGCGAGCCGTGGAAGGATTTTCATTACGGCGACTTCATGATGAAATCTCTCGAGCTGGTAGGGCCGGACACGCTTCCCGAACCGGTGCTCAGCGATGATATCAGAGCATGGGTCAAGGAAGGTAATCCGCTCCCGGACACGATTTCTCCCAATGCCAATATTGCCTACAAAGGTATAGCTATTCGCCTGGACGAAGGTGAGGGAGGAATGCCGGCGGGAAATGCCTTTATCATGTTCGAACACGACACCCTGCGCGTGGTTGGGGCTTGGACGGGTGAAGGCTTTATTGACTGGAACGAAATTCAATTGAATGGCAGGCATGTGGTGCACGCCAAAACCGTCGGCGAGTTACAGTTCGAACTTCCGGATGGACCCGGCTGGGCCAATCCTGAGACCGGAAAATTTACCGATCCACGCTTCATCGGTCTGGATGGAAGGCGCTTTGGCCCACTGCCCCGTTCCTGGGGAAAATACCGCGGATTGTATCATTACGGTAATCGCACGGTCATAGCCTACACTATCGGGGACGCAAAAATACTCGAAGCCTATCGCGTGCAAGAAACGGAAAGGCAAACGGTATTCGTGCGAACTTTAAACATTCAAAAGTCTTCGCGCGACCTGCTCATGCGCGTGGCCAAGACGGGAATCGGTTTGGCTGTGTCCAGCGAAGAGGTCATCATCGGTGAACGCGATGGGCTGATCACCCTGAAAATTCCCGCTTCGGCAACACCGCTCAATTTGGAGCTTTTTTTGGCTAAACACAAATCCCCACACCTGGACAGACTGGCCAAAATCACCCTGCCGCAAGACTTGACTCCCCTTACCCGCGGTGGGCCGGCCCGATGGCCCCAGCAA
Source organism: Opitutales bacterium (assembly GCA_965250065.1). GTDB lineage: Bacteria > Verrucomicrobiota > Verrucomicrobiia > Opitutales > UBA2995 > JAABVD01. The sequence continues at coordinate 2,234,722 of OZ252288.1, forward strand.
CTCACCGCCCCCATCGTTAAGAGCAATGAGGACGGTGGTTTTGCCTGGGACCGGTTATCCCGACCGCTGGAAAATCCCTGGAATAGCCAAATCCGCCTAACCGGGATCGACTTTTCTTCCGATGGAAAATCCGCCTATGTTTGCTGTTGGGACGGTGAAGTGTGGCGGGTCGACGGCATTGATGGGGACAACCCCAACGTCACCTGGCATCGCATCGCTGCCGGCCTCTATCAACCACTCGGATTAAAAGTAATAAACGACCAAATCTACCTGACTTGCCGGGATCAGCTCGTGGTTCTTCGCGACTTTAACGGTGACGGGGAGACCGATTACTACGAAGCTGTCAACAGCGACCATCAGGTGACCGAACATTTCCACGAATTTGCCATGGGACTGCAAGTGGACGAAGAGGGGAATTTCTACTACGCAAAAAGCGCCCGCCACGACAAAGCTCCGCTGGTCGCGCACCATGGGACCTTAATCAAAGTGGCGGCCGACGGTTCCAAAAGTGAAATAATCGCCCATGGATTTCGCGCCGCCAACGGCGTGTGCCTCAATCCCGATGGCACCTTCATCGTCACGGATCAGGAAGGTCACTGGAATCCCATGAATCGCATAAATTGGGTGAAGCAGGGAAATCGCTTTTATGGAAACATGTATGGATACGGCGCCCCCGAGGACAGTTCGGACTCCGCCATGGAGCAACCTCTCTGCTGGGTGGCAAAATCGTTTGACCGCTCCCCGGCCGAACTCCTGTGGATCGATAGTGAAAAGTGGGGGCCGCTCAATGGGAAGCTCCTCAACTTGTCCTATGGGCATGGCCGACTTGAAATCGTGCCCCACGAAATAATCAACGGGCAGGAACAGGGAGGGATGATCCGACTTCCCATTCCCGACCTGCCAACCGGAATCATGCGAGGAAGGTTTCATCCCAACGGACACCTCTACATTTGCGGCATGTCGGCCTGGGCGACCAGTCAAATGGACTTGCCCGGAGGTTTCTATCGCATACGTGCGACGGGCAAGCCGTTCCACCTCCCCATCGAACTGAACGCCTACACCGAGGGACTGAAACTTGTCTTTTCCGATCCTCTCGATCCGGCCACTGCGGAGGATCCTCGAAACTACGCCATTTCCACCTGGGAGCTGAAACGCACCTCCCGCTACGGGTCAGACCACTACAACACGAAAACCCTGGAGGTGGCCTCGGCCAAACTTTCCCGCGATGGAAAAATCCTGAAATTGACCATCCCTGAGATTGAACCCGTTTGGCAGATGCAAATTGATTACCAGATCGAAGGAGCTAATGGAGATCCCGTAGTCGGTAAATTGCAAAATACCCTCTACAACCTCCGAAGGGATCCGAAAAAAATAAATTAACCCACGTCCTTATGAGCTTTCCCCAGCGCACGTCGGGGTCATTCCTTGCTACCGAGGCCTCAGGCCGACACCTCGCCATCTTGACGTAGCTTGCCAACCCGTCGGGGTCATGCCTTGCATTTTTGCAGCCATGCCAAAATGCAAGGCTTGACCCCTTCCGTGCCTAAGGTAGGGCTCGATCGCCGAGCGAGCCGTTGTGAAATTGGCGGTTTGCGGGAAGTGAGAAGGGGTCAGGCATTTATTTTCAACATGGAGACATGTCAAAAATCAACGACTGACCCCAACGGCGCCGTTGTGAAAACGGCGGTTTGCGGCGAAACCGCCCTACCCAGTCAACTGGTGCAAGGCTTGACCCCTTCCGAACGCATTCCTCGGCTTAAGCCAGTTCAATTTCCCTCACCCACTGTTGGTTGGCTTCCCAGTAAGTTTTCTTCAATGCGATCTCATCGTCTTCGGAGGAGGGCTGGATGCGTCCGTTGGCATCAATGGCACGAGAAACGATGGTGTGCTTACCCGGCGACCGCAACCCGAGATCGATTGAGAAAAACACCCAGCAGAATTTGTGGCGGGGTTCCTGGTCCAAGACTGCATCCCGCCACTCACCATCATCGACTTGTACCTGAACTTTCCTGATGGGAGTGCCGTCCCCCCAAGCTGCCCCGTAGGCCTTGAGGGGAATTTTGCCGCGCTGGGCTGGTCGCCGAGTCACGCGAGCTACAATTGACTTCAATCGCATGCGGCCGACCAAGTGCTCGACGTTGACCACTTTATCGCCCCAGCGCTCGCCCCGCACCGTCACGTAATCACGGCCCATATAGCGTCCCACATAACGCTGGTCTCTCAACTCAATGCGGGTAAGCCACTTCACATTGGCGATGCCATACCAGCCCGGAACGATCAGGCGCAATGGCGCGCCAAGCCGTTTCTCGAAGGGTTCGCCGTTGCGTTCATAGGCCAACAAACAGTTTTCGTTCATGACATCGCGCAAGGAAAGGCTACGTCCAAAGGGAACTTCTACTTCCAACTCGCGTTTGCTACCCGCTCGCAGGGTCTCCACCCGGGTATCCTCTCCATAGAATACCACTTCGATCGCCCGCGGATCGACACCGGCCTTGCTGAGCAATGGATTCAAGGGGGCGCCGGTCCACTTGCTGTTGTAAACCGCGTTCATAAACCCTTTGCCACTTCCATTACCAGAACACTCCAGCGTCATGTACTCACTCCGCCTGGGCAACCGGCGGATTTCCTCCATAGTCAGAGTCATGGGCTTTTTGACCAAGCCGGCTATCTCAAGTTTAAACGAGTCCAGGTCAAATTCCGGTATGCCGTAATGCTGCACGTTGAAGGCTTGGTCGGTGGGAGTCAGCCAACTGTCCAGCCCCTCCCAGTCCAACCGGTTGATCGGGGTGGGTAGCATATCGAGAAATGAAACAACTACCTCGTCGTCCATTTCCCCTGTAAAGGCAAATAAGGAAGGTGGAAATTTCGTCACCCCAACTGCGGCGGCGGCCAGGCCGGTTTTCACTGCAGTACGGCGTGAAATAAGTGAGTTGAAGGATCGGGAAGTATGGTTGAAGTTTTTCATGAGCGTTGTTGTTCAATCGGTCATCCTAATAACGCAGGTCTCCATAGCCTAGGTCGTCGGAATGTATGAGAACGAAATTGGGCTTTGCTTCAAGGATAAAGGATGAAGACAGAAGGATAATAATAAGAAACGAGAAAATTTTCATGGGATGGCGCTTGAGAGAACTGTAGGAGGGGGTTTATCCCCCGATTGCGGTGAGGCCATTTGGAAGATCGGGGGATAAACCCCCTCCTACAGTTTCGCAATAGGTTATCACATCCATGCGGATGACTGCTTAAGAGACCTGAGTAGTTACCGGTCCGGCCTCTGCCAAGGGACCCGCCCACGTTCCTGAAAGTGTTGGGAAAGGCGGGCCCGGAGGGTTGAAAAATGCGGGATTTGGTTGAGCTGATTGCCACTCTTTCCCTCCAAAAGGTTGTTCTTTTCGTGGGGATCCTCGGCGATGTTATAAAGTTCGTAAGGCGCAAAGGGATAATTCTGTAACAGTTTGTAGTCGCCGATCCGCACCGCCTCGATCGTTTTTCCGTTGTAGGCCAATCCGCCTTCCCGCCGCGAAAAGATCATGGCCCGCCGCGAAACATCCACCGCATTTCCATACAGAACCGGAGCAAAACTTACTCCATTGATAGGGCCGTCCCATTCGACCTCACATATTTCCAGAATAGTCGGAAAAATATCCATGGTCATACCGGTGTGGTCGGTGGTAGATCCGGCATGAATCCGATCCTTCCATACCACAATGGTGGGAACCCGAAGGCCTCCTTCGTAGACCGTACCTTTACCCGCCCGCAGAGGGCCATTATCCGACCCAAACCGGAGCGATCCTCCATTGTCGCTGCTGAAGATAACCACCGTGTCGTCGAAAATCCCATTGTCCCTTAGGGATTGAATTACCTGCCCGATCCCCGCATCCATGTGCTCCACCAAGGCCACCAGCTTGGCTCGGTTTTCCGTGATTCCCGGCTCGCGTTTCATCACCTTCTCAACCCACTCCTCCGGCGGTTGGATGGGACTGTGGGGAGCATTATAGGCCAGATAGAGGAAAAAAGGATCCGTTTTTTTGGCAGCTTCGCCAATATAATCCACCGCCCACTGGGTAAACAGGTCGGTGGCATGACCCGGAGGATCGATGACTTCTCGGTTTAACCGCATGAAGTTATGGCCATGACGACGGTGGTGGTAGTAATCGTCCATCATGTCGCCCAAAAACCCTTTGAAGTGTTTAAAACCACGCTCGTTGGGGATGTTGGGCTCCTCCAAACCCAGGTGCCACTTTCCCACAATAGCCGTCTCATATCCGTTCTCGGCCAGCACGGTTGCAATCGAGGTTGAATTCGGGTCCCAGTAGCCCCAGGAGTTTTCCAGCAAATCCCGAATCACCCCTTGAACGCCCACCAAGTCCTGCTGTCGGCCGGTCAAAAGCGCTGCCCGCGAAGGCGAACATACCGGGCAATTGGCATAGAAATTGTCAAATCGCATGCCCGCCGCTGCCAGGGCATCCAACTCCGGAGTCTCGATATCCTCCAATCCATTGTAGGACACGTCGTAGTAACCCTGGTCATCGGTGAAGATGAGCAACATATTTGGCCGACTGGCTGCCGTTAAGCTCAAGGGCAAGATAACGCCCCAGGTTAACCAATTGAACGCATATTTTATCGGATTCATGGGCCAAGTATTAACAAAATGTAATGACTGGGGTCAATTCCCACGGGTGGAATTTTGACCCTGGAAATTCCGATTCTGTTAATAAGGGTAGGGCTCGATCGCCGAGCGAGCCGGCGTGAAATAGGCGGTTTGCGGTGAAGCCGCCCTACCGGTTAAGTTAATAAAGGTAGGGCTCGATCGCCGAGCGAGCCAAGGTGAAATAGGCGGTTTGCGGCGAAACCGCCCTACCGGTTAAGTTAATAAAGGTAGGGCTCGATCGCCGAGCGAGACGGCGTGTAATAGGCGGTTTGCGGCGAAACCGCCCTACCGGTTTAGAAAGTTGTTTTCTCCGCTCCAGATCATCCTGTAGTCTTCTCCACTATGCGATATTTTCGATTACTTCTATTGTTGATCTCCCTCCCATTTGCTCTCAATGGGCTGAAGCCTAACATACTGTTCCTTACCGTCGACGACATGAGCTGTGATTCGGTGGGAGTATTCGGCGCCGAATTGGCCGACACGACCCCTAATATTGATACCTTGGCGGCAGAGAGCCTGCGTTTTCAATACGCCCATGTCCAGGTAGGCAATTGCATGCCCGGACGCAATGTCATGTTTTCCGGACTGTTTTCGCACAACAACGGCGTTCTGGGATTTAACCAAAACAAGAATCCGCATTACCCGCACTTGAGCGACCTCCTGCAAGCCGGTGGCTACTTCACCGCCATCTTTGGTAAAGTGAGCCACTCCACCCCCTACACACCCTATGCCTGGGACCTGAATCTGGACCAGGAAAATGGCAAGAAACTGCATATTAAGGATCCGGATTCCTATTACCGTGCCGCCAAGCGGGGCATCCAAGCCGGAATGGCTGCCGGTAAGCCGCTTTACTTGAACATAAACGTGTCCGATCCGCACAAGCCGTTTTACGGTATGGGCGGCAGGCAAAAAATCTTCGAGGACCCCCACAAACCCTCGAAATATTTCACGCCCGAAGAAGTGCCAATTCCTCAATTCTTGTTTGATGATCCGGCGGTGAGACTCGAGCTGGCCCATTATTACATGTCCGTCCGCCGGGCCGACGATTGTGTGGGAGAAGTTCTGCGGGCCCTGGAAGAGTCGGGCCAGGCTAAAAACACGGTGGTTATGTTTCTCTCCGATCACGGCATGCCCCTGCCCTGGGCTAAGACCGCGCTTTACCACCACAGCACCCACACGCCCTGGCTGGTCCGGTGGCCCGGAAAAATAGAGCCCGGAACCGTCGATGATAAACACATGATCTCCGCCGTCGACCTGACTCCAACTCTGCTGGACATAGCCGGTATCAAACCCACCAACAAATTCGACGGCCGTTCCTTTTTACCCTTGTTGGAAGGCAAAAAACAAAAAGGCAGAAATCATATCATCAAAGAATACAACGAAAACGTCGGCGGTGGAAGTCACCCGATGCGCGGAGTTCAGACCAAACGTTTTCTCTACCTCTTTAACCCCTGGTCGGACGGCCTGAACAAATTCAAAACCGCCACCACTGGTACCCTCTCTTATAGTAAGATGCGCGAATACGCCGCGACCGACCCGCAAATGGCAGAGCGCCTCCACCTCTTCGACCACCGGGTCGTGGAGGAACTATACGATGTAAAAAACGATCCGGATTGCTTGTACAACCTGATTGACGTTCCGAAATATGCGGAGACCTTGAACAGTTTGCACGCAACTTTGGAAGACTGGATGATAACGTCCAAGGACACCGCCCTGGTTGCCTTTCAGAATCGCCACCGTCCAGAAATCATGTACGGCCACGTAGCCAAGCTTCAGGCGGCCAGTGACCTGATACAGGAAGCGAAGCGGAAGGCCAAGCGATTGGCTAGCGCCAATTAGTCGCGGGGGAAGGGGTCAAACCTCAATGGCGCTTAGTTAAGGGGTTTTTGAGGGCATAAGGTATGGCGCCAGCCGGGGTCATGCCGTAGAAAAGTGATGCCTTCTGTAAGAAAAGGGTCAGGTCTTAAAAACTGTATTTCGTTGTACTTCATACACTTTTACAAGACGACCGACCCTGTAAGGCATAACTTTTTACGTCTTGACCCCTTCCTTTTCCGAGGTAGTCAAATGTTCGAAAAGTCACTTAACTTAGTGCCATCAGGAATGACCCCGTAGTCGACTAACCCAGCTTCTTCAAGGCGGACAAAACGTTATTGGTATCTTCGGTGGCTTTTACCGCCTCGTCCTTATAAACGACCTTTCCGTTCTTGTCGATGATGAAGGTCCAGCGGTTGGTGGTCAGCCCCCGGGTAAGCGTGTGCATGACACCGGCTACCTCGCGTTCAATCGATCCACCCTTGCGGGTCGATACTCCAAATTGTTTGGCGATGCCGCCACTCGCGTCGGACAACAGGGTAAAGTTGAGGCCATTGGCCTTTTTGAAAAGCTTCAGGCCGTTTACGGAATCTCCACTCACTCCCACCACCACGGCGTCAAGGTCGTTTAACCCAGTCGAGGCATCGCGGTAGGCGCAAGCCTGCTTGGTGCAACCTCCCGTCATAGCTGCCGGGTAAAAATACACCACGATGTTCTTCTTGCCCAGGTGATCGGATAATTGCCAGAGATTGCCGCTATCGTCATTGGCGGAAAACGCGGTCACTCCACTACCTACGCTTAATCCACCAGCCATAGCGGAATAGGGTATGAAAGACAGGGCCAAAAAAAATGCGGATAGAATTTTCATAATTTAGAGTTCTCCATTTATGGGGTTGATTGATGTGATAATAAATCTTCTTCAGGTTTGTCGATGGGCTTGCTTTATGGACGACGCCTCCGTTGGAAGGCGGGATCCGTTTCCGGCACCTGGAAGCGGGTTCTCAGGCGTTTTATTTGATTCAGTTTTTGCCGCTGGACCTGGGCATATTCCCGTTGCCCATAGAGATTGTTCAGCTCATTGGGATCGTTTTCCAGGTCGTAAAGTTCCCAGTCATCGATTTCACGTCCCTCCAACTGGTAAAAGTGAATCAACTTATAGCGGCCATCGGTTACTCCGTAATGACGGGCCACGTTATGGGCCCCCGGGTTTTCGTAATAGTGGTAGTAAAATACTGTGCGCCAATTCTCTGGAGACCTGCCCCGAAATAAGGGTTCCAGGCTGCGTCCCTGCATATCTTTGGGAAGCTCGACGTTAGCCAGGGTTAAAAATGTTTGGGCAAAATCCAGATTGGATACGATTTCGTCCCTCACCGAGCCCGGTTCAATGACCCCTGGCCAGCGCGCCAAAAGCGGAGTCTTGAGCGATTCTTCATACATCCATCGCTTGTCGAACCAACCGTGTTCGCCCAAATACCAACCCTGATCAGAGGAATAGATCACCACGGTATTGTCCGCCAACCCGGTTTCGTCGAGGTAATCCAATACCCGGCCAATGCCGTCATCTACCGATTTCACGCAACGCAAGTAGTCTTTCACGTAGCGCTGATACTTCCATTTGATGATCTCTTTTTCCGTCATTTTGTCACGCGCGGCCAGGTAGGCTTCGTTTTTAGGACCGTATGCTGCGTTCCAGACCTCCCACTGCTCATCATTCAGGTTACCTCGCGGCGCCAGTTTGAGGTCCCGGTCATTCATATGGGTTTTTATTTCCATGCTCTGACTCGAAGCGGCCTCGGTTCGGGTGGAATAATCGTCCCAGAGCGTTTCGGGTTCGGGAATGGTTACGTCATCCAACCAATTCAGGTATTTGGGACCCGGTTTCCAGTCGCGGTGAGGCGCCTTGTGCTGATACATCAGCATAAACGGCTTGTCGGGATCGCGGGCCGCCTTGAGCCAGGTCAGGGCTTTGTCGGTAATGACATCGGTGGTGTAACCGGTGTTGGGCAAGGTAACCGGTTCTCCGTCCTCGCCGGCCGTAATCATGGGAGGATTGTAGTAAGGCCCCTGCCCTACCAGCACATCGTAGTGGTCAAATCCCCGCGGTGTAGAAGCCAAATGCCACTTGCCGATGACCGCGGTCTGGTAACCGGCTTTCCGCAACAATTTCGGGAATGTCTGCTGGCTTCCATCAAATTGCAGACCATTCCTGAAAAAGCCGTTCAGGTGGTTGTACTTTCCGGTCTGAATCACCGCCCGGCTGGGTCCACATATCGAGTTGGTCACGTAACAACGACTAAACCGCATGCCCTCATTGGCCAACCGATCCATACTCGGCGTGGACATGCGAGATGGATCGTAAGCGCTCAGCGCTTGCTCACAATGGTCATCGGTGAAAATGAAAATGATATTGGGCCGGCCCTGGCCAATCAGGCCCGAATGCAGGCTCAAAATACCAGAGAAAGTCAAAAGAAGCGCCCGAAGAGTCATGGGTATTCGAGTTGGATTTTTTCGGCCAGGCTACCGACTTCGAGACCATCCGGTAAAGCTTGGGGACTGGCTGCTTTGGCAAGCATCCAGGCGGCAATACCAGGCAAGAAAGCGAGTATCCGGGTCGTTTGGGTTTTCATTGCGTAACCAAAAGAAGGGACAGCCTAGGTGGCTATTTCCAAGATTCAACCCCATAACGTACATTCAAGGGGGTCACACCTTAAATCCCGCATTGACATGCACGATTGCAAGGAATGACCCCGACATCGGAAATCCTCGGAAACGTGCTTAACCGAGTGCCATTCAGGTTTTGGATAAAAACTTGCGCTGAGGCAAAACGGGTGGATGGACTTTCTTGCAACTGAAGTAACCTTTTGAGACTATCGCCGGTTTATTGCTTTAGCAACAGCTTTGAATAATCCATGCTGTCCGAAACAGCTACAATTTACAGCGGTCGGCCGAAATCTGATGAATATCCGTACTTTCGTTATTTGTATACTCGTGTCGGCCTCCATCTCCCTGAGCGCCGACCCGCGGTCGAGCTCCTGGTTTACTGACTATTCAGGCGCCTACGCCCGCATATACGAGACTCTTGCAGACGAGACCAACCGTAATGCGGTTACTACCTGGAGGCGAGGGGCAGGAGTTCAGGCCACGCCTACTTATGCAGGGATTCATGAAGTTTCCTACACCGATGATTGGGTGTATATTCGATCCACAAACCTCGCCAGCCACATCATGGGACCCTGGTATCTGAACGAAGGAAAAACCAACCTATTTCCCAATTACCCGGACAACCAGTCCGTACTTTACCGAATTCCCCGCAACCCGGTGGATCCAACTACGGTCAACTCCAAGACTTTGACCGGAGGTGGGCCGATCGGGTATTTTGTAAACGGCGTCTCCATGTTTGATTCGCGCGATGCGTTTTCCTACCGTTCCAGAACTGGAAATGATGCCGGAGGCCCACAAGGCGATGGAGCCTGGAATCGAGATGCCTTTATAAATGAGGGAGTAACCTTTGACACTGGTAATGCACACCAGGCTATGGGGCGGTACCATTATCATGCCAACCCACCTGCTTTGCGTCACCAGATGGGTGACAGTGTGGAATATGATCCCGATACCAATGCCTACACAGAAAACTTTAATGGTAAACATTCACCCGTGCTGGCCTGGTCCCGAGACGGCTTACCCGTTTATGGACCGTATGGTTATGCGGATCCACTCGATTCTACAAGTGAAGTTCGACGAATGCGTTCCGGCTTTAAAATACGAACTGACATTGCCGACAACGGATCGTCTCGCACTTCCTGGCCAGCATGGGCGACACGCATCTATGCGGGCAATCGTTCCTTTGCCATTGGCCCCAACGTAAGCAATCAATTTCCACTTGGCCGTTACATGGAGGACAACGATTACCTTGGTGACCTGGGGCAAACTCTGGGTGTGGATTTCGACCTCAATGAATACAATGTCCGCTTTTGTGTGACGCCCGAGTTTCCGGAGGGGATCTGGGCTTATTTTGTCTGTATCGATGAATCTGGCAGGCCGGAATTTCCTTACAATATCGGTCGCTCGTTTTTTGGAGATCCAGTGGGAAATAACGTTAATAACATTCCACATAGCGATGAGTCTGGAGCAACCGTTACCACTGTTTTTGAAGGCGGGCCGGAAGCCCCTCTGGAGATTCAATCCATCGCAGTGGAGAATCCGGCTGAAGATGAAATAACTCTCGTTTGGTCAGGTGTTGAAGGCGTGACTTACGAGGTGCAGACTTCTTCCGATTTGGGAGAAAACGATGCCTGGGTTGGGACCGGTCCTCAGGTGATTGCAGAAGGCAGCGAGGTCGAGTATTCCTACGCTTCCGGAGGAAACCGCCCAGGACGGCAGTTTTTTAGAGTGAGGGCGGTGAACCTGGCTCCATTCGACAACACCGGCTTTGATTATGAAGAAACGGATCCACCTGATCCAGGTGGTGATACTTCGTCCATTACGATTTCGATGTCTGGCGGACCCGCGAATCTAAATACCTTACCTACTTCATTGACCTTTGCTGGCCAGGCGATCGACATCGCGAATGCAAACGTCTCCCGGCCCAGTAAAAATGAAATTACCTTTGATTTTCCCATCGATGGTTTGGGAGTAGGCGATTTCAGCGTATCCGCTGCCTATTTCGGGGAACCATCTCAATATGGAACCTACACGATCCATACAAACCTCCTGTTTATGATTGTGGATGATTGGGGATTGGACGCGAGTCCCCTGGACAATACGCTGCCCGAAGCTCACCTGGCTAATATGCCCAACCTTATAAAGTTAGCGGATGAAGGCCTACGATTTACCCGTGCCTATACGCAGCCGACCTGCTCCCCCATGCGAGCCACGATGCTTACCGGTAGGCAACCTTTCCAGCACAATGTTGGAAGCCCCCAGGATATGAACCTCTTTTCTAATGGACAGGATGAGATAACCTTGCCGGAGATATTTACTACGATGGGAGCGCCGCACGCATTGCTTTCAGTGGGTAAATGGCATCTCGGGGGCGGAAACACCGGCTACAGTAGCCGAGGTGGATGGCCCGAGTTTTACGGAATCAATGGTGGAGGAGTTCCCGATTATTTCAGGTGGTCCAAGAACTCCAATGGGATCACTGCCAATACCACCACATATTCAACCACTGATCAGGTAAATCATGTGTCTACCTTTATTGAAAACAACGATGCGGCGGGAAGACCCTGGTTGGCTTGGGTAGCGTTCAATGCGCCCCACACGCCTTTTCATGAACCTCCCGCGGAGCTCGCTCCAGAGGGTGGCTATTCGACCCGGGAAGCAGGCGAATCGAGGAATCAACACCTTTATCGAAAAGCTCTGGAGGCGCTCGATACTGAAATCGGCCGGCTAATTGAATCTACCAACCCAAATAGAACCCAAATCTTTTTGATGGGTGACAATGGAACACCAAACCAAGTGGTTCAGGCGCCGTTTGGAAATGGCAATGCCAAGGGTGACCTATACAACGGCGGCATCCATATTCCGATGATCGCGAACGGTCCATTAGTGAAGGTCCCCAAAGGAAGTACTACTGACACGCTCGTACATTGTGTTGATATGTTTTCTACAATCCTGGAGTTAGCGGGTATCGACCAAGCTTCGGTTCCCAATCTTACCTCCAGAAATGTCCGCTCCAATAGCATTTTACCAATTCTCAATGGCGCCGACAACAGGGACAGGTATGTAATCGCTGAGCGATCGGGTAACAGTCCAGGTCGCGCAATCATAGTGGACGATTTTCCGGGTTATAAATTGATCATCTTCGGAGATCCCGACTCCAATGCGAATACACCAACCTTTGAGTTTTTTAATATAGGAGCGCCTGCCAATGACGTGAATGAGCAGGATCCGCTGAATATTGCATCACTGACCGGGACAGCTTTGGATGCCTATAACCATTGTTTGGCTCTGGACAGCGCTGTGGGCGGGGGTTACAGCAACTAGGGGGAATCATGAGGTGAAATCGGGAGCATCCATTCTGTTATTGATTATTACCTCGGTTTTAATGATTCGGGCAACTGAAGATAGACCTCTGCGAATTGCCATAACCCATACCCTGGATGGAAGTCCTTTAATTTTGGATTCATTGCGTTACCAACTTGCCAGCGGTGAGCGCTTTTCCGTTTCACGGCTCTCTTTTCTCATTAGTGAGATAGCCTTCGAAACCGAGTCGGGCCAATGGGTAGAGGCAAAGGAGGTAGGCTTTTTCGATTTAGGAAAACGGCTGTTGATCTTTAACTGCCAGCTCCCTGCTGAGGCTTTCCGCGCCATGCGCTTCAGTATCGGATTACCGCCTGACATCAATCATTCTGATCCGGCCAAGCGTCCAGCCAAGCACCCGCTTAATCCAGATTTTAACCGCCTCCACTGGACCTGGGCTGATGGGTACATATTCATGGCTCTGGAAGGACGCTACTATGACCAGGATGATTCTTTGAGCGGTTATGTGTTCCATTACGCCAATGATGAAAACAAAGTGCAGGTCAGTTTGCCCTTGCAGCTTAGTGATTCGGCTAACGCATTGATCGAACTGAATTTCGATGTGGGTATAGTATTCAACTTTCCCGCGCCGATTTCATTTCTTGAGGATGGTAATTCGACCCATTCGCACCCGGATGACGGGACTGCGGCAAAGCTTAAAAAAAATATTCCATCAGCATTTCAGCTGCAAAGGATTACAGAGCTAGTGGAAGAGGAGTCCGTTGTAGCGCCAAAACCCATAGATATGCCGGATGCGTTTACTCCTTATGCTTTTAAAATGAGTCGCAACTTTCCCATGCCGGATCTTCCGGCTGATAACCCCCTCATTGAAGAACGCGTAGAGTTGGGAAAGGCGCTGTTTTTCGATACCCGGCTTTCCAGCAATTACCAGGTAGCTTGTGCAAGCTGCCACCAACCCGGGCATGCATTTTCCGATAGCAGGACCAAGAGCAGAGGCGTTGGGGTAAACCCCACTCGACGCCACTCCATGCCCTTGTTCAACTTGGCATGGAAAAACGAATTCTTTTGGGATGGACGAGTTAAATCCCTGAGAGAGCAGGTATTTCACCCTATTGAACATCCCGATGAATTGGGAATTTCAGTTGATCGGCTCATCGAGCGTTTAAGGGATAGCAACCAATACAAGACCTTATTCGCCAAAGCCTTTTCTCCCGAAACTATTAGTCGCGAACATATCGGACTGGCGCTGGAAAATTTTTTACTGAGCCTGGTCTCATACCGTTCCAGGTTCGACGATGCAGCCGCCGGCAAAGCTATACTTACCGAGGATGAGAAACGAGGCTTCGAATTGTTTATGACCGAGTATGAACCTAGGTCGCGTCGCTTTGGAGCTGATTGTTTTCACTGTCACGGCGGGGCGCTATTTACCGATAACCAGTTTCACAATAATGGTCTAAGTCCGAGTGCGGATAAAGGTCGCCAGGAGTATACCGGAATCGGTTCAGACGACTACAAATTTTCAACACCGTCATTACGAAATGTCGCCCTGACTGCTCCATACATGCACGATGGCAGTTTGGATACTCTCGATGCCGTAGTCCGTCATTATAGCTCAGGTATTCATTTGAGTGATACACTTGATCCAAATTTGGCAAAGCATCCCAGAGTCGGTATCCAACTATCAGAATCCGACCAACGAGCCTTGATTGCATTTCTTAAAACGCTTTCAGATCCCGCATTTTCGAATAACTAAATTGAAAAAATGAAGGGGTCAAAGGGGAATGTCACTTAGTTAAGCGACTTCCGGAGAAGGAAGGGGTCAAGACGTAAAAAGTTATGCCTTACAGGGTCAGTCGTCTTGTAAAAGTGTATGGAGTACAACGGAATACAGTTTTTAAGACCTGACCCTTTTCTTTCGGAAGGCGTCACTTTTCTACGGCATGACCCCGGCTGGCGCCCATACTATATTCCTCTACAAACGCGCTTAACTAGACCTTATCCGAAAAGGTATTGATTGGCCACAAGGAGGTGCAAAAGCGCAAGAAAAACTTGAGAAAAATCAGCTTTTGGGCTTGATAAAATATATCGCAACATGCTAGCGTTTAACAACTTACGTTAAAAAAGGAGCTAAACATGCCAACATGTGCGACAAAACACAACACAAGCGATTACTCGCCTCTTTGCAACCTATTTCTGCCGCTTCCGGACACAGACTTTCGTGATTTTCTCCATGAAATTGAAAAGTTGGCCCGATATTCCCCAGAGATAATCAATGCCATCGACGAAGATCTGGATGCCCATGCGCGCGAGAAGAAGAAACTTCGCTTGGCAGATCGCCGGTTCTATGAGAGCCGCACGGCTGAGCTGCCAGCGCTCAAGATCGAGCACAACGACATCGAGGCTACAGAGTTGGAGCTTGGGATTGGCCGACCGCGGATGCCGGCCTATGCGGTGTTTGTTTTCTTGATGATTCGTGGATTTCTCGGGTCCTTGACCACCAAACAGGCACGGCGGTTTCTGTGCGAGTCGATGAGCCTGTATGGATTTTTGCACAGTCGGGGCCTTGTGATGCCGCCGGTGACGACGATTCTGGAGAACGTGAACCTGCTCACCCATGCCACGCGCGAGCTGATCTTGGACCGCCAGATAGCCCTTATAGCCGAAGAGGAGTTGGACGATTTTAAGAAGCTGACCGTGGACAGCACCTCGGTGAAGGCCAATAGCAGTTGGCCTACTGATGGCAAGATGCTTACGGGTCTTTTGATGCGGGGGCATCGTTTGGGGCAAAAGCTGCACCTATTTGGGCTGGAGGATTTTCGCAAGGGATGGGTGCCGACTTGGTTGGAGCAGATGGTCAAGCTGCAGTTTAAGATTTGTCTGGCCGCGGGCCGACCGAAGTCGAGGGGCAAGCTTAAGAAACACTACCGAGGGTTGCTCAAGCGCGGCAAGAAGGTTGCAAGCTCTTTGGCGGAGCAACTGAATCGTTTTGAACAGGGCTTGTTGATCGAAACCCTGCCGCCGACTCGCCGAGTGCTTTTGCAGCGGATATGGGAACAAATCCGAAGCGATATTGCCGATGCCAATCGGGTTGTCCAATATGGCCATGACCGAGTCTTTAATGATAAGAAGCTTCCCTCTACCCAGAAAGTGCTCAGTCTATCGGACGGATCGGCGGCATACATCAAGAAGGGCAGCCGCAATGCGGTTATCGGTTATAAGCCGCAACTGGTTCGCAGTGAGAAGGGTTTTGTCACTACCCTGATCGTAGGGCAAGGCAATGGGGCAGACTCCATTGAGCTGGTGCCGGCCATCCGCGATTCGATCGAGCGCACCGGTGTGATTGCTGAACTGGTCAGCACCGATGACGGATATGCCTCGGCGAAGGGACGCGATGAGGTGCTGGCAATGGGGGTAAAAGACATCAGTATCAGTGGGGCTAAGGGCAAAAAGTTGACCGATCCGGGTGACTGGGAGAGTGAGGTGTATCGTGAGGCGCGGCGCAATCGCTCCGCAGTGGAATCGCTGATGTTCACGATTAAAGATGGATTTTGCTTTGGCAAACTCGGCCGACGAGGCATCGATGCGGTACGGGATGAACTGCTGGAGAAGGTTCTGGCCTACAACTGTTGCCGCATCATCGTGATGAAGAAACGACGAGGGGAGCAACTAGTCGAGGCGGCCTGAATCTGACCGCTTTGCAGTTCGGAGAAAGAAGCACCCCAGGATCAGTATGCCTCAAAACCGCGGCCAATATGAAAATGGTGCCGCAGGCCATGCCATTGGCCGCTCAGAACCCGCTTTCGGCAGTGCCGACAGAATGAAACCTTAAACCAGCAAGCCATAGGCTGGCCCGTCCATGGTGAAACCCCTTATATCACCAGCTCGAAAGGCTTTTCGAACAGGCTCTAACTAATGACCATTCAGGTTTGACCCCTTCCTCCACGACCTTACTATTATTGCTTCTGCGATGGCCCTGATCGACTTACCGGCAGGTAGGCATTGGGCTTTTCTGATCGTGCGGTCCCCGGGTCCGCCACACTCACACTCCGGGCAGTCTCCGCTAACAATGAGGACTGCTAAAACTTTCGCTATTACTTGACAATTTCCCATTTTTTCCAACTAAGTCAGGCGTTCATTTCTTAAAAAAGTACTTCTATGAAACTCTCTCATTTTACTCTGTATTGTAGTCTCTGGCAGGCTATTTCGCTCTCGGGCGTTTTGGCACAACAGGAAGGGGTGGAAACCACAGCGCTCGATGAAGAAATCGGACCGATTGTGGAACTTGAGCAATTTGTGGTGGTCGGCTCTCGCCACCAAGAACGCTCCGTCCTGGAATCGCCCTTACCGGTGGATATGATTGGCGGAGAGGATCTTTCCATTCAGGGGTACAGGGACATGGACTCCCTTCTCTCCAACATACTGCCTTCCTACAACGTCAACAATCAGCCAATCAGCGACGCCGCGACTCTGGTCCGGCCTGCCAATCTGCGCGGCCTGCCTCCGGACGCTACGCTGGTATTGATCAACGGGAAACGTCGTCATCGTGCTTCCGTCATCTCCTTTTTGGGAGGCGGGGTGTCGGACGGTTCGCAAGGCCCTGACCTGGCGGCCATTCCCTCGATCGCCTTGGAGCGCGTGGAGGTCCTTCGGGATGGAGCCTCTGCCCAATACGGCTCCGATGCCATAGCCGGGGTCCTGAACTTTGTCCTCAAGGAGGAGGCCCAAGGGGGCACGATGGAAGCTGGTTGGGGAGAGTTCTATAAAGGAGACGGGCTCACCCGTACCATCGCCGCCAACCTGGGACAACCCCTTACCAGGCGCGGCTTCGCTAACTTCAGCTTTGAATACACCACCGCCGACCCCACCGTTCGCAGCGTGCAACGTGCGGATGCCGAGGCGCTGATCAATGTCAACCAGTCTCACATCAGTCCTTATATTCGCACCCCCTACGCGCAAATCTGGGGCTCACCCGAGATTAAATACGATTTCAAATCCTTCGCCAACCTGGGGTTGGAACTAAACGAAAACGCTGAGCTCTATGCATTTGCCAGTTTCGCAAAACGTGAGGTTGAGGGCGGTTTTTTCTTCCGCAATCCCACCAATCGAGGCGGAGTTTACAGGGGAATTCCCGGGGAGACGATAAGGGTGGCTGATTTAAGAGCAAACCCCGACCCTGACACCGTGCCCGTCGTTAGGCTCATAGACGTCGATGGCGTTCTCGTTCCTGACCCGGACGATTTGGCAGTAGTGGCCGCCGACCCGAATTTTTTCGCCTTCAATGAGAAGTTTCCCGGAGGATTTACCCCGCAGTTTGGCGGGGTCGTTACGGATATGAGTATCGCATCCGGTCTGCGAGGAGAATTGGAGAGCTGGTGGCGCTACGATGTGAGCGCCGTCATCGGGCGACACAAGACGGAGTTCTACATGCGAAACACCATTAATCCGCAGACTATTGTACACCCCGATTTCATAAACAATCCCGCGTCGATTCCGACCGATCTGGAACCTGGAAGTTACATCGAGACGGACTACACCTTGAACATGGATTGGTCCCGACCCTTCGATGTAGACTTTTTCGATTCTCCGTTGGGTGTCGCATTCGGTCTGGAATATCGGGTGGAAGAGTTTGAGATCGAAGCCGGGGAAGAATACGCGTGGTGGGTCGACGGCCGAGATGGGGGCATAGCCGCACAGGGTTTTGGCGTGGGTTCCAATGGATTTCCAGCCTTCCCTCCTCAAATTGCCGGTGCGACCAACCGGGGCAGCTATGCGGCTTATCTGGATTTGGAAGCCAACACCGCCGAAAATGTGCTTTTCAACGTCGCTCTCCGCTATGAGGATCACGAGGATTTCAACGGAATCCTCAGTGGGAAGCTGTCCTCTCGTTGGGAATTGGCGGAAGACTTTGCGTTACGAGGCTCGGTCAATACGGGGTTCCGAGTACCCTCCATCGGGCAGGCGAGCGTGCGCAATGTCACTACTGAGTTCGGGGCTCTGCCCGGCGGTGGCATCGGGTTGCGTGATCGCGCTCTATTACCGCAGAGTGAAATTCCAGCAGTATTGGGGGCCAAACCCCTGAAGGAAGAAACTTCCCTTAACTTCAGCCTCGGCGCGGTCCTGCACATCCCTGATATCCACCTCACCTTGGATTACTACCACATTGAGGTGAAAGACCGGATTGCGTTAACCGACGCGCTAGATTGGCCAGCTGAAATCAACAACCCCAACAATTACTCCGCCGTGAGTTGGTTTGCCAACGACTTCGATACCACCACGCGAGGAATTGATCTCGTCGCAGACTACCACCTAGATTACGAAGGTGGAACAACCTTGTTGACCTTCGCGAGTAACCTAAGCAACACCAGCGTCGATAGAGCAGGTGACTTCGTGGATGCCGTGCGCGTCGACCAACTGGAGAGCGGATTGCCAAATGTTCGCTTCACCCTGAGCGCCACCACCACTCTGGGACCCTGGCGCCTGCTACTACCCCGCCTGCGTTATTACGGCGACTTTGTTGAATACACCGCCGACGTTGCCGGCTGGAAAACCAAGTCCGACGCGACGATGCTCGTGGACATGGAAGTGGAATACGCCTTCGACAATGGCGTTCATCTTGCCTTGGGCGGGCAAAACCTTTTCAACTCTTACCCGGGCAACACGCATCCGGAAGCGGCCGCAGCTCTTGGCGCTCCTTATCCCGAAGCTTCCCCCTACGGCTTCAACGGCGGATTCTACTACTTGCGAGCTGCCTATGACTTTTGAAATCCATGCTTCCCGATCTGACGAGATGCCCAGGTGAAAGCGAATCGACCGCAGATCAGGTTCAGGAATACGATACCCAAAAGCAGGCTTGCCACCAGCAGGGCGGTAGGCAAAGCGGGAAGCGTTGGCAGATTGGGAAGAATCGAAAGCATGGATGCGGATACACCGACCACCAATCCCCAAACAACCAACCGGCTGTATTCGGAAAATACCAACCGGGCTAACAGTTTCCTTGGAATTCCGATGGACCACATGACGCTAAATTCACCGAGCCTCTCCTGGATGCTCCGCGCCACCACAATGGCCAATCCCAGGCTCCCCAAAATAACGCCCAAGGTTCCCAGCACATTAAAAATGGCAATGTAGGTATTCTCGATTTCGTGAAAAGATTTAAGAATATCTCGCGTAAGCCCGACGCTGGCCCCTGCGTCCGCGCCGGCCGATTCAATCCGGTTTCTCAAGTTATGCAGATCAGCATCCGCCACTGCATCCACCAGAAAAATCGAATAGCCGGGATTATAGGGAAATCGCCGCAAAAACAACTGCTCGTCGACCAATAGGTAACCCTGAAAAATCGAGTCTTTTATCGTTCCCACGATCTGTACCTCAAAATCCCGGCCGTTCTCGTCCCGATAAACAAATAGGTCTCCAACCTTTCGTTTTATGGCCCACTTCATGGTCGTTTCATCGATCAGGGCCGGAACGTAACCCTCGGGCGTCGGGGACTGTAAAATCCCCCACCCTTGCCCGGTCAAATCAGATTTGAGTTTGCTCAAGTGAAAAGCGTTTCGGTCGGCCAAGGTCTCCGCGTCTACGCCTAAGAGTTGTGGTAGCGCAGTGGTGTTGAGGTTAAAACAATTGGCGTTGTCACCTGTGCCACGGCGAATGGGCGCCACCGATCCCAATTGTGATTGGACGCCGGTAAAGATTTCAAAGCTTTCGGTCTCACCATCCCTCGGAGGATAAAGCGGAACCGTCGTTTCCACCAGGTATGCATATCCTCCCGTTCCGCTTCCCGGTTCACGCCAATCATCGCCCACGTGCTTTCTAAATGAGGCCACCGACAAAACCATGAACACGGCCGCGGCAATCAAACCCACCACGGTGAGGCTGCGCGATGGTCGTGCCGAAATATTGAGCCGGGCCAGGTAGCGTGGATCCATTTCAGTAGTCGAATTCCGCGCCGGCTTTTTACCCAGCCCCAAGCGGCATACCGCCAATCCCGCCACCAGCAAGGCAAATCCGGCCAGGTAAAAGGCCCCTTGCACCGGCATGATCGAGCCGGATGAGAATACCGCGCCGAAACCGATCAAGGCGGCCACCACGGCGGTCCACTTTACGCGCCCGGTTCCTCGTGGTGATATCACCTCTTCAGCGCTGGCCCCCAAACGCTCCGATAGAGTTTGCCTGGCCTGTTTGCGGATCGCCAACCACGAGGTCAGCAATGAAAGCAATAGAAAGATCGCCATCCCAGTAAGCATGGTGGCGGTTCCGGCATGAAAGACAAAAGTAGCTGAAGTGGCATCACTCGCCCAAATGGTTTCCAGAAAATTTAATATCTGAGCGGTATAAAGCACGGCCAGCGGCAATCCGAAAAGACAACCTAACAACAGGATAACGAGTCCTTCAGCCAGCCGCCACCGCATAATTTTTATACCCGACAACCCCAGAGACCCCAACAAAGCGCTTTCACGGTTGCGCTGGAGCAAACTGAATTGGAACAGCATCGCCACCAGACCGAGGGCCGCCAAAATCAGGAAAAAACTCATTCCCACGAATAGGCCGCCAAAATCCACCGGAGATTTGGCCGCGTCCCGCGCACCGGCCCCGAAATTTTGCCACATCATCTGGTTCATTTCCGGCTGCAAGGCATTGAGGATTGATGCGGTGAGTTCTGTTTCACTATTCCGGCTTAAAGGAAATCGTATGGCGGTAAAGTCTCCCCACTGGGTTGACCATAACCGTTTACCCGCCGCAAGCGTGAGATAAGCTTTGGGAGTTCCGCCATAGGCGTCCCAGTAATACTCGTCCTTTTGGCGAATCTTACCCAGATCGAGCGGCAAACCCGGATCCCAATCAGAGGGGCTATCCGACTGGCTGATTCCCGGGAAATTCGGCATCCAGGCCGGATCAGCGGCCAAACCTTCCAGGGCGACTACCGCCCCCAGAATAAACTTTTCACTCACCTCGCTAATGGAACCTCCGCCTCCCGATTGAAAATAGGTGATCTCCACCTCATCCCCGAGTTCCGCTTTCAGGTCATCGGCAAGCCATCGGTTGAACGCGATTTCTCCATCCCCCAATTCCTCCGGCAAAAAGTCTGCCAGGCCGGACTCGACAGCAGTAGCTGTTGAATAAGGTGTAGTGCGGTCGCCTACTTTGAATTCATTCACCAAGTAGGTAGTAAGGGTTTGTGCGTTTGCGATTTCAGACTGAACCGCCGCCGCGATTTCGGGATCGATAAATACGCGGTCGGATTTCAGTTCGAAGACGCCTGCCCGTTGCAACCATTCCAGGGTCAGCTCATAATCGGCCAAAGTCACCGCCTGATTTAAAGCGGCTTCGAGATTCTCGTCACCACTGGAAGCTTGAAATAAAATCAGGTTGGCTCGATCCTCAAATCCGAATTCCTTCTGTAGAAGTTCGATGGGTAAAAAGACAGAGGGCTGCTGAACCTGGGTCGTCTCAAGACTGAACCTGCCGAAAGAGCCATCGCTTAAAACGGTTTTAACCGTGCATCGCAAACTGACCAGTCTGCTGGCGGCGCCGGCCACCGGGGCATTGCCGGCCAGAATGCCCGGCTTTTGAAAGCGCAAGATCACCGTATCCCCCTCCCGGACACCCAGTCGACCGGCCACCAACGCGTTTACGGCAACCTCGGAACTGTCGGCTGACAAGGAAAGTTCGACCGGCTCCAGGGCCATTGGCCAGAAGGCGTCCGTCACACCGACCAATTGAACCTGGTTTACCCGATGCTGGTTCGAAGGATTTACCGAACTTCCCTTCACAAATACCACCGGCGCGGTCCGTGCTCGAGTGGCGGCAGCCAAGTCGCGCGCCAGAGACTGGCGAAAGAAGCGATCCCCCGCCGTCAGCAAGTGGGTAGCCTGGCCCGTTCGCATAGCGCTTAAGCGTTTAAGCGATTCCGTAACCGAATCCCCGGCAAACAAAGCCCCGAGCAAAACCATGGCCCCCAGAATTGCGCCCAGTAATACCCCCAGATAAGCCCAGCGATAGTGAAGAACACTCTGCAAAATGTAGCGCCGTATATCCATGGCTTCTAACTCGGTTGGGGAACCAGGCGTCCATCTTCCAAACGGTAACGCTTCTGCATGCGATCGGCCAGTCCCAGATTATGGGTTACCACAACTAAGGCGACATTCTTGCCGCTGTTGCTACCGATCAGCAGGTCGGCAATGCGCTCACCGGTCGCCGGATCGAGCGATCCGGTGGGTTCGTCCGCCAAAATGATTTTGGGTTGATTGATCAATGACCGCGCAATAGCTACCCGCAGTTGTTCGCCACCGGAGAGTTGGTAGGGCCGGTAATCCATGCGATCCTGCAGACCTACTTCTCCCAAAAGAGCCTCCGCCCGTTGGCACGTCTCGCTGGCCGATTCCTCCCAGTCCCCGGTCAATCGCGGAACCAGAACGTTATCCAATACCGAACATTGCGGAAGCAAATAATGCAGTTGGAAAATAAAGCCAATCGAGCGGTTGCGAAAATGGGCAGCTGCCTTTTCATCCAGTTCACTGATCACTTTTCCATCCACTTCTATCGATCCGCTGGAAGGTCGGTCCAGAGCGCCCAGCAAATTCAGCAAGGTGGTTTTGCCACTACCCGATGGCCCGACGATGGAAGCTGATTCGGAAGCGCCCACTTCCAGGTTTAAGTCCCGCAACACCGGTAACGGGCCGGCCGGACTCTGGTAGGTTTTGCAGACGTTTCTAGCCTTTATCATACTAGTGTGGTGTAACAGAAATAACTTGGCACATACGAGCGTGCCATGAATGGCCTGGCAAGGCTGCTTTTCGCAGCACGGGCCTGAAGGCCCTTGTGCGAAAAGCGAACACAGCCAGGGTGTTCATGCCACCTCGCCCTACGGGCCGCGCGCTTTTTCGACCGATCAGCGTTAGCGCAGGTCGCCAGGGCCAAAAGCCCAAGCGACCTACGCCGCCTTGATAAGGCCGATAAATCGCTGCGGTATGTGTATAAGGAATTTCTGTTACACCACACTAGTCGGATGCTTCAGCAGTTAACACATTCCAGCGGCGCGCTTTCATCTTGAAAACCGGCAAAGCGCCCACTTCCAACTTACACAGATTAAACCGTATTTGAAAGGCATCACGCAATTTCTCCTGCAATTCCTCGCTGGGATCATCCATTCCATTCAACGATTCGAATTTGATTAAAACTTCAGCCATGGTTTTTCGCTGATCGACCTCAACGCGGTACTCGCCAATGGCGCTTACTGAGCGAACCACCGCATCGACTGCGCTGGGATAAAGATTCACCCCCCTCACGCATACCATATCATCGACCCGACTGATAATTCCTCCCTCCAACGCAAATGCGGCCGGATCCTCTCCCGGCAATTCGATCGCTTTAACCATGTCCCCGCTACGGTATCGCAGCAATGGACAGGCTTCCCGGCCCAGGGTCGTCAAGACGAGTTCTCCCTCCTCACCCTCTTTTGCCGGTTCGTTTGTAGCGGGCTCCACAACCTCGCAAAAATAGGATTCGTGCACTATCCGCAGCACGTTGGGGTGTTCCCTATCCCCAAAAGTCACCGGCCCTATTTCCGTCATTCCGTGGTGATCGAGCACGCGCGCGGGGTTCCAACCCTTCTCAATTCTCTGGCGGATTTCCGTTATGCTACCTCCCGGTTCCCCACCCACGATAATCCATTCCACCCCCGATTTCGCCAAGTCCAAGCCCTCCTGGCCGGCTATTTCCACTAACCGCAGGGCATACGTTGGGGTGCAGCAAAGGAATCGCGGTTTTTGAACCATCAAAAATCGCAATCGTTGCACGCTGCCCATACCCCCGGCCGGAATGGCGCGCATACCCATTTGAGTTGCCGCATCAAAAGCTGACCAAAATCCCAGGAATGGCCCAAATGAAAACGTAAATAAGGCCGCGTCGCCGGCCTTTGCCCCAGCGGCCAGCCAAGTTGGTTTCCAGTTATCCACAACCCACTGCCAGCTTTCCCGGGTATCCAGCCATACCAAGGGCTTTCCACTGGTTCCACTGGTTTGATGATACCGGGTATAGCGCGATAGCGGGTAAGTCAGTAGTGAACCATAAGGCGGATGCTCGGCTTGATCCTCGACCAGTTCGTCCTTAGTCGTAAACGGCATGCGGTTGCGGAAGTCGCGCAAAGATTCAAATCCGTCCAGTCCTCCGGCTTCACCTAACTTTTTGTTATAAAACCGGTTGTGCGGAACGATCTCCTTAATCAGACCGTTTAAAGATTCCAGTTGCCGTTTCTGGAGCTCCGTAGCCACGACTACTCCAAACCAGAATCAGCGGATTGAACCTGTGCGACGGGAGCGGCGGCAATTTTTGCCGGAGGCGGCTTGAAAAGCATTATCAGGCAACCACCGGTCGCGGCCAGGAGAATTCCCAAAACAAACTGCCAGGGCACCGCCGTAACGCCGCCTTGGGGCGGATGCAGGGAAATTGCCACGATGGCGTTCACCATGGGGGCGCCGGCAAAGACGATGGACATGACCGCCGCCGGAGAACCCTTGGCGCCAAAAGCCAATAAGGCGCCCAGCGCGCCGATGGCTCCCAACGTCCCGGCGATTAACGACAGCCAAAAACCCCTGGGGGATAACACAAAATTGCCTCCCTGGACTTTCAGCAGGACAATAGGCGCCAATACCGCCACGATAACATAGGCAATGCCCACCACCAGGAATGCTTTGTAGCGCCCGAACACCGGATCGTCCATGGCGAGATTTCCACTGTGAAGGAAGACTCCATAAAGCCCCCAGGAGACCACGGTGATTAATGCGAAATAAAACCAGTTCATATGGACACAATTTACAACTAAAGGTCTGAGGATAAAGGACAAATCGCGAGCAGGGGAAAATCTCCACCGGCCAAGAGGACCAAAGGGGTCGCGGAGGAAGGGGTCTACCGAGGAGCGGATGCGACGACACCTCAACAAGCGAAGCGCAGAAGAACAACCTTGCATCAGTTGACTGGGTAGGGCGGTTTCGCCGCAAACCGCCGTTTTCACAACGGCTCGCTCGGCGATCGAGCCCTACCTTAAGAAGTGAGAAGGGGTCAGGCATTTATTTTCAACATGGAGACATGTCAAAAATCAACGACTGACCCCGACGGGCGTGCACGATTCAAGGAATGACCCCGACGGGCGTGCACGATGGCTTGGCGTGTCGCCTTCGGATCGAAACAAGGTTTGACCCCGAGGTGAATCAGATATGGGATGCGGCTGCCTCTTCCAGCAATTTCCTCAACTCACTGGGTATGGGGCATTTTCTCATTTTGCCAGTCCACCGATCGAGCTCCACGTATAGGTTGGTAAAACTTCCCACTGCAATGGGTTGATCGTCGGAACTACCCTGGCCAAATACGAAGAATCCATAGCGAAAGCTGCTGTTGCCGATTTCCTCGATCCTAAGACGGACCTTCAAAACCTCCTGGTAGCGGGCCGGTTTAAAGAAATCGCCGGACACATTGATGCGAGGCCATCCGGCACGTTTGTCGCCATCGGCGGAATGAACAGACCAGTCGATAGACCTGAAAAATGCGTGCTCGGCCGACTCCACAAATCGAAAAAAATTGGCGAAATGCATGATTCCGGCCATGTCGGTATCGGAAAATTCGACCCGCCGCTCATACTCGAAGTGAAACTGCTCAGGAATTTCCATTCTTGCTTGCCGATGCTGCACCCGTGAGCTGCCGGGTCAACGCGAGAAACTTTTTGCCCATCACTCGGGCTTCGTACTTTTCCAAGGCATTGACGCGGCCCACCCGGCCAATTTCCTTCCGGCGAGCATCGTCCCGCAGCAGCTCATGCCAGGCCCGGGCCAACGCTTCCGTATCGCCAGGTTCTATGCAGAGGCCTCCGCCTGTTGCCTCCATGATTTCCGGAAAAGCAGCGGACCGCGGTTGTACCGCCGGCACGCCGCAAGCTATGGCTTCAATTAAATACAACCCAAAAGCTTCGGGATAAGTGGCCGGTACGGAAAAGACGGAGAGGCTGCGCAAAAAATCCACTTTCTCTTGGTGATCCAGGTTGGGCCTCCAATCCACTGATGGACCCAATCCCGCTTCGGTCAAACGTCGCTTCAATTTGGCGACAAAGGGTTTGTCGCCCGCGGTCAAGGATCCGGCAATTTTAAGCCGCGTCTCCCGGTGGCCAAATTCCTTCTTCAGGAAAATAAAAGCGTCCACCAATTGCTCCAGGCCCTTTACCGGGCACATACGGGCTAGGTAACCGATAGCCGGAGCACACCCCGGATCGGTTGCCGAATAACTTTCGAGATGGAGCCCGTTAGCTATGACCCGAATGGATCCGGCATCGAGACCGAGGCGCTCGCCCATATAGTCGGCATAAAAATGACTTGGTGCTAGTAGAACATCCAAAACACTCAACCGCTCGGCCAACCTAGCCCAACACTGGCTCAAATAAGGTTCGGGAAGACTGTCCAGAAAAGAATCCTCCCCTTGAAAAAAGAGAACTACGGGCACTCCTAACCTGGCTTTCAATTCCTCTGCCATACCGGCCTGCAGGGCGGTGGACAAACAAACCAGTTCCGGTTTTTCCACCTCCAGCCAATCGATTAACTTATCCAATTCACTCCGAAAACCGCTGCTTTCGACATTGAGCATTTGCAGGGTCATCTCCCCGTGCTCCTTGGCCGACGTCATGTGACTGTGTTTTGCTGCCCAACGCAATAAACCGGCCGAATTGAGCAACCGGCGCATCCAGGCCGGCGCTTTCCGAAACAGCGCCATTTTTTGCTGTAAATAGATATTTATTCCGCCGAAAAAAATCGGAGTTTCCTCCAATCCCGGCAGCGCCTCCTCGTCCAGCACCAGAGGAAGATACATGGGTAGGATGGTCACGTCCTCACCCAAGCGGAACAACTCCTTGGCCAGAACGTTGTCGCGCATACAGGCGCCGCAGTAGTAGCTGCCGGTTCCGGGTGTGAGGAAGGTGATTTTCACATGCTAAAACTATAGTGTGATGTCTCAGAAATAATTTGAATAATACGAGCGTGCCATGAAGGGCCTGGCAAGGCTGCTTTTCGCAGCACGGGCCTGAAGGCCCTTGTGCGTAAAGCGAACGCCGCCAGGGTGTTGCATGCCACCTCGCCCTCCGGGCCGCGCGCTTTTTCCACCGATCGGCGTTAGCGCAGGTCGCCAGGGCCAAAAGCCCAAGCGACCTGGGCCGCCTTGATAAGGCAGAAAAATCGCTGCGGTATTATTATAAGGAATTTCTGAGACATCACACCAACTCCTCGTCATCCAATAGTCGATGTATTTACCCGGGCTCGACCATGCGCCAGCGAATCAGGTATTTGAGCAAATTCTTTCATTGCCTCCAGCAGCTGGAGGTAGTCCTCGTCCATCAGTTTGCCTATCAGACAATCGGTCAAGGCCCCCCTCAAGTTCTGGTGGGCGCGAATGAGCTCCGAAAAGCTAAACTGCTCATCGTAAAACGCATAAACGACTTTGCGCATAACTTCGATAGATTTACACAACCGTTCTCCGTATTCAGAAAACGAATGCGCCAGGACGGGGCCCTCATCCTTCAAGGCGAGGTCGGCAGCGTCAGCGGCCATTTCTGCACTTTTCAAAGCCAGGAAAACTCCCGAAGAAAATACCGGATCCAGAAAGGCAAAAGCATCGCCGATTAACACCAACCCATCGGTTGCACAGTGCTCGGCCCGGTAGGAAAATTCACCGGTCACCCAATACTCCCCGAACTGCTCGCCGGGCAAAAGGTGGTCCTCCACCCAGGGATTATTTCTAATTTCCCGCTCAAATATTTCTTTCGGGTCGCGCGTGTCTCGGTAGAGGTAATCCCGCTCCGCCACGATACCGGAACTCACCACATCGTTATGCAGGGGGATATTCCAGAACCAGCCCTTGCCGTCGAGGTAGGCCACCGTGGTAGAACCTTCATCCAGACCCGGATCGCGCTTGGCGCCTTTGAACAGGGTCCAGATGGAAATCTTCTTCAACTTCGGGTCCCATTTACGCCAGCCCGATTTGCGTATCCAAACCGCATCCCGTCCGCTGGCATCCATGACCAAGCGAGCGTTAATTTCAATCGCTTCACCGGAAGCGGGTTTTGCCCTGACGCCGTTGACGCTACCATGGTTGTCTTTGAGAAAATCGGTAACCTTAATTTGTTCCCGCACCTCGGCGCCCTTTTCCCGGGCATTGTCCAGCATCATCAGGTCGAACTCCTGCCGCCACACCTGCCAGGTCGTGGCCGCTGGATGATCGAAATGCTGAAAAAAATAAAAGGGGGTGGAGACTTTCCCATTGCGACCGACAAACTGGACGCTCAGCTTCTTGACGTACCCCAATTGCTTGATTTTATCGAGCACGCCCAGCCGCTCAAAGGTGAAGTAACAGTAAGGCATGAGGGACTCGCCAACATGGTAACGGGGAAATTTTTCCTTCTCCAGAATTACGACATCCCATCCTTTTTCCGCCAACAGCGCACCAGCGGTAGAACCGGCGGGCCCTCCCCCGATAATTACCACGTCTGTTTGTTTAGAATTCGCCATAGGGTTTAGCTTTTTTCGTCGCTATGATTTGTCAAGAGGCCCCACCAAGGATTCAGCTCGCCCCTTTCCCTTTGAGGTTATTGGGTCCCGGGCAGGATTTCCATGATCCAAGCCAGGGTCCGACCGCTCGGTTTGGCTAATTTATTGAATCTCCCGTAATACTTTTTCTGACCAAATCCAGCCACTGGATTTTGGGTAACGGCGTCCTCGTTCAGGCGAAAGAAACAAATCGGAGCACTGGTAAATTCAATTTTAAATTGGTGCAGTAATCCTCCCAGGGGTTCCCTATCCTGCTCTATAAGCTTCCTTTGTTCGGGTTTGAAACTACTCAATAGAATGCCGATAACGCCGTACTCGACGATTTTTCCCGAATAGGCAGTCCGCAAATAGACCTCACGGATGTAGGTTTCCTTGAGCTTCTTTTTCTGCAGCATTTCCACCTGCAGAGCGCTGCCATGAAAATCTGATAAGGTCGAAGTCATGTCGAAAGTGTGGCACAAGAGACTTTGCTGTGGCTCGGGGACCTCTTCCGACCCCACCAACAGAAAGGACTCCATCGATAACTCACAGGGATGATCGATAAATTCCCGCAAAGCCGCAGGCATGTTGTCTAAAATTGCTTCAGCCATAACCAGAAGAGGGCGATTACCAAATTAAACCATCCTGGAAGTGCGGTGCTCTCGCAGGAAAAAACCGTGCAGTAAATTGTCCACGCAAAGCAGACCGTCGCGCTGGAGAAGCACCTGTTGGTCCTCAACTTTCAGGAAACCTTGCTCGCTCAGGCTATCGAGTTGGGTTGCAAACCGTTTAGCCACATCCTCACCAAATTTTTCCCTGAAATAATCGATTTCCACCCGACCCAGTTTCATTTGCAAAATAAACTCCCGAATCATGCGTTCTTCAGCCGATGTGCGGAAGGCGCGCTTGATCGGAAGCCCACCTCCAGCCACGGCTTCCAGGTAGGGTTCCATCTCGGTAAGATTCTGGAAATGGACGCCAGCCGCATGCGAAAATGAAGCTACCCCCAATCCGATCAAATCGGCGCCACGCCACAATTCATCCCGGTAGATAAACTTGGTCCGCTCCGGATTGAGCACCGCCGTATAACCACTGGCAACGGTGTAACCGACGCCTTCAAGTGCGGCAAAGGCTTCCTTTACCCAACGCCGCTTGGTTTCCCAGTCCGCCACGGGAGCTTCCAACTTTCCACTGGCTTTCATCTCCTGGTAAATCCCCGTGTTGTAGGGTATTTCCATCTGGTAAATCGTCACACTGTCTGGCCTCAAATCGATAGTTTGTTCGATGTTGCGCTGCCAATTTTCCTCGGTCTCTTCCAGCATGCCGGCAATCAGGTCGATATTGATCTGGTCGAACTGCTCCGCCTGCGCGCGCTCGTAAGCCTGGAATACTTCCGGCGAGCGATGGGCTCGTCCATTGATAACCAGAATGTGGTCATCGAAGTTTTCCACCCCCAGGCTCAGGCGGGTCACCCCGATATCCTTGATCGCGGTCAATTTGCCGGGATTCAACGTGCCGGGTTCGCACTCGAAGGCCACTTCCTCAGCTTCGTCCCAAGGGAGAACTGCTTTCATCTGGCTGGTCAGTTCCCCCAGTTGTTTGGCCGATAGATAAGACGGTGTTCCACCACCAAAATAGACGAAGTGGGGTTTACGTCCCTCTATCAAGGGTCGCTCTCCTATCGCTTTCAATTCCGCGATTGTTGCATCCAGGTATTCCCGGATCTGCCTGGCGTTCTTATCAGTGTATACCCGGAAGTAGCAGAAGTGGCAACGTTTTCGGCAAAATGGAATGTGGTGATACAGCCCCAGTTTGACCCCTGCATCCGGCTCAGAGTTCAATGCAATCTCAGCTTCCACGATCTGGTCCTCGGACCAGTAGGAAAAAGGCGGGTAGTTGGATATAAAGTAATTTCCAGCAAGCGTGGAGGTCTTCGCACGCTTTGAAGTTTCCTGATTTTCTGTTCCCACGATGTTATATTGTAAATTGGTTATACTTGCCGGGTTTGCTTTCTAATGTGGTTTCCCAGAAATAACTTGAATAATACCAGCGTGCCATGAATGGCCTGGCAAGGCTGCTTTTCGCAGCACGGGCCTGAAGGCCCTGGTTTGGAAAGCGAACGCCGCCAGGGTGGTCCATGCCACCTCGCCCTGCGGGCCGCCCGCTTTTTCGACCGATCGGCGTTTGCTCAGGTCGCCAGGGCCAAAAGCCCAAGCGACCTGCGCCGCCTTGATGAGGCAGAAAAATCGCTGCGGTATTATTATAAGGAATTTCTGGGACATCACACTAGGGATTCCCGATGGCAAAAACTGTTCCGTCTTCACCACTGATTATTATGTTTCCATAACCAAAAGCGGCCGAGGCGGTCAGCCCTTCGCCAATGTCCATCTTCCAAATCTCCTCGCCACTGTCCAGTTTTAAGGCATAAACACGGCCGTCGTCCGAACCAAAGACCACCGCATCCTCAAATACGATGGGCGATCCCTCCACCCGGGCGCCGGTCTTGTATTTCCATGCCACGACCCCCAGTTCTTGGTCAACGGCGTGAAGGTGTTTGTCCCGAGAACCAATAAAAAGCAAATCCTCACCCACACCGGGTGAGCTGTAGAAGGGCAGGTTCTTGTCTTGATAAATCCAAGCTACTGTGCCCTCCGTGATGTCGAAGCCCACCGTCTGATTGGCATAATTTCCACAAAACGCCATCGTGCCCATCGTGGCAATGGAGTTAATAATCTGCGCCTCGGTCGGAATCATGCGCACCAGAGAACCATTGGCAAGGTTGACCACGTGAAGCTGGGCGTCGCAACCTCCAAATACCACAAAACGTCCATCTACCACTGCCGGGGAACCGTTGATAAAGTCTTCGGTTTCGTATTTCCAGACGACCTCACCCGTTTTCGCATCCAGACAACGGGTCGTGCCATCGTATCCATTTATCAGTACCCAAGGATGGCCGCCCACTGGATTATTCACTAATACCGGGGATGCGCTAATCTTGTCACCGGTACCGTATTGCCAAATCTCGGTCCCGGACTCCGGATCGAGCGCATAGAGTTTTCCGTCATTAGAGGGAAGAAAGAGAGCCGAGTCGCTTACCGCCGGAGCTGCGGTAATGGCATCTTCCGTGGTAAACTTCCAAACCTGCTTTCCCGTCCGGTTATCGATGGCGAAGAGCACGCCGTATTCATTGCCGACATAGGCGCGACCATGGGCGATGGCGGCTTCCGCGGTAATCATTTCTTCAGCATCAAAGGTCCACTTTATGGTTGGATTTTTCGGAACGTCCACCGCAATTCTTCCACTAAGGTCCGATCCACCCCGCGTCATGGACCAGATCGTTTCCCGTCCATCCGGGGGCCGTTCTACACCCTCATTGAGGACCGTATCCGTTTCCCCGCAACCGGAGACCAGAAGCAGGCCGACTAACGTTAAACCTTTCGCAGGCATTCCCTTTAAATTCAACATGGTAAGTGACTCAGGCGGGTTCCAGCAGCGCAATGGCGACTCGATACAAATCCACAAAATCTCCCACTTCCAAAGGCCTGGGATTAAACTGACCCGTCCACTGGCTCGCTGCTGCAGATGCCAATTCTGTTATCTCTGCCTCATCAGCTCTAAATTCGGGCCGCTCCATTCTGCCAACCAGCTCAGCCACCCACTCGATCAAGGGTTGGGAGCTGATACCGGTCTCATGCAGGATTTGCGAGTAACGGCAATAAATTCCAGCCGCATCCCGATTAGCCTCATTAAATTTCATGACGGGGGGCAACATCAAGGCCACCGCTCGCCCGTGAATTACACCGTGCCGGGCCGTTAGTGGATTCGCACAGGCATGGGCCGCGCCCAGCATGCTGTTTTCGATGGCCCGACCACTTAAAGCTGCTCCCAGCAACATATGGCCGCGGTCATCCCCTTTCACATGTCCATCGATGATATCTCCGATGGCCCGGGAAATATGTCGAAAGGCCGCTTCCGAATAGAGGGATGAAAGTTCTGTTCTATTGCTGCTTACGGCGGATTCCAGAGCGTGCGCCAAGGCATCGATACCGGTTTGAACCGCTACCGGTCGCGGTTGCGTATCCGATATATCGGGATCGAGAATGGCGACCTTAGCCAGAGCTTTGGGATCCCCGCAAGCCATCTTCTCGCCGCTGCCGTCCTTGCTGACCAAGGCGTAGGATTGACATTCGCTTCCCGTTCCGGCGGTGGTGGGGATGGCGATAATGGGAAGCATGCGTTTGGAGGCTTTTCCATATCCCTGATAATCGCTCATCCTCCCCCCGTTGGTCAGAAGAAAATTACAGGCCTTGGCCGTGTCCAGACTGCTGCCGCCACCGAGCGCAACGATACAATCGAAGTCGACCCCTTTAGCAAACTCACAGCAATCGGCACAATCGGACTCGGTCGGACTTTCATGAACCGCATCGTAAACCGAAACGGGAATGTCGTTGGCCTGCAAAAGCGAACGCGCTGTTTCCGCATGTCCAGCCCGGACAATTCCTTGGTCGGTTACCAGTAAGACGGATGAAGTTCCCAGTTCCCTCAGGCAAGCCGGAAGTTCTTTCAAAACACCGTTGCCAAAAACCAGTTTTGGAGAAGACCTGGATACAAAGGGATCAACCATCTTACTTCGCGATTGAAATCAAACCTACCGGTAGGCCAAAAATCTCACTACCGAGCAAATGCGGCCTCGGGGTCATTCCTTGCAATCGTGCATGCCAATGCAGGATTGAAGGTTTGACCCCTTTATCCAAGAGGACCCTTTCCTCGAAGACGTCCGCTCCTCTCATTAATTTATAACGACTCATCAATATACGCCTTCAATGACCGACTTGGACCCCGACCGAAAGGGACGAACGTCCCCCACTCCATCCCAGGCGAACTCATCGCATGGACCACGGCGAACGGCTTCATCTCTCTCGAGAAACCGGGGCATAAAAAATTCCCTGGTCATGGTGGTTAGTTCCACCCTTCCATATTCCTGGTAATTTACGAGTTTGTCCGGATTATCCGGATTGACCACCCGCAAAACGGCTCGCGGTTGTGGGGCGTAATAGGTCAGGCTAAACTTGTCTTCCGGCTTCAGTTTACGACTGATAGCCAATCCCATGAGGGTGTTGCCATAGGTAGGGGCGAAATTGATCTGACCTTCCAGGACCTCCTCGTTGATAAAACGCACGTATTGAGGTGTCATGGTGGTTCCCCCGGCAAAGCAGGCCTTCAGACCGGCTTTAACCAGCGACATGCGTTCAGCCAAGCTTTCCAGCAACTTTGGCGTGGTAAACAAGCACTGAATGTTGCGATGCCGCAGAATGGCGGATGCCTGATCGATGACGTGCTCCTGGTACTGCCGAGCCGAATGAACTTCGCCCCGGGAAATCAGGCGTTTTACCCAGCGTGGATCGAGATCGACAAAGTAACAGGCGCCGCCCCGGTAGTTGGCTAAATGCTCGATAGCCAGACGCAAACGACGTGGTCCGGTTGGCCCAACCATAAGCCAGTTGGCGCCCCTGGGAAAAAAATCATCGCTGTAGTGGTCGCTGAATTCCTCGTAATCCTTCTTGTAATCGTCCCAGCCAATGCGCTGTTTTGGCATGCCGGTGGTTCCACCGGTTTCGAAAACATTGTAGGGACGGTCCGCATAGACCCGGGGAATGAATCGTTCCGGCATCTCCTTGCGCAGCGTTTCGTCATCGAAGTGATCAAATTTCAGAACGTCCTGAAACGATTGCACCTCCTCGATGGGATTCCAACCGGCCGAGGAGGCCCAATCCAGCCAGTAGGGACAGCCCGTCTCCACAGAGAAATGCCAGGCAATCATCTCGCGAGTGTGGACATCCAAAGCTTCTTGGGCAAATTCGATATCAAGAGTGGGAGTCATCGCTTATTTTGCGGGGAAAAATTTAACTAGCGTTCGATCGGAAGGCGCCTTGGTCACCAGCGAAACAACGATTAAAGTCAATGCACAGGTTGCGAACATAAATACGACCGGCATCATGCCCCCCACCAGGTAAGCGGTGTTGGCGCCATAGTCTGAAGCGCGGAAAAGGAGAAACCACACCACGGCGGTCAACAGCACAGCAAGGTAGGCTGCGGCCTTGGTGGTTCGTTTCCAATAAATGGCGGCAAACACGAGGGGGAACAAACTGGCGTATCCACTAAAACACCAAATACCCAGGGTAAATACCTGCCGGGGTTCGGCCAGGCTGAAGAGAAAGGTTACCAGAACAATAAAGGAAATAAACCCCCGGGCCAGCCATACCATGGCAGCATCGGAAAACCGGTCCTTGCCCAGCAAATCGACCACGATGTCCCGCGTAAACATCGTGCCCACCGAAACAAACTGGGAGTCCAGGGAAGACATGATGGCCGCAAGTACACCGGCGGTAATCAGTCCGGAAATAATTGGCGTAGTAAGTTTGCCCACGGCAATTCCCAGGACCGCATTCGGACTGGCAGCTTCGGGAATTATGCGCGCTTCCGATCCGGGTATTATTGCACCGGTCATCCAGAAACCGATCAGGATACAAGGAATCCAGGTGATCATGATGCTGATGGGATGCGCGACCAACATAAACTTGAAATTCCTGGAGGATTTTGAAGTGAGGCAGTTCTGAAACAAGTGGGGAAACATACCTACGGACAAGGGTATGAGGCAGTAGGTAAAAAACTGGAGTTCTGAAATATTGCCCACGCGCACGGCTTTGCCAGGATCGCCCATTTGCGAAGCCGCGGAGAGCCCGCCCAGTTTTGTGGAAATGAGGATGAAAGCCAAAAGGCCCATCAACATAAATACCAGGGTCTGGAAGGTATTGGCCCAGGCGGCGCTGCGCACGCCACCCATGAAGATGTAGGACAATACCACCGCTGAAATCACGGCTGAGGTCAGCGCCGGCGGAATGGATCCACCGGTGGAAGCAAACGTTTCCGGAAACGCTCCCCGGGTCACTCCAGTTAATACCGTTCCGGCGCCGAGTAGACCCACCAGCAGATAGGGAATCAGCAAGCCAACCAAAATAGGAAACAACAAATAACCGAGACCGCGGCTTTCGAAACGGTCGCGGAAAAATTCGATCTGGGTCATATAGCCATGCTTCTTACCCAACGCCCACAGCCGCAGCCCAATCAGAAAAAACGAAGCCGAATGGATCAGGGCCGAGGCGGAGGCGATCTTGCCGTAAGTGCCCACTCCCACCCGGTAGGATTCAGCGGTACTGCCCACCATGGCAAAGGCGGTCATGGTAGTGCCGAATACCGTCATGAACAATACGAACGGACCCATGGAACGGCTGGCCACAAAATAATCCGACGGACTACCGCGAAAGAAACGATTGCTGACCACGCCCAGAATGATCAGCAAACAAAGGTAAACACTGACGATGACAACCGGCGTCATTCTCCGGGTCTCCCTTCTCTGGAAGATGAAGCCGCTGTGGCGGAATCATTTTCCTCGAAATGCGTTGGCCAGGCAAATTTAACCAGGCACCACCAACCGAAGGCAGCCGCTATCGTCCAGAACATGTGGTAGGCCAAGGTGGCGGGTAAAAAACCGAAGATTAAAGATGGATCATTTCTTAGCCAGAAGTCCTGATGAAGGAAAAAGAGCAGGATCAAAAAGCCTACGATTAACGATTTTTTGCTCATAATGTAACTAAACTGGCTTCATACCAGTACCGTCGGGGTCATTCCTTGTAATCTTGACGAAGCATGCGGAGTTAACCGATTCAAGGTTGTTATTCTCGCGTTGCTCGTTGAGGTGTCGTCGCATCCGCTCCTCGGTAGACCCCTTCTGGCCGACATTCCGCAGCGTAGTAGAAAATTGGATGATGTTGCATTCGCTCGGTAGTGAGACATGCGGGTTAGCGGCCGATGGCGTATAGATGGGTTTGGGTGGATAAATAAAGGGTGTCATTGGCCGCCACGGGACTGCAATAAATCGGCGTATAAAAATCGATGAGGGCAATTTCTTCCTTTTCGCGACCGGCTTTCAGGACGACCAGCTCCCCATCTTCATTCCCGATAAAGACCTTACCGTCGGCCACCAGGGTGGATGACCATATTCGGCTGTTGGTTTCATGCACCCAGAGGTGTTCACCCGTGCTGGCATCGAGGCAATGAATATCTCCATCGTATTCGGCCTGATAAATTAAGCCGTCCGTCACGCTGGCAGTAGAAATGGTTCGCCCAATTTCCTCACTGGTCCAGATCGCTTTACCGGATATGTCGCCGGTAAGGGTCAGATCGATGCAACTGAGGCGCCCTACTCCGTCACCATGCTCGGGATCTTGCCCGATGGCGGCATAAACCTTGTTATCGTGAATAATGGTGGTTGCGATTATTTCGCTGGGACCGTCGTAAGTGGCGTACTTGATCGGTTCGCCGTCTTTGGTCCGGTAGTTGGGAGGATTAGCATCGTAGCGAAACAATTCCTTCAATGCCGGAAATCCCTCTTCATGCATGTGGGGCTCAACTTCGTAGCCGTAGCAGAAACCATCTCCCCCGCCCCAGACCAGTATGGGTTTTCCCTTTACGGTAGACGCAGCCGGCGAACTCCAACTGGCATGCAATACCCTTTCGGATACACCCGAGACCTCTTCCCCAACCAGCTCACCGGTTTCCTTGTGGATGGCCACCAGAGAAGGAGCAAAGGGCGCCGGTATATTTTTGTGCGACCAATCCACGCCATTGGAGGTGGAAGTATAGACGTAGTCGCCAAAAACCAGCGGAGAACAACTGGATACATTATGGGGAAATACCGCCAAATTCTGGCGCATCCGATACACCCATAGGATATCGGCGTAGTTATTGGTCAATTCCACCGGTTCCCCGCTGGTGGAATAAAAGGATGCTTCCTCCTGAAAATCGCCGTCATTGCCGTTTGCCAGACCATCCGTATCAAAGCAAATAACCTCTCCCCGGTTGGTGACGACCCAGCCGCGGTTGCCTTCGATAGCCGGGGATGAGCACATGCCCACGTACTCCCAGTCGCTCACCTTGCCGGCTCCAACTTTGGGAACGATCAATTGCCAGAGAAATTCACCGCTTGCTTCATCAAAACACATCAACACACCGCGGTCACCCAGTTGGGCCTGGTCACGCGGAGATTCATTATTAGTTCCGGAGTAAACCTTTCCACCGGCCACTACCGGAGAGCCGTAGGCCTGGGAACCCAATTTAGCCACCCATTTGACGCCCTTGGTAGTTGCCATGTTTATTTCCTCGCTCTTGGGGAAGAATTCCCCGCTGGCAATTTCGTTGGGAATACCGGAAGCATCACCCACCATATTGCGATCGGCTGATCGGCCCCACATGGGCCAGTCAGAAGCCTGTGCCAGCGGCAAGGGGCCGATTGCAAAAAAGAGAAAGATAAAAGACCGAAAATTCATTTTTGCTGAGGTCCTAGTGGTTGGTGGTCAAAGATAGATTGTCGATAAAAACGCGTTTCAAACTTTGCGGTGAAAATGCATAGACAGCCGGCGCTCCCCGACGGTGAACCTTGTCCTGTTCGACCTCGATGGTCCAATCGGAGGGTTCTTCCTTTCCTTTTTCCCAGGCCTTGGCCCGGACCACTCCGCTGCCATCGGGATGGGTGTCGACCTGGGTCTTCAAATGATACCAGGTATTGGGTTTGACCGGGAAGGGGACGGACTCCTTGACCCGCTCATGGTTGCTGGAAACTTCCAGAATGCGGCGATTGGCCGCGAGGGTGATGAGGTAGCGCTGGTTGACCAGTCCGACCGTTGACATCACCCGACGGGTTCCGTCCGTCATGACATCGGCTGCAAAGGTATAAGTGTGCAAATCGGGTTTACCCATAAAATTCATGGTCCGCTGCCACAGCACGACTTCCAAACGATTGGCAATAGCCTGGCCGACTCCGTTTTTCAAAATATGCCATTTGGGTCCGGCTCCCAGCCAGATGGGAGGAGGCGGTGAAACGGCTACTCCGTCCTTGTCCTTCAATGGAAGCGGGAACGCATCAAACGTTTCCTCATAACCATAACCGACCACGATCCGCCCGCGACTCACACTAGTGTGGCCCTTCCAGGTTGCCTGAACATGGCCGACGGAAATCTTGGCATCCGCAGCGGTCGACAAAACGTTGCCGGAAATGGAAGCATCCACCTTGGATGGCTTGCCACCAGGAGGTGACCAATGCGCCAGCTCGGCCTCATCGGTTAGCAATCCTACCCGACGGCCACCGGCATCGAGCCCGTAAACCTGGAAGGCCTGCTTCTCATTCGGAGCCAGGGCAAACTCGGCTGGGACGAGTTGGATCTGGGCGATGGGGCCGGGCTCTTCCATCTTGTATTGGGCTGCTTGGGGTTTGGCCGTTGCCCGCTCGCCGCCAAAACAATGCAAGGCCTGCTTGGCAAAGACGTAAACCCGGTTGCGGTAAAAGGCAGGCCCCCCCAGGCAGGGTGCGCCCATTTCTCCAGCGCTCAAAATTTCCCCGCCACTATCGGACGGTCTGAGCACGTGAGTCAGCCCATCCAGCATGGGCACATAAATTTTACCGTCCGCGTAGGCGGGGGACGCATGCAATTGATCCGGACCCAGTTTTTCGCTCCAAAGCGTTTCGCCAGTGTCGGCATCGACGCATTCCAGCGTACCTGTGGCGATGGTGGTATACACGCGATTACCCACCAATATGGGGGAACTGGTGAAGGCTACGTGGTCGTCGTTGCGCCAATCCTCAACTTCCGGGCCCAAAAGGATGGGCAATTTACCGCTCGGATACTCGGTTGGAATTTTCAGGCTGACCAACCGACCTTTGGTCGTCGTGTCCACATTCTCCTTGCCGTGCACCGCGATCAACCGGTCTTTGCCATAGAGCTGCATGCTGGAATTCACGCCCCCCACTGCGAGCTGGAATCGCCATACTGGTTCACCGGTGCGCGCATTCACGCAAACCACGTTGCCGCATCCGGTTCCGGCGTAAAATACGCGCTGGTCCCCCAGGTCGCCAAAGACGGGTGTCGAGAACGAGCTGTCAATTGGGCGGACTCCGGGAGTGCTGTACCACACCAAATCGCCGGTAAGCTTATCGAATGCATAAAATCGATTGCGGGCCGGACCATTGGTCGACCAGTTGGCGGTGATACCATGAATTATTACCAAGTCTCCGTCCACCACCGGCGCACCGGTTCTCCCGTTGGGAAAGGTAAGCATTCCAAACTCCTCCATCATCGAGCGTTCCCACAATGGAACGCCATCTGCCGTAAAGCCCATGACCAATCCGTTGGTAGATTTTACATAGACACTTCCGGTCTCTTCATCGATGGCGGGGGCTCCGATGCCATAACGGTTGTAAATAATGTCGCTGATGAAATCCAAGAAGCGGTGTTCCCATATCTTTTTGCCGCTTTCGGCATCGAGGCAAAGCAGTGTTTCCTCCACGGGCCCAGTTTCTCCGTAATACCCAAAGGCGTACAATCGGCCGTCCGCGATAACCGGGGTTCCACCACCCCGCACCGGGTAGGACCAACGGTGATCGGAACTTTCCAAATCCAGCTCGTCCGGTAAGCTCACAGCGGCATCATAAGCGCCGTTCTGATTGGGTCCTCGCCAGTTCAGCCAACCAGTGGCGGCCGAAAGTTCAAGACGGCTGAAGCAGACCGCGAAAATCAGGAAAAATATATGAGGCAACTGAGAAAAAGTTTTCATGACGCACTCCAAGAGGTGCAAAGCCAGAGATATCCCTTGCTTCCACAAAAAAAACGTCCTTACAAACTAGTAGGTATAGTTGATTCGCAAGCCAAATCTCTGGGGCGCCCCGGGGCTTCCCGCCTGTAAAGACGCAAGAATAATTTGATAGAAGCGTTCGTCGGTTACATTATGCCCGAAAATTGTGAAAGAGAAGTTGGCCATTCGATAACCCAATTGGGCGCTTAACAGATGGTATGAAGATTGCCTGAAACTTGCACTGTTTTGCTCATCGTAGTAAGTGTCTCCAAAGGCGGTGAAGGTGGCGCTGGCAAAAATGCCGTTGCCAAAATCGCTACGCACTCCAGTTCGGAAAGTGAATCGGGGAACTAAGGGAACGCGATTTCCACTCACGTCAATACCATTGGCATCGGTGTGCCGATCGAAAGAAACGTCGTTATAGCCCCCTTGTACATCCACGTGGATATTGTGGTACGGACTAAAAACTAGTTTGGCTTCCACTCCCTTAGCGGTCACTTTTTCCACATTGACCACGACTAAATCCGTAGAAAACGGGATCGTTCTCTCGATCTGGTAATCGTCGGTCTTGTTGTAGAAAACCAATAAACTGCCACCGATCTCACTACCCTCACGGGCATAATTCAGGCCCATTTCATTGGCCAAGGTTTCGGCGGGCTGATAGGCTATAATTGCCGGGTTGGCGGTGAAGCCGCTAAATCCATGATGTTGCTGAACCAGGGAAGACCGAATAACAATGTCTGTATCTTCATCAATGGCAAGTGTCATGCCGCCACTGGCTGAGCCATTTAATTGTTCTTTCGACCCGTCGACTGCGGGTTCGGGAGGAGAGGGAAACATGAAATTGTTGGAAGTTTCCTTGGTCCGGTCAATGCTGGCGCCGAAATTGTCCACGCGAACGCCCAAATTGAGTGTGACCTTATCCGAGACCGCGATACCCGCATCGGCGTAGGCCGCCAGGTTGACCTGCCCAACTTCATACTGCGTGCGCTCCGTTTGCACAAATCCGGGGGGCACAAAATTATTAGGCGGCACAAAAAATTCGCGGGTTAAATCTCCCTTTATCTTTTCATCAAAATAGAACAACCCAGCCTTCCAATTCACTTGGCTGCTTTCATCCAAGGGTTCCACCCAGACCTCCTGGGTGAAGGTATCTTCCTCTAACAACACCCACGAAGTTGCAAGGGGAGCGGAGGTAAAATCCAGATCGACGATGGAGGGATCCAGATCCCAGCGCTGGAAGGAAGTGGTTGCAACCAATCGCCCCCACCCATAATCCTTGCGGTACTGGAAGTTGAATTGATGGCGGTCAACGACGGTCTTGCCATTTCCGTCCAAAGTCACTTCGTAAGGGTCGGGACTGAAAAGGGAACTTAGGCGCGCCGCATCATCGTCGGCCCTTTCCACAAAAAGCCCAAGCCGGATCCGCACATCTTCACTGGGCCGAAAAAATAGATTGGCTCGCGCACTGAGAGCCTGGCGGTCATCGGCTGTGCGATCCAGAAAAGTGTCATGCATATATCCTTCCCGTTCGCTAAAAGCGAAACTGAAATTGTAGCCTAAACCTTCGTTTATTGGCCCGTCCAAAGCCCCCTGGAAAATGAGCGCATTATAAGACCCTGCATCGACCTGGAACTGCGTGTGTTGATGCTGGCCGGGTTCACGAGATTGGATGTCAATAATTCCCGCTGGCGCGTTGCGTCCGTATCGAGTTACCTGAGGTCCGGAATGCACGGTCAAACTGGCAATGCTCAACAAGTCGCTCGGATAAGAAGACACCGAACCAGCCGGAATACCATCGATATAGAGCGCAACTGCTGGTGAACTGAAAAATAAAGTATTGGCGCTCCCTCGCATGGAGATCACGTCCCCAAAACCCCGCGTGTCGGCATTGCTGGAATACAAGTTCGGAGCCAGCCCGGAGAGGTCCTGTAACTGAGTGGCGCCATAGATATCAAGCAAGTTTTCCTGGATTATGGAGCTGGAAAGGTCGATTACAAGATCGGTTGGCTGATAATCCGTCTGGATTTCAAAGGTGTCGAGGTCC
This sequence comes from Opitutales bacterium, assembly GCA_965250065.1. Lineage (GTDB taxonomy): Bacteria > Verrucomicrobiota > Verrucomicrobiia > Opitutales > UBA2995 > JAABVD01. The sequence goes on from OZ252288.1 coordinate 2,277,455, forward strand.
ACCGTTTCCAGATCCGTCTGGCCGGAGAGGACGACACCGGTAAGCGCAAGTACTAGAATTAGAGGTAAGCTCTTAGGACAATTGACAGTTTGCATAAATAAAAAGTAGGTAGTTAGAGAGTGATTTTATCGACACTCCGAGGTTGAAAAAGTGTCAATCTGACAATTACCTGAAAAGAAACAATTCTTTTTCAATCATAATGAGCACAAGACGTATCATCTTCGCAGTCTGTTTTGCATCTTCTTCCCTCTTTGCCAATTGGACCAACTGGCGAGGACCCAACTTCAATCTCTCCACCGGCGATCAGGCCTTTCCCAGCCAGTTTTCCGATTCCAAGAACGTGGTCTGGTCCGCTCCCATACCCGGTGAAGGCACATCCACCCCCGCCATTTGGGGGGATGCCATATACTTAACCTGCTTTTACGACGGTCTCGACGCGGTCATTGCGTTCAATAACAAAGGGGAAAAACTGTGGGAAGCGGAGATTGGAATAGGTGTTGAGGGCAATAATCGTGCCGGCACCGGCGCCAATTCCAGTCCAGTGGTCGATGCCACGGGCGTTTATGTTTACTTCAAGTCCGGCAATCTGGCCAAACTCACCCACGGCGGTGAGCAAATCTGGAAAACCAACCTGAAAACGAACTACAGCATCGACGGTCACTGGTGGGATGAGGGCACATCACCGGTGCTGGTAGACGGTCTGCTCATCGTTGCCGTGATGCAGCAGACCCAACGCAGGAATGGAAAAAAGGCCGATGCCTACATCGTCGCATTCAACAAGGATTCGGGCAAAGAAGCCTGGCTGGTAGACCGCAACCTCCGCGCACCCGTCGAATCCAATGACTCCTATTCGACGCCCCTGGTGGCGACGGTGGACGGAGAAAAACAGCTGGTAATCTGGGGAGCCGATCAATTGACCGGACATTCCCTGAATAACGGCAAAATCATTTGGAATTGCAAAAATTTTAATCCAAACAACGCCAAGAACTGGAGAACTATCGCTTCCCATGCCATTGCGGATGATATTGCTATCGTGCCTTATGGCCGGGGCTATGCGGTGGCTGGCATTCAAATGGGGGGCAAAGGCGACATCACCAAAAAATCGAGGCTTTGGGAGGTCGAACGCATCGGACCCGATGTGCCGACTCCGGCCATCTACGGCGACACCGCCATCGTATTGACCGACCGCGGCGCCCTCACCGCGATCGGAATCAAATCGGGTGAAATCAAATGGCAGAGCAGCCTGCCAAGAGAGCCCACCCGCTACTATGCCTCCCCTGTCATAGCGGGGGACCGGCTGATATGCTGTCGCGAAGACGGAACTGTATTTGTTTGTGCGCTGAGCGACGACGGCATGGAAATTCTGGCGGAAAACACCCTTCCGGGTAGAGCCATCGCTTCACCGGTTCCACACCACGACCGGCTCTACATCCGCACAGCCAACCGCCTCTACTGCATCGGCCGGCAGAGCTGAAGTAGGGTTGCGAATCCAGCGCAGCAGAAGATTTGGGGGGCTGTCGCGTTCGCTCGGTGGTGAGACATGTGGTTAGGTAAATTCCCGTACTTACAGTGGATGTAGCGCTATTTTTCTACCTCTTCGATCACTTCAATGTCCCCGATCTTCACTTGGCTTTAGTCCGAAATTCTTTTCAAGTTAAGGCCCTTGAAGTTCTTGCCGTTAGCCTGATTTTGAGACCATGAAACCTGAAACCAAAAAAATCTACCGGAAGATCTACGACGAGGTTAGAGAAATCTCGGCAAAATTCGAGTTGATCCTTTCGCTCTTCGGGACGGGGTTGTCTAACTAAGTTATGCATATGGCTACAGTTTTGGGAAAAAAGAAATGATGCTTCTATTAATACTTTCGACCATAGCTCTAGCTCTTTCGGCGAGAAGCAAAGGTTATTCAGCACTTGCCTGGGCATTTGGAGGAGCATTCATTGGATACGGCGTCATGGCATTTCTCCCAGAGGTAAAACCAATCATGGGAAAACAAAGGCCCGGGGATGCGGAAAGAAGGGAAAAAGGAAATCTCATTGGTGTTATCCTTTCCGCAATAACCCTGTTGATAGTATTTGGATTCTTGGCGTTTTTAAAATACTCAATGAACACGATGGAATCTTAGTAAGTACTGCCTTGCCTTAACTTAAGGAATTGAGGCCCCTGCTATGGTTCGATCAAGTTGGGTGAAATTTGCAGGAACCTGGAATCATTTTATTTATCGAGGATACCGAGACTTCTGGGCCGAGACCCCGCCACTACTGTAAAAACCTGTTTGCTGCCTTTGAAAGGCCATCCTGACTACCCGGCGAGGTTCAAGGCTTTAGCCGGAGATAAATTGACCGAACTGCCTCTTCGCAAACCATGCAACAGAGCTTCAAACCTTGTACGGATCGATTTCCCATCGAATCATCATTTCCATAAATATTACCCAGGCAAGATTCCCACCATCGCTGAGAAGCAATAGCTACATGAACCTATACCAGTGGTTGCCCTTGATGGTTATGAAAACGTAAAGAATAGAGAACGACACAACAAGGCGATGGAAAATTCGAATCAGAATCTTAATACGGTGTGCAAGCCCAAAACGCCAAAGTGGCGTGCCACGGCCGAGCGATTGAAAGTGTCCTTCCCAGACTTCGACAGGGTAGATAAGCAAGGCGCCTGACAAAGTGTTGCAGCTGAACGGCAGACATCGTGGGATAGAAGTTGACATATAGTATCACTCTGATACTACTTTTTTGTGCCAAAGAAAATTCGAGAACTACTATCTGCCCTCACGAAGCATGGATTTATCGACCGGGGCGGGAAAGGCAGTCATCGAAATCTGGTTCATGAACAAGGCATCAGAATTACAATTTCCGGAAAGCTCGGGAGTGATGCCAAACCTTACCAGGAACGAGCCGTAGAAGAAGCAATAAGGAGAGTGAGAAATGAAAAAAAGAAGTGATGCCTATCTCAAGGTAGTGCAATGGAGTGAAGAAGACCAATGCTACGTCGGTACTTCACCAGGCCTCATGCTCGGTGGTGTACACGGGGCAACAGAAAAGAAGGTTTATGAGGAGTTGTGCCAGGTGGTGGATGAGTGGGTGGAACAATCCGATGCTGATGGGACCCCCCTGCCCTTTTCAACCGCCGATAAAAAGTACAGCGGAAAGTTTGTCCTTCGAGTCGGAGAGGACGTCCACAAGGCCTTGTCCATTCGAGCCATGCAGATAGGCCAAAGCCTCAACTCCTATTGTAAGCAAGTCCTGGAAAAGACGGGAATATGAATGACCGATCACAACCAGACGGTGCATACTGAGTAGCCACACTGCTCCCCACTCCTGCCTTTGACGTTCTCTCTGAAGAAATGACGTTTTAACGCTAAAACGTGTTTCTGCGGCCAATTAGTGATGCCATAAAGCAGACCGTGGATGAGGACCAGGAAGATCTTCAAGCCTTTTAGGATCGTGAGACCGAACTTACCCTGGATTTCGAAAGTTTTCTGAAAACCTTGAAGAGTATGGCCACCTATAAGATCGAAATCAATGAGCCGGCCGGCAAAGAACTGAAAAAAATAGAGGGGATACATCGGGAACGAATCATCGAGCGGATACGAAGACTAGCCCGAAACCCAAGACCAGCCGACTCGCAAATTCTCTCTGGTGAAGAAAAGTACAGGATCCGACAGGGTTACTACCGAGTATTGTATAAGATATTTGAAGACGTTGCCCGGGTTGTTGTTGTCAGAATTGCGTCTATATCCTCAAAATCCTTAGAGAGATTCCATGTTACCGAAGTCCTGAAACAGATCGGGATTGATAACTATGAAATTACCGACCGAGAGAGTCCCGATTTTCTAATCACTTTCCAAGGCCAACAAATTGGAATCGAAGTGACTGATGGTTCTCCTGAGCCATTTATGAGAGGCAGGAAAATCAAGGAGACGAATTATATGTCACTCGCTGGGCTCAGAAAATATGCCCGGGAACAAAAAACTAAAGGCCGCATTGAAAATCCTGAATTGAAAGCCCATGTTGAAGATATTCATTGGCAGAACGCGAATGAAGCACTTATGCTTTTCATGGAGGATATGGAGGCAAGGTGGATTCAATTCTGAAGTGCAAAAGAGCTTCTCGCTTCGGTGAGGGCTCTCGCAAGCACCTAACTCACCTAGCTTTCGCTCTCTTGCACTTCAGAATTGAATCCACCAGGTTTATCTAGGAAGCATTGACAAGCTAGCTTATCAAGCTAGATTTATGGCATGAAAATTGGGACCTTTGAAGCCAAAAACAAACTCTCCGCTTTGCTCGATCGAGTGGTCCGGGGTGAAACAATACAAATCACTCGCAGGGGAAAGCCTATCGCCGAACTGAGACCGATTCTTGAAGCAGGTGTAGTAAAGCCACGCTTTGGAAGCCAAACGGGATTGGTGCAATTCATGGCGGATGACTTTCAGGAGCCCTTGGAAGACTTCACGGATTATATGCCGGAATGAATATCCTCCTGGATACCCATACCACGCTGTGGTTTTTGGCGGGTGATAAACGCTTGAGCCGATCCGCCCGGGACGTGATCGAGTCCGAAGAAAATGTTCGGGTCTTCAGCGACGCAAGCCTCTGGGAAATTGCCATCAAACAATCGCTGGGAAAGCTAAAACTATCGGGACCCTGGGAGTCCCGTTTGATGACCGCTTTGAAACGAAACGCCATTGATTCGCTTCCGATCGAAAAGTCCCATATTTTCGGAGTTGCCAGTCTGCCCTTTCACCACCGCGATCCTTTCGACCGATTGCTTATTTCATCGGCCATGGTTGAAGGCCTGCCCATCGTTACCGATGATCCTGTTTTCCGCAAATACAGGGTCGAGGTGGTCTGGTAATTTCTGTCGAAGGCCGGATGTAAAGTGCATTGCCGAAATTCTGGGACGAATGTGCAGGCGATCGCGGTATAAAACCACTCTTTTGAACCTATTGATTTAATCAATGGTTGTCCCAATTGAGTTGAAATTGGGTGGCTCTTCGCTGAGGTCCGGCAGCCTCGTTATGGTTCGATTTCGTATTCTTTTGAAGAGCTGAGGTAAGCTTTAGGAATTGGCGATGGCGGCGGATTTAAGAGAAGCCTTTTTCGAGCTGCGGCAAATTGGCCACTCAGTATTTATAGCTTTCAGGATGGACGAAAAGAAATTTGACATGATACACCATTTTTTGAATTTTAGGTGTATGGGTAGAACGAATATAAATCTGGACGATGAACTCGTGAGCAAAGGGTTGAAAGCGACGGGCTTAAGAACAAAAAGAGAACTCGTCGACCTCGCACTACGAGAACTGGTCAGGAGGAAAGAACAAAAGAAAATTCTACGCCTCAAAGGCAGGGTATCCTGGGATGGCGATTTGGACCAATTGAGATCCCATCGATTCTAAGGGTGGTTATTGTAGACACTTCGGTTTGGGTGGACTTTCTAAAAGGTCGTGAAACTGCGGGTGTTGTACACCTTGAACAATTGCTCAATACTGAAGTCGACTTATTTACCTCCGGAATCATCGTTCAGGAATTATTGACTGGCATTCAGGAGAAGAGAATACGCAATGAAGTAAAGAAAGACCTGGAGTTGTTCATAACAGTAATGCCGTCTTTGGGAACCCATGTTCGGGCAGCTGAAATCTTCGATGGTTGTAGAAAAAAAGGAATTACAATTAGGAGTATTGTTGATTGTCTAGTAGCCGCGTTAGCCATCGAATACGATCTTACAGTTTTGCACAGCGACCGAGATTACAAATGGATCTCGCAAGTCTATCCATTGAAAGTGGGAAGGTACAAATGATGGCCAACAAGACGACTCGGGAAATGCTTACAAGCCGCCCTCATGAGCTCGAGGTTGTGGGAAGAAAGAAATTGAACATTTCCTCAATTTAGCTTACCCAATTTAGTCATGGCTTCCGTAAAAGAGATTGAAACCGCCATCAGGCAGCTGTCCGATTCAGAGAAAAAGTCATTGGCTCTGAAGATCAACGATTTGTACTGGGATGCCTGGGATGAACAGCTTGAGGATGATTTAACCTCTGGGAGACTCGATGACCTCATTGCCGAAGCCGAAATAGAAATCGGAGAAGGAAAAGAAAAGCCCCTCGATGAAGTCATTCGCGACTCCTAGGTTCTGGAAAGCCTTTGAGAACCTTCCTCCTGAAGAGAAAAGAAAAGCGATCAAACAGTATCGTATCTGGTCCGAGAACCCAACTCACCCCTCACTACATTTCAAGAAGGTGGGTGGCAACGTCTGGTCTGCTCGAATCAGTCAATCCTACCGGGCTCTCGCTCTGAAAAAGGAAGGTGATCATTTCTGGTTCTGAGTTGGGAATCATCGTGAATACGAAACACTGATAAGAAATAAATGAACCACAACAAGACACCTGGAGGGAGGGCTCGGGACAACTTGACGGGGAAGACGCCAGGCATCAGGATGTTGAGAACCCATTTGCTGTGGGTTCACCATTATCAATCCGTCAAACCATCCAATTATGATCCGCAAAAACTCAATAGGAGTTGTCCCATCCTGGACCAAAGATGGAACTCGTCAGATGTTCTTGATAAGCATAAACCGCCAAGGATGGATGACACACAATTTGGACGTGCAAGGAATGACCCCGACGCAAGAACCAACAAGTGGAGATGTTATGAAATAATATTGAACAACGCTCCGCTTGATCCGGCTTGGCCGGAACAGGATCGCTATCGCGAACAGGAATTTTTATGCTTAGTTTTTCCTGTTGGAGCGCAGCTCCATCCTATTGCCGACCTGTGTCGCCGTAACTCGGTGTCGGCGGAAGGCATGCAGTCACAAGTGACGATGTTTTAGAAAAGACGCAGGGGAAAGGGTCAAAACTTGCCATTTTGCATGACTCCAAAATGGCTTCGCGTGTCCCCTTTGACTCGAAACAAGGAATGACCCCGACGGGCGGGGAGTAACCCTTTAAAATGGCTGCGCCTACTTGGCAGTAATGGTTCCCTGCATCAGGGCAAAGTGCCCGGGGAAAGAACATACGAAAGGATATACGCCGGATTCGGGCAGGGTGAATTTGATCGTGTCCTCTTCACCCGGACCCAACAATTTGGTTTGGGCAAGAATCTGGGCCTGATTGGCCTCATCCTGCGGAACGTAGTCGTTGGCAGCGGCTCCAACTGCCGCAATGGCAAAACTGACGATGTTTGATCCCGGCTTGAGAATAATGAGGTTATGCCCCATGGCGGCCTTGGGCAGTTGGCCCACATTCTTTAAGACTAGCGTCACTTCCTCGCCAGCCGTAACCTCGAAGACTTTGGCGCTGTATTGCATGGTGTCATTGGCAGTGACTTCAATGGACGTTTCTCCAGGCGCCGCGCCCACCACCGCAATCGCTGACCCAAACAGCAATGTGAACAGTTCGATAATTTTTGATGTCATATTTTTTAAGAATTTTTCGTGACTCCTAAACATCAAAAAACTCGGATAGCTTGAAGCCCTCCTTCGGATGCAAGGCCGTAACCGACCCGAAGCGTTTTGATAAGTTTTCAATAGTGACCATACCGCCGACGGTGGTATTACAGTCTGGTCCTTGGGAATTGCCTAAAACCCATTTCCTCAATACAGTACGGCGCTGTTTGCCGTTAGCAAGTTTTTCCCGGCAGATCGGATTGAGTATCGATGTCTCTTATTATTTCGAATGAATCGACCTCCACCTCGGTCAAATATTTGCCGGTGCTGTTTATAATTGACCTGGCGCCTGCATCACCCATCAGCTGCAACAACTCCGGTTGGTATGACGCGGGAAAGATGACCGGATGTCCGCGGCGTCCTTTCACTTTCGGAAGCAAAATTCGCTTACAGCCGTGCTGCCGGAAAACCTCTATAACCCGTCGAACCATTTGAGTGGAGAGAAACGGCAAATCGCCTAGACATAACAGGATCCCCTTACAATTTTCACTTTCCAGGGCCCTCACCCCCTTAACCAGAGAGGTTCCCATACCCTCCGGCCAGCTTTCGTTTTGCACCAGTTTAACGTCGTATCCATAAAGTAATGAGGCGATGGATTCATGATCGGCTCCGGTCACCACGACCGTCTCGTCGGCTCCGCCTCCCGTCACCGCCCCGACTACCCTCTCCAGAATAGGTAGGCCATCCACCTCGACCAGCAGTTTGTTCCTTTCTCCAAAACGCAGCGATGGCCCAGCCGCAAGAATGATGGCGTGGATTCCGCCCTTCCTGGATTCGCTCATGCCTTGGCTGCCTCAGACTTCAGTTCCGGTTTTGCGCGACGCGTATTTTTAACCTGCACGATTTCGGCCATGACACTGATGGCAATCTCGGCCGGAGTTTTACTGCCAATGTCCAGACCGATCGGACCGTGGATGCGCCGCAGTTCTTCCTCCCCAAATCCCGCCGCCGACAATCGCTTCAAACGCGCCGCGTGACTTCGCCGGCTACCCAGCGCTCCCAGATAAGCACAGTCGCTGTTTAAAAATACACCTAACGCCTGGTCATCGATCTTGGGATCATGGGTCAACATGGCCGCACAGTCCAGATCGCCCAGCTCGAATTCCTGCAGGGCCTTTTCCGGCCAGGCCCGTATCAATTGATTGGGCGCCACCTCAAACCGTTCCGCTTGCGCGAAGGTTTCCCGCGGATCGATGACAATGGTCTGAAAATTGAGGGACCGCGCAATGCTCACCAAGTGCACGGCAATATGAACCGCGCCCACGATGAAGAGCCGGTTGGGTTTGGTCAGCGATCTCAGCAGCAACTTTCCGTCTCCCGTTTCAATTTCCCGGGTCCCCGCCCGCGTTGCCAAATGCTCACGTGCCAGCTCCAGAGAATCGGAATACCATTGAGATTCCTGCCCGATCAGCGATCCATCTTCCCGCAAAAGGGCCTGTTTTTCCTCCCCATCCATCCACGTAGCCACCTCATTTTTATCCAAGATCGATACCAGTTCAGGTAAAACCACTTCATCGTAGACAAACGGCTCGATCCGCACCTGAATTTTTCCACCGCAGGAAAAAGCTACCTCCCAGGGCAGTCCCTGACTGGGGCCAAATTCGGCCCAGCGGGTCTTGCCGTCCTTCATACAAGCCCGAGCCAGCTCGATCACCTCGACCTCCACACATCCGGCGCTAACCGAGCCAATAAACCGGTCGCCACTGGCATCGATGGCCAACACGGAACCGATGCCGCGGGGGGAAGGGTTCCGGGCTTTTACCACCGTAGCCAGCACAAACGGCTTCCGCGCTTCAACCCAGGGCTTAAGCTGTGACCAGATATCGTGCATTTCCTATTTTTCCTACTTCCAATTAACCCGTCCAGAGGGTAGAGTCTAAGAAGACTTTTTGAAATCCTAATTTGAATCAAGGTCATGGCTACTATACAACTCAAGGTTAATCAAGAGGGTCGCGAACTTCGCGGCATCGACCCCGCTACCCCGTTACTATGGGCATTGCGCGACCACCTGGGGTTAGTCGGAACTAAATTTGGCTGCGGCAAAGGGCTTTGCGGCGCCTGCACCGTTCACATCAACGGCGCCGCCATTCGCTCTTGCAGCATGCCGGTTGCCTCCGTGGCAGGACAATCCGTTACCACCATCGAAGGGTTGGCTGAAGACCACGACCACCTGCATCCCCTGCAGGAAGCCTGGATCGAACTGGACGTTCCGCAATGCGGTTACTGCCAGGCCGGGCAAATCATGAACGCCGCCGCCCTGCTAAGCAGCAACTCCAATCCATCAAACGAGGACATCGATAATGCCATGTCGGGCAATCTCTGCCGGTGTGGCACCTACACCCGTATCCGCAAAGCCATTCACACCGCAGCCGTGAAAGGAGGCGCCGCATGAAGAACAAATTTTACCATCGGGACCTCGTTCCGGACATCGATATGCCGGCAGAATTTGTCGAGTGGGAAAAACGGCTGGATGCCGAACCTGTTTCCGGCGAGGCAGACGCTCAAAACTTTATTCCGCGCCGCCATTTTTTGAAATTATCCGGCCTGGCCGGTGGTGGGCTTATTTTGGCGTTTTCACTGGGGCGTGGACCGAGGGCAGCCGCTTCCCAGGACAAGCCATCCGCCAGTAAAGGATTTGCGCCCAACGCTTTTGTACAGATCGCAGAGGATGGAACCATTGTCATTGCGGCCAAAAATCCGGAAGTCGGCCAGGGAGTAAAAACTTCCCTGCCCATGATCATTGCTGAAGAATTGGAAGTTCCCTGGGAATCGGTCACGGTCAAACAATCCGAAATCGACGTGAAACGATTCGGGCGTCAATCGGCCGGTGGATCCCAATCCACCCCCCGAAATTGGGACTTGCTGCGTCAGGCCGGCGCGGTAGCACGCGCGATGCTGATTTCAGCCGCCGCCCAGACCTGGGGTGTCAGCGAGTCTCAATGCGAGGCTGATCAGGGTTTCGTGGTCGGAAAATCCAACGGCAAGAGACTCAGTTACGCCCAGTTGGCTTCAACAGCGGCATCGTTGCCCATCCCGGAAAAACAATCCGTTAAATTGAAAAAACGGAGCGAATACAAGTTGCTCGGTAAATTCATTCCCGGGGTGGATAATCGCGCCCTGGTAACTGGGCAACCACTCTTCGGTATCGACCAGCAATTGCCCGGCATGCTCTACGCCGTCTACGTCAAGTGCCCCAACTTTGGGGGCGTGGCAAAAAAGTCCAACCTCGAAGTCATCAAAAAGCGCCCGGGTGTAGTGGATGCCTTTATCTTGAAAGGTAACGGAAATGAGCTGGAGCTGCTGTCCGGCGTGGCCATCGTAGCCAAGTCGACTCACGAGGCCTTCCAGGCCGAAAAGGCGTTGCGCGTAACCTGGGACAAATCCAGCGCATCGAAAAACTCCTGGGAAACCTACAAAGAGCAAGCGCTATCCATGGGCCCCAAAACGGGTCAAATATCGGATCAAACCGGTGACCCGGATGCAGCTCTGGCCGAGGCGGACAAAACAGTGGAAAGTTTCTACACCTATCCGTTCCTCTCTCATGCCAACCTGGAACCGCAGAACTGCACAGCTTGGTATCATGGGGGAAAAATGGAAATATGGGCTCCTTCCCAAACGCCACAGAATGTGGCCAGGATGATCAACCGGGTGCTGGGCATCGACGAATCCGCAGTTCAGATTCACCAGATGCGCATCGGTGGAGGGTTCGGACGGCGCCTCATGAATGACTTCGTGGTCGAAGTGTGCGCTATCGCAGAGAAAATCGACGCGCCGGTGAAGCTCACCTGGACCCGCGAAGCCGACTTGGCACACGATTATTACCGCGCGGGGGGTTTCCACCACATGAGAGGTTCTTTGAAAAAGGGCAAATGGACCGGTCTGCTCGATCACTTTGTCAGCTTCACTCCCGAGAAAGGCGACGGCAAACAAACGGTCCGCGGGGGAAACATAAGCCCCGACCTGTTCCAGTTCCCGGAAATTCCCCACGTCCGCCTGGATCAAACCTATCTGCCCATGAATGTTCCAACCGGTTATTGGCGGGCGCCGCGTTCTTGCGCGGTCGCCTGGGTGTTCCAGAGCTTTGTCAACGAAATGGCCGAAGCAGCCGGACGAGACCACCTGGAGTTCCTGCTCGAGCAATATGGCGAGCCGGGCTGGCTGGAGGAGGGCCAGAGAAGGGCCCTGCATACCGGGCGGGCCATCGACGTGGTAAAACTGGCCGCGAAAAAAGGCGACTGGGGAAAGAAAATGCCCGAGGGCAAAGGCCGAGGACTCGCCTTCTATTTCAGCCACCTGGGTTACTTCGCCGAAGTGGCGGAAGTTACCGTGGACCCCAGCAACAACGTAAAGGTCGATCGGGTAGTAGTTGCCGCCGACGTTGGCATGCTACTTAACAAGAGTGGTGGCGAAAACCAGATCGAGGGTTCAGTTGTCGATGGAATAAGCACTCTGGCCGGCCAGGAAATAACTTTCGAGGACGGGCGTGTTCTGGAAACCAATTTCGACGATTATCCCCTGGCGCGGATGGCATCGGCGCCAAAAATCGAAATCCACTGGCTCACCACCGACTGGTCTCCAACCGGACTGGGAGAACCCGCCTTCCCTCCACTGGCTGGTGCGGTATGCAATGCCATATACGACGCGACCGGCCACCGGATTCGCACCATGCCCATCTCGAAGGAAGGATTTTACATCTAGCCCGGATGTCTCACCACCGAGCGAATGCGACATCTCCCCGATTTTCTACTGCGCTGCGGATTGCCGGCACTGGTGAAGACCGCGTTGGATTCGCGTCTTTGCAGGGAGTGGACCGACGACGAGACTGGTCTGCTCCCTCCTAAATCATGTTTCATCCCGCCGTCGTAAATTACGCAAATAAAAAAGAGGCCGTCGAACTGCGTGAAATTCAAACGCCACCCATCGGGGACGACGACGTTCTTTTACAGGTAAGAGCGGTTGGCGTTTGCGGAACGGATCTTCACCAATGGCAGGCCGTACACAACTGGCCCATCTGGGAACGCGTGCTGGAGCTGCTCGCTACGGGTCAGCTCGATTTGGATCCGATTATCGGAGGCCTGTGGCCACTGGAAGAATGGCACAACGCATTTGAAACCATGTACTCCGCACAAATAGTAAAATCCGTACTAATACCAAAAGCATAAACTCATGAGTCTAGCTAAATTAACCGATAAAGTGATTCTCGTAACCGGCGCCAACACGGGCGTGGGTGAACATACGGCACGACTGTGTATTGAACAGGGCGCCAAGGTCGCGGTTCACGGTCGCAGGATCGACGCCGTGCAAAGGGTGGTCGATGCCCTGGGTCCCAACGCCCATGGGGTCATCGGAAGCCTGGACACAGCCGATGATCCCCCCAAGGTGGTCGAACAAACTATCGAGAAATTTGGCCGTCTGGATGGCGTGGTAAACAACGCAGCCAGTACCGCCCGGCGGTTCTTTGAAGATACGGACGTCGATTTTTTTGACACTATGATGGCGGTTAACTGTCGCGCGCCTTTCATGATTTGCCGGGCAGCCATCACCTACTTGAAAGAATCCAAAGGCAGCGTGGTCAATATCGGCTCCATCAACGCCCTGGGGGGAGAACGGATGCTGGCGGCCTACAGCGTATCCAAAGGCGGACTTCTCACCCTGACCAAACACCTGGCCAACCTCTATGATAAAGACCAGGTCCGCTTCCATCACATCAACCTGGGCTGGGTGCTCACGGAAAATGAATACCGGTTGAAAATCAAAGACGGTTTTCCCGAAGGCTGGCCCGAAAGTGTGCCACCGCTCATGGTTCCGCGGGGAGTAATGACCAAACCCGAGGAAGTGGCGAAGGTCGTCGTGTTCTGGTTGAGCGACGATTCCAAGCCTTTCAGCGGCACGGTCTTTGAACTCGAGCAGTACCCCTTTACCGGACGCATCCCGAGCTTGGATGCTAAATTTATCGAAGACACATAGGAAGTCTTTACCGGTATGGGGAATGGCCAAACGTGCCGCATTTTCCAGGGCATCGATGGACCCCAGCTCTCTGTCGGAATTGAATGCCCTGAAACAATTACCATGAAACACAAGTTCGTCTTATTGACCTTCCTGACGCTGATACTGGCGTTAACCCAACTCGCGTCGCAGCAAAGCCCCAACATCGTTCTCGTTCTTACCGATGACCATGGCTGGAGTCAGCTTTCCGATTATATGGATCCGGAGGTGCGAGAATCGCGCACAAACTACCTGGAAACGCCAAATATGAACCGTCTGATGAATGCGGGAATGCGCTTCACCAGTGGATATTCCCCCGCTCCTCTCTGCACGCCGACGAGGCGTAGTATCCTATGCGGCACTACGGCAGCGCGGAGTGGATCGGAGTTCGCCAGCCCTTCTTGGATACCCGCCGATCACCTAACCATTCCCAAAGCATTGAAACTGGCCAACCCGGAATATCGCGCCGCTCATTTTGGAAAATGGGGTTCGCAGATGATCTCCACACCCGAGGAATGCGGTTACGACCAAAGCGACGGTATGACTGGCAACAACACAGGTGGCATGCCGAAATCGTTGGGTATCAAGGGAGGCCACGATGACGGACCGCCCCACTTCATCGATAACGAGGACCCCAAACGAACACCTTCAGTAACTCAAAAAACCATTGCTTTTATGAAGGCTCAAGCCTCGGCACAAAAGCCTTTCTATCTTCAGGTCAGCTACTACGCCCAACACCTTTCCGTGGTCACTCGCCAGAGCCTTCTGTTAAAGTATAACCAGAAGGGAACTCCGGATCGTGGCTATACCCGCGCCTGGGCGGCCATGATGGAAGAACTGGACAACGGAGTAGGTCAACTCCTCGACGCTTTAGTAGAACTGGGTTTGGACGACAACACCTACGTATTTTTCACCGCGGATAACGGCGGTCGTGGTACGGTCCCAGGTGGAGATCAAAAAGCGACAGCTACCAATTTCCCCCTGACCGGAGCCAAGCACCACCTCTACGAAGGAGGGATTCGCGTTCCGTTTTTCGTGAAAGGTCCTGGTATCGAACCGCGATCGATTTGCCGCACGCCGGTAGCTGGATATGATTACTTGCCCACCTTTCTGGATTTGGCCGGAGGTTCAGCGGATCACCTAACACGGGAAATCGACGGGGTCAGCATGAAACCCCTATTTAGCGAGATCACCGCATCAAACTTTGATCGACCCAAGAAGGCCTTATTTTTCCACCGTCCACGGCGTGGATATTCCGCCATCCGCCAGGATGATTACAAACTGATGCTATTTTGGAATAAGGACACTTCGATCAGGCGTCTTGAACTGTACGACTTATCCAAAAGTCCCACCGAGGAAGGAAACGAAATCACAAAACAACAACCCGATTTGGCGGAGTTGCTCCGAGACAGTCTACTGGCCCATCTCTACCTGGTAAAGGCAGAGCGCGTGAGTGATTTCCCATAACCCTGAATTGTAAGACCAATCCGCCCCCAAGTTATAATAGACCAGTTTAACGGTTTGTTGTCGGCTTGATCCGGACAGCTACCATGCAGACGTCGTCATCGTTCTGTTCAGTGTCACAACACTCGTAAAATGAACGCGTTAACGAGGTCAACTGCTCGTTCAATTCCTGGTCCTTAAATTTCTCCACCGATTCTACCAGGTTTCCAACGCCCCATTCTTCTCCATTGGCTTGTTTCTGTTCCACCAACCCGTCGGTGTAAAAGAGCAGCTCGGTCATTTGATGGAGTTTGTGATTAGTGTTGGCAAATTTTTCTCCCGGAAATATGCCGAGAGCCGGACCCATCCTGCGAACCGGACATCCTTCAAAATGATTTCCGTTTTCGTCCCGCACATACCAGAGCGGTTCCGGATGTCCCGCATTGGCGATGGATATTTCACCTTTGGATAAATTGAACACCGTGTATACGGCGGTCACGAAGCGGGGAAAATCCTCGTCTTCGGCCAGGGGTATGAGTTTGTCGTTGAGGTGGCGCAATACCCGCGCCGGATTGGACAAATTGGCCGGAATCTCCAGCAACAATCCCCGAATCAACATCGTTACCAACGAGGCCTTGACTCCATGGCCCATCACGTCGCAAACCAGAATTCCCATGCGGTCATCCGCAATCGGAAAAAGGTAAAAGAAATCTCCCGCCAAGTGATGACTGGGAGCGTAAATGTAGCTGGCTTCCATCGACCACGGGTGCCCATTTTTTGCATACATGAGCCGGTCATCAAATCCCATAGACATGAGCTGCTCCTGCAATTGACGGGCCACCATCAGTTCGGTTTCCAGTTGAGCATTCTTTTCCTCTAGCAAAGCGTTGGCCCGCCGGGCTTCTTCCTCGGCTTCTTTTTGTTCGGTGATGTCCAGGGTCATGCCAACGACTCCTTCAACCTCCTCTTCCGTCCCGCGGAGGGGAACTTTGGAAGTCAGCACCCAACGTTGGTCTCCCATCAGGCTCTGGTCGAAGTCCATTTTATTGTAAACGGGTAGACCGGACTCAATAATTTCACGGTCCTCCACCACGAGGCGCTCCGCCCTTTCCCCCGGACGCGCTTCGGTAATGGATTTGCCGATCAATTCTTCGCTACTGTCAACCCCAAGGCTCTTGCAGTACTCCTCATTCACCATCAAGAATCGCTGTTCCCTATCGCGAACAAATACCCGGCAGGGCAAGATGCGAATGATCGTCTGAAGGAGATACCGCTGCCGATCGAGCTCCAGCTCGATATATCTGGATTCCGTAATGTCGCGGGCCAAACCAAACGTTCCCACAATGACGCCATTTTCATCCTTGAGCGGAAGTTTTGTGGTGACGACCCATTTCTCGATCCCGTCACTCCTCAGGTCATGTTCTTCCCGGAAACTCCAACCCTCTCCCGTGCGAATAATTTCCTGTTCCGCCTCGTACTTTACCCGGGCAAACTTCTCCTGAAACACATCAAAATCGGTCTTACCGATGGCTTCGTCCGGGTGATTAAATCCAAAAAACTTTGCCAGGGCGTGATTGATACAAATAAACCGACTTTCTAAATCCTTAAAGAAAACGTGGTCGGGCAGCGACTCCATTAGCCGCCAGAAAAGTTGGTTGGGATCAAACTTGGGATTTACTGGAAACGAATGCCTGTCCCGAACGCCAGCATCGTAAGCCCGTATAAGCAGCCCTTTCAATTGATCGGAGGTGAGAGAAATAGTTTCGGAATCGGGAGCCTCCAAATCGAGACTCAGAGTAGACAAGGTGATTTCCCTCAGCTCGGCCGGTAGTGTTTCGGGTTTTTTCATTTCGAACTTCGCCATGTGAGAACTCCCCCTAGCACATCCACTTTAGGTAAATGATGGACGGTAATACCAGTCTTTTAAAAATTAAGGTTCGGGAGTAAGTTTCGGCGATGAAATTCTACAAGTAAATAGTTTAAATACTGGTGGGAAACAACCTCCAATTCTTTTTTAAATCTCCCATGGACATTGAAGGATTTGCCCCGTTTTTTGTAACTACTCAGGTATCTTAAACAATCGTCCGCATGGATGGTTTTATTGATAAAATATTACGAAACTGTAGGAGGGGGTTTATCCCCCGATTGCGGTGAGGCCATTTGGAGGATCGGGGGATAAACCCCCTCCTACAGTGCTCTCAATCACCACCCCAATTTCAACTATTTCTGAGACATCCCCAAGCAAAGCCCAAATTCATTCTCATACTTTCCGACGATCTAGGCTATGGAGACCTGAGTTGTTACCGTTCTTTAAATAAATAAAATCCAACTCACGTTAGAATTTGACTTTTAAAATGAATAGCTTCATTTCTCGACAACACCTTTTCTTAATCATTAAACCCAAGAATAATTATGGCTCATTTATCCCGTAGAAAATTTTTGAAAGGCGCCGCCATGGCAACCGGTTACTTTTATATCGGCTCAAATGTGCGTGCCTACTCGGCCAGCGAAGACGTCCGCATGGCGGTTATCGGCCTGAACGGCAAAGGAAAATCTGGTATTAGAGATGTCTTTCGCACCGAAGGCGCACGGCTAGTGGCGATCTGCGATGTCGATAGCGAGCTCCTGCAGAAACGCGCGGCGGAAATCGAAGCCGAACACGGTGTGAAAGTGAAAACCTATACCGATTACCGCAAAATTTTGGATAGTAAGGATATCGACGCCATCACCATCACCACACCCAATCACTGGCACGCTCTCATGGCCATCCAGGGTTGTCAGGCCGGAAAGGACGTTTATTGCGAAAAGCCGGTTTGTCACAACATCTGGGAAGGCCGGCGCATCATCGAGGCGGCCAAAAAATATGACCGCATCGTGCAAAGCGGTTTCCAAAACCGCTCCGACGATGGATTGATGGAAGCATTTCCCTATATTCTGGAAGGAAACATAGGAAAAATCCAAATGGTGCGCGGTCTTTGCCACAAAAACAGGACTGGCATCGGAAAGCGCTCTACTCCGCTGATGCCTCCAAGTTCAGTCGATTACAACTTGTGGCTGGGGCCAGCCCAAGATCAGCCCATTTACCGCGACAGACTCCATTACGACTGGCATTGGAGCTGGAATACCGGCAATGGTGACATCGGTAACCAGGGACCCCACGAATTCGACCTCATTCGTTGGATTTTGGGAGATCCGGGACATCCGAGAGAAGTGGTAAGCTTCGGAGGACGGTTTGCCTGGCATGACGCCGGCGAGACCCCCAATATGCAAATCGCATCCCTTAGTTGGGGAAATATTCCGGTTCTATTTGAGGTGCGCGACCTTTACCTCAACCCGGAAACACCGACCCCATCCAGTTACAAGGGGCGCCGTATCGGTCTGATTATCACTTGCGAAGGCGGTGAGTTCAACGGTGGCCGCGGCGGCGGTATTCTTTACGATAACCAAGGAAAGAAAATGCAAACCTGGAAGGGAGACGCCGGATTCGATCACTTCCCGAATTTTATTCGTGCCGTGAAAGACCGAAAGGGTGATCAACTGCGCTCCCCTATCGAAAGCGGATTCAAATCGAGTTGCCTGGCCCACCTGTGCAACATCTCTTATCGCGCCGGACAGGAAGTGAACCAGAAGCGGGTGGAAAACTTCGTCAAAAAGGACGACACTCTGCAGGAAACTTACGACCGGTTCCACAAACATCTCAAGGACTGGAACACCGATTTCAAATCCGAGAAGTGGACCATGGGCCGTAAGTTGAAATTTGATGGCCGCAAGGAACAATTTGCCGGAAATGGCAAACTGGCCAAGGTAGCCAACGCCATGATTAAGGATGATTATCGTCAATCATTCGCGGTACCTGCCATGGTTTAATTGCCAGCTTCATACCTTTCAAAAAGCCTTCCAACCCGGGAGGCTTTTTTCTTTTTAAGGTAGGGCTCGATCGCTGAGCGAGCCGTCGTGATATTGGCGGTTTGCGGCGAAACCGCCCTACCCGTTCATTTGATAAAGGTAGGGCTCGATCGCTGAGCGAGCCGTCGTGATATTGGCGGTTTGCGGCGAAACCGCCCTACCCGTTCAGCTAATTAAGGTAGGGTTCGATCGCCGAGCCAGCACCGAGATTCCGGAGCACAGTAGAAAATGGCAGGGTGTCGCGTTCGCTCGGTACATGCAAAATGCGGGCTAGCCCTTGAGAGTCGAAGGGGCCGGGGGCTTTTCCGCCTTATCCATCGTCCAGCCGGTAAAGCCGTAAATCAGGGATACTACGGGATTGAGCAGGTTTAAAAATGCATAGGGTAGATAGGCGAAGGGATTTACCATCAGAGCTGCCATCATGGTCGCCCCACAAGTGTTCCAGGGAATGAGAGGTGAGCTGAGGGTGCCGGCATCCTCCAAACAACGGGACAGGTTCTTTGCATCCAGACCCGCTTCTGCAAAGGCGCCCCGGTACATGCGACCCGGAACAATGATGGACAGGTACTGATCGGGAGCCAAAATATTCATACCGATACAGGTGGCAAGCGTTGTAGCCACCAACCGGCCCGTGGTAGTGGCAATTTTAAGCACCGCCATGGAAATGGCCGCCAGCATCCCACTACCCTCCATTAGCCCGCCATAGGCCATGGCGCAGAGGATTAACCCTATGGTCGGGAACATGCTTTCCAGCCCACCCCGCGACAAAAGCTCGTCAATGTGCGGGTCGCCCGTATTCCCAACGTAGCCTTCCTGCATAATCGTAAACATCGAGGCAATAGATATATCCTGTACAAGTATTCCCAATACAGCTCCCACAAATGCTCCGCACAGCATCGACGGCAGTGCCGGTAAGCGCAAAGCGATCATGAGGACAACCGATACCGGAGCCAACAGTAACCAGAGGCTCAAATCAAATTCCCGCCTCAAGATTGCGTTTAGCGTCTCCACATTTTCAATACTGGCAGCGCTCGACCCCTGCGACATTCCGAGAAGTCCATAAAGCAGCAGGGCAATGACCAGGCTGGGAACCGTGGTGTAGAGCATGTGCCTGATGTGCACAAACAACTCCGATCCCGCCACGGCCGGAGCCAGGTTTGTAGTGTCGGACAAGGGCGACAATTTATCGCCAAAATATGCTCCCGATACTATAGCTCCCGCCACCATGGGTAGAGGCATTTCCAAGCCCTGCCCCACACCAATCAGGGCCACCCCCACCGTACCGGCCGTAGACCAGGAACTGCCCGTGGAAAACGATACCACCGCACAGATCAGGCAAGTGGCTAAAAGAAAAATTTCCGGAGAAAGAAATTTCAGTCCGTAATACACCATCAACGGGACAATTCCACTGGCTACCCAGGATCCAATCAAAAGCCCGATGGCCATTAATATGAGAATAGCAGCCATAGCCAGGGAAATTCCACGGACAATCGACGCCTGTAATTCCTTCCAGGAGAATCCCAGTTTTACCCCCACAAGCGCAGCCACGCAACAGGACAAAATGAGGGGAATATGCGGCGAAGCGCCCAATAGAAAAATGCCCGCAAACAAGGAGGCGATTAAAAAGATAACGGGTATGAGCGAAAGTTTGAGAGAAGGAATTTTGGGCGTGGAATTAGTCATATTGCGCGGATTTAAAGGAATAGGGCTCGCCCGAATTTGTCCAGCATCGCGTATTACTCAACCCAATCGTCATCGTGATCATGATCATGATCGTGATCGGTTTTACTTCCCCTCAGGCGAAACGCGGCGAACTTCCAGAAGGAGCCCATCCTTATGGGACAGATGGCGTTTCAATTCTAATTTGGTATTAACCCGGGTGACCTAAGCTAACGCCGATCGGTCGAAAAAGAAAGCTCGTCTACCAATTTTTGGTCAATCCAATACTCCAGCATGCGTCTCTCATAGTAGAAGGCTTGCCTCACGCCGGTCCGTCTTGAAAACCGGTCCTGGTAGGCAAGCTCTCTGAGCGTCTTGGCACCCTCGGCCAGGATGTTTCCCTCCCCATCTTTCACTTGGTATAAAAATTTTATCATGGGCGGATACCGGCTCCGGTAAAAACGCACGTCATCCAAAGGAACGCTTTGCCAGGGCTCGAAGCCGCCGGCCAGATCAATATCCTGAAAATCCAGCTTGAGCACGACACCTTCCGGAAGCGCTTTCTTAACCGTCCGATCCAGGTGGAACTTAAGTTCCTTACTAAAAAACTCAACCTCAACGGTTCTCCGGGTCTGGGAATACTCAAAATCGGTAAACGTCTCCGGATCACCGAAAGTTAATTTCACCTCGCTGTACAATCCGACAATCGTCCCAAGAAACGAAATAATGAATACGCATGTCCGCATAAAAACCTCGCCGCCTATTATCCTGAAAATGACCCCTTTTTCAAACTTAACCCGCTAATTTCTGCAAATTCGACTGAAACGCCCTGGGACGAAAAAGAAATTCCACGATATTTCCCTCGTGTGGTTGCAGCCAATCGAGTTGGATCGTTCCCACCGGCCCCAGATTTAACCGGTCGATGTGTTTCGCGTCCATGAGCTGACGCTGCCATCGCTCGTCATTGGTTATGGCGCTGCCTACCAGGGTTGGCCCGATCCGATTGAGCATCTCCTCCTGCGGACACCGTACCACGCTGACAAAGGGAAACATAAACTCCGTGTTGGCCATGGCGCGATGTGGTGAGTCGCAGTGCATCACCACCGGCCTCAAGTATCCACAACGCTCCCGTTCCACCAGCCGATGACCCATTTTAGCGGTGACGTGTTCGACTCCCTCCTCCTCCGAACCGGCATCGATGCTGTTCCAGATGGCCCGCGCCATACCCGGCACCGTAAAAGCAGCCAAACTGGCCTGCGGATCTTCCGGTGGTTTTGGCTCGATCGGCCCGATTCTCTCGGCCAGAGCCTCGGCAATTTTCTTGGTATGACGCGAAGCCCATATACCCGAGCAATTTATGCAACCGCGTCCACTGTTTAGAAATACGCTGTCGGCCATCAAGTCGATGTAGTTCTCCCAATCGTCTATTACGTCATCGCCAAGAAGGAACTTGCTGTATCCGGGACCGTGTACCTGAACGCGTGGATCACCACGATAATGCTCCACTGTGGCCGTGCCACCAAATATCATGGTTCGGTCCGATCGCATTACTACTTCCGCACCCACGTCTGCGCCACCGGGATAAATGGCGATCGCCTCCTTGGGTACACCGGCTTGAGTAAAAGCGGCTGCCATTCGATAGGGCGTCCAGGGTTCTTGGGGACCCGGTTTGAGCAGCAATCCGATCTGCATCGGTAGCACCGGCAACCAAAGCGTGTGCACACCGGGAGAATTTGACGGAAGAACCAGCCCGAGAATAGGTGATTGGGCCTGATAGCTCACCATCACCCCCCGGTCCTCGACTCCGTAGCCGCTGGTCAAAATGTCCAACGGCAAACCCCGGGTCAGCGCATCCAGGATCCTCTCCATATTCGACAATACAAAGTGATTCTTGCTCATATTGGCCTTGCACATATGTTCCGGCAATCCGGTGCTGGCCGACTGCTGGCGGGCAAAATCATGGGGAGTCTGTTCGCCATCACCCATGGGTAGCGTCCCATGCAGATAAAGGTCCCCCGCCCTTTTCATCATCTCGATCAGTTCCGAGATCGGAATCTCGGTTAGCACCTGCCGGGCGCGCGCTGCCAGGAACTTGTCGCGGCCCAACAGACCCGTGTTGGCCTGGCTGACGGATGCCAACGTTTCGCCCGTGCCGAAATGGACCACTTCCTGCGTATCAAGACTGGTGTAGGATTGGCCCCATCGAAGAATAGGTATATGGAGAGCTGCCATTGGTTTTTCAATAATGGTTTAAATACTCACACCTCGGTTTATGGGGTGTCCATGCACATGAATTGGATTTTTCCCAAGCAGGTTTACGAGTCAACAGATTAGGGGTACGGAAGGGGTCAAGCCTTGAATCAGTTGACCGGGTAGGGCGGTTTCGCCGCAAACCGCCAATTTCACAACGGCTCGCTCGGCGATCGAGCCCTACCTTTATTATCACGGCGGCTCGTATGGGTCGCTTGAGCTATATAGCAAAGGTTAGATTTAGCCATAAGATGGGTGCGGAAGGGGATTGGAGATATGCGAATTTACCAATGTGGTTTCGCAGAAATTCCTTATAAAAATACCGCAGCGATTTTTCTGCCTCATCAAGGGATATTCCCCAAAAAAAAAGAGTCGGCCCAAAATACCGTATATACTTGCCGGAAACGGACTTTTGGGCATCATGGCGATCAGCCTAATATCTGGGGACATCGGTCAGCTTCTGCAAATTCATTGGTTCAGATATAACCGGTCATCCACAACATCGTAATCGTTTCTCCATGAAAATTCTTCATCCCAAAAGCATCTTTTTGGTCAGTCTGGCAATGGCATTGGCTCCAACGGTTTTCGGTCAAATTGACGTTATACAGAGGAGATATGTCCCCCAGGAAAACGTAGAAGAGTTTATCCACCGCGAAACCACCTATTGGAGTGAAGTTGCCAATCAGGCCATCCGGGAAGGCAAATTGGAAGGTTGGTCGCTATGGCAACGGGTCGACGGCTTCGACGTCGATAAGGAACATAATTTCATGTTCATTCACACTTTTTTGGACGGAGACGCCCTCGATAACTCCGAGGGCATTTGGGATCACAAAAAAGTATTTCCGCGAAGAAAGCCATCCAGCATCGATACCCTCAGTCTGAGCACGGTTAAAGACGTGTTGTACTATTATCGCTTTGTCTACGTAAGCACCGCTCAGGCACAGTTTATACGGGTAAATTTTGCCAAAGCAACCGACCTGGCCCGCTACCTGGAACTGGAGGAAGACGTATGGCTGCCATTTGTCCTGGAACGCATGGATTCCGGTAAAACCAACGTAGTGAGCTGGACGCTGTCACAACTGGTCATGCCCAGAGGAACAGATGCGCCCCACAATGCGATTACGGTCGATGGATTTGAGACCCTCAGTGGATCTTTGCGTTCGATCTACGGAGATGATGCAAATTTCCCCGATTTTGAGGAATTCCGGGAAGTACACCAAAAAGTCGAGATCCACGTCTACCGCTTGGTCAAGTCCGTTGGCCGGGAAGAAGTGGATCGGGAAGAATAATTGCCAGGCCACACCTCCTCCGCAACCCGGCCCTACCCGGTCATTTCCTTTTCAAATTGACGCCGGAACAGAGCCATTGCTAGGTATCCCCTATGGATTTCAAAAGGCGCAACCTGTTGCTTTCAGTAAATGAGCTGCATTTCACTCACCCTCACTATATGAAACCGGCCCAAGCTTTTCTCTTGCGCGCATTACTCATCTTGCCTCGTCCCAACGTAGGGAGCCGGGAGATGCTCCGAATCCTGGAATCTGCCGAGCAAGGTGAACTGATAGGAGAAAAAGCAGGGTTTCATGAGAAGACACTGTTCAAGCAATCGGTTGAAGGTCCATTTTCCATCGGATTGCAACTGAGTGAAGCGATCTCCGAAAACAGCTTTGCGACTATCCTTGGCGAGATTGCTTCCAGCACGGTTGAATCGGCCGGCTCACTACTCTCTGCCGGGGCCATCCCGATTTTGCGGTCCGGCATCCGCAGCTCGGCCCGATTTTTCGCCGGAAAATTGAATGAAAAAGATCCGGCCATCATCGCTGAGGGCTTTCACCAGGTGACCCGGGTTACCAATCATACCCTGACTTTAACCCTAAGCGCAGCCGGGACCCTGAAAACAAGCGCCGGAACAAGAGGCCCCAAAGGCCGGAGGAAGCGACCGGTAAAAGTTATCTTGCGAGAGGGTGATGGCGTGGCCACAGCGCGGATTCAGTTGAAATATTTTAGCTGATGGGGAAGCCATCAAAAAAATCTCACAGTGGCATGCCCAAAACGACAAGGGCATAAAATTCTTGAATTAATCAGCTCCGACACAACTATGCTCCCTATGAAATGCGCCTCCCGCGTCCTCAATCTGGGTTTTCTCCTCTTCCTCCACTCCACCATCTGGGCATCCTCCAATTGGCCCCAATTTCGCGGCCCGGAATCGCGCGGCATCGGTCATGGCGATAATTTACCCGATCAATGGTCAACTACGAAAAACATCGCATGGAAGACCGATATTCCGGGACGTGGCTGGTCCTCACCCATCGTTTGGGAGGATGACGTCTTTCTCACCACCGTCATCAATGCCGGCGTTTCCGAGGAACCCCAGAAGGGACTCTACCGCGGCGGAAACCGGCCCGAAGCTCCCACCACTCTCCACACCTGGAAAGTGTATTGTCTGGACCTTACTTCCGGACAAATCAACTGGGAACACACCGTCCACGAAGCCTTACCCAATACCGGTATACATATAAAGAGCAGCTATGCCTCGGAAACCCCGGTGACCGATGGCAGCCGGGTCTATTTTTACTTCGGCAATGTCGGGCTCTTTGTATTTGACCTGGAGGGCAATGCGCTCTGGTCGAAACGGTTTAATCCTCGCTTTACCAGGCATGGCTGGGGAACCGCGGCATCGCCCGTCCTGCACCGGGACAGACTCTATATCGTCAACGACAATGAGGAAGATTCCTGGTTGCTGGCACTGGATAAATACACTGGTGAAGAAATCTGGCGCGCCCAACGGGACCAGGAAAGCAACTGGTCATCTCCCTACGTCTGGGAAAATAAACTGCGCACCGAAATTATCTTACCCGCCACCAAGAGGGTCCGATCCTACGATCTAAATGGGCGTGAACTCTGGTCCTTCACCGGCATGTCTAGCATCACCATTGCCACGTCCTACGCAGCGGACGGACTCCTCTACGTCAGTTCTGGCTACGTTGGAAGCCGGCAAAAACCCATCTACGCAATTCGTCCTGGAGCAACCGGCGACATCTCCATAGACGAGACGCAAACGTCCAATGATTTCATCGCCTGGTGCCAGTGGAGATCTGCTCCCTACAACCCCACTACCCTGCTCTACCAGGATCACCTTTACGTCCTTTTGGACCGCGGCATGCTATCGTCCCTGGACCCCAAGACCGGCGCCTTCCATTTTGAAAAAGAAAAAATCCCCCGCGACCGTGCTGGTTTTACTTCCTCTCCCTGGGCTTACGACGGAAAAGTCTTCTGCCTCAGTGAGGACGGCGACACCTTTGTTTTCAAAGCCGGCAAATCGTTCGATCTGCTCCACGTCAACAGCCTGGCGGAGGACGATATGTGCATGGCATCTCCCGCCATTGCTCGCAACCGGTTACTGATCCGCTCCTCCGCCCGGATCTACTGTATAAAGTCCGGCGCGACTCTTCAGTAGCGTAAAAGGAAGGGGTCAAGACGTCAAAACTGATGCCTTACAGGGTCAGTCGTCTTTGTACCGAGGCCGCAGGCCGACACCCCGCCAAAGTGTATGAAGTGCAACGGAATACAGTTTTTAAGACCTGACCCTCTTCTTCCCTACAACATTGCCGCTTTGCGGCTGGATGCCTTCCGCCTTCAATGAGTTACGGCGTGACAGGTCGGCAACAGGATGGAGCTGCGCTCCAACAAGATATACTAAGCATAAAAATTCCTGTTCGCGACAGCGATCCTGTTCCGGCGAAGCCGGATCAAGCGAAGCGTTGTTCAATATTATTTCTTTCATCTTCACTTGTTGGCTGAATTAAGTAAATGCATGCACCTCACGGTTATTCCTTGTTTCGAGTTGAAGACGACACGCGAAGCCATCGTGCGTGCCAATATGTACCTTTGCCCCTTCGTATACTTTCGCGCCCTTGTGCCTGTGTGCCTTTGATCCTCAGCATCTTCTCACAAGGAGGCCAGCGCTTCGCTTGTTGAGGTGTCGAAGCAAGCTCCTCGTTAGCCCGCATATCTCACAAAATTCGTAGCGAGCGAACGAAGATCGAGTGCTGGTGCGGGCATCGAGAAGATTTGCGGGTGAAGCTGGGTCGACACCCTGCAAAGTCGCGAATCCAGCGAGGTCCGCACCAGTGCCGACATATCGAAGCGCAGTAGAAGATTTGGGGGCTGTCGCGTTCGCTCGGTAGTGAGATATGCGGGTTAGACCTCTTCCTTAGCCCCCTAAGCAAACAACTGCTCTACCCGCTCGGCTTTCACCAGCTCGCGCGGTTGATTGAGATGGTTGTAAACCAGAGTGGTCGGATCGATTCCCATGGCGTGGTAAATCGTGGCCAGAATCTCAGTGGGATGAACCGGATCTTCCACCGGGGCCGATCCAGTTTTGTCCGACTTTCCGTGAACGTAACCTCGCTTGATTCCCGCCCCGCCGATGACGCTGGTATAGCAGTAGGGCCAGTGATCGCGGCCATCTGCGCTGTTGGTATTTCCCGAAGTGGAAACTCCTTTTTCCGGACTGCGACCGAACTCGCCAATGGCGACCACCAGGGTTTCATCTAGCAGGCCGCGTTGATCGAGATCCTCAAAAAGGGCGCTGAGACCCTGGTCGAGCATGGGACCTGATTGCGTTTTCATGCGCTTGCTCAAGCCCACGTGATGGTCCCAACTGTGATTGTCGGAGTTGGCGACCTTGGGCCAGACCACCTCGACCACCCGGGTACCGGCCTCGACCAGACGACGAGCCAGCAGACAGCTCTGGCCAAAAGTGGTGCGTCCGTAACGATCGCGGAGCTGCTCGCTTTCGGCGCCGATATTAAAAGCCTCGCGAGCCCGACCGCTTACCAGCAAGTTCAGGGCCTGGGAATAGAATTCGTCGATGTTGTATTCTTTGACCGCCTTATCGATCAACGGCATCTGCGCATTGATGGCTTCCCGCAGGCTGGCGCGGCGGTGTAGACGAACCGAGAACACCTCCGGACGCAACTGAAGGTCGTCTACCTTGATGTTGTCCATTTTCGCCATGTCCATGTCGTCGCCTTCGGGAAACAAGTAATAGGGGTCGAAGGCCTTGCCCAAAAAGCCGGCAGTGCCGCCTTTATTGACCACATTCGATTCCTGCAGGGGCCGGGGTAGCATGACAAAGGGCAGCATCGGCTCGTCGGTCGGCTTGAAGCGGACAATGTTCGATCCAAAATTGGGAAAGTCCTTGGAGTTGGGGGGCTCAAGCTGGCCGGAAGGACTGACCTTGTCGGTAGTGTATCCGGTCATGATCTGATAAATCGCGGCGGTATGGTTGAAGAGACCATTGGGCGTGTAACTCATCGACCGGATCATGGTGAATTTATCATTCACCTTGGCCAGGTTGGGCAGAACGTTGGTGAAATGCACGCCGGGAATCTTGGTGGGAATGGTCTTAAAAGTGGAGCGAACGTTGTCCGGTACGGTATTGGGTTCCTTCGGATCCCACAGGTCCAAATGACTGGGACCACCCTGGAGGTAAACCATGATAACCGATTTTGCTTTGCCCCAACCCGGCCCGCCGGCAAATTCACTGCTGGCGGAGGCCGTCTGGGCGCGCAGAATCGAATTGAGAGTCATCCCGAGCATGCCGGCCCCCCCGACGCGAAGGAAATCCCGACGGCTACAGTTGAGGTGAGAATCGCAAAGATCTTTGCCCTTAGGTCCTGGTAATCTGAACATAACGTTATCCTTTCAGGTTCATGGTGTAAAAATTATGGGTTAGGAAAACACAAATCCTGCCCCTTTACTATCATTCGTTTTAAAAATAACACTATCCTTTGCCAACACCTGGTCAGGATACCGAACTCACACCCGTGCAGGTTCGATTGTGAATCTGGGATTCTGACGGAGCCGGGATGTTGGGCTTGACGACCGATAAGCAAGGGCGCGCACTTCGGTGCGTAACCGCGCTGAGAGGAAGGAAAACCGGCATGCCGGACCGAAGGTGTTGGCAAACCGGACGCCTTATAAAGCGCCATATCCTGCCCCTTTACTATCATTCGTTTTAAAAATAACACTATCCTTTGCCAACACCTGGTCAGGATCCCAGATTCAATAATTAAATATAAACGCAGCATTATTAATCAAGGCCCAAGTGAGGTCCTGGGCGGCGGTGAGCCGGCGGTTGACCGCCTGCTCGATGGAGTGTAGCACGTCACTGCGCACCTGAACCAGGGTTGGATCATCCGGCGCCGGTCGCTCGGCCTTGGCCAGGGCCGCTTTGAGGAGTTCCATTTTTTCGTCTTTGGGGAGAGGTCGATTGGCTTTGACCCAATCGAACCGCTTGGACAGATACTCCAGTTGCTGGTACTTGAACCAAGTGTAAAGGGTGGCGCCTTCTTCGGGCTCGTGCAGCGAAGGCGCCTTGCTCAAAATGGCGGCGATAGATTCGGGCAAGCCGAGATTGAGCGGGTCCTCCGCATCGGTGGAATAGATGCGGAACTTGCCCAAAGGGTAATCGCCATCAGAATAGCGGCAAACGATCGAAATGAAGACCTTGCCGCCTTTTTCATCAAAACTGAGGGGCTCTGCCAGTTTGATGCGGGCCCAGTGGGGGCGTCTCTCCTGTCCGCCCACGGCCCAACCCTTGTCATTGCGGGTATCATTGCCGTTGATGATCTTTTCGACGCTGAAACCGTCTTCCGTGTAATCTGCCGCAGCGTCAGTCAAACGGACTTCAATCAATTCTTCCGGATCCGCCGCAGTGGAATACTCGACCTCGAACTCCGACACCACAAAGTTCCCGTTTTCGTTGATGCCGGGACCAAAACCGGCCAGCGAATCGTCCGTCAGTACTTCCAGCATGAATCCGCTGATCGTCGTCGCTTCAACCGGAAAGGTCATTGTATAGACTACCGAGTTTCCGGGCTCACCCGAGGCCAGGAGAGAGGCATCATCATTGACGGTAAGTTTTACGTTGCCTACTCCCTTGGCTTCTTCAGGGTATTGCGGTCTCCAAAGGGTCCAGAAGCGATCGAGGGTTATGGCCTGGATTCCCCTCTCCTGCAAGGCGGGCAATTCATCCCATTCGAAATTCCAAAGCGCTTTCTTGGTGGCGGCGATGCGTTCTTTTCGCGCTTTTTCAGCCGCTGTTTTTTTCGCTTCGAACTCGGGCCTATAAGCCTTTATATCCGCTTTTGCTTTGCCGATGGCTCGGAATCGCTCCGTCTCCAGTTCAGCTCTTCGCCAAACCCAGTCGCTCTCCATCTCAGCCAAACGAGCAATTAGGTTTTCGTGATCCCGGCCAATGAGCGCCCAGTTGTCCTGAACCAGTTCGATCTCCTCCTGCGATGGCAATCGATTGAGCACGCGCAGGTAAAGTTGCTCGATCATCGATCGATCGTCAGGCTCTTGCGAAACGAGTTCGGCAATCCCGTTGTCAGGATCCCCCACCGCATCGGCAATCGAAGGTCCGCTTAAAAGCGACATGATAGCGCCGAGTTGCACATCGTTCTGGCGATCGCATTCACAGGCCGATTCACGGGGTGGACGCCCCAGGTTGGCCAGAAATCCACCCTTGGTATCCAGCTGTGAGTCGGCCAGTTGAGCCGCTCGCATGCCGGGTTTCGCACCGGGAATGTTGGGTGTCGATCCGGTTACCGAATAAACGGCGTCAAACAATACCTCGGCAGGTAATCGGCGGGCTTTGGCATGCGAATAATTGATCGAGTCATCCTCATTGTAGGGATTGGTGCGGATGGAAAGCTGGTAAGTGCGGGAATTGCAGATTTCACGTATCAACCCCCGCACATTGAAACCGGAACCAATAAAAAATTCGGTCAGGTATTCCAGCAATTCGGGATTTGTGGGCGGATTGCCGGCGCGAATATCGTCAATCGGCTCAATGATCCCGGTGCCGGTGAGGTAACCCCAAATACGGTTGGCATAGCTTTTAGCAAAATATTGGTTGTCGTCCGATGTGATCCAGGCAGCCAGCTTTTCCCGGCGCGTTGGTCCATAGGGTTGTTTATCCAGGTTTTTCTGGGCGGGAAAAGACTTCGATTTTGCCGAGTAGGGAAATGTGGGCCTGGAAACTTCTCCGGTGACGATGTTGGTCACTTCGCCTTCGGTGGTGTCCCAAACTACCTCGTAGAGCGGCTTGGCATTCTCCACCGCGGTTCCACCGATGTCCGCTTTGGGTGCATGGTCTTTATCGCGTTGCAATCCAACCTGGGAGAAAAAGGCCGCTGTTTGGTAATAGTTATCCACGTTCCACTTTTCGAAGGGATGATCATGGCACTTATTGCAGTTGAAACGCGTGGCCAGGAAGAGATGGGTCGTGTTCTCAACCAGTTCTTCTGGCGTCCGCAGGATCTTGAAGTAGGAAGCTGCCGGATTTTCCTTGTTGGAGCCCTTGGCCGTGAGGATGGAGTAAACAAATTCGTCGTAAGGTATGTTGTCCTCAAGTTGTTGGCGGATCCAATCGCGGAACAACTGGGCGCCTTCTGTCCCGAGGAACTTCGAATTCACCTGCAGCATGTCCGCCCATTTATTACTCCAGTGGTCGATAAAATCCGGTGAACCGATGAGAAAATCAATCATGGCCGTACGCTTCTGGCGGGAGGGGCGATCGTCCTTCAGAAACGAGACCAGCGTCTCCACTTTGGGTGGAAGACCGGTCAGGTCCAAATGTATCCGGCGTAGGAATTCGTCGTCTCTGGTAAGTTCGGACGGCAGGATTTTCATCCGCTTCCACTTGGCTGCCACCAGCCTGTCCATCTGGTTCCAGGTTTCGGGTTCCTCCCAGACGAAACCGGTGCGGTCACCCATCACCGTGAGGGTAGTTGCGGCGTAGGCGCCTTCGTAACGAGCCAGGATGGGCGCTTCACCGCGCCGGATGGTGGTGATGAGCCCAAAGTCGTCATTTATGGCAACTTCGGTATTGCCGCTTTCGATGATTGCCTCGCGCGTGACATCGCGCTGAGAACCATCCGGGTAATGTGCAATAACCCGCATCTGCTGGTTGGTACGAAGGTTCTCTATGCCCGGATTTTGGGGCTCCAACTCGATGCGGCTGACCTTTTCGGAATTTACATTCATGGCTGCACCGTTGGAAATCCACTGGCGAATGATCTCGTAATAATCGGACCCAATGTCGGTCACCATGCCACCTTCGTGAGGCACCGCGGCAGTGGCTTTGAGGAGCATGAGCGAATCGTCCGGGGAGGCGAAGTTCACCCGACGGGCGGCATGGTCGTCGCTGAAAGCGCGCACATCATTGAAAGCGTCATAGCCACGCAAGCTGAGCTTAAATCCATCCTTGCCTTCTTTGGATCCATGGCATGTGCCCGCATTACAGCCCAGACGGGTTAAAATGGGATTTACATCGACCACGAAGTCCGGGTCGAAAGCATCTTTCAAACCCCTAACCTCAACTTTGGCCATCGCCTTCAGCCCCAGAAAAGAGGCGGTTACCGTGGCCATCCCAATGGAAGTGGGACGAATAATTCCGCGTTCCTCCACTGAAGCTACCGGGCGACTGAAAGACCACCTTACCAGGCGCGTAAGATCCACCCTCTCACCCGAATCAAACGTCCCGGTCACGAGAAGCTGGTTGTAGGCATTGGGCGCATCCAGCACGATGGTTGAAGGCGAAATCAAGAGATGGGTCACGCGCTGACCATCCTCCAGTCGATCCTCACCGGATCGCGCCTTGCCCTTCTTCATATTGACCGGGTTTTTGGGGCGCTTGGGTTCGGCTTTGGCCAGCAGGTCTGAATCGGCCACTTCTACGGGGATAAAGGTTTTGCGAAGATCTCCGCTGGCCGCATCGAGAATCCAAATACGGCCATCCGAGGTCCCTGCCGCGATGGATTTTCCATCGGGCGAAAATGCCACCGAGAAGACCGGTGAGTCTACTTCCATGGAATGCAGCAGTACGGCGCCCCGCGTTTGGAAGGCTTCAATCTCGGGCTCGATGTTCTTGCTACCGTCCGGATTCCTCCGTGCCGTTTCAAAGAGCTTCTTCAATTCGGGAGTAATGGTGGCATCGTAATCAGAGGCATAGAGGTTGATCTGGCCCCTTCCATTCAGGCTAGATACCGCGGTAAAGGTTTTTCCATCCGGGGCAAACGCCGCACTCCAGATCCGTCCTTTCATCGGGGGGTACTTCCGTATGAGATTGGCATTGTCGCCGACTCTGCGCTCCGTCTCGCGGTGCATGCGGTAAATTTGCGGCACGCCGTCGGAACCCCCTACCAGAATGTGGTCTTGGTGGGGATGGCGGTCGATCGCATTCATCCCGCCCTTCAGCGCACCCGGGGTAATCGAAGTGATGTTGTCGATGAATCGTTCCGTTTCCACCTCGGTCAGTTTGGCCGACATGTCACGGCCTACCGATACGAGATGATCGCCTTTGACCGACCAGACGGTGTCCAGTACCCAGTCCGTGTGGCTGCCCATAAATAATACTTGATCGCCATTCGAGACGTCGATAGCTCGAACGGTGTGCTCTGGCAGCCCGTAAGCCACGTATTTCCCGTCCGGGGACCAACTGGCGCCATAAGCAGTGTCATATCCGACCGGCTTTGAGAGCATCAATTCACGCTTTTCGACGTCCCAAATCTGGATTTCCCCCATGCGCCCCGGGAGACCTCCCGCCACGGCGAGCATTGTTCCATCCGGCGAAAAGCGGGCGCTTTCGATGCGCTCGGAAAGCCCGATCAAACGCGCCACCAGTCCGGATCCGTCCGCTTTATGAAGAAGAACTTCGTGAAATCCCGCTACCGCGAGCAGTTCGCCGTCGGGTGAGTAGTCGAGCGACGTCAACACCGGCGGTACCGCGTATTGAGGAGGATGGTCCGTGCCAAAACGTTGCCGGGCGTTCTCGGGAGTATCATCCCGGGCCCCCTGCTCAATCCACTTGGTCACCAGGGCAAGCTCGTAGGGCGTGAGCGGCTCATCCTTCTCCGGCATCTCCGGACGATCATCGCCTTCCTGCAAAGTGACTAGTTCGATGAGGAAACTTTCCTCAGGTTTGTGTGCGACCACCACGGATTCGCCACCTTCCCCACCGGCAATCATCCGGGCCACGTCGGTGAGAACATAATCGCCCTTATTCCTGGCTGGCTGATGGCAGCCATGGCACTTTGCCTGGAAAACCGGACGCAGGTGCTCGTAATAACTGACCGTTTCGGGCAGGCCTTCTCGCGGTTCCTCCCCCCACCCTGATACTGAAAGTAATAGGGAAAGAATTAAAAATGTAACGCTACGAATCACCATGATAATTGAAAGCAGGACGGTTTATTTTGTGCAATATCGCTTAAGGGCACTCACTAAATACGACTATCGGCCTAAAAGTTACAAGGCATTTTTACAACTAATATTCCGCTCCATTCCCCCAGAATACCGAGAAAAAGCTGATTTCAGCCCCATTGCATGATTTTTTACCGGTGGTGTTGGTGGAAGCTTGCAAAGCATTACAGAATAGCGAATAACCAGTAACCGCACCGAAAAAGCGCCTATGAAACTCACATCCCGCAGAAACTTTCTCAAAACGGCCGGAATAACCGCCGCCGCTTCTACCCTGCCAACCTGGTTTGCCGAAGAATGCCTGGCTCAACCACAAGTGAAACCCTCGAAATCGGCCAACGATCGCCTGGGAATCGCCCTGGTGGGATGCGGCGGGCGCGGCAGTGGAGTAACGCGCACCACCGTTCCCTATGGAGACGTGGTGGCAGTGTGCGACGTGGATGAGGCCCAGGTCGCCAGGGCAAAAGAATTTTGGCCCGGGGCCAAGGCCTTCAAAGATTTTCGCAAGGTAATGGAGCTGAACCAGGTCGACGTGGTCATCTGCGGCACCGTTGACCATTGGCATACCATCATTTCATTGGCCGCCATGCGGGCGGGCAAAGACGTCTACTGCGAAAAGCCCCTAACCCTCTGCATCGATGAAGGCAAACGCCTCGCCGCGGAAGAGAAGAAAACGGGGCGCATTCTGCAAACCGGTACCCAGCAACGGAGCGACCCCCGATTTCGCCTGGCCTGTGAATTGGTGCGCAATAAACGGATCGGTGAGCTCAAGGAAATCGATGTGTATTTGCCGGCCGGTCAGCGCAAGGGACCCTTCGAGGCGACCCCCGTTCCCCATGGATTTGATTGGGACATGTGGCAGGGACAGACCCCCTACGTGGATTATGTAAAAGAGCGAACGCATTTGTATTTTCGTTACTGGTGGGAGTACTCGGGTGGAACGATGACGGATTGGGGCGCCCACCATAACGATATCGCGCTGTGGGCCACCGGTTTCGAGCGCAGCGGACCCACATCGGCCAAAGGGAAACCTCTCATCGATATGATCCCCGGCGGCTTCACCGCCGCCAGCGAGTACGCCTTGGAATACATTTATCCCAACGGGGTGGTTCACCGTTGTCGCAGCACCACGGCCAACGCCTGGAATGGGCGGGTGGAGGATCCATTTGGGCAAAAACACGGCGTCCGCCTGCAGGGGACTGCCGGCTGGATCTGGGTGACGCGCGGTCATATCGAATCCAGTATTCCCGAAATCCTCACAACCCCCTTACCATCGAGCGCGGAACGGCTCTATGCCAGCAATGACCATATGGAAAATTTTATCGACTGTGTGCGCTCCAGGAAAAAACCGATTTGCGACGCGGAGATCGGTCATCGCTCCGCAACCATGTGCCATCTGGGAGTGAACGCGGTGCGGCTGGGCCGCAAGATCGAGTGGGATCCGGATCGAGAGGAGATCATCGGCGACCCCGAAGTCGCTGCGACCATGGCTCGGGAAATGCGCAAACCCTGGGACTACGACATGATTTGATAACCTAACTTATGAAAAATTTAACCCATCAGTTTGATAGACGCCGTCTGTTAAAAGTTTTAGGGCTGGGTTCTGCAGCCGGAGCATATAGTTTATTCTCAGGAGGCGAGGCGCACGGCGATCATCATGAGCAGCCGAACCTTTCTAAAGGAATGGGAATGGATCCCGTCAAGATCACCAAAGTTCGGCCCATCCTAACCGCCCCGTATGGTATCAATCTGGTCGTCGTGAAGGTGGAAACAGATCAACCGGGCCTCTATGGACTTGGATGCGCGACATTTACCCAACGGGCCCACACCGTGGTGGCGGCGGTAAAAGACTACCTCGATCCCTTCTTCAAAGGAAAACGGGTCAATACCATCGAGGATAACTGGCAAATGGCCTACCAAAGTTCCTACTGGAGAAACGGACCGGTTTTGAACAATGCCCTTAGCGGGGTGGATCAGGCGCTCTGGGACATCAAGGGTAAAATGGCCGGCATGCCGGTTTACGAATTGTTGGGTGGAAAAACACGGTTTGCGGTAGACGCCTACTGCCATGCATCCGGAAAAACTCCGGAGGAAGTCATGGACAGCGTGGAGAAATTCAAATCGATGGGCTATCGCAATATTCGCATCCAACTGGGTGGATATGGATCCACCCATTTGTCTGAAAATCCTCCCTTCAAAATGGCGGGATTTGGTAGCCCCGATGACAATACAATAACACCGCACGCCTACAAGAGAGGCACCATTGAAATTTTCAAAAGGGCTCGCGACCGCTTTGGAGACGATGTCGAGCTTTTGCATGATATGCATGAGCGCCTGCAGCCCATGGATGCCATAGACCTGGTGAAGCGCGTTGAGCAATACCGGCCCTTTTTCATCGAAGATCCCTTCTCGCCGGAAAATATCGGCTGGTTCAGGAAGTTACGTGAGCAAACGCGCGTTCCCATCGCCATGGGAGAATTGTTTAACAGCCCCCATGAGTGGCTGGTGCCGATTAGCGAACGACTCTATGATTATATTAGGATTCACATTTCGCAGATTGGCGGAATCACCCCGGCCATGAAGGTGGCGCGGCTCGGCGAGTGGTTTAATGTCCGTACCGCCTGGCACGGACCCCCAGATACTTCTCCCGTCGGCCATGCGGCAAATTGTCATATCGACTTGGCAGTCTGGAACTTCGGCGTCCAGGAATTTGGAATTTACAGGGAGCCCACCTTTGAAGTGTTTCCGGGCATGCCACAGGTGAAGGACGGATTCATTTTTGTGAACGAAGCTCCAGGTCTGGGAGTGGACATCAATGAAGAACTGGCGAAAAAATATCCTCCGGTGGTTTACAACTACAACTGGACGCAACTAAGGGCCATTGATGGAACTCCGGCTCGACCTTAGCCCGCATGACACTAGGTTAAGGCCAGTTATTGAAAAATTATCGAACCAAGGCCGGCGTCGGGGTCATTCCTTGGCATCTTGCATGTTAATGCTAGATGCAAGGTTTGACCCCCTCGAAAATAAACGGCCTGCACATCTGTCCAAAACCACCTTAACTTAGTCGACCCTGAAAAAGTCATAATTCTTCCGCGTGGTTGGATGGCTCGTCTGGATTTGCTCTCGCCAAGCCGCCAAGATCGCCAAGATTTTCTTCTTCAGTGGTTCCCGGTTCGACCGTGGAGGAAAATCACCTGTATCGAACTACCGAATTTCATCGGTAAGGGAGGTTGAGTCGAGAGCCATGCCATCGCTAAAATAGCGCACCCTTTTTTCCCACGATTGGAGAAATGCAAAAATCCTCGACTTGGCCGGGCTGATCGGGTTTTTTTACAAAGGTTTTCCATGCTACCGCATCCTAATAAATCTTTATTTTTCTGCCTTCCCCTTGGGCTTGCCTGGCTGGTGAATTTCGGGCCATCCCTACTTGCCTCGGCAGAACTGGAGCATTTCGAAAAAAAGATCCGGCCGGTGCTGGTAGACCATTGCATATCCTGCCATGGTCCGGCGAAACAGGAGGGTGGACTGCGATTAGATTCCAAAATTGGCTGGGCAACCGGCGGTGATTCGGGTCCGGCCATCATCCCTGGCGACGCCAAAGGTAGCCCATTGGTTCAGGCCCTACGTTTCCAAGGCGCTTTCAAAGCGCATCCCAATCATCAACTTTCCAGTAGTCAACTCCTCGACATTGAACTCTGGGTCCATGCGGGCGCAACCGATCCGCGGTCGGGTACAACCAACTGGGAGGCACTGCCCAACTACGAAACGGGCAAGGACTTCTGGTCGTTCCAGGCGGTCACAAAACCCGAGCTACCTCAGCCGGAGGACAGTACCTGGGCCAGAGGAGCCATCGATCAATTCGTCCGAACCGCTCAGGAAGTGAAAGGGCTGAGCCCTGCTGCCGATGCGAACAAAATCCAGTTGGTTCGGCGCGCCTATTTTGCCTTGATCGGTCTGCCGCCCACCCCGCAACAAATCGATGCCTTTCTCAACGACTCGCGCCCAGATGCCTTTGAACGCCTGGTGGATGAACTGCTGGCTTCCCCTCACTATGGCGAGCGCTGGGGGCGGCATTGGCTGGACCTGGCCCGTTTTGCCGAGTCCAGCGGTGGTGGACGCACGCTCCTGTTTAAAGACGCATGGCGTTATCGGGATTATGTGATTGAGTCATTCAACGCCGACATGCCCTACGACCAGTTGATCCGTGAACAAATTGCCGGTGATCTGCTTCCTTACGATTCACCAGCACAACGCAGCCGGCAATTGATTGCCACCGCCTTTCTTGCCCTCGGGCCCACCAACTACGAATTACAGGACAAACAACTCCTCCGTTACGACGTTATTGACGAGCAGATCGATACCGCGGGTAAGGCTTTCCTGGGAATGACCCTGGGCTGTGCGCGGTGCCACGACCACAAGTTCGACCCGGTTCCCACCTCAAACTACTATTCCATGGCGGGAATCTTCAAAAGCACCCGCACCCTGTTCAACTATACCGACAACGTAGCTCGCTGGGTAGATACACCCTTACCTCTTGAGGGTGTGATGGCCGAGAAAATGGCCAAAGTCGAGGCCGGGGTGACAGAGCTTAAGCCTCGATTAAACCTGAAAAAGGCAGAGCTGAGGTTGCTGACCCAGAAGGACGTCAAACCACCGAAACCCGGCGAACCTCAATCAACCCAGAAATTTGCAGGCATCGTCGTCGACGAACGAGCGGCCAAAACAAAGGGCAAATGGATGTTCTCTCAATACTCGCAGAACTATCTGGACGCTGGTTATTACCACGATGGAAATGAGCTCAAAGGAGAAAAGACCCTCACCTTCAAAACTACCCTTCCGGTAAGCGGCCGCTACGAAGTGCGCCTGGCCTACGCCGAAGCCAAAAACCGTTCCACCCATACACCGGTTACGATTGGCCACCTCGACGGCGAAACAGCGGTGGTCGTAAACCAACAAAACGCGCCAACCCTGAACGGACGCTTTCACTTACTAGGAGAATTCAACTTTGAGAAGAAAGGCAAAAACTTCGTGCGCATTTCCACGGAGGATACCGACGGTCACGTCGTTGCCGATGCGGTACAATGGCTTCTGATCGAAGACGGGGAAACCGCTGCCAGTCCCGAACGCGAGGCCTATATCGGCGTCTTGAAAGAGGAAATCAAAGGCATGGAGGAGGTGCTAAAGCCTTTAACCAATAAAATCAAAGCTCGTCCCCTGGCCATGACGGTCAAGGAAGATTCCCAACCGAGCGACTCCGCCATCCGCATTCGGGGAATCGAAAGCCACAAAGGGGAGATCGTTCCAAGAGGGTTCATCCAGGTAGCCACCTTGGGGGATTACCCGACCATACCCGAAAACGAAAGCGGTCGCCGACAATTGGCCGAATGGATCGTCAGCCCGGACAATCCATTGACCGCGCGTGTTATGGCCAACCGAATCTGGAGCTGGCTGTTTGGCGCCGGCATCGTGCGCAGTGTGGACAATTTGGGTACGACCGGAGAACTGCCATCGCACCCCGATTTGCTGGATTACCTCGCCATTCGATTGCGGGAACACGACTGGTCGATCAAGGCGATGATAAAAGAAATCGTTCTTTCCCGCACCTGGCAATTGTCCTCCGAAGTCGATCCAAAAGCTGAGGCATTGGACCCGGATAACCGGCTGCTAACCTATTATCCCCGCCGCCGGCTGGATGCCGAACAACTGCGCGATGCAATCCTGGCGGTGAACGGCAAACTCGATCTAACGCTTTATGGACCCAACGTAAAAGGGGCCAATGAAATCGACGCCCAAAGCACAGGAGCCCAAAAGATCGAGTACAATTATTTATACGAAGACACGCGCCGCAGCGTTTACACCCCCGCCTTCCGGGTGAAGCGCCATGAGCTGTTTGAGCTCTTTGATTTCGGTAATGTCAATTTCACCATGGGCCAACGCAACGTCAGCACCGTTGCACTGCAGGCCCTTTACAT
The DNA here is from genome assembly GCA_965250065.1 of Opitutales bacterium. Classification (GTDB taxonomy): domain Bacteria; phylum Verrucomicrobiota; class Verrucomicrobiia; order Opitutales; family UBA2995; genus JAABVD01. Next base: position 2,317,390 of record OZ252288.1, read on the forward strand.
GCTGAATAATCCTTTCGTCATCGAACATTCGAAACACGCCGCCGAACGGATCCTGAAAGAGGTTCACGACCCGGACGAGCGCATCGACATCGCTTTTCGCAGAACATTGGGGCGGCTGCCTTCCGGGGAAGAACGCTCGCTGGTGAATAGCTTTTTTCAGGATGGACAAGCGGCCAATTCTGTGGAAGAATGGGCTTCAGTTTTCCAATCGCTCTTTGGCTCGATCGATTTCAGATATTTAAATTAAACATGAGTGAAAGCCGGCAAATAAGCGCCATTTCGCGCCGCGATGCCCTGCGCAATATCGCCTGCGGCTTCGGCTACATGGCGGCAGCGGGGATCGCCTCGCAGCAGGCCATGGCTAATTCCATGGCCAACCCGCTCTTGCCTGTAGCCCCGCATGTCTTGCCCCGAGCCAAGCGAGTAATCTTTCTGTTTATGGCTGGTGGGGTCAGCCAGGTTGACAGTTTTGATTACAAGCCGCTGCTTTATAAGCGGAACGGCGAGATGCTGGACTTTACCGATCAACGCATTCTGGCCAAAACGGGCATGGGATCCAATCAGCGGGTGATGAAGCCCCTCTGGGAATTCAAACAGCGCGGACAAAACGGCGCCTGGGTTTCCGAACTGTTTCCCCACATGGCCAAGCATACCGACGAGTATTGCATTATCCGTTCAATGGAAACAGAAGGGGTGGCCCACGGTCCCGCCACGCTCTTTCTCCACACTGGTTCCACCAACCTTATTCGTCCCTCCATGGGGGCATGGGCCACCTACGGCCTGGGCACGGAAAATCAGGACCTGCCCGGATTTGTCAGCCTGTGCCCATCCATGGGAAACGGTGGGCCTCGCAACTACGGCAACGCCTTTCTGCCCGCCGCCTACCAGGGCACCGCCGTCGGCCGTGCGGGCATGAAGGCCACCGAGATCAAAATCAATAATCTCCAGAATCCAGAGCGCTCTCCCCAACGGCAAAAACGCCAGTTCGACCTGCTGCAGGCCATGAATCACGAGCAGTGTCAAAGCCGGCCCGGTAACACCGAACTGGAAGCGGTCATCAACTCCTATGAGCTGGCTTGGCGCATGCAGGCCAACGCTCCCGAAGTGATGGATATCTCAAACGAATCTGCCGCCACTAAAAAGCTTTACGGTATCGACGATGAACCGACCGACAACTATGGAAGGCAGTGCCTCATGGCTCGTCGCATGGCTGAGGCGGGCGTGCGCTTCATCCAGGTCAACTACTCCGACAATTCCAACAACCCGGCCTGGGACCAACATAACGACATGCCCAAGCACAAAGAGCATGCTTTAGCAGTGGATAAACCCATTGCCGGTCTGTTGACCGATCTCAAGCAGCGCGGTCTATTGGAAGATACCCTCGTCTGGTGGGGCGGAGAATTCGGCCGCACCCCCTACGCCCAGAAAAATGGCGATGGTCGCGATCACAACCCAACCGGTTTTACCGTTTGGCTGGCTGGCGGAGGGGTTCGACCCGGACTCATTTACGGCGAAACCGACGAGTTCGGTCAATACGCGGTGGAGAACAAAGTCCACATGCACGACCTCCACGCCACCATTCTGCATTTGCTCGGCTTGGACCACGAACGGCTGACTTTCCGGCACGAGGGCCGGGATTTCCGCCTGACCGATGTATTTGGAAATGTCGTCCACGATATCATAGCCTAGCCCGCATGGTTGGATGGCTCGTCTGGATTTGCTCTCGCCAAGCCGCCAAGATCGCCAAGATCAGAGTCAATTTCTCTGGCCGAAAGCACATAATTCCTAATTCCTAATTCCTAATTCCTAATTCCTAATTCTTCATTCCTAATCCGTGGTTAATCAACAACATCGCCCCTTCGTTCCTCAACATCTCAGCCTCTCGGCCCCTTTGTGCCCTTGTGCCTTTCTTCGATTACGATCACGATCACGATTACGATAATCCCCAGCACCCAGCACCCAGCACCCAGCATCCAGCAACCAGCACCCAGCATCCAGCAACCAGCACCCAGCAACCAGCAACTCTGTGGCCTCTGTGGTTAACCCTTATTCATCTTGCTCGCGAAGCGATCTTGTTCCGGCGAAGGCGGATCAAGTAACCAAAGGGAGCGTTGTTAATTATATTTTCTAATTCCTAAATCCTAATTCCTAATTCTTCCTGTCTCTGCGTTCTCTGCGCCTTTGCGAGAGTCAATTTCTCCGTCCGCAAACCATTTAACCGGTCCCTTTGTTCGGTTGGCATCTATTGCCTGGCCCTTTTTATATTCTGGGGTTGCTTAAGGGTTGAAAATAGTGAAATTAGTGTCCCGCCCGCACCGGATCCGGTTCTGGAACCGAAACCGGAACTCCGAGCGGTGTGGGTTTCCTTGCTCGGACCGGGACTGCGATCGCCCGAAGAAATCCGGCAACTGGTAGACGCCGCCCGGCGGGCCAACCTCAATACCATTGTAGCCCAGGTTTACCGGGAAGGCGCGGCCATGTTTCGTTCCAGCCTGGCGCCGCGTCACGCCTCTATTGCCGAACGGCCCGATTTTGATCCACTGGCCACCCTGCAGAAGGAGGCGCGTGACACCTCTGGAGGAAAACCTCGCCTGGCGGTTCACGCCTGGTTTAACAGTTTCAAGATCGGTGAGCAAAAAGGTTATCTGCAATCAACCCCTACACCCATCGCTATCGCTCATCCCGATTGGTATACCCGAAACAGCGCCGGTGAAGTCCAGTATGAACTCGAGCCGGGGATCCCCGCTGTACAGGACCATCTAATAGCGGTTATAGAGGAGTGTTTAAAACAATATGACGTGGACGGCATAAACCTGGATTTCATCCGGTATTTTGGCAACGATCGCGGGTATCATCCCTTAGCATTGCGGCGATTTTTCCACGAGGCTGGCAGAGCTGATATTCCCGCTGTCGATGATGAATCCTGGAAAGCTTTTCGCCGCAAACAGGTAACCGATTTTGTCAAGCGTTGCGCCATTTCTGTTTGGACCTATCGACCCGACACCACCTTCAGTGTCGACGCCGTCGGTTGGGGTCCAGCCCCGATAAGTGATTTTTCCGAAACGCGTCCCTATACCGAAGCGTTGCAAGATTGGAGCGGTTGGTTGGACCAGGGCGTGGTCGATGCGGTCTTGCTTATGGACTATAAACGGGAATGGGCAAAGGACCAGGCAGTCGACTTTCGAGATTGGGCCGATTATACCAATTTGCTGATGGGGAAAAGTCAGGGACGGAGATTAACGGTGGGCATCGGAGGTTACTTTAATCCCCTTAAAAACGTGCTGACCCAATATCGCGAGGCGGTATCCAGGGGTCTGGGAACCTGTCTTTTCAGTTACGACCACCCGACCCAGGAATCCTCCGATTCCGAAGGCGAAGTTCGCGGTTACCGCTCCCCAGTCTGGGAAGCTATCGGAACCGAGATTTACCCCGATCCGGCGCCCCCTCCCCTTCCGGACTGGCGCCACCAACGGTCCTTCATCGCAGGTTATTTAAAGGACCCATATAGAAAACCGATTGCTGGTGGCGAGGTCGCCCTGGTGGGCACAAACTACAAAACGAAAAGCGATGGATCGGGATTTTTCGCCTTTTACGCCCTCCCACCCGGCAGCTACCTGCTGCGCGCTCCCAACAACTCAATCGACGGAAAAACCATAAGCGCCCCTGCCGGAATAGTAACCTGGTTGGATGGTGTCAGGATAGTTAACCGCAGATGACCCGGATTGGCGCAGATTCTCTTTTTTGTTTTCTACATCTGTGTTCATCCGCGCAATCTGTGGTTTCAAAATTGGTTGTGGTTCATGGTTCTAGAGTTCCGGATGTCCTCGTGCAGCGTGCCAAACTCTCACAACTTCAATAACCCTTTCAGCTTCCTTTACTCGGTAGATAATCCGATAGGGCTTAAATATCACTTCCCTGTAATATTCCATTTGGTTTGGTAACTGGGCTCACTTATTCTTTAACTCGGTTGTGATCTTTTCGTACCCAAACATTCGCAAGTTAAGATAGGCGTTCCATGTCGGGCTTTCCACGAATAGAACAGCTCTTGAAAACGACGATGGCTAGCTACCTTCGTCAAAGAAAATAAGCGGAGATTTGCGTCTATCTAATCTTGCAAGGCCCGGCTCCTTGTCGGGGAACAATCAGCAAGGAAGGATAGACTGTGGAAAAAGAAAAAATCGTAGCATTCAAGCAATGCCCCTTCTGCAACGAGAAAATTATGCACCGGGCCAAGATTTGCATCCATTGCCACAGAGACATTCGAGAAGCAAAGCCAGTCCCAAAAACGCCAACTCAGCAAGTCCAAAATGTGAGGCTTCAAAACGGCGTTTGGGAGGGTGTAAAATAGGCATTGGAATATTCATCGTGCTACCGCTTCTGGTGCTCCTTACCGTGCTGATCCTCGCCATTCTGGGCGTTACTAGGCTTGCTTGAGTGAATTTACAAAAGCTGTTGACACCAGACAGGTTACGCTCGGAGGGTAGTGGCATTTACCACATTAACGCATTCCATGAACCAATCTCCTGATGATAAAGAAACAGATCGCCAGGCCATCGCGAAAGAGGCCAGGTCCAAGGTCTTGGAAGTTTATTCCAATATGAAAGGATTTCCGGGCCAAACGAGCGCCTCAATGGCTATCATAGAAGAAGCTCAACAAAGGTCGCTCAAAGCCATCGATGAATGGGAAAACGATGGCGACTTGAAAAAATTCAACAAGTCGCTGCTTTGAATTTCAGATAGCGGTCCTTCAACGGTAAGGGCAAATCTACTTTCCCCTTCATGGCAACGTAAGGACGGCCGTTATCTGCCAAATACTACGCAATGGCTGCCCCCGACAGGGAGCAGCCTACTTCCAAAAAAACTTATAAAAATGACTGATCCTCAAAGCCCTCCTCCGGCGCCTCCGCCACCACCAGGCCCGAACCCTGGGAACGGAACTAGGAGCGGGTAGCGGTCCATAACGCCCAAGCGAATATCAAAAGAATCTGGAGGCCGATCACGACCTGGATTCTTTGGCACCATTTCCATTTTGAAAGGACCAGAGCGTTGTTTTTTTTGTAATGGTCGTTTGCACAATGACCAACGATGTTGAGCTTAAAGTCCCTTTCGCTAAAGTAATAGCATTCCTCATAAAGGGCCTTTGGGGAAACAAGGGTGATCTCCCCGCTTTTTTCAAAGGACAGCGCCCAGAACGCGGAAAGGGAGGCAATCAGGAATGCGGCAAGCACTGAAACCAACCAATAAATATGGAAATCGAGATAGCCTCCTCTTAGGAGAAGGGTGACAAGGATGAGGATCGAACCGGAGAAGATAAGCAGGGTATGCAGTCTCCTGTCTATCGCGTTCACTCTGTCGATAAGCAAATCATAAGAATGGACGGCAAAATCGTAAATCAGATCCAGGGCGGGCTCTTTGTTTTTTTGATTCATAAGGATCTTATAATCTACTCAAATAGACGGGTCAAGTGCTGCCAGTATCATTTGAAATGGTACCTGAAAAAGTGGCGGAGGGAGCCCAGATTACTTTGAAGTCCATGCCTTGATTTCTTTTTCTATATCTTCGACATGTATTCCTTGGCCGGAGTTCAATTCCTTCAATCCTTTCTCAACAGCGGAGAGGAATTCAATTCTCTCCTTAACATCTTCCCATTCAACGTCATCAGGCAGGTCCTGAATAGTCTTAATCGCATGTTGTTTTACTGTCATTTCGGGAAATCTAGTAAAGTTATCAGAAAAGTCGATCCTTAGGATTTTCTCTCCCCCAACGCTGAAATGAGGTATATTCATAGTTCGCGCAGCAACCATAAAAATTGTCCTCTTTAGTTTTGTTAGCCCGGCTCCAGGAGAACCTGCCAACCTTGTTTCGGGAATCTATCATCGAAAATCCGGCGAAGTAGGAGAATTCAACCGCAGATGACGCCGATTACCGCAGATTTTCTTTTTGGTTTTCCGCATCTGTGTTCATCTGCGAAATCTGCGGTTACAAAAAATGTACTAAAGCAACCGCCTGCGATTTGGTCTGTATCGTATACCAAGCCTTCAGTCCTAATTCCGAGTTGAACGGCTATTGGCGTGTAAATGTCGATCCTCTGCCCAGGAAGAGAAAACTACCCCATTAGTGGGTAACGAGTCAGTTTATCAAATCCATATTCTTCATTCCCAATTCCAATCTGTTCACACGGATTGTTGCCGTCATCAGTTCGTGGAGAAGAGTGCGGAAGAGGTCTTGGAACGCGGCGAGTTTCGTTCGGTGTAGATCTATTTTCCCGTCGAAAGCTGCTGCACACTCTACGATCTCAGCTTGGTCAGGGAGCTTCGGAAGAGGAACCGGGAACCCCTTCAAGCGGGTAGCGCTGATGTTGCTCTGGCTAACCGCTCGTGTCGCGATCGATTTCAGACGCATCTGCGTTTCATCACGGTTTAGGTCAAGATTCAGGAAAAACGGATCTAGTATAGTCTCGTCGGTTCGAAGGCGGATAAGATACGAGGCGAAGACGTAATCGCCGTCAATGTCGTGGATCGCAGCTCGGCCCACCAGCTCCAGACTGTTAGTGCGATTGAACAGGATATCGCCTCTTTCTACCTTGAACTTCTTAAAGTCAGGAATGTCGATTTCAACAAACTGGAGATTGTTCGCTACGGTCCGGCCATTGATCTGGTTGGTCATGCGGAGGATTGGGTAGCTACCCTCCGAGTTTCCTTTCACTGACATGCCGTATTGGGTAATTGACAACAGGTTGCCCAGAGGTGCAACCTCCCAACTCTCGGGCACGGGCCCGATTTCGGTTTGTTTTTGGGGTTCTTTGCGGAGGCCTTCGGTGAAAAGCTTGTGCATGAGAGCCTTTTTCAGCTCGGTGGTGGTCTGAATGATCCGCTCCTGCGCTTCGATCGCCCGTTGCACCGTCGAAAGGATGTGCGCAATCTTCTTCTGCTCGGAAAGTGGGGGGAGTGCTATTGACAATTCTGCCAACTTCGATCGGGAGAGGTTCGGAATCGTTGTGGTGTTGCCCCGCCCAAAGTAAAGTTTGGCTACCTCGAAGGCATGCCAAAGCCAGTAAACACCGAACTGCGCCTCCGCTCTGTTGCCCTTCACTCGGAGACGGTGAAGATGGTTTTGATACAAGCACCTTTCTACTTCGGCGTTCCAAAGCGCAGTTCTCCCGATTGATCCTCCTTCGCAGACGAGAAGATCATTAGGTTGGAGTTCGAGTCGGGCTTCCTCGGTCTCGGTAAAGTTCATCTGATCTAGATGGGAAAGATCCAACCGATTCCAGAAGACGTTCCTTGTTCGAAGAAACGGTAGCTGATTGTCCCCAATTCGATTCTTCTTCGAAACTTGCTTCCCCTGTTGAATCGCAAATGCAGAATCAATGCGATCGACTTTCCAAGTTATCGGCAACTCTCCAATCTCGGTTTGTTGTGTCTCGAAATTCATACCCCAATCCTCTCCAATATCTCCCGCAAGGCCCTCGCCTGATTTTTCGCGGACGAGTATGTCCCCACTTTTTTTGAATCTGCGTTCATCTGCGTAATCTGCGGTTTTACACAATAGGCTGAGTTTGTCCTCTTCTCTCCCCCAGTAGAGCGTCTGTTGGATCATGTATGTCGTTGGTTTTGCTCATACTCCGATCTTCTCCCCCTTTGTACCTTTGTGCCTCCTAATTCCTAATTCGCTGAAGGCTTTCAGCGCTTCTCCCTCTCTCCCTCTGCGCTCTCTGTGTTCACTGTGGTTAAAAAACTCTCCTCCTGCCCTTTTGAGCCTTTTGTGCTTTTTTGTGGCTATTTTCCCATCCGTGCTCATCCGTGTAATCGGTGGTTAATTTCCCATTCCTAATTCCTAATTCCTAATTCGTGAGCTTTGCGAACTTCTCCCTCCTCCTTTTCTTTGAATCTGCGTTCATCTGCGAAATCTGCGGTTACACACTAGCGGCTGAGTTTGTCCTCTTCCTGCCAGTTGAGGGGGCCAAATCTGATGATTTCTGAAATTTCTATCATTTGATCGGACGATTCTGGGTAAAAATCGGATGAATCTGTCGTTGGAATTCCGGCGTCAAATGTCGCCCCAGCGAGGCGACAATCCGTTTCCCGTAATCCGCACGCTTCTCCCTGAGAATGTCGCGGTGGAGACGATGACCGATTCTCCAGTAAAGCGTGGTGAGCGCGGCGTTGGCGGCTTGGGCGACTTGATCCCGAGCCTCCGCAATCATTCCACGCAACTCCGCGAGAAGGGCGGCGGTTGGTTTGATGGTGTCATTCGCTTCGCTCATACTCCAATGCTCTCCAGAATCTCCCGCAAGGCCTTGTCCGTCTCTTTGGCTTCCTCCTCGATCGCATCCAAGTCAGCCACAATCTCCGCCAGCGGACGGTAGGTTTCGGCTTCGCCGGTGTGAATGTAGCGGCTGGGAGAGATGTTGTAGTCGTTTTTCTTCAGCTCCGCTTGATCGACAATGCGGCTGAGTTTTTCCTCTTCCTTCCACCATATCAGGGTGTCGGCGATGCGGTCGATGCCCTCGGGCGGAATGAAGTTCTTCGGGTCGCCCTTCTCAAAAAAAGGCAAAAAAGGGGACGGAACTAGTTGTTTAGTGTTTTGAGTTGTCGACTGTAAGGACATTTCGACTTTTCGGTGCGGTTGTAGGTCCCAAACAGATTACTCATTGTGGCGGATGTCCCAGGTTGAGGTATCCACATAGTTGAGGATTTTTGATCCCCTTCCTCTGAGACAAATTTTTCGCCGTCATTGAGTTCTAGTCGATTCTCGAGCCATTTGCTTGTGATCCAAGGGACTTCACCCACCCAATATTCAGGGCGTTTCGTCGTTGGGGTTCCTCCACTCAGAAAACCATTCGCGATTTCACAAACGGTTTTTGTTTTCCAACTAATCGTGTCTTTATCTTCCCCAGAATTTACTGCAGGGCCCTCGCCTGATTTTTCGCGGACGGGTATGTCCCCACTTTTCTTTGAATCTGCGTTTATCTGTGTAAACTGCGGTTTTACACAATCGGCTGAAATTTAACCACAGATGACGCAGATTTTCACAGATGTTTCTTTGAATCGATGAATCTTTTATATTCGAGCTTCGGCGTCCTGAAGTTTATCAGCTAAACGCCTCTTTGCGCAGATCTCGCATTACCATCATGCCCGAGCCTTTAAACCCCCGCATCTTCCTGGCGCCCGATTTGCGGGTTTTCCCAAATAAGAAGCGATGAGATTGAAAGTATTGATCCACAAATTCCTTCGACCCCAGCACCATGCCATCGGTAAAATACCGCACCCGCAACCTCAATACCTGCGCTAATGGAAGCTCGCCATCCTGCTCAACAACCTTTTTGACTGCTTCGCGATCCATCCTTTTTTGCCCCTCCTGGGATGTGGTGGAACCCATTAGAAAAAGAATTTTCCTGTATTCGGCCAAAGTGGCCGCTAAACTGGAGGAATGGGGCATATGAAGAGCCTTGCCAAGCCCAACTCTCGCATGAATATCGCCAACGACTGCCTCGGCATACCCACACCAGCGATAGTCTTTGGGATCGTTTACCAGGCCTGCACGTACCGGATTCAGATCAATATAGGCCGCTACCGTCCTCAGGCAGGCCGCCGTATCTTCAATCAGCACGCTCTTGAAGCGCTCGGCCCAAAGGGTTCCAAATCGTTGATGGCTGCGGTTATACCAGATACTGAACCGCTGCTTTAACTCCTTCATATACAAGGAGACATCGCCCATTCGCGCCAGAAGCTTTTCCCGTTCAATCTCCGCCTCTTTACCCCCTTTTTTAAGTAGGGCCTTTAGGGTCTCAACCCGGCCTTTTTGTTTTCCATACAGAATGGAAAATCGGTTTATAAGGTCCGCATCACTGACCGGTTTGTTTTCCCCAATACGCACCAAGACATGAAAGTGATTGGTCATGATGCAATAGGTCAGAATCTCCACCCCACAGAAATATGCCATATAGTGTATCTGCTTGCGCAGCACCTCCTTAGCCTGCTTGTCCAACAGCATGGCGCCAGCGACCACCCGGGTCACACAATGATACACCGCCGGCGCCCCAACTACCTTTACTCTGGCCACTCTCATATCCCCTCACCTCAACATTCCCCTCAATTCCTGTCAACTGTATTATTAGCCTGTCCCTAATTTCTGGTCCCGCGGCTTTCCACGGCATTCTGGGCAGGGGGCGGGCAGAGGGCAGAGTGCATATTTTGATGTTTGACGCCTTTCTGGGATCGCCAATCAATAAAAACTTTTGCAGGGAGCCGGTGAGAAACCTGAGAGGTTATTCTTGGCGAAGGATCTCCAGAGGAGACTGCCGCGTAATTCCACGGCTATTGAGCAATCCGGTCAAGGTGGTCAGGGCCATCATAACCAGCATGCCGGCGAACACCACATCCCAGGCTACAAGGAGTGGAAGTTGGAATAGGAATTCCATCAGGGCCCAGGTCACGGCTACCGATATTAATCCTCCTATAATCGAGGCCAGCAATCCAACGGAGGCGAATTCGATAATCAGAATACGCGCGACGGTTTTCGAATCAGCTCCCAAGATTCGGAGCAACACGCTTTCCCGCATTCGCTGATAACGGCTGGTGATAATGGCGCCAGCCATGACGAGCAAGCCGGCCAAAATGGTAAACAAAGCCATAAACTGCACCACCCAGGTAATCTTGGTTAATATCTCGTCGACGGTGGTCAGAATTAAACGCAGGTCTATGGAGGACACATTGGGATACTTTTTTATCAGGTCGGACTGTACCTGGGCAGTCACTCGGGCATCAGGAGTCCTGGTAGCCAAAATATACATTCTCGGAGCTTCCTCCAATACCCCTTTGGGAAAAACAAAGAAAAAATTCGCCCGCATCTGATTCCAGTCAACTTTTCGTACGCTGGCAATTTCCACCTCCAAGAGCAGACCCTGAATATCGAAAACCAGGCGATCCCCCAATCCCAACTCCATAGCTTCCAAAAGTCCTTGAGAAATAGATACGGGGATGGGTTCATCACTCATAGATGCTTCGGAGATAAAATTGCCCGCAACCAATTCCTCCGTATCGGTCAAGTGGCCACGGAAGGTCGATCGGTATTCACGCCGAAGTGTCCAGCTTTCCGGGCCATTGTTGTTCCCCCGGGGGCCGCGGCGAAAGAGAGACCGCACCGGGGTACCATTCACTTCTGATATCCGCATGGAAATGATCGGAGCGGATTCCAGCAGAGGCATGTTGTTTTGCTTTACGATTTCTAATACTCCGTCCAGTTGCGGCGGCTGAATATCAAAAAAGATCATATTCGAAGCATTCTCACCGCGATCGGCAATGAGCTGCTGGAGAATGGCCTCTTTGGTCAGAAAAAGGGAGAGAACCATAATAAATCCTAAGCCCAGGGCTACCAACATAAGAACGGTTCTGTTGTGGGGGCGGTAGAGGTTGGCGAGGCCATAACGCCAGACGAAGGGCAGCTTGGAAGGGATCAGTTTTTTGACCACTTTTAAAAAGACCCAGGCAATAAAGGCCAACAACCCCAGCACCGCAACCAGTCCTCCGGAAAAAGCCAGGTTCACTTGCAGGCTGTTGGTCTGGGCAAACCCAAAACCAAAAAGGGTGAGCCCCAAAATCGCCAGAATAGCATACACCCAAGGGTCTCTTTTCATTGCGCCCGGTTTCTCCACTCCGGTACGCAAGACACGCAGCGGTGATATTTTTCGAAGGGGCAGCAAAGGCAATAAGGTAAAGAGAAAACAAACCAACCAACCAAACAACAAGCCGATCCCCAAATCCCACCAGGAAAACCGGGATTCCAATGCAAAGGGTAAGAAATCCTGAATGAATATCGGAATGGAAAACTGAATAGCGGTGCCGATGAGCGAGCCAATCAAAGCAGCGACCAGCCCCAAACCCGATATCTGCACCAGAAGGATGGATACGCCTAAGGAGGAGCGGGTCCCCAGGCACCGCAGAATGGCCAACGTATCCATCTTGCCACTGAGGTAAACATGCACGGCGCTGGTTACCCCAACACCGCCGAGGATCAGCGCCATAAACCCAATCAAGTTGAGCAAATCGGTCACATTCTGGAAGGATTCGATCAGTTCATCCCGTTCCTCCTTGACCGTATCGTAGGAAATTCGGTTTTGCCTGAAGAAGCGCCGGTTTCCAGCAAGGTCCGACTCCACGTTCGTTGGATCATCCAGTTTGACATAAGTACGATACGAAACGCGGCTCCCAAATTGCATCAGCCCCGAATCCTCTAGATTCGATTTTGATATGTATACCCGTGGCGCCACCCAACCAGTCAGATTGGATTCTCCGGGAATGCGGTCCACAATTCCCAAAACCTCAAAATAAATTTCTCCCAACTTCATCCGATCCCCGACGGTTACCGAATACTGATGAAACAAACTTTCCTCCATCAGGACATAGCGGCCACTGTGGAACCGGTCCATGAGGTTTTCAGGTCGCGTCTCCGGAGTTCCGTAGAAAGGAAAAGCTTCTTCGAAAGCGCGCATTTGCACCAATCGACTCCCGCCGTTGGACTCGAATAAGGCCATGGTGGAAAGACGGACTTCGTCCACGCGCTGTCCCTCCATAGCGTCGATAAAAGTTTCGATTTCTGCGGGGTATTCACTCTGGGAATGGAACTCTACATCGGCCCCCAATAATTCTTTGGATTGTTCGTGAATGGCCGTTTCCACGTTCGACCTGAAACCACGGATGGCCACCAAGGCAGAAAGGCCGAACACGATAGAAAGAACAAAGAGGATCAACTTGATCCGGTTGCGGCGGCTATCCCGCCAACTCATCAAGAGCACCCATCTCCAACCGGGGCCATTGGTAGATTTAAGAGTCATACATTATCCACTCCTTCAACCGCACCCTGGTGGATTCGAAAAATTCTCTCTGTCTTTCTGGCCAATTCGAGGTTGTGGGTGACGACAATCAAGGTGGTACCTGCTTCCCGGTTCAGATCGAATAACAGGGGCTCCACCAACCTGCTGGTCTCGCTGTCCAGATTGCCGGTCGGCTCATCGGCAAAAAGTATGGAAGGCTTGTGAATAAAGGCTCGCGCCAGGGCAACACGCTGTTGCTCACCGCCGGACAACTGGATGGGAAAGTGATCTAATCGATCACCCAAACCAACCCGCTTCAATAAATCTTCAGCCTGCTTTTGTTTTCCGGTTCCGCCACGAAGCTCAAGCGGTACCAAGACGTTCTCCAGCGCATTGAGTGAGGGAATCAATTGGAAGTTCTGAAAGACAAAACCCACCTCGCGATTCCGAATTTCCGCCAGTTCATCTTCAGAAACCTCATGCAAAGGGTGCTCATTCAAAAAAATCTCGCCGCTCGATGGTCGATCCAATCCGGCGCATAAGCCAAGCAAGGTTGTTTTGCCAGAACCCGATGGCCCCAGAATCGAACAGCGGCTCCCCTTTTCGATATCGAAACAGACATCTTGCAACACCGGCACCTCATGCGTCTCAGTAGTAAAAGTTTTGCTAACGTTCTTAACTCGAAGGATCTTCATGCGCAGTTGCCTGCAGGGTTTGAGTATTAATGCCTGGAAACGAGGTCCCTGTTGAACCTATGGTCACAAAGTCTGTCATGAACCAGAAGTGAAAAGTTTCAAGCAATTCGTTTTCTTGAGTGTGAGAACGGCGTCGGTCCTTACCTTCGTTACGCTCACTTCACTTTCCTTGGTCGCGAGCAAAACTATCCTCTTTATGGGTGATAGTATAACCGCCGGTTATGGCGTTGGCGACGACCGGGCCTTCCCAGCCTTGATTCAGGAAAAACTCGATGACCTGGAGCTCGATTTTACGGTGATGAACGCCGGAATTAGTGGTGATACCTCTGCCGGCGGACTCAACCGAATCAATTGGCTCCTAAAGCGACCCATGGATATTTTTATCTTGGAGCTGGGCGCAAACGATGGTCTGCGTGGTCACCAGATCGACTCCACCCGAGCGAATCTAATCCATATCCTGAAGCGGGTTCGGGCCGAATACCCCGAGGCCCATCTGATTCTGGCCGGCATGCAAGTACCACCCAACATGGGTCCGGATTATGCGCGCGCTTTCAAGACCGTGTTTACAGAAGTGGCACATGAAACCGGCGCTCATCTGATCCCTTTTATCCTGGAAGGCGTTGGCGGTATTGAAGAGTTGAACCTTGCTGATGGCATTCATCCCAACCGGGAAGGTCATGCCATCTTAGCAGAATTGGTTTGGACACACCTTGAGCCGCTATTGGGAAAATAATCTATAGATAGCAGCTACTCCCTCAATCATCGCCGAACTCGAGGAGTTGAACCCACAAGCGTGCATCTGGCTGGAACAAACCTCCAACTGGCGTGTGTAGCAGATCCCCGGACAACGGTCCTGTGAACTATTGCCACACGCGCACAAACCATCTCCCTCCGCTCATTTAAACTAAGCAAAATAATACATCAGAAAGATGGCGCAGGCGGCCAGCAGGCCGGCCCAGAAACGATCGTCCTTAATGATGGAACCACGGTCGGTGGGTTGGCCCGGTCGGGGATTTTTCCTGAGGTGAAGTATAAAAATGGTCCAGGTCCAGGCAGAGCCCGCGACAGCCGCGATTACCGGGGTTATTGCGGTGAAGACCATGACAGCTCCAAGAATGGCATAGACCACGATGGAAACAAAGATCTTCAAAAGTATATCCCGCAGTGCCCCGGACCTGTGTCCACCCAACTCGGCCCAAGTCAACTTCGATTTTTCTTCCTCTGGTTGGGTGAGCAAACTGACAATGACCAGAAGCAGCGAAGACAAAATGGCGGAAGCAAATGCGGCGTGCAGGAAGTTGAGTTTCCGACCAAACATGTGGCCCAGTGGTTCAATGGCGTGGAGCCAGTTATTGTAAATGTTGGTTAAGCCGTAACTGAATACGATGCCACCGACGATGGCGGCGAATCCGCCCCAAGGAGTGGCCCTTTTCCAGAATATCCCCAGGGTAAAGGCCACGACTACACCGACAACCAGGCGGGATTGATGCCCGGAAACGTAAGTAAAGAAGTGTTCCTTAGTGTTGGGATCCATGATTATGGTGGTCAAGAAGGCGCTCCCGATGACGAAGATGGCAATCACCCACCGACCCAGCCGGATGAGCTGCTTGTCGGTGGCGCGGGGATTTATGTAGCGCTTGTAGACGTCAAAAGTGATGAGGGTGGCACCGGAATTGAGCATGGAGTCAATGCTGCTGAGGATGGCTCCCACCAATCCCGCCGCAACCAGGCCCGCCAAACCCGCACCCAGTGGGGAAACTACCTCGCGCAGCAGCATGGGAAATGCGGTGTCTCCGTCCAGCGCCGCCATGGGCATTCGCGCCTGAAAGAGATAAAAAGCAGCCACCCCGGTGCCGATGGATATGAAGGGGATGAGGAGTTTGAGAAATCCGGCCGTAACAATACCAATCCGAGCATCGCGCCCGGAACCCGCTGCCAGGGCGCGTTGCACGATAAACTGATTAGTGCCCCAGTAATTCAAGTGCATGATCATGAGCCCGGTCAGCATACCCGTCCAGGGACGCTCCGGGTGATTGGAAGGGAGGTAAAGGTGCATCTTGCTGGCCGCGTCTTTGGCTGCATCCATCGCCATCATGCCACTCCACCCTCCGATCTCGATCTGTCGAAAGGTCAGCCAGGCCACGAGGATGGCAGCGAGGATCATGGCTATGGATTGAGCGACGTCGGTGAATATTACCGCCTTCAGTCCACCGATGATGGTGTAGATCCCGGTGACTGCCGCCATGATCATAATCATGATGACGTAACGGTCGAAGGCGATGTCGATCTTGCCTTTTTGCACGGGTTGAATCTCGCTACCGAGGGGGGCGTCGGTTGGAATATCCCCCACAGCCTGAGCGGGAAAAACGGCCTGCTGAATCTCCGACTCTTCAAGCAGGAGAATATTGATCGAACGCGAACCGATATAGAATGCCGGTACCATCTGGATAACTACGATGGCGACGATCATGATCGTCGAATACATCATCCGGCTGCCTTCGTTATAACGCCGGCTCATGTATTCGCTCAGGGTATAGACATTGAGTTTGCGGTAGACGGGGAGAAAAAAGTAGCACATGAACAGCAGGCCGACTACCGCCGTTATTTCAAACTGGCTTTCCACAAACCCAAGGGTGAAGCCGACGCCCATCATGCCCACCATGTGGTTGGCCGATATGTTCGATCCGAAAATTGAACCGGTCACACCCCACCAGCGCGCCGATTTTCCGGCCAGGTAGTAGTCTCGCGCAGTGTCTTCCTTGCGACCGGTCCATATTCCGAGTATCATTATGCCCAGCAGAAAGCCGGCAAAAAGGATCAAATCTAGCGTAGTGAGTATGCCCACGGTTGTCGCCTCGGAGTTGGATAGATTGTTTTAACGAAAGCACATATTCTGGTGCGAAGTCGGTCCTCCGGGCAATCTCCTTATTTCGCGTGGCGGAGCGAGATTCCAAATCATTGACCCGGGCGGGTTATGCAATGAAGGTTGAGAGGTCATGAAAGCGATGATCCTGCCCAAGATCGCCTCATTGGAGGAGACCGAAGAACCATTGAGGTTGGAAGACCTACCGAAGCCAATTCCCGGAGCGGACGAAATTCTCATTCAGGTTTCCACCTGCGGAGTTTGCCATACCGAGTTGGATGAAATCGAAGGACGCGTTGTGCCACCGAAACTCCCCATCGTTCTGGGTCACCAAGTCGTGGGTCGAGTCGTCGCAAAGGGAAAACGCGTTTCCCACCACCAATTGGGAGATCGCGTAGGCGTTGGCTGGATACATGGCTCGACGGGAGAAGAAGACGAAAATTTAAGCGAAGACTTTCGGGCGACCGGCTGCGACGCCAATGGTGGTTATGCCGAGTACATGACCGTGGGGGAGAATTACGCCTATCCCATTCCAGAAGTTTTTTCCGATGAAGAAGCGGCGCCTCTGCTCTGCGCCGGAGCAATCGGCTACCGCGCCTTGCGTCTGTGCAACTTATTGGATGGCGAATGCCTGGGCTTGATGGGGTTTGGTGGGTCGGCCCACATCGTCATTCAGTTAGCTCGTCATCTCTATCCAAATTCACAAATCTTCGTTTTTGCCCGGAAGCCGGAAATACGCGTCTTTGCTGAAGAACTGGGCGCTTTCTGGACGGGAGATGTGGATGATCAAGCCCCCCAATCTCTAAACGCCATCATCGATACCACGCCAGCCTGGCGACCCATGGTGAGAAGTATGGACAACCTGCTTGCGGGGGGCCGCTTGGTCGTAAACGCGATTCGCAAAGAGGATGAGGATAAGGCAGAATTGCTCGAGATCAGCTATCATCATCACCTGTGGATGGAGCGGGAAATCAAATCCGTGGCCAATATCACCCGCCACGACATTGCCGCCTTTCTGCCCATTGCTGCAGAAATTCCCATAAAAACCAGAGTGGCGATGTATGCGCTGGAAGATGCCAACCTCGCCATTGCAGACCTGAAAAGGGCACGTGTTCGCGGGGCAGCAGTATTGAAAATTCGATAGGTAGGGACTTTCGAGGGGGTCAAACCTTGCATCTAGCATTAACATGCAAGATGCCAAGGAATGACCCCGACGGGCAGGCTCGGTGCAAGGAATGACCCCGAGGGATATGCGGGCTAATCCGAAAATACCACTATCCCGGTGGCATTATCGGGAGCCCCATAGTGCAATACTTTTTCAATCAGCTTTTCCACGGCCGAGTCCGGTCTGGTCTCCGATGTCATAATCTGAGCCATTTCATTCGACTCCAGGTAGCCACTGATTCCGTCGCTGCAAAACAGGATGCGATCTCCTGATTTTAGGGGATGTGCACTGAACTGAGGTTCAATAAACCCCTGTTGGCCCAGGCATTGGGTCATGGTATGCTTAAAGTGCTCCGGCATTTCAGCGCCCGCGGGAAATTGATTTTGCTCGAGGGCTAAAGTCTCCAAAGTGTCATCCCTGGTCAGCTGTTCAACTTCGTCTGCGCGAAAAAGGTAAATTCTCGAATCGCCGATGTGGGAAATTTCCAGGACGTCGCCTCGGATCATGCCCAAGGAAAAAGTAGTGCCAATGCTCAAGCCATATGCTGATAGTTGCCCGGTCACGATGACGCGCTGGTTGACCTCCATCATAAACTTGGCCCAGTCTACACCTGTCCAATTGTCCTCTTTGCGGGCGTTGGCCCAAGACATGAGGTATTGCACGGCCGCTTTACTGGCCAGGTCGCCGAACGGTAGTCCGCCCAATCCATCGGCAACAGCAAATACAAGGCTCTCCAGATTGCAAAAGAACTCGTCTTCGTTCTTCTTACGCACCAGTCCGATGTGCGAGGCTCCGGCAGCCGTGTAGGTCATAAGCTGATGAAAGTGAGTTTTCGCCGGATTCCTGTCAATCACGACACTGAGTTCCCCGATGGCCATGAAGGGATTGAAGGGGGTAATGAAGGGAGGAAGGGCGGGATCAGCTCGCCCGCGGTGGTTGATTGGGACGCGGTGGTTGACCTTGAACGGCCTGCAGGGGAATGCGCGAAAGTACCTCATCGTTGCAACGAATATCGAAAGCATATTGTCCCGGATCCGGAAGCGGTAGATTCTGCAAATTCACCACGAGGTTGCGGGAGAGAAAATACTGTTGGTCCGGAATGGCTCCGATGGTAATGCCGAACTTGAGAGGTCCCTTGGGCAACAGGGGTTGTCCATCGGCGTTGACAAAAACCACTTCGAACTCGTGCCTTCCGATATCCGAGCCATTGAACAAAAATCGGAATGCCAAAGTACATTGAGCATGTTGGCTGGGATATTTGAGGCTCCAGATGGTATCGAATGCACCGAGAACACAAAGTTTTCCGTGGTAGTCCGATGCGGAGTCACAGATAACGGATGTGAGCAATTCCATAGGTCAAGCTTCGGATGCCGGCAAAAAACTTTCAATCTTTCAATTTATGATTTAGCCGGGATATCTCACTACCGAGCGACGCGACATCACCCAAATTCGTAACGAGCGAACGAAGATCGAGCGCTGGTGCGGGTTACGAAGTGAGAAGGGGTCAGGCATTTATTTTCAACATGGAGACATGTCAAAAATCAACGACTGACCCCAACGGCGCCGTCGAGAGCGGGTTGACACCCTGCAAAGTCGCGCAGCCAGCGTGGGGGAACGCGGAATGGCTGGGGATGACCCCGAGGATCAGCAAATTTTTATGCGGATTTTGAGGAATGATTTGGCTTCGAGTTTACAATTGTTATGCTATTGTAACCGTTATGCCACCTGGCAGTTACATTTCAGTATTATGCTTTTCAATCGGTTACTCCAAACTCCATGAAGGATGATGAACAGGACGCTTTCGAGGAGAAAGACGTGAAATTGGTCGATCTCCGGACCCCCAAGGCCGTTCCCGAGCGGTTGTTTTCCTTGGTAAAACCGCCGATTGAACGAGCCTTGAGCCTGGATGCATTGAATGATGTTTACCGCGGTATTCGGCAACGGGTTCGTGAAAAGCACTTCTTTGATGCCACGCTCGATGAATTGGGAGTGCAATACGAGGTTTCACGAGAGGATATGGACAGGATACCGCGGGACGATGCCTTGCTCGTGGTGGCTAACCATCCCTTCGGCGGATTGGAAGGAATTATCCTCGGCTCACTTTTAAATTCGGTGCGCAGCGATGTGAAGGTCTTGGGTAACTATTTATTGCATACCATTCCCGAAATCCGACCCAACCTCATTTCTTTGGATCCCTTTGGCGGAAAGAATGCTTCCCGAGCCAATATCGCTCCGCTAAAGGAATCGATTAAACTGCTGAAATCGGGAGGGACCCTGATCACGTTTCCAGCGGGTGAAGTTTCCTCCCTGGATTTGAACCAGCGCAAGGTGACGGATCCCGAATGGACAACCCATACCGCCGCACTGGTAAGACATGCGGGTGCGGATGTGCTGCCGATATTTTTTGAGGGTCGAAACAGTTCTTTCTTCCAACTCATGGGCATGGTCCATCCGAGGTTGAGGACCGCACTGCTGGTTCACGAGTTATTCCGGAAAAGGGGAAATACCATCCCGGTTCAAATCGGTAATCCGATTTCACACCGGAAGTTGCTGAAGATGGGATCCGACAGGGAAATTACCAGCTACCTGCGGGTGAACACGTATTTCCTGAAAAATCGCAAGCCTTCGGAAAAGAAAAGCATTTTTCTTAAGTTGCCTCCGAAAAAACCTCACCTCCAGAAAGAAATCATTCCTCCGGTGCCGAAGCCTGTCTTGTTGACCGAACTGGCCGCTCTTCCGCGAGATCAGTTACTGGTATCTGAAAAGGAATTCGATGTCTTTTATGCTAGAGCCAAACAGATTCCCGGCATGATGCGCGAGATTGGCCGATTGCGCGAAATAGCATTTCGCGCAGTGAATGAAGGCATGGGAAACTCCTGTGACCTGGATGCGTTCGACCACACTTACTCGCACCTCTTTCTCTGGAATCGCCAAGAGCAGCAACTGGTAGGTGCCTATCGTATCGGACCGTTGGATACCATCCTTCAATCCAGTGGAGTAAAAGGTCTTTATACCAACACATTGTTTAAGTTTAAGCCGGGATTTGTGGAACAGCTTGGCTCTGCACTGGAGTTGGGCCGTTCCTTTATTCGCCCTGAATATCAACGCAAGTTTGGTTGTCTCACCTTGCTTTGGAAAGGCATAGGAGGTTTTTTGGCCCGTCATCCCCAATATCACGTTTTATTTGGTCCGGTCAGCATAAGTCGGGATTATCATGCCGTATCCAAAAACCTGATCGTGCAGTTTCTCAAGGAGCATAACCGGTTTCGGGATCTTGCCAAATTGGTCAAGCCCCGCAACCCGCACCGCCGCAAACGCATAAATGACCTCGGTAAGCGGGATTTACGGAAAACATTGCGAAGTATCGACGATGTATCGGCCCTGATTTCGGAGATTGAGCACGATGGCAAAAGTATTCCGATCCTCCTGCGCCATTATTTGAAGCTCAATGCCCAGCTGCTCAGCTTTAATGTGGACAAAGATTTCTCCGATGTGCTGGATGGCCTGATCGTGGTCAATCTCAAGGAGACCGATCCTCGCATCATTCGGCGTTATATGGGCAAAAAGGATGCTGACCGTTATTTTGCGCGCCATGGAATAGCCGGTTAATCCACCACCTTCAAGCCCATATCACATCGAATGACACCTGAAGAGCTGCCCCAAAACGAAAATATTGGGATTAAGGAACCTCCGAAAAATATCGGCGGCATGATGCGCCATTGGGGTCCCGGATTGATCCTGACCGCAGGAGTGGTTGGGTCGGGCGAACTTATCGCGACTACCGGGCTCGGGGCTCGTGCCGGATTTGTCGCCCTCTGGCTGATACTCCTGAGCTGCGTCATCAAAGTGGCAATTCAACTGATGCTGGGACGGTTTGCCATATATACCGGCAAAACGACTTTGGAAGCTTTCAACGATTTGCCCGGACCGCGCCACAAGGCCTCCTGGTTCGTCTGGTGGTGGGTAATCGTCCTCATTATGGTTATGATGCAACAGGGAGCTATGCTTGGTGGCGTAGCCATGGTCCTGAATATTATCGTTCCCAGTGTTCCCGTTTATGCCTGGGCCTTGGTGATGATGACCTTTACCATAATTATGTTGCGGTTAGGTAGGTACAATCTACTGGAAAAAGCCTCTGCCGTCATGGTTTTGGCCTTCACGGCTACCACCATAACTTGCGTCATTTTGATCCAGGGAACCGATTACGCATTGACCTGGGAGCAGGTGGAATCCGGTTTGCAGTTTCATCTTCCCATCGGCGGATTGGCAGTAGGGTTGGCCATGTTTGGCATAACCGGAGTCGGGGCCACGGAGCTCATATACTACCCCTCGGTCTGCCTGGAAAAAGGTTACGCCAAAGCGACGGGAAAGTTTGAACCTACCCAAGCATGGTTCGAACGCGCCAAGGGCTGGATGCGCATCATGAAATGGGACGCCATGCTTTCAATGGTCATCTACACGTCATTAACCATCGCTTTTTACTTACTCGGCGCCGCCGTCCTGCACACGCGAGGATTGGCTCCCGAGGGCATGGACATGATTAAAAACCTTTCGGTGATGTACACGGAAACCCTGGGAGAAGGATCTCGAATCGTTTTCCTGATTGGAGCATTCGTTGCTCTCTATTCAACCGTTTTCGTGAGCACCGCCGTCAGTTCCAGGATGTATACCGACTGCTTCAAACTCATTGGCTGGGTAAAAATCAGAGACGATAGCGACAAGCAGAAGTGGATCAATCGCCTGGTAACCATCATCCCATTCGTTCAATTCATTCTCTTCGTCGCATTCCGGGCCCCGCTTTGGATGGTGATCATTGGCGGCACGGTACAGGCGGTCAGTTTGGTCGCCATCTCTTTTGGCGCCCTTTATCTGCGCTACAGGAAATTCATTCCCGAGCTGCGACCCAGCAAACTATTCGACGTCTTCCTTTGGATTTCAGGTATTGGCATAGCCATTGTGGCAACCTACGGGGTGATACTACGGTTGATGGGCGAATCGTAAGTGGTTTAACGTTTTCACGTCGCACCGGTGATTGCAAGAGAAAGGGTCAGGTCTAAAGAAACGTATTCCGTTGCACTACATACATTTCTCAAAGACGACTGACCCTGACGGCGCACGAATTGGGGGTGTCGACCCAGCTTCACCCACGAATCAGCTCGATGACCGCACCAGCACTCGATCTTCGCTCGCTACGAATTTTGTGAGACATGCGGGCTTGGGCTACCTCGCGCCCACGGCCGCTACACAGGCCTCGCAGTTCTTGCGGATGCCCTGGAAGAAATCGTTGCCCTTGTCATCTATCAGAATATAGGCCGGGAAATTTTCGACTTCAATTTTGTATATGGCTTCCATTCCGAGTTCCTCATATTCAACCAGCTCGACTTTCTTGATGTTGTCCTGGGCCAGGATCGCGGCCGGCCCCCCGATGGAACCGAGGTAAAAACCGCCGTGTTTTTGGCAGGCATCGGTAACCTGTTGGCTGCGATTTCCCTTGGCCAGCATGATCATGGACCCACCCACTGCCTGGAAGGGCTCCACATAGTTGTCCATGCGACCGGCGGTGGTGGGACCAAAAGAGCCGGATGGCATGCCTTGCGGTGTTTTGGCCGGTCCGGCGTAGTAAACGGGATGATTTTTGAAATAGTCGGGAAGGTCTCCTTCTTTCTCGAGCCTTTCCATTAATTTGGCGTGAGCAATATCGCGCGCCACGATTATGGTGCCGGTCAAGCTGAGCTGCGTCTCCACTTTAAGGGCGCTAAGCTGGGCCAGAATCTCTGCCATGGGGCGGTCCAGGTCGATATGCACCACACCCTGGTAATCCGCCTCGCGAAGGTGATCGGGGATGAATCGGCCCGGATTGGTTTCCAATTTTTCCATCCAGAGGCCATCCGCATTGATCTTGGCCTTCATGTGGCGATCGGCCGAGCAGGAAACTCCCATGCCGATGGGACAGGATGCGCCGTGACGGGGCAGGCGGATGACGCGCAGGTCCAGGGCGAAATATTTGCCGCCGAACTGTGCGCCGTAGCCAAGTTTTCGCGACGCTTCCAGCAGTTTGTTTTCCATTGCCACGTCGCGGAATGCCTGCCCGTGTTCATTGCCTTTGGTGGGAAGTGCGTCGTAGTACTTGGTGGTGGCAATTTTTACGTGTTTCAGATTGGCTTCCGCACTGGTGCCGCCAACCACGAAGGCCACGTGGTAAGGCGGGCAGGCTGCGGTACCCAGCGTACCCATTTGTTCCAGCAGGAATTTTTCCAGGGCTACCGGGCGGAGAAGGGCGCGAGTTTTCTGGAAAAAATAGGTTTTGTTGGCCGAACCGCCCCCCTTGGCGATGAACAGGAATTGGTATTCCATCCCCTCAGTGGAATAAATATCGATCTGGGCGGGAAGGTTTGTGCCGGAGTTAATTTCCCGGTACATGTCGAGGGGCATATTCTGGGAATAACGCAGGTTTTCCTTGGTGTAGGTAATATAGACCCCTTTGGACAAGTACTCGGCATCATTCGCACCGGTCCAAATCTGCTGGCCCTTTTTAGCAACGATGATCGCGGTGCCGGTGTCCTGGCAGAACGGCAGGATGCCGTGAGAGGAAACCTCCGCGTTTTTAAGCAGGGTCATGGCCACATTGCGGTCGTTGTTCGATGCTTCGGGATCGTCCAGAATCGCCGCCACCAATTCCAAGTGTTCGGCACGCAGGAAAAAGGCAATGTCGCGCATTCCGGCCTGCGCGATCATGGTTAGTGCTTCCGGTTGAATTTTGAGTATGGGTTTGCCTTCAAACTCGGTTGTTTCCACGTAATCAGAAGACAGCAGGGCATACTCGGTCCTATCCTGACCCAAGGGGAAAGGCTCATGATAGTTAAATTCGGGCGTGGCCATGGTATATTTTAAATTAAATGTGGTATTGAATAAGAGTCCTTAATGAACCGCTCTCTTCCCTGAGTCAATTCAACCGGGTACATTAGCTAATATCTAATCGTCCCTATTAGCCGGCCTTAAAGTCTGCCAGGCCCATTATTCTGCCGTAAAGGTTTCCCTGTTCTCGGGATCTCCATCCACATTATAGTGGGTAAAACTGATTAAAGGCATGTCCTGGCTACGGTAGACACGAACCCCCAGAAACCCGCCCGCGATGCGAAGGAACTTGTGGGCCTCGGTGCGCAGGGAGTATTTAAACCCACCGGCGTGCACATCGGATCCCGCCCCGACCGAGAACTCGCGGACGCCGGTTTGCGGGTCCACGGTAGCATATTGCCAATGGCGGTCCCCACAGATGACGAAGGCGTTGTTCTTTGAACCCAGAAAATTGCGCACCTGGTTTCCTTCCCAGGTGAAACCTTTGTTGGCATGATTGTCGTTCTTGCTTTCCCGGTCGGGACCCACGATGGGAGTGGGGCTTATGAGGATGCGGAAGGTGGCATCTGATTGGGAGAAAGAGTCAAACAACCATTTTTTCTGTTTTTCCCCCCAGATTGTTTTTCCCGGTCCATCGGGCATGTTATTGGGGCTTCTGAAATCCCTGCCTTCCACCATCCAGATCTGCAGGTCTTTTCCCCAACGGACGGTGCGGTAAGTTTTCTCCCCCATGGGAACCTGCTCGCGGTAAATGGCCAATCCCTGTTCCCAGGTGAGGTCGCCATAGGTTTGCCCCGGCCAACTGTCATTCTTCAGCGTTTCGTGATCGTCCTTTATAAAATAAGCCGGAAACTGCCGGTAAAAATCGACTTGGTAGGGCAAGGTGAAAATGCGGTTCCACTTGTAGCGGGCCAATTCCCGGTTGCGGGCCCAGGGATCGGCTTTGTCATAGTATTCAATATCGCCGGCGTGCACGATAAAATGGGGTTTTACGATTCGAGCCATCGATGGATAAATGAGGTGGCCGTTGATCAAATCGTCCCGGCGAATGAAGTCGTGGCACGTCACCACTGTAAAGTTAACTTCTTCCTCCGCATCCGCTGGCCAGGCGGTGGTAAAACGGCCGCTGACGGTGTCGGATACTTCTCCTCCCACTGCACGGGCTTCCATGATCAAATGATAGGAGGTGCCCGGCTGCAGACCCTCCAAAACGATCTGGGTTGTATAATCCCGGTTGTTTCCAACTGATAACCAGTCTTGGGAGACAGCTTGCTTCATGTCTTTCATCGGCCAGTAGGTGAGGCGAACCTGACCCGGTGCGCCGATAAGGCTAAATTCCATATCGGCCAGGGTGGCTCCCTCCGGCATCCTGCTGTGGTATTCCATATCTGGGGCGCCGTTGGAGCGTTTTCGCCCGGAGTCAACCTGATACTCGATCCAATTCCTGCCCTGCGTGTTGAAGAACTTGGTTTGGGTCAGACGCGTCCAAATAATGGCGGAATCCTGGGTCACTTCGCCTATTTTGAGCGCATTGCCGAGGTAAGGCCCGGCATCGGCAAAAAGCCAGAAAGGAAACAACTGGGTGAGCAGGCAGAGCAGTAAAATTCGTTTCATAAGTGAGTTCATTCTGTTTCGACAATGTCTTCGTTTCAAGGCGGGGGATGATTTGAGAGAAGTTGCTCCATCTTGTCGATACAATCCGGACCAATCCAAGCTAGGGATTCTAGCCCTTTTCCTCCCAGTCTTTCGACCGGTCGACTGCTTTCTCCCAGCCTTTCACCAGTGCATTTACGGTGTCGGAATCCATGGCAGGGTCAAACCGTGCATCGACCTGCCACTGTTTTGCGATTTGCTCCCGGTTTTCCCAGAATCCCGTGGCCAGGCCGGCCAGATAGGCTGCTCCAAGAGCAGTTGTTTCGGCTATCCTTGGGCGCACTACCGGAACATTGAGAATATCGCTTTGAAATTGCATAAGCAAACCGTTGAGGGAAGCTCCACCGTCTACTCGCAGTTCACTGAGGGAGATACCTGAATCCGCCTCCATTGCTTTCAACAGGTCCATGGATTGATAGGCAATACCTTCAAGCGCGGCACGGGCAATGTGGCCCGTAGAAGAACCACGGGTCAGTCCGGTTATGGTTCCACGGGCGTACGGGTCCCAATGGGGCGAACCGAGTCCAGCAAAGGCAGGCACAAAGTAAACCCCTCCATTATCGTCCTCCGAAAGTGCCAGCGCCTCAACTTCAGGAGCGGTCTTAATGATGCCGAGCTGGTCTCTCAACCATTGCACCACCGCTCCACCAATAAAAACACTGCCTTCCAGCGCGTATTCAACTACATCGTCCACCTTCCAGGCCACCGTGGTTAACAGGTCGTTAGTAGATCGTACCATTTCGGTGCCGGTATTCATCAACATGAAACAACCGGTACCGTAAGTATTTTTGGCCATGCCGCTCTGGTGACAGGCCTGACCAAACAAGGCCGCTTGTTGATCACCGGCGATACCGGCGATTGGGATGCCGGCGCCAAAACAGTCATCTGTGGTTTGGCCATAGACTTCGCTGCTGCTGCGCACTTCGGGTAGAACGCTGGCGGGTAGATCGAGGAGAGCCAGCAGTTCCTCATCCCATTTCATGGTTTCGATATTAAAGAGCAGTGTCCGACTGGCGTTACTTACATCGGTAATGTGCACTTTCCCACCGGTCAAATTCCAGACTAGCCAACTGTCGATCGTTCCAAACGCCAGCTCTCCGGCATGGGCTTTTTCGCGTGCTCCCTCAATGTGATCCAGCATCCAGCGAATCTTTGAACCTGAAAAATAAGCGTCCAAAACCAATCCGGATTTTTGCTGAATCAAATCCGCATGCCCAGCCTCTTTTAACTCCCGGCAAAAATCTACGGTTCTTCGGTCCTGCCAGACGATGGCATTGCCAATGGGTTCTCCGGTGGCCCGATCCCAAACTACGGTGGTCTCTCTCTGGTTTGTGATTCCCATGCCTCCAATATCCGAAGCGGTAGCGCTTGCTTTTTCCATTGCTTCGCGAGCAACGGCCAGTTGGGTCCGCCAAATTTCCTTGGCGTCGTGCTCTACCCAGCCGGGTTTAGGGAAAATCTGCTCAAACTCCTGTTGAGCGATTGCTTTGATGGACCCCTTCTGGTCGAAAATGATTGCGCGTGAACTGGTAGTACCTTGATCGAGCGATAGAATAAAAGTCATAATTCTGTAATAGGTATTGCAGAGGGGGATGAAAAATTTGAACCAGTAGAATCTTTACCATAGAAGGACGTAAACGAGAGCGCCCAGGGCGCCGCCGAGGATGGGACCCACTACAGGAATCCAGGCATAGCTCCAGTTGGAATCTCCCTTGCCTGCGATCGGTAGAATGGAGTGAGCGATCCGCGGACCAAGGTCCCGATTATTTCACTTATGAGGTTTGCCGGTGTATGTTTCACCGCGGGCGATGTGGAAAACACACCCAGCTTGGTGGCTGGATCTTCCGTCTGCTTCCAATGGGGTAAATATTGTAGGTAGACCAGCGTAGCCCCGATGATGGCGCCTATCATTTGACCAACAATATAACCGGGAACCTCCGCCCAGGGAAACTCTCCGGCAACGGCTAAGCCTACCGTTACGGCCGGGTTAATATGAGCGCCGCTAATCTGCCCCACAGCGTAAATGGCAATCATAACTGCCAGACCCCATCCCACGGCTCCCATCAGCCATCCACCCCGGTTGGAATAGGTCTTTTTCAGGGCGCCCCCCGCGTTTACCCCACAGCCAAGAATAATGAGAATCATAGTGCCAAGCACCTCACCAAGAAAATTACTCATATTCATATTGGCTTAGGGGCCATTTCTTTTATTGATCAAGCGGAGAGAGAGAAAAATTTGCCGCCGTCGATGTTACAGGAAAGGTTCTGCCGCAGCTTTGGCTGGTCAAAAACCGATCAGTACAAATGGTTTGAGATCCTGCAAGGACCTCATGGGTGCTTTACCACAATGGAACTAATGCTGCCGGCAAACTGGGTGAGACTCGGAGAGGTTGAAAGGCTCACCACATCGTGATCTAAGGCAATGCCTTCACCGTAGAAATCGCGGCCGGTGTAAATGAACACTTCCGCACCGCCCAATACCTGGATAGAGGCCACCGAATCATCCCAGGAACTACCCACATCCCGATAGCGAATTGCCAGGTTGGAAATCACATCTCCAGCGGACAATTCGAGGCGATTGCCACGAAAATTTGGTTGATCGAAAATTATGACCCTGGCTGAAGAATGGGCTACCGCCCTATCAGCTCCTTCATTGCCGGGCGCGTAAACCGAATCCGGTTCTGGGGGAAGTGCGGCCAGTTGACCGGCTCCAGCGGAATCCAGATAGCTTCCACTTTGTGACGTTGGATCACCATGATCGGGTTTTAGGTAGTCGTCCGATTCGTAAACGCTACTGCCATGGGCGTTATAGCGACCGGGCAGTACTTCAATGGACGATACCTCATCCTGGAATTCTCGCGCGAATCCTTCACGGGAAAAGTCGCCTACACTGATGTGCAAATACAAGCGATCACCATAGAAATTTGCATGTTTATACAGAACCAGAGTTACCTCCCCATAAACTTTTACCGACGATATCAGATCATTAAAGGATCGGTCCGACGTCGTTAGATAATGAGACAAGTCGGCAATGCTTTGGCCGGCATAAAGTTCCAGGTTATGCCCCCTGTAGAAAGAATCTTCATACAAAATTACCCGATTTCCACTCCTATGGTTATCGTAATAAATATCATCGTAGTAATCGTCGTAATAGTAGTTATCATAATAGTAACGGGAGTAGTGGCGATAACCATCGATTAAGATAAACGGCCCGTAGTAATAGCCAAAAGTTCCCCACCGATGAGAATAAGTCAGTCCACGGTAAAATCCGCTGTAATACCTGCGATCCGTCCAGTATTTTAAGTGCTGGTGGTAACCCCGTTCATGATCGTGGTCCGTCCAATGAGACGGACTGCCCTTGTGGTAGTCGTTCCCGCGAAGCTTGCGCTCCCCGTGGCGACCACGATATGGATCGTGGTCCGTCCGATCGCCATCTCTTCGGTGACTTTGATCAACCCGTTCACGGTCATTGCGTTCCAAGGAACGCTTGCTACCAGTTACACCTTCTCGCCGATCACCATTGCGCACGCTTCGCTTATTATTCGGTGTCCCTCTCACGGTGTTTAGCCCTGATTTTAAGCCTCCTCCGCCGGGATTTACCGTTCGGACGGAATTGCGATTACTATCGCCCCTAAAATTATTCTGGCCGCTCGGATTGGTAGTAATCGTCGTCCGGTTGCGGTTATCCCTTTCTTCTCTAACCACCCCGTTATTGGACCGGGTCCCGCTGATTGATCTCTTCCCGGTCAAAGTGGGGCTGTTGCCATCCGTTACGACCCGGGGACTGCGATTGATTGGGTCATCCGGATAGGGATTGGGGGTCGTGGTTAGGTTTGGATAGGTCGTATTTCCAAGGCCAAACCGGCTTCCGCTCGTCGAACCGGAAGTGGACCGGTTCCGCACGCGTCCGCCACGGTTCTGCGAGGATGTATCCGGTCGGGAAACTCGCGTGTTCTGATTTACAGTGGTTGTCCGATTCGATTGGGTCGGAGCGCGGTTGACCGTCGTAGTGCGAACCGGGCTAGGACTGCGATTTAAGCTAGAGGATCGGTTTATTGAATTACTCCGGCTGGGGGTTGTTATGCTGCTACGGCTGGGGGCAGTGGAACGACTACTGGAAACACTTCGGGTCGCGCGGCTACTGGGATTTACGGTGGTAGATCGTGGTAAAGTACTGCTGCGGCTGGGCGGAGTGGAACGACTACTGGAAACACTTCGAGTCGCGCGGCTACTGGGATTTACGGTAGTAGATCGCGGTAAAGTACTGCTGCGGCTGGGCGTAGTGGAACGACTACGGGAAACACTTCGAGTCGCGCGGCTACTGGGATTTACGGTAGTAGATCGCGGTAAAGTACTGCTGCGGCTGGGCGTAGTGGAACGACTACGGGAAACACTTCGGGTCGCGCGGCTACTGGGATTTACGGTGGCAGATCGTGGTAAAGTACTGCTGCGGCTGGGCGAAGTGGAACGACTACGGGAAACACTTCGAGTCGTGCGGCTACTGGGATTTACGGTGGTAGATCGTGGTAAAGTACTGCTGCGGCTGGGCGAAGTGGAACGACTACGGGAAATACTTCGGGTCGTTTGGGTCGGAGTCCTCGAAGGAGCAGGCCGGCTCTGATATCGAGCGGGCTGGTCGTTGTTGCTATTATTCTGGGCCGGCAGAATGGATGGATTGAAAAATACCAAGGAAGCTAAACTCAACATTCCAACTGGTTTGGGAAATTTTTTATACATATATGCCCTTCTTGAGGTCGAGTTGGTATGAGGTGGGATATCCAAATATAACCCCTAAATTAAGTAAAAGGTACACTAATTTCGGAGGTTTTACCAGCTAAACTCCAAAATAATTTATCAGACCCTTAACGATTCCCTCCACACACACTGCAAACTGAAGTTTTCTCATTGTCCCTCCACCTCTCTAAAACTCGGATATCTCACTACCGAGTGAATGCGACATGCCCATAGCAACTTTGGTTCCCGCATTGGCATGCAAAACTTGGGTTTGCACCTTTGCGTCCAAGTCATATGTTCTTCCACATTTGAATTGATCGAGTCGCTCGAAACGAATTTGTTGGAATCGGATGAAATTATTAAAACGCGACACCCCGAGATTGTCCGGATTCTCATCGAAGGGTAAACCACTTACCAGTCCGATGACGGCGCTCTGGCTTGGCATCGTGTTTGTGACAATTTTATTTGCGATCCTCAGTGTTAAACGAAATTTGATCGAAGTCGAAGAGCGGGAAAATAGCCGGACGCTACATTCCGGCTACTTGTCCGATCCACCGATAAAAAGAGAATTGGGTGACCCGCCACCAAATCCGGACTTACTGCAAGAACAGCCACCCGAACTCGTAATTACCAAGAACGAAGTCATAGAGCTGAAACAAAAAGTCGAACCGATTGAGATCGAAATGATTGATCTCGAACTCGACCTCCGCCTGAGCGAAAAACCGGAGCCGGACTTTTAACCCGATCTCCGGCCCGGACATCTCACTACCGAGCGAATGAAGCCGGGTCGACCGTCGGGGTCAGTCGTTGATTTTTGACATGTCTCCATGTTGAAAATAAATGCCTGACCCCTTCTCACTTCTAAGGTAGGGCTCGATCGCCGAGCGAGCCGCCGTGAAATTGGCGGTTTACGGCGAAACCGCCCTACCTGGTCAGCTGATGCAAGGCTTGACCCCTTCCCCAACGCTATTGGTTGAGGAAAATACCCTCGCTACCGGGTGTGAGGGCCAAGTTCGCCGTGGCGCGAAAGAGATCGGTGACATAAATTAAACCGACCACGCGATTTTCCTCCATCACTGGAAGGCATTCCATATCACCCATTCCCATCAAATAGATTAGACGGGACAACGGTGTATCCCTTCCCACCGTAACCAGGTCCTTCCGCATGGCGCTTTCAATCGATTGGGATAGCCGGGCATTGACGGCGTCGATGAAGTCCTCCCCAGTTGTTTGAACATCGGGGTCAGCGGATTCCCCCAAGCCTCTCAAGATACAACCCGGGGTCAGTAATCCTGCAAAATCGCCTTCCACATCGATGACGACAATGGCGCCGGTATCCATTTTTTTCTGCTCACCATACAAGAGCAAACCCAATGCCTCGCCAATGCTATGCCGCGTGCTTATTCGCAGGAACCGGTTGGTCATGATGTCTTTTGCCCGTCCCCTCATGCTTTGGGCAACTCCTCTTCAGGTTTAAAACCAATCGATTTTCCAATCCCGCGCAAAATATCCATTTCGCCAATCAATCCCTTGAGCCGGCCATCATCGTCACTCACAGGCAATACCCGAAAGCCCTGCTCCAGTGACGCGGATACAAGTTGGGGCAATTCCGTTTTCGAAGTCAGTGCAGGGAGATTCCCGCGCATGACCTCCGAAATATTTTGACGAAAATGCATCCGCAACAGTTTTGCCAAACTTTCCTCTTCGAGTTGATCGAGACCATTCTCCCTCAGGTCCGCCGCCATCGCTCTCAACATGGCCCACAAGGTCAATTCGCCCACCAGCTTGCCTTCCCTGTCCTGCAAAAAAAGGGACTGGGAGCTTTTGTGGTCTCTTCTTTTCAGCATTTCTGACATCAACCAAACCGCTTCCCTGAGCTGGTGTTGATATCCAAATCTCAGTAAATTCGGATTCAAGATATCACCTGCGCACACCGTTTCCGGCGCCATGCCGATTTCCGCATGTTGTCCGGCGGCTCCACGCAGCCGCTCCATTTCCACGATACTCCAGGCACGTGCCAAAGCCAACTCCGTGGACTGAAAAAGCTTGTTGTCGGCGTAAAAAATGTTCTGCTCGCCAATTTGATTTCTGAGACCCGATCCGGTCATGACCTTTTCCAGGTCGTCCTCAATTCCGGATACCACCAGGTTGATATTTCGTCCGCTCAAGATCTCCCAGAAACGCTCCAGAATTGCCATGGCGGTGCTTCCCACCGCCCGCAGCCGTTTCATCCTCAAAATGACGACCCGTGTTTGTGGGGTAAGGCAGGCAAGCATCTCGTAATCCAAATCTTCCGCCGCGGCAAAGTACAAATCGCCTTCCATATTGACCGTAACCACCTCGGAAGGCGCCGCTCGATTGAAAGGAACCTCATCAAAACCACTGTCGCTACGTTCAACCAACTGGGTTAGGTCGGTTTTACCGGTAACCCGCAAGAGTAACACCAGGGAGAGGGTTACGCCCACGAATATAGCGTATTCGAGCGGTAAAACCAGCGTGGCTCCCAAGGTGCCAAACAACACCAAACGCGAGTGTCGACTCGATCTCAGACTAATCGCCAACCTCCGCTTGTCGATCATGGTGTAGGCAATAACCACCAAAATTCCCGCCAGGCTGGCCTTGGGAATGAAATTAGCTACATCGGCCAGAAGCAGAAGGGTCAAAGCGGTCCAGGCCGCTGAAAAAACAGCTGCCATCCGGGTGCGACCCCCCGATTTAAAGCAGACCGCCGTTCGGGTGAAAGATCCCGACCCGGCAAAACAGGAAAAAAAAGATCCCACAATATTACCAGCCCCCTGTCCGATAAATTCCCGATTAAAATCCAGACGCTGACCCGATTGGCCCGCTACCGCCCGGGCGATCGAAGCCGCTTCAATCAATCCCAAAACCGCCAGTGCAACAGCGCCCAGCCCCAGTTCCCGGGTGAGTTCAAAAGGTGGGGGAAACACGAGTTGAGGGATGTGAAACAACTCGTTGAAGCTAGCTTTGATCGGTCCGATATCCTTGACGATTTCAAGCCTTCCATCCCCCATCGCCGGGGTATGCCAGCCCAGCGCGTAGGAAACCAAACCCGTTACCGCCACGGCAATAAAAGCACCGGGAAGCCGGCTGTTTACCCTGGGAATAAACACCACCAGCGCGATAGTCAACAGGCCAATGGCCAGTGCAAAAAAATTGGTATCGGGAAGGCGCCGTACCGTTTCAAAAACTACCTCGTAAAACCGCTCCGGTCTCTCCTCAAATTGAATACCGATCAGATTTTTTACCTGGTTAAAGGCAATCAGTATTCCGGCTCCGGCCGTAAACCCGACAATTACCGAATAAGAGATGTAACGGATCACTCCACCCAGGCGCAAAAGACCAAAAGTCAGTTGGATCGAACCGACCAGAAATGTCAGCAAAAGCACGATTTCAAACACACCGTAGCCATACTTTTGCGGTAAATGCACAGTGAGGCTCAGTATCACCATGCAAAGCGCATTGGTGGGACCGGTAACTAAATGCTTTGAACTGCCAAAAATTGCGGCCACCAGACAGGTGACCATGGCAGTATAAAGACCATAGACCGGGGGAAGCTCGGCGATAACCGCATAGGCCATGGCCTGGGGAACGCCCATCACTGCAACTGTCAATCCAGCCATGCTGTCACCCTTGAGGTCGGTCCGCAGGTAATGGCCTACGGCTGGCAACCAGGTTTTGCAATCAAGAGCAAAAATTTTCATCGGGCAGAGGTAACTGGTCAGCCGGAAAACTGGACAATGATTGGCAAAGTTTAAGCATTCACCCGAGTTGGTAGCGGTGCAGCAATTTCCCGACTTCGTCGAGAGGAAGACCCATGATGTTGGAAAAGGAACCTTCCCAGCGATCGACAACCAGTTCCCTCCCCTCCTGTATGCCGTAGGATCCGGCCTTATCCAGGGGATTTACGACCTTGAAATACTCCGAAATGGCCGCGTCATCCAGGGGTTTGAAAGTGACCCGACTGGTGACGGTCAACAATTCCTCCTTCTCCGCCTGCAACTGAATCAGGCACACCGCTGTATAAACCGTATGGGTTCGGCCGGCCATGCGCTTCAACATGTTTCTGGCTTCGTCGAGATCTCGCGGTTTGCCCAGAATCTCTTGGCCGAGGGCCACTGTCGTATCGGATCCTAAAATCCAATTGGCCGGATACCGCCGAGCCACCCAGCCCGATTTGATCCGGGCATTCGTTTCTACCAATTCTCGGGGATCGCTGATGTGGTTCTTTTCCGCAACCTCCGGCAGGACAATTTTGAAATGGACTCCAATGGATTCCAGGAGGTGTTTTCGGCGGGGAGAACCGGAGGCGAGTATCAGCATGCTTGCAAGACCAGCAAATTGGACCCGGAATGAAAAGCATCATCTTGCCCTTTTAAACATTTGCCATACATCCTTAGAGTTCATCCTTCTAAAGAAATGCGAATCGGTATCGCACAGATTAACACCACCGTGGGCCACCTGGAAGGCAACCGGATCAAAATACTCCTTGCTTATCGCCAGTTGTGCGGGGAAGGAGCCGAATTGGTCGTGTTTCCTGAACTTGCATCCACCGGATACCCGCCCAGGGACCTGCTGTTCAAACGCAGATTTGTTTCCGATAATGAGGATTCCCTTCGGAAGATCGCGGAAGATGCCGGCAATGTGCCTATGCTCATCGGCTTCGTGGAAACGAACCCTTCCAAAATGGGACGAAAATTTTTCAATGCTGCGGCCTGGTGTCGCGGCGGACAGGTCCATAAAATATTTCGCAAAACCCTGCTTCCCTCTTACGATGTGTTCGATGAAGACCGCTACTTCAATCCCGGGGACGGACCCGAAACGCTGCGTTTTAAAGGCCTGAAAATCGGTGTAACAATCTGCGAGGACATTTGGACCCATCCGGTGGTTGAAGGCGGGAAACGTTACCTAGTGGATCCATTAAAAATCCTGGCGGCGGACCAGGTTGATCTGATCATAAACCTTTCCGCCAGTCCCTGGCACAACGAAAAAAACGAGTTGCGCACCACCCTCATTACAGACGCTGCCAGGCGATGCGGTTGCCCGGTGGTTTACTGTAATGCGGTGGGCGGCAACGACGAACTGATCTTCGACGGCCGCAGTCTGGTAGCCAATGCGAACGGCGAGATCACCGCCGGACTCGAAGCATTCCGGGAGGATCTCAAGCTGGTGGACCCGGATGATTGGCAGCGGAAAATCGCCCCAACCTTTGTCCAGTCCGAAATGAGCGATATCCATGACGCGCTCGTGCTGGGCCTGAAGGACTACGTATTGAAGTGCGGATTTAAACGCGTACTGATCGGCTTGAGCGGGGGAATCGATTCCGCGGTCACCGCCGCAGTTGCCCAGGCTGCCCTGGGAGCAGAACATGTTATCGGCATCAGCCTGCCCTCTAAAATTTCCAGTCAGCACAGTAAGGACGATGCCCGCGACCTGGCCAAAAACCTGGGCATCGAATTTCACTACCTTCCCATCGCCGAGGTGGTGGCATCGGCCGAATCCGCCCTCACCACGCTTTTTCACGCCAGGGAACGGGATGTCACGGAAGAAAACATACAGGCCCGCGCCCGCGGGTTGTTGCTCATGGCTTTGTCCAACAAATTCGGCGCCCTGTTGTTAACCACCGGAAACAAAAGCGAACTGGCGGTGGGTTATTGTACGCTATATGGCGACATGTGCGGAGGGCTTGCCGTCATCTCCGATTTACCCAAAACCAAGGTGTACGACCTGGCCCGGTTTATTAACCGCAACGGTGAAATAATCCCCCAATCGAGCATCACAAAACCACCCTCCGCCGAGTTGCGCCCCGATCAAAAGGACGAGGACAGCCTCCCCCCTTACTCCGTGCTCGATGGCATTCTCAAGGCCTACGTGGAAGAGGGACTATCCCGCCGAGACATCGCCAATCTCGGTTATGACGCGGAACTCGTTTCCGACGTCGTCCGCAAGGTGGATCTCAATGAATATAAGCGCAAGCAAGCCGCTCCCGGCCTGAAGATAACACCCTTGGCATTTGGCGTGGGGCGCCGTATCCCCATCGTGCAAAAGTACGTCAACTAGCCCGCATATCTTGTAGGTCTTTCCGTTATGATTTTACCGGCTTTTGAGCACTTTCGAGAATGGGCCCAAACAACTCGTCGGAGAAAGTGCTCGAAAAAGCCTTTGATGGCATTAATCGTTAAAGTTGAAGGTGCCAGGAACCCCCTGCGAAGTGCTTTCAAACACTTCGCAGGGACTTCGGATGAGATCAACGCATGTCTCGAACCTGCTTACGCTGAGTTCATTAGTGAGCGGCGATCCTCCGAAGTATCCTGGCTTAATATCAAACAGTTGTTAGAGCCCCATGCTACGGCAGGTGAGCTCACCTCTACAAGACCGATATAAGCCATGGAAAATAAAAAATACGATTATATAGCCATAGACCTCTCCAAATCTGATTTGGAAGTAAGAACTCAACAGCACCGCTACAGCTTAAGCAATAACCCAACGGGGTTTAAGGCGTTGGTTAAGCTTGCTGGCCACCAGCAGCAACCCCTGGTGGTTTGTGAAGCAAGCGGTGGATACGAACGCGATATGATGGATTACCTCCATCAAAAGCAAATAGCGGTGGTTCGGGTCAATCCAGGTCGCATCCGCAACTACGCGCGCAGTGAAGGCATCAAAGCCAAGACAGATCCTATCGATGCCTTGATGATCCTGGGTTTTGCGCGCGAAAAACGGTTGCAACCCGGTTGTCCACCCGATCCCATTCGCCAAGAACTAACCGCTTTACTGGATCGAAGAAGCCATCTCACTGAGCAGTTAGCACGAGAGAAGAACCGCATTCAAAACAGTTCGAAGTTTATCAAACGATCCATTGAGCGGATGATGAAAATGATACAAAAAGAGCTCGAAGGTATTGATTCTCAAATCCAAGACCTGGTTGAAAATGATCAACAGCTCAGCGAAGAAGCCCAAATCCATCAATCGGTTTGCGGAATCGGCCCCATCACGGCCTGGACACTGATGGCATACCTCAGTGAACTGGGGAAGCTCAAGCGCAATCAAATTGTCGCCCTCGCTGGTATAGCTCCCTACAACAAGGATACCGGTAACTTCAAAGGCAAACGCGGGATTGAAGGTGGACGAGCCAAAGTCAGAAAATGCCTATACATGGCAGTCCAAACTGCGGCCATACATAATCCCGTAATTAAATCTTATGTGGAAGGATTGAGAGCCAGAGGTAAACCTTACAAGTGTGCCATGGTTGCTGCGATGAGGAAGATGCTCATTCACCTTCATATCCTTATTAAAAACCATCAATTAAACCTTGCTTCATGACACAGTTGCTCA
The DNA here is from genome assembly GCA_965250065.1 of Opitutales bacterium. Lineage (GTDB taxonomy): Bacteria > Verrucomicrobiota > Verrucomicrobiia > Opitutales > UBA2995 > JAABVD01. Next base: position 2,355,518 of record OZ252288.1, read on the forward strand.
CTACCGAGCGAATGCGACACCCCGCCTACCGAGCGAACGCGACATCACCCAATTCGTAGCGAGCGAACGAAGATCGAGGGCTGGTGTGGGTTTCGGTCCGATGTGCGGGTGAAGCTGGGTCGACACCTTCCTTTAACCCTGCGATGCCCGTCGGGGTCATGCCTTGGCATCTTGCATGCCAATGCTTGATGCAAGGCTTGACCCCTTCCTTCAACCCTGCGAAGGCCACACCAGTGCTGATATTTCGGAGCGTAGTAGAAAATTGGGTGATGTCGCGTCGCTCGGTAGTGAGAAATGCGACCTAAGCTAACGCCGATCGGTCGAAAAAGCGCGCGGCCCGGAGGGCGAGGTGGCATGGAACACCCTGGCGGCGTTCGCTTTCCGCACAAGGGCCTTCAGGCCCGTGCTGCGAAAAGCAGCCTTGCCAGGCCATTCATGGCACGCTCGTATTTTTCAAGTTATTTCTGGGACAACACACTAACCCGCATCAACCCTTTTAAAATGTCCATTTCGACCGATTTATTCAACCGCGCTAAAAAACTCATTCCCGGTGGTGTAAATTCTCCGGTTCGAGCCTTTCGATCCGTCGGTGGCACACCTTTTTTTACCAGGCGTGCCGAAGGCCCTTACCTTTACACGGCTGACGGCACGCAACTCATAGACTTTGTATGCACCTGGGGTCCGGCCATTCACGGCCACAACGATCCGACCATCAAGGAAGCTATCGCCACTGCCTTGGAATCGGGCACCAGCTTTGGCACACCCAATCCCTACGAAGTAAAAATGGCCGAGCTGATCGTCTCCATGGTGCCATCGGTTGAAAAAGTCCGCATGGTAAACAGCGGAACTGAGGCGGCCATGTCGGTCATACGCCTGGCCCGAGGTTATACCGGACGCGACAAAATCGTAAAGTTTGCCGGTTGCTACCACGGTCACGTCGATTCGCTGCTGGTACAGGCCGGATCGGGAGCGCTGACCCTGGGATATCCCGATAGTGCGGGAATTCCAGCCAGTTTTGCCGCTGAAACCATCGTTCTTCCCTATAACGACTTCAACGCCCTCGAACAGGTATTCGCCAAGTACGGCGAGGAGCTGGCCGCGGTGATTCTGGAACCGTTTCCGGCCAACGTCGGCTTGATTTTTCCCCGTTCAGGTTATCTGGAAAAATTGAGGGGGTTGTGCACGAGCCACGGAACCGTATTAATTTTCGACGAGGTTATGACGGGCTTCCGAGTCGCTCCCGGGGGCGTACAGGAAAAAACGGGCGTGATCCCCGATCTGACCGCTCTCGGAAAAATTATCGGGGGTGGTTTACCGGTGGGAGCTTTGGGTGGCAAGGCCGAGATAATGGATCATTTAGCCCCACTGGGACCCGTTTACCAGGCCGGCACTTTGAGTGGTAACCCACTGGCTATGGCTGCGGGTATTGCCGCATTGAATAAACTGAAGGAGGACAACCCCTACCCTCGCTTGGAAAATTTCGGCAAGCAGATCAAGGCCGCCTTAGTCGAAGGGGCAAGCGCGAAGGGAATTCCACTCCAGGTTCCCCAAACGGGAAGCATGTTCTGCCTCTTTTTCTCCCCATCAACCGTAACGAATTTCGACCAGGCGGTGAAAAGCGAAACAAAACACTTCAAGGCGATTTTTCGCCGTGCGCTCAGCAAGGGCGTATACTTGCCGCCCTCCCCCTTTGAGACCTGTTTTATTTGCTCAGCTCATGAGGGCGAAGCGATAGACCGAGCTTGCGAAATCTTGAGCCAATGCATTAAAGAGGTTTAACAATATCAGTGAACAACCACTCCGAACAACTGCTCCTGTTTGACCTGCCCAATCTTCTAACCAAAAAGTTGGGACGCGATTTTTTCCTCACCTTGCCCGAAAAGCCCGGCGTCTACTGCATGTTGGACGATGCTGAGAAGATCATCTACGTCGGTAAATCCAAGAACCTGAAACAACGGCTCAATGCCTACCGCTCAATCAAAGCGGAAAAGGCCGATAAACGTCTGGTGCGATTAGTCAACTCGGTGGCCGCCATCGACTTTGATATCTGCAAATCAGAAAAAGCGGCGTTGCGAAAAGAAAATCGACTGATTCGCAAACACAATCCGCGTTACAACCGGGCGCAGGTTTACCCTTACAAAAATCCGTATCTGATATGCCGCTGCGATGGATCCCGCATAAAAATTCGCCGTCAATCCGGTAAAAAAATTCCACAAATCAGGAGCGACGAAATACTTTTCGGATCCTTCCCGGCCGGTATAACGCCGCGCGCCCTGCGCGCATGGCAACGGCTCCTGCTGGTTGTTTTCTCCCATTCAAAAAACGGTTTCGCCCTTCCGGTAGCCCTGCTTGAAAACCAGTACTTTAAACAACTTACTCTTTCTTTCGGATGCGGAAAAATTAATTCCTACATTCAGAAAGGCTTTCTCGCTTATCTCCAGGGAAGGCATCGCTGGGCGCTCTGGGCCATCACTCCCAGACTCTGTTTCCACTCCATCGGCATGGAACGATCTTTGCGAATACTCTGCTGGGAAGACTGGAAGTCCGCCTACTATTTCTTTAATTCAGGGCCCAAAAGAAACCGCCAGCTCAACCGGCAACGCGGAAATCATCCAGCCAAACCAATCAGCCAGGATGACGTTTCCGATTGGCAACTGGAACGCAGGCTGTCATCGACCTGATCGCCGCAGGCAGTAGCCCGCCCAATAATGCAGGGCAATATAAAGAATTTCAAACTTCTGCTTCTACACGCTTGACACTGAACATAAAAACAGTGATTATTTTATCACTATGAATAATTTAACCTTACGCCAACAGGAGATTCTCGGATTTCTCCAAGTATTTTCCCAAGAACGGGGCTTCTGGCCCAGTATTCGCGAAATTCGCGACCATTTCGGCTTTAACAGCACCAACGCTGTGGTCGGCCACCTTCGCGCTCTCGAAAATAAGGGCTACATTACCCGCATCGCCGGCCAGGCCCGCACCTACTGCATCACTTACCAGAATACAGAAGAACCGCCGGAAGATTCGCTCGAGGTCATCGACATGCCCGTTTACGGCAACATCGCCGCCGGTTATCCGGACGGTATCGAGCAGGGCGACGCCATTGACCGCATCCAGGTTGATATCCATAGCGCTGGCATCCGCCGGTCACGCCGCTCCTTCGCCCTCAAAGTGCGCGGAGACAGTATGATCGACGTCGGCATTTACGATGGCGACATGGTCATCATAGAACCGGCCCTGCCCAACGATGGCGACATCGTGGCCGCACTCATCGACGGCGCTACCACCCTGAAACGTTTTGTCAAGCCGCCTAACAAACCGCCCTTCCTCAAAGCGGAGAATAAAAACTATCCGGCATTGCACCCCGTTTCCGAATTGGTCATCCAGGGTATCGCCCGCTCCATTGTGCGGAAACTTTAGCGCGTTTCCGATGATTTTCAAAGCATTGGCGACGTCGGGGTCAAGACGTAAAAAGTTATGCCTTACAGGGTCAGTTGTCTTGTAAAAGTGTATGGAGCGCTCCGTCGGGGTCATTCCTTGACATCGTGCATGTCAATGCAGGATGTAAGGTTTGACCCCTTCCCTCAAAGACCCTTTCTCCGATTTCGCTCGGTTGGGAGAAATGTGGGCTAAATGCAAAATTCGACGTGAAAAAACTAAATTTCCAATATAAAGTGAAAGCATGAGTGAAATAAGCACCATCGTGCTCCTGACAGCGGGAATTCTGTGTTCTAGCACCGGATTTGTGGCTGCACAGGAGGAAAATCCGGAAAAGCGTGAGAAGGTCTACGAGAGGAAACGCATGAAAATGGTCGAAGAACAGATTGCCCGTCGAGGCGTTAAGGATGAGCGCGTTTTGCAGGCCATGCGTCTGGTGAAAAGGCATGAATTGGTGCCCGAACGCTACCGCAGCCAGGCCTATGCCGACCATCCATTACCCATCGGTGAACAACAGACCATCTCGCAGCCCTACATCGTGGGTCTCATGTCGCAACTTCTGTCATCTGAGCCCGGTGACAAGATATTGGAAATTGGCACCGGTTCGGGATACCAGGCCGCCATCCTGGCCGAAATGGGTCTGGAGGTTTACAGCATCGAAATTATCGAAACGCTCGCTACCCGGGCTACCAGGGATCTGAAACGGCTGGGCTATCCCGACGTCCAGGTCAAGTGGGGGGATGGCTATGCCGGATGGCCGTCTGAGGCTCCATTTGATGGCATCATCATAACCGCCGCCCCACCAAAATTGCCCGAACCTCTGATCGAGCAAACAAAAGTCGGCGGCCGCATCGTGGTGCCGGAAGGCAGAGGAGTGCAGGATCTGAAGGTCTACACAAAACGAAAGGATGGGTCTCTTAAGGTCAAAAGGGTGATTCCCGTCCGCTTCGTTCCCATGACCGGGAAGGCTCAGGAAAGAGACTAACCCGGACGTCTCATAAGACCATCGGGGTCAAGACGTAAAAAGTTATGCCTTACAGGGTCAGTCGTCTTGTAAAAGTGTATGGAGTACAACGGAATACAGTTTTTAAGACCTGACCCTTTTCTTTCGGAAGGCGTCACTTTTCTACGGCATGACCCCGGCTGGCGCCCATACTATATTCCTCTACAAACGCGCTTAACTAAGGACCATTCATGCCTGACCCCTTCTCACTTCTAAGGTAGGGCTCGATCGCCGAGCGAGCCGTTGTGAAATTGGCGGTTTGCGGCGAAACCGCCCTACCTGGTCAACTGATTCAAGGTTGTTATTCTCGCTATGCTCGTTGAGGTGTCGTCGCATCCGCTCCTCGGTAGACCCCTTCCTTCAACCCCCAGCGCCGATATTCCGGAGGCTTGCCGTGCTTCCGATATTGAAAAAAATTTGTTTATCGCAGTGCATGGAGGGTTCGGTAAATATTGAGCAAACTATAGTTGCGAACCTGCATGACAGATCGGCCCATCGTCATCGCCCACCGCGGGGCATCTGGTTATCTTCCCGAACATACCCTGGAAGCCAAAATCTTGGCGCACGCCATGGCAGCCGATTATATCGAGCAAGACCTGGCGCTTTCTCGAGACGATGAACTCGTGGTTATTCACGACATCTACCTGGAAACCGTAACCAACGTGGCAACCGTATTTTCGGATCGAAATCGGGAAGATGGTCATTTTTACGTCATCGACTTCGACTGGACCGAATTGCTGCAACTGAACGTCCACGAGCGTATAAATCCTGATACTGGCCGAGCGGTATTCCCCCATCGCTATCCACTGGATAAGACAACCTTCAAATTACACCGCTTCGAGGATGAGCTTAAAATCATTCAGGGTCTGAACCGAACAACCGGGAACCAGGTCGGAATTTACCCGGAAATAAAAAAGCCGGCCTTCCACCGCAGCGAGGGAAGAGACATTTCGAAGCGGGTATTGGGTGTCCTGAAAGATTATGGCTACACCGGTAAAGAAGACGCCTGTTACCTACAATGTTTTGACCCTGAGGAGCTCAAACGCATTCGCCACAAATACGACAGCCGGTTAAAACTGATTCAACTCATCGGAGAAAACAGCCGGAAGGACGCCGATACTGATTTTAATCCATTAACAACCGCAAACGGATTAAAGAAAATCTCCCAATACGCCGATGGAATTGGTCCGGCGCTGAGCCACCTGTATAGGGGCAAGGATGAAGACGGCCATTATAATTGGACCCCGATCACCAAACTAGCTCACCAAAGGGGACTGGTGGTTCATTCCTACACTTTCAGAAAAGAAACGGTGCCCGAGGGCTCTGATTTTATCGCCTTCACGGCAAATTTTCTCAAGCAGACCCGCGTCGATGGTTTCTTCACCGACTTTCCGGACTTGGGAGTAAAAAGCGTAAACCTGATTTCCCCACAGAATGACGCGTAGAGAACTATTAAACTGGATATCTCACTTCCGCCGCCGCCCTCGGGGTCAGTCGTTGATTTTTGACATGTTTCCATGTTGAAAATAAATGCCTGACCCCTTCTCACTTCTAACCTGGATGTCTCAAAAATTTTGTGGCGAGCGAACGAAGGTCGAGTGCTGGTGCGGGTTTCGAGCCGATGCGCGGGTGAAGCTGGGTCGACACCCTGCAAAGTCGCGCATCTAACGATGCCCGCTCCAGTGCCGAGATTCCGGAGCGTAGTAGAAAGTTTGGTAGAGTCGAGGGGTGGCGCGGTATCCTTTAGCGGACCCGTTTCCACTCCCCCGCTCATCAAACCGGACGTGCGGTTTTCCCCCATACGGCTTACGGACCAAGGTGATTTCATGCTTTCGCCCACGGGAGGTTCTTCGTGGTTGGTTCCAAACGCATTAGTCCGAGTCTCTCATTGAGATACTCGTCCGGATACGCTCCTATCCCACGACCTTGTTTCTTATGTTTCTTGCGCAACCACTGGCGTAGCCGGTAGCGGGCGTGGGCGTCAACGCTGCGATAAGCTTTACTGACCGGACCAAGGCAAAAATAATTGCCCCAGCCACGCATCAGCGCGTTGAGTTCCTCCACCTTCACGGCCGTCTCGTGGTGTCGGCTCTGACGATTAGTCAGATGACTGATTTTCCTCTTAATGGCGGTGATCTTCTTCTTGCTGGGTCGCGTTCCCAGGTAAACCTTGCCGGTGCGGCTTGAGTAGCAGCGTCCGAAGGTATACCCCAGAAACTCGAAGGTGTCTTCGGGCAGGCGACAGATCCGGGTTTTATCCCGATTGATTTCCAGCTTCAGTACACTCATCAGCTTCGTCATCGCCGCATAGGCTTGGTCCGCCTTTTTGCGACAGACAATAACGAAGTCGTCAGCGTAATTGACTATATGGGCTTGCAGCCGTCTTTCATAGCCGAGGTGTTTCCACCCAAGGATGAAACGACGCATGTAGAGGTTGGCCAGAAGGGGCGAGATAGGCGCTCCCTGCGGAGTGCCTCTGCCGTGACGGCGGGCCGGGTTACTCCGGCGCCGTCCCCCTCTTCCATCACTTTGTTCTACCGGCATCTGCAGCCATTGTTTCAACAGCGCCAACAGGGCTCCGTCGCTAATGCGTCTGGCCAGAGACTTCATCAGCTCGGCATGCGGGATGGTGTCAAAATAGCCGCTTAAGTCGGCGTCCACCACTTCCCGGAATCCGCGTTGTAACCAACCATGCACTGAGCGGATTGCCCCATGGGCAGACCGCTTGGCACGATAGGCATGCTGTTGATCTGTCAGGTCTGCTTCGAAGATCGGTTCCAGTACTAGAACCGCCGCCATCTGCACCACCCGATCCCGGATGGTGGGGATTCCCAATGGCCTTTGCTTGCCGTTGGGTTTGGGAATCCATACCCGACGCACCGCGTCAGGCTTATAACTTTTGTCTTTGAGACTTTGCGCCAGTTGCCCCAGCCACACGGCTACTCCCTTCGCTTCAATACAGGTGAAGCTCTCCTCGTCCACCCCCGGTGCACCCGCCTTGGCTCGGCAGCGTCGCCAGGCCTCGGCCAGCACATCTGGGCGGTAGAGTTTGTCGTAAAGAGAGTAAAACCGGTAATCCGGGTTTCCCTTCGCTTTGGCATGCAACGTTTCTTGTAGTTTCAAGAGCTTGTCGGGAGGTGGTAGGCTCGCGCCAATCTCCGCTCTTGCCCCACTGGTTGCGTTGCCTTGGAACTGAGGCCCCTTTGCTCGGCGCTCGTTACGCGCGTCTTCACTACTACGGGCCTCTCCGCCACCCACGCAGGCCAGGCCTGTCCCTCGCGGGATTCCTGTTTGAGCCTTAACGCTCTGCTTGCGGGGGCTTCCCGTGTTCCTACGGGACTCCTTTGCACCCATGCCATCACCACTACCCCGGCGAACCAGCACACGTCTATCGTCGCTCTTTACGTCCTGTTGCGCCCGGACACGGGCTTGTTCGGTGTGCCGTGGCAGCCTTCCCCCTATCTCAGCGGAGTCGGCGTTCGCATTACCCTTTTCGAGGCCTGCTCGGTGTTCACGCATGTTACGGCCTAGGTGCTCCCTGACCCCCATTCGGGGCCTTTTCCTGAAGTACTTGAACTTTCATCGTTACCTCTGAACGTCCCTCCAGGTGGTACCGGGTGGAGCGACCAGTTCCCGGGTGGGTTTTAGTTTACTCTCCCACTGGAGTCCCGCGGCTTTCCACGGCATACTGAGACATCCAGGCTAAGGTAGGGCTCGATCGCCGAGCGAGCCGCCGTGAAATTGGCGGTTTACGGCGAAACCGCCCTACCTGGTCAGCTGATTCAAGGCTTGACCCCTTCCCCCCCTTTGCAGCTCCGGTCACTGCCTGAATTTTTCCAGTATCGGAGCATTGTGCTTTGGCAACCAGGCGCGGAGACCCAGTTTCACAGGCAGGTAGGTTGAATCGTTGGCGAGATTTTTCCATTCGCTGGGATCCTTGCGGTGGTCGTAGAGTTCCTCTCCGCCATCGGAATAGCGGATATAGCGCCAGTGCTCACTGCGCACGGAATGGTTTTGAAAACCATGAGTAGAAATAGCCGGAACTGCCCATTTTGCCTGAGGATCTTCGAGCAAAGGCACAATACTTTCACCCTCGGCGTAGCCGGGCACCGGTAAACCAGCCAGTTCACACAAAGTTGGATAAACACTCATTAAATCCACCGGTCTAGGCGAACGACCGCCCGGTTTTGTCAGGCCGGGAACCACCCAGATAAAAGGCATGCGGGTTGGCTCTTCCCACAACGCAAACTTGCGAAAGTGCTTTTTCTCACCCAACGACCAACCGTGATCTCCCCACAATACGACGATTGTATTGTCTCGAATCGGGCTTTTATCCAGGGCATCGAGAAGCCTTCCTATATTCATATCGGTATAGGCACAGGTGGCCAGGTAGGATCGGATGGCGGCCTTCCAACGACCATTTTCCTGAAATTGTTTATAATCCCTCTGGGCGCCAGCCATTCTGACGCCGCCAGGCGGAAGATCATCCAGATCCTCTTCCAGGAAAGGTGGCAATTCTATGTCCTCCAGCGGAAAGGCATCGTAGTACTTTTTCGGCGGCGCAAATGGCAAATGCGGTTTGTGCAATCCACAAGCTAGGAAAAGCGGCTTTTCTCCGGGATTCATGAGACGATCGATGCACCAGTTGACGACGTGCCAGTCGCTGATATCCTCGTCTCGGATATCCATCAGAAGTGGCTCGTAATAACCTTGAAGTTTAGGCACGCCGCCATGGGCTTTATAAGCGGAAGTATCCATGTACTCACTCCATTCCGATTCAAAGCGCTCTTCGCTGTGGTATATCTTCCCCGCACCGGCTGCTCGATAACCCGCCTCCTTGAACCGCGCCGATAGACCTCTGCCTTCGTTAAGGATTTGCAGCCACTCGTCCCCGTTCCGATAACAAGCGGTGCTCCAGGGTCGTTGCCCGCTCATGAGCGCTGCACGGGAAGGCTCGCAGGCGGGCACGGCGCAGTAGGCACGCTCGAAAGTAACACCACGGGCTGCCAACCGGTCGATGTTGGGCGTCAACGCCTGAGGATGGTAGCCCAGGTGAGTCACCCAGACATTGAGGTCATCCACCGCAATGAAGAGTACGTTAGGTTTAACTTTTTCTCCGTAGACTGGGGTCCAGCCGGAAATGACCAACAGAGCAGTAAGGCAAAAAAGCAATAACTTCATAGCTCGATTAACTTGGGTAATTCATCTTCTGCAGATGAAGGAATTTGCACATGGAAGTACTATTCTGTCAACCCGTGCTTCCGGTGCAAAGCCATCAGCTCGGCAGCCTCCAGCTTAATAAACTTCCGGTCATAGGTCATCAGTCCATTCACTTCACCCTCCACGTCGGTAGTCTGGGTGTAAACGGCGCCGGCAATCCCCTGCTCTTTCAGTCTTCCTATTCCTTCCATCGAATTCCGGTAACGATCGTGCATCTCCTCAATCGCTTTGGGCATACCTCCATAAGAATACTTCCTCAAATTCGGATCCCAGATATGGCCCTCTTGCGGCCAGCCATGTCCACCGAATTCACCAACCACGCGAATGTAATCTTTGTAAACTTCATCATCCATGTAGAAAAATGGTTCCGGATAGCGGTGGGCATCGGCAATATGCCCAATGGGGAAAAAGTTGCCTCCACTGGCGATGTTGATGTGACGCGTCGGATCGTAATTCATGATCCACTGTCCAATTTTCATAGTGCGGTGCTGAGCCCAGCGTTCGTTAAAAGGAACCCAGACCACTATGGACGGATGATTGTATAGATTGTCCACCATCCCCTCAATTTCTCTCATGAACTGCTCGTGGTGCTCATCCGGCCACTCGGCGTCGAGGGATTCACCAGGTTTGGGTATGCTATTGGAGATACCGGGACGATCGGGATAGGGTGAAAGTCGCTTCCATTTGGGTTGAGCTCCACCGGAAGGTTGATCCTGCCAGACCAACATACCGATCTTGTCGCAGTGGTAGTAGAAACGCCTGGGTTCCACTTTGATGTGTTTGCGGATCATGTTGAACCCAGCCGCTTTTAACCAGCTGATTTCAAACTTCAAGGCATCGTCAGCCGGTGGTGTCAAAAGACCATCCGGCCACCAACCCTGATCCAGTGGACCCCAATGGAAAATCTTCTCCCCATTCAGGGTAAACTGCCACCCGCGTTCGCCATCGTAAACCTTTCCCACTTGGCGAATTCCGAAGTAAGATTCAACCGCGTCACCGCTATCGAGTTCAACCTTTAGATCGTAGATGTTCGGCGAGGCGGGTGACCACAGGTTTGGACTTGCAATATTGAGAACGACACTACCTTTACCAGATGCGGATGCTACTTCTTCGCCATCCCACAAAGCGGCGACCGTCGCTAATGCGGTTTCCGGTGCAACTACCTCCACCGATACTTTGCCGCTCATGTCCGTCTGAATTCTCAGACTTCTAATGTAGTCCCTGGGCACCTCTTCCAACCAAACGGTTTGCCAGATTCCGGACACCCGCGTGTACCAAATACCACGATTCACCAGGCGCTGCTTGCCGCGCAATTGGAAAGAACCTTCCGAATTGGTGGCGTCCAACACCTTCAATCGAAGCGAGTTTTTGCCCCTCTTGACCCGATCTGTGATGTCGAAGCTGAAGGGCAAATTTCCCCCTTGGTTTTTTCCGACTGATATGCCGTTAATCCAAATCTCCGACTCATAATCCACTGCTTCGAAATTCAGGATGAGTCGTCCTGAAGGGATGGAGTCCAACTCAAAAGACCGCTCATACCAGAGGGCCTCGCTGGGTTCCAGTAAATGGCCAACGCCAGACAAGGGAGCCTCTATACAATATGGAACCAGAATCTTTCCCGCCCAGTTGCCGGGATTCCGGGCATTTTTTTTGGTGACGGCATAATCCCAAAGGCCGTTGAGATTAGTCCAGTTTTCGCGCCGCAATTGCGGTCTCGGGTATTCCGTCCAGGCATTTTCGGGCGTTACTTTTTCTCCCCATTGGGTGGTCAGAGAGGCAGTGGCCATTTTCCACTCAGCCCTCGCCATACACGAAAAAGACATTAGAGCTAAACAAAGCGATATTACCAAGTGCTTCTGTTTCATAAGCAAGTCCATGCAAAGTTGGCTATAAGGTTCTCTTTTTCCGCCTCTTTTCAAGCACCTTTCAGCCCGCACATCTCACTACCGAGCCAACGCGACAGCCCCCAATCTTCTACTGCGCTCCGAAATGTCGGCGCTTGTGCGGACCTCGTTGGATTCGAGGCCGTCCCTCCCTGTCAAAATAAATGCAACCGGAAGAATCACCGTTGACATGACTCCAGCAATTCAAAGTATGTCTGCGCTTAAATTTATGGTGATTGTAGCTCAGTTGGTTAGAGCACCGGATTGTGGTTCCGGGGGTCGCCGGTTCAAGTCCGGTCAGTCACCCCAAAATATTGCCCCATGTCCCCATTTTTGATGGAGAGCCGAAATCTACATTCACAAGGTAACTACTCAGGTATCTTAAACAATCGTCCGAATGGATGTTTTATTGATAACATATTACGAAACTGTAGGAGGGGGTTTATCCCCCGATCTTCCAAATGGCCTCACCGTAATCGGGGGATAAACCCCCTCCTACAGTTCTCTCAATCACCATCCCATGAAAATTTTCTCGTTTCTTCTTATTATCCTTCTGCCTTCATCCTTTATCCTTGAAGCAAAGCCCAATTTCATTCTCATACTTTCCGACGATCTAGGCTATGGGGACCTGAGTTGGTACTTCACAAGAAGAATTAGGTAGTCGGCCACCACATCGACAACCAGGCGCCGCAGAGTCCGGCCTCATGAGGTTTCCCGCATGCGATTCAGGCTGTCCTGCAATTGTAGGCGTTGGGCTTCCAATTCTTCACGGGATAGTTTACGTGGGATCCACATTGCTTCTTGCAGGCGAACCCTTATGCGCGAGAAAGGCTTGGGAATGATCAACCTGTCCCAGGATTTGATCCGCCAACATCGATCGGCGGTGTAAGAAATTGGGTGCAAGGGAAATCGCGTTATCTGGCCCAAAATAATCGCACCTGCCTTTGCTTCATATACGGGCCCGTGGGAGGCATCCGTATACAATATGGTGGAACTTTTGTTCTTCAGCATAATCCGGTATTTTCTCCGTAATCCGGTGGAACCACCCCGATTGGAAGATCCCCGGACGACCTCCGAACCGGCCATTTTGATCAACAAATAACCGAGATCCCCATCTTTGGATTTGCTGGTCATTTGCACAAAGCTTTGGCCCTTTCGGATTATTTCCTTTTCGAGAAAAGGGAATGTGAAGAACATCTGGTTATGCCAAGCACAGAAAATTACCGGTTCTTTTTCACGGGAGATTTTCCTGAATAACTCTTCTCCTTCTGTGAACTGCACTCGGTAGGTGGCTGCGATCAGTTTTGAAAAACTTCTGAGCAGAATCGCGATAACGTAATTTTTGAGCGTAATGCGGCGTTCTGGGCTGTCCTCGGACATCACCTGTTAAATTACGAAATTGAGCCGTTCTCCCACTGTTTGCATCGCAGCTGCTTCTTCATCACTGATTTCAATTTCCAATGTTTCTTCCAACTGGAAGGGATGTTGCGGGACCACGGGAGAGTCAATTCCAAGTCCGGAGGCCAAATCGGTCTCGCGCCTCATCTCAACACCCATTTTCCCAGTGGGTTTGGTCAACACACTATAGACAGTTTCTTCAGCATTCATGGGTTTTGGTAGAGTCTTCGAGTCAGTTCAAAGGGTTGAGGCGAGTGTGTAAATAATCTTCTTACCAGGACTTAGCCCGGATGTCTCACTAACCGAGCGAACCCCACATCACCCAATTCGTAGAGCTGGGTCCACCGTTGGGGTCAGTCGTTGATTTTTGACATGTCTCCATGTTGAAAATAAATGCCTGACCCCTTCTCACTTCTTAAGGTAGGGCTCGATCGCCGAGCGAGCCGCCATAATAATTAAGGTAGGTCTCGATCGCCGAAAGGTAGCGTTGTTCAATATTATTTCTTAACTTCGTCACTTCCACCATCCGTATAATCCGTGCCCATCCGAGTAATCCGTGGTTCATCAAAAGCGCCCGTCGGGGTCATTCCTTGGCATCTTGCATGCCAATGCTTGATGCAAGGCTTGACCCCTTCCTTCAACCTTTTAGCGTCCTTGCATCTTGCTGACGGGTGCCGATAATTTAGGCTATGGACATTCGAAACGGCACTGCGGAGGACATCGGTTCCATCATGTCCATCGTTTGCCAGGTGGTAACGGAAATGGCTGCTTACGGAAATTATCAGTGGACCAGCCAATATCCCACAGCCGATCGATTTCAACAGGACATCCAAAACCAGTCACTCTTCGTCGCGGCAAATAACTGGACCGTTCTCGGATTTATTGTGGTCGACGAATTCGAGCCACCCGAATACGACTCGGTGCAATGGCGCCGGGATGGTCCGGCCAAGGTTATCCATCGCTTCGCCATCGAGACCGGGGCGCGCGGCAATGGCATCGCAGCATCACTGGAAGCTCATGCCTGTAAACTGGCCCGGAAAAGCGGAACCCATTACCTGAGAACCGATACCAATAGCAGCAACCAGGGCATGCAAGCCTTCCTGAAAAGCCGGAACTATCGCTACACCGGAGACGTTTTCTTCACCAAATGCGCCAATGCCTTTTACTGCTACGACAAAGTGCTGCGTTGAAAGGGCTTCTACCCGCGTCGGGGTCATTCCTTGCAATCCTGCATGCCAATGCGAGATTTAAGGTGTGACCCCCTCGAACTTAAACGGCCTGCACATCCGTCCAAAACGGCCTTAACTTAGTGCCATTCGGGTCAAGGGGGAATGGCATTCGGGTGAGGTTGCGGGAAAAAAGGGTCAGGTCTTCAGAAACGTATTTCGTTGCACTACATACATTTCTCAAAGACGACTGACCCCGACATCGCGCATGCGTCGGGGTCATTGCGGTAAGGCGCGAAATGAGGTTTGGCGCCTAACCCGGATGTCTCACAAACTTCGTAGCGAGCGAACGAAGATCGAGTGATGGTGCGGGCATCGAGCAGATTCGCGGGTGAAGCTGGGTCGACACCCTGCAAAGTCGCGAATCCAACGAGGGCCGCACCAGTGCCGACATTTCGGAGCGCAGTAGAAAATTGGGGGGCTGTCGCGTTCGCTCGGTAGTGAGATATGCGGGTTACCCCTCTTTTTCCAGAGAAAGCGCCGCGCTGATAATCTGGGTGAACGACTTCGCGTCCAGGGAGGCCCCTCCTATCAGTCCACCGTCAATGTCTGGTTGCGAGAGCAACTCCCGGGCATTACCCGGCTTCATGGATCCTCCATATTGAATGCAAATTTTCTGGGCAATTTCGGCGCCGAACAGATCTTCCAGAATACCCCGGATGACAGCGTGAACCTCCTGCGCCATTTCAGGAGTTGCCGTTTTTCCGGTGCCAATAGCCCAGACCGGCTCGTAGGCAACTACCAGGTTCTCGGCATCTTTTTGGGTTACATCCTTTAGTCCGCCACGAACCTGCCCATCCACCACTTCCAACGTATTGCCGTCTTCCCGCTGCATCAGTGTCTCGCCAACGCAAATGATCGGTTTCATGTCATTCTGAAATGCGGCCAGAACCTTTTCATTAATAAACGCATCAGCCTCGGCAAAATACTCGCGCCTCTCGCTATGTCCTAAAATGACGTAATTGGTGTTGAGGTGGCGCAACATTGCCGCGGATACTTCGCCGGTGTAAGCGCCACTAGCCGCGGGGTGCATATTTTGGGCTCCCAACTTGACCGGTGTGTTTTCAAGGGCCGCGGCTACAGATTGCAGCGCCGTGAAGGGTGGGCAAAGCACAACTTCAACCGCGGCTTGAACCCCCAATTCCTTGGAAACGCCATTGGCAAGTTCTACTGCCTCGTCAGTGGTCCTGTTCATTTTCCAATTGCCGGCAATGATATATTTACGGTGTCTATTCATAGATCAAAAAGCTCAAGATTCAAATGTGTCGAGGGCAGCCACCCCGGGTAATTCTTTGCCTTCGAGAAAATTGAGGCTGGCTCCGCCACCGGTACTAATGAAGGAAACCTTTTCTCCGTTACCGCTGTTCTTAATCGCTTTGACGGAATCTCCCCCACCGACGATTGAGATGGCTTCGGCGTTTTCGGCCACGGCATCGGCTACTGCAAATGTGCCTTTGGAGCAGGCCTCGATTTCAAAAATACCCATGGGACCATTCCATAAAACCGTCCTGGCATTGGCCACCTCCCGGCGGTATGTTTCGACGGTCTTCGGTCCGATATCAACCCCTTTCCAGCCCTCCGCAATATCGCCTTCGACCACCCGTAATTCCCCCACCGTTCTGGTAGCAAAATCGAGGTTGTCGGTTATGACGCAATCCTGGGGCAAGAGAAAGCGAACGGCCATTTCCTCGGCTTTTTTCAGAACCGACCGGGCCAACCCCACCTTGTCGGGTTCGGCCAGGCTGTTACCCACCCGCATACCCCGGGCCATTGCAAAAGTGTAAGCCATGGCGCCACCAATCAAAATTGCGTCCGCCTTCTGCAAAAGCCGGTCGATAACCTTGATCTTGTCGGAAACCTTGGCGCCTCCGAGAATTACGAGAAAAGGTCGGGACGGATTTTCTGTTTTCTCACCCAAAAATGCCAACTCCCGCTCGATCAGAAATCCACATACGCAGGTATCCACATACTTCGTGATACCAGCGGTGGAGGTATGTGCCCGGTGGGCGGTGCCAAAGGCGTCGTTAACATAGACCTCGGCCAGGGATCCCAGCTCCCTGGCAAACTCGGGGTCATTGGCTTCTTCAGCAGCATAAAACCTGACATTTTCTAGTAACAAAACCGATCCGGGTTGCAGGCTGGCCACCGCGGCTTTTACAACCGGTCCCACACAATCTTCTACAAATTGCACCGGCCGACCCAACAGGACCGCCAGTTCTTCTGCCGCCGGTTTTAGACTGAAATCAAGGTTTACCCGTCCTTTGGGGCGCCCCAAATGACTCGCCAAAATCACTCTGCATTCTTGATCCAGTAAATAGTGTATGGTGGGAAGTGCGGCTACGATACGGGTATTGTCGCTAGCCTTTCCGTTCTCATCCAAGGGAATATTGAAGTCGACCCGGACAAAAACTCGCTTTTCCTGCAGGTCAATGTCACGAACGGTCTTGGTTCTGGCCATGTCGATGGTGTGAATGGGAATTCCAAATACAGAATTTCAATCGGTTGATTAGCCCGGATCGAATCTGTCAGAAAAGCCGCGGTGGTCGCTTGAGGATCGCGGCTTTTTCACAGAAAAAATATCAGAGAAAGGCTGCCACTTTCTTGAGGAGATCCACACAACGGTTGGAATACCCCCATTCGTTGTCATACCAGGAGACGAGTTTGAAGAATGTATCCGACAATCCTATGCCCGATCCGGCGTCAAAAATGGAGGAAGCCGGGCAGTTGATGAAATCGGAAGAAACCACTTGGTCCTCCGTGTATTCAAGAATGCCCATCAACGGGCCATCCGCCGCCGCTTTGACGGTGGCACAAATTTCTTGGTAAGAGGTCGATTTCTCCGTTTTAACGGTCAAGTCGACTACGGAGACCGTAGGTGTGGGCACGCGGAATGCCATTCCCGTGAGTTTTCCCTGCACTTCCGGAATTACCAGGCCTACTGCTTTGGCCGCACCGGTTGAGGACGGAATAATATTCAGGGCCGCGGTGCGTCCGCCCTTCATATCCTTGGGCGAAGGGCCATCCACCGTTTTCTGCGTGGCGGTGTAACTGTGAACGGTGGTCATCAGCCCTTCAACGATTCCAAAATTCTCCAGAATCACCTTGGTGAGCGGGGCCAGACAGTTGGTCGTGCAGGAGGCATTGGAAATCAGGTCGTCATCCGCGGTCAGTGTCTGGTCATTTACCCCCATTACGATTGTTTTTACCGCTCCCTTGCCCGGCGCTGAAATGATGACTTTTTTTGCCCCGGCATCGAGGTGACCTCGGGCTTTTTCATCCTGCACGAACAAACCGGTAGATTCGATAACGACGTCTACGCCCAACTGTCTCCAAGGGAGGGAGGCAGGGCCTTCGCGCACGGAAAGTACCTTGATGTTTTGACCGTTGACCACGAGGTTGTCGCCCTCGGCTTCTACGGTTCCTTTAAAACGACCCTGAACTGAGTCGTATTTAAGAAGATAAGCAAGGTTTTCCGCCGGGACCAGGTCGTTTATGGCAACGACCTGAAAGTCAGTCCCGAAGAGGCCCCGATCAACTAAAGCTCTGAATACCAATCGGCCGATGCGACCGAACCCGTTAATTCCAATATTTACTGCCATACTTAGCTATATTTTTAGGTTCTTTTTCTAGGTTGTAAGGTAGCTCCCCGCGGAGCTACACGGGATAATATTTTAGAGCGCATACTTGAACCTCTCCCAGCTGGCATGGCAAGTGTATATCTTCAGCCTTTTCGACTCATGGGACACCACACAAGTAGAGGCGCCATAATTGTTTTTGCCAAACACAGCCAAGGAGGATTAACCGGGCCGGGAAATCCAGAGGGCACAACTTGTAGCCGGCATTTCCAGTTCAGCCTGTAGTGCAATTAAAGCCGTCTCCAAACCATCCGGGTTAAAACGTTCCGCATCTGCGATCTGATTCCAGTTACGCCCGAAGTCGAATCCCTTCAGGTCAAACTTGGCTGGATTGGCATGCGGATTTACCACAAAAAATAATTTATCGGGGGCCTTTGTTTGCGGGCCATTAAAGAGACAGGCCAATCCATTGCCTGACCCGGGATTGAAAAGCTGAAAGAAGCCCTCCCCGGGAAAAGCGTCGAGGCGCAGACACGAAGCCATCTCTGACTTACGAAACGCTATCCATTGCCGAAAATATTCATGAGTTCCCGAAAAATCCTGCAGACGCTGGTAGTCCAGAGCATTGATATCACCACGCCGGTAGGTATTGGCGACACCCCATTTGGACCGAAGAAAATCCTGGCCTTGCGCCAGCATGGGTGTTCCCAGGGACATCATCAAAAGGCTTATCATCAGGTGGGTTCTTCGCCGGTCGAGCGGCGTCGGCGCATAGGCGTTATGGTCTGCATGCTCGGTGATGTCATCCAGCCAGGTCCTGTCGTCATGAGATTCAGTGTAGTTGATCGACTGATAGGGAGCGCCCGCGGTATCGATTGAACCTTTTAAAAAATACTGAAGCGAAATTGAATCACCCTTGTCCTTAACGTAATATTTTAGAAATTCTCTGAAACCGTCATTCCACCAAAGATAACCGGTAAGCCTGAGATCCGATCCCAGGTGTCCCCGTAGACTCCAAGGTTCGGCGATAAGAATCACGTCGGGGAAATGCTCCCTCAACCCGATCTCGATTTCCCGAAGTGTATCTACACCGATCAATTCGGCCAGATCGAACCGGAATCCGTCCACGCCGTAGAACTGCAACATGTGCAAAAGGCTGTCCAGAATCAACTGTTTGACCATGGGAGCATGGCAGCGAAGGTCGTTCCCGCATCCGCTCCAGTTGCTGAGCGACCCGTCGGCTTTAAGCTCAAAATAGTAAAGCTTGTCTAAATACAACAGGTGAGTCGGATTTCCCACATGATTGTAAACCACATCTAAAATGACCGCCAGACCTGCTTCATGAAAGGCATCTACCAGATCCTTAAACTCGGTGAGTTGGCTGGCTTGTAGCGGGTCTCTTGCATAGGCGCTCTCCGGAGCAAAATAATTAACCGGCATATAGCCCCAGTGATATTCCTCTTTCGAGCGAGCCTCGTTTTCATGGATCGGCTGCAATTCTACCGCATTCACTCCCCAACGTCTTAAGTAACAATCGGGAGACTTCAGCCAGGCCGTCAACCCAGCGTAGCCCAGCCGATCTCGGTCCGACAACGGTAGCGGAGCTTTAGCAATGAGGTCCCTAAGGTGCACCTCCCCGATAACCAGATCCCGGGGCTCAGGAGCCTTAAATGGTCTTGGGCTCTCATAAGCATCCCGGTCCACCACAATGGCCGGGCCCAATCCGCCCACCGTGGCAAGCGCGTAGGGATCGAGAATATTTACTTCGGGATCGAAATGGGAAAATCCCGCCTGATCGGGTCCATTGACGCGATACCAGTAAAATTTCCCCGCCATGTTCTCCTCAAAAACCGCTTCCCAAATCCCTTCAGATAGTCGAATGAGCGGATGATAACGCGCATTGTCCCAAGAGTCGGGATGGTCCAGGATCACCAGGCTGACACTGGAGGCACGAGGAGCAAAAATGCGAAACAGCGTGGTATCGCCATGTATGAGAACTCCGGGTTTCAATCGCGACTCCATCTCGAGAAAAAACTCCCCTGGAGTGATGGCCGATGAACTTTCCCCATGCCCCTCCGCTAGCAACAAATAGTAGTCCTCTGACAGGTCCACCACCTCGGGAGTTTTTAAATCGAAAACGTGGCGACCAGTTCTTTGACGATCGATGTAGTAGTTCGGATTTCCGTTGGGGTCATGGTAAATATTGGTGGCTTCAGTCGGTAACGAAAACCAGTGTCCCGCCTTGGAAACGAATTTAAATCCCGTTCCATTGGAAAGATCAACCTCTTCCAATGGTAGGGACAATCGAAGTCCTTCCCCACCATCACCTCCAGCCGGATTCAACCGCCATTTTGAGTCCCCAATGGCTTGATCCCAACCATTGATTGCGCCGGCAACGAACACCGGTTCGCTTTCATCTAAGTGATTCTGGGCCAAAATCCGCTGACTGCAGCAAAAATGCAGGCGCTGACCGTCCAAATAATACGCACTGGTCTTGGCGAACTCCAGCAAGTTAGCAGGCTGCGCCTCCTCGATGGGAACACGGCCCGGTTCCACGTAGAATTCGGGCATGGTTATCCGGGTCCAATCGGCGGATAACTCGGCTCGTATCAGATCTGGAGCACACAGGACAGCGTTTAATAGGTTGATGGATGCCATGGGACTAGTATGCACTAAGCAAAACGTCTCATTTCCGGTACTCAAGAAGCGAACGCAGGCATGCAGGGCATTTTAAGTTTTAATTTTCGGGGTTGCAGCGAAGAGGCCGCTCACGTGATTTTAATCCCTTCGTTTCAAACGCCTTACAAGGAACAGATTTTATTGCATATTTATCCGAAATATTATGCTGATGGTTAGCCATGTAATTTTTTGACCCGATGGAGTAAAGATACCCATGACACGCGGTCGCAGACTCTACAAAACAGCCTTTTGTGCCATCGGACTTTGTAGCTCGATTCTAAATACGGGGTGCGAGGGGCCATTTGACCAGGGGGTGATCTACCACGCCCGAAAACCACTTGGTTATAAAGAAGATCAGTTCGGAAATCGCATTCCCGATTACTCCACTGCAGGCTATAAATCGGGAGGTGTCCCCATCCCCCGGATTCCCGTAGAAATTACACTCCATCCCCGAGAGGACGCCGAAGATGACACCGAACGTATTCAAACCGCTATCAATCAAGTTTCCAACCTTGCACCGGACTCCAAGGGGTTTCGCGGGGCCATTCTGCTGGAGGCCGGTCAATACCGGGTAAGCGGCCCGTTGATCCTGAAAACCAGTGGTGTCGTTTTGCGGGGAAGAGGCCAGCACAGTGGAGGAAGCGAAATCCTGGCCAGTGGGAGACAAAAACGGTCCCTTGTTCTGCTTTCTGGTGAGGACGCGGCCCAAGATAGGTTTAATGCCGACCGAGGAGATGACCGATTTCTATATCGCAATGTTTCGGACCAGACTTGGGAAGTGATCGATCTATACGCACCGTCAGGCAGGGATTACCTACAGGTGGCTCCCCTGGCCGGCCTGGCCGAGGCCCAGACAGTGATCTTGGAGCAGCGCATGAACGCGGAATGGGTTCGCATATTGGGCATGGATGACTTCCCCCGCCGGCCCGATGACAAACCGGTTCAGAACTGGGACCCGGTCGACTTTGTCTTTCATTTCGAAAGGACGATTGAGAAAATTGACGGGGGAAGAGTCTATTTTGATGCGCCGCTGGTGAATCCGGTATTCGCGCAATTTGGGACCACTCTGTTGTTCAAACCGGAACTACCCAACCGGATCCTAAACTGCGGGGTGGAAAACCTCCGCCTCGTATGCGAAAATGGAGAAACGGATTCCAAAAACGGTGGGGCTGTAGCTTGGAATGGTGTGACGGTAAATCGGGCGCAAAATTGTTGGGTCAAACAGGTAACCAGCGTTCATTTTGCCAACACCTGCGTAGAACTGGGCCGGGAAGCCATGGGGATTACGGTAGAAGATTGTGCGTATCTGGATCCGGTTGCCCGCAATGGTTACGGCCGACGGCATGGGTTTATTGGTGCAGGGCAAAAGCAACTGTTTCAAAAATGCTATACCCGTGGCGCCCAATATCCGTTTTTTGTGCCCGGTAAAACGGCCGGACCCAATGTATTCCTCGATTGCTACGCAGAAGGTTCCAAATCCGAAATCGGACCCTGGGGTTATTGGGCCATGGGTACACTTTGGGACAATACTTATGGTTGGCGGCTGATGATCCGCAACCGAGGATACGCTGGTATGGGCTGGGGGTGGAGCGGCATTAATCATCTGTTCTGGAATTGCGATGCCGGCGACGCGGTGTCGGTTCAAAGTCCCATTAACGGCTGGAACTGGTCCATTGGCAGCAAAGGCAAACGGATCGGCGCTCCTTTTCAGGGACTGGTGGCCCACTACAGTCGCCATGGCAAACGAGCCAAGCCCCGCAGCCTTTACATGCGTCAATTGGAGGATCGACTCGATCCGGAAGCAGCCAATGCCGTCTTTACCGAAAACCAGCGTGCGGGAACGGTTTTGTTCTACCTCCAGGATATCCTGTCGGAGTAACACACTTGGAGAATTCAGGGGCTCCACCAATGATCGCCTTCTTTACGGGCTTGAATTCTGGAAACATTATCCCACTACTCTGCATCTATGAGCAAAATCCTGGTTGCCATGTCCGGTGGGGTGGACAGCAGTGTCGCCGCTTACCTGCTGCATCAGCAGGGTCACGACGTCGAAGGCTGTTACATGAAAATCTGGCTGCGCGAATCCAACCCGTTCGGGGAGTGTCCCTGGCAACAGGACCTCGATGACGCGCGCGCGGTGGCCGATCAATTGGGAATACCGTTTCGCATCGTCAATCTCATCGACCAATACCGGGAACGGGTGGTCGATGACATGATCGCCGGCTATCGATCGGGCATCACGCCGAATCCCGACGTCATGTGCAACCGCGAGGTGAAATTTGGCGCCTTTTTGGATTACGCCTATAAAGCCGGGTTTGAAGCGGTTGGAACCGGCCATCATGTGACCTCTAAAAAAAATAGTAAAGGCGTCACCGAGTTGTGGGAGGGTAACGATAAAAATAAGGACCAGTCTTATTTTCTGGCCCTGTTGAACCAGAATCAGGCCTCCGCCGGTGTTTTTCCGGTCGGCAGTTATAAAAAACCTCATTTGAGAGAGATCGCCCGCAAAGCCGGGCTGGTAAATGCCGACAAAAAAGACAGCCAGGGTCTTTGTTTCATCGGTAAAGTAAAAATAGGTGAATTCCTGCAGGAGTATATTCCCGACACACCGGGACCCATCGTAAACGTGGAGGGAACCGAACTCGGTCAACACAAGGGCCTGCATCGATTTACCCTGGGCCAGCGCAAGGGATTGGGCATACCCTCCAATACCGACCGCAAATTTTATGTCGTGGTGGCCAAAGACTATTCAAAAAATCAACTGATCGTGGCGTTCGAAAGTGTGGATGCACCTCACCTCTACACCCAGAAAGTCGTGATCAGGGACCTTTCCTGGATCAACGATCCCCTCAATGAGCCTTGCCACATACTAGCTAAACCCCGCTATCGCGATCCCTCCCAGCAGATCCAATTCATTTCCGAGAACGGTGGCGCCCGCGTTCTATTCAAAGACCCTCAACGCGCCCTGACTCCAGGACAAATTATCGCCTTTTACGATGGAGAGCGCCTTCTGGGCGGTGGCGTATACGAATCGATCCTTTAACCCGCAATCAGGGCAACCAGGGAAACTTTCCGTATTGCGGTTTTCTTTTCTCCAGGAAGGCATTTTTCCCTTCCGTTCCCTCTTCGTTCATGTAGTACAGCAAGGTCGCATTTCCCGCCAACTCCTGGAGGCCGGCCTGTCCATCCAAGGCCGCGTTGAAGGCCGATTTAAGGCACCGGATAGCCAAGGGACTTTTTTCCAGAATTTCTTTGGCCCATTGCACCCCTTCCGATTCCAGGTCATCGACCGCTACCACCTTATTGACCAGTCCCATATCCAAGGCCTCTTCAGCATTGTATTGACGGCATAAATACCAGATCTCCCGCGCCTTTTTCTGCCCTACGATACTGGCCAGATAACTGGACCCGAAACCACCGTCGAAGCTTCCCACCTTGGGACCAGTCTGCCCGAATACCGCGTTGTCCGCCGCAATGGTCAGGTCGCAGACCACGTGCAGCACGTGTCCGCCACCAATGGCGTAACCGGCCACCAGGGCAATAACCACCTTGGGCATGGAGCGAATCAAACGCTGCAAATCCAGCACGTTCAATCGCGGCACCCCACCCTCGTCAATGTAGCCGGCCTTGCCGCGAATACCTTGGTCTCCACCCGAACAAAAGGCGTATTTGCCATCGGTGTGGGGCCCAGCGCCAGTTAGCAATACAACCCCTATGCCCTGGTCTTCTCGCGCATCGGAAAATGCATCGTACATCTCAAAAACCGTCGCCGGTGTAAACGCATTGCGCCGGTGTGGACGATTAATGGTTACCTTGGCGATACCATCCATCTTTTCGTAGATGATATCCTCATATTCGTTTACGCGGGTCCAATTCATGACATCCAATCCTTACAAAGCTGATGAATATACTGTAATACAATTACCAATCACGCCAATCTAGGCGAACCGCAGATAGATTTAAACAATTTCCTGCGGTATTCAGCATCGTGGTAGCGATTGGTATCAATTTCAAGAACGCGAATCCCCGATTCAGGTAATTCACCCACGTAATCACCCAGCCCATCAATGGCATCTAATTTATGGTATTCGGCTCCATTACTTTCCACAAGTTGCCGAAAATCAACCTCCTGAGGAGTTCCAAAATATTCATCAAATGGTGGTTCAAACCCGGAAATGGGCAGGTGGTTAAAAATTCCACCCCCGTGATTATTTATGAGAATGACCGTGAGGTGACCTTCGAATTTGGGCCGTATTAACAGTCCATTGGAATCGTGGAGGAAGGCCAAGTCTCCGCTCAGCAGAACGGCAGGTTGGTTTCGATAGGCTACGCCAAGGGAGGTAGATAATGTTCCATCTATACCATTCACTCCCCGGGATGAAAAAACCTGGGCTTGGGAATCATTGGGAGGCCAGAAGTATTCGGCGTCCCGCACCGGCATGCTACTGGCCACAAACACGGGCGTACTGGCGGGCAGGTATTGGGGTAAAAGGTATGAAATGAGCCCCTCGAAGGACTGGGCGCCCTCCTCTTGGAAAGCTTCAGCCAAGCCCGCGATAGCTTTACCCTGCGCCTCAAGCCACCTGTGCACATATTTTGCATCCACAGTCCGACCGAAACTAAAGCTGGAATCGATTTCCGGCACACTCACCTCCACCACCTGAACGACTCGTCCGGTCGGATCCAGGTTTTTACCCGTCGGCTGAACATGGAAAATCTCCACCTCGGTTTCGGTCAGCCATTCCCGCAGCTCCTTGCTGGTGGGCAATGGTCCCAGGGCGATGGCGCATTCGGGTCGGAGTGACTCGCGCAAATCCAAATTGCGCAACACAAAATCGTATCCCGTCACCAGTCTTTTCTGGCGACTCGCAAAGTTTCTGACCGGTGACAATCCATCGGCCAGAACCGGCCAACCGGAAACATCACTCAGGTTGGCAACCTGGTTACAATATTCGGAGGGATCTTCCGGAATTTCCGTGCCACAAATGATAATTCCCTTTCCCACCGAAATATTAATCGGCTCACGCATGGGCTTCTTTTCTCCTCGTGCTACGACCACATCGTCAAAGAAATCACTGCCAATTTCCGCTACGTTTTTGGTCGATCCGTCTTCTACTGGGTGTAAAGGATCGCGAAAGGGTAAATTCAAGTGTACCGGTCCCCGGAGGGCGTGACCATAGGCCCGGACAATAGCCGCCTTCATGGACCGCAACTCCTCAAATTGGCAAGCAGGCATATCCATCGCCTCCTGATACACCGGAAAATTTCCATAAAGACCAACCTGGTTGATTGTTTGTCCGGCTCCGCAGTCCTGCAGTTCGGGAGGACGATCTGCGGTCAAAACCAGCAAGGGAATAAGCGCTTCCGAGGCTTCTACCACCGCAGGGAGATAATTGGTCGCCGCTGTACCCGACGTGCAAACAAGAGCTACCGGTTTATGGGTTTGTTTGGCCAAACCCAGGGCAAAAAATCCTGCAGAACGCTCATCCAGAACCGGAATTGAATTTATCCCAGCATGAGCGACAAAAGCCAGGGTCAAAGGGGTGGACCGGGATCCTGGGGAAATCACCACGTGCTGCAAACCGCAACGATATAAGGTCTCTACCAGCACCGAAGCCCAAAGTGAATTTGTATTTGCTCTATTGATACTCAGCATAGGATTCATCCCTCCCTTAGTCCATTACCTCCCTCATGGCCTTAAATTTCAAATCGGTTTCCTGTTTTTCATTTTTGGGAGTGGAACCTCGCACAATCCCGCCTCCGGAAAAGAGTCGTATTGAATCCTTGTGCAGAATTCCCGAACGAATGCCCACCACAAACTCGCCGTCTCCATGAGCATCGAACCAGCCGACCGGCCCGGCGTAGGGACCGCGAACAAAACTTTCGTATTTTTTGATGGCATCACCGGCGGCTCCTCGAGGTACTCCACCCACTGCAGGTGTCGGATGAAGGTCCTGGACCACGTCCAGTATATGGACATCCTCCGGCAAGTTCGCCCGAATCGGAGTTAGCAGGTGTTGCACGTTGTGCAGTTTTAATAACCGCGGACGCTCAGCCGCTTCCGGTTCAAGACCCAACCCCTCTATTCGGCGGACAATACCCTCGACCACCGCCCGATGTTCACGGGCATCTTTGTCGTTGTTGAGCAGGGACAAACCCAAAGCAGCATCCTGGCCAGCCGATTTACCACGGGCAATCGATCCAGCCAATGCGCCGGCATGGAGCCGACCCCTTTTGACGCTGACCAGCAATTCGGGTGTCGAACCTAAAAAAGCCCCCTCCTCGCCGGCCGAAAAGGAAAAGGTATGACAAGCGGGAAACCGGTTACGCAAACGGTCCAGGAGCATTAGGGGTGTAATGTCACGATCCGCCCGGCAATCAATGGCCCGCCCGAGAACTACCTTTTCAAAGCGCTGGTCTTTGATCGCTGTTGTGGCTTCAACCACAGACTTTTCGAAAGCCCCGATCTCCCCTACTTCCCGCTCGGAAATCCAATGGGCTATATCCCCCTGAACGGGTGATGTGGAGTTGTAAGGAAAAGCTGAAAATCTCCGGTAAGCGCCCAGAATCTTCATTGCCACCCATTCGAGCGGTGTGTCCTCATCAATGATACAGTTGGCAATCGCCAGGCTGTACTGGTCTTTTTTACTGACCTGCCACAAGGGTACAAAGGCTTGTGCCGCTGGAAATCCCGGCAAGTCCTGACCTTCATCGAAAAAGTTGAAACGGCAAAAAAAATGGATGCCGCAGTAGGGAAATTCGGTATTTCCCGTATAAATCGTATGTTCCAGCAACTGCTCCGCCCAAGATTTGATTTCCTGAAAGCGACCTTTGCCGCTGGCCGTCTTCGCCAAAACGGTTTCAATGGCCGCGACGGATTGATCGAATTGAGGGTTCTCCAGAAAGAAGTGCTGGTTTTGCGGTTCGTATACCGCTTCGAGCACGGCTAGCGGATCGATATGAAACACATCCAGGGAGATGTTTACAAGCTGCGGAATCTGCGTTGCCTTGGCCTTGCTCTGGCAATCCTTCAAAAATGCTAATAGCCCACCCGCTGTAGCATCGTCCCCATAATTTGTTTTTGGATAGTGCTCCATAATTGAAAATCTCTCCTCCCCTCCTGCCCTCGCTCAAAACGCCAAGGCTCTGGCTGAAACGTTATTTTTGTGTAACAACTCAGGTCTCCATAGCCAGGATCGTCGGAAAGTATGAGAATGAAATTGGGCTTTGCTTCAAAGGGATAAAGGATGAAGACAAAAAGATAATATGAGGAAACGAGAAAATTTTCATGGGATGGCGCTTGAGAGAACTGTAGGAGGGGGTTTATCCCCCGATTGCGGTGAGGCCAATTGGAAGATCGGGGGATAAACCCCCTCCTACAGTTTCGTAATAGGTTATCAATAAAACATCCATGCGGACAATTGTTTAAGATACCTGAGTAGTTACATTTTTGTTTTTCATTGCGCCGCTGGTTCAAGTCCTGGCCCGCATGCCTCGCTGCCACACTAGGGCCAGGCTTCCAACTGATCGCTCAGTTGGATTCGGGTCTGGGAAACAGTATCATTTTCTCCTCAACAGATTTGCCGGCCGCGCGACTGTCCCAGACCAGATTTTCTTTAAAAACAGAAACGACCTCCAACCCAAGCAACGTTTGGATCTTTTCACTGATACCCGGCATGACCGGCCACAGGCAAATTGATGCCAGGCGGAGTCCTTCCGCCATGGTGGCCAATGATGTGTTTAAAAGGCTCCGGTCGCTTGCTTCTTCCGACCTGGCCAACTTCCAGGGGGCCCGGATCTCAGCGTAACGGTTTATCGCCCTGATAAACTGAAACGTTTCCTCCAAAGCCAAATGGAACTGAAATTCCCGGGCGAGCTCCACCACTTTCCCGGCGGTTGAATTGAAC
Organism: Opitutales bacterium; assembly: GCA_965250065.1. Classification (GTDB taxonomy): domain Bacteria; phylum Verrucomicrobiota; class Verrucomicrobiia; order Opitutales; family UBA2995; genus JAABVD01. The sequence goes on from OZ252288.1 coordinate 2,383,850, forward strand.
AAATCCTTCAATTCAATTTCTGGTTCTCCCTCCACTTCGGCCACGGGGATTACCCCTTCCGCATAGCGACCGACCATACTGAGGACCCGGCTGACCAGGTTTCCCAGATCATTGCCCAGATCGCTGGTATACCGACGCATGTATTGCCCCTCAGTGAAGTCACTATCCTGACCCACTTTCATCTCCCGCGTAACGAAATAGCGAAAGGAATCGACGCCAAATTGATCGGCCAGATCCAATGGATCAACGGTGTTGCCGGTGGATTTGGACATTTTCGCCCCTTCTGTGGTCCAAAAACCGTGTACCAGGAGGTGCCTGGGAAGAGGTATGTCGCAGGCATGCAGCATAATGGGCCAATAGATGCTGTGAGCAGGAACCATGATATCTTTTCCAATCACATGATAATCCGCCGGCCACCGCGAAGAATCTCCCGCCATATAGCCCGACGCGGTTACATAATTGATCAAGGCGTCGAACCATACATAGGTGACGTAGTCCTCATCGAAGGGCAGCGGTATTCCCCAAGCCAACCGCGACTTGGGCCGCGAAATACAGAGGTCGTTCAGAGGCTCCTTTAAAAATTCCAGGACCTGCTTCTGCCGGAATCTCGGGAAAATGAAATCTTCATTCTCCTGCAAAAATTTAATCAACCAATCCTGATACCGGCTAAGTTTAAAATAATAATTTTCCTCTGATATTTCGAAAACTTCCCCGAAAATTTCAGGCCAGCTACCATCCTCATTGCGGTCCTTGTCCCGAAGAAACTGTTCCTGCCTGGCGCTGTAAAAACCATTGTACTCGCCCTTATAAATTTCGTCTTTGTCAAATAAAGTCTGCTGAATATGGCGGACCACCTGCTTGTGGCGCTCCTCCGTGGTGCGAATGTAATCGTCGATGGAAATGGATAGGTTTCTGCACAAGTCTTGAAACTCCAGGGCGATGGCATCGCAAAATTTCTGCGGCGATACTCCCCCCTTCTCCGCGCTCTGCTGCACTTTCTGCCCATGTTCATCCAATCCGGTAAGGAAATAGACTTCGCGCCCCATTGCTCTCTGAAATCGCACCACCACGTCGGTGAGCACCTTTTCGTAGGCATGCCCCAGGTGGGGCGAGCCATTGGCGTAATCAATCGCAGTGGTGATATAGAAGTTCTTCATGGGTTAAAGATTTCGTAAGGGTAGGAATCGGGGACCTAAAGGAAACTGAAAAAGTTAAATTGGCTTAAAACTGCTCATGCAGGCCTCGGTTACTCTCCAAGTAATGGTAACGGCCATACCTGCAAGACCGTCATGGCTCCTCTGCAACCCAACCAAAGCACTCGGAAAACCGCGGGTGGTCATTGACAAACTGCAACTCCATCTCAATAAATAGCGCTATGAAAGTGGTCAGGTCAGACAGCGCTGGCTTTTGCTGGGGAGTGGAACGCGCCATCGATATTGCCGAGAAATTCGCCAATAAAGGTCGCCACCCGGTCTACACCGATGGTCCGCTCATCCACAATAAACAAATGATGCATAAACTGACCTCTAAAGGCATCCGCGAAGTAGGCGATTACCAAAGCAAAACCGAAATCGATCTGAGTCACGAAAATGCGGACCATCCCATTATGGTAGTCCGGGCCCATGGAATTTCCCCCCAACGGAGAAAGTACCTGAAGGGGTTGGAGATGGAATTTCGGGATGCAACCTGCCCGGATGTGGGGATCATCGCGGGAAGAATTCGCATCCATGCTAAAAAAGGCTATTCCACCGTGATTTTTGGCGATCCCGACCACCCGGAGGTAATAGGCTTGATGGGATACACCGAAGGCAGAGGCCATGTCATCCAAACCGAAGAGGATATTGCCAACCTGCCGGCCATGGAAAAGGTTTGCCTGGTTTCGCAATCTACCATGTTCACCCACGAGTTTCTCTACCTCTCCCAATGCCTGAAGGGTAAATTTCCCCAAGCCGTGGTTATCGATACCATTTGCGGCGCGACCAAGGAGCGGCAAACCGGTGTCGTCGAACTCGCCAGCCAGGGGGCCGAAGCCATCGTGGTAATTGGAGGAAAACACTCGGCCAATACTCGCAAACTCGCCCTACTGGCCCAACAACAGAAACTGCCCACTTACCATATCGAAACCTGGGATGATCTGGATCTGGAAGAAATAAAACATTTTGACATCGTGGGCGTTACCGCGGGAGCTTCCACCCCCGACTTCATCATCGACCAGGTCTGCAAGAAACTGGAAGAGCTCCAGAATTAATTTACCATTCGCTCGGTAGTGAGACGTGCGGGTAAGCAGTATCGGAGTCCGTCTGCCTTACACGATAGCCTTTAGCCTTTAGCCTTTAGCTTTAGCCTTTAGCCACTCAACCAGCCTTGCCATCGCCCTGGCCCGATGGCTGATGCGCGACTTCACCTCTGCACCCAACTGGGCAAAAGTTTGCTCGTATCCGTCGGGTACAAAAACGGGATCGTAGCCGAAACCCCCTTCGCCAAGTGGCTCGCCAATAATTCGTCCACGGCACACCCCGGGAAATTCGAGTAAATCGCCATCCGCATCGGCCAGAACGAGACAGCAGGTAAATTGAGCGCCGCGATTTTCATCCTCAACCCCTTGCAAAGATTGGAGCAGTTTGCTCAGGTTATCTCCGTCGGCCGCATTGGGGCCGGCAAATCGGGAGGAATAAATTCCCGGACCCCCCCGCAAAGCATCCACCTCAAGTCCACTGTCATCGGCCAGGGCATAATTTCCCCAACCGATCCGATCCAGCAGGGCTCTAGCCTTCAAAGCTGCATTGCCGGCAAACGTATTGGCGTTCTCCCGCACTTCAGGCATACCTCCCAACTCCCCGGCGTCTGCAATTCTTACGGGCAGATTTTCCCGCCCGATCATTTGGGATAGCTCCTGCACCTTGTGGGCATTACCCGTTGCCAGATAAACGGTCGTCATTGATACAGCGCCATTTCGCGCATTTGCCGGCGGGTGATCATTTCACTTCAATAGCAGTTTGAAATTCATACCTGGGGATAGCTCACAAAGCCCCGCATCAATTGATCGTGGCCGAGAGCTGCCTGCTGCACATGGGTCAATTGTAACGCCTCATTCATTTTCTCAATTTCCAAACCTCCTACAAAATTCATAGCCTCTTTATCGGCCAGAAATTTGGGAGCGCGGTAAGAAAATAGATAGTCCAGTTTCTTATGGCTGAGCAGGTCACTCATCAATCCCGGCCCACCTTCAAAAAAGGCTCCGGTGATACCTGTTTCCATACAGGAATCCTCAAAGGCTTTCCAAAATGTGTTGTCGGTGGGCATGGCCCAGACCCGCACCCCGTAGTCCAGGTATTTCTTAAGTTCACCTCTACCGGATGGAGCAACCAAAATGGTTCGCGACTTGTATTCGTCATTGAATACCCGGTAGAATTTCAAACCCGCTAGTGTCTTGAAGTTACGATCAAAAATGAACCGAACGGGACAGGTGGTTTCATGAGGAAGTCGGCAGGTCAGGCTGGGATCATCAGCTTGAACCGTCCCGCCGCCAACGGCAATCCCGGGAAATAGACGACGCCACCGCATCACATCCTCGCGCGCAATTTCACCGGTTATCCATCGAGAATTACCGGAACGCGTTGCCACTTTTCCATCCAGAGTCGTAGCCGTCTTGCCAGCCAGCATGGGACGGCCGTTTATTTGGTTGTGATTGAAAATGAAGTTCAGGTCCTCACACTCCTCCAACAGGACTCCGGTCTCCACGACTACGCCCGCCTCGGCCAGCATTTCAACTCCCATGCCCCGGTGCTTGGGATTGGGATCTATCGCACCCACCACCACTTTGCGGATCCCACTTTCGATAATGGCATTGCTGCAAGGTCCCGTCTTGCCCCAGGTGCAGCAGGGCTCCAGCGTAACGTAAAGAACTGCTTGCGGATGCGGTCTTCGCCCAAGATTGTTCAGAGCATTCACCTCGGCATGCGGCTCGCCGGCCTTGGCATGGTGTCCAAGGCTTACCAGCTTCCCCGACTCCACAATTACCGCTCCAACCATCGGATTGGGATGGGTCCTGCCCCATCCACGCCGGGCTTCATCCAGCGCGGTTTTCATGAAGCATATATCCGAATCCGTCATCATTTTCAGCCCCTGACAAAAGCATTGGATACCTTTTCGCGCGCCACCTGGGTAGTGGGGCCGTGGCCAGTCAGCAACAGGGTACTATCAGGCAAGGTGTAAATTTGCGTTTTTATGGATTTTTCCAGCGTGCTCCAATCTCCTCCCGGCAGGTCGACCCGCCCCACATTTCCAGCAAAAATAGCATCGCCCACCACAGCCAGTTCGAGGTTGGGAAAATAAAACAGGATATTTCCCGGACAATGCCCCGGTACGTGACGCACCTCACAGGTTTCGCCCAGAATCTGCAAACGCTCACCAACTTCTATCCAAGAGTCCACCTGCACCGGTTTGAGCTCGGGACCTCCCAATAAGAAGGGCGCCTGCACCTCGGCTTGCTCAATCAAAACCCGATCATCCCGATGGGCGTAGACCGGATTTCCGGCCTGCTTAAATTTCCAGGCATCCAAAATGTGATCGAAATGACCGTGGGTAAGGTAAAGCGCCTCTAAAGTCAGCTCCCCTCGCTCCACCACATCGCTCATCCATTCAAAACTTCCCTCCGGCGCATCAAACACCACCGCTTTCTTTGTTTCTTCATTTAAAAACAGAAAGGTATTGGTAGCCGCTATACCCAGCTCTTGGGTAAAAATCTTCATGGTTCATCAATCTGTGGCACAACACCTTCGACTCAATGATAATTCCTTGATTTCGACCAGCTTACTTGCCAGGGTCCCAGGCTTTTTCCAAAACAATGAGGGTAAATGAGTAAGATCAAATTCGCAGTATTACCGGGCGATGGCATCGGACCAGAGGTTATGAATGTCGCCCTGGACGTGCTGGAGGTTGCCGCTGAAAAATTCGGCTTTACATGCGACTTCGAGCAGGCCGAGGTCGGGGGTATAGCCATCGACAATCAAGGCAAAGCGCTGCCCGATTCGACACTGCAGCTTTGTCGGAGCGCCGATGCCATTTTATTCGGTTCGGTGGGCGGTCCAAAGTGGGAATCGCTTCCACCCAAGGAGCAACCCGAACGCGCGGCGCTCCTGCCATTGCGTAAAGCATTTTCGCTCTTTGCCAATATCCGGCCCGGCCTGCTTTACCCGGAACTGCGGGAAGCATCTCCCTTAAAATCTGAAAGCATCCCGGACGGTATTGACATCGTTTGTATCCGGGAACTCACCGGTGGCATCTATTTTGGCCAACCCAAAAGCACTCAAATTTTAAATGATGGTGACGTTCAAGCCGTCGATACCATGGTCTATAAAAAATCGGAAATCGAACGCATAGCCGACGTAGCCATTGCCACCGCACAATCCCGCGCGAAACAAATCTGCTCGGTCGACAAGGCCAATGTATTGGAAACGTCAGTTCTCTGGCGAAAAACAGTAACGGATTACCTGGCGGAAAAGGCCCCCTCCATCGAGCTCTCCCACATGTATGTGGACAATGCAGCCATGCAATTGGCAAGGGATCCCAACCAGTTTGATGTCATTCTCACCGAAAACATGTTCGGCGACATCTTATCCGATGAAATGGCCGTTATCTGTGGTTCCCTTGGCATGCTTGCCTCGGCCAGCCTGGGCGCTGGTAAAAACTCCCACGGCCTGCCCTTTGGTTTATACGAACCCGCCGGCGGAACCGCCCCTGATATTGCCGGAAAAAATCGGGCCAACCCCTGTGCTCAAATCCTCAGCGCCGCCCTCATGCTGCGGTTTTCTTTTGGCCGGAATGGCGCCGCTTCCGCCATAGAAAATGCGGTGGAAACGGCAGTCAAATCGGGAAATCGCACCGGCGATATCGCATTCGCGGGGGAACCGGTGTCCACCACCAAAATGGGCGAGGCAATCATCAAGCATTTGTAAAAACCCGCAATCCAGCCAGCCCGCATATATCGCCATTTATTAATGTGATCGCCGGAAATTTATCACGCCATGACTTCATCTGAAATCCGACAATCCTTTTTCGATTTTTTTAAGTCCAAGGAGCACGCAATAGTGCCGTCGGCCCCGCTTCTGCCCAGCTCACCGAACCTGCTGTTTACCAACGCGGGGATGAATCAGTTTGTGCCCTATTTTCTGGGTGAGCGCAACGCAACCAACAAGCGGATCGCCAATACGCAGAAATGCATCCGCGCCGGTGGTAAACACAACGACTTGGAGGACGTCGGCTTCGATACTTACCACCAGACTTTTTTTGAAATGCTGGGCAATTGGTCGTTCGGAGACTACTTCAAGGAGGAAGCCATCGACTGGGCTTGGGAACTGCTGACCGAAGTTTGGAAATTTCCCAAGGAACGCCTTTACGCCACCGTTTACAAACCTGGTGCGGATGATCCGGCCAAAGTTGACCAGGAAGCCTATGCCCATTGGCGGACCATTTTCGAAAAAGAAGGAATGGACCCCGCAATTCACCTCATCTTCGGCGGGAAGAAAGACAATTTTTGGATGATGGGCGATAGTGGCCCTTGTGGCCCCTGTAGCGAAATACACATGGATCTGACCGAAAAAGGCGACACCTTGGGCAGCTTGGTCAATAAGGACTCTCCCTACTGCATTGAAATCTGGAACCTGGTATTCATTCAGTTCAACGCTTCACTTCTAGGTGGATTCGAGCCCCTCGCACGCAAACACGTCGACACCGGTCTGGGTTTTGAGCGGGTCTGCGGTATTATAGCCACGACCAAGAATTTTACCGATTTTAAAGGGCCGCCTTCCAATTACAACGGAGACCTTTTTGTAGACACTTTTCGGAAACTTTCCCATTTGTGTGGAAAGCAATATCAATCCACCGTGGCGGAATCGGCCGAAAGCATGTCCGAACAAGAATCGATCGACGTGGCTTTTCGGGTAATCGCCGATCATATTCGGACACTATGCTGTGCCATCGCCGATGGTATCCTCCCCGGCAACGAGGAACGCAATTACGTGCTTCGCCGCATCCTCCGCCGCGCCATTGTGTTCGGAAATCAACTTGGATTAAAATCGGGTTTCTTTGCAAAACTTGTCCCCTGCGTGGTGGCGAAACTCGGAGGTGTTTTTCCCGAACTTCAGTCACAAGCTAACATCATAACCAAAGTGATTCGCTCGGAGGAGGAGGCATTTGGAAAAACACTCAATCGCGGGCTGGCCCTCTTGGATAAAATCACCCAAACCGAGGGTAAACGAATTTCCGGCCGGGAAGCTTTTACCCTTTACGATACCTTTGGGTTTCCGCTCGACCTCACCCAGTTGATCGCGCGTGAGCGCGGTTTAATAGTCGACATGAAAGGATTTGACCGCGAAATGAATAAGCAAAGGAAACGCTCCCAGGATGCCCAGCGAAAATCAACCATCCGGGTCACTTCAGACCACCAAGCCGATCCCACCACCTTTGTCGGTTTCGAATTACAAAACCTGAATAATTACCCGACCATTGTCAGTGAAATCATCCATCGGGATGAGGATACTTACGTAATTTTCCAACGAACGCCCTTCTATGGCGAAATGGGGGGACAGGTCGGCGATACCGGGACGATTCAGGCCGGTCCAAAAACAATCGAGCTGTTAGACACGATGCGGGATGATGCAGGGCGAATTCTTCATAAAATCGCAACTGGTGCGGATCTGAAAAAAAACGACCCGGTGCGTTTGACCGTCGATTACGAGCGACGGCTCGCCATTCAGAGAAACCACTCCGCCACCCACCTGCTACACTACGCATTGCGCAAGGTATTGGGATCTCATGTGAGACAGGCCGGTTCGTTGGTTACACCTTCCCGGCTACGATTCGATTTTCACCATTATGAAGCAGTTTCAGAAAAACAAATACGGGAGATTGAACAGATCGTAAACCAGCGAATTCGCCAGAACAGCCTAGTAAATTTCTACGAAGTGCCCTTCGACGAAAAACCGGAGGAGGTGATCGCTCAATTCGGTGAAAAATACGGTGATATTGTCCGTGTAGTAGACATCGGGAGTTATTCCCTGGAATTGTGCGGCGGCACCCATTCGCAGGCTACCGGTGAGATCGGTTTCTTCAAAATTGTCTCAGAGTCCGCCATTGCTGCCGGCACCAGGAGGATTGAGGCTATTGTCGGACAGACCTCGGAAGATTATGTCGAAGGACAGTTACAAGCCCTGGCCGCACTTTCCCAAAAACTTTCCTGCGCTCCAACCGAAGTTCATGGACGGATAGACGGACTCTTGTCGGAAAAATCCACTCTGGAAAAAGAACTCAGAAAGCTTCAGCGGAAGGATTCAGCCATGCTGGCAACCGACCTGGCCGATGCCGCTGATGTGCGCAACGGCCTGAAATGGGTGGTAAAGAAGATTCAAACGCCCAGTCCCGATAAAATGCGCAATCTCGCCGTGCAAATTTCCCAGGCAATCGGTGAAGGGGTCGTTATTCTGGGCAGTGTGATTGAAGGAAAAGTAGTCGTCCTTGCTCTTTGCACCCCCGCGGCAATTGAAGCCGGTGTAAAAGCGGGGGATATAGTTCGGTCCATTACCGCAAAAATGGGAGGAACGGGGGGCGGCAAAGCCGACTTCGCCATGGGCGGCGCCAGGAATCCCGCCTTACTGGAAACCGTGCTAAGCGAAGTATGAGTCTTTGCGGTTGGCAGTAGAAGTGATTTCAGGTTTCGGTGTTACGGTGCTCTTCCGGTCGAATGCAGCATGCTTCCAGTTCACTTACGATCTGGTCCTCATCCATTCCAATCCCAATAAAAACGATTTCCTGCCTGCGATCACCGTAGGGTTCCTGCCAGGCACGTTCCACATCATCGGGAAATTCGTCACGTCTAACTTCACCTTGTTCATACCTTGCAACCCACCAATCCCCAATAAAGTCACAACGGTTGACGTCTCCCGCCACCGAAACGAGCGCTACTTGATCCCAACGCTCCGCTATCCAGGCAAACCCTTTTACCCGGAGAACTCCGGGGTGGGCCCTATGCAAAAAAGCAGCCAAGTCAGTGGCCTTAAAAGGCGTCTGCCTACGGTAAATAAACGTATGCAATCCATATTTACTGGCGAAACCTTCTCCAACCGGCGCTTTCGGAGCAATAGGTCCGGGTTTCAATCCGCCAAGCGGGGCCGGAGGTTCCGCTGGTGAAAATCGGGGCTCATCAGCCCGGGAGATAGCTTCCAGTTCCTGCATCCAGCGTGGAGCCCCAATCGTGTCTTCCATCCGGAAAGCTCTGCAGCCGAGCAGTTCGGGAATAACAATACCGCAATTTTCTGCCAACCGGACCTGGGCCCGCCCATTAAGCCCGGAAACAATTTCGAGCAAAGGCAGCTCCTCGTCTTCCTCCAAAAGGTCCCTCTTATTCAATACGATGTAATCCGCACATTCGATCTGTTCGATCATCAGCTCAAAGACCGGTTGATTTTCACCTTGCCGCAAAATGTTGCGTTCCGCATTCGATTCACCAATGCGTTTCCACTCCCTCAAGAACAAACCGGAGTCAATCACCGTGACCAGCGCGTTAATCGGCGCAATGTCGATAGCACGATTTCCAAACAAATCCTGCAGGTAAAACCCCTGAATAAGCTGGGTGGGTTCGGCCACACCACTTGCTTCAATCACGATATGGTCGGCGCCACTCGTGGTTACCAGCTCCGTCACCGCACTGGCTAGATCCCCCTGGATCGAACAACAAATACACCCATTGGACAGCTCCACCAATTGCGTTTCCGAATCATCGAGTTCCTTCAGCTTTGCTTTAACCAGTGAGGCATCCACATTGATTTCACCAACATCATTGACCAAAAGCGCCAACTTCCGGTCACCACACTCGAGTAGCATTCTGTTGAGCAAGGTAGTTTTTCCCGAACCCAGGAAACCGGATAATACCGTTACCGGAATCGGATCTGGTAGCTGTTTCATGATTTAAAGCACTGTTCCAGGAAAACCACCCCGGGCTAAACTTTAGCCACCGTTGCGACCAGGAGTTGGATCACCCGGTGTGCATTATCCTGAAAAACCTTCAGAACGGTCTGCCAATCCACGTGTTTCTCATCTTCCTTCCAACAATCGTAGTCGGTGGTCATGGCAACAGCTGCGTAGGGAATCCCCGCCTCTTTCGCTAGCGCCGCCTCGGTCGCGATTGTCATATTTATGACATCCGCTCCCCAGGCGCGAAACATGTGCGACTCGGCTTGGGTCGAAAATCGAGGGCCTTCAATTGAAATCACCGTTCCCCTTGGATGACAGGCAAAGTTTAAATCCCTCGCCGCCTCAATACAACAATCTCGCAGTCGCCCTGAAAATGGTTCGGCCGTAGAAGTGTGTATGGGGGACCCGGGCTCGAATCGTTCATAAAACGAGTTCTTCCGCCCCCGGGTAAAATCAATAAACTGATCCAGCGCCACAAAATCCCCCGGCCCGATCTCCTCCCGTAGAGAGCCAACCGCAGTTGTTACCAGGATATGGCTACAACCGATTTCTTTTAGAGCCCATACATTGGCCCGAAAATTTACTTGGGTAGGCGGGATAGTATGCCCAATTCCATGGCGTGCCAATAAAACCACCTCCCTGCCGGATATCAAACCCCGCTTTAAGGGGGATGAAGGCGCGCCGTAGGGTGTATCGAGTGTAACTTCCTCCGGCTCTTTCAATAGATCGGGATTGTCCAGTCCGCTCCCGCCAATAATTCCGATTCTTACCATACTTGAGATGAATGATGGGCGCCATACTTACAGTTAAAACTGGAATGACAAGCTCCGAGGAAATCCCCCCGTCCTTAACAATCTTCGCCCTAGCCCACTCATCCCTCAGCCTTCGATTCTGTTAAGATTCCTAAAAAACGCCACCAGTTGTTCGGGGCTTTTTTGACCTGGTCTTGCCTCAACCCCGCTGTTCACGTCCACCCGGTTCGGTTGTGCCAGCGCCACGGCTTTGACAATATTTTCGGGATCCAATCCACCAGCCAGAATCCAATGTTTGTCGGGATATTCCGATTGGAGTTGCTTAAACTTTACCCAATCACCTGTCAGCCCGCTACCCCCAAATCCCTCTTTATGATAGGTATCAACGAGGAAGGTGTCGGCGTACTCGAATAACCATTGGGGAAATTGGTCCTCCGGTGGTAACTTTGGGGCGAGCCATAGGCGATCTCGACCTACCATTTCCGACCAGGCCGCGATAGCGTCTCTGTTTTGATCCATTGGAAAATGAATTTGATAAAAATCGAATTCCAGCTCCCGGATTTCCGCTAGCTTTTCCAAAGTCGGCGCTACATCTACCACCACGCGAAAAGATACCGGTAAAGTTTCCGCCAGTTCCCGCAAGGAATCCACTGAAATATAACGGGGAGACTGCGGATAAACAATAAACCCCAGATACTTGGCCCCGAGGCGGACTGCCAGCCTGGCATCCTCCACGCGGCCGATCCCGCAAACCTTAACTTCTGGTCTACTCATGGGGCATAAGCGTTGATTGTATCGATGACATAGTCCACCTGCTCATCTTTCATTTCCGGGTAAATGGGCAGATTGATTACCTCTTTGCAGACGCGTTCGGATATGGGAAAATTACCTTCCCCATAACCGAGATTCGCATACACGGGCTGAAGGTGCAGCGGAACCGGGTAAAATATCCCCGTGGCTATGCCATTGCCGTTCAGGTGATTCTGGAGATGGTCCCGCTGCGGATGCAGCACCGAGAACTGATGCCACACGCTGGGCGCCTCTGGTTGGAATAAGGGTAGCTGCAAACCATCCAAATGTATCTCCCGCAAATACCTTTCGGCAATGTTCCGGCGCCGCTGGGTCCAGCCCTCAAGGTATTTGAGTTTTACTCGCAGTAGTGCTCCGCTAATTCCTTCCATGCGGTAATTATAGCCCACATCCCAATAGGTATAAAGGTCTTGCATGGCGTGATTGCGCAACAGCCTGGCACGATCCGTCATGGCTTGGCGCTTCGAAACAAAGAGTCCACCCTCACCCAGTCCACCCAGGTTTTTAGTCGGATAAAAGGAAAATGCGCCACAATCGCCCATGAGACCGACCGGCTGTTCCTTGTATTGGGCCATATGCGCCTGAGCACAATCTTCGATGAGTTTCAAATTATACTCCTCGGCAAGTGCTACAAAGTCATCCATGCATGCCGGTTGTCCAAACAGGTGTACAACCACAATTGCCTTGGTTTTATCGGTTATCACCGCCTCCACCTTTGCCGGGTCCAGATTGTAGGATGTGGAATCTATATCGGCAAATACCGGCCGGGCTTTTTCGTAAACGATACCCCAGGAAGAAGCCATAAAGGTAAACGGCGTGGTAATTACCTCGTCTCCGGCTTCAATACCGCAACAACGCATACAGAGGTGCAATGCGGACGTCCCACTATTCACCCCAATCGCCGATTCGGCCCCCATCAGCTCCGCGTAGGCTCGCTCAAATTGCTCCACTTGTCTCCCCAAAATGAACTGCCCGGAATCTAAGGTTTCCTCCATGGCATTGAGCAACTCGGCTTTCAAACCGCGGTGCGATTCGTGGAAATTTAGAAAGGGTACTTTCATGTTACTGTACTGCGGGTTAAGCTAATCATAACGCTTCATTGAAACCACTCTATTGAAAAAGATCTTTGTTTATCGAAACTTTAGATCAGTTGTTTTTGAAGTCACTAGTGAGGTGTCCCAGTTCCTCCAAGATCACTTCAACCAATCCATCCAATGTCGATCTCTTTGCTTCCCGGGTCAGCGCTACTTTCATTCTCGCCATCGCCGTGGAAGTGACCGGTCCAATACTGAAGGCCTTCGGAGTTGTCGCGCCTGGTTTCAATTGAAGAAACTTCGCATGCTGAACAAAAGAACTTACCGTAGAGGAACTGGTAAACGTGATGGCGTGAGCGCCTATTTCTCTGAATATCTTTGCGGTGGGATGATTGGATAGATCGGTGGGCTCCGTTTTATATACTTCAAAGCGGTCCACGATCGCCCACCTGTCTTCCAAAGGTTTTATTAACCCGTCACCTCCCAGGTTGCCCTTTACTACCAACATTTTTGCGTTGTCCACACTTCCCGTGGCAATCAAAGCCTCCGCTAAATCGGCGCCCGTGTGTTTTTCCGGCATCAATTCCACTTCGAGGTGAAATTTTTCAACCTCCCGAGCCGTGGATGGCCCCACCACCGCAATGCGCAGAAAACCTAGCGCACGCAGATCCTTGAAATCCTTTAGAAACACCTCGAAAAAAATTCGCACTCCATTCTGGCTGGTGAATACGATCCAGCTGTATGATCCCAAGCCCGAAAATACTTCCCGTTTCACCTCCTCATTGACGGCCTGCTCCACCCGAATCAGTGGCAGTTCCATGACATCGGCTCCCAACCCGGTCAACTTATGGGCCAGTTCACTCGACTGCTTTCGAGTTCGCGTTACCACCACCCGTTTACCAAAAAGCGGTTTGTTTTCGTACCAGGAAGATACCGGGGCATCGGTTACTACCTTTCCAATTATGATCATCGCCGGGGGTTTGAGGCCCAAATTCTCTACCCGATCGGAAATCGTTGCCAAAGTTCCGAAACAACTTTGCTGGCGGGGAAGCGTGGCCCATCGAACCACCACAACCGGAGTATTTCCATCCATACCGGCGTCGATAAGTTGGCTGCAAATACCTTTGAGATTCGTCATACCCATGTAAATACAAAGGGTGGCTCCGAGGCCGGCATACTTTTCCCAGTCAATAACGGTAGCCGGTTTCTTGGGATCCTCATGCCCCGTAACCAGCACCACCGCCGAGCTGTCCTTGCGGTGGGTAAGTGGAATTCCCATGAATGACGCAGCTCCCAGACTTGCGGTGACTCCCGGAACGATTTCAAATGGAATTCCAGCTTTTTGCAGGGTCTCAGTTTCCTCGCCTCCTCGACCAAAAATAAAGGGGTCCCCGCCTTTCAAACGAACGACCAGCCTTCCTTCCCCGGCATGACGGATTAACAATTTCTCAATATCCTCCTGCGGTTTAGAATGAAACCCGGACCGCTTGCCCACGTAAATCTTTTCACAGTGCGACGACGTCCAGGTGAGAAGTTCATCGTATACCAGGTAATCGTATACCAGCACGTCGCACTCCTCGATCAACGCCCGGCCCCTCACCGTTACCAGATCCGAAGCACCTGGACCGGCGCCTACCAAATATACCATTCCTTTATCCTGCATTTCTCGTGGAGTCGTTGCCGAGAACCCAACAATGACCTGACCCGAATGGCACTAAGTTAAGCACGTTTCCGAGGATTTCCGAAGCATTTGCGATGTCGGGGTCATCCCTTGCAATCGTGCATGTAAATGCGGGATTTAAGGTGTGACCCCCTCGAAAGTAAACGGCCTGCACATCCGTCCAAAACCGCCTTAACTTAGGGCCAATCTGACCTGACCCTATTCCCCGCAGTCCAACTAACCCGCATATCTCACTACCGAGCGAATGCGACAGCTTACCAAATTCGTAGCGAGCGAACGAAGATCGAGCGCTGGTGCGGGCATCGAGCCGATGCGCGGGTGAAGCCGGGTCGACCGTCGGGGTCATGCCTTTCATTTTTGCAGCCATGCCAAAATGCAAGGCTTGACCCCTTCCCCGAGAATTCCGGAGCGCAGTAGAAGATTTGTGAAAAAACAAGCTAATCATTAGAAATTCCCTCCAGGGTGGTCTGAATCGTCTCGCGGATAAACTCTCGATCAAGTGAATTGAAAGTCAGCGTAAACCGGCCCTCCTTTTCGTGATATGCGTATAGCACCCCGTCCCGGAAATGTGCGGCGAACGCGGTCTGACATCCACCGCCGACCAGGCTCAGAAATTCGCGTTCGATAGATACGGCGGTCTCCGTCTCCAGGTGCGATAAAGCCTGGAATTTTTCAACGTCTTCCTCACGGCACTGTAGCGCGATGGCCCCCTGTCCCACTGCCGGAATCATTTGGTTCAGGTTGAGTGGTTCAAATTCCAATCCCTCCCAGGATTGAATGCCCAACCGCTTTAATCCCGCACGGGCCAGTATAGTGGCATCGGCAAATCCATCGCAAATCTGGTTCAGGCGGGTTTCGACGTTACCGCGAATTTCACACACCTCAACTTCAGGTAAAAACAGTTTTGCCTGGGCTCGACGGCGCGGACTTCCGGTAGCTAGTTTTTGAATACTTTCTATGTCTTCCCGCTTTACCAATACGTCCTCCACCGACTCGCGTGGAAGAAATCCGGCAATCGCCAATCCAGGTTGCATTTTAGTGGGTAAATCCTTGGCGCTGTGCACCGCCATATCGGCGCGACCCTCCAACAAAGCAATTTCGAGTTCCTTGGTAAAGAGGCCTTTCCCTCCCTTATGTTCCAGGGACCAAGCCACCCGCCGATCCCCGGTAGTGGTCAGCGGCAGCGGCTCCACTTTAACTTCGGGATAGCTGCCCAGCACCGCAGTCATCACCAGGTGCGTCTGGGCAAGAGCCAACGGACTTTTACGAGTGGCCAATGTGATTCGCTCTCTCACGATGAAGAATTGGGAATTAGGAATTAGGAATTTTTGGTTTTGTAGTTCGGATAATTGCGCCTGAAAGTTTCAGAAGTTCTTCGCAGTCTTCCATAATTGATTCAGCCTGTTTGGCGTCCAGGATATTGGAATCGCGAAGCAACCGAAGCCAGTAATGCGTCTCGCGAGCTTCCTTGTAGGCGATGCCCATCTTCGAGAGGAAATCCTTTTTCGATTGACCACCAATAGCTTCTTCCACGTTTGCACCGATCGATGTTCCACTACGGACGATCTGCTTGGAAAGAACAAATTCTTTCTTCTGAGTACAAAAATACCGATACAGCTTTATGATCCGCAAAGCAAACGCGTAAGATTTGTCCTGTATTGGATTGTCAGTCCTAATTCCTAATTCCTAATTCCATTCAGTAGGCCGCTTGTACTCCCTTAATGTTTTTCTTGGCAATCCAAGGCATTAAGCCGCGCAACCGGCCGCCAACTTTTTCGATGAAGTGCTTTTCTCCCGCTTCCAGAAGCGCATTGTAGTTGGGCAATCCATCCTCGTACTCCTTCACCCATTGTCGGGCAAACTTTCCGGATTGAATTTCCTGGAGGATTTTAGCCATGGATTCCTTGGTCTGGGCGTTAATTATCCTCGGACCCCTCGTAAGGTCACCGTACTTGGCAGTTTCCGAAACGGAGAATCGCATACCGGCAACACCGGATTCCACCATCATGTCCACGATGAGTTTCAGTTCGTGCAAACATTCGAAGTAAGCCATTTCCGGTTGGTAACCGGCCTCAACCAAAGTTTCAAATCCTGCGAGCACCAGGGCGGATGCGCCACCACAGAGCACAGCCTGTTCACCAAAAAGATCGGTTTCAGTTTCCTCCTTAAAGGTGGTTTGCAATACACCGGCACGGGTCCCGCCAATCCCCTTGGCCCAGGCCAGGGCGATGGGCTTTGCCTCCTTGGAAGCGTCGTTGTGGATGGCGATCAGAGCTGGCACTCCCTTGCCCTCCTGGTATTGCAAGCGAACCGTGTGACCCGGACCCTTGGGCGCAACCATGATGACATCGATTTCCTCGGGCGGCTTGATCAAGCCAAAATGAATGGCAAAACCGTGTGTAAAAAGAAGCGCTTTGCCGGCAGACAGATTGGGTTCAATATCCTCTTGGTAAACAGCTGCCTGCTTCATGTCCGGCACGGCCAGCATGATCACATCGGCCCGTTTTACCGCCTGGCTGGTTCTGCAAACTTCGAAACCGTGCTGCTTTGCTACTTCGATGGACTTACTCTTCTCATAGAGGCCGATGATCACATTCAGCCCGCTGTCCTTCAGGTTCAAAGCATGGGCGTGCCCTTGGGAACCAAATCCGATAATGGCTAGGGTTTTGTCTTGAATGGCCGCAATGTCGGCGTCTGTGTCCTTGTATACTTTGGCAGGCATAATTTACTTCCTTTGAGGTTTAGTGCTAAAACTGAGTTATTTTTCGTGAGCCGATCTGCGAGAGCGCGCCAGGGCAAGTTTACCCGTTCTGGATAGCTCCAGAACCTCAAACTTTTCGATCATATCCAGGAACGCCCGGACCTTCCCCTCATCACCGGTAATTTCCAGAATGAGCGATTCCTGATTAACGTTAATAATCTTGCCCCGAAATATGTCACAGACCTGAATAATCTCAGACCGGCTCTCCGAATCGGCCGCCAATTTAATCAAGAGCAATTCGCGTTCCACCGCTTGCCCACGTTTAAAATCGATGACCCGTATGACATTTATCAGTTTCTGCAACTGCTTGATTATTTGATCCAACACCGGGTCATCCCCTATCGCTACCACCGTGATCCTCGAAAGAGATCGATCGTGGGTGGGAGCAACGTTGAGGCTGTGAATGTTGAATCCTCGTCCACTAAACATACCGGCCACGCGCGCCAGAACGCCGAACTTGTTTTCAACCAAAACGGAGATGGTGTGTTTCATCAGTAATTTCTATGGCTATGGTGGGCGAAGACGGACTCGAACCGCCGACCTACTGGGTGTAAACCAGTTGCTCTAACCAAACTGAGCTATCCGCCCCCAATAAAGGGTGCATAGAAAGCCATCTGTCACTAGGGGAATCAAGCCTTATTTTTACCGCAAATCCCAAAACCGGGCATGGCCGGCTCAATCCTGTTGGAGCGCTGGATATCAAACAGTTGGAGCGCCGACCAATCCGCGCTCATGCAGTAATTCCGCAATCTGAATGGCATTCAATGCCGCCCCCTTCCAAAGCTGATCGCCACTGACCCATAACGAAAGCCCGTTTTGCAAAGCCGTATCCTTTCGGATGCGCCCAACTCCGCAATTTTCCTTGCCGGAATAGTCAATCGGCGTCGGATACCGGTTGTTGTCCGTATCGTCGCAAAGCTCGGACCCGGGAAAATTCTCCACTGCCCAACGGGCCTGCTGAACATCCACCGGCTTTTCAAACTCCGCCTGAATGGAGACCGAGTGGGCCCGATACACCGGCACGCGGACACAAGTGCAGGACACTTTGAGATCCGGCAAGCCCATGATCTTGCGTCCCTCATTCTGCATTTTCATCTCCTCTTTGGTATACCCATTCTCCAGAAAAACTTCTACGTGAGGCAGGACGTTGAAAGCAATCTGATGCGGATACACTTCGGCAATAGGGGGCTCGTTTTTTGCGATGGCCGCTACCTGGCCTTCCAGTTCGGTTATCGCCGCCGCTCCGCTTCCGGATACCGCTTGGTAAGTAGAGGCAAAAAACCGCTTGAGGCCAAAAACCTGGTGCAAGGGAAAAAGGGCCATCAGGGCGACAATGGTGGAGCAATTGGGGTTGGCGATTATCCCTGAGTGATTGGCCGCGGCATCCGGATTTATTTCCGGCACAATCAGCGGTACCTGCGGCTCCATGCGAAAAGCCGAACTGTTGTCGATAACTACGCATCCCCGCCGGGCTGCCTCTGGCGCCAGTGCTTTGGTAATGCCAGAACCGGCGCTGAAAAGCGCTATGTCCAAATCATCGAATGCCTCCGCCGTAGCTTCCTCAACCTTCCAGCTTCGATCCCCGTAAGAGATGGGTTTCCCCTTGGAACGCGCCGATGCCAGGAGCTTGAGGTTTCCCATCGGAAAGCCCCTGTCACACAATAGCCGGATCAGCTCCTGGCCCACCGCTCCAGTCGCCCCGACAACTCCAACTGAATAAGCCTTTTGCATCGGTCTAAAAAACAAACCGGCCCAAATTGGACACATCTGGTCGGGAAATCAAGTTTGTTATCTTGTTTTACCTCGGGGTCTTTCCTTGAGCTACCTCTAGGTCATTGCTGAATGTCACAGTTAAATTCCTTATGACCGCATCTTGCATCATCTGATCTTCGAGAAATTTCTCTTGGGTGGAATTTGTGAGATATTTATCTATTCTGCCGACAGCCTCAAAAATATCCTCAAGCAGCAAATCGACCGGTCTATGCGACATGAAACAATTCCCGTTCAATCCTCTTTTTTAATCTGGGATTAATCCCTCGGGTGGTCATCAAGTCGACCGGTTTTCCGAGGAGCTGTTCTAGCTCTTCAGACAGGTCTACAATGGCTAGGCCGATATCAGGGTCTACATCGGACCAAAAGGTCTATATCGCTGCTTTCTGAGTCATCGCAAGCCTTAACAACTGCCTCATCACCGAACAATCCAACCTTCAACATACCTCAAAACTAAATGTGCGAAAAATTCTGGACACCACCTAAGGAGGCGGCCCGGCCGACTGGGGCGAACGAGTGGAGCAACTGGCGTGACCGCCCTGAGCAAGGGCGAAAGGCTGGCGCGAGCCGTAAGGCCGACCAAAGGGAAGCAGGTGCGGGTTCGCCGATTAACACATCAGTCGACTTGATTATTGACCTTTGACCCTGTCGGCTGCCCAAGGGAAGCAGGTGCGATTTCACCGATTAAGGACAACCTGAGTATCCAGGGTTTGGGTTCAGGTAATGTATTTGAAGATACTGAAATACCATGCTCGGCAACATTTGATGTCTTCTTCCCCGAAAGTCAGCAAAAAATCATGAATAATTGGACTGACCCTTTTTGCGTCGCTTTTTGCGTCGCCCTTAAACGAGGATGAGGATTCCGCCATAAGTATTGAGGAATGGGTGAACAAACTTCCTCGTTTATCGAAGCAAGCATGCCAGGAGTTAAACGTTGTATTGGAGAATGATGACCTTCGATCAATAGATCCTGCAATGTGGAAATGATTTTGGACACCAACGCCCTTTCAGCCCTTGCGGCCAAGGATCCTGAATTGATCGAGAAGATTCGCCACGCTCCCCGACTTTCGGTGACGTTGATCAGCCTGGGCGAATATTATTACGGCGTTACCGTATCCCAGAGGAAAGGAGAACTCATAGGCTGGTTAAATTTGTTTCTTGAAAGAGCTCAAGTGCTTTCACCCGGCATGGACACACTTCCGTTTTATGCCGACATTCGCAATGAACTAAAACGAGCGGGAACTCCTATACCAGCAAACGATTGTTGGATAGCGGCGTTGGTTCGACAGTATAAGATGCAACTGGTTAGCCGGGACCGTCACTTCGATTGGGTCAAGGGAGTAAAACGTCTGGACTGGTGAAGAGGCGGGAATAGGGGGGCAAAGGGGGCAAAGGGGGCAAAGGGGTCAGCCCTTGATGTTTGGTGTTGACTGAGTTTCAAGGGTATGATCCGGAGACATCGGTAACACTTATTCTAGACACATCCGCCTTCATTCATTACGGCGAGACAAAGTAGGTTACAGTATACTGGGCATTATGCCCTGGAAAGGTAGTGTCCAGATCTGAACTCAGCTGAAAACACCTTTTTTCAGGTCGCGCATCACCATCATCCCCGAGTCCTTTAGTCCCAGCATCGGTCGGGCCCCCGACTTTCTGTGTTTTCCAAATAGCCTGCGATGCGCTTCGAATATCTCGTTCACGTAGTCTTTTGAGCCGAGAACCATGCCATCGCTGAAATAACGCACCCTCAGTCTCAGTACCTGGGCTAGGGGCAGTTTTCCATCCACTTCTACCACTTTTCTGACCGCCTCTCGGTCCATGACCTGTTGCCCCTCCCCCGAGGTGGTGGAGCCCATCAAGAACAATATCTTCCGATAGCTGGACAAGGCCGCCTTGGCGGACTTGACTCCCACCACCTTACCCAAACCGGCTCGCGCCTCCATCTTTCCTCCCACCGCTTCGGAATAGCCGCAGTAGCGATAGTCTTTGGGATCCTCCACCAAGCCCGCCCGCACCGGATTCAAATCGAGGTAGGCCGCCACCGTTCTCAAGCAAGCCGCGCTATCTTCTATGAGCACACTCTTAAAACGCTCCGCCCACAAGGTCCCGTAACGGTGGTGAGTGCGGTTATACCAAATGCTGAAGCGTTGTTTTAACTCCTTCATGAACAAAGAGATATCGCCCATGCGGGCCAGGAGTTGCTCCCGTGCTGCTTGAGCTTCCTTCCCGCCCTTTTTCAGAAGGGCTTCCAAGGCTTCTACTCGACCTTTTTGCCGCCCGTACAATTCGGAAAACCGGGCCAATAATTCCTGATCATCGACCGGCTGATTCTCCGGCACGCGCACCAGGACGTGGAAGTGATTGGTCATGATGCAGTAGGTGAGAATTTCCACCCCACAGAACCGGGCCATGTACCACAGTTGCTTGCGCAACACTTCCTTGGCCTGTCTATCCAAAAGCATGGCGCCTCCCACTACTCGGGTCACGCAGTGATACACCGCAGTCTGCCCCTTAACCTTCAACCTGGACGTCCTCATAATCACCCAAACCCATCCCGCATCTATTCCACTTTGTCAACAGCATTATTAGCCTGTCCCTTTTGTTTGCTCACATGGGTGTCCACCTTTGTTGATTAAGAAGTCGCGTATATTCGTTTTAAAGCGCTCTGAGCCTGCAGCCAGGGAGCTTGAATCCAGCAGTGGTTACGTAACCAACGAATGAACTTTTGGGTGCGTTGTGTGGCGCGTGCAACGGCTTGTTGGGCCAAGGGTAGCTGTTTGCCTTTACTTTTTACCCTTTGGTTTAATTGTTTGTAGCGGTTCTTGCGGCGGGTCAGTTCGCCATTGTCATAGACTTCGTTGTCCTCGGCCAGTTCTTCTTCCAGAACCACCATGAGGTTATGAACCAGGCAGGTAAAGTTGGCTTGTGTGTTGCGGGCCACCGTAGAGCTTGCCCAGGCTTTTTTCTCTGTCAGTTTTGTTTTTAACTCATCGAAGGTCTTTTCGATTTTCCAGCGCATTTTATACAAGTGCGCTATCAGTCCGGGATCCACATCCATGACACTGGTCACAAAATGAAACACTTTGCCGCTATCCGGACATTGATAACTGACCCGTCGCATCATCGCGCCACTATCGGTTCCCACCAACTGATCAGCCACTACTCCGGCATTAATCGAGCTATTGAGATCAAATCCGCACGGCCCCATGGGTCTGAGTTTCATGTTTTCTTTCTCCAGACTCAGGAAGTAAATGCCGCTTCCTTGTTTCCATTTGAACCATTGGGAAAAATCAATTCCAGCCTTATCCCAGACGTAGAGCACTTTCCTGCCCTTGGGCGCTCCTTGGCGCAGTTGCTGGATACTCATGCGTTTTAGTAAATGCATGTCGTGCTCCTTTTTGCGTCCCGGCTCTTCCACCATACTGTCCAAGTGGGTCAACATATCATTTCGCAGATTGAGGGTATAAAAATGACCCACCGCATACTTCTTATCGCCGGTTGTTTTATCGTGAGTGGCCGCGGCTCGGTAGTGCCCGTCTCCAGCGTAGATATCATACTTCCCTAGACTGGCAAAATCAGATAGTCGATCAGGATTGGGACTCTTGTAGCCTTGAGCAAAAGCTTCATTGAGGTGCTGGCAAAAAGCCAATCGGCGAGTGCTGCGAAGCGTCTTGAAAAAACTACTACGAGCAATCATTGTTTGCAGTTGATCGGCCAACTGCTGAAGGAAACCACGCGAACTTATTTCGTTGGATAAGACGCGGAGCAACCCCGCCTTAATCCAATCTTCATCCTCAAGAACCGGGCAGTTTCTTCGTTTGTGGCTACTGAGTATCAGCGACTTCAGCGGCGCAATTAGCTTATCTAAAAGCGTATAGACTTCTGGTGTGGTAGGCATAAAAAAAATTTGCACCCACCCAGACAAAAGCAAGCCTTAAACGGGTTTAAGGTTACTTTATATCCGTTTACAAAGTCATTTGGGAATTTTGAGTATTCCCGGGGAAGCCGACTTCCCTGAAGCCCTATCAGACGTCTCAAAGAGCCAGGTGTGACCATGGTTTCAGATCAAAGGTGGACACCCATGGGGATAGAGAAAAGGGACAGGCTAATAATGCTGTTGACAAAGTGGAATAGATGCGGGATGGGTTTGGGTGATTATGAGGACGTCCAGGTTGAAGGTTAAGGGGCAGACTGCGGTGTATCACTGCGTGACCCGAGTGGTGGGAGGCGCCATGCTTTTGGATAGACAGGCCAAGGAAGTGTTGCGCAAGCAACTGTGGTACATGGCCCGGTTCTGTGGGGTGGAAATTCTCACCTACTGCATCATGACCAATCACTTCCACGTCCTGGTGCGGGTGCCGGAGAAGCAGCCGGTCGATGATCAGGAATTATTGGCCCGGTTTTCCGAATTGTACGGGCGGCAAAAAGGGCGGGTAGAAGCCTTGGAAGCCCTTCTGAAAAAGGGCGGGAAGGAAGCTCAAGCAGCACGGGAGCAACTCCTGGCCCGCATGGGCGATATCTCTTTGTTCATGAAGGAGTTAAAACAACGCTTCAGCATTTGGTATAACCGCACTCACCACCGTTACGGGACCTTGTGGGCGGAGCGTTTTAAGAGTGTGCTCATAGAAGATAGCGCGGCTTGCTTGAGAACGGTGGCGGCCTACCTCGATTTGAATCCGGTGCGGGCGGGCTTGGTGGAGGATCCCAAAGACTATCGCTACTGCGGCTATTCCGAAGCGGTGGGAGGAAAGATGGAGGCGCGAGCCGGTTTGGGTAAGGTGGTGGGAGTCAAGTCCGCCAAGGCGGCCTTGTCCAGCTATCGGAAGATATTGTTCTTGATGGGCTCCACCACCTCGGGGGAGGGGCAACAGGTCATGGACCGAGAGGCGGTCAGAAAAGTGGTAGAAGTGGATGGAAAACTGCCCCTAGCCCAGGTACTGAGACTGAGGGTGCGTTATTTCAGCGATGGCATGGTTCTCGGCTCAAAAGACTACGTGAACGAGATATTCGAAGCGCATCGCAGGCTATTTGGAAAACACAGAAAGTCGGGGGCCCGACCGATGCTGGGACTAAAGGACTCGGGGATGATGGTGATGCGCGACCTGAAAAAAGGTGTTTTCAGCTGAGTTCAGATCTGGACACTACCTTTCCAGGGCATAATGCCCAGTATACTGTAACCTACTTTGTCTCGCCGTAATGAATGAAGGCGGATGTGTCTAGAATAAGTGTTACCGATGTCTCCGGATCATACCCTTGAAACTCAGTCAACACCAAACATCAAGGGCTGACCCCTTTGCCCTTTTTTGCCTGACTCCAAACCGCATCTACCTATTTATTGCATCCCATACCTCTTCTTCCCGAACTGTCCTGCCGTAACTCTGCATGTCCCGCCTTAGATGAACGTAGGCGGACATGTCACGCCGTAATACATGAAGGCGGAAGGCATCACTTTTCAACGGCATTTCCCCGGTTGTCCTCCTATTCCCGCCTCTTCACCAGTCCAGACGTTTTACTCCCTTGACCCAATCGAAGTGACGGTCCCGGCTAACCAGTTGCATCTTATACTGTCGAACCAACGCCGCTATCCAACAATCGTTTGCTGGTATAGGAGTTCCCGCTCGTTTTAGTTCATTGCGAATGTCGGCATAAAACGGAAGTGTGTCCATGCCGGGTGAAAGCACTTGAGCTCTTTCAAGAAACAAATTTAACCAGCCTATGAGTTCTCCTTTCCTCTGGGATACGGTAACGCCGTAATAATATTCGCCCAGGCTGATCAACGTCACCGAAAGTCGGGGAGCGTGGCGAATCTTCTCGATCAATTCAGGATCCTTGGCCGCAAGGGCTGAAAGGGCGTTGGTGTCCAAAATCATTTCCACATTGCAGGATCTATTGATCGAAGGTCATCATTCTCCAATACAACGTTTAACTCCTGGCATGCTTGCTTCGATAAACGAGGAAGTTTGTTCACCCATTCCTCAATACTTATGGCGGAATCCTCATCCTCGTTTAAGGACCGCTCCAAGCTTTCCTCAACATATCGACTTAGTGGCTGACCACGCAAAGCGGCACGGGCTTTTGCGCGACGAACCAGTTCATCGTGCAGAATCAAGGTTGTCTTCATTTTGCCATAATTACGGGATTTCCGTATAAATGTCAAGACGCTACCTTTCCATCTTTCATGGGCCTCTTATAGCGATTACACCTACAACACCCCCATTACAAAAGTGCAAAAAATAGCCTACGTTATCGATGTTGTTGTCTTTTTGACCGCAACTGATGAACTTGTTGGGCTAAGGTAGGATCCTTGTGCGGTAGTCCCGCTCGCAGGGATCTGTGCGGGGGCCGCCGGGTAACCGGCGGTCTACCGCGGCCGGGTCAAACGCAAAAGATTAACATCAGTTGCCCTTCGTTCCTGCTGATGGAGGGGTTTGAAACTGGTTGGAGGGCACAGAAGGCCAGAGGCGGTAAGGTATGCCCCCTCGGGCCGTGTAGCGGGTTCATTCAGCGGCTGAATTCGCCGCTGAATGAATAAGAGGGTAGCCCGGTCGCGCGGATGGTTATTGCCACTTCCCATGGGCCGTCCGAATCGGATAAGCGCGATGCTAAATCGAGCAAAATGTTAATGTTTTGCGATCGCGGTAGGGACCGCCGTTACCGGCAGCCCCCCGCACAGATCCGTACGTGAAGAACTACCTCATACGGCTCCTCCCTCGGGTAATACGGTCGAGATGAGTACCATCTCTACAATGCCGTAGCTCTCCCAGTCATACTCCGCAATAATCGGCTCTGTGTCCGATGCGAATATCTCTGCAAGTGCATTCCCCTTGGGTGATCCCCTTTCCTCCATAGACTCCGCCACCGGTGTTCCGGCTTTGTTCGCCCACTTCGCAGGTACTATTGGATCATCTGACTTCCTGCTGACGTTCATGTCGGCTGTACCGTCTGAGACGTTTTCCGACCGCTCCGTTTCCTGACAAGCAACGCCCGTCTCTTCAACGCAGACCAACAGGATCTCCCGGTTCTCGCGCTTGGAATTTAGACACATGCTCAGGGTCTTCGACTCCGCCGTGTCCGGGGCTATCTCGCCATGCGATAACCTCGATGTCGCCTTCCCCTTGTCAAAACAAGGTCGGCACACGGAATGGATGATATCGGAGCTCAATGGCTGGCCCGCGTCTCCTCTCACCGATGCTACACCAACGATGTTACCATCGCCCGCGTACGGTTCGAGGCCAGAGCTACTGGCTAGGTCTTCTCTGTCGGACTCTTTCATTCCTTATTCCAAGCCGGTTTATCCCGGCGCTTTCTTTGACCCCCTTTGCGCCCCCTATCCGCCCTGCCTCGAAAATACTTAAAAACTAGGGCTGATCCCATCCGCCTTGCCTCGTCCCACCGTAGACCTTGGGTATAGGCGGATGACCCCTTCCCCGCGACCCCTTCATCCGCGGCAAAGGATGTGATTCTGAGCTTGGCTGATGGTTTATTGTCGGTGCTGGACAGTGAAATCTCTACTTCCAATGACGTCGCCGTCAACAAGCAGATTAACCGAGAATTTACCTTTTTTCATGAAAGTGATGCTCGGAATCGGAATTGGTAAATCTATCACGGCATCTCTCGGGGATTCTATCCTAAAACCGAGGGCATAAGGCCGGAAAATTTTCAAAGGTAAAATTGCTCAAAGTGCCAATCAGGGAGAGTTTCCCTATACCTTCCTCGCGGACTATATGGTCGCAAAGCATGATGCCCTGGTTTATCGCTATATCTTCATCGGTCTTGTTCATTTTAAAAAATAGAAATCGTTAAGCGAATGGGATTTACCATATTTTATGGCGCTGATTCCAATATATAAGACGGATAAATCCACCAATGTAAGAGTGTTCCGATGGGGGATTTCTTAAAAACCTCTACCGGTATTATGAGGCCGCCCTTTCGAAGGGGCGGAAATGGGAAACAACGGCGGCGTCGAGGGAATGAAGGAGGTGCTTCAATGAGGCCGCCCTTTGGAAGGGGCGGAAATACTTGGGAGTCGTCGACACTAGCGGAACACCGGCAGAGCTTCAATGAGGCCGCCCTTTCGAAGGGGCGGAAATAGCACGAACCATAACTGCTTGACTGTCAAGGAACAAAGGTGGTCGATGCGAGCGGTGGCACATTTGGTGGCAAAGCTTCGATCGCCATCTACGAAATCCGAAGCCGATCTCATTGGCAATAAATAACTTCCGTTACGCGAGCGCTCATAGGTATTTCCGCGTCGCCTCGCCGCTCGCAATGCTCATCGGGTCACAAATACGGAGTATTCGCTCAACTCTCCTTCGAGAGTTTTCGCCAGGAGCCGCGCCTGGATCTCGAGCAGGCGTCGATAGCTCACACGATAGTTGAAAAGTGGATGGGTGACCAGGGTATTCATCCGCGCTTCGTAAGCTCGAAAGAAACTCTTTCGGCCTTTTCCTTAGGGCGGCCGAAAAGGGGTCAGTTCTTTATTCTTGATATTTCACCATTGATTTCCTCTCTATGGTTGGATGCCAAGGCCGCTTCGCTTCGAGTATCCGAGTGCGCTGTATCACGTTCTCAATGGGCTCTTGTGGTCATGTCGCAACTTCGTTGCTCGGTAGCGGGAACTATCGTTCCTGGATATTTGAAGATCAAGGAGCAAAGCACGGGTTTGAGGACTGTCTGTTTGAAGCTTGCGAGCGATCCGGTTGGATCCTCCATGCATACTGCATCATGGGCAATCATTATCACCTGGCTTTGGAGACCCCCTCACCCAATTTGAGTAATGGTATGAAATGGCTGCAGGGGGTGTACGCCACCCGCTACAACCGATTAAGAAAAGAACAGGGGCATGTCTTTCAGGGCCGGTTTAAAAGCATCGTTCTGGAAGACTTCGAGCCTCTGGCCGGATTGTGTCATTACATTCATCTCAATCCGGTGAGGGCGGGCCTAGTGGAAGTGAGTGGGTTAAGCGGCTACCGATTCAGCAGTTACTACTGGATGAATAAGCGAAAAGGACGAAGAGCGTTTCTGAGTTTTGATGCCTGCCTGGAGGGTGGTGGCGGTTTAGGGAATACGGTGGCTGGCCGGAGGAAATATGCTCAGTATCTGGCTTGGCTACAAGAAGATGAGCCGCAGCAA
Source organism: Opitutales bacterium (assembly GCA_965250065.1). Taxonomy (GTDB): domain Bacteria; phylum Verrucomicrobiota; class Verrucomicrobiia; order Opitutales; family UBA2995; genus JAABVD01. Next base: position 2,411,759 of record OZ252288.1, read on the forward strand.
AAGGCCTATTTGTTCGACCGCATGAGCAAGGGTTGGGCTCATGGAACTAAGAAATTTAAGAAAGCCTTGATAAGAGACGGAGAACGGGAACGTCGCCACTTACGGTTGGGTGGAACCGGATCTGAGGAAGCGTTGGAATTGGTTTGGGAGGATGATCTGGACCGGTGTTTGGAGGTAATGGGTAAAGGCTTCGAGGATGCGTCTACCGAGCCCAAGTCTGCCGATTGGAAGATAGCGATATGCGCCTGGATGAGGCGGAGACATCTTTGTCGCAACGGCTGGTTGGCAGAGAAGCTTTCAATGGGGGTAGAAACGGCGGTGAGTCGATACACAAAACAATGCAGGGACGGTGAAAGGCAGGAAGCGGGAAGGTTGCTAAAGAGCCTGAATGCAAGAATAAAGAACTGACCCCTTTTCACCTTTTGGCATTATTTGCCCGATGCCTGGAAGGATGCCGGGCTTCAATGAGGCCGCCCTTTCGAAGGGGCGGAGATAGAAGGGGCGGTAGCATGAGTAACCTAATACAATTCGCTTCAATGAGGCCGCCCTTTCGAAGGGGCGGAGATAGCACGAACCATAACTACTTGACTGTCAAGGAACAAAGGTGGTCGTTGCGAGCGGTGGCACATTTGGTGGCGATGCTTCGAACGCCATCTACGAAATCCAAAGCCGATCTCATTGGCAATAAATAACTTCCGTTACGCGAGCGCTCATGGGTATTTCCGCGTCGCCTCGCCGCTCGAAATGCTCATCGGGTCACAAATACGGAGTATTCGCTCAACTCTCCTTCGAGAGTTTTCGCCAAGAGCCGCGCCTGGATCTCAAGCAGGCGTCTATAGCTCACACGATAGTTGAAAAGTGGATGGGTGACCAGGGTATTCATCCGCGCCTCGTAAGCTCGAAAGAAACTCTTTCGGCCTTTTCCTTAGGGCGGCCGAAAAGGGGTCAGTTCTGAATGGCCCTTAGTTAAGCATTCCAAATCATTTTTTTTGCTAATTTTGAAAAAAACCTTGTACAAATTCGGATTTTGTGTAAGCTGTTGTGAATGAAACACTTACAGTCTTTTATTCCCGGCGCCAACCATTGGTTAGGCCGCGGACCTAAGTCCGCCCTCGCACAGGTCACAGCTCAGGCTCAAGCCGCGGCTTTGGCAAGTTTATCAGAGCTCAGTTTGCTCTTCTCATCGTTCATTCCCGCACCCTTACTTCAGCCCAATAAAGACAAACAACATTCCCGTAGGCGCTTCTACAGCCTGGGGTGCACTTTTTTGGGATTTCTTGCTCAAGTGCTCACCCCCAGAACCGCCTGCATGGAGGTGGTGCGCATGGTGCAGAGTTTCTGCTCCGCCCACGCTCTTGCGGTTCCCCGAAGTGGTGATTCAGCTTATTGCCAAGCGCGTAAAAAGCTGGATATTAACCGCCTGTTGAGTATTCATCGACACCTTGCCGATACCTTGTCCCAACGCTTGTCGCCGGGATGGCTTTGGCAGACTCGAAAGGTGCTCGTAGTGGATGGAACCAGCCTACAGTTGGCTGATACCGGGGACAACCAACTAGCCTACCCGCAGCCCTCCCAACAGCGTCCTGGTTGTGGTTTTCCTGTCATGCAGGTGGTGGCTTGTTTTTGTCTGCACACTGGAGCTTTGCTGCATTGGGCAAGTTCCCAACTGCAGCGACATGAAAGCCCGTTGTTGCGCTCGCTCCTACCGTTGATGGAAAAAGGATCAATTGTGCTGACCGACCGGGGCTATTGTTCTTATAGTAATTTGGCGCTATGCGTTGAACATCAATTAGATGCGGTCATGCGCCTGCATCAGGCTCGCAAGGTGGATATGCGCTGCGGCAAAAAATTGGGCAAGCTGGATCGCTTGGCGGAGTGGAAGCGACCGCAGCGCCCCAAAAAGGGTTGGTCAAAGGATGAATGGAGGCAGTTGCCCAACACCCTGGCGATACGTGTGGTGCGCTTGAAAATCCAAAATCGTGGTTTTCGGCCCCATCAGCTTTGGATTGCCACCACCTTAACCGATGCAAAGCTCTACCCCAAGGAGGCCCTGGTGGAACTTTATCGGCGCCGTTGGCAAGCCGAACTGTTTCTACGCGATATGAAAACCACTATGGGCATGGAACAGTTGCGCTGCAAAAGTCCCTCCATGGTGCAAAAAGAGTTCGTTATGTTCGCCATCGCTTACAACCTGCTACGTTTACTCATGGCGGATGCGGCCCTGTTGAGCTCGCAACAACCCTACCAGCTTAGTTTCAAAGGGGCCGCTGACACCCTAAGGCACTACAAAAGCACCTTGTGGTTGGTGCGCAAGCGTCCCAAAAAACTAAAAAAGGTGCAAAACGAATTGCTTTGGATAATCGCTGATATAAGGGTAGCGGACAGACCCGGGCGGACCGAACCCCGGGCAAAAAAGCGAAGACCGAAACCCTATCAGAACCTTACTCGACCACGCTCGGAGATGCGCGTCTCAGAATCGAGGAAAAAGAAGTGAAATTTCGTCCTAAACATACCTTAACTAAGGGCCATTCGGGTCAGTTCTTTATTCTTGACATTTCACCATTGATTTCCTCTCTATGGTTGGATGTCAAGGCCGCTTCGCTTCGAGTATCCGAGTGCGCTGTATCACGTTCTCAATGGGCTCTTGTGGTCATGTCGCAACCTCGTTGCTCGGTAGAGGGAACTATCGTTCCTGGATATTTGAAGATCAAGGAGCAAAGCACGGGTTTGAGGACTGTCTGTTGGAAGCTTGCGAGCGATCCGGTTGGATCCTCCATGCATACTGCATCATGGGCAATCATTATCACTTGGCCTTGGAGACCCCCTCACCCAATCTGAGTTAAGGCATGAAATGGTTGCAGGGCGTATACGCCACCCGCTACAACCGATTAAGAAAAGAACAGGGGCATGTCTTTCAGGGCCGGTTTAAAAGCATTGTTCTGGAAGACTTCGAGCCTCTGGCCGGATTGTGTCATTACATTCATCTCAATCCGGTGAGGGCGGGCCTAGTGGAAGTGAGTGGGTTAAGCGGCTACCGATTCAGCAGTTACTACTGGATGAATAAGCGAAAAGGACGAAGAGCGTTTCTGAGTTTTGATGCCTGCCTGGAGGGTGGTGGCGGTTTAGGGAATACGGTGGCTGGCCGGAGGAAATATGCTCAGTATCTGGCTTGGCTACAAGAAGATGAGCCGCAGCAAAAGGCCTATTTGTTCGACCGCATGAGCAAGGGTTGGGCTCATGGAACTAAGAAATTTAAGAAAGCCTTGATAAGAGACGGAGAACGGGAACGTCGCCACTTACGGTTGGGTGGAACCGGATCTGAGGAAGCGTTGGAATTGGTTTGGGAGGATGATCTGGACCGGTGTCTGGAGGTAATGGGTAAAGGCTTCGAGGATGCGTCTACCGAGCCCAAGTCTGCCGATTGGAAGATAGCGATATGCGCCTGGATGAGGCGGAGACATCTTTGTCGCAACGGCTGGTTGGCAGAGAAGCTTTCAATGGGGGTAGAAACGGCGGTGAGTCGATACACAAAACAATGCAGGGACGGTGAAAGGCAGGAAGCGGGAAGGTTGCTAAAGAGCCTGAATGCAAGAATAAAGAACTGACCCCTTTTCACCTTTCTTTGCCGGCAAAAATGCAATGGGATACCAGTTGCAAGGGACCAATGAAATATACCTAAATGGAGGGCTTACATTTGGATTTCTCAAAGATAATCAGTTTCCAGGTGATCTTTTTCATGCAAGAGATGCCCAAGCTATAATTCTATATTCAGAGGTTCAAGAATTTGACTTGTTTTCGACATATCCAGAACAGTGGGAGCGGGAAGCTCATGCTCGATATAATTCTGATCAATTTGCAATACGAAACAATTTGCAACCTTGGTTTCCGGGACATTCTCTAAATGATCATTTGAGGCAGCTGCGACCGCGGAATCCAAGTCCCTTCGACCCTGATCAAAGCACCGGCGGTTACGATAGCAGAAAATTGAAAGCTAGTGATTTTTTAGATTAACATCAGATAAAATCACTATAAGCGGCTGGGATTGCAGCCGTCTTGATTCAGGTAATTAAAATGCTTAGCAGAAAACTTTCTATATCATTGCTGCTGCTTATTTTTAACTTTTCTCTTAGCAGTTGTAAGACAATCGAGATCACGCCTTCTCTTACCACGATTGAGCAAAGAGTTCTCTCAGTGCTGTTACATGAGATAACGGCATCAGAGGATTCTAGTTCTCGAACCATATTTTTTTCTAACAATGGCTCGGATCTCTCCAGAAAGGACTATGAATCGCTCGGTTCTGATCGACTTTTGGTGAGACCGGGAAGCAAACACAAATCAGGAGAATATCCAACAAAAGTAGTATTGGCAGAGTTGGTTATTGAAAGTAACAGAGCAACAGCAACTTATTGGGTGATATTTGATGCTTTTTTTAACAAAATTTATCAAGCGAAGCTCTCGAAGGACAAATTGGATTGGACTGTGGAAAGTATCGGAGTCTTTTGAACCAGATGTCATTCATATACGAGAAAATGGGCACGAGAAAATGGGGACGGTCCTAGTTGTTTAGTGTTGAAAGGCTGGAGATTCGTTCTTTCGCTTTGACCATGCCCCGAGCAGCAAGAGTGGGCGAGGCAAAAAGGGTCAGCCCTTGATGTTTGGTATTAACACTTTTTCTTAGCCCGTAAGTATTGGTAGGATAGCTTTCAAAGCTCGTATCCGGAAGCGGAAATCGACGAGACTTACGAAGAATTGGTTGGACGCAAGCACGCCTTTACCTACGATAAACAAGGCAATCGCCTGACGCACAGTCGCAACGATCACACCACCTCCTATACGACCAATAATTTGAACCAGGAGTGCAAATAGGGTCAGTGGTCAATTGTCAATTTATTCAATCGTCTCGCCCATTCGCAAGCTCCTTCCCTCTCTCTAGCGTACTTGCCGCAAATAGCGCTCACCGATCGCGGCTTGCCCAGCAGCTCCAAGCACTTGCCCAGCGCCGAATCCCAGCGCGAGCGGTTCAGCTCCGCCAAGTCCTCGCGCTCCAGCCTCACCAAGGAACGATCCCTTACCAGATCATCCGCAACCGCCTGCTTGAACTCCGAAGAACCCAGCCCCCAGCCTCTGCACATCTTACTGTCGAGCTCCTCGATCTCCTGCGGATCATCGGAATGCTTCAGCCTCAAATGGGAAATATAGCGGGCCCAGCCGTCCTTGCTGTCGGCGTAGTCTTCGAAATAGTTCATCCAGGAACAATCGAAGTACGACGGCCTGCTCTTCCGCTTCGGAAATCGATTCAACGACGTCCACGGATACCTGCCTATCCCGTCGATAGCGCTCAGCCCCGCCCTGACCGGGTTCAGGTGAATGTAGTCGACAAGGTCCAGCCAAATGCTGCCCAGGCTCCACCAGAAGCGACTTGAAGCGCCCCTGGAACAGATGCCCGTGCTCGTTCCTGTACTTGTTGAAACGCATCGCGAAGGTGGCCTGCAGCCAGCGCATGCCCACGGACAGGTTTCCCAGCGGCGTCCCGAGGCACAGGTGATAGTGGTTGCTCATCAGGCAATACGCGGACAATTCCCAATCGAACTTCCCGCACGCCTCCTCCAAGGCTTTCACGAACGATTGCTTCGCCCCTTTGGTTTCGAATATATCCGTGCGATAGTTGCCTCGGTTTATCACATGATAAAGACCGTCGCTCGATTCAAGACGCCGCTTTCTCGCCATGGCCTATCCTGCCATCCGCGACGCGGCACAGACAAGTTGACAATTGACCACTGACCCTTTAGCCTTCCCTAGCGGACGAAAAAAGATGGGGATTCTGGAATGAATGTGGATTGGACTATATTGAAACGGAGGACATTCAATGGCCTGCGCAGTAGGAATCTTCAAAAGGCGTTGGACGAGTTTTTTGTGGGTCAGGTCTGTCTTAGGTCAATAGTATAATGAAGTTCTCCGTAGAGTGTGGAGGCATCTATTTTTTCTTTCGAAAGGCCCAGTTTATCTAATCTTTCTCGATGTGCTTCGTAGGTATCGTTGTCTACTGCTGGCCCAAAGGTAACGTGCTCAACCAAGCCGCGCCCAGAAATGGGGATTTCAAGTCGCATTGTTTCTCTGCACCCAAAGCTTCCATCTAAATCGTAAGCAATCAATCTGACTTCTTTCTCATATGAGTATGGCTCTCGCTTAACCAGCAACGACTCGTAGTATCCCTCTCCGCTCAGCTTCATGAACCTCTTATAAAATCTGTCATTCGTTTCGAATTCTTCTCTCAATTTTGTTTCCTCCAAATAACAAACTTTACCTATATTGGTGAATACTGCCTCATTTTTGGCGATGTCGTAGGAGTTGCAGACTTTGAGATGAAGGTCCTCCGATCTGACTGTAATGCGCACTCCCTTACCCTCGTTCCCGAACAATTTCCACATTGCGTCCGACTCTTCCTCCAAGGTCCACGATTGGCAATAGAGTCTTCGGGCTGCTTCCTTCAGGGGAACAGGTATGCCATTTCTGTTGATCAGTTTTGCGCGGAATAGAGGGTTTTCGAATGGATCGTCCCACGCAAAAGGGCAGGTTAGGGTTAGCTTTCCTTGAACTATACTATAAAGCTCTTCTATTGAACAGTAGCGGTGAATCTGGTCGCTTCCTCGGAGTCCGTTCAAATAGTCGGATGGCGGAGGATTTAATAGCTCATTTGGACGTGTCATTGTTTTTTCATGTCCAGAGGTTACGACAAATTCTTCTCAGATTCAGCGAGGAAAACGATAGCTGATGCCGTCATATGCAGCATGTAAGCAACAAGATGATTTGGCACAGTAACCTGATGGGAGCCCTGACCATGCGCACTCAACTCATTCCGTCCCGGGGGAATGCTAGTTTCCAATAGTTTCTTCAGGGACGAATAGTGCGATTGCCAAAACGGCGGGATCAGTTTGTTATCAAAACAAACCTGAATCAAGGACTTTGCAGTTACCTTCTTTTTGTTACTCCAACCCCTTTTCTCGCAAATCGCTTTCATTGTGCTCTCGAATGCTTTCAAGCATTCGTTGAGAGCTTCTTTGGCGTTTCCCTTTCGGTAATGTTCATGCGCCTTTAAGAACTCTTGTTGTGCTCCAGAATAGTGCGGTTGGCTCAGTAGCTTGAGCCCCGGCTTGACAATTTCAGCGTGAATGTACTCGGAGTCGATGCGGACAATCTGCCTGTCAGTGAATTGATACCCAACGCCATGGTCTTTAAATCTATAATTCAATTCATCTATTGCATAATCCGCTATACTAGGGTTACCATTTTGATTCCAATATCTTTCAATATATTGAAATGATAGTTCTATAGCATCAAGTGCCTTTTCGACATTGTTTTCTTGAAGGAAAAAGTTTTTAAGTTCCCTCTCAAATTGTCTATATCTGTCCGTAGGATTTGCCAGTTTAAAAACTCCGTATTCGTGACGCAAGGACTTAACTACAGATTCGTGCCCTTTTTCTGATTCGTGTTCATACCCACCAAAAAGGCTGTCCTTCCAGATATGAACAATCTGCACTCTGAGAGGCTCGGGCAAATCATCATAAATATATACGTCGGGCGTCTCGCCTCGGAGCATTTTTTGACGCTTTGAGAATAGATTTAAAACCTTCCTGGGCATTTTTCTTGGATATAATGTTCTGCCAACCCTCGGATCAATCACAATCTTGGAGATCCCAAGCAGAATTTTTCCGCATCCTTATGGCAACCTATGCCCTCGGTGGCAGGCGGGAAATTGTTTGGGACTGTCCAATGTGGCTCCATGGTAGATTTTTGGCGCTAGCTATTCTCGTAGCTTTGGAGGATAAGGGGTTTGGCTTTTTCGAAGGCTTCTGGAGAGTCAATGGTTACTTCCAGGTCACCGGTGCCAAAGTGGCCGATTTTGCGTACGTTCCGATGGAAGCCATTTTCCAGCTCAATGGAATCCGGATTCACCTTCAGGTAGAGGAGGATTTTTTTGGTTTGGATATGGACTTCGACACAGCAGAAGTTTTTGAGCCGTTTGAAGGCTCCGTAATGCTTCAAAATCTTGTATTGAACGTCATCGCCCAACGATAGACAGAAGGCTTTAATCGATTCGAACAAATCGACTTGGGCTTGGTCAGCTGATTTCAGGTATTCGGAGAATGACTTTCCGCTGGAGCTTCCGCCGTTCGAAACTACTGGGGTTTGGGCTGCAGTTGAATTTACGAGCTCAAATAGAATCAGCTCATCCCCATATTTTCGATATCGGATTAACTCTATGTTCCGGTTGATCTGTTCAACGGCGTGTTTGTCGTACTTTTTGAAGTCCCCAGCTATGCACTTCAACTGTGGGGTGGACCACTCAATTTCACTAGCTTTGTCGGCCCCTAAATTCTGGATGACGAGTAGCTCGAAATCTGCTTGGTGGTCCAAAAGCCAGTCCAAGTAATAGAGACCCTGGTTGATGACGTTTTCGTTGATTGAACGCTTATATTCGATAATTACCGGACAGCCATTTTCGTCGATCCCTAGTGTGTCGATTCGGCCTCCATGCTTGATGCCCGTTGAATACTCGGAGGCCAAAAACTCAACCCCAAAAAATACCTCTAGATTCTTTTCGATAAGATTCTGAAGGGACTTTTCCAAGGCAACCGATTGCGAGGGCAATTCTTCTACGTCCCCAGTCTTAATCCTGAATAGTTTTAGGTCGCTCATAGTTGATTCTTTTTGTTCGATTAATTCTTCAAGATACGCCCCTCAGCCGGTTCGTAGTGGTAGTCACCAATCGTGCCAAGTTTAAGTAATTTAATCGCTTCCTCGATTCCCTGAAGAGGCACTAAGAACCATTCCCGGGGTTCGACGCCTTGGCCAAAGCGGTCTTTGAGTTCCAAATCGAGTCGCGCTTTGGAAAAAAACCTGTGAAGCAATTTCTCCAGCTTGACCGGGTTAACGTTTGCCAGCTTGTAGGTTTCAATGACCTCCACTTCGGCTAGAAGATAGGTGGGGTCTTTCGCGGCATTGGCTATTCGCCGATTCACTGATCCGCGCGTAACGCCAATTTTGTGGATGACGGTGCGATTTTCTGCAATGAACGGGTTTTCCGATTTGCTCCTTAGCACATAGATATGGCCTACTTCCTGGTCGATCTCCGATTCTTGATCTGAAAAAAGTGGTCCTAGATTTGGATCGGTAATCCTGCGGCTCGCTACGTCTTTATTCAAAGCTCGTTGAAGCGATCGCATGAGCAAGTTGCTTTCCGTTCCATTTTCAAAAATGACCCGCAGTCTTCGGTCTGGACGATCGTAGTGGTTGATGAATTTTTCACTCCACTCAGCAACGTAGACTTTTTGACCTTCCAGAATGAAAAAATCACCTTTGTTGATTTCTGCGTTGTCCTGGAATTTGAGGGTCTTGCGAAAGCCGGTCTCCAAATCTTGCTGAACCGTCTGGAAGAGCGGCTTAAAGATTCCGAAGTCTGGGCAAGGTGTCCTTCGGGCCACTTCTTCTGCGGCAAGCTTCTCCTCGCTGGACCGCACATACTTTAATTGGGTTATATCCCTATTCATTTCCATATCCACGCCGAGGGCCTGGAGGAGTTCAACATCGCCAAGTTCACTTTCATTTACTACCAGGTCATCTTTGTCCTCCTGGACATCCAGCAATCGCTTCTTGTCGATATCCTGCAATACATCACGGCATTCCGGCGACCGCCTCAGTTGATCTAATCGAACAGCATACAAGCGCTCGAAAATATCGCGGTGTTCCCCGTGAGCAGGTAATCTGCCGTATTTCTCCACAAACCGCTCAATTTCTTCGTAGCCAGCAATGATTCGCTGCTCAAGAGGAGTATGGGCCGCCGTCTCTATTGGCGTCGTATCTACGCCCAGTTGCCCGAGAAGTTCCAAGTCTTCACTGGTTACTTTCTCAGGCATTTTGCTCCTCTTTTGCTTTCCTTTGCAGGTATGCGATTCCTTCAGCCATGCGTTTTTCCCATGGATCAACAGCGGTCAATGATGGCAGTCGCCCCTTTTCTTTTTTAAAGCGTAGTGCCCGTTTTGCCAACTCCCGGGCTTCTTCCAGTGTCATACTCGCACGTTTTGCTGCTATGACCTCCGCTACACGTTTAAGGCGCTCTTCGGTCATGGTCTTTGATAGGATAGCATAGGCTTCACCAAAGGGATTAATTCTATCAATTAAGTCGATGTCCAATTCCCTTACATCCATGGCATACTTTCGCACGCCTTGAATCAGAGCCGTATTTTCCGAAAGGCCTGAGCCATCGTCGACAATGGACTCTTTAGCTTTCTGAAGAATGTTCAGGGCGGCCACTGCATGTTGACGAACCGCTTCCTGGTCTTCTTTCGGGAGTTCAGGGTATTTTTCTTTGATGATCTTTCCCATTCGCACCTGGGTCAGTTCCTCCGGGACGAGTTCCTCGTCAAACATTCCTCGTTCTACGGTATCTTTATCCTGTACAAAGGCTGTAATTACTTCGTTCAGGTCATCCTGGCAAATGCGTTGAGCTTCTTTGCTCTCTGGTGCTGCCAATCCTTTAATCTCTATCTGAATTCGTCCGGTCTCCTGGTTGAATCCAACATTACATCGCCCGGCTTCGTAACCACCTTCCCCATAATCGAAACCTTGGTCTGGTCCATTTTCTGGATTCTTTGGTTTGAACTCGAAACGCGGGGCAAGGACCTGTTCCATTAACAGGCTGGCGGCAATTGCCTTTAGGGTATCGTTAATCGCTTCCACTACGGCTTCTTCCGTGGCATCGGGCTCGGCAATGAGATTGGTGAAACGAGCGCGATTCTTCTCCGGCGCGTCGCGGGTAGCGCGGCCAATGATCTGAACAATCTCTGTCAAACTGGATCGGTAACCGACCGTGAGAGCGTGTTCACACCATATCCAATCAAATCCCTCCTTGGCCATACCCAGTGCAATGATGATATCTACATGGTCGCGATTGTTTTTCTGTGCAGGGTCTTTGAGTGAAGCAGCCACGCGTTCTCGCTTGGTCGGATCGTCGTCTACCAGATCCGCTACTCTAAGAATCTTGCCTTCGGTGGTCCGGACCAGTTGGAAACCGGTATCCGGATCCGTCCCCTGCCACTCTCCCAATTCTTCGAGAATGTGCTCTACCTCCCGAATCTTGTCCTTGGTGCTCTCACGGGAATTTACGTTAGGAATATGGAGGATGGTTTTCTCGTTCGGATCGAGAACCTGCAATATTTCATCCGAATAGGGTCCCGTGTAGAAGAAATAACCAATGTCGAGTCTCTTAAGGTGTTCGTATCCACTGAGTTGCTCGTAGTAAGTATAGGTTACCGTATCAAACCTCACTTCGTCATCCGGGTGAAGAACCGCCTCTGCGTCGCCTCGAAAGTAGGAACCTGTCATGGCGACGATGTGTGTCTTATCTCGTGCCATGAACTCCCCGAGATGGGCTCCCAGTTTATTGTCGGGATTGGCCGAGACATGGTGGAACTCATCTACGGCCAGTAATCGATTGTCGAAGGCTTCGACTCCAAATTTGTCGACAGCAAAGCGGAAAGTCGCGTGTGTGCAGACTAAGAGTTTAGATTCACTGTCTAGAAATATTTTTACTGATTTGACCTTGCCGCCCTCAGGGCCTGGGGCGTTGCACAAGTTCCACTTTGGCTCAACCAGCCAATCCGCCCAGAAACCGAATTTGCTGAGCGGTTCGTCCTGGAAGCTTGCGCCGATGGACTTTTCCGGCACGACGATTATAGCCTGTTTCAATCCTTGTTTATGGATCTTATCGAGAGCAATGAACATCAACGCACGGCTCTTGCCGGAGGCCGGCGGTGACTTGATGAGCAAGTATTGTTCGCCACGTTTTTGGTATGCGCGCTCCTGCATCGGCCGCATCCCCAGTTCATTCGAATTGATTGAACTGCCACTTCGTTGGTAAGTGACAGAAATAGAAGGAATTTGTTTAAGCGGGGACATGGTGCAAGGGGTCAGCAATTCGCCGTTGAATTTTCCGCAGTCATTTTCGTGTAGAGTTCAAACAGCTTTTCTAATCGTTCAGTGTCATTTTTGAACCGTCTTCCAATAAAAATGCGTTCTAACACCTCATCGTTTCGTTCGTGTGCTTCACGTAGGTTGTCAGGCATTTTTTCAAGATTATACAGATCAGCGATTGTCGCTGGAAAATGGACTTCTCGCGCCATAAGAATTTCCTCTGCGCATCTGGTGAGGTCATACTTGTTCGTTGAGGTAAGTGTTGGTAAGGGAAAGGTGTTCCAACCGAGTGTGTTGGAGTAACGGTATCGTGTTTCAAGCTTACCGCAAACGGTAGCGATCCACATGAGGTGCAATCGGGATGCGATAATTGCCATTGCCCAGAGGGGGGCGTCGTACAGGGCATAAGCCTGGTCGCTCACGATCGATCTTTGGGGCAGCAGACCCACAGGAAGATACTGTCGACGTTCTGAATTTATCCGTGGCACGATGAGCGCATAGTGCTCAGCCACTGACTGGATCTGTCGAAATCGATGCGGATAGTTTGCTGCGGGTCTCGTTTCGGCAGCCTTACTTGACGCTCGAAATTCTCGCACCCGCTCGAACCTCCGAGAAAATTCGGCAATCATTCTGGCTTCTTCCGCCTCGTCATCTTCTACCCAAATGCAGAACCTCTGAAGTCCTCGAATGTACTCTTTTGCACCCAGGTAGGGTCGAACGTACCTGACTGCACTTTTGTTTTCCGTCTCTATGACCCTTTTTTGGGTTAGATTCAGAATAAGATTGCCGCCGTCCGTAGGCTTGTTGCCCCAAACCATGTGAGCCCGGTCTAAAGGTGTTTTCTGAATCGCCCTGATGATTATGTTGGACCCAGCAACAAGGTAAGCATTGATGTTCTCTGTGTTGAGGACTGAGACCTCACCCTCATCGGCATTGGAGAAAATCGATCTGAGCTTTTGCGCCTGCTTGGAAATGCCCACGATTACAACTGTCACGCCTGCATTGTGGCTCGCCAGATTAGCCCATTTGAAAGAGGAATGGGCAAACGCAATTTCATGTCCCGTTTTGAAAATTAAAGGCCAAAGAATGGGCACTTGTTGCCCTTGGCAGATTGAATTTGTCGAGACGAATGCAGATGAGGCTTCAGTTCGCATGCCGTACTCGGTCGCCTTCATAAACCATCCGGCTACATAATCGAGAGACTTCCAGCTCCTGGTATGCCCATCAAAGATTTCCCCGATCTCAGCCTTTTGTTCTTTCGATTGCCAAGTAGATCCCAGGTAGGGTGGATTACCGCAAATATAAGTTTCTCCTCCCTCGTTTTTGAAATCGATTTCCGGTTGATCGAGTGGCGTTGAGAAGAGGTCATCGGCATGGTACTTCACTCCTGTTCCTGTCGGTGGACAGATGCTAAGCCAATCCAATCTCAATGCATTGCCACAGGTGATCCAATTCGTTTTTTCCAGGGGCAGGAACTCAGCTAAAGCCTCTTTTTGGCCCATGTACAAAACATCACATTGAAATTCAGCTATGATGAGGGCGAGGCGGGCGATCTCAGCGGAAAAATCACGGATTTCAATTCCGCGGAAGTTTGTCAGGGGAATTTGCGACCGTTGGTCAGACTCGCCGCGACGCCGATTGATTTCCGCTTCGATCTTTCGCATTTCCTTGTAGGCGATGACCAGAAAGTTTCCCGAACCGCATGCCGGATCAAAGACCCGGATTTTTGCCATTCGATTGCGTAGATTCAGGAGCTTGCGGGAATTGTCTCCCGCTTTCTTCAATTTTCCCCGTAGATCGTCGAGAAAAAGAGGATCGAGAACCTTCAATATGTTTGGCACACTGGTATAGTGCATGCCCAAGTCTCCACGTTCATCGTCATCCGCAACCGCTTGGATCATGGAGCCGAAGATATCCGGATTGATTCTTTTCCAGTCTAGATTTCCAACATGGAGCAAGTAAGCCCGGGCGATTTTGCTGAATCTGGGAACTTCGAGACTGCCTGAAAAGAGACCACCGTTAACAAAGGGAAATTGATCGGCCCAGGGCCGAAAGTTTCCATTTGCACGATCTTCGATCCTGGTATTCATGGCACGGAATATTTCTGAAATTACCTCATGCGTATTGGAAGAGTCCCGCTCACTCATCTGCTCGACCGTGGCTGTGAAAAGGCCGACGCCATTGAAGATATCCGTGTCCTCAGCGAAGAAGCTGAAGATCAGTCGAGCCATAAAGTGATTCAGGTCATGTCGACGATCTTCGCTGCCCCAATCGACGTTTTCCTTTAAAAGTTCAATGTAAAGGCGGTTCAGGCGACTTGTTGCCTTGATGTCGAAGGCGTTTTCCCGAATCTGCTTTATTGTAGTAATTCCGGCTAGCGGCAGGAATAGGCCAAAATGATTGGCAAAATCCGGATAGTCGCATGCGACCGTTTCACCACCCTGCAAATCCTCTGCCTCCAAAGTGATGCCGTCAGTTGCGAGGATGAATTTCGCCTTCTGTTTGGTCGTAGCTGAACTCCTTCGTAGATCCTCCAGGGCCTCGGCAACCTGTCCCTCGGTGGCCACTTTGATGTGAATATGGATGCGCTGCAAAACTCCCCCAACGTCCGACTTGTTGGTAGTGCCACGCTTGAGCCGCTTGATGGTAGTCGGTTTGTTACCAAAAGCTTCGAGGAAAGCATAGGGAAACGTTTCTGGATCGAATGACTCCTCAGCCAGTTTGGATACGGCTTCTTCGATTTCTACAGCGTTCACAGGATAAACAAAAAGTCAAAGTCCGTATTCAGGCCGGCTACCTTCGTCTTATCCATGAAGGGAAAAGGCCATCGTATGGGACTCTTCGGTATAGGCATAGGTCTTTAAACAAAAGACCGGTCAGTTTCTGCTCTTCTCGAATGGGCACTTCAACGCTCAACCGGGTTCTCTCCATTGCCAGACATTCTTAAACTGATCGGTTTTTCCCATTTATCTCGCCATGTTGTTTCCTCTAATTGTTTTCGCAATATCAAAGGCTTGCCTTTACTTTTTCAAGTCCGGAGGGCTACTTTTTCTACACCATTTTAATTTTGTTGGTAAGAAGGCATCAATTTCCTTGTCCGAAAATGTCATATCTTCGTTCTGTTTAAGTGCCTTTTGCGCCTTTTTATATGCCCGAGGATTGGCAGTTGGAGCGTTGGAATAAACCAGATGAAGGTCTTTTATCAGAATGTCCCTTTTTTGCTGTATGACTTCTGTTGGCTTTTCTCCCATCACCAAGTCTGTGATTAAAGATTGATATTTTTCTCTAATAAGCCATATTTTAATCGCTGTCTGCTTATGCTTTTGAGCAAGTTTCCCTAGATTATAGTCTTTCATATATAAAGTCAAACAAAGGAGAATTGCGGAAAATATAGCTCCAATAATAAAGCTAGCTTCTCCTAAGCCAAAAAACCGGAAAACCAAACTGGTTGTTACTATTCCCGATAGTATAATCTGACATAACTTTATCCTTGATAGGCGTTTAAAAAGAATATCACTACATTTTTCATGAGTTTTGTGGGAATAGACGACTCTGCCAAAACACTCGCGAAGTTGTCCTTCAAGAATCTCTTTCGATTCTAGCGTATCATCAACTTGGGAACGAGGTTCCAAAGATATCCCTCCATTTTTGTTTGGCTGACCATTCTTGTTTTGAGTTCTCTTGTTCATATTCTATGGCCTTCAGCGAGATATTATAACATCTTTTCGCCTTCCATTGGAAGAGCCCTTTGCCATTTACATATTGCCCGCTACCCGGTGCTCGCCAATATTCCTGATCTTTGTCTTGATCGGCCATAAACAGGAAGAAATCTCTACACATATAGTCGTAGTAATGAAAAGATTTGTCTTTGTACTTCCAGCCATCAATGAATTGATAGGCAAGCGTATCAATTAAGAGCCCTCCAATTGGTACTTCCCATTTTGACTTCCATGCTCGCATCATTCTACACAAAGGTACCAAGTTTTTTTTGCAGTCGTTATTTCTGTTTCGGATTGCTTCGATTTCAGGTTTAGGGTTTGTTACGCGCCACCTGCCCCCGTTATTTGCATCTGGAAAGGTGTATCTGGCATCATTGTTGATAAAAGCAGGCACAACTTCAAAGGTGATACCATCGTTAAAAGGAACTTGAATTACCTGACCGTCTGCCCTGATGCTCGTGGTCGGGTAAGTCTTTTCAATGGATTTTTTTACCGTTTGAAGCAATGCAGACTGACCATTTCCCAAATATGCATTGTATTGCTGGTATAACGAGGATGGGAGTTGGAAGATCATGTCTAGATCGCTGAATCCCTCAATGGCTGTGTTTCGGCCATAAGAACCTACATAAAGACTATGGGAGGTGTTGGATATGGTGTTCCAGAAATCCGTATTTAATCGCCGAGTGATGTTTTTATAACGGTTGGAGATCGTGCCACCATCTTGAACTTGGATGTTTGAGCAAAACGTGCTGAACCAATTTGCTAATCCCATTTCATTCCTCCTTAAGCAATTGCCTCATGTTCGGGTACTGTTTCATTAAATCTCATCTGACTCAGGAATAGACTTATCGACGAACTCGAAGCCATAAACTTTCTGAGTTTCCTTGTTCCTGATGGATCAAACGCAAACACACTAAGAAAATTTTTCACCCAAATAGACCATGAAAACCCTATGTGTGAGGCATAGAGCATCAAGAGGGAAAAGGTAGAGAGTGGTTTCTGGGACGCCACACCAGGCTCTGGCGACCTCATAAACGCTGCAGCGTTTTATTTAGATCGCTCAACCGCACCACGTCTACGGCGCTTCGCGATTGGCTGGTTGCGCCTCCGTATACGACTACTTTAGTCGAGATCTGCGGGACAAGTTTCGCCACGCGATGAAGGGAGTCGAAATAAGTGGAGGTGATGGTAGAGCCGGCCTTTATCTCGATGGCGCCAATGCCACGACCTGTTTGGTAAAAAAGGTCGCATTCCAAACCTCTTGAATCCCTGAAAAAGGACAAGTTGGATCGGTTTCCCCGGTTGAACCTGTGTTTGAGGGTTTCTGTCACCACCATGTTCTCGAAGAGAGGCCCGCGCAAAGGATGGGTAGCCATCTGGCCGGCGTGTTCGATCCCGATGAGATAACTGGCCAGCCCGACGTCATAAAAGTAGAGCTTGGGCGCTTTAATCAGTCGCTTCCGAATATTGGCGTGAAAGGGTGGCAATTGGAAAACGATGTAACTCGTTTCCAACACGGTGAGCCACTCTCGCGCCGTCGTGTGGGATACCCCGGCGTCCGCCCCTAGCGAGCTGAGGTTGATTAACTGACCGGTTCGCCCGGCGCACAATCGGACAAATCGTCGGAAGCTGGAAAGATTGCGGATCTCCCCCAGCCGGCGCACGTCGCGTTCGACGTAGGTCTCGAAATAGTCTCCCAGCGCTTGCCGCGGATCGAGTTTTTGATCATGGATTCGGGGGTAGAAGCCCGAGTAGAGAAGGTCATCTACGGCAGCGCTGGCGCCCGTTAGCTCCAGCTCATCCAACGAAAATGGTAGTAGGCGAAGCAGGGCCGTCCGCCCTGACAGCGATTGGCTGATAGCTTCCGAGAGCCTGAAGTGCTCGCTACCCGTCAGGACAAATTGGCTGTTGTGCCCCCTCTCGTCGGCCAGAACCTGTAGATAAGACAGCAGCTCGGGAACATGCTGGACCTCATCTATGATGGAGCCACCATCGAGCTGTGAGAGAAATCTTCGAGGATCTGATTCGGCAAACTCCCGGTGGTCAGGCGCTTCCAGGTTGACATATTTCAGGTGGGGAAAGGCGGCACGGCAGAGCGTCGTCTTGCCGGATTGGCGGGGCCCGGTTACCGTGACAAACGGGTATTGCCGAAAGAGTCTGACCAGACAGGTCGTGATGTCGCGCACGATCATGGCCATGATTCCACAGGGACCTTGCACAATTTGCAAGTGATACTTTCAATTTGTGCAGGAGGGGGGCGGGGGAAGCGCCCAAGGGCGCAAGGAGAGGGAGTGCCGGAATGAAAAACCGCAGATTAGGCAGATGAACGCAGAGAAATGGATAGGAAATTGACCACGGATGACAAGAATGTGAACGGATGGGAGAAATAACCACTACCGAGCCTGTAAAGGCGACATGATCACCAGAAAACAAAAGCACAAAAGGCTCAAAAAGGGAGGTCGCGGGGGAAGGGGTAGATTAGAGATTCTGAGATTCCGAGGTACTGAGAGGGAAAAGGCACACTAATGTTTTTTGTAACTACTCAGGTATCTTAAACAATCGTCCACATGGATGTTTTATTGATAACCTATTACGAAACTGTAGGAGGGGGTTTATCCCCCGATCTTCCAAATGGCCTCACCGCAATCGGGGGATAAACCCCCTCCTACAGTTCTCTCAATCACCATCCCATGAAAATTTTCTCGTTTCTTCTTATTATCTTTTTGCCTTCATCCTTTATCCCCTTGAAGCAAAGCCCAATTTCATTCTCATACTTTCCGACGATCTAGGCTATGAAGACCTGAGTTGTTACTGTTTTTAAACAATTCTTTTACCTATCCGTTTCATCCGTGTAATCCGTGGTTTATTTTTCCTCATCCGTGGTTTTTTCTAATTCCCAATTCCTAATTCTTCATTCCCAATTCTTCTCCCTCTCCACCCCTTTCCTTATCGGCGTTCATCCGTGTAATCCGTGGTTTAACCTCCCCTCGGATTCTCCCTCTCAGCATCTCAGCGCCTCAGAACTCAGCAACTCCATGAAAATCCTGTTCGCGACAGCGATCCTGTTCCGGCAAAGCCGGATCAAGCGCAGCGTTGTTAATTATAATTCCTAATTCCTAATTGGTACTAATCCGTGGTTGGTCTTCGGTAAAGTTTGCAGCTCCCTTGCTTGCTCTCCCAACAAGCTGACTCAACCTCCCAAAGCTTTCCCCATTAACCTGGATCCATTCTCGCTGTAGCTCAGGTCCAAGGCCAACTCGCGGGCGCGCTTGGATATTTTCTTCCAGGTCTTTTGCAGAATCCTTACCATCTTCTCCTCATCGGTCTTCGCGGCCAAGTCATCGAATTGCTCGTCCAAAAACACCAGGCACAGGGCATCCTCGATCAATTGGACTTCCGCATCCCTACCCAAGCCCTTCTTCAGGTTGATGGACCGCACCCGGTCAATGGTGGGGCCATCATAACCCACTTTCTCCAACACTTCAGCGCTCCTGTCCGCGTGAAACACCTTCAGGTCCCGCCTCCAGGTCAAATATCCAACCCGACCCTGGGGATAATCCGATCGGGGAATTTCCCAACGACACAAGTGCTGACAACGCGCCGCCAGGCGCGCCACTTCCGATGCATCCGGATCCAAGCGAAATATCCACTCCGTCACTTTCCTGGCAAAAAATAACTCAAAGGGCGCCGGTTTACCATCTATGGTGCGAAGGTTGGGATCCTGCCCGTTCAATAAATCAAACTCCGCAATAGCCCGGTTGTAGCGCTCAGAATTTTCCATCCCCAAAACACAAACACCATCCAACTATTCTGACACGTTTAAAACGCCTTGCCCACCCCGCAGAAGGAAAAATGCGTTCGGAAGGGATCTACCGAGGAGCGGATGCGACGACACCTCAACGAGCATAGCGCAGTTTCGAGCGGAGCGACACTTAACATAACAACCTTAAATGCCACTGCTTAGTTAAGCGGGGTTATTGCGTGGATAAAGCCGCGGGAAAGGGGGTCAGTCGTTAATTTTCAACATGGGGACATGTCAAAAATCAACGACTGACCCCGACGGGCGTGCAAGGAAGGACCCCGACGGGCGCGCAAGATGGCGGGGTGTCGGCCTGCGGCCTCGGTAGCAAGGAATGACCCCGACGCCGGCCCTGGTTTGAAAATTTTCAATAACTGGCCTTAACATAGATGCCATTCAGGTGTGGCCCCTTCCCCGTGCAAGATCCGTGCACATCCGTGTAATCGGTGGTCTATTTAAAATACCCTAAACGGGAATGGAAAGGCGTGGTGCGATGAACCACCCCTTCCCTCTTATTCTAAAATAAGCAGCTCAGTTTTACCCACCATGAGCTCACCGGAACCAAGGACTCGGGCCCGGATTCCTCCCCGGCCTTGCAAAAAAGCCCGAGTTCCATCACCCACCGCCACGTCCATCCAGTCACAGGGCGCAGCCTCTTCGCTGCCTTCAAACTGAATACCGCCCAAGGTGAATGTTTTTCCCAGCAGCAAATTCAGATCTACTCCGCGAATGAGAATGTTTCGCCGAAAGGCGGAATTTTCAAAAGAAGGATCTGCGGCGCCTTCCCGCAATGCGTCGGCCACTTCACCCGAGAAGAAAGTAACCTGTCCTTTAAAATCGCCCTTGTAATCAAAAAATCGGTCCCCCTTCAGGCCCTTTCCTGCCACACACTCCACCGATGCGGGTGACTTGATCCCGTGATTCAACCGGCCTTTTCCATAACGGTTGTAAAAGTCATGACCCGGCGACAGATAAATTGCTTCTATTGTTATGTTCATGACACCACCATTTCCGATGATTCCCAGATTCGTTCCACCTTGCGGCAAAAGGCGGCAGTCCCCGCATAGTAGTTGATTTTCGGAGCCTGCACATCGAACTGAGTCACGGGGAAAATGGACTCATCCAAAAAATGGAATTCCGAACCCACCGCCTGACCAAACGCGTAGGCCGCGGCAATATCCCAGATATTGACCCGACTACTGATCGAGCCATCCAATAAACCGTTGGCTAGATAGGCCAGGTGCAAGGTCCCAGAGCCCAGATTCCGGAACTTGATACCCGCGCCCCTCAAAGGAGACAAATAACGAAAAATCCGGTCGGAAGAAAGCCCGTCGCAAGCCATATAAAATTCCGAGTCTTCATTTCGGTTACTGGGGATCATGGCAAATTGACCATCCCGGCTACCCCACCCTTTTCCGCCGCGCATGACCACGTCGCGAGACGCATCGTAGACCCAACCGTATGCGGGATAACCGTTCCGCAGTAACCCCAAAGAGATCGCGCAAGTTGACATTCCAAGGGCAAAGTTGTTGGTACCATCCACCGGGTCAATTACCCAGACATACTCAGACTCAATATTTTGGGGTAGATCACATACCTGGGTTTCCTCGGAAAAAAATTGATCTTCGGGGAACGCCGTCAAAATCTGCCCTTCCGCATTTTGGGAAATAGCCAGGTCCGCCTCTGTGACCCGCGACCGGTCAGCTTTCCACAGGCTGTCCACCTTACCGAACAACCGCCTGAACAGCGGCACCTGGCTTTCCACCGCCTGGATGCCGACCTGAACGCGTTTCTGCATCGCCTCCCCTGCTCGCATGAGAGCCAGTGGAATTAGGTTCATTTCCAAGGTCAAGCTCAAGCAGCGCCCAGCTCCTATTTATCGTCTTAGCGCGCGGGAAAGGGGGTCAGGCATTTATTTTCGACATGGGGACATGTCAAAAATCAACGACTGACCCCGACGGGCGTGCAAGGTGCTGAGGAATGACCCCGACGTCGCTGAAAGTTTGGAAGGGGTCTACCCAAATCCCGGTTTCTGGGGTAGGCTCTAGAGTAATGGGTTTAAGTTGTAGGAGCGGCTTTACGCCGCGATTGCTTCGAGGCTGTTTCGTGGGATCGCGGCGTAAAGCCGCTCCTACAATGGGATCGCGGCGTAAAGCCGCTCCTACGATGGTTCGAAATGAAGTTTCAAATCCCGGTTTCTGCGCGGGAAAGGGGGTCAGGCATTTATTTTCGACATGGGGACATGTCAAAAATCAACGACTGACCCCGAGGTCGCTGAAGGTTCGGAAGAAAACGCTGCGATCAGAGCAGTTTCACTTTTTCTCGCCGCATTAAAGTTTACAGTTGCAATAAGTGAACATTAGTTCATTGTTTTGGGGTAGTCGTAAAGAAACCCTCCTCCACCCGTCTTCTCAACTTGGTGAATGACACACAATGACTCCGGTAGTACACATAGACGCCGACGCGTTCTTCGCCTCGGTCGAACAAGCGGCCGATCCCCGCCTGCGCGGTATTCCCATGGCGGTGGGCGGGCGCAAACGCGGCATCATTGCAGCAGCTTCCTATGAAGCGCGCGAACTCGGGATCTACACCCCCATGCCCACCCAGCGCGCCTTGCAAGTGTGTCCCGAACTGGTGGTCGTGCCGGGCAATTTCGAGCTCTACGAACAATTTTCCGACTGGATCTTCGGCATGTGCGCAGAACTCACACCCCTGGTCGAACGCAGTTCGATCGACGAGGGCTATATGGATTTCTCCGGCGCCTGGAGCCTGAATCAGGATGGGCTGGTCAACCGGGTCCATAACCTCGATCGGGAAATCCGCCAATGGCTGAAGATCACCCTGTCCGAAGGGATGTCCACCAACAAAATTGTTTCGGCCGTAGCCAGCAAGCTGCACAAGCCCAACGGATTTCTGGTGGTGCCGGAAGGCTCGGAAGCGGAGTTCATGGGCGCACTTCCCCTGGGCCGCATGCCAGGTATCGGCCCACGCGCCGAGGAAGCGTTGCAAGCCATCGGCGCGCGGCGCATCGGCGATCTTATTACCCTGGGAGCCGAACGCCTTTACCCCTTGCTGGGCAAAACCACCGATTCTTTCCTACAGCTGGCCCGGGGCATTGACGATCGCCGGATCGTGCTGGAACGCGAACCCGCCAAATCCTATTCCCAGCAGCATACCTTCGAGCAGGACGTGGGGGACGATGAACTGATCGTCCATCAGCTGAAAACCATGATCGACGATGAGATGATCCGCATGCGCGCCGCCAACAAACAAGCCCGCACCTTCAGCATAAAAATCCGCTACACCGACATGGAAGAAATGGAAGCGTCCCACAGCCTCTACGAACCCAGTTACCTGGAAAACGACTTCTATCCCTTTGTCCGGCCCATGCTCACTAAACTCTGGCGTCGCCGCGTGCACCTCCGCTTGGTGGCAGTGCGCTTCTCCAACATCTACGAGGCCTTTGAACAACTGGAGTTCTTCGACCGCAAACGCCGGCGTCTGCGCCAGCTCAGCCACACCATCGACCAGGTCAACGAATCCTACGGCAAATACACCGTACAGCGGGCCTATCGCATGGGGCGTTCGGAAGGGGTCAACCCAAATCCCGGATTCTGGGGTAGGCTCTAGAGTAATGGTTTTAAGTTGTAGGAGCGGCTTTACGCCGCGATTGCTTCGAGGCTGTTTCGTGGGATCGCGGCGTAAAGCCGCTCCTACAATGGGATCGCGGCGTAAAGCCGCTCCTACGATGGTTCGAAATGAAGTTTCAAATCCCGGTTTCTGGGTCGCAGAGGAAGGGGTCAGTCGCGGAGGAAGGGGTCAAACCTTAAATCTCGCACTGACGTGCAAGATTGCAAGGAATGACCCCGACGGGCGCGCAAGCCGCGGGAAAGGGGGTCAGGCATTGATTTTCAACATGGGGACATGTCAAAAATCAACGACTGACCCCGACGGGCGTGCAAGGAATGACCCCGAGGTCGCTGAAGGTTCGGAAGGGGTCTACCCAAATCCCGGATTCTGGGGTAGGCTCTAGAGTAATGGTTTTAAGTTGTAGGAGCGGCTTTACGCCGCGATTGCTTCGAGGCTGTTTCGTGGGATCGCGGCGTAAAGCCGCTCCTACGATGGTTCGAAATGAAGTTTCAAATCCCGGTTTCTGGGTCGCAGAGGAAGGGGTCAGTCGCGGAGGAAGGGGTCAAACCTTAAATCTCGCACTGACGTGCAAGATTGCAAGGAATGACCCCGACGGGCGCGCAAGCCGCGGGAAAGGGGGTCCAGGCATTAATTTTCAACATGGGGACATGTCAAAAATCAACGACTGACCCCGACGGGCGTGCAAGGAATGACCCCGACGGGCGCGCAAGGTGCCAAGGAATGACCCCGAAGTCGCTGAAGGTTCGGAAGGCCAAGGAATGACCCCGAGGTCGGCCATGGTTCGACAAAGATTTTAAATTTCTCAATTGATTGGGGCTATCCGACTCTTTCAAGTAACGGTTTCACATTATCGACATGGACAAGTTTTTTCTCACAGGAATTGCACTGCTAGGGCTAATCGCCAATTCACAGTACCTGCAAGCAGTTGAAAATCCATCGACCTCAACCCTCGAGGGCGTCGATCCGATTAATCCCCCGGAACAGTATATCATTAGTGGAGAAGATGCCACCTGGAGAGAGTACCCATGGATGGGCGCCTTGGTCGTCAACAATTCTTCAAATAGTTCCCAGTTTTGCGGATGTACTGCTATTGACCCTTTTTGGGTACTCACGGCAGCTCACTGTATGGATGATGGCAGGGAACCGGATGATTTTAAGGTGCTGTTCGGACCTGGCGTATTAGGCAACGACCCTTCGGTGCAGTTGTTCAAAGCCGATGCCATTGTTATGCACCCCAAATATTCTTCCATTTACGATCTGCAATACGATATTGCGCTGGTAAAGCTTAAGACGCCATTACCAGAATCTATTCCAATCCTTCCTTTGATAAGCGATCTGAGTTTGGAGCAAGCGGGAAAAACCGCCAAAATAACGGGTTGGGGGCGAACAAACTACGATTTTCGGGAACCGATGTACCCGAGTTTCCTGCAGGAAGCCGATGTGGAATTGTTTAGCCGGGAATTTGCCAACGGTGACGATTTCTTTCAAGGATTCATCAGCGAAAACTTGTTGGCTGCCGGAAGTTTCGATCCTTACATCTCCGCACACTTTGGCGATAGCGGCGGTCCGTTACTAGGATTTAATTCTGATTTGGACCGATGGGAGCAAATAGGAACCCTTAGCTTCGGAGCATCATGCGACAAAGCCAGCAATCCCATCAACGGATTCACCCGCCTTTCGCAATTTAAGCCGTGGATAAATGAGGTAATTGGAAACGATTTTTTTAGTTGGTTGAGACAAAATGGTATCGATTCCTTCAACCATGACGATGGCGATAGCAATGCTCCCCTCATGGAATATATATTTGGACTGGACCCCAACAAAGGGGATGCCATCAACTGGTATCCTCGTCTGGAAACAAACCCGGAAACGGGGAATCAAACTATTTCATTAGCTGTCAGACTAAGGCGAGAAATCCCCAGGCTTGGTTTTCTATTCGAGCAAACTTTTGATTTGAATTCTTGGGATGCGCTTGAATTGCCATGGGATAAATTTGCCGTAGAGAAATTGCCAGATTCGCATGAAGCGTTCTATCAAATTCCACTGGTTTCCCGCACCAGCCCCGGGGGATTCTATCGACTGACACACCAGGACTTTCGGGGTATTTTATACGGACCCCATCCGCTCCGCGTTGGTTCATCAGCCTACGGCCTGTTTAACCATGAACTAAATGCAACGGGCATTACCCGCTACGATTATCTTATCGATAATCTGGGATTATTGAATGACATTCGAATGACGGTTGTTTCGGACATCGAATCGCCCATACGATTGCGCATTGTTGATTTTGAAACAGGCAAGGTAAAATTAGATGTAGAGGGTGATGCGACCGTTGATTCAACCACAAATTCTGCAGTAACGGGAATTTTGGTTCCCGAACCGGGCAAACAATACCTCGCTCGGGTGGAATCCAGCCAGTATTCAAATCCACAGAAATTCAAAATTAACGCTGAACGGGGAGGGGCAAAAGTGGTCCTCATTCCCGGAACTCCCGTAAATGGTTCGCTGAGCCCAACTGACACCCACTACAAAAGATCGAATCATTTCGCCGATACCTTTCGCGTTGAATTGCAAGCGAACACAAACTACATCATTGAGGTGAGAACAGAGGAGTTTGATCCCATCTTTTTTGTCAGCGATATTGCAACAACCGAACGACTGCAAGAAGTGGATGAGGGACCGCCAGGAGAGCCGGAATATGTTTTGATCAGAACCGGTGAACTACCGAATGTGGAATTAACAGTAAGTTCATGGAGACCGGAAGAACAGGGTGATTATACAATTGAAGTTAACCCGTTTCCCGAACGGAATTCTATAAAGCCAGGTGAACAGACCATTGGCTTTTTTAATTCCGCTGACCAACAATCGGGAACATTTTATGTGGATTACATCGGGCTAGACCTGGCAGGCACCCAAACTCCGATTACGGTGCAGGTCAAAGGATTTGACAATTTCCGCCCAATATTTGGGGTTTTCAATGTCACTGATGAAGTAGTCCTCAATTCCCAGCTAGCCTGGTGCGAGGACGAGTATTTTTCATTCAATCCTGAAGAGGGAAAAATTTACCGGATTGCGGTATTAACAGGCAGCTCAGATCTGGGTGAAAACTACTGGCTGGAAGTCGTGGAAGGAAATTCAAGCGAGCAATTCCTCACCCATGCATTTACAAAATCTCACAGAGAATTTTCTCCCCCCCTCGCAGGCGCCAACAATTTCGATTTCGACAGGAAGGTTCGGAAGGGGTCAGTGGCGGAGGAAGTCGCGGGAAAGGGGGTCAGGCATTAATTTTCAACATGGGGACATGTCAAAAATCAACGACTGACCCCGACGGGCGCGCAAGGAATGACCCCGACTTTTATTCAGGCCCGGTTATGGTTATCTTTAACCGTTGGAACCATTTTCCAGGCGCAGCTAATGGATTTACTCCACGAAGCACAATCGATTCAGTTCCGTCCCCATGGTCTGACTTGAGAACCTGAATTGGGTTGGTTGTACCACTCCATATTTGCAGGTCGTTCGACTCCTGTAGCTGGTAAATCAAATCCTCACTATAGGTTTGTTTTCTAAATTGAATCGCCAAGTACTCATTTCCTGAGTCTTGCACGACGAGACTGGAGGCATTGGTTCCGGATTGATTGATTCGTGGATCAAGACCGAATGCGTATTCCCAGATGTTTGGTAAACCATCTCCATTGAAATCGTCCTCCTGGCCCACCTGGTTTGATGTATTGATTTCCTCTGTGCTGAAATGGAGGCGTTGCCAGGTTGAATAGTCCAGATCCTGGGCAATTCCCGGTGAACCACCTTGAGTCTGACTGACTTGCCAGTTACTGGGTTCCTGCCCGAAAAGACTCCTGCCCATTTTCTCAATGCTCGAGCCCGTTTCTGCTACCGGCCAAGGTTGTTGGATTTCATAGCGAACGGAATCAACGTCTATGAATGGTACAATTATCTCTCCCCCATTGATCACTTCTGGAGTATCGGGTCTTTGCAACGTGATTCGCTCACCCGAGTTATTAATACCGCCTGTGAATGGGCCAAAGACTTGTACCCCGAAGTATGCGCCGTATTCATTTCGAAATGTTTCAGGTTCTACGTTGGTGATAAGAATACTTTGCTGAGGTTGAATAATTACCCCGGTTGGAAAATCGAAACCGATGCCATCTATTTTCCAGGTATTGCCTGTATGGTCCGGATCGAAAAGCGGAACCGCCTCGGAGCTCAGGTTGAAAATTTCCACAAATTCAATTCCGTTATCTCCTTGTTTGTATAGAATCTCATTGATTATCACTGGCCCGATTAATGGGGCCGAGTTTTCAGCTCCCAAGGTTACCGTTTCACTGGCGACAAAGATTTCCATTCCCCGCGTATCGAGGTAACGGCCAAATGAGACTCCGCTGGCTGAAGCGCCAAATTCAAAACCGTGCGTGTAACCGGTCAAGCTGCCATCCAGGTTGGCTGAAATCAACCATGCTGATTCACCGTGGCTACTGAATCGAAAGCTGGCTTCTCCCTGCGCTTCGGCGGCAAATTGGGTTTCAGTAAAAAATAGATAGCCTCCGGCCGCAATGATAGTTGTTTCGGGGATTCGGTATTTTTTAGGATCGCTCAGATCATCGCTTAGGTACCAGCCACTTATGTCTACCGCCTCAGAACCGGGGTTGTAAATCTCTATCGCATCTATTTGCGGAAGGTCCGTATGGGAGAGGACTTCATTTACAAAAATGTTGGGCGAGGGCGGGGTTGGATCCTCCTCTCCAGGAGATCCGTGAATATCGAAACTCGCTCTCCAGGCCGACGCATCCGTCGCCGAATCCAGAATAGTTGCTTCATCCCTTTTGACGAGCGATTTCCCTTCCCCATCCGCCTCTGCAGGCCAGGGGCTTTCATCCTGGTATTCGACGGTTTCAAGGAGTATTCCGTTTCTATCGCGAAGCTCGACAGTCTCACCACCATTGCTTAATTGTCCCGCGTATTCTCCTTTGATTGGGACTCCCGGATATCGGGTGGGAAATGCCGTGAAGTCGGAAACCAGAACCCAGTATTCTCCTGCTGCTATGATGCTGTTGGGTCCAAAGGTAAATTCTACCCCGTCGGTAAATGTAGCTAATGAAAGATCGATCGGACCTTCTGAGACATTTTTTATCTCAATAAATTCCAAGTCTGATCCTGAAACACCGTTACTATCCAAAGGATTATACATCAGCTCAGTGATGCTGATGCCTTGGCCGGCCAGGTTTCCGAACAGAGGCAAAATTATGCCCATGAGTATGCCGGTAACCGTTTTCCTCAGGATTGGGCGACTCCTCAAATTTATCTCTAAATCGTCCAATTTGTAACTATCTGTAGGTGGTTGAGGGTATTGGGTAAGCGGAATGTCATCTAAGTTAAGGTGGTTTTGGAAAGATGTGCAGGCCGTTTACTTTCGAGGGGGTCAATCTTTGCATCAAGCATTAACATGCAAGATGCAAGGAATGACCCCGACGGGCGCTCAACGACTGACCCCGACGCCAGCCTTGGTTCGCAATTTTTCAATAACTGGCCTTAACTCAGTGCATTCGGGGTAAGTGTCTTTTGTCATCCTTTTACCAATAAACGGCGCTAAATGAAACCAAGTTACGGTTTTCTTCGTTAAAGAAAAACAAGGGGTCATTTCTGCTTACCCCGCTCACTAGCGAGTGTATGACGATAGAAACAATTTATGCTCGATGAAAAATCGGCGGGCTATTTTGGAAAAACATGGTCACGATTTAGAAGTTATTAAAGAAGCAATTCTCTCATCGCTAACGTCAGCTAAGAATATGGTTTGGGGAAAGCAATGGTATCGACTATTCAGAAACGGTATTTCTTTGGTCAGTTTCCTCCTGTTTGTTATTTCAACTGCCTCTGCTCAGGATCCTGAACTCCTTGTCATAGAGCGCCATTCTCTCGGTAATGATAACCGCATTCGCTTGGAGGTACGCTCCACCGAAGAGCACTATTATGTGCTCTATCTAAGCGGCTCTCTGGACGATCTCGAAAACGAGATCCCGGTGTCCATGCATTTAGGGCAGCCAGGTTCCACTTTGATAACAGAACCGCTGGGCATTCACCCACAAGGCTCCTACTATCGTGTAGCTCAATACCTGCGAAGTGAGCCCGGAGATATCGATCGGGATGGTGTAGACGATCTTACTGAATTGTTGGAACAGGAAAATGGCTTGAGAGCACCGCTCAATCCAGCGTTTCAGGTTGGTCTTAACGATGGCACGAACTCAATACCGGATCGTGAAACCTTTGCGCTGCTCTCATACCAAGGCCTGGATATTGTCATAGACACTCATTTGAAGGATTTAGAGTTTGTTAAATTTTATATAGTAGATGCCAACACAGATAAACCTTTTGTGCTTTTTATGAATACGGTAACGCACCGGGCTCACCGCCGATTTGCCACAGCAGTAGGTTTGCCGCGTAGAGGCATGGGGCAGCAGGTGCCGGGTCAAATGCGAGGAGAAATTATTTTTCACCCACAACTTGCCAGGCCAGATGGAGGAACGGGTGTCTATCGTTTCGAATTTGAGCCCAACGATTCCTATTCTTTTGAGGCGGTTCAATTGGGTCACGAATTGCTGGCGAAGAATATGCCTGTCGTGGAGAATAATCTCGCCTATTATCCAATGCCCAATGCGGCGCTCCCACTCTATTGGCAGGAGAAAGAGCTCTACGATAATTCACGAATTCCAATCTTGTTGGAAGGAGACCTGTTCGCGGGCGTAAATTATATTCCGCTCAATCTTGCGGAGGGCTATGGTTTGTTGAGGAGAATGAACTTGAATGACCGTCCAACAACCAGAGACGTAGTTATCTATGATACCTTGCCCAATGAGCTATCGAGGGTAGCCGGTGTGATTACTACAGTTGCCCAAACACCTCTCTCCCATGTCAATCTTCGGGCTATTCAGGATGGCGTTCCCAATGCTTACATTCCTGGAGCGCTTGAGGATGAAGTCATCGGAGACCTTATCGGCAATTATGTTTACTTCAATGTTCGCACGGATGGGTATGATATCCGCGAGGCAACCCTGGAGGAAGTAAATGCGCATTTTGAGGACCTCCGACCGACTGATCCACAAGTCCCTGATCGAAATCTATCCATTACAGGGTTTCGAGCACTTTCGGGGTTTGGCTTTAACGATTCCGATGCCTTTGGAGTTAAAGCTGCAAATCTGGCTACTTTAAGAACGTTTGGATTTCCAGAGGGTCTTATTCCAGATGGTTTCGGCTTACCTTTCTACTTCTACGATGAGTTCATGA
The DNA here is from genome assembly GCA_965250065.1 of Opitutales bacterium. GTDB lineage: Bacteria > Verrucomicrobiota > Verrucomicrobiia > Opitutales > UBA2995 > JAABVD01. Next base: position 2,442,191 of record OZ252288.1, read on the forward strand.
AGTTCAACGACTTCTACACGGCAGTGTCGGATATGCTGGAAGATCCAGACTTTATTGCCATTGTGGATACACGTATCGCAATGCTGGCTGCTTTTCGCGAGACTGTCAAAGACGGACTCATGCCCGGGTGGATGATTGATGAGCTGACAGCCCTTCAACTTTCATTTCCGGAGGGGACATCTATTCGTTGTCGTTCCAGTACTAACAACGAAGACCTTCCGGGTTTTAGCGGTGCAGGTCTCTACGACTCCTATACGCATCATCCTCACGAGGGCCACCTTTCAAAATCTATCAAGCAAGTCTACGCCAGTCTCTGGAACTTTCGCGCTTTTGAAGAACGCGATTTTTATCGCATTGACCAGTTTGCAGCGGCCATGGGGATGCTGCTTCACCCGAATTTCAGCGACGAACAGGCTAACGGTGTCGCGGTGAGCGATGATCCCATCTATCAGACTACTGGTAATTATTATCTCAACACACAGATTGGTGAGGACCTCGTAACCAACCCGGAAGCCCAGTCCATTCCAGAGGAGATTCTTCTCGATGCTGGCAACGCCAACAACTATACGGTGGTTCGCTTTTCCAATCAGGTTCCCGCCGGCCAGTTGTTGATGAGCCAGCAACATCTCAATCAACTAAGATCCTATCTGGAAACGATCCATGAGGAGTTTAAGCTTTTGTATAATCCGCCTGCCGAGGAGCGATTTGCCATGGAGATAGAATACAAGGTTACCGCCGAGGGTAATCTTGCCATCAAACAAGCGCGGCCCTGGTTATTTTAATGGTTCGGAAGGGGTCTACCCAAATCCCGGTTTCTGGGGTAGGCTCTAGAGTAATGGGTTTAAGTTGTAGGAGCGGCTTTACGCCGCGATTGCTTCGAGGCTGTTTCGTGGGATCGCGGCGTAAAGCCGCTCCTACAATGGGATCGCGGCGTAAAGCCGCTCCTACAATGGGATCGCGGCGTAAAGCCGCTCCTACGATGGTTCGAAATGAAGTTTCAAATCCCGGTTTCTGGGTCGCGGAGGAACACGCGGGAAAGGGGGTCAGGCATTTATTTTCGACATGGGGACATGTCAAAAATCAACGACTGACCCCGACGGGCGTGCAAGGAATGAAATTGGGCTTTGCTTCAAGGGGATAAAGGATGAAGGCAAAAAGATAAAAAGAAGAAACGAGAAAATTTTCATGGGATGGTGATTGAGAGAACTGTAGGAGGGGGTTTATCCCCCGATTGCGGTGAGACCATTTGGGAGATCGGGGGATAAACCCCCTCCTACAGTTTCGTAAAATGTTATCAATAAAACATCCATGCGGACAATTGTTGAAGATACCTGAGTAGTTACGATTTCGTAAAAATGGGGGTTTTTCAGCGGAATCAATTTTCAACATGGGGACATGTCAAAAATCAACGACTGACCCCGACGGGCGTGCAAGGAATGACCCCGACGGGCGCGCAAGATGGCGGGGTGTCGGCCTGCGGTATTGTTAGAAGTTATTTCTGGGACACCACACTAATAATCCGAACCGGCTAAGCTGAGCTCCACCGATGCCTGCCAATTCAAGAGTTTTCTGGAAAGAGACTCAACTACCTGAGGTTTGGTTTTGGCCAGGTTTTGGGTTTCGCCTAGGTCCTCCAGAATATCGTATAATTCCACTTCACTTTTTTTTGGCCGTAGGAGTTTGTAGCGGTTATCCATGATTGCGGCGTCTCCACCGAAGTCCTTTGTTTTAGCCACCGGGTGTTTGAAGTTGAGAAAATCGATGCCGGGATTGCGGACAGTGGGAGTGGTGCCTTTTTGGATTTCTGCGGCGAGCCAACGCTCTCCCTTTTTCTCTTTGCCGCTTTCGTATTTCCAGAAGGCGATCGGAGTTGGCCTCCAGGTCATTTTTCCATCCAGTAAGTCCACCAAGCTGATACCATCCAAAGGACGATCCGGAAGTGGGATGCCAAGCAGTTCGCATAAGGTTGGAAGCATGTCGCTGGTAACCCCAGGAATGGAACTGATGCGTGGTTCTTGAATGCGCTCCGGCCACTCGATAATGCCCGGCACACGCACCCCACCCTCATAAAGAGTGCCCTTGCTTCCTTTTAAGACAGGCTGATAGCGAACGGTTTTTGGCACACCGTTATCACTGCAAAACCAGAGCAGGGTGTTATCAGCGACACCTAAATCACCCAACGCGTCGCGCAACATACCTATGGCGCGGTCCATGGCCGTTATCTCGCCATAACGATCGGCCAGCGCTTCGGAAACTATGCCGGCGTAGAGCCGCCGGTCTTCCTCCGTAGCAAGGTAGGGGCCGTGGGGTGAACCAAACCAAACGATGGTAAAGAACGGTTTATTTGCCTCCGTGGCGCGTTCGATAAAATCAATCGCGGCCTCCACTATAATTTCAGAACTCTCCCCCTTAAAGGTTTCGGGAGGAGCTCCATTGCGAACCAGAACCGGATCCATTTCGAAAAAGTTGTCGTGCGATAACCATTCATCAAATCCTGCCGCACCCGGGTTGTTCGGCGCTCCCGCTTTTACCGGTCCTAGGTGCCACTTGCCAAAATGACCGGTTGCGTAACCGGCCGTCTTGATGAGGTTCCCCAAGGTGTTTTCCTCCGGCCGCATGGCCCAGTTCGGCCCAAACAATCCAAAGCGGTTGGCGTTGCGTCCGGTCATGACACTGCCACGGGTAGGACCACAATTGGGTGCGGCCGAGTAAAAGCGGTCCAAGCGCAATCCCGACTCCGCCATTTTGTCCAGCGTAGGAGTCTTTAATACTGGATGACCATAATAACCGGTTTCCTCCCAGCCTTGGTCATCGGCCATGCACAAAATGATATTGGGGCGGTCTGCGGCTAACAAACCCAGCCAACTGGTGAGCATGACAATGGTCAAAAATCGGCTACCTATCATTTCTTTGTCCCCGATGGCGCCAACTTGGATTGAAGTTCCAGAAACTTTTGAAAATTCACCGACGGTTTCCCCTTGAAAGTCGAATTATCCGGGTTCCATTCAGGTAGTCTGTTCAATGCTTCCTGCAAGCGAACCCGGGCCGCTCGAACTTCCGAACTCGCCTGGAGCAAATCGAGTGGTGACTGCTCCAGATAATCCCGCGCTACTTCAAACATCCGCCCGTCGAGATACAGCTTATATTTCCCGTCATAAGCGAAACGCACCCGCCTGAACTTGGGCTCCGAAAAATCGGGATCTTTGTCATAATGGATAACCACCGAGTCGCGCGGGTTACCAGTTTGGCCCCTGAGTTGCGGCAGAAAGCTGCGTCCATCAAGCACTCGGTCGGCCGGGAGTTTCCCCTGACCTGCTGCGCAGACCGTGGGAAGGAAATCACTAAAATCGATGAGGTCGTGACAAACCGATCCCGGTTCAATCGTACCTTTCCAGTAAGCGAGCATGGGCACATGGGTACCCGCATCGACCGGGAAGGCTTTGCCTCCGGTCACCAGGCGATCGCCCAGCCAACTTACCATTCCTCTTCCGGTACCATTATCGGCGGTAAAGAGAACCAAGGTATCCTCGGCGATGCCGGTCTCCTCCAGCTTCTGGATGATACGCTCAAGGATGTACCCGGTATATCGCACCATATCACCAAAGTATTTTTTATCACTGGAGAACTTATCCCGGTTTGGAAAATCCTGGGAATGCGGAGTCGGCACGAAGGGTCCGTGGGTTAAGGCCATCGGGTAATAGACAAAAAACTCCTCCTCCTTGTTTCGCTCGATAAAATCCAGGACGTAACCGGAATAAATATCCGGCCCGAAAGCCTCGTCGGTAGACGGTTGATAGACCCCGTTTTTCAGAATGGATGGATTCCAGAATCGCGAGGAGGTCTTCCCTTTCTTCAAGGAGCTGGTTGCCAAATAATGCTCGAGGTCATTCGGCTTCAAATAATGCGCATAAGCCCACATGCAGCTTTCATCAAAACCACAATCCTGCCACCACATACCTGTTTTCTTTTTGTCCGCATTGCCCGACAACTGCCACTTGCCCGCAATGCAGGTTTTGTAGCCGGCATCTTTCAGGACGTTACCAAAAGTAACTTCGCCTGGCCGCAGCACTCCAAATGAAACGTAGTTTCGCGCATTCGACTGCCCGGTCATGATCTTGACCCGCGACGGGGTACATACCGGTTGCGAGTAACAGCGCGTAAATCGCATACCCAGCGCGGCAATGCGGTCGAAAGCTGGAGTTGCATAGGTCGTGCTGCCGTTACAGGCCAGGGCCTCAAAGCCCATATCGTCCGCCATTATGACAATGATATTGGGGCGGCGGGCTTGCGCTGCACTGGTCAGGGTGAAGAATAAAGTCAACGCTACCAAGAATCGGGTTATTCGCATCATAAACACCTGTGGAAAAGATTAACTTTGCCACCAGTCTCAACCTGAAAGCAGATGAGGTAAAGATTAAGAAAGTTTGGTTGCGGGGATAGGCGTCCGGAAGGGGTCTACCGAGGAGCGGAGGAAGGGGTCTACCGAGCGTTCGGAAGGGGTCACGCGGGAAAGGGGGTCAGGCATTTATTTTCAACATGGGGACATGTCAAAAATCAACGACTGACCCCGACGGGCGTGCAAGGAAGGACCCCGACGGGCGTGCAAAGAAGGACCCCGACGCCGGCCTTGGTTCGCAATTTTTCAATAACTGGCCTTAACTTAGATGCCATTCTGACCTAACCCAAGTTCGACAGTTCAGCGGTATGAGTTCAGTGTTCATGCGGGTTAGCGTTAGCGGAGAAATGATTACCTATTGGTCGTTGTAGTTCGAATGCTTGGGTTTAGGCCCGGTAGGTGGCTCGACTCCTTGGGCAAGCATTATCTCGGTAATGGCATCGACGGTAGCAAAAGAAGGCTTGAAGTTTCCCGGTCGATACCCTTCAGCAATTAAAAGCGGGGTCCGCTCCATTTTATTTTTACTATTCCAAATTCGAATATCAGCCCCCTGTTCATGCAGGTACCTCGCTACGGCAGGCACATTCTTGTAAGCGGCTCCATGCATGGCGGTTTCACCATTGGCATCGACGGTATCGATATCGGCGCCTAAAGACACGAGGAATTTTACCGCTTCAAGGCATTCCAATTCCGTGCCCGCTTCTTCCTCCGGGGCTGTACTTCCGATACCGGCTGCCACCATCAGCGCAGTGCAACCGTCTTCATTGGCAATGAAGGGATCCGCCCCGAGTTCCAAAAGGAGTTTCATGTAGGGAAGATCTGCTCTGTCCGCAGCCATAAAAAATGCAGTCGCCCCGATCTGGCTTACGCGTCCCCTCCCAGCTCCTCGGCCTTGGGTAATCTGTGCATTGACGTCGGCGCCTCGCACCACCAGTTCGCGCACAAATTGTTCGCTGTTTCTTTTTCCCGAGCCCCTGGGTGGAGGAGCTCCACGGATGGACTCGCCAATATCGGGTTTGCGTATCCAAGTAAGCGTATGGAGAGCGGTGTAACCGGTTCGCTGGTCATTGGGATCGGCGCCGGCATCAAGCAATTCAACGGCCAGATCGTAATGGCCGTTTTCTATGGCTAAAATCAACGGACTCGTTCCGTTCAGGGGACCTTTATTGGAAGATTTCGCGAAATTCATCGCTCCGTTGGCAACGGCGCCAGCCGCGATCAACAAGTCAACCACATCACCATGTCCTTCCCGGATCGCGAAATAGAACGGGGTAAATCCAGAAGGCAAGGGTGTTAAAAAATCAGCCCCGGCTTCCAGGAGAGCTCTAATCACCTCCACGTGTCCTTGCGCCGCAGCCCACATGATGGCGGTTTGGCCTTGGCGTTCTTTGGCCTGCACATTGGCTCCCGCTTCGAGCAGGGCTTCCACCGCCCCAAGGTTGCCGGTCCGAGCTGCCGTCATCAAGGCGGTCTCACCTCCCCGGATTGTCGTATTGGAATCGGCGCCGGCTTCCAGCAAATGCCGCACCAGCTTGGCATTTCCGTTGAGGCAGGCCAGATAGAGCGGCGCAATGCCATATCGATTTTCGCCCGTAACGCTGGCGCCCCTATCGAGTAGGATTTTCCCCAAGTCGGCATTATCATGGTAAGCAGCCCAATGCAGCGCCGTCATGCCATCAATCTGCGGCTCGTCAACGTCAATATCCCGGGAAAGAAGCGCCTGAATTCGAAAGGATTCCCCCTTTTCCACAGCATCGGCCAATGAACCTTGCCCCGCCTGGACTTTCAGACTGAGCAGCAGACCAAGGCCCAGAAAAAGATGCGCTTTCACGGCGCGTTTTACGCTTTGAGAATGATTGAAGTTAACCCACATATCTCACTACCGAGCGAATGCGGGTTAAACCGACAGAGGCTGGAAGAGTTCGGCGACTTTTCCGGTACTATCGGCAAAGGAATCCAACTCGACGCCCACTTTGTCGAGTAAAGTGAGATGCAGGTTTGCCAGTGGGGTTGCTTCTTGGAAACGGATGTGCCGGTTTCCTTTCATGCCGCCAGACGCTCCGCCCGCCACAATGACGGGAAGATTGGTGTGGTCGTGCACGTTGGGATTTCCTATACCGCTGCCATAGAGGATGAGAACATTATCGAGCAACGATCCATTTCCTTCCGGAGTTGCTTTGAGTTTTCCAAGATATTCGGCAAACAGAGAGACGTGGAAAGCATTGATTTTGGACATCCGCTCTATTTTTGCGGGGTGGTCGCCATGGTGTGAGAGGGGGTGGTGTGGGTCCGGAACCCCAATTTCGGGATAGGATCTGTTGCTGGTTTCCCGCGCGATCTGGAAAGTGGATATGCGGGTGATGTCACCTTGATAGGCCAGCAGTTGAAGGTCGAACATGAGCCGGGCATGATCAGCGTAGGCAGCGGGAACTCCCAGCGGACGATCGAGGTCGGGCAAGGGGCTATCTTTGGAAGCCGACTCAGCTTGTTGTATGCGCCGTTCCACTTCTCGAATGGACTCCAGGTATTGGGAAAGCCGCGATCGATCGCTCGGGCCCAGGTCGCGTTTCAAGCGCTGAATGCTGTCGGCAACTGAGTCGAGTAGACTACCTCGTTTACGCAGGGCAACACTGCGTTCTTGCGGAGTGCCGCCCTCCCCAAACAAATTTTCAAACACGATGCGCGGATGCGCTTCCGCCGGCAGTGGTGTGGTGGGCGAAGACCAGGAAAGGTTGTTTTGATAGACGCAGGCGTAGCCATTGTCACACTGACCGGTTATTTGAAGCAGGTCCATGGCCAGTTCCAGGGACGGCAGTTGGGCCTCCTGACCGATTTGTTGGGCCGCAAGCTGGTCGACGGTGGTACCAAGATAATAATCGGAACTCTCGGTGACTTTTGCTTTGGCGCAACTGAGGAAGGAGGAATTGGAGGTGGCGTGTGAACCGGGATAGGCGCTCCTCAGTTCCATGTTGGATAAAACCGTAACCTGATCCTTGACCGGCGCCAGGGAATCGAGAATCGGTGAAAGTTTTTCCAGGGTTGTTTCACTTTGTGGTGTCCAGCGCGACTGGTCACAACCCATGGGCATGAAGACGTAGCCCAGACGGCGGACGGAATTTGCCGGGGTTTTAGCCAGGGCTGTAGAGGCCGGCACCATTGCATTGAGAAGCGGCAGGGCAAGCGTGCCCCCCACCCCCTTGAGAAAGGTTCTTCGTGGAATGGATCTTTTGGTGATGAATCTCATGGCGTTATTTTGTCTATAATCCGGGTGGAGGCATATTCCTCTTCCAACTTGGTCCTCATTTGAAAAGGAACACTTTGAGTTATCCCCAGGATGATGGAAGAAAATCGGTATTCATTGGCTTTTGCTTCTCTAACAATATCACGAATGGCTGGGGCGTCGTAAAACTCCACTCCCCTACCTAACGCGAATGTAAGCAATTTTTGGCTCAAAGTTCGAACAAAAAGTTCGGGCCGCTCCCGCAAGCCGTCCTCCAGGTTGGCAACCCCCTCGAAAACGCTGCCATCCGGAAGCCCTCCCGAGACGTCTAGAGCTTCGCCGTTTTCGAAGTCTCTCCACCGGCCGGTGGCATCGAAATTCTCCAGGGCAAACCCGATGGGATCCATGAGGTTGTGACAAGTGGCGCATGCGGGATTGGCCCGGTGCATTTCCAGGCGCTTCCGCACAGAAAGCGAGGCATCCACTCTGTTTTCATCCAGAGCCGGCACATCGGGTAGTGGCGGTGGTGGTGGCGTACCTATGATATTTTCCAAAACCCAATTGCCTCGAATTACCGGTGAGGTGCGGGTCGCATAGGAAGTTACGGTCAAAATGCTGCCTTGCCGAAGAAGGCCACCCCGCTTAAACGATGGGTCCAGTTCTACCCGCCGAAAACGACTGCCGAAAATATGGGGAATGCCGTAGTGATGAGCCAGGCGTTCATTGAGGTAAGTGTAGTTGGCTTTGAGCAGGTCCAGCACGCTTCTGTCTTCCCGTAGGACACTCTCGATAAATAGTTCGGTCTCCCGGCGAAATGCCTGGCGTAAATTGTCATCAAAATCCGGAAACAACCTGAGGTCGGGCACGATCGATTCAAGATTGCGCAAGTGAAGCCATTGCCCGGCGAAATTGTTTACCAGGTTGGAGGAACGCCCATCAGCCAACATCCGGCGCACCTGTTTCTCCAGGACATCGGGCTGACTGAGATTCCCCTCTATGGCCTCCGCCAGCAATTCATCATCCGGTATGCTACTCCAAATGAAAAATGACAAACGGGTAGCCAATTCGAGATCGCTGATTCGGTAAGCTCGTCCCGGTTTTACGTGGTCGGGCTCTCTTTCGATGCGGAAAATAAATTCGGGATTGACCAGTATGGAACTGAGCGCGGTTTCGATGCCCGCTTCAAAACCAGCTCCTTTGGCCTCTTCCCGGTAAAAGGACATCGGGCGCCTCAGATCCACCTCGGAAATGGGACGGCGGTAAGCGCGTCGCATGAGGTTGGCCAGAATTTCTCGGGCGACGGTTTCTTCCTCACCCGGCTTTTTCGGATAGCGGATGAAAATTTTCTCACGACTTGGGGTACGGTCAGCTCCTTGACCGCGGTAGGGCCCGGTGATGGAAATCTGATAAACGGCTGGGGACAGACGCGGGTGGCGATGATAATTGAAATGCGCCTCGAATGGCTGCCGTTTGTTTTCCGATAATGAGAAGGTATATTTGAGAAACGTTACCCCCAGGTTGCGCGGCCCGGCCTTAACGAAAATGCGGGTCTTAAGATGTTTGTCCACCGCACTGTGATCCTGGCGGTCCGTGGGTAGCTCAATCGTAAACCGTTGCACAATTTCTTTATCGAGAAGAATCTCCATTTCATGGGGTCCTCTGAGTCCCTCCACATGCTCATTGCGATCCCGCATAAGCCTGATTTCGATTTCGTATTCGCCATCCTGCGCAAAGGTATAAGGCAATAGGGTCCCGCCACGAGTGCCGAGGGGAAGGCCTTCAACGTGCTTTTCCTGCGTATAATCGGCCGGCATGCGAAAGGTGTCGCCTCGGGGTTTATCATGGGAAGCTCCCACCGCCAGACGGCTAACCTTTTGAGCGGCGGAAATATAGCGATCCAGCAAACTGGGCGATAAGGTGCCGACGGTGACATTATCGAATCCAAAACTTTCCTCGTCTTTAGGCAGTAAATTTGCCGCGTCGATTTCCAGCGCCAAGAGGTCGCGAATGGCGTTTTGATACTCCGTGCGATTCAAGCGCCGAAAGGTTTCCGTTCGCCCCGGCTGGGGATTCTGATTGGCCGCCTCGTCCAAGGTATTCGACAAATTGGCTACTAGGGCTTCATAGGTCGCCTCGTTCGGTCGTTTTCTATCCGGAGGAGGCATCTGGCGGGATTGGAGCCGGGTGATCACATTCTCCCAAATTTCCGCATGCTGCAGAACATCGTCAAATCGAATGGCCTCGAGGTCCATGTCGCCTTTTCTTTCCTGGGGGTTATGGCAACTGATACAAAATTTATCCACAACCGCTAACTTGGAGGAAATCGCTACGGAGGAATGATCTCCGGCATGCAAATTCTCCAGAGCCCGATCGAGCCAATTTACACTAGTTTCGTATTCGGCCTCGCTGGGACGCGGTTCGTCCGGCTCATCTTCGGGTGGCATCTCCCTCTCACGTAACATCCAGGCCACTTCGTCCCAAACTTCAATATGCTGGCTCAGGTCCACTTCGAGTATGCTTTCGAGGTCGAGTTTTCCCTTCCTTTCCTCGGGATTGTGGCAACTGATGCAATATTGGCTTACCAGATTTTTCAGGGGGGACTCGCCCAACAGGGTATTTCCGCAATAAAGTACGGGTAGGAAGACTCGAATCAAAACCGCTGCCGCCAAACCAGGCAATCTGCAGATTGCGAATTTGGGCCTGGTAGATCGGGTTATCATGAAAAAACCGGGGTTAATTTAGGTAATATGCGCACCGAAATTTCTTCAACTACTAAATGGGATCCAACCTCAGGTAGTTGGAAAATTAGTTTATTTGACCAATGCGGCGCTTTCGTTTACGGTAGTCGGCTGATTGGAAATTTAATAACTCTCAATCGAAGACAGTTCCTCCACGGTGCGGGAGGCTTGATGGCCCTGCCCTTCCTGAATTCTTTGCCCTTACCAGCAGCGGCAGCAACGGTAAAACCCCTGGCAGAGGCCCGCAAGCGCCTCGTTTGTATCGGCACATTCCTGAGCATGTACCCAGGCGCGTGGCATCCATAAAAAGGACGAAAATAGAGTTCCGCGCCTACTGGAACCCTTGCTGCCGCACCGCAAAGATTTTACGGTGGTTTCAGGGGTCGATCACGGAGGTAATGTAGAGAAACGAGACGGCTTTGTAGTGACCTCCTCCAACCGGGATCGCAAATACGTGATGTGGCCCAAGGGTTTTGTGGTACCTCAGGACGGCATCTATCGCATTGGAGTCAGGGCGTTTGCCGAGGATTACCGTACGGTACTTGAAGAGCGTGGAATCGAATACACCTATGTCGACGAAAGTTACGAGGAATCCCTGAAGAAGCGGGAAAGACGCTCCAATGACGAGCTGCGGTTGGTGGCCATCGTCGCCATTCAGGCTTCGGAGGCGCGGCACATGGACGCCGCTTCGGTTCCGGGACGCAGAGTAGGATTTTTCTACGTGGGCGACAAAGTGGAGTCCGACGAGGTGGAGGTGCGACTCAAAAAGGGCGAAAATATAATGATTCACTATGCCTCGGGCGCCATCTTGAACCGATCTCCCATTGCCAAAGTGGGGCACGAGGAAAGGCTGGTGGCAGACCTGCTGCACGTAAGAGATATCGAGGTGACCGGTCCCGTCCTGGATTCCTGGCCATCCATGGCACAACGACAACTGCTGGGGATGAAAAAGCGAATAACTGAAAAGGATTTTAGCTCTCGAATCGAAGACTTTCTCTTTCGTGCCTTTCGGCGTCCCGTACCCGAAACTACGGTGGAAAATTTTATCCGGCTTTACCAGGCCGGTTTGGAAGAGGGCCTCGGCGAGGTAGAATCGATGCGCAACGTGGTCGAGGGCGTCCTATGTTCACCCCGCTTCCTTTTTAATCACCATAAGGGAGATGGCAGAGATGTATGGGCTCTGGCCAGCCGCCTCTCCTACTTTTTATGGAATTCCATGCCCGATGACGAACTGCTGCGCCTGGCCGAAACCGGAAAACTCCTGGAGCCAAAAGTCATTCGAAAACAGGCACATCGCATGCTGGCTGATGAAAAATCGGACCGGTTCATTGAAGACTTCACCGCACAATGGCTGGAACTGAAAAATATTGGCGAGATGAGGCCGGATCCCAAATTCTACAGGGAATACGATCCATTGCTGGAAGGCTTAATGCGGAAGGAAAGCGAGGTATTCTTCGAACGGATACTCAAAGAAAATATGCCGGTAAGCACCTTTCTAGATTCGGATTTCATTTTGATCAACGAACGCCTGGCCAAGCACTACCAGATTGATGGAGTTAATGGCAGTAGGTTCCGTAAAGTTAATTTATCGAAGGACAATCCACGCGGAGGATTGCTGGGGCAGGCCAGCATCTTAAAAATCACTTCCAACGGCACCCGCACCTCACCGGTCATAAGAGGGGTCTGGATATTGGAAAACATCCTCGGTGATCCCCCCTCTCCGCCACCAGTCGATGTCAAACCGATCGAACCCGATGTTCGCGGTACAAAAACCATTTCGGAAATGCTGGCCAAGCATCGGGAAGTGGAGTCCTGCAATGATTGTCATAAAAAAATCGATCCCTGGGGAATGGGCCTGGAGCATTTTAATGCCGTCGGCGCCCTTCGCATGCAATACCGCAATGGCCAACCCATAGAAGCCAGGGGAGAGACGCCGGGCGGTTCATTCGACGGAGCTGAAGAACTAAAAGAGGTTCTGATGAATCGTGCTGATCAATTTGCTCGCATCTTGACCGGAAAGCTATTTACTTACGCGCTGGGCCACCCGCTCAATTTTGCCGAGCAAATCATGGCCGAGGATATCGCAAAAACCTACCTCGAGAATAAAGCCGGCTTTAAGGACCTGATCCTCGAAATTTGCGCCAGCCCCATGTTTCGCGGTGAGCTGGGAATCTCCGACCTGTCGAAGAGTGATTAAATTGGTTTAAGGCTGAAAAATAACTATGAAGGTGATTCATCTACCGTGATTTTCGTAGGCTGCATCGCGCATTCTATCCCAGGTGGCTCCTCGGAATTCTTTTGATAGCCCATTGCCCTTAAATGTAACTGGTTTTGCTTTGTATTTTGCTTTTCGGGGACTTTCCTCGATCACCTTTCGAAGCGCTTCTTCGGTTAGCGCCCATATCTCACAAAATCACCTTGACCCGAAAGGTCCTTAGTTAAGCGTGATTGTGGAGGCAGATGGTATAGGCGCCAGCCGGGGTCATGCCGTAGAAAAGTGATGCCTTCCGAAAGAAAAGGGTCAGGTCTTAAAAACTGTATTCCGTTGTACTCCATACACTTTTACAAGACGACTGACCCTGTAAGGCATAACTTTTTACGGCTTGACCCCTTCCTTCTCCGAGATGATCGAACATTCCAGAAGTCGCTTAACTAAGTGACATTCCGGTTTGACCCTTTCCTCCGCGTTAAGATACCCTTAGCTATGAGTTCTGTAAGAGAGCTGGCCCGTTCATTGGGGCTTTCCCACACGACGGTCTCGGATGCGCTTAGAAAAAATCCTCGAGTAAAGAAGGAAACGCGCAAAAGGGTGCTTAAGGCGGCTGAAAAGGCAGGCTACCGATACAATCCCTTGGCGGGCGCTTTGATGTCTGAGATGAGGCGAAAGGGGGTGACAGCGTTTCAGGGGGTACTCGCTGTAGTCGATTTTGAGGGCATGGAGAAGCGAACCGGCGCAGATGTACGCTTCAACAGCCAATTGTTGGAGGGCGCTAAGGATAAGGCCAATCAGCTGGGTTTTAAAACCGAAGTGTTCGTACTCCCGAAGGAAAACCTTTCGGTCTCGCGACTGGACGACATTCTCCACTCAAGAGGAATCAAAGGTTTGCTAGTGCTTCCTGCTTGGGGGTCTCCCGAAATCTCATTGCTGAATTGGGATCACTACACCGGCGTGTATACCGATTATATTATCGAAAAGCCTGCTTTGGATTTGGTTTGCCCGGACTATTTCGGATCTATGATGCTAGCGATGTCTCAAATTCGCGAATACGGGTACAAGCGGCCCGGATTCGTGGTCGATGGCGAACTAGATCGACGCTTGTTATATCGCTGGGAGGGGGCGTTTCGAATGTTCAATTTGCACATTGACGGCTTTGATCCCGTTGAGCCGCACATCGTTGACGATTTTAATGAGGCCGCATTCAAGAATTGGTTCGAGAAGAACCAGCCCGATGTCGTGCTTTGCCATCGCCACCAAGTGAAGTACTGGATGGATTCCATGGGGCTGAAGATTCCTGAAACCCACGGGTTTTGCAGTCTCAACGTTACCTTGAGTACCGAACCGGTTAGCGGACTGGATTTACGCGCTCGAAAAATTGGACGGAAGTCTGTGGAGCATCTGATTGCCAAGTTGCACCGCAATGATTATGGGATACCGGAGACTAAAGTGATAACGGGGATCCCCGCTCGTTGGATCGATGGGCCAACCATGCGAAGAATCGTTTCGTAGTTTTTAAATGGTGACGTGGGGAGCGGGAGAAAATAGGCTTTTCCCCAATAATTCTGACTGTCTGAATTTATTCGGCCTTCAATCTGACGGTCAGAATTAGACTTTATCGACGCGATGAAGCCAGTAAATAAAACTAAAATTCGGCTTATAAACTAACCCTATAAACTAACCCTATAAACTAACCCTATAAACTAACCCTATAAACTAACCCTATAAACTAACCCTATAAACTAACCCTATAAACTAACCCTATAAACTAACCCTATAAACTAACCCTATAAACTAACCCTATAAACTAACCCTATAAACTAACCCTATAAACTAACCCTATAAACTAACCCTATAAACTAACCCTATAAACTAACCCTATAAACTAACCCTATAAACTAACCCTATAAACTAACCCTATAAACTAACCCTATAAACTAACCCTATAAACTACCCTATAAACTAACCCTATAAACTAACCCTATAAACTAACCCTATAAACTAACCACTAATCGCTATGAATTCTCCCCACCTACTGGTTAAGACAACACAATTATTAATACGAGCAAGGATATCTATATTGATGTTCGCCCTTGTCGTTCCCGCCTGGGCTCAGACAGAGGAGGATAGCGATGAGCAGATCTTCGAGCTAACTCCGTTTACCGTTTCCGCCGAAGGCGGCATTGGTTACCTGGCTGGCAACACACTCGCTGGCACGCGGCTGAATTCGGCGGTGAGGGACATCGCGAGCTCCGTCCAAGTTCTAACCAAAGATTTTTTGGATGATACAGGCGCCACTGCATTTGATGAATTGCTCACTTACACCACTGGAACCGAAGCCTATGGAGTGTCCGGCTCTGCGACCTTCGGCGAGTTGGGTGGCGGAACGAACCGAATGGAACGCGCCCGCCGGGAACCACAGTTGAATACGCGTGTACGCGGCATGAGTAAGGCAGACCTGGCTCGAGACTATTTTATCAGTGATATAGCCTTTGATCCTTACAATACAAGTACTGTAACGATTAACCGTGGTCCGAACGCCTCGCTTTTCGGTCTTGGTAGCCCCGGTGGGATTATCAACTCTACCATAGACGAGGCCCAGACCCATGATGACTTCGGGGAGGTCAATTTCAAATATGACGAGTTCGGAACTGTGCGGACGTCGATTAATTACAACAAAGTCCTTATTGAAGATCGTTTAGCTATTCGTGTGGCAATTTTGGATTCCAATAAAGATTATGAGCAGGAACATGCATTCTTTGATGAAGAACGCCACTTTATCGCTGGGACTTGGCGCCCCATGGAAAACATGATCATCAGGGCAAATTACGAACAAGGCGATGGCGATGGGAGCCGGCCAAACCTGGGATTGCCAACGGACCGTATTACTCCTTGGTTTGATAATGGGAAATTTCTCTACAACCCAATAACCACAGAATGGTTTAGAGATGGCGCGCTCGTCACGGATCTTAAAATGATAACAGAGCTAACGGGGCTGACAAGACAGCTCGGTGATATGGCGAGAAATGGCCATCCAATGACCATCTTCGATGACCCTAACAGCCCGATTGCAGGGAACAATGGTTACGCCGTTATACAGGCTGGCGTCCGTAGACAGCAGGCTGGAAGAACTGAGGCGTCTTTTCCTGATAACCCACTGACTGCCAGTGGCGCAATGCAGGATGTATATATGAGAATGGGCAACGGAGTTCGCGCCCTATATGCTAGGGATCCGGATTATATTGTCGGAACCAGACCGGATATCCCAGCGGGGGAACGGAGATTTTATTATGATCCACAGATAACGGATCGAAACATATTCGACTACCGCAAGCATAGCCTGACGGGACCTTCTTCAATCCATCAGCAGGACTTCAACGTTAAGAATATTTCCTTGGAGAAAACATGGCTGGATAACAACATTGGTGTCGAAATTTCCTACTACGATCAATATTGGGTGGCTAACCTTTCGGAAGCCAACGCCGCTTCCAGCGCCAACCAATTATCTGTCGATATTAATACGGTCATGCTGGACGGAACGCCCAATCCAAATGTTGGACGGCCGATGATTGGGGGGCGGGGTTATACCCAGTCCAGAGTAAGGTACCGGGAGTCCACCCAAGTGATCGGCTTCGCTAAATACGATTTCCAAGAAGGATGGGACGAAGGTAGTTGGTTGCGTCATCTTGGAAGGCATACCTTGACCGCCGTATATCAAGACCAATCGTACTCCGAATTGTTACCTAATCGCCCGCATGCGGCAGGAGGTCCAAGTTTTTATGATAATGTCGCTTTTGGAGGCCCCGGTACCGCGCAGGCCGAAGAATGGGGGGCAAGCCCAAGATGGAGAGGCCGGATTCGTCGGGCTAACTACCAAGCATTGGGTCCATCCATGCTCAACGCGACTAGCGTACAAGATATTAGTATCCAAGGGGTTAGTGTACGTCAAACCCCACATACTACGGACAATGCGCTACTTTGGAATGCCTTTGCAAATCCAGGTCGGATGGAAAAACAATCCGTCGAATTCGAAACCTACTGGGAAAACAAGGACAATCCCGGTCAGGCTTTTAATTGGTACAACCCTCGATCTCATGAGACCATCGAGTCCAAGGTGGCGGTCCTGCAGAGTCACTTTCTGGGCGACAACCTTGTCACGACCGCTTCCTGGCGGACTGACGCGGTGACCCAGGCTACGGGAGTAAGTCCATTAGATCCAGCGACAAACTGGCATTTTAATGGAGTCCCAGCCCTCGACGATCCCTTTGTTGAAGTCAAAGAAGATTCCAGCAGTATTGGTGCGGTGTATCATCTTCCGGACAACTGGACACCCGAAGGCACGGGCTTAAGTGTTCATTACGTTGATTCCTCTAATTTTTCTGCAGGCGCCCAAGGTTTCACTACCTTCAACGAGGCCGCGCCGTTACAAACCGGAGTAACCCAAGAATACGGGTTTTTGTTTAGCGCTTTGGACGAAAGACTTCACTTTAGGTTCAACAAATTCGAAACCAATCAAGAAAATGAAGTAATCACGGGTACGATCCCGGGGCCCTATAACTCTATGAAGCTGGTTATGGAGAATAATACGCCTGCTGAGCTGGCTGCTGCTGGGTGGGACGTTAAGTATGACGGCACCAAAAGTACCTCTTCTATCTTCAAGCCAGGGTTTCTCGAAGCTGCGAAATTTAGGCCAATCGATGTCGGCGTGCCCAATAATGAGACGACATGGATAGCTGAAGGTCATGCGGGATCTCCTATGAATGTTTTTCAGGATACGAATTCCGAGGGAGAGGAGTACGAAATCTCCTACGCTCCCACGACGAATTGGCGCTTGCACTTCAACGCCGTCAAAGCAGTGGTCAAGGTGGCTAACGTGATGACGGATTTGGCTGCTGAGAATATAAGGATTGCTAACGAAATCTTTCGTCATCCCCAAATGGGTGAGCTTTTCATCGTTCCTGATCCCTATCTACCGGATGGTTCGATTCAAGAAAACTCCCAACTCAAAGATAGGGCAGGGGGCCTCATATCCTCGACCACGATAAAAACTGCGCCACAAGGGGGAACGCTTCCCGAGATTCGGAAGTGGCGTTGGAACCTTGTGACGAACTATGAATTCGATTCCGACCACGGTTGGTTGTCTGGATTTGAAGTGGGCGCTGGAGTTCGTTGGCAAGACGACGTGATCGTAGGAACGGCGTTTAAGGAAGTTGATGGCAATTACTTACCCGATCACGATTTTCAATATTTCGGGCCGACCGAAACCAACATCGACACTTGGGTTACCTATAATACGAGAGTATTAGATGATTACGATTTGCGCCTTCAATTGCGTATTCGAAATATTACCACGAACGACGATCCGGTACCGGCAAAGACAAATCCAGATGGCAATATAGCGCTTTATCGGATCGGAGCGCCGAGGTGGTTCGAGCTCTCTGCTCGGTTGATGTTTTAGTGTGGTGTCCCAGAAATAACTTGAAAAATACGAGCGTGCCATGAATTGCCTGGCAAGGCTGTTTTTCGCAGCACGGGCCTAAAGGCCCTGGTTTGTAAAGCGAACGCCGCCAGGGTGATCAATGCCACCTCGCCCTCCGGGCCGCGCGCTTTTTCGACCGATCTGCGTTAGCGCAGGTCGCCAGGGCCAAAAGCCCAAGCGACCTACGCCGCCTTGAGGAGGTTGAAAAATCGCTGCGGTATTTTTATAAGGAATTTCTGGGACACCACACTAGTCGGAAGACGAAAATTCGACCAAGTGGTACTGGTTTACAGCCGGGTTTTCAACCCGTTTTTGGGATCCATCCATCCAGGTCACTTCAATATAGTCGACCGTCTCATTGTTTCCGATGCCAAAATGCTTGGTTGCAGCGTGTTGAGATTCGAAGGAATCGCCGTTAACATTGGCAGCTGCCTGAATCCGACCTCCGGTGGAGATGACGATCTTGGCTGCGGTTGATGAGGGCGCGCCTGCTTTGTCTTGAAGCCTCACGCCGATAAAATTCCCGGTCGAAGGCGTTTGGTTCAAGTAAACTTCAAGCGAACTTCCATCCGTCTGAGCATTCCAGTTTGGAGGATTGGAGTCGATGATCAGGTCCAGTTTACCATCCAGATTTACATCGTCGGCAATGACCATGCGACTATCTTCCTCCAAAGCCACACCAGCTAGAAACGAGACGTTGCGCGCCCGTCCATCAGGCATGGGCATGTAGAGAAAGTTATGCTCGAACCCATTCCAGGACAACCCCTGATCCTCTCTGAAGGCCAACTTCTCATTAAAGTAATCGTCGAATAGCGGATTTTCCAATGAAGATCCGCGGTAGACGTCGTCAGTCCAATAACTGGAGCAATAATCACGAGCAGTCGTATGGCTATAGTGTCCATTGGCCACGTAGATTTCAATATCTCCGTCGTTATCAAAATCTACCGTTGCCACGCCCCAGGACCAACCCGTTCGGGCAAATTGATCACTGTAGGAAGGTTGTTTGAAGGACCCATCGCCCTGAGAAATATAAAGCCGGTTTCCAAAGGTCATGGGTAAACGCATTTCAGTGATCGCCGCAAAATCATCTCGCTTCGCTCCCATAAGATGCAGTCGATTCGCTGTGGTTGAGGTCATGCCAATGACGTACATATCCAAGCGACCATCGTAATTAAAATCGGCAAAGGAATGCCCCATCCCAAATAGAAAACGCACATCGATGGCATCATCGGTTACGTCTTCGAATTTCCCTTGCCCATTATTCCGATACAGGTCGACCCCTGAAAAATCACTGACAACGAGCAGGTCCAGGTCGCCATCATCGTCGTAGTCGAAGAACGAGCTGGAAAACACCCGGCGAAATTGTTTTTCGGCAATACCAAGCTCGCGGGTCTTTTCCTTGAAATGAACTCCATCCCCATCGTTCAGCAACAAGTAAGAAGGATAACCGTCGTTTGCGTCAAAGAAAGGGGTGGGCATGTTACCAGCGATGTAAGGTTCTTTGTATTGCCCCAGCCACAGATCGAGATCGCCGTCTCCATCGATATCTCCAGCTGTCAAGGTAGTATCCGACTGAATCCGAAACGAGGGATCGATAACCAATTGCTGAGGCGCGGATTCAAATCTACCGGTGTCGTTACCCTTATAGATAAACAGGCCTACCTTTGGGGGAGCGAATTTCTGTTCGTAGACGGATCCGTCGAGCATCAGATCTGTGGTTCCGTCCCGATCAAAATCCCCAAGAACCGCGGAACGACAGCTTACAAGCGGAACAGGGTTAAGACTTTCCAAACGGAATCCGTTACCTTGGTTGTTCCAGGCGATCTGGTTGGCCGCGGGGATGAGAATTTCGGAATACCCATCCTTATCCAAATCATAGGCCAAAACCGGCCCGCGTTTCTGTGGCGCGATATCAAAAACCCCCAGTCGTTTAAAGAAGGGCTGGCCCAGTCGTTGAAGAATTTCCAGTTCCGTCACTTCGATCGTATCCGGAATGAAGATACCGTCTTCATTCTTTTCCTTCGCCCATAGGATCCTTATGCGTCCATCGGCGATTAGCCGTCGCTGAGAGACCTGGTGTTCAACGTGCAGGGAAAACGAAAAAATCGACTGATTTTGTCCGACGGGGTTCTCGACAAATTTTTTGTGGTGCCACTCGCTCTGGTTGAGGGAGTATCCATACTCTTTCATTTGCCCGAGCCACCTACTCCATTGTTGCCAGGGGATAGTGCGGTTGGCGGATCCCATGGTTCGAGACTCGATCCCAAGATCCAAGGGGGTCGAATCGGACAGGTTGCCCAATTTGATAAGCTTAAAGGAAAACGCCTGCAGCACGGAGATGGGCTCATCGGAACTTCGAAGTTCATCCCAAAGCCGAATGAAGGCCTCGTCGTGTTCCTGGGCTAGGGTTTCCTGCCGCCAGATTGACGCTTCTTTCTCTTTACGGTCTTCGATTAGCGACAAAAGGTCGGAACCCGACAGGCTCGAAAGCATGGTAAAACAAGCCAGACTGATGGTCGTAAAATAAGATAGAGTTTTCATGGATTTTAAAAAATCTACACGGCTGGGCTTGCCTGCTTAGGCACCCCTACATGCAATGCGGCTGCGGTCTTTTGTCAATAGACCGTTCACGATCCCGAGGTTATTTGATAGGTGGTTTGGCAGGAGAATACAGCTTCTCATTGTTGTTTCGGAGAATGATGATTCGATGGCTCTGCCATGTAACTCCACTAGAATTCTGACAGTCAGAATTTGTTGGATTAGCCTATGGAAGGGGCTTGGGTCAGAGTTGAGGAAGGTGTTATGCTGCTAAAACAATCATTTTCCCCTATATTTCCACTTTTGACTAATATCGTATTCCTCTGTACGGGAGTCGTTGCTGCAGAGCAGAATACAAAGTCTGAGGATTCAGCCTCTCCAGTAATCAAAGGGCTCGATGGCTTGGAGGCTACTCCCTTGATGGAAGGCAATTTATTGGCGCTTGAACGGGTTATGGGCGTGGGCGTCGACAGTCAAGGTAGGGTCTTTGTGACGCAAACAAACCGTCAAATGGCCGAAGAAGTAAGTTTGTTGCAATCGCCCTACCTGCATGAGGAAGATATGGCCTTAACAACGGTGGAAGCTAAAGAAGCGTGGCTGCGGGAAAACTACTCACCGCAAATTGCAGTATCTCAAGGTTTCATGGATCAAAATAACGATGGTGTTGTGGATCTTGCAGACTTGGTAATCCGGAGCGAGAAGCTTTTTACCTTAAGAGACGAGAACGAAAACGGGGTGTTTGAGAATGCCCAATTGTATGCCGATGACTTTAAGGAAATCACAACTGGAGTGGCGCACAGCGTTACTCCCATCGGTGAATCAGTGTATGCGACCATCATTCCAAGCCTCTGGAAACTGACGGACACGGATCAGGATGGTCGAGCGGATATACACGAGCGTCTGGTGCACGGATTTGCAAACCATTTAGGCTATGGCAACCACGACCTGCACTGTGTGGTGCGCGGTTACGACGGGAAGATCTATTGGAGCATGGGGGATCGCGGTCTCAACGTGGTTTCCCGGGAAGGTATTCGCTGGGCTTACCCTCACACTGGCGCAGTCATGCGTTGCAATCTCGACGGGAGTGAATTTGAGGTAGTCGCAACCGGATTGCGCAACTGCCAAGCCTTCGATTTCGATGATTATGGTAATCTGTTTTCTGTGGATCACGATGCAGATTTCCAGGGGGAAATGGAACGTCTGGTCTTTTTACCTGAAGGATCAGACTCGGGCTGGCGTAATTACTACCAATATCGGACTTCGAACAGGGTATTGAGAGACGCAGCTAAAGATCTTTACAGCCCATGGCTCGCTGAGAAAATGTGGCAACCGCTGCACGAGGGGCAACCATCGCATTTTCTTCCACCCATTGAGAACAGTTGGAACGCGCCAGCAGCCTTTTCCTATCAGCCTGGCGCTGCGCTGGAAGGAAAATATAGGGGACATTTTCTAATAGGCGGGATGGGACAAATTCGGGCTATAAAAATGATCCCTGATGGGGCATCATTTCGCCGTGAAGGAGAGGATATAGTTGTAGGCCAAATGGGCGCCCAGGTGCTTTCTTCTGTTTTTGCTCCGGATGGTCGCCTATTTTTCACCCTATGGAATCCTTGGGCGGGCCATAGTCCATTGTGGGCGCTACAGTTGGAAAGTCGCAATGATCCTGAAGGCGCAAAAGTTGAAGCCTTATTAAAACAGGGGATGACAGCCCATTCAATTGATGAATTGGTCGAACTCCTGGGGTTTGCCGATCGGCGGGTGCGTCTGGAGGCCCAATTTGAGCTCGCCGACAGGAAAGAGACAAAAGCGCTGAAAGGTGCTGCGCTAAACCGAAGGCTACCTCAGTTGGCTCGCATTCACGGTGTCTGGGGACTGATTCAGTTAAAACATTGGGATGAGCAGCTCTTCAGTACTTTGGCTTCCGAACCGGATCATGAATTTGTGGCGCAGTTGGCTCGTTGGACGGGAGCCATTGGCGATGCGAGTGAATCAACCCAGTCTCGTCAAGAAGCGGCCGTGGGTTTATTGGACCACTCGTCCCCGCGAGTAAAGCTTCTGGCGGCGATCGCTTGCGGTCGACTGGAAGCAAGGGGCGCGCTTGCAGGTCTGGAACGAATGATCGCCGAAGCTAAAAATAAGTCTCCCGTTTTGCGCGAGGCAGGTGTGATCGGTTTGGTCGGTGCCGCGAGCCCCCAGGATTTGACCGCCCTCGCTAGGCATGAATCGGAAGCTGTTCGCATTGCGGCGGTAGTTACCCTGCGCCGAACAGGCCGGCTCCGAGAATTGCTAGCGTTTTTGAAGGACAAATCCATCCAAGTGCAGGAGGACGCTTTGCGAGCCATTTATGACAAAGCAAATGAGCAGACCTTTAATCGCTACCCGGAGACTCTTTCTGCTGTGGCTAAATACCTAGGTAAAACGTCCTCGCGTGCGGTTGCGATGCGGGCCTTGGCTGCTAACCGGCGGTTAGGTACACGGGAGGCTCTAGAGCGAATAATTTCATATTTGATTGAGTCAGAAACCTTAGAGAGACGAGATCGGATCGTGGTGATGGATGTGCTGGCCTCTTGGTCGAAGGCTTCCACGCTCGACCCCGTGGATGGGCGCTACTTCCCGGTGCCTGCCTTTTCCGCTGAGGATCTGAAACAAGCCATTTTACCCCACGCAAAAAGTCTCATAAATGACTCTGATCCATCCATTGCCGGGCGTATGATTGGCCTCTTGGCAGAAATTGAGGCAACTGGGACTTATGTAGAACGCGCGGTAGATCAGGTTCTGAATGAAACCGTAGCAACATCATTACGCTTAGCGTGGATGAGTATGCTAACTGGCTTGAGTGGTGATCAAGAAGCAAAGCTTGCAGATACTGTTGCCGTGAAAGGTCTATCAGCCAATGTTTTCGAACTACGTTTAGCAAGCGCTCAATACTTGATCAACCGAGGAAAGCGCCTGGATGAAGTGCACCTATATCTTCGATCTACAATACAAAACAACATTGAGTCAAAAGAAGTTCAGGGCGCCTTAAGGATGCTAAAACAAGTGCCGGAGCGTTCTGTGATTCTCCGCCACCTGATAGTCGAGCTTATGGAGAATCAGGTGTCGCCAGATATTCATCTTGACCTGGTTGAGGCGGCAGCGGAGGCAGTAGAATCAGACAAAGACCTTCACGAAGTATACTCTCAATACAATGCTTGGGCCTCAAAGCAGAAGCCCCTTGGCGCATTTAATGTAACGCTTAAAGGTGGCGATCCAAACCAAGGTAGAATTATTTTTTTGTATAACACACTAGCGCTTTGCTCAAAATGCCACTCCCTAAGTGATAACATCGGGCAGCAAGTTGGTCCCTCGCTGCAAGGGGTGGCTGACCGCTTGAGCCCTGCCGAGTTACTGGAATCAATGCTTTATCCGCAAGCGGAGGTGGTTTCGGGCTACGGGATACAGACCCTAAAAATCAAAGATGGTAGGACCATCACGGGCGCACAACTAGAGGAGACAGAAGAGGAAATTAAGTTGAAACAAACTGATGGAAAGGTCGAGGCATTCTTAAAGTCGGACATTTCCTCTATGACAGAGCCCATTGGCCCGATGCCGCCCGTAAAGCAGATCTTAAGCAAACGGGAGTTACGAGATCTTGTGGCTTACTTATCAACACTAAGGATGGAAGAATAGAGTGCTGAGGGAATGTGTCCGAAACAATCAGTGGGGTGCCGGGCTTACTGCTCAGAATCAACGCATGATGGTATGGCCGCTTTTAATATCCGGCGATTTCGATATGATGCCTACGGGTCGGCATCCGAACCGCTACGGGACCTTTTACCCTGGCTGGTCGATCCTTCCGCAGGAGATCACCATTGTGCAAATTCTCCGAAAAGCCGGTTATGCGACCGGTCATTTCGGCAAATGGCGCTTGGGGCAGGTGAAAGCCGCCTGCACTGCGTTTCTCGGCTCAGGAATTCGTTCGGTTAAGGAACCACAATGAATACTCGTCCCATAGACCGCCGCAATCTTTCCAAGACTATCGCGGCACTTGCTGTTGCGGCAGCGGCGTATATGACACCAGCGAACCTGATCGCTGCAGACAGGCCGAACATTGTTCTGGTCATGACGGACGACCAGGGATATGGGGATCTCGGCTGTCACGGGAACCCCTTCCTGAAGACTCCAAATCTGGACAAACTGTACGCCCAATCCACACGCTTTACCGACTTTCACGCCAGCCCCACCTGCGCGCCCAGCCGTTCCGCGCTGATCTCCGGCCGCGCTCCGTTCAAGAATGGTGTCACCCATACGATTTTCGAACGAGATCGTATGACACTCAAGGCAACGACCATCGCGGAAGTCCTGAAGGATGCCGGTTATACCACCGGCATCTTTGGGAAGTGGCACCTTGGTGATGAAGACGAATACCAACCCCACAACCGCGGATTTGATGAGACTTTCATCCATGGCGGAAGCGGAATCGGGATGAGCTATCCGGGCAGCCAGGCCGATGCTCCGGGCTCCAAGTACTTCGATCCAATCATCAAGCACAACAACTCGTTCGTCAAAACGACCGGATACTGCACAGACGTCTTCTTCCGGCAGGCGCTGGGCTGGATGAAGGGCTGCAATGACGAGGACAAGCCGTTCTTTGCCTACATTCCGACAAACGCGCCACACGGCCCATGGATTGTCGATAGGAAGTACAAGGCGATGTATGAGGACGAGCACCCAGAAAACACAGCCGCATACTTTGGCATGGTCGCCAATATCGATGAAAACATGGGCCTCCTGATGAACAAGCTGGACGAGTGGGGCCTGGCGAATAATACCTTGCTCATTTTCATGAGCGACAATGGCGGCTACTCGTTCTTGCCATACAACGCCGGTATGAAAGGCCACAAGGCAACTGCAAACGAAGGCGGATCGAGAGTCCCCCTCTTCTTCCGACTGCCCGGCAAGATCAAGTCCGGCGTCGATGTGGACCGTCTGACTCGACACTACGACATCTTTCCGACGCTTGCCGAATTCGCCGGCGCCACCATCCCGAAGGAGCTCGCACTCGACGGCAGAAGCCTTGTTCCGCTGATCAACAATCCGCAGGCGGAGTGGGCCGACCG
Organism: Opitutales bacterium; assembly: GCA_965250065.1. Classification (GTDB taxonomy): domain Bacteria; phylum Verrucomicrobiota; class Verrucomicrobiia; order Opitutales; family UBA2995; genus JAABVD01. Next base: position 2,467,876 of record OZ252288.1, read on the forward strand.
GTATACCTTCTTTCATATCGGCCGATGGGGCAAGAAGGGAACCCGCTTTGCGGAACACAAGCCTGAGCATAAAATTACCGATCCGGACAAAGCCAAGTACCGGGATTTCGCCGTGCGTAATGAGAAATGGCGGTATGTCGGTGTTTATTCACGCACACCTGACGTCCCGGTCGCACTGTACGACATCGACAACGATCCGGGCGAGCAAAAGAACGTCATCGAGCAGCATCCGGAAGTCGCCCGGAAGATGCTGAAAGCCTATGAGGCATGGTGGGATGAAGTCAGGCCTTTGATGATAAACGAGGATGCCTCGTTGAATAGCCCGAAACCGTTCCGCATTCAGTTTGAGAAACAGAAGAAAACTACCGGGATCCCCGATTGGAATCCTCCACAAAGCCTATAAAATGAGGCTCGGATTTGGATTATACCGCAACATGCTGCGGAAGGAATATTACCAGTTTGCCCGGCAGTGTGGGGCGACCGATATCATTGTTCATCTCTGTGCCTACGGAGAGAAAACGACGGTTGATGGAAAGAAAATCGATCAGCCGCTCGGGGGTCTCCAGGGTTGGGGGCTTGCCGACCACCCGGGGTTGTGGACACTCGATGAGATCCTGCCGATCCGTGAGGAACTCGAAACGCATGGTTTGCGCCTTTACGGGATCGAGAACTTCGATCCCGCGCAGTGGTGCGATATCCTGTTCGCCGGGCCGAAACGCGACGAACAACTCGGACAGGCCAAACGCCAGATCGAAATCTTTGCCGAGGCCGGGGTCGAAGTGTTCGGCTACAACTTCAGTCTTGCCGGTGTCGCCGGCCGGGCGATTCTGACAACGCGCGGCGGGGCGAAGGCGGTGGGGATGGACGGGACCTGCGAAATGCTGGAAACGCCCCTACCTAACGGAATGGTTTGGAACATGGTGGTGGATCCGCATTCCGAAGGAACTCAGGAGATGGTAAGTGTGGATGAATTGTGGAATCGGCTGGAGATCTTCCTCAGGGAGGTGGTCCCCGTGGCGGAGCGTTGTGGTATCAAGCTGGCGGCACATCCTGACGATCCTCCCCTCCCCATGGTGCGCCGGCAACCCCGACTGGTATATCGTCACCACCTTTACCAAAAACTGCTGGACCTGGCTCCCAGCCCCGCCAACCAGCTCGAGTTCTGCGTGGGAACGTTGGCGGAAATGGACGATGACGACCTCTATGGTTGCATTGAGCGCTATGCCAGCCAGCAGAAGATCGCCTACGTGCATCTGCGCAACGTCAGAGGAAAGGTTCCACACTACACAGAAACCTTCATCGACGACGGGGACATTGATGTTCAGCGCGTTCTACAGATTCTGGCCGATAACAACTTTGACGGTGTGATCATTCCAGATCACGCTCCGCAAATGAGCTGCGACGCGCCATGGCACGCCGGGATGGCCTTCGCGATGGGATATATACGATCGAAAATGGAAATGGTCACCAAGAATATATAGTCATGAGTGAGCGGAACAACGACCGTCCATTGGAAAATGAAGTCGCACTGGTTACGGGCGGCGGCGCATCGATTGGTTTCTAAATAAAGTAAAACGCTATGGATCTACACATATCACCCATCGATACCCTTATCATCGTCGTCTACCTGGTCGGCATCATGGCAATCGGCATCAGGGCCGGCTACAGAAAAAATGCCTCTTCCGAGGACTTCTTCCTGGGGGGTAGGTCTCTGCGATGGCCCCTCATCGGGACTGGATTATTCTGTGCCAACATCTCCACGATCCACCTCGTCGGGCTGGCGGCATCAGGTTATCAACATGGCCTGGTGATTGGAAACTTCGAGTGGATGGCGGCCTTCTGCCTGATTCTGCTCGGGATGGTCTTTGCGCCCTTCTACTTCCGAAGCAAGATCACCACCCTGCCGGAGTATGTGGAAAAACGCTACGGCACCGGGGCTCGCACCTTCCTGGGCGCGATTTTCATCCTTTCCGCCCTGCTGGTGCACATTGGGATCAGCCTCTACGCCGGCGCCAAGGTGCTGGAGGCATTTTTTGGCATCAACTACATCGTGTCTATTGTCGGTATCTCGATCATCACCGCTACCTACACCATCCTGGGCGGGCTGAAGGCCGTGATGATCACCGATGCCATCCAAGCGGTCCTGCTACTTGGCGGTGCAGCACTACTGACTTTTTTCGGCCTTCAAGCCCTGCCGGGCGCCGGGATTGAGACCTGGGCCGACTTCAAAGCTGCCTGCAAACCCAACCAGCTCAGCATGATCCAGCCCATGGCCTACGCCGACGCTCCCGGCAGGTTGGGCCTGCGCGAATATTCCTGGTACTCCATCCTGTTTGGATACCCTGTCCTCGGGATCTGGTACTGGTGCACCGATCAGACGATCGTTCAGAAGATCCTCTCTGCCCGGAGCGAAAAAGACGGCCGTAGCGGCGCCCTTTTTGCCGGATACCTGAAGATCCTCCCGGTCTTCCTTATGGTGTTTCCCGGAGTGATCGGCTATGTGTTGTTCAAGGAAATAATCGGCACCGACAACAATGCTACCCTGATGGTCCTGATGACCGAGTTACTGCCCGTGGGTATCCGTGGCCTGATGGCCGCCTGCCTCCTAGCCGCATTGATGAGCACCATTGAAGCTGCCCTGAACTCCGTCGCGACCCTCACCGCGGAAGATATCCTCAAACGGGTCCGTCCCGGCATAGCCGACCATACGCTGGTGACCGTCGGCCGAATTACCGCCGGCGTGGTGATTGTGCTGGCGATGCTCTGGTCGACCCAGGGTGGAAAGTTCGGCAGCATCTTCGAGGCCGTCAACAAGATCCCCATGGCGTTCGCGCCGGGCATCACTACAATCTTCCTATGGGGCGTTTTCTGGCCTCGCGGCAACAAGCAGGGGGCCACCGCGGCCATGCTGTTCAACGTGGTGGTTGGCTTGGTCTATCTGGCCATCGATATCCCGCTGTTTGGTGAAACACAGTGGGTCGCCAGGGAACTGGGTATGCCCTTTATGCAGGTCGGGTGGTACCTCTTCATTTTATCGAGTCTCGTCTACTTTGCCGTCAGCATGGCCACCCCGGCCCCGGCCCCGGAAAAAGTGGAAGGGCTGTGCTGGACGCGGCCGCTCGATGCACTACGCGGCCCCATGCAGGGAACGATAACCGACCCACGTGTCATGACCGGGATCCTGCTCCTGATCATGGCTCTCTTATACTTCGCATTCCGTTAATGCTGTTATGAAAATCTTTCAATTGCACGCAGCGGAAGACATCCGCCTGGACGAAAAACCCAAACCGGAACCACGGGCAGGCGAAGTCCTCGTCGAGCCGAAATACACCGGCATTTGTGGTTCCGACGTGCATTACTACAAGCACGGTTATTGTGGACGTTTTGTCCCCAAACGCCCCTTTGCGCTCGGGCATGAGTTTGCGGGCGTGGTTTGCCAGGTCGGAAATGGCGTTCAGGGTCTGAAGGCAGGCGATGAAGTCGCCATCGATCCCTCAATGCCCTGCGGCTCCTGCGAGCATTGCCACAGCGGTCATTACAACCTCTGCCCATCCATGAAGTATTTTGGATCGGCCAGCTGTGATCCTCATCTCGACGGCTCCCTGGCTCAATACGTGGCCGTTCCTGCCGCGAACTGCCATATCCTTCCCGGGGGCATCAGCCTGTCCCGGGCCGCGCTGCTGGAACCGCTCTGCGTTGCTCTACACGCTGTCGACCAGGTAGAGCTCCTGGCAGGCGCCTCTGTGCTCATAACCGGGGGCGGCCCAATAGGGCAGTTGATACTTCGCGTCGCGCGAGCCTTTGACGCCGGGAAAATTGCGCTCAGTGACGTCGACTCGTTCGCCAGGGAGTTCGCCGGGAAAAGCGGCGCCGACACCGTGGTTAACCCATTGGAAGAGGGTGCCTGGGACGCCTGTGAAGGCTACGATGTCGTCTTCGAAGCCTCAGGAGTTCCATCGGCCTTGGCCACCGGACTGGAAGTGGCGCATCGGGGAGGAACCCTGGTCCTGGTCGGCACACTGCCCGAGGAAGTCACCCTCCCTGCAAACCTGATCATGAGCAAACAACTCAAGGTATTGGGCTCCTTCCGCTTTGCCCATGTATTCGAGAAGGCCCTGACCATGGTCGCCGCAGGAAAGATCGACCTGGATGGCATGGTCACCGACACCTATGGATTCGACGCGGTTCCGCAGGCGATGCAGCGTGCCCTGAGTAAGGACAAGGTCATGAAAGTACAAGTAGCATCATGAAGTATCAAGCCCTTGGAAAAACCGGCCTAAACGTGTCGAGCCTGAGTTTCGGCGCGTCATCCCTGGGTGGCGTGTTCCGCACGGTCGACGAGAGAGACGCCATACGTGCCGTTCATACCGCCCTCGAACTGGGCATCAATTATATCGATGTCGCCCCCGCCTACGGCGCAACGCTTTCCGAGACGGTGCTAGGCAAAGCCCTCCCCGGTGTGCCCCGAGACCAGTATTACCTTTCAACCAAGGTGGGAAAGTACACCGCAGCCGAAGCCTACGGCGCCGATACATTCGACTACTCCGAGAAGACCATTCGCAAATCTCTGGACGAGAGCAGCCAACGGCTCGGCGTCGACTATTTCGATATCATCCACCTGCATGATATTGAGTACAACGACGGCGAGCATACGGAGTGGGCACTGGGCGAGGGGGTGGAAACCCTGCAAGCCCTCAAACAGGAGGGGCGTATTGGCAACGTCGGCTTTGGCATGTATCCGATGGCGCTCTGGCGTCGTGTGATCGCTGAAGGCTATCTCGATGCCGGCCTCATCCACAATCACTATTGCTTGAATGATACACAACTCCTGGAGCTTTTGCCGCAGGCGAAGGAGAAAGGCATCGGCCTGGTCAATGCCTCACCGTTTGCAAGTGGCCTGTTGACCGAACGCGGGCCGGCCGACTGGCATCCGGCCGATGCCGAGGAACGCGCGATTTTTGCCCGGGCTGCCCGGTTTTGCGCCGACAGGGGCCAGAATATTTCCCATCTGGCGCTCCAATTTTCCTGCCAGCATCCAGACATTGCGACAACCATGTTCAGCAGCGCCAACCCGGACTCCGTGCGGCGTAATGTCAACGGGTGCATGGAGCCGTACGATCCAGAGTTGCTCGCCGGGGTTCAGGACATCCTCGCCCCCGTAGCCAACAAAGAATGGGACTACTAAGAAGCCATGAACATCGACAGCCATCAGCACTTTTGGAAAATCAACGATACCGACTACGTCTGGATGACCGACGAGTACGCCAGTCTCCGCCGGGATTTCCTGCCCGATGATCTGGCTCCGCTTCTTGCCGCGGGCGAGATCGATGCCTGCATCGCCGTCCAGGCCCGCCAGTTTGTCCGGGAAACCGACTTTCTGCTGGACCTCGCGGCGAGGGATTCGTTCATCGCCGGGGTCATCGGGTGGGCTCCTCTCTGCGATGCGGACGTCGAGCGGTACCTGGAACAGTATGCCGACCACGAGAGAATCGTCGGCTTCCGCCACGTCGTGCACGATGAGCCCGATGACCAATTCATCCTGAGGCCCGACTTCAATGCCGGCATCGAGGCCCTTGGCCGCTATCCGTTTTGCTACGACATCCTGATTTTCGAACGCCATGTTCCGCAGGCGATCAGTTTTGTCGACCGGCACCCCAATATTCCGATGGTGGTGGACCACATCGCGAAACCCGTCATTCGACGCGAGGCTTTTGACAAAGCATGGGCTGCGAACATCAGGGACCTCGCACGGCGTGAACAGGTCAGCTGCAAGTTGTCGGGCATGGTCACCGAAGTGCGGGACCCGGAGTGGGACGAAGCCCTGCTCAGGCCCTACTTCGAGACCGTTCTGGAAGCCTTTGGCCCGGACCGGCTCATGTTCGGATCCGACTGGCCGGTGTGCACCATCCGTAGTACCCACACCGCCTGGGTGGAGACGGTCCTGTCACTGACGGCTTCGCTCTCCAACTCGGAACGGAAATCCATCATGGGGGGGACGGCCGAACGCGTCTACCTACAGAAATAATGAAAAGAACGATCATCTTATTCACAGCTATATGTTTTTCTCTCAGCTATGTAAAAACTGAGGCTACGACAGAAGACAATCGTTTTTCTGACTGGCTGGACCAATACAATGTTGCCTGGACAACACAGAGCAAAAACTCCGGTGAGTCCATGCCGGTTTCCGGTGGCGATATCGGCCTGAATGTCTGGGTGGAAAACGACGAACTGCTGGTCTATATGGGTAGGGCTGGGTACCGGGACGAAAACGGAGCGCTGCTCAAGCCCGGGCGGGTCCGGGTCAAGCTCACGCCGAATCCCTTTGAGAAGGCTGCGTTCAAACAGGAGCTGAAGCTGTTGCAGGGGCATGTGCTGGTTACGGCAAAACAACCCGATTTCCAGGAGGTGGCGATAAAGGTCTGGGTCGAGGTCGCGCGCCCGATTGTCCACCTGGACATCGATTCGAATACTCCCGTCACCGCAGAGGCGACCTATGAATCATGGCGGACCGAAGACATCGAACTCCCGAACGACCGGAGCAAGCATGATCGCCGTGCGCTGTGCATGATCAATTACGACGCCTATCCAGGGAAAGTCTTTCTCTACAAGGACGAGATCCGTGCCGACGAGAAGCTGGTCCGTTTCCATCATCGCGTGGACAACAGCAAAGACAGCTTCGACTTTCAGGTTAAACAGCAGGGGCTTGAGCCGATTCACGACCAGCTGGTAAATCCGCTGGAGAATCTGGTCTGGGGCGGAGCCCTGGTGGCCGACAACTTTTTTTTGGTGGAGGAAACCAGTGGAACGTATTCCGAAACCCCATTCAAGGGTTGGAAGTACGTCAGTAAGACTCCCGCTACCTCCCATCGAGTGCGTGTCTGCCTGCATGTTGATCAGGTTGAGAAACAGGCTGTCTGGGATACAACGCTGCAGAAACTCGTCGACCTGCCGCCGCAGGAGGACGCCCGGGCGTGGAAAGAGAATCAGAAGTGGTGGGCGGCGTTTTGGAACCGCAGCCGTCTGGTCATCAACTCCGAGCGTGGCGAAAAGGATGCGGGCTGGCGTATTGGGCGCAACTATCAGCTCTTCCGTTACATGCTGGCCAGCAATGCAAGTGGTCGCGAACCCACCCTGTTTAACGGCGGGCTTTTCACCTTTGATCCGGCCTTCGTGAACCGCAAAAAAGGACCCGGCTACACGCCTGACCATCGTCAGTGGGGAGCCGGGCTCACTGCTCAGAATCAACGCATGATGGTATGGCCGCTTTTGAAATCCGGCGATTTCGATATGATGCCTACTGGTTTTAGTTTATACGTGAAAGGTTTGCCAAATGCCAGGGCCCGCGTGCAGCACTACTGGAAACACGATGGTTGCTGCTTTACGGAGCAAACAACGATCACTGCGTTACCAGGCGCAGCTATGTATGGGTTTGTTGAAGGAGGCCGACGTGACAGGCCAAATGACTATGAGCTTGGGAAACAGCACCATACTGCGCTCATTCATCTCTACGAGTCGCAACTGGAGTACTCCTGGCTTATGCTACGCTACCACCAATTTTCTGGCGCAGATCTCACCTCGTATCTACCATTCATCGAACAGTCCGTCATCTTCTATGACGAGCATTACCGCTCTTACGGCAAGAAACGTAATGGTGAAGAGCTGGACAAGAATGGCAAGCTGGGCATCTATCCGGCCAATACCCTTGAGGGGCATGTCGATGCCCGCAACCCCACCAGTGTGATTGCCGGACTGTGGCGCGTCTTGGGTGAACTCGTCAACCTGCCAGAGAACTACACCACTGCGGAAAAGAAGCAACGCTGGCAAACAATACTGAATAGTCTGCCGGAAATGCCCACCGGCAGCAACGCGAAATTTGGCGGCACCTACCTGAAGCCGTCTGAAAACCACCAACACAAAAGCTGGCATTGCCCGGAGATGTTTCCGCTTTTTCCCTACGAACTGCACGGAATCGGCCAGGGCGACCTGGAGCTGATGAAACGCACCTCCCTTGCTACCGGAGCGGATCGGTACAAAACAACGTCCTGGGAACAAGCCAACATTCATGCAGCCAGGCTCGGGGATGCTGCACTTGCCCAGGAACTGAACGCCAAAAAAATGGACGACGGGTCCTATCGCTTCCCTGCCTTCTGGCCCCACACCATCGACTGGGCCCCCGACCACAACTGGGGTGGCAGCGGCATGATCGGCATGCAGGAGATGATCATGCAGACACATTCACTTCCCGGAAAGCAAGGCAAGATCCGGCTTCTGCCCGCCTGGCCTAAAGACTGGGACGTAGAGTTCAAACTACACGCGCCATACAAGACCGTCGTGGAAGGCACATTCCTGTCAGGCAAGGTGACGCGCTTGAACGTGACCCCTCATGAGCGGCAAAACGACATAATAATTATGGACAACAATCAGTGATGGCCCAACAACGGCATACCATACTTATGAGCGCATTTCATAAACATCATTTTGTGCTATTGACCGTTCTTGTTTTGTTTGGTTCTGCTATTCTGGGTGGTGCAGGCTACGGGACGGGTTAAAGCCGCGCCCGTGAAGATTGCGTTATCAAGAAAAGACGTAACTACTCAGGTACCTTAAACAATCGTCCGCATGGATATTTTAATGATAACCTATTACGAAACTGTAGGAGGGGGTTTATCCCCCGATCTTCCAAATGGCCTCACCGCAATCGGGGGATAAACCCCCTCCTACAGTTCTCTCAATCACCATCATATGAAAATTTGTCAGAAATGCAGGCCAGGCAATGGAGACCTGAGTTATCAAGAAAAGACTACAAATTAGCATGAGGAAAAATCATCACATGTACCTCCCCACAATCATTACACTTTTTTTGACCGCCTGCCAATCGGGTGTTGGAGTCACAAAAATCGGCGACTCCCTGGTGGACGCCGAAGCGCTTACGATCAATGGCGGCCAGCACAGTGCTATCAACGGACAGGCATTCCAACAAGATGCCCTGAAGACTTTTCAGGGATACCAGTATGTCACCTGGTATGATAAGAAGCGCCAGGTTTGCCTGGGGCGCAGGCGCCTTCCCGACGGCGAATGGGAGATTATTCGTTTTAGCGACTATATTTTTGGAGCGGGTGACCCAAACTACCGGGCCCATAATGCCCACAATACAATCTCAATGGGCATATGCCCCGCCGACGGCACGATTCACCTGGCTTTCGACCATCACATGCACACAATGAATTACCGTGTCTCATCAAAAGGCGCAGCCACAAATCCTGATAAAATCAAGTGGACACCAGAACTGTTCGGTCCAGTCCACTCCATTCTCGACAACGGCCCACTGGCTGGAAGACTGAACCCCCGCGGCCTGGTAACCTACCCACGGTTCATCATTACACCAGACGACAAACTCCAATTATTCTATCGAGCGGGAGATCGCCGTCCCCCGGAAGTGCGGGTCATTCACAACTACGATCCGGACACGGAAAAATGGAGCGGCCCTCGGCCCATTATTGCCGACAACGGTTACGCAAACTATCACACGCGTTATGGGAAGGATGGCCTGCTGCATCTTATGTTCCACTGGCGCCGTAGCGGGCAGCTTTGCTACCTTTACACAGACGATCTGGGTGAGTCCTGGAAGGACAATGATGGGAAGATTTTACTGGCTGCAGGTGACGGCAAATTTATCAGCCGCACTGAAGTCGAGGATGTAACTGTAGTCACCGCCAAAAAGGCAACGCATATCATGCTCGGCGGTCAATATATGGATTCTAAAAACCGGCCGCATCAAATAGTCTGGCACATCCCTGATCATGTTGAACCGGTTGAACCTGAGGACCGGCGAGCGGTATGGGGAAGACAAGAATCCAGCTACCACCACTACTGGCGTGGCGAGCAAGGCAGCTGGCACAGTAATCTACTGCCTTCGCCCGTGGGCAATCGAGCCAAGATCTTCCTTGATACCAACGATAATGCGTATGCGATCTTCATGGTGAACCAGACCGACGAATGGAAGTTTAATATCTATTTCAAGAAAGGTGATCTTGTTATTGCAACTGCTTCAGCCAAAAGTAAGTGGTCCGATTGGAAGCTGATTCACCGTGAGCCGGGGCCATTCCTCAATCAGGCGCTCTTCGACGACACACGATGGGAGACTGATGGCGTGTTGTCAGTGTTGGCCCAAAACTCATCCGACTCAGATTACACCTTCGCGCCGCCCGATATACCCCGCAACGGCGGCGGATTCCGTGAAGATTTAACGATAAAAAGACTTACCCAACCCACGCCGCTGAGGATACTGGACTTCACGATCGACAGGAAATAATTCGTTACCGAAGCACGGAGACAACAAGACAATTGAGCTTATTGTCGTATACGCGCCAAAAGCTCATTGTGAGAGTTCGGCGTAAGTAATGAGCAAGCATACATGGCAACTTCTTAACAACCATCTTTATAGGGATCAATTTCCAGAAGCTTGACAATTCTTAGGAAAAAGCAAGCCCTGCGCTGGATATTGGTATTGCCTGCAGCCTTGCCAGGCCATTCATGGCACGCTCGTATTTTTCAAGTTATTTCTGGGACACCACACTAGCGACGGTTGGATATCTTTTCCTTTGTTCGGGCATTCCTGAAATCCAGGATCAGCTGGGAATCACCTTTCTCTACGGTCACGATGCCGCTGTTATAGTCCGACTGCATGTAAGGGCTGTGGTAGAGCTTGGCGGGGGCGTAATTAATGTACTCACCGCCGACGGTAGGGATTTCATTGGTGGCGGCGTTAAAGATTATTTCTTTGGCGCCGGATCCACTGCCGGTGTAAACCACCACCTCGTAGTCGGGCACCACGGTTGAAAGGAGCTGGAGCGGGTTAGACAGTATTGCATTTTGAAAATCCTCCAGCCTGGCAAAGTCTGCCCGGCGGCCTGCTTCAAAGATGATAGGGCTAAAGGCATACTTGAGCTTAATGATCGTATGGTCATCGTTCCAGGTATAGCAGTCGGTTCGCAATTGCAATTGCCGGTCCCTCTCAGGCAGACCTTCACGTTGGCCGGAATCCCACAAACGTTTAAATTCTGCAGGCATTTCGCCCATCAAGACCCGCACCGCCACATAAGCGTTGCCTTTCTGAGCGAAGACCCAGCCGTCTTTTTCTTCGATGCGATCCAGGTATTTTCCGAAGTGCACTCCCATCGGCTGGGTAAACTCAGTGGCGGGGAACCACTCGGGATTGACGCGGAAGTAGTTTCTACTCTGCTGGGTGATCAGGACGTTGCGGTGCTGGACGCTGCGATAAAAACGGTTTTTCGCCATATACTCGACCAATCCGGAGTCTTTTTGAATCTTGGGTTTGGAGGTAGCCAGCGTGCAGGGATAGATCCTCGCCTTATCAACCGGCATCTTGTCGGCGCCGCTAAATACAATGCCTTCCCAGCGAGAAACGCAACTGAGATGACTGTGGACCGCCGCCGGGTGATCCATCTGCGTGCCCAGCACGTAATCGGGCGTTACCCAACTGTAACGTACGAAGCGTGACTCGGTATCACACATCAGGGCCCGCTCATTACCCAGTGGCCTGGGCCAAACGTTCTCTTCCTCGCCAGGCCGGCGAGAGAGGTAGGCAAACTCACCAAGACTTTCACGATCCAGAGCCAGCTCCCAGATGATCTTCGGCAAGCGATAGCCGGACGGCAGTAGATGGTAAAAGCCGTGGCAGGCGTCGCCGGGACCACCGAGCAGGAACTTGGCAAACTGTGTCATGCTGTCGTAGCCACTCCTGCCCCTTAAGCCCCGCGTTCGAGCGCCGCCGCGAATACCGGCGATCTGATCCTGGGCCCAGTCTGCCCATACCATATCGAAAAACCTGCCCGCCTGATGCCGCAGGGGCTGGTCCTGGCAGAGATCGTAGAGACTCTGAAGATAACCCAGCGAATACAACATGTAGCCAGGCGAATTCACTTCGATAAAGGGCCCTTTTTTTGCCCGCTCGGTGAACCATTCCATCCAGAAATCCACCCAGGCCTCGTAGTGATCTTTGGCAAGGTATTCTTTGCCGTCCTTGAGGTTGGCCCGGCCCTGATGAACACCGGATCTCTTGCCGTAGCCATACCCGCTGCCCCATCCGGGGTCGGGATATACCCGATCGGCATAGGCCGGTTCATTCATAAAAATCTGCGACGAAAGCAGGTTACAGACCTTGGCGTTGATGTCGTGATTCTCGCTGCCGGCCATCCACCAGGTACTCTGGCGGGCGATGACGATGTCGTTTTTAATCTTTGTCCGTTCCCAGAGCAATTCAAGCAGTGCCATTTCCGTTTTCTCTTCCAAGCGACCCGGCATGCGCCCGGCCCTGGACCCGAAGGTATAATACATTTGTATCAGCATCGGTGTCGTTGCCAGACACCAGGGCTCGTCCAGCAGGTATTCAGTCCGGACCTTTGGGTCAGTCGAAGTGAAAATGGCCAGCAGTTCAGCATTTGTTTTTTCGATATCCTGGCCGAGCCACAGTTTGGCGAAAGGGATGTTGAGAAGATCGCGGAAGTACACGTGACGGTCATTCAGCTTCAAGGATGCCGGCGTATGCCGTGCAATGTCCTCAAAAGCTTTTTTGACACGTAGGGGCCGGCTCGCCTTCGCCTCGCCGCGGCGCTGCTCCATCGACTTATCGGTTACCCCAATCTCTGCTCCTGTTTTTTCGTTGGTAAAGTAGATTTCGTCAAGCCAGACCTTGCCATCCAAGCTTAGCTTGGGCTCAAGCTGACAGGCAACAGATTGCGAAAAATCAAAAGAGCCATTGCTCTTGAGGCTGGCAAGCGGCAAGTTAAGTTCATGCCATTGACCGTCTGGCGCAAAACCGGTCAGACGCCCTGTCGCTTTGCCCCCATCTCCATCAAGCAAGGTCACCGACCAATCAACGTTGTTCTTTACGCCGACGGCCTTGAGAGAAAGGTGCAGCGACCAGTTCTTCGATAAGGTCCAGCCTTTTTGGTAAGGGCCGGGCATAAAGCCCACCAAGGCAACCTCATGCGCATCGGCATTGTCAAAACGTACGCTGAAATCCCCGGAGCGCTTGTCGGTATAGTCCAGCGAGAAATACTTAACCGCGTCCTGGTCGGGATAGATATTGCCGCCTTGCAAGTAAGCAATACGATTGCCCTGAAGAGCACGGTCTTCGGTAACGTTGCCGCCCTCCGGTGCGGCGCCGAACAGACGAAGAGCCTCGTCCCAGTACTCCAGCCGCTCTGCTGCCTGGGCGGGAAAGATAAAAATCCCGCCCGACAGCAAAATACTAATTAAAATGATCCTTCTCATTGTATTTGTCCTTGGTTTTGTTAAACCCATATTTTTTGCCTTTTCTGAAACACAGCGCCGCGCCCAGACATTGCGTGACGGTCGCCTCATAGGAGTCAGAAGTTTTTCTGGGGGCTTTAAAATTCCAGAGTTTTTGTCCCATCAGAGGTTTTAACTTTAATAGCGCCTTTGCCGTAATCGCTCTCAATGTAAGGGCTATGAAAAGTCTTGGGGTAGGAGTAGTTGATATACTCTCCGTTGACCATTGGGATCTCGTTAGTTGAGGCGTTGAAATAATACTCATCGCCCTTGCAGCTTGTATAGGTCAGCATATAAAAACCCTTCACTGAAACGTGGCCTTTGTGCAAAGTCAGCTCGTTATCCAGGATGTCCTTCTTAAAATCAGTCAGTGTCTTGTATTCGTCACTATCACCGGTCTCAAAGATCACAGGGCTCCAAATATAGTTAAACTTGAGCATAGTTTTTTCTTTATTCCACTGATAGGTGTCATAGCTAAGTTTCAGATTGGACTCCAGCAGAGGGTCGTAAAATCGCTCTCTTAAGGTCAGGTTTACATTGTAAGCACTTGTATCGGGCTCTTTGTCATCAACAACCCTGATCGCTACATAGCCGTTACCTTCCTGAATAAATATCCAGCCGTTGGCTTCGTCGATGGTGTCGAAGTCCCCTGAAAAAATCAGCCCATAGCCAAAAAGTTTTTCATGTTTCAGTCGGTCACCATAACCTCCTGGGAACCACTGTGGGTGGCCTTGAGGAACAGACGGCATTTGCTGGGAAATCAGCACCGTTTTATATTGAACACTACGAAACTGAGGGCCGACCGATTTGTTGATCCTCCATTTTGCATCATCAGCGGTATCGATGTTGGTGGTTGCAATCCTGCTGATCTGGCCGTCGTTAAACTGTACCCCTTCATATCTGCCGTGAGCAGATGTATGGGTGTGAAATGCCGCGGGATGGTCCATTTGGGTGCCTAGAATGTAATATGGAGTAACCCAGCTATAACGAACAAAACGAGAACGTTCACTGTTGCATAAGATTGTATTTTCCGTACCCAGCGGCCGTGGCCAGATATCTTCGGCTTCACCGGGCTTTCGGCTAATATATTCAAACTTGCCCAACCCCCGTCTATCCAGGGCCATATCCCAGACATAATCGGGTAGTTGATAATCACTGTAGGGCAAAACAAAACCAGGTTGAGCATTACTTTCAAGGGCTGAGCCACCAAAGAAAAATGATGTTATTCCAAAGTAAAAACCTCTATGGGGATTTAGAATATAGTTATCGTAACATCTTGTCATAGCGCCGCCCTGAACGCCGCCGAGCTGGTCCTGTGCCCAGCTGGCAAAAATCAAATCCAAAAACTTTTTGGCATCCGCCTTCAGGGCCTCATCATCACAATATTCATATATGCTCCAGAACATGGTAATCGTCGATCGCCCGTAACCTGGAGAGCCAACTTCCTGGAAAAAGCCCTTTTTACCACGCTCTTCGATATATTCCCTGAAAAACTTCACCCATGCATCATAGTGGTCTTTTGCCTTATATTTTTTCTTTGAAGCAGAATCTTTCTTGGCCGGATGGTCCGGACCTGTTTTTCGGTTAAACCAGTTCAACACATCAACAAATTCATAGTCAGGATAAATGCGGTCGGCATATTCCGGCTCGTTCATGAAAATCTGTGAAGCGAGCATACTCGGCACTTTCATATTCTGCAAATCATGGTTTTCACTGCCGATTATCCACCAGGTACTTTTCTTTGTGAGGTAGATACTGTTGGCCTCAAGATTCGATTCCCACAACAGCTCAAGCAGCGCCTTCTGGTTGGCCTTTGACATTCTCCCCGGCATATAGTCGCTTTTATCAGAAAAGAGCTCATACATTATACAAAGCGCCCACATGCCGGATTGATACCAGTAGTTATGAAGATGATACTCAAAGAGCCCGCCCTTGTCTTTGGTTGTGAGCATTTTATAAAGGGCAGCATTCGCTTTATCTAAATCTTCGCCCAGCGCCAGTTTTGCAGCAATCCAATCGAGGCTATAGGGAGCCTGCTTTTTTCGCCAAACCTCGGTGACAAATCTTAAACCCTCTTGAATTCTTTGGGCTTTGGAAGCAGCAGCTTCGCTTTTCATCTGCTGGATCGTTTTTTCGCTCACGCCCAAAACAACCTCGCCGCTTTTGTCCCTAAAAATTACCCCATCAATCCATACTGTGGCAGCTTGATCGAAGCCATCAATCTGAAAACATTTGATGCTCTTAAGGTTAACGTCCGATACATCGGCAAGGGCAATATTGAACTTTTTCCATTGGCCATGGCTGATTGCGCCAAGCCGGATATCGGTTTTTTTGCCGGACGTGTCGATGGCGGTGAGGTTGAACGCTTTGCCGGATGAATCCGTAGTCCTTATATAGAACTCGAGTTGCCAGCCCGAATCCAGCGACCATGACGGGGTCAATACACCTGGAAAGAACCCGACACTGCTGTGAGATTTGCTTTGTGATAAATTAATCTTAACACTAAAATCACCCGCCACGACATGGACTCTGTCCATAGTGATGGCTCGGTTGTAATTTTCATTAGCCATTCTGTCAGTTGGAACCCCGGGAGAGTCGCTGATAAACTCACCGGCTTTTGCTGAGCCGAAATAGCCTGCCGTAACCGCATAAGAGTCATAAAGTTTGGTCTGCCCAAAAGCAGAACAAGTTAGTAGAAATACTGCCAGAAGCGCAGATTGGTATTTAATATTGTTCATAAGTGATTCCTTTCAGTGATTTTAGATAATTGATTTAGATTTTGTATATGACTACCTGATTCTTTCCATTTCAGTTCACCATTTTTCGATTATCTGTTTTGGGAATGGCGCACTAAGGATTCGGGAGGCACGATTAGATTTTCTCAACGTAGGCGTAATAGGAACCCATCTTCTTGCCATCGGCCAAAATAAAGTACCCGAGCAGATTTACCTCACCTCTTTTCAGCTTCACCTCGAAGGTCACTTCCTGGGACTGGCCGATGACGGGCTTGTCTTGTTCGATGTCGCCGATCTTGATGCCGGCCGCCTTAATATTGAGCGCTTTGCCCGGATACTCTCCGCATACCCCTGGGTTTAACTCTTTTGGCGCCCCCTTCTTTCTGGGGAATTGGTTTCTGTTGTTCAAACCGGGGACGGGATGGGGTGCCGGTATACCGGCCGTGATGGCGGCATCGACCCCTCTCGGCCAGCGACGCAGCGAAATTCTATAGGCGCCTGCTTGCTCGGCTTTCAAGGCCCAATGTCCAATTCCCTGAACGCCTAGTCGAATTTGATCCTGGTTCCAGGGCGTTGTCCCGTCGAAGGTTAGCCAGTCATGACTGGTTAAAAAGGATGGATTCTCGGCCTTGTTCCCGATAATAATGCGGGTGTCGATCTTGAAGACGGGTGATATGTCCGCCCACCAGGCTTCGTAATCTGCTCGCAGTTTTTTGATGATCTCGGGAAACTGCTTTGCCACGTTCTCTTTTTGCCCCGGGTCAGCCTGGATATCGTAAAGTTCCTCGCCGTTTATCAGTCGCCATCGTTGAGTCATGGCGCTGGACTTGCGCCACATGATGGGATCACGCACCCGCTGCGAGTCGGTGATCACTGTCCGGTCTGACCAGCTTACCTTTTCCCCTTTCAGCAGCGGAGCCAGCGACACGCCGTCAAATTTGTAGTCCCTGGGAGCTTCCAGGCCGCACAAGTCGATCAAGGTCGGCAGCACATCTATATGCGCACTGAGGGTGTCCATATCGAGCCCCTTGTTGAATCCACCCTTAGGCCAGTGAATGAAAAACGGCACCTTGTGACCTCCGTCGAATTCACTCCCTTTACGGCCACGCATCCCGGTGTTGAAGACATTTTGTCCGATGGAAGTGCCGTTGTCTGTAGTGAAGATGAAAATGGTATTTTCAGCCAGGCCTTTCTCCTCGAGCCAAGATCGCAATAAGCCTACGTTCTCGTCAATGTTGGCGATCATGCCGTAAAAGATCGCCAGTCGGTCATCTTCCATTTTTCGTGCATAGTGCGCATAGGGTTTCCAGTATTTATCGGGGCAATGGAAGGGTCCGTGGGGCGCGTTGGTGGAAATATAGGCTATAAATGGCTTCTCCGCAGCGACACTGTCCTCGATGAACCGCCTGGCTTGGCTGAAAAAAACATCGGTGCAGAAGCCCCCATATTTTTCCGGCGCGCCGTTGTGGTTGTAGGTGTCGTCGAAATAGAAATTGTCCCAGTTGTCGGGGGTATTGCCCACCCCGCCGCCACCGTGGCTCACCGTTTCCTGGAATCCGCGATCCTGCGGGCGGAAGGGATAGTTGTCACCCAGGTGCCATTTGCCGAACAGCCCTGTAGCGTAGCCCTGGGCGCCAAACACGGAACCGAAAGTGTGTTCGCCTTCGTACACCATCGAACGGCCCATGATGGTGTGCCAGGGCCCCGCCCGGTTGGCAAAGTGTCCGCTCATCAGCGCCCCACGCGTGGGCGAGCAGGATGGGCTGACGTGGTAATCCGTCAACCGGATGCTTTCGGCGTGCAGAGCATCGATATTTGGCGTTTTCAGCACCGGATGGCCGTGGCAGGACAGGTCGCCGTATCCCTGGTCATCAGTGAGAACGAACACAACGTTGGGCTTGCTCTTTGCAGCTACCAAAGCAGAAATCGATAAGCCCGCACAAATCGCAGCGGCAAAGCAAGCGGTTTTGAAGAAATTGCGACAATTGATAGATAAGCTATTCAATGATCCCCAGAAAAACATATGGTCAGATAAGCGAAATTCGGATCAAATATCTATCCAAGAGCTATCAGACAGTCAGAATTGAGAAGGTTGGACTATATTAAAGCCACCTATTTCCCCTTTTAAGCTACTTGAACGTTCCTCACCATACTTTTTCATAAGCAGGATTAGTCTGCAATAATTTTTGAACGTATTTTTTGTGCAGGGCCTTGATATCTTTATAATCTTCGTTCAACGCTAAGTTCGTCCACTCATTGGGATCATGTAAATGATCATATAACTCTTCTTTCCCATCGGCACATAGCGTGTAACGCCAACGTTCCGACCTGACTGAAATATGCTGTTTATCTATTGACGCAAAAGGATCCTCGCTCGCTATAACAGTAGTTGCAACGGGAGGTCCTAACCACTGACTGCCACTTGGGTCGATAATTAAAGGTTTTAGACTATATCCTCCGAGCAACTCTCCTGTAGTGTTTTTATTAGGATTGCCCGGTAATCCGCATAAATCAATTAAAGTGGGATATAAATCGAGCAACGAAACAGGCTTGGTACACTCTCCGGGATGCTGGTCTTTAATTTCAGGAGTAGAAATAATCAGCGGTACACGAGCGGACTCTTCCCATAACGTATACTTAAACAAAGTTTCCTTTTCTCCCATGTTATAACCATGATCTGAGGTTAAAATAACAATTGTATTTTCGGCATATGGACTATCTTCCAACGCATCCAGAATCTGCCCTACCTGATCGTCCACAAAAGCACAACATGCCAGATAGGACTGTACCCATTTTTTCCACATATCAACTCCCCCTTTTTCAATCATCTTCAAAAATTTTGGTCGTTTCCACAACATATCAATTTTTGATTTGGGATTATTCCATAATATTTCAGGTATATCATCCAAGTCATTGTCAATGGTAGCAGGAAGGATAATATTCTCTATAGGGAACCTATCAAAATATTTTTTAGGAGCATATAGCGGTTCGTGTGGTCTGAAAAATCCACATATTGCCATAAATGGTTTATCATGATTTTTATCTAACAGATCTATAACGTATTGTTTTGACTGCTCATCAGGCATTAAATCCCTGTCATCTTCATCAATGTATCTGAATGGAACACCACCACCCATAATCCACCCTTTATATCCGGGGGTTCCTCTCTTGGGATCAGGTGGGACATCAGGGACATCGGACAAAGGTCCGCAACTCATCCACAAATCATATATGTCGTTGCCAAAAGTACATGGCATTGATGGATGACCACATCTGGTATTGTTTTTACCACCGGTTCCCGGTGTTGGATAAAACCCTAGTCTGTTACCGTGATCTGTCCATACTCCGGGTAGATTATCTATTCCGTAAGAGTGAAATACTTTACCTGTACCGTAGACTTCATATCCATTTGCTTTAAAATGTTCCTGCATAGTTACGGCTTCACTCAAAAGTTCATTATATTCTCTCCAGTGCTTAACTTTACCGCCATAGTTCTCATACAAATCCACTCTCCATGGAGCAATGCCTGTCCATAGACTAACTCTTGACGGATTGCATAACGGACAATTCGTATATGCTGAACTGAATGTCACCCCACTTCGTGCCAACCGGTCAATATTGGGCGTATAGGATTGAGGATGACCTCCCATATACCCGAGGGCATCGTTCAGGTCGTCAACAATTATAAACAAAACATTGGGAGATGATCCTTTTTGCAGGGCTTTATTTCCATCTTGGGCAGCAACAAACCCTGTTGTTATCAATGCATTTAAAAGGAATGCAAACAACTTAAGAAGTCTATAATTTATGTGATTCATATTTCTTTGTCAGTGATTTGGTTTAGAATTAAAAACCCGATGTTAGATTGAGTGGCTGCTATGAGAGAGGTTTTACAGAGGAAATCCCGACGATTTACGTTATTCATGGGACGAATGAGAAAGGGAGGCAGCTTGGTGGAAGAAGTAGATAGCACCGTCTTTGGCCTGTTTCCGAGTACAATACTTTCTTGATTTCACCATGTAACGGCGCGTAATCTCTGACCGTCAGAATTGAGCAGGCTGGACTTGGGGAGGGGTACTAGTCAGAGATGAGGAGGATCGAGGAAGGCCGAATCGACCTGGAATTTGCGAGAACCCTTCGTTCATGAAAAAATTAGTACCCACTTTGTGCGCCGTATTGGCCTTGTCCCCGTTCGCGAGAGCAGGAGAAGTATTCGAGAACCCGCTTGAGGATCAAGACTTCGTTTATTCCGAGAAGAATATCCAGGAGAGCATTGAAGAGGCTGAAGCTACGAAACCAGCGCGCGTTGAGCATGCCTTCTCGAATGCGACGGGGGAGGGCTTGAGGGAGGGCTTTTGTCCGTATTTCGCGAATCTGTGGTTGGGGAAGGAGTTGTATCAGACGAATGCGGAGTTGCTGGAGATTATCACGACGGAGGATCCTGTCGTGAAGCAGAAATACAGGTTGAACGATCATTGGTGTTTGGCGATCAATCAGCAGTTTTATCATATGTACTATGCCTTTGGAGCTAAAGGGTCTGTCGCTCCAGGACGCTTGTATCCGAAAACGGAAAAAGCGCTTTTGGAATTACTATGGGATCGGATGGAGTATAAGGATGATATTCACCTGGCCCGCAAGAGCACTTGGTGGATGATCGGAAGCGAAAATCATGATTTAGTGGCGAAGGTAAGCAGTCTGATCTCTTCGCAGATTTTCATGAATGAGCCGGAATATAGAGATCGCATGTATCCAGATTTGGGCACGGGAGGCGGCAATAAGTACTGGTTTCATAGCATGTATGCGAGGGATGCTGTGGACGGTCCTGAAGGTCGGGCGAATTATAAGGATGGAAAAGCGTATACCGCAGCGGATCATTACGAGGCATGGGTCGATTACTTTGATGGGTATTTTTCCGAAAGAGCTAAAAAAGGCTTTTTCCTTGAGGTCGCCTCACCGGGATACATGGCGGTGAGTCTTTCCTACCTGATGGATGTTTTCGACCTCTGCGAAGACCGTTCGCTTTCCAAAAAGGCGGAAAAGTTCCTGGATTTGGTTTGGGCCGACTGGGCCCAGGATCAGTTAAACGGCGTGCGAGGGGGCGCGAAGACGCGCGTGGGGAATGGAACCAGTTGGGCCGATGCCATGTATAAGTTCGCCCGCTTCTACTTTGGCGGCGAAGGCAGTGGGGAAACGCAGTTTTTCGCGCAGTTGCTCAGCGGATACGAACTGAAGCCGATTCTATGGCATATCGCCTTGGATCGACAGGGACTTGGCGAATTTGCCTATCAATCGCGTAAACCTGGCGAGGAAGAGAACGTTTGGCCTAGGCCTTTGGGGGCGGAGCGTACGCTGTTATGCGATACGGAGTCTCGTTTATTGCGCTACAGCTGGGTGACGCCGGATTACATTCTCGGCTGCCAGATGGATCACCCGGGCGCTGTTCATAGCCATTTGAGCAATCAAGCGCGCTGGCAGGGAATCACTTTTAAGGGAGAAAATGGCCCACGAGTTTATCCTACGGACGTGGTGAAGGACGAAGATGGGAATTACAAAATCAGTAGGACGGTGGGCTTTTGCAGAGCTGTGCAGAATGAAAATGTGATGCTGGTTCAGCAGAGTCGACGTTGGTCTCAGGTGAATCCGGATTGGTTTCCGGCTAAGGATAAGGGAAGTCTTGAATATGGTATCTACTTGGGGGATCAGCATGACAGAATCGTGGAAAAAGAGGGGTGGATTTTCCTGGAATACGGAGATGCGTTCTTAGCGGCCAGAGCAGTTATGGGCGAGTATGCCGAAGGCTGGACGATCCTTGTAGACGATGCCAACCCAGGGCTGACCAGCGAAGTGGTGGCGGATAGCTATGAGTGGAGCCCGGACAGAAAAATGATCTACCTGAAGGACAAGTATGCCGGAATGATATTCGAAGCCTCGCGACGGGTGCATCATAAAACACTTGAAGCGTTTATGGCCGATGTCTTGGACAACCCCTTGGTTCTCGATAAGACCGTTGTGCCGGGATTTCATTTATTGCGGTACCGCGGGTGCCGCGAAGGCGCGAAGGAGCTCTACTTCAATTTGGCCAATAGCGAAATGCCCATGGTGGATGGGGAGAGAGTTAATTACGCGCCCGATATGGTTTTGGACAGTCCGTACCTAAAATCAGAATACGAAAGCGGCGTTGTTGAAATCAACAAAGGCTCTCGTAAGCTGATCCTGGATTTCAACGAGTGAGAATCTATCCTTTTTCATCATGGGCAGGGTATCTTAACGGGGTACTGCGGCCGGATCTGACAAACTCATCCAGCTTAGCCGTCAGTTCTTTTACCAGCTCGGGATTTTCGAAGTAGAGATTGTTTGTCTCGCCCGGATCTTTTTCGAGATCGTATAGCTGTCCCGGTGCATCGGGAGCCTTCTCAGGGAGCTGAAATTCTTTCGCCCCCCAGCGGCCAGTCCTTTTCCCGTCGTAGTTGTTTCCGCCCGATCCCTTGTGGTCGAGATACTTCCATTTGCCCTTACGTATAGACTTGCCGCCACGTGCCTGCTGAAGCGAGTACTCCCGGATGGGCTTCTTCTCGCCGAGCAGGGCGGGAAGTATGTTGCAACTGTCTTCGGCAGCATTATTGGGCAGGTCATAGTCAACAATTGCCGCACATGTTGCCATGATATCTGTAAGATTGACGAGTTGATCAGAGACCTGCCCCTTTTCAACCCTTTTAGGCCAGCGGACGATCAAGGGTACACGATGCCCTCCTTCCCAGTCGTCACGCTTAAAGCCACGCCAGGGACGAGCACCATCGTGATCATAGTCCTTGCGCATTTGCTTGACCGTGGGCAGTTCCGGGCCGTTGTCGCTTGAGAACAAAACCAGGGTGTTTTTTGCATAATCAAGTTTCTCAAGAGTATCCATCAACTTGCCTACAATATCATCGAGCTCAAAGATGAAGTCGCCATGCGGTCCGGCATCCGTCTTGCCCCGGTATGCCTCGGCAGGGATGGATGGGAGATGCGCGGCCTGGGTGCTGAGGACCAGAAAGAATGGCTTGTCGGGGGATTTCTCATGATGACGTTTCAGAAAAGCTTGGCTCTTTTCAAGGAACACGAGATCCACGTTTTCCGGTTCAAAGGCTTTCGTTGACAGCCCCTCCCTGAAATCCTGGGTATAAGGGTTGACCGGCAGGTTGCGCCGCTTTTTCTCTGCCTCGTCCATGAGAATGGTTGGCTCCTCGGTTATACGATCTCCGTCAACGTAGGTATAAAGCAGGTCAGTCGTAGGGCAGGCGGTGGTGCCAAAGAACTCATCGAATCCGCGATGGATGGGCGAGTCCGGTATGGGGCGGGTGAAATCGGTGTTCCTTACCGCATCCAGTCCTTTATAGTTGCTATCGGCAATTCGGTTTCCGGCCTTATCAAAAAAGGTCATCCCGATATGCCATTTGCCGAAAAGCGCGGTTCGGTAGCCCTTTTCCCGAAGCATGCCCGGAAGGGTTAAGCGGTCTTTCTTTATATGACAGGGGCGGTTGACGCCAACATACACATTGCTGGCGCCGGCGCGAAAAGCCAGTTGGCCGGTCAGGAGACTGTAACGGCTGGGTGTGCACACCGTTGCCGGACTGTGAGCATCGGTGAAACGCATTCCTTCCTTTGCCAGCTTGTCGATGTTCGGGGTAGGGATTTTTGATTCCGGGTTGTAGCAACCCAGATCGCCGTAGCCGAGATCATCAGCGTAGATGATGAGAACGTTCGGACGTTGAGCTTTGTCGGCCGCACTGAGCGCGGCGGAAAAAGTGAACAGAAGCACCAGGGTGATATGGATCGATTGTTTCATACTTTAAAAAAAAGCCGGAAGCTATTTCCTTTTCGTGGACGACGGGGCAAACATATCGTGCTCCGGATCGCCGCCGCTGAGCACGTAGGCGAGAAGATCGAGCACCTCGTCTTTCTTCAGTAAATTGAACAAGCCCGGCGGCATGGGCGAAATTTTGGAAGCCTGGATGCTCTTCACCTCCTTGCGATCGACTTGCACGCGGTGATTCGGGTCGGTCAGGTCAGTGTTGATTTGAACATGGTCGCCGTAGAGGTTCACGATGACGCCGGAGACCGTCTGGCCGTCGTTCTGCGTCACCACGACCGGTGCGTACTGGTCGTTGATTTCCTTGCTGGGGTTGATGATCTGGTCGAGCAGATCGTGTGGGCTGTAGCGCCCGCCGGCTCCGGTGAGGTCGGGACCGCTCATGCCCCCGCCGTCGCGGAAGCGGTGGCAGGCGTAGCAGGCGGCGGCGGCGAACATCTTTCGGCCGTTCTTGAAGTCGCGGCCGGTCATGCCGGATTCTGCCGCGGCACTGAGCTCCTCGAGGGTCCACATCGTCGGCGTGCGCCCTGCGAAGACGACGCCGAGGTTCTCGATCGCGGAGACGCGCTCGGGCTTCTTCGCGATCAGAGCGGAAAGTTCGGTTTTCTCAGGCTCGGTGAAGGTGGCGAGGGCGTCGTTGCGGATGAATTCGGTGAACCTCTCAATGCTGCGGCCTCCCCGGTAATTCGCGGCCTTGAGGAACCACTCGAGGTAGGCGGCGCGCAGTTCCGTGTTCCATCCCGAGGTGACGAAACGCAGGCTGCGGGCGAATTCGATTTGCTCCTCCTGGGAGGGCGCTTCCTGGAGCAGGGCCATCCCCTTGGCGGCGACCGTCGGCGACTGGAGGTAGGCGAGGGTCTCGCAAAGGAGCCAATTCAGCGAGAAGGACTTTGCGGGGAAGGCGGGATCGAGGTCGGCGATGAGCTTCCTCGTCATCGCCTCGTCGGCGCCGTCGAAGCGATTGAGTGTAACCTGCACGGTGCGGACCAGGGCACGCCGGGAATCAGGTGACAGCGCGTCGAAGTCGATCGCGATGAGGGCCCCGAGGATCGCGTCGCGCAGGGCGGTGTCCGCTGGTGGTGTCGGCGTTGCGCCTTCCGGAAGCGCCGCCGCTTCGACAGGGCGCTTGCCTGTACTGAAAAGTGGCCTGGGCGGGACGCGATGGTAGGGGCAGACTCCGCCGACGCGGCTGAGCGCCAGGAGGGATTCGATCTGTCTAGCGGGATCGGTCTCGGCGAGGGCCTTGTCCTTCCACCTGTCGATGAGCTGGTGCTCGATTGCAGTGCGGGCGGCCCAGCGGACGTGGCGGTCGGGATGGGAGAGGTGAGGCCAGGCGGTCTTGATCGCCTCGGGGTCCTTCTTGCCGTGGAACGCCTCGAGTTCGCGACGCAGCCTTGCCTCGGCGGTGAGCGTTCGGTCGGGCTCGACCCTGTTGGTGTTCTCGTCACCGGTGTAGGTGACGCGATAGAGCCCCGACTGGACGCGGCGTCCGCCGATGGTGAAATACATCGCCCCGTCCCGCGGATGGATGACGATATCGGTCACGGGCAGGGGGGAACCGGAGAGAAAATCCTCTTTCACCCCGGTGTAGCTCGCCCCCTTCGCCTCAAGGTGGACGGCGTAAACCTTGCCCCAGCTCCAGTCGAGTATGAAGAGGGCGTTCTGGTACTTTGCTGGAAACTTCGCCCCGTAGCCGAAGGTCGTACCCGTGGGGGATCCGGGGCCGACGTTGACCGTGCCGGGCAGGTTGTCGGCATAGAATTCGGCTTGTTTCCCAGCGCCGTTGCGCCAGCCGAACTCCGCGCCGCTGACGACGTGATTCACGCGGGTTGGGCGGTACCACGGGGTGTTCATGTCCCATTCCATGTCGGAGTCGTAGGTGAAGAGCTCGCCTGCGTGATTCACAGCGGCGGCGTAGATGTTGCGGAAGCCAACGGCGATGAGTGAAAAGGATTTACCGTCCCGCGAAACGCGGTAAATCATGCCGCCGGGAGCAGGGACGCTACGTTGGTGTCCGAACCCATCGGGCATCCGCGGGAGGAGGTGGTCCTCGCCCCAGATCGCCGGCACGGGCGAGGCGGAATCCGCCTTTGTCGGGGCGACCCGGTTGCCGCAGATGAGATAAAAGTCGTCGCTCCCGGGTACCGGCACGACGCCGTGGAGCCCGTGGTCTCCCCCGCTCCCGTAGCTTCCCGCCGGAACCATCTCGCGAAGGAGTTCCACCTCGTCGAAGCGGTCGTCTTCGTCGCTGTCGGTGACCTTGTAGAAGCCGCTGGGGATTTTCCTTTCGTAGTCGTTGACGCCGACGTAGAGGGCGCCGTCGGCGAAGTGCATCCCGTTCACCCCGCGGATCTCGGCGGGGACGCTCTCGACGGTCCTCGGATCGAGTGTCTGTCCCGGAGGAGGAGCGGGAAAACGATAGAGTCCGCCGTATTGATCGCTCGCATAGAAGCGACCCTGATCATCCGTGCAGAGGGCAACCCAGGAACCTTGGTCCAGGCCCGGCACGGAATAGAGCAGTTCCACCTTAAATCCCTGCGGTACCTTGATTCGGTCCACCGGCGTCGCCTTGTTTTCACCAACGCGCAGGCCCACCTCCGTCTGGGGTTTTGGGCGCGCTTTTGCTTTCGCTTTCGTCGGGGGCTCCGCCGCATTGAGCACGGTGAAAGAAGTAAACAGGAGCACCAGGATGATATGGATCGGTTGTTTCATGGTTGTATCGAAAGCTGGAAGTTCCTCGATCATGATCGGCTCGGGAATCAGGCCCCAATCGCCGACTTTCCAGGGCGCTGCCGGGCATTCAGTTGCGTCTCATCGAGGATGCTGCTTCACGTTGGTCCTGGGAAGATGCGTTTTCAGGTCGGCAATGACGGATGCATATCGAGGGTCCACTGCCAGATTATTCCACTCGTTCGGATCGCTCTGGTGGTCGTAAAGCTCTTCCGTCCCGTCCGCATAGCGGATGTAGCGCCAGCGTTCGGTGCGCACCGCGTGGTTATTTTGCTTATAGGTGGTGATGGCCGCATGGTCCCAGCTGGCCTCAGGGTTTTCAAGCAGAGGCCGGAGGCTGACGCCTTCGAGCTCGTTGTTCGGCGACAGCTTCGCGAGGTCGATCAGCGTGGGATAGATGCTCAGGAGCTCGACGGGCCGGGTCGAGCGTCCGGCTCTCAGGCCCGGCGCGCTGATGATGAACGGAACATGGGTGGAGCGCTCCCAGAGCGTCCATTTGGCCCAGTGGCGTTTCTCGCCGAGGTGAAAGCCATGGTCTGAAAAGAGCACGACGATCGTGTTGTTTGAGTGCGGGCTTCGGTCGAGCGCGTCCAGCAGGCGGCCCACCTGCTCATCGGCCCATCGGATGCTCGCCAGATAGGAATGGACGGCTTCCGTCCATTTGGCGTTTCCGTTCTCTTCCATCCAATCCTGCGTGGGGATATGCTTGATGGCGCTGAGTTTTTTCGCGGCGGACGGAATGTCGTCCCAATCATCCGCTTTCACGGTCGGCAGATTCACGCCGTCGACGAGATCGGGGCTGTCATAAACACGCCTGGGAGAGAAGAACGGCACATGCGGTCGGTAAAGGCCGATCGCCAGGAAAAACGGTTGCTCGTGTTTCTGCTCGAGCTTTTCGATGGCCCATGAGGCATCCACGTAGTCGGCAAACTTCGTCTCGTCATAGCTCTGCGGCCCAAAATCCCAGATACCGACAATGTGTCCGGGTTTGTCCGACTGGACGACCTGATCCAGGTCGATCCATTGTCCGGGTCGCGGACCGACGTCATGAAAATCGTCATCCGGCACTGAGGATTGGTGGTAGATCTTTCCGGTGGTAAAGGTCCGGTAGCCATCGGCGGCAAAGTGGCGCGGCATGCTGACGTGCTTCGAGTGGAATTCAGGGGTTCTCGCGCTATTGGGCCCGTTATCGTACATCCCCGTCGTTGACGGACGCTTCCCGAACAGGATGCTGGTGCGTGATGGATTGCAGATCGGCGCCTGACAGTGCGCGTTGGCAAACAACACGCCCCGCGCGGCGAGCCGATCAATGTTCGGCGTCTTGGTGTCCGGGTGCCCCTCCAGGCAAGACACCCAGTCGTTGAGGTCGTCCACTGCAATGAGAAGCACGTTGGGCCTGTGCGTCTCTTTTGCCCGGCAGGCGGAGACGAGCAGGTTAAGGGAGCAGAGGATGATCGTTGGTATTAAAATTGGTTTTTTCATGGGTGTATCTTAGTTCGAAGGTAGATGCGTTCGGCCGTCGACCCCATGATGGATTCCCGTTCCGATTTCTAAACTTATTTTACAACTAAAAATATATTATCCAATGTCCCTTCTCTAGTGTGGTGTCCCTTAAATAACTTGGCAAATACGAGCGTGCCATGAATGGCCTGGCAAGGCTGCTTTTCGCAGCTCGGGCCTGAAGGCCCTTGTGCGAAAAGCGAACGCCGCCAGGGTGTTCATGCCACCTCGCCCTACGGGCCGCGCGCTTTTTCGACCGATCGGCGTTAGCGCAGGTCGCCAGGGCCAAAAGCCCAAGCGACCTACGCCGCCTTGATGAGGCCGAAAAATCGCTGCGGTATTGGTATAAGGAATTTAAGGGACACCACACTAGTCTATTCCATTAAAATCTGACTGTCAGGTTCACAGAGAGGTTACAGGACAGAGCCATCGAATCATAGTATTTACATACTCCTATCAATGAAAGCATTCAATTCAGTTCAATTTTACACCAATATTTTTATAGGTGCGGCAGCAACTTGTTCATTTGCTACATCTGCGTTTACGCAAAGCAGGCAAATTCAAAAGGAGTCGAAAACCAATATCGTTTTAATCATCAGTGACGATCAGGCATGGGCGGACTACGGTTTCATGGGCCATCCGGATATCAAGACCCCGCATCTCGACAGACTTGCTGCCAACAGTCTGCGTTTCGACCGGGGCTATGTGGCGACCCCGCTTTGTCGTCCTTCGCTGGCATCCATGGTGACCGGGCGTTTTCCCGCGGAAAATGGAATTACGGCCAATGATGTCACGGGTGGTATGTTTGTTATTAATGAGAAGGGGAAAACCGTATTACTGCGAGGCAAACGCGAGCCATTGGACAAACCGGTTCGAGAACGATTCCACCAGCTGCCGAGCTTTGTCCGCAGACTGACCGAAAGCGGTTATCTTACCC
Organism: Opitutales bacterium; assembly: GCA_965250065.1. Classification (GTDB taxonomy): domain Bacteria; phylum Verrucomicrobiota; class Verrucomicrobiia; order Opitutales; family UBA2995; genus JAABVD01. The sequence goes on from OZ252288.1 coordinate 2,496,941, forward strand.
ATCAGTCGGGCAAGTGGTGGGAAGGATCGTATGGGGATGGTGGCTTCACCCATGGGATGACGGAAGGAGAGCGCCATGGGGATAAAGGACTGACCATCGGCCGGAAAGGGATGCAGCCGGTCGAACAGTTTATCGATCATTCGCTTGAAGAGGAAAAACCCTTCTTTCTCTGGTATGCACCCTTTCTGCCGCACACTCCGCATGACCCCCCGGATCGTTTACTCCGGAAATACCAAACGGATGGCCGGGCTCTGGATGTGGCGAAGTATTATGCCATGATCGAGTGGTTTGATGAGACCTGCGGGGAGCTCATGGGGATGCTCAGGACGAAAGGCATCTATGAGAATACCGTAGTAATCTATATTTGCGACAATGGTTGGGCCCCTGCCAGCACTACAGGTGACTGGCCACGGGAGCATGCCTTTAAAGGTTTTGCGATGCGCTCCAAAGTGTCTCCCTATGAAAATGGTATTCGCACACCAATTCTGGTCTCCTGGCCTGGCACAGTTGAGCCAGAGAGAGTGAGCGGTTTGGCGCACAGTATAGATCTTTTCCCTACCATTGCTGCCATCGCGGGTTTTGAGGTTCCCGAAGATCTGTCTGGTATCAATTTGCTCGACCTGGAGACGGTGCGGGAGCGCCAGACCATTTTCGGCTCTATGCACGCCTCGCACAACATGACGGTTGGAGACCCGGACGATACCTTGCAATACCTCTGGTGTATCGAAGACGAGTGGAAATTGCTTGTTCGTTACCAAGGGAAGGATACTACGGAGTACAAAATTTTGCACTCATGGGATACCACACCTTACAGGCTTTTTAATTTAACAGATGATCCTGGTGAAAAAAATGATCTTGCTGTCGCAAGACCTGATATTGTTGAGCGGCTGCGAAAAAAAATTGAAGACTGGCAATCAGGCAACGGCTAGGATCAATGAAGGCGAATTTTGCGCTGAGATCTGTAAATACCTAATTTAAATCTAAACTTACTTATTATCTCAACAGTAGGAGCGACCCAGGTCGACATCTTTTTCATATACAAAGGATTCTAGAAATATGGTCGTAATCGGAATCATATTGCACGCCTTGGGCGGATTTGCGGCAGGTAGCTTTTATCTTCCACTCAAAAAGATTAAAAACTGGTCCTGGGAGAGCGGATGGATCGTCAACGGCTTCTTTTCATGGATTCTGGCGCCGTTAGTCGTGGCGCTCTGGACCGTTCCCGATCTCTTTGGCACGATTTTCGGCACAGCGCCCGTTACCCTGTTTTGGACGTTTGCCTTCGGTGTGCTCTGGGGGATCGGTGGGCTGACCTTCGGACTGTCCGTGCGTTATCTGGGCATGTCTTTGGGCTATGCAGTGGTCCTTGGTTTTTGTGCGGCCTTTGGCACACTCATTCCGGCGATTTACGATGGCTTGATCATCACCCTCCTCACCACAGGTCCCGGGTGGGTGGTGCTGTCGGGGATCGGGATTTGTTTGGCGGGCATTGGAGTCTGCGGTTATGCCGGGCACCTGAAGGAATTGGCGCTTACCGCGGAGGAAGAACGTCAGCAGGAATTCAAGCTTGGGCGGGGGCTGCTCGTTGCGGGCTTTTCCGGGGTGATGAGCGCGTGTATGGCATTCGCCTTGGCAGCGGGAAAACCTATTGCGGAAAACGCCTCCACATTGGGAACAAAACCGCTCTGGGTTAACAGTGCGATATTGGTGGTTATCTTAATAGGCGGATTTGTCACCAATGCCGTCTGGTGCGGCTATCTAATCCGCTCCAATGGCAGTTGGAATGACTATACCAAAACGGATGCACCCTTGAAAAAAAACTACAGTCTGGCGGCGATCGCAGGTGTCACTTGGTATTTGCAGTTCATGTTCTACGGCATGGGCACGACCAAGATGGGTTACTATGATTTTACCAGTTGGACCCTCCACATGTCATTCATCATCATCGCGAGCAACCTCTGGAGTCTATACTTGAAAGAGTGGAAAGGGAGCGGCCGTAAAGCAATCGGCACGCTAGTGACCGGCATTCTGGTGATCACACTTTCCACAGTATTCATCGGCCTCGGGAACTACCTCCAGGGAGCCGTCAGCACGAACTGACCTTTGAAAACTTTCATTCGAACCAACCCATGAAACGCGCGTCCTTCAAAATGAAACTCAAACCCGGCTTCAAAACCAAATACCAAAAGCGGCACGACGAGATCTGGCCGGAACTGTCACAAGTCCTTTCGGAAGCCGGTATATTGGATTATTCGATCTTCCTCGACGAGGAGACCCTTACCCTATTTGCGGTCCAAAAGCTGACCGACGATAACACGGCGGATGATCTGCCGAACCACCCGGTTGTCCGTAAATGGTGGGATCATATGGCGGACATTATGGAAACCCACCCGGACAACTCGCCGGTCTGCTTGCCTCTTACCGAAGTTTTCCACATGGATTAAAAGACAAAAATGAAAGCAGGATTTTTCTCAATCGGGCTGGATACTTACTGGCCGCAGTTTGACGGACTATTAGATAATTTAAACCGTTACCATGCCGAGATTCGCGATCGTATTGCGGGCATGGGCACCGAGTTGGTCGATGCCGGCATGGTAGACAATGTCGAAAAAGCCGGCGGAGCGGCGGCGCTGTTTAAGAAAGAGGACGTGGAGATCATCTTTCTTTTCATCTCCACCTATGCCTTGTCATCAACCGTTCTACCAGTGGTGCAAAGGGCCAAGGTGCCTGTAGTGATGCTTAACCTACAACCGGTCGCCCAGTTGGACTACGAGAAATTCAACGCCTTGGGAGATCGCGGTGTGATGACCGGCGTTTGGCTGGAGCATTGCCAGTCATGTTCCGTGCCTGAGTTGGCCTGCGTCTTCAATCGGACCGGAATCGATTATCATGTCGTTACGGGATACCTGCAGGAAAAAGCCGCCTGGAAGGAGATCGAGGATTGGGTGGATGCGGCTATAGTCCTATCTGGGATGCGCGAAAACCGGGTCGGCGTTTTGGGGCATTACTATTGCGGAATGCTCGATGTCTACAGTGATTTGACGCAGCAGTCGGCCGTATTCGGAAATCACTTTCAGATTATAGAAATGTGCGAGCTCTCCGATTTGCGTCAGGCGGTAAGCGACGAGGAGATCGCCGGTAAGATCGGCGAGTTTAAGGAAAAATACGAGGTATCCGCCGAATGCGAACAAGCTGAGCTCGAGCGTGCGGCCAAAACTTCCGTGGCCCTCGATAAGTTGGTCGCCAAGCACCGACTCGGCTCGTTGGCTTATTATTACGAAGGTAGTGGCGAATACGAGAATATCGCCGCCTCTGTTATTGCAGGTAATACCTTGCTAACCGGGCGCAATATTCCCGTGGCGGGCGAGTGCGAAGTGAAAAACGTTCAGGCCATGAAGATCATGGATCTTTTTGGGGTGGGCGGTTCGTTTTCCGAATTCTATCTCTCCGATTTCGTAGACGATGTGGTCTATCTCGGCCATGATGGCCCGGCCCATTTTGCGATCGCGGAAGGAGCGGTCGGACTGGTGCCTTTGTCGGTATATCACGGCAAGCCGGGCCAGGGCCTTTCGATTCAAATGACTGTTCGACACGGGCCCGTGACCTTGCTGTCGGTGGTTCAGCGCGGGGACGGTTCGGTTGTGCTGCAGGTAGCCGAAGGCGAGTCGGTCGAAGGACCGATCATGCAGATCGGTAACACGAACAGTCGCTATCGATTCAGTATTGGCGCCAAAAGGTTTATGAACGACTGGTCGAAGGGAGCTCCGGCCCATCACTGCGCGATCGGGGTCGGTCACATCGGCGACAGGTTAGAGAAACTTGGCAGTTTGCTGGGAATCGAGGTTAACCGGGTATGTTGAAAATATTGTTTTAAACACGCATCCCGAGATTAGCCAAATGGATCCCTCTACACATCGAACCCTAAATGAAAGTAATAAAGTGTAACCGATGTGTCCGGGCTATCTGTTACCGATGTCTCCGGTCCGTACCATGCCCGGTCCTCACTAAATTCTGATTGAGGACGACCAAAGTTAGCCGATTAAGTCAAAAATTACTTTTGAGTAAGAGCAACAACTCAGGTCTCCATAGCCAAGATCGTCGGAAAGTATGAGAATGAATTTGGGCTATGCTTCAAGGATAAAGGTAGAAGGATAATAAGAAGAAACGAGAAAATTTTCATGGGATAGTGATTGAGAGAACTGTAGGAGGGGGTTTATCCCCCGATTGCGGTGAAGCCATTTGGAAGAGACGGCATGTTTAAACCGCCACTTCCACTTGCTTGGTTTCAACGGTCAACGGCATGCCGCGGTCCGCTCTGACTTCCAAACAAAGTGCAATCGCCTCCTGGACATTCTTCAATGCGGCTTCCCGGGTGTCTCCCTGACTGACACAGCCGGGGATCGAGGGACACTCTGCCACCCAAAAGCCATCTTCGTCACGATCTAATGTAACAGTAAATGTCATGCGTATGGTTTTATGCTTTTTCGGGCTGTTGGCAATCCTGGTTTCGCTTTTTCTAGGTCGACTACTGCCTTTGGGCACTACAAAGTTGCAGTGAAAAGTTTGACGATAGTTTTCGAGAAGCCATTTGGTCGAAAGTATCACCTTTCCGGGACACCACACTAGTGGATTCGGTAGTTCGTAAATCAATTGCTTGGACCCCGCGATTTAGCCCGAATCAAATGAGAGATTTCCCTGTGGTTGAATGTGCTTAGGTGTTGAGGTTGATTCTTCCAGGTATGTTGAAAATATTGTTTTAAACACGCATCCCGAGATTAGCCAAATGGATCCCTCTACACATCGAACCCTAAATGAAAGTAATAAAGTGTAACCGATGTGTCCGGGCTATCTGTTACCGATGTCTCCGGTCCGTACCCCTTACGGAAGATGATTTGTAATCCGCCAGGGATTAACTCACTGTACGGAGTAGCTAAAATGAAAATTAAACAATTGATCCGCCTAGGAGTTCCGCCGGGCATAACGATGCGACGAGCGACCGACTTTATTGCCAAGTATATGCGGAACGGCGGAGACAAATTCCGCATTGAAGAAGAAATACAAGCGGTGCTTGCGAATCCTAAGGCGTTTATTGAAGAACCATTGCGTTCAGACTTCGCCAAGTCCTTAATCGAAGCGCCCCGCCCGCGCGCTGAACCAGTTAGCTACCGTCAATGGGGAAAAGACCTCGAGCCACAGGCAGTGAATCAAATGGAAAAGGCCTGCCTGCTGCCCGTCTCGGTTGCGGGAGCGCTTATGCCGGATGCGCATCCCGGTTATGGTTTGCCCATCGGGGGAGTTCTGGCAACCGATAATGCCGTCATTCCTTATGCCGTCGGCGTTGATATTGCTTGCCGCATGAAAATGACCGTAACGGATATTCCTCTGCGCAATTTGGAGAGAAAAAAGGAACGCTTAACCAAAGCGATCGAAACGGAGACCCGGTTCGGGATCGGCGCGAAATTTCGAGATCGCCGGCAGCATGAGGTCCTGGACCGAGACTGGTCGGTCAGTCAAATTACCCGTTCGTACAAAGACCGGGCCTGGTCACAGTTGGGAACCAGCGGAAGCGGAAATCATTTCGTGGAATTCGGTGTCTTTAGCGTCGCCGATGAGCTTGAAGGATTGCCGCCGGGCAAGTACGTTGCCTTGTTGAGTCACAGCGGTAGCCGTGGCACAGGCGCGGCGGTCTGCAAACATTATAGCCGGTTGGCTGCTGCCAAACATCGGGATTTACCCGGCGAACTGAAGCGGCTCGCTTGGCTCTCTCTCGATGAAGCCGATGGCCAGGAGTATTGGGCTGCGATGGAATTGATGGGGCACTATGCCTCGGCTAACCATGCCGTGATCCATCGACAAATGGCCGAACATCTTGGTTATGAAGTACTGCTGGACTTGGAAAACCATCACAATTTTGCTTGGAAAGAACGGCACTTCATCGAGGGTGCTGAGCGGGAAGTCATCGTCCATCGCAAAGGGGCCACACCGGCTGGGGCAGGAGTCTTGGGCATCATTCCCGGTTCCATGGCTTCCCCTGGGTTTGTAGTACGAGGAAAGGGTAATGCCGAATCACTCAACTCGGCCGCCCACGGAGCAGGCCGGGTGATGAGCCGCAGACGTGCGACCCAAACCTTCAGCTGGAAACAAGCGAAGCGCGTTCTGGGCGACCGCGGGGTTTCCTTAATTTCGGCTGGCTTGGATGAAGTGCCGATGGTTTACAAGAATATTCATAGTGTCATGGCAGCTCAAGAGGATTTGGTGGAGGTAGAGGGCCGATTCGATCCCAAGCTGGTAAAAATGGCTCCCGCCGGCGAACGGCCGGAAGATTGACCCATTTTTTTCTCTCTGTTAGCTACTATTCTCCATAGTGAGTCCACATTCTGATTACCTTCACTGTTTTTTCCTCTTCAAGGACCTGGTAAATCAATCGATGCTGGATATTGATTCGTCGCGAATAAGCACCAAGCAGATCACCAACAAGTGATTCATATTGAGGTGGATTTTGGAATGGATCATTCTGCAGGACTTCCAGCAAGACTGAGGCCTTCTCTTTTAAATTACTTCTGCCGATCTTCTTCGCATCTTTTTGTGCCTGCTTGGTGTAGACTAGCTTGTATTCTACCATTCGAGTCTATCGCTGCAGTCCTCAATGTCTTCATTCATTCCTTCTTTGATAGAATCTATCATTCCCGGGATCATACTAAGGTGAATCGTTTCAGAAATTGCTCTCCAATCGTCCTCAGATACTAGAACTGCATTTCCACGTTTACCGGTAATCTGGATAGGAATATGCGACTCATTGGCTTGATCAATGAGTGAATATAACTTATTTCTGGCACTTGTTGCACTAATGGTCGTCATGGGGGAAAGCGTGCGTTATTGCGTGCGTTTGTCAACTATCATTCTTTAGCCAAGGTCAAAGCGGCCTAATCGTGGGCAGCTTCGCTGGAAAAGAATATAAGTAAAGGGGTCGAGCTAGCGCGATTTTCTCAACTGGCTCATTCGGATTTGATTCGCTCGGACAACCACATTTTGACGATGGATTGTCTGGTGACTCCAACCCGTTTTGCTTCCTTATCGAGAGCGGAGATCATCCAAATCGGAAGGTCCACATTCATTCGCTTCTGTTCTAGGCTGGGCCGCGCGGCTTTGCTCCAATTGAGGTATTTACTAATGTCCTCTCCACCGTCAAAGCGGCGATCGAGTTCCTCAGCTGTTATGGTATCCTTCTTTTTCTTCATCTCTTGATTTCCTCACTGATATAATTCTCAGGTTCGTTTCTCGCAGTGTGAAAATACACGTCCACAGACTTCCGCGATACCTTCCGATGAGGCTTTAGAGTAATGGCTTTAAGTTGTAGGAGCGGCTTTACGCCGCGATTGCTTCGAGGCTGTTTCGTGGGATCGCGCGGGAAAGGGGGTCAGGCATTGATTTTCAACATGGGGACATGTCAAAAATCAACGACTGACCCCGACGGGCGCGCAAGGAAGGACCCCGACTCTTACAATGGTTCGAAATGAAGTTTCAAATCCCGGTTTCTGGGATAGGCTCTAGTTACCGAATGCGACAGCTTACCAAATTCGTAGGGAGGGAGTGGAGGCGGAGATTAAAAACTTGTTTTTCCAGTTGTTTTTCTGAAAAGGTTGTCTACCTTTAAAACGACCGTTTAAATCAAACGTTTGAATGAACGCAACCCAGATCAAGATCCTGGAAGCCGCTGAGGCGGAGTTTGCCGATAATGGCTTTAACGGCGCCTCCATTCGCAAAATTACTCAGCGCGCCGGGGTCAATATCGCTTCCATCAACTACCACTTCGGTTCCAAGGAGGCGCTAATTCGGGAGATGTTTCATTTCAGGCTCGGTCCCATTAACGAGATTCGCCTATCCCGTCTGCGAGAAGAACAAGAGCGGGCGGGAAGTTTACCGGTTCCCCTGGAGGAGGTCATTAAAATACTGGTGGCCCCGGTATTTGAGCTCATGCTGACGGGAGCGACCTCACCTCCACGCTTCCTCCTGGTCATCGCCCGGTGCATGTCCGAGCCACTGGAGTTATTTAAGAAATTGGATCGGGATATTTTTCAGGAGGTGTACGAAAAATTTTTCGCTGCCATCCAGGACGCGCTGCCTGGAGCTGATCCAGAACAAGTCGGACTTCAACTGAATTTTGCCATATCATCCATGGTGGGAATGTTAACCCACTTCTCGCGCATCGAGCAGGTGGCTGGCACCGCTACACGTCGCCGTCAAACGGACGAGATTCTGCAACAATTCATTACGTATGTCGCGAGCGGAATAAACGGTTGTGTCGCAGCTAGTTCCCATCATGAAATTCGCTAAATATTTCCTTTCGCCTCTCCTGCTGATTGCGTTGGTAACCGGCTGCCAGACGTCGTCTCCACCCTCGCAAAATGAATTGCCGGATATTCAGGCATTGATTCCGGATGTGTGGAGTCAGCCGGTTCTTTCGGGAGAGCTCTCTACGGATTGGCTGGAAGATCTCGGCGATGATGAGGTGCTCGAACTCATCGAAACTGCTTTTGAAAAAAATCCCTCCTTACAGGCCGCGGTGTATCGACTACAGCAAGCCGAAGCCAATGCCCAGATCGTTGGCGCGTTGCGCTACCCCACCCTCGGTCTCGGACTTTCCGGTAACAAGCAGAAATTTCTATTTAGTGGAATCGGCACGTTCAAAGCCTCCAATTACAATTTGGCGCTCAGCTCGCGATGGGAACTCGATGTCTGGGGAAAAATCAGGGACCAGCATCGAGCTGCCCTGGGTAACCTCGAAGCCGCCGGCTATAGTTTGGAGGCGGTAGGATTATCACTCGTTTCCCAGGTGTGCAAAGCCTGGTTCAATGCCAAGGAGGCGTTGTTCCAGTATCGCTTGGCAAGGGATACGGCGGAAAGTTTTGATGCCAATCTAAATACCCTGGAAAAGCGTTATGAGCGCGGATTGATCGATGCATTCGACCTGCGGCTTTCACGGGCGCAAGCGGCCAGCGCGCGTGCGGTGGTAGAATCCCGCAAAACGGCTTTTGATGGTGCGGTACGGCTTCTGGAAACACTGGTGGGAGAATATCCCGGTGGGAGAATGGAAATATCGGGCATGCTCCCGTCCGCCATGAAGCCGATTCCCTCGAATCTCCCAGCGTCATTGCTGGAGCAGCGTCCCGATCTGCAAGCAGCTGAGAGACAGTTGGCCGCTTTGGGGGCAAATTTGGACGCGGCTCGAAAGAACCGGCTGCCCGATATTAGTTTGACCGGAAGCTTTGGCACTGCCTCCGACGACCTGAAGGACCTGATTGACAGTGACTTTTCGGTTTGGTCCCTGGCCGGAAACCTTGCGGCTCCCATACTTCAAGGGGGGAGTCTGGAAGGACGTCAGAATCTAGCCGAGGCCCAATTCCAGGAACAGTTGGCAAACTATGAATCGGCCATTCTCAATGCCTTTCGGGAAGTGGAATCTGCCCTGGCCAATCACGAGTTTTTCAGCGACCTCGAATCGGAGGTGGGCGTGGCGGCGGAACAGAATTCAAAAGCGGTGGACCAAGCCTGGGATCTTTATGCAAGGGGTTTGGTTGACATTACCGCGGTGCTGGATGCCGAACGGCGCTCATTTTCTACGCGCAGCGAACATCTGACAGCAATTAACCAGATCGTTCAAAATCGCATCGATCTCTATGTCGCCCTGGGGGGCGGATTCAACGGAGAAGGGAAATAGTTTATGAAGGTCAACATTGGAAAAACCGCATTGAAAATATTACTGCCCCTGGTGTTTTTGGCCACCGCGGTCTTTTTTACCCTGACGGTTATCGTTTTACGCCAGGAGCCAGAAAAAAAGGAAGTGCCCAAGGTTCTCCCCCGGGTAGAAGTCATTCGGGTTAAATCTCAACCCCTCCCACTTTCGGTGACATCCCAAGGGACGGTTCAAGCCAGAACCAGCACTATGTTGACGGCGGAAGTATCGGGAGTGGTCGAATACGTTTCACCCAAGTTATTTTCCGGCAGTTTTTTTGATGAAGGAGATATTTTATTAAAAATTGATCCGACGGAATACGAGGCGGCCATGGCAAATGCCCGCGGCCAGTTGGCAAATGCGCGACTGGCTTATGCCCAGGAAAAAGCCCTCGGTGAACAGGCCAAGCTGGATTGGGAGGAGATGGGAAAGGGACTTGCCAGTGAGCTGGTGTTGCGCATTCCCCAACTAAAAAAAGCGGCGGCAGACCTGGAAACGGCGCATGCCGCCATCAAACTGGCTGAACGCAATTTATCCAAAACTTCGGTGCGGGCGCCTTATGCGGGTCGCGTGCAGGAGAAGTTTGTCGACCTCGGACAAACGGTCAGCGCTCGCATGACACAGTTGGCCCGGATTTTTTCAGTGGACGTGGTGGAAGTCCGATTACCGATTTCGGCAAAACAAGCCGGTTATATAACCCTGCCCGAGACCTACCGCGACGGTTCGGTTGTGCAAGCCAAGCCCAAGGTGGTGTTATCATCCCTCATAGGTGATCGCAGTTGGACCTGGGAGGGGATCATCGATCGAACGGAAGGTGTGATAGACGCGTCCACCCGCCAGATTTTTTTAGTGGCATTGGTGGAAGATCCTTATGGCAGAAAAGTTGTGAGTGACCAGCCTCCCCTTAAAGTGGGTCAGTTTGTTGAGGCCACTATTTCGGGCAGGAATCTCGGGAATGGATTTATTGTTCCAAGAGCGGCCCTGAAACCGGGGGACGTGGTTTACGTCATCTCGCCTGATAATCGGCTAATCATTACCCCGGTCACCGTGGCGCAGGCGGGGGTTGAGAAAGTGTATACAACTGCCGGGCTCAACGATGGGGACGCGATTTGTCTGACCCCGCTCAGCATTGTGGTCGACGGAATGAAAGTGATGGTCGAAGGTGAATCAAACTGGGGGAAAGAAGGTAGCTGAATATGATAGCCTGGTTTACCCGAAACGGGGTCGCGGCCAACCTCCTGATGCTACTGATGGTAGTGGGGGGTCTCGGCTCACTCGTCGGCATCAAGAGGGAGCTGTTCCCTCAATTTTCCCTGGATACCATCTCGATTCGCGTTCCCTATCTGGGCGCTTCCCCGGAAGAGGTTGAGGAAGCGGTAATTATCCGCATCGAAGAAGCCCTGCAGGGGGTGGATGGCTTTAAGGAGCTGCGATCCGACGCCCAGGAAAATTATGGCTCGGTCTCAATCGTAGTCGATAGGGGTTACGATATTCGAAAAATAAAGGAAGAGGTCAAAACCCGCATCGATGCGATTACCACCTTTCCCAAGGAGACCGAAAGGCCGATAATCGAGGAGTTTCTCATTCAGCGCGATATCATTTGGATCGGGATATACGGGGAAGCAGATGAGACGACGCTGAAAAAGCTAGCCCAGAGAATCCGGAATGACCTGGTTCAACTTCCGGAAATAAGCCAGGCCTTTGTTCGGGGAGTTCGCAATTATGAAATTTCCATAGAAGTATCTGAGAACACTTTGCGCCAGTACGGGCTCACCTTTGACGATGTCATGCGGGTCGTGCGGGGAAATTCGCTGGACCTACCGGCCGGTCAGATAAAAGCCCGTGGTGGGGAGATTCTGCTTCGCACTGAAGAGCAGGCCTATAGCGGCGAAGAGTTCGCCCAGATTGTTTTGATCAGCCGCGTTGACGGCACACAAATTCGACTGGGCGATGTGGCTGAAATTGTGGACGGATTTGAGGATGTGTCAGTTACCACGAAATTTAATGGAAAACCGGCATCACTGGTTCTGGTGAGGGAAGTGGGGCGCGAAAATCCGCTCAAAATTTCCGCCGCAGTTTACCGCTACCTGGAGGAGGCGAAAAATACCTGGCTTCCCGATGGGATAACCGCAGAAGGCTGGGCCGATACATCGTTTTATCTGCAGTCCCGCTTAAATCTGCTCCTCGAAAACGGAGCTATCGGGTTCGGGCTGGTTCTGCTTTCCCTGTCGCTTTTTCTGCGGCCAACCCTGGCCATGTTCGTCGCGGTGGGAATCCCGGTAAGTTTTCTTGGAACTTTCCTGATTGGACCGTTTTTCGGCCTCACCATTAACCTAATCTCCCTGTTCGCCTTTATCCTGGTTTTGGGGATCGTGGTTGATGACGCCATCGTGGTCGGGGAAAGTGTATTTTCCGAGTATCAGGTGCGAGGTCCCGGGGTGGAAAGCGCCATACGTGGTACTCATATGGTTTCGACCCCGGTAACCTTTGCGGTGCTTACGACGATCGTGGCCTTTTGCCCGGTGTTTATTCTCCCCGGAATCATCGGAAAGTTTTTTCTAACCATTCCCCTGGTAGTCATACCGACGCTGGCTTTCTCGCTGGTGCAAAGCAAGTTGGTGCTGCCCTACCATTTGTCGCTATGTAAAGTGGGCGATAAAAAGCGCCGCTCCGAACTCAACCCGCTTTCGCGAATACAGCGGAGAATTTCCGATGGTCTGGAATGGTTCATAAAACACATCTATGAACCACAGTTGGAGATCGCACTGGAATACCGCTACGCGACCCTGGCAGGCTTCGTGGCCGTGCTGATCATCTCGATAGGCATGGTGATTGGAGGGTGGATACGATTCGTGCAATTTCCCGACGTGCCCAGTGATTTCGTTTTAATGGAGTTACAAATGTCCGATGGAACGCCGGCTGAGGAAACGGCTCGGGCGGTGGGAAGAATCGACAATGCTCTAATAGAAATTTCCCAGGAGGCAATTTCTCGTGGAGAGCTCGACCCCGTGGACCACAAGGGGGTGTTTGTGGGCTTTTCCACCCAAACTGGCGGACCGACTCCCGAAAATACTAGTTTCGGTAGCAATATTGGCTCTATGATCGTGGAACTAGCCAAGAGCGAGATGCGGGACTCGAATGCCTTTGAGGTGGTTGAAGCCTGGCGGGAAAAAGTGGGAGAAATTCCCGGCGCTCGTCGCTTGACTTTCCTGGCCAGTGCAGCTGGCCCGGTTGGTTTGCCGGTGGACATTCGTTTAACCGGTCCGGACTTTGAGCAGCTCAAGGCGGCTTCGTTGGAAATCAAGGAACGGCTTGGTGAATTTGAAGGGGTCTACGACGTCCGCGACACTTATTCCGAAGGCAAACAGGAAATAAAGATAAAGTTGAAAGATAATGCCCACACCCTCGGACTCAATGCGTCCGATCTCGCTCGACAGGTTCGCCAGGCCTTCTATGGCGGTGAAGCACAGCGCATACAACGGGATCAGGACGATGTGCGGGTTATGGTACGCTATCCCAAGGCGGACAGAGAATCTATCGGCAATCTGGAGAACATGTATATTCGCACGCCATTTGCCACCGCCGTTCCCATTTCGGAAGTTGCAGACATCGAGTTTGGATTCGGATTTTCCAGCATCGCCCGCATCGATCGTCAGCGGGCAGTCAATGTGCAGGCGTCCGCGGACAAGGATATAGTCAGTCCCACCGACCTCAATAAAGCCATTTATCCGATGAACTCATTGCAAAAGAGGGTTTATCAATTGCTGGGTAAAGAGGTTGAACCTTCCATCACCGAAGAGGTATTGGCCAAATACCCGGGGATTGTTCCGGTCAAGAGTGGAGAAGCCAAGGACTGGGAAGAGCTCAAACCGGTATTAGTTGCCGGCTTGATCTTCGTGGTCCTCGCTATCTACGGGCTTTTGGCCATTCCCTTCAAAAGTTACGTCCAGCCCCTTCTGGTCATATCTGTGATTCCCTTTGGGATTGCCGGAGCGATTCTGGGTCACATGGTCAATTTTCAGGATTTGGGCACCTTTCAAGATTTGAGCATGCTTTCATTCCTGGGTATCATCGCCCTGTCGGGCGTGGTGGTAAACGACTCCCTGGTACTAGTGCATTACATCAATAAGCTGCGGTCCAAGGGAATGCCGCTAAAGGAGGCGGTAAAATTGGGAGGCGTGGCCAGATTTCGGCCCATACTTCTCACCTCAGTCACGACTTTCGTCGGTCTTTTTCCCATCCTGCTGGAGCGAAGTCTTCAGGCCAAGTTCCTCATACCCATGGCGACGTCACTGTCGTTCGGGGTTCTCTTTGCCACCCTTATCACATTGCTTCTGGTACCTTCTCTATACCTCATGCTGGAGGATTTTGTGCGGGGCTTGCAGCGCTTAGGCAAATGGATCATCCAATTGTACGCACCAAATCCCGATGCGTAACCGGCTCCAGCTTCTAACCCCCATGCCTACCGGGTGGACGCGATTGGTTTTGATTAAAGCCGAGGGATAGGAGTTATTCCTCCTTGTCATAGTAACCTGCTTCCTGCATGTAACCGAGCTCACGGTCGGGTAAGATCAGCGTCTTTCCGGTGTCCGGGTAGCGGCAAATTTCCACCGGGGTATTGTTGGCAATGACGTAGAAAACCAAGTCGCTATCGCCGTCATTGAGAACCTGGTGGGCTTGACCGGTTGCGAACTGGAAATGATCCCCGGGGGCAATCGCGTGAATTTCGTTGTTTTCGTCTCTAAATTTCCCCGATCCGGAGAGAAAGATGTAGTATTCCCACTGGCAGGTATGGGAATGGTAGGGATAATTCTTTTTTCCCGGTGGTATTCGCGCCAACTCGACATCGAAGGGTGGACCTCCTTCCCAAGGTCCCGTAAAATAATTTTCGCCCCCGCGCATTTCCATGGAAATGTGTTTATGGGTCACTTCAAAGGAACCCTTGGGGGATACTTGGTGTTGAGCTGGTACTTCTGTCTCGTTAATTTTTCCCATGAAAAGTAGGATTAAGGAAAAATTTGAGCAGGGCAATGGGAGAAAGAATTTCTGGGACACCACACTAGAACCCCAAGCCTTTGACCTTGGTTTGCACGCGCAGGACGTAGGTGTCGGCGGTTACGAATAACATGGATCCGTCAGCGCCTCCAAAAGTGCAATTGCTGGTGGCCTCACCCGTCAGAATGTGACCGAGCAGTGTGCCCTGGGGGTTGAAAACGAGAATCCCTCCCGGTCCGGACGCCCAAATATTTCCCTCGGCATCCACGGCCAGCCCATCGGGTAGACCTTTTATACCGGGTCCCTGTTGGGGAGAAGCATCGTAGAAGAGCTCCCCTTTGCCTACGGTTCCATCGGATTTAACGGGGAAGGAAGTATAAGTTGGAATATCGGGATGTGATTGGGCTACATAGAGGGTTTTTTCATCGGGTGATAGGCCGATGCCATTGGGACGTTCGATCTCCTTGGTGAGCAGGACCACCTGGCCGGAGGGACGCAGCAGGTAGACTCCACAGTAATCCATTTCCCGGCGGGGATCGGTAAAACGATCGGGCAGGCCGTAGGGTGGATCGGTGAAATAAAGGTTTCCATTGGAGGCCCGGGTTACGTCGTTTGGGCTGTTGAACCGCTTGCCGTTGTAATTATCGGCCAGGGTACGCTTGCCACCCTGGCGGGTCATGATGGATAGGCGCCGGTCACCATGTTCACATGAAATGAGACGGCCTTGCGGATCGAACATCAATCCATTGCTACCCGGTTCCCGACCGTAATCGGTGATTCCGGTGTAACCCGATGGGGAAAACCAGACGCTGACACCTTCGCCTTCCACCCATTTCATGACGGTATTGCTGGGTATTTCGGAAAAGGCCAGGAATTGCCCCTCCTTGTTCCAGGCTGGGCCCTCGGACCAGGTAAAACCGGAGGTGATCACCTGTATCGGAATATCGGGGTCGAGGAGTTTATCCAGGTCATCATGGTGTTGGACAATTTTGCCCAGGGTGGGAAAATTCGTAGAGTCCTGGGCGAAAAGCCCGGAGCCAATTACTAGGGGAAAAAGTATTAGAAAGAAACGTTTCACTGATTACTATGGGGTTAGAAGAAAGGGACTCTTTTTGCCGGAGTTTCCGTTTCGGGTCAAAACCTAATGGCAGTAAGTTAAGCGCGGGGGAAGGGGTCTACCGAGGCGCGCAAGCGCCGACACCTCAACAAGCGAAGCGCTGTACCGAGTGCAACGACACCTAACATAACAACCTTGCATCAAGCATTAACATGCAAGATGCCAAGGAATGACCCCGACGTCGCCAATGCTTCGAAAATCATTGGAAACGCGCTTAACTAAGAACCATTCGGGTCAAACCTTGTTTCGGGCCGCAGGCATCCAGTCACAAGTGACGATGTTTTAGGTTTTTTTAAACAACGCTTCCTTTGGTCGCTTGATCCGGCTTCGCCGGAACAGGATCGCTTCGCGAACAAGATTTTAGCCCGCATATCTCACTACCGAGCGAACGCGACATCACCCAATCTTCTACTGCGCTCCTGAATGTCGGCCCCGGGCGCCGGCAATGCTTTACAAATTGGTCTTAAAATGCGTTAACTAAGCGCCATTCTCCTGGGGAGCTTAAATGAAATTGGAGAATGCACAGCGCCGGAAAATGGAAAGTGCGGTCGTTAAAAATAGGGAACAGTATGATGCCAAACAGAATCAAATTACGCGTTAACCCACGATCATGGAGCGTCAAATAAAACGAAAATCGCCATTCCAGCCTCATCCCGGTCTGAGACTTCTAGCGAGCTCGGTTTGCCTGCTGATGCTTTGCAGCGGTTGCTCCCTTCGCGAAATGGCCATAAACCAGCTTGGCGACGCCCTGGCAAAAACCGGAACCACTTTCACCGCGGATGATGACCCGGAATTGATCGCCGAAGCGTTGCCGTTCGGGCTCAAGTTGATGGAGTCGGTACTGGCGGAAACCCCCGAACACAAAGGCTTGTTATTGGCTACTTCAAAAGGCTTTACCCAATACGGCTACGCTTTCGTTCACTTGGACGCCGTAAAAATGCGGCAGGTTGACTACTACCAGGCTCGTGAAATGGAACTGCGCAGCAAAAAGCTCTTCCTGCGGGCCAGGGACTATGGACTACGCGGCCTTGAGGCCCAATTTCCGGGATTTCGTGAATCTTTTTTCTCTGACCCGCGAGCAGCCGTCCAGGAAGTCGACCTCAAAGGTATCGGATTACTTTACTGGACTGCAGCCGCCTGGGCCAGCGCGATAAATGCGGACAAAACGGATGCCTACCTGATAGCCGACTTGCCCAAAATCGACCTCCTGGTAGATCGCGTGGCCGAACTGGATGAAAGTTATGAAAACGGCGCTATACACAGCCTGTTGATCAGCTACGAAATGGTGCGCTTGACCAAGGAGGGCCGGCCGGAGGATCGAGCTTTTCGCCACTTTCAAGAAGCGGTTGCCCTGTCTGGAGGGCTCGATGCAGCACCCTACGTTTCTTACGCCACCTCGGTTTGTGTGCCGACCGAAAAAAGGGAGGAATTTATCCAGGTTTTGAATACAGCTTTAAATATTGATCCCCATGGTAACCCGGAACTCACTTTATCCAATATACTGATGCAGGAGTACAGCCAATGGCTCCTGGATCACGTGGATGATTATTTTTTGCCACCTCTCGATCCCCTCAGTAAAAATGAAATATTTAGCCTTCAGTAAACTATTTTTTTACCTATCTGGATTTGTGCTTTTATGCGCTTGGGGTAACTTGAATGCTGCCTCTATCAAGGTGGCTACCATAGCGCCCCGTGGAACATCCTTTCACAACTACCTCGAGGAATTAAATGCCCTGTGGATGAAAGCTCCGGGGGAACCGGTAGACATAAATATCTACGCCGGCACCCAAGGTGGAGAAGTTGCCATCGTCAAACGCATGCGGATCAATCAGCTTCAGGGGGCGATGCTCTCCGCGATTGGTTTGGCCCAGATCGACGAGTCCGTTACCGCCCTGCAAATGATGCCGATGCAATTCCGTAGCTGGGAAGAGGTAGATTACGTTAGAAGCGCCCTGAAAGAGAAAATGGAGACCCTGTTTCTGCAAAAGGGCTATGTTGTTTTGTTTTGGGGCGATGCCGGTTGGGCCCGGTTTTTCTCCAAAGAACCGATTATCGATATAACGGACCTGAGATCGATGCGGGTTGGAGCTCCGCTGGGGACGCCAAAAGCAAATGAGTTGCTCAAAAACTATTGTATTCCGGTCATAATTGATACCGATGAAAACCTTCTCGCCCTAAAGAACGGCATGATGGAAGCGGTTCCGGTTCCTCCATTTCTGGCCAATGCCACCCAACTCTCCACCGAGACCGGTTATATGCTGGATATGAAGTGGGTGCCAGTGGTGGGAGCCATGGTAATGACTAAAAGGGCCTGGAACCGGTTTCCCAGGGAAACCCAGGTATACCTGAAAAAAACATCCGAGGAAATTGGGAAAAGGATCCGGCAAACAAGCCGAAAGGAGGACGATGATTCCATTAAAGCCATGGTAGAAAAACAGGGACTTATCGTTAATTCTTTACCGGAAAAGTCTTTGGCCGGCTGGAGGAAAGAAATGGCCGCCAACCAATCGAATATTCGGGGTGATATCGTGCCGGAGGACGTCTATGATCTAGTGATGCGAAAGCTAAGGGAATTTAGGAACAAGGATTCCTCCCAATAAGCCGGAGGCTTAGCGATTTCCCTCCATGAAACCAGCGATTGCATTTTTCCTTTCCAGGGAAAATGGATTGCTGAAATGGGTTCACCGCCTTGAGAATCTTTTTCTATGCGGCTGTCTATTTTCGGTGATGCTTCTGGGAGTTTCCGAATTGACTATCGTGCAAGGCGTCTTGGGTAAATACCGCGTTCCCGGCGCCGAGAACCTGATTCGGCATATCACCCTGGTTCTGGGTATGAGTGGAGGTCTGATAGCCGCGCGCGAAGAAAAACTTCTGGCTATCGGTAGCATCCGGGATTTGCTACCCGAGAAGTATCGTTGCGGGATTAAATTTTTTACCGGCCTTATCGGGACAGGCGTATCCCTTTGGTTGGGGCTGGCTTCTGTTGAATTTGTAGCCGTGGAAAGAGAATTCGGGGACCAATTTTCAATGGGTATTCCATTCTGGTGGTTTCAGGCCTTCCTTCCCCTTGGTTTTTTCGGCATTGCTCTGCGATTATTTTTCCGGAACGCCTCTTCGATCCGCAATGGATTATTAACCGCCGCTTTATTGATTTTGATGATCGTCATCATTTCCCTCCAACCGGTGGAAGCGCCCAAAATCGTCTGGCCCTACCTGGTAGTTCTGGGATTGGCCACGCTTTTGGGCACACCTATTTTTGTAGCAATAGGCGGTACGGCGGTATTGCTTTTCTGGGGACAGGGTGATCCCGTCGCCTCGGTTTCCCTGGATCATTACGACCAGGTAACCAATCCGCTTCTGGCAACTTTGCCTTTGTTTACCTTGACGGGATTTATCCTGGCTTACAGCGATGCCTCGCAGCGCCTGGTGAATTTTTTCCATGCCTGGGCCAAACATATCCGTGGTGGTGAAGGTATTGTAACAATTCTAGTCTGCGCTTTTTTTACGGCGTTCACGGGGGGATCCGGGGTGACCATTCTGGCATTGGGAGGGATTTTGCTGCCGGTGCTGATAGCCGGTAAATATACGGAGAACCAGTCTATCGGGTTGCTGACAGGAGCCGGTTCTCTGGGCATACTGTTTCCGCCATGCCTGCCCCTGATCGTATATTCAATCGTGTCAGGGGTGGGCATGACTGAAATGTTTCTCGGGGGAATAATTCCGGGAATCCTCATGCTGACACTCACGTCCATCTGGGCGGTCTTCCTAGCGCGGAAATCCGAAGCGCAAAGGGAGACCTTTTCTTTGCAGGAAGCGTTAAAAGCGACCTGGGAAGCTAAATGGGAACTGGCATTGCCGGTAATACCCATCGTACTGATCTTCGGTGGCTTTGCACTCCCGGTGAACGCCGCGGCGGCCACTGCTTTTTATGCATTTATAATCGAAGCCTTTGTTCATCGGAAACTCAGGTTTAAAACCTCGTTGAAGAAGTCTCTGCTGGAGTGTGGTTTACTGGTGGGAGGTGTACTGCTGATCCTGGGTACGGCCATGGGATTTACCAACTATCTGATCACCGAACACGTTCCCGATAATGCAGCCATCTGGTTGAGCGAGAGTATTCAATCCAAGTTTCTGTTTCTGCTCTCACTCAACGTATTTTTGATAATCGTCGGGTGTCTCATGGATATTTTTGCCGCTATCATTGTCATCACACCCTTATTGCTGCCGGTGGGAGCGGCCTTCGGAATTCATCCCATGCACCTCGGGATCATCATCCTGGCCAACCTTGAACTCGGATTTCTCACCCCGCCCGTTGGACTCAACCTGTTTATCTCCTCTTACCGATTCAACAAACCCATACTCCAAGTAGTAAAATATTCATTACCCGTATTTTTTGTCCTTCTGGTCGGGGTGTTACTCATCACTTACCTTCCAATTATTTCCCACTTCTTGCCCAGACTGGTTGGGCCGTAGAGCGATTTAACCTTGGCGAATGCAGAAAATCGTGACTGTAATTAACGCTCCACTTTAAACCGTGACTGACTCATCTCCCGCTTCCTTATCTGCCGGCGAAACGGATACTCGCCCCAATATTGTTTTTATCATAACCGACCAGCAGCGCATGGATACCATCTGCGCCCTGGGTTGCGATTATATGGAAACACCCAACCTGGACCGACTCGTCAATGAAGGGGTTACATTTACGAATTGTCACATCACCGCGGCCAGTTGTGCGCCTTCACGGGCCAGTTTATTTACCGGCTACTATCCGCATACCTATGGGGTTTTAAAAAATGCCGACCTTTGGCGCCATAGTTGGGTCGAAGACTTGGCAGATTCGGGTTACAAGTGCATCAATATCGGGAAAATGCACACCTACCCCTACCACACAGCCAATGGATTTCACGAGCGGTACGTGGTGGAGAATAAAGACCGTTACCTGGAGGAGCGCTACTATTTCGATGAATGGGACAAAGCTTTGAGATTCCGTGGATTGGTAAAACAACAGCGCGAACAGTACCGGAAAAGACCCGATTACGGTGAATGTCTGGGAGCATTCGAATGGGAGCTTCCGGAAGACACCCATCCCGATTTCTTTGTCGGCGACATGGCCACCTGGTGGTTGAAAAATAAACCGGCTACCTCGCCTCTGTTTCTTGAGATCGGTTTTCCAGGGCCCCACCCGCCCTATGATCCGCTCCCACGCTACACCGAGCCTTACCTGAAAAAGGATCTGAAAATCCAGGAATTGCACGAAAGTGATTTAGAAAACCAGCCGGAGGCCTACAAGGAATTGCGGCGGCACAACGTGGACGTCGATCACGATTCCGTACAGTGGGATTTAAATCCGACCTACGAGCAACGGCACCAGCAACGCGCTTACTATCATGCCAACGTCACCATGATCGATGAAAAGGTCGGCGAAATCTTGGCCGCGCTGGAAGAAAGGGACTACCTCGATAACACCGTGGTCATTTTCACATCGGATCATGGTGATTGCCTGACTGATCATGGACACAGCCAAAAATGGACGATGTATGACCAGATTACCCGCGTGCCGACCATCGTATGGGCCAAGCCCGGCTCAACCGCTTCCAGACACGTATCGGGCGGGGGCCGACGCGTGGACGGACTCTGCCAACTCATGGACCTGGGTCCCATGATTCTGGAGCTGGCCGAAGTCGAGCTGGCTCCTTCCATGGAAGCCGTAAGTATGTTGCCCGCGGTCAAAGGTGAGGACTGGCGGGAGCGGGACTATGTGTATTGCGAGCAGGTCCAGGACGGCATCTTTACCGGCAACCTTTTCCAGACCATGATCCGTAACCACGACTGGAAACTGGTCCACTTCGTCGACGCACCCTATGGCCAGTTATTCGACCTGAAAAACGATCCCGACGAATTCCATAACCTCTGGGATGACCCCATTTACGCCGACCAAAAATCCGAGCTCTTAAATACGCTCCTCAACTGGCGCATACGCAGCAGCGTTCAATCGCAGAATCTTTGGGAACGGTACCGCTGATTAATTTTTTTCTAGCCCGGAAGTAAGGTATCCGGGCTGGTGTGGGGCCATTCAGGTTTGCCCCCCTGATAAACCAAACGTAACTACTCAGGTGTCTTAAACAATCGTCCGCATGGATGTTTTATTGATAACCTATTACGAAACTGTAGGAGGGGGTTTATCCCCCGATTGCGGTGAGGCCATTTGGAAGATCGGGGGATAAACCCCCTCCTACAGTTCTCTCAATCACCAACCCATGAAAATTTTCTCGTTTCTTCTTATTATCCTTCTGCCTTCATCCTTTATCCTTGAAGCAAAGACCAATTTCATTCTCATACTTTCCGGCGATCTAGGCTATGGAGACCTGAGTTGTTACAACCAAACCAATCAAAAATGATCAGTTCGACCAACCATGCGCCTCCTGTACTGAAATCATGGCGCCCAGGATGGTATTCCAGGTTTGCTGCTGGTAGAGGGTTTCGTTGGGGAACATGCATCCGTCCCAGCAAATGTGCTGAATATGTTTTCTGGGTTGACCATTCTCGGTGAGCCAGAAACCGGCCGCCCAGGTAATATCGAGTTTTCCATTGGGATCGTCAGCAAGACAGTGCTTGCCGGTTTTGTCGTGAGAACCCGCGCCATGGACAGTGCCGTCGTTCTGGGCAACGTGAAAGTCGATGGTGTAGGGACGCAGGGCATCGGTCATTTGCTTGTAGGCCGCTTCGAAAGCGTCCTTGTCCTCCCAGGAAAAATCGTCCGCAACGATGCGGTGTTCTTCGGCATTGAAACCGAGGAGATAAAGCATGGAGTGAGCGAGATCGGCTTGGAATCCGAGGGCATCACCGGCATCAGCCAGTTCAAAGGTTCGCAGCATCCATTTCCAACTGTGCATGCCACCCCAGCAAATTTCTCCTTCAGCGGCCAGCCGCTCGCCATGGTCGGCTGCGATATTGGCAGCTTCCTTGAAAGTTTGGGCGATTCTCGCCGTGTTGCCCTCCGGATCCTGGCTCCAGGATTCCACGTCGTTGGCTGAATCGATACGCACTACACCGTAGGGACGCACACCCAAATCGTGCAGCTTATTGCCGATTAGGCAGGCCTTTCGCACCTGGGTTAAGAATTTTTTGCGATCCTCATCGCTGCCCATGGCTGAGCCGCCTCCGGTTACATCCCAGACCGGAGCCACAATCGAACCAGCCATCAGATTGTATCCGTTTAACTGATCGGCCAGAGCTTTCAGGTCATCATCGGTCGAGTCGATCGACACGTGCGGCTCCGAAATAAATAGATCGACGCCATCGAATTTGTGGCCATCGACCTCCGCATTGGCGGTAAACTCGATCATCTTATCCAGGCTGATAAAGGGTTCCTCGTCAGATCCTTTGCCGACCACACCCGGCCAGGTCGCATTGTGAAGTTTAGGGAAGGAATTGCTCATAGCAGTAAGCTGATTACGGATTAATAACTGTAGAGACAGCAGCACGAGCCGCTATATTCATGGAGTATTTTACTTTTCGCCGAATCGCCCAGCCAAAAATGCTCCGAAATGGATTTTTCTTGGCAAACTAGGCGGTGGAACCATACCAGTCGCAAGGTAACCGACCCGATTCCGACCAAGCGGTAAAGAAAAAAGAACTGCTTGAAATAGTTGGAAAAGGCGTTTTCATGGCCCGAAAAATGACCTTGAATTTCACAAAAATGCACGGAGCCGGAAACGACTTCGTAATGATCGAAAATCTGGATGGTTCAGTTCAACTGACGACCGAACAGATTGCGCAACTTTGTGACCGCAGGTTTGGAGTGGGAGCCGATGGTCTGGTGCTGCTGGAAAAGGCTCCCACCGAAAAACTGGACGCGCAAATGATTTATTTCAATGCCGATGGTTCCCGGGCTGAG
Organism: Opitutales bacterium; assembly: GCA_965250065.1. Classification (GTDB taxonomy): domain Bacteria; phylum Verrucomicrobiota; class Verrucomicrobiia; order Opitutales; family UBA2995; genus JAABVD01. The sequence continues at coordinate 2,520,683 of OZ252288.1, forward strand.
ATGTGCGGTAACGCGGCCCGTTGTTTTACAGCGTTTTCCCTGGCGCACGAGGTGGGCAATCCACTCGGCCTGAGCTTCCGGACAGATGCCGGTGACTTAGTATCCAGGGCAAAGGACAGCGTATACACGGTAGAAATGACCCCACCTTTTGATACCCGGTTGAACTTCACCTTGGATCTGTCGACCGGTCCTGCCACCCTGCACTATACCAATACCGGCGTGCCCCACGTAGTAAAGTTTGTGAATGACGTAGTCGAAGTGGATATGGTGGCTGAAGGTTCCGAATTACGTTACCACCAAGCATTTTTACCCAAGGGGGCAAATGCCAACTTCGCTCAGATTAATGGCAACGCAGTCATCATTCGCACTTACGAACGCGGCGTGGAAAACGAAACCCTGGCTTGTGGAACCGGTGTGACGGCGGTGGCAATCCTTGCCCATCTCGTTCATCATGTAGCAAAGCCCGTCTCCCTGAAGGTCGCCGGAGGTGATACCTTGTCGGTCGATTTCCAGGTGAATGGGAACTCCATAGAACAGGTGACATTAACCGGTCCCGCTACGGTGGTGTATAGCGGTAGGATTGAGATTTAACCCAATTGGGTTGGCCCATCCTCGCGCCATGCTTGACATAATATTGGGCTTATGCCGATAAAAGCACGATGAAGCGAGCCCTCAAAGTCGGCACGGTGGGAGAAATTGAATTTGTGGTTGAAGAAAAGCACGCCATCGACTTTGCCGAAAACGGGATGCCCGCAGTGTTGAGTACCCCCTGGCTGATATGGTTTATGGAGCATGCCGCCCGCGAGGCCATACTGCCGGCATTGGAGCGGGGAGAAAGTACCGTCGGGGTACAAATCGATGTCCAGCACCTGGCCGCGACCCCGGTTGGGAAAGAGGTCGTTTGCCGGGCCAGAATTATTTACACCGATAGAAGCCTGGTCGCGTTTCAGCTGGAAGCGCGGGATGGCAAGGAGGTCCTCGCCAAGGGCAACCACAAGCTGAGGGTCATTCAGGTGGACCGTTTTGCCCAACGGATCCGCCGGAAATCCTGATATCCGGGTTAGCCCGCATGTCTCACAAAATTCGTAGCGAGCGAACGAAGGTCGAGTGCTGGAGCGGCCATCGAGCTGATTCTCGGGTGAAGCTGGGTCGACACCCTGCAAAGTCGCGAATCCAACGAGGGCCGCTCCAGTGCCGACATTCCGGAGTGCAGTAGAAGATTGGGTGATGTCGCGTTCGCTCGGTAGTGAGATATGCGGGTTAGGTAAAAGATTTGACCCAATCCGGATTTCCAGGGCCGAAGATCTTGAGCATGACGATGGGATCGGTGGGGGACGGGTTACTGATGGTCACTCCAGCCCGCGCAGTCGACTCCGTTACAAAGTATTCGTCGTGCGTCAGTTGCCCGAAACGGATCATGGCGGGTGTTTCGATATGCCATGTCCCCAGAGCGCCGTGTCCCTGCATCATGATCATGCCGTAACAGGCGGCATTTTTAACGGTAACCGTTCGACCCGGCAGTACCGTAACTTCCGTTGCGCTGTAGGCTGTGTTGCGGTAGGCGATCCATTTTTCATCATAGCCATTTTCTTCAACCTCTTCCGGAGAAGCGAAAATCGATATGGGTTCCATGAAATGGTTCTCCACAAAATTGGGGTCGACGTTCGCGTCCCAGTCCAGCACCTCAATCAGGTAATCGAAATCGCCCAATTTATCTTCTGGGCAATCCTTCCACAACAATTCTTGGGGCACCACCTGGTGGTTGACCACCGATTGATACATGGCATAGACATCGGATGCCTTCTGTGGTTCGAATGTGCACAGACTTCCCGGTGCGTGGAGGATGCCGGCCGGAACATCCCACCCGGTTCCAGGATCTAAGCAATAAGCTTTGGAGAAGCTGGTAATCTTGTTGTCGCCCTTGGTAAAATTTTTCAGACAATCGAGGATCTGGTCTTTGGTTGTGCCCGGTTCAAAACCAAAAAAGGTGTAAGGAAAATCCGCTCCGTAGTTGTTGACTTGGGGAGGAAAGTAATAGGCCTCCGGTTTGCCGAGCTGGCCCACCTTCGCCGCGTATTCGTCATTGTAATGGACGTGGTGAGGCAGGGGTCCCTTGTTATCAAAAAACTTGGAGTAGACCGGCCATTCTTGATGCTCATCCCATAAGCGATTGCCCATGATCTCTCCTTTGAGTTCGTCGATGGCATCGCGCAGGGTTATTTGGCGGGAGGTATCCCCATCCTCAAATACCACCATGCTCAGGCCTTCGTTTTCACCGGTCAAAGGGCCATTATCAGCCGGAGTGGTGCTGGAAAACCACCTCTCATCGATCCCGCCCCTCTCGCCCCCGAGGGCGTAGTAGTCATCCGGATGAAGTTTCATTCGCCTTCCCGGAACACAGAAGGAGCGCGGGACCCAGTTAGGAGCCAGGCGCAGAATGCCATGGCCTTGTTCAAGAGCGTCTTTTGCGATTTGCGAGGTCGTCATAACAAAAGTAGCAAGGTGAATTCTCCCGTGGGTTGTTTAAACGGCTTGCCAGTTTTGGCTGCTGCCGGATTCCAAAACAGCCGCGCAAACTTTGTCCGTTTCCAGTGCATCGGCAAAGGTGGGGAACCGCCTTTCCTCGTCTCCGCCTTCCAGGCTCTTTAGGAAATGGTAAGCGCCGTGTGTAAAACTGTGTTCGTAACCGATATTCAAACCAGGGACCCACCACTTGTCCATGTAGGGATGATCGCCACCATTGTCGGAAACATGGATGCTACGCCATCCGCGAACAGTTTTATCGTCCGCGTATTCGAAATACGACAACCGATGCAGGTCGTGTAAATCCCAGGCCATAGAGGCATTTTCACCGTTGATTTCAAACGTATATAGCGCCTTGTGTCCGCGGGCGTAACGGGTGGACTCAAAAATAGCCAGGGAGCCGTTCTTAAAACGCGCCAGAAAAGCGCAAGCATCATCGATTCCCACTTTTTCAACTTTTCCGGTTTCCTGGTGCATGCGCTGCTTGATGAACGTTTCGGTCATGGCGGTAACAGACTCAATGGGACCGTTGATCCACATGGCCGTATCAATGCAATGCGCCAGGAGATCGCCCGTAACACCACTGCCCGCTGCGTCGACGTCCAACCTCCACAATCCTTCACCGCCCTGGGGAAGATCGGCGTCAATTGTCCAATCCTGCAGGAAGTTTGCGCGGTAATGAAAGATGCGCCCCAATTTGCCGCTATCGACGATGTTTTTGGCCAGCGCGACGGCGGGGACAAAGCGGTAGTTGAACCAAACCAGATTCGGAACACCGGCCTTTTCAATTGCATCCACCATTTCCCGACTCTCCGCCGGGTTGCGCCCCAGTGGTTTTTCACACAACACCATCTTACCGGCCTCGGCTGCGGCAATGGCTATCTCGTGATGCACATTATTGGGTGCGGCAATATCAATGGCGTCGACGTCGTCCCGCTCAATGAGTCTGCGCCAATCCGTTTCATAGCTTTCATACCCCCAATTCCGGGCAAATCCTTTTAGGCGTTCCTCATTTCTGGCACAGGCGACCTTGAGGACCGGCTGGTATTGCGTTTCAAAAAATTTGGGGACCTGACGGTAAGCGTTTGAGTGGGTTCTACCCATAAATCCGTAGCCGATTACACCGATATTGAGTTTTTTCATAGCGCTGAGTTGCTGCGTGTTGAGAATCTGGAGTTCATTGCGATGGAGGTAAAATTTCCCATAGAACGGACGGTACTATTCTGGCAATTATTCGAAACTCATTTTGCGTGTCACGATTATAAATTCCGGAATCTTAATTTTAGCCGGAGCCGATTTTATCGTTTTCTGCTGGGGCACAACACTACCCATATTCCGCTTCAAAAGTTAGGGCTCGATCGCCGTGCCAGCCCTTGTGACATTGTAAGGTAGAGCCTGTCCCAGAAACCGGGATTTTAAAACTTCATTTCGAACCATTGTAGGAGCGGCTTTACGCCGCGATTGCTGCGGCTGTTTCGTGGGATCGCGGCGTAAAGCCGCTCCTACAACTTAAAACCAATCATTTTTTTATTCATAACAAAGTATAGAGGCTCTATTTAGGGCGAATCGAGGTTTTTTACCTCCTTTGGCCCGACTTTTATTAGTCTAATACCTTGTCTACCAGTGGCTTGAGTGTATGGGACAGGCTCAAGGTAGGGCTCGATCGCTGAGCGAGCCGTCGTGACATTGTAAGGTAGGGCTGAGCGAGCCGTCGTGACATTGTAAGGTAGGGCTCGATCGCTGTTCCAGCCGTCGTGATGTTGGCGGTTTACGGCGAAACCGCCCTACCCGTCATGCAATATGTGGGCTAAATTAAATCCACTCCTTCTGACCCTGAGCTAAGGAACGGGCCAATTGCTTGGCGAAAAACGGTCCGCGATAAATGATTCCGGTGTAAATCTGAATCAATGAAGCCCCGGCATCCACTTTTTCACCGGCCGATTCAAAATCCATTATTCCCCCTACTCCAATGATGGGAAAATTCCCCTGGGTAGATTTGCTGATGTAGCGAATAATATCGGTGGAGCGCTTTTGCAGTGGCCGCCCGCTCAACCCACCCTGTTCAAAAACGTTTTTGAAATAACCAGGACGACTCACCGTCGTGTTCGTCGCAACTACCCCATCGTAATTCAAATCCAGGATAGTCTCCATAATGGAGTCGATTTCCCGGTAGGTCAGATCGGGTGCAATTTTTACTAGAAGAGGGATGGGCTTGGTGCCCAGTTTTCGACTGCGCAACTCATTGGCGGTTGCCAGTTTTCCCAGGAGGGTTGGCAAATACCCGGATCCCTGAAGCTTTCGTAATTCAGGTGTGTTGGGACTACTGACGTTTATGGTAAAAAAATCGGCGTGCTCGGCCAAAAGTTGAAAGGATTTCAGATAATCGTCCGCAGCATGCTCAAGGAAGGCGATTTTTGATTTGCCGATATTTATTCCGAGAGGAATCCGCTTGGGATTTCTGCCTATCTGATTTCCCAGCCGGGTTGCGATAAACGTAGCCCCCTCATTGTTAAAACCCATGCGGTTGATGATGGCTTCCTGATGGGGAAAACGAAAGACCCGGGGCCGTGGGTTCCCCTGCTGACGATGATAAGTGACAGTACCAATTTCAACATGGCCAAACCCCAGCGCGCCCGCGGCGGGCCACAATTCCGCATTTTTGTCCATTCCAGCCGCCAAGCCCACGCGGTTGGGAAATTGCAGTCCAAGCAGCTCAATAGGTTTACTCTGGGGCGGCCGCAGGTTTCGCGATTCCATCATGCGGCAAATCCAGGGGAAACGCCCCAAAAGCCGCAATAGGGACACTCCGTACTGGTGAGACTTTTCGGCCTCCTGGCGAAAAAGAAGGGGACGAATTACCGATTCGTAGAACTTACCCATGTGAAATCTGACTCCTTAATGGGAAATTTCTGGCAAATATGAAAGAATTTTTCAAAAAAATCTTGTCTTTATGAGGAAGGAAACAAATTGAAAGAGGTTGCAAGTTTCCAGGATTGATTCTCCAAAGGGGAGACAGCTTATTTTGACCATCTAACCGCACAACCCATGCCTACTAAATTTCCCAAGCTTGAGTGGTTGATTTCTTCATTGGGCGAAGACTACAACTGGTGGGTCAAAGAAGTAAGTGATTCGATTAACTGGGATATCGACGGTTTGGGAATTATCGACCCAAGACAGTGGAATTATTTGGTGGATTTTCTGGATCCACTGCGCGAATTCGGCCTCGATACTGACCTCGTCGAGGGCGCCTTTTTCGGTTTTACCATCGAAAAAGACCTGGGCGAAAACAGGATCTGCATGATCCGGTCTTCAGACCTCATCCTGGAAAGCGAAGACGCGCTTTTTGCCCTGCCGGACGTGGTGAACGGAGAATCCGGCCCCTACGCGGATTTTCTTGACCATATCACCACGCTTCGCATCAAGCAAATCAACGACCTGATCGAATTCGACCAGAACCTGACAAAGACGGAGTTAGAAGAGGAATTGAGGGACGAGGTGAGTAATCTCTACTTCGAAGGTAAGGGCTTACACCACTTTACCGAAATCACCTCCATTCTCGAATACGTTCCAGCGGGTTACAACTTGGACGAGGAGGACGATGAAGGGGAAGAGAAGCCTTCTGAGGAGGAAGAAATTACTCGGGACATCTCCGATCTGACAGAAGCGGAGGAAGCCATCTCAGAAGACGATACCATGAGTTGGGATGAGGAAAAAGAGGAGGAAGCTGAAGAGTAGGTCAGCCTTTTGGATTGAACGCGTTTGGCCCATTAAAGACTATGGCATTGGCGGAAATACAAATCAAAACCAACACGGGGGATTCCTTTACGGTAACCGTGCGAAGCAAAACTACCACCACCCATCGGGTCACCTTAACGGATTCCGATTTTGAACGCCTGAGTCCGGGAGGCGGTTCCAAAGAAGACTTAATCCGCAAGTCGTTTGAATTCCTCCTCCAACGTGAACCAAACACCAGCATTCTTTCATCCTTTGACTTACCCGTAATTGGCAGATACTTCCCCCAGTACCACGATGAAATTGGCAAAAGGTAAAGGGCCTCAGCTTCCAGAGCCTGGGCAATTCCCCGTTCAAATTCGACCCCTATCGACTGAATTTCTACGTTATGAACGGCGCTGAATCTCTTATCAAAACCCTGGTTGGGGGTGGCGTAAACACCTGCTTTATGAACCCCGGGACTTCCGAGATTCACTTTGTGTCGGCCCTGGATTCTGCACCGAAAATGCATCCAGTGCTGTGTCTGTTTGAGGGTGTCGCCACCGGATGTGCCGACGGTTACGCCCGGGTAACGGGCAAACCAGCCGCATCCCTGCTCCACTTGGGACCCGGCCTGGGTAATGGCATTTCCAACCTGCACAACGCCAAAAAAGCCTTCACACCAATGGTAAACATTGTGGGGCAGCACGCCACGTCCCACCTGCTCCATGACGCACCGCTTACTTCCGATATCGAAGGTATCGCGCGGCCCGTTTCCGGCTGGGTGCGGACTACACGAAACGCTTTCACTTTGGCCATGGATGCCGCCGAGGCCATCGTGGCAGCCAGAACACCTCCCGGGCAAATTGCCACGCTCATCGTACCGGCCGACGCCGCCTGGGATCCCTCAGACGGTCCCGCGAATACACCATCTCCCCCCAATCCGCAGCCCGTTCCCCGAGAACGAATCACCGCTGTGGCAAAACTGCTCAGGAGGCGGGAAAATACCGTCGTTCTCATCGGTGATCCAGTAATGCGCGATGGAAGACTGAGCGGGCTGGCCAGTCGCATCGCCAATGGCAGCGGCGCCCGATTGATTGGAAACTGGTATGGATCGCGGGTATCCCGTGGGGCAGGACGACCAGTATTTGAAAGGCTAACCTACGCCATAGATCGATCGATTGAGGTTTTAAAAGGAACACGGCACCTGGTTCTGATTGGCGCCAAAAAACCAGTTGGCTTCTTTGCTTACCCGCACAAGCCCAGCCTACTGGCGCCACCCGATGCACAAATTCACCTTCTGGCAGGCATGCATGAAGATATTCACGCAGCACTTGAAACCCTGGCTGATGAATTGAGCTTGCTTAAAGTTTCACCCAGTTTAGCGCCGTTTGAACGTCCCTCACTGCCAACCGGTGACCTTTCCCCTGAAACTATTTGGACGACAGTATCTGCTTTAATGCCCGAGAATGCCATCATCAGCGACGAGGGTATCACCTCGGGACGAATGGCCGGGCCCATCACCCAAACCGCGCCTCCCCACGATTGGTTGCACGTTACCGGAGGTGCGATTGGGCAAGGCATGCCGGTAGCGACCGGTGCGGCTATTGGCAGCCCCGACCGCAAAGTGATTTCGATGGAGGCCGATGGATCGGGAATGTATACCTTGCAATCCCTATGGACTCAGGCCCGCGAGTCATTAGACGTGGTCACCGTCATCTTCGCCAACCGGGCTTACCGGATTTTGCAGTACGAAATTAAAAGTCTCTGTGGAAATGATGACGGTCCAAAGTCGTCCGCCATGATGCGCTTGGACGAACCGGAAATGAATTGGGTTTCAATGTCCGAGGGAATGGGTGTACCCGCCACCCGGGTCGATACTTTGGAAGCTTTTATCAATGCCTTCCGCCGCGGGATTGAAGAGCCGGGCCCCTACCTCATCGAGGCCCTGATTTGATGAAAAAGAGAAAAGGGGTCAAACGCAAAATGTTAACATCTGAATTGCTGAAGCGAACAATTCAGATGTTAACATTTTGCGTTTGACCCCTTTTTTGTGGCGAAAACGATTGCGCCAATAATCACCACGCCGCCGAGGATTTCGCGCAAGGAGGGAACTTCGTTGAGCAGAGCCAGGGCGAAGAGAATTCCGTAAACGGGTTCCAGGCAGGTTATGATGCTGGCCAGTTGGGCTTTTATTGCACGCATGCCGCGAACGAACAGCGAGTGGGCCAGCGCAGTGAAGACCACACCCAATAAAATGAGTTGTCCCAATTGCCCGGCGGATAAAGCCTCGGCTGAACCACCCACTAGAGGCAAAAGAAGCAGGCAGGCCACAGCGTTTTGGTAGAAAGTAATGGTGAGTGCCGGATATCTGGCGACATATTTGCGATTCAACACCGAGAGAATGGCAAAGGTGAATCCAGCCAGGGTTCCCCACAAAACCCCGAGGGTGAGACGATTTGAAAGATCAAATTCGGGTGCGACCAGGGCCAATCCAAAAAAGACAATTATCGAAACTAAAATGTCGCGCAGGCGGATGCGCTCACCAAAGAAAAATGGTTCCAGGAAAGTAACGAATATGGGGAACGTCGCGAAGGTCAGGAGTCCGATGGCCACGGTGGAGATTTGAATCGAGTGAAAAAAGGTGACCCAATGCAGGGCCAGAACCATGCCCATTAAAATGAAGCCCAACAGGTCTGCCCGCCGCTTGATTCCAAAACCGATTTTAAAAACCCTTAGAAGGAGGAATAAAACGAGGCTGGCAAAAAGTGTTCTACCGCCAACGATGACAAAAGGCGAGAGGTCGAGGAATTTTCCAAATAGACCCGCCACGCCAAAAAGCAACACCGCCGCGTGTATTGACAGAAGTCCGCCCGATCTGCTGTTTCCATCCATTTTTGTGCTTTCGGGGAGGGAAAAGGGGTCAAACGCAAAATGTTAACATCTGAATTGTTCGCATCAGCAATTCAGGTGAGTCTAGAAGATGATGTTAACATTTTGCGTTTGACCCCTTTTTGGGCCACTGCTTTGGCGAAATAGGTGAGGATGATATCGGCTCCGGCCCGTTTGATGCTCAGAAGCGATTCGTCCCGGCACTTTTCAAGGTCGAGCCAACCCAGCCTGGCGGCGGCATGAATTTGGGCGTATTCGCCGGACACCTGATAAGCGGCAATGGGTAATTCCGAGTTATTCCTCAAATCCCTTATGATATCCAGGTACGGTCCCGCCGGTTTTACCATGAGAATATCGGCCCCTTCAGCAGCATCCAGTTGGGTTTCCAGCGAAGCTTCCCGGCGATTAGCAGGGTTCAGTTGGTAGGTCCTTTTGTCGAGGTGGTGGGTGCCGGCAGCTTGGGCGCTGCCGACGGCATCGCGAAACGGGCCGTAGTAAGCAGAGGCAAATTTTGCCGAGTAGGCCAGAATTGAGGTATGGGTATAACCCGCACTATCCAAGGCATCACGGATGGCCCCGACTCGACCGTCCATCATATCGGAAGGAGCGACGAAATCGACACCGGCTTCGGCCTGCTGCTCGGCCATCTGGCAGAGGATGCCGACGGTGGCATCGTTTAAGACCTCTGTGCCCGATTCATCCAAAACACCGTCGTGACCATGGTCGGTATAGGGATCGAGAGCCACATCGGTTGTGACCACCAGGTCGGGAAACTTTTCCTTAACCAGGCGCACGGACCTCAATACCAGGTTATCCTCATTGATGGCCTCGGTGGCCTGCGGATTTTTGAGGCTGGAATCAACGTGCGGAAAAAGGGCGATACCCTTGATTCCCAAGGTGATCAGGTTTTCACATTCTTTGAGCAAGTCTTCTTTATTTAGCCGATACACCTCCGGCATCGAATCTACTGCTTCGGGGGCGTCCGAACCATCCTTTACGAATACCGGAGCGATCAGGTCATTTACGGTGAGGGTTGTTTCCTCCACCAATTTTCGAATAGCCGGAGATCGACGCAATCGGCGTGGTCGTCTTTGCAAATGGAGTTCGAAATCGCGATTCATGGAAAACCTAAAACAATGGGATTGATTCGAATTATGCAAATCCTGATAGTGCTCCGTTTTTACAATCCCGCAATTGTAATTCAAGCGAATGGCCTCACAACTCAACCTTTATGACACCATGACCCGTAGCGTTCGACCGCTAAGGGCGGAGGATGGTGAGCACTTTCGCTTTTATTGCTGCGGTCCAACGGCCTATGGTCCGGCGCATATCGGCAACTTTCGTGCCTTTCTGGTTCAAGACGTGCTGCGACGCACCCTCGAAGTGGCGGGGTTGAACCCCAAGCATGTTCGGAATCTGACCGACGTGGATGACAAAACAATACAGAGTTCACGGGTCGGGGGGAAAAGTTTAAGAGAGTTTACCAACTACTGGATCGAGCAATTCCACCAGGATTCGCAAGCGCTTAACATGCTTGCTCCCCACGAAGAGCCCCGGGCCACCGACCATATTGATCAACAAATCGGCTTGGTCACCCAATTGATTGAAAGAGACCTGGCCTACGTGGCTGGAGACGGATCGGTATATTTCAAGGTTTCAGCCTATCCGGAATATGGGAAACTGTCCCGATTGCAGGAGAGGGAAATTTCAACCCAGCAGGTGACAAGCTCGGGCAAACGTAACGACGCCGATGTATATGACCGCGAATCGGTGGCAGACTTTGCCTTGTGGAAATCGAGAAAGCCTAGTGATGGTGACAATTTCTGGGAAAGCCCTTGGGGACCGGGCCGCCCAGGTTGGCACCTGGAATGCTCAGCCATGAGCCGGCATTATCTGGGAGATGGTTTCGACCTGCATGCGGGGGGAATAGACCTGTGTTTTCCCCATCATGAAAACGAGATCGCCCAGTGCGAGGGAGCCACGGGAAAACGATTTGCACGGCACTGGTTCCACAACGCCCACTTGCAGGTGGAAGGCCTGAAAATGAGCAAGAGCCTGGGCAACCTCTACACCCTGGCGGACCTAGTAGAGAAAGGCTATGCGCCAATGGAAGTGCGCTACGCCCTGGTTTCCGGACATTACCGGCAACCATTGAATTTTACCTTCTCGTCCTTAAAATCGGCCAGGAGCGCCCTGAAGAAAATGAGAAAAGCCGTGGGCCGATACCTGGATGTATTATCTATGTCGGAGGAGGACTTCAAAGCCCTGACCGCCCCACCCTTTCCCAGTGAATGGGGACACTTCCAGCGCGCCTGGCAAGGCCTGGCTAATGACCTTAATGTCTCCCAAGCCACTGGCGGGATCTTCGTCGGATTTACCCAGCTGGACCAAGCAAACCTCAAACCACAAGCCCTGAAAAGAGAACTCAAAGCGCTGGCTGGAATTCTTTTCGCTTTGGGCATTGAGCCGTATCAGCAGGTCGAGGAACCGCCAGTGGAAATTCCCCAAGAAATTCAAGTCTTGGCCCAAGAACGGTGGCAGGCCAAACAGATAAAGGACTGGGGGAAAGCTGATTTACTGAGGAAACAAATCCTGGATCGCGGATGGCGAATCTTGGACCGTAAAGATGGCTACGATATCATCCCACACCTGACTTAAAATAACTGGAACCCAAGCGCTTCATCTGAGATTCTACCCAATTACCCGTTCCGTTTTTCAAGCCATGAAATTCACTGCTTTATTGTTCTTCGTTTTTATCACCCTCATTTCTTCCGCGGTGCAGGCAGAGATTTCTTCGGCGCCTCCCACCGCAATAAACGTTGATCGGCATTACCTGTTTTATCTGCACGGCCAAATCGTTGAAGGTTCGGATGGTTGGCCCTCGAGCGAATTTTTTGGAACCTACGAATACCCAAATATTGTAAAGGCTCTCGAGGATGAAGGATTTTGGGTCATTAGCGAAAACCTTTGTAAAAAGCGGCTTTTCAACGACCAGGCTTTGCAACAACTTCTTCATCGATGAAAGAAATGTCACCTCTGGAAGAAATCCGGCATTCCTCCGCTCACGTGCTGGCTGCGGCGGTTCTGCGCTTGTTTCCGGATACAAAACTGGATATCGGACCGCCCACTGACACGGGATTTTACTACGACTTCGACATTGACCACAAGTTTACTGCGGAAGACCTCGAGGCCATCGAGGCGGAGATGAAAAAGGTGATCAAAGAAAATCAGCGGTTCGAGCGGTTGGAAACTTCCCGGGAAGAAGCGGTTAGGTTGATCAAGAAAATCGGCCAGGAAGCCTATAAACTCGGCCGATTGGAGGACATTCCGGAAAGCGATACGATCAGCTTTTACCGCAATGGGGAGTTTGTCGACCTCTGTGCCGGCACCCATGTAAATTATACCAAGAAAATAAAAGCCTTTAAGCTGCTCAATGTCGCCGGCGCTTACCACCGTGGTGATGAAAAAAACAAACAACTTCAACGCATTTACGGAACCGCATTCCCGACCAAAGATGAGTTGCGGCAATACCTCGACCAGTTGGAAGAAGCTCGCAAACGAGACCACCGCAAAATTGGAAAGGAAATGCAGCTTTTTCACATTGATGAAAACGTAGGCCAGGGGCTGGTGCTTTGGACACCCAAGGGGTCCATCATCCGCCATGAGCTGCAAAACTTCATCGCGGAGGAACTGCGAAAACAAGGCTATGAACAAGTCTTTACCCCCCACATCGGCAAATTGGGTCTTTTCAAAAGGTCGGGCCACTTTCCATACTATCAGGACTCTCAATACCCGCCGGTTATCGCACGGCAATCCCTCGCCGATCTGGCGGAGAAGGACAAAACCTGCGCCGATTTGAGCAACCTGCTCGATGAGGGGCAAATCGAAGGTTACTTGCTGAAACCAATGAATTGCCCCATGCACATTAAAATTTTCGATTCGCAGCACCACTCCTATCGAGACCTTCCCGTCCGCCTTGCTGAATTTGGAACTGTTTATCGCTGGGAAAAATCTGGGGAGTTGAGCGGTATGACGCGGGTGCGTGGATTTACCCAGGACGACGCCCACATCTTTTGTAGCGACGAACAACTGCAGGGAGAGATCCAGGGCTGCCTAGATATTGTTAGAACCGTTTTCAACGTCTTGGGCATAAAGAATTACCGGGTGCGTGTAAGCCTGCGAGAACCGGACTCCTCCAAATACGTTGGATCGCCCGAAAACTGGGACAAGGCCGAACGGGCGATTCTCGAGGTGGCCTCAAAGCTGGGAGTTCCATTTTCCAAAGAAATTGGTGAGGCCGCATTTTATGGACCCAAGATCGATTTCGTGGTCAAGGATGTCATCGGCCGGGAATGGCAGCTCGGAACCGTGCAAGTGGATTACAACCTGCCTGAACGGTTTGACCTCAGCTATGTCGGTTCGGACAACAAGCCCCACCGTCCGGTCATAGTGCACCGCGCTCCCTTTGGATCGATGGAACGGTTTTGTGGCCTACTTATCGAACATTTCGCCGGAAATTTCCCGACTTGGCTTGCCCCCGAACAAGTCCGGCTCCTGCCCATCAACGATGCGGTGCTCCCCTTCACCGCAGAGGTGGAAAGCAAACTGAAAGCGGCCCGGATTCGCGTAACGGTCGATGCAGCATCGGAAAAACTGGGAGCAAAAATTCGCCGGTCGGAATTAGACAAGGTCCCATTTGCAGCGGTCATCGGAGGAAAAGAAGTGCAAGAAGGCTCCGTGAACGTTCGTTCCCGCGTGGCAAAAAGCAAGGAAGGCACTTACTCAGTATCCGAATACCTGGATCTCATGCTAGGCGAAATCGCCAACAAGTCGCTTCCAGAATGAGCTGCACCATTTTGTCATTTCAATTCTAAATTGGTATTAGCCCGCAAATCTCACTACCGAGCGAATGCGACAGCCCCCCAATTTTCTACTGCGCTCCGAATTTTATGAGATATGCGGGTTAGAACTGAATAGGCTTTAATGAATCATCCCGCCTCGGAATTGGAAAACAACTGGTTTACGGTAGACTCCCTGGACGACTCCACCTTTGGGATAAGTGAGTATGGGCAGTGGATGAAAATTCATTCCTATTTGTTTGTCGGAGCTGAGAAGGCGATCCTCGTCGATTCCGGTCTGGGCGTAGGCAATATTCGGACCATCGTAGAGGCCCTCACCAAACTTCCGGTAGACGTGGTAACAACCCATGCCCACTGGGACCACAGCGGAGGGCATCATCTATTTGATCGGTTTTCTGCCCACATTCTAGAGCGCGACTGGATTGAAGACAGTTCCAAACGCCACTCCAAGAATATTGGAAGCTGGCTGGTAAAGGAACCTTTTACCAAAGAACCGCCACCGGAATTCGACATCAAACGATACAGACCTTTCCATAGCAAGGTTGATAAACTTCACTCGGACGGAGATGTTTTTGACCTGGGCGGACGACGCTTGGAAATCATCCACACCCCCGGTCATTCTCCGGGTCACGTATCCATCTATGAAGAAGAGCGTGGCTATTTGGTAACTGGGGACCTGCTCTACCAGGGGGTGCTTTTGGCAGGCTTGCAATACTCCGCCCCAGGAGATTATCACCGTTCATTGTTGCGACTGCGAAAGCTCCCCCGTATAGGAAAGTTTCTACCGGGTCATGGCCGGCTGCATATCGACAACGATCTCCTGGATGAAGCAATCGAGGCATTTGATCGACTCGCCGATGAAGGCCTACTCAAAAAAGAATTGGGGCTTCATGAGTTTAAACGATTAAAAATCCAGCTTTAACCCGCAGGTCTCACTACCGAGTTCAAGTTATTTGCGAGACACTACACTGGTGTGGTGTCCCAGAAATTCCTTATAAAAATACCGCAGCGATTTTTCTGCCTCATCAAGGCGGCGTGGGTCGCTTGGGCCTGAAGGCCCTGGCGACCTGCGGGTTAGGCCCCATCACTCCACACAGGGGTGGATCCCAATCGAGCTGCTTGTGCACGGCTATCATCGCATCTATTTCCACTGCTAAATCTTCCGGAATAGCTGCCGGCCTTCGTCTTCGCATATCGATACTCATTCCTACCAACTCAAAGGAAGCAGCAATTTCCTTACGGGATTTATTCCACATAAATTTCATAACGTGAAAGCGCTTTTCATTTCGGTCGATAAACCGGCTGTACACCTCAATCTGGTGGCCTAACCGAATTTCCCGGAAATAGCGAACATGGGTCTCAAGTGCAAATCTACCCATTTGTTTTTTTTTCACATCATGAACTGCAAAACCCATGATACCAAACAGACCAAGCATCGCCTCGCTAAAATAGTGATTGTACCAAGCTACATTGAGATGACCCATGACATCGAGATAGCTTTCCGGAATCTCAGCCTCTAAAGTTTTGGGGAGTTCCGTCAGATCAATGTCCGGGAATTCAGCCATATCGTTTGATCAATCGGAAATGTGAACCAGTTGTTTCCCAGTATTTTCACCACTGAAAAGACCGACGAATGCCCGGGGGGCATTTTCGATTCCATCGATTACAGTTTCTCGGAATTTTATTTTTCCCGATACCACCCATTCATTGAGGTGCTTCATGGCTTCCGGAAAGCGGTCGAAGAAATCAAAAACTAAAAAACCCTGAATTGTGGCCCGTTTGACGATCAGGTTCCATAAGAGTCGGGGACCCAATTCAGCCTTTTCAGAATTATAGATGGATATCTGGCCACAGATAGCGATATGAGCATTCAGAGCCAACAAAGGAAATACGGAATCGGTAACGGGCCCTCCCACATTATCAAAGTAACAGTGCACCCCATCGGGACAGTGTTCTTTTAATTGTTCAGTCAAATTTTCGGACGTTTTGTAATTGATGCCGGCATCAAAACCGAGCTCGCCAGTCAACCAGTTGAGTTTATCATCACTACCAGCGAAGCCTACGACCCGGCAGCCCTTTATTTTTCCTATTTGGCCGACGATGGAACCGACAGCTCCGGCTGCGCCAGAAACAACCACCGTATCGCCCTCCTTGGCGTGACAAACATCGAGCAGTCCAAAGTAAGCGGTTGCTCCAGGCATTCCCAAAACATGTAAAGCAGTGGATATCGGAGCGGAGGATGGATCTATTTTTCGCAGACCTTTTCCACTTGAGATGGCGTATTCCTGCCACCCCAGGTGACCTGCAACAATGTCGCCTGTTTGAAAAACCGAGTGCTTCGATTGCTCAACCCGGCCAACGATTTCGCCGGTCATGACTTCGTGGATCCCAACCGGATCAGCGTAGGATTTCCGATCGTTCATGCGGCCGCGCATGTAGGGGTCTACCGACAAATACAACGCTCGAACCAGAACTTCCCCATCCTCGAGCCTTCGCACCTCTTCCTCCTCCAAACGGAAATTGCTTTCCGAAACCATTCCTACCGGTCGGGATGCCAGGACTATTTTTCGGTTGAATATAGCCATCCTATTAAATCCGCATCAATTGCACAGTTCGAACAATCCGGCCGCACCCTGGCCGCCGCCGATGCACATGGTTACAACGCCATAACGGACATCCCGTCTTCGCATTTCACTGGCAATGGTTCCCACCAGGCGAGAACCAGTCATGCCAAAAGGATGACCAATGGAAATGGACCCGCCGTTCACATTCAATAGGTCCATGGGGATGCCCAACCGATCGCGGCAGTATACCACCTGTACCGCGAAGGCTTCGTTGAGCTCCCATAAACCAATGTCATCAACGGTAAGACCTTGCCGTTTCAACAATTTCGGGACGGCAAACACCGGACCAATCCCCATCTCGTCGGGTTCACATCCCGCCACGGCAAACCCACGAAAGGCAATCTTGGGCTGCAAGCCCAGGGATTCGGCTTTTTCGCGAGACATCATTAAATTTACCGAGGCGCCGTCCGACATCTGGGATGCATTACCCGGCGTAACGCTGCCTTCCCCACTCTCTCTATCAAAATAGGGATTGAGAGCGAGCAAGCCTTCAAGAGTGGTATCGGGGCGGTTGCACTCATCGCGCACCAAATCGTGTTCCTCGGTGCCTAAAACCTTTCCGGTCTTTTTTTCGACGATAGCCCGCGTCACCTGCATGGGTGCAAGTTCTTCTTCCAGCAATCCCTCAGACTGGGCCCGGGCGGTCCGTTCCTGGCTAGCCACCGAGTATTCGTCCTGCGCCTGCCGGGATATTTTGTAGCGTTTGGCAACCACTTCGGCGGTGTCCCCCATTACCATGTAGATGCCGGGAAATTTTTCATTAACCCAGGGATTGGGTTCAAAGCGGGAATTGGCGGTCTGGGTGATGCTTTCCACACCACCCCCGATAGCCACGTCTGCACCCTCTGAAATGATGTGATGTGCGGCCATAGCTACCGACTGTAAACCTGAAGAGCAAAACCGGTTAACCGTAGTGGCGGCGATGGTTCTGGGAAGTCCGGCCCGCACGGCAGAGATGCGGGCCACGTTTGACCCCTGGGACCCTTCCGGATTCGCGCAACCGATTATGATGTCCTCGATTTCTTCAGGATCCAGCTCCGGGGCCTTTTTCAGACAATGGGTGAGACAGTGTGCGACCATATCATCGGGACGCGTCATATTTAATGAGCCGCGAAACGATTTGGCCAGGGGCGTTCGGGCGGTTGATACTAATACTGCTTCTCTCATTTCCATCCTGCCTTTTACCGAAAAGCCGGTAAAATTCAAGCTTGAATAGTGAGTTTCTTAGTTTCCAAGTTTCTAAGCGCTATGATATCACCAATTCTATTTATCCCTACTTCTGGCCCTTCGTGCCTTTTTTCCTTAGCATCCAGCATCCAGCAACCAGCATCCAGCAACCCATGAACATTCTCGTTTGCCTGAAGCAGATTCTGGATCCGGAAGTACCGGCGCGCGATTTCTCCATCGACAGCTCGGGCTTAGAAGCAAACCCAACTTGTGCGAACCTGGTAACTAATATTTTTTGCGAAAATGCCTTGGAGACAGCCCTGCAGCTCAAGGACCGCTACGGCGGGAAGATATCGATTCTCTCCCTTGGTCCCGAATCGGTAGAAGATACCTTGCGAAAGGGATTGGCCATGAAAGCCGACGAGGCATTAATGATCCTGAACGATACCGGCCAGCTTCCCGATGCGGCCGCCACCGCCAAGGCGCTGGCGGCGGCTATAGGAAAATTGGAAGCATTCGATCTCATTTTGACCGGACGGGAATCCGGCGACTGGGGAGCGGGCCAAACCGGGGGTTTATTGGCTGAAGAATTGGGGCTGCCCTTTATTGCTTTCGTAGATGAAATCGTGGAGGGAGGAAATAACAGGCTGATATTGCGCCAGCAGAATGACTCGGGTTGGAAAAAATTTTCCGCACCCAAGCCGGTGGCCGCATCGATCACCAATAGCGATCACAACCTTCCACGCATTCCCAAGACCCGCGACATCATCCTGGCCAATCGCAAACCGATTACTTCCTGGTCGCTGCAGGACTTGGAACTTTCACCCGAGATATTTTCACCCAGCCATTTGCTGGCTCGGGTGACGCGGCTCACCGTCCCGGAAGCGAAAGGCGATTGCGAATTTATTGATGGCAGCACCAAAGAGGAACAAATCGGTAAACTGGCGGAGAAAATTGCCGCAATTGCACGGTCCATTTAAGAGGAGATGAGCGCACAAAGATCCATTGTCATTACCGCCCTGGTTTCACCGGAGCCCGACAGCGCAATGGCGGGGTTACTGGGTGCAGGCCAACGCTTATCCGCGGCCATGGCTGCCGAGCACGTGGTGGTAGCCCGTGGTGCAAAAGACTCTGAATTTGCCGCCGGACTGGCAAAAAAGGCCAACCGCGTATTGTTGGCTGAATCTTCCGCCTTGGCGCAGGGTCAGTCGGAAGTATGGGTTCAATGCCTCTCGCAAATCGGAGCCGAGTTGAAACCGTCGGCCGTTGTCTTGGGCAACGACACGCTGAGCCAGGAAATGACTCCCCGGCTGGCACATCGTTTAGGCGGAGCCGCCATTGGCGATGCCCAGGCACTGAGCGCAAAGAATGGCCGCGTCTGTGTGACGCGTTCCGTTTATGGAGGTAAGGCAATTGCCGAGGTGAAATTGAGAGGAACCCCGGCAGTGGTCTGGGTTCGCGCTCAGTCGATGGATCCTGCCAAAGAGCGTTCAACTCCAGGCGAGATCAGCAGATGGAGCTTTGAGACTGAACCCGAAACGAAAGTCCAGCTGGTGGAAGCCCAAACGGAAGAGGCGGCAGGCGAACGATTGGAAGATGCCCAGATCATTGTGTCCGGAGGTCGCGGCTTGGGTGGACCCGAACCGTTTGAGAAGCTCAAAGAACTGGCCAGAATCATTAATGGGCAAACGGCGGCATCGCGGGCCGCCTGCGACCTCGGATGGGTACCCCATTCCTGGCAGGTGGGCCAAACCGGAAAAAAAGTGGCCCCGCAACTTTACCTGGCCGTTGCCATATCGGGAGCGAGTCAGCACGTGATGGGTATGGTCGATTCCAAGGTCATCGCCGCCATCAATAACGACCCGAACGCCCCCATTTTTAAACATTGCCAGATTGGACTGGTAGAAGATTACCAGCAAGTAATCGGACCATTAATTGAGAAACTCACTGAGCTTCTGCAATGAATACCGGGGTAGCCACACGCGAGGTTTTTTGGAATATTTCCCACGGCTGGATCATGTACTTGTTGCTGCTCCCTACAGTGGCAATAGCCGCTTACGGAATATGGCGACGTATTAGGTCTTGGCGGCGCGGAATGCCGGCGGAGGGTCGACTGGACCGGCCGGGAAAGCGGTTGCTACACCTCTGGAACCAGGCCTTGCTGCAACGGCACACCATGCGTGAGCGCTACGCCGGTATTTTTCACGCCATGATTTTTTGGGGGTTCATAACCCTCACTATCGCTACGACCGTGGTGATGATTGATCACGATTTTGGCCTGCCGATCATGCGGGGCGGATTTTACCTCTACTTCCAATCCTTTTTTGTCGACCTGCTGGGACTTCTGGCACTGATCGGAGTGGGGATGGCGGGCTACCAGCGCTGGAAGATCCGACCGGCCAAATTGGTTTATTCCGATGAGGCCAGCTGGATTTTGATCATTACCGCCGTCATTCTAGCGACCGGATTCTTACTGGAAGGCTGGCGCATAGTTGTGACGGAAGATCCCTGGGGAACCTGGTCACCGGTTGGTTACGCCACGGGTATCGTGTTTGCAAAATTTGTAAGTGCGGAAACGCTCACCCAATTGCACCTGTGGTGCTGGTGGTTTCACCTCCTTCTGGTATTCGGATTTCTTGCCTGGGCACCGTTTACCAAGATGCTGCACCCGCTCACCTCGGCACTGAACATTTATGCGGCGAATCTCGAACCGGCCGGCGCTTCCTTAAAGGCTATAGATTTCGAAAAGGCTGAGAGTTTTGGCGTAAACCGGCTCGACCAGTTTACTTGGAAAGACCTTCTGGACCTGGATGCCTGTACCGAATGCGGTCGTTGCACGGATGCATGCCCGGCCAACGCGGTGGGCAAGTCCTTATCTCCGCGAGATATCATCCTGGATTTACGACACACCTTACACCAGGGGTCTGGCGGGAATGGATGGGAAACCGCATTAATCGGTTCTACCGATGCCCTGCAGCCGGAACGTCTTTTCGAATGCACGAGCTGTGTCGCTTGCGTAGAGGCCTGCCCCGTATCCATTGAACAATTGCCAAAAATTATAGATATGCGCCGCTACCAGGTCATGGAAGAAGCAGATTTTCCGGATACCATGCAACGGGCTATCAACTCATTGGAGGAGCGACAGCATCCCTATACGGGAACACAATACTCCCGGGAGGATTGGATGCGGGAATTGGACATTCCACACGCCAGTGAGGCCGAGGATGCGGAAGTCCTGATCTGGGCCGGTTGCGGAACATCTCTGGTTGAACGCAACCAGAATTCCATTCGCTCCCTGGCAGAGCTGTTAAAAAAAGCGGGGGTAAAATTTTCTGTTCTGGGTCGTGATGAAAAGTGTAGCGGGGATGTGGCGCGCCGCATTGGAAACGAGTTTCTTTTTGAATCCCTGGCCAAGGAAAATATAGATACGCTGAAAAAATATAAGGTGCGCAAGGTAATCACCACCTGCCCGCATTGTTTTAACACTTTTCGTAACGAGTATCCTCAACTGGGGGCCGAATTCGAAACCTTTCATCATAGCCAATTTCTGGGAGAGCTGATCAAGGAGGGGCGATTAAAAATAACGGCCGCTTCCGAGCGAAGAATCGCATTTCATGATCCCTGCTACCTGAGCCGCCACAACCGTATTACGGAAGAGCCCCGCAGCTTGTTGGAAAATACCAGTCAAAATCCCATGACGGAGTTGCCGCGCAACCGGCAAAACAGCTTTTGCTGCGGCGGAGGCGGAGGAATGAGCTTTGTCGATGAACCTTCGGACCAGCGCGTGAACCGTGAACGCGCCAAAGAAGTCCTGGCTACCGATGCCGATACGCTTGCCGTCGCCTGCCCATTCTGTACCACTATGATGGAAGATGGCATAAATGCCACCAAGGGTGACCGTAAAATCGAAGTCAAAGAGCTGGCCGAATTATTGAATGAAGTCACCTCCGAAGCGGACGAATCTTGATACCCGTCGGGGTCATTCCTTGCAATCTTGCATGTCAATGCGAGATTTAAGGTTTGACCCCTTTGTCCCAGATTTTAACTCGTATCTTCACATTCATTCGAAACAATGGACTTGAACCCCTTGTCCCAGATTTTAACTCCTGACCAAGCAAACACTCGAAACCATGGACCTGAACCTGACAAATAGTGAACAGCAATTCCGCGACGATCTTCGTGTTTGGCTAAAAGACAATTTGCCGAAGCAGCCGATTAAGCCGTCCGGAGAAAACGACCCAAATTATTGGAATCAACTAAGAGCGTGGCAGAATATGTTGTTCCAAGGCGGTTGGGCCGGAGTGAGCTGGCCCAAGGATTTTGGTGGAAGGGGTGCCACCCCCATCGAGGCGGCCCTCTACTTGGAAGAACTGGCCGCTTGCAACGCACCAGACAGCATAGGAACCATTGGTGAAGGACTCGTGGGACCAACGATCATCGCCGAGGGCACGGATGAGCAAAAAAAGTTCTTCCTCCCACGCATCCTCAGCGGCACCGATATCTGGTGTCAGGGGTTTTCCGAACCCAACTCCGGCAGCGATGTGGCGTCCTTGGCCACCAAGGCGTCCCGCGACGGTGATGATTTTATTGTCAACGGACAAAAAATCTGGACCAGTTACGCCAACATCGCCGACTGGTGTTTGCTTCTGGTCCGAACCGATACCGACGCACCCAAGCATAAAGGTATCAGTGCATTGTTGGTCGACATGAAAAGCGAAGGTGTATCGGTCAGACCCTTACGGCAACTTTCCGGAGACTCGGCCTTCAATGAAATGTTTTTCACCAACGTTCGGGTTCCGGCAAGCAATCTGATTGGCAAACTAAATGATGGATGGCGAATTACCATTACCGCCCTTATGAATGAACGGGCCAATCTCGGTTCAGGCTTCTACATTCAGTTCAAGAAAAGCTTGGATAAACTGATCCGTCTGGTGAAGGCGTTGAAGCCCAGCGGCAAACGCCTGGCTGACGATCCGATCAACCGGCAAAAAATTGCCCAGGCCTATCTGGAACTAGAAATCTTCAAACTTACAACCAACCGGGCGCTCTCCAAAATTACCAATAACGCCACCCCGGGTCCGGAAGGATCCATTCTCAAGATTTATTGGAGCGAAATGAATCAGCGCTTCGTCCAGAGTGCCATGGAGATTCTGGGGGACCAATCGCAGCTGGACGATTTCGATGAGGGCGCCTGGGCCTACCGCTACCTCCGCTCCCGCGCTAATACCATTGAAGCCGGCACCAGCGAAATCCAGCGCAACATCATCGCCCAGCGCGTCCTCGGCCTGCCGAGGAGTTATTAATTGAGATACCGAGTTACCTAGATACCGAGTTTCTGAGGTGGAGAAAGGCACAGAGGCACAAAAAAGGGCACGAAGTGAGTGAGGTTAGAACCTATCGAGATCTGGTCGTCTGGCAGAAGGGAATGGATATAGTAACGAAAATTTATGACCTGACCCGCGATTTTCCAGCCTCGGAAATTTACGGCTTAACTTCACAGATCCGTCGCTGTGCTGTTTCTGTACCAAGTAACATGGCTGAAGGATATGGACGAAGGTCTACTCAAGAATACATTCGGTTCCTTCAAATCGCATCCGGTTCCCTATTTGAACTTCAGACACAGCTGCAGATATCTATTAATCTAAATTATATCTCGAATCGTAACTACTCAGGTATCTTAATCATTCGTCCGCTTGGATGTTTTATTGATAACAATTTGCGAAACTGTAGGAGGGGCTTTACGCCCCGATTCTCCAAATGGCCTCACCGCAATCGGGGGATAAACCCCCTCCTACAGTTCTCTCAAGCGCCAACCCATGAAAATTTTCTCGTTTCTCCTTATTATCCTGCTGCCTTTATCCTTGAAGCAAAGCCCAATTTCATTCCCATGCTTTCCGACGGGCCAGGCTATGGAGACCTGAGTTGTTACCTCGAATCAAAAATTCGCGAAGATGGACAATCGTATTACCGAAATCGACCGCATGCTTTCCGCATTAATTAATGCTATCAAAAGCTCATCAACCTGAACACTTCGCGCCTCCGCGCCTCTGTGGTTAAACCCTTCTAGAGTCTCCGTGCCTTCCTAACTCAGCATCTCAGCAACTTCGTAACTCTCTAAAAATGAACTTCGATCTCTCTAAGACCCAAAAAATGTTGCAGGAATCTGCCCGGACTTTTTTTCAGCGACAATGCCCGCTGAGTATGACGCGCGAATTGATGGCAACCGAGGATGCAAACGATCCATCCCTATGGGAAGGCATTGCCGACCAAGGCTGGACCGGACTAACCTTGTCGGAAGAATACGATGGGCTGGCTCTCGGGCTGGTTGACCTGGTAGTGATAGCCGAAGAAATGGGCCGCGCCTGCCTACCCTCCCCATTCCTGGCATCTACCTGGGCAGCAACACTGATCGCCCACACCAATAACGAGGCGCTCAAAGCGAAATACCTTCCGTCCCTGTCACTGGGCCAGTCCATTGCCACCGTTGCCCTGCTGGAGGAAGAGCCGGACTGGAGCACGGAAGCCGTTGAGCTGAGCGCAAAATCATCCGATTCAAGTCTAATTTTGAACGGCAGCAAACATCAGGTCCTCAACGCCGCAACCGCCGACCTGATCCTCGTTATCGCCAGAAAGGGCGGCGAACTCGTGGTGGCGCCAGTTTCCAAGGATGCCGATGGCCTAACCATTACTCCGACACCCGCCATTGACCCAACCCGCAGGTTTTACCGCGTAAATTTGGAAAATGTGTCGGTGGATGCATCGCAAATCCTGGCAGAGGGAGCCGCGGCCGAAAGCGCAGTGAAAGCATCCCTTCAAACGGGAGCCCTACTGGCTTGTGCCGATATGATTGGCGGTATGCAGTGGGTGCTGGAAACCACAGTGGAATATGCCCAGGCGCGACAACAATTTAATAAACCCATCGGATCTTTTCAAGCGGTACAGCACCGGTGTGCAGATATGCTGCTGATGACCGAAAGCGCACGTTCGGCCACTTACTACGCGGCTTGGGCATTGAGCGAAAATGACCCAGCAGGTGCGCAAGCGCTAAACATAGCCAAAGCCTACTGCTCGGACGTGGCTCGCCAGGTCGGCAATTCCGGCATTCAAATCCACGGGGGAATCGGATTTACCTGGGAACATGACCTGCACCTCTTTTACAAGCGGGCAAAAGCCAGCGAATTTCTATTCGGCGACCATATTTACCATCGAGAACGACTGGCTCGATCGATACTCGATTGTTGAGGGACCGAGGTGCTGGGATTCTCAGCCCGAATATCTCACTATTTACATTTCAAACAACGTTCCTTCCAGTCGCTTGATCCGGCTTCGCCGGAACAGGATCGCTTTGCGAACAGGACTTTTTATTCTAGGTTTAACCTGTTGGAGCGCAGCTCCATCCTGTTGCCGCAGGCATCCAGCCGCAAAGCGGCGATGTTAATTTATTTTTCAAACAACGTTCCTTCCAGTCACTTGATCCGCCTTTGGCGGAACAGGATCGCTTCGCGAAGAGGAAATTTCAAGAATAGAGTCTTTTGAATTCGATCTTTGGAGCTCCAAAATTGACGATGAGTCCAGTTTTGTATTTGCACGCTTTCAAGTAGTTTATGAGCTGTGCTGAGTGTTCCGGACATAATTTCCTCACTGCCTTTAACTCCAGTACTACCTCGTCCTCTACAATCACATCAGCATAATAAGATCCAATCGGTTGATCTCGAAACGAAACCTCAACTTTCTTTTCGAATTCACACCTCAATTCATATTGGGTTCAAAAACAATCTTCAGAGCGTTTTGATAGATTTGTTCCAAAAACCCAGGACCGAGTTCGTTATGGACCTCATATAGGGCTTTAATGATTTTCGAGGTAAGATCTTCATTCATGCATTCTGTAGTATACCGTAACTACTCAGGTATCTTAAACAATGGTCCGCATGGATGTTTTATTGATAACCTATTACGATACTGTAGGAGGGGGTTTATCCCCCGATCTTCCAAATGGTCTCACCACAATCGGGGGATAAACCCCCTCCTACAGTTCTCCCAATCACCATCTCATGAAAATTTTCTCGTTTCTTCTTATTATCCTTCTGCCTTCATCCTTTATCCTTCAAGCAAAGCCCAATTTCATTCTTATACTTTCCGACGATCTAGGCTATGGAGACCTGAGTTGTTACAGTATACCATTAAAGAAGATTCCTCAATCGTTTCCTGTTGGCACGGAGCTCCATCCTGTTGCCGACCTGTCCCGCCGTAACTCATCGAGACATCCGGGTTAAAGATTTGACTTGCCGGGACCTTTTCGGATATAAAAAACGACCAACCGTCGAAGTGATTCTTCGGATTATAAAAAATCATCAAAATCGTTTAATCTATGGTTCCAATTTACTCGCCACCTCCTACGACCCCCACCCCCGCAGCTCCGCCGCGGAATCGAGTCGCCAACCACATAACCCAAGCAACCCCCTGTCAGTAGATGATTGACCTGGATCTCAGCGGCAAGAACGCGGTAGTAACTGGCGCCAGCCTTGGAATTGGCCAAGCAACGGTTAAGCTGCTGGCCGACCACGGCGCCAACGTCAGTTTCTGCGCCAGAAATGCCGAGGCGGTAGACGCTCTGGCGAGTTACCGCCCGCCGGATGGCTCGGGCGCGGTGTCGGGTTATATCGCCGATATGGGCGACAAGGACTCAACCGAAGGATTTCTCGATGCCATCGATGATGCTGCCGGTGGAGCAGATATTCTGGTGAACAACGTCGGCGCGTCGCCATCAAGGAACTTTCTCTACATGAAAGATGAAGCCTGGTTTGAGCTCTTCGAACTAAATCTCATGTCTGCAGTTCGTTGCACGAAACGGTTCCTGCCAAAGATGCGAAAACAAAAATGGGGCCGGGTCGTGATGATTGCCAGCGGCGCCGCTAAATATCCCGGTGCGGCCTTAATCGATTACGGTTCCACCAAGGCCAGCATGGTCTCCATCAGCAAGTCGCTTGCCAAGAAGTATGGCGCCAACGGAGTATTGGTGAACGCAGTGCTACCCGGGCTCATCCATACTTCGATGTGGGAAAGAGCGGCTACAGAAATTGCCAAAGCTATCGGCAGCACCAAGGAAGCCGTGCTGGAGAACAATGGCAAGAATGTCCCCGTTGGTCGTTACGGCACAGCAGAAGAAGTTGCTGCGGTGATCGTGTTCCTGTGTTCCAATGCCGCATCTTACGTCAATGGCGCGTCCATTGATATTGATGGTGGCATAGCGGGTCACATCTTCTAAATCAGTTACTGCCCCACATATTTCTCCAGGAGGTAGCCTGCCACGGAGTAGTAGTTGTTTGACAAATTGCCCACTAACAGGGAGAAAATCGCTATGTTTGATTTGACCGGTCGCGTTGCCCTTTTAACTGGTTCCTCGAAAGGAATGGGAGCCGCAATGGCCGCGGGCCTGGCCGAACAAGGCGCCAACGTGGTGATCTCTAGTCGCAAAATGGACGTCTGCCAAGCCACTGCCGAAGCAATTAACCAAAATGTGGGGCGGGAAGCCGCCACCGCCATCGCTTGTAACGCCGGCTACAAGGACCAGTTGCAAGCGCTGGTCGACCAGACCCATAGCCAGTTGGGAAAGATCGATATTTGCGTCGGCAACGCGGGTGTAAACCCATATTACGGCTCAATGAATGACATTCCCGACGGGGCCTACGAAAAAACGATGACAACCAACGTGCAGTCGAATCTCTGGCTCTGCAAAATGGTCAAACCGGACATGGAAGAAAAAAAACGAGGTTCGATTCTGATCACTGCATCGGTCGGCGCCTTCAGTCCCTCAACCACCCTGGGGACCTACAACATTTCAAAAATGGCCGCCATCGCGTTGGTCCGCAACCTGGCCGCCGAGTGGGGCCCGCTCGGCATCCGAGTCAATGCACTCTGCCCGGGGTTGGTCAAAACCGACTTCGCCAAGGCTCTTTGGGGTAATCCCGATGCGGCCAAGCAAGCCATCGATCGAACGCCCTTGCGACGATTGGGAGAAGCCCAAGACTTCAAAGGCATCGCGGCTTTCATTTCCTCCGACGAAGCGAGCTGGATCACTGGACAAGCCCTGACGATCTGCGGCGGCACGGATATGTTCAGGTAGATGGCGGATGCTGGGGGCTGGATGCTGGATACTAGCCACTAGATGCTAGAAAGGAGAAACGAGAATCGAGAACCCAGAACCAAGAACCTAGAAACGAGAATCATGAAAATCAAAGACAAGATCGCGATCGTGACCGGGGCCGCCAGCGGGATCGGAAAAGCGCTTTGCCATCGTTTTTGCCAAGAAGGGGCCGCCGGCATCGTCGCTGTCGACATCAATGAAGAGGGTGCCGCGACGGTCGCCCGGTCGGTCGGCGGCATTGGTTTTGGCGCGGACGTGGCCAAGGAAGCGGATATCGTGCGCGTGGTGGAAGAAACCGAAAAGAAGTACGGCCGCATCGACGTCTTCGTTTCCAACGCCGGTATCAGTGTCAGCGATCCGTCGAACGCCGCCTCCGCTTCCAACGAGGGTTGGAATCGGAGTTGGGACATCCATGTCATGGCCCACGTCTATGCGGCCCGCGCCGTCCTGCCGAGGATGATTGCACAGGGGAGTGGATACCTGTTGAACACCGCTTCCGCCGCCGGGTTGCTGAGTCAGATCGGAACCGCCCCCTACTCGGTCACCAAGCATGCGGCCGTCGGTTTTGCCGAATCGTTGGCCATTGCTCATCATGACGAGGGAATTCGCGTTTCCGTTCTTTGTCCGCAAGCGGTTCGTAGCGGCATGACCGCCGGCACCGACGGGGGCGTGGCCGGACTCGACGGCATGCTGGAACCGGAAGAGGTGGGTGAGGCGGTGATCAAGGCGATGGATGAGGAACGCTTTCTGATTCTTCCCCACCCGGAAGTCCTCACCTACATGCGGCGCAAAACGGCCGACTACGATCGCTGGTTACGCGGCATGCGCCGGTTGCGCGACAGGATGCGGCAGCACAAGAGTTGAGAGTTGAGGCCGAAGGCAAAACATCCCGGAGGAACCAAAGTTCGTAGGCCTCCATCAACTATTCAAGCGTTTCGGAATCTCTCCCTATATCCGCGTTCACCTGCTTATTCTGCGGTTAACCCCCAATTTCGTAGTGTTGCATAGACGCCCTACAAAGGACGCTTACTATACGGGTTCATTACTTCAACCCGCTAATCGCTTTAATTTCTAAGTAATCTTCAAACCCGTGCGCTCCCCATTCGCGGCCATTGCCCGATTGTTTATAACCGCCGAAGGGGGTATTAAAATCGCCAGACTGTCCATTTATGTTAATATTACCGGCCCGTATTTTGGACGCGATATAGCCGACTCTTTGCCTATCTTCGCCCTGAATATAACCGGCTAATCCATAAGGGCTATCGTTGGCGATTTCAATGGCTTCTTCGTCATTGGAATAGGACAAAATCGATAGCACGGGACCAAAAATTTCTTCTTTTGCTATGGTCATTTCATTGCTGACATGACTAAACACGGTCGGTCGAACAAAGTATCCTTTGTCGAGCCCCTCGGGTTTACCGCCGCCGCCACAGACTAAGGTAGCGCCTTCTTCAATACCTTTCTCGATTAACCTTTGCACCTTATCAAATTGAGCTGCGCTCACCAGCGGCCCCATAGTTGTGGTCTCTCGTCGCGGATCGCCAACAGAAACCCGGGCGGCAGCTTTAGCTGCAATTTCTGCCGCCCGTTCCATTTTCTCTACTGGGACCAACATACGGGTCGGGGCATTACAAGACTGACCCGTATTATTGAATACCGAAAATGCTCCACGTTTTACCGCTTGTTCAAATCCACTGTCGTCGAGAATGATATTGGCGGATTTTCCGCCCAGCTCCTGGGTGACACGTTTAACGGTCGGCGCTGCATTTTGAGCTACCAATGAGCCGGCGCGCGTCGATCCGGTAAAAGACATCATGTCCACCTGGGGATGACTGGAAAGCAGGGTGCCTACGCCCGGCCCATCGCCATTTACCAAGTTAAATACACCTGCTGGGACGCCCGCTTTATCCATAATTTCGGCAAAAATATAGGCCGATAACGGGGCGATTTCAGAAGGTTTCAATACCATCGTGCAACCGGTGGCAAGGGCCGGCGAAACCTTGCATGTGACCTGGTTCATAGGCCAGTTCCAAGGTGTAATCAAACCACAAACACCGATGGGTTCTTTGTAGATGTGGCTGTTGCCGCTTTGCTCTTCGAATGCAAAATCTTTTAAAACTGCCAGGGCGGTTTTGATATGTCCCAGACCGGAACCCGTTTGTGCCTTGGCTGCCAGTGATACCGGCGCTCCCATTTCTTCTCTGATAGCCGCCGCGACGTCGTTATAGCGATTTTTGTATTCGGCGATAATGGCTTCAAATAATTCGATGCGCTCTTGGCGGGAACTATGGCCGTAAGATTTGAAGGCCTCTCTCGCTGCTTTCACTGCGGCGTCGACATCGGCTTGGCCGCCCAATGAAATTTGACCAAACACTGTTTCAGTGGCTGGGTTAATGACGTCGAAGGTATGATCCTCAACCGGCATAACCCATTGACCCTCGATGTAAAATTTTCGGTAATCTCGCATGCTTATTTATCTTAATGAATGGTGTTCAGGTTAGCCCGGTTTGCCGGTCGAATCAAACTAATTCGAATTTGACCCTGGGTAATTCCTTCCAAGCCCGTCGGGGTCATTCCTTGGCATCTTGCATGTTAATGCTAGTGTGGCGTCTCAGAAATTCCTTCTAACAATACCGCAGCGATTTTTTCTGCCTTATCAAGGCGGCGTTCGCTTTATGCACAAGGGCCTTCAGGCCCGTGCTGCGACAAGCAGCCTTGCCAGGCCATTTATGGCACGCTCGTATTTTTGAAGTTATTTCTGGGACATCACACTAGATGCAAGGTTTGACCCCTTCCTCCGCAACTTCCCCTGCGACAAGACATGACCCTCCTGTCCCACACTTGACATCCTCCAGGCAAATGCAGGATTTAAGAATTGACTCCATCCCCTCGAAGGCCCCAATCATAAGACTTAAAAATCGAAAATGATTAAAACAAGATTCACCGAAGAGTTTGGTATAAAGCATCCCATTGTCCAAGGGGGAATGCAATGGGTCGGACGGGCCGAATTGATCGCTGCGGTAGCGAACGCCGGGGCGCTCGGGTTCCTCACGGCGCTCACCCAGCCCACGCCTGAAGACCTTGTGAAAGAGGTGCAAAGGTGCCGAGATATGACCGACAAGCCGTTCGGCATCAACTTGACCATACTGCCGACGCTCAAGAAAATCCCCTATCAGGAGTACCGGCAAGCGATCGTGGAGTCGGGCGTGAAGATCGTGGAGACGGCGGGGTACAACCCTGAGTCCCACCTTCCGGACTTGAAGAAGGCGGGGGTTAAAGTGATCCACAAGTGTACGTCGGTCCGCCATGGGTTAAAGGCGGAGCGCATTGGCTGCGATGCCATTAGCATGGACGGCTTCGAATGCGCCGGACATCCGGGCGAAGACGATATACCCAACCTCGTGTTGTTACCCGTCGCTCGGGACAAAATCAAAATCCCCATGATTGCTTCGGGCGGCTTGGGCGACGCGCGAGGCCTCGTGGCAGCGCTGGCTCTGGGAGCGGACGGCATGAATATGGGGACGCGATTCATGGCTACACAGGAGGCGCCGGTCCACGAGAACGTCAAGCAGCAGATGGTGAAGAACGACGAACTTACCACGGACTTGATATTCCGCACCCTCAAAAACACCGCGCGCGTGGCGAGGAACACCGTGAGCCGGGAGGTCGTCTCCATCGAGTCAAAGGGCGATGCGACGATCGATGACATCGCCCACTTGGTCTCCGGACAGCGAGGCCGCGTCGTCCTCGAAACGGGAGATATGGACTACGGAATCTGGTCCGCCGGAATGATTCAGGGGTTGATCCATGACGTGCCAACGGTTAAAGAGCTGGTCGATCGCATCATGGACGAGGCCCACCAGATCATCGAGCGGCTCAAGAGCTTTTCTTTATGACGCTGTGCAGGATTCTACTTGACCAGCCCGTGAAAAGCGATCGAAGTTAGTCTATGGCTTACGAAACCGTTCTTTACGACTCTAGCGACTATGTTGCTACCATCACTCTGAACCGCCCGCACCGACTCAATGCCATCATTTCGCAACTCGAGGAGGAATTGCTCGATGCGCTTCATCGAGCCGAGGAAAACGACGATGTGCGCGTGATCGTGCTGACCGGCGCCGGCCGCGGGTTTTGCGCTGGAGCGGATATGAAGAATCTTGACGCCGGTTCCCAGTCCGACTGGTCCCAGGTGACGACCGAGGAGTGGATTGAGGCGAATCTTCCCCAGCGGCCGCGCGACCATGTGAGAGCGGATTTTCAGAAGACCTACAGCTACTTTCCCGCCATCACCAAGCCGATCATCGGAGCAATCAATGGATTTGCCGTCGGGCTGGGATTCGTGCTGCCGCTCTACTGCGACATCCGCATCGCCTCAGATCAGGCGAAGTTCGGAACGGCGTTTGCCCAGCGCGGGTTAATCGCCGAACACGGCGTCAGTTGGATGCTCCCGCGGCTGGTCGGCATCTCCAACACCCTCGACCTGCTCTACACGGCACGTATGATCGACGCCGAGGAAGCCCTTCGCATGGGACTGGTTAGCCGGGTAGTTCCGCACGACTCTTTGATGGAGGAGGTTAGGGATTACGCCAACCACCTGGCCACTGGGGTGTCGCCCCGATCCTTGCGCGTCATCAAAAGAGAGGTTTACAACGCCCTTTTTCAAACGCTGGAAGAGGCCATCAACACCGCCAACGCCGACATGTTTGATAGCTTCGCCTGCGAGGACTTCAAGGAAGGAGTGGCTCACTTCCTGGAAAAGCGACCGCCCAAGTTCACGGGAAATTAACTCCCAACCCTAAACCTCACATAATTCGTAACGAGCGAACAAAGCTCGAGCCCCGTTGGAATCATTCCATACAATCCAGCATGCCAATGCAGGATTTAAGGTTGTTATGAATTGCCATTGCAAACTCATCTTGTGCCTTTGTTTTCTTGTGATCATGTCGCCTTTACAGGCTCGGTAGTGGCAAAAATCCCTCCCTCCTGTTCGCGACAGAGATCTTGTTCCAGCGAAGCAGGATCAAGTGACTGAAAGGAACGTTGTTTGAAATAATTAAAACATCGTCACTTCGTGACTGGATGCCTGCGGCAACAGGATGGAGCAGAGCTCCAACAGGACAAATTAAAATAATAAAAATCTTTTTCCGTGTAACGGATCCTGTTCCGGCGCAGCCGGATCAAGCGAAGCGTTGTTAATTAATAAAGATGCTGAGATGCCAAGATGCTAAGTTGCTGAGTTCGAAATGTACACAAGTTCGGAGGTTCATATGGGTCGAATCTTGTTTGGAAACACATCGCGCCCAGAACCACTCTTCTCCCAATCCGTGCTTATCCGTGTAATGCGTGGTTAAATCCCATCCCTCTCAGCCTCTCAAATCCTTCTCGCGAAGCGATCCTGTTCTACTGAAAGCAGATCAAGTGAAGCGTTGTTATTTGTATTTTCTAAATCCTAATTCCTAATTCTTTCTTCTCTGCGCTCTTTGCGTCTTTGCGAGAGTCAATTCCTCATTCCTAATTCTTAATTCCTCATTCCTAATTCTCCATCCCGCCCCTCTGTGCCCTCGGTGTTCTCTGTGGTTAAACCCTCCACCAATATCTATAATACCTTAACAATAATCCTGCTCGCGGAGCGATCCTGTTGCGGCGAAGCCGCATCAAGCGAAGCGTTGTTGATTCCTAATTCCTAATTTTTCTGCCTAAATCCTGTACATCCTGTCCATCCATGTTTCATTTAAGACACCTTGTCTCGATTAACCTCTGTGCCCCTGAGGTTAACCCAACCGTTTCATCCGTGTAATCCGTGGTTAAATCCCATCCCTCTCAGCCTCTCAAATCCTGCTCGCGAAGCGAAGCGTTGTTATTTGTATTTTCTAAATCCTAATTCCTAATTCTCCATCCCTCTGTGCCCTCGGTGTTCTCTGTGGTTAACCCCTCCTAACTCGCATATCTTAAAGCCCGAGCAGCTTTCCCAGCTCTGACCAACTTCTCGCGCGCAGGTGTGGAATTGAAGCGGGTGGCGGCGTGTCGTCTGCGTTTAGCCACACTGGTACCAGCCCCGCGCGGCTGGAGCCGACCACGTCGTTTTCCCAAAGGTCGCCCACATACCAAGTCGCCGAGGGTTTAACCCCAAGTTTTTTGACCGCTTCCTGAAAGATCGCCGGATGCGGTTTCCGCCGACCGAACTCGGCGCTCGAAACGACGAAACGGAACGCTTCCACCACGGAAAGCTCCTGGAGATCGCTGCGCAAAAGATGGCTACTGAAAATGGAGTTACTGACCACTCCCATTGGAATCTTCAGACCATGGAGCTCG
Source organism: Opitutales bacterium (assembly GCA_965250065.1). Classification (GTDB taxonomy): domain Bacteria; phylum Verrucomicrobiota; class Verrucomicrobiia; order Opitutales; family UBA2995; genus JAABVD01. Next base: position 2,554,915 of record OZ252288.1, read on the forward strand.
CGTAGGACGTGCCGAGCCCCTTTCGGTGGTGAGTAGGAGATGATTGTCGACCGGATGATCCGCTCCAAGCCTTCCGGCGATCCCGCCGGATCCGAACTTCGCGGATGGAGATGAATTTCCAGCCACTTTCTGAGGTTAAATTCCTTCAGTCCATCGCGGTAGATCGCATCCATCGCGTCCGCCAGCGCTTGCGGAAGATTCAAGTCCTTTTCGACATAGGGAACGAAAGCCTCGCGCTCCAATCGGGAGCGAATCCTCCCGCTAAGGCCACCGGAAATGTTATCGTGAAGCAGGGTGCCACCGAGATCAAAGAGTATCGCCTCTGGTCGTTTACTAAAGATTTTCTCCTCCCATAGTTCCATGCCTTCAATCTCAAGCAAACCTTGCCTCACCGTCGCAGAAGGGGTCAAACGCGAATGTCACAAAGTCCTACCTGTTGCCCGCGCGTTGCACGCAGACCATAAACTCGCAACAGCGTCGCAAGAATTGTCGCCGCAAGCCAGACGCGCCTTCAAGGACAGCTACGTCATCGAGTTCCTCGATCTTGCGCCGAATCATTCCGAAGACGATCTGCGCCGAGGCCTCGTGCGCCGGCTCGGATGGCTCCTGAGGGAGCTGGGGCGCGACTTCACCTTCATCGGCGAGCAGTATCCGATACAAGTCGGAACTCGCGACGGCTTCATTGATCTGCTGTTTTATCATCGCGGAATCAACTGCCTGATCGCCATTGAGCTGAAGATCACTGCGTTCGAACCCGAACACGTCGGCCAACTCAACTTCTACCTCGAAGCGCTGGACCGGGACGTGAGGAAACCACACGAGAACCCCAGCATCGGCATACTGCTTTGCAAGACCAAGGACGACGAAGTTGTCGAGTACGCCATGAGCCGCATCGCCTCCCCCGCGCTCGTCGCCGAATACCGGCTGCAACTCCCTGACAAGAGGTTGTTGCGGGCCAAACTGCACGAGTTCTATGAACTCGAAAGCAACGAATAGATCCTTCCCATGCTCGACACCAACAACAAACACCACAAAGAAAACATGGATAAACCTGTCTGCGTGCGTCCCACGCGCACAGGCAGGCAGGATGGACAGGATAAAAACTGAAAACCCTTAAATCCTGTGCATCCTGTTTATCCATGTTAAAATCATGAATTACGCGAATGTCACTTAGTTAGAGCCTATCCCAGAATCCGGGATTTGAAAACGAGTAGGGTTTGCAGGGCCTAAATTTTCTCAGCTGCGCTCGATTCGAGCCTTGCTGGGTCTTTCAAACTCACCTGGATTCAAAATATTCAGCTTAATGCCGGATTTCGGGCATGCGGCGGCCTTCCGACTGCTTGCAGGTTCGGTTTTGATGAGCGCCTGGGACGCCGAAGGCTCAGGCCGCCTTGGCTTGAGCTTCGAGGCGCTCTTTTCTCACTTTTCGACTTATCCAGGCGAGGTTGTGGGCGAGCACGCTCCAACCCACTGCGAGCCTGCGGTGCTTTAAGCCTTTGGCGCGCCAGACACGTCCGCCTCCGTGGTTTTTCACAATGGCAATGCGCGCTTCGGTGCCGGCGCGGCGGGTTTGCCAGCGGCAAAAATCAGGCTCCTTCAGGCGGGCTTCCAACTCGGCCGGACTTTTCGGACAAATGTGGCTGCTCAGCCCTGCCGCCTGTAATGCCCCACGTGTAGCTGCCCCATCGAAGCCCCGGTCGGCCACCGCCCACTCAAGGCCTTGTTGCCTTTTGAGGGACTGTTGGCGCTGCACGCTTTCGATTAATTTATCTCCCTCCCCAGGAGCGGTTTTGCCGTAGAGCATATAATCAATGAGCATGCCGCCGGGACTCTCGGCGATAAACAGTTCGTTGCCGAACTCGGTCTGCGCACCCGCCTTGCCCCGCACGATCACAGCGCTATCACCTTCGTAAGCACTGAGGATCTTCTTCTCGTTTTTGACCAGACGTCCGCCGATGATGCGTTCGTGCGCTTGCTCAATGACTTGGGGCAGCAAGGCGAGTTGCTCATCGATACGCCCAATCACTTGATCGGCACGAGCTCGGCTCAACCGGGTTTGTCCGAAGCGGGCGTCCAGCAGGTTGCGGTGTCGCAGGGCGTGCGCGCCGATCCGTTTGACTAATCGCTTCATCTTGCGCAGGATCTTCTTGCGAGCCTTCACCGCTCCCTTCTTGCGGCGGGTATGCGTCATCTGGATACAGAGCTTGTTCATGCGGCCCAGCAGGTGATCCGCTGAATCGGGCATGCGCTGCAACAGGGCTTCTCGCCGAATCAGTTTCACCGCTTTGAGCAAGGTGCGCGTCACGTCACCCAAAAGCACCCAATCGACCGGAAAGTGAATGTTGGCCTCCAGACAGGTCGAATCGACCAGGCAAACCGAAAGATCCTCCGCCTGCTCCACTCCGAGTTGGGAGCAATACCTCTGATTGCCCGCCAGCTCAACCAGCCGTGTGTTGAACTCGCGCAACTGCTCATCGGTGAAAAACTTCGATGCTCGGTGCAGCGAACTTTTCGAAGTCCACTTCACGCCAAGCAGACTGCGGCATCCGCAAAAATTGGTCAATAGATCACTAGAGGCCAACGTCATCGAGTAAGCTTCAAAGCCGGGAAGACCCAGCAAGTGACGAAGTAGCTCCACCCGCAGCGAGTAAACCGAAAACTCCGCTTTCCTACTGCGCACAGCGACCGAGGCGCCCGGCGGCAACTGTGACAAACCGAAGTGGATCGCCAAGTCTTCCAACCCACCTTGGATCAGATTATCATCCAGTTGCTCCAAATCCTCGACCAGACGGTCAAAATCACGATTGCGCAAAACCGGGGTTAAAGCTGGACGAAGCAAACTTTGAAAAGTTACCGTATCAGTAGAATAGATTTCATTATTTTTTTTCACACCAAAGTATAGAGGCTCTATTCAGGGCGAATCGAGGATTTTCACCTCCTTTCGCCCGACTTTTTTTAGTCTAATACCTTGTCCCCCAGTGGCTTAAGCGTCTGGGATAGGCTCTAGTTAAGCGCGTTTGTAGAGGAATATAGTATGGGCGCCAGCCGGGGTCATGCCGTAGAAAAGTGACGCCTTCCGAAAGAAAAGGGTCAGGTCTTAAAAACTGTATTCCGTTGTACTCCATACACTTTTACAAGACGACTGACCCTGTAAGGCATAACTTTTTACGTCTTGACCCCTTCCTTTTCCGAGGTAGTCATACGTTCGAAAAGTCGCTTAACTAAGCAGGCACTGCTCCAAGTATGGTTTCATATTCTCCGCCCATCTTTCCATCATCCGTGCGCATCCGTGTAATCCGTGGTTTAATTCAATACCCAACACTCATCTTGTGGCTCCTGGGCCTTTGTTTTCTGGTGATCATGTCGCCTTTACAAGCTCGGTAGGGGCTAAAAAAATTTCAAACTCCTGTTCGCGAAGCGATCTTGCTCCGGCGAAGCCGGACCTGTCACGCCGTAGACCCTTGGCGAAGCCGGATCAAGCAACTGAAAGGAGCGTTGTTAATTTTCATTCCTAATTCCCAATTCTTAATTCTCTTCCCTATCCGTATCATCCGTGTAATCCGCAGGTTAACTTCCAAAAACCTCACTAAACTTCAGGACTTCCTTGAGACGGGCGAACTGCGTTCGCGTCCGTGCGCCTGAGGGCGCGTCATCGTGGCCTGACGGCCGTGTCATTGGACAACGGATCAGATGCCGCTATCATTCGGACGCAAGCGATCTCTTATGGCACTTGGAGTGAGGATTGGAACAGAAAACGCCGATGCCAGGGCGAGTAGATCTCTATCGCCGGTGAGCAAGGCATCGGCACAGCCCACCAGCGCCAGTTCGAGAAACGGTCGGTCAAAAGGATCACGGCAATTCGGTACGGTCGGCGGGTTGGATACGATAACCGTCTCGCACCAGGGAAGGTAATCGGCCAACAGATCTTCTCGCTCGTTTTCGGTCAGGCGGAACTTCGGATAGCACAAGACTCGAATTAGTTCCTCCGTCGTATCGCGGCTTGCCAGCGGTAGAATAGCTGTCGACTGCCAGGCAGGACGCAGCCAGGATAATGATCCGGTAGGGAAGAGCAGAGCCGACAGCAGCACATTGGTGTCGAGCACTAGGCGCAACCGGGTCATGTGGGTCGACGAGCCCATGCTATGGCTTCGTCCACATCGGCCTTGTCTATGCCGAGCTCTGCCAACTTTGCGCGCACTGTATCAGCGTGGATCAGGCGCACGGGGGTCAGCACGATGCGGTTATTTTCTTTGGCCACATCGAAATACTCGGAGCCTTGGAAGTCAGCCACGATCGCTTTTGGCAGGGTCAGTTGATTTTTGGACGTTAGTTTAGCCAGCATGGGATACCTCCTGTAGTAAGGAAATAAGGAAAATGTAAATCCTTTCGATGGTTATTGCAATGACAATCTCGACTGACCTGTTCCCGAATAGAAAGGTAGATGGGGTCAGCCCTCAATGTCACTAAGTTAAGGTGGTTTTTTGAGGCCATAAGGTATGGCGCCAGCCGGGGTCATGCCGTAGAAAAGTGATGCCTTCCGAAAGAAAAGGGTCAGGTCTTAAAAACTGTATTCCGTTGTACTCCATACACTTTTACAAGACGACTGACCCTGTAAGGCATAACTTTTTACGTCTTGACCCCTTCCTTTTCCGAGGTAGTCATACGTTCGAAAAGTCGCTTAACTAGAGCCTATCCCAGAACCCGGGATTTGAAAACGAGTAGGGAGTGCAGGGCCTAAATTTTCTCAGCTACGCTCGATTCGAGCCTTGCTGCGTCTTTCAAACTCACCTGGATTCAATATATTCAGCTTAATGCGGGATTTCGGGCATGCGGCGGCCTTACCACTGCTGGCAGGTTCAGTTTTGATGAGAAGGCCGCGGGACTCTCGGCGTTAAAGCTGGACGAAGCAAACTTTGAAAGGTTACCGTATCAGTAGAATAAGTTTCATTATTTTTATTCATACCAAAGTCGTGTTTCTTGGAAAAGGTAGGGCTCGATCGCCGAGCGAGCCGTTGTGCTAGCGGCGGTTTTGGCAAAACCGCCCTACCCCTAAAGCCTGATGTATAGAGACTCTATTTAGGGCGAATCGAGGATTTTCACCTCCTTTCGCCCGATTTATTTTAGTCTAATACCTTGTCTCTCAATGGCTTAAGCGTCTGGGATAGGCTCTAACTAAGCAGGCACTGCTCCAAGTATGGTTTCATATTCTCCGCCCATCTTTCCATCATCCGTGCGCATCTGTGTAATCCGTGGTTTAATTCAATACCCAACACTCATCTTGTGGCTCCTGGGCCTTTGTTTTCTGGTGATCATGTCGCCTTTACAAGCTCGGTAGGGGCTAAAAAAATTTCAAACTCCTGTTCGCGAAGCGATCTTGCTCCGGCAAAGCCGGACCTGTCACGCCGTAGACCCTTGGCGAAGGCGGATCAAGCGACTGAAAGGAGCGTTGTTAATTTTCATTCCTAATTCCTAATTCCTAATTCTCTTCCCTATCCGTATCATCCGTGTAATCCGTGGTTTAACCCGCATGTCTCACAAATTTTCTACTGCGCTCCGGTATGCCGGCCCTGGAGCTGGCTTCGTTGGATTCGCGACTTTGCAGGGTGTCGACCCGGCTTCACCCGCAAATCTGCACGAATCCCCCACCAGCACTCGACCTCCGTTCGCTCGCTACGAATTTTGTGAGACATGCGGGTTAACTTCCGAAAACATCATTAAACTTCAGGACCTCCTTGAGACGGGCGCCTTTTTCTGTGTGCTTTACGGTGCAAATTTCATTCACCGGATCATGTTCGAGGAACAAAAAGTAGTCCTTTTCCATGGCCTGCTGCAAAAACTTGGCTTTTTCTTCCACCGTCAGTAGTGGCCTTATGTCATACCCCATCACGTAAGGCAGGGGTATGTGCCCGGTCGAGGGAATGAGGTCCGCCATGAAGACCAGCGTATTCCCATTGATGTAAATCTGCGGGATCATTTGCGATTCAGTATGTCCATGAACCAGCAAAACATCGATATGCGGGTGAACCGTGTCGCCCTCGGCTAAAAATTTGAGTTGGCCGCTTTCTTGCATCGGCAGGATATTCTCTTTCAAAAAGGTGGCCTTTTCTCGTGGGTTGGGATTGATCGCCCAATTCCAATGGTCCTCATTGCTCCAATAAGTGGCATTGGGGAATGCGGGAATCAGGCGTTCTTTTGACGAGTCATACTTGATGCTACCTCCACAGTGGTCGAGATGAAGGTGGGTGAGAAGAACATCGGTTATGTCTTCTTTGCCAAAACCGTAGCGAGCCAGCGATTTATCCAGCGAAACGTCTCCGTGCAGGTAATAGTAACTGAAGAACTTTTCCGACTGTTTGTCTCCTATACCTGTGTCAATGAGCATGAGTCTGTCGCCATCCTCAACGAGGAGCGATCTCATAGCCCAGGTGCACATATTGTTTTGATCGGCCGGGTTGGTCCTTTGCCAGAGGGCCTTGGGAACGACTCCGAACATTGCTCCCCCATCCAGTTTGAAGTATCCTGTATTGATTGGGTATAGCTGCATAGAATAGCGATTATTCCATTTGATGTTAAAAAAAGGTTTGTCTAAAAAGATGTTTACAAGAATCAAATGAAACCAGCAAAAATCATAATCAAAGCGCTTAATATTAAGTGGAGGTTATAAGGAGAGAGCAACAATATGAGAGTTTACCCACATTCAACTGAACTAACCCGGATGTCTCACTACCGAGCGAACGCGACATCACCCAACCTTCTACTGCACTCCGAAATGTCGAGGCGGGGAAGGGTCAAGCCTGAATGGCGCTGCTATGAGCGCGTTTGTAGAGGAATATAGTATGGACGCCAGTCGGGGTCATGCCGTAGAAAAGTGATGCCTTCCGAAAGAAAAGGGTCAGGTCTTAAAAACTGTATTCCGTTGTACTCCATACACTTTTACAAGACGACTGACCCTGTAAGGCATAACTTTTTACGTCTTGACCCCTTCCTTCTCCGAGATGATCGAACATTCCAAAAGTCGCTAAACTAAGAAAAAATCCAATGAGCCAGGCCAGCAATCTCATCGAGCCACGCCCGATGCATCGTTTCGACCCAGGCGTTTTGAACGTCCATCTCGAACGAGAGCTCCAGGGTTACTCCGGTCCCATGAAGGTCCAGCAATTCGAAGGGGGTCAATCGAATCCGACCTTTCTGCTGACCACGCCGAGTGGTCGCTACGTACTCAGAAAGAAGCCGCCGGGAAAACTCCTACCAAGCGCGCATGCAGTGGAGCGGGAATACCGCCTCTACCGGGCGCTACAAGACACCGATGTCCCCGTGCCGCGCACCTTTCTGTTAACTGAAGACAGCTCCATCGTGGGAACTCCATTCTTCGTGATGGAGTATCTGGAGGGACGCGTCTTTAAGGATTCCAGGCTCCCAGACGTCGAGCCGGTAGAGCGCCGGGCAATTTATTCTGACATGATTGGAGTGTTAGCAGCCCTGCACACCGTAGACTACCCAGCGAAGGGGCTTTCAGACTACGGCAAACCAGGCAACTACTTCGTGCGTCAGACCGGCCGCTGGACAAAACAGTACCTTGCCTCCCAAACCGACACGATTCCATCGATGGACCATCTCATGCGCTGGTTGCCCGCTAACGTGCCAAATGACGATTCGACTACCATCGTCCACGGTGATTACCAGTTGTACAACATGATGTATGATCCCGTGGAATCTCGATGTATTGCCGTGTTGGATTGGGAGTTATCCACACTGGGAAATCCCCTGGCGGACTTGGCATACAACTGCATGAAATACCATGAGAACAAGGAAGGTCAGAGCTTTTCGTCGGGCCACGGGATTCCCAGCGAATCGGAAGTCGTGCAAGAATATTGCCGGCTTACGGGTAGGCAGGACATCGAGAACTGGAACTTCTGTTTGGCCTTTTCGTTTTTCCGCATGGCCAGTATCGTCCAAGGTGTCTACAAGCGGGGACTCCAGGGAAATGCCAGTTCATCCTCGGCGCTGCAAATGAAAGGTATGATCGCAGAGGCATCCGACAGGGCATGGCGAATCGCCAACCGATAGCCCGTCGGGGTCATTCCGAGTCGACGCTGAAAAAGTCGTAATTTTTCCGCGTGGTTGGATGGCTCCTCTGGATTTGCTCTCGCCAAGCCCGCTTATCTCACAAATTTCCAATTCCTAATTCCTAATTCCTAATTTTTCTGCCTAAATCCTGTGCATCCTGTCCATCCATGTTTCATTTACGTGGCGATTAGCCCCAAATACTCAAAACCCATCATGTGCCCTCTGTGCCTCTTGATGCTCGATGCTTGACGCTTGGTGCTCGATGCTTGTGGCATTCGATCACGATCAAGATCACGATCACGAAAACACACCATTCCTAATCCTTCCTTCTCTGCGCTCTTTGCGTTCTTTCGCGGCTATTTGCTGTTCGCGAAGCGATCCTGTTCCGGCAAAGCCGGATCAAGCGACCAAAGGAAGCGTTGTTTGAAAAAACCCTAAAACATCTTCACTCCGTGACCGCCATACCCAGCGTTTCCGCAACCATGGCAGGTTTTTCCAGGCCTTCAATCTCCAGGATTTTTTCCGATTTTATGAGCACGCGGCCGGGAGCCTTCTCTCTGACGGAAACAATCTTGGTATGAAAACGGACCCTGGAATTCACTTTTACCGGCTGTAGGAAACGCACCCGGTCTAGACCGTAGTTCAGACCCATTACACGATTCTCCAGCTCCGGCCAATCAGCTGGGCCATGCTCGGCCAGCAGCGAGAGCGACAAAAATCCGTGGGCAATGGTACACCCGTATGGCGAGTCCTTCATGCGTTCTGGGTCGACGTGTATGTACTGATGGTCGTCGGTGCAATCTGCAAATTGATCGATGCGCTCCTGCTTGATTTCGATCCAACCAGAAGGTAAAAGTTCCTTTCCTTCGTATGCCTTAAGTTCTTCCAAAGTTACTATGTTGGACATGGTGCTACTGTCAGTTTTGATGGTCAGATGTCGGCGATTATCGGTCGTTTGTTGTCCACTGTCAGAAAAACTCGTCCCGGTGTGGACTGGGAATTGAAAAACTGACGACGAAAACTACTTCACAACCGTCCGATCTTATTTCTAATTTAGTAGATGGAGCTTGATCCATACAACAAAAAATCGCAGCCAACTAAAAAATGTTCAACGGACCCGTTCGAGCAGAGTTGGGTAAGTACTTCAAGTTGAGGTAGGACACCCTATGCGCAGGATATGGAACTGTTACCTGCTGCCGATTGCATCAACCGATCCCCCAAAGAAAAAGCTTTCTAATCGATTGCGCCCTTTTATGTTGTAGGCTTTAAATAAAAAAGCGCCTCTGGATTTCTGAAGATTTGACTTTCTCGGCCTTTTAGATTTTCAAAACCCAGCAATCGTAGAAGGGGTTCAACTACTTCACTGAGATCATCCAATCAGTCTATATATGGTTCTTGTTTACTCGCCACACCCAACCCGTTTCGTTGCAGCTCAATTCCATACGTACTGGAGGAACTTGAAATGAGGGTCGTAGCCACAACCTGCTTATATCATTTCGTCCCGGGGGCCAAGGATATGCTCCTGGCCAAGTACCTGGATGCCAAGTGTTGGGATCAGCAAAATATGCTGGCCGGAGACGATTTGATAGCGTTTTGCCGGGGTTACGACGCGGCGTGCATCGGTTTGGAGCGGTTTGATGACTATGTGCTTTCGCAGTTGCCGGAGCTCCGCGTTCTCGGCATGTCCACTGCCGGGGTCGATCACATGTATCCGGCTGACTGCAAAAAACACGGCGTAAAGGTGGGCTGGTTTGCCGGGGTCAACAAAGTCGCCGTGGCCGAGATGACGATAAGCCAAATGGTTAACATCGTCAGAGATTTCTACCATTTGTCCGAGCAAACCCACCATGGGCAATGGCCTTTTCGCCGGAGTGGAATTCGGCTTAAGGGCAAAACGGTTGGCATCCACGGTTGCGGCAACATTGGGCGCGAGGTTGCAATACGACTCGTGCCTTTTGGCGTAAAGTTAATTGCCTGCGATCGTGTCGATTATTCAGATTTCTACGCCCAATACGGAATTGAGTCGGTCACACCGGCGGAACTTTGGGAACGAAGCGACATTCTTACCATTCATCTTCCGCTCAATACCTCAACGCGCGGACTGTATTCGGCCGAGGCGCTCGATCAAATGAAGCCGGGATCCTATTTGCTCAACATAGCCCGCGGCAACATCGTCGACGAGGTGGCTCTGGAAGCTCGACTCAAAAGTGGCCATTTGGCCGGCGCAACCATGGACGTGTATGCGGTTGAGCCGGCCGTCGATCACCCGCTTTTCCAGCTCGATAACTTTATCGGCACGCCACACTGCGGCAGTGCGACGATTGAAGATTATTTGGCCATGGCCGACGCGGGGATACGCGCCTTGGAAGTCAACGCCGTTCCGGAACCGGGCGTCTATCCTTTTGATTAATAAATAACATTTTAGGTAAAAGAATTCATTTAGATTTTAGAGCATCCGACCGACTGATTTGACATATTTCCTAAAATCGTGAACTGGTAGGGAACTGGTAGGGAACTGGTAGGGAACTGGTAGGGAACTGGTAGGGAACTGGTAGGGAACTGGTAGGGAACTGGTAGGGAACTGGTAGGGAACTGGTAGGGAACTGGTAGGGAACTGGTAGGAAACTGGTAGGAAACTGGTAGGAAACTGGTAGGGCTCGATCGCCGAGCGAGCCGATTCAATTGACACTTTTTGACGGATCAACGGACCGCTCGGCGATCGGTCCCTACCCGCTATGTAAAATTTTTGAGCCATCGAACGGTAAATTTTAGATTTAAAACGACACTTGCGACTATTTTTCCTGCAAGGTCGTGTAACATATTCCATGAGGAGAAAAAAGCCAATGAAGGTTGCTGATGCCATCGTTCAGATACTAAAAAAGGAGGGTGTAGAATACATCCTGGGTTATCCTGTGAATCCCATCATCGAGGCGGCAGCAGCGGCTGATGTTCGACCTATTATCGTTCGTCAGGAACGAATAGGTTTACACATGGCCGATGCGGTCAGTCGACTTACATCGGGCGACAAGCTGGGCGTATTCGTGATGCAACATGGGCCGGGAAGCGAGAACGCGTTCGGCGGTGTAGCACAGGCCTACAGCGAGTCCGTGCCGATTCTGGTAATGCCGGTTGGCTACGTCAGACGCGCAGCGAATTATTTTCCAAATTTCAACTCGGCGCTAAACTTCAAGCACGTCACGAAGCATTCCGAGCCACTCAATGTGGGCAAATACGTCTGCGAAGTTATGCGTCGTAGCTTTGCGATGATGCGAAATGGTCGCCCCGGGCCTGTCCTGGTCGAGATCCCCTGGGATGTAATCGGCGAGGAGATTGACGAACCGCTCGACTACATTCCCAGCCGCAAGAATCGTTATGGGCCGGATCCCGCAGCAGTGGTAGAGGTGGCAAGCGCATTAGCTGCTTGCAAGCATCCGGTGATCTACGCCGGGCAAGGAATCCACTATGCAAAGGCATGGGAGGAGTTGAAGCAACTGGCTGAGGTTTTGCACGCTCCGGTAACCACAAGTATTGAAGGGAAGAGCGCGTTTCCTGAAAACCATCCACTGGCCCTGGGCTGTGCAGGTCGGTCGTGTCCAAAACCGGTAACCGATTTCATGCTCGGAGCAGACACTATATTCGGAATTGGCTGCAGTTTTGCTTCCACAATTTTCGGTATTCGTATTCCCGATGGTCCCAAGCTCATTCACGCCACGCTCGACCCCTATGATATTAACAAAGATGTGCAAGTTGATCATGCGTTGGTCGGCGACGCGCAACTGACGCTCAAGGCCCTTATAAGGGAGTTGGAGAAGCAGCCACAGGATCGAGTCGAGGAGCGCAAGAAAGACCTCGTGAATACGATTTGTAGCAAACGCGAAGAGTTCTTGAAAGAGTGGTCACCCAAACTCGACTACGACGAAGCTCCCATCAATCCATATCGCGTGATCAATGAACTCAACAAACTTGTAGATAAGGACAATACCATCATCACTCACGACGCGGGTAGCCCACGTGATCAAATGACTCCATTTTGGGAAAGCATTGAGCCACTGACCTACATCGGTTGGGGAAAATCAACTCAGCTCGGCTACGGGCTCGGGTTGGCGATGGGGGCCAAAATTGTGCACCCCGACAAACTTTGCATCAACGTGTGGGGGGATGCCGCGATCGGTTTCACGGGCATGGACTTCGAGACTGCGGTTCGAGAAAAGCTGCCCATCCTGTCGATTTTGTTCAACAATTTCAGCATGGCCATTGAAATTCCGGTCATGAAGCAGGCACAAGAAAAATACGGCGCGACCGATATCAGCGGAAACTATGCTGACATGGCAAAGGCATTTGGTGGGTACGGTGAACGCATCGAGGAACCCAGAGAAATCTTAGCGGCGCTAAAGCGTGGGATCGAAGCTACCGAAAATGGTCAAGCCGCTCTGCTTGAGTTCATCACGAGTAAGGAAATTGATTTTCCCGTTCCAAAGGAGCTGGCTTACCGAGGCTGAGGCATTTCAATTCGAATTGCATTGCATGCAACGCGATAGAGAGTTTTGACTTCAAAAGCTGTTTCATTGCGAAATTCCGGAAACCTAATGAGTGTACTTTACATTGTCCGCCATGCACAAGCTACGTTCTTCTCCGACGACTACGATCAATTGTCCAATAAGGGCTATGGACAAGCGAGGTTGCTGGGAAGCTTCTGGCGAGAAAAGGGCGTAGAGATCGGCGAAGTCTATTCGGGATCACTCAGGCGGCAGCTTCAAACCGCTCAAGCTTGCGGTGAGACCTACGCAAGGGATGGCAAATGCTGGCCCGAGGTCCAGATTCTGGAAGGACTCAACGAGTATGGTTCGGATGAAGTAATGGACAAACTGAAGCAGGAACTGGTGGAAAAACATGAGCACGTACGGAAGCTTTACGACGACTGTGCGGCGGCGACCGGGGAACGTGAACGCTATCGCACCTTCCACAGGCTTTTGGAAGCCGTCATGTACTACTATATCGCGGGCGAATACGAATCCACTGGCTTCGAAACGTGGCGCGAGTTTCACGATCGGGTCACCGATGCTTACCGGACCATTCGCAATCGGGAAGGGCATGGTCGAAGGGTCGCCGTCTTTACCTCTGGCGGACCGGTAGGGGTTTCCATTCAAACCTGTTTACAAGCTCCCGAGCAGCAGGCGGGCCAACTCAATTGGCGGGTCTACAACGCGTCGATAACCCAGTTCACCTTCCGCGCCGATCGCATTTCGCTTGATCAATTCAATGCCATCCCCCACCTCCCCCAGGAAATGCAAACCTACCGCTGAATGAACGGCCATGCGCTGCAGGGTCAGTCGTCTTTGTACCGAGGCCGCAGGCCGACACCCCGCCAAAGTGTATGAAGTGCAACGGAATAAGGTTGTCAAAAACGAATGACCCTGCCTTTGTGCCTCTCAGTAACTCAGCAACTCGAAATAACTAATTAAAATATAGAAGCTATCCCAAAACCTGATATCATTATGGCTGCAATAACGGACATGGTTGACCTGGAAATGCAAGACGGTGTGGCGGTGGTCCGCATCGACAATCCGCCGGTGAACGCTCTCAGCGAAGGGGTGCGAAACGGCCTATACGAAGCGGTGAAGAAGGCCGATGCAGACGACGACGCCAAGGCGATCCTCATCATCTGTACGGGCCGGACCTACATCGCCGGGGCGGACATCCGCGAATTTGGCAAGCCGCACAGGGGCGTGGTGCTCTTCGATGTGCAAGACATCATCGAGGGCGCCTCCAAACCGGTCGTTTCCACCATCCATGGAACCTGCCTGGGCGGCGGCTTGGAAGTCGCCATCTGCTGCCACTACCGTGTGGCGGTGCCGACGGCGAAGTTCGGATTTCCCGAGGTCAAACTGGGGATCCTGCCCGGCGCCGGCGGCACTCAGCGTCTGCCCAGGATCGTGGGGGTCGAAAAGGCTTTGGAAATGATGGTCATCGGAGAAATGGTAGATGCGAATTTTGCCCTTGAGAACGGGCTGGTCGACGAGATCGTGGATGACCTATTCGAGGGTGGACTGGCCTTCGCAAAAAAAGTCGCCGATGAGGGTCGGCCACTCGTCAGAGTTAGAGACGCCAACGGAAAACTGGAAGAAGCGAAAAAGGATCCGGAGATCTTCGACCGGTTTCGCAAGCGCGTGACGCGAAAGACCCGGGGTTTTGATGCACCCGAATCTATCATTCAGTGCGTCATGGACACGCTGATAAAATCTTTTGAAGACGGGATTCAGGGCGAGCGCGACCGATTCCAAGTACTGGTAAACGGCATAAAGTCGGAGGCCCAACGCTACTATTTCTTCGCCGAACGCCAGGCCAGAAAGATTCCCGATGTCCCCAAAGACACCGAAACGATACCGATCGAAAAGGTCGGCATGATTGGCGCCGGCACCATGGGTGGCGGGATTTCGATGAACTTCCTTTCCGAAGGGACACCCGTGACGATTGTGGAAGCGACTCAGGAAGCGCTCGACCGCGGTCTCGGGGTGGTGCGGAAAAACTATCTGCGAGGGGTCAAGCGAGGCCGGCTGACCGTGGCCGATGTGGATGAGCTGATGGGCCGCCTGACCCCGTCCCTCTCGCTTGAAGACCTAGCCGATTGCGACTTGGTCATTGAGGCGGTGTTCGAAAACTTGGACCTGAAGAAGGATATATTCAGGAGGCTCGATTCGATCGTCAAAGAGGGCGCAATATTGGCTACCAACACCTCTGCTCTCGACGTCAACGCGATTGCGGCGGTAACCAAGCGCCCCGAAATGGTAGTGGGAACTCACTTTTTCAGCCCCGCAAACATCATGAAACTCCTGGAGGTTGTCCGGGCGGATAAAACCTCCAAGAAGGTCCTCGCCACCGTCATTGCACTGGCCAAGCGGCTGGGCAAAGTCTCCGTCGTATCGGGGGTCTGTCGGGGTTTCATCGGCAATAGAATTGTCGCCCAGCGGGGGGTACAGGCCAAGAAGCTGATCTTTGAAGGCGCCATGCCATGGGATGTGGACCGCGTCATCTTCGACTTTGGCTTTCCCATGGGCCCCTTCGCCATGGAGGACTTGGCTGGTCTTGACATCGGTTGGGACGCGGAAAGCTCCCAAGGAGATACGATTATACACCACCGGCTGTGCGAGTTGGACCGCCGCGGGCAAAAAAATGGCAAGGGTTGGTACAACTACCACCCCGAGACGCGCTTCAGAACAACCGAGCCAATGGTCGAGGAGCTAGTCCTCGAATTCTCGGAAAGGATGGGCAAAACCCGCCGGGAGATCAGCGACGAGGAGATCCTCCAACGCTGCATCTATCCCATGATCAATGAGGGTGCAAAGATCCTGGAAGAGGGCATCAGCCAAAGACCGAGCGACATCGACGTAGTTTGGGTAAATGGCTACGGTTGGCCCGTCTATCGAGGCGGCCCCATGTTCTACGCCGATACGATTGGCCTCGATAAAGTCCTGGCCAAACTGAAAGAATTTCAGGAGCAAGATGACGACGATTTCTGGCAGCCCGCACCGTTGATTGAAAAGCTGGTGGCCGAGGGTAAAGGTTTCAAAGACATGGCGTAGACAGATGGCGAAAAAACCACCTCGCGAAGAGTGGCTCCAGCAGGTGCGCGAGCCCATTATCGATCCGGAACGGATCATCGTTGATCCCCATCACCACTTGTGGAAGAGGCCCGACTGGACCTACGTCTTGGACCACTTCTGGGCGGATACAGGCTCGGGCCACAACGTGACGAAAACGGTATTCCTCGAATGTGGCGCCAGCTACTATACGGACGGACCCGCGCATTTGAAACCGGTGGGCGAAACCGTATTTGTGGAAGCCATTGCTTCTGCCTCCCGGGCGGGGACGGGGGCGGAAATCGCCGGAATCGTGGCCCACGCCGATCTGACCAGTCCTCACCTCGATGAGGTACTCGATGCTCACGAGGAAGCGGCGAAAGGACTAATTCGCGGCATACGACACTCCCTTGCCCGAGATCCTCATCCCGAAGCGCTTTCCATACCGGGTCGGTCACCCGAAGGCCTGGCTGCATCAGAGGCGTTTCACCAGGGTCTCAACCGCCTGGGGGAACGCGGCTACACCTACGACAGTTGGCACTACCATCACCAGAACCTCGACTTTGGAGACTTGGCCAAAGCAGCGCAGGGTACGACGCTGGTTCTCGATCATTTCGGGACCCCGCTCGGCGTCGGGCCCTATGCGGATAAACGTGAGGAAATCTTTGCCCAGTGGTGCGATGACATCGCGGCCATTGCCGAGTGTCCCAACGTCGTGGCCAAGCTGGGCGGGCTCGCCATGCCCGACAATGGCTATGGATGGGATCGCCGCGCTTTGCCGGCATCTTCCGATGAGCTGGTCGAAGCACATGCTCGCTGGTACCACCACACCATAAAGTGCTTCGGCGCCGATCGCTGCATGTTCGAGAGCAACTTCCCGGTGGACCGCCATTCGCTCTCTTATCACGTGCTCTGGAATGGTCTGAAGAAAATTGCCGCTGAATATAGCGAAGAGGAGCAGGTCGCCCTCTTTAGCGGCACCGCCACCCGAGTCTACCGGCTCAACTGATACCACACTATGCATCCCGTTTCCCACAGCCGCTTGACCCTAGCTGACGCCCTCGCGCTGATAACCGGCCCCGAGTCGCCCCTGACGGTGTCCAAGACCTTGATTCTCGGTGTCGAACACGATGTCTTCACCCACGCTCCGAACGATATGCGCGATTTTTTTTCCTTCTCCAACACCCACTTTAAGGAGCAAGAGTTTCTCATCTATAGAGACGAGCGTTTGACCTTCGGCCAGGTGCAGCGCAGGGCCGTCGCCCTGGCTAAATCGCTCATAGATCTGAGAGTGCAGCCGGGCGATCGCGTGGCCATCTCGATGCGGAATTACCCGGAATACTGTATTGCTTTGGAAGCCATTCTTGCCGTCGGGGCGGTGGCGGTAACCCTGAACGCATGGTGGCAACCCGAAGAAATCGAATACGGCCTCATCGACAGTGGAGCGCGTTTTGCCTTTGTCGATCATGAGCGCTGGTCGCGATTTCTTCCTTCTCGAACCTTGTTGGAACTGGGCGTGGCCCTGACCCGGTTAGAAGGAGCGTTGCCGGAGGGCGCAATGTCCATGGCAGACTTGATGGAACCGGATGCCGATGAAGACTTTCCACCACTTGACATCGATACGGACAGCGACGCATTGATCATGTACACCTCGGGATCGACCGACCATCCCAAGGGCGTGGTGCTAACCCACCGGAGCATTATCAGCGCCCTGCTGAACTTATCCTGCGCGGGCATCCTTGGGCTGCTGGACGCCGACGAGCGAACGCGAAGGGAAATCGTGCAGTGGCTCAAGGGAGGGGCCGCTGCCATGGACGATCCGCTCGCGGCCAGGTTGCCCAGGGAAAAAATGCTGGTCAACGTTCCCTTTTTCCACGTGTCGGGCCTCCACACCATGCTCTTTCTCAGCTACCGGGCCGGGCGCACCCTCGTTCTCATGTACAAATGGAATGCCGAGAAGGCGCTTGAACTCGCCGAACGGGAGTCGCTCACCAAGATTGAGGGCGTTCCGACCATGACCGGAGAAATTCTCCATTCTCCCGATTTGAACAAGCGGGATTTAAGCAGTTTAGTCTCCGTTAGTGGTGGTGGAGCAGCCAGGCCTCCCGAGCATTTAATACTCTTGCAAGAACGCATTCCTCACGTCGTGCCGGGCGTTGGTTACGGCATGACCGAGACTAACGCTATTGGTACCGTGATTGGGGGCGCCGACTATCTGGCCCGCCCCAAGTCGGTGGGTCGGCCAATTGCACCGCTGGTGGCGATGGAGATTCGCGATGCGGACGGAAACGTTCTCGGTCCCAATCAAGAAGGCGAAATCTGCATGAAGTCCTCCGCCAATATGCGCTGTTACTGGAACAAGCCGGAGGAAACGTTGGAAGCTTTGCGAGACGGCTGGCTCTATTCCGGCGACCTTGGCCATCTGGACGAGGAGGGTTTTCTTTATATCACCGGGAGGTCCAAAGACATCATCATCAGGGGTGGCGAAAACATCGCTTGTGGAGAAATCGAGAACGTCTTGCACGAACATCCCTCCGTGAACGAAGCGGCCGTGTACGGCGCGCCCGACGAGCGTCTCGGTGAAATTGTTTGCGCCACCATTTTCCTTCGGACCGGATACAGCGCCACCGAAGAGGAGATTCAGGACCACGTCAGGTCACGGCTGGCCACCTTCAAGGTGCCCAGTCACGTGCATTTTGTGGACGAGCGGTTACCGCGAATCGCTTCGGGAAAGTTTGACAAGCTCGCCTTGAAAGAGCGGGCCATTAAACGGCTGCAGGAACCGGCGGCTTCAGTGGGATGAATCTGGGATACGTCACCTTTTCCCTAACCCGCACCAGCCCCGATATTCCGGAGCGTAGTAAAAAATGAGCCAATTGATCAAAGCAGTGCGCTGCCACCGTTACGCCGCCCTGGATGCTGAGGGAAAAGTTCTACTGAACCCCGTTCCCCTGAGAGAGGTGCTGAGTCTGGACGAAATACCCCGGCCCAAATGCGAGGAAGGGAGCATTTTAGTCGAGGTGAATTATGCCAGCGTTCAATACCCGGATGCACTTCAGGCCCAGGGCTTCTACCAGTCAAAGCCCGAACTTCCCTACGTTCCCGGTATGGACGTCGCAGGAACCGTCTTGGAGACGGGCGCGGGAGTGCAACACGTGAAGGCGGGAGACCGCGTCTTCGCGCAAAACGATACCGGAGGCCTGGCCGGGATCGTCAAGGTCCATGCACAGATGGTATGGAAAGCCCCCGGCGGAGTCCACCTATCCAAGTGCGCCAACTTGGGGCGCAACTACATTCCGGCCTACCATGCGCTCAAGAATATCGGAGAAGCCGGCCCCGGCGACCTGGTGCTCGTCGACGGCGCTTCCGGCGGCGTGGGTATGGCTGCGGTCGGGTTGGCCAAAGCGATGGGCGCGCAAGTGATCGCCGGCGTCAGCGTTCCCGAGAAGATGGAATTCCCCCTTTCAGCCGGCGCGGACCGCGTGTTCTGCTATGGCAGTGACCGGGAAAGCTTTAAGAACTTCAAAGCGGAAGTTAAACAAGCCGCCGACGAGCTGGGCCACCCTGCCGGGGTCGATGTGGTCGTCGATGTGGTTCAGGGAGAACTCTTCGAAGGCGCGCTGGTTTCTTCAGTCCGGCCGCTGGGAAAGATTTGCCTGTTAGGCTTTACGGCCGGACAGAAACCAATTCGCCCGGGTATGCTGCTGATCAAGGAGGCCGCGGCCATCGGCAGCATGTGGGGACGATGGGCAAAAGAAAATCCGGAGGGACACCAGGAGAATGTGGCCGAAATCGTCCACTTCCTGGAGAGTGGCGCGGTCCCACCGCGGGCCGACCGCATTTTCCCGCTGGCAGAGTTCGCCCAAGCCTTCGAACTCTTCGAGCACAACCGAGGCCGCGGCAATACGGTCCTGTGCTTCAAGGAAGAGTAAGGGGTCAGAAAGAGTTGCAAAGATGCTGAGGTACCGAGGTACTGAGATGCCGAGGATTATCGTGATCGTGATCGAAAGGCAAAGAGGCACAAGAAGGCGCGAAGGGGTCTCACCTTACATCCCGCATGCCCCGTCGGGGTCATTCCTTGCAATCGTGCATGTCAATGCAGGATTTAAGGTGTGACCCCCTCCTCCGCGACTTCAAACTTCATTTCGAACCATTGTAGGAGCGGCTTTACGCCGCGATCCCACGAAACAGCCTCGAAGCAATCGCGGCGTAAAGCCGCTCCTACAACTTAAAGTTCTTGGCGCCTTGGCGAGAGTCAATTTCTCCTTCCGCAAATTCGCTATTCTAAATGCCTCTAACATCCCGTTTGACAAGGTTATAGATCAAATTTTAAAGGTAAGATCAATAATAAAGTGTTGATAAACAAATATTTATGTCGTTTTCTGGACCGACTAGTTAAGCGAGCAATTGGTGGATGACCCGACCGGCCACATCCGTTAAACGGAACCGCCGGCCATTGTATTTGTAGGTCAAGCGCTCGTGGTCCATTCCAAGCAAATGTAAAATAGTGGCGTGAAAATCGTTTATGTGGACGGGGTCCTTCTCCGCCTTATGTCCGAGCTCATCGGTCTCCCCATAAGATACTCCACCTTTAACACCACCGCCGGCCATCCAGACCGTCATGGCGTGAGGATTGTGGTCTCTTCCCGGTTTTAAGGTACCCACCTGGGCAACCGGAAGACGCCCAAATTCCCCTCCCCAGATGACGAGAGTATCCGCAAGCAATCCACGTTGCTCGAGATCGGCCAATAACCCGGCTATGGGTTTATCGGTTTCGCCGGCAAACTGGGTATGGTTTCCCAGAATGTCTATATGACCGTCCCAGGCTCGTTGGTTTTCGTTACCACCGGAGTAAATTTGAACAAAACGCGTGCCGCGTTCCAACAATCGCCGTCCCAATAAGCACTGCCGGCCAAAATGAGCACAGCGCGTGTCATTCATCCCATAGAGTTTCTTGGTGAGCTCAGACTCACGATTTAAATCGAATGCCTCCGGAGCAGCCGCCTGCATGCGGTAAGCCAGCTCAAAACTTTCAATGCGGGCGGCGAGTTCAGCGTCATCGGACTGTTGCTCCATATCCCACCGGTTTAGTTGATTGATCAGATCCACCTGGGCACGTTGTTGATTTGAAGACAGTTTTTCTGGTTTTCGGAGATTGAGAATCGGGTCACCCTTCTGCCTGAGTAAGGTGCCTTGATAAACGGTGGGAAGGAATCCAGAACTCCAGTTTGACCTCCCACCTTTGGGAAGCCCGCGCTCATGGGGATCCGACATCACCACAAAACCCGGTAAGTCCCGGCTCTCACTCCCCAACCCATATGTAACCCATGAGCCCATGCAGGGGAACCCGGTGCGAGGCAGTCCACTGTTCATCATAAACAGAGCTGGGGAATGGTTATTGGATTCGGAGTAAAGCGAATGGATAAAGGCCATTTTATCCACATGCTCCCCCAGGTGGGGAAAAATTTCCGCCACCATTTTGCCCGACTGACCCCGTGGTAAAAACTTGAAAGGCGACTGCATGATCGCGCCCACCTCCTGGGAGAAAAAACCGGTAAACTTGTCGAACCCCTCCAGCTCCTTGCCGTGGTATTTTTCCAGCGCCGGTTTGTATTCCCAGGTATCCATGTGACTGGGTCCACCGTTAATAAATAACCAGATAATTCGCTTGGCCTTCGGCGCAAAATGCGGGACTTTTGCAGCCATGGGACTGAGTGCTCGCTTACCCAAAGGTCCACCAGAAGCGAGCAAGCCTTCCCCTTGCAAGATGCTGGACAAAGCGATCATTCCCAGCCCCATTCCGCAGCGCTTGAGCATTTGGCGCCGAGTCATCGACATCGGGAAATCGCGATGCTCCGGACCACAATGGCCATATGGATTGGAGGAACTCACCGAATATAAATAAATTCGTTTAAGCTGAACAAAGAGTGGCAATAATCTACCAGGGCCAATTTTTTGGGGTATTGATGATTCCTGTAGGTGGCGCTTTGCGATTTAAGAAACTGCATTCCCAACGCTTTTTCTTTCAGCTTCGGATACCGGTTAAAAGCATACAGGTAGGCATGATCAATGAGTTCGGAAGGATTTTCAAATTGCTCTAACCGCTCGGCAAATCCCTCGGCGTATTTTCGGGTTTGGGAACTGTTTAGAAATTGAAGCGCCTGGGGGGCAATAGTGGTACTAGCCCGCCGTCCAATTCCAACCAAATGTTCCGGCCAATCGAACAGAACCATTTCAGGGATTAATGCGCCCCGCTTGACGAAGAAATATATGCTGCGACGAAGCTTACCGGGATCCCGGGTTCCGGGTCCAAAAGGAGTCGGATCCAATCGACCGGAAACCTGGAGCAGGGAATCTCGAATCACCTCGGCTTCGGCCCGCCTTGGAGGATAACGCCAGAGCAAACGGTTTTCAACGTCCAGTTCCGATTTACGGGAGTCAAGCTGGGCGCTTTGCCGATAAGCGGCGCTGGTGACAATGAGCTTCTGTAAACGCTTCACATCCCAACCATGATGCACAAAATCCTGGGCAAGCCATTCCAATAATTCAGGATGGCTTGGATTACCGCCCCGTTTACCAAAGTCGCTGGGTGTTTCAACAATTCCGCGACCGAAATGATGATGCCACACCCGGTTGACAAACACGCGGGCCAGTAAACTCCCGGCTCCTGCTTCGACATCCGTAATCCATTTAGCGAGAAAGCTGCGTGAATTGGAAGGCTCAGCAGGCCTCTTAAGCGATGACGGATCACGCACTAATACTTGGGGAAATCCCGGTTCTGCAACTGCTCCCTTTTGGGTTACATCTCCTCGCTCCAAATGATAGGTCGTTTCATAAAAAGAGAGAAATCCTTTACTGGCGCTGCGGTGCCAAATGGGAGGCAATGTATCAGAACAGGCCATGATGCGGGTCTTGGTCGATTTAGGCCGGTTTAACCGGTGATCAATCCACTTATTTCTCAGGCTCAGCCAACCCGCATCCTTGCCGGCGTACCATATTTGCAGGGCATCGGTTTCTGCCGGGGAAAGCGCCCATGGACTTTGGCCTGCCAGTAGCTTCAACATTCCCTGGTAAGCAAAAACCGGAACACCTTTACTGATTTGCAAAGGAGCATGCGCATCCTGGGTCACGGAAAAGCGGGGCCTGCCCACCATTTGGTGGATATTGAGGCCACTCGACACCCTGATTTTTATCCTGGTTCCCGCCTCAAAGCCAAGTGGCTCAGCAAATTGAATGAAAAGAGCTTGGTCTTTCCCAAACGCATCCATGTCGATGGACCAACCCTGGGAAACTCCGTTAATGGCCGCACCTGCGCTGAGTGATTGGTCGTTCTCCTGGGAAGTGGCTTGGGCGGATTCGAGCGCTACTTTTTCCCATTTGGGTTCTGCGACTCCCAGATCTTGAACCTCCAGGCTCACTTCTCCGATGGTGAAGCCTCCTTCATAGTCTCCACCCGGCCCTCTATTGGGCAAGTGTGGGTGGGTGAGTGTTTCCATGCGAAGACTTACAAGATTCTGCAGACTGGTTTCGAATTCAAAGAAAGTGGTTTCGTTATCAATGTCCAAATGCTGACTTTTAATGAGAACGGAATCATCCCAAAGTTTTTCCATAATGGCTCCGTCTTGGGAAGTAAAGGTGTCTGGGCTAAGAACCATCCAAGTCGCTGAAGGCAGTTCAAACGGTCCGGCGCTCAACCACTCCTGAAAAGGTTTATCCAGAACGGACCGCTCATAGTCGGCTAGCCGCTGCTTCAGCTTTTCTTCCTCAATCTCAAAACCAGCCATAGCGGTTTCATAGGCGGCGGAATCGGGATCGTAGTCGATGTAAGTTCGAACCGTCCGGGTAAAATTGGATGCCAGCTCGTAGTAGTCCTTGGAAGTGATCGGGTCGTATTTATGGTCGTGACAGCGGGCGCAACCAATTGTCGTGCCCAACATGGCGGTGCCCAGGGTATTGATCATGTCATCCATCTCATCGTAGCGGGTAGACTCAAATTCTTTCTCTGTAATAACGTTAGATAACACGCCAACTCCCAAAAAACCGGTAGCCATCATGGCGAGCGGTTCCTCCGACATCAATTGGTCCCCGGCGATTTGCCACTGCACGAATTGATCGTAGGGCATGTTTTGATTAAACGCCATTATTAAAAAATCGCGGTAGTGGTAGGCATAGGGTCGATCAAAATCGGTTTCGAAGCCCATACTCTCTGCAAAACGCGCAATGTCCATCCAGTGGCGGGCCCACCTCGCCCCGTAATGGGGAGACTGG
Organism: Opitutales bacterium; assembly: GCA_965250065.1. Classification (GTDB taxonomy): domain Bacteria; phylum Verrucomicrobiota; class Verrucomicrobiia; order Opitutales; family UBA2995; genus JAABVD01. Next base: position 2,578,827 of record OZ252288.1, read on the forward strand.
AGTAAGCCATCGATCATTCGCTCGTAAGCCCCGGGTTTTAAGTCGTTCAAAAATTCCACCACTTCATCAGGCGAGGGGGGAAGCCCGATCAGATTCAAATAGGCACGCCGAATCAGAACGCGACGTTTGGCTTCAACATTGGGCCTGAGATGGCTTGCCTCCAATCGATTGAGGACGAAATGGTCGATTTCGTTTCGAGGCCATAGTTTGCTCTTGACCTCGGGTAGCTCCGTTTGGGCCAGAGTCCGGTAAGCCCAGTAATTGCGGTGCTCTTCGGTAACGACCAGCGGGCCCTCCGATACGTCCACAGCTCCTTCTAGCAAGGGTTTGTCATAGGGCGCTCCCAAATCGATCCAATGAGCGATCGCCTCAATCGATTCCTCATCCAATTTATCCCTTTCATGAGGCATGAATGGCTCGAAGCGGTGGGTGATCGAGTCGATGAGATCACTATTTTCGGCCGACTCCCCAACCAACCCGCTGGCAAAAAGAGAATCGCGGGTTGAAAGGTCAAGGTCGCCTTCGATCTCTCCTTCCCCATGACATTCGATACAGTTCTTTCGAAGAATTTCCCGAACCTGGTTCTTAAACAAAGCAATGCCTTCACGCATTTGCTGGGCATGCCGTAAGCCGGCTCCGGCAGAATCAATTTCGGCAGCGTGGCCAACCAGGCTACAGAGACCCAGGAAAAGAAACCCAATAATTGGTTTTGAAAAGGCGTTCTGCATGGGTTTAAAAGGTTGCGAGAAATCCTAAAATCTGTCGTTTTCTCATGGTTTTGGCAGGAGTAACAAATTGGATATGCTCGGTAAAAGCGCAACGGATCAAGTCAATATCATGGGTTTTTAAGCCTTCCATGTAAGTGAGCAAGGTCCCAGGAATGACAGATTCTTGCGATAACATTGTGTTTTTGCTTAAAACTTATATGCTCGGACTTCAATAAAAACTGCGCGGGGGAAGGGGTCAAACCTTGCATCTAGCATTAACATGCAAGATGCTAAGGAATGACCCCGACTCTTGGTTCGAAAATTTTTCAATAACTGGCCTTAACGGAGTTCCATTCCACATTAGGGCTGTCAAAGGAGCAAACAGACGATGAAAGAATTAACCGGAAAGATCGTGGTCGTCACGGGGGCGAGCCGTGGTATAGGTGAGGCCTGTGCGCGGGCCCTGGACGCCGCGGGGGCGCGGGTTGTGCTGAGCGGACGGACGCTGTCTGATCTCCAGCGCGTGGCGGCCGATCTCACCCACCAGCCGGTGATTTTGGAGGCCGATTTGTCCCCGCCTCGGGCGGGAACAGCACTGGCCGAGCGGGTGCTCAAATCGGTTGGGGGCGTGGATATCTTGGTCAACAATGCCGGTATACCCATGCGGCGCACCCCCGACCTACTCACCGAGGAGGACTTGGATCTGGTTTTCTCGATCAACGTCCGGTCACTCTTGATGCTCACCCTCGGGCTTGGCCCCAGTATGATGGAACGTGGTGGGGGCTCCGTAATCAACATCTCCTCCATCGCGAGCCTCCGTGGACCCCTTGGAAGGGTCGCCTACGCTGGGACAAAAGGCGCGGTTGACGCCATGACGCGAGCGCTGGCGGCGGATTGGGGGCCCCACGGAATCCGCGTGAACGCCATCTGTCCGGGCTTGATCGCAACGGCGATTTGGGAAGACGACCGCAATAATATTCCCGGCCTTATCGAGCAACTGGAGGAGCAAGTTGCCCTAAAACGCTGGGGTTACGGTGAGGATGTGGCCGATGTCGTAGTCTTCTTTGCGTCGGAAGCGTCGCGCTACATGACTGGCGAGGTCGTGGCGGTGGATGGTGGCATGGCGCGAGTTAGTACGGCGCCGCGACCCGGGTAGTCTTTTATGCGACTATTTCAGCGTGACAAAAACGACCGAGGCAATTTACTCGGTATACACTTTCCCGGCACTCTAACATGCAGGCTTATATTATTAAACGGTTACTGACCCTATTGCCTACCCTACTGTTTTCAAGCGCACCGTCGGTTGGGTTCCCGCTGTCGATGGGGTGTCCTTCGAGTTGAAGCGAGGCGAAACCTTTAGTCTGGTGGGCGAAAGTGGTTGCGGCAAGTCGACGACGGCTCTGGCCATGCTTCGCATGCAACCGGTCACCTCAGGGCGCATTGTCTTTGCGAATGAAGATATTACCCACTACCACCCCGCTCGCATGCGGCCGATTCGACGGCGCATGCAGATGGTCTATCAGGACCCGTTTGCATCACTGAACCCACGCATGAAGGTGGGTGGCATTATCGGTGAACCTCTCCGGGTACATAAACTTTTTACTGATAAAAAGAAATACAAAGCCCGCATCCAGGAGTTAATGGGGCTGGTGGGACTGTTGCCGGATATGGCTGATCGTTATCCTCACGAGTTTTCCGGCGGGCAACGCCAGCGCATCGGTATCGCCCGGGCTCTGGCTCTGGATCCCGACCTCATTATTTGTGACGAGCCGGTCTCAGCCTTGGATGTTTCCATTCAGGCCCAGGTCTTAAACTTGCTGATGGATTTGCAAGAGCAATTGGGTCTTACTTACTTTTTCATTGCTCACGATCTTTCCGTAGTAAGGCATATCAGTCACCGCATCGCCGTCATGTACTTGGGACGCATCGTAGAGATAGGCGATAGGCATGAGCTGTTTTCAAATCCCAAACACCCCTACACCCAAGCGCTGCTCGACGCGGTCCCCACACCGAATCCGGAATTAGAATCTCAACGCCCCCATAAACTCATCGCGGGCGAAGTACCCAGCTTGCGCAATCCGCCCAAGGGTTGCAGGTTTCATCCCCGCTGCCCCGTGGCCAAACCGGAATGCAGCCAAATACAACCGGAATGGACACGAGAAGGCGCCACCAAAGTGGCCTGTCACCTGTACAATGGGAGTTGACTTCTTATGCTTGCACCTACAGCTTCGCCAACAGCCATCTAACCCACATGTCTCAATACCGGGCTAACGGACCAAAATTTGCGGCTAACCGCGCATCCCAGTCTACAAAGTTTAACACCCTAATAGAAAGAAAATAAATGCCAGGTCTCGAAACTACTCCAGAAATGTTCGACCTTAGGATGTCGGAGGAAGCCAAACCTCTTTTAGAAAGGGTGAAAGCCTTCGTCAAGAGCGAGGTCGAGCCCATCACGCGTAAGTTCTACCAACTGGGCGAGAACCGCGCTGAACGCTTTTCTTATGCAACCGGGCAGCTCGAGTTGCTGGAGAGCGTCAAAGCGAAAGCCAAATCCATCGGATTGTGGAACTTTTTCCTACCTGACGACGAGACCGGACAAGGACTGAAGAACCTCGACTACGCCTACATCGCAGCCGAGTTGGGGAAAACCCCTCTAGCCGCAGAGTGCCTCAATTGCTCGGCGCCCGATACCGGTAACATGGAAGTACTCGAGCGGGTGGGTACCCCGGAGCAGAAGGAGAAATGGCTCAAACCGCTTTTAGCCGGTGAGATCCGCTCTGCTTACGCCATGACCGAGCCCGATCTCGGATCGTCCGATGCCAAGAACATTTCGTGCCGTGCCGAGCTCATCGGCGATGAATGGGTAATCAACGGTGAAAAGTATTACATTTCCGGTAGCGGAGATCCGCGCTGCAAGATCATGATCGTAATGGTGCAGACCAATCCGGACGCTACCCCCCACAAGCGGCAATCGCAAATCCTGGTTCCAACGGACAACCCGGGGGTTGAGATTCTCGGTCCCATGCATGTGTTCGGCAAGGACGATGCGCCGCACGGTCATATGCACCTGCGCTTTGACGACTGTCGAGTCCCAAAGGGGAATATTTTGCTGGGTGAGGGGCGCGGCTTTGAAATCTCCCAACTGCGCCTGGGACCGGGCCGGATCCATCACTGCATGCGGTCTATTGGCACGGCTGAGCGCGCCCTGGAACTGATGGCGAAGCGAGGCCTCGCACGCCAAGCATTTGGCAAGCCCATCGCCAGACTCGGCAAGAATACCGAGGTGATCGCCAAGGTGCGAATCGAAATTGAGGCCATGCGAATGATGGTCCTGAAGGCGGCAAAAGCAATGGATGAGCTTGGTAACTCCGAGGCACGCGTCTGGGTGAGCGCGGTTAAGGCGATGGTACCCATACGCGTCTGCCACATCATCGACGAAGCCATCCAAATCCATGGCGCCACCGGCGTCTCGCAGTGGACTCCGCTGGCCGACATGTACCTAAACCAGCGCACGCTGCGCCTGGCAGACGGGCCGGATGAGGTACACTGGTTCGTGGTGGGTCGGGCCGAGCTCGCCCGCTGGATGGAGGACGGCGCCACCGACTACGATCCAAAGGCCGAGTACCTGGCCAAGCAATAGCAGGTTCGCACGTGGAGCGTTCAGTCGGGGTCAAACTTTTAAGTGCGTTTCCGTTGATTTCCAAAGCATTTGCGACCTCGGGGTCATGCCTTTCTTTAACAATGCCCGTCGTGAAAACGGCGGTTTAACCTCGAAACCGCCCTACCCGGTCAGCTAATTAGAGCCTATCCCAGAAACCGGGATTTTGAAACTTCATTTCGAACCATTGTAGGAGCGGCTTTACGCCGCGATTGCTTCGAGGCTGTTTCGTGGGATCGCGGCGTAAAGCCGCTCCTACAACTTAAAACCAATAATTTTTTTTATTCATACCAAATTATAGAGACTTTATACAGGGCCAATCGAAGATTTTCACCTCCTTTGGCCCGACTTTTTTTAGTCTAATACCTTGTCCCCCAGTGGCTTAGTCGTCCTGGGATAGGCTCTAATTAAGCGACTTTTGGAATGTTCGATCATCTCGGAGAAGGAAGGGGTCAAGACCTAAAAAGTTATGCCTTACAGGGTCAGTCGTCTTGTAAAAGTGTATGGAGTACAACGGAATACAGTTTTTGATTCCGCTGAGTCGCGGGGGAAGGGGTCAAACCTTAAATCTCGCACTGACGTGCAAGATTGCAAGGAATGACCCCGACGGGCGTCCATACTATATTCCTCTACAAACGCGCTTAACTCAGCGCCATTCCGGCTTGACCCCTTCCGAAGGTAACGATGCCCGCACCAGGGCTGATATTCCGGAGCGCCTGTCTGCGTGCGGACACGCACAGGCAGGCAGTAGAAGATTGGGTGCTGTCGCATTCGCTCGGTAGCGTTCGGAAGGGGTCAAACCTTGAATCAGTTGACTTCGCAAGCTACGTCAAGATTGCAAGGAATGACCCCGACGAAGAAAGACCCTGCCTTTGACGGCAGGGCCTTTTGAAATGATTATCGGTGAATTGACCGATTAGATGGCGCTTTGGCCCCGTTCATCGGTGCGAATGCGCACCGCTTCTTCCATCGGTGTCACGAATATTTTACCGTCGCCGATCTTGCCGGTCTTAGCTGCTTTGACGATTGTCTCCACGGCTTTCTCGGCAATGTCGTTTGAAACGGCTACCTCGATCTTCACCTTGGGAAGAAAATCGACGGTATATTCACTCCCGCGATAGATCTCGGTATGTCCTTTTTGACGACCAAAGCCTTTTACTTCGGTGACGGTCATACCTTCGATTCCGATTTCGGAAAGCGCTTCCTTAACTTCCTCCAGTTTGAAGGGTTTGATGATGGCTGCAATAAGCTTCATTTTTTACCTTATTTAAAGTGTTACAATTTGTTATGAAGTAACGTTTTCGGTTACAAGTAGATTAATGAATGGAAGGAGCGAAGTCCGGATAGGCTTCTTGTCCATGTTCGCCGATATCCAATCCCCCAATTTCTTCTTCTTCTTCCACGCGCAATCCGAAGAGGACTTTCACCAGGCTGAAGATGATGAATGCGAAAACAAAAGCGAAAGCGGAGATGGACAAGGTTCCCAGGAGTTGAATTTTGAAGATTCCGCCACCGAAGATACCGACGGCCAGAGTTCCCCAAATACCGCAAACCCCGTGCACGGAAATAGCGCCTACGGGATCGTCGATGCGAATCTTGTCGAAGAACAGGATTGAGAACACGACGATGACACCGGCGATCAATCCAATAAGCACAGCTTCCCAGGCGCCAACCGCATCGGCGCCCGCGGTAATGCCTACCAGACCGGCCAGGATACCATTTAACCCCATGGAAAGGTCGGGTTTTTTAACCACGGCCCAGGATGTGAACATGGACGCTAGTCCACCGGAACAAGCGGCCAAGGAGGTGGTTACAAACACGAGGGAGACCGAGGCGGCGTCCGCACTCAATACGGATCCACCATTAAATCCAAACCAACCGAGGAACAGTAGGAAAACACCGATGGTTGCCAAAGGCATGGAGTGACCCAGTATGGGTTTAATTTTTCCACCCTCAAGGTATTTACCTTTACGGGGACCCAGAACGATGACCCCGGCAAGCGCGGCAAATCCACCAAAGGCGTGCACCAGTGATGATCCGGCAAAATCTGCGAAATCCATGCGATCCAACCAGCCAGTGCCCCATTCCCAGGATCCCGTGATCGGATACCCGATCAACACGATAATGGTCGCACCTATCATGAAGCTGCCCAGTTTGATGCGCTCGGCCACTGCACCGGATATAATGGTAGCGGCAGTTGCGGCAAACATGGCCTGGAAAATGAAGTCGGACCATAAGGTGTAGTCGGCATAGTCGCTGGTCAGATTGGCAACCGCGTCCGTGGCGTTAGGTATGGGACTGCCCATACCGATAACACCATCCCAAATCCAGTTTTCCTCTCCAGGATACATCGAATTAAATCCCCAAACCGCATAGGCCAGGATTCCCATGCATATGATGAAGACATTCTTGAACAGAATATTGACGGTATTTTTGGACTGGGTAAGTCCGCTTTCGAGCGTGGCGAATCCCAGGTGCATCAGGAACACCAGGCCGGCGGCAATCAGTAGCCACAAATTGTCAACCAGGAATTTGGGATAAGCGGCGGATTCCTGGAACTGCTCCATGGATTCCCACTCGGCAAAACCAGTGGAGGTAAATCCAATTACAGCGAAGAGCCCCAGGACTATAGTAATGAATCGGTTATATTTAATATTCATATTTTGATCGGTTAGCTTTCGGTTTTTGACGGTCAAAGGTCGATGTAGGTCCAAAATAAAGCACCTCATATGCCAACTGGAATTTTTTACCTAATTCTTCCCGGATCATTGGCCTTTTGGGCACTTGTATCCTAACGGTTTGAGGCTTTTTTGTGAGAATGAAAGGGCGATTGTGCGAAAATGTACACTTTGCCGGGGAGGGGGGAGGAAGAGCGCGGAGGAAGGGGTCAAACCTTCAATCCCGCATTGGCATGCAAGATTGCAAGGAATGACCCCGACGCGCACAAAGAAATGACCCCGACGCGCACAAAGAATGACCCCGATGTCAGCGATGTTCTATTTTTCTACCACAATGGACTGAATGTGAAGATCCCGCAGTTGCCTTTCGGAAACCGCCCCAGGGCTGCTGGACATAAGGCATTGCCCCTTCTGGGTCTTGGGGAAGGCAATGACATCGCGAATACTGTCCGTTCCGGAGAGCAGACCGACGATGCGGTCCAATCCGAGCGCAATTCCACCGTGAGGAGGCGCGCCATAGCGAAAGGCGTTTACCATGTAGCCGAAACGATCCTCAATGACCTGTTTGGGTAATTGAAGCACCTCCTCGAACACTTTCTGCTGTAAATCGGGTTGATGAATACGGATACTTCCTCCGCCCAGCTCTATTCCATTCAAAACCAAGTCATAATGCTGGCCACGCACCAATTTGGGATCTTCATCCAATAGATGTCTGTCTTCAAGTACTGGAGCGGTAAATGGATGGTGAGCCGAAACAAAACGGCCCGCTTCGTCATCGTACACCATTAACGGAAATTCGATGACCCAGAAAAAATCCCAAACGGCAGGATCGATGGTCAAGAGTCCACGTTTCCCCAGCAGCTCGGCCACTTCCAGGCGGACCTTTCCGAGAATTGAACAAGCTCTCTCCCACTCAGCCGCCATAAAAAATACCAGATCGCCATCTTCAATTTCCAATCGCTCCTTCAAGGCGGTAATTTCTTCATCGCTGAAAAACTTAATGATGGGCGATTTCCATTCGCCGCTCTGGCGGGCCCGGATGAAAGCCAGTCCCCTGGCCCCCATAGCGGTAGCCATATCGGTCAGGTATTTCAGTTCACCTTCGGTGATATTGGAAAGACCCTTGGCATTGATTGCTTTGACGTGTCCGCCGTTTTTTATCACGCCGTGGAAGACCTTGAATTCGGAGTGTTCAAAAATATCGTTCAGGTCGGACAATTTCAGGCCAAATCGACGATCCGGGCGATCGGAACCATAACCGTTCATGGCGTCCTGGTAGGACATTCGTTCAAACGGCAGGTCGAGATCCACATCCAGAATACCTTTCCAAAGCCGCTGCATCATACCTTCAATCAGGGCGTACATGTCTTCCCTATCGATGAAGGACATCTCCAGGTCTACCTGGGTAAACTCCGGTTGTCGATCGGCCCGCCCATCTTCATCGCGGAAACACCTGGCCAACTGAAAATATCGCTCTACTCCCGCTACCATCAGCATTTGTTTAAATTGCTGGGGCGATTGGGCCAGGGCATAAAACTCTCCCGGGTTTACGCGACTCGGCACCAAATACTCCCGGGCCCCTTCCGGCGTGCTTTTGAAGAGCATGGGTGTTTCCACTTCCAGAAATCCCTCTCCATCCAGAAAATCGCGAATAATTTTGCAGGCCCGATGACGCTTCTTCAACGTGGCCAGGTTTTTGGGGCGTCGCAGATCGAGATAGCGGTAGGTTAACCGCAGGTCTTCGTTTACCTTGTCTCCTTTCTCGTCCTCGATTGGAAACGGTGGTGTTTGCGATGCATTGAGCATTTCGCAGGATTCGACATGCACTTCCACTTCGCCCGTGGCCAGCCGTGGGTTTACGGCATCGTTTTCGCGCTCCGTGAGCCTACCGCCTACGGCAATAACGCTCTCGGGCTTTAAACGAGGAAGGACTTTGGAAATCGCATCATTACTATTCGGATTGAAGACCACTTGGGTTACGCCTTCACGGTCGCGCAAGTCGACGAATAATACCCCTCCATGATCGCGAACTGAATCGATCCACCCGGCCAGAATTACGGTCGAACCGATGTCTGACCTCCTGAGTTCTCCGCAATGATGCGTGCGTTTCATATGGTTTATCGTTTAATTGTGAAAAATCCTCCAAGGGAACAGGAAAAGCGAGCTATACACCTAAAGAAGTACCCATAAATCAACACCATATTTGATTGGGCTCAGCTTGGCCAATCTATAGCAGCGCCTTATATCTAACCCAGTCTGCGGGTCAGAACGGTTGAATTGCCCACCTCATCCCCAATTTCAACAATGAGGCTCGTGCCGGAATCCTCCTCGGCCTCCAGCTCCAGGGTAAACGTTTCCAACTGTTCATCGAGGATGCCATCATCCGGATGAATCGAATCCAGGTCATTACCATTGAGTCGGAACGTTGCCCTGCGAATAAGGCTGGTTGAATCGGAGGCGGTTAACTTTAGGGTTACGGTGTCGCCATCGCGGTTAAAATTTTCCAGCAAAATGACGGGAGGGGTATTGTCGATCGGAAATACATCGCTTACTGCTTCTCCCGATTTTGCTTCGGCATGGGGATTGGAGGGTTCATCCGAGGCGATGACTCTCAACAGGTAAAAACCATCGGCGAAACCGTTGGTGTTAAACGAGTGGTAGGTGTATTCGATATCGTCGGCTAATGTTATCCAGTTACCCTCCCCCAAACGCGACAATTGCAGTTTATAAATAAGGTCATCGTCGTTGCCGTCGAGAGACCTCCAGACCACTGTTTGCGAACCCGGCTTTTCAAATACTTTCACCTGCTTTGGCTTGTTGGCCAATTTTTCGAATTCCGCTTCAATGCTCGAATTTACGCTGCGCGCCAGGTCAACGCTGGGCGCTGGAGCTTGGGAAGCGATGGTTTTCGCCTCATAACCAAGTTCCATAATTTTGATGCTGGTAACCATGGGGGCCAAGTTCTGGGTTTTAGAAAAGAACCGAACCTGGTGTACCGGCGCAACTCCGCCGCCATTGAATAGTAATCGATACTGCAGGAACCGGGCGGGCGGGAGTGGATTATCGAAGATCTGTTTCTCCGCCACTAGCCGGGTCCAGTCAGTCCAGGTACGGTCCGGGTCTTCCAGGTTGCCTGCCCGCACTTCCACCTGAACCAATTCCTTTCCGTTCGGTTCGGAAAATACCTGAAAACTGCCAAATTGGGATACTTGCTTAAAGTCTACCACTTTGGATTGGAAAAATCCATCGTCCCTCTCACGGGTATCCAGAAGCAGGATACGTCCGGGATTACTGCAAACCAGGTAATAAGTTTCGTCACTGGGGCCATTGATAATCTCGGTAATTTCCCCACCAGATTCGAGATCGTGCAGGAATATCCAGTCCCCCGGCTTGTTAACCGAGTACAAATGCCCCTGGCTGCCGGTGCCCAGTACAATACCCCCATCCTCGAGTTCATTAATGGAATATATAGAGTCGTCCTTGTACTGCCACCAAATGGTTACGAAACCATCCGGATCCATTCGGTAGAGTGAGCTGCCGGTGCTGGTTTTTCCCGTCACGGTCATCGAAAAAGCTGAGCTGGCGGACGAACCACTACTCTGGGGCGATTTATCCTCGGCAAAAAACGAATTGCCGTCCGATTTACTCGATTGGCTGGAAGAGGAACTGTCGCGAGAAGTTTTCGGCTTGGATGTGACCCGTCCCGGCTGGTTGAATGAGGTAAAGAAAATGGATCCGTCCGGCTGTCCGAGGATTCGGCGAATTTCCCTGTCACCGGTCGAATAAATCACTTTGCCCTGGCCCTCTTTATTGATGCGGTAAAGGAGGCCGTGAGTTGCGCTTCCGGCCAGAAGATTGCCATCGTTGTCAAAAGCCAGGGTGGTGATGTGGGTTTCCTCACTGTCAAAAAATACTTCCGCCTCGGGCTCTTCGCTGCGAGAATCCACTTTATAGATAATGCCATGCGAACCTGAGGCGATATATAGCACATCTTTTTCGTCCACCAGGATATCCCAGACGTAAGCATCGGGGATGCTCAGGAAGACTTCCACCGTCCCATCATTGGAAATCCTGTACAATCCACCCTCTGGAGAAATCGCTACGTACAATTGATCCTTGCTATCGATTGCCAATGCCCGGGACATGAGGCGATTGGGCTTGAAAACTTCTGTAACTTCTCCTTCGGAATCCACCTTGTAGATGGTGCCCTCATTTCCGGTGCCGACATAGAGGTTGCCTTCGGAATCCATTTCCGCGACCCAGAGAATTGGGGCATCAACATCGGCAAATTGCGTCAATTTCGGCGGCGCCAGGAGGTAACCGTTAGAGTGAAGCGATATGCCTTTTAGCTCGCCTTTGATGAAGTCGTTGAACGATCGTTGCACCGTTTCGTGTGTGCGTCCCCAGGCCGGGGGAGTAGCGACCAAAATCAACCATGGAAGAATACGGATAAACTTCATACTACTTGACAGTTAAGGGTAAGGAGGCGCTACCACGAAATTCAGCTTCGACCGGAATACGCAACTCAAATCCGGAATCCCATTGCAGGTTCTTGTCGATCTTCAGCCCCTTGGTATTTTTCAAGAGGGCCAATGTGGAGGGCGGTAATCCCGAGAGGTGTTTTCCCTCAACACTGATTCCCGGTGACCGGCGCAGAATTTTGACATAAATCCGGTCCCGGCTTTTCAGATCGTCCAATCGCTCCAGGATATGTTCAAAGCGCGTGGCTGGAAAAAATTCCACATAGTCGACTTTGTCGGCAGCCAGGGCATCCGCTACCATGACTTCTACGCGTTCTTGGCGGATTTCCTCGGGCAATGGAAAACTGACGTTGCGCGTGAACCGATTCCCATCCTGATCCTTCAGGTTAAGTGTCAATTTAACTTCATCCCCGGGGTGGAGTATATTTTCGTTCAGATAGACGGCATCCAAAAAATGGATACGGGTCTCCGGGTTCGAATTGACCAGCACTTCCACCGATTCCAACGGGGGAGGATCGAAAATATTATCGGCAACCAGGCTGTGGATGGCCTGGCCCTGAAAAGCGGCTGATTGGGCCGCTCCGACTCCTGAAAAAATATCCGTAAGTTCGATCCGATCATAACCCTCCACCTTCAACCGGGTGGTAACGGTGAGGGTTTGCTCTTCGGAGAACTCGTGCACGCCTGTCAGCGCCTCCATGGTGGCAAGGGCATTCAAGAGGGGACTTAAACGCCGATGACGAAACATTTTGGCCGCGAAGGTTTTTTCCCGGGAATCGCCGTAGGAAACGTTAACCGAAAAATCGGTCATGGCAACGAAGCTTCCAGCTTCTGCCGCGATCCCAGTCAGCCGATCCTGGTAAACACGACCAAAAACTTCCCCGTAATTGGACAGCTTGAACGAAGTACGCAGAGATCGAACAACCGTCAATACTTCCGCATGAGCCAACGGTATCTCCACGTTGCCCCACTGGAAAAACGGATGCCCAAAGGCCAGCAATTGATTGCCGTCTACGTAAGTGACCGTTCCGGTTGCCCCAAAATTGAAATCTCCATACATGAGAATGGCGGTGACAGCCGATCCCGCTTCGATGGAAATGTCGCCGGCCTGGTTGGCCGAGCCCATCGGCGCATTCATCAGGTTGAGTCCCAACTCATCGATCTCCGATTTAAAGGCCAGCAGGGTACGTTGCGAAATTCCAGATACGAACAACGGGGACGGCAGCGGCTTCAGGACTGATTGGTAGTCGGAAAGGCGATTGCGGCTGGCAGGTTCGACCGACTTCCATTGCGGGCGAATCCCTCCCGAGGAGGCGGACTCATTTACCGGTTCCTCGATTACCGGAAGCATTTCCTCGATGGGCGTTACTCCGATAATGGCCTGTTCCTTCGGCCAAGTGTAACCATAGGCGTAGGCCCCGACCAATTTACCCGCTATAAAAACAGGGCTGCCGCTCATTCCCGCTACCGGACCTGAAAGGATATTTTCCTCGTCGATGGCTTCGCAAATTATGACGGGCTGGTTTGGTCCAACAAAATGGTCGGCTATCCCGATGACTCGCAACTGAAATGTCTGAATTTCTGATCCGGAAACCACCGTTCGCCACTCTCCCTCCATTCCGGGTTTTACTTGATCCAAAGGCAAAATATCTGTTCCGTCGCCAACTTGTGATAAAAGACTGCCCCACATTGCAGCCAAAAAAAGGCCTATTGTTGCGTGTTCCTTTGTTCGCATGTCTAAGAAATTATTTTATCAAATTCTGGCCCGTCATCTCAGCGGGTTGCTCCAGGCCCAAGAAATGTAAAACCGTGGGCGCTATATCGGCTAGACGTCTACCATCCTGGATTAGTTTCAAATTTTCGCAACCTTTCCCGTAAATAACAAGTTCCACCGGATTCAGGGTATGAGCGGTATGCGGACCGTTCGCCGCGGGGTCCCACATCTGGTCGCTGTTTCCATGATCCGCAGTTACTATGGCAATCCCACCAACTTCGTCAATCGCCTCCAACAGCTGGCCAAGACAATCGTCAACCTTTTCGCACCCTTTGACGACGGCTTCCATAGATCCGGTATGACCGACCATGTCGGGATTGGCAAAATTGACCAGTATAAATCCATATCTGCGGGAAAGGATGGCTTTGCGGGTGAGGTCCTTTACTTCCTCTGCGGACATTTCCGGGGTAAGGTCGTAGGTGGTAACTCTGGGACTTGCCGCCATCTTCCGGTCCTCTCCTGGAAACGGCTCCTCGCGGTAATCGTTAAAAAAGAAAGTCACGTGCGGGTACTTTTCAGTTTCGGCGCAGCGGAACTGTTTCACACCCTTTTCGGCCAAAAAACTACCCAGTATGTTGGCCATTTTGGGTGGTTTGGCGAACAACACGTGATCCAACAGCCCCATTTTATACTCCGTCATTCCGGCATAGTAAAGGTCGAGTAATTCCCCGCGGTTAAACGCGTCGAAATCTTCTTCGATAAACGCGCGAGTAATTTCCCTGGGACGGTCACCTCGATAATTATAAAAGATTACCGTATCGCCATTGCCGATCGTCGCCACGGGTTCGCCCCTCTCGTCCACCACCCAGGTCGGTAGAATAAATTCATCACCCTGTCGGGATTTGTCCAGAGGGTTGCGGTAATAACTTTCCACCGCCTGGACGGCTGAGGGAGCCGAATATTTCGCTTTCAGGCCGGTCAGCATGTGATAGGCCTCGGCTACCCGATCCCACCGGTTATCACGGTCCATACTCCAAAAACGTCCACAAACCGAAGCGATTTTTCCTATCCCTATTTCGCTGCATTTGGCTTCGACCTGCTGAATATAGCCCAGGCCACTTTTAGGGGGCGTGTCTCTGCCATCGGTAAAGGCATGAATGTAGACTTCTTTCAATCCGGCCGCCTTGGCTTCTATGAGCAATCCATACAGGTGTTTGAGCAATCCATGCACGCCGGCATCGGAAACAATCCCCAGTAAATGCAATGCTCCCCCTTGGCCAACCCGATTAAAAGCGGTCTGCAAGGTTTCGTTTTCCCGGATACTTCCCGTTTCAAAGGCCTTGGAGATCCGGACCACCTCCTGATCCACAATACGTCCGGCGCCGATATTCTGGTGCCCCACTTCGCTATTACCCATCACGCCGGGTGGAAGGCCGACGGCCAGCCCACACGCGGCCAACTCCGTGCGTGGCCATTCCGAGGTCAACCGGTCGGAAACAGGCGTCCGAGCCCGCTTAATAGCGTTGAAAGCATCGTGCTGTGGATTGTGATTTGCACCCCATCCATCCCGAATAACCAAAATCACTGGGCCCGTACCTGCTGTCATTTTTTTTCTTCCCCCATTTCAAAACTTCCCCCATTCACCCAAAACCGGACAAAGCAAAGCCGCACAGCCTTTGTAAATTATGCCTGTAAGTCTAGCCTGGATATCTCACTAACGAGCGATACTAAAATACAATCTTTAACATTTAACAACGCTTCGCGAACAGTTCCGAGGTCTGAAAGACCGACAAGACCGGGCATGTATTGAACCGGACCATATTTCTCCCGAATAAATGAAACATGGATGCACAGGATGGACAGGATGAATAGCGATTTTTAGCCACTACCGAGCCTTTACAGGCTCGGTAGTGGCTACTCAAAAAATAAATTTTTCTTGTTGGAGCGCAGCTCCATCCTGTTGCCGACCTGTCACGCCATAACTCATTGAAGGTGGAAGGCACCCAGCCGCAAAGCGGCGATGTTAGGAAATTGTAACTACTCAGGTATCTTCAACAATCGTCCGCATGGATGTTTTATTGATAACCTATTACGAAACTGTAGGAGGGGGTTTATCCCCCGATCTTCCAAATGGCCTCACCGCAATCGGGGGATAAACCCCCTCCTACAGTTCTCTCAATCACCATCCCATGAAAATTTTCTCGTTTCTTCTTATTATCCTTCTGCCTTCATCCTTTATCCTTGAAGCAAAGACCAATTTCATTCTCATACTTTCCGACGATCTAGGCTATGAAGACCTGAGTTGTTACAAGAAATTAAATTAAACATTCGCTTCGCGAACTCCTCGGTTAACCCCATTCCAAAAGCCCTCCGTGCCTCCGTGCCTTTGGACCTTTGCGCCTTTGGCGAAAGCTAATTCCTCTCCCTCTCCACCCCTTGCCCTGAATTTTGACCACGGATTACACGGATGAACACGGATAAGTAAGGCAAAAATCTGGTCTACCCAAATCCTGTGCATCCTGTGCATCCATGTTTAATTTATTGTGGAGAAAAAATCTAAAACATCGTTACTTGTAGGTCTCCCAGATATGGTTTTTCCGGCTTTCGATCACGATCATGATCACGATAAACCTCAGTACCTTGCCGCCTCAGCATCTCAGAAACTCTACTCCACCGCCCAATTCCAAATGCCTAATTCTTCCGTCTCTGCGTTCCTTGCGTTCTTTCGCGGCTATTTCCTATTTCCTAATTCCTCTCCCTCCTAATCCGTGGTTTAACCTCCCCCCGGATTCTCCCTCTCAACATCTCGGTACCTCAGAATCTCAGAAACTCTTCCCCACCGCCTCATACGTCCTCTGGCCCGATTGGTTGGCCCCCTTCTGATCCTGATCTCTCACCCAATTTCCAATTCCCAATCCTGTACATCCTGTGCATCCATGTTTCATTTATTGTGAAAAAAATCTCAAACATCGTCAATTGTCGCCTCAGCGCCTTTGGATCTTAGCCCCTCAGCCCCTTTTTCCTTTGTTGCTTTGTGCTCTGTGACGCCTTCCTCGGTACCTCAGCATCTCAGTACCTCAGCATCTCAGTACCTCAGCATCTCAGTACCTCAGCATCTCAGTACCTCAGCATCTCAGTACCTCAGCAACTCAACACATCCGTGCCCATCCGTGGTCAAGCTTTTGATAAACCACCCATACCACGGACGCGCGCGGAGGGTGGAAAAGAGCGGTTCAGGGCACGACGCGTTTCCATTCGAGGGGTGACTCCACCTCGTAATGCCCTTGGGCGGTCAGTTTTACAGCCGCGATTAATCTCGAAAAATTTCCCTTCCTACACGCTTGACTTGGAAGGGTTTAGTAGCATGCTTCCGGCGCTTATCGGGGACCGGTTTAACGGATTTAGCCGACAAAATTTCGTGGTATGGCTACCAAATTGAAAGACACGCTCACACTCCCGAAGACCAAATTTCCCATGCGGGCAAATCTGGTTCAGCGGGAACCCCAACGGCTGGAGTTTTGGGAAAAAGAAGACCTCTACGGCCGCATTCAGGAAAAAAATTCCCAGGGCAGCGCCTTTATTCTGCATGACGGCCCTCCTTTCACCAACGGCTTTGTCCACATGGGCACCGTCCTGAATAAAGTCCTCAAGGAAATTATTCTACGCTACAAATCCATGCGCGGCTTTCGGACACCCTATATCCCGGGGTGGGATTGCCACGGATTGCCCATCGAACACAAGGCCATGCTTGAATTGAGGGACCTGGAAAGTGATTTGTCGGCTCTTGAAATTCGGGAGGCCTGTGCCGCATTTTCAAATAAATACTTAAAAACCCAACGCAGGCAGTTCACCCGCTTGGGAGTTTTGACCAATTGGAGCGCTGAATACCGCACCATGGATCCCGCCTATGAGGCGGACATTCTGCGTACACTTGCTTGCTTTATCGACCAGGGAGTCGTCTACCGCAGAAAGAGGCCAATTTATTGGTCGATTCCCTGCAAAACCGCTCTGGCCGAGGCTGAAATTGAGTATAGGGAACACCTGAGCCCGTCGATCTGGGTAAAATTTGTCATATCCAATGCCAAGGCCATCGGATTGGAGGAGCCGTTATCGACAGTTATCTGGACCACCACCCCCTGGACCATTCCGGCCAACCTGGCCATAGCCGTGAATCCCCGATTGGGCTATTCCGTGCTCAAATCGCGCGGAGAGCTCTACTTGGTCGCCAGCGACCTGGCCGAGCGATTTGCCCGAGACACCGGATTGAAAGCCGTGGAAACGGTAGTAACCATTGCCGGGGAAAAACTGGAGGGACTTGTGGCCCAGCATCCCTTTATCGACCGGCCCAGCCCGATTATCCTGGCCGATTATGTCACCACCGATGCGGGAACCGGCGCCGTACATACCGCGCCCGGTCATGGCCTGGATGATTACCTGTCTGGATTGAAGTATGGTTTGGAAATCTACAGTCCACTCGACGACCAGGGCAGGTACCTGGATGACGGAAAAATCCCGCAGGAATTGGTTGGTGTATCAGTTCTCGAAACCAGGGGGCGCAGCCCGGCCGATGTGGCCGTAGTAAAGATTCTGGAAGAATCGGGAGCCCTAATGCAGTTCCGCAAATTGGAGCACAGTTATCCCCATTGCTGGCGGTCCAAAACACCGGTGGTTTTCCGTGCCATGGATCAATGGTTCATATCCATGGATGGGAAGGGTTTGCGACAACGCACCCTGGAGGCAATCGGGGATGTGGTTTGGGTTCCGGCTTGGGGTGAGAACCGAATTCGTGGAGCGGTGGAGAACCGTCCCGACTGGTGCATTAGCCGACAGCGCAGTTGGGGAGTGCCCATACCCGCCTTTTTTGATGAAGACGGCCAAGCCTATCTCGATGCCGGGGTAGTCCGATCCATTGCCGACAAAATCAGTCAAACGGGAAGCAATTACTGGTTTGAAAACGACGCTGCCTCCATCCTGGAAGGGATCGAATTACCGGACTCCTGGAAGGATAAATCGCTTGAACGTGGAACCGATACGCTCGACGTCTGGATTGACTCCGGCTCCAGCAATCAGGCCGTTTTAAAAAGAAACGACCAGCTTGGCTACCCAGCCGACCTCTACCTGGAGGGCAGTGACCAGCACCGGGGTTGGTTCCAGTCCTCACTGTGGACTGGAATGGTTACGGAAGGAATCCCCCCCTATAAGAGTGTCCTTACCCACGGCTACGTCGTCAATGAGGATGGCACAAAGATGAGTAAGAGTGATGCGAGCGGTAAACCGCAGACCTCGGACACTTTCATCGAAAAGTATGGAGCCGATGTTCTGCGCCTCTGGGTTTCCTCCCAGGATTACCGCAACGACATTCCCTTTTCCGACAATATCGTCAACCGCATCGTCGATACCTATCGTCTCTTCCGCAATACCCTGCGTTTTCAACTGTCCAATCTATTTGATTTCGATGTGGAAAAGGACGGCCTGGACATCGAGGAACTCGACCTGATCGACCGCTGGGCGCTCCACAAAACGGCTGAATTGGTGAAATCCGTTACCCAGGCCTATGAAGACTATAAATTTCACCGAGCTTACCAGTTGTTGAACCAGTTTTTCTCGCTTACCCTTTCGGCCCGCTACCACGATATGTTGAAGGATCGCCTTTATACCTTGGCCCCGGATTCCACTCTGCGGAGGTCATCCCAAACCGCAATTTACCACATTTTTCAGACCGTGGCACGCTTGATGGCTCCCATT
The DNA here is from genome assembly GCA_965250065.1 of Opitutales bacterium. Lineage (GTDB taxonomy): Bacteria > Verrucomicrobiota > Verrucomicrobiia > Opitutales > UBA2995 > JAABVD01. Next base: position 2,597,810 of record OZ252288.1, read on the forward strand.
CTGGCCTTTTCAACCGATGAAGCCTGGTCTCACTTTAAAACCAAAAGCGATTATTGTTCAGATTCTATCCATCTGCAGTCCTGGCCGGCGCCCCCGGATAGCTGGACAGCTTCTGAAATGATCGAAAATTTTGAAAAGGTTTTAAATTTTCGTAATTCGGTGAACGAATTGTTAGAAAATGCTCGACAAGCGAAAAAAATTGGAAAATCTCTCGACGCCATTATTTCGGCGACCGGTTCTAAAAATGATCCTCTGTTCCAAATTTTGCTACAATTTGAATCCAAACTTCCGGAAATATTTATCACCTCCCAGGTCTCTCTGGAACAAAATGAGGCCCAAGAGGTATCAACTGTGGTTACTCCGGCTGAGGGTGAACGCTGCCCTCGTTGCTGGCGAACGGTTGAAACTCTTCTCGAAACCCAAAATTACGGACCTCTGTGCCCGCGTTGCACAGACGCGCTCAATACCTAAGTTAAAATCAATCAGTCATGCCTAGTAAAATTACATCAACCACCAAGACATCTTCAAAAGAAGAAACCATTGCCAAAGCGGTGTCCCGCGCCAAATCCGCCGGGAGCAAGACCAAAGCCTCCAATGGGCAAGTAGCTGCTTTTACCCTGGACGATGTACAAAACTTCCTGGCTTCCAAAAAGGACGCCCCCGACCAATCCGAGGCCAAGACGGCCAAAAGAGTCTCTATGAAAAAGGAGGCTGCGGTTGTCGAAACTGAGGAACGGCATGAAAGTCGAAATCTGGGCGCCGCATCGGTTATCGATATACTGGGCTATAATCCCGATGAGGGTCGGAAAGCTGAAGGCGATGAGGCCAAGGTTCCCAGGAAATTTAAGCCCTATTACAAACTGCTGGTCCGACTCCGCCAGAACCTGAAGGACGAAATTGAGCTGCATAGCCGCGAAACCCTAAAAAAATCGAGTAAGGAAGATTCGGGTGATATCGCCAGCTACAGCCAGCACCTGGCCGATGAGGGAACCGATAATTTTGACCGGGATTTCGCCATAGGCCTGGTATCCTCTGAGCAGGAGGCTTTGGTAGAAATCGAGCTGGCAATTCAACGCATTTTCGACGGCACCTATGGCATTTGCGAAGTTACCCGTAAACGGATATCCAGGGAACGGCTGTTGGCGGTTCCCTTCACCAAGTATTCATTGCAAGGGAAAAAGGATCTAGAAAAGAACAAACGCCGTACCGTTCAGCGGGGTGGAATTTTCGGTACAAGTGTTGAAGACTCCAGTGAATTTCTCGGTGACGACGGCTCCGATTAACCTTTTGCCATATGGCTAAAGTAGCGCTGCCCACCCGGATTCTCTGCTACCGTCTGTTCTACCTGGTGGTGATCGGCGCCGCCTTGCTCGATCGACTGACCAAGTGGATTATCCAGGCCACCCTGCCCTACGGCAGCTATGACAAGTCCACAATGTTGGAAATCATTCCGGGATTTTTCTATATTTGTCACATTGGAAACACAGGCGCCGCCTGGGGCCTCTTTCACGGTAGAAGTTTTATGCTGGCCCTATTCTCACTCTTTGCGCTGGTCCTGTTGTATTTCTTCCGCCATACCCTGGGACTGAGGAATCTTTCCGTGCAATTTACCTTAGGTCTGGTGACGGGCGGTATAATTGGAAATCTCTACGACCGGATGGTTATTCACTACGTCGTCGATTTTCTGGATTTCCATTTGGGGTTTTACCGTTGGCCAGCCTTCAATATTGCAGATTCAAGTATACTGATTGGGGTTTTACTCTTTATCTGGCACAGCCTCAGAGAAGAGTCAGCACAGAAGAAAATATCAGCTTAACCCGGATATCTCACAAAATTGAAGCCGGGTCGACCGTCGGGACCCCTTCCCCACCCCTCGGTAGGGAAATATGCGGGTTAACCCGGATACCTCACTACTCGATGTTGGCAACCTGTTCGCGCAGTCGTTCCAGCTCGTTTTTGAAATCAATGACCTGCCGCGAAATGCGAATGTCGTTGGATTTGCTTCCGATGGTATTGATTTCCCGATTCATTTCCTGAAGCAGAAAATCCGTCCGCCTGCCCACCGGCCCATCAGATTCAAAAATTTGATCGAGCTGATCGAGGTGGCTTTTCAATCGGGTGATCTCCTCGGCGATGTCACACCGGTCGGCAAACAAGGCGATTTCCTTGAGCACGCGCTCGTCATCCAGATCGAGTTCGAGATCCGCCTGTCGCAAACGCTGAAAAAGCAGTTGGCGATATTTCGCAACCGCCCCATCGGCATATCCTTCAACCGAACCCACCAAATCATCCAGAACCTTGGCCCGCATTTTCAAGTCGATTGCCAGTTGCAATCCTTCCTTTTTGCGCATCTCAACCATGGAAGCCAAGGCCGTTTGAAAGGCTTCAAGCAAGTCGTCTTTAACTTCTTCGGGATCCGGAAGGGATTGATTTTTCTTGGCATAAAGCGCGAGCTGGAAGAGCAGATCCGGGGTAATTTTATAGGGTACCTGCAGCGAATCGGACAGCGACCGAAATCGCTCGAACAAATTGGAAATTGAGGTGGTATCGAATTCGTCACTGCCACGGTCGCTGGCGGGTTGAGCCTGGATATTTATAACCACGCGCCCGCGTTGCACCCTCTCCTTGAGAACAGAAAGAATAATGCCTTCCAGGATCTGCCACTCCCGTGGCATCATAACATTGGCATACAGAATTTTGCGGTTTACCGAATGAACTTCCACTGAAATTTCATAATTACCGTGGAGGGCGGATCCTCGCCCGTATCCGGTCATTGAATGCATCAAAGCTCGTCCCTCCCAAGTAAACGGGCCGCCTCTTGGACATCCTTGTCACCGCGACCGCTCATATTTAATAGCAGGATTTCATCTTTGCCCATTTCAGGGGCCCTTTTGATAGCATAGGCAACCGCATGGGCCGATTCTAGGGCTGGAATAATGCCTTCAATCGCACTGCACTTCTGGAAGGCTTCGAGTACTTCATCGTCGGTAGCGTAAGTGTAGGTGATACGGCCGGCGTCGTGATAGTAGGCATGTTCCGGCCCAACTGCGGCATAATCCAGGCCTGCGGAAACCGAGTGGGTTAATTCGATCTGACCATCCTCATTTTGCAGGACATAGGTTTTAGTGCCCTGGAGCACTCCCAATTTACCTCCATGAAATCGCGCTGCATGGTCACCGGGAGTCATGCCCCTACCTCCCGCTTCAACACCAACCATACGAACCTCCTCATCGTCGAGAAAATCGTAGAATAATCCAATGGCGTTGCTGCCTCCACCCACGCAGGCACACAGCTCATCCGGCAGGCGCCCTTCCCGTTCCAGGATTTGGGCTCGCGCCTCTTTGCCAATGACCCGGTGAAAATCGCGCACCATCATGGGATAGGGATGCGAGCCCAAGGCCGAACCGAGGATGTAGTGGGTGCCCCGCACGTTGGTTACCCAGTCGCGCATGGCTTCACTGACTGCTTCCTTGAGCGTTTTTTGTCCCGCGTCAACGGGCCGCACTTCTGCTCCGCACAGTCGCATGCGGTAAACGTTGAGGGCCTGTCGCTCCATGTCCACCCGGCCCATGTAGATCACACATTCGAGACCAAATTTTGCGCATACTGCCGCGGTTGCTATGCCGTGTTGCCCCGCGCCGGTCTCGGCGATAATGCGCTTTTTACCCATTCGCAGTGCCAGCAAGGCCTGACCCATTACATTGTTTACCTTATGCGCGCCGGTGTGCAGGAGGTCTTCGCGCTTGAAATATACCTTGGCGCCGCCCAATGCCTCCGTAAGGCGTTTGGCATAATATAACTCGGTCGGTCTGCCGGCAAATTCCTTGAGGTGCCACCTCAGCTCTTCTCGGTAGTGCGGGTCCAATTTAGCCTGCCGATACGTCTCCCCCAATTCTTTTAAGGCCGTCATCAGAGTTTCCGGTACATACACCCCTCCATAAGGACCAAAGTGACCGGCCTGGTCGGGCAAATCCTGCTGATTTATAGAAGATTCTGTGCTCATTTTAGGGTAAAACGTGTCAGTAAAGGCAGGAAACCACTATTATTCAAGAATCCTTCAACCCAATCCCACTACCACTCCAAGGCAATAAAGCCCATTATTCCGATCTCAAGAAATTCAAGAGGTTTTCAAATTTGGGAAGGTTTTTCTTATCGATCTCCACCAAGTCCTCATGTGCCCCAATCAGCATTTCTTTCTTTTCCTCTTCGGTTTGTTCCTCTGCTTCGAGGTGGACGCCGGCCTCAACGGAAATGCCCCGATCTGCCGGCGGTTTCTCCAGCAATTCAACAATCCGGTGAAGCCCCAGGTGTTTAATGAGATCGAGGTTGCGGTCATTTAAACCGGCCAGGCAAATGATTCCATTGGGCTTGGCACGTTTCAAGTCCAGCGCAGCCCCAGCCAGTATACCCAGACAGGTGCTGTCCATTCCGGTACAGTCGGTGAAATCCAATTCAAAAAATTCCCGGTCCTTTTCGATCATCTTACGAAAAAATTTCCGAAGAGGGCTGCAGTTCAGAAAATTAGCACGTCCATAGATGCGTATCCGAATCGGCTCGGATTGTGCGTCTACCATGAAAACCGGATCGGTTTCTTCGGCCATGAAAGGGTGTGATTAAGAAGAAGCAATGATATTGCGAAGAACGTAGAGCAAAATACCACCGTGTCGATAGTACTCAACCTCAACCGCGGTATCAATTCGGAGTTTCACTTGGGTTTTAATTTCGAATCCACCGACCCTCGTGACGGACATATGGAGATTTATTCCCGGCTCAAGATCATCCGAGAGTCCCGTAATGGAAACAATTTCGGATCCATCCAATGCCAAAGTGTCTGCGTTTTCGCCATCTGCAAATTCAAGCGGCAGCACCCCCATGCCAATGAGATTGCTGCGATGGATCCGTTCAAAGCTCTTGGCTACTACGGCCTTAACTCCGAGTAGATTGGTCCCCTTGGCCGCCCAGTCCCGGGAACTGCCCATACCATAATCACTTCCGGCGAAGACAATGGTGGGGACCCCGCGGCTTTTGTATTCCTGGCAGGCATCGTAAATGGTGAGCAGTTCCCCTTCCGGCATAAGTTTAGTATAACCGCCCTCTCTGCCGCCGGCCATGAGGTTCTTGATGCGGACGTTGGCAAAGGTTGCCCGGGTCATGATTCGGTCATTACCTCTGCGCGATCCGTAGGAATTAAAATCTTTCGGCTCGACTCCCTTGGATGTCAGAAATTGCCCGGCTGGAGTCTCCAGTTTGAAAGCGCCGGCCGGTGAGATGTGATCGGTGGTTACCGAATCGCCGAGAATGGCCAAGGGCCGCATCCCTTCCAGATCGACGATGCGGTTTGCTTCCATGGCAAAATTCTCGAAGAAAGGCGGCTCCTGGATATAGGTGCTTTCGTCCTTCCAGCCGTAGACGTCGCCAGTGGAAGTATCGATGGAATGCCACTCCGGTGAAGCCTGCAAAATTTTGGAATATTGTCCGGTAAACATCTCCGACTTCAGGCCCGAGGCAACAAGCTGCTGAACTTCCTTTTGCGAAGGCCAGATATCGCGAAGATATATGGGTTTACCATCAGATCCCCTACCGAGTGGGTCTACGTCCAGATTTATGTCCACTGTACCGGCCAGTGCGTAGGCCACAACCAGGGGTGGGGACATGAGGAAATTTGCGCGAATGGAACCGTGCACACGGGCTTCAAAGTTGCGGTTACCCGAAAGCACACTGGCCACCACCAAGTCACCTTCCTGGGTAGCGGCTTCAATCGGTTCGTCCAAAGGGCCACTGTTACCTATACAGGTTGTGCAGCCATAGCCAACCAGGTTAAATCCAATTCTATCGAGATACTCCTGCAACCCGGTCTCCAGGAGGTAGTCGGTTACCACGCGCGACCCCGGAGCAAGACTGGTTTTTACCATTGAACCCACCGTGAGGCCCTTTTCAACCGCCTTTTTGGCCAGCAAACCGGCGGCAATCATCACGTTGGGATTCGACGTATTGGTGCAACTTGTGATGGCGGCGATCAATACACTGCCATGACGTATTTGAGGACCAGCCAGGGCAACTCCGCTATCTCCGGATCGCAGGGTGATCGACCGGTCGAATTCACCCCGGGATTTCCCGAATCCGCCTTCCTCTACCGGCATTTCAAAGAGGGCACGGAAACGATCCTTCAAATCAGGGAGATTGATGCGGTCCTGCGGGCGTTTTGGCCCGGCCACACTCGGAACCACGTCGGCCAGATTCAAATCGAGCGATTTTGTATACTCTACTTCACCGGCCTTGGGTATGCCAAACATTCCCTGCGCTTCAAAATATGCCTTAACCTGTTCTACGGCCGGTTCAGTGCGTCCAGTCAATCGCAAATAATCCAGCGTCTTTTCATCGATAGGGAAAAAGCCCATGGTGGCGCCATATTCCGGGGCCATATTCGCCACGGTGCTGCGATCTGCCACCGTCAGGTTTTCGGCTCCTTCGCCATAAAACTCTACAAATTTGCCCACTACTTTTTCCTCGCGCAGCATTTGGGTGACGTGCAGCGCGAGATCCGTTGCAGTTACCCCCTCGCGCAGGGATCCCCTAATGTGAACTCCAATCACTTCGGGAGTCTGAAAATAAACGGGTTGGCCCAGCATACCGGCTTCCGCTTCGATACCACCCACACCCCAGCCGACGACACCCAGCCCGTTGATCATAGTCGTATGAGAATCTGTGCCCACCAGAGTGTCGGGATAAAGCAGGGTCTTCCCATTCACCTGTTTTTCAAAAACCACCCGCGCGAGATATTCCAGATTAACTTGGTGGACGATTCCCATACTCGGTGGAACGACCTGAAATGTATTAAAGGCCTGCTGACCCCACTTGAGGAATTCATAGCGCTCGCGGTTGCGCTGAAACTCAATGTTCAGGTTCGTTTTGAACGCATCAACGGTTCCACTTCTGTCGACCTGTACCGAATGATCCACTACAAGATCAACCGGGACCAACGGTTCAATGCACTTGGGATCTTTACCCAATCGGTCTACCGCCGAACGCATGGCAGCCAAATCCACTAACAAGGGAACACCGGTAAAGTCCTGCAGGACAATCCTGGATACCACAAAGGGGATCTCGCTTTTAGACGGATCCCTGGGATTCCAGTTTGCCAAGCTAACAACTTCGTCTTCCCTTATTTTTATTCCGTCGCAATTGCGCAGGACGGACTCGAGAACAACCCGGATACTTACGGGCAACCTGGAAATGGGCCCCACCCCATCGGCTTCCATGGCCGGCAGGGAGTAGTAGACCTTGGCCGAATTCTCCTGGAGCGTTCTAAGCGTGTTGAGCGGATTATGGAGATCACTCATGGGTTTGAGCAGATCGGGGATATCCGTTGGTGGATTCTCTCCCTCTACATAAGATTAACTCAAAGCTGCTTTTATGGCGTCAAAATTAGGGAGAACGGTCGGGTCATCGCTGCTGGAACTGAATTGAATAACTCCACCAGAATCGATAACGAAGGCCGATCGCTTGGCAACACCTTTCAAGCCGATGAGATCTTCGTATTGCACATCGTAAGCAGCGCTTACCTCCCGGTTAAAATCACTGAGCAACGTGAAGTTCAGGTTGTTTTGCTCGGCGAATACCTCCTGGGTGAAGGGACTATCCACGCTAACGGCATAGACAGTGGTATTCAGGTCGTTGTAATCCTGCAGGCTGTCGCGCACCGTGCACAACTCCTCTAAACAAACACTGGTGAAAGCCAACGGGAAGAACAGGAGGACGGTTTTGCCGTTGCCAAAATTATCACTCAAAGTGACATCCTGTAAACCGTCGGCGGTTTTGGTTTTGAGGGTGAAATCGGGAGCTTTAGTTCCTACTTCTAAGGCCATATTATGAAGATGGTTGAATTTTGATTTTAATGGGACAGAAAAGATTCAAGACAATGGCGGGATTTTTTTGCTTGGCAATGCTTTAACCCAAGGGATCTTCCAATTTTTCAGTCAATCCGTCCATAGGCGGTTTTCTGTTGAAACTCCCCGCAGAACCCTAAACCTATAAACCTTCTCCCATGAAAATCATCGAGCAGATCGGTCGTGGCACAGACACGATATTGAGCCCGGAGGAACTCGACAAAAAGCTGGGCAAAAACAGGCCTCTTCGGGTAAAGCTGGGAGCCGATCCAACCAAGCCCGATCTGACATTGGGACATACCGTCGTTTTGCGAAAGCTCAGGCAGTTTCAGGATCTGGGGCATACGGCGGTTCTTATAATCGGGGACTTTACCGCGCTCATCGGTGATCCTTCAGGAAAATCTGCCACGCGTCCGGAACTAACCAAGAAAGAGGTGGAAGAAAATGCAAACACCTACCTCGAACAGGTCTACCGCATACTTGATGAGGAAAAAACCGAGATCCGCTATAACAGCGAGTGGCTGGGCAAGCTGAATTTCGAAGCCATTCTTAAACTGCTCCGCAAGATGACGGTTGCCCGCATTTTGGAGCGCGATGACTTTTCCCAACGTTTTAAATCCAATAGCCCTATTTCGCTGGTAGAATTTGTCTATCCCCTCGCCCAGGCATATGATTCAGTGGTGGTGGAGGCCGACGTCGAACTCGGAGGCACGGACCAATTGTTTAACTTATTGGTGGGTCGGCAACTGCAAAAGGACGCCGGCCAGGAAGAGCAGATTGTTATTACCCTGCCCTTGTTGGTTGGTTTGGACGGGCTGCAGAAGATGTCTAAGAGCCTGGGCAACTATATCGCGTTGAATGACACGCCCAAAGAGGTGTTTGGAAAAGTGATGTCGATCAGTGACAATCTGATGTGGAACTACTGGTCAGTCCTTTTCTACAAGACCGAGCAAGAAATCGCTGCTCTGAAAAAAAACCACCCCATGCAGGTAAAGAAGGAGTTGGCGCGGGCGGTAACCGCAAGGCTTCACGATGAAGAGATCGCCGCCTACGAGTTGCAGCAATTTGAACAAGTATTTTCCAAAGGCCAGCAGCCGGACGAAATGTCATCTATCCCCTGGACAGCGGTGGCGGAGGGTCGGGATTCAGTTCCCATATTGGGAATTCTGGGCAATTCGGGCATGTTCCCGAGTAAAAAAGAGGCCAAACGCTTGCTTCAACAGGGGGCCATCAAGGTGAACGGCGAAAAAGTGGCAGTTGACCTGGTCCTCCAACGACCCAAAAAACCTCTGATAGTTCGGGCGGGAAGACGCTTATTTTTCAAGATCACCCCCTAACAGGAAGGCCACTGACCCGAATAGCGCTAAGTTAAGCATGTTTCCGATGATTTCCGAAGCATTGGCGACGTCGGGGTCATGCCTTTCATTTTTGCAGCCATGCCAAAATGAAAGGCTTGACCCCTTCCCTGAGCTTAAAAAGTAGCGGATTGGGAGTTTGTAACCAAACATTCACACCAGCGATTTGTCTTTTTGCTGAAAATCTACCCATAATTAACAAATTTCTTTTAATTTTATGTTTTACTTTCATTCAGACTTTCCTTTACTTGTAGCTTAGACAAATAGCTCCCTATGTGAAAATCGGTCCTTTTTACCACGCAACCGCATCAGCCCGAACTTCAATTTTTTTGGTAGCAGGTTAAAAGGATAAGTTGGGATTGTAGAGGGTATGAAGAAAGTTTCATACCCTCTGCTCATGTACAGACACCTGCATTGGCCATACCCCTGTGAGGTATTACACCAAGGTTGAACGGGGGAGCGATAAAAAGGGGAAGGGGACACTAATATATCCAGCCTCTCACCGCGAAAGGGGAATGTTTGAAAAGTGGAGAACTTCCCAGTCTCCATTGGCATGTTTGTTCACCTCCACCACATCCAGTCGATAGGTCTTCGGCGGCAGCTTATATTGACGCATATAAGCCCAAATGGCCCGTTTCAAAGCCTTCTTTTTGCGCTTATCCACCGTATAGTAACCTGGAACCAAACCCCCGGCCCGCCGGGTTTTTACTTCCACAAACACTAATACCTCCCCTTCGTAGGCTATCAGGTCAATTTCCTCTTGGCCCGATCTCCAGTTTCGCTCACGAATCCGGAAACCCTTTTCTCGCTGCAAAAACTCGGCCGCTATTTTTTCACCCAACTCACCCATCGATAACTCGGCCGGAGAAAACCAGTTTTTTATCTTAGCAATCATGAACCCGAACGCGCTTGCAAGCGGTTTTAATTATATACTCGCACCGACCATTTGCAGCTCTTTGGCGACACCGGATTCCCGATTGAAATGCAAAGACAATATCTTTGACACGCCTTGTTCCTGCATGGTCACGCCGTAAATGGTATCGGCGCTGGCAATAGTGCGCTTGTTGTGGGTAATGATCACGAATTGGGAGTGCTCGGTAAACTGGCGAAGCATATCCACGAAGCGGCCAATGTTAGCCTCATCCAGTGGAGCATCCAATTCATCCAACAAGCAAAATGGGCTGGGCTTTACCATATAAATGGCAAAGAGCAGCGCCACTGCCGTCATTGTTTTCTGACCCCCTGAAAGCAGGGATATAGATTTCAGCCGCGTGCCCGGTGGTCGAGCCACGATTTCGATTCCGGACTCGAGTGGATCCTCGGCATCCTGCAACCTCAGATCCGCCTTACCTCCACCAAATAAGGTATGGAAGGTAGAAATGAAATTGGCGCATACCAGATCGAACGTTTCCTTAAATTGTGCCATTGATGTTTGATTGATTTCATCAATTGCCCCCAGCAACTGGTCCTTGGAATTCCAGAGGTCTTCACTTTGGCTCTTCAGAAAATCGTGGCGCTCTTTTAATTCGGCGTATTCTTCGATGGCCACCAGGTTTACCGGACCCATAGAGTGGAGCTTCTTCCTGGCTGCATTCACTTTTTCCTGAATGCTATCCCAATCGGGTTCTTCCGTTGCCTGCAAATCTTCTTCGGTCGGCTCAACCAAATGCAGTGGCTGATTGGGATCGGGCGCCTCCGCTTGATCTTCCTCCAAATCAAGCGCCAGTTTTTCCACCAGTTTCTGGTTGGCCACAAAATACTCCCTCCGCCAGTCGATGCCTTCCAATTCCAAGTCATACTCCCGCATAATCTCCTCGGAGAGGTAACGCATCTGCGATTTCTTCTCTGCCAGGATGATGGCTTCCTTGTTCAGGTTCCCCTCATAGGATTGGAGCTCTTGGCGCAAGTCCGACAATGCCGCTTCCCCTTGGGCGATTTTCTTTTCCTGAGACATCAAAGTTTCGCGCATAGCCTGCGTAGTCTCCTGGGCAATCTGCAAATCTTCAGAAATTTTCTCCGATAATTCCCGCTGTTGTTCAACCGTCTGGGCCAATTCAGCCGCCTGTTTGATCAAGGAAGCCTTTTCATCGCGTCGCTGTAACCGCATACTTTCGAGTTCGACTGTCTGCTCCCCAAGTTCGGTAAGGCTGCGCTCCAAACTTTCCAACTGCTGTTTCTTGGCCGCCAGTTCTACCCGCACTTCCGATAAAGCTTCCTGCTTTTTTTCCCGCTCTCGACGAATGGTCTGTAAACCCTCTTCAACGGTAGTCAAAATTTCACGTCTCGAGCCCAACTCAGCTTCGGCTGCTTTCAAGGCTTCCCAATTCCGGCCCAAATTTGATTCCAGCGATTTACGGTTTTGCTCGAGCTCAGACATTCCACCTTCGATCTGACCCAAGCGTTGCAAAGTTTTTTCCAGACTGGATTCCGCCGTGCGTTTTTCCGCGACCAGGGCAGCTTCCCCGCGTTCAATTTCCCCAAGGTCCATTTTCAAACTTTCTACCTGCCCATTGACCTTTTCCAGGGCTTCGTCGTGCTGGCGAGCGGTTATGCGCTTTTCATCAATCTTGCTCTCCTGCCTATCTATCTTTTTCTTCAGCTCACTAATCTGGTTACTCCGCTCCAGGATACTGTCGGGTTCCCTTTTGCTTTGTCCGCCGAAGTACCAACCCTGACGGTCCATCAGTTCACCCGAAAGGGAGGCAACCCGCAAAAATTCGAAATCCGCGTTGGATTTCCAATAATTTAAAAAGTCGTTGAGATCTTCGCACACGTAACAACCTTCCAGAACCTTTTCCAGGGCTTGGTTAGTTCGAAGTTCTTTTGAATCAACCACCGAATTTGCGCGTATCAAAAAATCGGGCAGGTCTTTTTTCTCCCATTCCGCCGACGGCTCGACCGGAAACTGAAGACAGGCTTTGCCCAGTTGACGCACGTTAAGTTGATCCACCACCTGGTGTGCCACCTCAGCTGAATCCACCAGAATGGCATCCAGGGAACCGCCCAATAGCGCTTCCACCGCTGGCGTGTTTTTCCTGGAAACCCGGATACCTTTGGCCAGCAACCTGAAATCGCCGGTTTCGACAATAGCATCGAGACGGCCCTGCAATACTGCCTTGGCTCCTTCGCTAAATCCTTCGAACTTCTTGTTCAAATCATTCAATATATTCAGATGGGCGGCCATTCTGGCCAATTCCCTGTCCAAGTCCTGAATTTCAACCTGCGAATCGCGAAATGATTTTAAAAGTCCCTCCGCTCTGGACTGCCGCTTTCCGATTTTCCCCAATAGAGCAATTTTTTCCGAATCAAAATGATCCCTTCGCTCGGCAATTTCCCGGAGTTGTTTTTCCAATGCGGACTGCTCTGCAGTCAAACGGAGGTGATCTTCTTTCAAGGTCGAGTGTTTTACATCATCGGTTTTCAATGCCACTTCGAAATGCAAAACTTCCGAGCGCATTTTACCAACCACTACCTCCTGTTCCACAATCAAACGGCGCTCATTGATTACCTTGGCTTCAGCATTAGCAATCCGCGTATGCACCCGGCCGAGTTCGTCCGATCTTTTTTGAAACTCCACATCCGAGCTTCCCACCAAGTCCAAATGCAGCTGCTTGGTTTCAATATCTCCCTGCGAGCGGCTCGAAATCTCCTCTTTGCGCTTCTCTATGTTTTCAACTTCCTGGTTAATCTGCTCCAATCGGCTCTGGGTATCTTCAATCCGGATTCTGGCAAATTGCACCTGCCCATCCGCTTGTTCCTTCTGTGAGCGCAGATCAAATATCCCCTGCTGTGCCTCCTCCAGGTTGGCATAAAGCTGGGTCCTTAATTCCCGTTGCTTTTCCAAAAAAGACTCTTTGTCCGAAACCGTTTTGCGCAGGTTTTGCACCTTTTCGGTAAATTCAACCGATAGCTGGCTCGCTTCCTTAAGGCTCGATTTGACGGTTGAATATTTGTGGGCTTCGAGAGCCAGATCCAGGTGCCTGAGGCGGTGTGCAAGCCGCTTGTAACGCAGCGCTTTTCTGGCCTGACGCCGCAGCGATCCAATCTGCCGGACCACTTCCTCCATCACATCCGTCACCCGGGCCAGGTTGGCGTCCACCTGGGATAATTTTTTAAGAGCCTCCTTGCGTTGGGCCTTGTAACGGGTAATTCCAGCGGCCTCTTCGAATATTATTCGCCGCTCCGCCGGGTTGGACGACAAAATCTGGTCGATCTGGCCCTGAACCATATAGGAGTAGGAAACCTGCCCCACCCCGGTATCCATGAACAGCTTGCCAATGTCCTTGAGGCGGCAAGGTTTGCCGTTGATAAAGTAATTGCTGCCTCCGTCACGGACGACGCGCCGTTTAATCTCAACTTCATGGAAAGGATCTCCAAGTTCCTTTTCACATTCCGAAAAAGTTAGGCTTACTTCACAGATCGAATGAGGTTTTCTTTTATCCGTTCCTTCGAAAATGATATCCTGCATTTTTCCCCCGCGCAATGCTTTGGGACTCTGCTCCCCCAAGACCCAACGAATACAGTCAGCAATGTTGCTCTTACCACAACCATTCGGTCCTACAATAGCGGTTACTCCAGGCTGGAGAAAGATATCGGTAGATTCGGCGAAACTCTTGAAGCCGTTAATGCTGACTTCTTTCAGATACATGGATAAAAGGTGGGAAGACTAGGGAAGATTTGCGGCCGGTCAGGGATTCAGCAACCCTTAATTTCAGGAATCGACAACCCGGGGGAATTACCGTCCGTTTACCCGGTTGAAGAGGTAAATTCCCAGTCCCTGAAACACCACATTGGGAATCCATACCAGCAGGTCGGGACGCCATTCAGGCCGTTTTTCAAGCCAGCCCGCAACAATGACCAAAAAGTAGAATCCGAAGGCCAATCCCAAGGCCAACATAAAATTGGCGTAAGATTCACTCCGGCTCACTTTAATCCCCAGGGGAATTCCCAGAAAAGCAAAAGAAAGCACCGAAAATGCCATGGAAAAATTTTTCTGGACCTGGGTCTGCAAACGAATCACTCGTCGGGAAATTTCCCCGGAATCGAGTGCCCCGTCGTGCATGGTAGATTCGCGTTCGGTGATCAATTCATTGAAATTCAATAGTGAAATTTTCCGGTGATAGGTCGAACCTCCCAGAAATCGGGAAAGGGGCAACTTGATGCGGGCCTTGCGAAAAGAACCCGCCACTAAAGGTTTCTGTAAATCATTGGGACTGTTCACGTCGCGATCCTCGGCATACCCGTCGAATATGCTTAAAATCAACGCATCTTCCGCCTCGTCGAAGTGAAATTCACCCGACTTTGCCCGCACCAGCTGATGGACAAAACGTTCTTCATTTAACTGCCAGATCCAAAAGTCCTTCATGGTGGTCCCATCCTTCTCTCCAATGTAGATGATCCGTCCGTCAAAATCCCGAATGAATGTCTTTTCAACGATCACTTTTAACGGGTCTTTACTGACGGTATCGCGAAGCGATTTGCGGTAGGCGGATTTTGCGTTGGGCGCATAGTAGTTGTTGATCATAATCGACGTGGCCGCTCCCAATACAGCCAAGGCGAAAATTGGACAGGAGATTCTCCACAGACTGAGCCCGGCGCTGCGCATGGCCGTAATCTCGTTTTGTGAGGACAACCTCCCCAAAACCAGTAAAACCCCCGTCAACATCCCCAAGGGCAAGGCATAAGAAACCACATAGGGAATCAAAGATCCGATAATCTCCACAAATTGAACCCAATCCAGGTACCCGGTAGCCAGCAGTCGAACCACGTCTTTAACCGCATTGCCCATCAACAAAATAAACGTGAATAAAGAGATCGATAATATCGAGGACAGCGCAACTTGCTTAAATATGTAAAAATTAAGAGTATTCACCGATTTGCCCTTCGCTCTTTGCTATGAAGTGAAACTAAACACCAGAATCCCCCATATTGACAACGCCAAACCAACCAGTCCGGGTCATTCCTTGCACGCCCGTCGGGGTCATTCCTTAGCATCGTGCATGTCAATGCAGGATGCAAGGTTTGACCCGAATGGCGCTGCTATGCGACTTTTGGAATGTTCGATCATCTCGGAGAAGGAAGGGGTCAAGACGTAAAAAGTTATGCCTTACAGGGTCAGTTGTCTTGTAAAAGTGTATGGAGTACAACGGAATACAGTTTTTAAGACCTGACCCTTTTCTTTCGGAAGGCATCACTTTTCTACGGCATGACCCCAACTGGCGTCCATACTATATTCCTATACAAACGCGCTTCATAGCAGTAGCATTCAGGTTTGACCCCCTCCTCATCCGTGCCCATCCGTGGTCAGTCTCCTTTGAGAAGTCTATGTAGCCCAGCGTTGGGACATCCGGGCTAGACATATCATCATATCCCAATACGTTGATCTTTAAATTTTTATGGAAGTAAATCACATCTCCGACCTGTTTCGGCAAGGGAGACCTCTCAAATCGGTCGAATTTTTCCCGCCAAAAACAGAACAGGCTAAGGCCCGTCTGCTACTGGCATCCAGGCGCCTGCGGCAATTTTCCCCCGATTTCGTGTCCGTAACTTATGGAGCCGGTGGATCCACCCGCAGATTTACCCAGGAAATAACCCAGCAACTTCAATCCGATTTCGGCTGGCTCATGATGCCCCACCTCACCTGCGTTGGGTCCACGCGGGATGAACTCCACCACACCATTGGGGAGTTTCACCGGGCCGGTTTTCGCAACATCATGACCTTGCGGGGAGACCCCCCCAAAGGAGCTACACAATTTGTCGCGGTCAACAATGGCTTTCATTACGCCAGCGATTTGGTGGCTTTTATCAAAAAGCGCTTCCCCGACATGTGCCTCGGTGTGGCGGGCTATCCGGAGAAGCACCCGGAAGCGCCCTCAATTGAGGCAGACCTGGCCCACTTAAAGTTCAAGGTCGATCAGGGGGGAGATTTTATTACCACTCAGCTGTTTTACGACAACAAAGCCTATTTTGAATTTGTAAAACGACTCCGGGAAATTGGAGTCGATAAACCGGTAATCCCGGGGATCTTGCCCATACTGAATATCGACCAGGTCAAACGATTCGGAATTACCCTTCCGCAAAATCTTTTCGATCAACTCAAGGCGGCCGGCCAAGATAAAGCGATGCAAAGACAGATCGGGGTGGATTGGGCAACCGACCAAATAGCTGATTTGCTGGACGGTGGAGCGCCCGGGGTACACCTCTTCGTCATGAACATGAGCAAGTCAGCGCTGGATATTTTGCGTAACCTGAAAAAACGCGGCTATTTCCAGGACTGAAAGTTTCGTGATGCTGAGCAACTGTGTCACAAAGCGGCGATGTTTTTGTTTTTTCCCAAAAAAAGATGAAACATGGATGCACAGGATGGACAGGGATGTTTAGCCACTACCGAGCCTGTAAAGGCGACATGATCACCAGAAAACAATGGCAAAGAAGCCACAAGATGAATTTTGTGATATTTTGTGCCTACTGTGGCTATTCAAAGGATGAATTCATTCATTTAAAGTTTGGGTGGTAATATTGAACAACGCTTCGCGAACAGTTCCGAGGTCTGAAAGACCGACTACCGAGGAGCGGATGCGACGACACCTCAACAAGCCAAGCGCAGTTTCGAGCGGAGCGACACCAGCATAACAGACCGGGCATGTATTGAATCGGAACATTTTTTATGCCAAGTTTATCCTATGGGCACGCAGTGCCATCCTGTTGCCGAAGGCATCCAGTCATAAATTGACCATATTAAGAAATAATATTGAACAACGCTTCGCGAACAGGATTTTTTATCCGTTTACCCCATTGCCGACCCTTTTGTCCCCCATAAATGAAACATGGATGAACAGGATGTACAGGGATGTTTAGCCACAAGATGACCATTGGGTATTTTGTGCTTCATGTGGCCATTTTTACCTGGATGAACTAGAATTTATTTTATTTTTCTTGTTGGAGCGCAGCTCCATCCTGTTGCCGTAGGCATCCAGCCGCAAAGCGGCGATGTTAAGAAATTAAATTAAACATTCGCTTCGCAAACTCCTCGGTAAACCCCATTCCAAAAGCCCTTTGTGCCTTCCTCCCTGTGTATGCCTTCGTCCCTGTGTGCCTTTGCACCTCCGTCCCTGTGTGCCTTCGTGCCTTCCTCGGTACCTCAGCATCTCAGTACCTTAGCAACTCAACACATCCGTGCCTATCCGTGGTCAAATCCCCGCCTTGCTTTGCAGAAACGCTAGGGCTTTCTGATAGCTTCGATTCTCCAGGAAATGGTTTAAACGGCCATCAATCTCCGAATTGTGTTCTCTTTTCAAGGAATCAAGCGCCAGGGTTGCACTAAGAACGCCTTCGGAGTCTCCATGGGCACTGGCGGTTAAAAGGCTCCTGATTTGTTCGGCGATTTCATTTTCTATCATGATCCCTTATTTTTGGGCGAGCTTAGGAAAAAATCGAATTTAATCGAAGGGCTTTGGAATAAGGGACAATTACAGCGTCGAGCTTATGAATTCGACCAGGACCATGGGAAAAATTCCCAGGCCAACGACCAGGAGAGCAAGGCTGAGCAAACCAAATCCCTCCGCTTTACTCACTGAAATCGGCGCTGGATCCGTTGTTTCACCCGAAACCAGGAACGCCTTCAGCACCATGAAATAGTAAAACAATGAGACGGCTGACAACAAAAGCGCCACAGCGACGAGCCAGTAAAATCCGTCGTTCCACCCCGCGATTACCGGTTGAGAGCCGATGGCAGCCATAAAAAGATAGAATTTCCCGAAGAAACCGGAGAGTGGAGGAATTCCGGCCAACGAAAGAATAAAGATCATAAACAGCAGGCTGAGACCGGGGTTTTGTTTCCAGCAGCCGTTAAAGTCTTTGATTTGTGCTTCGCGTCCGAGCCGATCATTGACGATGCCGATTATGGCAAAAGCGCCCAGGGTGGCGGCTGCATAGATAACGATGTAATAAAGGACGGATACGTTGCCTTCCCGGTTGGCTGCTATGATGCCGATTAGAATATAGCCGGCGTGGGCGATACTGGAATAGGCCAGCAAGCGTTTGACACAAGTTTGCCGAAGCGCTCCGATGTTACCCAGCAGCATGCTGAGCAGGGAGACCAAAACGAGCCCGGCGATGAGCGTGTCCTCATTGACGGAGAATTCAAGAATAGGCCCAAAGAGCTGGACCAACACGAAGAAGCTGGCGATCTTAGATCCGCTGGCTATCCAGGCAGCGACGGGGACCGGCGCACATTGGTAAACATCGGGCGCCCAGAGATGAAAAGGAGCGGCGGCGATTTTGAACCCGAGACCCACCACCAGAAAAGCCGACGCAATCAACAGGTAGCTAGACGGCGCCTGGTTATTTTCTACCGCAATGGCAATGGCGTCAAATGCCAAGGCGTTGGTAGCGCCGTAGAGATAACTGAGGCCAAAAAGTAAAAATGCCGATGACACGCCACCAATGGCAAAGTATTTGATACCCGCTTCAACGGAGTACTTTTTGGCATTTTGAAAGGCGGTGAGGCCATAGAGGCTGAGGGATATCAGTTCAATGGATACGAAGAGCATAACCAGGTTTTGGGCGGTAATGAGAAAGCCCATACCCAGCGTGCTGAGCAGGAGAAGTCCAAAGTATTCACTGACATGGTTGTTTGGCGCCTGGGGTCTGGCAAACTGGACGACAAATAGAGCTAAAACAAAGACGAGGGCTTTGAAACCAAGGGTAAGCGGGGTAAGAACGATCTGGCCGTCCCAAGTGGTGTGGAGGGATCCATAATTATAGGAAACCGCGCCGAATTGCCACAACACGCCGGCAAGTCCCAAAAGCAAGGTGAACGATGAGATCATCGCCGCCTTGTCGCTACGGACCTGAATAGCGAGGTTTTTGTATTTTGTGTAGTCCAATCCGAGAGCTCCGAACATTCCCAGGACCACGATCAGGTCGGGCGCCATAGTGAGGAATAAATGAAAATAATGCATGGTCGAAACAGCCTACTTCCCGGCGGTGGCCAGCGCTTCCAGAATGGGTGCGAGGCTGGGTTCCAGGATTGAAGTCAGCAAAGGCGGGTAAATTCCAATTGCCACCGCAAATAACAAAAGTAATCCACAGCCGGCTTTTTCGGGTAGGGTCATGGGCGAATATAAATCCTCCGAAGCATGCGCCGTCGATTTGCGAAAGAAGGCCTCGTGGATCTTTACCAGGGTGTACGTAAAGGTAGCGATAATGCCAATACCGGCTACTATAATGATCCAGATCGAGAATTGGTCCTGGTTCCAAGCGCCGATTAATACATGCAGTTCCGAAACGAATCCGCTGAATCCGGGCAGGCCCATTGAGGCCAATCCGGCGGCAACGAATACCCAAGAAATTCCGGGCATCCGCTGAATCAGGTTATGAAATTCATCCAACTGACGAGTATGGGTGCGTGAGTAAATCACCGAACCGACAATGGCAAAGAGAAGGGCGCCGATGATGCCATGGGAAAACATTTGCAGGGACGCGCCCATCAGCCCGACTTCATTGAGGGTTGCCAGCCCCAGCAAAACGAAACCCATATGACTCACACTGGAATACCCGATAACGTACTTGAAATCCTTCTGCACCAAAGCGATGAGTGCTCCGTATACAATATTTATTACCGCGATCCATCCCACTACCGGCGCCCAAAAAATGGCTCCCTCAGGTAACAAACCGATGGCCACGCGCAGGCATCCGTAGGCTCCGAGTTTCATGACGACTCCGGCCAAAAGCATGGAAGCTGCCGTGGGCGCCGCCACGTGACCGGTGGGGGCCCAGGTATGGAAAGGCCACATGCCAGCGAGTATGCCAAATCCTACAAAGAGAGCCGGGAAAACCACTAATTGAAATTTTGTGGAGAATTCTCCCTGTTCCATGAGTTGAATCAGATCGAAGGTATGCTGCCCGGATCCGTAATACAAAGCGATCAATCCCAACAAAGCTATGGCGGATCCCACAAAGGAAAAAAGAACCAGCTTCATTGCCGCGTAGGTCCTTCTGCCACTACCCCAGATAGCGATTATAAAATATTTCGGAACGATGGCGATTTCGTAAAAGACAAACAACAGGAAGAGATCGAGGGAGAGGAAAACGCCGAATACCCCTCCGATCAGCGCAAAGTAATAAGCATAGAACTGGTTGACCCGTTCACGAAGTGTCCAAGTAAACAATACGCCGCAAATGGCAACTATCCCGGTCAGCATCAGCAGGCTGATACTCAAACCGTCCACCCCAATTTTAAACTCCACACCGATGGCCGGAATCCAGGGCAGCTCGATCACCTGTTGGAAGGCGCCGGTTTCCGCGGTGAGGAATTGAAAATAACATACCAGTGATGCGGCAAAAGTCGATATAGCGGTGACTAGGGCCAGCCCGCGAATCAAACGATAGTTTTTACCCGGAATAAATCCCAACACTGCCGCGCCGACATAACTGATTATAACTGTCAGCAATGCCATCATCTAACGGGTAATGAATGCGGTGAGAGTTTCGATATATGGATCACTGAAGGCCAACCAAGTGGAGGGCGACACCCCGATCCAGACCGTCAGAACCAGCAAGGGTGAAACATAAAAAACTTCACGGTAAGAAATATCGGTAATTCCGGATCTGGATGGGTCGACCGGCCCGGTAAAAATACGCTGAATGATGGTAAGCAGGAAAACCGCGGTGGCCAGAAGCCCCAGTAGGGCAAATCCCGTATGCCAGGGCGCCAATGCGAACGCCCCGGAAAAAATCAGGATCTCCGCCGCAAATCCCGCCAGGAAAGGAAGACCCAAAGACGACAAAACCAGAAAACCGAATACAAAAGCATAACGTGGCATAATCGACCCCAGCCCGCCGAATTGGTAGATGTGGCGCGTGCCACCAACTGCTTCAAGCTTTCCGGCAATATAGAAGAGCCCCCCCGTCACAATGCCGTGAGCAAACATCTGGAGGATAGCTCCCTGCATGGCAATCGCCGGGGCGTTAATTTTGTCGGGACCCACCGCAGCGCCAATGGCAAAGATTCCAAGCATGCAGTAGGCCACGTGGTTTAGCGAAGAGTAAGCCAGCACGCGTTTTAAATCCTTCTGGCGCAAAGCGAGAAATGCACCCCAGAGAATAGTAATCAAAGCAAACGTCAGCAAAATATCGGCATGGGCGCGCATGGCCTCGGGAAAAACCGGGACGACGAGTCGCAGAAAACCGTAAACCCCCATTTTCGCCATGATTCCCGCCAGCACCATACTCACTGGAACCGGCGCTTCCGCATAGGCCGGAGCCTGCCAGGGGTGCAGGGGAAAAAGCGGCACCTTTACCCAGAGCCCGAGCATGACCGCGACAAAAACTACCGGATAGAGCCTACCGAGTTTGCTTGGTATCAATCCTTCGGCGGCGAGGCGACGGAGTTCGATAAAGTCAAAGGTTCCGGTGTTGAGGTAAAGGAACAGTAGGCCCAATAACATGGCCACCGATCCCAGAACCGTGAAAACAAAGAAGTTAATGGCAGCTTTGTGACATCCAGCACCACCAAACAGTTTTATCAGGAAAAAAGCCGGAACCAGCGCCGCCTCCCAGAAGATAAACCAGTGAAAAAAATTGAGGGCGGTAAATGCTCCATAGAGTGCCGTTATCTGGACTAATAGCAGGCTGAAGTAAGTTTTGACATTGGTATCGATATTCCAGGAAGCGAGGACAAATATGGGCGAAAGTATCGCCACCAGCAATACCAGCAGCATGTTCAGTCCGTCAATACCCACGAAGTAATCGACCCTGATGGACGGGATCCACGGATGTTTCTCAGCGAACTGTATGCCTGCGCCGGGGACAAATTGAAGGGCCAAATATAGGGCCAAACCGGTTGATATGAGGGAACCCACCAAGGCGGTAAGCTTGATCAGTCCCCGATTATTTCCAGGCGACAAAACGATGGCTAGGGCCGTCAACAGTGGAATAAATGTGATGATTGAAATCATGGCATACTTCTTTTCATCGGGAAAAAATCAGGAAAATGAGGCCGATTATTACCCCCCCAACTGTAACTATGCGAAGATAGCCCTGCAGGAATCCGTTTTGAATGATGGAATTAAGTTGGCTACTTTTATATATGCGATCACAGGTACCGTCGAAGGAGACCTGGTCGATCCATTTTTGATCGACGGTGTTGGCGAAGAATCTGCCGATGCTCGTCACCAGCCCAGTTACCACATCGACCAGGAAATGGATGATCGATTCGAAGACGAGGACCAGAAAAGCCAAGATGTTCCAAAGTTTGCATACGCTAGCCGCATAAAGTTCATCCGCCAACAGCCCATTTTCCAACCAGGTATAAGGCATGCTCATCGCGCGCTTGAGCGGATCGATAACCTCCAAACCCATCTTGGCTCGGCCGTAGACCAGCACACCCAGCCCTATCCCTCCCAAGGCGATAATCCAACTGATGATCACCACGATACTTGCGTGCTGGTGAACCTCAGCTCCAGAAAGGTAGTTGAGAATGTGGAAGAACTCTTCACTCACAAACCCCATCGCAATGGAAAAGACTGCCAGGATGACCAGGGGCGCCGTCATCAACGGCGGGCTTTCGGAAATTTGACCTTGGCCCCGGTATTGGCCCAGGAAAACGTAACAACACTGCCGGGTCATGTAAAAAGCGGTCAATAAGGAGGCAAAAGCGCTAATCCAGAAAACAGCGCCATTTGCCGACCAGGCGCTAAGCAGGATCTGATCCTTGCTATAGAAACCACTGGTGAAGGGGAGCGCACAGAGGGCGAGCGCGCCGGCGAGGTAACAAATACTCGACACTTTCATCTTGCCGAAAACTCCGCCCATCAAACGAATATCCTGTTCATGGCCACAACCATGAATGATTGAACCGGCAGCGAGAAAGAGAAGGGCTTTAAAGAAAGCATGGGTGAGCAGGTGGAAAATTCCGATGGATACACCGCCTTCACTCAGGGCAAGACCCCCAGCCCCAAGGCCCACCATCATCAAACCGAGCTGACTCACCGTAGAATAGGCCAGAATCCGTTTGATGTCGTATTGGCCAATTGCGATCAAGGCGGCAAAGAGCGCCGTAAAGGCGCCGACCCAGGAAACGATTTCCAACACGACTGCATCGGCCAGGAAAAGCGGAAAGGCGCGAGCCACCAGAAAGACTCCCGCCGCCACCATGGTCGCCGCATGAATGAGAGCAGATACCGGCGTGGGGCCTTCCATGGCATCGGGTAGCCAAACGTGAAGCGGCAGTTGTCCCGATTTGCCAACCGCTCCGATAAAGAGAAAAAACGCAATCACTCCGGCGCCATTTAGGCCGAAGAGCACATCTTTCGATGCGATGAGCGCGGCGATCTGTCCACTTTCCAGTAGGCCATTACCCCCGTCGAACAAGAGAAACGTAGCCGTAGCTTTGAAAGCCCAGAGCAATCCGATCAGAAATCCCAGGTCACCGATGCGGGTGGTGATAAAAGCTTTTTTCGCGGCGGCCGCCGCGCTGGGTTTTTGAAACCAGAATCCAATCAGAAGGTAGGAGGCGAGTCCGACAATCTCCCAAAACATGAAGAGGAGTAACAGACTGTTGGCAATCACCAGTCCCAGCATGCCCACCATGAATATACAGAGATAGCAGAAGAACCTTCCCATACGCGCATCGTGGCCCATGTAGCTGGTGGAATAGATATATATCAACAGCCCGACAAAGCTGACCATGGCCAGCATAGCGCCGGTCAGGGAATTGAGCGCCACTCCAAACTCCAGGTTCACCCCCGCGATTTGAATCCAGCTAAAATTGTGCGTTAGGGTGTGGGCATCCTGGCCCCAGGTCATGGCAAAGGCTTTAAATGAAAGGACCAGCGATACCCCCAGTGCGGCATGGGAAACCACGGCGGAAAGTTTCCCGGAGGGTTTAAATAAACCCAGCAATATCCCAGCAAGCAATGGACAGATCGGAATCCACCACAACCAAGCAACCGAATGGGAAAAATCGAAAAGGTTCATTCTTTCAGATCCTGAATCAGCTCCAGATCAATGGTTTTGAAGTGGCGAAAAATAGCCAGTACCAGGGCCAATCCGAGCGCGGCTTCGGTTGCGGCGATCGCGATGGTGAAAAGGGTAAACAAGGGTCCGTGCAAGAGGGCGGGATTGGGGCTGAAATGCCAGAAAGCGATCAGGTTGAGATTCGCCGCGTTGAGCATGATCTCCAGACAGATTAGCATGATGATAATATGCCGGCGCGTAAGGGCGCCGACCAAGCCGATGGAAAACAGGATGGCCGAAAGTATCAGGATATGGTGGAGAGATAATTCCATGGGTTGGTTAATCACTTTTACTGCTGCCCTCCCCTTGCATGGTGGTCGTTTCGCCGGCAACTTCGGCGGTCTCACTGGCGCTGCTAGCCGCCACCACCGCCCCGATCAGGCCAGCCGTAAGCAAAAGGGCGATGACGCCGACAGATGCGAAGTAAGGATCCATCAATACTAGCCCAAGCTGTCTTACCGACGGATTGAAATTGGAGAGCAGAGATGGGGAATCGGGACGGGTTTGTGAGATGAGCGGCAAAAGCACTCCCAGCAGCAACGCCCCCACCGCCAGCCCCCCCCAGGCCCAACCCCGAGAATGGACCGTGCGGGTGGAATCGCCCATGACTTTGGTGGTCAGCATGATGGCAAAGAGCATGAGGATTCCCACCGATCCGATATAGACTAACACTTGAACGGCGGCGATAAACTCGGCCAGCAGTAACAGAAAGAGACCGGCCAAAGCGGAGAAAAATAACAAGACGCAAAAAACGGAGTGAACGACGTTGCGCAGGGTGATCGCCATAACGGCGCCCAGAATTGCCACCGTTGCCAGTATGTAAAATGCGATAATCATTCGGCGAATTGATAAACGCGTTTGCTTTTAATAAGCGGCGACTTGTTGAGGCGACTAAGCCCTTTGGCGGCTAGTTGTAACGCTCCAAACCCCAATATCCAGCCAGCGACGAGAGCAATTACCGTGCCCCATTGCCGTTCCGCGAAATAGTAGAGACCTGCCAAAAAGATGTTGAGGATTGCCAAGGGCAAAAGAAACTTCCAGGCGTAAGCCATCAACTGATCGACGCGAAGGCGCGGCAGGGTGCCGCGTATCCAGATCATCACCGCAAAAAGGCTGAAAAGCTTGATCACAAACCAGGGCAATCCCGCAAATACCGGACCGCTCCAACCTCCCAGGAAGAGGGTTACGCCAATTCCAGCTATGGCGAAAGCGCTGATGTATTCGGCCATGAAGAAGATGGCGTATTTGAAACCGCTATACTCGGTGAGATGACCGGCGATGATTTCGGAATCCGCCTCGGGTAAATCGAAGGGGGTACGGTTGGCTTCGGCCAACGCGGCAATAAAGAAAAAGACAAAACCCGCAAATCCCCAAGGCTTGAATACGTGCCAGCCAAGAATCTGGCCGAAAAATTCCTGTATTATATTTCCACTACCTACCCACGCGGAAATCTGTTGCGAGGCAACCACCTCCTGAGCATTGAGTGAACCGGCAAACATAATAACGACAACGGCGGAAAGTACCAGCGGGATTTCGTAGCTTATCATTTGGGCCACTGCACGCATGCCACCCAGCAAGGAATATTTGTTGCGGGAAGACCATCCCGCCATAAAAACGGCGATCGTGTTCAAAGAACTGATGGCAAAGAAGAAGAGAATGGCAGAATCGAGCGGTAATGCGCTGAGTCCATCTCCCAACGGTAGAAAACCGACTCCAATCAAGGCTGGAATCATCAAGAGAATGGGAGAAAGGCAATGGAAGAGCTTGTCCGACCTTTCGGGAACGATGTCTTCCTTGAGCAACATTTTGATCCCGTCGGCCACGGGCTGAAGTAGGCCAAATATGCCCACGCGATTGGGGCCGGGTCGATTCTGGATGCGAGCCAGTCCTTTGCGTTCCAGCCAAGTTGCAAACCCGAAGGCAGCCATAAATGACAACGCCAGCGGCAAGGTGCTCAAAAGGATGTGTACGATCAACTTC
Source organism: Opitutales bacterium (assembly GCA_965250065.1). Lineage (GTDB taxonomy): Bacteria > Verrucomicrobiota > Verrucomicrobiia > Opitutales > UBA2995 > JAABVD01. The sequence goes on from OZ252288.1 coordinate 2,624,049, forward strand.
AGCGACAAATTATCGATGAAGAAGCCCTCCACCCATTGGCCAAGTTCCACCAGCTTGACGTCGAAGAAATTATTCACGTTTTTCGAGTTGTTGTGGTTATTCTTCTTTTTCTCCGCCAGGAGGCGTACCCATAGCTGGGGGTGCAGCCTGCGTTCCCCCATTGCCCGGCTTTAATTGCCCCGACAGGTGAGTCGATTCAGCCACTCCCCTCTGCCTGGCGGGGGCTTTGGCCTCCTGGGCTGCTTTGGCCTGGGCCGCTTTTTTGGCTTCGGCGACCAAACGGGCTCTCTTTTCGCGGGCTTTTTTCTTGGCTTCGGCCTCCGCTCCTTTGGCGGCGATGCGGTCGTCCGTTTCCCGAGCTTCGAGGGGGTGAATTTCGTGGTAATACTCGTTGGACCTGAGAAGATCTTCGCGGTTAAGCAACAGGCCTTCGAAGCGGTTTTCGTTGGAGAGTTCGAATGCGCTATCCATGCGAATGGCTTCATAAGGGCAGACTTCGACACAGAGCTGACAGCCCATGCAGACCGAGGAATCAATGTCAAATACCCGGGGGCTCAGAATGGATTTTCCCTTTTCATCCTTATCCTTGATGATGTAAATACATTGCGGCGGACAGGCTCTTTCGCAAAGGGTGCAAGCGGTGCAGCGCATGCCATCAATCGGGTCATCTCCATCGAAGACGAGGAAGGGCATATTCCGCGTAAATTGGTTTATGGTGGATTTCTCCTCAGGATATTCCACCGTCGGGAAACGCTCCTTTTTATAATAGCTTTGGAAAAAGTTTTTGGCCGTTACCGCCATTCCTTTAAGGATCCCTTTTGCAATTAAGCTCATAGCGCTGTATTGGAAACGCTCATCCTGGTGTGGTGTCCCAGAAATAACTTCAAAAATACGAGCGTGCCATAAATGGCCTGGCAAGGCTGCTTTTCGCAGCACGGGCCTGAAGGCCCTTGTGCGTAAAGCGAACGCCGCCAGGGTGCTTCATGCCACCTCGCCCGCCATGTCTCGCCGAAGCCCTTGGGCGAAGGCGGAAGGGCCACGCGCTTTTTCCGCCGATCGGCGTTAGCGTAGGTCGCTTGGGCCTTCAGGCCCAAGCGACCTACGCCGCCTTGATGAGGCAGAAAAAATCGCTGCGGTATTTTTATAAGAAATTTCTGGGACATCACACTAGCGGTCGACTTCTCCCAGTACGATATCGATGCTGCCGAGAATGATTACGGCATCGGCGACTTTGTGGCCCACGCACATATGACGCAGCGCGGTGAGGTTGATAAAGGAAGGTGGACGGACCTTGAACCGGTAGGGATTGGGGGTGCCATCGGAGATGAGGTAGAAACCGAGTTCGCCCTTGGGGGCTTCTATTCGTCCATAGGCCTCCCCGGCGGCAGGTCTAAAAATCTTGGGTGCATTACCCATAATCTCACCTTCGGGCAAATCCCGGATGGCTTGTTTGAGAATTTTGACGCTTTCGCGCATCTCCAGCATACGGATCATAAAGCGATCGTAACAATCGCCATGTGCGCCGATGGGCACTTTAAAATCGAAGCGGCCGTAGATACCGTATTTGTCTACTTTGCGAATATCGTAGTTGACACCGCAGGCCCGGAGCATGGGGCCCGTGATGCTGAAGTTGATGGCTTCCTCTTTGGTCAATACCCCCACGTTTTGGGAACGAGTGATAATGATCTCGTTTCCCGCCAGCAGGGTCTCGAATTCATCGAGAAAGGCAGGGAAAGCATCGACGATTCGCTTGCACTCTCCTAACCAACCATGGGGCAGATCGCAGCGAACACCACCAAACCGAATGTAGTTTACCATCATCCGAGCGCCGCTGAGGATTTCAAATAGATCGAGAATCTTTTCGCGTTCGCGCAAGGCGTATAGCAGCGGGGTTCCGAGGGCGCCAAGGTCATTGATGAAGAATCCTATCAGCAGGCAGTGGTTCACCAAACGCGTGAGTTCACCGACGATTACGCGGATGTATTCGGCTCGTTCGGGAACCTCGATTTCAATGAGTTTCTCCGCGCTCAAGGCGTAGGCCCAGTTATTGGTCATTCCACAGAGATAATCGAGACGGTCCGTGAAAGGCATGGACATCGGGTAAGTGATGTCTTCGGCGATTTTTTCGTGGTTGCGGTGCAGGTATCCAAAAATGGGTTTCAGGTCGACTACCGTTTCCCCATCGAGTTTAAGGTCCATCCGAAACACCCCGTGGGTGGATGGATGGTGGGGGCCCATGGCGACCTCGAGAATGTCGGCCCCAAGCTCGTCTTTGTTCAGGTGGTAACTGCGCGCAGGCATTGCTTCGACGTGGCTCATGATGGTTGCCCCTTCAATTGCTCACGCCGTTCCCTCGCACGTTCGATAACCTCACCGTGAGGAGTGGGTTCGTACTCGTAGTCGTTGGGCGGGGTGTAATCTTTTCTCATCGGATAATGTTCGAACGCATCCCACATAAGAATACGTCGCAGATCCGGATGACCCGTAAAGCGAATACCAAAGAGATCAAAGACCTCCCGCTCCATAAACTCGGCCCCCCGGTAAAGAGGAGTGAGTGAGGTAACGGTGGGATTTTCGCGCGACGTGGCGCGTTGCTTTACGATGAACGGTCCGGTCTTTTTCTCCATGGAATAGAAATGATAAACCACCTCCATTTTTTCCGGAGAAATGCTGGTGTTGACAACCAACTTACCCTCTTCGTTTCGGGTTCTGGTTTTTACCTCTTTTTCGAGGTAGTCGACGCCGGATACACAACTGAGATAATCGAGGCGATAGGCGGGATTTTCCTTTAACCAGGAGACCACCTCCGCGACTTTTTCCGGAGGTACGATGAGGCTATCCGAAAACTCGTCCCATGCGAGCTCCGGAAATTGTTGAATCACTAATTGGTGGTTAAAATTGGCCATCTACCCAATCGTTGTCTTAGTGGTTGTTCAGGTCGGGATCGAACCCTGTCGAGCGCACCCATCCTCCACGTTGGGGTTTTTCTCAGGAGGCGTCCATACTTCGGGATTGAAGGGAGGAGCCAGATCATCTCCCATCAATTCGGGCACCGGGTAGACCCGCCTGCCTTCTTTGTAGGCCGGATTGGTAATTTTACTTCCCAGGGATTTTTGTCTTTTTATCTGTTCCTGCAGCGTCATTAAGGAATGAAGCAAGGCCTCCGGACGGGGCGGGCAGCCGGGAAGGTATACATCAACGGGGATGTATCGATCGATTCCTTTCAGCACATTGTAACCTTGTTTGAAGGGTCCCCCCGAAATCGCGCAAGCGCCCATGGCAATAACGTACTTGGGTTCGGGCATCTGGTTGTAAATGCGTACCACTTGAGGCGCCATTTTCTTAGTTACGGTTCCCGATACGATCATGAGGTCGGATTGGCGGGGAGAGGGGCGAAACACCTCAGCTCCAAAACGCGCTATGTCGTGACGCGATCCGGCCGTGCTTATCATCTCGATCGCGCAACAGGCCAACCCGAATTGCAGGGGCCATACTGAATTGCTTCTGCTCCAATTGTAGATCCAGTCAAGGGAGGAAAGAATAACTCCCGCTTTTGCCGTCGCCTCAGGTGACAGGTCAACATCTTCGCTTAGGTAGTTTGAAGTGCTCATCGAATTATTTCCATTCCAGGAAGCCTTTTAGCCAGAGATAAACCAAACTCTCGGCCATGATTAAAATAAAGATGCTCATTGCCAGGAAACCTCCAAATCCGATACGGGTAAACGCGGTTGCCCAAGGATAAATGAAGACCGCCTCGATGTCGAAAATTACAAATACCAAAGCATAGAGGTAGTACTGCATTTTGAACTTCCCCCAAGCTTCTCCGGTTGATTCCAACCCGCATTCGTAAGTGGCTTCCTTTAACTCACTTGGTTTTCTCGGGCTGAGTATCCTGGCGATTAACAGGGGCGTACAAGCCAACAGCAATGCAATGAGACCAAATGCAATCAGCGTCATGTAATTAATCCAGATAGATGACATGCCAGAAACGATAGTTAGGCAGAATTCCTACAGAATAGGGGGGCAATTCCAATATTTAAATTAAATAGCTTATATCTTAACCATTGGCAACCTGTAGCCCGCTTTCCCCCACCTCCGCACCCGCTTCAATTCCAATTTCCTCAAGGGTATTTTTCATGGCATTTTTCCCTTGCAGTGGCCTTGCTTCAAGCAAATTCCCGGCTTGCACGCAGGTTCAAGCCATGAACTTATTGATGCATGCGCATCCTTTTTCTGCAGGATCACCTCAGGATGGGGGGAACTGAAAGAAATACGCTGGCTTTGGCCAGGTACGGCGCAGGGCATGGACATGATACGGGTATAATTGTTTTCCGGCCTGGAGGGTTTCTCACCCCGGACGGGCCGACGCCCTTCTACTTTTTAGAATTGCAGCCCTTCAATTCTCGCATCGATGAGTGGGCTCCAGGAATTTTGGCGGCAATACGAACATTCAGGCCGGATGCGATCATCTTTATGGGAAAAGTAGCCCACCTATACCTTCCACGCATTAAGCGAAAGTTTCCCGGCATTCGCGCAATTGCCACTTTCCGATCCAGCAGGTCGCTTTTCACCTACAATTTTAAAGCCTTCAAAAAGGCCGACGCCATTTTTTCCAACAGCCACTATGCCCGTCATTGGCTGGAGCAAGTTCAAAACCACCCCCCTGAAAAAATCGAGGTAATTCACAATGGCTGCCTGTTAGCGCCGTCCACCAATACCACCGGGATAGGCCATGGACCCCACCTCCGATTCCTATGTGTGGCCATGTTTCGGCCGTCGAAAAATCAAAAAGAGCTACTCTTCATACTCTCCCGGCTTCCGCAACGCATGGCCTGGAAATGCACCTTTCTGGGCACCGGGAAAACCCTGAAGTCGTGCCAGCGACTGGCCGGGCGACTAGACTTGCAAGACCGGGTCAGCTTCAGACAGAACGTCCCGCCAGAATCGCTCTATCCAGAACACGACCTGGCCCTGCTCACTTCAAGGGGCAAGGAATCGCTGCCCAATTTCCTCGTAGAGGCCCAATGCTTCGGATTACCGGCCGTTGCCTATCTCGTAAATGGAGTGGGCGAATGTTTTGAAGAAGGCGCATCCGGATACGGCATATCACCAGGGGATCAATCGGCATTCCTGTCAGCTCTCATCCGCTATGGGGATGACCCGGGGATACGAAGTAAAATGAGAGAAAGCGCGCGTAAATTCGGAGAAACGCATTTCGGCTTCGAAGAAAAATCGGCGGATTTTTTTGCAAAGATTCAGTCGGTTAGTCCAAGAATTTCCGAGCCAAAATAATGTAACTGTGGATCGATCCCTGACGTTATTAATATCGATTCTCCCCATCCAAAGGGTTCAATATAGAGGCGATTTAATACGTAAAATGTCACCACCAAAACGCAAAACTTCGATTCTTTTCCTCCTCTGGCCTGTAAGCCTCATAGCCGCATTCTTGATTGGGCGATTTACCAATTCGACCGATATCCCAACATCCTACCGTCCGAATATCCTCGAATCGGTAGAAGAAGCTCCCCGCCCCGCCGGAAAAATATTGGCCCAAGCGGGTGATAACGATGCTCAGCCTGAGGATTCCATGATAAAAGGAGACGGCGAAATCGATCCGCTCCTGCAAATGCGCAACGCCATTGCCGAATCCAACGCCCTCAAGCGCATGTCTCTTTTGACCGATGCCTTTTCCCGGTTGAATAAGGACAACATTGAGGAAGCGCTCGCACTTTATGAAATGCTTCCGGATAGCAACGCCAAACGGCAAATGTACAGCCTGTTGTTAAACACCTGGGGTAAACTCGATGGACCCGCCGCCATGGAATATGTCATGGCCAATAGCGATCAGGGTGGAGGACGAGGTCGCGGCGGGGGCGGACGATTTGGCGGTGGAGGAACGCGGGATTCCATGGCGGTTATGTCGGGCTGGGCGGAAACCGATCCAAAAAGCGCCGTTTTGTGGGCTCAAAATAACAGCGCCGAAGAACGGGGTCGCAATACACTGATGCTGGCGGCGATGCAGGGATGGGCCAATAACGACATTCGCGGCGCTCTCGATTTCGCAATCACCCAGGAAAGCGCTGACGGGAATGGCAGAGGTCCCGGAATGGAAGGATTTCTCATCAATCGTTTTGTCAACGAAAACAGACAGGCAGCCACCCAGTGGGCGTTGTCACAATCCGACCCCTCGGCAAGAAATGAAGCCGTTTCATCCGTAGCCCAGTCAATGGCAAATGAAAATCCTCAGGAAGCGGCCCTCTGGGCTCAAAGCCTTTCTGATCCGGCATCACAGGCCGAAGCATTAAAGGGCACAGCCTCCGGTTGGGTAAGGGAAAATCCGACCGAAGCCATGGACTGGGCGATGAGCCTGGAAGATCCGGAGACATCCAGTGAAGTGGTCCAATCGGCTCTCAACACCTGGGTGCGCACGGACCCATATACAGCGGCGGAATACGTCCTCACCATGGAATCCGGGGAGACCAAGGATTCAGCGGCGGCAACCCTTTCCAAAGGCTTATCCCGGCAAGATCCAGAAATGGCTGCGCTTTGGGTGGAAACCATTACCGACCCGCAACTACAGGCGGAAACCGCATTGTCTGTTTATGACTCTTGGACCCGGCGCCGACCGGAACAGGCCTCCGAATGGATTGAAACCTCAAACCTTCCGGATGAAACCAAGGAATCCATCCTGAAGCCCCGGAAAACAGAGTAATACCCATCGGGGTCATTTCTTGTAATCGTGCATGTCAATGCAGGATGGCTTCGCGTGTCGCCTTCGGCTCGAAACAAGATTGTTCTTCTGCGCTTCGCTTGTTGAGGTGTCGGAGCAAGCTCCTCGGTAGACCCCTTCCTCCGCCCCTCGGGGGAATCATTCAAACCTAAGCGCATCTATCGGATGCAATCTGGCGGCTTTGTGGGCCGGATACATTCCAAAAATTATTCCGATTGCCGAACACGTAATTATAGCTACCGCCGTCCAGAACCAGGGAAAAATCATGCTTACATCCATTTGCCGGGCGATGACATTTCCACCAATAATTCCTAAGAGAATCCCCAATATTCCACCGACTTCGGATAGAAAGACAGCCTCCAATAAAAACTGCTTGAGCACATCCACTTTGCGAGCGCCGATGGATTTGCGGATTCCGATTTCCTGCGTCCGCTCCGTGACGCTCACCAGCATAATGTTCATAACGCCTACTCCAGCCGCCATCAGGGCAATAGCGCTAATGATCAAGCCGCCTGTTCCAACCATTTTGGCTATTTTATCGAACATATCCCGGATGGCGTCGTTAGAAGTAACCTCAAAATTATTGGGATCCTCAGGATTCAAACCGCGCACCACTCGCAATAAACCAATCGCCTGGTCCTGATACTGCGGCATTACTTCGAGGGAAGGAGCCTTTATCGCCAAATTAATGGATGAATAAAAGCGGGCGTTTGTGGAAAGAAACCGGGTGATGGGAATCATCACCATTCGGTCCGTATTTCTGCCAAAACCGGACCCTTTTTCCTTCAACACCCCAACCACCATGTAGCGAGCCCCTCGTTGTGCGATGACTTTACCCAGTGGATCTTCGTTTGGAAACAGGTTCCGGGCTACTTCCTGACCTATGACCGTCACGGTCCGGCTGAATTCAATATCCTCCGTCGTCAAGTTCCTCCCGTATTCCAGTTCAATCGGAAAACAGGTCATGTAATGTTCGTTGGTCCCTATCACATTGAGATTACGGGCTGTCTTACGATCCTTGTAGCGGGCAATTTCGCTGTTATCCGACAGGAGCATGCACACTTCAGCCTCAGACTCCGATTCTAAAAGAATTTTGAATCGTCGCGCTTGCCGGTAGTCGATCTTGGGCCGGTGTCGATAACTCCACCACCCGTCGTTAATTTGTACCGCCGGGGTTTTGCGCACTTCAAAAACACCTTCGCCAAAGACTTCCAATCCCTTGTCAATAGAAGACCGCATGGCGGACAATGCCGTCATCACAGCTACCACGGAGAATACGCCGATAGCAATACCCAACATGGTCAACGAAGACCGTAACTTGTTTGAATTCAGGGATGTCAGTCCCATTTGTACGATCTCCCAGAAGTGAATGCGTTTGCTACGCTTAAACTGCTCTCGCTTATTCATGGCGCAGTGCGGTGGCCGGGTCCAGCCGGGAAGCAATAATTGCCGGAACGATGCCCGAGAGTATGCCAACGGTCGCCGAAGCAATCAACGCGATAACAATCAGACCCATTGAAAAAACGAAGGGAAAATTCGCAAATGCCCGGTCCAGCCCCATTTTTAAACCATAAGCAACCACCAGGCCAATAAGTCCACCAATAATGCAAACCGATACGGCCTCTACCAAAAACTGCAGCAAAATGGACGACCTCCGGGCGCCCACCGCGCGGCGCGTTCCGATTTCCCGGGTACGCTCTTTTACGCTTACAAAAGTAATATTCATAATCCCGATCGCACCCACAAATAACGCCAGTCCGGTTATTCCAAAACCTGCAATGGCCAAACCTGTTTTGATCGGTCTCAGGTCGTCCTCAATGGAATCCGTACTGTTCACCGAAAAATTGTCCGCTTCCTCCGCAACCTGCCCATGCAATCGACGCATGGCCCCTATCAACTCATAACGGGCTTCCTCCTTATCTGCGCCGGCCATCATTTTTACCCGAATCTCGGTATGCCAGTTCCAATTGTAATGTTTTCTCAACCATTTTAATGGTACAATGGCGTAATTATCGAAACTCATTAACCCGAAAAAAGACCCCATGCGGGAGAAGACGCCAACAACTTCCAACTGTTTCCCCTTGGCTCGAACCGTCTTTCCCAGCGCCGACTCATAAGGAAACAAGGCTTGGGCGACGTCATTTCCCAAAACGACCACTCCACGGCCGGCGGCAGCTTCCACCTGGGTGAAAAACCGGCCCTCTTCCACCGTGGCTTTATTTACGAACTCAAAATTTTCGTCCGTTCCCACGGTATAGATATTGGTGACAGCGTGGTCGGTGGTCTTGACCTCCCCCCGCGGATACCAAAATACCGTAGAAACTCCCCGAAAAAGAGTTGAATCGTTTGTTTCGGAAATAATTTCATTTAATCCCGGCGCTTCGTTGTCTCTGATGTAAGGTCGATTGCGCATATATTTCCACTCGTCTTCTCCCGCATCCCAGGGGTGACGCATCACATAAAAAACATCCGTTCCGACTATATCCAGGCTGTCGTTGACCCCTTTATCGATGCCATTCATGGCCGTTCCCATCAGAGTGATTGCCAGCACCCCAATGATGACCCCCAGCATAGTAAGCAAGGCCCGCGTCTTATGCGCATTCAATTGCTCGGCAGCAATGTGAATACTTTCAACAATCTCTGTCAGAAAGCGTTTCAATTGCCGTGTCCATTCAATTGATCGGATTCAATTTGCCCATCCATGAGCCGCACAAAACGATGGGCGTGAGAAGCAATGTGCTCTTCGTGAGTGACCACGATGATCGTATTTCCCTGCTGGTGAAGTTCATCAAACAAATCCATGATTTCTGCACCGGTTTTGGAGTCCAGGTTCCCGGTCGGCTCATCTGCCAGAATTATCGATGGATCGTTGACCAATGCCCGGGCAACCGCAACGCGCTGCTTTTGCCCGCCGGATAGCTCGTTGGGTTTATGGGTGACGCGATCACCCAGGCCAACGCGCTCGCAGACCAGCCGTGCTTTCTCTTCCCGCTCCCACTTGGGGAAACCCGCGTAAATCAAGGGCAACTCCACATTGCGAAGGGTTGTCGCACGGGCCAAAAGGTTAAAACTCTGAAACACAAATCCGATTCTTTGATTCCGGATAAACGCCAGATCGTTATCGTTCATCAGGGCGACGTCCTCCCCTTCGAAGAAATATTGTCCGGAGGTCGGTGTATCCAGACAACCCAACATGTTCATCAATGTCGATTTACCGCTTCCCGATGGTCCCATAATGGCCACGTAATCGTTCTTATAAATCTTGAGATCGACTCCATCCAATGCCCGCACGATGTTTTCCTTACCCAGGTCATAAATCTTTTCAACCCGGCCAATGTCGATAATTGGCTCCCCGCTACCCTGATATGGTTGTATCATTTCCCAGACTCCTCTTCGGCCAATCTTCACCATAATCGAGCTTCAGCTTCTCTCATCCTCCGAATCCTTGTCCTTTCCCGGCTCTTTTATTTTTACCGCCATGTCGTGATTCAACTGCCTCGTAATGGCACGATAACTACCCGAAATCACCTTCTCACCAACCTTTACGCCCTCCTCGATTACAATGTAGGTATTATCAGCAATGCCGGTCTTTACTTCCCGCATGATTGTCTTTCCATCTTTCAATACAAATACAATTCGCTGCAAATCTTCCTTGGCCTCCCGTTTCTCCTTGCGAGTTCGATCGTCAGCCAGGCGTTTTTCTTCGGACGCTTCGTCATCTTTTTGTGATACCCTTTTTTTCTCATCCTCCTTTTCAGCATCCGGATCGAGCGCCGTTCGAACGTCTTCTTTTTTGCGCACCGTGACCGATTGGATGGGAACTGAAATCACATCGTCGACCGTTTCCGTTTCAATGTCGGCCGTCGCCGTCATGCCCGGGCGCAATTTCGGGCTCGGTTTGTCCAGACTGATTTGCACCTCGAAGGTCGTCAACTGATCGTTGTTTTGCCGCACATTGGCTGCCGAACTGGATATCTCGGTAACATTACCTTCGAACTTCTCATCCGGCATGGCGTCCACCTCAACGGTGGCTTTGTCATTAATCTTTACGTGGATGATATCCGTTTCGCTCACCTCGATGCGAACCTCCATGTTGCTGAGGTCCGCCACTCGCAAAATTTCAGTTCCGGCAAACTGCCCGGTGCCGACAACCCGCTCACCGAGTTCGGAACCGAGCTTGGAAATGGTCCCATTCATAGGAGCAAAAGTGACCGTTTTCGACAAGGCTTCCTCCGCCTCTTCCCAGGATGATTTGGCTCGTTCAATTTCCAGCAAAGCGGAATCCTCCTGAATCTTTCGGATTTCCAGTAAGGTTCGGGCATCCTCAAGCTCCTTTTCACTGGCAAAACCCTTTGCGAACAGCTCCTCCACCCGCCCCTGGTCCTGTTGGGCTTGCAGACGCTGCGCTTTTGCTTCCAGTGATCCTGCCTCCGCCGTATTGATCGACACTTTACGCTGACGCAGTTGCGTCTCATAGCGATCCGGGTCCACTCTTACCAGGAGGTCTCCCTTTTTGACCAGTTGACCTTCAACCACGGGTAGTTCAATTATTTCACCCGCCACTTCCGAGGAAATCTTAACCTCAATCTCGGGAAAAATCCGACCCGTGGCAGAAACTATGCTGGTAATCGATCTTCGCTCTGCTTCTTCGACCGTTACTTCGATCAGTTCTTCCTTTTTCTGACTAATTGCCACCACGATCGAGACGGCAACTGCTAGAAAGAGCGCGGAAAATACAATAATCTTTTTCTTTGATTTTCTTCTGCGTTTCATCAGGCGAATTATTCAGGGTAATTATCTTGGATATAAAAATTAAGAAATCAATTGGGAAATCCTGGTTCCGATCCCATGGCTAAAGATTGGCCGAAAGAAGTGTTTTAAAGGCGCTAAATTGCAAATTTGAAAGCCAATTATTTAAGTCATAAACCCATTGACCCGAATGGCACTGCTATGAAGGGGGGTTATTGAAGAATCAACAGTCCACTTCCGTTCAGAAGGGGTCAAACCTGAATGCTCCTTAGTTAACGCAATTTACGATGAATTTATGAACCAAGGCCGGCGTCGGGGTCATTCCCCGCCATCCTTCATGCCACGTCGGGGTCATTCCTTGGCATCTTGCATGTTAATGCTAGATGCAAGGTTTGACCCCTTCCTCCGCGACTCTTTTTTCTCGGAATCAGTTGCATGAAATAAGGCTTACTTTAGCCTGCTCATCCTCTCCTTATGCCAACCGCAAATGAGTTCATTCACCTGCGCGGAATCCGCCAAAATAACCTGAAGGGATTCGATCTCGATCTGCCCCTGGGAAAACTGATTGTGGTGACCGGCCTGAGCGGCGCCGGCAAATCCTCCCTGGTATTCGAAACCCTGCACGCCGAAGGCCAACGGCGCTACGTGGAAACCTTCAGCCCTTATACCCGGCAATTTCTGGAATTGCTCGACCGCCCCAAGCTGGACTCGGTTTCCAACATTCGCCCCTCCATCGCCATCCAGCAAAGTAATACGATTAAAACCACCCGCTCGACGGTGGGCACTATGACTGAGGTGGCCGACTTTTTCAAAGTCTGGTTCTGCCACGTGGCCCAGCTTTTCGACCCCGAGACGGGCGAACGCATCGAAGATGATAATCCCCACAGCATCTGGAAAAAGATTCAAATGGCCAACCAGGGCCAATCACTCCTCATTACTTTCGCGGTCGAACGGCCGAAACAACTCAGATGGGAAGAAATTCTCGGTCCCATCAAGGCCCAGGGTTACACGCGAATTCTACTCCATGGCAAGATCAAGCGCATCGAATCCATCGATCCCTCCAATCTCGACCTCGCTCCGATTTTTGTCGTTCAGGACCGCTTAAAAATAAACTCGCGCAACCGCCACCGTTTTATCGACTCCGTCCAAACCGCTCTCCACTACGGACAAGGAAAGGTCTGGCTTTTCAAGGCTTCCGGCATAGAAGCCGGGCACTATTCCTCGGGGTTACATGCATCCACCAGCGGCAAAACCTTCCGGCCGGCCACTCCGCCTCTGTTTTCCTTCAACTCGCCCATCGGCGCATGCCCAGATTGCCGGGGCTTCGGTCGAATTATCCAGGTGGATTACAGGAGGGCCATCCCCAACCGCAAACTAAGCATAGAGGAGGACGCCATCAAGGCCTGGCAGGGAGCCGTATACGGCGCAAGCAAAAAAGACCTGCTCGTCTTCTGCAAAAGGAAGAAAATTCCCAGCGACATACCCTTCGAAGATCTCACTCAGGAACAGCAGGAATTCGTTATAAACGGCGATCCAAACTATGGTAAAGAGGGTTACAAGTGGCCGCGGGCCTGGTACGGTTTGAAAGGATTTTTCAAATGGCTGGAAACGAAGGCCTACCGCATGCACGTGCGAGTATTCCTGTCTCGTTTCAGGACCTACACGCGTTGTCCCGGTTGTGGGGGTACGCGCTTGCAACCCGATGCTCTCAACTGGCAATGGCGCCGCCATACGCTTCCAAGCCTTTATGCCATCCCGGTTCAGGACCTGCTGCCACTGATGCGCGATAACTTTAAAACATCCGGCGATCGTCGCGTGGATCTGGCTTTTGAGTCCATCGTCACCCGGTTATCCTACCTCGATCAGGTCGGCTTGGGCTACCTGACACTCGACCGGCCATCCAGGACGCTTTCCGGCGGTGAAGTTGAACGCGTAAACCTTACATCCTGCCTGGGCACATCGCTGGTCGATACGCTTTTTGTCCTCGATGAACCTTCCATTGGGCTTCACTCCCGCGACATCGACCGGTTGATCGCTATCATGCGTCGCCTGACCAACCTGGGAAATACCGTCGTCGTGGTCGAACACGATGAATCCATAATCCGCGCAGCCGATCACGTCCTGGAAATTGGGCCCAACCCCGGAACCGGAGGGGGCCAACTGGTTTTCCAAGGTTCGCTGAACGATCTTCTAAATGACCCGGCTTCCATTACCGGACAGTATCTGTCTGACCGACGCTCGGTCCCCTTGCCTAAAACCCGGCGAAAAATTCGCATGCGGTCGACCAAAACCCATTCCGCCAGTTCGCAGTTGAGATTCAATAATGTATCCAAGCACAACATTCACCGGCAAAATTTCCACATCCCCCTGCAGCGTCTGGTATGCATTACCGGCGTGAGCGGCTCCGGAAAATCCACTTTGCTGGACAATGTCATATACCAAAACCTACGGCAAAAACGTGGAGTCATGGTGGATGATCCGGCGGAGATAGCCTCTCTCAGTTGTCCGATTGAATTTTCCGACGTCGTGTTGGTAGACCAGGGTCCGGTCAGTAAAACGCCGCGCTCCAACCCTATTCTCTTTGTAAGGGCTTGGGATGAAGTGCGCAAATTGTTTGCCTCCACCACTGAAACCCTCACCCAGGGTTTCACCATGGCCTACTTCTCCTTTAACAACGGTGATGGCCGGTGCGACCATTGTTCCGGGCTCGGTTACGAACAGGTGGAAATGCAGTTTTTGTCCGATGTATTTGTCACTTGTCCCATCTGCGATGGCCAACGCTTCAAACCGGAAATCCTCCAGATCAAATGGCGGGGAAAATCCATCTCGGATATTCTTCAGCTAACCGTAGCGGAGGGACTGGATTTCTTTGCCCAGCAACCACGCTTGAGAACGCGTCTGGAAGCTCTCGATGCGGTGGGACTGGGTTACCTCACCCTGGGGCAACCGCTCAACACCCTGTCCGGCGGAGAATCGCAACGCCTCAAACTGGTCAAATACTTTTCCAAAGTCGAGGACACCCGCGGACCGTCGCTTCTCCTGCTGGACGAGCCCACTACCGGTTTGCACAAACACGATGTCAAGCGCTTGATCGCGGTGCTCCACCAACTGGTTGACCAAGGGCACAGCGTAGTCGTTATCGAGCACAACCTCGACCTGGTTAAAAGCGCGGACTGGCTCATTGAGTTAGGCCCCGAAGCTGGCATGCAGGGGGGAAAAGTAATCGCCGCGGGAACACCGGAGCAGGTCAGTAAGAAAAACATTCCCTCCCAACCGTTTTTGATTCGGGAATTGAACCGGGGCAGCAACGGACAGAACGAAGTCAATCAATCGCAGTTGCTCGCTGCGGAAGCGCCGGCCAAATACGCATCTTCCTCGCCTCCCTTGCCACCCACTGCCCACCCCCCAAGGAACGGTCTGCAAATCCTTGGCGCCAGGCAGCATAATTTGAAGAACGTATCGCTGACGATTCCCCACAACGAAATCTCCGTCGTCACCGGCGTTTCCGGATCTGGTAAATCCAGCTTGGCATTCGATATCGTGTTTGCCGAGGGCCAACGCCGGTTCCTGGAATCGACCTCGGCCTACGCCCGGCAGTTTGTAGAACAGTTGCCGCGTCCCGACATTGATGACCTGCGCGGAATAGCGCCTACCGTAGCGATCGAGCAACGGGTCACTCGCGGGAGCCGAAAATCGACCGTGGCCACCATCACCGAAGTAGCCCAATACCTTCGTTTACTCTATGCGCGGCTGGGTATTCAGCATTCACCTGCCTCGGGACTTCCGGTCGTGTCAATGAGCCACCCTGCGCTGGTGAGGCATCTCCATAAACTGCTGAAACAACCCAAGTTGAAAAGGGAAAAACACCTTTACCTGGCCGCCCCACTGGTCCGCGGCCGCAAGGGCCATCATGAACCTGTTGCCACTTGGATTGCCAAACAGGGTTTTGCCCTTATGCGAGTGGATGGACGATTCATAGAAGTAGACAAATTTAAAAAGCTTTCGCGCTACCAGGAGCATGATATCGAGGTCATCTTAGAAGACCTGGGCACGAACCGCTCCCCCGTCCTGAGGCGCTCGAACCTGCCGAAAGGGACCTATACCGAGGTCGATTTATCACAACTCCTCAGCCGCGCTCTTCAACTTGGAAAGGGATCGGCCATGCTATTGAATTGGCAGGGTGATATACTCACTTGGCTTTCAACCCAACGCGTAGACCCCATAACCGGCCAAGCTTATCCGGAGCTGGATCCCAAACACTTCTCCTGGAACAGCTCTAAGGGCTGGTGTCAGGAGTGCAATGGAAACGGCAATATCTGGTACCGGGAAGAAGATCCGCCGGCCAATCGCAAATGGTTTATGGAAACTTGCCAAACGTGTAGAGGTGAACGGTTGAATGCCTTGTCGCGCAACGTGCATCTCAATTTTAGGCAGGGTCCATCCTTGACACTCCCCCAGCTCCTTAAACTTCCGCCCGGAGACTTGCTCGCTAAACTTGGAGATCTCAAACTGGACAAAAAAGGCCAGGCAGTCGTCGTCGATATTATTCCCCAAATTCGGGAGCGATTAAAATTCATGGGTCAAGTCGGCCTCGATTACCTCGGCATGGACCGTCCAACCGCCACCCTTTCAAGCGGTGAGGCTCAGCGCATCCGCTTGGCCGCCCAGCTTGGCTCCAATCTGTCCGGAGTACTTTATGTCCTCGACGAGCCTTCTATCGGCTTGCACGCTCGCGATAATTCACGCCTCATCGAGTCTCTTAAAGACCTCAAGTCGCGCGGAAATACCTTATTGGTAGTCGAACACGACGACGACACCATGCAACAGGCAGACCGCATTATCGACCTCGGTCCGGGCGCGGGAACCAAGGGGGGCGAAGTGTTGGCCAACGGTTCAATGTTGGAAATCCTCAACACAGTTGGGTCCCTAACCGGTCAGTATCTCAAACACGGCATCCCGCACCCCATCCGGGGGCATTACCGCAAATTGCCCGAGCCTTATAAGCCGAGGAGCCGAAAGCCACAGGACTGGCTGGTCCTCAAGAAAGCCAGGCTCAGAAATCTCAAAGGCAACGACCTGGTCTTGCCGCTAAATAAACTGATCATGGTCGGTGGCATTTCCGGCGCCGGTAAATCTACCCTCATTCGGGATCTGCTTCGTCCAGTGGTAGACTGCGCCCGTCGAAGAAACATCCACAAACTGGATGAATCGGATTTTTCCGCGACGGAAGCATTGCCCAACACCCATGCGGGAAAGCCGTTTCGGCAACTGATTAACGGCGCTGTCTTCCGCGCCGTTATCGAAGTTGACCAGGATCCCATCGGCAAAACACCGCGATCAACTCCCGCCACTTACATGGGCGCCATGAATATCATACGCCGGTTTTTTGCCTCCATCCCAGCAGCCAAAATGCGGGGCATGGATACCTCTACATTTTCTTATAATACAGCCAGAGGCCGCTGTGAAACCTGTAAGGGATTGGGACAAATAAAACTGGAGATGAATTTTTTGCCCAACGCCTACATGACTTGTGAAGATTGTGGCGGATCGCGCTACGGGCCGGAGTTGGAAGACATCCGCTGGAAGGACAAAACCATCGCCGATATTCTGAACATGACCTTCGACGAGGCGGCGGATTTTTTTAAAACTCACAGCCAACTTGGCGACATGCTCTCCCTCATGGCGCAAACCGGGCTGGGCTACCTGACCTTAGGCCAAAGCAGCCCCACCCTTTCAGGGGGAGAAGCTCAGCGCTTGAAACTCGTCAGAGAACTGGCCAAAGGCCTGCCCAGCTTTCGGGATAAAAGTCGGGCCATTAAATTTCACAACCTCTACATCCTGGAGGAACCCACCATCGGTCTGCACCTCAGTGATTGTGAAAAGCTGATTCACGTCCTGCACCGGTTGGTAGACCAAGGCCATACCGTGATAGTCATAGAACACCATCTGGACCTTCTGGCTGAAGCCGACTATCTGGTCGAAATCGGGCCCGAAGGTGGAGATAAAGGTGGCTACATTCTCTACCAAGGAACGGTAAATGGCCTATTAAAATGCGAAAACAGCCCCACCAGACCCTACCTGAAAAAGAAACTGGGTTAGCCCGCATTTTGGCGGTTTGCGGCGAAACCGCCCTACCCGTTCAGTTAATAAAGGTAGGGCTCGATCGCCGAGCGAGCCGTCGTGATATTGGCGGTTTGCGGCGAAACCGCCCTACCCGTTCAGTTAATAAAGGTAGGGCTCGATCGCCGAGCGAGCCGTCGTGATATTGGCGGTTTGCGGCGAAACCGCCCTACCCGTTCAGCTAATTAGACCTTATCCGAAAAGGTATTGATTGGCCACAAGGAGGTGCAAAAGCGCAAGAAAAACTTGAGAAAAATCAGCTTTTGGGCTTGATAAAATATATCGCAACATGCTAGCGTTTAACAACTTACGTTAAAAAAGGAGCTAAACATGCCAACATGTGCGACAAAACACAACACAAGCGATTACTCGCCTCTTTGCAACCTATTTCTGCCGCTTCCGGACACAGACTTTCGTGATTTTCTCCATGAAATTGAAAAGTTGGCCCGATATTCCCCAGAGATAATCAATGCCATCGACGAAGATCTGGATGCCCATGCGCGCGAGAAGAAGAAACTTCGCTTGGCAGATCGCCGGTTCTATGAGAGCCGCACGGCTGAGCTGCCAGCGCTCAAGATCGAGCACAACGACATCGAGGCTACAGAGTTGGAGCTTGGGATTGGCCGACCGCGGATGCCGGCCTATGCGGTGTTTGTTTTCTTGATGATTCGTGGATTTCTCGGGTCCTTGACCACCAAACAGGCACGGCGGTTTCTGTGCGAGTCGATGAGCCTGTATGGATTTTTGCACAGTCGGGGCCTTGTGATGCCGCCGGTGACGACGATTCTGGAGAACGTGAACCTGCTCACCCATGCCACGCGCGAGCTGATCTTGGACCGCCAGATAGCCCTTATAGCCGAAGAGGAGTTGGACGATTTTAAGAAGCTGACCGTGGACAGCACCTCGGTGAAGGCCAATAGCAGTTGGCCTACTGATGGCAAGATGCTTACGGGTCTTTTGATGCGGGGGCATCGTTTGGGGCAAAAGCTGCACCTATTTGGGCTGGAGGATTTTCGCAAGGGATGGGTGCCGACTTGGTTGGAGCAGATGGTCAAGCTGCAGTTTAAGATTTGTCTGGCCGCGGGCCGACCGAAGTCGAGGGGCAAGCTTAAGAAACACTACCGAGGGTTGCTCAAGCGCGGCAAGAAGGTTGCAAGCTCTTTGGCGGAGCAACTGAATCGTTTTGAACAGGGCTTGTTGATCGAAACCCTGCCGCCGACTCGCCGAGTGCTTTTGCAGCGGATATGGGAACAAATCCGAAGCGATATTGCCGATGCCAATCGGGTTGTCCAATATGGCCATGACCGAGTCTTTAATGATAAGAAGCTTCCCTCTACCCAGAAAGTGCTCAGTCTATCGGACGGATCGGCGGCATACATCAAGAAGGGCAGCCGCAATGCGGTTATCGGTTATAAGCCGCAACTGGTTCGCAGTGAGAAGGGTTTTGTCACTACCCTGATCGTAGGGCAAGGCAATGGGGCAGACTCCATTGAGCTGGTGCCGGCCATCCGCGATTCGATCGAGCGCACCGGTGTGATTGCTGAACTGGTCAGCACCGATGACGGATATGCCTCGGCGAAGGGACGCGATGAGGTGCTGGCAATGGGGGTAAAAGACATCAGTATCAGTGGGGCTAAGGGCAAAAAGTTGACCGATCCGGGTGACTGGGAGAGTGAGGTGTATCGTGAGGCGCGGCGCAATCGCTCCGCAGTGGAATCGCTGATGTTCACGATTAAAGATGGATTTTGCTTTGGCAAACTCGGCCGACGAGGCATCGATGCGGTACGGGATGAACTGCTGGAGAAGGTTCTGGCCTACAACTGTTGCCGCATCATCGTGATGAAGAAACGACGAGGGGAGCAACTAGTCGAGGCGGCCTGAATCTGACCGCTTTGCAGTTCGGAGAAAGAAGCACCCCAGGATCAGTATGCCTCAAAACCGCGGCCAATATGAAAATGGTGCCGCAGGCCATGCCATTGGCCGCTCAGAACCCGCTTTCGGCAGTGCCGACAGAATGAAACCTTAAACCAGCAAGCCATAGGCTGGCCCGTCCATGGTGAAACCCCTTATATCACCAGCTCGAAAGGCTTTTCGAACAGGCTCTAATTAAGGCGCCGAGCCTGCCGCCTTTGCCGGAATGGCTTGCCGCTCGGACAAAGGGCTAAATCTACGGCTCGAGGACCCGCACCCGAAGGCGGCTGAAAATGCGGGTGGAAAGCGGCAACTTTATCACGAAATTTTCACTGGTTTGCTCAATGACAACTCCATCTTCCCCGTCGACTAGCGGAGTCCACTCGGACGAGTCCAGGTTATCCGAACCTTCTGCCAGGACCTCGATTTCGGCGCTGAGGTTCAGGGCAGGAAAAGTGAATACACGGTAGGACATTTCTTGAATGATCTCACTTGAAATCACAGGAATCTGACCCGTATCCGGCACCTGAGGGTCCAAATCGAAAACAAATTCAATCAAATTCGAGAGTGCGTCCCGATCCGGATTACCCAATTCTTGAGCTTCTTGCGAATCCGGGTCGTCGAAATGGGTATTGGTCCAGGCTTGAAGCGCTGATTTCGGCTGCACCGTAACGTATGCGGGTGACTGGGACGGTCTGGGAACGATCTCAACCACATCATTTTTCGTCACCCTAACCCGGTAACTGCCTACAACTTCCACCGTCACGTTAGGAACCGAATAAACCCGCTCAGTTGCGCCAACGATGTCTCGAAATCCCTGCCCCACATTTTTCTGCCATTGGTAAATTACTCCGGTTTCATCTGCCAATTGCACTTCTAGTATTAGCGTAGTGCCCGCAAAAACCCTTTGACTAAATGGTTTTTGGGTGATGTCAGGCCCAGCCAATGTAATGACGAACTCCAGATCCATTTCCCGAATGGGTGCGTTTTCCACTCCCCAAGTGAGCACCCGGACCGTTACCGAAAAAACGCCCGCTTGGGTGGGAATTCCGGAAAATACCAAGGCACCGTTAGGCACCTCCCCGTTGCTGTCCTGATTGGTCACAATACCGGGCGGAAGCTCACCAGTAATTTCTACTTTTCTCGGAGTAGCCTTATCTGCCTGAACGGCGACCGCCAAGTTTTCACCCACCGTTCCCTCGGCGCTTCCCTTTACTATAAAATCCCCGGTTGCTCCCGTGACCGTGTTGTAAATGCCTACCGAAACTGCTGGTGTTAAGAGCACTTTCGCGACGTGCAACACCCGCGGAGCCAAGGCAAATTCCGCTGCCACCAGGCATTTGAGTAGCGGCGCCCTCTGCAGAAGCAAACAAAGCGCCATTCCAGGCCATGTCAGGTTGTATTTCAGATTATCACATTTCATTCGACGAGTAGCGGCAAGGGACCAAGTCTAACTTCATCGGTTTAATAGCAACGCCGACAAACCAGCAAAAAGCAACCCTTTTACTTCCCCGCCTTGCAGCAGGCAAGCATTTGACAAATCCTTCTGTTGGTCAGAAAAAAGCCACCTGGGCCATTCGAGAGCTGATCGGGCCAAGCCGTAAAAAGTTATGCTTTAAAGGGTCAGTCGTCTTGAATTTGTGTATGAAGGGCCCGTCCAAGTCATTCCTCGACAATCCGCATGCTCCGTCGGGGTCATTCCTTGACATCTTGCATGTCAATGCGAGATGTAAGGTTTGACCCGAATGGCGCTAATTCCCAATTCCTAATTCCTCTCCCTCCCTCTCCACCCCTTTCCTTATCCGTGTTCATCCGTGTAATCCGTGGTAACCTCCCCTCGGATTCTCCCTCTCAGCATCTCGGTACCTCAGAATCTCAGAAACTCTTCCCCACCCAATTCCTAATTCCTAATTCTTCGTAACCCCTTCCCCCACGACCTCCCAAGGGTCTCACCCCTCCGCATTACCCCGACGGTTCCAGATAGTTCGGCAATGGCGTTGACAGCAGGAGGACTTGCGCAAAACTTCTGGCCTTTTATCGGAACGCTGAAGCAATAAAAAGACTATGACAACTATCACCGATATCCGTGGCCGCGAAATCATCGATTCCCGGGGTAATCCCACCGTGGAAGTCGACGTCGAATTGGAATGCGCCGTCATCGGTCGCGCCGCCGTTCCCTCCGGAGCCAGCACCGGCGTAAACGAAGCTCTCGAGTTGCGGGACGGCCGTGTAGCCGAAGAACAACTACCAAGCGGGATTAACGGCAAGAAACGCTACCTCGGAAAAGGCGTGCTCAAGGCCGTCGACAACGTAAATACGAAGATTGCCAAGGAGCTATTGGGACGCGATGCGGTCGACCAGATCGGAATCGACAAGACCATGCTCGCTCTGGATGGAACCGCCAATAAAAGGAAACTGGGCGCTAATGCAATACTTGGGGTCTCCATGGCTACGGCTAAAGCCGCCGCCCTGGCTCTCGACCTTCCTCTATACCGTTACCTGGGTGGTACCAACGCCCACGTGCTGCCCGTGCCTATGATGAACATCCTCAACGGGGGGGCTCACTCCGATGCGCCGATCGACATCCAGGAATTCATGGTCGTGCCCAAGGGCGCCACGTCCTTCCGCGAAGCGCTGCGCATGGGGGCGGAGATTTTCCATGCCCTTAAAGGGGTTCTCAAAGGGAAAAATCTATCTACAGCCGTGGGCGACGAAGGCGGCTTCGCACCAAATCTCGAGTCCAACGAAGCGGCCTTGGAAGTCATCGCGGCCAGCGTGAAGAAGGCAGGCTACATACTGGGGAAGGAAATCTTCCTCGCCCTGGACGTCGCCTCCTCCGAATTTTACGACAGCGGGACAAAGCGTTACGTCTTCTCAAAATCCGATGGTTCAGAAAAGACCTACCAGCAGATGGTCGCTTTTCTCAAGGACCTGCAATCCAGGTATCCCATCATTTCAATTGAAGATGGGTGCGATGAAAACGACTGGACGGGCTGGAAGCATATGACCGAAGAAATGGGAGACAACACCCAACTCGTAGGTGACGATCTCTTTGTAACCAACACCTCCTTCCTCAAAAAAGGTATCGATATGGGAGTGGCCAACTCCATACTGGTAAAGGTAAACCAAATCGGATCTTTAACCGAAACATTCGATGCGGTGGAAATGGCCAATGAAAACAAATACACTGCAGTTATTTCCCACCGCTCCGGTGAGACTGAAGACACCACCATCGCGGACATCGCGGTGGCTACCAATGCCGGTCAAATCAAAACCGGCTCCCTGTCGCGCAGTGACCGCATCGCCAAATACAATCAACTGCTTCGCATCGAGGAGGAGTTGGGGAGGCACGCGGTCTACGGTGGCGCCATTGGTAAAATCTAACCCGAAAACTGCCGCCTCGAAGAACCTAAAATTTAAATCAAGCCTATGAATGCGCAACTCTACATCTGGTTAAAAGTCATCCACCTCGTTTCAGTCATGGCCTACATGGTCAGCCTCTTTTACCTGCCGAGAATTCTCGTCCATATATCCGAGGGCAAGACCGCCGGTGAATCCGTGAGCCGACTATACATCATGGCCCGCAAATTGTTCGCGTTTGGCAATGTCATGATGCCCATAGCCCTCATTACAGGACTGTGGGTAGGCATACAAATGGGATTCTTCGCCGGGCAGGGCTGGCTGCATGCCAAGACCGGCATCGTAGTGCTATTCATCGGCTACAACCTCATGACTTTCGGATTGGTTAAGAAAGCCGGCCAGGGAAGGTTAACTTGGTCTTCCAAGGCCCTGAGGTGGTTTAACGAAATTCCCCTCATCGCCCTTGTCCTTATCATCTACCTCGTCCTGGGAAAACCGTTTTAGAATCCGGGATTTGAAACTTCATTTCGAACCATCGTAGGAGCGGCTTTACGCCGCAATCCCATCGTAGGAGCCGCTTTGCGCCGCGATCCCACTGTAGGAGCGGCTTTACGCCGCGATCCCACCAAACAGCCTCGAAGCAATCGCGGCGTAAAGCCGCTCCTACAACTTAAATCCATTACTCTGGAGCTAATACTAATACCGATAGACCGCGCTGGCAGATACTTGCCGCGGGCTGGCCGGGACGGAAGGAATTTCTTCAAAGTTGCTGTCCCATAAATTCTCCACCGCCAGGCTAAACTCCAGTCCTTCCACAGACTCGGGGAAGTAGAAGAGGCCCAAAGAAGATATAACCGTATCGTCCACTCCGTTGGAACGCAGAGCGTTTTTCTCTTGTAACCGCACCTCATTGTCGGAACGAATTTCCAGCCCGGGCATCCATTGGTAAATCAATGCCAGCGTCAGTCGATGCCGGGCAAAATTGAGAGCGTAAAAACTGGCATCGACCAGCGCATCACCGTAATCCTCGGACTTTGACAACAACGTGTAACCAGCCACCACCCGACCCCGATCAAACGAGAGTTCGCCCAAGAGTTCCAAGCCGGTAGTTTCAATGTCCACGTGGTTGGCCCTACGCCCGAAAACTCCTTCCGTAAAGGTCCAGTCAACCAGATCCTCGTCGTCCCGCACAAATACCGCCCCCTGAAAGACAAAACGCTCCCCTTGGGTCAGAAAACCCATTTCAATATTCCGGGAAGTCTCCCGCCCCAGGTTTTCGTTGCCGCGAAAGAGTCCACCACTTGGATTGGAGGCGATGGCAGTGTAGCCCGGCACTTGACTCGCTTCGGAAATATCCAGGTAAATTTGCCATAAACGGTCCACCGAGGGAGGAGCCTGGTAGACGAGTTTAAAGACGGGGGAGGTATCCCCGGACCCACGATTGTTGTCGTTGTGAACCACTCCACCCATGGCCCTCCACTCCCCAGCACCCGTCAAGCCGAATGAAGTTTCGGCCATTAACCCATACTTTAAATAGGAACGACTCATGAAGTCACCAAAGGTGAGTGAGGTCGATTCGATCTCATCGTCCACCCACTCCACTTTTCCCTTCACAACCCAATCATTCAGAAGCCAAAATCCTTCCGCCGCTATATCCTTCACCCTGGTTTCATGCTCAAAAGGATTGAAGGCGCCGGGATTGCCACGATCGAATTCATAGTCATCCTTATGCCGTCGGTAATAACCGCTGAGTTCTAACCCATAGTCTTCGCCTTCGACAGAATGATTGATGAAAAGCAAATTTGTTTCCAGGTCCTCGGTCTCTGGTACGCCGAAAGGCGTGTACATATTGGGCCAGCCAAAAAATTTCGTTTGGTAGCCATAGAATAAATCGGTTTGTGACCGGTCGTTAGACAACTGGAACCTTCCGCTGATGCGGTCGAAGTCGTGATCTCCATTGGCAATGGCGCCATCCGATTCGGAGTGCGCCACTTCCACATCAAACCCGTAACGCCGATCGCCGGTAGCATCGGCGTGGGCGCCATAAGCACGCCCGTAAAAGAGACCATCCTCTCCCAATCCGAGGGCCAGTTCCTGCAAAGGCTGAATCGGTTGCCAACCGAATTGCACCGAACCAACCCCGGAATTAAACCCGGCAAAGGCATTTTCCACCCCGGTAAGTATACGGGCGGAGGAAATCATGTTCGGCGCCACCGGTATCTCGGCAAAGTAATGCCCGGTCTGCGGATCGAACAAGGTAGCGGCTCCCAATATGAATCCGGTATTTTCAAAGATTCCGCCTCGTATGGTGACGTCGCCCTGACTCTCTACGGAATTTCGCGACTGCACGTCGACGAGGGGCTCAAATTTAAGGGCGGAAACCGGCATGCTGAAGGTCGAAAGAGACTCCTCCAATGCAATGCGCTGACCGGACGTTTCATGCGGAGCCAATTCGATCAATGGCAAATCGGAGTCTTCCTGCTGTGCGGAAAGTCCCCAGCCCAAACCAGCGCTCACGATGGCAATTGCGGAAATAACGGACTTGAGTTTCATGTGAAACCGATGACTTGATGGCGGTTTTTCCGGCCAAGGCAATCCAATTGTTGACCCGAATATCTCGCAACCGAGCCAGTGCGACACCCCGCCTACCGAGCGAATGCGACATCACCCTACCGAGCGAATGCGACAGCTTACCATTCGTGGCGAGCGAACTAAGGTCGAATGCTAATGTCGGGGTCATGCCTTGCATTTTTGCAGCCATGCATAAATGCAAGGCTTGACCCCTTCCTCCGCGACCTGAGGAATTCCCCGAGACAATGTTTGCTGCCTTCATCAGAGCCCGCTCCAGTGCCGACATTCCGGAGCACAGTAGAAATTTGGGTGATGTCGCATTCGCTCGGTAGTGAGATATCCAGGTTAGGCAATCAGTTCGGGGATCACCTTGCCGCCAAATTGGGAGAGTTGCTGGAAACGACCGGCGTGGAAGTAGGTCAAGCGGTTGTCATCGAGCCCGAGCAAATGGAGCAAGGTCACATGCACATCGCGAATAGGATGAATCACGTCAACGGCTTCCGCCCCAATCTCGTCGGTGGCTCCCACAGTCGTCCCTCCGGCAACCCCGCCACCGGCAAACCACATGGCCATAGCCTTGGAGTTGTGGTCGCGCCCATAGGTAGTTCCACCATCGCGGATCCCGTTATCAGGACTGCGTCCAAATTCACCGCACCAGATTATGAGGGTATCATCCAACATGCCGCGCGTTTTGAGGTCCTTGATCAATCCAGCAATCGGTTTATCGATACTGGTGATCCGAGCGCCATGAGCACGCTGGAGAAAGTCGTGGGAATCCCATCCACCGGAATAGACCTGAATGAAGCGCACTCCCTTTTCCACCAGCCTGCGGGCCAGCAGCATTTTTCTGCCAAAAGCATCTGTACCATCATTTCCAATACCATAGAGTTCCTTGGTCTTTTCATTTTCCTGGTCGATATCCAAAATTCCCGGAACCTGCATCTGCATGCGGAAAGCCAACTCGTAATTGGCCATGCGTGCCTGCAGGTCGTCCTGCCAGGGATGTTCCTCAAGGTGATCGTGGTTAAAGCGGCTGAGCAAGTTCAGGTTCTCTCTTTGGTGCTTTGCAGTGATTCCGGCTGGTGGTTTCAAATCTAGAATGGGTGTCCCCTGCGGACGAAGCGGCGTTCCCTGGAAATGCGCAGGCAAGAAACCGCTACCCCAATTGGGCGAACCGCCTTGAGGGTAGGAAAGCTCCGGCAAAACAATAAACCCGGGAAGGTCCTGGTTTTCAGAACCCAATCCGTAGGTCACCCAGGAACCCATGGCCGGATCACCCCCAAAACGATTGCCCGTATTCATGTGAAACAAGGCTGTTGGGTGATTAACCGACTCGGCCTGGCATCCGCGATAAAAACAGATATCATCCGCCACATCGGCCAAATGAACCCACTTTTCGGTCATCCACGCTCCGGATTGTCCCTCCTGTCTGGCCTTCCAGGGGCTCTGCACGTAATAGCGCGTTCCACTTTCCATGGCCGACTTATTTTCTCCGCTGCGTGTAAATTTCTGAAGATGAATGTTATTGAGCTGTGGCTTGGGATCAAAGGTATCGATATGGCTGGGGCCTCCCTCCATCATGAGGAAGATCACGTTCTTGGCCTTGGCCGGATGATGAGGGTCTTTAACCGCCAGAGGACCTGCATTGGTGGTCGCACCCGACAATTCCCTCGGCAGCATGCTGGCCAGTGCAATACTTCCCAGGCTGGCGCCCATGCTGTATATAAAATCACGGCGGTTCAGGGATTTAGCGGCAGCCATGTTTCGCAGAAGCTCGCGTTGTATTTTCTTATTCATGGCCTAATAAGTGAATTCGAATTGGCAGGGTGTCGCGTTCGCTCGGTACATGGAAAAAGGTAGGGCTCGATCGCCGAGCGAGCCGTTGTGGAAGCGGCGGTTTTGCCAAAACCGCCCTACCCCTAAAAGCAACGATACAAATCATTTGATCGTCAGTACACATACACAAATTCGTTAGAATTGAAAACAACTAAACAGAGATCAGCGAGAGCACGCGTTTCAATATCCACATCGGCCAATCCAGGATCCGGCACGTAATCGTCGTAACCGAAGAGGATTTCGGTGAAGGTGAAAGGATCGCCGCTCATTTCTTCTACAGCCGAGCGCTCCACTTCACGAGGAAACTCACGCGGAGGAAATTCAAGGCCTGCGTGACGCTTCTCCATTTTATCCCAGTGGTCGAGGCAGAGTTTCATATCCGAGCGATCGGGCTTACGCCCAAAGGCCCGAAGAAAGAGGTCTTCCACAACCCGTTTACGGCTTTTGTTTTTCTCCAACAAATCGATCGCTGTAGCAACCGAGCGGTTCAATGTGTCCTCGCCATTAAATAAACTGAAGACCTGGGGCGTAATGGTGGAGGACTCGCGCGCTTGGCAGGATTCGTCCGGGCTTGGTTGGTTAAACACCTCCATAAACGGATTTCTTAGACCACGAATTTTTTTGGCATAAACCGAACGGCGGTTGCGCTCTTCCGGCGTCCGGGCCGGCTCATAGGAAGCGGCGTAGGAACCCATGACCTGGCGAGGTTGGGTCGCAACATCCCTGTTAATCTCAGGTAGCGCAGGAAGACCTCCAACCAAGGCGCTAAGCTCGCCGGATACGTAGAGCATGCTATCGCGGACTTCCTCAGCACTCAGGCGACGTTGTTTAAAGGTCGCGTACGATTTTCCATTGGGATCCTTCTCCGCCAGGCGATCACGGTGTTTATATTCCGTAGATCGGCGATAGGCCTTGGACGACATGATGAGCCGGTGCATCTCCTTCACCGACCATCCGGATTCCACAAATCGCGTCGCCAGGTAATCGATAAGCTCCGGGTGACTGGGCTTACCACCCATAGCTCCGAAATTGTTGGGTGTATCCACAATTCCCTGACCAAAGTGATAATGCCAGATACGATTGATCATGGATCGCGAAACCAAAGTATTTTTCGGATTGGCCAACCACTTGGCAAAGGCCAGTCGCCGGCCTTCGACGGTTTCTGGGATTTGGTTAAAGTCATTCGATTCCAGCGTGTCGTTGGAATCGGGCAAGGTACTGAACACACCGGGGGTAACTTCTTCAGCATAAGCAAAGGGATCGCCGCCGGTAAGAATATGGGATGATTCCACCTCGCCCTTGGCCATGGGATCGGCCGGCATTTGCATCATGCTGCCCGACCTCACCGGTTGCTCCGGAGATACGCCGCTATAAACTGAAAATGCATAAGGCTCGAACTTCTTCATCTCGAAGTTTGTGCGTGTTACATTTTTTTCACCTACCTTTTTAACGCCGAGCTCCTCCAACGTGAGTCCATAATTGCGGGGAGGAAGTTTATCCTCAGGAACTCCTCGCTGGGTCAGTTCCCGTCGGGTTCCAAACGGAACGCCGTTTTTACGGCACCATTCTTCAGTGGCCTTCGAGGACTTCGCGACCAGGACGTCTCGCATTTCGGAGTAATAAGCCAGACGCTTTTCCATTACCGCCTTCTCCTCAAATCCGGCCAGGGTCTCGAATTCTTGAAACGGAACTTTACGATCTGCGAATTGGGTTGTGGCAAATACGGCCTGGATGCGGTAATAATCCTTGGTCGGAATCGGGTCAAACTTGTGATCATGGCAGCGCGCGCACTGCAAAGGATGCGACAAAAAAACCTGCCCCACATTGTCGGTCACATCGTCGAGAAATTGTTGCCGGGTAATTCGAGCCACCGACATACCGGTATGCTCCCAGGGTCCCATCCGCAAAAAGCCGGTTGCCAATATCGCCTCTGGGTTATCGGAATCCCATTCATCACCGGCCACTTGTTCCATTATGAATTGATCGAAGGGTTTGTCCTGGTTGAACGAACGGATCACGTAGTCCCGATACCGCCAGGCACTCGTGCGTTCATAATCATTAGAAAATCCGGCTGAATCCGCATAACGAACCACGTCCAACCAATGCCTACCCCATTGCTCGCCGTAGCGTGGGTCAGCCAGCAAACGATCCACCACCTTGGCAAAAGCCTTTTCATCGGATGAACGATCACGAACAAAATCGTTCATTTCCTCAGGAGTAGGCGGCAGGCCGATCAAATCGAAAGTGGCACGGCGAATAAGCGTGCGGCGACCGGCCAATTTAGCCGGACTCAATCCTATGTCGTAGAGCTTCTGGTTGATAAATGCGTCGACGGGGTGGACTCTCTTAGATTTTGTCGGCGGATCCGGGTTTTTTATTGGCTGATAAGCCCACAGATTTTCTTCCTTGTAGCGACGGTAGGTCCAATCGTCATCCAGGCCCCCGCTGGTTTGCACGATGACTCCCTCGGCATAATTTTCCTGAATGATGGCCTGATCTTCTTCAGAGGGCCAGGGCGCCCCGGCATCGACCCAGTCGCGGATCAGCCAGGTTTGCTCTTCTGTCAGCTTGTCCGCCTCTTTAGGGGGCATTTCGTAGTCCTCCAAGGTCCGGGTCGTAGCGATATACATCAGGCTTCCATTGCCGTCGCCCGGCACCAGAACTTCATCCGAGGACTCCCCACCCAACAGCATGTCCTCGCGATTGGTCAGAATGAGATCGCCTTTAATTTTATCTTCCCCGCCATGACAGGCAAAGCACTTCTGTTTGAGCAATGGTTTTACCTTCAGTGCAAACAGTTTTTCACCTTCCGAATATGAATCCTCCTGGGCCATAAGCGAAGCGCCTGAGCCTGCGAGTATAGCCACAATTGCGACAAAAAACAGGACCATCCTGGAAGCAAATAAGACTTTGAAAACCGATTCCATAAAACAGCGTTAACAGATTTGTATTACCTCATAACATCAGAAGAAATCCAAATTATAAATTTTAACCTCATATTACTCTCAGTTATGTATAACACTGCTCCGGGATTCTTCATGAAGAGCAACAGTAGATGAGTTGTTCTGTTGATTCCGGTGTAAGGGACATAAGTAATTGATCACATTAGCAAAAAACCAGGAAATTGTCTACACGTATCGCAGCGAAATAATTAGCCTGGATATCTCGCATACCGAGCGAATGCGACATCACACAATTCGTAGCGAGCGAACGAAGATCGAGGGCCGCACCCGTGCCGATATTTCGGAGCGCAGTAGAAAATTGGGTGATGTCGCTTTCGCTCGGTAGTGAGACATGCGGGTTAGTGATATAAACAGGGTTGGTCCCGCTCCCCGTGAGAATTTGTATGTTTAGAAGCCTCAACTGGTTTCTCGTAGAGAACACCTGGTTATCACCAAAAATAAGACAACGTTCCAATGATTCGCCTGAGTTCCCCAAATCTTTGCCAATCAATGTAGGTTTCATCAGTGGCATTCTTAATGTCGACTTCAAACCTCCACTGCTCCCGCCCATCCTTTTTCCAGGAGTAGCCGGCGCCAAAATCAATAAGGGTATAACCGTCGTTTACTACCCGCCAAAGACTTGCATTGCCTCCATAGGGACGAACATCGGAACGGTCTTGGATCCCCGCCTTTATGAATAGACCCGTCGCCGGACCTTCCAAAAACTCGTAGCGAGCGAATAGATTCAATTCATTTTCAAAGGCATTTTCGATGGTCTGGCCCTCTAAATACGGTGCTTCAGCGCTGCTCAGAACGACTGGATTCTGGTCTATGAAATTGGCTAGCAGCTTAAATTCATCAGTCAACTGAAGCCATATTTCTACTTCAAAGCCATCATTGCCCTCTTTTCCGCTTAAGGCGAAATCGGGAATGCTTGGATCAAAACTTGAAAGGGGATTGAAGCGCTGGATATCAACGAGTTCCATGTCAAAAATGTTAATGGCTCCACCAAACCTTCCTTCCCTTAGGTCCCAGCGAATGCCCGCTTCCCACCCTTCACCTTGTTGGGGATTATCTGGAAATCTACCATTGAGCTGACCCGATTCCGTGAACGAGAGATATCCCGTCACTTGCGAGGTGAAATCGTAGGTAATCCCAAGTTGATAGTTTTCTAGCGGCTCGCTGGCTCCTGAGGTTCTATCTGCGCCCGGCCGACCTCCAAACGGTCGATTGTCCTCACGGAAAAAAGTGCTTTTTTCCGTCTGATCACGGCGCCAGCCTCCCATAAATACAAGCCTGTCATCCAACATCTGGGCCGTTCCGATAACCCATAGTGCGCTGTCTTCACTACTGGTGTCCTCTATAACCCAAGGTATCCATAATTCCGGAAACGGCCGCAGGTCGTAGGTTTCAGGCGTAGGGTTCTTAAAGCTGACGGAGCCTCGTCCAGGGACCGGGTCACCAAAGATATTCGTGCCGGCACGCCCTCGCCAGATGTCACGGTGTTGCTTGTTCCAATCGTAGCGGTAACCCAATACAATGCGCCCATTGACCTCGTCGTCCGCTAAACCATAGTCCCATAGTAAATCTGCCTGGAAATTCTTCGTTGTGGCGGGGCGATCGACGAAATGCGACTGTATCGGAATCAGGCTATCCACACATGCTTCATTGGTTGCTTCATTACAGAAAGCCGTGAACTGAGTAATGCGGGCCTGATCGTAATCCATTCTAACCCCGTTCAGGCGTAATGTCAGGTCATCAGAAAATGAATGAACTAGATTGGCGTTATGATACCTGATGGTATCGGTTCGCACCGCATCTGGCCCAGCGACATTAAAACGATTTCCCGGAGGAAAACCTGTCACAAATTCAACCGCCCCCAGACTCATCGCATCTGGATTGGCCTCAGTCGGCGTGGGAACCAACTCCCTGCGTAATGGCATTCTTTCATTGGTATAGACCTGGTCAGGCGAATACTGATATTCGTAGATATAAGTCAGTTTCGTATTCGGTGAAAACAACCACGAAAATGAGGGATTTAGGCTCATGACTTCTCGGTCGCCAAATTCCAGACTCGAATCATAGGTGCCCCAAGCGGCTGTAACACGTGCAAGAAATGTATTTTCTTCATTCATCGGGATATTCCAGTCCAGTTCTGCACGATAAAAGCTTCCCTGTCCGATACTCGTACGAAGCGAGCCCTTCTTTACCGGTAAGGGTTGCTTGGAAATGACGTTGACAACTCCACCCGGGGAACCAACTCCATAAAGCACGGCGGCCGGGCCTTTCACCACTTCAATTCGAGAAACATTTACCCGATCAAGGAAACTTTGGGTGTCAATCTCGAGCCCGTTTTTTCGGGTGTTTCCAGAAACAAATCCTCTAACCACAAACTGATTGGCGAAAAATCCCCTTTTACTGACCGAAGCATCGACACGCGCTGCCTCGTCGGTGTCAAACAGGTTGAAGTCCCGCATAAGCTCTTCGGTCACCACACTAATGGATTGCGGAATATCGAACAAATCCATAGTAACCCGGGTCCCGCTCAAAGAGTCCCGTGCCCGGTAACCAACATCGGATGTGGAGGATACTTCAAAAGGGTTGAGCGTATAAGTGTCCTCTTCTTCGTCCTGCCCGGCGACCCAACCTTGCGGGCCAGCTATTACAAGCGTCAACACGGCAGCAAGTGTTTTAAACCAATGGTTGTTTTTAGCCTCCATTTCAATCTCCTCCTTGATTTGGGGATTCAGTGTTTAGGGTTGTCTGGTCTGAAGGGAGAAATCTCCAACCGAAATCCAGGTTTTTAACCCATACTTTTTTTTTGGGGGGGGTCAAGTAGGAAATCCAGGTGATTCAGCAACTGTTATAGTTCTGTGGGTTCAGTTCTCAATTATGCTCATCAGCTTTTTGCTCCATGAGCCATCCGACGAGGTCTACCAATTCTCCTGAAGAAATGGCTAGCCCGCATTTCTCACTACCGAGCGAACGCGACACCTCGCCTACGGAGCGAACGCGACATCACCCAATTCGTAGCGAGCGAACGAAGATCGAGCGCTGGTGTGGGTTTCAAGCTGATGCGCGGGTGAAGCTGGGTCGACACCCTGCAAAGTCGCGCATCCAACGAGGGCCACACTAGTTTACCCAAAGACAGACAAATGGGGACGGACCTTGTTGTTTAGCGTTGACGAATGGAGGAAGGAATTGTTTGCTCCCACAGTGCCCCGTTCGGCAAGAGTACAGTATGAAGGAGCACGGTATCACATAATCAACCGAGGTAATTACCGCAAAGATTTGTTTCGGACACACAAAACCGATCGGGCATTTACCGAGGTGATGCTGGAGGCCTGCGAACGCTATCAGTGGTCCTTGCATGCTTACGTTCTGATGAGCAATCACTATCACCTCTGCGTTGAGACGCCCCAAGCCAACCTCAGTGATGGAATGCATTGGCTGCAATCTACTTTCGCCAATAAGTTTAGCCGCTTTAGCGGTGAGCGGGGCCACGTGTTCCAAGGACGCTACCAATCGCTTATCATCGAAGGCGATTATGGAATACTCAACGTGGTGGACTACATCCATCTCAATCCTGTTGTGCGCGCGAGGGTCTTACCTGTTGGTCAACTTAAAGCCTATACAAACAGTTCATTCCCAAAATATTTTACTAAATACCGCCATCCCAATCTGAGGTGCGAAGATTTTCTGCAAGAGGCGGGAGGGCTCAGTCCGTCTCCCGGAGGGATGCGGTCCTACCACAAGCGCTTGAAGCTCATCATGGAGGAAAGACCGCAGGATAGAGAAAGGCTTTTTAAAGACCTCAGTCGTGGTTGGTATATCGGGACCAAACAGGGTAAAGACCAATTAAGGGCAAAAGTGGAGCAAGGAATAGCCAAGGCAAGTGTGGACGCCAAACGCGAGTTGGAACACATCCGTATCGAAAAGCTCATTAAGCTTTGCCTAAAGGTTCCTCGCTATTTTTAGTGGTACAATCTGAAAGTTTTCGGTGGATATTGGCCATCTCTGCGGGCAAGGTGAATTTCTCCATAACTCGCTACACTGGACCTTTGGCACTGATTCCGTTTTCACTTATACCCTCCCTACGCCGCTTTAAATGGGCATTTGAAGCCTTTCCCAGAGAAAAAGACTTATGAATAAAACTATTTCTCATTGTTGTCATTCAGCGTGACCTATGGGGTTCCAAAGCCCCATTGAGAAATTCATATTATTCTCTTTACCCACTAAAAATAGCGAAGAACCTGCCTAAAGCAGTTACACAAGAACCAGAAAGACATCGAAGAAGCAAAGAAGTCGGCTCAGTGGAAAATTGCCATAGCCAGTCATATGAAGGCCAATACTGGGATCAAGAATCCTCAGCTATCCTGGATATCTCACAAAATTCGCAGCGAGCGAACGAAGGTCGAGTGCTGGTGCGGGTTTCGAGCAGATGCGCGGGTGAAGCTGGGTCGACACCCTGCAAAGTCGCGCATCTAACGATGCCCGCTCCAGTGCCGATATTCCGGAGCGCAGTAGAAGATTTGTGAGATATCCAGGCTATGCACCTATCTCAACCTGGGCCATCCAGCCACCATGAGTAAGCTGGTTGGAATCTACAATCAGACCGAGAAGAATCGGTGCCCATACAGCAAGCAACTCAAAACGCTAAACAACTAGGTCCGTCCCCATTTTGCCTTCGCAGCAGCATTTCAACTATCGAATCCCGGGCAAGCGTCCGACCTTCTTCGCGAGCCAGGCATTCAATTCGCCGAATCGGAAGGTGCCGGCCTCGAACATCCGCATGAAGAAGTCATAGGCTTCATCGTTATCGCAATCGATGAAGTGGCCATTCATGCGTAGAAAGGTGTCAGTAACAAAAAAAGCGACCCGTTTATTACCGTCCACGAAAGGATGATTGTTGGCTAGGCTCTCTATGAGGGCCGCCGCTTCCGGAACCAGGCCGTCGTAATAACCAAGTTGCGGCCGCATCAGGGCAGAGGCAAGGGCGCCTTCATCACGGATGCCTTGTATGCCGCCAAAGGCGCCAATCAAGGCTTCGTGCATGACAATGACTTCCTCGACGGTGGGAAAGTCATGGCTCATCTGGCAAGCAACTCACCCAGGCGGCGATTTTTCTCAACGCTGGCCTGAAATTGGGCGATGACTGAGGCGCGAGGCTTTCCCCGGTCGCGCTCTTCAAGGTATTGCCCAATTGCCTCCTCCAACACCACCTGAAATTGACGGCCTTCCTTGTGGGCAAACTTGCGCAGCGCAGCTAGCAGCTCGGGCGAGGCTTGGCTGGAAAACTTCTCTCTTGGCACACCCTTCATTATTTCCCTCCATTTTGTCTTCCATTTGGGGAACATAAGGACTACCTGTCAAGATTTATCTTGATAAAAATTGGCGCGCCTTCCAATGGCCTAAACTGAGTCCAGATACCTCCAGAAAACGGGAAAGGGGACGGACCTAGTTGTTTAGCGTTGACGAATAAAAGATCAATTAATTTGCTCCAACTATGCCTCGTTCAGCAAGAGTGCAGTATGAAGGAGCACGGTATCACATAATCAACCGGGGTAATTACCGCAAAGATTTGTTTCGGACACACAAAACCGATCGGGCATTTATCGAGGTGATGCTGGAGGCCTGCGAACGCTATCAGTGGTCCTTGCATGCTTACGTTCTGATGAGCAATCACTATCACCTCTGCGTTGAGACGCCCCAAGCCAACCTCAGTGATGGAATGCATTGGCTGCAATCTACTTTCGCCAATAAGTTTAGCCGCTTTAGCGGTGAGCGGGGCCACGTGTTCCAAGGACGCTACCAATCGCTTATCATCGAAGGCGATTATGGAATACTGAACGTGGTGGACTACATCCATCTCAATCCTGTCCGCGCGGGTGTCGTAACTGTCGACCGGCTTAAAGCCTATACAAACAGTTCATTCCCCAAATATTTCACCAAATACCGCCATCCCAATCTGAGGTGCGAAGATTTTCTGCATGAGGCCGGAGGGCTCAGTCCGTCTCCCGGAGGGATGCGGTCCTACCACAAGCGCTTGAAGCTCATCATGGAGGAAAGACCGCAGGATAGAGAAAGGCTTTTTAAAGACCTCAGTCGCGGTTGGTATATCGGGACCAAACAGGGTAAAGACCAATTAAGTGCAAAAGTGGAGCAAGGAATAGCCAAGGCAAGTGTGGACGCCAAACGCGAGTTGGAACACATCCGTATCGAAAAGCTCATTAAGCTTTGCCTAAAGCAGTTACACAAGAACCAGAAAGACATCGAAGAAGCAAAGAAGTCGGCTCAGTGGAAAATTGCCATAGCCAGTCATATGAAGGCCAATACTGGGATCAAGAATCCTCAGCTGTGCACCTATCTCAACCTGGGCCATCCAGCCACCATGAGTAAGCTGGTTGGAATCTACAATCAGACCGAGAAGAATCGGTGCCCATACAGCAAGCAACTCAAAACGCTAAACAACTAGGTCCGTCCCCATTTTGCCTTCTAGAATAAGTGTTACCTATGTGGTCGGATCATACCATAACCCGACTAACAACTTCAACATCAAGTTCAATCTCTCGCAGCAAGAGTCGATTACAGAAGGCGCAGCGCCTTTCACCTCGCAGTGGGTAGCGGAACGCCTTCCTATTTGGACCAAAGAAGGATCATCTAACGCGATGTTCCCGGATAATCCTCAGGTCAACTGGTGGACTAATACGGTTGCTGGTTCCGGGGGGATTCCAGCCAGGGAGGATCCCGCTTGGGTGCCTGCCGAAGGTGAAGAAGACTACCGCTGGCAACGAAGGGTGAACGAGGCTTCCGCTTGGGTACTGGGCAACCTTTTGTCGCCCATGGTGTTGCTGACCGAACTTAATGGTCTTCCTAGTCCTCAGGTGCGCGAGTGGCGCGCCAGGACGCTTGCCACCTACCGTTTTACGGAAGGTAAAATGAAAGGCTTTATGATTGGCGGATCCCAGCGCTGGGAAGACGAATCAGCGATAGGCTTCAAAGGAACTGTCGACCAAAACGGTATATTGATTAGAAATATCGACCAGCCAGTCATGGGTTCAGCCAACGCATATTGGGACTTCTGGGCATCCTACAACGGCTGGATCTATGACGACAAAATCCACTACAAGATTCAGTTGAACGTATCGAATGCCTTCGAAAATGGCCGTCTGCAGCCGCTTCGCGTAAACCCAGACGGAAACCCTTCGACATTCCGCGTCGTAGAGCCTCGTCAGGTTTACGTCACTACAACGCTTAACTTCTAACACGGTTTTTCTGAAAATGTAATCGAGTGGCGCCCAGGTGCCATTCATCAATCTACTTTTCGCGCCTCGGGCTTCCCGAGGCGCGTTTATTATTTGAGGTTATCGCATTCGATAAAAACCCCTCCAAAAGTGTACAAACAATCCAACTACACGTTCTCTGTTTTACCTTCGTGAGTTCAACTAACAAGTGCAAGAAGCTAGAAGCATTCTGTATTGGTTAGTGTGTGGGGTTCAAGTTAGAGTTGATTGAAGGTTTGGCCTGCAAATCTCACATATCTTCTACTGCGCTTCGGAATATCGGCACTGGTGCGGTCCTCGTTGGATGCGCGACTTCGCAGGGTGTCGACCCAGCTTCACCTGCGCATCAGCTCAAAGCCCGCACCAGCACTCGACCTTCGTTCGCTCGCTACAAATTGGGTGATGTCGCATTTGCTTCGGTAGTGAGAAATGCGGGCTAGTGTGGTGTCCCAGAAATTCCTTATAAAAATACCGCAGTGATTTTTCTGCCTCATCAAGGCGGCGCAGGTCGCTTGGGCTTTTGGCCCTGGCGACCTGAGCAAACGCCGATCGGTCGAAAAAGCGCGCGGCCTGCAGGGCGAGGTGGCATGGAACACCCTGGCGGCGTTTGCTTCGCGATTCCAATAGTCTGGACGCCAAACAGGCCAAATCAATTATGGAAGAATGCGAAGAGCTTCTGAACTTTCCGGCTCCATTATCCGAACCACAAAATCCAAAATTCCTAATTCCTAATTCCTAATTCGTGACCTTGGCGGCTTGGCGAGAGCAAATCTAGACAGACCTGTCACGCCATAATGAAATGAAGGCGGACCTGTCACGCCGTAGTCTTGGGCGTAGGCGGAAGCCATCCAACCAGACGGAAGAATTGTGACTTTTTCAGGGTCAACTAAGCAAGGTGATGAGTAGGCTGCCTTACTTTATAATTTACAAGTAAGGCAAATTAGGGGAGACTGCTCGCATGTCGAAAATTAAGCTAACAGCGAAGCGCCAGGCCACTTTTCCGGTCAAGGTGTGCAATGAACTTGGTGTGGCTCCCGGCGACGAGTTGGAATTGAAATCCGTACGGGTAAGCGGCGAGAACGTTTGGGTTTTGAAACCTGCTTCAAAGCTCCGCTCAAAATGGATCGGATCTTTGAAACGTTACGCTGTTAACGCGAGCGGAGATCATTCCTTGGAGTCCATCCGCAAGAGTGTAGTTGAAGGAAGATCAAGAGATTGAGCGATGCCTGAAAAAGCTTCTGCCGGTCTGGACACATCGGTTCTCCTTCGCCTGCTCGTGGGCGCACCCGAAAAACAGGCCAAAAAAGCCGAAAAAGCACTCGACGCTGTATCCAAGGCAGGAAGGAAAGTTTTCGTGTCCGACCTAGTTCTTTGTGAGACCTATTTTGCACTGCAATTTCATTACAAGGTTCCCAAAAAAGATGCCATCTTCGCACTCAAGAACCTGTCACAAGCAGAGGAAATTGAGTGTTCTCCAATAGCTCGAACAGTTTTGACAAGTACAAACCTTCACTCAGCGAGTCCTGGGTTTGTCGATCGAATCATACAAGCCCAATATGATGCCACTGGCGCTCAAATGCTGACCTTTGAAAAGGCGGCAAAGAAACTGCCAAATACCCGAGTTC
This sequence comes from Opitutales bacterium, assembly GCA_965250065.1. Lineage (GTDB taxonomy): Bacteria > Verrucomicrobiota > Verrucomicrobiia > Opitutales > UBA2995 > JAABVD01. Next base: position 2,663,176 of record OZ252288.1, read on the forward strand.
TTTAGCCCGCATGTCTCACTATCACACTAGCTTTACACAAAGATCTTAATTTCGCTTTCAGGAAATTTGTCTGGATGACCCCATATTTACCGTAAATACGGGGGTGTGTTTAACAGAAAGTTTGTGCCGCCACCTTCCACATATTTCCCGTTCGGCCCGCGAGGGACGGGCAAGAGCACCTGGGTCCGCAGTCATTACCCGGAGGGTTATTGTATCGACCTTCTGCCAACAAAAACCGCGCTAAGCTATCAGCGAAATCCGGGCCAAATTATTTGGGACCATTCGTGTCATTCTGGAATTTCATTCAGGAGAGAAATTTAAAGCCGCTCTTGGGGTAACAATTTGGATGCTTTGCACTGAACCCAAGGCAAGCAGATCACTCTTATCACCACTTACAATCATGTCGGCTTCACCCGCGATGGCAGTTGCGATGATCCAATTGTCATCCGGATCAGGCGAAACCTCGATGGGGACAAGTTCGGAGACCATAATTGCCATCGAATCCAGGTTTTCAATAAGTAGACTCGCCTCATTTTCCTTGATTAAAGGCCGCAGCTTTGCGTAGCCCAGCACTCGTTTTATTTCCTCCAGCTGCCAATTTGAACTGACTAAATCGAAGCGTCCACGAACCCATTCCTGATAAAGCTGATCTGGAGGAGTATTCTTGGTCAGCAAAGCGCTGATTAAAATATTGGTATCAAGAACGAGTTTCACGGGACCACTCGATGGCTTCCCTTATAGCCCCTTCGATCAAGTCAGCATCCCTATCTGCATTCCTTTCCTTAACGCTAGCGACTGTCTCGCGAAAAAGCGTTTGACGGACAGCTTTATCAACAAACTTAGACAAATCGCCCTTCTTGGCCCCTCGAATCGCCAGATATGTACGAAGCATTCGGTTGGTCTTCTCAGGAATAACTAAAGTCCAGCGGGTCATAACGAAAAATACATGCTTATGCGCTTATACATACACTTCGGGCGCCCACTGTCAAGTTTCCAAAGAATTATTCTATCCCACCTACCGTTTCTGTGGTAACCCTGTCGCCTTCGAACTCAAAATCGTTCAAAGAAACCGAAAGAGGGCGGTCCTGAATGTCCCTAAGTCAAGGCAGGTTTGGACAGATGTGCAGGCCGTTTACTTTCGAGGGGGTCATCCGCCTACGCACAAGGTCTAAGGTGGGACAAGAACCTTAAATCCCGCCTTGGTATGCAGAATGTCAAGGAATGACCCCAACAGGCATGCAACGAATGACCACGGGGTGTCGACCCAGCTTCATCCAGGCATGGAAAAGTCAATATCAACTTGCTTTCGGGATTTACCAGATGTAAATGTAGTTTCATATAGTTTTACTAAATGAAGGACCGTTTTCAGATAGTTAAGAGAAAATATTGGATAAACCGTATAGAGTCGGCCTGGAAAGAGCGCAACCTGGTTTGGTTGAGCGGGGTGAGGCGCCAGATGGTTGATCCGGAAGAATTTCTAGCCCGCATGTCTCAGAAAATTCGTAACGAGCGAATGAAGATCGAGTGCTGGTGGGGGCATCGAGCGGATTTGCGGGTGCAGCTGGGTCGACACCCTGCAAAGTCGCGAATCCAACGAGGGCCGCACCAGTGCCGATATTCCGGCGCGCAGTAGAAGATTGGGTGATGTCGCATTCGCTCGGTAGTGAGATATGCGGGCTAAATGCCACCTTCCGGGTTAAACTTGGCTGTGGACCCTTCGGGCGCGGTGAGCTCGACCTGCAGGCCGGTATTGCCCCGCTCGGAGCGATCAATGCGGAAGGTCAGGGTCCTCCGGCCCTTAGCGAGGGAAAGCACTTCCGTGGGATCGGAAACGGCTTGTCCGTCGACCAACAACTGCAGACCCTTTAACTGATTGATCCGCAGCCGAACTTCGCCAGCGGTCAACATTTCCACAAAACCACGAACATAGACGATGTCTCCCTGATCAAAATCACTGGAGGGTAACTCTCCGCTAACCAAGCTATAGGCCGGCAACCAGGCAGCCTGATCGGCCGACGGGATTCCGCCATTGGCCGTGGCAATTCTCCACTTGCGAATATAGGGGCGCTCATCGTTTGAAAAGGCGCCATGATGACCGAGCACGGAAAGAAATTTGGACAAATCAAGAAACTCCTGGCGACTCTTTAATTGGTCGGCAAGTCCTACCGGCATGAGTGATGGCATGGTACTGCGACGGGCGATATTGGCTGCGGGTAGCCGGACTTCTTCACCACCCTGGGCGGAATCCTGAATAATGACTTCCTGCTCATTTTCAAAGGCGATGACACCCATACGTATGGTCCCGTCATTGAGGATAAAAAGCATGTTCTCGTAGTGCTCGGCGGTTGAGGCGTTGGGCTTGAGAATTGATTCCACCATGTAGCTGGTGGCCGCGGCCGTTCCAACGGCAACGAGGTTGGGGCCAATAGTCGGCCCCACCGAGCCGATGCCATGGCAGCTCATACAAGCTACTTCGTTCCTTCTAAATATCATCTCGCCACGAGCGGCATTGCCAAGGCGGTCCACATCATTGACCAGGGCATCGGGATCTTCCTGTAGGAGTAAAGCACTCAAGGACTTCAGGGTCGTTTCAAGAAAGAATCCGTGGAGTCGCTTAGGAAGCTGCCCAGTCTGACGATGGTAGGTGGCCACGGCGGACATCACCTTGGGGTGAATCTTGATCCCGGCCAGGGCTGAAGCGAGGCGGACATCACCTTTTCTTTTCTGGGTAAAGCTGCGAACCAGAGCCACTGGATCCGCATTGCCGGGATCAGCGGCCAGGAGGCCCGCGACAGCGAGCTTGGCATTGTCCATGTCCGCCTCAACCAGTCCAAGGACAGCCGGGTAGCGGGTCTCTATATTACCATCAGCAGCGAGCGCGTTAAGTGCGTTTATATACTTGGTTTGCTCCATTTTACCCAAAGCTTTGGCCGCAGCAGATCGCACCTTAAATGAACGACTGTTATCCTCCAGGGTGGCCACCAACGCGTCTCCCGCATCGCGATACTGCCAGGCTCCCAGACTGGAAGCGACGCCGGCGGCAATGTCGTCGTTGGAGTCGGACAGACGGTCGGTCAGCCCGGAAAAAAACCGGCCGGCTTTAAATTTTCCCTGACTCCCCAGTTTCTGGAGCTCGCTTAGCAGGGCGACCGCCGCTGTATCGGAATGCACCCCACCCCGGGCCAGGGCATTGACCAGTATGCGCACCAGCTTGGTGCTCGGAGTGGCCGAAAACTGGCGACCCACTTCGTCGATTTCATTGGGCGACGGATTGTCGGCTTTCAGCATGGCAAGAAGTCGTTTGTCGAGGCCAATGCCCGCCGACTGTTCAGCAAAAACGCGGTGCTGAGGGTCGCTGAAAGCGAGAGCTTTTCTCTCCATAGCTGGAATATAATAGGGCTCCAGCGCCGTCATGGTTGATGGTATAGCCGCATCGATAAACTTGTCGCGGTCGTGGTTGAGGACGTTCAGTGCGGCGGGTAAGGATTCCGCTTGGGGAATGTAACCGGCGGAAAGGACCGCTTCCAAACGGGCGCGAGGGAAAGGATCATCAGCCAGGTGAGCGATCATGCCCACGGGATCAGAGAGTTGATCGTAGCAATAGCGAATCACCCGGGCAGCAGCGGAACGCGCGTGACCGCTATTGGACTGAATGACCTTGGTAAGGATGGCTTCGCTGGCGCGCTCCACATTTTGACAGGCCCACATGGCCTCGACCAGATGGTGATCGTATTCGGGTGCCTGAGGATCCAGGGAGTCCACCCACTTTTCCGCTGCGGCCAGTACTGCATCGGGATTGCCCTCACTCAGTTCCTTACGGGCCTGGTGACGGGTCCATGCTTCCGGGCTGCTCAACTGGGAGACCAGTGAGTCAACGGACGCCCCCACCAGTTCTGGTTTTTCCACCAGGGGACGGTCCTTGTAGGTGATGCGCCAGATACGTCCGTGCTCGTGGTCCCGGCGGGGATCGCGAAAGTCATGTTGAGCGTGGTTAATGATGGAGTTGTACCAGTCCGCCACGTACACCGCTCCATCCGGCCCGATCTTACAGTCCACTGGTCGGAAGTTCGGGTGTTTGGATGTCATAAGGGGTTCGAGAACCTTTGTCGAGTAACCGGCTCCGTCCTCGATAAATTCATAACGTACAATCGTCCGGCTCTTGAAGCGACAGGTCAGTAGCTGCCCCTGAATCTCGTCCGGCAAATGGGTTCCGGTAACCAGATCGCCGCCACATTGTTTTTCCGTGCTGATAAGAGGCGGAATGCGCGACTTCTCCTTGAAAGCTCCGGAGGCCGGAGAGAGGTACATGATACGCGGGTTGTTAACCATGAAAGATTGTCCCCAATAATCGAATACATGGCCCCAGGGATTTCCCCCGGTGCCCTTACAGAAGACCTTCAGTTCTCCCGTGCGTGGATTGAACTGATAGACCCCGCCGTTGTAATTTCGCACGATGCCGTGCTGCGTTTCCACCTGGGCGTGGAGGAAAATACCTTCCTGGAAATAGATCCATCCTCCTGGACCCCGACGCCAGGCGCTGATAGAGTGGTGATTGTCCTCAATACCGAAACCGGTAAGCGCCAGTTGCATCACATCGGCGATGTCGTCTCCACTGGTGTCCTTTAGAAAATAGACATCCGGCGATTGGCCTACGTAGCACCCGCCATTGGCCAGCTCAATACCGGTCGGCAAATAGAGCCCATCGGCAAAGACAGTCGATTTGTCGGCAGAACCATCACTGTCAGTGTCCTCCAAAATGATGATTTTATCGTTGGCGACTTCCCCCGGCTTGATTTGCGGATAAGCCCAGGAACAAGCCACCCAAAGACGGCCACGGGAGTCCCAGACCATATGAATCGGATTGGCGAGCATGGGGTCAGCAGCAAACAGGTTTACCTCGTAGCCGGGCAACAGCTCGAAGTTTTCCAGCTCAGAAGCCGGATCGTGGTTGTTCATCAACTCAAGGTTGGCTCCCTTCAGATTGCTTATCTTGATACCGCCAGCGTTTTGCGCCGAGGCGATGCTCAGGCCAAAAGCGGAAATGAAACAAGCGACCTGCGCCGCCTTGATGAGGCAGAAAAATCGCCGCGGTATTTTTATAAGAATTTTCTGGGACACCACACTAATTGGTGAGCTTGGTATCGGGGACGAGTTGCCACTGCCGGACTTTTCGCTGAGTGCCGCCGCCCAGCGATGCATCTTTGTCTTTGCTCAATTGATTGAACTGTTTGACCTCGGCCGGCAAAGCCCTGCCACTGGATGAGCTACGGCGTTCACCCACGATATGCACTTGGTTGAGCGCTTTCCAACTGTAGGTAAACTGGGTGTTCTTATCGATGACAGCGGCGCGGTAGTCCTCCACCTCACTATGCGCTGGAGAAGTATCAATGGGAATACCTTGAGCCCATTCATCGTGGGTAGCGGTGCAATGGGCTGGCCACCAACTATCAAAGAGTATTCGCCAGGGGCAAGGTTCTCAATGATCAGCGTGTCTCGATAATTGGAAAGGGCAACGGGCATATTCTTTTGAGGCGGAGGCGGCAAAGATGGACCTGATTTTTCCTCAACCGTAAAATTAAAGCCCTGTCCTTGGATCGAGAATCCGGAAATTTCTGCGCCATTGGAACTGACCGCGCCCGTCTTGGCATCGATATGCATTTTCAAAGAATTGAACTTCTTCGAATTCATGCCCATGAGCTGTTCGAAGATAAGATTGCTCACGGCCCAATAGCCAAAGCCATTCAGGTGAATTCCGTTCGTGGTGAATTGAGAACCGTCCGGATCTTCGAACAAAGCGCTGGTAGGTGTGTAAAGATCTACAAAGGGCAACTTCGCTTTCTTTACCACTGCCCACATAACCTGGGTGTAGGTTTTAAGATCGAGGTTACGGTTCTTCCAGTTCGGAGTTAAGCCACCCAGGTTTTCATAGGCGATGGGAGAAACGAGAATCAGTTGCACATCGGCATGACCATTGTACTGATTTCCTTTGTGAGATTCGATAAAGGCACGGAGGTCATTCTTAAAATTCTCAATACCGGCATCGCCCGCGAAAGACTCACCCATACCGAAACAGGCGATGATGACGTCCGTCTCGTGGTCGCTGAGCGTCGATTTCTCGGAGGGAAAATTGGTCGGTCGATCTCGCACCGTGAGCGTGTCCCCTCCCCAACCGAGATTGCGCATGGAGATCGGGTCATCGGTAAATTCATTCAGTAGTAAGGTCTCGAGATAACCGTGGTTTCTCAGTTGATCCGCAAAGGTGTTGCCGACGATGGCGATGTGATCACTACCCTGAATCGGAGCTGCGCGGACCCAGGGTCCTGCCAGTAACAACAAACAAAATACAAGCGTGTGTAGTGAGTGAGGGGTCTTCATTGTTTCGGTTTTTTGTCTACGCGTTCTATGTTCCAAGTAGAGATTCTGGTGTCTACCTCGGGCAACGGTTTGCCTGTCATCCAGCACACGCTGTTAATCAGCATTCGGTTAAAGGATGCTTCGGAAAAGTCTCCGGGGTGACCCAGGGAAGTGCCAAACACCTTGGCGCCCCATTCATTTTCCCAGACCCAGGCCACAATGTCGGCTTCGCTTTCATTTACCAGTATCGGGCCATATTCTCTTTCAAGCAACCTCCCCTTACCACGTCCTACGCCAGTTAGGAGAGGGATGCAGCCACCTTCCAAACGTGTCAGATACAGTGTCCCTTCCGATACCCAGTTCGTTTTGGTCACGTGCGCCATGATCGGATGCTGGAGGTATTTCTCCACCACACTAATATCAGTCGCGCCTCGCTGGTGCACGACATAAGGACCACCCAGAACGCGTCTACCAAAACCAAGGTTCCATTCATAACGGGGATGCCCCTTGGGATATTTAAACGAGTGGTTCGCGGTCCGAAGTCCAATCACCGGTTTTCCGGATTGGATGTAGTCCTCAATGGGCTGCCACTCTTCGTCCGGTAGTTTTAAAAACCTGCAAAAGAAAATCGCCACATCCGCATCCGCTAGCGCTTCAATCCCAGGGAGCACATTCGTCGTCTTTTTCTCTGGATTCCCCTCTCCCATCACGACCGTGGTTTCAAAGCCAAAGCGTTCCAACTCCTCCGCAAAAACGGGCATGGTCAACTCCGGCGAGTAATGCAAGGTGCCAACCACGAGCAGAACATGAGGTTTGTGATCAGCAGCTCGAATACTAGCTGACAACCAAACAAAAACGACTGCTGACATTATCACCTTCAATAGATTTTTCATAGGGTATTTAAATCAGAAATCCATCGGGCCAAAGGAACTTTCAAAATGTAGCCGACTCAATCGAGGAATCACTGTAGAATTCCGTCAATAGGATTTCCCTTTTATTTCTCCTTTCGAATTTAGGTCATAATGCATTTCACAGGGTATTGCTTCATTTTCGTGTCGCGTGTTATCAAAATAAGGTCTTCATGCAGGGCCTGGGCCAGAAGCATTCTGTCAAAGGGGTCCTGGTGATAGGAGGGTAGCTCAACCATGCGAGTTCCGTGCGCATAAGTAAGCGGCAGTTCCTGAAACCCACGTTGTTCAATTTCTTTTTCCAGGCCCGGCGGCGCCTCTAGTTTACCCAAAGCCTGTTTGATGGAAATTTCCAAGCTGCTGACCGCGCTGACAAACACGGAGTATTTTGGATCCTGAATCAGTTGCCTCGCTTCACCGCTCAGGGCTTTCGGCTCACCCAGCACCCAGAGAAAAACGTGGGTATCCAACAGGTAATTCATGCGCCCGAGAATATCCGGTTAATTCGGGGGTCTTCCTCGTCAAAGTCTTCCGCTACCGTAATGCGTCCCTCATGACCTCCCAGTGGGCGTGGCTCTTTACGTGGAGCATAGGCCGTTATTTTTGCCAGGGGTTTGCCATGTTTGCCCAAAATGAACTCCTGTCCTTTAGCAGCTTCGTCAATCAAACGTGACAGGTGGGTTTTGGCTTCCTGGACATTCACTACTTTCATAAATAAAACCCGGTCTGGTCTGGTTTAATTGTCAAGCAGCTAAGGCCCCAAAATCCGCTAAGACAATCAGTAAAAATTTCGTTTTATTTGCTACTCATTGAAAATCATATACTTACTGGATCAACTTCATGCCCCGTGAGGAACTTAGAACCGTCGCTCTGGAAATAGAACTTGCTACTTTTTTGAGGTTCATGAAAATTTAGAGTAATGAATGTCGAGAAAATCTGTGAGGAAGCAAACAAGCTATCCGTCGCCGAGCGAGGTGAATTGATTTCGCGACTTGTTCAAGAGTTGGGACAACCGGATTACGATGTCAGCGATGAGGAAGTATCTTTGCGCGTTGAGGAGACAAGATCCGGGACCGTTGGGGATATTTCTCAGGATGATTTGAACTCCCGGCTTAAGCAACTTCGTTAAGTTGAAGCCTCTTGGATTTCATCCATCGGTTCAAAGGGATATTAATGAAGCGATGGAGTTTTATTTTCAGAATGCATCTGAACGGGTCGCCTTGGGTTTTTGGGAAGAGGTGTCTTCTTATTTTGAGAGAATCGAAAAAAATCCTATGCAATACCCTGTCAAGGAGTTGGGTTTGAGACGGTGTAACCTAAAGACCTACCCATTTAACATTCTATTTGAGGATCTTCCAGATCGAATCCGAATACAAGTCGTTAGACATAATAGTCGTAATCCGAAATATGGAACTGGGCGACATAAGGGTTAGTTTCTCGTGAGAAATTCGGAAATTCGGAAGACTTACGGTCCTTACGGTAGTTACCACGGCTTATAATATGGTAAACCGCTCCAGCAAATGGAAGATGTCGCGCCGCTCGGAACCACTTGCTGTTTTCTTGGCATGCAAAGACGAAAACTTTAGCGCCGCTTCAGATCAATGTTAATGTTTTGCGTTGGACCCCTTTTCCCTCCCATATTAAATTCGTTTTAGAAATGGTTTTAATCCTGCGTTTTGGCCCTAAGCGAGTATCTCTTTGATCACATTGCCGTGAACGTCTGTAAGGCGATAGTGACGTCCCTGAAATTTATAAGTCAGCCGGGTATGATCGATGCCAAGTTGATGAAGGATCGTTGCATGCAGGTCGTGCACATAAACCGGTTTGTCTACGATGTTATAGCTAAAGTCATCAGTTGTGCCGTAGGTAAAGCCAGGCTTTACTCCTCCACCCGCCAGCCAAACGGTAAAACAACGCGGGTGATGGTCCCGACCGTAGTCCTCTGGCGTAAGTGGACCCTGACAATAAACGGTGCGACCGAACTCTCCGCCCCAAATGACCAGCGTGTCGTCGAGCATGCCACGTTGTTTTAAATCGGTCACCAAAGCAGCAGATGCCTGATCTGTATCCTTACACTGGGTACGTATTTTTTCAGGCAACTCGGTGTGTTGATCCCAACCGCGATGAAAGAGCTGGACAAACCGCACTCCGCGCTCCGACATGCGACGCGCTAACAGACAATTGTAAGCATAGGTGCCCGGCTTGCGCGAATCCTCACCGTAGAGATCAAAGACAGGGTCCGGTTCAGACTGAATATCAGTCAACTCCGGAACGGACGACTGCATGCGATATGCCATTTCGTACTGAGCTATGCGGGTCTGAATTTCGGGATCCCCAAAATCCTGGTAACGCATTTCGTTCAGCCTACCTACATCGTCGATCATTTTACGGCGAGTCTGTGAATCTACTCCTTCCGGATTCGATAGATAGAGCACCGGATCTTTAGTGGATCGAAATTTAACTCCTTGGTATTTCGTCGGCAAAAAACCGCTTCCCCAAAGTCGGTCATAAAGCGGTTGACCTCCGTTGCCAGAAATGAGCGCTATGAAGGCCGGCAGATCTGCATTCTCACTCCCCAATCCATAAGACAACCAAGCACCGATACTGGGCCGACCGGCTAGCTGAAACCCGGTTTGAAAAAACGTAATCGCCGGATCGTGGTTGATGGCCTCTGTCTTCATCGTTCTGATGAAGCAGAGATCATCTACGATCTTGGCCGTGTGGGGAAGCAAGTCACTCACCCAAGCCTGACACTCCCCGTGCCGGGCAAAGTTAAATAACGTTGGCACGACCGGAAACCGATCTTGAGTAGCCGTCATCCCGGTAAACCGCTGTCCCTGACGAATGGTATCCGGAAGATCGGTATCACGGAGGTCGTAGAGCGAGGGTTTGTGGTCGAACAGATCCATCTGTGATGGACCACCCGACTGAAACAGGAAAATGATGCGTTTCACTTTAGGAGGGAGAGTCGGGACAGTACCCAGCAGGCTACTCAGGGCCATCGTTCCAATGCCCCCCACCATTCCGCTCATGAAATCTCTTCGTGAAAGTTCTGTCATCTCAATCTATAATACTTCCATGATCTGACGATCATAGCTACATTTAAAGGCGTAGCATTGGTCGTGAGACCAATGACAGGTTTCATCCTCGTTCCTGTATGAACCGAATATTTTCATTCTTTGGTAACGGTTTCATCTAAATTGAGCAGGGTACTACATATCATTGTCCAACTGGCTAAGTCGGCAACCGGAACAGAATCATCAACCGGAAATTCTCCAAACGCAACCAAGGACTGCGCCGCCTCCTGTTCGTTTACATATCGTTGATGGTAATCGGATTTGCTTTTAATTAAGAGCTCCATCTCCTTTTTGGAGGGTGAACGTCCCAATAATCGTCGGTAGGCGCCGTTTAAAATATCGACGTCGTTCTCGAACTTGAAAAGCAGATCTTGGGCAAATACACGCGCGGCTTCTACGAAGGTCACATCGTTCATCAGGTTAAGCGCCTGGAGCGGCGTGTTCGTCCTTCTTATTGCCTCGTCGCATGCTTCACGCCCAGCCGCATCGAAATTGATCATCATCGGCGGCGGAACCGTTCGTTTCCAATAAGTGTATATGCTTCGCCGATACAAGTCGCTTCCCGTCGCCTGCACATAGTTCTTGTCCGAGGCAAAGTCAGCCCAAAGTCCTTCAGGTTGATACGTTTTCACACTCGGACCTCCAATTTGCTGATGGAGCAATCCGCTCGCAGCAAGTGCCTGATCCCGGATCATTTCAGCTGGCAGGCGAAACCGCGGCCCCCGGGCAAGCAAACGATTTTCGGGATCGCGCTTCAGCAACGCTTGATCCACGCGGGATGATTGCTGATACGTGCTGCTGTCTACCATCAGTGTTAGCATGTGCTGGAGATCCCATCCTGACTCTACAAATTCAACAGCCAACCAATCCAGCAGGTCAGGATGACTCGGTCGCTCTCCTTGGACTCCAAAATCTTCTGTTGTTTTTACAAGACCCGTTCCAAAAATATCTCGCCAGAGGCGATTTACCACCACGCGCGCGGTCAACGGATTATCCCCTGACACGAGCCATTTGGCCAGTCCCAGGCGGTTAGGCGGAAATTCCTCCGGCAACGGTGGTAACGAAGAAGGCACCCCAGGCTCCACCGGATCTCCCGGTTGATCATAAATACCACGAGTGAGCACGCGGGTCTGCCGCGGCATCTCATCCCGCATGACCATCACTGTGGGAATGTTTTCTTCAAATTCTCTCAAAGCGGTTTCCGCTGATCGCCACCTACTGTAAGCTTGCCGAAGTTTCTCGGGTCCTCCCTGATGCAAAAAGAAATGACGTAATTTTTCTCTTTGAGAATCGCTCCGATTTCCGGCAGAATGACCGAAAATAGTATCAAGGCTCGCCGGTTCATAAACCACCCGCACTTCCTCAGGACTCAGCACTCGGTCAAAAAAACGAACGTCATTCACTTGCCCGTCCAGCTGAGCCATCCCCTTACCGATTCTGAGCGGCTCATCCGAACTGAAATCCTGATTCAGAAAATCGTAATTCGCCTTATGCGTCACTCGCTCACCATTTACATAGACGTGAATATCCTTGGCCCGACGTGTGCCTCCATAGCTCACAAACAAGTGCACCCATTCACCTCGAGGAATAGGATCAAGCGTCTCGACTTTTACCGAATCATCCAACCACCGTTGCACAAAGTTTGCCTGAACTGTACCCTTGTCCGTTAAATGCAAATTATAGCCTCGCCCCTCCGGCACTGGTTTCATTCGGGATAAAATCGTGCCCGAAGCATAATCCTCGATCTTGATCCACGCCCCAAAGGAAAATTTGTCAAAGTAGCCAAATTTTCCTTCGTCCTCAAATTCCTGGCCAACGAGCCTGTCTTTCTTTATGTTAGCCACCAGCCCCGCTGTTACGGACCAATCATCTGGTAAATCCGCAGCCGGCGATTCCCACTTTGAAAAATAGCGATCGTATCGTTTGTATTCCTTTTCCCAAGTCCGTCGAGCCGCTGCTTCCCGGTTTTTCAAGTCCGCCAACTCATCTTGCTGGGACCTTGTCGGAGCTTTCAACCAGGGCTCAGAATTCCCTTCTTTCCACGCGCGCCCGTACTCGGGGATGTTGTTGAACATGGAAAAGACCTGGTAGTAGTCGCGCTGAGAAATCGGGTCGTACTTATGGTTGTGGCACCGCGCACAGCCCATGGTGATTCCCTGCCATATCGTGAACGTCGTATCCACCCGGTCCACTACGTATTCGACCTGAAATTCTTCCGGTACGATTCCGCCCTCAGCATTCCCGCGATGATTTCTGTTGAACCCAGTTGCTATCATTTGATCAAGGCTCGGATCGGGCAACAATTCACCCGCCAATTGATGGACGGTAAACTCGTCAAACGGCATATTGGAGTTGTATGCCTCGATCACCCAATCCCGCCAGCGCCACATTTCGCGCCACCCGTCATTTTGGTATCCACTCGTGTCCGCATACCGTGCAGCATCCAACCAGCGAATCGCCATCTTTTCCCCATAGGCATTCGACTTCAGCAAGCGCTTAGCGGTCCGCCTAACGGAAGAATTGAGAAATTGTTCAATCGATTCCGGTGTCGGGGGAAGGCCGGTGAGGTCAAAGTGCAAACGACGAGCCAGGACCCGAGGATCAGCCGGTTGCGAGGGTGACAGCCCTTCAGCATCCAACCGCGCGAGAACAAATGCATCAATAGGGTTCAGAATCCATTCAGGCTTCGAAACAGTAGGCGCTTCCGGACGTGATGGCGGCACCAGAGACCAATGCTGTGTCCACTCAGCTCCCTCGGTTATCCAAGCCTTAATCAAGGCGATTTCTGATTCCTTCAAATGCCGATCCGCATCTTCTGGTGGCATACGCTCTTCCGGATCTTCATGTGATATTCTGTAAAACAGCTCGCTCTTCTCCAGATCCCCGGGAGCCACAACTTTGTAGTCGCCAAGATCGCCGAACAATCCCGCTCGTGTATCCAGTCTTAATTCAGCCTCGCGTTTCGCCGCATCTGGACCGTGACACTGGAAACAATTATCCGAGAGAATGGGTCTAATATCTCGATCGAAATCAATCGATTCTGCTCCAAGGGATATTGAAGACAGAGCGAAAGCCGCGAGGCAGAGTAATAAGCGATGAATTACCATAGTAAGATGATTCAGCAAAGGGTAGATCTTACTTCTATAAGTTATGCAAAAAGGAGGCTCGATTGCAAATCCTTTTCGGTTTGCGGAAATCTTTTTCGGCTCTCGCTGTCGATTGGTTTCCCTGTCCGCCTACTCCACCATTCATGAGCCCGATCGGGATCGTACGATGGATTCGGAAGCGGCATACGGGCAATGACATCGTGTCGCCATGCTTCCAGCTTATTCTTAAGGCCGGCGACTTTACCCTCACGTTCGGCCTGCAGGTTTTTGTTTTCTCCCAGATCGTTGGCGAGGTGATAGAGTTCTATATCTCCGGTCCCATCGAGATACTCGATCAGTTTCCAGTCCCGCTCGCGGATGGCGCTGGCGGGGCGGTCATGGTGATAGTGTGGGTAGTGAACCATTGAGAATAAACCATGCCAAGACAAAGAGATTGGAAAATGAGTGAAGATTCGATCGCATGGTTTGAGGTTTAGGTTTGGAGCTATTCTGTAGGAGGGGCTTTATGCCCCGATAGCGTTTGCTGAGGATCGCGACATAAAGCCGCTCCTACATTTAAAACGATCATTGGCAGAGATCTTCGGACTATTGGGCGGTTCGGAGAACAATCTCCCTACTCCCTCTCCACTCGGCTTCCATACCAAAACTGGATTCCATAAGCCGGACAAATCCCTCCACGTTGTCCGACCAGAACGAACTACTAAGGCTGATACTCTCAAGCGAGGGATCATTAAGCACTACTTGGATGTGGTTACTGCTGTTAAATTCTTTCACTATTTCTCCCAGCAAAATCTTATCGTAATCCAATAACCTTGGCTGCCAGCGGTGTACTTCTTCGATCTCCGTTTCGTCTATCGTTGTCACTTCAATCACTAAAGATTCGGCACGCAGATTTACTTTGGCCCGCTGGCCAATTACCAGAAAGGTATCGACAGTGGGCTGCTCAAAAGCGATTGCCGACACAGGTGGTTTAACCTGCACTTTACCTTCGGTCACAATGACATCCACTTCATCCTCTAAAAGCCTGACACTGAAGATGGTGCCCACGGCCCGGACGTCGATTCCCCGCACCCGGACGATGAAGGGCCGGTCAGGATCCTTCGCTACATTGAAATGAGCCTTGTTCGAGACAAGTTCCACGCGCCGCAAAGCTTTGGTGTAATTGATCTTAAGAGCCGCACCCTGGTTGAGCTCAACCACAGATCCGTCGGGCAGTTCATGGCTCTCATAAGCGTTGGCGACCAGGTGGTTCCGCGGAACAAAAACGTCTGAAGGCAATTGAACGCCAACCTCAATATCGGAAACGCATTGAGGCTCTGGTTGAACAAGCTCGAGCGCTTAACCAATAGAATTGACCAAACTTCGTAATTTCGGAAGGTATTCACAGAAACGTTTGTGAAAACACTAAACAACTATCTTCCTCCTATCGAGATGTTCCATTTAATGGCAACCAGTCTTTTCCTAATGCGGGCAAGGGTTTCCCTTACGTCTGAATCACTGGGAAGCTCTCCGAAAACGAGATTCGAAAAGGCACCTCGATATACCGAACGTAACTTTGGCCATGTTTGCTCTAGATCCGCAAAGATAAGTGCTTCTTGCGGAGGTATGGAGAGCCAAGCGTTGTTGTTCTTGTAGCTAACCACGTCGTTTTTCGCGACTGAAAGCAAGAGCAGTTCGAAGTCTGTCGATTCGAAGAAGGCTTTCAATTCGGTGTCATCCAGCAGCTTGTGCACGTCGTAGGCGTGGCGGATTTTGAGTTTAAGATCGTCGATAGGTTGTTCGCTGTAGCTGAAGCGCACCAGACTCATGATCTTTTCGCAAAGTGTGCGCTCAGGACGAAGAGCGTTGACTTCGAAAGGGGCCAGGTCCCATTTCTCGACAAGCGATTGCTGGCCACGTTCGATCATCATATCACTTACATATGCGCACAGGGTTCGCATCGTGTAGGGCTCGAAGCTTCCGAGCCAATTTGCCTCGACCACAATGAAGCTGCCCCGAACTTGACCTGGATTGCCAACGAATATGTTGGGATAGCCATGAACAGTTTTTCGGTTCATTCCCATGCGGCGCGTGAGTCCCTCGACCTCGATTTCCGGCAAGATAGCTGATACCGCTGCTCCGATTCGTTTGAGCTTTTCCTTGAGCTGATTCCCTGAATCGGAATCGCTGCGCATTACCACGAGATCAATATCCTCTGAGAATCGGTCAATGAAACCAAAGCACTTGGATAGAGCGGTGCCGCCTTTGAATATGGTTTCCGCTCCAATCGGATCTGAAAAAATAGCCTTAAGCGCGTAGGTTACCCAGTAGTCCTTTTCGATGTAAGTCTCGGGAATCTCCATCGCTTGGGCAGTAGCAATAATGGCCTGCCGAAACAGCGCTTTGTCTTCATGCAGTCTCATACAATATTCCAGTTCTCGGCGCCTGAGAGGATCATTGAGGCTCCGGGGATTTTGTAGCGCGTGATCGGATTTAAGGACCGTTTAAGCCTCTTCAGGTTCGGG
Source organism: Opitutales bacterium (assembly GCA_965250065.1). Classification (GTDB taxonomy): domain Bacteria; phylum Verrucomicrobiota; class Verrucomicrobiia; order Opitutales; family UBA2995; genus JAABVD01. Next base: position 2,679,126 of record OZ252288.1, read on the forward strand.
GTTGCGGAATTGATCTGTTCGAGCATCGCTCCAAGCAAGGCGCGAGTGGAGGGAGGGTATTTAAGGGCTAGGCGAACTAGAATTCCCTGCTCGTCGGAGGAACAATCCGCGATCAGCGCCACCAGCCGTTGGCACGCATCGGCTACGCTGGTGTCCGGAATCTTCTTCACGTAACGCAGGGAGTCGAGGAGCTGAAGCAAGGGGATGTTCTCCTTGGTGATGGTGTTTTTCTGTTTGATGAACGAGATTGTGTAACGGCCACGCTTGAAGGCGGGACGCGTCTCGTTTTTGCCAATTTGGATCGTGTTGCTGACCTGAGTGGTCAGTCCTAGCTGAGGGTAGACACTGAAACCAGTCAAGTAGCCCACCGCCTTGCCGCGCTTTTCCAGTAGGTCTTTCACTATTTGTTTAGGTGGAGGCGGCAGTTCGCCAAAAGGGCTCTGCTCTGGCTTGTAGAACCTACCCTTGCTCAGCTTGGCGATCTTACCTGAAGCCGCCATGCGATTGAGGGCTTTGATCAATGCCTCTGGCTGATCCACCTCTTGGGATAAATCCCTGTAACTGAAGACATAGCCCTTGGGCAGTCTATCAAGGCGTAAAGCTATAATTTCAGTTAATTTCATAATTAGAAGCGATCTTCGAAAACCTGAATGATCTGTCCAGTTTTTTAATTAAAATACTGGACAAATCTAATTGTCCATCAAGTTTAAAAAATTCCAACGGAAAGCTATGCGTCAGAAAGGGGCTCTCAACTCGCTCCTCCTATAATTTGCCAAAGAAGCGGTAACCAGGCGGACTTAAAGATTCCCGCGCGCCACCGTTATATGACTATAACACCCGCCGTCGTATTAAAACACTATGGCCAAGCCCGGCACCTTTAGATTCCTCTCACAAGAGCCCAAACATGGAGGGTTCATAGCCACGCCTTCCCAATGTTAAGATTGTTATTATGCGCTACGCTTTTAGATGTGTCGAATCTTCGATTCTCGGTATGCTTTGAACCCCTTTTTATGACCTTGCAATATCATGTCCACATTACGGATACGTTTTTTTGAAACTATGAGATTAAAATAAAGCAAATCGCGATAAGGATCATTCCCCACCTATTGCGATTTCGATTTTGAAGGCCCCAATTCTGACGAGTCCAGCGGTATTCCCACTGCCTTAATCCGTTTTTGAAGGTCGGCGACGTTGATATTCGGGACACTGACACCATTCTTTATAGACATGGTGGCCGCAATTCCCGATACCTCACCCAGATGCATCCAAGTGGGTTCCAGGCGGATGGCGCAAGGTCAAAAAAAGGGGTCTACCGAGGAACGTAGTGACGACACCTCAACAAGCGAAGCAAGAAGAACAACGCAAAACATTAACCTCCTCCTCGATTAACCGCGCTGCTTACTCGGTTCGGATGGCCCATGTGCAAGCGACGGGCTATCCACACATTATTAGCCGGCGTTTGTTTTCTAAGAAGCTTGGCTATCTCTATTTTCCAAGGCGCTCCTTTCAGATCTTGAGCCAAATCCGCTTCGCTTTTTTTCAGCCGTTTCATTTCAGTCGAGACAAGCAAGTCCCACTTATCTTCATTCAGGGCTTTTAAGTCTACACCCTCCCAGTACACGTTCGGTTCCTGATTCACGAGCTCCTCGGCTAACTCCTTTTTCGCTTTTTTGCTCCCGATAAACCAACCCCGGCAATAGTTCCTATACAGATCATCTCGCTTCCCAGGGTCTCCTTCCTCGCACAAAGCTAAATGTTGTTGATACTTGCGCATTCCTCTCAGGTTGTCCGGCAAACTTAAAAGGGACAGCAGCGCCCCACGGTCCAAGCCACCAGGCCGGACCCTCTTAAAATAGTGGAAGTAGCTGCTGAAACGATGCTCTTTGAGATTTTCCACATCACAAATGTCCGCTCGCACCGGGTTCAGGTGGATATAGTCAACCAGACCTGGCAAAGACCTGTCCGGTTCAACTACCAGGGACTTGTAACGTCCTTGACGGAGCACAGAGTGCGGAGATGGCGTAGCCCTCTGAAAGAGGGTGAGCTTAGTGGTTGCTTCTCAGGCAACTAAGCGAGCAAAAACATGGCCGCGTTCACCATGGAAACGGTTAAACCGTGTGGCGAAGGTCCCCTGCAGCCATTTCATTCCCGCCACAAGATTCGGTATCGGGGTTTCAACCGCCAAGTGATAACCTGTCACGCCGCAGCAATATTTTCAAATTGGGAGCGCGAAGGCGGATGGTTACTCATTATGACATAAGCATACAGCTTCCATTCACAACGATGGACGGTTTCTACCGAGCAACATCGGTTGCGACACATCTACGAACGAAGTGAGAATAACAAAAGAGCCTTCTCAAAAGCTTCGGTAGTTTTGAAGTCAGTGAACAGGTCCTTTCTATAGTTACCTCGGCTTATGATGTGGTAAACGGCGCCCGGAAACTCCACCCGCTGTTTTCTTGGCATGAAACGAAGACTACTCTAGCGCCGCTTCAGGTCAATGTTAATGTTTTGCGTTTGACCCCTTCAGTCTCCCTATTCGTAATTGACATCAGATGCATTTCATTATTGCATCTGATGTATATGAGGACAACTTTGGATATCGATAAACCGATTCTCGACGAATTAAGACGGTTGGGGAAGCGTCGCAAAAAGTCGTTAAGCCGAATAGCCAGCGAACTATTGGCAACGTCCTTGAAGCGCGAAAACGAAAATCGCAAAGGCGATTCGGGAAAGACGTTCCGGTGGAAAGCAAGCTCCATGGGGGCTCGAATCGATATCGAGGACAAAGATGAGCTATACAGAGTTTTGGACGAAATGAAATGAGCTACTCTCTCGATGCGAACATCTTGATCTACGCTTCAAACAAAGACTCGGCGCACTTCGAAAAAGCGGTCGACTTTCTTGGCGATTGTATGAGCGAACCGGACCCTCTTTATCTTTGCTGGGCTACCGTTTTCGCGTACTTGAGAATCGCTACACACCCCGGCATATTCGCATCGCCGCTTTCCCCGAACGAAGCGATGGGGAATATAGAAACTCTGCAATCAGCATCTCACGTTCGATTTATTTCAGAGGGCGAGGATTTCTGGGATTGTTATAAACAATCCTGTGAAGGGATCAGCGTTCGCGGAAACCTCGTTCCCGATGCCCACATTGCCTCCCTGCTTCGCGAGCAGGGTGTTAAGCGCATCTATTCTCGAGATCGGGATTTTCTAAAGTGCCCTTTCCTAAAGGTAGTAGATCCATTTTCGTAAAACAATAGCATGGCTGATTTCTTGCCGATCTTTAGTCAACCCTACCTGCTTTGCCGCGCTAGCCAAACGGGGTCAATTGTCAACTCCTTCAATCGCCTCGCCCATTCGCAAGTCCCTTCCCTCTCTCTAGCATACTTGCCGCAAATGGCGCTCACCGCTCGCGGCTTTCCCATATTCAACCGATCGCTCAGCCATGCGTTCGTAACGGAACTCTCGCGCTTGAGCTTGGACGAAATCGCGCGGTTCAACTCCGCCAGGTCCTCGCGCTCCAGCCTCACCAAAGCGCGGACCCTTGCCAAATCATCCGCAACCGCCTTTTGAACTCCGAAGAACCCAGCCCTCAGCTGTGCACCTATCTCAACCTGGGCCATCCAGCCACCATGAGTAAGCTGGTTGGAATCTACAATCAGACCGAGAAGAATCGGCGCCCATACAGCAAGCAACTCAAAACGCTAAACAACTAGGTCCGTCCCCATTTTGCCTCCCTTGAAACTCAGTCAATACCAAACATCAAGGGCTGACCCCTTCGCCCTCCCCAACAATCGCCGGGGTTTTCAGCCGTGACTCTGGATTGAAGCATTGGGGATCTCCATAGCCCATATCATCCACAAGAATCAGGAGAATGTTCGGGCGTTGTGACGTTGCATCCGATTGCGTCGTCGCCTGTCCTGAGTCTGTCGAAGTGGCCGCGTTGAGCGTCCCCGTAAGTAAAAGCGTGGTCAAGAGAAACAGGGACCCTGGTTTTGTTAGGATAGATGGAAGGGGCGGCTTCATTGTACAGCGCCTTCGATAAAATAAAACTGAGCGTTCGGTATGGGTTTCATTTCCCCGCCGGGTACTTGCCACTCCAAAGACAACGATCCGGCATTCGTTGCAGCCAGATAATTGACCCGGAGCGGATGAAGACCGGCCTCCAGGGCAATCTCTCCTGACTCAGTCCTTGAGCCTGGAGTGTATTGTGAATCGGCGTCGATCAACAAGGCATCGTGCAGGCGCACCACCGCCTTGCCGTCCGTGGTCAAAGCAAAGTGGTAAACGCCGCTTTTCGGCACGCGCAGAAGCCCGGCGAATTGCTGGGCACCGGCAGTCGTATCCAGGCCGTCCACGGCGCTCTGCCCGGAGGGCTCTCGTTGATCGAGCTGAGGCACCCAATCGAAGTTGCCGGGGTAATCCCTGCGTATCAAGCCAGGGCGGGTGGCGCTTTTCGCCAATGCCGGAATCAGTGCGTCGTCATAAGGCCGCGGCACCGACGGGTCGATGCGGCGCGTGCGAAGGACAGCGGCCTGGAATTGTTGCTGTGTTGGCACGCCGGGTTTGCCTGCGAGGTCCGTCGTTTCCTTGGGATCATCCAGAGTGTGATATACTTCGAAAGCGCTTTGGTGGTCCTTGATGTCCACCCGTACGCCCTTGTAGTCGCCGATCAGCAAGCTTTGCATCTGACCGTGCGGACGCCCGCGACGGCTGACTTCAAAATCCGCGTAGCTGGGTGTCGCTCCGCGTGCCATGAACTCACTGTAGACGATGCCCTGAGCCTGTTTCCCTTTTCCTGTCAAAGTGGGGACGATGGAGACCCCGTCACTAACGGCAGGAGCTGGAATGCCTGACAGATCGCAAAACGTAGCCATCCAGTCGTGAAACTGAGAAGCGGTCGTCGACTCGCTTCCCGCCTGAATTTCTGAGGGCCAGCGGGCAAAGGTCGGCATCCTCACTCCGCCTTCCCACTGATCCAGCTTGGCACCATCGTAGCGACCAAAGGTGTCCAGGTAATCCGGCCGGTAGACACCCACGTTGTCCAGTCCACCCTCGTGCAGCGTTCCATTGTCGGAAGTGAACACAATCAGGGTTTCGTCATCGATATCCAGGTCCTTGAGGAGCTGAATCAAATCCGCCAGGGCATCGTCGAGACGTCGAACCATGGTGGCATGGCGCCTGGCATCATCGGGCCAGGGCTGCCCGTCATCTCCCACCGCATGGGCGACCTCGGAGTGCATCCCGTTGTCGATCGTACCTTTGGCCGTATTGATTTGCCCAATACTGGCATCTTCGTTCCACTGCACGCCCCCTTTTAAGCCACCGCCTTCTGGATAATTCCCCTCGTCGGTCAGGTGAGAGTCGGTGGGGATACGCAACCCCGAATGAGGTGCGGTGTAGCAGAGATAAGTGAAAAATGGCTGCTGCGGATTCGCCTGATGATGATCGATGATCCACTTCTTGGTCCGCGCGGTGAATAGGTCCGTCGAATAGCACTTTGCCAACCGATCCGTCACATCGACAAATCCGTCATAGAGCGGACGGTTGCCCACCTGTGCATAGTGATAGTGTGCATCGCGATGGGCCGTGTAACCGTAGAAAGAATCGAACCCGCGCAGCAGCGGATGGGACGGCTCCGTCTCGGGCGAACGGTCACCGCGCACCGGCTTGATCTTCAGCCCATATGGCCCACCCTGCATGCCCCATTTGCCAATCGCAACCGTGGCGTAGCCGGCCTTATTCATCACCGAACCCAGGGTGTGCACGTCCGGCAGTTCTTGGTCGAACTGGGTATTGCGCCTCGCGCAATGCCCCTGATGTCTCCCTGTCATCAAGGAAGAACGGGAGGCCATGCACGACGATGCCGGACAATAATGACGGGAAAGGGTCATGCCCTCCTTGGCAAATTGATCCAGATTCGGCGTGGAGAACTTCTGCTTCCCCTCACGCCCGTTCTGCCAAAGGACTCCGATGTCACCGGCGCCCAGATCGTCACATAAGATGAAAATGATATTTGGCCGATCCGCTGCCGCCAGAGAACAGGCTAAGATGAACCAAATGAGAATAAGAATACGTTTCAGCATATATATGCTACCGATGTGTATCGTCATTGATTGTGAGTTCAGGCGCTTCATTCGCCTCACTTTCGCAACTCTCCCGCACCGGCTTTGAGGGTTGCGACCAGATACTCCGTTGGGGTGTTATGCCTCACACCGGAGGCGCCAGGATACACGGCCTCGCACTGAACACCCAGTTCCACGCAGCGTTCCTGGAGTTTGACTCCGAAGTTGGCCGTATGGGTGGGGTCTTCCTGAATTTCACCCATAGCCGGGGGCTTACTGTAGTAAATCCACGCCGGAGGATCGTCGGCGCTCACAAGCGCATACGGAGAATATTCTGCAATCCAGGGCAGAATGCTTTCACGCTCGGCCAGGAACTGCGTGAAATCGCTTTTCCCGAAGGCATGGCCCCCGTAGTAGCTGTTCGGAGTCCACTCCTTCATCTGCTTCGGGTCGAGCGTGGTCTGGGGGCCCATCAAGGCAACGCACTGAAACCGGGTCGACTCGCGCCCAATGGGGTCCTTGCTCTTCGGATCGGCAAGGTCATCATGATAGGCCAGCCATAGACTGGAGCAGGCACCGGCGGAACCACCGGCAGCGGCGATCCGAGTTTTGTCGATGTTCCATTCCTTCGCTTTGCTCCGAACGAACTGGAGCGCACGAGCGGCATCGTGCAGCGGCGCTTTGACCGGAGGCTCGATTCCCTGGGCATGGGCCATCAATCTATAGTTGATCGCGACGACCGAGATACCTGACTCCAGCAAGGTCGCGGTGTTGGTAAACCGATGCAGGCGTTCTTTACTACCGTCAATCCAGCTGCCGCCGTGAATGACAAAAACAAGCGGCGTTGGCGTATCCGAAGGCGCCCTCCAGAAATCGAGGACCTGCCGCTCGTGCTCCCCGTAGTGGATACCGGCAAGCGTTGGCACAGGGACGGATGCATCGTAACGAGGACCATCACTGACCGCCTCGACTCCCTTCTTCGACTCACCGACATCCTGGGCACCGGAAGCACTTGCCATCGCGATCAGACCGACCAGGCAGCAAGTTGTCAGCATACGATACGGTTTTGTCTTCATAGGGAAATTCTGCAAGCGATTCCCATGCCCGCCGGAATGATCGGACGGGACTTGGAGGGGTGGTGAGTGTCAGCGCCAAGCGGACTAACTATGCTGAAAATCAAAAATGGAAATGAGTATTTCATGAATCAGAAAAACTAACGAGTTGGGGTTTTAGGAAGCGGATTTGTAAATGGCAACTCGCCTTTCAACTCGAGCGTGTCACCCCTTTTTTGAATCTTATTTCGAACGAAAGGTCTTACTCAAAATCAAATCCAAAAAGAGGTCTTGAAAACCTTTATTGTTTTCTAGATTGGCTTTAACAATGCCTTCTATTTCTTTGACTTCTATATAACTTGGCTCTCTCCCGGTAGCATAGATCATTAACTTTACAGCAAGACATTTCGAAAACAGGTCAATATTCGTTACCATCCAACGCTTGAGCCCTATTACATCCTCAATCTTTGACCCATCTTGGAGTGTTGCCGATGCATCAATAACTCTTCCTGATTTTGGCCACTCGTCACGCCATCGGCCAACTGGATCGAAATTTTCCAAGAGGAAACCCAGAGGGTCGATTTTCTTGTGACACTTCATGCATGAGCTGCTTTTCGTATGAGCCGCCAATATATCCCTTGGCGTTTCCGCGCCTTGTGTATCGGGAGTCAAAGCTGGCACATTATCCGGTGGCTTCGGGACGGGCAACCCCAGAATATTTTCAAGAACCCAAACACCTCGAAGAACCGGTTGAGTGTCTACACCATTAGCCGTAGCGGTCATAACCGCCGACATGCCAAGAAGGCCGCCGTAACGCCCATCACGCTTTAATGTGACTCTCTGAAATTCGTTCTCGCTGTCATTATTGTCTATCTTCTTTTCATTCCTTATTTCATAGATTTTCTCGGCAAATTCTGGTGTGGTAAAAGTAAAATCGGGATCTATAAAATCAGCCATAGGACGATTTTCCTTAAGCATCGCTGCGAAAAAATATTCAACCTCCCGCTTTGCCAAATCGGTATCGTTTGCGGTGAAATTGAATTTTGGATCTGGCATAATCGAATTCAAGCGCTTCGTACTCAACCACTGGCTAGTGAAGCTTTGTACCATAAGACTCTGCGCATTTTCTGGAAGCAATCTCAGCGCTTGTTCCTTAAGGACTTCGGAGTCTGATAATTTTCCAGCTGCAGCCAATTCAACCAGTGTGTTATCAGGTGGCCCTTGCGTCAAAAAGTAAGATAATCTTGTCGCAATATCATAATCATTCGTTGGACCTTCATCTAAGGTGCGATACAGAAACCTTGGTGACATCAGTAGGCTGCGAATCAAAAGGTGAAGGCCATCTTCATATGAATGCCCCTTTGCCCAATGCTCAGTGGCTATTTGCAAATAGGCATCAATCGTGTCGCTCTCAACGGGTCTTCTAAATAGCTTAGGCAAGAGTTGTTTTAGGATATCACTGGCACTTTCTTCTTTGGATTGTTCTTTATTTCGAACACCAAACAAACGCCGTTGCCTGTCCTTGATTACTTTGTCTTTTGGGCCATCAGCCAATCGAAGAGGACCTTCAACACTAAATCCATGAAGATCTAACGCTGGACCCTTTTCAAAATAGTCATAGACAAAAGCCTCTCCAAGCACGTTCCCCTGGTGGGCAAATAATGCGATTAATTCTTCGGTTTGAACTGAATCCATAGTGGCGTGGCTCATGTCCAAATCTTTATCTTGTTTAGCTTTCTTAAATCGTTCCCAACCCGAGATTCCTCTTAAATCACCATAGTTAAACAAAGTGCCTTCTTTCGCATCGTGACTATTATCAAGAATAACTTTTTGCCAGGCAGCCAAAACACGCTTATCGTTCTCAAAACGTTTACGAACATGCCTACCAAACTCCCCGTTATCCCCCCCGCCGTAACTCAATGGGGAATTATTCCAATAAAACAAAACCGTCTCACCTTCATAAAGCTCAGCTTCGAAGGAAACCTCTTTGGGAGATTCTGAAGAAACGCTTATCGTTTTCAAAAGACGAAAACGATCAATTTGTGCCCGTTCCCCTATCCCCAGATCTCTCGCACGTAGCTCCAATAACATAGGCCCTTTCGTCATAAGATTCCTCGACCTTGGAAGAAAGCTCGAAGCATTCACCGTTATCTTATAAACTCCCGATGAATTAATCGTCATTCGTTTCGGCCAACTGCAACTGCGCATAATTTGCGTACCACTCGAGGCAAATCTCAAAGCATTATCGTATACGGCAGCCGCCGCATAATTCGCCACCATATCTTTTGGTTCCACTACCCTGATTGACGATTCTGGAGTCGTCGTCTTCGCGGGAAAAATTTCATCCGCCACTTGATTTGCATCATTGAAATAGGATTCTAGTAAAGTTGGAGACAGAATAAGTCCATCACCTGTATTATTAAAACCATGACGAGTCGTATCCTCAGGAAAGCCAAGGGGCACTTTATATTGGGGAAGATCGAAATGAATGCGGATTGTATTTTGGTATTCCGCCTTACTCAAGCGACGTGCTAATGTGCCTCCAAAAGATGTGTTTTCAATTAGTGAAGCATCCAGCCAGTCAATTAAGGTGGCGCGTTCTACATCGCTTGGTTGATCCTCTTCTTCTGGCGGCATGAGCCCTTCCTGCAACATGGACAATGCATCTATCCAGAGGTTGCGCTCTTCTTTTTTGCTCCAGTTGATGGAATAATGGTCAAGGATCACATCGCCCTTCATCTCCACCTCGTCGTGGCAATTCAGGCAATAGCTGTTGAGAAGCTCGTAATGCGTATCTGAAACGAGGGTATCTTCGTTCGCGTTCAAGCTTACTACTACTGAAGTCGCTATCAGAAGGTTGAGCAGACTCTTCTTTTTCATTAGAAGAATAAGCGTCCTCTAAGGCAGTAGGCAGAGAAACCAAAAGCTCTTGTAATTATCATACGAATACATCGTTAAGGCTACTGCTGGCATTTGAAAAACTATTCACTTTTACACCCATCTTATCCATAAGTGTTATATAAAGATCTCCAAGTAGATATTTATCTCTATCGAGAGACAAATGGCTTCCATGGTCAAAATCACCACCCGCGACCAAAGCCGGCAAGTTGTCATTGGCATGCCTGCTGGCGTCTCCCATTCCTGTTCCTAAAAGAACTACAGTACTATCGAGCAAGGGATTACCATAAGCGTCTTTCTTTTCTTTCAGCTGAGTTAGGAAATTATTAAAAAACTCCATCATCTTATATTCTATTTTCAGCAGATCACGGATCATATCTGGATCGTTGCCATGGTGAGACAAGCTATGATAACCCGTCTTTAACGTTTCACCATTAATTGTGAACACTGCGCCTAAACCTCCTAGCAGCAAGGTGATCACCCGTGTGGATCCTGTTTCAATAGCCAAGGCCATAAGATCGTACATCAAGGGTGCCGCTTCCAGCATCAGGCTTGCAGAAATCACGTCTGTTCCTGAATCTGGAAGCCTGTAATCTGTTTGGGCAATGACATCATTTACAGAAGCAATTTTTTGAGTGATTCGCTTCTCAACCGAACGCAGGGAATGAAAATATTCCTCCAATTTATTGCGATCCGCTTTAGACACTTTGTTTTGTAACTGCTTTGCATCCGCTAAAACAAAATCAAGAGCGCTCTTTCCACTACGAAGGATATACTCGGTACGATCTTTATCTGATTCTGAAACAAACAGTTGACTGTAAAGAACGCTGGGCCGGCGCATCATGGGCAAAGGGATTTTCTGTTTGGTGAAGCTCATCATACCTCCCTGGTCTTCCACTCCTCCAACGGCGAGTTGAATAGAGGGAAAACGACTTTTCTGCCCGATCTTGTCGGCAATCATTTGGTCGAGCGAATAATCTCCAGCAGTTCCGCAAAGAAAATTGGGCCAGTTTTCGTGACCATTGTTAGCTTTATGATCAAGCCCAGAGAAGATGGTAAAATCGTTTCGGTGCGCCGCAATGGGTTCAATAAGCTTCGGTAAAGCGTAATTTTTCCCAACCTGGCTGGGGTAGAGATCTTCTCGGTGCCAGCCAAAAAAACTGCCTATAGCCACAAAGGTCTTCGCCTCCTTTGTTGAGTTTTCGTTTTTGGAAAATGATTCCAGATAGGGCAATCCAATAGCTGCCATTGTGGAGGTCAAAAAACGGCGACGATTTATGGTTTTCATTCTATATTCTCTATTTCTATTTTGCCTATCAGCGTTACTGAGTTTATTTCCTACTTCTGATGTTGATCGGACCCCAAACTTCGTACCAAGTCAAATGAGACTCTTGCCGGGGTGATGTTCATGTAATTTGTGGGGTTAGTTGTGGTAAGAGTCCTTGGTGTAGGTAAGCCGTAGCCTGACCAGAACCAAGGACTGTTTGTTTAGCTTGTTGCCAGTATTTGGCAAACATAATTGGGATGCTCTGCAGTGGTCGGGATATCGATAATTCCTCCATCCCCGAAACTTGGATCCAGCTCACCCCATCAATGCACGCCAAACGCATAAAACGACCTCGGAGAATAAGGATAACCCTGCAAAATCTCTGCTTCCAGCAGGCGATCACGCATTTCTAACCGGGTATTGGCATACTCAGGATCTCCCGCCAAATTTACCTGTTCATCAGGATCCTCTTCCAGGTTGAACAGTTGTTCGCCTTTGCCTATGGGATAATAGGTATAGCGCCATTCCGCGTCGCGAATGGTGCGCGCCCAATTGGCCGGGGTGCTGGAACTCATGTTGTTATAACTTCCCACATAGGCGTATTCCCGAGGTTCTTCAATTTCCTCCCCTCGACAAATGGGAACCAGGGAGCAGCCTGGGAAGGATTCATATTGTTTGTCACTGTTGATCACACGTGCTTCGGGTAAGGGTAGTCCAGCCATCTCAAGGACGGTGGGAAAGATATCTTCGAGCTGGATGATCTCGTCGCGGACCTGCCCGCTTTCTAATCCAGGCCCTGAAACGATCAAGGGCACCCGGATACTGGCATCATAATGGACCTCACCCTTCCCTTTCATACCATGATCGTGAAGCATTTCTCCATGATCGGCCAATACGATGATGTAGGTGTTTTCGTGCTGACCGGTTTCTTGTAACGTATCCAGCACTACACCCATCTGTTTATCCAGATGATGAATATCCGCAAAATAATGATGCCTTTCATCCTTCCATTTTGGCGAAATTTCACCATCGAATCCCATGGTGTCTGAGAAACAAGCCGGACCGAGTGGATCATCTTTCCATTCCGCTGATAGAGGATCTGGTATACGGGAGGTATCCACATGTTCAAGGTATCCTGGGGGAGGCGTGTAGGGAGTATGCGGTTGCACAAAACTGATTTGCGCAAACCACGGTCCGGTTGCTTCTTTAATAAACCGGGTCCCATTCATGGTGATCCAGTTCGTTTGCGAAACTTCCTCTGGAAAAGGAAGCTCGTAACAACCGTGTAGGGAGGAAACACTTTTTTTGCGTTTCGATAGTTCTTTTTGTGACATTCCGAACTTCGCCCACTCCGCTGAAGAGTTCCGATCGATCAGAAGCGGTATTTCGTTCATCAACTCCGTCAGGTCTTCATTTTCAGGCCCATAAGATTTCCAATCGGGAATATTCCGAGCCCAAATTGTACTGAGAACAGCGTTAAAATGTTCGGAGTGCTCCGAGCGAACCCAATCAAGCCATTCGCCGCCTCTCGCATCCTCCGTTATAGATTGCTCATCAAACCCGTAGGACAGGTAGTCTGGATGCAGTCCCATAAAATGGGGCCGGAAATGAAACTTGCCAAACGCAGCTGTGCGCCAGCCTGAATCCTGCAAAAGCTTCATGAATGTTGGCAACGATTCATCAAGATAAAATGAGTTGTTGAAAACGCCGTGATTGCGCACGCTCAAACCGGTTGCTAGGGTTGCACGAGACGGCGAGCAAAGCGGGCAAGAACTGATTGTGTTGGTGAAAGTTGTCCCCATTGCTCGCAGCCGATCAAAGTTCGGAGTTGGGACAATTCCATCACCCGCTGCTTCGAGCCACTTTGCGGCCAATTGGTCCATCATGAACAGAATGATATTAGGTTTTTCAGTATTCGTCATTTATAGCTTTTCGACTGGTTAAAAAACGGGATCCTGCAGAAAAGACCTCTCTTGAAGAAACTATGTAATCGTAATAAAAAATGAAATGGAAGTATTTGAGTGTTTTCCTGCAGTTTTCACCGGCTTGAGATATCGTAACTCAAGTTCATTCGCCACTGTGCCTGGGTTTAGCTGCCAGCCCGCGGACGTAGGAGTCTTGCACAATGTCATCAATATCACAATTCGACGGAAACCGGCTCCGCAGCCAGGCACGCAGCATATCTCAGTGGGACTGAAGATGCTCTGCGAGCTTTTAAGGATCACGCACTTCATCCAGACTTTGAGTTGGCTTGAGACTGCGCAGCTTCTCAGCAAGCGTGGTCAAAAGAAGAAAATCGGGTTCGGAAGCAACAGCTTTCGCCTCACCAATTTCCAACAGCGCTTCATCATAATCCGGTTGGCGCCGCGCCAAGTCCCAGACCACTCCTTGCCAATCTTTCTTTTGAGGAATGTCCCGCATCTTCAAAAACTTCTCAAGGACACGACCGAAGGCCTCAGGCGGCGCTGCTGTACCCAGGGCTTTAATAGCCGATTCCTGGTTGGGGTTGTTGGCTTCGTCGGCAATCACCCATAAATAATCGGTGGCAAACGCAGCACCGCGCTCGACAACGATGTCGATCATCTTAATCTGCACGGCAGCATCGTTGCTTTGAAGGTTTTGTATGAGGTAGTCGCGGATCACATTTTCAGGCATGACAATCATGGCCGCTGTTGCAGCGTTGGCGACTTCACTGTCAGAGCTCGAGAGCAAGTTGGCCAAGTAGTCGAAATCCTTTTGACGCCCGAGCGTACCCAGAAGTCGGAGCGCCTCCAAACGAGCTAACCTTTTTCCCTGACGCGCCAGCCGCTCGATGATCGTAGCCGCTTCAGGCGCCGCAACAATCTGGAGAGTATTAAGCGCTATGAGCTGGCGTGGAGAAGGCAACTGAAGAATATTATTCTCCAACCAGGCACTCAATTCGTAAGTAGCTGTTCCGTTTGCAACCAGTTCGAAGGCCAATCGGGCCAGCCTTTCATCGTCGCCCTGTATTGCGCGGATCAGGATGTCCGACTTTTGTTGGCTCTCTTTAACGGAGGAGACGAAGTTCTTCAGGGCGTGAGATGACTCAGTTTCGAAAGGCCTGGCCAAGGTATTTGACAGAACGATTTCAACGACATCTCCAATCCCCCCATCGTTAGCCAATCGCTTGAGTGTGGACAGACCCTTTTCGGTGGCAAGATTAGCCAACCACATACAAGCTTCGCGTCGCGCGTCCAAAGAGGCCTCCGATTGAATGAATTCCAGTAGCAAGGATTCGTTTTCCAGACGAATCTTTTCATCATTGGCACCCCGGTAAGCAGCCATCCGCGTGTCATGAAGAATCTTCTTAGGCTGACTATATTCGTAATCGGCAAACGCCTGCAGCGCCGTTTCGAGCTTCATCGGAACGTCTTCGACATCCGTCTCTGAGCGGCAGAGCACACCAATCGATAAAGCAAGCAATGAAACTATGAAATAGCGGTTCATCGTTGGATGCAAGGGTTCATACTTCCAGGCTCCAGGGAGCCCGCATAGGACGGCTGAGGAATCGATCAGCGTGGGCGTCATTAACGAAGCGTTCTTCTTGACCGTCCCAATGCAACGGACGCTGCACCTCGATTCCAATATTGGCTAAATGACACAGTGTCGTGGAAAGATGGCCGATTTCCGCGGGCGCATTCTGCCGCTTACCCTGCCGAATGGCATCGATGAAGTTTTCGAAGTGATCGAGATCGGACTCACTCTGCAACAGCGAAAATTCAGGATCATCCTTCGGCCAAACCATCTGAGTAAGATGCGGCGGATTGGATGTAATGCTGTTCCGCGTGGCTGCCACCCAACCCTCGTCGCCAACGACAACAATGTATCCAAGCTTACCCGGGATTTCCGGTCGATTAGTCGATGCAAATATCAATTTTTTCCGGTCGGCATAGGTAAACTCGCTATACCACTCCCAAACGGTTTCACATGCCCCTTCTTCAGGAAAAGTGCCTTTTGCCTCAATCGTTCTGGGCGCTTCATTATCTTTGCCTAATATCCACTGGGCGCTATCGATGTTATGAGCACCCCAGGTGGTTATCCAACCGCCCGAAAAGTTTCTTATAAAATACCACCCTGCAGGTACCTCGGTTCTGGCAAGACCCTCCACATACGGGGTTACCGGTGCAGGACCTGTGAAAAAATTGTAGTCCAACCCTTCAGGTGGACTCATAGGCGTGGGATCGCCTCCTTGACATTTAAATATATTAGCTGTCGAGTAAACTTTATTCACCTCGCCGATAAACCCGTGTCTGGCCAGATAGGTAGCCCGTTGAAAGTAGCGATTGGATCGTTGTTGGGTTCCATGCTGAAGCTTAACCCCGTTGCGCTTTACCGCTTCGACAATGGCTCGCCCTTCTTCAACGGTATAGGAAAAGGGCTTCTCAAGATAAACATGTTTGCCGCGATTGGCCGCCTCAGTCGCCGCCAACGCGTGCCAGTGATCAGGAACGACAACAGACACGATGTCCAATTCCGGATCGGCAATCATGTCCCGGTAGTCATGATAGGTCTTGCAGTGAGAACCGCCGTTCGAGCTGTCGACCAACTGCTTGCGTTGCGCAGCCCTTTTAGGCCAGACATCGCAAACCGCCACCACGCGTACACCCGGAATGCGGGAAAACATTTCCACATGTGCAGTAGAGCGGGAACCTGCTCCAACGATTCCCACATGGAGGGTATTCGATGGCGACAAATCCCCGAACAATCGGGAAGGTAAAATCATGGGCGCCACCGCAAGCCCTCCATATTGGAGAAAACGACGACGGGGAATCGGACGCGAAGAATTCGAGATTTTCATGATAAAATGTTTATAGAATCCATCTGATAAAAAAAATGAAATGAAAGTATTTGATTAACGAATACGCCTTGAGAATCATCGGGATGCTTTTTCTTTTTGGTCAAGCGGCTGAGAAAAACCAAAGAAGAAAATCTATAGCTTCATAATCTGGATTAAGCTCGTACTGGCAGCCTGGGCTTCTCCCGCAACCTCCACGTCTTGCAAGAAGGGTTTCAGTATTTCCAGGCTAGCTGGATCAAGGGTGAGGCCGACAAGGGAAATAAATTTCCGCTTTTCAGCCAGGCTGCTGACCAAAGGCTGAGCCTGTTTCAACCAAGCAAGCCGCGCATCCATATCCTTACTTGTTGCGATCAAGGTTAGGATGGAGTTCAACGCAACTACCTGATGGTCTGAATTCTCAGTGAGTGGAAATAATGCGTCGACAGGTGCAGGATTCGGCCACCGTGCAAGCCAACTAATGGTGTTCTTCACGGTTTCCGGGTCACTCGATTTAAGATCCTTTAAAATAATCCGTAACGCCGGGTCATAACCCATATCGATTAGAATGCGGATCCAGGATTCCCTCTGCTTCAAAACAGAAGTCGAGTTGAGTTCGGCCAGGATCTGGTCTCCAGCTGCTTCATTTGGGTGGCTCCTCCTACACGCGTTTACCAAAGCACTAAGAGCAAGACTGCCAGTCTTTTTTTCGGTTGCCTTGAACAAGGCGATAAGTTCTGGCACCTGAGCCAGTCCAACCATGGGACGCATAGCACGGAATGCCGCAGCTCTAATCTCCGAATCTCTGTCGTTTGCCTGTGCAAGCAATGCTCCTATCCCTTCTTTGGCACGTCTGTCTCCCAACAAAGAAATCAAGCTGAGGCGTTGAGTTACATTCTTCTCGGTCTTCAAATTGGCAACAATGCTTTCGTTAATGCCTTTCCCTTTCATCTGAATTAAGGCACTCATCGCTTCTTCTTTTTCAATTAATGGAATGAGAGCGGTGGCCGATTCTATTCCACCGAGTTGGCCCAGAGCTTTAACAAGAGCAAGCTCTAGGTCTACGTTTGCACCGCTTAATTTTGCGATGAGAACGTTTACCGTATCAAGATTGGGACGGTCTCGAAGCGCATAAACCACCAAAACGGGGTCCGCTCCATTCGAGACATTAAGCTCTTTATGGAGAGCTTCGGTAAGCCCTTCCCCATGGAAACTCCGTAGGGAGAGGAAAGCAATATCCCGCACATCCTTTTCTTTCGATCGAAGGTGCTTTAGAAGAAAGGACAGTGAACGCTTGGAAAGAATCGCTCCACGAACAGCTGCCAGGTAACTGTGCCTTGGGACATCGGCTTTGAGGATCGCGTCATAGATTTTCGAATCTCCTCGAGCTTCTGCTGCGAACAGAGAAGCCGCTGCAGCCGAGGCACGCACCTTCGCAGATGAATCCCTTAAATAGCCCAACACGATGGATTGTGTTTTTCTTCCCATTCTTCCGAGAGATCGAAGAGCTGCATCGGAGATCTGGTTATCCGCATGACCAACAAACGTTGTCAGATCTTTGGCTGCACCCGTTGCGCCCAAGGTTCCCAAAGATTCAATGACCCCTATCAATTGTGGACCGTCGCAAGTTTTAAGTGCCGACCTTAAAGCAGCGATACTTTGCGGACCCGGAATGCGTTCGAGTGCAGCGCGGGCATATACATTCAAAACAGGATCATTTAGCACCGAGGCCAGAACCGGCACCGCACTTTCGTCACCGTATTCACCCAACCGCTGACAGGCACGGGCTTTCTCCTCTACAGAGGCGTGACGACCCTCCAAAGCATGAACCCATTGCTTAGCGACCTCACCGTATGCGGAGAGGGAAAAGCTTAAAAGAGTAGTGAGTATTATAAAAGTTTTCATGGGTAATTTGGTGAGAGCTGCATTCTAAACGTGGAAAGACCACGGGGCTCTGGTCGCCCGATGGATCCTTCGGTTGGCCGCGTCATCATTCACGAATCGTTCCTTCACTGGATCAAAAGTGAGTTTGCGTCCGAGTTCCCAGGAAAGCTCTGCGGCAAAGCAGGCAATATGAGAACGCCTCATCACATGTTGATTGCAGACCGTCAGGGAACGCGACTTTACACAATCAAAGAAATTGCGCCCGTGCCCTTTGGCACTCGTGCCGGGTGGGGCAAACTCTCGTTGCAAGATTTTCTTCACAGGACCGGTCAACACGATTTCACCATTGTCGCCGGTTTCTATCGTACCCTCTTCACCTTCATAACGCACCGGGCATGTTCCGGTAGAGGTGGTGTAATGTGGTGCACGATCCCCAAACGGTGTCGGTAGGAAATCACAAACCAGACGCACCCCGTTCTCATACATGGCATAAATACCATTTTCGTCCGCCTCGTAAGTAATGGGAACCGTGTCATCTGAGTGGTTGGCCCATTGACAAAGGTCCACGGTATGTGCACCCCAGTCAGGAAAGTTAGCCGCGCCTTCAAAATCATAATGTCCACGCCAGCGCCCGGCCACATATTCACTGTTGTATGGTCTCCACGGGCTAGGTCCCAACCAACGATCCCAATCGACTTCATCAATGTGTGGCTCAGGTTCGGCAGGCAGCCAATCATAGGTCCTGCTTGGTGTATAGACAGAGGCGTGAAGCGTATGCAATTTACCAAGCTTCCCACTTTGGGCGATATCAGCGGCATATTGGAAATTCGCCAAACTCCGTCGCTGGGTGCCTGCTTGGAAAACACGTCCATATCTGTCAGCTGTATCCGACAACGCCTGTACTTCGGCAATCGTCATTCCGCAGGGCTTCTCACTATAAACATCTTTGCCCGCTCGCATAGCCAAAATGGATGCAAGCGCATGCCAATGGTCACCCGTCGCGATAAGTACTGCATCGATATCGGGCCGCTCATACACTTCGAACATATCGCGTACCATCGTGCAGTCCTTATTTCCGTAATGGGCATCGACCATTTCCTTTACGAGTTCGCGCCTGGTACGTTGGACATCGCAGATGGTGACAAACTGCACATCCTGCTCGGGTAACATCACACTCAGATCATAGCGACCCCGTCTCCCAATTCCAACTCCCGCCAACACGATCCGATTACTGGGAGCCACATGGCCGTCCCTCCCCAATGCCCGTGCAGGGATTAATTGGGGAAACGCCACAGCACCGGCGGCCACAATCCATTGTTTAAGAAATCGTCGCCTCGAGACGGTCGAAGTAGAAGAAGAATTCGAGCATTTCATGATAAATTATTACTTAAGTTAGATTATTGGGGTTCAATTGATTCGCCATTGATAAAAAATTATTTGGATATTTTAACGGAGTTCGAGGGATGTACTTTAATACCTGAATCCGTGAGATAAAATCAAAACAAGGATTTGATCGGAGGTAAAGGGTATTATTTGGTACCACCGGAGATCTAGGAGCTCGCTTTCTGGATGTTTGTGTTTCCTGCTCGTCACAAGGCATTCAAACCTGCGTAAACAGGCGATAATTTCGATGTGAGCCGACGGGCAATTCTCCGGCATTGTGCGGATCGACTATTGTGATAGGCCCGGCGCGATTGCTAGGCCCTGGATCGGGCAATATCGGCGATTATGTCGAACCAGGGACAGCGTTTCCCATAATGTAATTCGATACGCCCGGCGTGACGTACGATGCGCACGGCGCAATAAATGATGTTTTGCAGAACGGTTTTGAGACGCCAGCGACTGACTGTAATCTTCTGTGGGGCGAGCGCGGCGCGGCGGATCACTTCCTGTCCGAGTCCCCGCAGGAGGTTGAAGGCGAGCATGCCACACAGAAGAATGATCTTGTTTACGCAGAGTTTGCCTGAAGGCAGACGCTCGATATCCAGATCGCTTTTCAGTTCACTGTGGAACTGTTCACTGGTGCCGTGATCATGATACAGCCCGATCACTTCCTGTGCCTGGCAAGGCAGATTGGTCCAATAGGTATTTACTTCAATCTCGGGAACAAGCAGGTAGTTGCCGTCACGGTCGGTGAGCCGTTCGATCACTTCGAAGACCACCGGCACGCAGGCTCTGGAGGGGTCCCCGCCGGGGCGCAGATGATCGACGTAACCGATGTAAATGTTTTTGCCATCGCGGCTTTCGCACTTGGTGCCGACACGCCGCGCGGTCGCCAGCCATTGCTCGCGGCACTCCTTGCGCAGGTTGCGTTTGACGATGAAGAAGTTTTTGCCGAAGTGATCGAAGTTTACCGCCGCGTCGTTGCCGCTGTCCAGCCGCAACAGGCAGCGCCCGCTCAAGCCCAGCGTATCCAGAGTTTCGACACAAGCGCCAATAAACTCCGGTGTGCCGCTCTGGCAATGCTGGCTTCCGGGCCGTAACTCGCAGTCCAGCATGTGCCCTTCGCTGCCCAGATAGGCAAAGATTGGCGCATAGCCGTCGTGCTTCTTGTAGGTGAACGAAACGCCCTGTTTGGACGAACCGGAATTGTCCAGAGGACTGACGTCGATATCCACCGGCACCAGTTTCAAGTGGCCGGCTTTGACCGTGCCGAACTCACATTTGCCAAGCAGGCGCGTGTTCAATTCGCGCAAAGCCGCATGACTGCGCAACGGCGGCAACTCGTCGAGCCGTTGACGTAAGACCGCCTCAGAAGGCAAACGCTCAATCCCGTAAGCATTGGCGAAAACACGATCGCCCCGATATAAATCTACGTCGTTAAAATCGCTGCGCCCGTTGCTGAGCAAACCGATCATGGTGAGCAACACGCTCTGGTCGCTAATCGCGTCACTGCGCCGGGGGTGAAAGTTTTCAGGCAGACTTTGTTTCGCGTGCCCTTCCAAGAGCAATCCACACAAATAATTGCCGCCCGTGCTGTTCAGTTCTCCCTTGCCTTTTTTTACTTTGAATCGCTTCATCGAGTTAACCTGTTGGGTGGTGGTTGTTTTTTCTTTCAGGGCTACCTTAGCCCCTGCCACTCAACAGGTAACGCTTTTTCTGAATTATTTAGCTCACGGATTCAGGAAGTATATCAAACTTGCTTACGAGCCAATTTATTTTAGCTTGGCTCCTTATGACAGTAGGAACGCTTTGTATGACCTGGCCACCTAATATCAACAAGAAGGGATGAAGTAAATAATATGAACAGAAAAAGATTTTCCACAATTGCTGTTTTGTCAGTGGTATTTCTGGCGATTGCCGGGACATTTTCTTGCACAAAAACGAAAGGTAAAAAGCCCAATATCGTTGTCATCTTTACCGACGATCTGGGGTGGACCGATCTCAGTTACTACGGATCGTCCTTCTACGAGACCCCGCACATCGACGACCTTGCCAAGCAGGGCGCGGTCTTCCGCAACGCCTACAGCGCATGCAACGTTTGCTCACCTACCCGGGCCGCTCTCATGACCGGGAAATACCCGCAGCGCGTCGGATTTACCGACTGGCTCAACCCCGACAATGCCCACGGACCGAACAGCGCCTCCACTGCAATCCCGGCTTCGGAGACAACCCTCGGAGAGGCTTTTCAACAGGCCGGTTACCGCACCGGTTACATCGGCAAATGGCACCTTGGCCCCCTGGAGCACGCTATGCCAAAACAGCAGGGATTCGATTGGCATATGGCGTCGGCTGAACACGGTTATCCTGGCAGTTATTTTTTTCCTTATAAACGGGGTAAGGGGTTCGAGACCGGTGATGTGCCAGATCTGGAAGACGGCCAGGAAGGCAATTACCTGACGGACGTTTTGACCACCAAGGCGATCGGTTTCCTGAAAGAGACGGTGAAGCAGGGGGATAAACCGTTCTTTTTCATACTGGGTCATTACGCCGTCCATACGCCCATCGAAGCCCCGGAGAAATTGGTCGCCAAATACGACGCCAAGCACCAACGTGTCTACGGAGACAACGCTCTGAATCTACTGCCGGAAAAAGGTGAGAGCGAAACCCGAGGAAGACAGGGCGACACGACCTATGCGGGCATGGTGGAGAGTCTCGATACTAATGTCGGACGAGTAGTCGCAACTTTGGAGGAACTCGGTATCCTGGATGACACCATTATCGTCTTTACCTCTGACAACGGAGGAGAAAGCAACCGTGACAATGGCAGCCCACCGGCTCCGACCAGTAATTTGCCCCTGCGTGCCGGCAAGGGCTGGAACTACGAGGGCGGTATCCGGGTTCCCACTATTTTTTCCTGGCCGGGGACGATTTTCCCCACTTCGTCCACGGACCCGGTTATTACGATGGACATCTATCCCACGCTTTTAGAGTTAGCTGGGTTGGAGACTATGCCTGAACAGCATACAGATGGCCTGTCACTGGTACCATTGATAAATGGCCAAACCAATTCTTTGAAACGCCCGTTCTTAGCTTGGAGAAAACCGCACCAGAGAAGCGCCAGCCTCCCCAGCACCGCCATTCTCCAAGACGGCTGGAAGTTGGTTCATGAGCTTGGTGACCAGGCTAACGCGGAACTCTACAATTTGGAAAACGATGTCGGGGAAGCAAAGAATCTTGCTGCCCAAGAACCCATGCGGGTGCAGAGTATGCTCAAAACCTTGAACCAGTGGGTAGAGGACACACAGCCCGAAAAGACCCCTGCGATTTTCAATGGCAAAAATCTGACCAGATGGTCTGGCAACGATGCTTACTGGTCGGTGGAGGATGGGGCAATCGTAACGCAGGAATCCAGTTTCGCTCGAAGCCAATTGACGAACGCGGCCAGGCTCTCGGATACCAGGCCGACGCCGGCCACGTATCCTTATTCGTCGGCAATCTGTGGGGCAAGCTCTACCATGAGCACGGTCGTGGTAAGCTGGATTGGAATGACCATGGCGCCGAGGTTGTGAAGCCGGAGGATTGGAACCGCTATGAGATCCTCGCTGTCGGTGAGCGCATCTGGACAGCGGTCAACGGACAGACAAATGGGGACGGACCTTGTTGTTTAGCGTTGACGCATAGAGGAAGGAATTGTTTGCTCCCACAGTGCCCCGTTCAGCAAGAGTACAGTATGAGGGAGCCCGCTATCACATCATCAACCGGGGTAATTACCGCAAAGATTTGTTTCGGACACACAAAACCGATCGGGCATTTACCGAGGTGATGCTGGAGGCCTGCGAACGCTATCAGTGGTCCTTGCATGCTTACGTTCTGATGAGCAATCACTATCACCTCTGCGTTGAGACGCCCCAAGCCAACCTCAGTGATGGAATGCATTGGCTGCAAAGAACCAGAAAGACATCGAAGAAGCAAAGAAGTCGGCTCAGTGGAAAATTGCCATAGCCAGTCATATGAAGGCCAATACTGGGATCAAGAATCCTCAGTTGTGCACCTATCTCAACCTAGTGTGGTGTCCCAGAAATTCCTTCTAACAATACCGCAGCGATTTTTTCTGCCTTATCAAGGCGGCGTAGGTCGCTTGGGCCTGAAGGCCCTGGCGACCTGCGCTAACGCCGATCGGCGGAAAAAGCGCCGCGGCCCGTAGGGCGAGGTGGCATGAACACCCTGGCGGCGTTCGCTTTACGCACAAGGGCCTTCAGGCCCGTGCTACGAAAAGCAGCCTTGCCAGGCCATTTATGGCACGCTCGTATTGTTGAAGTTATTTCTGGGACACCACACTACATCCAGCCACCATGAGTAAGCTGGTTGGAATCTACAATCAGACCGAGAAGAATCGGTGCCCATACAGCAAGCAACTCAAAACGCTAAACAACTAGGTCCGTCCCCATTTTGCCTTCCCTAAACAACTAGGTCCGTCCCCATTTTGCCTTCCAGCCAATGCTGCCCAGGCTCCACCAGAAGCGACTTGAAGCGCCCCTGGAACAGATGCCCGCGCTCCTTCCTGTACTTGTTGAAACGCATCGCGAAGGTGGCCTGCAGCCAGCGCATGCCCACAGACAGGTTTCCCAGCGGCGTCCCGAGGCATAGATGATAGTGGTTGCTCATCAGGCAATACGCGGACAATTCCCAATCGAACTTCCCGCACGCCTCCTCCAAGGCTTTCACGAACGATTTCTTCGCCCCTTCGGTTTCGAATATATCCGCGCGATAGTTGCCTCGGTTTATCACATGATAGAGACCGTCGCTCGATTCAAGACGCCGCTTTCTCGCCATGGCCGATCCTGCCATCCGCGACGCGGCGCCGTCAAGTTGATAATTGACCACTGACCCTATTTCCAGCCTCCTATTGGACATTTTACCTCAGTGAACGCCTGGAAATCTACTTGTTCTCAATGGATAACAATGTAAAGACCAAGTTCCGTTAAGAGAAACCAAAAAAATCTTGTATTCTTCGCAAGGGGCTCATTTCTAATAAAATAGATAATTGCTGTTTCCTTTCTTAGGCCGCATTTTTCAATAACGAGCGGGTATGATCCGGAGACATAAGTTAGGTATGATCCGGGCGCGACGAGTAATCTGGGTGAGGCCCATAACCGCACCGAAAAGTCGAAATGTCGCCCCCCTGCAACCCATTTGCAAGCCGTCTACAAGCCGTCTGCAGAATGCTTGCAGCCCGCTTGCAGCGGACAGGCAGTCAAGTTACAATCAAAAACTCAAAATACTCGACATCAAGGACCGTCCCTTTCCCTTCTTGTCGACTCAACCCTCAATTCCAAAATACTTTTCGTCCTTCCAGACACCTGCAGGTTGTGAATAAAGCCCCCAATGGATAAACATGGCGAACTTGGAATCAGGATACCACTGGTAGTCCTTTTCGACATGGCTGTTCTCGTTTGAAATTTCTCCCCGGAGTTCGTCCATTTGCTCTTTGGTCTCAGGGACTTGAGCAAAAGCGCCGGTAAAAAGACTAAAACAAAGGGCGCCGAGAAGTATCAGTTGAGATCCGCCGGATGGGTATTTTCTTGGGGAAATAATGGACATATTTTGATCCTCCGGTTAAGAGAATCTCGTGTCCACTTTTTCCAGTACACATCATCTTGCAACCATTAATTAGAAGCTAAAAGTGGAAGTTATAAACCAATCACGCTCTTTACCTAGGCGATATACACGACCAGTGCCGTCTGGGTTATGAAAAACAGGGATAAGATTATCTTCATTGAAGACATTTCTTATGTTTAGCTTAAGAGTCCAATCTACATCTTTCCATGCAGTCCGTTGATAGCTAAACCACATATCTACCAAAGATTCTTCAGGGCCCCAGATTGGCTTATCGACATCAGGGACAAACCCCAATTGCGTATCTTCGTAGTATTCGTTCCCGATTACTGGTGAGGATTGCCATCTCCATGCCCCACCTACGCCGAATCCTTTCAACACGGTATCTCCAGAGAAAGTGTAATTTGTAACGGCATTAATTCTCCATTCTCGCAATTCGCTGGCATTTTCACCGTCGGTTACCAATACAGAATTGAAAACGTCCCGAAATTGATTTACACGGAATCCAATTGCGGACCCCAAGCCTTGAATTAAATTGTTCTTAGCATCCGGATTACTTTCCCACGCATTGACCAATCGTTTAAATTCTTCGCCGGCCACTTGAGCAGTCCCTGTCCTAACCGCTTCTTGCTGTGCGGCATTAACCGCAAAACGCCAATTGGGAGTCAGATTTGCCGTTAACTCGAACTCAAAGCCCTCGGAAGACGCTGTGATAAGATCGGTGGCCCCTATGTTTTGACCATCGAACGTTACGGATCCATCCGGATTGGAAATTAGATTGTAACTATAGGCATCCTGAATCTCTTGGCTTGGTAGAGGAATCCCACCAACAGCGGCAATCGCCTCAGGCGTGTTACTCTCATAGACTGTTCTTGCCAAATTAAAGAAATACCAGGAGTATGCCGCATTTAGACGAGAGTCTGGTAAATTTTTCTGCAAAGTCTCATACCAGTTGAGTTTTGCTATTATCTTCTTATCCAAAAGCGAAATCGTCGCCCCATAGTCCTTGGTACTTCCACGAGGAGGCGAGTGAAAGCCACCATATGGACTCCGCACCACCTGGGTGGGAGCAAAATTTTCTGATTCCGAATAGTGAAGGTCAAAGTCCATACCCATAGGAAGGTCGTCTCTGATTGATTTCGGTGTATGCGCAACGACTCCCCAGCTAAATGTATCATCCTCAGTATCTATGTCGGCAACGTCCGGAAGAGCGTAGGACGCCGAATCCAGAATACGGGAACCTCGCTCATCATCAGGTGCTGGACCCGCAACAAAGTTCTTAAATTTATCTTTTCTCCATCCCAATGTACTGACGATAAGTTCATCCAGCCACATACCCTGCCAGGCCAGTGCATACGATTCCGTTTCGGATGCTTCCTTACTCGCACGCGTAGTCAGTATATCTTTTTCGTTTGGGAAGGTAAAAGTGTTGAACGAACGAGTCTCAAACTTGCGTGTTTCTCCATTGATATAAGTGACCATTGATTGATTAGGCAAAATCAAATGATCTGGTAACCGTTCCACATTCGCGCCAACGGGAGAGGACTCGTTTAAAAGAGAATCTCCTAAGTAGGTTAAGAGGTTAGCCTGCAATCGACTACCTACCCTATTTCGTGCAGTTCTATAACCTTTAAGATCACCAAAATCTTGATCAAACGCAATTCCTGGCCCTCCCTTGGAAAGCATCCTCCTATCTGCTTGGTCAAACAATCCAGTAAACGTGTGTATCCCCAACCATTTCCCTATGTCTCCCAATTTTTCCTCCGCATCGAATTTAAAATACGAAGTCGCACGTTTTGTTTCTAACGTATTTGACGTTTCCGACCACCTCGGTGTCGCTGAAAAGAATGGCCTACCAAGATTTGGGTTTGGATTTCCATCTGGTAAAGCTTCTGAAGCATCTATCCCGATATTCATCGCTCTCCAGCTTCCATTTCCAATGTTAAAAAAACCATTGTCGAATTCTTGATGGTCGAACGCCAATTCGACTCCCAAAATACCTTGGATAAAATCCTGCTGAAGCACAGCATTAAAAGCCGTAAAATCATTCCAATTGTTGTCATTCCTTCCGGTAAGCGTATGCTCATTATAATTAAATATTGAGGAATCCTTGATTTGAAGACTTCTTGAGTGCAGTGAAAGCGGATTTCCGATTCCGCGGAACTGGTAATTTTCCGTGTGATACCGATTAAGATCATTAACGCCGACAAGGCGTGGTTGGTAATTTCCTCGATCCCCAGGTGCAACTATATCGTAGAGCAGATCCCCCGGCTCTACAACCGTACCAGGATTATTTAGGGCGATTAATCCAAAAGCTGACTCAGTGTCACCAGCGCCTCCTGTATACATTAGTACCGGATTGAAGGCCGCATTTGCCACCACGTCTAAAAAGCGATCCGGGTTGTTTGTGGTTCCATTGGGTCGGGTTGGCTTTCCGAAGCTCCACCATGTCGTAAATTTGTCACGTGGTGGAGCCAACATCTCTGGAGACGAACTTCGATCTCCATTCTCAAAATTAACTCTTAAGACAGTTGATTCGGTGGGAAAATAGTCAAATGCACCATAAAACCTTCTAGTCTTATCATAAGCCGGCTCTTGCCTAAATTCTCTCCAATCATAAAGACCGATCAAACGCACATTCAAATCACCGTCAAGTAGCGTTCGGTTAACATCAAAAGATCCACGAGCTGAGCCATATTTATCAATTCTAATTTCCAGTTCTGTTGCATTAGCACTTAAAGGACGCGCTAGCGAACGATCAATAATACCCGCCGGACTCCCCAATCCAAATAAAATATTATTCGCGCCTCGATTAATAGTAACCCGATCAATGTTATAAGAATCCAACGGGATTAACGTTGAAAAGAAATTTCTTGTATTATCTGCACTTGCAAGTCCTCGCACTCGAGTGGTCGAATTCGGAACGAACCTCTCAGGCGAAAAATTGATAGCAAACGAGCCTGCTTCCGCAGTATTACTGATATTTCCTCCAACGCCAGCCACTTCTGTACCTGTCGTGTAAACTAACAGTTCTCGTAGATTTGTTGCACCGGTATCCTCTAAAAATTCCTTCGTGTACACACTGATGGTACTGGCGACATCACGAAGTTCTGTTTTTAACCTCGTTCCAGCAAGCGTTGAAGTAGCTCGATAACCTTCAACAGCATCTGCTTCGATGGTAAATGGGCTTAAATCGAAAATGTTTTCTTTTTCGATTTCTTGCTGTCCAGCGAGGTTGCTTTGTTCCAGGGCAACTCCAAGAGTTAATATGGCAGTTAGCTTTTTTAACCAATTGTTTCTTTTTGGATTCATTTTAGTTTCTTCCAAGATTTGAGGTTCAGTGTTTTGTGTTGTTTCAGGTGTTAATAGGGGTTCGAAGCCTTCTTCTTCGGCACGTTTCACAATACCGAATGCAGTACCTCCACTAACCGGGACGGCCACGAGCGGGGCGCCCTCCAACATCCGATCCAAGGCCTCCATGGCACTGAAATTTCCCTCGATTGAGTTGGTCTGGATGCCAACTATGATGTTTGAAGTATAAACCAGTTCCAGGCGTCCTTGCTCGGTGGCGATTATTAAAGTTTCTTCGGCCGGACCCGAAGGAATTTCGTAGCGGCGTATTTCCGCCTCGACCCCAAAGATCGATGCGCAGTTCAGGAAAACTCCCAACAGCGAAAGCAGAACCTTGCAGTTCCCATGGAACAACCTCATTACTTGTTTGTAGTGTGCTTGATTTGGGTGTCATAGAAGTAAACCTGAACTTCTCTAGAGACACGCCAGGAGCGATTTTTTATGAAAACAAACCTAATTTTATTAATCCTCGGACTACTTGGAACGGAGTGTAATCACTGAATCACCAATTCTTTCGGCCCGGATATTCGTGGTGAGCTCCAGCAGCTTGACAAAGTCGTCGATGTTATTGGGCCGAATGGTTACCGATAATTGGGTGTCCTCAATAGACGGATCTTCGATGACGATCTTTCTGTAATTGCGTCTATTAAACTCAATGACGATTTCGGATAAAGCCGCCGCATCAAAGTGGATCACCTGTTTTAACCAGGTCAATTTTTCTTCGAGTTCGGTATCGGAAAGAACTAAAACCTGAGGCTTAGATTGGATCTCACCCAGTTCAATTACCGTTTGTTGACCTGCTTCCAATTCCTGAACTGAATCATCTTGCGGAATAGGAGATACTACCGGTTCATCATAAGCCTTGGCGCGAACTCGAACACGCCCCTCGGTCACAAAAACATCTACTGAATCCTCCTGAATTTGCACATTAAAAATGGTTCCAACGGCCTGGACGGACACACCATTGGCCAAAACAACGAGGGGCCGTTTGACGTCTTTGGCTATGGTGAAATGCGCTTCTCCAGACTCCAGAATGACGAGTCGTATCTTTCTAGAAAAATCGACAGATGCCTGCGAACCCATGTTCAGCTCAACCACAGATCCATCGTCCAGAACATGCCGCTCGTACCCGTGGGCAAATTCACCCGAGGAAAGTTTCCTTGGACCCGAACTTCCATCCCTGATCACTGCAAACCAGAGGAAACATCCCAGTGTGAGGACGGCTGCTACCGCGTAAGACCAAGTTAACAATTTCCGCTTTGATCGCCTGACTCTTTGGTTGCCCTCTAGCAAATCGGGATTCGGCCTAAAGCTATGCTCAGGCCGCCAATCTGCCAGGACATCTAAGCGGTTCCAGGTCTCTTGACGTTGTTGATACGCTTCCGCGTGTTCAGAATCAGCGGCCAGCCACTCGAAAAATGCATCCTGGTCTTCTGGCCTGAAGTCATAGCTTTGCTTGATGACCCAATCGGAGGCTTCCCGCTTGATGCGGGCAATCCTTGCTTCGGCGGATTCTGAATTTCCCTTACTCATGATAGTTGTCTGTGACCTAGGTTTTGCATGAAATCCGCGCACTTATCCACTCCTATGGACAACTGGCGGTAGATGGTGGGTAGGGAGAGGTTGAGTTCTTCGGAAATTTCTTTTGGAGTCATGCCGTAGACCTTGCAAAGGGTGAAAATCTGGCGACATTTTTTTGGTAAGGCCTGAATGGCTTCTGTGAGCGCTTCCAGTTCCTGGTTTCGAGCAACCGTTTCCTGAACGCCCCACCCATCATCCAGGATCTCCATATCTTGAATTTGCGCCAAACGCTCGCCGCGAACGTTAGCAGCCCGTTCCATATTGAGCGCTATGTTACGGGCGGTCGCGAAGAGAAACGCTTTCGGAGCCTTGATCGGCTTTTCTTTATGGTGACGTAAAATTCGAAGGTAACTCTCCTGAATAACATCGTCCACATCCAACCCCGCGGGGAAACGGCTCCGCAACCATCCCCGCAGCATAGCCTCATGCGGTAGCAAATTCTCCGAAAACCAGAGACTCTGTTCTGAATATTCAGGAGCCATTAACGGAAAATGTTAGCATCATCATTCTGAGACACTCGAGCCCATAAGTTTTATCAAAAAAAATCAACTAATAGAAGCAAGGGCACAAAAAAGGGGTCTACCGAGGAACGTATTGACGACACCTCAACGACGCGAAAGGAGATTTCATATTTTCCTTGACTATTCGCTATTCGCGAATAGCGAATAATAATCCTGTGCCACTTAAACCCCAGGATATCGTCGTGCTCTGCAAGCTCCTCATCGAAAATGAGAAGGAGCTCCCCTATGCAAGAATGGCTAGAGACCTGGGAATGAGTGCATCCGAAACACATGCTGCGATTAGGCGCTTACAAGAGGGACGACTGCTGGCCCCAGGCGGAAGGACGGTTCAACGACAGGCAGTTCGGGATTTCCTTAAATACGGCATCAGCCATGTTTTTCCTGCCAGAGAACTAGAACCATCCCGAGGCGTGCCCACGGCCTGGGCAGCTCCTGTGTTCGATGGGGCATTTAACACAAGTAACGAACCACCCCTTGTATGGGCACATCCCGAAGGAACAGTACGCGGCCCCTGTGTAGCACCTCTTTATAAATCTGGACCCGATGCTGCGTTAAAGGATCAAAGGCTTTATAATTACCTTGCCTTGATAGATGCCATTAGGCTCGGGAAAGCCAGGGAGCGCAAAATCGCTCTCGAGAAATTGGATGCATTGATCTCGGACAATGGCTGAGGTACCCACAGCCGCTCTCAATGCAATATCAAGAGAAATGGATACTCTTGGAGTCTCGTATGTGTTCACCGGTGGGTCGATCGTTGGGTTATTACTGGATGAACCTGAGGCCGCTGTCATGCGGCCCACAGACGACGTCGATATCATCGTGGAAATCTTGACTCACAAAGATTATTCGCAATTTGAAGAACAATTGCGCGAACTAGGATTTAACCACGACATTCGAGAAGGAGCACCCAAATGTCGATGGACCTTCCGAAATCTTACTGTCGACACGATGCCGGTGGAAGGAGCATTCCTTGGATTGAACACTGTTTGGTTTGACTATGCGTTATCCAACCCAACAAACATGTTTGTGGACGGCCAAACTCTTTGTATTATTTCGGGAACCGCTTTCATCGCCACCAAATTAGCCGCGTTCTCAGATCGAGGCGAAAACGACTTTTTCGGAAGCCATGATCTTGAGGATATACTGACAGTTATTGATGGTCGGAAAACTATCGTTGAAGAAATTGAAAACGCACCGTCAGATCTCCGTACTTACATAATCGAAACCTTCAAAAGTTTCGTAGCAAATTCACATTTTCAAGAAGCACTTCCGGGACATCTCCCACCCGACCACGGAAGTCAGACTCGACTTCCAAACCTCCAAGAAAAAATAGACCGCATAGTGGAGTTAAGAACTAAGTAATCGCACAAGGAAGCAAGCCGATCTTCAGACTCCTGAGTTCATTTGCTATCAATCCAGGAAAAAGATAGGGCGCAAAAAAGGGGTCTACCAAGGAACGTAGTGACGACACCTCAACGAAGCGAAGCAAGAAGAACAACGCGAAACATTATCATCCTCCTCGATTTACCGCGCTGCTTACACGGTTCGGATGGCCCATGTGCAATCGGCGGGCAATCCATACATTATTCGCAGGCGTTTGTTTCCTAAGAAGCTTGGCCAACTCTATTTTCCAAGCAGCTCCTTTCAGGTCTTGAGCCATTGCCGGGTTGCTCAAGAAGCGCCATCTTTGCGCCAACGGTTGGCTGAGTGTGCAGCTCAATATGGGAGCCTCATCGGCCGTGAGCCGCAATGTTTCTGGCATGTTTGCCGGTGAGAGAGCCTCGGCAATGCGATACTACAAGAAGCCGGGTACAAAAATTCACTCCTGACCCCTTTTTTCTTCTGAAAATGCATTCCCGATTTCCCATCTATGACACCCCGGAGACAAGAGGTCCCGTCCCTCTGTGCTCTGAATGATCTCTTCCTTTTCCGGCTCATTCAAAATTACCGCGAGAACGACCGAAGCGTCTACGACAATTTCTTTAGCCCAAGTTCCGCAGAAGGCCAGGCTTTCTGTCATGGTAAGCTGCGAGTGGGGCAGCTGTGGTCTTCACTGCAGGCTGCTTGCTACTGCAACAATCAGGAAGGTCAGCCTCTGGATCTTTCTTCTTTTAATACTAAACAACTAGGACAGGCACCTTCTTGTTTTTTCGGGCAGACAAATGGGCAGACAAATGGGGACGGACCTTGTTGTTTAGCGTTGACGCATGGAGGAAGGAATTGTTTGCTCCCACAGTGCCCCGTTCGGCAAGAGTACAGTATGAGGGAGCCCGCTATCACATCATCAACCGGGGTAACTACCGCAAAGATTTGTTTCGGACACACAAAACCGATCGGGCATTTACCGAGGTGATGCTGGAGGCCTGCGAACGCTATCAGTGGTCCTTGCATGCTTACGTTCTGATGAGCAATCACTATCACCTCTGCGTTGAGACGCCCCAAGCCAACCTCAGCGATGGCATGCATTGGTTGCAGTCTACTTTCGCCAACAAGTTTAGCCGCTTCAGTGCCGAGCGGGGCCACGTGTTCCAAGGACGCTACCAATCGCTTATCATCGAAGGCGATTATGGATTACTGAACGTGGTGGACTACATCCATCTCAATCCTGTCCGCGCGGGTGTCGTAACTGTCGACCGGCTTAAAGCCTATACAAACAGTTCATTCCCCAAATATTTCACCAAATACCGCCATCCCAATCTGAGGTGCGAAGATTTTCTGCATGAGGCGGGAGGGCTCAGTCCGTCTCCCGGAGGGATGCGGTCCTACCACAAGCGCTTGAAGCTCATCATGGAGGAAAGTCCACAGGAAAGAGAAAAGCTTTTTAAAGACCTCAGTCGCGGTTGGTATATCGGGACCAAACAGGGTAAAGACCAATTAAGTGCAAAAGTGGAGCAAGGAATAGCCAAGGCAAGTGTGGAGGCCAAACGCGAGTTGGAACACATCCGTATCGAAAAGCTCATTAAGCTTTGCCTAAAGCAGTTACACAAGAACCAGAAAGACATCGAAGAAGCAAAGAAGTCGGCTCAGTGGAAAATTGCCATAGCCAGTCATATGAAGGCCAATACTGGGATCAAGAATCCTCAGCTGTGCACCTATCTCAACCTGGGCCATCCAGCCACCATGAGTAAGCTGGTTGGAATCTACAATCAGACCGAGAAGAATCGGTGCCCATACAGCAAGCAACTCAAAACGCTAAACAACTAGGTCCGTCCCCATTTTGCCTCCTGGGATCAAGAATCCTCAGCTGTGCACCTATCTCAACCTAGTGTGGTGTCCCAGAAATTCCTTCTAACAATACCGCAGCGATTTTTTCTGCCTTATCAAGGCGGCGTAGGTCGCTTGGGCCTGAAGGCCCTGGCGACCTGCGCTAACGCCGATCGGCGGAAAAAGCGCGCGGCCCGTAGGGCGAGGTGGCATGAACACCCTGGCGGCGTTCGCTTTACGCACAAGGGCCTTCAGGCCCGTGCTACGAAAAGCAGCCTTGCCAGGCCATTTATGGCACGCTCGTATTGTTGAAGTTATTTCTGGGACACCACACTACATCCAGCCACCATGAGTAAGCTGGTTGGAATCTACAATCAGACCGAGAAGAATCGGTGCCCATACAGCAAGCAACTCAAAACGCTAAACAACTAGGTCCGTCCCCATTTTGCCTCCGTAAAGATAATGATGAAGTTGGGAGGGCGGTCATCGGCAAGGCCTCCTACGCTACTGCGGCAGCATAAAATTACGAACTGAATACCCAGTAACAGGATGCGATTCATTTCCGTGGATCTATTTAGAAGCTAAAGGAAATTCCAGGCTACGTTCTTCCTTGTCGAAGAAACGGGCTGCCTTGCCAACGCGATCGATGTCACCCAGTTCTTTACGCGCCCAATCAATGCGTTTCATCAACGAATCAACAACATCCGGATACACGTTTGCCAGGTTGTTTTGCTCGGCTGGATCGAGTTCCAGGTTGAACAAATGAACTTCGGGGATTGCTTCAATCAGGCGGCCCCACCAGCCCGTGCCGTCGGGATTCCCGGGCCGTGGTAAGACCAGTTTCCACTTTCCGGAGCGGACTCCGGTTAGCAGGCAGCCCGAATAATAGAAGTAATCCTCTCGCGGGCTGGTATCGGTTTTCCCGAAGAGGAAGTCGGTGGCGTCGCTACCATCGATCTCCCACTTCGGTAATGGTGCGCCTGCCAGGTTTGCAAAGGTAGGCAACAGGTCCATGGTGGATAGCATCTGGTCTGATTTTGATCCGGCCGGAATCTTGCCGGGCCAGCGGACGATGAAGGGGACTCGTGAGCCGCCTTCCCAAGCAGTCATTTTAAAGCCACGAAAAGGGAGAGCGCTACCCGAATGGTTGAGGGGAATAAACGGTTTTCCGTCGTTTGGGGTACCCCGGGAAGCATGGGTGGACTCCGTCCAGGGGCCGTTGTCCGAGGTAAACATTACGAGAGTGTCCTCATCGAGTCCCAACTCTTTCAGTTTCGCAAAAATCTGGCCGCTGGACCAGTCAATCTCCTCAATGGTATCCCCATAGGGACCGTATTCCGATTTCCCTTTAAATCCTTCCGACGCACCCACCGGAATGTGGGGCAGGTTGTGCGACAAGTAGAGAAAGAAGGGTTGATCCTGGTTTTGTTCGATCCATTGGATTGCCTCCTTGGTGTAATCCTGGGTGATGTGGTCCCAGCTTTCGACAGCTTCAACAACCACTTCCTGGTTACGCATGATCCTGCTCCGCATATCGGTGTCCTCTACATAGACGGTAAACCCGTTGAAGCGGGGCGTGCCGTAGAAGTAGTCAAATCCCTGGGCATTCGGCATGAGCTCGGGATCGAATGCGTTGTCCGGGCCACTCGGATTTCCGGCCAAATGCCATTTGCCAATCAGTGCGGTTGCGTATCCAGCTTCTTTAAGGGTTTCCGCCATGGTAATTTCCTTGGGGTGCGGAACGGTGTGGAGCTCTTTAACGTTTCCCGGTTCGGCAATGCGGATGGGGTAAGAACCGGTCATAAGTGCGCCGCGTGAAACGCCGCATACCGGTTGGGCGTAGAAGCTGGTCAGGATTAGTCCTTCCTCAGCCATGCGGTCGAGGTGGGGGGTCTTGATCTTTTCGGAACCGAAGCAACCAAGATCGTTGTAGCCCTGGTCGTCGGTGAAGATCAGGATGATGTTGGGAGGCTCCGCATCAAGGATGAAGGACGAGGGCAGAAGGATGGAAAATAGAAATTGAAAAATTTTCATGGGATGGTGATTGAGAGAACTGTAGGAGGGGCTTTACGCCCCGATTGCTTTGAGGCCGTTTGGAGGATCGGGGGATAAACCCCCTCCTACAGTTTGGTAATAGGTTATCAATAAAGCATCGATGCGGACGATTGTTTAATAATGTCTTTGCTGCGCGTTTTTTTATATTCTGTGACGAAGATCATAACCATTCGAGCATCGGAACCTTCTTCTCTCCCGCAATGCTTATCCAAGTTTTGGCTTCTTCAGTGAAATAGGAATAGGGCCACTCGTTGTCAGGGATTATTAAGCCTTTGCGGAAAGGATTCATCAGCATATATCGCAACACAGAGCCGACCGAATCTTCAGGCCGCAGTCGCCGATCAAAGTAACCACTTTCCCAATTCAATTTGTTTTTTCTCAAACCGGGTGTCATTCGTCCTTTGTAAAGACGAACCAGGTCTTGCAGGTTTGTTTCGGTGTTTAATTCAACTAATAGGTGAACATGATCCGGCATATGAACGATGCCATGGATGGCTCGACATTTTTCTTTTTCCAGCATTTTCAAATGGGTCAGACTCGCTTCGAATAGCCCATTCGAATCCAAACCAGATTGACCGGTATTGAGGCAAATGGTTAAGAAATAAAGTGTATTTGGAGCGGACCATCTACCTTTACGCAGAGCAGCATGACCTTTCGAAGGATCTCTCATTTTTTATTTGATTTTCTAAAATTGTAGGAGTTTGGAGGATCGGGGGATAAACCCCCTCCTACAGTTTGATTTTGCTAGATTTCATAAGGTTGTGGAATTGTGTACTGTAGGAGGGGCTTTATGCCCCGATTGCTTTGAGGCCGTTTGGAGGATCGGGGGATAAACCCCCTCCTACAGTTTGATTTTGCTAGATTTCATAAGGTTGTGGAATTGTGTACTGTAGGAGGGGCTTTATGCCCCGATTGCTTTGAGGCCGTTTGGAGGATCGGGGGATAAACCCCCTCCTACAGTTTGATTTGTCTGGTTTTGATTCGATTGGATTTTACTTTGGCTTTACGCCCCGATTAGATTTATTTTGTTGGAACGGATCGGGCTGTGAAGCCCGCATACAGAATCGTGCCATCAATCCGCAATGGGTCAAAGGTATTAATCGATCGCCTCAATGACTTCGAACCAGAGTTTTTCCAGGTCTCTGCCCAACGTGACGGCATCCTCCCAGATACAGGGAAACGAACTGAGACCATACCCGGATTTGGGGCCCAGTTCGGGGACTACCCAAAATTCATTTTCGGGACGCGGACCGTTGAGCCAGTGCGTGTAAGCCTGTCGGATAAACGGGCGCATATCCGTATATTCGGGTGAAAAATTTCCATTCCCATCCGTCACGGCGACCTGGCAATGATGACCGTTGAAGGGACGCATATGCCACAGGTTACATTGCTGAAAGGTATCCACGTCTTCGAAGAGACGATCGGCTTAATTTTCGGCATTCAGATGCTTAACGATCGCTGGGTGAGAAAAGTCGAAGTTAACGAGCGGTGCCTTGCCCGCATTTCTCACAAAATTCGTGGCGAGCGAACAAAGGTCGAGTGCTGGAGCGGGCATCGAGCAGATTTGCGGGTGAAGCCGGGTCGACACCCTGCAAAGTCGCGAATCCAACAAAGGCCGCACCAGTGCCGACATTTCGGAGCGCAGTAGAAAATTTGTGAGAAATGCGGGCTAGCCGGTTGCTTGTTTGTATCCCTCGATGATGGCTGCTGTTTTCTCCGGTGTCTCGGTGCAGGTGTCCCGGTGGACTTCCAGGTGAACGCGCGCACCCAATTTCTCCGCCGTATCCATCAGTCTGATGGTCAGCGGAATCAACTCCTCGGGAAGGGTGTCGTGATCTGCAGGAGAGCCCTTGTTTTCATAAAATGGATGCCTCAACCAAGCAAGGGTTTCAGTGTTCCTGTGCTGTCAGCGAATTTGTCCAGGTTTAAGCCCATGGCCTGTGCCTGGGTCAGCCACAGGTTGGCGAGGGGCGTGCCTTCCGGGCAATGCAAATGTTCACCGGTTCTGAATTTACCTTGGGCGTTTCCGGCGACGACAATGGGGAGGTCGTTGAACTGGTGGGTGGATCCGTCCCCCAATCCCGAGCCGTAGGTGAACATCGTATTGTCCAACAAGCTGCTTCCGTCTGCTTCCCGGATCGTATCCATTTTTTCAACCAGGTAGACAAACTGTTCCATATTAAAGCGGTCCACCTGCATGAGTTGCTCCACGTAAACGCGTTGTTGGTGGGACATGATGTGATGGCTCATGGGCTTGTCGAATAGTCCTTCGAAGGTCCAAGGGGTATTCCAACGCTCCGGGCCGACCATCAACGTTGCGACATGGGTCAATCCGGTCTGTAGAGCCACCACCATTAAGTCTCCCATCAGGCGTATGTATTCTCCACGAGGCAGGTAAGCCGCCGCCGGTTCCTCCATGCTTACTTTTTTTAGCTCCCCCTTCATCTGCTCCAGGCGATCCATCTGGATTTCAATGGTTCGTATTGAGTCAAAATACTCGCCGAATTTCTGGCGATCGTTGTAACCGAGCTCCAGCTTCAGAGTTCGGGCATCTTCCAGGACCAGGTCGGTGATATTGCGAAAGCGCTGGATTTCCTGAGTGGCAAACAGCCTCTGGTAAACCTTTCTGGGATCGCGAATCGAGGGAGCGACGTGCCCGGTTCCATACCAGGAGATATTGTCAAAGTAAATGGACTCGCGGTTGTCTTTATGGCTATTGCAACTGAGCTCAAGGGTTCGAAAGGGGGTGTTCTTTCCGACCTGATCACCGACCATCTGATCGAGCGTCCGGTCGAGTGGCCAGGCTGATTCCGTAATCGACCAGGGTTCCGCGCTGCTCAAGAAACAGGAAGCGCATTGGGCATGGACATCGGTGCCGATTTGGAACGTCCGGTCCATGCCGGTAATCAAGGTTACTTTGTCTTGAACCGTTTTTAATGGCTCCAGGGTGGGTGTCCATCTTATGGGTTGAAAGCCAACTTTGTTACCTACCCAGGATATGTCCGCTATCGCAAAATTATTGCCTTTCGGTAAGACCGCTGTCTCCTCGCCCGGAAAGAATCCCCGGCGCAAGACTCCGATCGGGACATAAAAGAAGGCCATACGCTGGGCAGGCATGGGTCGCTTCGCTGCCAGCGAGATACTTTCCATCCAGGGCAGCGTCAGGAGAGCGCCGCCTGCGCCGCGTAAAAATGAGCGTCTGGAAATAGGTTTCATGGGGTATGAATTTTGGTGGAAATACTGCGATGCAAAAAGTGGTTTGAAGTCGGAAGGGTCTATTTATGATGAAACGAGTCACTGAGGACAACCTCTTTTATGAGGGTTTGAATCTTATAGTTGTCCGCTTGGGTTGCGGTTACAATATTGGTGAGAGAGGGCGAATCTGCCAGCCTGGTTTCGCGACCAAGTGAAAATGACAGCAAATGGGTGGCAAAGGCCTCGGCGAAACGATCTTTTTCGGCTAGAATAGCGTCCTTGAATTCGGTGATGGTGGAGAAAGCGTGTTTATTAAATAGCACGCCTTCCGAATCTACGGTCCTCCCGTTTTCGTAATGGTCGCGCCATACCCCCGTTGGACCGTAATTTTCCAGGGCGAAGCCTAGGGGATCAATGCGCTTGTGACAACCGGCACAATCTTCTCGTTCGCGATGAACCGCAAATTGCTCGCGCAAGCTCAGATGCTCCATGTTCGGTTTGCGGGATGTTTCTTCCAAGGGCGGAACTTCGGCCGGCGGCGGTTCGGGAGGGTCGTTAAATAGCACCGAAGCGATCCAGGCTCCGCGTGTTATGGGTTGAGTGCGGGTGGGATTGGAGGTCATCGTCATGACTGCCGCCGTAGTGATCACGCCACCTTCTCGGCGATCCATCAAGGCTACCCGCTTGAAGGGTACGGCGGTTGGAGGAACTTTTTCCGGCCGCGTGCCATCGACATACCAGGAGTCGAGCAAGTCGCTCCGGTAACTGAAATTCGAATCGATTAATTCCAGAATGGACCGGTTTTCGACCAGGATCGTTTCGAAGAGCAACAAGGGCTCCATCATCATATGCATGCTGGCCCGGAATTTTGCGAAATAGAAATCTGGATAAAGATCCGGATCCGGGACCGATGAAATGATGCGCTCGAGCTGCAGCCATTGGGACGGGAAACTGTCGCAAAATCGCTTCAGCTTTTTATCGGCGAGCATGCGGTCGACTTGTTCGCTCAATACGTTTTTATCAGTGAGCCTGTCGACGGCTGCCAGGTCGAGCAGCTCCCGATCGGGAACGCTGCCCCAGAGGAAAAACGACAATCGCGAAGCCAGCTCAAAGTCATCGACTTGGTCAGGCGAGGAGTTAGCAGTCGCTCGATCGTAGAGATAAAGAAAGCGAGGAGAGGCCAAGACTGCGGATGCCGCCTGTTTCATCGCCTCGGTAAATGAATGCCCCGCTTTGATTTGTCTTAGGGCAAAATGGGTGTATCGATCTACGATCAGATCCTCCGCATGCTTTCGAAATGCCCGGGTTAAAAACAGGCGAAGCCGTTCTTTGATTGCGTGTTCTGTCGTTTCCACCCAACCGGGCTCCGCAAAGAAATCGTTCCAAATACCGACGTTTGCCTCGTTAAAGTCGTGGCTTTCTACAATGGAACGGCTGAGCGTTAAAAAAGATTCCAGTAGGAGCGGAGAAAGGGTCAGGTGATCGGCACGGTTGTCGAAGCCATGCTCCGCCCGCAGGTCTTGAGGGAAGGGTGCGACGCCGCCCAAACGTTTATCAATGAGCTGGGATTTTCCAAGCGGTCGACTTCCCGCCTTCAGACTGTCAGGCATGGATCCGGTTTCCGGGCGGAAGTAATCGCCATGCTCGCGTAGCATGCGTTCCGGTAAGGCAAACACGTCGACCTTGAGATCGAACAGATCCTGTACCGCATTGCTATATTGAAAGCGATTCATGCGCCGGATGGGGATCGGAGGAAATTCCTGCTGCGCGGCGACGGCGTCTTTCATGAGATGTTTGAGGGATTGCAGAAGACGGGTCCGGGTCGCTGATGCCAGCGGTTGTTCCTCTTCCGGAGGCATTTCCTCAAAGTCGAGCACATCGATCATATCCTGGAGGAGTTCTAGATTCCCGGCCAGTGTTTCAGCTGAATCCAACTTCACCAAGTTCACGTCGCCTTTGATCTTTTTCTTCGCGCCGTGACATTTTACGCAGCTTTCTTTAAAAACCGGTTGAATGAGCTCCTTGAAAGCGTGCTCATCGAAAGCGTTGGCATGTAATGAAAAAAAGCATACAGCCACCACGCTGATCACAGGGGTGATGCGCCATGGAAAGATGGAAAGGCGCTTTTGGGTATTTATCTTCAATCGGGTAATTGCTTAAGGTAGAAGCTTAGCCCGGATGTCTCACAAAATTCGTCGCGAGCGAACGGCGGTCGAGTGCTGGTGGGGGCTTCGTGCAGATTTGCGGGTGAAGTTGGGTCGACACCCCGCAAAATCGCGAATCCAACGAAGTCCTCTCCAGTGCCGGCATTCCGGAGCGCAGTAGAAAATTTGTGAGACATCCAGGCTAGACTATTTCGATCCTGGCATGCCCTTCAACCCTTTTTTGAGGATAGGTAGTCATTCGAGTGGGGATAGGCAACCCGATACAGGTCGAAAAAGATTGCCTACGTTAATTGGGGAGTTATTCTGTCAGTGCTCATTTTAAATTTGCTGGTCAATTAAGCTGCATTGAGAATGTGGATTTTCGATATGCGAATTTGGGGAAATGAAAATTGCGAGTAATATGTAAGTCATTTAATCTAAATCTCAATTTTAACTAAACGTAACACACTCTTATGAAAAACCCATTACTATTCAAATACAAGTACGCCATTAAGATAGTTCCCATAATAAGGGCCTTCATGGCTTTATTTTTGGTATTTCAAAGTGCTGGAATTAGGGCTCAAGAAGAGGTGACAGGTACCATTAGAGGTAATGTTATAAATACCGTTTCAGAGA
Organism: Opitutales bacterium; assembly: GCA_965250065.1. GTDB lineage: Bacteria > Verrucomicrobiota > Verrucomicrobiia > Opitutales > UBA2995 > JAABVD01. The sequence goes on from OZ252288.1 coordinate 2,720,778, forward strand.
GAACGCTAAAGAATGTACTAATTTCAATAGATTCATTGGATCGATACACATTTACAGATGAGAATGGTGAATTTGTATTTTACTCAATCGCACCTGGGAACTATGAACTTAGAACAACCTACCCTGGATTGACTGATGAAACCGTGAGTGTAAGTGTTGAATCAGGACAATTGACCAGGACGGATATAGGCATGTCATCTGTGATAGTCGATTTGGAGAAGTATACTGTTGCCAGCCCATTAGATAGCGATGCGGTTGCTCAGGCTGAACAGCGATATTCTTCTAATTTAAAAAGCGTTGTGGCTACGGAAGCATATGGACATATTTCTGATGGAAATCTTGGATATTTGCTATCCCAAATACCAGGGGTAGCTGGAACCATATATGCCGGGCAGGTAGGCACTATTTCAATTAGAGGCATAGACCCCTCGTTGAATTCTGTCTCCTTTGATGGAAATAAAGTTTCGACCAGCACGTTTCAGTCTGGTGGAGATAATAGACAATTTATTTTTACTTCTATTAACGGTGAGGATACGGAACGCGTGGAGGTTATCAAAGCATTAACGCCTGACCTGGATGCTGATTCAATAGGTGGTATGGTTAATATTGTTCCAAAGAATGCTCTCGATTATGCTAAAGGGTATCCAAAGTTCAGATACAAAGGATCGGTGGGCATCCGTGAAACGCTTGGTCTGCGAGATACACAGTGGACTCCTGCGTTTAATCTCCAATATACAGATAAGTTAGGAAAGGACGACAATATCGGCCTACAGTTGAATTTCAGCGATACAGCGAGAGAGGAGCCGTTTTTTAGAAATACTCTTCTGTTCCAGGCAAATGGAAATTTTGGTACCGAGCCTTTTCCTGATGTTCGATATGCGAGTGGGATTTTTGAAATCGATGATATAGCGAGGAGGGAACAACGAACCTGGTCTGCAAGAATCGATTATAAACTCAGTGATAATACTCGGTTTAAACTCAATTTGAGGTATGATGACGCAGATTCTGCTGCCGGCCCAAGACATAGGGAGGAGGCCTGGAGATTTCGTATAAGAGCAGTTGGGCCTGGAGCTAGAGCAACAGGTGCTAACGGGGCTATCCTTCCCGGTTACACTCCTACTTTTACTGAATCTAAATTAAGTACTAGAAATGAGGCTGAAAGTTTTTCCGGTGGCGTACCTACGGACGCTACCACAGAATTACTCACATTTGGCGCCATTCATGATTTTGAAAAATGGCATATAGACTACGATTTTGCGACCTCTCATACCGATACGTTTGTTGACCAAAGCCGGACTGGAGTAGTTCGGGCATATGCAACCAATTTTGGTTGGACGATAGATCGATCAAATCCATATTATCCTCAATACAGGTGGACAGGTGGCACAGACATATACGACCCAGATAATTACTCCAGGATAAATCTTAATCGGGCCGTTCGACCCTCCAAAGACGAAATTACTGAGGCGAAGATCAATGTGACTCGGTTTTTTGGAGACAACAGAGAAAATTTCCTGAAATTTGGTGTGAAGCAACAAGATCATGATCGGACTCGATTGAGAGATGGTGTTCTATACCGTTACACGGGGTCAGGTGGGTTCGCGCAGTTTGTCTACTCTGATTGGGATTTGGATTTAGTTGGACCCTCAGGAAACAGATGGATTCCAATAGCTGATACAGAATTGACCGCTCGACATCTTGCTCAAAATCCGTCGGATTGGACGAAGAATGTATACAATTCTGTCCGTGATTCCTTTAGATTCGATTGGGGAATTGAAGAGGATATTTTTTCAGAGTATGCAATGACACAATTTCGGCCTTTAGACAAAGTGCTGGTTATCGCTGGAGTTCGTCATGAAGATACGGATACGAAGGGGTTTGGTTACGTGCAGGCTATTAATCAAGCTTCTGCTGCTGATATTCCCGATGATGCAAAAAGAGCCACCTTTAATTTCGGGAACCGTCGTGAAACTGAGGGGAATTACAATGACCTATTCCCCAGTTTACATGTGAAGTATGATCCTACTGAAAATCTATCTTTTCGAGCTAGTATTACTACAGGAATTGGTAGACCTTCCTATAGGAATCTTGCACCTGGATTGACCGTCGACGAGGAGGCGCTGACCGTTACTTCTAATAATCCCGATCTGAAACCTCAGTATTCAACAAACTTTGACCTAAGCATGAGCTACTATTTTGAACCTCTAGGCGAGTTTTATGTTGGATTGTTTAGTAAAGAAATCGAAGATTTTATTTTTCGGGATACAATTACTGTTCCAACTGGACCAGACAATGGTTTCGATGGCGAATATGCCGGATATGATTGGACAACAGACTTGAATGGCGGCAAAGGCACGGTTGAAGGATTCGAAGCTAGTTATCGACAACAGTTGGAGTTTCTTCCTGGGATTCTTTCAAACCTGAGTTTTATCGCAAATTACACGAAAAACAAAGCAGAAGGTGAATTTGCTGGTCCAGGACAAGAACGAGTCGGTGGTACAATACCCAGATTTATACCTGAGACAGCTAATTTAATACTTCAATTTCATCATAAAAAATGGCAGGCAATGGCTCGTACAAATTATCGAAGTAAGTATCTATTAGTTTATAATGCTCTGGATTTCAGGCAGAGGTTTTTTGACAGCCGAACGACTGTGGATGCTGAAGTCTCTTATAGTGTTACAGAAAATATGACAATTTTCCTAAATGGTGATAATGTGCTCGGTGCTGGCCAGAATGATGGAAATCCAGGTGGTTACATTGTAAGAACCGAAGATCACGCGAGAAGAATATTGATCGGAGTGGAAGGACGATTCTAGTTCTAACTCGGTAGTGAGACATCCGGGCTAGAGGATAGTGTTATATGAGGAAATTATTTCCCTTTATTGAACTTGCGGCTATCCTGCTCATCCTTCCTTGTTCTGAGCTTCTATCACAAGTGGAATCTAAGCCTAATGTGTTGCTAATTTATGTCGATGACATGGGCTACAATGATCTTGGCTGTTATGGATCTTTAGATCCTGGAATCAAGACACCCAATATAGATCGGTTAGCTAAGGAAGGCGTTCTATTTTCAAATTACTTGTCTGCTTGTAGTGTTTGCTCTCCCAGTAGAGCCGCTGTTCTAACCGGGCGTTATCCTCAAAGATGCGGAATGCCTACAACGTCAAACGGAAGAAAGGAACTGCCGGATTATTACAAGCACCTCGGGTTGCCTCTAAGTGAAGTAACCATTGCAGAACTATTGAAACCGGCAGGCTATGCAACCGCGGCGTTTGGAAAATGGCATTTGGGTGCTGGATCAAAGTTCGCGCCAAGGAGACAAGGATTTGAAAAATACGTGGGCTCGTTGCATAACTTTCCTATCGGAGGGACCAAGGTTTGGTATCATAATGAAGAGCCACAAGGGGAGATCATGTTTCATGAAGCGCATCAAAAACTTACTGATGCAACTATTGGCTTCATGCAAGAGCAGCAGTCTAAAGAAAAGCCGTTTTTTATATACTTGGCGCATTATCTCGTCCATGGACCATGGTCTCCAAATAAGGAGTTCTGTAGTGAAGAAGAATGGACTTCCGTCGAAGAGTTAAAAGGTAAGATGAATCCTAAAGCCCTCGCCCCTATGGTTCGTGAATTGGATCATCATATAGGTCAAGTGTTAGACTCGTTAGAAGATTTGGGGATTAAAGACAGGACGTTGGTTGTTTTTGCTTCGGACAACGGTCCATGGTTACCTGCGGGATCGGCATATCCTTTAAGTGGGGCAAAGTACACGACACTTGAAGGAGGACATAGAGTTCCTGCCATGATTCGATGGCCTGGGAGAATTCCCCAGAATCAAAGAAGCGATGAAATGGTAAGTGCAATGGACATATTCCCAACCATAGCAGCTGCTGTTGGGGTTGCACTTCCGGATGATCGTAAAATTGATGGTTATAACTTACTTCCATTACTTCAAGGGAAGGTTGATGTAAGTCCTAGATCTGAATTTGCCTATTACAATGGCCGGACTCTTGAGGCTGTTAGAAAAGGAAATTGGAAGATGCACTTACCACGTCAGTATGTGAATAGAGTCTTTTGGGCGAATTCAAAGTATGATCCTTATCGTATTCTCAAAGATCCGGTGATAAACAACTTGGGAAACGACATTTCTGAAAAGAACAATGTGGTGGAAAATAATCCTGAGAAATTGAGAGAATTAGAAGAATTGGCGCAACGATACCGAAGTGTGCTTGGCGATTGGAATTTGATTGGGTCGGATCAAGCGCTGTCTTCATATCCTGGTGACGTAAATTTGCCAAACTTTTTAAGGGAAAGGCGAATTGAAATCAGAAAGAAGTATACTGAGGAACAGGGGAATTGATCTGTCGCTACAAATTTCATAAATTAGCAGTGTATTTGTCATTTGTTAGTTAATGATGTGAAATAGATTTTCTGACAAATTGGATCTGTATGGGGAATGCTCTTATGGGGCAGAGCGCGGGCTCCTCTTAATATCTTCGAGACGCTGTTTCATCTTCTTGGCGATCTCCTGATACTCACGAGCAACATTGTACTCTTGATTCCGATCTGTTTTCAGATTGTAAAGCTGCTGTAGAGGGGCATCCTCCTTAACCTTTCCGTCGAATGTAATATCGCTGTTGATGTTTCTTTTTGCTACCCCCAGTGCTTGCGGTCCACCCGCCCTTCCTCCTTCGCGAGGCTTGCCAAATCCACCTGATCCCTGATCGCCAATGAACATCCATGGTCCTTCTCTGAGGGACAGGTGAGTTTCACGAAAAGGAGAAATTACCAAGTGGTCACGTATAGGCTCGATAGGTTTACCTGTAATTGCCGGAAGCATATTGAAACTATCCGGCCCATCATCGTTATTTAGGTCCCTTCCTATAAGTGAGGCAATTGTCGCCAAAAGGTCTACACTTGAGATTAATTGGTCACTTTGCGTTCCAGCCGGAACATGTTCCGGCCAACGAATTATGAGTGGTACGCGATGTCCTCCTTCCCAGGCACCGAACTTCCATCCTAAAAGCGTTCCGTTCATGTAGTGACCTGCATCCCAGGCTTCTCGACCTCCTCCGTTGAACATTCCACCGTTGTCTGAAGTGAAAATCAAAAGGGTATTGTCGGCCTCATTTAGATTGTCTAGAGTGGACATAACTTCTCCGACTATCCAGTCCAATTCATGAATAAAATCGCCGTAACGTCCACATTCGCTCGTGTCCTTAAAGCGCTGATGTGGCGTGAAAGGATGGTGAATATTGGTTGTCGCTAGATATAGAAAAAAAGGTCTTTCAGAATTCTGTTTGACCGTTTTACGAATCCAATCGGTTGATTTTTTCGCCAGAGTTGTACCAACCATTTCGTCATCATAGAGCTTATGGGCTCGTTTGGCTCCAGCCCAAATATCTATAGCTCCCTTTTCGGGAAACGGTCGAACCGGTGAAGGAGGTGGAGCATTTTCAAAGACTATGCGGCGGCCTGTTCTTGGAACTCTCTCTACAAAAGGATCTTCTGGGTCAAGTCCCACTACATGATGATTTTCAACATATACATATGGGGGTGAACTGTTTACAAGTGGAATGCCAAAATAGTAATCGAAGCCTGTTTCTAGAGGTCCGGGTTTGAGGGGTTTATTCCAATCCGTGTAATCATCTTTTCCAAATCCCAAATGCCATTTCCCTATGCAAGCCGTAGTATAACCTTGGTTGCTTAGCAACCGTTGTAGAGTCATTCTTTTGGTTTCAATGATCAGCGGTTTGTCCCGTCCAAGCGGCCCCCATATGTCCTTTCGCCAAGCGTATTGACCAGTTAGTAGAGAATATCGTGAGGGAGTGCAAACAGCGGAGGGTGAATGTGCGTCCGTGAATTTCCTGCCTTCTTTAGCCAGCCGATCAATATTTGGGGTTTTAATTTTTGTAGCGCCGTAACAACTAAGGTCTCCATAACCAAGATCGTCAGCGTAGATTAACACAATGTTGGGCAGCTTTGTGTGTTGCTCAGCTTTTGCTTTATTGCATACAGAAAATAGGCAAGCGCTAGAGAAAAGAACCATAAAAATGCGCCATAGCCCAAAAATTAACGGTTGGGCTTCAACATTGTATGGTTGATGGGAAAGCACGTTTCTGGCTATTTAACACTAAAATCCTTGGGGTGCCATTCAAATCTATGCATGAGACTGAGGAGTGTATTGTTTTCAGGGGTGATGATAATGGAGTCGCCTTGTTTTGATAAGTTTACCACATCCTCGCCACGTATCCATGATTTTGGCAGCCACACCGCAAGACTGCCTCCTGATTTAAACAATTTGGCCTTCTTCATTTGTATATACAAATAGCTATTATCTGAAGGGTGGCAAGGAAAGCCTGCTCTACTTTATCCTAGATAGAGCCTATCCCAGAAACCGGGATTTGAAACTTCAATTGGAACCATTGTAGGAGCGGCTTTACGCCGCGATCCCACGAAACAGCCTCGAAGCAATCGCGGCGTAAAGCCGCTCCTACAACTTAAAATCGCTGCGGTATTTGTATAAGGAATTTCTGGGACATGACGCTAGAGGTATCCACACTCCATTAATCAGTGATATCCGGCCGCTTCGGATTGTCGTCGAAGAAGCGAGCATTGGCACCGATCCGGTCAACGCCGCCGATGTCGGTTCGGGCGTGTTCGGCCAGTTGTAACAGTTTTTCGACTATGGACGGGTGTTGGCTGGAAACATCTCTGGATTCTGAGATGTCTGTTTTCAAATTAAAGAGCATCGGTCTAGGGATATCGATGTCGTCTTCCGCTTTGCTGTAGCGGCCCCACAACGCATCGGAGGATCTTGGGAGGTGCAGTTTCCAATTTCCGGAACGAACCGCTTGGAGTTGAGTGCGTTGATAGTAATAGAAGACTTCGGTTGGGCTGGTCGCATCTGGGACTCCATGGGCAAGATTAGATATGTCGTGACCGTCAATTACGCGGTCACGGGAGATCTGTCCTCCGGCAAGCCTCGCGATGGTTGGAAGCATATCCATGGTCGATGCAAGTTCATTGCATATGGAACCGGCAGGAATCTTTCCGGGCGCCCACATGATGCAAGGCACGCGTAACCCGCCTTCCCAGGTGGATGTCTTGGCGCCCCGCAGGGGAAGTGCGGACCCGCCATGGGCTTCAGCATCCGGTCCTATTCTTTCGAGGTGACCTTTACTACGGCCCAGATACCAGGGACCGTTGTCACTCATGTAAAAGACATAGGTAGACTCATCAAGACCCTCATCTTTCAAAGTCTGGAAAATGCGTCCTACGTTCCAATCGATCTCTTCGATCACGTCACCGTAGATCCCTCCTTTTGATTTGCCCTTGAAATTTTCAGAACGCTCCAACCGAATATGGGGCATGGTGTGGGCGAGGTAGACAAAGAAGGGCTGGTCTTTGCTGCGCTTGATAAATTCGATCGCTTCATCGGTGTATCGTTGAGTGAGGCGACTCATGTCGGCCTCCATTTCGATGATGGTTTCGTTGCGGATGAGGTTTGCGATACTATCGTTACTGCTTGGCGTACCAAAGTAGTAATCAAATCCCTGGTGAAGCGGCATCAGCTCTCTGGCGTAGCGCTTTGGATTCTGGGTATGCCCGGCCAGATCCCATTTGCCGAATGCTGCCGTTGCATAGCCGATCGGCTTCAACACTTCAGCGATGGTGATTTCCTTGGAGTGTAAATAGGGGTGAACATCCACCCGGTTTCCTTTGGTTGCCACACGGAGCGGATAGCTTCCAGTCATCAAGGCGGCTCTCGACGGTCCGCACACTGTTTGTGCATAGAAATCCGTAAACAGCATGCCTTCATCGGCCATACGATCGAGGTTGGGCGTCCTGATGTTGGGAGACCCGTAACGACCGATATCCTGGTAGCCTTGGTCATCCGCTAAAATGAGAATGAAATTGGGAGGATCCGCATGAAGGATGAAGGATGAAGAAAGAAGGATGGAAAAAAGAAATGGGAGAATTTTCATGGGGTTTCTTAGTTGGGAGTTGTAGGAGGGGCTTTACGCCCCGATTGCTTTGAGGCCGTTTTGAGTGATCGGGGGATAAACCCCCTCCTACAGTTTGAATCTCCGCTTATTGTAATGTTCGGATGTAGGCCAGTAAATTTGCTACCTGGTCACGAGGTAATTTATCCACCAAACCTTCGGGCATCGGAGATTTCGGTTCGGTAGGAATGGGTTCGTTTAGCCTGGAGGACAGAGGAGACCAGGAAAATCGTTAACGTAACTGTAAGACATGGTATCATATCCGAATTCTTGTTTTGATAGGTAGATGCAACTTTCGTCGCGATTTCCTATTAATTTCGCGGCATTCAGCCGCTTATAATTTCAGGGTAGTGCTTCTCCTTAAAGCTCGGTTATTGTGATGTCGCTGAGTTCGATTTTGGCGTTTCCGCCGCTGTGCAATTGAATCCCAATATAACCTTTGGCGGGTATGGATGGATTTTTCGCTTTCAGCGATCATTGTGATTGTTCAATGAGTTGAAGAAGTTCCTCCGCGCAGGTCTTGGCGAAAACCGGACTGTTTATGGTTTCATTCATGTCTATAACTTCAACATTGGCATTTACGCGGATAGCCTCGAAGAGAGCCTTGTCGGCTTCGGGATCATAGAAAGGCTGGCCTTCACCATTGATTTCACTGACCGCTTTCAAACAGACAAAAAACAGACAAATGGGGACGGACCTTGTTGTTTAGCGTTGACGCATAGAGGAAGGAATTGTTTGCTCCCACAGTGCCCCGTTCAGCAAGAGTACAGTATGAGGGAGCCCGCTATCACATCATCAACCGGGGTAATTACCGCAAAGATTTGTTTCGGACACACAAAACCGATCGGGCATTTACCGAGGTGATGCTGGAGGCCTGCGAACGCTATCAGTGGTCCTTGCATGCTTACGTTCTGATGAGCAATCACTATCACCTCTGCGTTGAGACGCCCCAAGCCAACCTCAGTGATGGAATGCATTGGCTGCAATCTACTTTCGCCAATAAGTTTAGCCGCTTTAGCGGTGAGCGGGGCCACGTGTTCCAAGGACGCTACCAATCGCTTATCATCGAAGGCGATTATGGAATACTCAACGTGGTGGACTACATCCATCTCAATCCTGTCCGCGCGGGTGTCGTAACTGTCGACCGGCTTAAAGCCTATACAAACAGTTCATTCCCCAAATATTTCACCAAATACCGCCATCCCAATCTGAGGTGCGAAGATTTTCTGCATGAGGCCGGAGGGCTCAGTCCGTCTCCCGGAGGGATGCGGTCCTACCACAAGCGATTCCTTCCTCTGTAGATTATGACCTGTATCAGGGGCCGGCTCCCTTGGAGCCACTGAGGCGGAGCAATTTGCACTATGATTGGCATTGGCAGTGGGAAACTGGCAACGGCGATATTGGAAACATAGGAGCACATGTTGTGGACAACGTCCGACGAATTATGGGCGATCACTGGCAACCGAAGCGGGTGGCTAGTACAGGTGGTCGTTTTGTGCACAATGATGATGGAGAAACTCCCAATGAGTTGCTGGCCTGTTTCGACTATGGGGACTTTCCTGTTTTCGCTGAGGTCCGAGGTCTTCCTCACAAGCCAGACGTCGATTATATGGATAATCACCGTGGTACCAGGGATGCCGTAGTCGTTGAATGTGAAGACGGCTACCTTGTCTTTGGTTTCGGAGGGGTTTCCGCCTACAATCCCGATAAGAAAAGAATCAAAGCCTTTTCAGGTGAATCGAAGAAAGCGCATATAGACAATTTCATCAGCGCAGTGCGAAATCAGGACGCCGGGGAGTTAAATTGTCCGTTGAAAATCGGTGTAGATGGCGCGGAGTTATGTCACCTGGCCAATATTTCTTACAGGTCGGGTTATCCGGCATCGGTAAAAAATGTCCGCGATCAGTTTGGTGGAACAGACGCTGGAGATACCATCATCGAAAGCATTGTCGCCAATCTCACTCGGAATCGAGTTGATCTGGATGTGGATCGATTGACCTTGGGTCCTTGGGTATCCTTATCGAACAATTCATCCAAGTTGACGGTCAGCGATTTCAAAAGCAATTTGATGGCTCAAGAACTGTTTAAACCACGGCAATATCGTAAACCTTTCTCAGTGCCAATGCAGGTCTAGGTAAGGTAGTAGCGTAAGTTTCTATAGTCTGTTCGCAGACGAAGGCTAGATTAGGACCTTTAGGACCTGGTATCGTCGAATCGGTTATCCAGTAAACACGGGGTAGGCAAATCTTACAAATCTGTCAGCCTTTGTCTTATGAAGCTTAATCTATTGTTTCTTACGCTGTTGTCTATACCGCTTGTTGTGGTTTGCCCCGTTGGCCATGGCGCGGAGCGGTTCAAAATTACAGACTATGGAGCCGTTGGCGATGGAGAGACCGTCAATACGTTCGCAGTCCAGGAAACCATCGATGCTTGCCATGCAAACGGAGGAGGTACGGTGTGGGTACCTGCCGGGGGCGAAGACAAGACGTCAGGTCTTGACTCTTGACTATGGAATCAAGCCTGAGGAAACCAAAGAGGGGGCTAAGCGAACTGGACAACGGTGTATTTGTAGGCCACAGAAAGTTAATTGGCAGACGCTGGTTCCTGCAGAAATATCAAATGAGAAAGTGGCCGGACTGGTGAAACAGCTGAAAAGCAATTCCGTTCTGTCAGTAATCAAGACCTGACGCTGTTAGCTCCGTCCATTCGATCATCGAGGCCGCACGCGCAGCGCGGCTTCTTTTATTTGGACTATGCGGGAGTCAAAAGAAGGGTGGGTTAAGAAATATTCGGGGATATCCGATTCCCCCAATGCCTTCAGCCGCTCAAACATGCGAACGGCTCCCTTCGGATCATAGCCGGCTGCCATAGCGAGCCTTATGCCGTAGTCGTCCGCCTCGTGTTCGTTGTCGCGTGAATACTGCGTTTTAAGAAATGTCAGCGTGGCCTGCTTGGCGGTAGCCTGCAGGAGGCCACCGGCCCGAAGCCATTTGCTGATCACTTGAATTGAATGCTCGGCTACCATGCGCTTTAAAGCATGCCCTTTCACAACGTGGGCCATTTCATGAGCGATAATAAAGGCGAGTTCGTCTTCATTTCGCTCACAGTGATCCATGATGGCATCCGTTAGAAAGATAAATCCGCCCGGCAGCACAAAGGCATTCACATCTTTCGATCGTATTACCGAGCAGGTGAAGCGGTGAGGCGTATTGATCCATGCCGCTAAGCGCTTATAGAGCACATCTATAAATTCGATTTCGACCAATTCACTTCCGGCTGTGATTTCTTCGGCCATCTTATGGCCCAGGTTATATTCCGAGGCAATTCCCTCTGCTTCGCTTCCGAGTAGGGAATCATAGAGCCAGCGGGACTTTTTATAAGTCTCTCCTGCCTTTTTTCCAAGCCCCTCAAAAAATGCGTCCATCATTGTATGTCATTACAAGCGACAAGGACCAGCAATGACAAAAGGAAGCAGAAGATGTCAGGTCTTAACTTTTGACTGTGATGCTCCTGTGACCCAGACCTCATCAAGCTGCCAGGTCCTATTGCTTACTCCTTAAAGCGTATGCAGTATACGCTGGGGAGGTTGACCAGGTTTCTTGTGGGGAAGGTGAGTTCGCCGGTTTCTTGATGGATGGAGAAAATGGATACCGGGTTGGAGTGTTCTCCGGATACGAACAACCACTTTCCCGTGGGAGCTCTTGAGCTAAAGCAATTTGTTCTTTGGTCATCTTTGCAGCGACTTCTCACAGACAAATGGGGACGGACCTTGTTGTTTAGCTCACAGACAAATGGGGACGGACCTTGTTGTTTAGCGTTGACGCATAGAGGAAGGAATTGTTTGCTCCCACAGTGCCCCGTTCAGCAAGAGTACAGTATGAGGGAGCCCGCTATCACATCATCAACCGGGGTAATTACCGCAAAGATTTGTTTCGGACACACAAAACCGATCGGGCATTTACCGAGGTGATGCTGGAGGCCTGCGAACGCTATCAGTGGTCCTTGCATGCTTACGTTCTGATGAGCAATCACTATCACCTCTGCGTTGAGACGCCCCAAGCCAACCTCAGTGATGGAATGCATTGGCTGCAATCTACTTTCGCCAATAAGTTTAGCCGCTTTAGCGGTGAGCGGGGCCACGTGTTCCAAGGACACTACCAATCGCTTATCATCGAAGGCGATTATGGAATACTCAACGTGGTGGACTACATCCATCTCAATCCTGTGCGCGCGAGGGTCTTACCTGTTGGTCAACTTAAAGAGTATTCAAACAGTTCATTCCCAAAATATTTTACTAAATACCGCCATCCCAATCTGAGGTGCGAAGATTTTCTGCAAGAGGCGGGAGGGCTCAGTCCGTCTCCCGGAGGGATGCGGTCCTACCACAAGCGCTTGAAGCTCATCATGGAGGAAAGACCGCAGGATAGAGAAAGGCTTTTTAAAGACCTCAGTCGTGGTTGGTATATCGGGACCAAACAGGGTAAAGACCAATTAAGGGCAAAAGTGGAGCAAGGAATAGCCAAGGCAAGTGTGGAGGCCAAACGCGAGTTGGAACACATCCGTATCGAAAAGCTCATTAAGCTTTGCCTAAAGCAGTTACACAAGAACCAGAAAGACATCGAAGAAGCAAAGAAGTCGGCTCAATGGAAAATTGCCATAGCCAGTCATATGAAGGCCAATACTGGGATGAAGAATCCTCAGCTATGCACCTATCTCAACCTGGGCCATCCAGCCACCATGAGTAAGCTGGTTGGAATCTACAATCAGACCGAGAAGAATCGGTGCCCATACAGCAAGCAACTCAAAACGCTAAACAACTAGGTCCGTCCCCATTTTGCCTAGTATGATTTTTTGGCCCTTATACCAAATCTTATTTGTTTTTCGAACAGTATCTTCCGCTTTCTCTCATACGGACTCCACATGAAGTCCAACTGCGATTATACTTGATGTTATCCCTGGGTTTGGCTGAAATCGCTACGTATCGTGGCGTCGTGGCTGCGGACAGGATGGCCAAGATCTCATAAAATTAGTCCATGAATTCCAAGACTTGGCACGGCAGGAATGATAGGCTGTAATTCTTTTCTATTTCCTTGATTCATGAAAACGCTGTACTTTCTTCTTCTGGCTGTTTCGTTAACCTCGGTTTATGGGGCTCCGCTTAAACTGATTCGAGACGAGAAGGCTCAGACCATCTCCGTATTCAGGCCCAACGGGGATGAGGCCATCCTGGTGCAAAACGCCCGCTCCGACCATCGGCCCTACCTGCATCCGATTGTGGCGCCGGACGGAAATGGAATCCTCACCGAGTACAGCCCTGGGCATCACCCTCACCAGACCGGCCTCTACTGGGGATTCACCCGGGTGAATGGACGTGACTATTTCCACAATCCGTCCAATGGCTACTGGAAGTTGCTTGAGGCCAATGTCATCGTGGCAGAAGGGGACGTTGTTCAGTGGGAGACCATTTACCATCTGCTCGACGAAGAAGGAACAGCCCTCATGGAGGAAACGCAGGTATGGTCGATGCGAGACCTGGGGGACCAGTATTTCGTCGATCTCATTTGGTCCGGAAATGCCCACACCGATATTACGATCTCTGAGTACAACTACGGAGGCCTGTTTCTTCGGATGCCGTATCAGCGAGGCATCACCAAAGGGGAAGCCACGAACAGTACCCGTCAGGTCAATCGAAGGGCGGAGGGGCAGCGCGCATCCTGGGTCAATGTGGGCATGCAAATCGAGGGACGTGATCCTGACGATTGGGGGCACATCGCGATTCTCGACCACATAGATAATGATGCCTATCCAACCCCCTGGCGGGTGGACAGGCAACTGGGTATAGGTCCTGCCCGTTCCCGACTCGGTGACTGGCACATCAAGGCCGGGGAGGTTGCTACCTACAAGCACCGGCTTATCGTTTATACTGGCCGACTGAATGACATTCACATGCATGAGGACTGGAAGGCCTATACCGGCCAAAGTAACACCAATGCAGAGTGGATCCAAGCTCGTGAGGAAGCCAAGCAGGCAGAGTTTCTTACAGGAGAACAAGCTATTGAGAAGATGACGGTTCCTGAAGGTATGGAAGTCACTTTGGTTACTTCGGAGCCGCAGATCACACAGCCTCTGGCATTCTGCTACGATGACCGAGGACGTCTGTGGATCGCCGAGAATCGGGACTATGAAACGCGGCGATCCGGTTTTTCCAATGACGGAGAAAGTCGCATCCTCATCCTGGAAGATGAGGATGGTGATGGAAAAATGGATACAAAAAAAGTATTCATGGAAGGCCTCCCGTTTCCTTCTGCCATCGCAGTCGGATTTGATGGACTGTGGCTGGGAGCGCCGCCGAATCTCATGTTTGTTCCGGACCGGGATGGAGATGACAAAGCCGATGATGAAATTGAAGTGCGCCTGACCGGTTGGGGTATTCGTGATCGTCACGAAGTATTGAACAGTTTTATTTGGGGACCTGATGGTTGGCTCTACGGTTGTCAGGGATTTGCCACTCCTTCCACGGTGGGTAAACCGGTTGATGGAGGACGCATCTACAAGAAAGGGGATCCATTTCCCACCAACCAGGAAGTCGTCGATGGCCAGTTTATCGATGGCGGCATTTTTCGCTATCATCCCATCAAGGATCGCTTTGAAATCGTCGCCCACGGATTCAGCAATCCTTGGGGATTGGACTTCGATGATACCGGGCAGGCATTCATTTCGGCCTGTGTAATTCCCCATGCCTGGCACATTGTGCAAGGTGGGTTTTTCCACCGCCAGGGAGGCAGGCACATAAACCCTCATGTCTACTCGGATATCAAGACCATCGGGGATCACCGGCACCGTTCGGCCCACGGGGGAGCCCGCGTTTACCTGGCAGACCTTTTACCAGAGGAGTATCACGGTCGGCTCTTCATGGCTAACATCCACGAGCACGCTCTCCTTTCGGATACTTTAGTGCGTAATGGTTCCGGCTTTATCGCCAAACACGGCGACGATACGGTCCTGGCCAATGATCCACAATGGATTGGCTTCAGCCTGGAGATCGGTCCGGATGGCGCTGTTTACATGCTGGACTGGCACGATGCCGACATCTGTGGCAATGACGTGCACGACAAAGACACGGGACGGGTTTACCGCTTGGCGCCAGAAGGCACGCCGTATCCCACAAACTTTGACCTGAAGACACTCAGTGACCAGGAGCTGGTTGAAATGCAGTTGCACAAAAATGACTGGTACGTTCGCCGGGCTCGCGTCATCCTGCAGGAGCGTGCTGGGGAGAAAGGTCTTTCCCAGAATGAGCATATGCGCCTTTGGGAGATGTTTAAGACCCAATCAGACACTGGCAGAAAATTGAGAGCTCTTTGGGCGCTGCATGTGACGGGTGGAATTACCCAGAAACACCTGACCGGGATGCTGAAGCATGATGATGAATACATACGTGCTTGGGCGGTTCAGTTGCTTTGTGAAGATAAAGATCCCGGGGAAGCGGCTTTGACCGAATTTACCGAGCTGGCAAAGTCGGATCCATCACCGGTCGTTCGCCTCTACTTGGCTTCAGCTCTGCAGCGTATCCCCAAGGCGAGTGTCTGGGACATAGCAGCCGGTCTGTTGAGTCACGCCGGGGACGCTGATGATCACAATATTCCCAAGATGGTCTGGTTCGGTGTTGAGCCGCTTGTACCTGAGAATCCGGTAGGAGCAATGGAAGTGGCCTCAAACAGCCAGATTCCACTCGTTTCTCAATTCATTGCCCGCCGTGCCACTTCGGGCAAATTACTCGAAGCCGTTGTGGATTCGCTGGCAGCATCCACTTCTTCCGCGATTAGTAAGGTTATACTGGAGGGGATGCGCGATGGGCTGCTCGGTCAACGTGACCTGACGGCTCCGGCGAAATGGTCCAGCCTGGAAAGTGAATTGTTGAAGGACGCAGATATGAAAAATCTGACTCTGCAAGTGGGACAGCTTTTTGGAAGTGCGGAAGCGGGTAAGATTCAGCTGGTTGAACTGAATGATCCCTCGACGCTCATGGAGCGACGCCAGGAAATCCTTCGTACCTTCGCTCAGGTGATATTTCCACCGGCTATTGAATCGATTCTGGGATACGTTGAAGATTCCGATCTCAGGTTGGATGCCCTGAGAACACTTGCATCCTATGAAGAAAGAGGGATTTCGGAAACCATTCTGGCTAATTACTCCGAGTATACCGCGGATGAAAAAATGGTGGCCTTGCAAACCTTGGCTACCCGGCGCGGTGGTGGCCGGGCCTTGTTGAACGCACTCAGACGCGGAGCAGTGCCGCGCAGTGATGTTTCAGCGGTGACCGCTCGACAAATGCGCCGCGTGGTTGGGCCAAACTTTGTCGATTGGTGGGGCCCGATGGAAAACCTGGAGAAGGACAAACAATTGGCCATCGACCGTTATAAGTTCCTTCTTACCGACGAATATTTATCCCATGCAGACGTAACAAACGGCAAAGCGGTTTATGGGGCTGCCTGCGCATCTTGTCACAAGATGTACGGTGAAGGCGGCGAAATTGGTCCTGATATAACCGGTTCCAATCGCGCCACCCTGGATTATATACTGGCCAATACGATCGATCCGAATGGAGAGGTAGCGGAGTCCTACAAGCTCGTAACCATAACCACCCAGGATGGACGCACGTATGCCGGCAATGTTTACAGTGAAGATGATCAGCGCGTAACCCTGCGTTTGGTTGGACAAGACATGATCATCGCCAAGCCCGACATTCTTTCCCGTCAGACTTCACCCCTGTCGATGATGCCTGAGGGACTGCTCAATACCCTTTCCGATACGCAGGTGCGCGATCTGATTGCCTATCTGAGAATCACTCATCCGATAGAATAGTGATGAAACGATTGTTTGCGACCTTTGTCCTGCTGGTCTGGCTCCACGGCCTGGCTTTCGCTGAACGTCCCAATATCCTCTTTTGCATCTCCGATGATCAATCCTGGGCGCACACCGGGGCCAACGGAGATCCGGTCATCAAGACCCCGGCCTTTGACCGGGTAGCGCGGGAAGGCCTGCGCTTTATCAATTCATTTTGTGATGCTCCGACCTGCGGACCTTCACGCAGCGCCATTTTGACGGGCCAATCGATTTGGCGGCTGGAGGAAGCGGGCAATATCCACAGCACCTTGCCAGCTAAATTCGCTACCTACACGGAGTTGCTGCAGGATGCGGGCTACAAGGTTGGGTCTACAGGCAAAGCGTGGGGTCCCGGACGATTGGAACCGGGTGGCCGGACAGAGAACCCTGCTGGGACACTCTATGCCGGGGGGACGCTCGAACCTCCTTTTAGAGGCATACGCAATGTAGATTATGCCGGAAATTTTGAGGACTTTATGGCTGAGGTGGATGAGGATGAGTCCTTTTGCTTCTGGCTGGGAACGAGCGAGCCCCATCGTTTTTACGACGATGGCGCGGGGCTGGCGACCGGAAAGGATCTCAGCAAGATTGTCGTGCCCGCAGTTTTTCCGGACAACGAAATCGTGCGTAGCGACATCGCGGACTACCTCGTGGAGGTTGAGCATTTCGACAACATGGTGGGGCGCGCGATGGCGACCTTGGAAAAACGCGGTCTCCTCGACAACACTATCGTAGTGGTAACGAGTGACCACGGGATGCCTTTCCCGAGAGCCAAAGCAAGTCTCTACGACTTGGGGTCACGCGTGCCCTTGGCTATCCGTTGGCCGGAAGGAATTCGCGATCCCGGCCGAACGGTGGATTCCTTTGTCAACCTGAGCGACCTCGCTCCCACCTTTCTGGAAGCGTGCGGACTCGAACCGCCTGGCATGATGAGCGCCCGAAGCATGATGGACCTGTTCGCCAATATGGAAGTGGGAGCTCGGCCCGCTGCCTACATTGCCATGGAACGACACGATGGCTGTCGAGCGGGCGGAAAAGGGTATCCTTGCCGGGCGATTCGTAGAGCGGACTACCTGTATATTTATAACTTCGAGCCAACGCGCTGGCCTTCCGGTTCGCCCGACGCTTCAGTGTGCGCGCGAGCTATACCGTACGGGGAAATCGATTCTTCGCCCACTAAGACTATTTTGATGGAGAATCGAAGTACTCACGGAATCGCTGATCTGGCAGAGCTTTCGTTTGGCATGCGCCCCGCGGAGGAGTTGTACGACTTGAAGAACGATCCCGAACAAATGGTGAATGTGGCCGGCTCCACAGATTATGAGCCCATACGCGGCCAGCTTCGCGAGCAGTTGTTCGCTCAACTGAGGAAAACTAAAGATCCACGCGTGGTGGGTGGCAAGGTAGACTGGGACTACTATCCCTACTACGGACGTATTAGAACAGAAGGTTGGACGGTAGACAAGAAACCGGAGGACGGCCCTTGAAACGATCCCATACATGATAGCCCTACGCGCGGGGGCGATGACTCAAGCCGATTTGCGCGAGCAGCTCTTTGACCATTTGAAAC
This sequence comes from Opitutales bacterium, assembly GCA_965250065.1. Lineage (GTDB taxonomy): Bacteria > Verrucomicrobiota > Verrucomicrobiia > Opitutales > UBA2995 > JAABVD01. Next base: position 2,739,243 of record OZ252288.1, read on the forward strand.
GGACGCAAGACCCACGGGTCGTGGGCGGCCCCATCGAATGGGATTACTACCCGCACTATGGGAATCGGAGAAACAAGAACTGGAAAGTAGAGGAGAAACCATGAGACGATTTAGCAAAACGTATTTTGTAGCCTTAGTTTGGATACTGTTGGCGAACGCCGTATCCGCGCAATCGCAGAGCAAACCCAATATCCTTTTCATTTTTTCGGATGATCACACCTGGCAGACGATCTCTGCCTATGGTCATCCTTTGTCAAAGGTGGTGCCGACTCCAAACATCGATCGAATCGGCGCGGAGGGAATCCGGTTTGATAGATGCCTGGTGACGAATTCGATTTGCGCGCCGTCGCGAGCCGTAGTGCTCACCGGGAAATATTCCCATCTGAATGGGCAGCTCAATAATTTCAATACCTTTGACGGAGGTCAGGTGACGTTTCCTAAGCTGCTGCAGAAAACCGGTTACCAGACGGCGATCGTAGGCAAATGGCATTTAAAATCTGTGCCCACTGGTTTCGATCATCACGAGGTCATGAGTGGGCAGGGGCGCTACTACAATCCAGTTCTCTACACGGACGGGGAACCCACTGAGTATGAAGGCTACAATACGGACGTGGTAGTGGACCGATCATTGAATTGGCTCAATACACGGGATTCGGACAAGCCTTTCATGCTAATGTGCCAATTCAAGGCGACCCATGGCCCGTTTCAACCGGCCTTGCGACATCTAGGCGAATTGGACGACGTCACCGCCCCAGTACCGGACAACTTTTTCGATGACTATTCGGGTCGCAGTTCCCTTCCTGCGAGACACAGAACGAGCATTGCCAACGATATGCCGCTTCACAATCTCAGCTTGGAGTATAGACAAATTCAGGGAGAGCAACTCGCGCAATACCGAAGCCATTTTGACGAAGGCAATGCGGCATTTGAAAAGGCCAATCTCCAGGGCGATGATCGGGCAATATGGCGCTACCAGCGCTTCATTAAGAATTTCCTCCTGACGAGCAAAGCCATCGACGAGAATGTGGGCCGTTTACTGGACTATCTTGACGAGAGTGGACTGGCGGAAAACACAATCGTGATCTATGCCTCGGACCAGGGCTTTTTCCTGGGGGAACATGGTTGGTACGATAAGCGATGGATGTATGAGGAGTGCTTGAAGACGCCTCTTTTGGTCCGTTGGCCCGGTGTTACTCAAGGAGGACAGGCCGTTGATGAAATCGTTTCCAATCTGGATTTCGCTCCCATGTTTCTCGAAATGGCGGGGGCATCGATTCCCGGCGAAATGCAGGGTAGCAGCCTGGTTCCGTTCATAATAGGCAACGTGCCCGAAAGCTGGAGAAAGAGCTTCTTTTACAAGTACCCCGGTGAGTTCAGGAGGGCTCGGTTCCAAAGAGGAAACGCAGGAGGTGGAAATGCTGGAAGCCGAAATGCAAGAGCGGGAAATGGGAGAGGAGTAAATGCGCCAGTTGAAGATCCAAGAGGTCGCTACTTTAATCATGGCGTCCCGCCGCACGAAGGCGTGACCGATGAGCGGTATAAGCTAATCCACTACAATTTCGACGATGTGGACGAGTGGGAATTTTTCGATCGTGAGCGCGATCCAAGTGAAATGAAAAGCGAATACGATAATCCCGAGTATGCTCAGAAAATAGACCAACTGAAAACGGAACTCGCCCGATTAAAAGTTCATTACGGTGTCAATTAGTATCTTCCCCCAAGCCCTGCGACAAATTATGAAATCATCAGTCTGGTTCCTGATACTGAATCTTTTCGCGTCCGCCGCATTGGCAAGACCGAATGTCATCGTCGTCATGACCGACGACCAAGGCTACCCGGAGTTATCGGTTAACGGAAACCCAATCCTCAAGACCCCTCATCTGGACCGTTTGCATGGCCAAAGCTTGCGCCTGGAGGACTACCATGTTTCTCCGATGTGCACGCCGACGCGAGGCCAGCTTTTGACCGGCCTGGATCCGGCCCGCAACGGAGCCATCAATGTGAGTAGTGGTCGAGCATTGCTGAGGCCTGAAATACCCATCATGGCCAACTTCTTTGGTGATGCGAGGTATCAGACTGGAATTTTTGGCAAGTGGCACCTCGGAGCCAATTACCCATTCCGTCCGGAAGATAGAGGCTGGCACGAAACCGTTTGGTTCCCTTCATCGCACATCGGCTCCGTTCCGGATTATTGGGGTAATGATTATTGGGATGATACCTACGTCAATAACGGGAAGCTCAAACAATATAAAGGCTACTGCACGGATATCTTTTTTGATGAAGGAATTGCGTTCATGAAGAAGTCTGCCAGGGCTGGTAAACCCTTCCTGGCCTACATTGCGCCCAATACTCCCCACGGGCCTTTGGTTGCTCCGGACGAAGATGAGCAGGCGATTAAAGACATTCTGGCAAAACCGGAATTCGATCACCTGGATGGAAGGATCAAGTTTCGTCTGGCGGACTACCTTGGAATGGTTCGAAACATCGATACCAACATGGGCAAGCTCATGAAGTTTCTCGATGATGAAGGATTGCGCGATGATACTATCCTGATTTTCAAAACGGATAACGGAAGCACCCACGGGCCCCGGTATTACAATGCGGGCATGCGTGGCCAAAAAACCGAATTGTGGGAAGGGGGTCACCGGGTTCCTTGCTTTATCAGTTGGCCCAATGGTGATTTTTTGAAACCACAGGATATCCACGGTTTGACCCAGGTTCAGGACTTGTTACCGACTCTTTTGGATCTATGTGACATTCCAAACGATGCCAAATTTGACGGCATGAGCCTGGCCTCTATTTTGCGGGGCAAGGCCGCCGTTCCGGAAGACCGCATGCTGGTGATAAATTACAGCCGCATGCCCGGTTTCGTGAACTATCCAACACCTTTTGCTCAAACCCATATGTACCGCAATTTGGGTGAAGTGCTTTGGAAGCGTTGGCGTTTGTTGGAGGATCGTGAGCTTTACAACCTGGAAACCGATCCAAAGCAAACAACCAATGTGATAGATAAGTATCCGGAGATCGTATCCAAAATGCGGGCGCGCCTGAACGAATGGTGGGCGGATGTCGGACCCAATGCCAATGAGGTCCAACGAGTGATTATCGGAAGCGAGCATGAAAACCCCTCGCGCCTGACTGGCTGCGAATGGCTGGACGTCTTTATCGACCAGCAACGACAGATTCGCCAGGGTGCTGAGAAGAGCGGCTATTGGATGCTGGAAGTGGCAGAAGATGGCGAGTATGATTTTGAGTTACGTCGTTGGCCGAAGGAAATCGATCGTCCGATCACCGCGCCGTCCGAACAGGGTTCCGGCGCCTTAGATGTCAATACGGCCAGTTTCTATCTTAGTGATTACCACCATTTGGAAATCGGAGATAAAACACCCTATCGCTTTGAAGGATTAAATAAGCCTATCGGTCCGGACGACACCTCCGTCACATTTTCGGCGCAGCTCAAAAAGGGGCCCGTTGCGCTCCACACCTGGTTTCGGGGTCCTCAAACGACGCTGAGCGCATACTACGTTTACGTGACTAAAAAATAGAAAAGTTTCCATGCAACGGATCATACTCACTCTTCTATGCCTCTTATCCCTGGTCTCATTTCTCTTGCCTGTTCGGGCGGACGACCGTCCGAACATCCTCTTCATCGCAGTCGATGATTTGAACGATTGGGTGGGTCACCTGGGCGGGCATCCCAATGCCAAGACCCCCAACATCGATAGACTCGCGAAAAACGGAGTGTCCTTTTCCAAGGCGCACTGCTCCGCCCCTTTGTGCAATCCATCCCGCGTGAGCTTGCTTACCGGCCTTCTTCCATCGCGGACCGGGGTCTACGGAAATGGTGAAAAGCTGGAGGATAAGATTCCGAATCCGACGACGCTGATGAAATACCTGAGAGATAATGGCTATTCAGCCCAGGGAGGCGGAAAGATCTTTCACGGCGCGGGGAATCTCGGCGATCCAGCCTCATGGGATTATTATCATCGTCCTGATCGCAACAGACGACAAAGAGGGAAACGCGATGACGGTTTGCCGGATGATGCCTGGGCGCCATGGGGACCCCTCGAGGTTGCCGATGAAGAGATGTACGATGTCAAAGTGGTGAACTGGACGATTTCGGAACTGGAAAAGAGCCATGACAAACCGTTCTTTCTGGCCTGTGGCTTCACCAAGCCACACCTGCCATGGTACGTTCCGCAAAAGTATTTCGATTTGCATCCGTTGGAAAGTATCAAGCTGCCGGTTACGTTGGAAAATGATCGGGACGACCTTCCATATTGGGGCAGGAAGTTCGCCAGGGAAGTGCATGATGTCTCCGACGCTCGCAATTTCGCGACTCACGGCGAGGACCACGACATGGTTACCAAACACGGCCAATGGCATCGCGCAGTTCAGAGTTATCTGGCTACCATCAGTTTTGTCGATACGCATGTAGGGCGATTGCTGGATACTTTAGAGAGCAGCGAGCATGCGGATAACACGATGGTGATCCTGTGGGGAGACCATGGCTGGCATTTGGGTGAAAAGCAGCATTGGCGTAAGCATGCCCTCTGGGATGTGACAACTCGTACAACGCTTGTGATATCGGCCCCTTCCGATATGTGGCGCGGCCAAATCTCGCCGCGTCCCGTTAGCCTGATTGACCTATATCCGACCGTAGTCGAGCTCTGCGGATTGCCTGCTCGCGATGGATTGGATGGGCAAAGCCTAACGCCTTTGCTGGTCAATCCGCATCGCGAATGGGATCGCCCCGTGTTGACGACCTTCGGCTATCAGAATCACGCAGTCATCACCGAGCGCTGGCGTTACATTCGCTACAAAGATGGCGGAGAGGAACTTTACGACCAAACATCGGATCCAAACGAATGGCACAATCTAGCGTCCCTGGAGAAGTACCAGTCTACCATAGAGACGCTAAGTAAATCGCTTCCCACTATCAACCGCCCCTAATACCCCCCCAATCGCACGCCTCATGAACAAAAGTAGAATTCTCGCTCTAGCCCTTTTCCTGCTGATCCCGTTGCACGCTCAGGAAGAGCGCCCCAACATCGTATTCTTTCTAGTCGACGATCTGGGTTGGACCGATATTGGAACATTCGGTAGCAGCTTTTACGATACCCCCCATATCGATCAGTTCGCTACCGAAGGCGTAAAGTTCACCAACGCCTATGCAGCCTGTCACGTGTGTTCGCCGACGCGCTCCAGCATCCTGACGGGGAAGTATCCGGCCCGCAACAACATGACAGACTGGATACCGGGACGGCGAAACTTTCCGTTTCAGAAATACCTCAACGTACGGACGGGGCAGCATCTCCCTTACGAGGAGACGACGATAGCGGAAGCCTTGCGAGGCCACGGCTACAAGACGGCTGCCGTGGGCAAGTGGCACCTTGGCAGCGCGCCGTCTACGCCTGACAAACACGGGTTCGACTGGCACATTCCGAGGAATTGGTCCCGAGGGGCGCCCAACCGCACCTTCTACGCGCCCTATAATCTCGAAGGGTTGGAAGATGCCCCTGAAGGAGAGTATTTGACCGATCGACTAACCGACGAGGCCCTTGGGTTCATAGACCAGCATAAAGACGGTCCTTTCTTTCTCTATATGGCTCATTTCGCGGTGCACGACCCCATTCACGGTCGCCCGGATTTAGTAGAAAAGTACGAAGCCAAGCTTATGGCTAATCCACCCAAAGGGGATACTCCCTATTTGCTGGAAGGGAATCCCGATCTGAAAGAGCCCCTTTCGCGGGAATACTTGGACAAAGCGATAAACGATCCGGCGTTTGCGGAATATGGCGTCCTGCCTCAGCACACGGTGAAGATAAAGCAGTTTCAGGATAACACGCAATTCGCGGGAATGGTGGAAGCGGTCGACCAAAGCCTTGGGCGAATACTCGAGCGCCTCGAGGAGCTCGGTATCGACGACAACACCATTGTCATTTTCTTCGCGGACAACGGGGGTATGGCGGGTATGAATGTGGGAAGCCCTTTGAGGACCGTGACCGAAGAAAATCTCGACGTGGCGTTTTCCACTTCAGTCCTGCCGCTCCGTGGAGCCAAAGGCTGGCTTTACGAAGGAGGGATTCGGATTCCCTGTATCGTGAAATGGCCCGGTCAAGGACAGGAGGGAACGGTATCGGATGAACCGATCATCAGTAACGATTTCTATCCTACCATTCTAGAAATGGCAGGACTTCCTCTCATGGAGTCGCAGCATGCGGATGGCGTTAGTATTACGCCGCTTCTCAAAGGGGCGCCATCGCTTGATCGCGAAGCGATCTACTGGCATTTTCCACACTACAGCAACCATGGCATGCAGCCGCCTGCAGGAGCTATTCGAGTGGGAGACTACAAATTGCTCGAGTACTACGAGAACAACACCGTTCAGCTATTCAACCTGAAGGAAGATATCGGCGAACAAAACGATCTCTCGAAATCCAATCCGGCAATAGCGAAAGAGCTGACCGCTATGCTGCACGCGTGGCGCGAATCTGTAGATGCGCAAATGCCGTCATTGAATCCGGACTACATCGATATTGATCCCCATAAATGGGCTCGTGAGGTGGATCCCAATGAATGGGGTCGGCGGCGACGCTAAAACTATTTTTTACCTACCATGAAATTATACCGAATATTCTCAATCGTGTTGGCCTTGACTATGTGCGGGTCAATAACCGCAGCCCTTCACGGCTCAGATCGCCCTAATATTTTCTTCGCCATCGCGGATGATTGGGGTTGGCCGCATTCCAGCAGTTATGGGGATGCGGTGGTGCAAACACCAACTTTTGACAGTATTGCAGCCAACGGTGTGCTTTTCACTAATGCTTATATTTCCTCCCCCTCCTGCACGCCTTCGAGAAACGCGATTCTCACTGGTCAACACTTTTGGAGGTTAAAAGCCGGTGGAAACTTATGGAGCATTTACCCCGATGGATTCCCCACGTATGTGCAGGCTCTTAAAGACGCCGGATATTTTGTGGGTTCCTACCGTAAAGCATTTGGGCCTGGGAACGACGGAGGGCGTGAAGTGGCCGGAAAGAAGTTCTCTGGCCTGAAAGAATTTTTAGACCAGCGACCGGATGACCAGCCGTTTTGTTTCTGGTTTGGAGCTTCTGACCCTCACCGCTCTTACATTTGGGAATCGGGTGTGCGTTCAGGGATGAAGATTGAGGATGTTGAGGTGCCGCCCTTTTATCCGGACTCTGAAATTATTCGGAAAGATATCCTCGATTACTACTGGGAGGTGCAGCGCTTTGACAGACAAGTCGGGGAGGCTTTAGCGTTACTCGAAGTGAAGGGTGAGATCGACAACACAATCGTGGTCATGACCGGTGACCATGGATTTCCATTTCCGAGAGGAAAATCGAATCTATATGACTATGGAGCCCGGGTGCCACTCGCAATCAAATGGCATAAGGCTGTTCCCAAGGATCGTGTTGTAACTGACTTTGTAAGCACGACTGACCTAGCTCCGACATTCTTAGCTGCTGCCAGTGTCGACATACTTCCTGGCACAACCGGCCGATCTCTGCTGCCGATTTTGAAATCCGAAGCTGAAGGTCGTGTCAGTTCAGATCGAGAGTTTGTATTGACGGGCAAGGAGCGCCATACATTGGCCCAGCTTGACCATCCGGGCGGTACGCCCATGCGTGCTATTCGTACGGATAACTTTCTTTATATCCACAATTTCAAGCCCGACCGTTGGCCGGCCGGCCATCCGGATGGCAGTTATCATGGCAGGATATATATGGATATTGATGCCAGTCCCACCAAGGACTACATCATCGCTCACAAGGACGATCCTGATATGGCAATTTATTGGCAACTTTCCTGTGGTAAACGACCTGCCGATGAGCTCTACGACTTGAGACTTGATCCCGATCAATTGCATAATGTAGCAGATCGCACCGAATACGCGGATACGTTGAAGCGACTTAAGGAAAAGTTGTTTTCCGAACTCGAACGATTTGAGGATCCACGACTTGTAGGTGGCGCCGATGCCTTTGATAGTTACAAATATACGGGCCGCCTGGTCCGTCAGCCATGATTTCCCTGATTTAAAGTGTTTCACCGGTAGGGAGGGAATCACGCTTTCTTCCGCTGGTCTTATTCGCGTGTATACTATGTCTCTTAGATACAGGTCTTTTTTTATCTGCTTTCTGACCGCGCTTGTTTGGAACTTGGCTAGTCTTAGAGTCCTCGGGCAAAAAAATGTTCTATTCATCGTCTCCGACGATCTGACGAGTCGACTGGGCTGTTACGGAGATCCGATTGTTCAATCGCCCAACCTCGATCGCCTGGCCCGGAAAGGCGTGCGATTCGAACGGGCTTATTGCCAGTATCCGCTCTGCAACCCCAGCCGCGCTTCATTCATGACAGGACGGCGACCCGGCGCTACCGATGTGACGGAAAATAGAACGCACTTTCGTGAAGCGCTTCCCGATGTGATAACCATACCCCAACTGTTTCAAAAACATGGCTATTTTGCAGCCAGGACCGGAAAGATTTATCACTATGGAGTGCCCGGACAGATTGGAACGAGCGGTTTTGATGATCCGCCATCGTGGCAGGACGTTCGCAATCCCAAAGGACGAGATCGGATTTATCAGGATCGAGTGATCAACTTCACCCCTCAGTTCAACCTGGGGACTTCCCTGGGTTATTTGGCGGACGATGGCGAAGATGCCGAACAAACGGACGCCATGGTCGCCACGGAAGCAATCCGACTGATGGAAGAAAACAAGGATGGTCCTTTCTTTATCGCCGCCGGATTTTTCCGGCCACACGTCCCCAGTGTGGCGCCGAAAAGCTATTTTGATCTCTACGATCTCGATGACGTGCAGCTCCCTGAATTGCCACCTGAAGACCGCCCCGCCTTTCCCTCGGTGGCATACGATTATTTTGCTCCGAACTACGGATTGGAGCCCGAAAAACTTCGCATTTTTACGCGCGCGTATCTGGCCACCATTTCTTTCATGGATGCCCAGGTTGGACGACTGCTCGAAGCTCTTGACCGATTGGACCTGGTAGACAACACGATCGTCGTTTTCTTCTCCGATCACGGCTGGCTCCTGGGCGAACACGGAGGTCAGTGGCAAAAGCGCAGTCTCTTCGAGGAATCGGCGCGCGTGCCGCTCATTATTTACAATCCGAATGCCAAAGGAAACGGCACGACCTGCCTGCGCACGGTGGAGTTGATTGACCTGTTCCCCACCCTGGCGGAACTGTGCGATCTTCCTCTAACTTCAGGCCTGGAAGGCGCCAGCCTCGCTCCCCTTCTCGACAATCCGGGCCTTCCCTGGTCCAAACCGGCCATAACTGAAGTCGTCCGTCGCAAAGACCGCTCCATTAAAGAAGGTATCAACGGCCGCTCAGTCCGCACGGAACGCTTCCGATATACGGAGTGGGATTACGGAACCAAGGGCATTGAACTCTACGACCATCTCAACGATCCCACCGAGTGGTTTAACCTGGCGGCTGATCCGAACTTTGCCGATACCATCGCTCGATTAAGAGCCTTGTTTCCGGACGAGTGATTGAATTGTACCGCGCCCATTTTGGCTGATAGGAAATTGCTTTGATTCGCTCGCAACCAGTTACGAAAAACACCATGAATAAACCAAGATTCACTTTGAAAGCGGCTATAACCCGCATGTTTCACTACCGGGATCCCGGAGGAAGGGGTCAAACCTTACATCCTGCATTGGCATGCACGATGTCAAGGAATGACCCCGACGGCGCTCGATCTCCGTTTGCTCGCTACGAATTTGGAAGATGTCGCATTCGCTCGGTACGTGAAAAATTCAGGTTAGTCATCGCCCTGGCGATTATCTTCACCGGAGCATATTCCGATGCCAGCGAGGGGCAAAACTCGCTAAGCATAACGGACACCCAACTGGCAGACCAGATGAAGGGAGGCCTGGTCGGACAACTTTTCGGCCAAGCAAGGACACTCTTGCTGTGATGCCCATACTTATGACAACGGGTAGGGCGGCAGCGTCCTCGCTGCGCCGCGTATTTCTTGGAATATTTTCGGCCAAGCAAGGACACTCTTGCTGTGATGCCCATACTTATGACGACAGGTAGGGCGGCAGCGTCCTCGCTGCGCCGCGTATTTCTTGGAATATTTTCGGCAGAGCGAGGACATTCTTGCTGTGATGCCCATATTTATGACAACGGGTAGGGCGGCAGCGTCCTCGCTGCGCCGCGTATTTCTTGGAATATTTTCGGCAGAGCGAGGACGCTCTTGCCCTACCTAGAGTCTACCCTAGAATTATTTTTATTCATACCAAATTATAGAGACTCTATTTAGGGCGAATCGAGGATTTTCACCTCCTTTAGCCCGACTTTTTTTAGTCTAATACCTTGTCCCCCAGTGGCTTAAGCGTCTGGTACAGGCTATAACCAAAAAACGAATTTAACCAAGCATCTGCTCTCATGAAAAATGCAAATCGAAGACAGTTTCTGAAAGGCGGTCTAGCTCTGGGGGCCGGTTTGGCGTTATCCCCACTATCGCGTCTCGCAGCAGCTGAGGCGGCCAAGACTACTCAGCGCGAAGCGGATGGGTTCTTCACCCTGGGCAAACGAAAAGATCATTGGTGGCTGATCACCCCGGACGGAAATCCCTTCTTTACCATGGGGCTGAACCACATCGACCCAGCGAGCCTTCGTTACCCCGAGAACATCGCTATCTGGCGGGAGAAATATGGTGGCAGCACGCTACGCTGGATCAAGGAATCGGTTGCTCCGAATCTCAAAGCTTGGGGATTCAATACCGTCGGATGGGTGCAGGAGGTGACGGTACGAAGGTCGGCCGGAGCTTGGCAGCATTCGCGCGCCTTCACCGTCGACGAGTACCGGGCGCTTGAGATGCCCTACTGCCATCTGTTGCCCTTCACCGAGTCGCATCAATGGGAGAAGTTCACCGTTCACTATGACTTCCGGAGCGAAGATTGGAAAGAGTGGTGTGACTACGTTGCCCGTTCTCACTGTGCGGAATTGAGCGAAGACCCGAACCTGATCGGATACTTTTACAGCGATTGCCCGACCTGGATCCACCAGCGGCCGGCGAATGAATGGCGTGGCCCGATTTTCGATCCCGAGCGGTTAAAGACAGAAACGGGTCGCAAAGAACTCTTCGAACTTGCCCATCAGTATTACAAAACCACGCACGACGCCATTCGTCGTTACGACAAGCGCCACTTGCTTCTCGGAGACCGGTATGAAGCCAATGCGCCCATCGCGATGGAAGTCGTCAACGCGGCCAAACCGTTCGTTGACGTGTTGTCATTCCAGGACTTCAGAAACCCGGTCGAACATCTCGACGAGTGGCACAAGAAAACGGGCAAGCCCGTTTTGTTAGCTGACGCCGCAGGCGTTGATAAGCGCAGCCAGGCTTTCTTCAAACCGAACAACGGCGCCTGGTACGCTGAAACACTCGAAAGCCTTTTCCAGAACCGGGGATGCATCGGTTTCCATCTTTGCGGCGCCTATCAACGTAACAAGGCACGACGCCGCGGTTTGCTCGACGAAATGGAGAATCCCGATCAGGAGCACGTCGCGCAGATGACCGCCGCGAATGAGAAAATCAGCCAATGGATGGCCGAACAATTTTAACCCGACGAGGTATTTTACCCGCATATTGCATGAATACCTTATTTATCACCACAACAATCCTTTCCTGGCTGTTGGGCAGTCTCATCAGCGTTTCGGCACAGGCCGGAAAACTCGACACCTACGGCGGCTTTACCGATGTGAAAGGTGAGCAGACCGGTTTCTTCCACACTCAAAACATCGATGGCCGCTGGTGGCTGGTGACGCCGGAGGGGCACGGCTTTTTCGGGATCGGTCTGAGCCATCCCGTGACCAGTTTTTCGGAAGGAGCGGTGACGTTCTCCTACAACGGCAACCAGGAAGCCTGGTTGCGTGACGGCATCAGGAAGATGCGGGACCTCGGTTACAACTGCGTCTGGAGTGGGCCATACAGCACAGAACGTGTTCGTCTTGGATTCGTCGACCTGGAGTTGGCCGAACGTGTTTATCGTGAGGAAAAAATTCCCCATGCCATTCACGTTCCTCTGATCAAGCACAACGTGGAACTGAAACCCGAGTGTCCGATAGGGTCAGTGGTCAATTGTCAATTTATTCAATCGTCTCGCCCATTCGCAAGCCCCTTCCCTCTCCCTCGCGTACTTGCCGCAAATAGCGCTCAGCCCCGCCCTGACCGGGTTCAGGTGAATGTAGTCGACAAGGTCCTGCCAATGCGCTGCCCGTGCTCCACCAGAAGTGACTTGAAGCGCCTCTGGAACAGGTGCCCGTGCTCCTACCTGTACTTGTTGAAACGCATCGCGAAGGTGGCCTGCAGCCAGCGCATGCCCAGTTCCCGGGCAATCCAACGCTAGGAATGGCCCGTCTTTAATAGATGTTTTATCGCTTCTTGTACTTCCACTTTCAGGTGATTTGGCATCCCTCGGCATTACCCGAAGTTGCCCCTGAAGGTGGTACACTTTATTTCGCGGTACGGTGGTACACTTTAACCGCTGGCTGCCTCCAACGACGCATCAATCCTCGAATTCCTCCGCAGTGTCAGGCGATCAATGGCAGATTCGTCTATTGACTGAACCATGGAACATAAGAGAATTAGTGACCATGATCGATGAATTGGTGAATAACAAATCCGTTAAAGAAGCGTGCAAACACTTTAAGGTAAAAAATTTGCATGCCTTTGGTTCTGTTGTGACGGGGGAGTCGACCGAATCCAGCGATATCGACTTTGTGGTGGAATTTGATCGTCAAGGATTCACAGGTGCTTTTGACCAATTCATGGGTTTCAAACTGGAATTGGAAAGTGTTTTGCAGAGACCCGTTGATCTTTTGGTAAGTAAGCCCTTTCGAAATTCAGTTTTTCAGGAGACAGTAAACAATACGAAAAAGCTGGTTTATGCAGCCTAACATCCGAAAGTTGCTTTTGGATCTGACGTTGTCCTGCGAAGAAATTATTAGTTTTGTTGAAGGCAAAAGCTTTTCCGACTTTCAAAAGGACAGAATCCTGCAGTTAGCCTTAGAGAGAGAATTTGAAATAATTGGGGAGGCGCTATCCCGGCTGGAAAGAATCGATAAAGAGAATCTAGGCCAGAAAATACCAGAGTATATCAAAATTATAGGATTTAGGAACCTGGTGGCACATGGATATGATATAATTGACGATGCTGCACTTTGGGACTTCGCCAATAATCTCGTTCCAGAATTGCTGGAAAAAGTTGAAAACTATTAGGGCCAATTTACTCTACACTCCTGGTCGGGTCCTAGCCCGCAACCAAGTTTACCATCATATGAAACTGTAGATTCATGAAAAGTATTCCATGATTCTAACTCTCATTCATTCAACGTGTTAATTGATTGGGCTGATTTTTTTGGCCCTACACGTTTTCGTAATTGTACACTCCCTACTGTCAAACTGCACTTTAAAGTGTACCACCGTACCGCAGTTTAAAGTGTACCACCGTACCGCAGTTCAAAGTGTACCACCCCAGGGTCTGGTTTTAATGTGATTTTTGATGGTTTGGGTCAAGGGATTAGGGTTTTAAATTTTTCCATTTTGAAGTCTATTGCATGACCGCTGTTCTATCTTTGAGACGATAGCTTCTGCCGGTGATGGTGATGACCTGGGCGTGGTGGAGATAGTTGCCTCTACCGAGCAACGAAGTTGCGACATGACCACAAGAGCCCATTTATCACATGATAAAGACCGTCGCTCGATTCAAGACGCCGCTTTCTCGCCATGGCCTATCCTGCCATCCGCGACGCGGCGCCGTCAAGTTGACAATTGACCACTGACCCCTTAAACCTCCCGAGAGCAAGGCAGTTCTCTTAATGGCTTGTCGACGGTTCATAAGCATAGAGGCTGTCCAAATAGTTCGGTCTTCTCTGATTTTCATGTTGTTTTCTTTTATGCGTTTTCGACTCCGAGCGCAGCCACCGTGGCGGCTCCATAATCGCCAATGGATTCGCCGAGTTCTGCCGAAACGATTGTACAAGCCTTGCGGATTTCAGGCCTGGCCTCCTTCAAAATGGCTTCTTCCAGGGAAGGTCGGAGTAGCGATTCGCAGCGGGCAAAAATCGAGCCCAGAATAATTCTTTCAGGATTTAAGATATCTATGAGAATGGCTAAACCCTCGCCAAGTTTGTGGCCACACTCTGTGAGAACAGATAACGAAAATGGGTCCCCCTGACGCGCTGCCTCGGCTATTTCTTTTGCGGTCGGTTCTTGTGGCAAAATAGGGCTCTGTTTCTCCCTTAGCCGATCTCTGGCAAGCCAGGCGATTCCAGCGCCCGAAGCGAATCCTTCAAGACATCCGGGCTTTTCTCGTAGTGGGGGTCCCCTGTCAGAAACACGAATGCCTCCCACTTCACCCGCTAATCCTGTTCCTCCACGATAGAGCCGTCCATTGAGGATTAATCCGGCGCCCAGTCCTGTTCCGAAGGTCAGAAAGATGAGATCGTCGCATCCTCGACCCGCCCCAAAGCGCCATTCAGCCAATGCGCATGCGTTGGCGTCGTTTTCGCCAAAAACCGGTACCTCTAATGCTTCCTTCAAGGAAGAAACAATAGGGAATCCGTCCCACAAGGGAAGATGCGGAGCATGCCGCATGCATCCCGAATCAATATCATACATTCCCCCAACAGAAACCCCGACTGCTTCCGGTGGACTTCCAGTTTCCTCGATCCAAGCTCGAGCAATGCCGACTATGCGATGGATCGCATCTACCGGATTACATTTTATTCCAGTGGGGAACCGCTCGGAATCGAGGACGGATCCTGTGGATAAATCAAATCGGGAGACGCCAATCTTAGTGCCTCCCAAGTCGACGCCGATATACCAGGGCGATGTCATTCGATCGTTCAATGCTAAGTCGACTGGCGCAAGGACTCGAGGGTCCTTTCAATCAGCGTTTTGGTGAGCCGGATTCCTTCCATTTCCGGCGTTGTTCTTCCTTCATACTCGATTCCGATATATCCTGTGTATCCAGAATCTACCACTATCTTCAGCATGCGGCGATAATCCGTATTCACTTCGTTTCCTTCCGCATCGAAATCATGCGACTTGGCGCTGACTCCTTTGGCGAACGGCATTAGGTCAGCCACTCCCTGGTAACGGTCATACTCCAAGCCGATTTGGTCTTCCTGATAGATCGGGTCGTTTTCGTAGGGCTTTTTGCTCAGAGCGTATCGCTCAGGATTGCCTCGGTTTCTCGCAACATAGAAATTCCCAAAGTCTGGCAAGGTACCGCAGTTTTCCAGGCCAACGCCGGAGATTACGGAAGCGAGCCAGGCTCCATTGGAAGACAGTCCACCATGGTTTTCGACAATAACATTGAGTCCATGCGTTTGGGCAAACGCGCAAAGCCGGCCAAGACCATCGATACAAAGCTTCTTTTGTTCTTCTGAACTGAGTGATGGATCGGAGGCCGCGTTGACCCGAATCGAATGGCAACCGAGAAACTTGGCGGCCTCTATCCAAGCATAGTGTCCCTCGACGGCATTGCTTCTCAGTGCATTATCAGGATCTCCAAGATTTCCCACACGGTCGCACATGATGAGGAGATTGGTAAGACCGAGATCATCGGTCACCCGTTTGACTTCGGTCAAATAGGTCTGGTCCTTCGGCTGATCTCCAAGCCTAGGGTGTTCCACAAAAGCGAATTGACTGGACCATTCGATGGCATCGAAGTCAAAATCTTCCCGGACAATGCGCGGAAAATCAAGATTGTCCAACTCTCCGGCCTTTAGGGCCTTGTGCTGCGACCACTGAGCCAAAGATATTTTAGAACCTGGCTCCTTTTTTGACGAATCACCAGCAGATGTATTTTTATTACATGCGGCTAAGGCGCAACTGCCCAGAAAAGCGGCAGAGGATTTAAGGAACACACGACGGTTAGTTGAAGCACTCATTGTATTGGTTATGTTTGTTTTCTATGTTTGACGATCGCTCCGACCACGGCCGAATGATTCATAAGTGATATCAGCGGCTCGGGCTCAGGGTATACTTGGTTGGAGTCACTGCACTATGGGGAGTTCGGTTTTATTCGCTTGGGCATGCTTGGGTGCGGCGCTTCGGGCAATGTTCGTGATAAGCGCTCGATAATAGCGGCACTTCCGGGACGGTTGGCGATATTGTGAAGTTCGCGCGGATCGTTAAAGTGGTCGAACAAGGCCTCTGCGTTGTTTGATTTGAGGTAGCGATAGCGTCCATCGCGCACTGCGTGATAATTCTCGCTCTTCGAGGTTACGA
Organism: Opitutales bacterium; assembly: GCA_965250065.1. GTDB lineage: Bacteria > Verrucomicrobiota > Verrucomicrobiia > Opitutales > UBA2995 > JAABVD01. The sequence continues at coordinate 2,755,537 of OZ252288.1, forward strand.
TGGCTCGATTGAGATCCGTCTCTGCCTCGATAATCGGGAGCAGGTTCTGGCCGTCGTTGTTTTTGTTCTCTGGTAGACCCGCAAGAGCGAGCAGCGTGGGATAGACATCCACCAAGCTTACCGCGGTATCGACTTCTTTCTGTTTCGCGCCTGGCTTTAAGATGAGTAACGGTACCCGCGTGGACTCTTCCCAGAGAGTAAACTTCGAAAAATGCTCTTTCTCGCCTAGATGCCAGCCGTGATCCGTCCAGACCACCACGATCGTGTTGTCCGCAATCGGTGAATCTTCCAAACCTTTCAAAAGTCGACCCAGCTCGAAATCCGCATAGCTGACACACGCCGCATAGCCGCGACTAGGGCCCGGGTTTCCGGTAAACTCCTTAAACCGTTGGGATGGTAGAAGAGATTTAGGAATGTTTTTCTCCCATCCTTCCGGATTCGTTGGAGGCCTAATTTCAACAGTATCGTACTGATCGTAGAAAGCATCTGGAACAAACCAGGGCATATGCGGGCGATAGATCCCGACTGCCAGAAATAGCGGTTCATCGCGAGAAGCCTCAAGCTGCTCGATCGCCCAATTCACCACTTTGTGGTCCCCCATCTCCTCAAGGGGCTTACCAGTGCCGCCCCAATCGAACTTCCCCTCGCCACGTCCCGGCATGACATCCGGCATGCTCGGCACTGGCAATTGGGCATTAAAAGACGGAAAGAAATCATCCCACCCTCTGGGCGAGAAAAGCCCTTTCCGATCGAATTCGCTTCCCTGATTCGCATGATAGATCTTCCCACCTCCCAGCGTAGCGTAGCCATGCTTTTTGAAATATTCAGGTAGCAGGAGAATGTCATCGAATCGTTCATTCACCAACCAGTCATGACCGTTGCCATAAACTCCTGTCGACGCTGGATGGAGCCCCGACATGATGGAGGTGCGAGACGGATTGCACGAAGGGGCATTGCAGTGGGCGTTGTTGAACAATATCCCTTCAGCCGCCAGCGAGTCGAAGTTGGGTGTATCCACATCGAACGGCTCGCCGTCCAGCTGAGTTGGTCCCCAGTCATTGAAGTCATCAATGGATACAAATAGAATGTTGGGCCGGCTTGCGCCTAGGCAGAAGGCTAAGGGCTGAAGGAGAACGAATAGAACTAGGGTGACATATCGGTTCATGGACTTTGGTTTTGGTTATACAGTTTCTTTTTCAATAAGCCAGAAAGCGATCAGGTGATAGATCATCATCTGCATATCTTCTACGCGGCCATAGTGCTCATCGGGCAACACAATGGGCAGGGTCGCCAGGTCGGACATCCGCCCGCGCTTGGAACTCGTAATAGACACGGTGGTCAGTCCCTGCTCTTTGGCCCACTCGAACGCCTTCACCAGGTTCGGTGAGTTTCCGCTGACGCTTCCGCTGATTAATACATCTCCGGGCTGGGCGAAATTCTCCAACTGCCTGACAAATACATCCTCATAGGCATAATCGTTTCCTATGGCAGTTAGCCATGCTGCATTGTCATTTAAGGCGCTTACTCGGAAACGCTTTCCCAGGGCATCCGAAGAGCCTTTACCCATGTCGCAAGCCAAGTGGGATGCACTGGCCGCATTCCCGCCATTTCCACATAAAAACAACTGTTTGTCGCTATTATGAGCCTCTTCGACGATACCAATAAAGGCATCGATATCCTTGATAGGAAGTGACCGTATAAGTCGCACTTCCGCATCTATATAATTGTTAATCCAATCTTCGCTAGTCATTACAGTTTTCTTTTAGAATAAGGTCTTTTTAGGATATTAATAGAGTAAGAAAAAGAATCGATAATCGAGCAGAGTACTGAAGCAAGTATACTCAAAAACGCCTGTTAGTTTTTAGATTCATAATTGGCGTTGATACTTGGGAAATTGGCACCCATTTCCCATAAGCTTGTGTTCAGCTCAGCGCTCATTTCTTTAATAATCGCCTCGCGATCCTCTACTAGATTGTTAGATTCGCTGGGATCTTCCGAAAGATCGTATAATTCAAATCTAAGCCCCTCCGGCGTGTAATACTGTAAGAGCTTCAGGTCTCCTTTTCTGAGAGCAGAAACCGGAGTCGTCCCTGAGTAGTAGTGAGGATAATGAAAAACCAATGACCGCGACTTTCCATTATTGAAATTCTTCTTGTAGAGCAATGGTTTCAGAGATGCGCCATCGGATTCGGGATGATCCAATCCGGCCAAATCTAAAAGGGTAGGCAGGATATCGGTTGTGGTGACGGGAACATCCACCTTGCTTGCTTTTTTAATACCTGGAACACGCATGAACCAAGGAATACGAATCCCTCCTTCATAAAGGGTACCCTTACCGGAGCGAAGCGGGGCATTGTTGTTGACCGTTTCTCCATCCCATTTTCCGGTAAACCCTCCGTTGTCCGAAACAAAAATTACCACGGTATTTTTGTCTTTCCCGGATTGCTTTAGCCATTCGAGTATTCGGCCAACCCCGTCGTCAAGCGACTTAACCATGGCGGCGTAGCCAGGATTGCGGTGGCGATTATCAGGACCAATACGGGAGGCAAAGTCGTCCACGTAGTCTGATTTTCCGTCAACAGGGACGTGAGGAATGAAGTAGCAAAGATTGAGGAAGAAGGGAGTGTCGCCCGCGTTCTTCATCAGATCGATCGCTTCAGTGGTAAGCCGGTCAGGCAGGTATTCCCCCTCCTTCGATCCATGCAGGCTCGGAACATAACGCATCTCATTGTAAATCACTCCTTTGTAGGGAGCGAAAAAAGTGGGCGGGGCGCCCCAATGATGCCCGGCGATATTGACATCGAAGCCGTGAACTTCAGGGAAGGAACTGGCCTCGCCAAGGTGCCATTTTCCGACGTGGAAGGTTTGATAGCCCGCGTCTTTAAAGAGTTCCGCCAAGGTAATCTCCTCCAACGGAAGATTGGGTTCACTGATGGCAGGAATCATGGGTCGGTCTTGTTTCGGACCTTTCAAAGAGGACTCATGCCAGGTAGTCATGCGAAGACGGGCTGGATGCTTTCCCGTCATTATAGAGGCGCGGGTGGGCGAGCAAACGGGTGCCGCCGAATAAGCGCGGGTAAATTCGATTCCTTCCGCCGCCAAGCCATCCAAGTGGGGCGTTTCGTGCAAATCAGAACCGTGAGTTTTCAAATCACGCGCGCCCAAGTCATCTGCAACAATGAGCACGATGTTAAGCGGACTAGCCCCTTTCGCCTGAGTCAGGACTCCCGCTACCAATACACACGAGAAGCTCAATGCTGAAAGGAAGGAATTTATCTTCATAGGTTTTTTTCTTAAAACGGTTGTCTTGAGAAACCAAGACCCGCCAGGTAGGAAAACACAGGCTTTAGGAATAGGCCAAGATTCTGCTCATTTTCTCGATTCAATTTGTTTGCTCTAAAAGAATTTTAAGTTGGTCACGTACGGCAGACTGAGGGCCGCTGCCGCGCCTGGGTTCAGCCGGGATGAGGTACTGCCTCATGGAAACACCTAAGTTCACAGTCGTTCGAAGATCAATGCCTTGATATCAGGCATTTCCACTCCAGGCTTCTTTACCACCCTCAGCTCCAGCGAGTGAGTTCCTTTCTCCAACACCAGTTCACCCGCATCCAGATCTTTCCACTCCCGAGACAAATAAGAGCCGTGATTTTTAATCACCTGTTCCGCCGCCGCATGCGGCGCGCTCACCCAGGATTCCTGAATACGAATGTCAAGCGACGCGCTTCCCGCGCTGAGGCGAAACACAGAATCTACTCCGTCCTCAGGACAGGCATACCGAAGTCGAACCCGATACCGTCCACCCGAAACCACCTTGATTGAACGGGCCGCGTAGGCTTTTGGATCCGACCAGCGTTCAATCCACTGATTTGCAAATCCCTGCCTCCCACAGTAATCGATGCCTTTGCCCACTCTCGGATATATGTCCAGCTCATGCGCCTTCAATGTCACCGTAGGCCACTCCTCATAGCCAATCGGTACCGGCAAAAGCACTGGCTCCTCATCCGTCGCTTCCGCCGCCCAACCCCGGTGAGCCTCGATCAGCTCGCCATGGATTTCCGGCCGGGTCTTGGCCAGATTTTTCTCCTGACCAGGATCCTCAATAAGATCGTGCAACGTCGTCTCCGTCGCGCGATAGCGCCTAGTTCTAATCGACCATCTCTCAGGATTGCGCCAAATAAACAGATTCCGTTCGGGCATTTGGAAATTATCCTGCGCAAAGAGAAGCGGTGTCACATCCATACCGTCCAACGGCAGAGTCTTGCTTTCCGGATTCTCCACCCCCGCGATCCGGCATAGCGTCGGCAGCAAGTCGACATGCGCCACATTCGGTTTTACAACCGTGCCCGCCTGGATTCGTTCCGGCCAACGTACGAAAAGCGGTACGCGCACGCCGCCTTCGTGGACACTGGCTTTCCGACCAAGCATTCCGTCATTGAATCGCGAGCCATTCGGGCCGTTGTCCGTCAGGAAGATAAAAACAGTGTCGTCCAAGATTTCCAGCGCTTTCAGCTTCGCGAGCAAGCGGCCCATATTCTCATCCACATTTTCGACCAGCGCATACATCGCCCGGTCGAAGGGATCTTCCACGTCCGTCCGATCTACCCACTGCCTCCACTTGTCCAATGGCACACTCGCTGGCGTGTGCGGCGTGTTGTAAGGAATATAACAAAAGAAGGGGCTCTCATTCGCCTCGTGCTCGCGCTCGATAAACTCAATCGCGTAATCAGTAATAATATCCGCGATAAATCCACGCGCCTGGAAAGAGGAACCGTTTCGCTCCAGGATCGGATCAAAATAATCGTTCCAATGCCCGCCGCAGAAACCAACGAATTCATCAAAGCCCTGCGCGTTCGGATGGTACGGCCAGTGGGCGCCGTTGTGCCACTTGCCGAAACAACCCGTCGCATATCCTGCCTCTCTCAACAGCTCGGCGATCGTCACCTCCTCGCCCCGCATGTATTCATAGCCGCGCGTCACTCCTGTCACCCCGGTGCGTGTCGGATAGCGACCGGATAACAACGCAGCGCGCGTTGGAGCGCAAACTTGTTCCACGAAAAATCTCTCGAACCGCGCTCCCTCATTCGCGAGGCGGTCCATGTTCGGAGTTTCGATCCACTGGTTCCCGTTAACAGCCACATCTCCATAGCCCTGGTCGTCCGTCATCACCAGTACGATGTTCGGACCCGCGCCAAACACTCCCGTCACTATAAGCAAACAGCAGAAAAAGTATTTATTCATAGTAAAAGACATGGGTCGGTTTTCAGTTGAATTGGTTCAACACGCTTTGTAACTGGGCCTGCATCTCCTCGAGCCGGGTTTTATACTCCGGATGATTCACCAGGTTTTTCAACTCTTTCGGATCGGCTTCCAGGTGGTAGAGCTCATCCATCCCATCGTACTTGGAATAGCGAATGTATTTCCAATCGCGTGTTCGGACCGCTTGCCACGTGGGCGTTCTTGGCGCGACTTTTTCGAGAAAGTACTCGGCCAGGAATGCTTCTCTCCAGGGTGCGCGAGCATCTTTCAAAAGCGGTACAAAGGATTGGCCGTGCATGGGGATGATGGATTCCACGCCTGCCATGTCCAGCAAAGTGGGCGCAAGATCTATATTGACAACCAAGGCGTCGTTCCGGCTTCCCGGCTTAATGAGCTTCGGATATCTGACCACCAAAGGCACTCTCAGGGCCTCTTCGTAGGCCCACCGCTTGGTGTTTATCATGCCATGCTCCCCCATCAGGAAACCGTTGTCGCTGGTAAAAATGAATACCGTGTTGTCGAGCTGTCCCGTAGCTACAAGGGCGGCAAAGAGTTGACCGATGCCTTCATCAACAGAGGCCAGGCTGCGCAGCTGGTCGCGCACGACCGATTGAGGATCCCTCCCTCGGTTGCGACGCGGTTCGCCGGGTTCGGGCGCCACGCCTTCCAGTTCCAGCGGGTTGTGCTTTTCCACTTTTCGCAATAGGACCGGCTTCCCCTGGATATCAGACTCTATTTTTTCAGGCAGCGCGAAATTGTAGTCGCTATAAAGCGAATCATCTCTGGGAGCCGGCAGGAAGGGATTATGTACCGCCTTGTGCGAGAGGTAGAGGCAATACGGTTTCTCGTGAGGCTTCCGGACGAATTCAATCGCCTTATCATTGAGAAAGTCCGTCATATAGCCATCCAGTTGCCGACGATTGCCATTTTCGTTCACGACTCCATCAAATATAGACGCCCTGGCCTTTGAAACTGATCCAGGTGTCGAATCCCGGCCTTCTCGAATCGTCGAGCCCCATGTGCCATTTCCCAATGAATGCCGTCTCATATCCGGCCTCGCGCAATTGCCGCGGAAAGGTCATCAGCGTGTGGCTGATCACATCCAGTCCCAGTCTGTCATTATTAATTACCCGGTGCTTATGAGGATAAAGTCCAGTTAGGAAACTCGCCCGACTTGGCGAACACAGCGGCGTGGTCACAAAGAAGTTGTCGAAGGTGGCCCCCTCCCTTCCGATCCGGTCGATATGGGGAGTCTTAAGGACCGGATGCCCTGCATATCCCACATAGTCCCAGCGTTGGTCATCGGTGATAACGAACACGATGTTGGGTCGCGAGTCAGCCGCATGGATCAGCCAAGCAAGACCATTGAAACATAGTAGGACAAACAAGCCGCGATACACCGTCATTTACCTTGATTGTATCATACTTTTGGAAGAACGTGCGACAGTATCTATGCTAAATACGACAATTATTAGGCCCAAAATCCTACATCGAAAGCGCTCGAAGAAAACCCTCCGCAAACTCGCTTCCGAACGAGATGCCTGGCTTTCCCAAATACCTTCCTGGGGACTATTTCATCGGATTATCGACGAGATTCCCGGGTATTATTTCTTCGCCAAGGATCGCAAGGGACGTACCATGATAACCAGTCAATCCGTCTTGGATCGCTATCAAATGGCCAATGAGGAGGAGATGCTCGGCTTTACGGATTACGACATAAACCCGCAATCAATGGCCGAAAGATATGTTCAAGGTGACGAACGTCTCCTCAATGGCGAAGTAGATCGGATTGAGCATATGGAGCTCTGGTTTGACAAACAAGGCATGCCCGATTGGTACATCGTAACAAAACTTCCCGTTTTAAATCGAAAGAGGAGCCCCATCGGCGTGATGGGCGTTCTCCGCCGGGCTGCGGAACAAGAGAGAAAGTTGCCCGTTCTGGAAAGCGTCGCCAAGGCAGTCATGATTATTCGCAAGGAATTTCCCCGGAACATTTCCATGTTGGACCTGGCCGACGCTTGCGGACAATCACTTCGCAGCCTGCAACGTCGGTTCAATGAAGCCTTTGGGTTTAGCCCTCAAGAATTCCTCATAAAGACTCGGGTTCTTGAGGCAATGAAACTCCTCCAAGAGACCAGCTTGACAGCCGCCCAAATAGCCAGCCGATGTGGATTTGTGGATGCGAGCAACTTGTCCGATCATTTTAAGAAAAGGAGTGGATTGACACCAACCGAGTATCGTTCGAGACATCGTCAACTAACTCACTAGTGGGACATGCAGTGGTAGCAATCGTGGGGGAGGGCGCTAAGGGGTCAGTGGTCAGCCCTTCCAAGCCCTTCCAGGCTCCCGTGGTCAGCTGAACAATTGTGCGACGGGTGTTCCACCATCGGAAATGGGAACTGGGCGATTTCCATCATAGAGTTCCTTGGAAGGATCGATCTTCAGCGTACTGAAAATGGTAGCAAACAAATCTGGAACCGATACCGGAGTATGGATAATGTTTTTCCCAAGTTCGTCCGTTTCTCCAACGGCTCCGCCGTGATTGAGTCCACCTCCGGCCATGACAATGCTGAATGCTTTGGAGTAGTGACCTCGACCGCCCGCCGCATCGAATTCCGGTGGACGCCCAAACTCCGTACCAATGATTACCAGTGTGCGGTCCAACAGATTGTGTGCTTCAAGATCCAGGGTTAAGGATGCGAAGGCATGATCCAATTCTCTGATAAGGCCATGCTGTTTTAGTTGCCCTTCTTTGTGAGTATCCCAACCGGTACCATTGATGAAGTTGAGGTTGTGAGATACTTCCACGAAGCGCACGCCTGACTGTACCAGACGTCTCGCCAATAGGCAGCGTTGCCCGAATTCACCTCCATAGGATTCGCGAAGCTCTGGTTTTTCCCGGTCCAGATTGAATGTGTCCATAAAGGAAGATCCCCCAAGTTTCATACTGGTTTGGATTCCCGCATCGTAGTTCTTAACAGCCTCGTCTTGATTTCCCCGGGCGATATAACTTTTCCTCAGGCCATTCAAGAGCGACTGCCTTTGAAGCATGCGGGAGGCATCCACATCGGAAGGAGGGATGAGTCCACGAGGTCCCGCCTCGGTATCAATGAGGTAAAGGTAACTGTCACGTGCTCCGAGAAATCCGGGCCCCCGCGTCAAATTTGGATAGCCGATAAGTACATAAGGCGGGACTCCTTCATCACCGGGTCCTCGTTCATGGGCAATGATGGAACCTAAGGAAGGATAAATAACCGTACCACTGGTTGCTCGACCGGTATGCATGCGGTTTACCGCAGCAGCATGTTCGTTGATGGTGTCGTGATTGACCGTTCTCACGATTGAAAGGCGGTCCATGATCTGCGCGGAGCGTGGGAGGTGTTCACAAACTTGAATCCCATCCACCGCTGTTGGTATTGTATCGTAATAAGTGCCGGGTTCTCCAGTCAGAGCATTGCCTTTTCGTTTCGGATCCCAGGTGTCGATTTGAGCGCAGCCACCGCCCAACCACAACATGATACAATGGTCCGCTTTGCCCTTGGGGAAAGCGTTGGCTCCTAGGGCAGACCTGCCTCCCAGAAACATGCCTGCTGTGCCAGCTCCAAGAGTTCCCAGGAACTGACGTCTTCCGATGGCCTGTGGCGAATAAGGTTCTTTTTTCACGGTACAAAAATCATTTCAGGTGAGTTTATCAAAGCCCATAGACCATCCTCCAAATTTCTTCTCCATGGACTCTTCAGAAAACGGGTCGGTGGTTCTCCCGCTTCAATATCCCGTGCGATGGCGTTTTTGATGTCATTGGCTTCTGATTTCAGGTGATTGGACCAGGTCACATAAGGATAGCGCTGTGGTTTCGGTGCAGGAGCCCGTTCTTCCTCTGGTATGATTCTTTGTTGATAACCATCGCCAAGGAGGGCGACATAGGTGCTCCTTTCATTTGTGTCAGGAGGCCGGCCCAAAGTTTTGAGAAAGAGAATTTCTACGAGCTCATCCACTCCACGGGGTTCCATCACCAAGTGAGTCAAGGGATGGGTGTCTGAAAGCCGTGTAAGCCGTTGGCTCATGATGCCGTTGGCCAGGGCCGCTGGTTGCAGCACATTGGTATCATGATCGCGATTATGAATGGGGTTCTGACGCGAGCCATTCCAACCAAAGGCCTCGAGTACATCGACATACACCTGTGCGTGCGGCAGGGTGAGGCTAGGTCGGTCGCGTTCGTTCGATAAGGATGTGAATTCCCAGGCTCGCTGTGGCTTGCCCAGGTTTATGAATTGTTTGATCGGTCGTCTGCCATCTTGATCCATGTTCAGCTCTTCGCTGTCGATCTTTCGATCAGTGGCCAAGTGAAGTGAATCCAGGATTTGCTCTGCCGTCATCCGCCTTCGAGTGTGTCCCACAAACAAGGCCTCCGCCTGGACATCTGAATTTTGGACCACCTCTCTTTGGTAGGTGTGGGAATTCAGGATCAGTCGGCAGACATGCTTAATGTCGTAATGATTCTTCACCAGTTCCTGAGCCAGAAAAGCCAATAAATCCGGATGAGAAATATCTGCGTTTTCCCAGTCGGTGGTTGGCTCAATTAATCCCTTCCCGAAATACCGTTTCCAGGCCCAATTGACGATGGCTTTTGCAAAGCGGGAATTGGATGGTGAAGTCATGTGTGCTGCCAGTGCTTCACGTGGATCTGCGGGATTGCGAATGAGACTTCCCGGAAGTGGTGAATCACTGAAATGAGTAAACGGCCAAGCGGGTTCTACCTTTTCATTCGCTTTCAATGTGACTTTAACGAGTGCTTTTCGCCCGGCTAATTTATCTACAGGCACGATACTACTCGCGGGCACTTTGATGGGCTTGCGCTGAAGCATGGCTGCCAAATTAAAAAGGTCTTCCTGAAGTACGGACTGAAAGGGCGCGTCGTGGCAACGTGCGCATTTCATTTGGACCCCCATAAAAGCACCACCGAGGATATGGGCTTTGGCCGCCATGGGCGCATCATTCTGGGTGGCCATGCCAAAACCAGCCGGACCGATATACTTATCGCCACGCATAAGGATCAGGTCCGTTACAAATCGGTCCATCGGTTTATTATCGAGAAACGATTCATGAATCCACCAGCGAAAGGCTCCAGTGTTGTTCAGGTTGGGTTTTACGATGTTGGGATTCTCGGCCAGAAGGTCTTGCCAAAACGGCACCCAATGATCGGCCCAACGTGGGTCATCCAACAAATGATCAATCACCTTGCTACGTTTGTCCGAAGAGCTGTCGGCCTGAAACGCTTTTATTTCTTCAAGAGAGGGTATCAGCCCCACTGTATCCAAAGTTACACGACGTAGAAAAGCGAGGTCGCTTGTTAACGGTCGTGGCGCCAACTGTGCGGATCGCAGATCTGCGGCCGATGGATGCTCGGTCGCCAGGATTGGTTCCTCATCCAAGTTGTTCCAGGGTGCACCCTGTTTTATCCAGCGAGCCAGTAAATCGATTTCATTTTCTTCAAGGAGCTGATCTTTCGGAGGCATATCTTCCAGCATGAGCATCTCAATAAGAAGACTCTCTTCCGGATGTCCAGGAACGATGGCGGGCTCATCGGATTCTCCGCCCAGCAATGCTCGCTCACGTGAATCCAAGCGCAACCCTCCCTTCTCTTTGTCGCCATGGCATTTCAGGCAGTTCTCTTGAAGAATCGGTTGAATGTCTTTGTGAAAAAGAACCAGGCCCTTCGATTGTGCTTCTTGCTCGGCCGCCTTCATGGCCATGCGTTGCGGAGCTGCTTCTTCTATTTGCCGACCAATGAAATGGTCGATGGTATTGTGTATCGGAATTAACTTACTAACTGTTGGGACCTCGACGGGATCCTGACGGTTTTGCCAGTGTTTTGCATAGGCGTGTCGTTCATTCCAGTATTGCGTTTCCTTTGTCGAACGCGTTCGGCGTTCCTGGCTATCCATGATCCGGTAACAGGCTTCTTCATCCTCTACGAATTTAGCCCAACCTGGGTTGCTAAAATCACCTTTATTCTCAGAGCCTAACAGGGTGAAAACATCCTCGCCCGGGCCGGCAACGGCTACAGCGAGCACACCCAGGTCCGGCCTGCGATCTGAGCGGCCTATAACGGTCTCCAAGCGGTAGGTATGGGGTAGACCATCAGATGAAAGGGTGAAAAAAAATTCGGTATTGCCGGATGCAAAATCCTTGATCGTCGGGGCAGCGCGGTCGGGTATCTTTCGCATCGGGTTGTGACCGTCTGAAGGTATCTGTAATACCTTGACGGTTGTAAGCAGTTCGCCGTCCATCCAGAACCTGGCATCATCACGCGTACGTATTAATATCCGGTGCTCGCCTCTTTCCAGGGTCAACTGAGCCGTCGCTCTTAAAATAATCGGGGCCTTATGAAGTTCACGTACGCCTGTTTCATCATACTTGAACGGTAGCTTGTGAAATCCAAAAGCGCGCACTTTATACGCATGGTCCGGAATCTGATTGGAAGTCACCGGCCTAACGCGCTGCTCGCCATTGGGCTCAGTGGTGTCGTTGAGGCTCGAGACAAGGGCATCGTCATTTAGCGATGCCGGATCCACTCCCACTGCGTCACTTAAATTGACCGCTCTCGCCGTTGTTTCCTCCAACGATCTTGCTCCCATATCTTCAAATAATTCCACCCGTACTGTGGGCGGGTCATTCGTATCGATTTCCTGTGCATGAAGCAAACCGTTGTCTAGACCGATTAACAGGGGAATAAATGCAATAATCCTACGGAACAACAGACAGGGAAATACTGCGCCACGAGTCATTTTAGGGTATTGCCGAGTCGATTTCATACTGGGTATCAGGATCAAAAGAATAGTGGCAATCGGGGATTACTCAATGGTTTTTTGATGGGTTGGACGTCGATTTTTACCGAGCGCACTGGCCGGTATAATGGTGGGCATGCCGATGTTGGCAACGGCAGTGGTTTTCAAAAATGTGCGGCGGGTGGTTTTTGTACTCATAAAATGTTTTATATGCTAGTTGTGGGATAAATCTATTTTCACGTTAATGGGACCTACATCCCACTCCACCTCGTTCTCACTTCTTTTAGGGCGCGTCGGCGCGAGGGCGCTAAGGGGTCAGTGGTCAATTGTCAATTTATTCAATCGTCTCCCCCAAGGTTTTCACGAATGATTTCTTCGCCTTTTCGGTTTCGAATATATCCGCGCGATAGTTGCCTCGGTTTATCACATGATAAAGACCGTCGCTCGATTCAAGACGCCGCTTTCTCGCCATGGCCGATCCTGCCATCCGCGACGCGGCACAGTCAAATTGACAATTGACCACTGACCCGAATGCCGCTTAGTTAAGCGACTTTTCGAACATTTGACTACCTCGGAAAAGGAAGGGGTCAAGACGTAAAAAGTTATGCTTTACAGGGTCGGTCGTCTTGTAAAAGTGTATGAAGTACAACGAAATACAGTTTTTAAGACCTGACCCTTTTCTTACAGAAGGCATCACTTTTCTACGGCATGACCCCGGCTGGCGCCATACCTTATGCCCTCAAAAAACCCCCTTAACTAAGGGCCATTGACCACTGACCCCTTAACCCTTCCCCGAATAAAAGATCAATTTATTTGCTCCAACTATGCTCGTTCAGCAAGAGTGCAGTATGAAGGAGCACGGTATCACATAATCAACCGAGGTAATTACCGCAAAGATTTGTTTCGGACACACAAAACCGATCGGGCATTTACCGAGGTGATGCTGGAGGCCTGCGAACGCTATCAGTGGTCCTTGCATGCTTACGTTCTGATGAGCAATCACTATCACCTCTGCGTTGAGACGCCCCAAGCCAACCTCAGTGATGGAATGCATTGGCTGCAAAGAACCAGAAAGACATCGAAGAAGCAAAGAAGTCGGCTCAGTGGAAAATTGCCATAGCCAGTCATATGAAGGCCAATACTGGGATCAAGAATCCTCAGTTGTGCACCTATCTCAACCTAGTGTGGTGTCCCAGAAATTCCTTCTAACAATACCGCAGCGATTTTTTCTGCCTTATCAAGGCGGCGTAGGTCGCTTGGGCCTGAAGGCCCTGGCGACCTGCGCTAACGCCGATCGGCGGAAAAAGCGCGCGGCCCGTAGGGCGAGGTGGCATGAACACCCTGGCGGCGTTCGCTTTACGCGCAAGGGCCTTCAGGCCCGTGCTACGAAAAGCAGCCTTGCCAGGCCATTTATGGCACGCTCGTATTGTTGAAGTTATTTCTGGGACACCACACTACATCCAGCCACCATGAGTAAGCTGGTTGGAATCTACAATCAGACCGAGAAGAATCGGTGCCCATACAGCAAGCAACTCAAAACGCTAAACAACTAGGTCCGTCCCCATTTTGCCTCGCGGACAGACGGTTTCGTGCCGACGACAAGTTACTTCGCTTCCTGGACGGCCTGTAATTATGCTGAGATCGGAGACTTTCCATTTTAATTGTAAACTACATTCAGACCTGGGACACAGGCAGGCAATATGCCCCAACTCCGCATAATTGAGAACTGGGCATAATTTTTTTTATGCTGAGCTCAGCATAAAAAGAAGAATTGGCTGTTCGTTGGACATCCCCAGGCCGGAGAACGTGCCGCCATCCTTTACTCCATCCTCATCAGCTGCAAACGCCTGGACATCCACCCAGCCGAATACCTCAAAGACGTTCTTTCCATCGACACTCGAGTGCTCGAAGACGAGATACTCAAAGCCCTCACTCCTGCCCGCTGGAAAAAAGCAAGCTCAACCTGAGGGGCAGATTTTGAGCCGCTTACCTCGAAGGTTTGAAACGTCTGGAGTACCGTGGCTACGATTCTGCGGGTCTTGCAGTATTGGAAAAAGGAAAGCTAAACATCACCCGACGGATCGGACGGGTCAAGGAGCTAGTCGCAGCTTGCCAGTCGTTTCTCAGCTTCATTGAGTATATCCTCAGCTTGCTCACAGCTTTTGCAGTCGCCAGCCACACTCAACTAAATCACTTCCCTATGGGATGCCTGTGAAACCAATTAATTGGTGTTAAAATAATCAGGATGTGAAAACAAAGTAATATTATGGATGAAGAAAAGTGCTGTCGAAAGTAAACGCTCTTTCTTTTGTCCTAATTGTGATTTTTCCGCTCCCGTATTCAGACTCAACAGATCTTGAATCATGCAACATCTTAGGTGGGTGTTTCCGCACTACTCCATTTATCTCGATATTCATGTCAGCCAAATCAACAACAATCCTGTCGCCGTTCATCGCAACGCCTTCAACTAGATCGCCAGTTTTGGTAGGCTCGTAGAGCGCGTCAATAAAGGCCGCTTCGTCCACAAACGTATCGAGGTCCGATACCTGCAATACATGGTATGAATCTCCAAGCTCTCGATCTGCGCACAGCCCCTTTCCTACTTGGTAAATATTCCAGCCTTCAATCTCTTTGGCAACTACTCCACCATCTTCGAATAATGTTCCCTGCCCCAGCATCCAGTTTCGATGCTGGACAACCCGACCGCGTGCCTCGTATCGGCGCTTATGGGGCGCTACATCTGGAAGAACCATTTCGAGACGCAGCCCCATCGATGGGTCCTTACCGAAAAGAATGCTGTTGTACCTTGATTGATGGTTCCACCCGTCAGAATGAATCGACCCCATCGAAATGTGCGGTGTATTAAAATAGTAAATAGCGCCTGGCAGCCATTTCTGTGTTTCCCATAGAGTGTCATTCGGCCAACCAAGATACCGTTGCCCCTGATAAACCATAGTTTTGCGATTTTTTGATTCTTCTGCCAACTGATTAACAATAGGATGGGGGTCGAACGAACTGGACGCAAAGAACATCCCTTCGTCTTGCTTCAATCGAGGTTCATTCCCACTGGCTATGTAAATTGAAGCTGGCTCCAAACCCGGAATTCGGGAATTAGCAAAGTCATACCGTGGCTCACCCATCCCAAAAGCTAACCATACGGTTGGCAGAAATCCGTCATAACGCGCATCCTCCAGATAGGCGACTTTTCGTTCCGTCAAGGAATGATTTGCACTTGCCGTGCGACAACGAAGAGATGGTCCTCCAAGATAACCATTTACACCTAAAATCACACGTTCGGTTAACAAAACGTTTAGTAACATCTGAGCTCCTATTTTCAATTCATCGTCTGGCGCATAGTCAGCTAAGATCATAAGCGGATTTGAGAAATGATACTGATAACATTTTGAATTAAATTCGATAAAGCCGCCTTCCATTCGATGAACAATAAATTTATTTAACTCAGCTATATGACTTTTAATATCTTCACCTCGAAATTGCCGTGCAAACAATCCTAGAACCAGTTGCATTAGATCATGATTCTCGGTGTTTTTAGGAGGCCAAATTGCACGGGAGACTAGTTCATTTTCCGGCCAATTTTTCAGAAAACCTACAATTCGAGATTCAGCCTCTTCCGAAAACTGCGTTGAGTCCTGGAAATCGAGAAGCGTTCTTAGAAACCGGATCATGTAAATGTCCGAGTCCCGGGGAGGAGCAGAAAATGACATGAAATAGTGATTAGCCTTGGCAACCTCTCTTGTTAGCAATAGCCGCGAATGGTTCAATGCCCATCGCCTACCATCTTGTGGTGCCATATCCGGTTCGAGTTTTCCGAAGTTGTCAAAAATCCATGTTATATACTCTTGTCGGCGGTCGTTGAGTTGCTCCTTCCGTACCATTCCATTGTCAGCCACTAACATGTTAAACCCGACAATTTTTATCAACATGATAAGCCACACCTTGTGCCTTTTTGAGTCTTGCATACGTAATTTGTCGTTTTTGTTGTACTATTTCAGCCCTCCATACCCTGTGGGCTTGGCCACAGGGTATGGAGAGCTTTCCAAAGAAATTGTCTCAGAAATATTTTATTAAGTTCTTAGATGTGATCAGTTAAATTAGTTTTCAACACGGAACTAGAATTTGAACGTGGAAGTTATAAACCAATCACGTTCTTTTGCTAGGCGATAGACTCTTCCCGTTCCGTCTGGATTGTGAAAGACGGGAATAAGATCATTTTCATTCATTACATTACGAATGTTTAGCTTAATGGCCCAATCGATATCATGCCATATTGTTCGCCGGTAACTGAACCACATATCAACTAAGAAATCCTCAGGACCAAGGACGGGACGATCAACATCCGGGACAAAACCCAATTGGGGATCCTCGAAATACTCATTTCCGATTACGGGTGATGATTGCCATCGCATTGCTCCTCCAATACCAAAACCTTTCAGCTTAGAAGCAGGCGAAAAATCATAGTTGTTAATCATATTTATTCGCCATTCACGTAATTCGTCCGCTTTTTCTCCATCTGTGTGAAGTACCCCATTGAAGACATCTCTGTATTGATTTACACGATATGATATTGCGGATGACGGGTTCTGAGCTAAGTTCATGGCGTCTGGATTGCTTACCCATGCGTTGTACAATCGCTGGAATTCCTCCCCTGCCACTTGGGCAGTTCCGGTACGAATAGCTTCTTGTTGTGCAGCATTAAAAGCTAAACGCCAGTTTGGAGTCAGATTAGTAGTGAGCTCAAATTCAAATCCCTCAGAAGCTGCTGTAACGAGATCCGTCGCGCCACCTTGACCATCCAATCTTATAGAGCCATCGTCATGTGTGATGAAGTCATACCTGTAGGCTTCTTGAATAGCTTGACTTGGTAATGGTATTCCTCCTACTGCCTCAATGTCTTCTATCGAATTGTGCTCGTAGACTAGCTGTGGAATTGTTAAAAAATACCAATTATAAGCTGTTCGCAAACGAGAATCGGGTAAATTATTTTGGAGAGTTTCGTACCAATTCAACCTTGCTATAATTTTTTGATCTAGCAAGGATACTGTTATTCCATAATCTTTAGTTGTACCAGCTGGTGGAGCATGGAAACCACCGAATGGACTTTGAACAACTTGGGTAGGTGCAAAATTCTCGGATTCAGAATAGTGTAAGTCGAAATCCAATCCAAAAGGTAGATTTTCTTTGATCGAGAGCGGTGTATGAGCAACCAATCCCCAACTGAATGTGTCATCCTCGGTATCGATATCTGGAATCTTCGGTAGAGTATAAGTATTAGAATCTAAAATACGCGATCCGAGTTCGTCTTGTGGTGCAGGTCCTGCGACGAAACTCTTTAGTTTGTCTGTCCTCCACCCTATTGTAGACACAAGATTTTTACCTAACCACTTTCCTTGCCAAGCCAGTGCGTACGATTCAGTTTCGAATGCACTCTTTCCGGCGCTGGTTGTTAGAACTTCCTTGTCATTAGGAAATGTGAAAGTGCTAAACGTACGCGTTTCGAATTTACGTGTTTCACCGTTAATGTATGTAATCGCAGCTTGATCAGGCAGGATCAAATGGTCGGGTAATCGAGCGATATTTGCACCAGACGGCGAGGAGGCTTGGGCTAAAGAATCACCCAAATACTTTATGAAATTGGATGTTAATCTGGTTCCAATTATATTTCGGGCGGCTCTAAATCCTTTGGCAATTCCGAAGTCCTGTTCGAAAGCAATTCCCGGACCTCCAAGTGTAGATGTACTCTTATCGGATTTATCGTAAAGTCCGGTAAATGTGTGAATCCCTAACCATTTTCCGATTTCTCCACCAAACCTTTCCTCTGCGTCAAACTCATAATACGTTGTTGCTCGAACGGTTTCTAACTCGTCCCTGCTTTCCGACCAACTAGGTGCAGAAGCATAAAATGGACGCCCTAAATTAGGATTTACTGTTCCATCTGGAAAGGCTTCGCTTGCATCAATACCGATATTATTTCCTCGCCAACCAGCGGAACCAAAATTAAAAAAACCATAATCAAACTCCTGATAATCGAAGGCGAGTTCAAAGCCAGCGACACCTGGCAGAATATCTTGTTGCAGAGATACATTGTATGCTTGATATTTATCCCAAAGGTTATCATTTCGACCCGTTAGAGTGTTTTCATTGTAGTCGAAAATAGAGGTATCCCTTACCTGCAAACTTCGTGAGACAAGAGAAAGCGGATCCCCAAATCCACGAAATTGAAAATTCTCTTTGCGCATTCGATTTAGATCATTCACTCCGACAAAGCGTGGTTGATAATTTTTGTGTATGTCAGGAGAAACAATATCGAAAAGCAGGTCTCCAGGTTCAATTACCGTTCCGGGGTTGTTGAGAGCGATAATCGCGGAGTCGGCTATTTGGTCATTCGAATCTCCATTGTAGAAAATAACCGGATTAAATGCTTTAGCAGCTGCAACATCAAGGAAGGGGTCTGGATTGTTTGTCGTCCCATTGGGCCTGGTAGGCTTTCCAAAGGTCCACCATGTGGTAATCTTGTCTCGTGGTGGAGCAAGCATCTCGGCTGATGAACTGCGATCACCAAACTCAAAGTTGACTCGCAGAATAGTTTTTTCAGTTGGAAAATAATCCACAGCACCGTAAACTCGCCGCGTTTTATCATAGGCTGGGTCTTGTCGAAATTCACGCCAATCATGCAAGGCAATAAGACGTACATTTAGGTCACCTCCCATTAAAGACCGATTAAGGTCAAGCACTCCGCGAGCTGAACCGTATTTATCACTTCGAGTCTCTAGTTCGCTTGTATTAACACTTAACGGACGGGCAAGCGAACGATCGATAATGCCTGCGGGACTACCTAATCCAAAAAGTATGTTATTAGCTCCACGATTGACTGTGACTCGGTCAATATTGTAAGAATCAAAAGGAATCAGGGTGGAGAAAAAGTTTCGAGTATTGTCTGCACTTGCAAGACCACGAATACGAGTAGTTGAATTCGCGACGAAACGTTCAGGTGAAAAATCGATAGCAAAAGCACCTGCTCCTCTAGTATTACTAATATTTCCTCCTAGACCCGCAACTTCTGCCCCAGTAGCATAGACAAGTAGCTCTTGAAGATTTGTAGCTCCCGTGTCTTCCAAAAATTCCTTGGTGTAAATACTAATTGTGCTGGCAACGTCACGCAGATCCGTTTTGAGGCGTGTTCCGGCAAGGGTGGAAGTGGCCCTGTAGCCTTCAACCCTGTCAGCTTCTACTGTAAAAGGGCTCAATTCAAAAATTTTATTTTTGTCCTCAGTCTCTTGACTATTGAGTTCACTCTGCCCACCTGCTATAGTGCTTAAGGCTAGGATGGATAAAATTAACTTTTTCATATTTATTTAAGGTGTGAGTTGATTGATGATTAGAAAAATAAATTTACGGTATTAGATTTTCTAACGAGTGTCCTATCGTTTGTCAAAAAAAATACTTTATCGATTTCCGCTGTATGATCCCAAAGAGCAAAGCTCACCCATAACAGACAAATGGGGACGGACCTTGTTGTTTACACAGACAAATGGGGACGGACCTTGTTGTTTAGCGTTGACGAATGGAGGAAGGAATTGTTTGCTCCCACAGTGCCCCGTTCAGCAAGAGTACAGTATGAGGGAGCCCGCTATCACATCATCAACCGGGGTAATTACCGCAAAGATTTGTTTCGGACACACAAAACCGATCGGGCATTTACCGAGGTGATGCTGGAGGCCTGCGAACGCTATCAGTGGTCCTTGCATGCTTACGTTCTGATGAGCAATCACTATCACCTCTGCGTTGAGACGCCCCAAGCCAACCTCAGTGATGGAATGCATTGGCTGCAAAGAACCAGAAAGACATCGAAGAAGCAAAGAAGTCGGCTCAGTGGAAAATTGCCATAGCCAGTCATATGAAGGCCAATACTGGGATCAAGAATCCTCAGCTGTGCACCTATCTCAACCTAGTGTGGTGTCCCAGAAATTCCTTCTAACAATACCGCAGCGATTTTTTCTGCCTTATCAAGGCGGCGTAGGTCGCCAGGGCCTTCAGGCCCGTGCTACGAAAAGCAGCCTTGCCAGGCCATTTATGGCACGCTCGTATTGTTGAAGTTATTTCTGGGACACCACACTACATCCAGCCACCATGAGTAAGCTGGTTGGAATCTACAATCAGACCGAGAAGAATCGGTGCCCATACAGCAAGCAACTCAAAACGCTAAACAACTAGGTCCGTCCCCATTTTGCGGGCCATTTTGCGGGCGTAGCGTTCGATGGGCTTTTCGGGGCGCTCGATGTAGGTGTTGATGATCTGTTCGATGTCATCGACATCGTCACCATCTTTTATTCTGCGTTGTCACCGAGCGGTTTAAAGTGTACCATAAAAAAGCGGTTCAAAGTGTACCACCTCTGGGAATAGTTTTGATGGGATTTTTGCTGATTTGGGTCAAGGGATTACGGTTTTAATTTTTTTCATCATGGAGTCTATTGCATGGCCGCTGTTCTATCTTTGAGACGATAGCTTCTGCCGGTGATGGTGATGACCTGGGCGTGGTGGAGAAAGCGGTCGAGGATGGCGGTGGCGGCGGGAACGTCCCCGAGCAACTTGCCCCATTCTTCCAGGGGGCGGTTGGAGGTCATAAGTGTTGAGCGGATTTCATAACGGAGCTGTGGGAGGACTGCGGCATCAGCCGCAAGACCGGCCACAAGTACCTGCAACGATACCAGCACCAGGGAGCTTGCGGATTGAAGGAGCTAAGTCGGAGGCCCCGGCACAATGCTCACATGACCGATAAGGCTGAAGCAAAAGACGTCAGGTCTTGACTCTTGACAATACTGGTCAATTTATACTGGCCCCTTTCTTACCGTCTGGGCGGCCCAAAAGGGGCAGAGAGTATGAAAGGGAAAAAGCTGAGGTAGACGAAGACACCTCATTGAAGCAGGTTGGCTTCCTGGGGTCCACACCGGAGAAAATTTTCCTGTTATTGGGAATAATCTTAATTTGGGGGATGGTTACGGGGTCAGCCCTAGCATTTAAGTATTAACCGGTTCCCATTAGAGGTTTGGCTTTTTCACATTAAGGACCCCTACTGCAAGCTGACCAGCCCCGAAGGTTCTACTCTCTCGAAGCCCGCAACCGCGCTGAACGATGCCTTCCGTCGATAGGGCCTGCTCCATGCAGACAAACTACGGAGACAGTCTTGACACCAGGCAACGGGTAATCACTATGATTGCAACTATCCCTCCCAGGAGAAATTCCAGGCAATAGCAACCAGACCGAGTATGGAGAGGAGGCAGTGCAATGATTCGACCAACCGAAGTACATCCACGAGCCGGCTACCGCATTTGGCTTCGATATGCAGATGGCCTCGCCGGTGAGATCGACCTGTCGCACCTCGCCGGAAAGGGCGTGTTCAAAATTTGGGATGAGCCGGGATATTTCGAGAAGGTGCATATAACCTCCCACAGAGCCATAGCTTGGGACGATGACATCGACCTTTGTGCCGATGCTCTGTACCTGGAACTCACAGGCAAAACTGTTGAGGAAGTGATGCCTGGTGTGCAGCAAATAATGCAGAGCCGCGATGCCTGAACTCTGTAGATTCTACGGCATCAGCATTCGTCTAAATTTTCGCGACCACAATCCACCTCATTTTCACGTGTTCTACGGTGAACATGAAGCTGTCATAGAGATAAAAAGCATCAGGGTGGTACAGGGCCGGCTTCCCCCCCGTGCCCGCCGTCTTGTGGAGGAATGGGCATCCCTTCACCAGGAGGATCTGATGGCATCCTGGATACGGGCGCAGCGTTCGGACCCGCCGGGCAGGATCGCACCGTTGGAGTAAGTCTTATGGCAAACGGTGTATCCATTACTATGGAAGATAAGGCAGGGAAGGAAGCAAACGACCTCAGGTCTGTACTCTTGACAATTCAGGTCAATTAGTCGGCCAAGTCCGGGTCTTCCCGAGTACTGTCTGGATCGCCCGGCTGAGCGGGCTCGCAGTCAGGCGCTCCAACATAAATAAATTAAAAAAATATCCTGTCCATCCTGTGCATCCTGTGCATCCATGTTTCACTTTCGATCACAATAATTCCCAATTCCTAATTCCTAATTCTTCCCGTCTTTGCGCCTTCCGCCTTCATGGATTACGGCGTGACAAGTTGCGAGAGTCCATTCCTCATCCATTTCATCCGCGTGTAATCCGTGGTTTATCTCCTCCCAGTACCACATAAACTCATTTTATGGCTCTCTGTGGTCTCGGTGTTCCGTGGTTAAAAGAAATTCACACCTGAACATCCCTGTGCCTCTCCATCTTGAGGTGTACTGACTTTGGTGGACAGTAGATTCTCTTATATTTATGGTTATTGTTTAGTTCCAGGTTAGGCAAGCTGCTTCCTGGCTGCCTCCCATGGGGGGCAAAAAACGATTGGGACTGTAGCCGAAATCGTGCCTACTATCGCTTCCCAGGGGCTTGAAGCGCTTCTTTTGTGCCCCTTCCAGCTCCTTCAGATGCTGTCTCTTCCAGCGATACAGCATGTGGGCGTTCACACCCAATTTTTCCGAGACCTCGCTCCCACTCAGCCCCTCCATTATCATTAGACGTGCCGCCTCCTTTTTGAACTCGGCGCTGTAACGTTTTCGTCGCATATTTTGATCCTCCGGTTAAGAGAATCTCGTGTCCACTTTTTCCAGTACACATCAGGCGTTCGACCGATAAATTCAGAGCATCAAGCAGCAATGACTGAACTCAAAATCACAGAAGCAGGTAACGTTCAGTTTCCGATGGTCCGCCACGCGGCGGAGATCGGCTGGACGCCGTTGTCGCCGTCAGGCGGCGGGTTGGAAAACCCGCCGATTAGAAGTAATGGGGGACAAGAATGTCCCCCCTCCTTTATCCTGTTGGAGCGCAGCTCCATCCTGTTCCGGCGCAGCCGGATCAAGCGACCAAAGGGAGCGTTGTTATTTAAACCTCTCCTTCCCCAGCTGCGCCCATCCGTGGTACATCAAAAGCGTGACCACGGATGGGCATGGGTAAACACGGATGAGCGCCGTCGGGGTCAGTCGTTGATTTTTGACATGTCTCCATGTTGAAAATAAAAGCACAAAAGATACAGAATCGTGTTGGTTTTCCTCAGTTTCCAAGTCCGGCTCTCAACGCATATGGACATCCGGGTATTTGAATGCCTTTTATAGAAAGCTTTTGCGATCTCTGCGTTCTTTCGCGGCCCATAAAATCGCGGCGTAAAGCCGCTCCTACAATGGTTCGAAATGAAGTTTCAAAATCCCGGTTTCCGGGACAGGCTTTTAGCCGTTGTGAAAACGGCGGTTTGCGGAGAAACCGCCCTACCCGGTCAGCTAATTCATATAGGGCTCGATCGAATAGTTATTACTACTGTAATTGTTGATATACTAGACGAGCAGCTTCGCCTCGGGTTAGATTAGCTTCCGGATCGGGCCAAGGGACTGCTGGCTTTCGGAGCAGGCCCGAAATAATCTTCATCGCCTTGGCTCCCGTTACCGCTTGATCGGGATAGGCAAAGACCGGCGGGCCAACCCCTGATTGATCCCGCCACCAATAGTTCAGGTAGTTACGCACTTCATAGTCGAAGAAGGGCTCAGTGGATTGCGTCGAATAATCGTAGAGGGTCTCCATGTATTTGAACGCCGGATGTCCACGCGGCACGTCTATAAAATGGGCGGCCGTGATACTGATCGGGATATCAAGTCCCCTCACCGCCATGCGGGCAAATTCGCCCATAGTGATCGGATTGTCCGGGCGGAAATAATAGTTCTCATCGCCATCTACCGCACCCAACAGACTCAGCTTCTGGACAGCTTCAAATTCAGGGGCATCGGCCGTCTGGTCTTTGTAGAAGAACAGGAAGGAACCCTGCCGCAGCAGTTCATCCTGGATGTCCCGGACAGGCAGTTCACTGAGTTCGCGGCCGTTGTCCAGGGCAAGGGCGGCTGCCACTCCGGCAGCCTGCCCCAGGGAGGACCAAGGGGGCTCCATTCGAACACTCGAGATGGCCAGGTGGGTGGAAGAAATGCCAACCGGAAACAGCAAGCCCTTGTGATTCTTAGGCACTATGACGCCATAGGGAATGGTATACGGACCGGTGACATCCTCCAGATGGACATCCCCCTCCGCGGCGCCTTCCCCGTACGGGCCCGCGTCCGGCGTGGTAGGGTTTTGCACATTGTGCGAGTCAATCGGATACATGCCAATCGCTATAGATTCCGGATGCAGGGGGGGCCGAATGCCATTGCCGCGAAGATCCTTGTGGAGATCGCTTTCGGTCAGGGTGTAGAGTCCCTCGATCCTTCGCCCCTGGCGCACGTATAGGCGATAGGGGAAATGGCCGTTGTCGGTGAACTCGTCGTCTGCGAGCCCGACATTGGGCGAGCCTCCCTCCGTCTGGATGAAATACATCCAGCCCAGGGAGTGGTTGCGAAAGATCTCCTCAATTTTTGCCCGTTCCTTCCAGTCGGCCAACACAAAGTCAGTCGAGTGCCCGGCCAGATCAGCGCCATAGTTGATGCCGAGCATATCAAATTTGCCATTGGGTATGATGGGTTTCTGAGCCTTATTCCACTTGTACTTGGCAGGATTATAATCTGGCGGTGGCTTTTTCATCCGAAAGGGGTGGTCCGGCCGGCCGTAGTCCTTTCCCGTCATGCGGAAGGTGAAAGCCTGCGTCCGGTTGTCTGCTTCTCCTGTGCCTCCCGGGAAAATCGTACCTCTGAGCACGCCCGGTTTCGAACCGAAGGCATCGGTATAGATGTGCCCTGCATGGGGTTCTTCTCTGGAACGAGCTTCTCTGCCTATCCGAAAGGGAACGCCGGCAAAGGCGGCAAGATCTGCTTCGTAAGTCGCGTCAATGAACACGCGGCCACTATATTCATGCTTCCCTCCGAGTTTCCCCCGATTGTCGCGATCCTGCGTAATCACTCCCACGACGCGATCACCTTCAAGTTTCACATCGACGGCAACTTCGTTAAAGCGCGTCGCGATCGTCGGTACTTCCGCCACCATTTCCGCATAGATCCTGGCTGCCGTGCGGGGTTCCCAGGCCTGTCCTTCGGCAACATTCCATGTCAGATTAGTAGGCTGTTGCATATGCGTTTTCACCAGGGGGTCGTCTGCCAGCGACGTCCGATGGTAAGTCTTTACCCGCTGCCGGAATTCTTCCATAACCGCGCTATTCGCCTGCCTTATGTGATCATCCAACCTCAGGACCCCCGAGGCAAGCATTCCGCCCAGTACCGGCGACTGCTCAATAATAATTACGCGCTTTCCCATTCGGCCCGCGGCAATTGCCGCCGCGATTCCTGCGGGAGTACCCGCTACCACCACCACGTCGTAGACTGTATCCTCTTTCGCGTTCGCTTGGCCGACCGGCGGCAAAGCGAGGCAACAAAGGCCCGCTAAGATAGCGCGGGTCAGAAACTTGAAACAACAAATAATCTTCATGGATAAACTCCTTTTACAACTGTCGTTACTATTTTGCTACATACTTTCCCGCTACTGACGGGTCATTCTCTTGTAAACCTCTATTCCCGTTTCTCCGCGCTCGTTTGTTTTGGGAAAGGACTCGTCGAGGTAGGACTTAACCTGCAACTCGAACGCCTCGTATTCATCGGCGGTGATCTTCTCGTCACGATCCCTGTCAATAAATGGAAATAGCCAGCCAAAACCGGGCCTGTCACTGCCCCATTCAGAGCGGGAAGACCACGCCCTGGTTGAGGATGTGCCATAACTTGCCATATACTTGCCTTCCTTTGCGAGCCGTCTCAATGCCACGTCTGTCAATTCTTCGGCCCAGCTCAGGTACTCATCTCCATTGAGATTGGCCCGGTGCCAGTCCGGGTGCGGGAACTCCTCGTAAGAAAGGTAGCTGTCCTTGTTTTTGTCCGATCGCCACCAGAACAGCACGGAGAATTGCAGCTGTTCTGTCGGGAGGCCCGCTTCCAATTGCTCGATTCCCAAAAGCCTTTTTGCCTCATAAGCCTGCCTTCCCTCCTCTTCCAGCAGGGGTAAATAGTCCTTCAGCGCCTCTCTTTTAATCATGAAAAAGGTTCCGTAATAACCACCACCGTTGACAATCTTTCCCACAGCGGATCTGCCATCTGCGGCAATCAGCGCCGTAAATATTGCCCATGTTCTTTCAGGTGCAGTCCCCGTGTCTGACCTGCCAGCCTGACGCTCAAACACTATCATGTTGGTACGATTCCCCGGATACCATTTGCCCTTGATGAGTCCCCTCAGGGTCCTGTCGGAAATAGCTCTGATTGTCGAGGGCGGATCAAAAGGGTGTTTGAGCTGCCCGTTGATCCCAGAGATAAGATCCCCGTCCTGTTCCAGTTTCACATACATGATACCTTCCCCCGTTGTGGCGTTCATAAACATGGTGGTGAAGAGCACCCATTCCCCGGAGACGTCATCGCCTCCATCCAGTTCTTCAGTCGTCTTTCTAGGCCAGACTGTCTGACGGTTTAAAAGTCTGTCCTCCTTATTGAGATGCCTGAAGATGGCCATCTCAAGTTCCGGAGTGAGCAATTGCCCCGGTTTCTCAACCGCCGGCGCTGATTGCGCAGCGCAGCTCATTGTTGCCAGCGTTAAGAGAAATATAATTGTTGGTACTCTTTTCATTATCATTTTCTTATAGAATCTCTATTTACCAGGTTTCAGCTTCGGGTGCCCTGAACTCACCGCCACTACAGTCGCTCACGCTCCAGTAATTCGGCCACTTCGAAGAAGTCTCGCGCTTCCCAATCGGGAGTGTAACCGTGGTCCTCCAGCGGTTCCCCGGCCCGGTTCACCCAGATGACCCGCAGCCCTGCTGCCTTCGCACCAACGATGTCGAACTGTCCACGACAGACATAGACGACTTCGTCGAGGTCGAGTCCAAGCTTGGCAATTGATTTGAGATAGATATCGGGGTGAACCTTGTTTTTGCCCCACAGATCGGCAGTGAGATAGACATCGAATTCGAATCCCATCTCCGCGAATCGGTCGACGATCCCGATCCGGACCATCTCATTGTCGCCGTTCGTGAGCGGTCCCATGATCGGGTAGCCAAGAGCTCGCATCGCTTTGAGCCCTTCGATGACGTCCGGATACGGATCGAGCTCGTGCCAGGCCTGGATCAGCTCGTCTTCCTCTGGCTTGGTGAGTGGCACGTCGTTGAACCGAGCCGCCGTATGAAGTGCACGCCGCGTCACAAAGGAGAATGGCTCGAAGCCTTTGTCGACGAGGGTGTTGTACATGATGTACACGAGTTGCTTGGACCGCCACAGTTGGGTAAAGACTCCCGGGTCAGCATCAACCCCCTTGCGTTGGAAAACCTCGGCCACGGCGTCTTCGACGCCTTCCCACGACACAAGGCAGACAAATGGGGACGGACCTTGTTGTTTAGCGTTGACGAATAAAAGATCAATTAATTTGCTCCAACTATGCCTCGTTCAGCAAGAGTGCAGTATGAAGGAGCACGGTATCACATAATCAACCGGGGTAATTACCGCAAAGATTTGTTTCGGACACACAAAACCGATCGGGCATTTACCGAGGTGATGCTGGAGGCCTGCGAACGCTATCAGTGGTCCTTGCATGCTTACGTTCTGATGAGCAATCACTATCACCTCTGCGTTGAGACGCCCCAAGCCAACCTCAGTGATGGAATGCATTGGCTGCAATCTACTTTCGCCAATAAGTTTAGCCGCTTTAGCGGTGAGCGGGGCCACGTGTTCCAAGGACGTTACCAATCGCTTATCATCGAAGGCGATTATGGAATACTGAACGTGGTGGACTACATCCATCTCAATCCTGTCCGCGCGGGTGTCGTAACTGTCGACCGGCTTAAAGCCTATACAAACAGTTCATTCCCCAAATATTTCACCAAATACCGCCATCCCAATCTGAGGTGCGAAGATTTTCTGCAAGAGGCGGGAGGGCTCAGTCCGTCTCCCGGAGGGATGCGGTCCTACCACAAGCGCTTGAAGCTCATTATGGAGGACAGTCCACAGGAAAGAGAAAAGCTTTTTAAAGACCTCAGTCGCGGTTGGTATATCGGGACCAAACAGGGTAAAGACCAATTAAGGGCAAAAGTGGAGCAAGGAATAGCCAAGGCAAGTGTGGAGGCCAAACGCGAGTTGGAACACATCCGTATCGAAAAGCTCATTAAGCTTTGCCTAAAGCAGTTACACAAGAACCAGAAAGACATCGAAGAAGCAAAGAAGTCGGCTCAGTGGAAAATTGCCATAGCCAGTCATATGAAGGCCAATACTGGGATCAAGAATCCTCAGCTGTGCACCTATCTCAACCTAGTGTGGTGTCCCAGAAATTCCTTCTAACAATACCGCAGCGATTTTTTCTGCCTTATCAAGGCGGCGTAGGTCGCTTGGGCCTGAAGGCCCTGGCGACCTGCGCTAACGTCGATCGGCGGAAAAAGCGCGCGGCCCGTAGGGCGAGGTGGCATGAACACCCTGGCGGCGTTCGCTTTACGCGCAAGGGCCTTCAGGCCCGTGCTACGAAAAGCAGCCTTGCCAGGCCATTTATGGCACGCTCGTATTGTTGAAGTTATTTCTGGGACACCACACTACATCCAGCCACCATGAGTAAGCTGGTTGGAATCTACAATCAGACCGAGAAGAATCGGCGCTCATACAGCAAGCAACTCAAAACGCTAAACAACTAGGTCCGTCCCCATTTTGCCGTCCGTGATCGTGATCGAAATACCCAATGCCTCTCTCGCACGAAAACCTTAGAGTTTATCAAGCTTCGATCCAATTCGTTGCTTGGACTCAACCTTTAATTGAAAATGTGCCGGCCAAGATCTCCGCTCGAGGACAACTCGAACGTGCATCTACTAGTATTGCTCTGAATATTGCGGAAGGTAATGCAAAATTTTCGGTAAAGGATCGTCTGAGATACTGGCAATTTGCTCAAGGTTCAGCCTTCGAGTGTGGTGCGTGTTTGGATGTGTTAGTGGCCAGAGAATTACTTTCAGCAGTAGAAGCGGCAAAAGGCAAAGAGCAATTGAAGGATATAGTGAAAATGATTGTGGGCCTTAGAAAGCGTTTCGAAACGCTTTTAGAGGAAGAAATGGCGGATTACGTTAGTAAAAGCGATCACGATCAAGATCACGATTGAGACTAGCGATATGCGGTGAATCCAGACTATGCCAATACCCCTCTGACCACATCGCCGTAGACGTCGGTCAACCGGAAATCGCGGCTGGCGTGGTGGAAGGTCAGACGTTCGTGATCCAAGCCCAAGAGGTGGAGAATGGTGGCGTGAAAGTCGTGCACGTGCACGGGATCCGAGGCGATCTGCAATCCCAATTCGTCCGTGCTGCCATGCACGTGGCCCCGTTTTACACCTCCGCCAGCCAGCCAGCAGGTAAATGCCTTGCTGTGATGCTCCCGGCCCGTTTCTTTTCCGTAGGCGGTGCGTCCGAATTCGGTGCAGCCAATGACCAGGGTGTCCTCGAACATACCCCTCAATTTCAGGTCCTGAAGCAAGGCCGCAATGGGCTGATCGATCTTTCTGGCCAGGTTTTTGTGTTTTGATATGTCGGAGTGATTGTCCCAATTCTGGTTGGACCCGGTATCGATCAGTTCGATAAAGCGGACTCCCGCTTCTGCCATGCGCCGGGCCACGATTGTTTGCCAGCCAAAACTTTGTCGGTCCTCCCGGTCGATACCGTACATGCGCAAGGTCTCGTCCTTTTCCCGGCTCAGATCGAAGAGCTGGGGAGCCAGGTCCTGCATGCTGGTGGCAGTTTGAAAACTCAACATGCGCGCGGCCAGGGCCTGGTCGCGGGCACGGGTTCGCAAATGTTGCTCATTCATCCGATGCAACATGGCCAACTCCCGTTTCTGAAGGTGGCTTGGGTTGTCTTTTTGCCGCTTCAGGAAGGGAATGGGTTCATCACCGGGGGTAATACGCACCCCCTGATGATAGGTGGGAAGAAAGTGACTGTCCCAGATTTGTGCACCGGCATAGGGCTTTCTTTCAGCAAAAACGATGTAAGCGGGCAGGTTGGTGTTTTCCGTGCCCAAGGCGTAGCTCACCCAGGCGCCGATCCCGGGCAAGGCCGAGCCATTGGAGCCGGTGTGCAGGTGCAGGGTGGCTTCAAAATGATCCTCGTGATCTCCGTGCATGGAACGGATCAAACAGAGATCATCCGCCATTTCGGCCAGGTTGGGGAATAGATCGGTCATCACGATCCCGCTTTCACCCCGCGGCTTTCCCTGCCAGGGTGAGGCAACCAGCGCTTTTTCGTCATGAAAGACCTGACCTTGGCGGCGATTCAGTTCCGGCTTGGGATCAAAGGAATCGATATGGGAACATCCGCCCGTCAGAAAAAACATGATGACCCGTTTGGCTCGGGGAGCAAAATGGGGCGTCTTGGCGCTCAGGGGATGAACTTCCGCAGTGGGAGAGGCCAACAACGGCACCAGCCTGGAGGACAATAGAGAACCTCCGGCGCAAGCTCCACCCCAGGCGGCGGCTCGCTTGAGCATTTGACGTCGGGATAACTTTCGGAAATTCATTGCCCAGGTAGGGAATTTTAATCAATATAGCTAAATTCATTACTGGCCAGCAAAATATGGCAAATACTGGTCCAGGTGCGCAATTCCCGCTCTTCCGAGTCAATAGTTGCATCCAATTGCTTCTGGTAATCCTGCAAATAACGAGTGAATTCCCCATTTTCGGTTTCGGTGGGCGGCCGCGACAGAGCCAGTTGGTAGGCCAGGGATAATCGGTCTCCGCCTTCATCGCCAGCCGCGAGCAGGCGCTGGGCCATGGACCGAGAATTGTTCTGGATAAAGTCGCTGTTCATCCAGAATAGCGACTGGAGAGGAACGGTGGATACCCGACGGTTGGCGGTGCATTCGTTGGTGTCAGGACCATCGAAGGTGGCCATGTAAGGGCGCTTGCCCAAACGACGGGACGGAAGGTAAACACTGCGATACTCGTGGTCATAGTCCTCGAAAAATGGCCGGGATTGGGTGAAGGGATACGAGTTTTTTTCATCCGGTTCGGGAAAGGCGTGACGACCCGGATTTCCCCCTTTCAGGCGTCCGCTGACGTAGAGAATGGCGTCCCTTATGGGTTCCGCTTGCAAACGGTGGCGTGGATACCTCCACAACCCGTCATTGGACGGGTCCTTTTGCATTTTTTCCTCCAGGGTATTACTGGATCGTTGATAGACATCGGAACTCATGATCAGGCGATGCATGGCTTTTATCGACCAATCTTCCTTAACAAATCGATCGGCCATCCAGTCCAGCAGTTGCGGGTGGGTAGGCGGCTTTCCCTGGTTTCCGAAGTCATTGGAAGTTGCAACCAGTCCCTTGCTGAAATGGTATTGCCAAATGCGATTTACCATCACGCGCGCAGTGAGGGGGTTATCGGGTGATGCGATCCAGCGGGCCAATTGAAGACGCCCCGATTGGCCGGTGGGAATTGCGGCATTTTTCGGCTCGATGTGATTGAGGAAACCACGGGGAACTTTGTCACCCCGATCTTTCGGATTGCCCCGTTTTAATAGAGGAGAATCGCCTGTGCCCTTTGCTCCCTTCTTGTCTACGACCGCATAGGCATTATCGCCTTCCGGAAGGGGCACGAAATGCTTTCTCTCCTTTCCATGTTCCGTGCCGGGATGGGGGTACTGGATGCTGGCAAAATAACCGTAAAGGCCATAATAATCCTCAATGGAGATGGGATCAAACTTGTGATCGTGGCAGCGCGCACAAGAAAGATTCAGTCCCAGCATACCTTTGCCGATGGTGGTCAGAGTATTGTCGATGACCAAGTGCAAATCGTCATAGGCCCGGTTGCCGAAACGACGGGCCAGGGCAACATAGCCGGTGGCAATAATGCGTTCGCGAAGTCGATGTCCCGCTTCTTCTTCGGCCCACAAATCGCCCGCGATTTGCTCGGTAATGAATTGGTTGTAAGGCATGTCCCGGTTAAAGGCGTCGATCACGTAGTCGCGATACAATCGGGCCTCGGGTATGGGTGTATCGGCACCGTCTCCGGAGGTATCACCGTAGCGCGCCAAATCCATCCAGTGGCGTCCCCAGCGTTCCCCGTAATGGGGCGAAGCCAGTAGTTCATCCACCACTTTGGCAAATGCATCGGGGGAATCATCGGCAAGGAAAGCTTCCACTTGTTCCGGGGTGGGGGGCAAGCCAATGAGGTCGAAGTAAGCGCGCCGTATAAGGGCCCTGCGGTCAGCCGGTCCGTTGGGTTCAATGCCCTGTTTGTCGAGGGCTTTAAAAATGAAATAGTCGATCTCAGTGGCGGCCTGTTCGACCCAGTCGCTGGGCAATTCTACGGAGGATACCGGTTTGAAGGCCCAGTTGCTGAAATCAGGTGACTCGACCTCAGAACTGGCCTGCCGGCCCAGGCCTGAAATAATGAGAAGGACTAGCACCAATCCCGCGCTGATTTTTTTCCCCTTCATGAGCGCCTATAGAATTGGGAAGCCGTTAAAAAAAGCAATCTTGAAAGGTCCCCTCTTAATGCAGGTTACCAAAGCTTTATAGACCTGACCCTTTTTCTCCAAAAGGCATCACTTTTCTACGGCATGACCCTGACTGGCGTCCATACTATATTCCTCTACAAACGCGCTTAACTAAGTGCCATTCAGGTTTGACCCCTTCCCCTGCGACCTTCCCCTCCGACAAGGTTGTGCTTCAGCGCTTCGCTTGTTGAGGTGTCGGCGCTTCCGCTCCTCGGTAGGGCCCTTTCCCTACGATCCTCTCAGCGCCGGTCCAGTGCCGACCTTTCGGAGCGTAGTAGAAGATTGCGGTAATTTCACATTCGCTCGGAAGTGAGATATGCGGGTTAAAGCAATATTATCAACAAACCCGGTTAACTTCGATTCCCAGTAAACTGCCAAGTTTCTCTATCTTGTCGCCGATGTGACCGACCCCAATCGCGCAGTGATGGGCCGGAGCTCCCTTCGACCAGTCGTTCATAAACCTTTTGGCGCCAATACTGAATCGATAGCGACTGTTCGTGTTGCCGATCTGCATGATCGGTCCTTCGACCGACTCGCCTTCGGCTACCTGCAGCATTACCGAGCCGTCCCCGCGCTGAACCACCGACAGCAAGGTCACCGGCCCGTGTCGAACCGTCATTTGAATCGAAAGGCCCTTGCCCGGCTTGCCGTGATACACCGACAACGGCACCAGGCTAACCTCTCCTTCCGCGATCGCAAAATGGGCCGGGCCGTCATGGCCGAGATAGACCACATCGTCTACGAAATCGGAGAGATAAAATTCGGAAAACGAACCGCCCACCCCAAAAAGATCCATGATCTTCATGGCCTGAACGTTCTTCACCTCGCACTCGCCCGCCACGGGAATATTGCGTCCGGTTAGCAAGGTATTGCCTGCAATAACAGAGGCGGCGATCTCCTCGTCGCTCACCGCCTGACGCAAATCGGAGAGCTCGCACATTTCTAAAATCTGAAAGTGATTTCCGAATACCGCCGACTGCTGCGTCAAATCACTGTAGACATCGAGCATTCCGCAATAGTAATGCCCCAAAACGCCGACCCGGTTTTCGCGCATCCCAGATAGGACTTTAGCCGCATCCACCCAATCCTCGATCTCCTTCCAGGCGGCTTCTTCCTGCAGGTATCCCGTAACGACATGATAATCGATTCCGGTACGATTGAAGACGCAGGCCAACTCAGGCACGGAACACGACTGGCAATGCTCCAGCCAAACGCCGGTCATCACACCGCGATCTCCCAAGGCGTTGAATTTCTCGTAGTCCAACTGGGCGACCGGTTGTAGGTTAAGCATCACTACAGGCACCTTGGCCCTTTGCACCACTGGTAGAACGGTTGATGACAAAGCATAGGTGGAGATGAAAAGAAAGATGATTTCCACATCCTCTTTCTTAATCAGCGCCGCCGCTCCACCTGCTTTTTCGACATTGTCTACCATGCCGGCATCGACCAGCTCGGCGCCCATGTCCGCAATACGATCGCGAATCTCGGCATGATAACCGTTTAAATTATCTAATAGTCCGTCAAACTGCGGCCAGTAAGTATCCAGCCCGATTGAGAAAAATCCTGCTTTCATTTTTGTCTTCTAATCCATGTGGAAAACTTCGGTAAGAGGCAAGCAGACCGGCGAGTTGTCCGGGTGGGTTTCCATAATGTCCGCCATATGGTCCCACCATTTACGGACAACCGGATGGTTCGGCAGATCATCCGCCGTGTTATCGTCGGTCAGCTTTTGGACCGCAAATAGGGTAAGGGTCTCCTCGTCGAGGAAGATCGAATAATCCAATATACCGGCTTCCGAAAGGACTTGTGACAGGCAGACAAATGGGGACGGACCTTGTTGTTTAGCGTTGACGAATGGAGGAAGGAATTGTTTGCTCCCACAGTGCCCCGTTCAGCAAGAGTACAGTATGAGGGAGCCCGCTATCACATCATCAACCGGGGTAATTACCGCAAAGATTTGTTTCGGACACACAAAACCGATCGGGCATTTACCGAGGTGATGCTGGAGGCCTGCGAACGCTATCAGTGGTCCTTGCATGCTTACGTTCTGATGAGCAATCACTATCACCTCTGCGTTGAGACGCCCCAAGCCAACCTCAGTGATGGAATGCATTGGCTGCAATCTACTTTCGCCAATAAGTTTAGCCGCTTTAGCGGTGAGCGGGGCCACGTGTTCCAAGGACGCTACCAATCGCTTATCATCGAAGGCGATTATGGAATACTCAACGTGGTGGACTACATCCATCTCAATCCTGTCCGCGCGGGTGTCGTAACTGTCGACCGGCTTAAAGCCTATACAAACAGTTCATTCCCCAAATATTTCACCAAATACCGCCATCCCAATCTGAGGTGCGAAGATTTTCTGCATGAGGCGGGAGGGCTCAGTCCGTCTCCCGGAGGGATGCGGTCCTACCACAAGCGCTTGAAGCTCATCATGGAGGAAAGACCGCAGGATAGAGAAAGGCTTTTTAAAGACCTCAGTCGCGGTTGGTATATCGGGACCAAACAGGGTAAAGACCAATTAAGGGCAAAAGTGGAGCAAGGAATAGCCAAGGCAAGTGTGGAGGCCAAACGCGAGTTGGAACACATCCGTATCGAAAAGCTCATTAAGCTTTGCCTAAAGCAGTTACACAAGAACCAGAAAGACATCGAAGAAGCAAAGAAGTCGGCTCAGTGGAAAATTGCCATAGCCAGTCATATGAAGGCCAATACTGGGATCAAGAATCCTCAGCTGTGCACCTATCTCAACCTAGTGTGGTGTCCCAGAAATTCCTTCTAACAATACCGCAGCGATTTTTTCTGCCTTATCAAGGCGGCGTAGGTCGCTTGGGCCTGAAGGCCCTGGCGACCTGCGCTAACGCCGATCGGCGGAAAAAGCGCGCGGCCCGTAGGGCGAGGTGGCATGAACACCCTGGCGGCGTTCGCTTTACGCACAAGGGCCTTCAGGCCCGTGCTACGAAAAGCAGCCTTGCCAGGCCATTTATGGCACGCTCGTATTGTTGAAGTTATTTCTGGGACACCACACTACATCCAGCCACCATGAGTAAGCTGGTTGGAATCTACAATCAGACCGAGAAGAATCGGTGCCCATACAGCAAGCAACTCAAAACGCTAAACAACTAGGTCCGTCCCCATTTTGCCTCCCGCACATTCTTAGAAATTCCTTCTGTATGTCAAAAAGGCAGTCCTTAGATCGTAGTTAGAGTTACCGTGAAGGACAATAAAGTCGTCGTTGGCATTGTTGATCTTAAAATCAATCTCATTCTTGCCTTCATCCCACTTGTAGGAAGCGCCAAAATCGAGAATATATTGCTTCTTGGTGTAAGGTTGAAAGAGTTCTGCTCTTGCGTTCCAGCCTTCATCCCAAAATTTGCCGCCCACGCGGACTGAGAAGCCTTCGCCCGAATCGCCCGAAAAATCATACCGGATTAAACCAGAAATCGTGTCAACCAAATGGGGCGGTTCTATAATTGGATAGGGTTCGAATTGGGCGGGGACTGCTCCGTCACTAAAAGCAGCCGCAAAAATGCCGGTCAACTTGTCAGTCGGCTGACCAAAGATCTCTAATTCCCAACCGTTGGTTACTCTATCGGTCAGGATCCAATTGGTTGCTACGCCGAGGTCGCTCTGGAAGTATTGAGGCACGAAAACGCCGTTTTGACTCACCTCGAAATGTGTCAATACCGCAACAACCTTTCCATCGTAAAGCTGCGCCTTTATCCCGATTTCTTCGATTTCGCTCTTGGTGGCGGTGCTTATTTGCAAATCCTCCCTTGGATCACCGGCCGGCAATCCTCTCCACGCAGCTCTTGTCTTCAAAGGATCTGAATGTTCGGCCTTTAAGGCATAAATCGACATAGTGTCGGTCAGCTTGAAAAGAGCAGAGTATCGAGGCGAGATGTCTGATACCTCTTCAGGTGGATCAGAGTTAAGTGAACCATCTGATCTGAGAAAGGATTTGGTGTCGCTCCAGACCTTTCGCCCGCCCGCGGAAAGCTGAAGCCGGTCATTGAAAAATTTCGCCTGATGCTGAGCATATACGGAGTGGCTAGATGATTCATTGTTAGTGCCACGGCCCGCGAGGTCGTAGAGTGCAGAACCTGGCTCAAATATCGTTATTGGGTTTCCGCGGCTATCGACTCCCTCCTGGGAACCGGTCCACTGATACCAATCAAACCAGCCAGCCACTAGGGTTCGGTTACCCCCGCCACTGTCGCTATCGGAATATGACCAACCGATAAGCGTGTTTTGCGTATTATCGCCTATTTCGTAATCAAACAGGAGGTCGGACTGGTAATTAAAGCTTTCGGTAGCTGTCTCTAAATTTCTGACGGGAACCCTCGTTTCGTATTCTTGAGGGACCGTATCTGCGACCTCGCGGCCATTGAGAGCGCTTCCAATGGTAAATTGCCCATTCCGACTGGAATCAAAATATTGTATACCATGACGCATGCTGAAGATATCAGACACTTGCTGATCATAGATCGCCGAAAGTAGGAAGTTTTCTGACTCGTATCGGTCATCCTCAAAAGCGATAACTCTTTTGGGGTCGATCAAGGGATAATCTGGTATGGCACCAAAATTCCTTGGACTGTGAGGTCCAAAAGTTTCGAAATAGATCCGTCTCATGATCGGATCGGCAGTTTCAACTGCCGCTAACGAAGACGGATTAGTTTCGTCCGAATAACGTCCCAGTAGGTTTAAATTTGCGCCATTCTTTAATTTAAAACCCATAGCTAACTGAGCCCCTGAGCGCTTGAAATCAGAAAAATCGCGTGTTTTTGATCCATCGTGATGAAATGCCGTGACTCGGTATCCGGTATTACCTTCTTCCCCTATAGTTCCTTGCTTATCGATATTCACACGATAGCTGGATTCCGAGTCCATCATAAAGGAAAATTCGCCAGCATCTGTGAAAGTGGGCCGCTTGGATACATAGTTAATAAAACCGGCTGGATTGCCTGAGCCGATCGCAAACGACGAGGGTCCTCTGACGACCTCGATGCGGTCCGCGAAAAAGACGTCGAATTGCTGACCGCTAATGCTCTGGAACCCATCCAAATGTTGTGCACCTGTAGAGAAGCCACGGATGAGGAAGCTTGCACCGTGATTATTATTTTGCGGCACGACATTATTCACAAATTTCAGCGCTTCCCGGGAATCAAAGGCGAGAGAATCTTCCATAAATTCGGCCGTTACTACTGATACAATCTGCGGAATTTCGAGGTAAGTCTGGTTCAAGCGACCACTGGACTGCGAATGGAGTGATCCGTAGCCTAAACTACTCCCGTCAGAAACTTCAAATGGTTTCAGTTCGTAAACGTCATCATCTTCCTGGGCTTGCACCGGGGGAAGGTCACCTGCCAGTCCAAGCGTCAATACAGCGGCTAATGTTTTTAACCAATTGTTATTTTTAGGGTTCATATCAGTCTCTTCTATGGGTTTGGGGTTGTCTGTTCTGGAAAGGAGAACCCAAGCTTATAAACCATACTTTCGGTGGGGTTCAAGTACGAAATCCAGGTGATTCAGCAATTGTCATGGGCTAAATTCCGCCGGGGTAGTCGGCGCTTTCGGACCGTCCCCAATTTCTTATTGCTGGCTTGCCAAAATTGGAATATGCGCATCGATTCCGTTGGGGCTTCCCCTAATATTATGACTCGGAAGAGGGAATGAAGGGATTTACAGTTCTGACAGCCCCATAGTGCTTCCTGTGGCTCAGGTCCTCAGAATAAAGGGTCTTGGCTTTCAACCTTTCCGCCGCAGCGATGATGGCGCCATCCCAGTAGGAAACTTGAAATTTCACGGAATTGCGTATCCCTTCGGAAACGAGCCCGAAGTCGGTCACGACCATGGGGAAGGCGTGAAAACGGTCGAGGAACTCCATCGCCGTTTCTGGCGAGAGTGGCACCCTCAGCTTGCGCGTCACGGTGACATAAAACTCCTACAATACCTGTGCCGACAGTCCGAAGTCTGTTGATTCGATCAGTACCATGGCTATGTGTTTCTTCGAGGCATTCGTCGGCGAAGCGTCCACGGCGTAAACCAGCACATGAGTATTTTAGACTTTACTCTATATTACTCATGAGCATTGTAGAGTAGTTTCGAAATTACTCCTATCATGATTCCAATCAAAAGATACCTATGGGAAGCAGTCAAAAGCGACTTAGAAAACAGAATGGTCTTTGTGGGTGGTCCACGGCAAGTGGGTAAGACGACTTTAGCCCTGCAATGTCTCCAGGCGAAAAACGCTAAAGAATCTCATCCAGCCTACCTCAATTGGGATTCACTGGCTGACCGGAAACGCATACTCGACGGCCATCTACCATCGAAGCAGCCATTGGTTATTCTTGACGAGATTCACAAATTCGGTGGCTGGCGAAATCTAATCAAGGGTTACTACGATAAACATAAGAGCAAAATTTCCTTCCTGGTCACCGGATCGGCACGGCTAGACTATTACCGCAGAGGCGGAGATTCGCTCCAGGGTCGCTACCATTATCTAAGGCTTTTCCCGCTCTCGTTGATGGAACTTAATCGAAGCCCTACGATTTCCGACCTGGAGCAGCTATTATTATTTGGAGGATTTCCCGAACCACTGTTTAATGCAACTGCCCAATTCCATAGACGATGGTTGCGTGAATACACGGCAAGAGTAGTGTATGAAGATCTCCGCGAATTGGAGCAAGTGCGTGATGTATCCAAAATCGAATTACTCATTAACCATCTACCGGAATGCGTGGGGTCGCCTTTATCGATTCGTTCGCTCAGTCTTCTATTAGGGGTCGCCCATGAAACGATACAAAGCTGGATCTCGATATTGGAGCGGCTCTATACCGTGTTCCGAATTCCTCCCTACGGACACAAAAAGATACGTGCTGTAAAAAAGGAGAATAAGCTGTATTTCTGGGATTGGTCGCGGATATCTGACGCCGGCTCGCGTTTTGAAAACCTGGTGGCCTGCCAACTATTAAAGTACTGTTGTTACATTGAAGACACAGAAGGTTTCAATATGGAACTCCGCTTTATCCGTGATACAGACAAGCGAGAAGTCGATTTTGTGGTCTTAAAAGACGGCACCCCACAATTCGCAGTAGAATGTAAACTTAGCGATTCCAAGGTCTCCTCAAAATTCGAATACTTCAAACAACGGACCGACATCCCTCGATTCTACCTGGTTCACAACGGAACAAACGACTATGGAGACGAGGAAACAGGGCAACGCATTTTGCCATTCACGAGCTTTTGCCAGGAACTCCGCATGCCCTAACCCGCATGTCTCAGAAGCTCCAGCGAGCGCCACCGTACACCGTCTGCCGGCGGCCGGGTATCATGGCTCCCCTAAAATAGAATTCATCGGTCAGATTCTTAATGGACAATTCGAGGTTAAGGTTCTGATCATTCTTCATTTTAATCGGGTACCACATGTTCAAATTGTACAGGGTGTAGCCGGGCTGGCGCAACGGCCACAGGTTGTTGTTGTCGGGAAAGGGGGCGACTTCACCCCGATTGATGAATCCCAGGGTGAAACCGGCACCGCGGTGATCTCCCTCTGGCACCCTGTAGGTAAACGCGCCGCTAAAGGTTGTCTCGTATCCACCGTCCCCGGCGGGGTTGCCTTCTAAAAATGGACGCTGCACATGACTCACGATTTCGGTGTCCTGGTCTACGTACTGGAAGAAAAATGTAGCCCCATCGAAGGGGTAATAGAAAAACTCCAGTTCGACACCCTGCGAGGCCTCTTTTCCGGAAAGGACGGAACAGACAAATGGAAAATGGGGACGGACCTTGTTGTTTAGCGTTGACGCATGGAGGAAGGAATTGTTTGCTCCCACAGTGCCCCGTTCAGCAAGAGTACAGTATGAGGGAGCCCGCTATCACATCATCAACCGGGGTAATTACCGCAAAGATTTGTTTCGGACACACAAAACCGATCGGGCATTTACCGAGGTGATGCTGGAGGCCTGCGAACGCTATCAGTGGTCCTTGCATGCTTACGTTCTGATGAGCAATCACTATCACCTCTGTGTTGAGACGCCCCAAGCCAACCTCAGTGATGGAATGCATTGGCTGCAAAGAACCAAAAAGACATCGAAGAAGCAAAGAAGTCGGCTCAGTGGAAAATTGCCATAACCAGTCATATGAAGGCCAATACTGGGATCAAGAATCCTCAGCTGTGCACCTATCTCAACCTGGGCCATCCAGCCACCATGAGTAAGCTGGTTGGAATCTACAATCAGACCGAGAAGAATCGGCGCCCATACAGCAAGCAACTCAAAACGCTAAACAACTAGGTCCGTCCCCATTTCGCCAGTTACGCTTTTAGAACATTTCCAAGTCTAACGCCAGGCGCATAAAATGCCGCGTGGCCTGCTGCTCTAAACGAATCGATACCCGGACTAGCTCCCGGTCTCCCAGATCCTCCACCACCTCGGCTGGAGCGCTCACGGTCTGCCACTGAGATAAATCACTAGCGTACTGAACCACACCTGCCCCGGCCGGCGCCGCCTTGGACCGCTCGAATTCCAAAACGGCAATACAGTCCACTTCCTCCTCTACGAACTCATAACGCATGGGGGAATGCATGTCGAAGCTATTGGGATCGGTTCCAAAGAAGAACTCGAATGAATTCATCCAGCGATCCCCGTCCGGATTGGCCATGTTGCCCCATACCGTGGCTTGCATGGCCGGATTCTCCAAATCTTCCGCGCTGAAATGCGCCTGACGCCATTCCTGCAATTCTTTGCTGACAATGGTGATCATCAACGTCACCTCGACCCAGCCCGATGATGTGTTGGTCGCCCTCACCTTGTAATACGTCGCCGCGCTCAGCTCGGTGGGCGTGCCTGAAATAACCCCGGTATACCTGTCAAAACTCAACCCGCTTGGCAACGCGGGCGTGATCCAGTAATACGCCACATTACCTCCCCTCGAGGAAGGGCTGTTATCGGCAATGGCCAAATCCTTGGTGTAGATCGCCGGGTTGGTGGTATAACTCAGCGCACTCGGCGCCCCGTCGTTGACGGTGATAGTCAACGTTACCTCGACCCAGCCCGCTGTGTTGGTCGCCCTCACTGTGTAACTGGTCGCCGCGCTCAGCTCGGTGGGCGTGCCCGAAATCTCCCCGGTAGCTTGGTCAAATTCCAGCCCCGCAGGCAAGGCAGGGGAAATCGTGTAAGACACTACCGCGCCTCCGCTCGAGGAAGGCTCGTTATCGGCAATTTCCACGTCCTTGGTGTAGGTCGCCGGGTTGGTGGTATAACTCAGCGCACTCGGCGCCCCGTCGTTGACGGTGATTAGCGGCAATTTGACGGTGATAGTCAACGTCACGTCGTCCTCGCCCGTTGTGTTCTCCGCCGTCACCGTGTAAGTGGTCGCCGGGCTCCATACGGTGGGCGTGCCCGAAATCACCCCGGTCTCTTGCAAACGCAACCCATCAGGCAGCGCAGTATCAATCTCGTAAGAGTCCACCGCGCTACCGCCCGATGAAGGCAGGTATTCGGCGAATACACCCCGGGTGAAGGTCAGGGTCAGGGTCGGGGTTTCTTCGCCGCTCTTTGTATATTGCAGATTGCTCGGAATCACAGGATTAGCAATCTTGAGGCTCCCGACCAAACCCTCATCCAGCGTGTAGGAGCCTTTATTGAAGGCTTCGTCAAAAGTGGCTCCAATGCCTGAATCGAGGCTGAAGGTGGTGGATGCTCCTACCGTGTAAAAAATCTCGGTAAAGTAAGAAGTCCAACTGCTGGTGTCTGGTTGATCGGTCACCAGGACGATGTCGTCTCCGTTGGGGGTTGAATCGGTACTATCGTCATCGAAGAGCAATCCGATGACGTTGAAGCTAAACCTACCCGCACCGTCATCGCCGGTCATGGCTATCGGAGTGGCCAAGCCCACATATTGTCCGTTCTCAAAGCTGCCGCTCAGCGCCACATTCATGGGGTTGCCTCCACTGATCTGAACATTCTGAAGTGCTTCTTTACTTGAGCCGCCCAGGCTTGCGTTCGAACTATTCGCTACCTGCGAGCTGCCGAAGCTAAACGAGGTGTCACTGTCGGATTTCATTACCCACGATCCCGTTCCGTTGAAGGTGACCCTCATCTGGGAGACGCCTGTTGTGCCCTCCAGGAGAAGGACCAGGTGCTTTTGGTCGTTGACGGCTATACGCAACGTCGCCGTGACCGAGCCTCCGGAGTTGGTTGCCCTTACCGTGTAAGTGGTCGCCGGGCTCAGCTCGCTGGGCGTGCCCGAAATAACCCCGGTAGCCGGATTAAAATTCAGCCCCGCAGGCAAGGAGGGCGTGATCGAGTAAGACACCACCGCGCCTCCCGTCGAGGAAGGGCTGTTATCGGTAATGGTCACGTCCTTGGTGTAGATCGCCGGGTTGGTGGCATAACTCAGCGCGCTTGGCATCACGTCGTTTACCGCGATATTCAACGTCGCCGTGTCCGAGCCCCCGGAGTTGGTTGCCGTCACCGTGTAATCGGTCGCCGCGCTCAACGCGGTGGGCGTGCCCGAAATCACCCCGCTAGCGGTATCCAAACTCAGCCCCGCAGGCAGGGAGGGCGTAATCGAGTAAGACACCACCGCGCCTCCCGTCGAGGAAGGGCTGTTATTGGTAATGGTCACACCCTTGGTGTAGATCGCCGGGTTGTTGGTATAACTCAGCCCACTCGGCGCCCCGTTGTTGACGGTGATAGTCAAGCTCACCGTGTCCGAGCCCCCTGTGTTGGTCGCCGTCACCGTGTAAGTGGTCGCCGCGCTCAACGCGGTGGGCGTGCCCGAAATCACCCCGGTAGCCGGATCAAAATTCAGCCTCGCAGGCAGGGAGGGCGTGATCGAGTAAGACACCACCGCGCCTCCCGTCGAGGAAGGGCTGTTATCGGTAATGGTCACGTCCTTGGTGTAGATCGCCGGGTTGGTGGCATAACTCAGCGCACTCGGCGCCACGTCGTTGACGGTGATAGTCAAGGTCACCTCGACCCTACCCCCTGTGTTGGTCGCCCTCACCGTGTAACTGGTCGCAGCGCTCACCGCAGTGGGCGTGCCCGAAATCACCCCGGTAGCGGTATCCAAACTCAGCCCCGCAGGCAAGGAGGGCGTGATCGAGTAAGACACCACCGCGCCTCCCGTCGAGGAAGGGCTGTTATCGGTAATGGTCACACCCTTGGTGTAGATCGCCGGGTTGGGGGTATAACTCAAATTGCTCGGCGTCACGTCGTTGACGGTGATGCGCAAGGTCACCGTGGCCGAGCCCCCGGTGTTGGTCGCCGTCACCGTGTAGTTAGCTGCCGCGCTCACCGCGTTGGGCTTGCCTGAAATCACCCCGGTAGCGGTATCCAAACTCAGCCTCGCAGGCAAAGCAGGGGAAATCGAGTAAGACACCACATTACCTCCCGTCGAGGAAGGGCTGTTATCGGTAATGGCCACACCCTTGGTGTAGATCGCCGGGTTGTTGGCATAACTAAGCGCGCTTGGCGCCATGTCGTTGACGGTGATGCGCAAGGTCACCCTGGCCCTACCCCCTGTGTTGGTCGCCCTCACCGTGTAATGAGCCGCCGCGCTCAGCTCGGTGGGCTTGCCCGAAATCACCCCGGTAGCAGTATCAAAACTCAGCCCCGCAGGCAAGGCAGGGGAAATCGAGTAAGACACCACCGCGCCTCCCGCCGACGAAGGGCTGTTATCGGTAATGGCCTCACCCTTGGTGTAGATCGCCGGGTTGGTGGTATAACTCAGATTGCTCGGCGCCATGTCGTTGACGGTGATGCGCAAGGTCACCCTGGCCCTACCCCCTGTGTTGATCGCCCTCACCGTGTAATGAGCCGCCGCGCTCAGCTCGCTGGGTTTGCCCGAAATCACCCCGGTAGCAGTATCCAAACTCAGCCCCGCAGGCAAGGCAGGCGAAATCGAGTAAGACACCACCGCGCCTCCCGCCGACGAAGGGCTGTTATCGGTAATGGCCTCACCCTTGGTGTAGATCGCCGGGTTGGGGGTATAACTCAAATTGCTCGGCGCCACGTCGTTGACGGTGATAGTCAAGCTCACCGTGGCCGAGCCCCCGGAGTTGGTCGCCGTCACTGTGTAATCGGTTTCCGCGCTCAACGCGGTGGGCG
The DNA here is from genome assembly GCA_965250065.1 of Opitutales bacterium. Lineage (GTDB taxonomy): Bacteria > Verrucomicrobiota > Verrucomicrobiia > Opitutales > UBA2995 > JAABVD01. The sequence goes on from OZ252288.1 coordinate 2,800,231, forward strand.
TGCCCGAAATCACCCCGGTAGCAGTATCCAAACTCAGCCCCGCAGGCAAGGCAGGCGAAATCGAGTAAGACACCACCGCGCCTCCGCTCGACGAAGGGCTGTTATCGGTAATGGTCACACCCTTGGTGTAGATCGCCGGGTTGGGGGTATAACTCAAATTGCTCGGCGTCACGTCGTTGACGGTGATGCGCAAGGTCACCGTGGCCGAGCCCCCGGTGTTGGTCGCCGTCACCGTGTAGTTAGCTGCCGCGCTCACCGCGTTGGGCGTGCCTGAAATCACCCCGGTAGCGGTATCCAAACTCAGCCTCGCAGGCAAAGCAGGGGAAATCGAGTAAGACACCACATTACCTCCCGTCGAGGAAGGGCTGTTATCGGTAATGGCCACGTCCTTGGTGTAGATCGCCGGGTTGAGGGCATATTTCAGATTGCTCGGCGCCATGTCGTTGACGGTGATGCGCAAGGTCACCCTGGCCCTACCCCCTGTGTTGGTCGCCCTCACCGTGTAATGAGCCGCCGCGCTCAGCTCGGTGGGCTTGCCCGAAATCACCCCGGTAGCAGTATCCAAACTCAGCCCCGCAGGCAGGGAGGGCGTGATCGAGTAAGACACCACCGCGCCTCCCGCCGACGAAGGGCTGTTATTGGTAATGGTCACACCCTTGGTGTAGATCGCCGGGTTGGTGGTATAACTCAGATTGCTCGGCGCCATGTCGTTGACGGTGATGCGCAAGGTCACCCTGGCCCTACCCCCTGTGTTGGTCGCCCTCACCGTGTAATGAGCCGCCGCGCTCAGCTCGGTGGGCTTGCCCGAAATCACCCCGGTAGCAGTATCCAAACTCAGCCCCGCAGGCAAGGCAGGGGAAATCGAGTAAGACACCACCGCGCCTCCCGCCGACGAAGGGCTGTTATCGGTAATGGCCTCACCCTTGGTGTAGATCGCCGGGTTGAGGGCATATTTCAGATTGCTCGGCGCCACGTCGTTGACGGTGATAGTCAAGCTCACCGTGGCCGAGCCCCTGGTGTTGGTCGCCGTCACCGTGTATTCGGTCTCCTCGCTCAGCTCTCTGGGCTTGCCCGAAATCACCCCGGTAGCGGTATCAAAACTCAGCCCCGCAGGCAAGGAGGGTGCAATCGAGTAAGACACCACCGCGCCTCCGCTCGAGGAAGGGCTGTTATTGGTAATTTCCACGCCCTTGGTGTAGATCGCCGGGTTGTTGGCATAACTCAGCCCACTCGGCGCCACGTCAGGCACAATTTCACCAAGCTTGAGGCTCCCGACCAAACCCTCATCCAGGTCGTAAATGTCCTGGTTGAAGGCATCGTCAAAAGTTGCTCCGATGCCTGAATCGAGGCTGAAGGTAGTAGAGGCTCCTACGGCGTAGGAGATCTCGGTTCCGACAGACCAAGTGGTGGTGTCCGGTTCATCGGTCACCAGGACGATTTCGTCTTGGCCGGTGTCTGTATCGTTATCGTCATTGAAGAGCAATCCGATGACGTTGAAGCTGGTCGGTTCCGCGTTGGCGGTCATGGCTATCGGGTTGGCGAAGGCCACATACTGACCATCAGTAAAACGACCGTTCAGGGCCGCCTTCATGGGGTCGCCTCCGGTGATTTGAACATCCTGAAATCCTTCTTTGCTTTCGGCGTTGCCCAGGCTTGAGTCCGAACTATTGGCTACGTTGTCGTCACCGTGGGTAAACGCGCTGGCGGTGGGCCCTTTTGCTACCCACGATCCCGTTCCGTTGAAGGTGACCCTCATGTCGCGAGAGCCACTTGTGCCCTCCAGGAGAAGGACCAGGTGCTTTTCGTCGTTGACGGCTATACGCAACGTCGCCGTGACCCAGCCTCCGGAGTTGGTTGCCCTCACCGTGTAACTGGTCGCCGCGCTCACCGCGGTGGGCGTGCCTGAAATCACCCCGGTAGCAGTATCCAAACTCAGCCCCGCAGGCAAAGCAGGGGAAATCGAGTAAGACACCACCGCGCCGCCCGCCGACGAAGGGCTGTTATCGGTAATGGTCACACCCTTGGTGTAGATCGCCGGGTTGGGGGTATAACTCAGATTGCTCGGCGCCACGTCGTTGACGGTGATGCGCAAGGTCACCCTGGCCCTACCCCCTGTGTTGGTCGCCTTCACCGTGTAATGAGCCGCCGCGCTCACCGCGGTGGGCTTGCCCGAAATCACCCCGGTAGCAGTATCAAAACTCAGCCCCGCAGGCAAGGCAGGCGAAATCGAGTAAGACACCACCGCGCCTCCCGCCGACGAAGGGCTGTTATCGGTAATGGTCACACCCTTGGTGTAGATCGCCGGGTTGGGGGTATAACTCAGATTGCTCGGCGCCACGTCGTTGACGGTGATGCGCAAGGTCACCCTGGCCCTACCCCCTGTGTTGATCGCCTTCACCGTGTAATGAGCCGCCGCGCTCACCGCGTTGGGCTTGCCCGAAATCACCCCGGTAGCAGTATCAAAACTCAGCCCCGCAGGCAAGGCAGGCGAAATCGAGTAAGACACCACCGCGCCTCCCGCCGACGAAGGGCCGTTATTGGTAATGGCCACACCCTTGGTGTAGACCGCCGGGTTGGGGGTATAACTCAGATTGCTCGGCGCCACGTCGTTGACGGTGATGCGCAAGGTCACCCTGGCCCTACCCCCTGTGTTGATCGCCTTCACCGTGTAATCGGTCGCCGCGCTCACCGCGTTGGGCGTGCCCGAAATCACCCCGGTAGCAGTATCCAAACTCAGCCCCGCAGGCAAGGCAGGCGAAATCGAGTAAGACACCACCGCGCCTCCCGCCGACGAAGGGCCGTTATTGGTAATGGCCACACCCTTGGTGTAGACCGCCGGGTTGGGGGTATAACTCAGATTGCTCGGCGCCACGTCGTTGACGGTGATGCGCAAGGTCACCCTGGCCCTACCCCCTGTGTTGATCGCCTTCACCGTGTAATCGGTCGCCGCGCTCACCGCGTTGGGCGTGCCCGAAATCACCCCGGTAGCAGTATCCAAACTCAGCCCCGCAGGCAAGGCAGGCGAAATCGAGTAAGACACCACCGCGCCGCCCGCCGACGAAGGGCTGTTATCGGTAATGGTCACACCCTTGGTGTAGATCGCCGGGTTGGGGGTATAACTCAAATTGCTCGGCGTCACGTCGTTGACGGTGATGCGCAAGGTCACCGTGGCCGAGCCCCCGGAGTTGGTTGCGGTTACCGTGTAATCGTTTGCCGCACTCAATACGGTGGGCGTGCCTGAAATCACCCCGGTAGCGGTATCCAAACTCAGCCTCGCAGGCAAAGCAGGGGAAATCGAGTAAGACACCACCGCGCCGCCCGCGGATGAGGGCGTGTTATCGGTAATGCCCACGTCCTTGGTGTAGATCGCCGGGTTGAGGGCATATTTCAGATTGCTCGGCGCCTCGTCGTTGACGGTGATGCGCAAGTTCACCCTGGCCGAGCCCCCGGAGTTGGTTGCGGTTACCGTGTAATCGTTTGCCGCACTCAATACGGTGGGCGTGCCTGAAATCACCCCGGTAGCGGTATCCAAACTCAGCCTCGCAGGCAAAGCAGGGGAAATCGAGTAAGACACCACCGCGCCGCCCGCGGATGAGGGCGTGTTATCGGTAATGCCCACGTCCTTGGTGTAGATCGCCGGGTTGAGGGCATAACTAAGCGCGCTTGGCGCCATGTCGTTGACGGTGATGCGCAAGGTCACCCTGGCCCTACCCCCTGTGTTGGTCGCCCTCACCGTGTAATGAGCCGCCGGGCTCACCGCGGTGGGCGCGCCCGAAATCACCCCGGTAGCAGTATCCAAACTCAGCCCCGCAGGCAAGGCAGGCGAAATCGAGTAAGACACCACCGCGCCTCCCGCCGACGAAGGGCTGTTATCGGTAATGGCCTCACCCTTGGTGTAGATCGCCGGGTTGTTGGTATAACTCAGCGCGCTCGGCGCCATGTCGTTGACGGTGATGCGCAAGTTCACCCTGGCCGAGCCCCCGGAGTTGGTTGCCGTTACCGTGTAACTGGCCGCCGGGCTCACCGCGGTGGGCTTGCCCGAAATCACCCCGGTAGCAGTATCAAAACTCAGCCCCGCAGGCAAGGCAGGGGAAATCGAGTAAGACACCACCGCGCCGCCCGCCGACGAAGGGCCGTTATTGGTAATGGCCACACCCTTGGTGTAGACCGCCGAGTGGGTGGTATAACTCAGATCGCTCGGCGCCACGTCGTTGACGGTGATGCGCAAGTTCACCCTGGCCGAGCCCCCGGAGTTGGTTGCCGTTACCGTGTAACTGGCCGCCGGGCTCACCGCGGTGGGCTTGCCCGAAATCACCCCGGTAGCAGTATCAAAACTCAGCCCCGCAGGCAAGGCAGGGGAAATCGAGTAAGACACCACCGCGCCTCCCGCCGACGAAGGGCCGTTATTGGTAATGGCCACACCCTTGGTGTAGACCGCCGAGTGGGTGGTATAACTCAGATCGCTCGGCGCCACGTCGTTGACGGTGATGCGCAAGTTCACCCTGGCCCTACCCCCTGTGTTGATCGCCTTCACCGTGTAATCGGTCGCCGCGCTCACCGCGCTGGGCGTGCCCGAAATCACCCCGCTACTCGTACTCAAACTCAGCCCCGCAGGCAAGGCAGGCGTGATCGAGTAAGACACCACCGCGCCTCCGCTCGAGGAAGGGCTGTTATTGGCAATTTCCACGCCCTTGGTGTAGACCGCCGAGTGGGTGGTATAACTCAGATTGCTCGGCGCCACGTCGTTGACGGCGATATTCAACGTCGCCGTGGCCGAGCCCCCGGAGTTGTTTGCGGTTACCGTGTAACTGGTCGCCGCGCTCAGCTCGCTGGGCGTGCCCGAAATCTCCCCGGTAGCGGTATCCAAACTCAGCCCCGCAGGCAAATCGGGCGCAATCGAGTAAGACCCCACCGCGCTACCGCCCGATGTAGTAGGCTCGATAGAGGTAATTTCCTCGCCCAGGGTGAAGGTCAGGGTGTTGTTGTCGCCGTATGTCAGCCCACTCGGCGCCTCGTCAGGCACAATTTCACCAAGCTTGAGGCTCCCGACCAAACCCTCATCCAGGTCGTAAATGTCCTGGTTGAAGGCTTCGTCGAAATGTGCTTCGATGGATGAATCGAGGCTGAAGGTAGTGGAGGCTCCTACGGCGTAGGAGATCTCGGTTCCGACAGACCAAGTGGTGGTGTCCGGTTCATCGGTCACCAGGACGATTTGGTCTTCGCCGCTCTCTGTATCGTCATTGAAGAGCAATCCGATGACTTCGAAGGAGCTCGTCTGGTCGCCGTCGGGGATCATGGTTATCGAGGTGTCCAACGCCACGTACTGCCCATCAGTAAAACCGACGCTCAGGGCCGCATTCATGGGGTCGCCACCGGTGATTTGAACATCCCGAAATCCTTCTTTTGTTTCCCCGTTGCCCTGGTCGTTGTTCAGGCTTGCGTCATCACTATTGGCTACGTCGTCGTCGTCGTGGGTAAACGCGCTGGCGGTGGGCCCTTTCGCTACCCACGATCCGGTTCCGTTGAAGGTGACCGTCATGTCGCGAGAGCCACTTGTGCCCTTCAGGAGAAGGACCAGGTGCTTTGGGTCGTTGACGGCTATACGCAACGTCGCCGTGACCGAGCCTACGGAGTTGGTTGCCGTCACCGTGTAAGTGGTCGCCGGGCTCACCGCGGTGGGCGTGCCTGAAATCACCCCGCTCGCACTCAAACTCAACCCCGCAGGCAAGGAGGGCGAAATCGAGTAAGACACCACCGCGCCTCCCGTCGAGGTAGGCTCGTTCGCGGTAATGGGCACGTCCTTGGTGTAGATCGCCGGGTTGGTGGCATAACTCAGCGCGCTCGGCGCCACGTCGTTGACGGTGATAGTCAAGCTCACCGAGGTCGAGCCATCGGAGTTGTATGCGGTTACCGTGTATTCGGTCGCCGCGCTCAGCTCGCTGGGCGTGCCCGAAATAACCCCGGTAGCGGTATCCAAACTCAGCCCCGCAGGCAAGGCAGGGGAAATCAAGTAAGACACCACATTACCTCCCGTCGAGGAAGGACTGTTATCGGTAATGGTCACGTCCTTGGTGTAGATCGCCGGGTTGGTGGCATAACTCAGCCCACTCGGCGCCACGTCGTTGACGGTGATAGTCAAGTTCACCGTGGCCGAGCCCCCGGTGTTGGTCGCCGTCACCGTGTAAGTGGTCCCCACACTCGGCTCCGCCGGCGTGCCCGAAATAACCCCGCTCGCACTCAAACTCAACCCGTCAGGCAACTGCTCCGGAACAATCGAGTAAGACACCACCTCGCCGCCCGTCGAGGAAGGCGCGTTATCGGTAATGGCCGTACCCACGGTGTAGATCGCCGGGTTGGTGGTATAACTCAGACCGCTCGGCGCCACGTCGTTGACGGTGATAGTCAAGCTCACCGAGGTCGAGCCATCGGAGATGTATGCGGTTACCGTGTAATCGGTCGCCGCGCTCAGCTCGCTGGGCGTGCCCCAAATAACCCCGGTAGTCGTGCTAAAATTCAGCCCCGCAGGCAACTGTTCGGCGGGGGGATCAATCTCGTAAAAGTCCACCGCGCTACCGTCCGATGTAGGCACGTATTCGGCGTACACGCTCCGGGTGAAGGTCAGGGTGTCGTCGGTGGTATATTTCAGGTTGGTTAGTGCCACAATTTCGACAAGCTTGAGGCTCCCGACCAAACCCTCATCCAGATCGTAAATGTCTTGATTGAAGGCTTCGTCGAAATCTGCTCCGATAGTTGAATCGAGGCTGAAGGTAGCGGAGGCTCCCACCGTGTAGGAAATCTCGGTGCCGGCAGGCCAAGTGGTGGTGTCCGGTTGATCGGTCACCAGGACGATGTCGTCTCCGTTGGGGGTTGAATCGGTACTATCGTCATCGAAGAGCAATCCGATGACGTTGAAGCTAAACGGACCCGCACCGTCATCGCTGGTCATGGCTATCGGAGTGGCCAAGGCCACATATTGTCCGTTCTCAGAGCTGTCGCTCAGCGCCGCCTTCATGGGGTCGCCTCCAGTGATTAGAAGATCCTGAAATCCTTCTTTGCTTTCGGCATTGGTCAGGCTTGAGTCCGAACTATTCGCTACCTGTGGGTCGCCGTAGGTAAACGCGTTGGCGGTTTCTGCCGCCGTTACCCACGATCCCGTTCCGTTGAAGGTGACCCTCATGTCGCGAGAGCCACTTGTGCCCTTCAGGAGAAGGACCAGGTGCTTTTGGTCGTTGACCGTAATACGCAAGGTCACCGTGGCCGAGCCCGCTGTGTTGGTCGCCGTCACTGTGTAATCGGTCGCCGGGCTCACCGCGTTGGGCGTGCCCGAAATCACCCCGCTACTCGTACTCAAACTCAGCCCCGCAGGCAAGGCAGGGGAAATCGAGTAATTCCCCACCGCGCCTCCCGTCGAGGTAGGCACGTTATCGGCAATTTCCACGTCCTTGGTGTAGATCGCCGGATTGGTGGTATAACTCAGATTGCTCGGCGCCTCGTGGTTGACGGTGATAGTCAACTTCACCGTGTCCGAGCCCCCGGTGTTGATTGCCGTCACTGTGTAATCGGTTTCCGCGCTCAGCTCGTTGGGCGTGCCCGAAATCACCCCGGTAGCCGGATCAAAATTCAGCCCATCAGGCAGGGAGGGCGAGATCTGGTAAGACCCCACCGCGCCTCCCGTCGAGGAAGGCACGTTATCGGCAATTTCCACGTCCTTGGTGTAGATCGCCGGATTGGTGGTATATCTCAGATTGCTCGGCGCCTCGTGTCTGACGGTGATAGTCAACTTCGCCGTGACCCAGCCCCCTGTGTTGGCCGCCGTCACCGTGTATTCGGTCTCTGAGCTCAGCTCGGTGGGCGTTCCCGAAATCTCCCCGCTAACTTGGTCAAATTCCAGCCCATCAGGCAGGGAGGGCGAGATCTGGTAAGACACCACCGCGCCTCCCGTCGAGGAAGGCGCGTTAGGGGTAATGATCACCACGCCCACGTAGTAGGTCGCCGAGTTGGTGGTATATCTCAGATTGCTCGGCGCCTCGTCGTTGACGGTGATAATCAACGTCGCCGTGGCCGAGCCCCCGGTGTTGGTCGCCGTCACCGTGTAATAAACCGAGGAGCTCAGCTCGGTGGGCGTTCCCGAAATCTCCCCGGTAGGTTGGTCAAATTCCAGCTCCGCAGGCAAGGCAGGCGAAATCGAGTAAGACACCACCGCGCCTCCGCTCGAGGAAGGGCTGTTATCGGTAATGGTCACACCCTTGGTGTAGACCGCCGAGTTGTTGGTATAACTCAGCGCACTCGGCGCCCTGTCGTTGACGGTGATAGTCAACGTCACGTCGTCCTCGCCCGCTGTGTTGATCGCCGTCACCGTGTATTCGGTCGCCGCGCTCAGCTCGGTGGGCGTGCCCGAAATCACCCCGGTATCTTTGTCAAAATCCAGCCCCGCAGGCAGCTGCTCCTTGGCGGGATCAATCTCGTAAGAGTCCACCGCGCTACCTTCCGATGTAGGCACGAATTCGGCGGCCTCGTCCAGGGTGAAGGTCAGGGTGTCGTCGGTGGTATATTTCAGTTCGCTCGGAATCACAGGATAAGCAATCTTGAGGCGCCCGACCAAACCCTCATCCAGCGTGTAGGCGCCGATATTGAAGGCATCGTCGAAATCTGCTCCGATGCCTTGAACGGGATCGATATTGAGGCTGAAGGTAGCGGTGTCTCCCACCGTGTAGGTAATCTTGGTGCCGGCAAGCCAGGTGGTGGTGTCTTCTGGTTGATCGGTCACCAGGGTGATGTCATCTTCGTTGACTATTGATTCGCCATCGTCATCGAAGAGCAATCCGATGACCTTGAATTCGCTCGAGCCCCCGTCGGTCTCCGCCTCCATGGCTATCGAGGGGTCCAACGCCACATACTGCCCCATAACATAAATGCCGCCCAGCTCCGTATTTATGGCATTGCCTCCAGTGATTTTAAGATCCCGAATTCCTTCTTTTGTTTCGCCGGTGCCCTGGTCGTTGTTCAGGCTTTCGTCATTACTATTCAATACGTTCGAATTGTTGTATTCAAACGCCGCTACGGTGGATTCCGCCGTCACCCACGATCCCGTCTCTCCCTTGAAGGTGACCCTCATCTGGGAGACGCCTGTTGTGCCCTCCAGGAGAATGACCACCACGTCGTTGACGGTGATAGTCAACGTCGCCGTGGTCGAGTCCGGCGCTGTGTTGGTCGCCGTTACCGTGTAACTGGTCGCCGCGTCCAGCCCGGTGGGCGCGCCCGAAATCACCCCGCTCGCACTCAAACTCAACCCGTCAGGCAACGCGGGCGTAATCGTGTAAGTGTCCACCGCGCTACCGTCCGATGTAGGCACGTATTCGGTGTTCACGCCCAGGGTGAAAGTCAGGGTGTTGTCCTGGGTATATTTCAGGTTGGTCGGCGCCCTGGTTTCCTTAATCTCGAGGCTCCCGACCAAACCCTCATTTAGCGTATAGACGTCGATATTGAAGGCATCGTCGAAATCTGCTCCGAGGTTTGAATTGAGGCTGAAGGTTGTGGATGCTCCTACGGTGTAGGTAATCTTAGTGCCGGCAGGCCAAGTGGTGGTGTCTTCCGGTTGATCGGTCACCAGGACAATGTCGTCTCCGTTGGGGGTTGGATCGGTACTATCGTCATTGAAGAGCAATCCGATGACCTTGAAATCGCTCGGGTCCGCGTTGGGGATCGTAGCGGTCATGGCTATCTCGGTGGCCAACGCCACATACTGCCCCTCAGGATACGCAGGTAGACCGGTGAAATCAGTGTCGTTCAGCGCCGCATTCATGGCGTTGCCTCCGGTGATTCGATCAACCTTAAATCCTTCTCTGCTTAAGTTGCCCAGGCTATCGTCATTACTATTGGCTACGTCGTCGTCGTCGTAGGTAAAGGCTTTTTCGGTATCTGCCGCCGTCACCCACGATCCCGTCTCTCCGTTGAAGGTGACCCTCATCTTGTAGACGTCCTTTGTGCCCTCCAGGAGAATGGCCACCACGTCGTTGACAATGATCTTCAACGTCACCGGGGTCGACGAGCCCGCTGTGTTGGTCGCCGTCACCGTGTAATCGGTCGCCGCGCTCAGCTCGGTGGGCGTGCCCGAAATCACCCCGGTAGTTGTGTTAAAATTCAGCCCCGCAGGCAACTGGACGGGCGAGATCTCGTAATCGTCCACCGCGCTACCTTCCGATGTAGGCACGTATTCGACGGGCACACCCAGGGAGAAGATCAGGGTGTCGTTGTCGTCCGTGGGATATTCCAGCTCGCTCGGAGCTACGGTTTCATCAATCTGGAGGCTCCCGACCAAACCCTCATTTAGCGTATAGACGCCTATATTGAAGGCATCGTCGAAATCTGCTCCGATGGATGAATCGCGGCTGAAGGTAGCGGTGGCTCCTGCGGTGTAGGTAATCTTAGTGCCGGCAGGCCAAGTGGTGGTGTCTGGTTGATCGGTCACCAGGACGATGTCGTCTCCGTTGGTGGTTGGATCGGTACTATCGTCATCGAAGAGCAATCCGATGACATTGAATTCGCTCGGGTCCTGGTCGGCCTCCATGGTTATCGGGGTGTCCAACGCCACATATTGCCCCTTAGGATAAGCGTCGTTACTACCGTTCAGGGCCGCATTCATGGGGTCGCCACCAGTGATTTGAACGTCCCGAATTCCTTCTTTTGTTTCGCCGATTTCCTGGTCGTTTTTCAGGCTTTCGTCATCACTATTCGCCACGTCCTGGTCGTCGTAGGCAAACGCGCTTGCGGTTGCTGCCGCCGTCACCCACGATCCCGTTATTCCGTTGAAGGTGACCCTCATTTTGCGAGAGTAGTCTATGCCCTCCAGAAGAATGGCCACCACGTCGTTGACGGTGATAGTCAACGTCTTCGTGACCCAGCCCGCTGTGTTTTCCGCCGTTACCGTGTAAGTGGTCTCCCCGCTCGGCGCGCTCGGTGTGCCCGAAATAACCCCGGTAGCCGTATTAAAATTCAGCCCCTCAGGCAGCGCGGGATCAATCGAGTATGAGTCCACCGCGCTACCGTTCGATGAAGGCTCGTTAGCGGTAATTTCCTCGCCCAGGGTGTAGGTCACGGTGTTCGTGTCATAATTCAGGTTGCTCGGCGCCACGGTTTCATCAATCTCGAGGCTGCCGACCAAACCATCATCCAGCGTGTAGGTGCCTTTATTGAAGGCATCGTCGAAATGTGCTTCGATATCTGAATCGAGGCTGAATCTAGCGGTGGCTCCCACCGTGTAGGTAATCTTGGTGCCGGCAGGCCAAGTGGTGGTGTTTTCCGGTTGATCAGTCACCAGGACGATGTCGTCTTTGCCGGCGCCTTCATCTTCATCGTCATCGAAGAGCAATCCGATGACGTTGAAGGGGGTCTTACACACGTCGGCAGTCATCTGTATCGCGGGGTTCAACGCCACATACTGCCCCCTATCGAAGTTGCCGCTCAGGGCCGGTTTCAGGGGGTTGTCTCCAGTGTCTCCAGTGCCTCCAGTGATTAGAACATCGCGAATTCCTTCTTTTCTTGTGCCACCCAGGCTGTAGTGCGAACTATTCGCTACCTTATCGCTTGCGATCCTAAACGTCTCTACGGTGGATCCCGCCGTTACCCACGACCCCGATCCGTTGAAGGTGACCCTCATGTCGGGAGATTCGTCTGTGCCCTCCAGGAGAATGGCCACCACGTCGTTGACAGTGATGCGCAAGTCCACCGTGGCATAGATATTTGCAGTGTAATATGCCTTCACCAAGTAAGTGGTTTCGTCGCTTAGCTCTGTGGGCGTGCCCGAGATCACCCCGGTAGTTGCGTCGAAATCCAGGTCGTCGGGTAAATCGGGGGAGATGATGTAAGATATCGGCATCCCAGGCGTCGTCCAGTTAGGGCGGTTAGGGGTAATGGGCACACCCCAGGCGTAGACCGGGTAATTATCGGAGTAGTAGACCTCTAATCCTTCGTATACCGTATATGAACCCCAAGTATCTCCAACTACGATGGGTCCTGAAACGAGATCACTACCATCGTATTCATTATCGCTACCTTTATCAATTACTGGTCCCCACGACTCACAATCTTCATCATTATCTTCAGCATTTTCTCCGAACACTAATATCTGATCGGTGCGATTGCGAATCGTGTTTCCAGTAGAAGATTCCGCATAATGGTTCGATTGCTCTTCATCGATATCAGAATCGGGCGGATGGCGCCATTCACGCCATTTTTGAGATAGATTTACATAAGCTCCTTTTGAATAAACTCCGGGTTTCGCAGAACTTGTCAAAGTAATCTCATTATCATTTCCACTGATAAGGGCTATCGGCCAAATCCCCTTCCCCGGACAATCCCCGGTAAGCTCAATTTCCATACTTGTTGAATTATCGGCGACAGAACGTTGAAAGTAAATTAGTGGTCCGTTCAAGGCATCACCTTTGCAATTAGTAAAAGTATTTTCAGTGCCAAATCCATTAGTACCAAAGCCCATTTCACACTCGTAAACCTCTGTATCTGACACGCGTAAATATCCAGCGGCATCACCGAAAGCGGTAGCATCACGCATGCGTTCTATCCGGCAATTATCGATAGTAACGTTTTTGACTCTCTCTGGATAGCCATTTGTTTGATAATCGTCATTATAATATGCGCGAATACCTCCCTCATGTTTCGAAATACGTATATCGCTCGGGATTGGCGTCTTGTAGGTTGCAAATCCCCATTTTTGATACTCCGGATGTGCTATAATATCGTCACTATTCGTCATGTCGTCACCAAGGATTGTACAGTTTATGTATTCAATATCCTTAGCGCCTAATTGAATATAAAATCCGTGGCCATAACTTTTCATATTTAGAGTAACGTTTTCTACTTTAACATTGGAGGCGCCTTCAGTTATGAGGAAACCGCTCATTTTTTGTGCGGTAATATGCGGGACAATAGCCTCGCCGTTTTCACCAACCGGTCGTCGGCCTTTACCAAATGCGTCACTATAACCGTAAGGGTAGGAACCTCCAGTAGTAAAATCGCAATTCTTAATAGTTGTATCCGAGCCAATAACCCTGACCAGACTACATTCGTCCTTGTGGTACCACTCCTGATCCAATCCATATTTGTCCTTACCTTTAAGCGTTCGTTTTTCCATGCTGAGGGTCAGCCCATCCACTTCAATATTATCACCTGTAACATGAATTACATAGAGACCATAAACGGATCCGTATCCATCAATTTCTTGCGTATCCACCTTTATGTGCACATCCGTAAAAACGTATTTCGAATTCTCGCCTCTAAAATCAAGAAATCGTCCCCCTTCATCGCTAGCCGCAGGCCGAGTAGTGGGCCCAGTCAGCTCATACGTGCCTGGCTCCATTGTAATATCGTGGTATTCTCGATCGAGATATTGCCGCAGTTCTTCGATTGAATCAACGGTAATAGCAGTGTAATCTGAACCCGTATCTTGCGCAGTGACCGTCAGGCGTTTGTTAGTTGCGTCGACATTGAAACTCCAAACATCCTCATTTACATCCTCGTGGAATGCTAATCCATTGTCGGTAACAGTTCCATCCCATTCCATGATGGTGTAAGTGTAAGGACCTTCAGAACTTTCAGGATCATCAGGATCATAGGTTTTGGCTTTTCCCCAAAAAGATGGAGCCAGTAGAGCGTCTTTTTCAAAAGTAACATCACCATTATAGGATTCGTTCGACAAGCCATCAGTTTCCTCAACTACAATCTTTGTTACGCCAGTATCGGTATCATCAATCATAACTTCGAGTAGCCCGCCCGATTCCTGGACCCAACGGCCATCCTCAGTACCTTCGCTGCCAATCCCGATGGTTGCACCGCTGCCACGTACACTAAAAGTTCCCTTATCGCTCAATTTAACTCCGCTACGCGTCGTCAACGACCCTCCTGAAATCTCGAAATTCGCTGTGCCACCACTACCCACGAAAAGACTGTAACGGTCAAGATTTTGGCCATATGCTCGTTTAATAGTGAGAGCGCCATCTTCAATGATCATGTTCCCGGCGCCATCCCCAAGGCCGATCCGAATAGCATTAATCTCAGCGGTGCCACCACTCATTATCCAGGTGCCGGTTTGGTTCCGACCTATGCTACTTACAGCCGCGGAATTTGCAGTCGCTCTCAAGGAGCCACCACTCTGTTCAAATTCGCCATTACCACCATTACATCCAATTTCCAGGGCAGCGAAATTGTCAGTCAATTCACTGTTTAGTACAGCTCTATTAACTCCATCGAAATCGATTTTTGCTTTTGCGCCAGTCAGATCACCGTCCCAGCCCCAATTGACCTTGTTGGCGAAGTTATTGTCTTTGACACCTGTTGTTGCAGTTAAATAATTATTGGCGGTATTTCTCCAAATAATGCTGGAAAGAGAAGTTGGTGTAGCCGCAGTGACTCTCAATTCTTTATCAGCTGTATCGATTTCAAAACTCCAAACATCCGTATTTACATCCGGGTGGAATGCTAATCCATTGTCGGTAACACTTCCTTCCCATTCCATCACGGTGAAAGTACCCAGATTGCTTGCTTCTTTGAAATCTACATAGAGCAGTGCGCCATCTGCGAACACTACGTCACCGGCCGAACCATTGGAAGTATCAACTTCGTCAATAAAAATGGGAGTTATGCCGGTAGCAGTGTCATCGATATTGACGCATAGAATACCACCTTCCTTTTGCAACCAAAACCCGTCAAGAGTACCATGGGAACCAATACCAATCTCAGTCGGGCCTGAATTTCTAACCCTAAATATGCCATTACCACCAATAACGATACCGGTTCGGGTTGTGAGCGAACCTCCAACTATTCGAATTTCTCCAAGTGCTCCCTCGTCGTCATCGCCTAAATCAATTGAAACTGGACCGTAATTGGTATCAATTGATGAATTGCCAGCCCGCTCAACAACCAAACTGGCGTCACCACTCACTGAAAGGCGGCCAAAGCCATCTATTCCGCTACCGATTCGAATCCGATGTCCAAAATTGACAGTTGTTGATCCTCCATTCAATGATAAGCGTCCCATTTGCCCACGGCCAATTTCGCTTACAACAGCATTTCCAGAGGTTATCGTCTTCAAAGTTCCACCAGAGACCTTCAATTCTCCCTTGTTATCAGTAGCGCTATCTCCGAGTAACAATCTAGAAATAAGAGTTGTCCCAGAAGATGCTGTATACTGGACCCTGTCGCCATTTCTCAGCGCAACGGTATCTGAGGATGTGGGTAGAGCATCCGTATCCCAGTTCTCAACGACATCCCAATTAGCCTGTTGGCCTCCACTATCCCATTCAACAGTAGCTGAATTAACGACCATCGGGCCACAACAAGAAAGCAAAAATGGGAATACAAATTTTGCAATATGCCTGGAAGCCGGCCAGGTTTTCCACCCGGCGGCGGGTCTTACTCTTGAGCCATTTGATCTTGTTCTGATATGTGGTCAGGGGATGGTTGCGGTAGCCTTTTTGTTGGATCATGTTTTTGACCTTGCGATTGCGTGGGAGCCTTGGACCTCGGCGCTGGTTGCTTGAGAGGTTTCAACAAACTTCTCAGCCGCCTAGCAAAGTCCCAAAAATGTTGAGAACTAAAGTGGTCCGGAATCTGAAACTCCGTCTCTCTTCTTCGCTCGGATTGTAGTAACGCTGGATGATGAGGAGGTTCAGAATCAGAACCGGAATTTAAGGAGGGTGTCCTCCTTTTTGGTGATTGCCCTCACCCAGATCGTAAATGCTCTTATTGAAGGGCTGGTGAAAAGTTGCTCCGATGCCTGAATTGAGGCTGAACCTCATGTGGCGAGAGCAGTCTGTGCCCTCGAGTAGAATGGTCAGGTCCGCCGTTGCTCTGATAGGGATCTTAAATGCTACCAGCCCAAGGATTAATCCATGCGTATGTAAGTCTATTCCCTGTTTCATCTGGATTTACTGCTGTTTCTATTCGTGCACTAGTAGAAATGGTAAATCCAAGGTTTCCGAAACTCGAGTCATTTGCTGTTTACACTGGTAAACTAAAACGCGGGGGAAGGGGTCTACCGAGGAGCGAATGCGACGACACCTCAACGAGCATAGCGAGAATAACAACCTTAAATCCCGCATTAGCATGCAAGATTGCAAGGAATGACCCCGACGGGAATTGCAGGTCGCGGGGGAAGGGGTCAAGCCTGAATAGCGCTTAGTTAAGCGCGTTTGTAGAGGAATATAGTATGGGCGCCAGCCGGGGTCATGCCGTAGAAAAGTGATGCCTTCCGAAAGAAAAGGGTCAGGTCTTAAAAACTGTATTCCGTTGTACTCCATACACTTTTACAAGACGACTGACCCTGTAAGGCATGTCGCGGGGGAAGGGGTCAAGCCTTGCATTTTGGCATGGCTGCAAAAATGCAAGGCATGACCCCGACGGGCGTGCACGATGGCGGGGTGCGCCCCGTCTGGCTTTTCACCCGTGGATCGGCTCGATGGGCCGCACCAGCACGACCTTCGTTCGCTCGGTAGGCAAGATGTCGCGTTCGCTCGGTAGTGAGACATCTGGGCTAGAATGTGAAGGTATTGGTAAGCAAAAACTGACGCCCTTTATGGTATCTCAATCCATTAGCCAGAACGAGTGATCCATCCTCAGGGGCTGTGTTTGCAAAATTTCGGATCGTTGGATCATTTTCATCGAAGAGATTATTAATATTCAACTGTACCTTCCAGGTTACTTCTCGACCAGCCAATGACAGTTTCTTCCTGTAGCTCGTGAAGTAATTAACGACGGTACGGCCTTTGGCTTTAAATGGACGATCGAAATCGAAGTTTCGATCCGCCATTTTCCAATAGCCAGAAATCGAATCGTCATACCAGGCAATATTAGCGCCAGTTTCAAGGCCTTTCCAACGACCCTCATTGAAGCGGTATTTGCCAAGAAATTTTACCGCCCAACTCGTGAGATTTGGATCTTGTTGTCCTTCAAGCGCTCTTTGACTCTCCAACCTTACAAGAGCATCTTGATAGGAGTCGGCAAATGTTTCGGGAGTTGCAGAAGTAGATTCTTCGTTGACTAGTTCACCTCCGGGGCCGCGGGCGAATTCAGCTACAAGGTCTTTGTTGGCATTCCACCACATCGCAAATTGATTACCTACGTTAGTCTGCTCGTTGGTATTGTAACTCACAGCGAGACGTCCGCTGAATGGTCCCTTTGAATAGTGAACCGACATTTCATGACCTCTGGCCTGGATGTCACGGGTGTCCCACCCCAATCCAGTCTCAAAAGGATCTACCGCAATTTCCCCTTGCTGAAACAGTATTGCCGACATGTTTTGCGCATCACCAAAAGGGACGCGAAGTTGGCCCTGGGAACGGGTCTGGTTGAGATTGGTCGTAACGTAGTTATTGTATTCAATTCGCAAGGTTCCATCAAGAAAGTTCGCGCGGAGTCCCAATTCTTCGCTATCGCCCGATTGGAAAGGAAGCGGGGTACCATATATTCCTGCACGAGATGATGCCGGATTGATATTATTGGCTCTATTAGCAGCTATAGCGATGTTTTGAGTGACTCTAAAAATTGCTCCAAGGTTACGAGAAACACCAGAAACCGAGTCATATACAAGATCCGGAACATCAAATTTTTGACTGGGATCATCGGTGAGAGTTCGAACAAAGTCAGGATCTGCAAATTGCGCTCTAGTCAATGGTTCATAGGCTGTGTACAACCTGCCCACCTTCGGGTTACTAGCATATAGCCACCTACGGAAATCTATATCTTCAGCACGGTAGCCAAAATTCACAATAACCCTATTGTCCCAAAAATGGCTTTGGCTCACAAACATATTAGAAATAACATCCGTACCTGACATACCAGGGGCGCCGGCAGCGCCATCTACATTCTGAAGCGTATAGCCATCTATCTCAAATGGCTCTTTCGACAGAGCATATTCACGGTAGTCCTTCAGATGCGCATTGGCAGGATCATTTATTGGATCTACGTACTCACGAATTCTGGCACGGTAATTGCCACTAAGATAGTTCGTAATATTCAACGGTCCGTCCGGAGTTCCAGTAACCAACAACCTGTTTCGATAAATTCCACCTGTTTCCTCAACGTTTGAATGCATAACTGCAAAATTGTGGTTTCCCAGCAACTTACCCCAAAGCTTCGATTCAACCCTATCTTCTAAGTTCAAGTTGTAAGCCGCCGTTAGGGTATAGGTTTTAGCAGTAAATGGCCGATGAAAGTTAACGGGTCCATTAACCTCGATATAGTAATCCCCAAAGTGTGGATTTAACCTTGCGCCGTCGTCTAAATAATAATTTGGATCGCGGTAGAGTTGTCGAGCAGAAAGCTGAGTTTGTAACCGCTCAGAGTCATTGCTGCCAACGACAAACTGTAAATGCAAATTTTCCCCTATTTTCTGCTCAAGAGTAGCGTCTATGGCCTCATAATCGACCCAGGTTCCATTGTTCAAGCCTGAGGTAGCCACATTTCTTGGCCAAACACCTGGATCCACTTGATCGACAAGGAAACTTCTATTCGTGTAAAAGTTTCCATTTGTTTCTATTGGATACCGCACACGGGTGCGGTCGGTGAAAGCGAGCCCCCGGTACTCTTCTGCTTCACCATCGAAAAATGTGTAGGCCGGATTAGAACCACCAAATCGCTCCAAACCGAAATCTCTCAGATTGTTTATCATTTCAGTTGAACCATCTGCATAGGTCAAAGTGGCCCTACGGTTGGCACTACTTGTTCCTGAAACCTGAGGGTTTCCAAAGTCCCCCCATCTTGTATAATAGTCAGTTAAGTTTGTGAAATTAACGCTAGGCTGAAAAACTTCATCACTTCTACTTTCATAGCTAACACTCAAATGGGTGCTTTCCGATAATTTCGCGGTCGAGTTCAGATAGTATGCATTTTTCTTCCAATATGACGGCTCAATTTCAAATTGCTGCTCTTCATTCAAGACGGCAACATGCAAGCCCCATTTCCCGTCGATAAGTGTCTTGTCGGTGTTAAATGTGGCTCGCAACGACCCCCAACTGTCAGCTCTTAGTGAAATCTTAGTGCGGTCGGTACCACCTATGATGTATTTTTTGGTGAAGTAATTTAGAGACCCGCCACTTGGACCCGACCCGAATAGAATTGAATTTGGACCCTTGGCCGCAACCAATCTCGAAGCATTATAAGCCTCGAAAGGAGTGGTGCCTCGAAGGAAATTACGCAGCGTAACATTGCTGGTGAAACCACGTATCCTGAAGATATTGCCACTATCATATACGGCGTCGAAAACCGGATTTCCATTATCTTCAAAATTGGATATCACATCGTAAAGATCATCCATTGTGGTTGCTCCCAAATCTTCAATCATCTCGGCTG
This sequence comes from Opitutales bacterium, assembly GCA_965250065.1. Taxonomy (GTDB): domain Bacteria; phylum Verrucomicrobiota; class Verrucomicrobiia; order Opitutales; family UBA2995; genus JAABVD01. The sequence goes on from OZ252288.1 coordinate 2,819,590, forward strand.
TGATGATGTCTATCGGGACGGTTACATCTTCCAGATTTAACCTCAATCGACTACCCGATAAAGAATACTTGGCAAGGTAGCCTGTGTCTTCACTGACGTCGACATTGAAGGGTGAGAGTTCAAATACCTGTTCTTCCTCGTTTTCCTGGGCGCTTACCTGGCTTGGCATAGTACCAATCGCAAGCGTTAGCACGGCAGCCACTGTTTTTAACCAATTGTTCTTTTTAGCCTTCATTTCAGTTTCTTCCTCAATTAGGGGTTCAGTGTATCGGGTTGTTAGGTCTCCCGGCGGAACCTCCGACCGGGTAACGGCAAACGCTCCGGTTTCCAAATCTTCTTTGAAAACCAGGGGCGTGCCTTCAAGCATGCGCTCCAGCGCAATGCTCGGTAACAACGTCCCAACTACTTCCTGAGTCTGAACTCCCTCCACGCTCTGGGGATCAAAGACGATATCCAACCGTGCCTGTTTGGCGAATTGCTTCAGCGTAAGCTCAGCATCACCAGCATCCAGTTCAAATGACTGGAGATCTGCGGCTGCGGCTATTGATCTTGCGGAGAACATAAGGAGGAGAACCGCCGCGAAGCATAGCCTGCACCAAAAGCCAAGTGTCGAAACAAACATGTAGGGGAAAGCGATTTCGCGACGTCGAACATAAGAAGAGTTTGGGTTGTCCAATAAGAACAAACCTCGACGCCGCGTTTTCCATTAAAAGAAATTTTGATTAATGGTCATTTTTTGAGTTTATTATGGACGATCGCCGAAGCAAACAGCGGCAATCGTGCGAGAAAAAGGGATACGATCATCATGGTAGGAAAGTTTGATACGGATAACTGCGTAGGCTCCGGTTTCAGTATCAAAATCAACGGTGAGCGGTGTATCCTTAAGCATGATACGCAGGGCGGATTGCGGGTCATGGTCCCCATTTACGGCGTTCGTTTTAACCCCATGAACACTTTGTGGATCGAAAATAATTTCTACGTTTGCCTGCCTGGCGAATTCCTTTAAAGTATTCGTGGCAAAGCCTTCGGGGATATTCAGGGATAGTTTTTCTTTTTCAGTGCAGGAGGAGAGGAGGAGCAAAAGTGATCCGATGGCAATGAAGAGTAAGTATGTTGGGCGATACAATCGCATGATTTGAAGTTAATGTTTGGAGCTATTTTGTAGGAGGGGCTTGTTATTCATCGCTTTGCTTGTAGATGTGTCCTCGCTTCGCTCGTTGGTAATGCCCCGATAACATTTGCTGAGGATCGCGGCGTAAAGCCGCTCCTACATTTAAACCGATCATCGGTAGAGAACTCCGGGCTAATTTGCGGTTCGGAGAACTATCTCCCGACTGCCGCGCCATTCGGCTTCCATACCGAAGCTGGACTCCATCAGCCGGACGAATCCTTCCACATTGTCCGACCAGAAGGAGCTGCTTAGGCTGACCATTTCGAGGGAGGGATCTCCGAGAACGACCTGAATCGGATTAGAGCGGTTGAATGCATCCACAATCTCACCCAGGGGAGCCGCATCGAAATCGAGTAGGCGGGGCCGCCAAAGCGTAGCTTCCTCGATCTCCGGGTCGCTCAAGCTGAGCACTTCGACTTGAGGGGATTCGCTTCGCAGGTTGACAATGGCTTTCTGACCCACTTCCAGGAAGGATTCGGGTTGAGGGTCGATTGGGTTGGAGTCCGGATTAAACGTTTGCACGCTGACTTTGCCTTCGGTCACCAGAATGCCCACTTCGTCCTCGGACAACTTGACACTGAAGATGGTGCCCACGGCTCGGACGTCGACTCCGGCCACGTTAACAATGAAGGGTCGATTCGGGTCCTTGGCCACTTCGAAGTTGGCCTCTCCTTTTTTAAGGTAAACAAGGCGATTATCGGAGTTATAGGCTACTTCCACCTCGGCCCCGCGATTGATTTCCACCCGGGATCCATCTTCCAGAGTTCGTTGCTCGATACGCGCCATCAATTCCAGGGCGGGGTTGACTTCCAGGCCAGCTGGCTCCGTATCTGGCCAGGAAAGATACACCGTCAAAGCCAAGGCGGCAGCGACGGGAAGAGCGGCAAACCAGGGTAACAATTTATGTTTAGCATGGGCTTTGGGAGCAAAGTCACTTCCCGACGCCAAGAGGTCTGGATCGAGGCGCGCGTGATGCGTGGTTTGCAGTCCTGCCAAACGATCAAATTCATCCCAGCCCCATTGGTATAAGGCCATGGCCTCGCGGCGCCTCGGATCTTCGGCCAACCATTCGGTGTATTCGTCCTGCTCCTGCGGAGTCAACCCGCGGTCTATGCGCAGGGTCCAATCGGCGGCCATCCGCTCGATCTGTGATGATTCAGGAAATTCTAAGGGTGACTCTTTCATTTTGCAAAGTGTGAGAAGTAGCCATGTTGGCGGAAATAGGCGATGCACTTGCGCAGTCCAATACTACCTTGGGCCTCAACCGTGTGAACGGATATGCCCAGTTGTTTGGCCACCTCCTTTTGCGATAAACCGTAGATCTTACGCAAGGTCATTACCTGGCGGCAACGATCGGGTAAGGATTGGATAGCATGGATTAAATGTTGGAATTCTTCTTTGAGAATCATCGCCTCGGGCGGGCTGTTCACCTCGTCCAGGATACTGAGGGGATCGACCTCCCTAGCGCCTTGGGGCCGCTCGTACTTCAGGTGGCGCAACTGATTAAGCGCCAGATTCCGGGAAACCACAAACAGATAGGCCCGAGGATTAACAATCGGCCCGGAGTCATGGGCCTTGAGCAAGCGTGAAAACGATTCCTGAACCAGGTCGTCGACATCCTTGATTGAGGGAAAACGTGCACTCAACCAACCACGAAGATCGTCCTCGTGAGGCAATACCTCATCAACAAACCACCGCGCCTGTTCTGTGTCCTGATCTTTCATTCAATTGGCTGTGCAGGTAGAAGAATAGTATACCTACCCAATGAAACAACACCTGACTCCAAAAAACCATTAAAGAAATTTTGAGAAAAATGCGATTTTTCTTTAAACTGCTGGTGCTTAACCCGCGTGTAATACGCCGTTACTCTTAACCACAATTATTGTGCTTGACGATTATTGTGCCACATCAACAATGCTTGGTATGAAAAATATCACCTTAAAACTCGACGAAAAGTTAATTGGCCGGGTAAAGCACCTAGCGGTGGATGCGGACACCTCGGTGTCTGCATGGGTAGCCAGCTTAATAGAGACCGCCTTGCGGGATCGTGATGCGTATGAAGCGTCACGCAAAGGCGCTTTGGAAGACCTGGAAAATGCGCTGCATCTGGGAGGGACTCCCCTAAACCGGGAAGCTCTGCACAACCGCTGAGATGCAAGTATTTATAGACTCAAATATTTTAATTTATGCGCAGGATGTTGATGCTGGGGATAGACATCAGCATGCCAAGGCGCTCATCCGGGACTTATGGACGTCACGCAAATTACCGGCGATCAGTGTGCAAGTTTTGCAGGAAACGCATGTCAACCTGATGCGCAAAGGCATTGCAGCTGAAGAGTCAGCTCGTCGCGTTAGCCGTTATCTCTCCTGGAGGGTGGTGGAGAATACAAAAGATCTCTTTTGCCGATCATTGGAATTACAACAAAGCCATCAACTATCCTACTGGGATGCTTTGATCGTTGCGGCGGCCCAGCGCTCCCAGGCAATTGAACTGTGGACAGAAGATCTCAATTCTGGGCAATCATTCGACGGACTGACTGTAGTGAACCCGCTAGGGTAAAAAGTGGAGAAAAGGGGACGGTCCTCCGGTTCTGGAGCATTAAAAGGGTTCAGAAGCTACCTGAAAAACTTAGAAAAGCTCGGCGAAGGTCAAATTGCGAATTGGCATAAAATGTGATCTGCTCGTCGAATATGTTGTTAACCTTGAAGTGCAAGCCGTATTTGCCGCGCTCCCAATAGTAGGAGACACCAGCATCGAAGTTGTATTTGTCGTCGCCGTATTCTAAATCCGATATATTACTATAGGTGTAGCCACTGGCCCAAAACTTTCCTCCGGCTGTAAGTTCAAAACCATTACCTTCTTCATTGCGAAAACTGTACTTGGCGGGCAGAATATCCGGATTCGCAAACTGTAGGTGAGCTGATGTCGCGGGAACCATGCGCAAGATTGAATCATGAAATTACGATTGAAAACAGCTATTTACGCGATGCTCCTGATCGGTCTGACCCCGATCAGCGATTTTCTGGTGACTGGCGCCGAAGCGAAGCCTAACATCGTGCTCATTCTGGCCGATGACATGGGCTACTCCGATCTGCCGAAGTTTGGCAAGTCCGCGATCCCGACACCCGCCATTGACCGTCTAGCGAATGAAGGAGTGATCTTCACCGACGCCTACGTGACAGCGCCCATCTGCGTGGCGTCGCGCATGGCTTTGTTGACCGGCCAATATCAACAGCGCTTTGGAATCTATGACAACATCTACGGTGAAGACAAAGTCCGGCTTTTTCTTAACCAAACCCTATTGCCGGCAGTGTTTCAGAAGGCCGGTTATCGCACCGCGTTGGTCGGCAAATGGCATCTCAACGGGAACAAGAAGGAGCAATATGCGACGGGAAGCCCTCTCCAGCGTGGCTTTGATGAGTTCGTCGCCATTCGCGGCGGGGACTCACCCTTCTGGAAAGGTTCACCCGTGTATCGCGGGAAGGAACAATATCCGGCTCCGGAGTACCTGACCGACTACTGGGGCAGCGAAGCCTGCGCCTTCATTGACCGTAACCGCTCCAAGCCGTTCTTTCTCTATCTCGCCTTCAATGCGGTTCATTCGCCCATGCACGCCCTCGATGCTGACCGGAACCAGTTCCCGAACATAGAGGACGAGAACCGTCGCATTTACGCCGGCATGCTGCTGGCAATGGACCGAAGCATCGGACGCGTTCTCGACCGCCTGGACCAGCATGGAATTGCCGACAACACCATCGTCGTCTTTCTCAATGACAATGGAGGTGGTGAAAGCACTGCCAGGTACGCGTGGCATTCACGGAACTTTGCCAACAACAAGCCGCTACGAGGATACAAATTTGATGTCTTCGACGGGGGCGTGCGGGTGCCGATGGTCATCCGATGGCCGGGGCAGGCGCCGGCAGAAAAGGTTTACGACAAGATGGTCTCCAGCATGGACCTGTATCCCACCCTGATCGAAGCAGCGCGCTTGCAAATGCCGGAAGATCAGCAAGTCGACGGTGTTGACTTGCTTCCCTACATCCACGGCGAGAACAAATCCATGCCGCATGAGTGGCTCTGCTGGCAAAACCGTAGCTGGCTTCCTAAAACGGAGGGCGGCTTTGTCGTTCCTACTCCAAAAGTTCACAACAGCGCCATACGCAAAGGAAATTGGAAATTGGTAAGGCTTAACGAAAAGCTCGACTTGGACAATCCCCCACCACCCTGGCAACTGTTTGATCTTTCGATGGATATTGGGGAGGGGAACAACGTCGCCGAAGCGCATCCGGAAATCGTGATGGAACTGGACAAGTTGTTTAACTCCTGGCGTTCATCCATGCACCCGAGCCTCGAATTATAGAAAGATGGGCACTATCAGCACATGAAACTACCGAACCTCTTCATCATCTCCTTTCTCCTTCTGACGTCATACGGCGCCACCTTCGGCCAGAACAGTTACCACTGTGTGGATCCACAGCTCCAGCTCGATGTCATCCACTCTGATCCCGAGGCCTTTTACATCAGCATGGAGATGGACCCGCGCGGAAACCTCTATGTCGGTGGCCGCGATGCGATCTATTTATTTGAAGCGAATGAGAGTAACGGCTTCAAGGAGCGCAGAACGATCACAACCTTACCGAAAGACACGTGGGCGTATTCGTTGCAGGTTGCGGGCGATGACCTTTATGTGCTAACTGTCACCGCCTGTTATCGACTGCCGAATGTGATTCGCGAACGGTAGGTGAGCCGATGTTGCGGGAACCATGCGCAAGCTTGAATCATGAAATTACGATTGAAAACAGCGGCTTGCGCTATGCGCCTTTTGACCCGTTTTTCTTCTTTCAGCGATCGCCGCCGCCCTCGGACAGGTGTTTCAACCGAATATCCTTGAAATATACTAGGGTGTCCTTGCCGTGATCCTGAAACGCCAGCAGCCCCTTACGCCTGGCATAGGTCCCATCGAGGTCGATCAGTTCCGAAAAGAGAACGAACATGGCTTTGTCTTTGTCCGGCTCAACTTCTAGCGGCGAGGTGCCGGGCGGACGAATCTGCTTCATACGAGAGTCGCAAGTTTTCATCGCGGGAACCGCGGCCTTGGCCTTTTCCCCAAGCAACTCGATTTTCCGCGCCGCGTGTTGAACCGTGGCCAGGTTTTCATCCCGTAAAGCCGCCACCAATACAGGTATCGCATTCTCGGGATAGCCGTAACATCCCAACGCCGGACTCAAATCCTCGGCCGTGATCCAGAGGATGTCCGGCCTCCGATCTCTGAACTCAGCCGAGGGGTCGGAGCGGACGTCTTCCGCGGCCTCTACCGCATTTGCAAGGGCCAAACAGGTCATCACAATGGAAATTGCCTGTAAATATTTTCTCATACTTGGTTGTTAACTTTAATAGTGCTTGTTAAACCTCCTGTTTAGTATCTAGTTCGGATTTTTCCTTGAATTCCTAAAGTATTTATTTAGATTTTCAAGGAAATGATCCTCCCACGCAAGAAATACCTTCTCAGCATTCGAGAACGACTGGGGGACTATCCGGTAGTGGCTCTCCTCGGTTCAAGGCAGGCGGGAAAGACCACCCTGGCCAACCTCCTGGCTCAATGGGTTAAAGACAAGGAATTTCACCATTTCGACCTGGAATCCCCTGCGGATCTTGCTCGGTTGGCTAACCCGGAGTTGGTGCTATCACCTCTCAAAGGCATTGTAATCCTGGATGAAATACAACGGATGCCGGAACTCTTTCCCCTTTTGCGGGTACTCGCAGACCGTCCAAACCTACCTGCGCGTTTTCTCATCTTGGGAAGCGCATCTCCTGACCTGGTCACCGGAGCTAGCGAAAGTCTGGCTGGACGTATATCGTTTATCGATGTTTCCGGTTTCTCGTTGACCGAATTAGGAACTGAAAACCTGGAAAGATGTTGGTGGCGCGGGGGTTTTCCCAGAGCCTATCTGGCTAGAACCGATAAAATCGCACACCGGTGGTATGATGACTTTTCCCGCACTTTTCTAGAGCGCGATATCCCCCAACTTGGCATCCGAGTTCCGGCATCTACCCTGCGAAGATTCTGGACGATGGTAGCGCACTACCACGGCCAAATTCTAAAAATCTCTGAACTGGCACGCTCGTTGGGAAGTTCAGAACCGACAGCCCGCCGATATCTTGACATTTTGTCCGGCACCTATGTCGTACGCCAGCTCCCTCCCTGGTTTGAAAACCTGAAAAAACGGCAAGTCAAATCCCCTAAGGTATTTATCCGCGATTCCGGGATCCTCCATGCCCTTCTCGGGATCTCCACACCCAGCGCCCTACACTCCCATCCAAAACTGGGAGCTTCCTGGGAAGGCTTTGCCATAGAACAAATTCTCTCCATAACAGGCGATCGCGAGGCGTATTTTTGGGCGACCCATTCCGGCGCTGAACTTGACCTGCTGCTCTTTCACGACGGAGGACGTCTCGGATTTGAGTTTAAGTACGGCGATAAGCCTTCCACTTCCAAATCCATGCATATTACCTCAGTCGATCTAGGCCTGGATCATCTCTACCTTGTCCATCCAGGAAAAAATTCCTTTGCCCTGACCGAAAAGATTTCCGCGATCACACTCCCGGCATTATTGGAGGAACTGGATACCCCTTCTTTGGATTAGGGTCTCAGGGAAGGGGTCAAGCCTTGCATTTTGGCATGGCTGCCAAAATGCAAGGCATGACCCCGACACACAAATACAGGAATAAACATGGATGGACAGGATGGGCAGGATAAGGTCAAAGGCTTCGAATCCTGGGCATCCTTTTAATCCATGTAAACAAACCAAACCGAGGTATTTCGGCTGTGCTTAGAACACCAAACGATCATTTTGTGACTTCTGCGCCTTGCAGGCTTTCCCTAAAAAATATTTAAAGACGCCGGAAGAATTGACTTTCCGAACATTTTTCGGGGTTAATACGCATTCATGCTGAAAAGCGATTCTGCAAAAGCGCAAAAATTATCAAATCTTTTCATTAATGGCTCAAATGTCCTCTCCTCTGCCTTGGCGGCTGCGCCGCTGTACCGAGTCGGAGACGACGTCAGCTTACCGAGCTGCATGCGACATCGACCAAGCAATTTCCCATCAATAGAAAAAAGGATCAAACTATGAACCAAAACAAAAATAAGCCAAAGGTCAGTGTTGGTCTGCTTTACGGCATCGTGATTGCGATCATCGCCGGAATACTCGCCGGCGGGTTCGCGCCGGAGTACGCCATTCACACCAAAATTTTCGGTGAAATATTCTTAAACTTATTGATGATGATAGTGGTGCCTCTGGTGGTCTTGTCCATGATCGTCGGGATTACCAATTTAGGCGATATCCGAAACATCGGTTCCATCGGCGGACGAACGGTATCGTACTACCTGGCAACAACCGCCATTTCCGTCGTCATCGGGATGATTCTAGTCAACATCATTGCGCCGGGCAAGGGGCTCTCACAAGGCGAAACTCGTCCCGATCTCAACTACACGCTGAGTGGAGACAACATGCAGACCGTCGAGATGGACGGGCAATTCCTTCGGACATATAACAATAATTATGTCATTACCCTGACTGATCAAAACGTGCGCGGGGAGGTTGAGTCGATTTCAGAACTGGTGGTGACGGTGGAATCATGGCAACTGTTATCTGAGGATGCGCGTTACGTCACAACCGATGGCGGCGAACGGCTCCTATTTATTCAGGGCAGGCTTGAGACGATGGAACTGCAAAATACCGGTTCTGGGATTAACATCGACCTGCCGATCGCCACAAAATTGTTCGACAAAACAGGGCGGACCATGGGCGGCACCATTAAAGAGGTATTCCTCGGCAACGCAGAGACAGGCAAAGAGGGGATGATCCCCTCAAACGTCTTCAAAGCGATGGTTCGCACCGATATTCTGCCCTTAATTTTTTTCTCTCTCCTGATAGGCGCCGCCTTGTCCACCCTCGGTGACCTCGGTAAACCTGCCGTCGTTATCATCTCGGGACTAAATAATGCGGTGATGAAACTCGTCCACTGGATCATGTACATCGCGCCGATCGGCATTTTTGGCTTAGTAGCAGGCAGGATTGGTGAGGCAAAGGGATTCGTGGGTTTCTGGCCCGAACTCGTCGCCGTGGGCAAATATAGCGCCACGATCCTACTAGGACTTGGTATACACGGAATTGTCGTTTTACCGATTATCCTGCTGGTCGTGGGACGTAGAAATCCACTCAACTACTTCAAAGGGATGGCGACCGCCTTAGTCAATGCATTTTCGACAGCGAGTTCAAGCGCAACCCTTCCCCTGACAATGGAAGGGGTTGAGTACCAGAATGGAGTTTCCAAGCGCACCGCCAGTTTTGTTCTCCCCTTGGGCGCAACCGTTAACATGGATGGCACCGCGCTTTACGAGGCGGTTGCCGTCATGTTCATTGCCCAGGTCTATGGGATTTCCTTGGACCCGGCCCAACAGGTGGTTGTAATGTTGACCGCCACCTTGGCGGCTATCGGCGCAGCGGGAATTCCGGAAGCAGGCCTGGTCACCATGATTATCGTGCTCAGAGCGGTAGACCTCCCGGTGGAAGGGATAACCTTGATTCTCGCCATCGATTGGCTGTTAGACCGCTTCCGTACCACAGTTAACGTCTGGGGGGACAGCATCGGGGCAGGCGTGATTGAGACTTTTGAATCCAGAAATTCAACCAAAGCATTGGCAACAGCTTAGCAAGTTTCGAGGCGAAGGAACTTTTTTTAGGCACGAAGGCACGAAGGGGTAAAGGCACAGAGGGGCAAAGGGGCACATTGGCATGCAATCTTGACCCAGCCCGCATATCTCACTACCGAGCGAATGCGACAGCTTACCTACCGAGCGAACGCGACATCACCCTACCGAGCGAACGCGACATCACCCACTTCGTGGCGAAGGAACGAAGATCGAGCGCTGTATTAATTAGCTGACCAGGTAGGGCGGTTTCGCCGTAAACCGCCAATTTCACGGCGGCTCGCTCGGCGATCGAGCCCTATCTTAGAGCCTGTCCCATACACTTAAGCCACTGGTAGACAAGGTATTAGACTAAAAAAAGTCGGGCCAAAGGAGGTGAAAATCCTCGATTCGCCCTGAATAGAGCCTCTATAATTTGTTATGAATAAAAAAAATGATTGGTTTTAAGTTGTAGAAGCGGCTTTACGCCGCGATCCCACGAAACAGCCGCAGCAATCGCGGCGTAAAGCCGCTCCTACAATGGTTCGAAATGAAGTTTCAAAATCCCGGTTTCCGGGACAGGCCCTACCTTAAAGGAGAAGGGGTCAGGCCGAAGAATCCGGTTTTTCAAACATGTGGCGCATCACCGGCAACTGATCACGGTGCAGCACCAGCAGGATGGTAGCGCACAACCAAACTGCCACTCCGAGAAGAAACAAGGATAAGAGCCCATCCTCAAAACCGATTTCCGTTAAATGACCAATGATGGCTCCACTCAAGATTCCCCAGGTTAGAATGGCGCCATAAACCACCGTTCCCGGAACGAGCAAAAGTATTACCGCAATGAGTTCAAGTGTGCCGATGAGTATTCGTCCACTGGGCTCCATGTTGAGTGCGGAAAATATGGCTACGGAGTCCTCGTCTCCGGTGAATTTGAAATACAGGGTTTGCGCGAGAATTACTGCCACGAAAATTCTAAGTATCCAGGAAATTAAGGTTTTCATAAGGTGGATAACTTTAATTATAAGAGGAAGCCAGGGTCTGGCTGTCCAGAAGTGAAGCCAGGGTGCTGTCTTCGGGAATATAGAGGTTCTCCATGGAGAGTTCATGGAACGAGCGCTGACCACTGGCCGCGAGCAGTTCGATTAAGTCGTGTACTACGTTGTGCACATAGTTATTAACCCGGATCGATTTGGTGGCGATATCGAGCCCTCTTTGTAAGGCTGGATTGTGGGTCGTAATGCCTATGGGGCAAGTGTTCCGGCCACACTGAAGGGCTTGAATACAACCGAGGGAGAGCATGAACCCTCGCGCTGTATAAACGGCTTGAGCTCCGAGGGCAAACGCCATCATCTGCCGCCCGGGATTTATCAGTTTACCGGCGCCCATGAGTTTTAGCCTGTCCCGCACCCCCGCTTCACACAAAATTTTGTTTACCCTGGCCAGGGCGGGAAACAGAGGAACTCCCACCCGGTCCATAAATGCCTTGGGAGCCGCGCCTGTTCCCCCTTCGGAACCATCCACCGAAATGTAATCGGGGAATGTGTCCTGGCGCAACATCTCGTCCACCAGGTCTTCAACTTCCTTAAAGGATCCCACGCAAAACTTTATGCCGACGGGCAGCCCGGAGACTTCCTGGACGCGGCGAATGAAAGATACGGTAGTGGATTTATCCTTACATTCCTTGTGGTTGGGAGGGGAAATGACATCTTGGCCCATCGGAACCCCGCGCAACTCGGCTATTTCCAGGGTTAACTTTTCCTTGGGAAGCAAGCCTCCTTTACCGGGCTTGGCGCCTTGGGAAAATTTGATTTCTATCATTTTAATCTCATCCTTACTGGCGAGATCACGCAGCTTTGCTTCATCGAGATACCCTTCTTCATCACGCACGCCAAACTTGGCTGTTCCCATTTGAAAGATGAGGTCGCATCCTTCCATTAAATGGTATTTGGGGTAACCGCCTTCACCGGTATTCATAGGAATTCCGGCCATTTTAGCTCCGCGCGCCAGGGAACGAACCGCGTGCTTACCCAGAGCCCCATAACTCATGGCGCTAATGATTATAGGCTTTGTTATCGTATAGGTGTTTTCAATACCGCGCTCTTCGCCGTAAGTAACCGAATAGGGAACGAGATCCTCGCGACGGGCTGGATACATCGAGTGCCGGATTTTGATTTCCGTTGTATCGAATTTCTTTAGCGAACCAAAATAGGAAGCGGAATCAATGTTTTTGGCCTTTCGATAAATTTCGGCACGTTCCACCCGGTTGAATGGGCGCTCTTCCGTATCGCTGGCAAAAAGATACTGGCGCAATTCCGGGCCGATGCTTTCGATCAGGTATCGACCCTGAGCCACCAGACCAAAATTCCTTAACAGAGAATGTTCGGTCTGCACCCGCAAATAGAAGAAATTTACGATTGATAAGAAAAGGAAAGCTACCGTCAGAAAATTAAAGTAAAACGATAGGTAATTTCCGGCGAGGAAAAAGAGAACTGCCAGGACTGGAACAGCCAGGTTTACAAATTTTGACAATCGGTGGAGATCAACCGTGAGAGAAGACATGGGATTTCAAGAAAGAAGCGCAATAGCATAGCCCGCACCAGCGCCGACATTCCGGAGCGCAGTAGAAAATTGGGTGATGTTGCATTCGCTCGGTAGTGAGATATCCAGGCTAATTGCTAAAGGCCCACTAAATGGGACGCAAGATGTTTCCAAAAGCGGAAAATTCAAACGTCGGATAGAGGGGAAAATGAAAAAGATAAATTTTCCACCGAACGGAAGTTGAGTTGCCCATCAACTCCCGGGCTCAACTCCGAGTTCTGGCGGGTTAAATTTCTGAAATACCCATAAGAAGAACAAAGCATTAATTACCAGCGCAGCTGAATCCGCTATGGGAAAGGCATACCAGACACCGTCTACTCCAATTTTGGAAGGAAGAAATAATAACAAGGGTATGAGTAAAAAGAAGGTGCGATTCATGGTCAGAAACAAGGCATACTTTGCTTTTCCCAAGGCTTGGAACGTTCCTACGATCATGATAGGAATTCCCACAACCGGCATGACGATCACCAATTTCTGAATGGCAGATACGCCTTCAATTAATAATTGCGGGTCATTGGTAAATGCCCCGATGAGGGTCGATGAAAATAATTGGATCAGTAGCCAACCGACCAAGAGGTAGAGAGTAGATATCAACATCCCACAAAAAACAGTCTGCCGCGTGCGCCTCATTAACCTGGCGCCATAGTTGTAACCAATAATGGGCAAAGCTCCGGCTTGAAGGCCAAAAACAGGCATGAATAAAAACAGCACGGTCCTGTGGCACATCCCATATACCGAAACAGCTGTTTCACCCCCATATTGAACCAAGGTTCGAATCACTAAACTTTGGATGATGCTTCCACTGATATGCATTAAAAGAGAGGATATGCCCACTCCCGATATTTCCCGGGCGATGGGCCCATTGAAACGCAGGTAGGAGAGGTGGAATACCAACGAACTCTTACCCGAGTAAAGATACCAGGCCATAATTCCTGAAGTAACCAGGTTGGCAGATACGGTCGCCCAGGCTGCGCCACGGATACCCAAGCCCAAGTAATAGATCAAGACCGGGTCCAGCAAGACGTTCACCACGGCGCCTGTTATCATCGAAAACATGGCCATCCTCGCGTTGCCCTCGGAACGCACCAAATTATTCATGGCCACGGTGAAAATCGAAAGCGGTCCGCCCAGCAGCAATATGCCGATGTATTGGGAAGCTGGTTCCAGATTCGCCTCGCTCGTGCCCATTAATATGAGCAGGCGTTTTGTCCCGGTCATAGCCAACACCACCGCCATAACCCCCAGCAATATCACCATAAAGAGCATGGTCCCCAGAATTCGATTGGCTTTTTCGATATCTTCCATCCCCAAGGTCCGGGAAACCGCCGTTCCTCCGCCCAACCCAACAAAGAGGGAGAAGCCCATAACCAGGAAAATGACGGGTATGCTGGAAGCCAATGCCGCCAATCCAACCGGTCCCACAAAACGGCCGATGAAAATGGCATCCACCATGTGGTAACTGGCGATTACCAACATACTCAGCACGGAGGGAGCCGACATTTTCCAGATTAAATGAAGAATGGGCATCTGGCCCAATCTGGCGCTATGGGACTTCATCGTCTGCACAATCGGTTATCCGAAGTGCCCTGGCAATAAAAGGGTTAAAGATTGGGGAAGATTCTGAGGTACTGAGATTCTGAGATGCTGTGCGCCGAGGAAGGGGTCAAACCTCAATGGCGCTTAGTTAAGGGGGTTTTTTGAGGGCATAAGGTATGGCGCCAGCCGGGGTCATGCCGTAGAAAAGTGATGCCTTCTGTAAGAAAAGGGTCAGGTCTTAAAAACTGTATTTCGTTGTACTTCATACACTTTTACAAGACGACCGATCCTGTAAGGCATAACTTTTTACGTCTTGACCCCTTCCTTTTCCGAGGTAGTCAAATGTTCGAAAAGTCGCTTAACTAAGCGCCATTCGGGTCAAACCTTGAATCAGTTGACTCCGCAAGCTTCGTCAAGATTGCAAGGAATGACCCCGACGGGCGTGCACGATGGCAAGGCATGACCTCGAAAGAAGGCGTCTACCGAGGAGCGGATGCGACGACACCTCAACGAGCATAGCGCAGTTTCGAGCGGAGCGACACCAACATAACAACATTGTCGCGGGGAATTTCACAGGGAAGGGGTCAAGCCTTGCATTTATGCATGGCTGCAAAAATGCAAGGCATGACCCCGACGCAGCGGAGATGTTTTTATTTTGCGGTGTGTTGGGGCAAATTGGCATGCAAAATGCTGCCAAAGCGGAAGTAAAAACAGAGCATTTTCCCCTTTTTTCACTAATGAAATCCCCTATTTTTAGGTTCCTCTCCAAGAAGCAGTTGATCACCCAAGTTTAATCAACATGGTTTTGCCGAATGGTGCCTGAGCCTGGAAATTGGTGAGGCCATTTATCATCCTTAAACCCAGTTCTATCTAGTTAAAATTATGACACCTTCAGAAGTTATCGCTCTCGCCGAATCCAAAGGCGCCAAAGTCGTTGATCTCAAGTTTTGCGACATTCACGGAACCTGGCAGCACTTCACCATTCCTGTTTCAGAATTAACCGAGGACCTCTTTGAGGACGGCCTGGGGTTTGACGGTTCATCCATCCGCGGGTGGAAAGGCATCGAGGCATCGGATATGCTGGTCATTCCGGACGCGGCCACCGGCATTATCGATCCATTCGTGGAGACCCCCACCCTGTCTCTGATCTGTGACATTGAAGATCCGATCACGCGCGATCCCTACGACCGGTCACCGCGAGGCATAGCTCGAAAAGCGGAGGAGTATCTGATATCGACGGGCATAGCCGACACTGCCTACTTCGGGCCGGAAGCTGAGTTTTTTATTTTTGACGATGTGCGCTACAATGCATCCTCCAACGAGTGCCATTATTTTGTGGATTCCATTGAAGGCATCTGGAATACCGACAAGGAGGAGTATCCGAATCAAGGTTACAAAATTCGTCACAAAGAAGGATACCTGCCCGTTCCTCCGCTGGATAAACATATGGATGTTCGCAATGATATGATGACTACCATGATTGATTTAGGCATTGATGTGGAAGCGCAACACCACGAGGTGGCTACCGCTGGACAGGCCGAAATCGACCTCAGGTTCTCACCGCTTTTGTCGATGGGCGACCAAATGTGCCTCTACAAGTATGTGGTGAAGAACGTGGCCCATCGCGCGGGTAAAACGGCGACATTCATGCCCAAACCGCTATTTGACGACAACGGTTCCGGCATGCACGTTCACAGCTCGTTGTGGAAAGATAACAAACCACTTTTTGCCGGCGATTTGTATGCAGGTCTCTCTCAGGAAGCGCTTTGGTACATTGGCGGTATTCTGAAGCACGCCTCAGCGCTTTGTGCACTCACCAATCCGACCAACAATTCTTACAAGCGTCTGGTTCCCGGTTTTGAAGCGCCGGTCATCCTGGCTTACTCGGCTCGTAACCGCTCCGCCATTTGCCGGATTCCCACCTACAGCCAAAGCCCCAAAGCGAAACGGGTAGAGTTCCGCAGCCCGGATCCTTCGGCCAACCCTTACCTCGCCTTCTCCGCAATTTTGTTGGCGGGCATGGACGGAATTCAAAACCAGATCGATCCCGGTGAAGCGGTGGATAAGAATCTTTATGATCTACCAGCCGAAGAAGCAGCCAACCTCGACAACCTGCCTGAAAGTCTCCGGGGGGCGGTCGATGCCCTAGCTGCCGACCACGACTTCTTACTCAAGGGGGACGTCTTTACAGAGGACTTCATCGACAACTTTATAGAACTCAAAAGCGACGAATACGACGAGGTCCGCCTCCGGACCCATCCGATCGAATACTTCATGTATTACGACGTATAACTTTAAAGGGATACATCCAAGTGTCTCCAAAGGCTCCCTGCCCAGGGAGCCTTTCGTTTTTCGATAGCGCCGATGCCGCTGTTAGGCCGCATATCTCATAAAAGTCGTGGCGAGCGAGCGAAGATCGAATGCTAATGTCGGGGTCATGCCTTGCATTTTTGCAGCCATGCATAAATGCAAGGCTTGACCCCTTTCCTGTGAAATTCCCCGCGACAATGTTGTTATGTTAAGTGTCGTTGCACTCGGTACTGCACTATGCTCGTTGAGGTGTCGTCGCATCCGCTCCTCGGTAGACGCCTTCATTCGAGGTCCGCACAAGTGCCGATATTTTGGAGCGCAGTAGAGAAAATTTAGGCCCTGCAAACCCTACTCGTTTTCAAATCCCGGATTCTGGGATAGGCTCTAGATATCCGAGCTTACAGAATACCTCTCATGGCAGGGCTCCAAAAATCATGTCTTTCAAAGCCGAATAATTGGGATTATCCAAAGTGCCGGAAATATGTATCGGTTGGCGCCAAAGGGTGTATTCACCACTGCGATTCTCTCCGGTCAAGCCGAGGAGCGTGGCGCTTTCACCAAAGCTACCTTTGCTACCCATGGTGAGATTCATGTTCAGTGCGCCCTGAGCAAGGGAAACCCAACTTTGTGCATCCACACTACCCCTACCCGACAACATGAGCTCAGGACCCAGGATCTCAAAATTCCTAATGTCCACTTTGCCATGGGTATACCGGGTTAAATTCAGTTCTACGGAATCAAAAGGCACTCTTTGCAGGTATTGCGTCATTTGCGATACCGCATCAAACCGCGGATCATTAAGCACTTTTCCCAACAGCATGGCTCCCAGGTTTAACGTGTTGGCTCCTTTTTGTGCCGTTTGGTTGAATTTGGTCAATTCCAGCAAACCGCTCGATCCCTCGAGATCGATGGATACGCGGGTTGAATCCGCCAACATCTCCAACTTTGCGGCCTGGCCTTGGACCGTAATGGAACCATTCCAGGTTCCCGAAATTGGAGCTCCCTGGCCAAAATCCAGAATATGCGAGGGTATGTTTTTGAAAGCGACGCCACTGTGCAGCACAATGGGTTGCGATCGGCCCGCCGCGTAGAGCAGGTCGCCATGGACCTGGAGCGATTGGCCCGCCATTTCAATCGCCATGGATCCCGAGACACCTTCCATCGATCCTTCAGGCGACTGGTCGATTTGGAGGTCCAATTTGTAAGTGGCAAGTGCAACCGGAACCGCCTCCCCTTCATGGCGATAGCCTCCCTGCAAGCGAATAGCTGCTTTCTTTCCCGCAGCCAGATCGTCCACCGCCAAGTTGAGGTCCACCAATTGCCGGCCGGGCAGTACTACCCTTCCATCCAGGCGAAACCGATCTACCATTACCTGCTCCAACAACGCCAGTACCCCTTGCCAGGTTCCTTCGGCAGCCTGCTCCCCCGCCTCAAACAAATTCAACCAGCCGGCCAATCCACTCCCGGAAGCAAGGGCCAACGACTCCAGGTTCACCTCAATCCCGTGAAATTCCGCTTCTACGATGTGAAGCTTGCGGCCCCATAAAAAATCCAACCACTTTAGCTTCAACCCAATCGCATCGGCGGAAAAATCCATGCCCTGGGCTCTCACCTCGCTCTCCGAAACTCCAAGGATGTCGCCGATTAGCTCCTCAGTCTCCTTTTCCAGCATCCATAAAAAGGCTGCTTTCTGCACGGTACTGTTGAACAAAAGAAACGACACCCCAACCAGCAGAACCAGCAGACAAACAGAGAAAAAGATGAGCAGTTTTAGCATCCGGGAGAGCATTACCAGTAATCCTGTAAAATAGAGTCCCCATTGGCTACCCAAAGTTTCCCTTTAACCCACATATCTCACTATCGAGCGAATGCGACAGCTTACCTACCGAGCGAACGCGACATCACCCAATTCGTGGCGAGCGAATGATGCTTCAAAACGAGCGAAACCTTGACTGCTTTCCTATGTCAGTTACCCCTCACCCATTACAACGATTCCTAAGAGCACGATCCATGAGTAATTTAGTTCTCGAATTAAACAAAAAAGTTGGGAGGGCATCCGCTTGGGTTGATCCGTTGCGAAAAGCTATCGGTCAAATAATTATTGGCCAGCAATACTTGGTGGATCGCCTTATTTTGGGATTGATCTCCAATGGCCACGTCCTGCTGGAAGGGGTTCCGGGACTGGCTAAAACCTTGTCGGTCCGCACCCTGGCCTCGGCTATATCGGCTGATTTTCAGCGCATACAGTTCACTCCCGACTTGCTGCCTGCCGACATCATCGGGACCCTGGTCTACAATCCCAGGGACCACAGCTTTGAAACCAAAAAAGGCCCGGTATTCACCAACCTGGTCTTGGCTGATGAAATCAACCGAGCCCCGGCCAAAGTCCAGAGCGCCTTGCTCGAGGCCATGCAGGAACGGCAGGTTACTATTGGGGAGCACACCCACAGCCTGCCAACGCTATTCCTGGTATTGGCCACGGAAAATCCCATCGACCAGGAGGGCACCTACCAGCTTCCCGAAGCACAAGTCGACCGCTTCATGCTCAAACTCAATATTGGCTACCCGAGCAAGGAGGAGGAACGGGCCATTCTCGACCGCATGGCCACCACCTCCAGGCTTCCCGATGTGGCGCCGGTCATTTCGCCTCGGGATATTCTAAACTCCAGGGAAGTCGTTAACGAAGTCTATGTGGACGACAAAATCAAAGATTACATCGTCGATATCGTATTTGCTACCCGCAATCCGAAGGACTATAACCTGAAATCAGATTCTCTGATCCAATTTGGCGGTAGTCCTCGCGCGACCATATCCCTCACCCTGGCGGCCAAAGGCTGGGCCTTTCTGCAGGGTCGTGGCTACGTGACGCCCCAAGACGTAAAAACCATAGCCATGGACGTTTTGCGTCACCGCGTAATCGTCAGCTACGAAGCGGAAGCGGAAGGTAAAACAAGCGAGGATATCGTCCAGGAGATTTTGGATACCTTGCCCGTACCTTAATGAGCAACTGAAAGGAGCGTTCCCGGTCAATATCCTGAGCTTACGCTTATTCTCAAACCGAGGAGGCGGAAAAGAGAAGAGGAAGAAGGCATCGTTCGAAGTGAAAGATCCCCTGGAAATACTTAAAAAGGTCCGGCAGATCGAAATCCGTACCCGGAGAATGGTGACGGATGCCATGGCAGGTCACTACAACAGTGTCTTCAAAGGCCAGGGCATGGATTTCGAGGAGGTTCGCTCCTACACTCCGGGTGATGATGTGCGATCAATAGACTGGAATGTCACGGCCAAAATGGGACACCCCTTCGTGAAGCGGTTTCGGGAGGAACGGGAATTGACCCTCATGCTGGTAGTGGATGTGAGCGCATCGGGCGACTTTGGCTCCAGTGTGGAAAGTAAACGTGAGTTTGCCGCCGAGATGGCCAGTGTCCTGGCATTCTCGGCTATCCGCAACAACGACAAAGTGGGCCTGCTGATGTTTACCGATCGGATCGAAGCATTCATCCCCCCACAAAAGGGGCGGCAACACGTGTTGCGGATCATCCGGGAGTTGCTTTTCTTTGAACCGCAATCCACTGGCACCGATGTCAAGAACGCGCTCGACTACCTGAACCGCATCGTAAAGCGCAAAGCCGTTACTTTCGTGCTCTCCGACTTTCTGGTGCGCGACGCATTTCGGCAGGCCCGTATACGCGATCAGTACACCGCATTGTACAAGTCGCTGACCTTGACGGACCGGCGCCATGACCTGATTGTAATTCGCATTTCCGATCCCTGCGAATACTCGCTGCCCAACGTGGGTATCGTTACTCTGGAAGATGCTGAGACGGGAGCGCTCATTGAGGTAGATACCGGGCGCTCCTACGTCCGCTCCCAGTTCGAGGCACAAAACCGCAAACAATTGGACGCTTTTCAGAACACCCTGAAGAAGCTGGGAGTAGACGGAATTTACGTGGAAAACGGCGAACCCTACATCGCCAAGATCAGGGAGTTTTTCCTCAAGCGGGAAAGGCGGCGTTAATGAAGACACTAGCCACTATACTTACTTTTTCCCTATGGCCAGGCCGGTTGGTGGGCCAGGATGGGCCGGCGCCATCCCAAGTGGATATCTTAGATATCAAGGACCCCATATACCTGCTGAACCCGGTGGTGTTGCTCTACGTGGGTATCGGCATCCTGGTAGCAGTGGTTTTAGGCTGGATTGCGGTACTAGTATTCATGCGCATGACCCGCCCACCGGAACTGGCGCCCGTTCCCCCTCATGAAATAGCCCTCAATCACCTGCGCAAAGCGCGTCATTGGCTGGACCCGGAAACGGCGGAGCGCTTTTGCACCGAGGTGTCCGCGGTAATGCGTAATTTTATTGAGAATCACTTTAAACTCCCCGCCACCGAACAAACGACGGAGGAATTCTTCAGTAATCCCAAACACACCGTATTTTTTTCCGTCGGTCAAAAGAGGGAACTGCAACAATTTTCCGAACAGTGCGACCTGGCGAAATTTGCCCAATGGGGGTTGGACATTCAGGAAATGGAACACCTCTACGGCACGGCCCAACAATTTATTGAAACGACCAGTAAACCGGAAAAACCCAACGATGAACCAAAACCGGATTCCATCACTCCCGCCTGATGCTCGAATTTCAACAACCTTATTTTTTGTTCCTGATAGCGGTCATTCTGATCCTGCCATTTTTGCGAGGTGGCTTGAAACGCGCTGGAAGTATCCGGTATTCCAATACGCAACTG
Organism: Opitutales bacterium; assembly: GCA_965250065.1. Taxonomy (GTDB): domain Bacteria; phylum Verrucomicrobiota; class Verrucomicrobiia; order Opitutales; family UBA2995; genus JAABVD01. Next base: position 2,840,646 of record OZ252288.1, read on the forward strand.
GCGGGAAAGCTGGGAAGTATGCGCAAGTCCCGGGCTGGACGCTGGCTTGCCTTTCTTCGAACCCTCGCCCTCACCTTACTGGTCCTGGCCCTGGCCCGGCCACGCATCGGCTACGGTGAAACGGAAATCGAAGCCAGCGGGATCGACATCGTGCTGGCGGTGGACATTTCCGGGTCGATGCAAGCCATGGATTTCAAAATTGGTTCAAAACGGGTAAACCGACTGGAAGTGGTTAAAAAAGTCATCCGGGAATTTATAGAAAAGCGAGAGGCGGACAGGATCGCTCTGATCGCCTTTGCTGGCGAACCCTACCTGGTCAGCCCGCTTACCCTAAACCATGACTGGTTGAATAAAAATCTCCAGCGGCTTGAAATCGGTCTCATTGCCGAGGACGGGACAGCCATCGGCTCCGCCCTGATCATGAGCGCAAACCGGCTCAAGGAATTGCAGGCAAAGTCCAAGGTGGTTGTACTTCTCACCGACGGAGTTAACAACATGGGAGCGATCCAACCGGTTACAGCAGCCGAGGCGGCAGCCGCATTGAAAGTGAAAGTATACACTATTGCGGCCGGAACCAAGGGCGAGGCTCCGTTTCCAGTAAAAGATTCCTTTGGCCGCACCCGGTTACAAAATATTCAAACCGAAGTCGATGAACCCACCCTGAAAGAAATTGCAAAAATAACCCATGGCTCCTTTTTCAGAGCAACCGATACCAAGGAACTCGAGGCTATCTACGACCAGATCAACCAATTAGAGAAAACTGAGGTTAAACTGAAAAATTTCACGTTTTACCGTGAATTATATTTCTGGCCCCTTTTGGGCGGCTTGTCGTTGCTCATGCTCGAATACCTGCTGGCCTGCACCCGGCTTCGAACGTTGCCATAGCCACCATGACCTTTGCTTATCCATTGATATTTATTTTGGCCGTCGCCCTGATCCCGCTGATGCTGATTCTGGCGTTCCGGTTGGAAAAAAGTAAGCAAAGGCAGCTCCGAAAATTTGTTGCTTCCCCCCTCATTGCATCGCTAACGGAAAGTGTCAGCTCCCGTAAAAAACAACTGAAGGCGGTGCTGCTGGCCATGGGAATTGCGTTGGTGGTGGCAGCGGTTGCCCGTCCCCAATTCGGATACGTTTGGCAGGAGCTCAAGAGCAAGGGAATCGACGTGGTATTTGCCATCGATACTTCCAGGAGCATGCTGGCTGAGGACATAAAACCAAACCGCCTCGAACGTGCCAAGCTGGCGGTGCTGGATTTTATCGATAAAATGGGAGCGGACCGAATCGGGCTGGTAGCATTTGCCGGATCGGCATTCCTGCAATGCCCTCTAACCCTGGATTACAATGCCTTCCGCCAATCCCTGGAAATCCTCGAACCCGGGGTCATTCCAGTGGGCGGAACCGACATAGCGGCGGCTATCGAAATAGCGGAAAATGCGTTTAACAAGGAGAACAATTTCAAGATTCTTATTCTAATCACCGATGGGGAAGATCTGGAGAGCCGTGGAATCGAGGTGGCTCAGAGTTCGGCCAGCCGTGGCGTGCGGGTCTTCACCTTGGGTGTGGGTAGCCAGGAGGGAGAAATTATCCCCATTATAAATGAGGACGGCAGGCAGGATTTTGTGCGCGATGAACGGGGGAATGTCGTCCGCACAAGACTTGATGAAGCGACCCTGCAAAAGATTTCGGCGGCTTCCAATGGGTTCTACAGTCCCTTGGGCGCACTGGGGGAAGGGCTTGAAACCGTATACACCCTGGGACTCGAAGAAATTCCACGACAGGAATTAAACTCCCGAATGAACAAGCTGCCAATCGAGCGTTACCAGTGGGTACTGGCCGGGGGAATATTCTTGCTCATCCTGGAATGGCTCATAGGCACCCGCAGGTCAGCCAGGAACATCGGTTTAAACCTGATGCTGAGCGGTCTATTTTTCGCAGCCTGTCTGACCTCACCAAAGGATATCCTCGCATCGCCCTATGAGGCGCAAAAGCATTTGCGAAAGGGAGAGTTCGTGGAGGCGGAAAAACTTTACCGGCAAGCCATTAATGAGGATTCCGAAGACATGCGCCTCGTCTACAACCTTGGAATAAGCTTGTACCGACAAGGGAAATACGCGGATTCCCTCACCGTGTTCCGACAAGCGCTCGAGGGTAAGGAGCAAGATCCCAAACTTCAGGCCGATATTCTCTACAATATGGGCAACGCCTATTACCGGATGGGTGAAAGCAATATTGAAAACCGACAGCCCGAAACCCGCAAAGACTGGGCCAAGGCTATGGAAAACTACCAGGGAGCCTTGGTTATTGATCCGGAAGATCAGGAAACTTTGGCCAACCTGAAATTTGTTAAATTCCAGGTAGAAAACCTGGTCATGTACGACTTGATTCTGAATTCGAATTTTCCGGATGAGGTGGAACTAAAGGGAGCGGGAAAATTCGATCAGGGTATCAAAAGACCCATTTCAGCGACCTTGCGGGACGAGGAAGGTTTTCGTTTCGTACATTGGGAAGGTGATGGGGTTGATGACCCCGAAAAGGGAAAAACCAGGGTGCTGATCGATAGAGACAAAACCGTAAACGCGGTGTTGGTTGAACGAGTAAAGCTGGAGGTGGTTGTTTTTCCGCAGGAAGCTGGAAGCTCCCCCTCGCCCGGCTCTTATGATAAAGGCCAGCAGGTAGACCTCAAATTTGAATCGGCTTATGGCTGGCGATTTGTCCAGTGGCAGGGTCCGGAAATTGCAGAGGCAAACAACCCGGAAACAACCATCACCCTAAGCTCCGACACTACAGTAGTTGTAATTTGTGAAGAAGCCAAGGAACTTGTATTTGATGTCGACGATGAAGGGTAAGAACAATCGGTTACCATGCTTTACAGCAGGGTTATTGGCCCGCATATTGCATAAATCTTCTACTGCGCTCCGGAATGCCGGCACTGGAGCGGGCATCGTTAGATGCGCGACTTTGCAGGGTGTCGACCCAGCTTCACCCGCGCATCCGCTCGAAACCCCCACCAGTACTCGACCTTCGTTCGCTCGCTACGAATTTTATGCAATATGCGGGCTAGCCGCGCTGGTGAATCCTATCTGCCCAATTTTTGCTCAAGAACAACCTAAAGATCTGTTGACCGAAATTCCCCAGGATCAGATCCAGCAGTCGCGCAACCGCGGCCTGGAAATCTGGGAGGGCGATTTATTTGGCCAGGATTCCTATAAACCGGGCTCCTATGCACAGATCGAAGCCGTGCCCAATCCGGGATTCGAGTTCGAGAAGTGGGAGGGCGACTCCGTGCAGAATCCGAACGCAGCCAAAACCGTCGTGATCATGCAGGAACACCTCAATATCAAACCGGTTTGGAAACGCATTTGGAACGTTATCGCTCAATCGGACAATAAACAGGCCGGAAAGGTGGAAGGTGGAGGAAAATATCCGGACGGAGCCGAGGTCACCCTGTCGGCGGAACCAAACGAAGGATTCAAATTCCTCGGCTGGGAAGGCCGGGGAATCCGCCAGGAAGAGAAAGAAGACCTGACGACCACTCTTGTAGCCGATGGGCATCACGACGTCGTGGCCCGATTCGAAAACGAAAATCAGGACCAGGATCAGGACCAGAATCAGGACCAGCAGGACCAGAATCAGGACCAACAGGACCAGGACGAGTCGGAGCAGGACCAGCAAGATCGAGAGCAGAATCAGGATCCTTCCGAGCAGGATCAGCAACCCCCGGAACCGGAACCAGAAGAGGAAGACCCCGCTGAGCCCGAAGAACAAGATGGCCAGGAAGAACCCCAAACGGAAGAGCAAACGGAAGGCGAAGATGCGCCGGCCGAAGAGCAGCAAGTTCCTCCCAGTCAGCCCACCCCTGTGCAAATGACCCCCGAGGAAGCATTGCGCCTCCTGGAAGCCATGGAAGACGACGAAAAGAAACTTCCCCTGTTCATCGTCCAGCCTCCCGATCCAAATAAGGACCCGAAAAAGGATTGGTAAAAGCAGATTGATTTCCCATGTTATTTAACCCGCATGTCTCACAAATTTTCTACTGCGCTCCGGAATACCGGCACTGATGCGGACTTCATTGGCTTTGCGACTTTGCGGGGTGTCGACCCAGCTTCACCCGCAAATCGGCACGAATCCCGCAGCAGGGCTCGATCTCCGTTTGCTCGCTACGAATTTGGGTGATGTCGCATTCGCTTCGGTAGTGAGACATGCGGGTTAACCCCTTTTTTATGAATTCAGGAAAACTCAGATCGATAATAACAAGAGCGTTTGGGGGAGCGTTTTTTGTATCGATGATGTTGGCGCCCGCTCTTCAGGCGGAGGTAAAGGTGAGCGCCAAGGTGGAACCGAATCCCATTCCATTGGGAGAAAGCGGCCGACTTCACGTAATCGTTGAGGGAAGCCAGAAAGTGGATCCACCGAAAATCAAAGGAAATGAGTACCTGCGATTCGCCTATCGGGGTCCCAGCACGCAAGTTGCTTTTGTGAACGGTGAAATGACCGCCACCATAACTCACCTTTTTCAGGTTCAGCCCAACCAACTGGGCAAATTTCGCATTTCACCCCTGGAAGTGATAGTGGATGGCAAACGCTACCAGACGGAGGAGCTTATAGTGGAAGTGGTGAAAGGTGGCCCCGGTTCTATCAATGTAGAACAAATCACCTGGCTGGAATTCGGCTTGCCCGAACGCAACGTCTACGTCGGTGAAACTATTCCTACCCAGTTGCGAATGGTCATGCTTAACCAGGCAACTTTTCCCCATCGCGGCCTTCCCCAGATCGACGGAGATGCCTTCAGCATAACCCCAATAGACAGGCAACCCAGTATTTCCCGCATGATTAAAGATGGCCGCTATTACGACGTGTATTCTTGGAACTTGGGAATAACGCCGGTAAAATCGGGTCTGCAAACCCTGCAATTTCAATCCACCCACACCTTGCGCATTCCTGAAAGCTCAACCAGCAACCGCAGAGATCCCTTCGATATTTTCGGGAGTGATCCATTCTTCGGCAACGTATTTGGCCGTTACCAGGATAAACAGGTTGTTTCCACCAGCCAACCTGCCTCCATTACCATCCAACCCCATCCCGAGCAAGGCAGACCAGACAGCTTCAATGGAGCTATTGGATCATTTGAGATCGAGGCCTCAACTGAATCGAGTGATTTGACCGAAGGGGATCCGATTACTTTGAAAATAGACCTAACCGGTGAGGGAAACTTCTCCCAAATGATCCCCCCGGAATTTCCGGCGGGAGACCGGTTCAAAACCTACCCACCACGCGTACTTGAAGAAGACCTGGATACACAAAATTTCCGTGGCTCCAAGTCGTTTGAATACGTGGTCATCCCTTTGTCCGCCAGCATCACTGAAGTTCCCTCCATCGAATTTGCCTTTTTACATCCGGAGACCGGCACGTACCGGGAAGTGAGCACATCGCCCATCTCCATTTCAATTACTCCCGCCAGCGCCGCTTCAAAATTACCTGGCCAATCCTTCAGCGGCGGCTTGAGCCCCTTGAGAACAAACCAGCGATACGATCAGACAAACCTGCTACCCATTAAAATTTCCCTCGGTAGCACGGTTATCCCACCTTCACTAAACCGGGTTCAAAATATGCTGGTAATAGGCGCATTCGCTCCGGCGCTTATTCTTGGGTTTGCCTATCTGTTAAAACGGACTCGCGAGTCGTCACACCAGGATCAGGAGAGAGTCAGGTTAAAATCCCTGGAAGAAAAAATTCAATTTCATCGGAGTGAAATGCGTAAAGCTCGCCAGGAAAATCAGGTTAACACCTTTTACCAGGAAGGTTGTCGCGCGCTACAAGCCGCCCTGGCCCGCCAACTGGGATGTAATCCTGAAGCCATCACCGGAAAGGAAATTGGATCCCTGTGGGTACCTTCACTCGGTAATGATGAAATAAAGCAATCCATCCAAGAGTTCTTTCAGAAGATGGACGCTTTGCGATACTCCGGAGTTACAGCCAGTGGGGTTTCACTGGAAAAAGAGGAACTCGACCTGGAGTCCAAATTGCGGCAATTGGGCAAGAAATGGTAATGCGAAAACTGGTTTGCAGTTTGTTAGCCTACGGAGTGTGGTCGCTGCCCGCAACCGTCCATTGCGACCTAATGCTGGACGCATTTCAGGCGGGAAACGCCGCCTATGCGGAAGAAAAATACCTGGACGCAGTGAACGCCTATGAGAGAGCAATTGCGGATTCCACACAATCCAGCCTGGCCCTGCTATTCAACCTCGGGAATGCCTACTACTACCTGCAGGACTTTCCTTCGGCCCTTCTGGCCTACGAACGCGCCCTGACCCTGGAACCGGGAAACCCCGATGTGCTGGCCAATCTGCAAAAGGTCATTGAACAATCCAACTTGTCTCGACCCAATTACTCCGTAGCCCAGGAGTTTGCCTATTCGCTTCCCGTTCGCACCTGGATAATATTACTGATAGTGGGATCGGCCACCACCACCCTGGCTGGAATCCTCATCTGGTTTGCACCTAAACTGACACCCGTTCCAAATCTCTTGCTGTATTTATCCATACCCCTCTTGTTAATAGCGATCGCGGGTTTGCTTCTGTGGAAACAGGACTTCAGCCGCGCACTTATTCTCCAGCCGGACGCCGCGATTCGCGTAGCTCCCACCGATTCGGCCAATGCGCTGAATACGCTGCCCAATGGAACCTGGGTCGAGGTGCTGGAAACCCACGAGCCCTATCACTACATCCGCACCGCCGATAAACAGGAAGGCTGGGTAAAAAACGTGACCCTGGGTGAAATATGGCAGAAGGATGTAAAGCAATGATCCTACTAGGTCGACCGTCGGGGTCATGCCTTGGCATCTTGCATGCCAATGCTCGATGCAAGGCTTGACCCCTTCCCCCTCGAATTGAGGCAAGGGGCTTATGGGTTGAATCGAACTGTCTACCGTGCCAAATTCCAATGCGAACGGGGCGCTATGCGCCCAAGTTCGCTTAATCTGAGGCTAGTGTGGTGTCCCAGAAATAACTTGAAAAATACGAGCGTGCCATGAATGGCCTGGCAAGGCTGCTTTTGGCGGCACAGGCCTGAAGGCCCTTGCGCGTAAAGCGAACGCCGCCAGGGTGTTTCATGCCAGGCTCCCTCGGCGAGGAAGCCCTACCATCGTCAGCAACATTTCATGCCCCTACCCCCTCCCCCGCGACTTTCCCTATCCATGCATATCCGTGCACGACCGTCGGGGTCATGCCTTGGCATCTTGCATGCCAATGCTTGATGCAAGGCTTGACCCCTTCCCCCGCGACTCTCGGTACGTGATATATGCGGGCTAGTAAGATTTGGCGAAGACCACCCGTTGAGCGCTCGGTTTACCGGTAAAGATGCAGGTGCCGGCTTCCGGATCATCGGTTTGAGGATTGCAGCGAACCGTCACCCCAAGGTCTTTCTGAATCTGTTCTTCCACTTCAGCCTCCCCGGAATAATGCGCCATGGCAAATCCGGCATGGATTTCCGGCTGATCTCTATTCTCCGGCGTAAAAAACGCGTAAAAGTCATCCTTGGAATTCAACGTCACGGTATGGTTCTCCCGAAACTGATGCGCACGCCTATACAGGGCATCCTGAATTTCATCCAGTATTGCGGTAAAGGTTTGCAGAAACTCATTTCGAGCCATCCCTTTGCGTTCCTTGGGACCCCGATCCCGGCGGCCAAGGAATACCGATTCTGAAGCCATTTCTCGGGGACCCACTTCAATCCAGGCCGGGATACCTTTTTTGATCCAGGACCACATCTTTTCCCCACCCCGCATATCGCGATCGTCGACCTCCACCCACAAATGCCGGCCATGGTAGGTCCTGGCCTCCAGTTCCTTCTTGACCCGGTTGCAATATTGCAGGATAGCGCTGCGATCGGCATTTTTGTGAATGACCGGAAGAATTGCCAGGTGTGACGGAGCCAGTTTGGGAGGTATGATCATCCCATCATCATCCCCATGGGTCATGATGAGCCCGCCTATGAGCCGCGTCGATACACCCCACGAAGTGGTCCAGGCAAGGGTGCGGTTTCCATCCTCATCCGTAAAGTCGATATTGGCCGCACGTGAAAAATTCTGCCCGAGGAAATGCGAAGTACCCGCTTGCAAGGCTTTGCGGTCCTGCATCAGCACTTCGATACTATAAGTGTTTACCGCACCCGGGAAACGCTCCCCTTCCGTTTTCTCACCTTTTATAACCGGCATGGCCATCCAGTTTTCGGCAAAATCAGCGTAAACATCCAACATGCGAAGAGTTTCCTCCATGGCCTCTTCCCGGGTGGCGTGAGCGGTATGGCCTTCCTGCCAGAGAAACTCCGTGGTCCGGAGAAATAAGCGGGTGCGCATTTCCCAGCGCACCACGTTGGCCCACTGGTTGATCAACAAGGGCAAATCGCGGTAGGATTGAATCCATTTGGCAAAGGTTTCCCCGATAATGGTTTCGGAGGTGGGCCGCACCACCAGGGGTTCTTCCAATTCACCAGCGGGAATCAACTTTCCCCCCTCCCCCGCTTCCAAGCGGTGGTGCGTAACCACGGCACATTCTTTGGCAAATCCTTCCACGTGTTGGGCTTCCCTTTCCAGGTAACTGACCGGAATAAAAAGGGGGAAATAAGCATTCTTGTGCCCGGTGGATTTGAACTTGTCGTCCAGGACCCGCTGCATATTTTCCCAAAGCATGTAACCCCAGGGTTTTATGACCATGCAGCCCCGCACCGGGGAATTCTCGGCCAGCTCAGCCGCTCGCACGACCTGTTGATACCATTCGGGATAGTCCTCGTGGCGTTTAGGTGAAATTGCGGTTCGATCGGCTTGGCTCATGGAGGTCAATAATCTTTAAATTGCGAAGGTCCCCAGTGAACGGGAATGGACAGCGACTGCAAGAACAGTATGGCGTCTCAGAAATAACTTGAAAAATACGAGCGTGCCATGAATTGCCTGGCAAGGCTGCTTTTCGCAGCACGGGCCTGAAGGCCCTGGTTTGTAAAGCAAACGCCGCCAGGGTGTTTCATGCCAGGCTCCCTCGGCGAGGAAGCCCTACCATCGTCAGCAACATTTCATGCCCCTGCCCCCTCGCAATTCATGCCACCTCGCCCTCAGGGCCGCGCGCTTTTTCTATAAGGAATTTCTGAGACACCACACTAGTATTTGGGGAACACTTCTCAATTAACCCGATCTCAATAAGCTCAGCTTTAAAATGCGCTAACTCAGGATTGAAGTCCCTTAAACTTTCGTCCATCAAACCTCCTCGCCCAGATAAAAAATGATCCGACCTTTATTCTCTCGGCCCATGAATGCCCGACAAGCCAATTGCATCTCCCTCCCGACAGATGAGTTTCATGATATTTTACAAACCCTGGAGGACCTTCTGGCACTAAAACTCGATCCCAAAGAATTTATTATCGAGGACCCCTTTCTCTCCAGCTTTCCCGTAAAAGTGGATTTAAGGCAACACCTCAAAAATCTCCACCGCCGCATGTCGGACATCAGAAATTCCCTCACCCCCTCTGCCAAAACGGTAAAGATCGACTTTAATTGAGCGTTTTTATACCAAACCGGGCCTCTTTAGTTCGAGTTCAAATGCTTCGGAAATCCTCGGAAACTTGCTTAACCGAGTGCCATTGAGGTTTGACCTCTTCCTCCAAATCTGGTCAGATCTACTTCCTATTCGGTCATGTCGACCTCGTCCGCAGAAAATTCAACATGAAACCCTGCAACGCTATACATTTCCAATGAACACAACCCGAATCATCTTAAACATGGACCTAAAAACCAAGATTTCAATTTCCGTCAGCTCCTTGGCCCTTATCATGCTCTCGGCTGCTGTTCCTCTAAAAAAGCCGTATCCGATAGGGTGGATCTCTTCGACGGTAATAGCCTGAGTAGCTGGCAAAACTTCGGCGGTGGAAATTTTTATGTTGAAGATGGGGCCATCGTCGGGGAGGCGGCTCCGGGATTTCCCAACAGCTTTCTGGCCACCGAAAAGATGTACGACAATTTCGAACTGGAGGTGGAATTCATGATCGATCCCCTGCTCAATTCCGGCATTCAGATTCGCAGCCATACCTATCCCACGGAAACCACTACCGTGCGCTGGGGCGGGCGTTTTAAGCCGGACGGAAGCAAAGACGTTATCGAAAGGGTTTGGGAGGCGGGCCGATTCTGGGGTTACCAGATCGAAATCGATCCCACTGAACGCGCCTGGAGCGGCACGGTTTATGAAGAGGGCGGCCGTGGATTCCTGCACACTCCCGGAGAAAACCAGGCAGGCATGAAAGCCTTCAAACACGGTGAATGGAACCACTTTCGCATCATTGCCAACGGCGATCACTTCCAAACTTGGCTCAACGGCGTTGCGGTGGCCGACATGCGCGACGATCTGACCGCCACCGGCTATATCGCCCTACAGCTCCACGGCATCGGAAAAAACACCGAAAAAGTCGGTCAAAAAGTCCGCTGGCGCAATATCCGGCTAACCGAACTCTAACAGCATTCCCGGCATCCACGGTTTCTAATCCGGGTGTCCCCATATCTTGGGTGAGTTGAATTCCTGGGGAGCGCTGTTTGGTACAATATTTGGCGCACGGGCCTCGCCCGCCAACTGGGCGAGCTTCTTTTTCAGCCGTTGGAAAACCTTGGGGCGTTTGTCGCGCAGATCGTTTTTCTCAAACGGATCCTTCCCCAAGTTGAACAATTCCCACGTCTCCTTTTCTCCCGCTTCTGTGAAGTTGGTCCTAACATCTCCATTATGAATCAACTTCCAGTCTCCCATGCGAACCGCGCCGTGAAAGGGAGTGAGGTTCAAGAGGATCCAATTGTGCGGACTCTTTTCGCCTCTGGCGATGGTCGGCCAGGCATCTTTGCCGTCGAGTGGCTTTTTTTGCTCAATTTGCGCGCCGGTCAGTTTCAAAAGGGTGGGATAGAGATCCACGATATGCAACGGCTCCCTGACGATGGATCCCGCTTCCAGAACCCCATCCCAGGCTATGATGGAGACCACGCGAACTCCTCCCTCGTAGAGTGTTCCCTTGCCTTCGCGCAAATTGCCATTGGAGCCCAGCCGGGGTATTCCACCATTGTCGGAGCTGAAAAAGATCAGTGTGTTCTCCGGTGGCAGGTGTCGGTTGGCGGCTTGAATAATAGTGCCTATCACATCGTCCATGCTGGTAACCATGGCCGCGAAGGTCCGGCGGTCTTTATTTTCAATGTGCGAGTTGCGTTCCAAGTGGTCCTTGGTTGCCTGCAGCGGCGTGTGAGGCGCATTAAACGGAACGTAGAGAAAAAGTGGCTTATCCGGGTCATGCTGCTCGATGATCCGGGCAGCTTCCTGACCGATAAGGTCCGTGGTGTAACCTTCTTCGTATAGAGGATTGTCATTGCGATGCCAATCGTGCCCGCCATCGCGAATATGGGTAAAGTAATCCAAAGCCCCGTTGTAGTGACCGTATTGTAGATCAAAACCGCGTTGCAGAGGTAGATAATCCGGCTTGAAATGCCCCAAGTGCCACTTGCCAACGATTGCGGTAGTATAGCCAACATTTTGCAAGGCCGAGGGCAGCATTTGCTCATCGAGAGGAAGTCCATAACTAGCCCAGGGTCGCACAACGCCACATTGCAATCCGAGCCGTATGGGGAAACGCCCGGTCATTAAGGCGCCACGCGTGGGCGAACATACGGGCTGCACGTAAAACTGATCGAGCTGTACCCCGCGACTGGCCAACTGGTCAATATGGGGAGTTGAAATATTTCCGCCGTGGTAACTGACATCAGCCCAGCCGAGATCGTCCGCCATCATAAGAATAATATGCGGGCGATTTTCACCCAATAATCCGCCGGCAAGCAACAGAGACCCAAGCGCAAACCCTATAAAGTGTATTTCAGGTTTCATTGGTAAAAAAGCCTTGTGATATTTGTTACTACGACAAGCTCCGGTATACCAGAATAGAATTTGCCAAATGCCTCCCCTGTGGCCTGATTTGAGGAAGAGCATCCGCCCAACTAGTGTGGTGCCCCAGAAATTCCTTATAAAAATACCGCAGCGATTTTTCTGCCTCATCAAGGCGGCGTAGGTCGCTTGGGCTTTTTGGCCCTGGCGACCTACGCTAACACCGATCGGTCGAAAAAGCGCGCGGCCTTCAAGTTATTTCTGGGACACCACACTAGGCACAGCAGCCTTGCTGAGGCAAAAAAATCCATTCTGCCATTTTCTCATTTGAAATTTAATTGGATATGAGGCAGATTGTTACGCATTGAAAACGACGTCGACCAAGCAAATTTTATCAGTCAGCCATGAATCTGCGCGAATCTCTTGAAAATGAAACGGTAGCCAACGTCGGATATCGAAAGCCGGTCAAGGTCCAGGAGGGGCAATCGGTGCGCTTCGCCATCAATCGCATGCGCAAGGAAAAGTTTGGCTGCCTACTGGTGCTCGATGGCAAACGGCTTACCGGCATCTTCACCGAGCGCGACTTCATGACTCGGGTGCTGCAAAAGAAAGGCGCATTCGCGCTTCCCATTTCGGAGTTTATGACCCCTGATCCGACCATTGCGCACATCGACGAGCCGATTTACCGCGTGCTCGCGCGCATGCACGCTGGGGGCATGCGTCATTTGCCCGTACTCAACACAAAAGGTCGACCTGTGGGAACTATCTCGGTCGGGCATGTGGCGCACTTTCTGGCAGATCTTCACCCGACGACGGTCTACAATCTGCCTCCCGACCCCGACCAGTTCCCCTCCACTCGCGAAGGCGGTTGAGCCCACCAGGAATCGAAACATGAATTGCCCCTACTGCAATTACGAGAATATGGCCGGCGCAGACACCTGCGAAAACTGCGCGCAGGATCTTACGGAGCTCGATCTGCCCCAGCCCAGCTCCGCCATGGAAGCCAGCATCATGGAAAAGTCCTTGGCCGAACTCGGTCCCAAATCCCCCATAATCGTGGCCCAGGAAGCGACCGTGGCCGAGGTAATCGGCAAACTCCGTGAGCATCACATAGGCTGCGTCCTAGTAGGCAGCATCGACAACGTAGTGGGAATTTTCAGCGAACGCGACGCGCTTTTGCGCCTGGCCGACCGCTATGAGAAAACGGCCCCCTTGCCCATCGCCGAGTTCATGACCCCCGATCCCGAGCAGCTCGACGTCACCGTACCCATTGCCTTCGCCCTCGACCGGATGTCGGTGGGGGATTTCCGCCACCTTCCCGTCACCCGCAATGGCCGGCTGGAGGGCATCATTTCTCTGCGCGACATCCTCCGCTTTCTAAGCGAGTCGTATCCGGACCTGATTCCTCCCAAGTCTTAACCCGCATATTTCGGGAATTTGCTAGTGATCTTTGCCTGGCGCAGAAGGCTCAGGTTATTTGGAGCCATGGAACTTTTCAAGCGGAATTATGTCTGGAGAAAACTTGTATATTTTGCCCGAGGCGAGTTCATCAGGTTCGACCCCGATAGCTCAAGGGATTGTAAACGATTAAGGCTTTATTTTGGTGGCGAAAGTATGTCATAATTGCCGTTTTTATGAACAAAGAGGCCAAGCTCAAAAGACACAAGGTTCCCTATTTCAATAGGGAATTGAGCTGGCTCGCATTCAACCGGAGAGTCCTGGAACAAGCCACCAGTGAAAAATACCCGGTCTTGGAACGGGTAAAGTTTCTATCCTTTGTCAGCAGTAACCTGGATGAGTTTTTTGAAATCCGGGTAGCGGGCCTCATTCAACAGGCGGATTCGAACGTGAGTGAGCTCAGTGTGGACGGCATGAGCCCGCGAGAACAACTCAATCGAATACACCCGGTTGTTGGCGCCCTGGTGAATGATCAGTACCATTGCTGGCGGGAGCAGTTGATCCCGGCGATGAAGCGGGAGCGCATTGAATTCAGGACGCCCGAGACCTTGAATAAAGGTGAGTTTGCCTGGTTGAAGCACTATTTTGAAAAAGAGGTCTATCCAGTTTTGACCCCCCTGGCTATCGATCCGACCCATCCATTTCCCCAAATCGGCAACAAAACCCTCAACCTATTGGCATGGGTAAAGGAAAAAGGAGAGGAAGAGGAGAACATTCGGATAGCGGTTATACCGGTGCCGCGAATCCTGAACCGCATAGTGGAAATCGAAACCTCAACCAACACCCAACGTTTCATCTTTTTAAGCGACGTCGTAAAGATATTTGCCCACACGCTTTTCCCGGGCTATCGCATCAGGGAGGCTCATGCTTTTCGCATAACGCGAAACAGCGACCTGTATTTCGACGAAGAAGAAGTTGAAAATCTGCTTACGAAAATTGAGGAAGAACTCTGGAATTTGAGAAAGAATGATCCTGTCAGGTTGGAAATCGAGGACGAAGTGGATGATTTGCTTTTGGCCGAGCTACTGTCGCAAATCGAACTGCCGAAAGAATATGTTTTTCGCATTAACGGACCTTTGAATCTGATGCGTTTAAGGAAATTCGAGGACATGGTCCCACGGCCGGATCTCAAGTTCAGGCCTTTCATTTCATACATCAGGCCTCCCCTGAACAAAACGGAGTCCATTTTTTCCATTTTGTCGCGGGAGGAAATTCTGCTGCATCATCCCTATGATTCATTTACGCCGGTCGTCGAATTCATAGAACAGGCCGCACGCGATCCTCAGGTATTTGCCATCAAACAAACCCTGTATCGCACCAGTGGGGACAGTCCGGTAATAAACGCCCTGAAAGAAGCTTCCCTCAATGGGAAACAGGTTACCGCCCTGGTAGAGTTAAAAGCGCGCTTTGATGAGGCTAATAACATTCAGTGGGCGCGCGAATTGGAGGAAGCGGATGTTCACGTGGTGTATGGGTTGACTCATTTAAAGACCCACTGCAAATGCTGCCTGGTGGTCCGGCGTGAACCGGAGGGCCTCAAACGTTATGTGCATCTGGGAACGGGCAATTATAATCCCAAGACCGCCCGCCTTTATACCGATCTCAGTTACATCACTATGCGAGAGGACATCACCAAGGAAGCAGCCGACCTGTTCAACACCCTGACCGGATTTGCCCGTTCACCAAGATTTAACGTTTTGAAGGTGGCTCCATTCAACCTGCATAGAGACATAAACCAGCTCATCCACCAAGAGGCTCAAAACGCGCGTGACGGCAAACCGGCCAGGATCATGGCCAAGGTCAATAGCCTGATCGACCAGGAGACGATCGACAACCTTTACACGGCCTCGATCGCTGGGGTAGAAATAGTACTGATTATTCGGGGCATCTGTGGCCTGGTACCGCAAGTGAGGGGGTTGAGTGAAAACATTCGCGTTATTAGTATTCTGGGCCGCTACCTCGAGCACAGCCGGGTTTACTATTTTGAAAACGGCGATCGCCCGCCACTGGTATTCAGCGGCAGCGCTGATTGGATGCCGCGCAACTTTTACCGGCGCATTGAATGCGTATTTCCAGTGACCTCACCGAAGTTGAAAAAGCGCATTGTGCAAGACCTGTTGTTGAAATACATGAAAGACAACAAGTATGCCAAGGAATTGCAGCCAAGTGGCGCCTATATCCCCTTAAACGCCAATGGTAGGGAAAAGGAGTTTTCCATCCAGGAGTACTTTATTTTAGAGACTGAAAAGCTGCGCAAGAAACTGCACTAACCGCAAAATATTAAGCGTTTAGCGATTGTTGCTGCCACTCCCTACAATTTCAGGTAAAAATGTTCCATCCAGAGAAACAGGTACTGGTTAGCGGATCATCGGGTCTCATAGGATCAGAAGTTTGTACGTTCTTTCATGGGCGTGGATTCAAAGTCCACGGTATTGACAATAATCAACGGGCGGTTTTTTTCGGGCCCCTGGGCGACACGCGATGGAATCAGCGTCGGCTATCGCGGAATCTGGACAACTTTGTGCACCACGAAGTGGATATAAGAAACCGAAAAGGTATAATCGACCTGGTTGCCTCCATTAAGCCCGACCTTATTGTTCATACCGCTGCCCAGCCCAGCCATGATCGGGCAGCGGCAATCCCTTTTGACGACTTCGATACTAACGCGGTGGGTACCCTGAACCTACTCGAAGCCAACAGACAGGTAAATGTGGGTGTCCCGTTTATTCACATGTCTACCAATAAAGTTTATGGAGACGGACCCAATCGTATTGAACTCAAGGAGCTGGAAGAACGCTGGGATTTTGCGGACCCGGCGTTCGCCAGGGGAATTCCCGAAACCTTTACCATAGATCAAAGCAAACACTCCTTGTTTGGCGCATCCAAGGTGGCCGCCGATATCATGGTTCAGGAATATGGGCGCTACTTTGATATGCCCTCTTGTTGCCTGAGGGGTGGCTGCCTCACCGGTCCAAACCACACTGGTGTGGAACTTCATGGATTTTTATCCTATCTGGTAAAATGCAACCTTGAAGGTAGCGAGTACCAGATATTTGGCTACAAGGGCAAACAAGTAAGGGATAACATCCATTCCGAGGATGTGGCGCGTTTTATGTATTCGTTTTTCAAGGCGCCTCGTTGCGGGGAGGTATACAACCTGGGAGGAGGAAAGGAGAATTCTTGTTCCATTCTGGAAGCATTTGAAATCGCAACTGAATTTTCCGGTAAAAAGCAGATTTTTTCCTATCGGGAGGAAAACCGGATAGGTGACCATATCTGTTACTATAGCGATCTATCAAAAATAAAGAGCCACTATCCGGAATGGGACATTACCATTTCACTGCCGGAAACAATTCGCCAGATCGCCGAGGTGCGGAAAGTACGCCAAAAATCGTAAGAAATTCGGGTCACTCAGCTGGCTTTTTTGGGCTCTGACGACAGAGCACACCCATCCAGACTGCGATTATCAGCAATCCTCCAATCTCCCGCACCCACTCGACGGTGATGTTGCTCATGGAGACCAGCACGAAAACCTCACTCCAGCGGATATCTCCCGTGGTTTCTACTACACTCGGAACCAGAATAGCCGCCCAGATCAGGGCAATGATTCCGACAAAGAGTGGAAAGGCCCGAAGCCCTTTGCCGATACCAAACAATAGGCATGCCGCCGCCGCTGCTCCCCACATCAACATCCAGATAATTGCATCGGGATCATTAAATTGAAGGGCCGCGGACAGGAGGAAAATCAGGAATAGAATCCAGTTCAAAATTTTCATGATCGGTTCGCTTTGAGATTAAATTGCATAAAGAAAACCAGTGTGGTGTCCCAGAATTAACTTGAAAAATACGAGCGTGCCATGAATTGCCTGGCAAGGCTGCTTTTCGCAGCACGGGCCAAAAGGGCCGCACCCGTGCCGATATTTCGGAGCGCAGTAGAAAATTGGGGGGCTGTTGCATTCGCTCGGTAGTGAGATATGCGGGTTAGATGACTATCTTGGTTCGGATCAACTCGATACCAAAGACCATGACTAACCCGGATACTATGCACCGTCGGGGTCATTCCTTGCAATCTTGACGAAGATTGCGGAGTCAATAATGGCTTCGCGTGTCGCCTTCGGCTCGAAACAAGGTTTGACCCCTTACACCATATCCTACAGCTAAATTGTTAGACGACCCATGAAACAAATTCTTACCCTTCTCTGCCTCCTGGTAGTCCCTTACGCCGCATTCGCCAAAGACCACTATAGTACCATTCAGAATGCGGAATATGCGGTGGTGGACAATATCTCCTTAAAACTCGACTTGTATTTGCCGGATGAACCGAAACCAGCCATCTTGATTGTTTGGGTACATGGCGGCGCCTGGCGTCGGGGATCAAAGGATCAGGTAGCCATTAAAGACATGGTGCACCGCGGTTATGCCATTGCCAGTGTGGATTATCGACTTACCCCGGTGGCTCCGTTTCCCGCAAATGTGCACGATATCAAGGCAGCCATTCGTTTTCTCAGGGCCCATGCGGATCGCTTCGGTTACAAGGAAGAACCGTTTGCCATAGCGGGGTCCTCGGCCGGTGGCCATCTGGCGGCTCTGGTCGGAGTCACCAATGGCCACTCCAAATTGGAAGGCACAGTGGGCCAGTATGCGGATCGATCCTCTGATATCGCGGTTATCCTCGATTTTTACGGGGCCAGCAATTTGACCACCATACTAAAACAATCCACACCGCATGGCCTGAGCGTAAGAGTCCCCGCTTTAGAGCTATTGCTGGGAGGTGATCCCGAGAAACTTCATGAAATAGCCAAACTGGCCAGCCCCGTATTCCATGCCGACGTTTCCGATCCTCCCCTACTACTGATACACGGCGACCAGGATCCGCAGATGCCGATTAACCAGGCCCATGAATTGCATGGCGTATACAAACGCCTGGGACGGCCCGTTCACTTTGAGGTTATTCACGGCGGTGGCCACGGCGGGGAGCAATTTTTCGATAAAAAACGGCTGGATCAAGTGGATGCCTTTTTGCGGCAACACCTAAAATAGAAAAGAAAAAGGTAAACCTTGCATGACCCCTTTCCCCCCTTTGGACCTTTGATGAGCTTGCAATTGGAGAAGATAAGGGTCTCCTTGAATGGATGGGAAAGATTGTTGCCGATATTAATCCCGAACTCTTCCAATACGCCCTCGATGTCTCCCTCAGGGACAGTGACATCAAAAAACGCCTGCGTGAGGAAACGGCCGCACTTCCGGAGGGCCGCATGCAAATCACCCCGGAGCAGGGCCAATTCATGGCTTTGTTGATATCCCTGATGGGAGCCAGGCAGGTTCTCGAGGTGGGCATCTTTACCGGTTACAGCGCCCTATGTATGGCCGAAGCCCTGCCTGAGGATGGACGGATCGTTGCCTGTGATATCAATGACGAATGGACTGCGATTGGAAAACGTTACTGGCGAGAAGCCGGAGTTGCGGAAAAAATCGACTTGTGGATTGACGATGCCAACACTTCCCTGGACCGGTTATTGCAAAACGGGCAACAAGGCGCGTTCGACCTGGTTTTTATCGATGCGGATAAATCCAGTTACGATACTTACTATGAAAAAAGCCTGCAATTACTTAGAACCGGCGGACTTATCATGGTAGACAACGCACTTTGGGGAGGGCGGGTTGTAGACGATTCCGTTCAGGATGAAGACACCAGAAGTATTCGTAAACTGAACACAAAAATACGCGATGACCAGCGCGTGGAAGCCAGCCTGATTCTGGTGGGAGATGGGCTCTACCTGGCCCGAAAAAGATGATTAGCCTCCGTTTTCAGTTTGAAAACGTTTGAACCGGCTGCGTATCCAAAAGATAACTCCGCCAACGATGGATAGCGGGAGTAAGGAAAGAAATGCGGTGGAGAAGTAGAACGCCCAGCGCGTTTCTTCCTTTGCATTGAAGCATACCGGGCAGGCATCTGCCTGGGTGATTCCCACCAGCAGAACCCAGAGCGTGAGGGCGAATATTGATTTTCTTTTCATTAAACCCATCAGGAAAGGTATACGAGATAGTAGAGAAACGGCCAAACTCCAACCACAAAATACCAAAACACCTGGGTTCCCAGAAAACGCGACTCGGATTGTCCTTCCGGTCCGAAAGTCAGGAACAGGTGGATCGTAGCCACCAGCGCCCCCAAGACGTGAAGGGCATGAACGCCGATAATCATGTAGAAAAAGCTGCCGTAGACGCTCGAGGTCATGGTCAGGCCAAATCCAAGCAAATTGCTCCATTCGTAACCCTGCACCGCCACAAATACCCCGCCGAACAAAACGGCAAGTCCCAGCAATCTCCTGGATTTCACGAAATCGCCCGTCCGAAATTTCCTGTTGGCCAAATAGAAAATAAAACCGCTGGTGAGCAAAAACAAGGTGTTTACCGCAGTTACATCGACCGGTAAGCGAGGTTGTCCCGGAGGCGGCCACATAGCAGCGCCGGCTTTGACAATGAGGAAGGCGCTGACCAGCGCGCCAAAAAACATGATTTCGGTCAAAATTAAGGCCACCATGGCCAACACGCTGCTGGGAATAAACGGGCCGGCCCTGGCCGATCCCACTGATTGAGGTCTACGCATCGTGACGGTGGTCATGGGGTAAAATTAATGAGGTGTTTCTGCGGCTTGGTCGTCTGCGTGGTCCCCGTTCCCGTGATGAACCGCAACTTCTTCCTCGGTGGGCTCAACATAGGTGCTTACCCAGCCTTGTCCATCCTTTTTCATGACGTCGGGAGCGAATCCGGTAAACAAAATCAATAGTAAAAGCAGGGTGGCGAATAGCAGATACCAAATATATTTAAGCTCGATGTTTAAGTGCATGAAGTAGGCGCAGACCATGCCGGCCTTAAAAATGGCAATTCCAAATGCGGTGATCAGTGTCAGCCATTTAATGCCAAGGGTGGGTCCGATGATGCTGACCGCCAAGAGAATGAGCAGTATGGCCCAGATTTTGACGTACTTTCCGGATGAGTGATCGTCGTGGTGTTCAGCCGCTTCAGACATAATGTTAATTGGGTATTACTTGGCGATGTAGAGTAGCGGGAAGAGAAAGATCCAGATCACATCCACAAAGTGCCAATAGATGCCGATAGCTTCAACGCGGTGGAGGTTCTTGCCCTTCTTTACGTCCCGGGCGATGATACCCATGATGACCATTCCGCACAATACGTGGAAACCGTGGAGGCCCGTTGCGGTGTAATAAAACGACCAGAACACACTTTTTAACAGGGTGTAACCATGCATGATCTCGGTGGTGTATTCGTAGGCTTTTACCAGCATGAACACTCCTCCACCTCCGATGGTATACCAGATATAGCGGAAGGAACGTTTGGTGTCTTTAACTTCTGCCGCCTGGTGGGCGAGAACTACAAACAAACTGGAAGTCAACAGGACAAAGGTGTTAAATCCACCGGCGTAGGGATTGGTATGAGCGGCTTCATATCCCCAACTGGTGTGATGCAAACGAAAAAGCAAGTAGCTCATGAGCAGCCCGCCAAAAATGACAATTTCCGAAGCAAGCACCCACCAAACCGCCAACCTCGAGGTTGGAATTCCGGTGGAGCTGCGGGAAGTGGCTACGGGAACTTGAAACGACATAGTTTAGTCGAACGCTTTAAATTCAGGATCTTGCCGGGTCGGGTCCAGGCTCGTTTTGAGGCCAGAAATCGTCCTCACGGTCCGGGTGACTGTATTCATAGGGCCCACGATATACGGTGGGAAATTCAGCAAAATTACCGTGCGGTGGTGGCGACGGAGCCGTCCACTCCAAGGTGTTGGACCGCCAGGGGTTGAGTTCAGCCTTCTTTCCCTTAAACCAACTGTAGACCATGTTGATGATGAATACGGCCTGAAAAGCCAACATGAACAGTAGCGAAACCGTGGCGATGATGCGCAGGTTTTGCAGGTCCTGGGTGTAGAGATCCGGGAAATGCTCATAGCCGGAAATCCGCCGGTGTTGTCCGGCGGCGCCCAGAACAAACAAGGGAATGAAGATGAAGTTGAACGGAATGATAGTGCCCCAAAAGTGGACCTTGCCCCAATATTCGTTGAGCATGCGGCCAAACATCTTGGGGAACCAGAAAGTGATGCCCGCATAAAATCCAATGATGGCAATGGGAATAAAGGTGTAGTGGAAGTGAGCCACCACGAAATAGGTATCGTGGTAATAAATATCCAAACCACTGGCCCCGAGGAAGATTCCCGTCACCCCTCCAATTAGGAATTCCGCCATGAAGGCCAGGGCCCATAGCATGGGAGTGCTAAACGTAATCGATCCCCCGTAGAGGGTCGCGATATAAACAAAACACAGTTCGGCAACCGGAACGGATATCAATAAGGTAGTAACCGTAAACAGATTGGCCATGCGCGGATCGATTCCCGCAATGAACTGATGGTGAGCCCAAACGACAAAGCTCAAAATACCGACTGCAAATACGGAATAAAGAATCGTTTTATAACCAAACAGCTTCTTGCGCGCAAATACCGCCATAATCTCAGCCACAATTCCCATGGCAGGCAACAGAACCACGTAAACTTCCGGGTGTCCGAAGAACCAGAACAGGTGCTGCCATAGAATGGGATCTCCGCCTCCGGCCGGATTGTAAAAGCTCGTCCCAATCAGCTGGTCAAACAACAACATGACCGCACCGGCAATTAGAGGTCCGACCGAGCACATAAAGAGGATGCTGGCGATGACGATCATCCACAAGACAATCGGGATATCGTACATCTTCATGCCCGGGGCACGGGCATTCATCAAGGTGGTGATAAAATTGATTCCGCCCAGCAGGAAAGCCACGAACTCCAGCCCCACCGCAATCACCCACATGGGCGCGCCAAAGGGCGTCGCGTTGTATTGGGCTTCCGCCGATAAGGGCGGGTAGGCCGTCCAGGAACCGCCAAAACCGCCGTTTGGCATGAAGAACGAGGCGATCAGTACCAAGGCGCTCAACAAGAAAATCTGGTAGGATAACCGGTTGACCCGCGGAAAAACCATGTCATCGGCGCCAATCATCAAGGGAATGAGGAAATTGCCAAATGCCGCGATTAAAACCGGCATGGCAAACCAGAAAATCATGATCGTCCCATGGTTGGTAACCAGGGAATTGTAAGCCAGCTCCGATACGTGACCAAAGCCCGGAACGTCAGCTCCGGGAAAAGCCAATTGCATACGGAAGACATAGACGAAAAATCCACCGATCAAGGCCATGAACAGCCCGGTAAACATGTACTGGAACCCGATTATCTTGTGGTCGGTGGGAAAGACATACTTCTCCCAAAAACTCAATTCATGGTGACTATGCGCTTCGGACATAACTGGAAACCGTAACAATCAATAGTTCAGGGTGGTGAAGCGGAGGCCAGGGCTTGCCCGGGCATAGTGGCATAGCGCTGGTTGAGCCACTGCTCGTGGTCGTAGGCGGACTTTATAAATATGCGGGCTGCCATGAGCCCATGGCCCAAACCGCAAATTTCCGTGCATTGTATATCGTATTCCCCGGTCTTGGTCGGCCTGAACCATCCCGTAATTTTTCGTCCCGGCACGGCATCCTGTTTCAGGCGGAAAACCGGCACGGAAAAGGAGTGAAGCACGTCCGTTGCCTCGAGTTCGAAATGGTAGGTAGCGCCCTCCATGACGTGTAGTTCGTCCACCACCGCTATATCGTCGGCGGTGCGCAATTCGCCATCGGCTCCCGGATGCACAAAAGTCCAGGCCCATTGCTGGGCAACGATCCCAATGGTGAGGTCCGCTTCGGGAAGCCGTTGCTTGATATTGTACCATACCGCTATGGCCCCCCATACAATGGCTACGTCAAAAACCAAAACCAGGTAGTGGGGAATAGATATCCATTTCTTGTGCTGCTTTTCCTCCCCCGTGACGTACTGGGCCTTTTGACCCTCCTTCTTCCGGTAACGGAACATAAAGTAGAAAAAAACAAATTCCGCAACGAGGAACCAGGCTCCCACGATCCAGAAAATCAAACTGTTAAGATTATCGATATCGCCGGCGAAGGATGAGGCGCGGTCTAAATAGGCTTCAATCATGGTGACAGGTGTCGATTCAAGGCGATAAAACGATTTACAATACAAGCATAAAAACGACAGCGGCGAAGGCCACTGCAAAAGCAGTCAGGACGAGAAATGTCCTGGTGGCGATTTTGTGCGGAAGATCTTTGCTCATCAATGGGAAAAGGGTTAAAGTTTATTCCTTGGGCGAAATGGAACGGATATAGGCGATAACGTCCTTCATGGCTTGTTCGTCAGCCAGCGTCATCGACATGGGGCGCATTTGCATACCTCCGATGTCCTGGGGGTTGGTACCCCGTATGCCTTGTTTAAATTTTTTCAGCGACTCCAACATGTACCAGTCGCTCTGGTATTTAAGAGAAGGAGTCTTGAGAACTTCCACGCCACCGGCATCGGGGCCATGGCAGGCCAGGCAGAGCGCGTAGGAGACCTGGCCTTTAGCGGCTTCGCCACCTTCTACCAGGTCCTCTGACACCTTGGGAGTAAACGTCCCTACGTAGGCAGCGACATCCTTGATGGCTTGCTCATCCGCCAGCGTCATCGACATGGGGCGCATTTGCAGCCCGGTCACATCGCGTGGGTCCGCTCCGCGAATGCCATGTTTAAAATTGTGCAATTGTGTTTCGATGTAATAGATGGGAAGTCCCGCAATCTGGGGCGCATTGAGCAATTTATTTCCATGACCTTCCGGACCGTGGCAGGCCATACAGGTAATATAAGAAATTTTCCCCTTCTCTATATCCTGGCCGATGAGGCCGGCGCCGATGCAGACCAGCATTAGGCCAGGAAGTAAGAAAGACCTGAATTCAAAGGACATTATTGAGGAAATCGGTTACCTGACATTTCTTTTTTGAAGAAAAGCAGCCAATCTGGTGACTGAAATTTGTTTTTTCAACGCATTTTCAGCCCAATTGCGTATGAAAAATCTCCCCGCAAATAATTATTAGCAGCGTTTATGCCGGTTATGCATTTTCATTAACTCGATCCCGCCGATTCGCCGTCCAAATAGGATCGGGGTCATTCCTGCAACGCATCACTTTTCATCGACCTGAATCCTTCTTCGTAGTAAAGTTCGAGCGCCACCCACATTACTTAACCGAGCGCTATTCAGGTTTGACCTCTTTCCAGATTTTGCCCGAGGTCGCAGTTCCCCAGGATGGTGTTTGCAGGTCAACCGAACTGTTTATGCATGGCCGTGGTCGGGAAATGCCTCCCCGGGCATAAGGTGGCATTGATTTCCTTGTGCACCTTGAACTGGTAGGACCCCCTCAGTAACCCGTTGCCGAGGTAGTCCACCAATCGGGTGAAGGAAGCCAATTGCCGCGGAGTGGGCCTGGTCTTTTCAAAATTGCCAACCAAGCATATACCAATGCCATGATTGTTATGCTCCCAACTACTGACGTGCCCTCCATGCAACTGTTTGGTCCAACGGGAGCCATACTCGATTTCGCCATCCCCAGAATCGCGGCCGTTGCCGATCACAAAATGATAGGCGAGCCCGTTTTCCATACCATGGTTGCGATCGGCTTTGTCGTAGATCGCGGCGTTACCCCACGCGATCGCACTGTGGTGGGCCACAATATATTTCCACTTTTTCCGGTTTAACTTCAGCCTGTTGGTATGCGCCTGCACATGCTCGAGATAACGCAGCTTGGGGGGAATTTTCAGATTCTGCCCAATTCGGATTAGATCCGATTTTAAACCATTGTAACTTTTAAGCTCTCGAACCGATATGGCATAATCGCGCGCAATCTCGCTGAGAGTATCCCCCTTTTTGACTTTGTGTAGCCGCGTAGAAGCGGCTCCTTTCAATACCTGTGGTCCGGCCAGCAATATTGCCATGGTATTGAATAAAAATTTCTTACGGTCGATTGGATTCATAGAAGGGTGAGGTGCATGGCGCATGGATCGCTGAAAACGACTATTTTATAGAAGACGATACCATGGTTAATAAATTCTCCAATTTCCCCTGTCAAGTATCCAGACCAGGTGAATAATTCAAACCAATCAGCCTTTCCCCTCTGCCCTAGCCCCAGCTATTGAAATAAAGTTATCATTTATTGACCCTCACCCAACCTGAAGCACCCAAAATCACCCGGCATTTTTTTAGATTCCTCCGGTAAGACTTCCCGACTTGATCCCCAGTATCAACTATGCTAGCAACACCGTTCACTCATATTTTATGAACCGCAAATTTCCCTTCCTCATAATCCTGCTCGGCCCCCTTGTCAGCGTCTCCGCCTTTACCCCGACTACAGATGGATTATATGCCGTTTTCAATGTGTCCATTCGACAATCCAATGGGCAATTCACCTCCAAGGAAATCGCTGCGCGTTTACTCTATGAGGACGTGCCGGTCACTGTGGCGAATTTTGTCGGCCTAGCCGAAGGCACCTACGATTGGTACGACTTTCAGGAAGACATAATTCGTAGCAATACGCCTTATTTCAACGGCATGGAATTTCACCGGATTGTTCCAAATTTCGTTATCCAGGCTGGATCCCGGGACGGCAGCGGAGGCGATGGTCCGGGCTGGACGATTCCCGATGAAATAGTGCCCGAATTGAAACATCTGGAGGCAGGAGGGGCACTGACCATGGCTAACTCATCCTCACGCGGAATCATCAATTCGGGTGGCAGCCAGTTTTTCATTACTATGATCCAATTTCCGGGACAAAATCAGTTGGTTGGCCTCGATGGCATACATTCTATATTCGGAATGATCGTTGATCTTGATAATCAGTTAGTCGCCCAAGAAATTGGACGGGTACCGCTTCTCGGCTCAAGGCCGCATCCATGGCCCGTGACGATTGAATCTGTCAAAATCATCCGGCAAGGAGCCGCTGCACAGGCTTTTAATCCAACCGACCACTGGCAACCTCCATCATTCCAAGGAGGTAAACTGGAAACCAATTTCAAGCTCCAGGATCACGACAACAATCCGGACACCGACGAAGTTCCCATTCTTCGATGGTCCTTTGAAAGAAACCGCGACAATCATTACTTTATCGAAGGAACCAATGATTTAACAATTTGGGCGGTAAACCATAGCTTTAGAAGAGGGGAGGCTCGTGCAAGCGGACCGATTTACCGCGATATCCGCAACGACGTAGCCGCTGACGGCCGTCATTTTTATCGCATGTTGGAATCGATTTACCCCCCGCTTCCAGATCCCCCATTGCCAGGAGATGCCGGAACAAAACTGAACATCCAAATGGATGAGGTCGATGTCGATCCGGGACAGGTCCCCTTTGTGTCCGAATCTCTCAGCCTGACCCTGGCAAGTAACCACAAAGGTTACTGGGAACTAAAACGGTCTGATAACGACGCCATCAAACCCATCGGCGAGATTGAATTCTACCAATGGTGGAATTTATCGGGGAAACACCAGGTATCGCTGGACTTTGATTCGTTCTCGGACTTGCAAGTGTATCTTACTCCGACATCGGCAAATTCCGGAAACGCTTATATTCATTACCAAGCGGCCAGGCCGGAGGGGGCAAATATCACGGGAACCTACACTCTCGACACTGAAGATGAGGGTAAAATCCGCCTCAATAAAGATGGCCTGAAGTTAATATTCGATATTGTCGACACCCCTCCAGGAGGCGATCCCATCACTTCGGTTTTAGAAATTGACCTCTGGGATCAATTTGCAGACCAAGATCCCGGAGACCACCCAACCTATGAAGGAAGCTGGAGATTGACCCAGTCCAACAGCGAATTTGTAGATATCGGCCGGCTGGCCTACAGTTGGTTCGAGGGTGATGGCAAAATACAACTCTTGCTCGACTTCGATAACTTCTCCGACATCCATTTTCAGATGGACGACCCCATAGCGACGTCGGGTGCGGCAGATGCCTATTTTAAGGCTCCAGCGCAATTTGATACGGTTAGCTATAGCTCGGAGCCAGGAGATGGACGACCAGTAGGACTGGATAAAAATCTTACTCGCTTGTCCTTAGCCTTTAACCTCAGTGGCGATGATACAGACTCGGCCCAATCGAATATTATCCTCGATTTTTACGAAAATTTCCAGGGCGGTTACCAGTCCACCACATCCGAAAACGACATCACCTTATTTGGAAATGTCACCTCGTATGAGTGGATCGAAACCAATGATGAAACGCGGGTGGAGTTAACCTATGACGGACTGATCCTTGACATGCGCATTTTTCTCACCGATACATCCACCAATTCAGGCACGGCCAAAGTCAACCTTTTGACCAACGGTGCCGTTTTGGATGCGACTTATACTATCGGTGTAGGCCAACCCAGACCTGAGCCTTTAGACCTGGAAGGGAACCGACTCACCTTGGACTATTTAGATGAGGAGGTGGAAACTCGTTACTTGCACATCGATTTTTATGATAATTTTGAGGCAGGTTTTACCCGTACGAGGAAAAATGATCAGGCCAGGCCAACCGGTAATATTAGGGAATACCGCTGGACAAACCATGGAGAGGACGACCTGCTCGATAATGAACTCCTCGTTTTGGACTTCGAATTTGAGCTGGACACCCAAATCGAAATGACCTTTACCGGCCAAGAAAGTGGAGAAGCAAAAGTATATTTGCCCGATACTGGCAGCCTGACTACGGTGCCCTTTGACTTTGGTCCGGGTTTGCCCAGACCGGTACCCCTCAACAAGGCGGGAACCAAGCTGACTTTGAACCTGGGATCGGATACAATCACCACGCTGACCATAAATTTCAGGGATGACTTTGCTGGGGACTGGACCCGGATCATTCCACAATCCAGCACCCCGAGCAACGGAACAATGTCCAGCTATTCTTGGGTGGAACATACTGGATATGACCACATAATGGTCCAGTTAATCGGTTTGTTGGTCGGGCAAATATTCTTAAATTACAGTTCCGCAACTTCTGGCGCCGCGACCTTATTTCTCGATGGAAGCGGCACTGTACAAGAAGGCACTTTTACTATCGGCGCTGCCGATCCTCCAATCGTGGTGGAACCAGAGTAATAAAGAGTGGAAAACAATCCATCTGCCTCCTCGGATTAATTCATTAAAAGTAACTACTCAGGTATCTTAAACAATCGTCTGTAGGGATGTTTTATTGATAACATATTACGAAACTGTAGGAGGGGGTTTATCCCCCGATCTTCCAAATGGCCTCACCGCAATCGGGGGATAAACCCCCTCCTACAGTTCTCTCAATCACCATCCCATGAAAATTTTCTCGTTTCTTCTTATTATCCTTCTGCCTTCATCCTTTATCCTTGAAGCAAAGCCCAATTTCATTCTCATACTTTCCGACGATCTAGGCTATGGAGACCTGAGTTGTTACCATTAAAAGTCGAACTTCTAAAATCAACGGGCTCTATGAAATATTTCACGGCAATTTCAATACTTCTAACTCTGGGCCTTTCCGGTCTTAGTTCCGGGAAGGAAGACGCTGCCAAAAACGTCATCGTATTTCTGGTGGATGATCTCGGCTGGAAAGACCTGGGCTGCTATGGAAGCTCATTTTATGAATCTCCCCGTATCGATGCCCTGGCCCAGGAAGCAGCTCTCTTCACCAACGCCTATACGCCCAATCCGGTGTGTTCCCCCACCCGGGCCGCCATCATGACCGGGCGATACCCGTCCCGCGTCGGTATCACCGACTGGATCCCAGGCATGACCCCTAGCAATCCACGGTTGGTTACCCCACAGGACCGCAACAACTTGGCCCTGCAGGAAGTTACCCTGGCAGAGGTTTTGCGGGAAGAGGGTTACCAGACATTTTTTGCCGGAAAATGGCACCTGGGAAATGAGGGACACTTTCCCGAAGACCAGGGATTCGATATCAATAAGGGCGGTCATCATAGAGGCAGCCCCCCAGGTGGTTATTACGCTCCTTTTAAAAATCCAAAACTCGAGGACAAACCGGACGACCACTACTTGACCGACCGGCTGACCAAGGAATGCATCGATTTCCTGGAGTCGCGGGACAATGAGAAACCCTTTCTCATGTTCATGGCTTACTACACGGTCCATACGCCCATTCAGGGATGGGACCAATTCGATGGATACTTCCAAGCAAAAAAGAAAAATCTTCCCCACGGCGGAGAACCTCAAGCCCGAAAGGAGCACGACGGCCTCACCCGGCTCAACCAGTCTGACCACAAGTACGCCGCCATGGTAAAAGCGCTGGATAACAGTGTCGGCCGCATCATCGACGCCCTCAAAAAAATGGCCCTCGATGACAAAACCATCATAATTTTCACTTCCGACAACGGCGGACTTTCCACCTTGGCCAGGATAGCTCCTACCTCCGAACTCCCACTGCGTGCCGGTAAAGGCTGGTGCTACGAGGGAGGTATTCGAATTCCAACCCTCATTCTCGCACCCGGCATAGATGCGGCCGGTAGAAAAATCGACACGCCCATTATTAGCATGGATTTCTTTCCCACCATTCTCGAATTGGCGGGTTTACCACCCAGGCCCGAACTCCACTTGGACGGCCTGAGTTTAAAACCATTGCTTCAGGGAAAGCCCATTGAGGAACGCCCACTTTTCTGGCACTACCCTCACTACCATGGCTCGACCTGGAAACCAGGCGCGGCCATACGGGTCGGCGACTGGAAACTGCTGCAATCCTACGAGTGGGAAACGGTGGAGCTTTACAATCTAAAAGACGACCTCAGCGAATCCAACGACCTCTCAGAGAAATATCCCGACAAAACCCGGGAGTTACTCGACAAGCTCAAGCAATTGCAGAAGGAAACGGGGTCAAAAATTCCCTACCCAAAATCCTAGCCACGTCGGGGTCACTTCTTACCCCTTTGTGCCTCAGTTTCTCAGCATCTTAGAATCTCGGCAACTCTGGGAAATTCCTGTTCCGGCGAAGTCCGACCTGTCACGCCGTAGACCCTTGGCGAAGGCGGATCAAGCGAAGCGTTGTTAAAATTTGTATTTTGAGGTATTTAGAGTCACACCCTGAACCACTCCAATTCAAATCCCCGTAATTCCTAATTCCTAATTCCTAATTCTTTCCCGGCCCCTTCCCCCGCGACTTTCCAGGGCCGCTCCAGTGCCGGCATTCCGGAGTGCAGTAGAAGATTGGGGGGCTGTCGCATTCGCTCGGTAGTGAGCCGGTAAATTCATAACGGGAAGACCTACAAGATATGCGGGTTAGCTGCTACAAACGAGGGATCGTCATTCCGCCATCCACTAAGATCACCTGGCCGGTAGAATAGGGAAAATCACCCCGGACAAGAGCGGCAACTGCTTTCCCGACATCTTCGGGATAACCCCAGCGCCTGGTCACGCACAGACCTTTCTCGATCAGTTTATCATACTTATCGGTTACTCCGGCAGTCATATCCGACTTAATGACGCCGGGACGGACCTCATAAACCGGGATGCCGTATTCACCCATACGCGCGGCAAAGACCCGGCTCATCATGCTGAGCCCGGCTTTGGCGATACAATACTCGGCTCGATTGGTGGAAATCACTGTGGATGAAATAGAGGTAATATTTACGATGTAACCTCGAAAAGATTCATCCGCATGCTTCGCCTCAGCCATATCCCGCGCAATCGCCTGACTGAGGAAAAAGGCTCCCTTCAAATTGGTCGCCAGCACCAAATCGAAGTTTTCCTCGGTGGTGTCGAGGACGTCGAGGCGGCCAGGCGAGGTGATGCCCGCGTTGTTGACCAGCAGTTGGATGGCCTCTGCGGCAAAGTCGCCAGCCACTTCTAAAACGTCCGATCGCCCTTCAGCGGATGCTATGTCTCCACGGGCATAGACGACCTCGACACCCCTGGACTGCAAAGAGCCCAAAGCTTCCTGAATAGAATCCTCCGGCCGCACGCCATTGATGACCAAATTCCACCCCTCCTCCGCCAATTTGGAAGCAATTCCAAAACCGATTCCGCGCGAACCTCCCGTAATCAATGCAGTTTTCATGTTATTATAAAATCAGGTTAAGTCTTTCATTTCAAGCCACCTACGTTCATTCCTTGCACGCCCGTCGGGGTCATTCCTTGGCATCTTGCATGCCAATGCTTGATGCAAGGTTGTTATTCTCGCTATGCTCGTTGAGGTGTCGTCGCATCCGCTCCTCGGTAGACCCCTTCCTCTTCGATAGCGCCATTCAGGTTAAGTCTTCTACTTCGAGCCATTTGCGCTCAATCCAACTTTGTATACCAAGCTCGGCCAGTTGGACTCCTTTGGCCCCCTCGAGCAGGGTCCAAGGGAACGGTTCATCTAGAGCCACATGCCTCAGAAACAGCTCCCACTGCGCTTTAAATGCGTTGTCATAAACCTCCTGCTCAGGAACCTTGGCCCAGTCGTCGAAAAAATTGATCGGTTGCTCGATGTCCGGATTCCATACCGGTTTGGGCGTGTGGCTGTAATGCTGAATGTAGCAATCGCGCAGGGTAGCCACCGCGGAGCCCTTCTCTCCATCCACATGCAAAGTGAATAAATCGTCGCGACGGACGCGGGTTGCCCAGGAAGAATTGAAATTCACCACGATTTCCCCCTCCGGTCCCTCGATTTCAAACATGGAGTAGGCAGCGTCATCGGCGGTGCACTTATAGGTCGCGCCGTACTCGTCCACCCGTTCTTTGATGTGAGTGGCCCCCCGGCAGCTCACCGCTTTTATCGAGCCAAATAAGTTACCCAATAGGTAGTGCCAGTGACAGAGCATATCGATGATTATTCCTCCGCCGTCTTCCTTACGATAATTCCACGAGGGTCTCTGCGCCGGCACGCTGGAGCCTTCAAATACCCAGTAACCAAATTCTCCGGTAACGGCAAAAATACGTCCCAGGAATCCATGGTCGACGACCCGCCGCAGTTTTAGGAGGCCGGGCAGCCAGAGCTTGTCCTGAACCACCCCGCTCTTCACGCCCTTGCCTGCACAAAAATTATGCAGCTCAAGGGCGGTTGCCGTATCTACCGCCGTCGGTTTTTCACAATAGATGTGTTTGCCCGCCCTTGCAGCCGCTTTTACCGCGTCGGCTCTGCGCAAGGTGCTCTGCGCATCGAAGTATACCGGGTATGCAGGATCCGACATTACATTGTCCGGGGCTGTAGTCCACTTCTCCATACCGGATATCTCAGCCAGCTTCTTCAATTTTACTTCATTCCGGCCCACCAGGATGGGATCGGGCATTATCGTTTCCGTCGGGCTGACCTGAACTCCACCCTGTTTAATAATCTCCACGATTGAACGCATCAAATGCTGATTGGCGCCCATGCGCCCGGTGACGCCGTTCATAATAATTCCCACAGTATGTGTTTTCATAGTTCTGCAGCTTATCTGAAAATTCTAACTAAGGCTGAGGTAAGCCTCTTTTATTTTTAATAAATACTCATCCTGATCCATGGCCCAATAGCGGTTGGAAAAAATTTCCACTTCTTGGTAGCCGGAAAAACCCGACGCTTTCACCCATTGCCGGATCTGCGGAATGTCGATCACCCCTTCTCCCATCAAAACACGGTCGTTCAAAAGGTCATCGGGTTGATCTTTCCAATCACAAATATGAAACGAGAACAACCGGTCCTTCTCGCCGGCAATTTTTATCTGCGCTTCCAGCTCATCGTCCCACCATACATGATAAACATCCAAGGTTATCCCGATATAGGGATGGTCCAAAGCATCGCAAATGGCATTGGCCTGCGCCACGGTTGAAACGGCGCTCCGGCTATCCGCATACATGGGGTGCAGGGGTTCAATTCCCAATTTCACGCCTCCCGCCTGGGCATGGGGAAGGACTGCTGCCAATCCCTCGGCAATCTGTTTTCTCGAATCGAATAACGACTGACCGGGGGTCGCTCCTACCACAAGCACAATCAAGGGTGCTCCCAATTCAGCAGCTTCATCGATGATTTTCTTGTTTTCACTGATCGCTTTCTGGCGATCCCCACCTTCCAGGGCGGTGAAAAACCCCCCTCGAACATAGGAAACGATGTCCAGTCCCTCGTCGCGCACCATTTGCCCGGCTTCGCTCATAGCGCCCTTGAAACCACGAGCTGCATCCAGCCAGATGGACATACCACTAACCCCGGTTGCCGCGTATTTACGAGCGGCAGTTTCCAGATTCCAGGACTTGGTCGTGATCGTATGAATACACAAATTGTCTAGCCCGGAAATCCCACAAAATTCGTCGCGAGCGAACGAAGGTCGAGTGCGGGCGTGGACATCGAGCTGGTTGGCGGGTGAAGCTGGGTCGACACCCCGCAAAGTCGACAATCCATCGAGGTCCGCACCAGGGCCGACATTCCGGAGTGCAGCAGAAGATTGGGGGGCTGTCGCATTCGCTCGGTAGTGAGATTTCCGGGCCAGGCTTACAGGCATCCGAAAAAGGTATAATAAGGTTCGTTATTGATGATTCGTTGCAGGTAAAGCGCCACCTCACGGATGTGGTAATCCCCCCACTGGCTCGATTCTCCGGAGGCTATCTGTTGGCCTTCCGGAACATGGTCCCAACCGTTGGGTTGATGATAAATGGAATGCAGAAGTAGTCCCTGATGCTGAGGATCCTCACTTATGTAGGGATCTGACAGCAGCGTATTCACGGAGGATAAGCCGGCCTGCCAGTAGCGTTTTCCCTGGTCGGTTTCTAATCCCAGTATTCTTCCGAGCCTCAATAATCCTTGAGCGCCGATTGCGGCGGCGGAGCTGTCAACGGGCTCCCAATCGTTGTGGGGATTGGAGACTTCATTTTGCCAGTCGCCCAGTCGGTGCAAATTGGGCGCGCCTCCATCCCAGTAGGGAATTCCGTCGGCTGCCGTGTTGGCAATGAACCAATCGCAAGTGGCCTCGGCGCCCTTCAGGCAAAGCGACCAAAAGGCATCCTTGCCCCCCAGGTCAGCAAAGTCGGCATCGTCCAAGGTATCGATAAACTCCAGTTCCTCGGCAAAACCCAGCATCCCCCAGCTCAACCCACGCGTCCAGGTGGTAAAACCGCTGAATCCCTGCTGGGCATTCGCACAACGAAATCGTCCGTCATTTGTGTTGAAGATCGCTTCGTGGGCAGTGCGCCCCCATTCATCGTAGCGGTCCCGGCCTTCGCCGTAAAAAATATTGTGCCTGGCAGTCGATTGAATGTGCTGGACCGACCGCTGAAGTAGACTGATTGGAGCATCGTTTTCCCCCATGAGCACGTGTCCCAGCGCATGGGCCACCATGAGAATCCGGCAACTGCGAATGGTATCGACAAACAAACTATGCGGTCCGTTAAAGGAGTAAATGTATCCCCCTCCCTCATGTGTTGTCGCCCATCGGGCAGCCTGGGTTGCTCCACTTACTTTCAAGGCCAGTTCACAAAAATCGACGTCCGCCTTGCAGCTTTCGATTTTTCCCTCACGGATCAGACGAAGCCAATTTCCATAACAACTCAGGTTGTTGAAGCCATGGTCATGGACCCCCACGTGACTAACGTGGCTGGCCATGCGCTCCACCGTGTTTTTCCGGGCCAAATCGAGATATCGTTCCTCGCCGGTAGCGTCGTATTGCAGAAACGAAGATCCATATACAAAGCCCTCGGTCCACTCCGTCCAACCCATCACCGTGTATTTGCCATTAATGGTAAAGACCGGTGAACCCTTGCTGACATCGTACTCGTTCTCGATGGACTCAATCTTTTCTCCGGATAACTGCCAAAAGTGGTCGAGTTTCGAGGTTAGATCCTCAGGTGATAGAGTGTAGTCTACCTTCATGCTAAAAGCGTTTGTCTTTTTGAATATGCACAATCATGATTTGGCAGTCCTCCAGTGCTTCGTAAGCGTGCTCCTGGATGGCGTCAAACTGGATGCTTTCTCCCGTGTAAAGGACCCGAGTTTCCTGGGGGAGAGTTAACCGGACCGCCCCTTTAAGGACCCAGCAAATCTCGTGATCGTCTTGGTGAATCTCCGGTTTGGAAATGCGGGCTCCTCGACGGGCATGGCCCATAATACAATTGGCGTTACCATAACCTACGGCCTGGAAATGAAAGCCGTCCGATTCATAGGAATTAGCCGTTTTCTTATTGGAAAGCGGGGCCTCCGCCAGGGTTAGAAGGTCGGTGGCACGCATTCCAAATGCCCGTCCCAATTTATACAGGGTTTCCACCTCGGCCTGGCTCTGATTCCGCTCGAGCTTTGAAATAACCGCTAGCGATACCCCACTCTTCTCGGATAAATCGCTCAAGGTCATACCCGAACGCTTGCGCATGCTCCGCAAAACGCTGAAATCAAACATCGGCACGGTCAAAATGTCCGGACTCATAGGCAATATCCAAACCCCAATTTTATCTTTTGCAATAAAAAAAATGATTTATTTTATCATAATAGAAAATAATGGGCGGAAAATTGCGGGTTTTCTGCGAATTCATGCACCCCCATCGGGGTCATTCCTTGAGCGCCCGTCGGGGTCAGTCGTTGATTTTTGACATGTCCCCATGTCAAAAATCAATGCCTGACCCCCTTTCCCGCATCGCTCGTTGAGGTGTCGTCGCATCCGCTCCTTGGTCTTCCCCTTCCCCCAACGCTCTGGAACTGTTCCGGCGAAGTCCGATCAAGCGCAGCGTTGTTAAAATTTGTATTTTGAGGTATTTAGAATCACACCCTGAACCACTCCAATTCAAATCCCCGTAATTCCTAATTCCTAATTCCTAATTCTTCCCCTTCCCCGAAGACTATCCAGGCTAATCCAGATCTTCCACCCAAATATTGCGGAACTGCAGGCGATTGCTGTGATCCTGCAGCATGATCGGCCCAGGATCTTTTAGGGGTCCTCGGAATCGAACTGCTTCCCTATGTTGGGTGCGGTGAAATAACTCCTGACCATGGTGAATTAGCACGCCATTGAGACGCACGGAGATGTAGGCATTTTTCTCCAATTTGCCTTTTTTGTCGAATCGGGCTGCCCGGAATTCCACATCGTAGGTTTGCCACTGCAGCGGAGGACGGGCAGAATTTACTTTCGGGGCAATTAGCCGATAAAGTCCGCCGCACTCGTTCCAGTAACCATCCAGGCCGTAGCTGTTTAGGATTTGCACTTCGTAGGCGGCCTCCGCGTTGTTGCCCTGAAAAAAGAGCCCGCTGTTTCCCCGGCCCTGACCCTTTTTCCCCGGTTCAACCGGGTAGCGAAATTCCATGTGGAAGCGCAAATCTTTAAAACTTTGTTTGGAAACAATTGCACCGCCGACCGGAGGCTTGGCATTTTTGTGGGCCGCCCTCGGGTTTATCTCCATCGAGCCATCTCCTAGAAGGGTCCAGGTAACCGGTCGTCCATCCAAATGTTCCCAGGAATCGAAATTTGACCCATCAAATAAAACAATGGCCCCATCCGGAGCTTTCTTTCCCAAAGTGGGGGAACGGAGAACCACCCGCTTGAGTTTAAATGGACCTATTTTGCCGTATATGGCTCCCGTTCCATTGAGACCATTTTTACTCACGGTGAAGCTCCATTCCTCGCCTTGGTAAACAATCCTTTCCCCTTTTAGATAAGCGTCTCCTTCAAAGTATACTTCCGCCCGACGATCTAGATTCTGGACAAATTTTACCCGATAATGCCCCACGTCGACGTTTATGACCTGGGCAGACAAAGTCGGATTGACCTCCTGGTAGGACTTCGCCTGTGCGTCGTACCAGATGCCGATATAATCTCCCATAAGGATTTGGTCGGCCTCGGCAATTTCCGTCCATTCCGGACTGGAGCTTTGGCCAAGGGACAGTTCGAAACCGGCTAGAAGGATCCAGCCACTGGTAAGCAAAAATACAATTTTCTTAAACATCATAAGGATTTTCGAAGTAGTTCTTCGCCAACCCTAGCACTCAAAATCTGAAAACCAAGATCATTGTTGGTCAATTGACTTCCCCAATGGGTCAAATCCGGATTTCCCTGTAAAAGCACATCGGCATAATCTCCATTTGGTTCATTCAGATTCTATTTGATGGTCATGCTACCAAGCGGGCCAGGTCCGGGTCTTTCCAGCTACTATCCGGATCACCTACTTCAGGCTATTGCTACTGTCAGGATAGAGTTCAACGGCCTGGCGTTTAAACTCCTCATCATATGGTCTTTGTGTTCTTGGCATGTCTAATGTTATCTCTCACGCTGCTCCGTCCGTGTCCACACATTCGGGGGAGGTTCAAATCGTTATGGCATATGAACATAACAAATCTCAGGAACAACACCTACTGGGGCAACTACTTCAATTTCCTTTTTCACTACTGAAATAGGATCGAGTTTTCCAAGGCATAATGCCCAGTTTGACTGTAACCTACATTGTCGCGCCGAAATACATGAAGGCGGACATGTCTCGCCGTTACGCGTGAAGGCGGATGCGCCCGAAATTAAGTGTTACATCTGTGGTCGGATCATACCCTTTCCCCGCCGAAATCAACCTGGACCTGTCTGTGGAGTAGGCTGAACCAAGAGCTGTTCATAATAAACGATATGGACAGCCAATTCTTAACCAACCGGGGTACGATCCGGGCTAGACGCTGAAAAAGCGAGATTGACCATACATTAAGTATCACTAAAGTATCACTTATGAAAGTTGAACTGGTCACCAACCTCAAGCGTCGCGCTACCCAAATCATCAAGGAATTGAACCGCAATAATGAGCCTATCCTGATCACCCAACATGGCAAGCCAGCCGCCTACTTAGTTGATTTAGAGTCCTTCGAATACATAGCGAGGAGAACTGAATTGTTGGAGGGATTGGCCAGGGGAGAAGCTGCTATTTTGGACGGAAGAATCGTTTCTCAGGGTGAAGCCAAAAAAAGGATGAGTCGATGGCTCAAGTAATTTGGGCAGAACCTGCACTTCATGATCTGGACAGTATTGCCGACTATATCGCCCTGGACGATCCGAAAGCAGCGACACGCCTGGTTAGAAAAGTATTTGAGAAGGTTGGTCAACTCACAGGGTTTCCTAAAACGGGAAACCCGCCCCAGGGAACTCAAAGGAACTCCGTATAGAAAGCTGACGGTAAGACCCATTTTAATTTACTACAGGATTGAGGGTGGAAAAGTGATTATCATTCACGTCGTAAGAGGAGAACGCAAATTCAGCCTCAAACGCATAAAAGACCAAGACACTCAATAGCCCGCCTGCACTTCCCACTGTCAACGCTTCCCCACGCCCTCGCGGGTCGTCGAGGCATGACTCGTGGCCAACAGGGTTCGTTACTCCTTTGTTGTAAGACGCTTTCATTCCCTACTTTCCACCGGTTTTAATCGGCGCTTTCGGGCTGACCCCGTCCTGCCTCCCTCTGGCGACCTACGCTAACGCCGATCGGTCGAAAAAGCGCGCGGCCTTGAAGGACGAGGTGGCATGAAACACCCTGGCGGCGTTCGCTTTACGCACAAGGGCCTTTAGGCCCGTGCTGCGAAAAGCAGCCTTGCCAGGCCATTCATGGCACGCTCGTATTTTTCAAGTTATTTCTGGGACACCACACTAGTCCGGATGTCTCACTACAGAGCGAATGGGACATTTCACTACCGAGCGAAAGCGACATCTTTCAAATCCGGAGCGCAGTAGAAGATTGGTAAGATATGCGGGTTAAGGGTATTTGCGGCTGATAAAGTGTCGGCGGGCACTGCTCTCCAGGACCGGTTTGAACCGTCCTTATCGAAGAGGAAGCTACGGTAGTTTCTCCGATTGGTCAGCGTGATAAAGCCCTTGGTTCGACTCATTCACTTGTAGTGATACCGGAGCTGAGCAATCAACAATATCTCATTTTCGATGCGGTATACCATACGGTGCTCTTCGGTGATCCGACGCGACCAGAAACCCTTCAACAGATGTCTTAGTGGTTCAGGCTTTCCGACACCCTGAAAGGGGTCACGACAGGAGTGGCGAATCAAGTGGTTAATCCTTTTGAGGACCTTGTTGTCGGTTCCGAGCCAATACTGGTAATCTTCCCAAGCCTGTTCCGAGAAGAGTATCCTCATTCTTTGTATGGATCGATGAGATCCTTCTCTATCCCGCGACCGCGATCCAGGGATTCAATGGCGGCATGCAAACGTCGTGCATTTGCCGGTACCCTCAACAGGTAGGCGGTCTCTTCCAGGGCTTCGTAGTCTTCGAGGGAGAGCATGACGACCGCTTGATTGCGCTTACGAGTGATGATGACAGGATCTCGATCACTGCAGACTTGGTCCATGGTGGCGGCGAGGTTCTCCCTCGCTGCTGTGTAACTGATCGCTTTCATATCGACACGATAATGTCCATGGACGGGTTCCTGTCAAGCTTCATGTCGAACATCGAAGCTACACGCGCCAAAGTCGTTGCATATGCTGCCTAGTTAGAGTTTTATTCGGTTGAGTAGAAAGGGGAATGGGGTCAGCTTCCTTCAGGGCATAATGCCCTGGAAAACTGTAGACCTAATGGACCAAAAGTTACGATTCATACACTTAACACAAAGTGGAAAATACACCATCACGGAGCTGTGCCACGACTTCGCAATCAGCCGCAAGACCGGTCATAAGTACCTGCGGCGATACGAGGAGCGTGGAGCCTCCGGGTTGCAAGAGAAAAGCCGATGTCCACACCGCTATGCCAAGTTGACCGATGCGGTGGTTGAAAAGCTCATCTTGCAGGACCGTCGCAGGCATCCGACCTGGGGGCCGAAGTGTACCAGCCCTGCAAAAAACGAATGGGTGAGAACGTCAAAATCCGATACCCCAAAAACTACCTGGTTAAGACCATCTCCAGCAGTGGCTTTTTATCCCATGAGGGGAAGAACTACCACGTAGGCGAACACTTTGCTGGTTGCCGGATGGGACTGTTAAAAGACGACCAAGGCACGATACAACTGCACTACGCGAACTTGCACCTGGGAAACCTAAGGTTCGATTCGCAGGGGCGCTACCGGCTTATGGCCTACATCGCCCCTGCGAATGTAAAATCTCTGGACAAAGTTAACCCTAAAAGAAATACCTAAAGTGTAACCGATGTGCCCGTCGTACCTGGAACGCTTAACTAAGGACCATTCGGGTCAAACGCAAAATGTTAACATTTGAATTGGTCGCTTCAGCAATTCGGGACCCCTTTCCAAAATCCGGATGTTTAAATTATACTTCATGAAAGCCTTTCTTCTCTTATCCCTGAGCATTTTTACCCTTGCAGACCTCTATTCCCGTACCGTGGAAGCGGGAGGCAATAATTCCATCGTCGATCCTTTCAGTGTAACTTTTGACCAGGAAGGCAATATGTATGGCGTCGAATACGTCAGGTCGAATCGCGTATTTCGGGTAGGAGTATATGGAGAAACTTCCATCGTTGCAGGCATTCAGGCAAAAACTTCGCAGAAAATGGGTGACCAGGGAGCTTCTGATGGCTCCGATCCGCTCAAGGCTCATTTCAATGGCATGCATGATCTGGCCATGGCTCCGGGTGGCCTTATATACCTGGCCGATACCTTTAATGCGCGGGTCAGGCGGTTTGATCCGGTTCAAGGAACCTTGGAAACCGTTTTGGGAACCGGCCAGCCAGGCTTTTCCGGGGATGGAGGGCCGGCTCATCTAGCTCAGGTTGCGCAGGTGCATTGCTTGTCCTTCAACCCTGATTATTCGAAATTATATTTTACTGACCTGCCCAATCGGCGCATTCGGGTTATGGATACGGCATCCGGCATGGTATCGACCGTCGCGGGAACCGGAGAAAAGGCCGTTCCAGAGGACGGTGCCAACGCTCTGAAAGCGCCTTTGTTTGATCCTCGTGCCGTGCTGGTGGATAGAGATGAAAACATTTACATCTGCTCCCGTGCCGGGCATGCTTTGAGGGTCGTCGGCCGGAATGGAAACATCCGAACCGTGATCAACGCTTCAGGCGAAAAAGGCTACTCCGGCGATGGTGGCCCCGCCCTTCAGGCCAAGATGAACGGACCTAAACATTTGGCCATGGACCCGCAGGGACGGATCCTGATTACCGATACTGAAAACCACTGTATCCGCCGCTACGATCCGGCAACTGGCCTTATGGAACTGATTGCCGGGGTGCCCGGAGTCAGAGGGCGGGCATCTTCAGAGGATCCATTGAAAATCGAGCTGGCCCGGCCGCATGGTTCACGGGTCAGGGATGGCTGGCTGTTTATTGCCGACAGTGAAAACGACCGGGTGATTTGGTTTCCATATTAAAGGATTGTAAAAAGGGGTCGGTTGTAAAAAGGGGTCAGTTCTCAATGGCACTAAGTTAAGCATGATTTGGACGAATCTACCTTCCAATTCCGTTTGAGGGGGTCAAACCTTCAATCCCGCATTGGCATGCAAGATTGCAAGGAATGACCCCGACATCGCAAATGCTTCGGAAATCATCGGAAAGGTGCTTAACTTAGTGCCATTCGGGTCAAACGCAAAAGATTAACATCAGTTGCCCTTCGTTCGCGCTGGTGCTCTCCATCCATTTCGGTGTACTTGGTGGATAAGCGGAAGGGATTGATAGCGGCCGCTGTCCTGCTTTTGTGCACCTTTTTACCAAAAGGCTCCCAGTCGTAGGCCTCAACTAAATTTATACGGTCATCGGGGAATCCTCTCGTGGCCAAAAGAGCGGAGTATACACCCAAATACTTCCAATTTTACTCAATAACTGGCCTTAACTTAGATGACATTCAGGGCTGACCCCGTCCTGCCTCCCTTACAGGTTGAAGACTTCGATTAAGGGTTTCGCAATAGGGCTGTTGTCTGGGTTGCATGGCATGAGTTCCGCCATTTGGCGCCACCAACGACGGCACACCTTAGTTGGAGCGATGGCCTGCCAACGCGCCTCATCCTCGATTTCCGCATAGCCGAAAAGTTGTCGTGTTTCGGGAGGTAAAAAAATGGAGTGACATCAATCAGGAATGACGGGCATCTCTGATGCGTGCGAGTTCATGAGCTGGCACGTTCGAATTATTGTTTATAAACATCTTTGCGGTGACCTGCTTTCACGACCAAAACGACCAGCCTGTCATCGTAAATTTCGTAGAGTATGCGATAGTTGCCAATTCTAATGCGATAAAGTTCTTCGTTCGTTAACTTTTTGCTGGAAATTGGACGAGGATTGTCGGCAAGACCCTGGATCGTTTTCAGAATTTTCGGGACCTCTTTCTTGGCAATTCTCCTGAGGTCTTTTCTAATCGATCCGACCAACTCGATGCTATATCGTCCCATCTGCTTTTAGTTGAGACAATAATTCGTCATAGCTGATCGTCTTTTCTTTCCTTCTTTTTTTCCAGTCCTCAATGTCTTCAAGGTCTTCGAGGAGGGCGGCCTTAAGAGCATCATTTGCCAACTCAGACATGGATTGCCTGGTTTCAGCGGACTTGAGCCGCAACGCCTTATGGACCGACTCCTCCAGGTATAGGGTTGCCTTACTCATGAATATTACTGTGACTCTTTGACGACAAAGCGTCAAGCCGTAAATTTTGCTAACCTTAGCCCGATCTAAAATTGCTCCGCCATAACTCGAACCATCTGTTCTGATCTGGCGGATAACGCTTCCAGATCGTATCCACCTTCCAACACGGCTACCACTTTACCGCCGCAAAATTGATCGGCGGCTTCAAGCACCTGGCGACTCATCATGGCAAAATCTTCGTCCTTTAGGAGAACTCCAGCCAGGGGACCGCCCTCGTGAGCATCAAAGCCGGCCGAAATCAGAATTAATTCCGGGTTAAACGCCTGCATCGCCGGGATCACTTTTTCTGTAATGAGTTGTTGGTAAACCCCACCTCGCGTACCGGCGGGTAGCGGCAAATTCAAGGTATAACCTTCTCCTGGACCCCGGCCGGTTTCGACGGCAGATCCGGTTCCCGGATACAACGGACTCTGATGAATGCTACAAAAAAGACTGATGGATCGTCATAAAAGCTGTCCTGCGTTCCATTGCCGTGATGGACATCCCAATCGAATATAAAGGCCCGTTTCACATCGTGAGCGCCAAGTTGTGCCGAACTGCTGATTGGGCATCGCTCGGCAGCCAATCATAAAATGGCTGTTCAGATCCTTCACCGTCAAGGGGTCACAACGGGTGCCGCCTGCCAGGTTAAACCAGCCCTTGAAGTCCACCGTCCAGACATGGTTTGGATATTCGGCAGCGGTGAGTTTAGTGGGTTGAGCGGGATAGGCTCCGTAAAAAGGGGTCAGTTCTTAATTCTTGCATTCAACTGCTTCAGCAACTTTCCAGCAACAAGTCCATAAAAAGGGGTCAGTTCTCAATGGTCCTTAGTTAAGCGACTTTTCGGATATTTGACCACCTCGTAAAAGGAAGGGGTCAAGCCGTCAAAACTGATGCCTTACAGGGTCAGTCGTCTTTGAAAAGTGTATGAAGTGCAACGGAATACAGTTTTTAAGACCTGACCCTCTTCTTCCCAAAAGGCATCACTTTTCACCGGCATGACCCCGGCTGGCGCCCATACCATCTGCCTCTACAATCACGCTTAACTTAGTGCCATTGAGAACTGACCCCTTTCTCGGCCTTGAAATGCGAAAGCGGGGTCGGGTTTTGGGCATTCTTTCTTGTGAGGTATCCGCCTATGGTTCATCTCTGAGGGATGAAATCTACTAGCGGATTT
Source organism: Opitutales bacterium (assembly GCA_965250065.1). Classification (GTDB taxonomy): domain Bacteria; phylum Verrucomicrobiota; class Verrucomicrobiia; order Opitutales; family UBA2995; genus JAABVD01. The sequence continues at coordinate 2,884,555 of OZ252288.1, forward strand.
TGCGACACCATCGGCAACACACCGCTTATACGGTTGAACAAACTTTCCGAAGCCACCGGCTGCGAGATTTTGGGTAAAGCGGAATTCCTGAATCCGGGTGGTTCCGTAAAGGACCGCGCCGCTCTGGGAATTGTTGAAGACGCAGAACGGCGAGGCCTCCTGAAAGCGGGAGGAACCATTGTGGAAGGCACCGCCGGAAATACGGGCATAGGACTGGCCCTGGTGGGAAATGCCTTGGGCTACCGCACGATCATCATAATCCCCGACACCCAATCTCCCGAAAAAATGGACTTGCTCCGGGCCATGGGAGCAGAAGTGAGACCGGTACCGGCCGCACCCTACAGTGAGCCGGGCAATTATAACCACGTGGCCAAAAGGCTGGCCGAGGAAACCGAAAACGCGTTCTGGGCAAACCAGTTCGACAACGTGGCCAACACCGAAATGCACTATGCCACCACCGGGCCGGAAATCTGGGAACAGACCGCTGGAAAGGTCACCGCATTTGTGGCGGCCATCGGAACCGGGGGAACGCTGGCCGGCGTCTCCAGTTATTTAAGAGAACGGAACGAGAATATTTCTTCGGTTTGCAGCGATCCTTACGGAGCATCCATGTGGTCCTGGTTCAAACATGGTCACCTCGATTTTGACGACGGCGATTCGATTGCCGAAGGAATTGGTCAGGGGCGCGTGACCGACAATGTAGCCAGGGCTCAAATAGACGATGCCTACCGCGTTCATGACCGCCACATGATGGCTCTGATTAATCACTTGACCTTGGAAGAAGGGCTTTTTTTGGGTCCCTCATCCGGCATCAATGTAGGTGGCGCCTTGAAGGTAGCCGTGGCGGGCGGAGCAGGACAGACTATCGTTACGATTTTGTGCGATGGGGCCCAACGGTATATGTCGCGTATCTTTAATGAGGATTGGTTGACGGAAAATGATCTCCCTCCCGAAAATCTTCCCCTCGATCAGTTGATAGGGGAAATCAAAGAAGAGGCACGAATTAGGAATTAGGAATTAGTCGGTCCTGAAAAAGTCATAAATATTTATTTATCAACACTTTATTATTGATATTGCATCAGATATTTGACCAGCTAAACGCCAATCCCACCCAAAACCTTGTCAAACGAGATGGTAGAGCCTTGTATAATAGCAGGTTTGCGGACAGAGAAATTGACTCTCGCAAAGGCGCCAAGATCGCTAAGAGAGGAAAGAGAATTGGGAACTAGTCAACGGATTACCCGCCTGCCGGCCGAGCATTCGGCGCAGGGATTGCCACGGATGATGTTTTCGTGAGGCAAATAGGCGCCGCGTTGCCGGAACAGATGCTAACGGAGTGCGGGTTTTCCAACCCGCTTTATAAAGGCAATGGCGGAAATACCTGTCACGCCGTAATTTCGTGAAGGAGGAAGCCATACAACCACGCGGAGCAATTATGACTTTTTCAGGGATCAATATCCGTGCTCATCCGTGTAATCCGTGGTTTATAGTAACCTGGACCACGAATTACATGGATGAGCACGAATTAGGAATTGCGGGTTTTCAGCCCGGGGGGCTGGGCGTCGATGAGCGGTTCGAAACCAAGGTGATAGGTGGCATATTCCGGGCGCCAATCCGTTGCCTTTTTCAACTTGGCATTCGAGATGATTCGGTGGGGCAATTTTCCATTGGGCAGGCGCCGCTGGCGGATCGATTTTTCCGGATTAAACCGCGGAACCGGCCGTCCGGTTTTTTCCGCCAACCACTCTACGATTTCGCGTTTAAGCGAAGGCTTGTCATCCACCACATTGTAAATTGCGTTTAAGGCGGATTCATCCGCATCCCATATTTTCCAAATCGCAGAGCAGATATCCTCAACCCGGATAAGGTTTAAATAAACATCGCCTTCGCCTGGTAGTTCCGATTCACCAGAAAGAACCTGATTGAGAAGATAGTGGCGGCCCGGGCCATAAATCCCAGCCAACCGCAAAATCGTCCAACCGTCCGGTCCATTGCCGTGAAGGACCTGTTCCGCCTGAAGGAGAATCTCGGAAGTCCTGGATTGCGGTTCAAAAAGCGTTTCTTCCGTAACCAATTCTCCTGCGCTGAAAGGATATACACCCGTGGAACTCGTGTAAATCAACCGGCCCGAAAAGCCCCCACTGCACCATTGTAGAAGCGAATGCATTCCTTGGAGATAAGTCCGTTGGTATCCCTCCAGGCCACCGCCACCCGCGCTGACACAATTGAGCACGAAATCCGCGGACTGAGAAACTTCCGCATACCAGCGCCGTTCAACCAGATCAGCCGCGATCATATGAATGCCTTCCTGCGCCAGGTTTTTTGCTTTCTCAACAGAACGGGTCAGTCCGGTTACGCGCATGCCTCGATGGAGGGCTTGTTTTGCCACGCGATGGCCCAAGTAGCCCATTCCACATACAAATAGGTGCTTTCCTTCAGCGCTGGGCCGGTCTTCCATGCTTTAATGAAGCAGGACTTCCAAAAAATCATCAAGCCATACCACGACCATGCTTGAAAAAGCCGCCCGTTTACCATGAAGATATCAGCATGGCTAAATCAGCGCTTTTTGTCTTTACCGATGGACTGGAAGAATTGGAGGCTGTCGCACCCCTGGATATCCTGCGGCGAAGCGGTGTCGATTGCACGGTGGCTTCCCAAACCGGCAGTCTCGAGGTCACTGGTCGCAACGGCATAACCCTAAAAACCGACTGTCATTTTGACGAGGTTGCTCATAATCCATTCGATCTCGTGGTGATTCCGGGCGGCCCCGGCGTCCAGGCCCTTCGCAATACGCCAACGCTTATTGAAGTGCTCAAAAAACAGGCTTCAGCCGGAAAAGCTATCGCCGCAATTTGTGCAGCGCCAACGGTGTTGCAGGATGCCGGGCTCTTGCAGGGAAGAGCCTACACCGCCCATTTCACGGTGGCCGATGAGTTGCCCGAGATCATTGAAGATTCACCCGTAGTCGTCGACGGCAACATCATCACTTCCCGGGGCGCGGGAACGGCGGTCGAATTCGGGCTAACCCTGGCAAAAATCCTGACCGGCAGGGATTCTTCCAGGGCGGTAGCGGAAAGTATTCATTACCAGCCTGTTTGACCCCGCCGGCCGGGATGAGGGTAGCCTACCGTCTACCACTCTCGATGCGACACCCGGGCGCTTCACCCGCAAATCTCACTACCGAGCGAATGTACGGGGGAAAGGGTCAGGTCTAAAGAAACGTATTCCGTTGCACTACATACATTTCTCAAAGACGACTGACCCTGACGGCGTACGAATTGAGGGTGTCGACCCGGCTTCACCCGCAAATCTGCTCGATGCCCGCACCAGCACTCGACCTTCGTTCGCTCGCCACGAATTTTGTAAGACATGCGGCTTAAGTAAATCGATCCCAGGCTTGATAACTTGGCGGCGGAAGTTAAGGTTATTGTTTCATGCTATGGGAGGGTTAATTTATTTTTATGACCCCTCAGTGTGGGACGCTTTCACGTCTCCGACATAGCTCCGATTTCTTCTGCGAGAAAATGAACCAGCACCGCAATTCAGCGCAAAAATTTTCAGGATTCACTTTGATAGAAATCTTGGTTTCCGTGGCGGTGATTGCCATTCTGGCCGGGATTTTGTTTAGTGCTCTGAATCAAAATCAAAACACTACCAACCTAGAAACTGCCCGGATGATGCTGAGCCAGGTCTTCATAAATGCCCGATCGCAGGCGATTCTCAAACAAAGCAACGCCCGGTTGCTCATCCACACTTCTACTCCAGGCGACGAGAATGAAGCGGAGAAATACCTGCGTTATTTTGGAGTGGTTGTGGAAACCCGGTCGGGGTCCAACCAATGGGAAACTGCTCTACCCGGCGAATACCTACCGGTTGGTGTTTACTTTATTCCGGAATCCAGTGTGGAAACTTTGAGCTGGGACGAGAGCCGGCCGACCTCCAACCACAATGGACAATCCATGCGTCTGGAATTTCCATCGCGGATGCCTGAAACCAGCGGTTCTGGACCCAATTGGAGCTATTATGAGTTTAGGAGTACCGGCAGGATGAGTGGTTTGCGCAACAAGGTAGTGCTGGCGGCAGGCGGTCAAGGTGACTTCTCACCTGATTTCCCGGATCCCGTGTCATTGACAGGTTTGACCTTTAACGGCTACGGCTTGCAATTCCCGCTGGATGAGGAGGAAGCGCTGTGAACCGACGCTTGGGATTTTCGCTGATCGAGGTCATTCTGGCACTGGGGATTCTCTCCATTGCCCTGCTCATTGTATTTGGCATTTTTACACCCTTCCTCAACCGGACCGGAGAGGTGATTGAAGCTACCAAAGTCGACCGGATTGCCGATCTGATTACCGCGGAAATCCAAGCGCTCGAATACAATGAAGTCATTTCCATCCTCAATCAGAATGTTGGCCTCTTCGCCAACAGGTCGGGAGATACTTTGGTGCTAAAGACCGATCCACAACTGGAACAGAAACTTCCCGAGGTGGACCGCTTTTACGCGGTGAGTCTGAGCAGAAATATTGACCTATCCCCAGTGGGGAAGGACGGCACGGCGGGATTTGTAGCCTTTCAGATTCGTATTGAGCGCTTATTCCATGCTCCCGATGGAAATCTTTTGGATAACCAGCTCGACAATACCCTGGCTATTTTTAATACCGCAAAAACCCGGGCCGGTTCATGAATAGCAAACTGCGCCATAATCACGGCTTCACTATCCTGGAATTACTCATTGCCAGCACCGTATCCATAATCCTGATCGGGTTGTTTCTCTCCGTATCCGCGAATATTCTCGATGCCTGGAGGCAGAGCCGGGACGGCCTTGCTTCCAATTCCAAGGCCCGCATCGTGCTGAACACATTGACCACCGACCTGGAATCAGTCCTATTGCGCGACGATAGCGGGGTCTGGCTGGCTTGCGACCTGCTTGAAACTACCGCAAACTCAAGTCGTTGGGAAAGGGCGGAAATTCCCCAAAATGGGAAACCCAACGACGCCACTTCCCTAGAAATTAATTTCGCAAACCTGAATCTTGGCCCCAGCGATTATCGCTTTGGAGTTGCCGGAACCTGGTTGCGGTTTTTCGCCAGTCCTCCCGATGCGGCAAGCTCCGGAGACGGAGGCGACGTAAATGCTGTGGCTTATCAATTGATTCGAAGAAAACCGCATAGTCGATCATCGGAGCTGGAGGAAAGCTATAACCTTTACCGGTCGATCGTGCGATCGGATTACACGTTGGAGGAAGTGATAGAGGATGAGGGATATTTCATAGACCAGTTTGACGGCAATAGTTACCAAGGCCACCCTGGGGAGGTGACGACCCCCCGCAATGATACCAGCTTGTTGGCCCGGGACGTGGTGGACCTGGGGGTGGTATTTTACCGCAAGAATTCACAGGGCCGGGACGAGGTGCTGTTTCCGATGAGAACGGGAAGCAGGCAATTCCGCGTGCCCGAAGACGGCATACCAGAATCGGCCGATGTTTTTGTCCGCATTCTCGATGAAGAGGGGGCCAAGCAAATCAACGCCTACGAACGTGGTATGATTCCCACCACCCAATCCGATTTCTGGTGGGACACGGTGAACCGTTTCTCCACCGTTTATTCCAAACGTGTTCATTTCAAAACGGGCGCGCCGTGAAAAAAAGCAATCGCAAGAAAATACGCGGCCCTAAAGGAGGGTTTGCCCTGGTGCTTACGCTCTCATTGCTAAGTTTTCTCATGCTCTTGGTTGCTACCCTGGCCACCTCACTGCGAATCGAAACCCAAACTTCCTTCAACAATCAACAATGGAGCAACGCCCGGCAGCATGCGATAATGGGCCTGAACATCGCCCTGGGCCAACTGCAGGAACTGGCAGGCCCCGACCAACGGGTGACGGCAACGGGAGGTATTGTATCGCAAAAATACAGTTTACCGGATGGACACGAGTACTGGACCGGGGTTTGGAACGCATCCAACGGAAACTTCGAAGGTTGGCTGGTCAGTGACTCCATCGACAATACTATGGAATCGCTCATTACCCAGAGCGCCCCAGATCCGGATACCTCCGACGCATCGGTCTGGATGGTAAATCGTCTGGTTGACACGGAAGTGGAAGGAGACGACCAAAAAAAGATCGCCGTCCGAAAACAACCCATCCGCTCCACCGGTATTCCGGGTTTTGCCGCTAACGAACAGAAAGTTATGGGAAATTTCGCTTACTGGGTATCGGACGAAGGAGTAAAAGTGAGCGCATTGAAAACGGAAACCCCCATTCCGGATTCCCTTTCTTCTCTGGAGAAATCTCGCAGCAGACAAATCATAAATCGTTTAACCGAGTTGGATCACCGGTTCAACCGATTTGATCCGCATGACACCGAGACGCGCCAAACCCTCGAGCAAACTTTCAGTTTCAGCCAATTGGAAGCGATCGATGGTATTTCAAAAGATGGATTGTCGGAAAGTTTCCATGAACTAACGCCGGTCTCTTTGGGGGTGCTGGCCAATACTTTGGAAGGCAGCCGCGGCGGTCTAAAAAAGGATTTATCCCAATTCGGCCTGGTTTCCGATACCACCCTTCCGATTGGAGACGGCGTAGTCGATTTTCTGCAACATCGGCCCAGTTCGGATGATTATCTGACCTTGCGTGGTGTCAGTGGAGGAGGATCGGGAGATCCCGTATTTTCCATTCCACTGGTTGCCACGGAATTTGCGCTTCGCCTGGGGTTTTCAGTCCCTGATAGTGGAAATGGCCCCATTAAGGTACACTTGGCATTGCGAGCGGATCTTTGGAATTCAGCGAGCCTCCCTATTCGATCAACACCGATGGGGGATCCAGATCTAATCGTGCAAATCGAAGGCCTTTCAACCCTTTCAATTACCTATGGGACTATTCAGGATAAACTGTTTACTCTGAGAGAAGTATACAAACTCAACCTTCAAACTGCCGGAATTGATGAACGGCTCATAGACCTTTTTAGTTACATAGCAGCCGGAGAAGTTCGAAATATTGTGGAATTCTACAGTAATTCCAGCGCCATAGATTTCGTCGATGCTACTCCAGGGGATGATGACGACGATCGATTCGTTATAGAATCACCCGACACCAATCTTACCGTGAGACTAACGACTCTGGATGGCGATCTTCTTCAGGAATTCATCGACATTCCTTATGCATCTCTCCTAACCGAGCATATACCAGCCCAACACTTGAGTGAAAAAGGGCAAATTGAGGAAACTGAGATGCCGCTACGTTTCTGGTTCCGGTTTAATGACGAGCCGGAAACTATCTCGGCCAATGGCCTAAATGACCTGGAACGTTGGTCAAAGGAACTGGACCCGAGGGGCCCATCATTTAATTTTAACCAACCATCGGTATCTTCTTCAATTGAAGTCGGAGACGACGTCTACTCCGGACTCAGGGAAGACGACTTTTTAGCCAGACCTGAATTTTTTTATGGAAGAGGCAGGGGAAGAAGTGGCGTTCCAAACTTTCACCGGTTTTTTGACATACCAACCGTCGAACCTGTATCGGTTGCCTGCTTACGACATCTAAATTTCACCAACGCTGGCCCGAATTACTTGGGCAACCCAGGGGCAACCGAGAACCGCGCCTTCGACGAAATTTATTTTTCTACAGTTCCAGCGAGCAGCGTCGAAAAGGATAGTTTGATTTCCACCGCTAACGGATTCTTTCGCCGACCATTTTTGAACCCGCACATTCTACTACGGGGAGACCCGTCGAGCACAGATCTTGCCGGCGCCACGAAAATTGCCGAACACACCATGCTTTTTGGAGCTTTTAATATAAACTGCACCTCAGAAGACGTGTGGGAACTGATTCTGTCGGGAAACGACCAGGAGGACTGGAATTTTCGTATTCTCTACTCCAACCGACCTCCAAAAATACGAGAGGTTTTAAGAAATCCTTTTTTCAGGCTCCCCTTTGGAGCTGATAGACATTATAAGTACCCGACTGATCAACATTCCAAATACCCCGACAACTACGATAAATCGTGGTGGAAGACGGAATGGGTTCCGCATTGGGCCACCTCCTATACGGTAGGTATGCGCGAATTTACCGACGATGAAGTGCGGGGGTTGGCGGAAGCCATTGCCCAAGTCAATCGGGAACAGAATGAACCGGCCACCTCCTTGGAAGATTTTCTCAACCGAGGTATCCTGCAGGAAGCGATTGACCGGACTTCCATCAACACCATCAATGGTTCGGCATACCATAGCGCCGACCGCTCCAATCGCATACCTGTAAATGCCCCAGCCTTTCTAAACCAGGCCGACGTCCTCAACACCATTTCTCCCTTCATACAGGCGCGATCGGACACCTTTCGCATAAGGGCTTATGGCGACGCCATAAATCCCGCAACGGGCAAATTGGAGGGACGAACCTGGTGTGAAGCCTGGGTTCAACGGGTTCCCGATCTGGCGGAATCCGGCGGAGAAATGGCGGCATCAGCCACGGGACTGGGTCGCTTGTTTAAAATTGTGCATTTTAAATGGCTGGACGAATCACAGATTTAATTCTCCTGGTTGCCCTGACCGGTTTTCCCGGCTTTGGCTTGGTAGCCCAACAGGCTGACGAGCCGACACGGTCGATCGAATTCTGGGTTTACCGCGTGGGAAGCGGCAACTGGAGCGGCATAATGTTCGAACACGGTGATAAGGAGGTGGATACGCTGCAATTGGGCAAATTCATGAAGGGACCCATATATGCATATCAGGGCCCGGCTCGCCTAAAATTTTTCCGTGAAATCTCCGCGCCAACCATAGATAATCCCCATAACATAGCTCGAATAGTCATTGCCCAGGTCGTCATTCCTTCCGGCGTCGGGAAAGGCATCCTGATCTTCGCCGCAAACGGTGTAAATCCCGACAGTAACCAGGAGTTTCAAGTTTTCCTGATCGATGCCGACAGAAATGATTTTCCCGAAAATAGTCTCCTCGTCTTCAATGCCACGGGCGTTCTATTGGCCGGAAAAGTAGGCAAGGACACCAAGTATTTCAAGGCCGGACCATCGGAAGCATTTAGCTTATCGTCCTTTATGGATGAAGGTATTCCGGTAGCTTTCCTGGTCGAAACCCGCGCAGGGCCCCGATTCGTTTTCGAAAAAGATCTCCAGTATGCGGAAAACCGGCGGGTGATTCTTTTGCTCGAACCCCCAAGGCGCAGAGGTTCCTACAAGATACAGGCGACGAACCTTATTGAAGTTGTTGAAGGTGAATAATTTACAGGATGGCGATTCCATGGGTGCAACCCCCTGACACGACAAAATCCAACCTGCCACTAACGCATTATAATTTGGTATAACTCCTCATGAATCCCATGCATTTCGATTTTCTGGTAGTGGGAGGCGGTAGCGCGGGATATGCCGCGGCGCGGACCGCCCGTGATGTTGCGGAGAAGGTGGCCATTGTCGACGGCAGCGAACAACTGGGCGGATTGTGCATCCTACACGGATGTATGCCTTCGAAAACCCTCCTATATTCGGCGGAGGTGTTGCACAACGCCAAACGCGGCTCCCTATTTGGCCTCCACATTCCGGAAGCCGGGATTGACATGTCGAAATTGCATCAAAGAAAGGTTGATACCATCGGAGAATTCGCCGACTACCGGGTAGAAGGATTGGAAAGTGACCGATTTACCCTCTTTCGCAACCGAGCTGAGTTTACCGGCTTCAATTCCGTAAAACTCGATGACGGACGTGAGCTGAGCGCAGATAAAATTATGATCGCTACCGGTTCTGTCGTACAGGTTCCGCCGATTCCCGGGTTACGAGAGCTCAAGGGAGTTTGGACCAGCGACGAAGTGCTCGACCTGGAATTTTTGCCGGAATCTCTTATTGCTCTGGGCGGAGGAATTGTGGCATGCGAACTGGTCCAATACCTGAATCGCATTGGATCGAAGGTGACTCAAATTCAGCGTAGCCCCCACGTTCTAAAAGAAATTTCGCCCCAAGCGGCCCTGGTAATTGAGAAGGTCTTCCGAGAGGAAGGCATCGATCTGATTACCGGTAGCAAAATCCACCAAATCCGGCAAAGCAAAGACGGTTATGAAGTGGAATTTGAGTCGGGTGGCGAGCGTTTGTTTCGCCAAGCAAAACATTTGTTCAACGCTCTCGGTCGCGTACCGAACACCCAGGGTTTAAACCTCCAGTCAGCCGGAGTGGAGTTGAGAAGAAACGGCTATATTAAAACCGGCCCTTTTAACCAAACGACCAATCCAAATATCTACTCTGCCGGTGACGTGGCTGGTCCGGAGAAAATTGTCCACGTCGCCATAATCCAGGGTGAGGCAGCAGCCAAGCATGCCATTGGCCAAAATGCCCGGGACCCACTTGACTGGGATTTTCTCGGCGTAATCTTTACTGATCCCCAAATTGCTCAGGCTGGGAAAAGCGGCGCCATGCTAAAGGCTGAAGGCATTGATTTTGTAAGCGCCGATTACCCCTGGGATGACCACGGAAAGTCCATTCTCATGGAGGCAAAGCATGGCTATGCAAAAGTCTGGGCGGATCGTTCAGGCAAAATTCTCGGCGCTGAAATCGTGGGCAAAGACGCCGGGGAAATAATCCACGTCTTTTCCGTAGCCATCGGCCTCAGAGCCAACGTAGTCGATTTGTTGAATTCACCCTGGTATCACCCCACCCTGTCGGAAATGGTCACCTATCCGCTCCAGGAAATCGCGGAGGAGCTGGGACTCGAATATTAACAACTATTCAATACCCGGGAACTACGGCCCCTCCTGCAAATACACACCCTTCAAGGGCCGGTTATCGACCACGTTGGCGTGCCAGTTCTTTACACGTGGATCCACCAGGTAATTGCGCGTGTAATGGTAAATAGGGGCCACCGGCATTTCTCGCAGGAGAATTGCTTCGGCTTGCTGAATCGTTTTGAGGCGCAAATGCGGATCCATCATGCGCGATGCCTCGGCATACAGTGCATCGAACTGCGCATTTCCCCAATTGCAATCGTTATTGCCGGAGTCACTGAGAAAAATGTCCAGGTAGCCGGCATAATCGGTAGCGCCGACCCAACCGGCGCGGGCGATCTGGAAATCCCCGTTATCCCGTGTATCGAGGTACACTTTCCACTCCATGTTGACCAGTTCGATATCGATCCCCAAACCGGTTTTCCACATTTGCTGAATGGCCTCCGCAATCTTGCGATGGTTCTCCGCAGTGTTAAAAAGCACTTCCAATTGCGGAAATCCTTCGCCTCCGGGATAACCGGCCATCGATAACAAACGCCTGGCCTCTTCAAGGTCTTCTTTAAACGTGTAGTCGGGCTGATAATTATTGGCCCCCGGCGGTATAAAGGAAAAGGCCGCTTGTTCACCTCCCTGGGATACCTGCTCGACGATGTCCTTACGATTAATTGCCAGGGACAGGGCCTTTCGCACATTTGTATCGTCCAGGGGAGGTTTTTCCACATTGAAAGCATAATAGTAAGTGCCCAGAAATTGGTGGCTGCGATAGTCGGGCGGCCTGGTTTTTTCCATCTCTCTAATGACGTGTAGAGGAAGATAAGTGGCCACGTGGACCTGGCCGTTTTGGTAAGCCCGGTAAATGGTATCGTGACTTTCGATCGGGTAAAAATTCGCCTGGTTCAAACGAACTTTATCCCGATCCCAGTAATGCGGATTGGGCTCCAAAGTGACTACCGTATTCGTTTTCCACTCAACCAGATTAAAGGCTCCATTGGAGACTATATTTTCGGGACGAAACCAAGCGGTTCCGCGTTCGTCCATGGCCCCAAACTTTTCCACCGTCGCCTGGTGAACCGGGTAAAAGTACTGACCATCCAGGTAAAGAAGCAATACGGGGTGCGGGTGATCCAGCAGGATCTCCAAAGTATGGTCGTCGATTACTTTGCAACCGACCTTATCAAAATCGGTTACCTCGCCCCGGTTATACTCTAAAGCATTGGTGATGCCCTGAAAAAACTGGATGTAGGGCGTGGCCAGCCCTGGGGATAAAGCGCGCTTCAGGCCGTAATGAAAGTCTTTTGCCGCAAGTGGCTCCCCGTTGGACCACTTCAAAATTTTTCGCAGAAAAAAGGTGTATTTCTTGCCATCCCGGCTGATTTCCCAACGTTCCGCCGCAGCTGGAGCGGGTTGCAAGGTCACCGGATCAATTCGAACAAGGCCCTCAAAGACGTTTTCCAGAATCCGCATTTCCGGAAAACCTGCAACCACGTGGGGATCCATCGACTGGGGCTCCGCCCCATTGGCAATGTGCAGCACCTGGTCTCGCACCCCCGCGTCAACGGGTCGTTCACGCGACTTGCAGGCAATCAAAAGCAGCGGAAGAACAGCAAAACAAAAACGGAGCAATAGGCGCATAACCACGGCAGCATAGTAGAACATTTGAGGGAGGGATCAAACTTCGATCGCGTTCGGCATTCGGGAAGGGGTCAAGCCTTGTCTCGGGGAATTTCTCAGGGAAGGGGTCAAGCCTTGCATTTTGGCATGGCTGCAAAAATGCAAGGCATGACCCCGACGGGCGTGCAGGGAATGACCCCGACGAGGTCAATCAAGTTAGACGGATCAGTTCTGAGGAAATTTTTGCAGGGCCCGCTTAAGATCGATCGATCCTTCGTAAATCGCCCGGCCGGTAATCACTCCGTAGAAATTGGAATACTTTTGCTCCAAATCAGCTAATGCCTGCAAATCCTTTATTCGGGCCACTCCACCACTGGCTATTACATTGGCTCCACAGTGTTTCAGCATGGCTTCCTGAGCTTCCAGGTTCGGGCCGGTCAGCATGCCATCGCTACGGATATCGGTGTATACGATGGTGCGCACCCCTAATTCGGATACCCGTCCGGCAAGGTCGAGAGCTTTTACATCGGAGGTGTCGACCCAACCCTCGACCGCCACAAAACCGTCTTTGGCGTCGATTCCCACGGCAATTTGATCACCAAATTCCGCCAGGAGGGCCTCGACAAAATCCGGATCCCCACAGGCTCGAGTACCGATTACCGCCCGCGAAATACCCGCGTTGAACGCGGCCCGAACGGAGGAAAAATCACGCAGACCTCCACCCAACTGAACTTTGAGTCCCAGGGATGCCACCTCCTCTACATGCTCAAGATTAGTGGACTTTCCAGTAAATGCGCCGTCCAGGTCGACCACGTGCAACCAGCTCGTTCCAGCTTCCTGCCAGACTTTCGCCGCCTCTACGGGTCGGTCGAAATAGACTATTTCCCGGTCGGCCCGGCCCTGAAGCAGTCGAACGGCCCGACCCCGACGGATATCAATGGCAGGAAAAATAATCACTCCCAATGAGCTAAAGGGAATAAGCCAACTGGCAACGGAAATTCCTTATTATTCCTGGCTTGAGCTGCGCCCTATACCCTTCAGACTAAGCTTCATGGTCAAAAACGAATACCAGGTTTCGGAATTTCTGGGCAAACTGTTGGCCAGCCGGTCCCCATCGGGACAAGAGGGTGAAGCTCAGGTGGTTTTTGATGAATTTGTCGCCCCCAAAGCCGATTCCTACGAAAAGGATGTGCTGGGAAACCGTATTGCCACCCTGAATCCGCAAGGTGACCCCAGTGTGCTCCTGGCTGGTCACCTCGACGAACTGGGATTCATTGTCAAATATATCGATGATAAAGGCTACCTGTTTTTTGACACCATTGGCGGACACGATCGCACCATAATTTGCGGCCGGCGGGTGCGCATAAAAACCAGCAATGGAATGATAACCGGAGTTACCGGTAAGCGGGCCATCCATCAAATGGACTCCAGCGAGCGGGAGAAAGTGCCCAAGATTCACAACATGTGGATCGACCTGGGGGTTTCTTGCCGGGAAGAAGCCGAGAAGCTGGTTCGAGTTGGGGACACCGGCACTTACGATCATGAGTTTGAACTCCTCAACGGATCGGTGGGCACCGCCCGGGCATTCGATAATAAAACCGGCGCCTACATCGCCGGTGAAACCCTGAGGCGGTTGGCTGATGCATCGGACCTGGCCGCCAAGGTGGTCGCAGTGGGAACCACCCAGGAAGAAATCGGGGTTCGCGGCGCGGCCACCTCCACCTTTGCCGTAGCGCCTCATTTTGGCATCGCCATTGACGTGGGTCACGCCACCGATTTTCCCGATGCTGACAATAAACGATTTGGCGCATTTAAACTGGGTGGAGGAGTTATTATAACCCGTGGGCCCCAGCTCAACCCTCTTGTAACCGAAGGACTGATCGCCATAGCCGAAGCGGAAAAAATTCCTTACCAACTGGAAGCAGAGCGTGGGATTATTTCCAACGACTCAAGGTCGATCCAAGTGGCCGGTCCCGGCGTGGCCACCGCTACCATCGGCCTGGCCCTGCGCTATATGCATACCCCCAGCGAAATGGTGGACCTGGAGGACGTCGAAGCTTGTGTGCAGCTTTTGGTGGCCTACATCAAGTCCCTCAAGTCGGGGGATCGAGCCATTGTTTGACACGCGGAGAAGCGTTCTGAAGGGGTCAGGTCTTAAAAACTGTATTTCGTTGTACTTCATACACTTTTACAAGACGACTGACCCTGTAAGGCATCAGTTTTGACGGCTTGACCCCGACGTGGCATGTAGGACGGCAAGGAATGACCCCGACGGGCAAGTGTGGTGTGTCGGCCTGCGGCCTCGGAAATGAGCATGCGGGTTAGGCCGCGTCCTTTGAACCCGGTGCAGCCGATTGGGAATCTTTGGCAGGTTTCAGGGCTTTTTCCACCCCCTCTTCCCTAAGCTGTTTTTCCGAAATTTTCGGAAAATATTTGATCTGCGGCTTGCGCTTTCCTCCAACCACGGCCGGCGTGACCAGGATCTCCTCCACCTCCTGGTAGTGAGGAAGGTCGTACATGATATCCAGCATGATTTTTTCCATAATGGACCGTAGTGCGCGTGCCCCGGTTTTCAGCTTTTTGGCCTGGAGGGCAATGGCTTTAACGGACTCCCGGTTAAACCTCAGTTTAACACCCTCCAGAGCAAACAATTTTACATACTGTTTGACCAGGGCGTTCTTGGTATGGATCAGAATCTCTTCCAAGTCTTCTGCAGAAAGCTCCTTCAGAACTGTGAGGATTGGTAACCGGCCGATGAATTCGGGAATCATGCCGAATTTTACCAGGTCTTCCGGTTCCAGATGGTCCACGATAGCCGTCGATACTCCCAAATCCTGAGCATGCGATTGGTTGTATCCCAGGTAACGTTTCCCGACGCGCTTGTTGATGATCTCTTCCAGGCCAACATAAGCGCCTCCACATATAAACAGGATATTTTCGGTATTGACCTGAATATACTCCTGGTTGGGATGCTTCCGCCCACCCTGGGGCGGAACGTTGCAAATGGTTCCTTCCAAAATCTTTAACAAGGCCTGCTGCACCCCTTCACCGGATACATCGCGGGTAATGGATACATTGTCTGTTTTACGGCCGATCTTGTCGATCTCGTCCACATAGATAATTCCACATTCGGCCTTCTTTACATCGTAGTTGGCCGCCTGTAACAGCCGTAGGACTATATTCTCCACGTCTTCACCCACGTAGCCGGCTTCGGTCAGGGTAGTGGCATCGGAGATGGCAAAAGGAACATCGAGCAAATTGGCCAAGGTCCGGGCAAGATAAGTTTTCCCGCTACCGGTTGGACCAATCATCAGAATATTACTCTTTTCAATCTCAACTTCGATGAGTGATTCGTCGATAGCATGTTGGTGAGCCTGGTTGCGATACATCATACGCTTGTAGTGATTGTATACGGCAACGGATAGAACTTTCTTGGCGTGTTCCTGCCCGACAATATGCAGGTCTAATTCGGCCTTGATCTGATTTGGTTTGAGCAGTTTGAAAGGAGCGGCTCCCTGTTGCAGCGTGGCCTTCACCTCGCGATCAATGACCGTCTTACAAACGTTTACACAGGAATCACAAATGTAAACACCTCCGGGTCCCGCAACTATTTTGCGGACCTCGTTTTGCGATTTTCCGCAAAACGAACAAAAGGTCAATTTGGTGGATTTTGCCATGTTAGATCAGGAGGCCTTTTCAACTGGGGTTCGAATAGATATCACATTATCAACGATTCCATATTCCTTTGCTTCATCGGCCGTCATGTAATAATCGCGGTCTGAATCTCTTTCGACCCGTTCTTCAGCTTTTCCGGTGTGCTTGGCAATTATTTCGTTTAAGGTGCGTTTCCAGCGCAGGATTTCCTTTGCCGCAATCGAGATGTCCGAGGTTTGACCCCCGGCGCCTCCCGAAGGCTGGTGGATCATGACCCGGCTATTGGGAAGGGCATAACGTTTACCCTTTGTTCCGGCGGTGAGAATAACCGTAGCCAGGCTGGCGGCCATGCCTACACAGTAGGTGACAACGTCACAACTCAACAGGTTCATGGTATCATAAATTGCCATGCCCCCAGTGACCACTCCACCGGGGGAATTAATGTACAGGTTGATGTCTTTCTTGGGATCTTCCATCTCAAGAAAAAGCAGCTGAGCGATAACCAAATTGGCGATCATGTCGTCAATCGGTGTGCCAATAAATACGATGCGGTCTTTGAGCAGCCGGCTGTAAATATCCATGCTGCGCTCTCCCCTCCCGGTATTTTCGATAACGTTTGGAACGTAAAAGCTCACGAAATTTTTCTCCTTATTTTGATATATCTAGGTTTCCGTGACGGTAGATTGTTCCACCAGGAAATCAAGAGTCTTGTTAATGAGGATGGATTCTGTCATGGAGTGCAATCGACCGCGATCTTTTTGCAATTCTTTGGCAATTTTTTCTGGCTTCTGCTGGGTTTGCACGGCCTCCAAATAAATCAGATTGTTGAGATCGCTTTGCTCGGCAAAGATTTCCTCAGTTGCAGCGATTTTGTGGATCACCCGATTTATCTTTACGCGCCGCTTGGCCTCGTTGGCAGCATCTTCCCGCATACCGGCCTCGGCCGCTTCCGGATTTTCCTCCGCCACCTGGGCGTTTCGTCGGTCCCGCGTCATGGTTTGAAAGATGAGCTCGCTTTCATCATCCACAGCCGACTGCGGCGGATCAAATGCGGTATTTTCGGCCAGGAAATTGAGGATCTGTTCGCGTTTTATGCGCCGTACTTCTCTTTCCTTGCGGTTGGCAATGTCGGCGCGAATAGATGCTTCCAGCTCCTCGGCCGACTCGATTTGAATGGACTTGAAAAAATCCTCATCCAGTTCCGGAAGGACCTTTTCCCTCACCTCAGTCACCTTAACAGCATACTGAACCGACTTTCCCCGAAGTAGGCCAATGGGAAAATTATCCGGAAAATCCACCGTAATCTCCTTTTCGTCTCCCGCCTTTAACCCAACCAACTCCTTGGCCAGGCCGGGGAAATCTGCCCTTTCAGTGGAGGCTTCTTCCCAAGTAGAAGATTGTTTGGTATACAAGGGCTCGTCCGGTAAAATTTCCTCCAGTGGTTGACCCTCCAACCTGCCTTCATAACTCAGTTGGACATAATCCGATTTTTCTGCGGCCACGACCTTTTTATTGAATTCGGCCCTTTGCGAACGCAGTGTGTAGATTGCAGTTTCCACCTCCTCTTCAGTCACTTCCACTTTGGGAACCGTCACAGTGATACCCTTATACTCGGGTAGCGTGATATCGGGTTCGACGTCCACCGTAAAAGCGATTTCGGCGGCCCGACCCACCCGAATTTCCCCGGCATCAAGGTCGACCACCGCGTACACCTGCAATCCACCATCCTCAGTTACCTTGTCGTAAGCTGCTGATACGATCTTTCGCTTCAACTCCTTTTCAACATCTTTGCCGAATTTTCTTAAAATTATGTTGGTGGGCGCTTTCCCGGGGCGAAATCCGGGCATGGGAACCTGTTGGGCGAACCGCCCCACCACCCGTTTCTGCTCCAGGTCGACTTCGGCAGCCTCCATCGAAACAGTCACCTTTTTCCGGGTTTCATTTATGTCGTCTACGCGTATACTCACTGGTGTATATGTGTTTGCTGGAAAATGAAAAAGCGCTTAACACGCATATCTCACAAATCTTCTAATGCGCTCCGGAATATCGGCGCCGGCGCGGCCTTGAGGCAGGGAAGGGGTCAAACCTTGCATCAAGCATTGGCATGCAAGATGCCAAGGAATGACCCCGACGGACTTTGGACCACGAATTTTTTGAAATATGCGGGTTAATCATTGTGGGCGGTTTGTAGGGGTCAATGTCCAAATGAGCCGCTACGCAGAACCCCGGCAAAGGGCTTTTCTTTGCCGTTGCTTAACCAAGTTCCAAGCCCTTTAACTGTCTGATTCAAGGAAGTCATGCCCGATTCTCCACTCAACGAATTTCCCTTATTGGTTACCGATGCAAGCTCAGCCGGCGCCCACGCCGGGATCCTGGGCAGGGATGGTTGGTTGGCCTACCGCACGGAATTGGGCGAAACGAGCAGGACATTGTTTGATGCGGTAGAACACCTCCTGCAGGAAACGGGACTGCAGATGCGCGATTTCCATGGATTTGTCTTCTGCCAGGGACCAGGCTCCACTTTGGGCATTCGCATAAACTGCATGGCCATTCGAACCTGGATCAGCCTGGATGCGGGAGAACCCCCCGTTTACGCCTACAAAAGCCTGGAAGCCATGGCCAAAATTCAATCTGACCTGCGGGCTGATCCATTCGCAATTTTTTCGGATTTGCGAAAAAATTACTGGAATGGAATCCGGGTCGACTCACCGGGTCAATTCTCGCCCATTCAAGTGGTTGGATTGGACGACCTGGAAAACTGGCCAGAAAATCGGTTCCACATTCAGCAACGGCTTTACTCTCCTGGAGGTCCTCCCGGCAGCCAATTACTGAATTATGACATCGAGCCACTAAAAAATCCAAAATATTTTTCCGGATTAATTCAACGGGTGGAAAAACCCACGGTTTTTCAAACCACCGCGACCAAATTTAAAAAGTGGGTACCGCAAAGACATCGCTAGTGTGGTTTCCCAGAAATTCCTTATAAAAATACCGCAGCGATTTTTCTGCCTCATCAAGGCGGGGTAGGTCGCCAGGGCTTTTGGCCCTGGCGACCTACGCTAACGCCGATCGGTCGAAAAAGCGCGCGGGCCTGAGGGCGAGGTGGCATGGAACACCCTGGCGGCGTTCGCTTTACGCACAAGGGCCTTTAGGCCTGCGCTGCGAAAAGCAGCCTTGCCAGGCCATTCATGGCACGCTCGTATTTTTCAAGTTATTTCTGGGACACCACACTGGCCCGCATCTGGGAATCATCAATACAACATGAATATTTTTAATCAGGAACAAGCCAGGTGCTGGGCTGAAATTGACTTGGCTGCCCTGGAACGAAACCTGATTAAAATTCGTTCCGCACTACCACCCCACATTCGTTATGTGGCCGTGGTCAAGGCCGACGCATACGGACACGGACTGGCCCAAACCGTGGCCCGGCTAATGCAATCGGGCGCAGATATGTTCGCCGTGGCGAATGTCCGTGAAGCCATCGCCATCCGTGAAATGGGTTCCGGTTGGCCCATTCTGGTTTTATCGGCGGTTCTACCGCAAGAGGATGAGTTGCTGTTTGATCACAACCTGATACCGACTATCTCGACCTTGGACGAAATTAAGAGGCTCGACTCCAAAGCCGCAACCAGGAAGGCAACGCTCGACGTGCATCTGAAGATCGATACGGGAATGGGACGCCTGGGCGCCTGGCACGAGAATGCCGAACCGGTTATCATCAGCTTGGGAAAAGCTACCGGATTGAGGTTGACCGGCGTCTTTACTCACTTCAGTTCCGCACCCACGGATACGGAATTCACCCTTCTGCAACGTAACCGCTTCCTCGATACCCTCGATACGGTAGCGAAATATCACCAACTGGACTACTGCCTGATTCACGCCGATAACAGCGCCAGTTTAAAAAGTTTTGAGGAGTCCAGTCCGTTTAACGCGGTCCGGGTGGGACTGCTGCAATTCGGCGCGGCGCCCTATCCCGACTCCTTGTTTGCCAACGTCTCGACTGAACCGGTTCTCTCATTCCACTGCCGGGTGGCCCTGGTAAAATCGCTGCCCAAGGGTACCCCAATCAGCTACGGACGCCTCGTTATCCTCGAGCGGCCTTCGCAGGTCGCGGTATTGGCGGCGGGATACGCGGACGGAATACCGATGCCGTTTACCAACCGCGGGCAGGTCCTCATCAACGGCAATCGCTGTTGCGTCCTGGGCAAGGTAACCATGGATCAATTGATCGTGGATGTGACGGACTTACCAAAAGTCCCTCAAAACGGGGAAATTGCCACCTTTATTGGTAAAAGAGGTGAAGAGGAAATCACGATATCCGAATTCAGCAGGTGGGCAAATTCAATACCCTGGGAGTGTTTTTGCTCGATTTCAAAGCGCGTACCCAGGGTTTACAAAACGTTTCGGGAATGATTAAATTTTGTGTTCACTCTGTAAGGTAAAGTCGCTATAGAGGGTTATCCTTTCACAAAAATCTCATGAATACCGTTACGATTAGGAACCTCAACCCGCCACAAGCTTGGCGGCCTCTGCCAAAATCTGCCTGGAACGAGGATACGGCGCGACACTTGTTGATGAGGATCGGCTTCAGCGCACGTCCGGAGGCGCTGGAAAAAGCGGTCGACGCTGGAATGCTGGCCAGTATACGCCAGTCTTTTGCCAAGGCCAGGGTCATGACACCCACCGAGAGCTTGAAGGAAGTGGCGGAAGGATACCGCACCCTGCGTCAACGTCAAGAGGGACTGCCCGAACCAGAGCGCCGCAAAATCAGGCAGGCTATGAACAAAAAACGACGCACAACTCTGGAGGAAATTACCGTTAATTGGTTACAGAATGCAGCTGAGCCCCAAAACTCCGCTTTTGAGAAATGGGGTCTGTTCTGGGAAAACATTTTTGTGGTTACCGCCCAAAAGGTAAAGAATCCCGTCATGCTCTACCGGTTTCAGAACGTATTGCGGCGAAATTCCTTCAAGAGCTTGGCAGTACTCGCCAAAGCCGTTTCCAAAGATCCGGCAATGATCGTTTTCCTGGATCTGCAGCAGAACAAAAAAGGCAAACCCAACGAAAATTTCGCCCGCGAGTTGTTCGAACTCTTTTTGCTCGGTGAAGGTAATTATAGCGAAAATGACATTAAGGAAGCCTCCCGGGCATTCACCGGCTACCGGCAGGTTAACGGACAGTACCGATTCATTCAAAATCAGCATGACTCCAGCAAGAAAACCGTGTTCGGCAAAACCGGTAATTGGACCGGCGATGACATCGTAGATCTGGCTTTGCAACAGCCCGCAGCTCGCACCTTTATTCCAGGGGAGTTGTGTAAGCACTATCTGTGCGACCAAAATATCCCGCAGAAATACCTCCAAACCTTGGGCGACCAATGGGCGGCCCATAATTTCGATCTCAACTGGCTGGCCTCCACCTTCTTTTCATCCCGCCTGTTTTATCACCAGCAATTCAGGGGAAATAAAATAAAAAGCCCGTTTGAATTCCTCATCGGGCTGGTGCAGGACCTCGACCTCGACTTGGCCCCCTTGCCAAAGCATGTCATCCCAGCGATACGCGGCATGGGGCAAAATTATTTGAACCCGCCCAATGTCCGCGGCTGGGTCGGCGGCCAACGGTGGATCAACAGCGCCACTTTGATTCAAAGGCGTCTGGTGGTGGAAGGACTTTTTAACCCACCCGATCAAAACCGCTTAAACTCAGACGAGGTCAGGGCCCTGGAAATAGCCCGTGAAGCCGGTCAAGGCCGTTTTTTTGTCACCCGTAAACAAGGTGAAACCTGGGCGAATTTACCTCCGGAGGAACGCCTGGATCTCATGACGAGATCATGGCTGGTCAGTCCACTGGGAGGCGAGGAACGGAAGAAGCTGATAAAGTTTTTGCGCGATAACCAGTCTTCTCCCCTACCCGCCACCCGGGCAGTAGCCATAACCATCCTTCAGTCACCACAATATCAATTAGCCTAAATTAGAACCACAATGAAGAATCCGACCTTTAATTTTCCAGCCACCCGACGCGAATTTCTCTCTACCTCGGCAAAAGGCGCCGGTTTGCTGGCATTCAGTCAATTTGTCCCCGCCTTTTTGAGAGACTCGGTAGCAGCACAAGCTCCCCTTCCAGAAAAGGACCGCAGGATTTTGGTCATGGTTCAACTAGCCGGGGGTAATGACGGACTAAACACCTTAATTCCGTATGAGGATTCCAACTACTACCGGCTAAGACCCTCCCTGGGAATTCGCAAAAGCGAGGCTTTGCCACTGACCGACGAGCTTGGTTTGCACAAAAGTTGCCAGGGCATGAAAGAGCTGTTCGATGAGGGGACTCTTTCCATTGTGCAGAATGTCGGTTATCCCAACCCCAACCGCAGCCACTTCCGTTCGACGGAGATATGGGAGACTGCCTCCGAATCGAACGCCTACGAAACATCGGGGTGGGTAGGTCGTTTCATGGACAATAACTGCAGTGGAACACCCGACATCGGGGAGCCGGAAGCGATATCTTTCGGCAACGAAATCCCCATTACCGTTCAAGGCGATAAAACGCACAATTTATTCAGTTTGAATAACCGGTTTGGCCGCACGGGCAAACGAGGCGATTACGGACTGCTCGACAACCTGGTCGGTGTGAGCGAGGGCAAGGACAACTCCAGTTACCTGAAACAGACCATGATGGATACCTTGATCACCGAAAGGCGCATCCAGGCCATGTTATCCAAATTCAAGCCATCCGTGCCCTATCCCAACAACCCGCTGGCTGCTTCCATGAGCAACGTGGCCTGCCTGATCAGCGCCGGATTACCGACCCGCGTCTATTTTGTGTCCTTGGGCGGATTTGACACTCATCAGGGCCAGGCCGGGAGACATCAGAACCTGCTCAACAATGTGAGCGTCAGCCTACAGGCCTTCCAAAAAGACCTGCAGAGCAAGGGCCTGGACGACCAGGTTCTCACCATGACCTTCTCTGAATTTGGCCGCAGACCCAGCGAAAATCAGAGCGGTGGAACCGATCACGGAACATCGGCGCCTCTCTTTGTCATGGGTAGTAAACTGAGAGATCCGATTGTGGGAAAGGCTCCCAACCTGAATTTGCGGAACAATAAAGACCTTACTTATTCAACCGACTTTCGGCAAGTTTACGCCACGGTACTCGATCGCTGGTTGGAATGCGATTCCATAGCCGTCCTCGGGCGAAAATTCGAAAACCTGGCTTTCATCTAAAACAGGATCACTCCGATCAGGCAAATAGCCAGCACCAGGGCCAGCACGGTGAGGGTGCGTTTCTCTTTTGCCGTCAGTCGAAAAGGCATACTACCCATCCTGGCAGAGGTAAAAAACCAGGCAAGACTGTAAAGTGAGGTGTAAGGGTCCGTCGTAGCGCGTCTATGCAACTATAGAAAATAGGGCTATGCTGTGTGGATGGAAGTTTCTCAGCTAATTGGGGATATTAACCGCAGGTTACGCAGATGAACGCAGATATAAAGGGATGGGAGGCAAAAAGGTCAGCCTTTGATGTTTGGTATTGAGGGAAATATTAATGTTCTCCTGTTGGAGGCTTCCGCCCCCCATTTCCCACTTTGGAAGCACAAGGCATCCAACTTCACGGAAATGAACTCAGCAAAAAACACCTTTTCTCAGGTCGCGCATCACCATCATCCCCGAGTCCCTCAGCCCCAGCATCGGTCGAGTCCCCGACTTCCTGTGTTTTCCAAATAGGCTGCGATGCGCTTCGAATACCTGGTTCACGTAGTCTTTTGAGCCGAGAACCATGCCATCGCTGAAATAGCGCACCCGTAGCCTCAATACCTGGGATATCGGCAGTTTCCCATCCGCTTCTACCACTTTCCTGACCTCTTCCCGGTCCATGGCCTGTTGTCCCTCCCGCGTCGTCGTGGAGCCCATCAGGAACAATATCTTCCGATACTCGGACAAGGCGGTCTTGGCGGTCTTGGCGGTCTTGGCGGACTTGACTTCGAGCACCCTACACAGACCAGCTCGCGCTTCATTTCGCCCCGCCACCGCTTCGGCATAGCCGCAGTAGCGATAGTCTTTGGGATCCTCCACCAAGCCCGCCCGCACCTAAACCAATTGCTTTACGAATCGGTAGGGCTTGTTTGCCCATTCCCCGGCGTAACCGACCCCGATTCTGGGGGTCGTTTCATAAGCCAAATCTCTCGGGCGATCGGGGTTTCTTTCTACCCAAAGTCCGGTAGACCGACATGACGGGAGCTTGTTGAAGCGTTTATCAATTTCCAACTCCCGCGTCAGAATACCGGGTCCGGTGTGGCTCCCAACTCTCCGAATCAGTATGGCTGCCGGGTATCCAACCGGACCGGTTACCACATTGAGCAACCAATGAACTCCATAACATAAATAAACGTACCAGTGACCCGCCGGACCGAAGAGCGCCTCCGATCGCGGCGTTCTCCCCTTGGCTGCATGACAGGCTTTATCCTCCGGACCGTCATACGCTTCAATTTCCAGAATCTCCAATTTCTTTACTCCGCCATCCATTTGAACGGCCAGGAAATGACCCAGCAAAGCCGGACAAACCTGCAAAACCGGCCGGTCGAAAAATGAAAAGGGAATTTCAGTTTTGGATGACACGAATACCAAGTCTCTAGCGGAGCGGGGTTAGGTCTGGGCAAAGTAGGAAGGGCGCTGAGGCAGGGAGTTGCTGAGTTGCCGAGCCTTCCAATGCTTTGTTTAGCGCCCTCACCAATGCGACAATTAATACCAATTTAGAATTCAACTGCTTTAGAACCGCTTGTCCTTGGAATCAATCACTAGCGTAACCGGTCCGTCGTTAGTCAGGTCAATTTCCATCATGGCGCCAAATGTCCCTGCAATCACCGGCATGCCCAATCGCTTTTCCATTTCCCGCACAAAGGCTTCGTATAACGGTAAAGCTTTTTGCGGGGAAGCGGAGCGGTTGAACGAAGGCCGCGAGCCCTTCCTCACGTTTCCAAACAGCGTAAACTGACTCACAACTGCCATCTCGCCGCCAGCTTCGAGAATGTCGAGATTCATGTTACCTTCACCATCCTCGAACACGCGCAACTGCGGCACTTTATTCGACAACCATTTCAGGTCGTCCTCTCCGTCGTCCCGATCAATACCCAGCAAAACCACCAATCCCCCGGCAATAATTCCCCTGTCATTGCCTTCAACGCGAACCGACGCACGAGATACTCTTTGGATAACCGCCCTCACTGGCTCAACCTGATTTTTTGCTCCTCATTTTTCACCCTACTCCACCTTTATTCGGATTTCAAATCGCGTATCATGAGCGCCTCGATTGCTTTTCCCGGCGCCATGTCACCCATCAGAATCTGGTAAATTTGATTGAGAATTGGCACCTCTATGCCCTGCTTTTGACAAAGTTCGTGAAACACGCGCGTCGCCAATACGCCTTCCACTACTGTTTTGCGGTTGCCCATCAAATCCTCCAACTTAGCTCCTTCCCCCAACTGTTGGCCCAGAGTCCGGTTGCGACTCCACGAACCATTACAGGTCGCAATCAAATCTCCAAAACCGCTCAGCCCGAAAAATGTTTTCGGTTCGGCGCCTAAGGAAGATCCGAGCCGGATCATTTCATTGAGGGATCGGGTGATCAAAGCAGCCTTGCCATTGTCTCCAATTTGCAGCCCGTCGGCACAACCGGAGCCTATGGCGTATATGTTTTTCAGACAACCTCCCAACTCGACTCCCTTGATGTCCTTAGAAGTGTATACCCTGAGCCGGGGACTACTCAGAGCCGCTTGTACAATCCCAGTGAATTCGCAAACGGCCTCGACACCCAGAGTAACCGCAGTGGGATTTCCCCTGGCTACCTCAGCCGCGTTGCTGGGCCCGGATAATACCGCATGCGGCATTTCCGGAAGGGTGTCCTTAACTACTTCGCTTGGCCGGAGAAACGTATTTTGCTCTAGTCCCTTGCACAAGGTAATAACCAGCTTCAGGGCATAGGATGATTCCCTCACCGCATTTACCGCTTGGCAAAGGTTTCTCAAACCCTGCGAAGGACAAGCCAATACCGCCACGTCCGCCTCCATCAAAACCGGTTTAATTTCGAAACCGATCTGCAAGTTTTCCGGCAGTTCAAAACCGGGCAGGTAATCGCGGTTTTCGCGCCAGGAAGAGATTTCCAAGGCCATCTCCATGCGACGTGGAACCAGGGTTACGGAATGTCCCTTTTTAAGAAGATGGAGCGCCATGGCTGTTCCCCAGGCGCCGGCGCCAAGTACGCAAAAATTCATGGGTTGAATGTGGAAGTGAGTTTAAGAGGGGCGATGGAAAAAAGGAAAGAACGGAATTGAAAATCGGCCGCGAGGTTCTGCCCAATCTACCCCTGAAGCTCCCGGAAATCCGGCTGGTGGAGAGTTGCCGAGGCACCGAGTTTCTGAGGTGCCAAGTTGGAGAGATCTTAATACTCAGCGCCTAACTCCCCCAGCAAATTTCGATGTCATTTCGTAACAACTCAGGTCCCCATAGCCTGGATCGTCGGAAAGTATGAGAATGAAATTGGGCTTGGCCTCAAGGATAAAGGATGAAGGCAGAAGGATAATAAGAAGAAACGAGAAAATTTTCATGGGATGGTGATTGAGAGCACTGTAGGAGGGGGTTTATCCCCCGATCTTCCAAATGGCCTCACCGCAATCGGGGGATAAACCCCCTCCTACAGTTTCGTAATAGGTTATCAATAAAACATCCCTACAGACGATTGTTTAAGATACCTGAGTAGTTACGTCATTTCTTTACAACTTTGCTTGACCTTTTGTCTGAGTGGGTTTATGGAAGATCAGCATACCAACTTATCCAACCTCGGTAGTATTGAAAAAGGTTCTCTATGTACTATTGAAGCCACTTTTCTTGAGATCTTCACGGAGAAAAACCGTCAAGATCACTCAGATGCGGCGGCGCTCAAGATTGATCAATCCGCAGTTCGTCACCTTTTTGGAATCCACCAATTTCCATAAAAGGAATCTCGACAAGTACGAACGAAAGTTACGCCGGAAGATGCTATGGAAGCGGGGGGCGACCGCCCTGGGGGCGCTTGTATTCGGTTGGCTGATTCTTGAAAGCGCTCAAGCTTTCTCGTTGTTCTAGCCCGCAATTCTCAAAGCCCACAAAAGCGGTCATTTGCGGCAACGCGGAACATTGCCATTGCTTCCGAATCCTCCATTTCTTTACTGGGCCTATGTTTTCCCAGGTTGAATCCCCCAAAAAATGGCCGCTCAAAGCCTACGACAACCCCGAGTTCCTGCACAATCGAGAAGCGCGGACCATTCGTGTAAACTGCGAACTCTTGGAGCCGAAGTATCGATTTCGCAAATACAACATTAAGAACACCATCGTGTTTTTTGGTTCGGCCCGGACCAAGGAACCCAAGGTGGCCGAGAAGGAGTTAAGCAGGCTGGAGAAGAAGTTGTCGGCCATGGACAGTCTGACCGGAGAGGAAACAAAAATTCTCAAACGGGCCCGCATGAATCTCAAACAATCGGTTTATTATCAGAATGCCCGCGATCTGGCCTTCGAGATGAGCAAATGGGCCGAGACTTTGGGAGAAGAGAAAGCGATTCACATCTGCTCGGGCGGAGGACCGGGAATCATGGAAGCGGCCAATCGAGGCGCACTAGATGCCGGAGCCAACTCAGTCGGCCTCAACATCTCCCTGCCCCATGAGCAATTTTCCAACCCCTATATCGCACCGGAGTTGAACCTGGAGTTTCACTACTTTTTTGTCCGCAAGTACTGGTTTCTGTATTTAGCCAAGGCCATCGTGGTTTTTCCTGGTGGATTCGGCACCATGGACGAATTGTTCGAAATATTAACCCTTATCCAAACCGGTAAGGAGCAAAAAAAGATTCCCATCGTACTATTTGGCAAAGACTACTGGAACCGTGTGGTAGACTTCAATGCCTTGGCCGACTGGGGCTACATCTCCGAAAACGACCTGACCCGGTTTATTATCCTGGAATCGGTGGAGGAATCCCGGGATTACTTGATCAGATCCATCGACCGGGACAGCCTGATTTCCACCGAGGAATAAACAGCTTTCGGCGTTTGCTCATAACGTATTCTTTGTTATCTTCTAACCCGTTACCTCGAAAAATTGCCATGCCGGTAAGGACATCCATAGCCGCTATCAAAACCATTCTCATCGTCGAAGACAAAGACGATGACCGTAAACATTTCCGTTTATATATCGATCAGTTTTCAAACTGCGAAATTCGTTTTTTGGAAGAAGAATCCGGTGAAGCCGGACTCGAGGCCTATTCCGGGAACACGGTGGACTGCATTCTCCTGGGTTTACATTTGCCCGATATGAGCGGATTGGAATTCCTGTCCAGTTTCAAAGAAAGGTTTGGGGATTACGTTTGCCCCATCGTGATGCTGACCGGCCACGGCAGCGAAGAGGACGCGGTAATGGCGATGAACCAAGGCGCTCACGATTATCTTTCTAAACTGCGACTGACTGGGGAAACCCTGCAGCGGGCCATTGAAAACGCCGCCGAGAAGGTAAGCCTGCACAAGCGCCTCGAACAACAGCGCCTGGACCTGGAAGTGAAAAATCACCAGCTGCAAGTGATGAAGGACCACCTGGAAAAGTTGGTGGAGGAACGGACGCGCGACCTCCTCCTTACCAATGAGCGGCTGTTGGTGGAAATTGAGGAGTGCCGAAAAGCGGAGCTGCAAGTTAGGGAAAATGCGAAATTCAACCGAATGATTGTGGACGCGGTTCCCCCATTCATCGCCTACGTGGACAACCAGGATTGTTATCGATTTGCCAATCACCAGTATGAACGCGTTTTTAACTGCAAAGAGGGAGAAATCCTGGGGCAGAAAATAACGGATCATCTGGGAGAGGCGTTTCAAAGCGCCCGTAGTCAGGCTTTGCAGGGAAACAACCAGGAATTGGAGCACCGTCGTGCCAACGCCAGAGGGGTTTTACAGACTTACAAAATCGTCCTCACCCCGCATAAGGAAAAGGGCGCGGAGGTGCTGGGTTATTTCATCGTGGGTTCCGACGTCACCGAAAAACTGATTACCTAACAGAGTTTGATGGAAACCGAGGCAAAATTTTCTGCCCTTTTCCGAGATGCCGCCACCGGAATTGCCCCGTCAGACCTCGATGGCATCATCGTAGATTGCAATGCCGCGTTTGTGCGAATTCTCGGCCACAAAAAGGTGGATATCCTGGGTCACGGTATCCAGAATTTTTATGCGGAACCACTCGGGGAAGACGAACGAGCGTTTTTGGAGGATTGCCAGCGAGGAAACCGCAGTTCCTACCGCATAGATAAGCCGCTAAATTCAAGGGAAGGTCACACCATTTGGGGTCGTCTTACTACATCGATGATTCTCGGCATCTCAGCGCCTTTGAAGGTTTAGCCGACTATCCCAATGCTCAATTACCTGCCTGTTTGGCCACCAGCGCCGCCCCGATAATCCCCGCGCGGTTTTTCAAAGAGGCCATTATAATCGGTGTCTTGGTTTTCATGTGGGGGATAAATTGCCCGCGTTTTTTCGATATCCCACCCCCAATAATAAAACGATCCGGCTGGAGCAATTCTTCCAAATGCTGCAAATAAATGTTGAATCGGCCAGCCCAAGTCTCCCACTGAAGGCGTTCTCTCTTGCGAGCGGCATCCGAAGCATAACTTTCCGCATGACCCCGCTTTTTCAGGATTAAATGCCCCAGCTCCGTGTTGGGAATTAACTTACCGTCGCGGATTAATCCAGAGCCTATGCCAGTACCCACAGTGAGGAATATTACGGTGCCTGACTTTATTTTCAACCGGCCGTAATTTAACTCGGCTAGGGCGGCGGCATCCGCGTCGTTAACCAACGTAATCGGGCATCCGGTCGCCTCGGATAAAAGTTTACCCGCATCTACGCCGATCCAGGAATTGTCTACATTGGCCGCCGTAAAAATTCTGTTTTTTTTGACCACTGACGGAAAACCAACCCCAATGGATTTCTCCCATGCAAATTCCCGGGTGATATCGGCTATTACTTTGGCAACTGATTGGGGTGTCGCCGGTTGAGGTGTGGGGTAACGAATGCGGCTCGTTTCGAATTTGCCATTTTGCAAATTTACCACTGCGCCTTTAATACCTGAACCCCCTACATCAATACCGAGCATCTCCATGCCTATACAATCCATATGGAGCCCTATATGGGGCAACCTTCTTTGTAAAAGCAATCTAGAATTGGCAGCTTGCATGAGCGGGAGCAAAAAACCGCATTCAATGCGCCACCCAACTCATTTAATTGGCATTGATTCGCGTAAAAAATCATGGAAACATCTCTATCATGGACCCTACGGAACTACGGGAATTTCTGTTGGCCTTTCGCGGTGTTACCGAGGAACAACCCTTTGGTCCCGATGTAGTTGTTTACAAGGTAATGGGCAAAATGTTCGCCCTCACCGCCTACCAGTCGCCCTTGACCATTAACTTGAAATGCGAACCCCAACTGGCCCGGCAATTAAGAGAAAAGTATGAGGCGGTTAACCCAGGATATCACATGAACAAAAAACATTGGAACACCGTTACGGTGGACGGGACCATGCCCAAAGCACGATTCCAGGACTTGGTAAAACACTCCTACAACCGCGTCGTAAAAGGTCTTCCGGCTAGAAAACGCCAGGCTTTGCACACCAAACTTTCAACGATTGAAAACGAGGCAGGAGATTGGCGCCGCGAGTTTTTGCGTGATATTGCGAAGTAAATATGTTTAAACCCTGCCAAATAACTGAGACTTTTCCCATTTTTTTCTGCAAATTTCTGAGTTTATTTAGCGTTTTCCAACGACTTATAAGATCCAACTATGATTCAGGCCCTGAAATCGAAGGATGGAAAATTATCGATTATTGTGCGCATGGGCGTGCAATACATCCCCTTTCAGTTGGACCAACAAGCCCAAGACTGGGTGAGCAATCGGGAAGGACATAAAAACATTTCCGCGGTTGACCTGATTACCATGGTCCTGAACGGAAGGGCCAAGATCTCACCAACCTCCTCCAACCCGCGTTTTTTGAAACGCATCGGCGATGACCAGCAACAAATGAAATTGCAATTGGATTTTACGCAGTCGTTTCTCAACTGCGAGTCCACGGGTAAGAAACACGATCTCCTCTTGTGCCTGATCAATCGCGGCCAGGACTACGATATAAAGCTGCTCAATAAAACCGCATCCCGTCTTTATCCGGTCGAAAAAAGCGTGCCCATCGAGGAGCTGACGCTCGACCATTTGAAAAGCTTTGTGGACACGGGTCAAATTTCCCAAGAACAGCCAACGGTTCGCCGGCTCAAACACTGGTTCGCCGGCCGGGTCGAACTCTGGGGGTTAGCCTACGGCTAGCCCGGAAAAGTGACACCTGCACCTTGCCACTTCAGCCTTCTCCCAGCTCCTCCAGCAACCTGTCCAATTCCCTCCGCTCTTTTTTAGTGGGTCGTCCCGTTCCTCGCTCCCGTTCGATGAGGGCCTGGGCAAAGGATTGTTTCTTTATACGCCGGTATTCACTTTCCGGAGTGGTGTCCTTGTAATACTCAACCGCCTTGGCATAATTCACCCGACGCGGTAGCAAGGCTATCACCTCCATGGACCTTTTGAAACGCGGATATTCGATATCAATCCTATCATCCGGCTTGACCATCGTAGCTGGTTTGATGACCTGTCCGTTCAACCGAACCTTACCCGACCGGCAGGCTGAAGCAGACTTGGAACGCGTCCTGTAAGCACGAATGTGCCAAAGCCACTTGTCGATTCTCATGGCATCAGATCAGGATTTTCTCCAATTCTAAACGGTTCAATCCAGGAATGTTTGGCAGCGATATCAACCTGAAAGGTTGGCCAATCAGTGGCGAAATGTCCCCACTCGGATCCGGTTCATATTGCTCCCAATTCACGGATTCTATCCTCCCCCGGTATACCACCAGCATGAGGTTTCCATTTCCATTAGCGCCCTTTATCGATGCCTTGAACCGGGGACTGCGGCCGATGTTCCATTCCCAGCGATCCACCTGGTTTTCCACAAAATGCCTAATAAACGAAGCTGATCGCTGCGGAACAGGGGAAATTTTTTCGCAATTCAGGAATCCGAGTAAAAACGCTAACCACTTTTGCTGAAAGGTTTCCACCGAATCTTGCCTCGACAGAAATTCTGAAACATTGGCTACCTCACTAGGTTGGGAAACAATTCCCTGAGCTTCCACTACCAGGTTCAGTGGCTCCAGAGAGCGGTTTAGCGCCACTAAGTCGCTTTGGTAGAGCAAGGTTGCATGACACAAAAATCGTTGCGCCTTCATGCATTGGGCAAATCCCGATATTTTTTTGCCCGATATCCCTACCCCGTTGCGTCCGTCTGGTTGAACATTCAAACCCAAAACGCGAAGGAATTTCAGAAAGGGTTCAGCCCAACGTTCATAAAGATTATCGCAGATGGACCCACGTTTACCGAAAAATGCCGTATTAATATTTCCCTGGTCGTGATACACCGTTCCCCCTCCGCTGATACGCCGAAAGATTGAAATTCCTTCCTGCTTGCAAAAGGGAGTATTCACCTCCCGGTAAGGATTTTGATTTTTTCCAATTATTACGGACGGAGCGTTCCGGTAGACCAGACACCCTTCCCCACCCCATTCGTTAAGAAAAAAATGTTCCAATCCCATATTGACCCGGGGATCCGTCTTCGAACTCAAGTATAACTGCATTGAACTAGTGTGGTGTCCCAGAAATAACTTGAAAAATTGTAACAACTCAGGTCTCCATAGCCTAACCTGCACTTCTCATAAATTTTCATGGGATGGTGATTGAGAGAACTGTAGGAGGGGGTTTATCCCCCGATTGCGGTGGGGCCATTTGGAGGATCGGGGCGTAAAGCCCCTCCTACAGTTTCGTAATACGTTATCAATAAAACATTCATGCGGACGATTGTTCAAGATACCTGAGTAGTTACGAAAAATTAAGGAATTTCTGGGACGCCACACCAGATTAATAAGGCTCCCCGTTCACCGCCTAATTCGAGAGATCCACGCATAGGAGTTCACGATCATTGCGAACAAAAATGTTTCTGTGAGCATAGGCCGGGTGCGACCAGATAATATTGCTGTTACGCCTGGGAAGAAAGGTCGTGGGGTCAATGATATGGGTCGTCGAAATGCGCTCAAATCCCAGGGGTGTGAGGCGCCCGACAGCCAGATCGCCCTTCTCGGTAAATATCCAGGTAAGCTCGTCGTTCTGCACAAAAAATGCCGTGGCCCAGCGCGCCTTTTCCAACAGTGTCTGCTCGCTCCACACGCGATCTCCATTCTGCAGGTCGAGACAGCGAAACTCGCCGTAACTGTCGATACCATACACATAATTGTCACGAATTACGGAAGTCATAATTATGCTGTGAAGCGCATCGGTCCTGCGCTCACTGGCTCCGCGCCGGCTCCAGAGAAGCTCAACCCCCATATTTTCGTCGTCCAGACCATAAAGAAAAGATCCGTCGTAAAACGAAGTGAGAAAAATGCGATTGCCCTCTGTATCCACTACGGCATCAGCCACGTTGATTATGGTTTTGACCCGGTTGAATTTCTCCTTCCATACCGGTTGGCCCGATTCCGGATTGAGTGCTGCAAACCAATTCGCGGTCCAAACCAGCAACAGTTTTTGCCCTCCTTGCTGAATAAATTTGGGCGCTGAATAGGAAGCCCCTCCATCGAGTGACCGCCATTGCTCCATGCCATTGTTTTTGTCCAAAGCCACAATGCAGGCGTTTGGCTTACCTCCCACCTGTAAATAAACTTTTTTGTCATCGACCAGCGGAGATGAAGTAATACCCCAGATAGGCAGACTGGAATCATATTCACTCATCAAGTCCTTACTCCACAAAACTTCCCCGGTTGAGGCGTCAAGGCAGTGAAAATGTCCCATCCCTCCAAGGGAGTAGGCCTTGCCGTCGTGAATGGATACCGATGCCCTCGGGCCAAGCGGGTATCCTATATTCTCGTATTCACAGGGGTAGACGTACTTCCAAATCTCCTTTCCGCTAAACCGGTCCACACAATGAATCTGCTCGACTTGCTCAGGTTTTTCCAAGCGGCTTATAACATAGACGCGGTCGTCGCTCACGGTTGGGCCTGAATAACCCGCCCCGACAGGGGTGCTCCACAGCGGTTGAAGTTGCGGAGCATCAAACCTGGAAAGGATTCCAGTTTCGCTCCATATGCCATCGCGATCCGGTCCCCGCCACTGCGGCCAGTCCGCTGCATAAGTGAAAATAGAATGGCCCGAGACCAAAATGAACACCAGTGCGGAAAGAAAACGCCCAATGAATACCGATTTCATGACACTTATAAACCCTTTGATTGTAAAATTAGGAGGCCAACACTATCAGTACACCTCGTAAACTTCAACCAATCCTACTCCACTGGCCCCACCGACGCCACCCATTATCACCGAATAAACTCCCGGTTCTAAACGAACATACAAGGCCGCTTCCCTGGGACGCGTTGGTGGAATAGCAGTAGAAATTATTGCAGCGGTGTTTGTATTTGTCTGCCAATCGTCATTGTAAGCAACGGGTGTCTGACCTTCCATCAACCTGATTTCGGGATTCTGGAGCGCATTTTCCACCCCAAACTCGGACAATGATGGACCGACCCCTCGTATCAAAACCGTTTTTCCACCGGACCATACGATGAAACCGGCAATCATTACATCTTCACCTGAACCTACATAGCCACGGGCGGATACGTTTACCAGATGGTTGGCCGCCAGGAGGTTGGCCGCACTGAAATAAACTTCGCCGATAACGGGATGGTCAAAATAACCCCGGAGGAAAGTGGGACCGTGCACCTGTTCCAGAAAACCACTCATCTCGCTTCCTCCCGGTTCTAAAAAAGTAAAGGTGCTCTCGCTGGTAAGCTGTCCTATACCTCCACCGGCGATTTCTTCATCAATGTCAAAATAACAGTAGAACTTACCCTCGGCCGAAATACCCATAAGGAAGACCTGAAAAAAATCGATACTATTTCCCACACTGGCCACGCTTCCCTGGTAACCACCGTAGAAGGACTTATAGGGGCCGTAATCCGGTTGGCGATCGCCACTGAAGGTGATATCGTATCCCACGATCTCGCCCTGAAACGATTCCTCGCCTACCGTGCCGACATAACGATCTCCAAATGCGATAAAATCAAACGTTCCGTCGTCATTTACAATCGCCTGGTCAATCTTCTCAAACTCCCCGTTGGTAAAATCGTAGCCGATATATTGGATCTGGTTATTCGAATTGACCCAGAATACCACATCCCACCCCAAACTACTTCTCCCGAAATAAAGCCCGGAATAGCTGACCTTGCCGGTCAAGAGGGTGGAAGTTAAGAAACCTAGCGTTAAGAAGATTATGGCTGCTTTCATGCTACCTAGTATTTCGCACAATGGCACGGGCGGCAGGACTCGAACCTGCGACCTACGGTTTAGAAAACCGCAGCTCTATCCACTGAGCTACGCCCGCCTATAAAACACCGTGAAATTAGGGATATTATATCGGTGGTCAACGCTTGAGCGGTTCAACTTTTTATTGTCCCACTGGGAAAAATTTCCCCTTCCCTTCGGTGGAGGCGAGTTTCAAGAATCAAGTTGCCTAAGGCGCCGCAGCTTAGCAGGCTTTTTTGACGGTATGAAAAGAACCAACCTCCTTCTTAAACCCGGACTCCTTGGCATCTTGATTCTCTTGGGTATGGGTTATTCCTGCCTGGGAGGTCAAGGCTCGGTGCAGGCCTACGTCGGAGCTAAATTGATTCCCATTACCAGCGATCCCATCGAAAATGGGGCATTGATCATCGAGGGCCATGAAATCCTCGCGGTAGGAAATGCAGACGACGTCGATATTCCTGCCGGCGCCGAAATTCACAATGTCTCAGGCAAGGTCATCATGCCGGGACTTGTTTGCACGCACAGCCACATTGGGGAGGTAAGCGGAGGGGACCAGTCTGCCCCCATTCAACCCGAGGTGCGCGTGCTCGATTCGATCAACATCCGGCAAACACGGGTAGAGAAAGCACGGGCTGGTGGCCTAACTACGGTGAACATCATGTCGGGGTCGGGTCATCTCTTAAGCGGGCAAACCATCTATCTGAAATTGCGAGACGGAAACACCATCGAGGACCTGTTTATTTATACCGAGGACGGCGATATTGCCGGAGGCATTAAAATGGCCAACGGGACCAATTCGCGCCGAGAACCGCCATTTCCCGGCACCCGCGCCAAGTCGGCTGCCCTGGTCAGGCAACAATACATCAAAGCCCAGGAGTATCGGGCCAAAATTCAGGCCGCTGCTGACGATCCGGAAAAGGACCCGCCCGACCGAGACCTGGGTCTGGAGGCGCTGGTGGAAGTTCTTGAAGGCAAGCGCATGGTGCATCACCACACCCACCGGCATGACGACATCATCACGGTGCTTCGTTTAAAGGAGGAGTTCGGTTTTCGGGTGGTGCTTCACCACGTCAGTGAAGCCTGGAAGGTAGCCGAGGAAATCGCTGCGGCGGACGTAGCCTGCTCCATAATATTGGTTGATAGTCCAGGTGGTAAACTGGAGGCCCGCGATATCGATTGGAAGAACGGCGCCGAGTTGGAACGCGTGGGAGTGGTTACCGGTTTTCACACAGACGATAATATAACCGATTCACGCTGGTTTTTGCGATCTGCAGGTTTTGCCGTTCGCGCCGGAATGTCCAGGAAAGCCGCCCTTTATGGAATGACGATGGCCGGCGCTATCATGCTGGATATGCAAGACCGCATTGGGTCTCTCACTAAGGGAAAGGATGCCGACTTCATAATTTTATCAGGCGATCCGTTAAGCGTTTATACCCGCGTGGAGGAAACCTGGGTGGAAGGTCAAAAAGTTTTCGATCTGGATGATCCGGATGATCAATTATGGGCCCACGGAGGAATGGGCGCCGGTTCACCGAGGACGTATCACCTTTGTTGTTTTCAAGACCTCGGGGACTAAACCCTGAATTTTCCACTGCCTTTGCCATGTCCGACACAATTTCCGCTATATCCAGCATAAAATGGATAGATACCCCTACCTCTTGTATTTCACCAAAGCCGGCCAACTGCGCCTCGCTCCTCACCCCATTATCATTCTGCGTTTCACCGGTAAATTCCTCGTGTGGCTCGTTACGATTTTTTGAAGCATCATGGTCATGAATCAAAACTCCTTTATCGTTCTTTTCTCATTATCGCTTTGGTTGGCCGCACCCTCACTATTTGCCCAGTTGGCCGTGAAAGGGAGCTCCGTCTATACGATGGCGGGAGAAGCCATCTCGGACGGGGTTATATTGATCCAGGACGGAAAATTCCTGGAGGTCGGTTCTTCCGATGCGGTGGATATCCCGGATGGCTGGCCTACCCTATCGGCAGCCGTCGTCACACCGGGTTTGATTGATGCGCACACCGTGGTGGGACTATCAGGCATACTCAATCAGAAACATGATCAGGAACAATTTGAGTTGTCCTCAGCTATCCAGCCAGATCTTCGCGCTATCGATGCCTATAATGCGCGCGACGAACTGGTCGAATGGGTGAGGAATTTTGGCGTGACCACCATCCATACCGGTCATGGACCTGGGACCTTGATTTCCGGTCAGACCATGATTCTGAAAACGGATAAGGAAAATATTAGCGACGGAATCATAAAGCCCTTTGCAATGCTGGCCGGTTCCCTCGGACAATCCGGACTGAGCCGCGACAAGAAAAAGGCTCCCGGTACCCGAGCCAAAACGATCGCCATGCTCAGGACTCAACTGATCAAAGCCGGTGAATATCTCGAAAAGATTGAAAAGACCAAAGAAGGAAAAGAACCCGCCAGAGACCTTAAACTGGAAGCGCTGGGTGAGGTTTTGCAGGGCAATGTACCGCTGTTATTAACCGCACATCGCCACCAGGATATCATCAGTGCTCTTCGATTGGTCGAAGAGTTTGATATTCGACTCATTCTCGATGGGGTCAGTGAGGCGCATCTCGTGCTGGAAGAGATCAAGGAAGCCGAAGTACCGGTCATCGTTCATCCCACCATGATTCGAGCGGAAGGGGACCTGGAAAATTCCACGGTGGAAATGGCGGCCATCCTGGAGCGGGAAGAAATACCTTTCGCTTTGCAGAGCGGATTTGAAGCTTACGTCCCCAAAACGCGGGTTGTCCTCTTCGAAGCTGCCATGACTACCGCTTACGGGCTCTCTTTCGAAGCTGCTTTGGGCTCCATTACCATCAAGGCAGCCCAGCTCCTCGAAATTGATGATCGGATAGGATCCATCGAAGTCGGCAAGGACGCCGACCTCGCCCTGTTCGATGGAGATCCTTTTGAATACACCACCCATTGCACGGCGGTGATTATCGATGGAGTTGTGGTGAAGGAGTGAAACGTGGGCCTTGGTGTCCAAAATCATTTCCACATTGCCGGATCGATTCTATCGCGCATAATCAAGGTTGTCTTCATTTTGCCGTAATCACGGAATCTCCATATATATGTCAGGCTGCGAGTCCTGCATTCAATCGATGTAAACCATTTCATTCAGATTGAACATCGCCAGGCAAAAATCCGTCAGGCCCGCTCCTCGATAAGGATCGACCTCAATTTCCGTAGATAAAGGCGTGGCCAGTTCTGAGGGATCTCGGTTTTGCTCCTCCAATAGCGCGGATTGCTGCTCGATAAATGCGACGCCCCATAGCCGTTCATCCCGGGTATGTGGGCGCGAAAATACTCTTTCATAGCATTGGTTTACCCAGTCCGCATAATCCGTGTAACCGTCAGCGATTATAGCGCTGGCGAGATTGCGGGCTGATTGCAGTGAAAATTCTGAATTTAAAAGGGTCAAAGATTGAGGAGCAGTCGTCGATGTGTTGCGCCGTCCGCAACTGGCGTTGCCGTCCGGCCGATCAAATACATCGAAGATGGGGTAACGCAAATTTCGGCGAACAAAAAGATAGATACTGCGGCGATAGTGGTCCCGTTCATTTTCGCTAACTTCCCATTGCTTTTCGAGAAGCGTAATGGCGACCTCCTGCGGCAGAGGGGGATGAACGCCTGACCCACCTTGCCGGTAATTTAAGTTGTCGCTGACAGCCAGCATGGCGTCACGAATGGCTTCGCCTTCCAATCGTTTCCGATTCATGCGCGAAAACAGCCGGTTGTCTGGATCAACTTCAACCGCGAGTCTCCACTTTTTGTCCGCTGGCCGGCTGACCTGCCGGTAGGTGGACGAAAGGACCATGAGCCGGTGTATTTCCTTCAAACTCCAGTTTCGGCTCATCAACTCCCGGGCCAGCCAGTCCAGTAATTCCGGATGGGTTGGCCGATCCCCCAGGGCGCCAAAATCGTTGGGAGTGCCGACGATGGGCTGTCCGAAGTGATGCTGCCAAAGTCGATTTACGACGACGCGGGACGTAAGCGGGTGCTCCGGGTGAGTCAACCAGTGGGCCAGAGCCTTGCGCCAGCCCATAGTCCCAACTCCTTGAGGTGACCGTGAAACCGTCATGCCG
This sequence comes from Opitutales bacterium, assembly GCA_965250065.1. Classification (GTDB taxonomy): domain Bacteria; phylum Verrucomicrobiota; class Verrucomicrobiia; order Opitutales; family UBA2995; genus JAABVD01. Next base: position 2,924,067 of record OZ252288.1, read on the forward strand.
TTTCGATTGACGGCCCTGACGAAGGCAGGGTAAACCTCAGGTCCTTTTTGCCTGAAATCTCCCCGAATCATGAGGTGACTCGAAGGAGCCTCGGCGCCAGACGGGGCAAACAGGTGGCTTAGCTGCTTACTTTTTTCCGGAATAGTCATATCCGAAAAGATGGCTCGCATGCGGTAAAAGTCTGCCTGGCTGATCGGATCCGACTTGTGGTCGTGGCATTGGGCACAACCCATGGTCAATCCCATGTATACCGCCCCTGTGGTGGCGGTCATTTCATTGAGCAGCGTGTGCCGGCGCTCCTCCATCAGGTTGATGTCCGTCATATCCGGTCCCGCCACCAGAAAGCCCGTGGCTAGGGCAGCGTCAGGATTATCCGGATACAACTCGTCACCCGCCAATTGGAATCGAATAAACTCGTTATAAGGCATATCACGGTTCAGCGCACTTATCACCCAGTCGCGATACCGCCACGCTTCCGCGCGAACTTGGTCGTGCTCAAAACCGTCGCTCTCGGCGAAACGCACCACGTCCAGCCAATGCTGGGCCCAGCGCTCTCCATAAGCAGGTGACTCCAGAATTCGATTAACCAGGTTCTCGTAGGCGGAAGGAAACCGATCCTCTAAAAATTGACTGACTTCTTCCCGAGTCGGCGGGAGTCCTCGCAGGTCGAATGACAATCGACGAATCAGCGTGCGTCGATCAGCCGCCGGCATAAGGCTCAGACCTTCCTTCTCCAATCGGGCAAGAACAAATCGATCAATGGGATTTCGAACCTGCGATTTGTTTTTTACCGTGGGGGGCTCAGGATGACCAATGAGTTGGAAGGCCCAGTGATTCAGATCGTCTTTGTTGATTTCCGCTTCTATGAGGTATTCTTCTGCCGTATTACCCTGACTGGGAGTGGCATTTAAGGTTGCCCCCAACACACAAAGGCTCGACAAGCCGACCAGCGAAATATCAACGCCAATCCGCATGATCCGTTGAAATATCATCAAGCCAGTATCTCCGTTACCACCCGGCCGGCCACATCGGTTAATCGCTCTTTCCGACCGTTGTGAAAATAGGTCAAGCGTTCGTGATCAAGACCAAGCAAATGTAGGATAGTAGCATGCAAGTCATGCACGTGAATCGGATTCTCCTCGGCGCGAAGACCTACCGCATCGGTTTTGCCGTAAGCCATTCCACCTTTCACCCCACCTCCGGCGAAGACCACGGAGTAACCCCACGGGTTGTGATCCCTTCCGCTTCCCTGTTCACTCATGGGCATCCTTCCAAATTCTCCGCCCCAAATGACCAGTGTATCGTGCAGCAGTCCCCGCAGTTTGAGATCCTGAATGAGGCCGGCAACGGGCTTGTCCGTCTTCAAACAATAACGGGTATGATTTTCGGCAACGTTCTGGTGAGCATCCCATCCTCTGGTGCCGCCGGAATACACCTGAACAAAGCGAACGCCTCGCTCGATCATGCGACGCGCCAGAAGACAGCGCGTAGCAAACTCATCGGTGGGTTCTTCGCCGACCCCATACAGTCTTAAGGTCGATTTGGATTCGTTTGAGATATCCACGACCTCTGGGGCAGCCGATTGCATTCGGTAAGCAAGTTCGTAGGACCGGACTCGAGCGGAGAGGGAATCATCGAAATCCCGTTCCCTCAAATGCGTTGCATTCAATTTGCGAATCAGATCCAGGGTGGATTTTTGTTGTGATCCGGAAACTTGGGCTGGCGGTTTCAAATTCAGGATTGGATTAGCCCCCGGACGCATGGTGGTTCCTTGATAGGTGGCAGGGAGATAACCGCTGCCCCAAGCCGGAGGACCCCCTTTGATGCCTCCTTCCGGGTCGGGCATGACCACAAATGCGGGCATATCCTGGTTTTCCGATCCCAGCCCATAGGAGACCCAACTTCCCAGACTGGGCCGACCCATGAGGATCGAGCCGGTGTTCATCTGATAAATGGACTGGGGATGATTCACGCTGTCGCCATGACAACTCCGCATAACGCAAAGCTCGTCGGCCACGGTGGACATATGCGGGAGAAAATCGCTGATCTCGATCCCAGATTGGCCTCGCCGCCGAAACTGTTTTGCCGGAGGAAGCAAAGGGTTATGGGCAACTTCGCGCCGGGTCATCACCGAACCGAAGCTTTCCGGCAAGGGTAGTCCGGCGTATTTGATCAGATCCGGCTTCGGATCAAATAAATCCACATGGCTGGGGCCGCCGTGCATAAACAGATAAATGACCCGTTTGACCTTGGGTTGAAAATGGGGTGACTTGCGAGCGAGAGGATCCGTTTTGGCATAGTTTGATTGGGGAGCTGCCAGCAGATTTTCCTGGCTCAGCAGTTGGGCCAGAGCGATTGCTCCAATCCCACCTCCGACGTTACGCAGAAACTCTCGGCGATTCAGATTCCCAGCACTTTTGTGCAGTGTGCTCATCGTAACATTGGCCTCCGGCGTTGGAAAACCGGCCACACTACATCATCCCCCGCAAATCGACGGGATCAAGCCAAATCGCCAGATACGGGGTCAAACCTTCAATCCCGCATTGGCATGCAAGATTGCAAGGAATGACCCCGACATCGCAAATGCTTCGGAAATCATCGGAAAGGTGCTTAACTTAGTGCCATTCGGGTCATTCCTTGCTAACGGCCGCAGTCGAACATCCCCGGGCAAATAGTCCTGCCGCCGATGCGGTCATGAGCTTACCGAATTGGCGACGGCTTATTTCAAGGCGGTGAACTGAGAATCAGATTCCGTGAGATGCCACACTGGAGTAAGAGACTTGAACATACCAAGCCCAGGTTGTTAGCCCAGCGGTGAAAGACCGTCTATTTTACCGTTGGGAAATTATTTCAAAACACGATTACCGATTTCATATCCGCCATCGCAGAGTAGCGTCTGTCCGGTCACCAGATCTGAACCGGTTATAATACTTAAAATGGCATCAGCCACATCCTCCGGCCCGCAAGCCTTGTTAAGAACGGCCATGCTTTCTCTGATAGCAAGTTTTTGCTCGTAGTGTTCCCCGAAGCCTTTTTTGAGCCAGTCGCCCTTGATAATCCCGGGAGCGACCGAGTTCACACGAACATTCGGGGCAAACACGCGCGCCAAAGAAATAGTCATATTCACTACCGCCGCTTTGGAGCAGGAGTAAGGTATGCAACTGCCTGCAGCGTTGTAGGCCGCTGTACTTGAAACGTTGATAATTTCCCCATTTCCAGCGGCGTCCAAAAATGGTTTGGCCGCTCGTGCGCACTGGAAAGGCGCTTTCAGATTTACATCCATAATACGAGACCAGACTTCGCCGGTCACTGCATCCAAATCAGAATGGGATATAAATTGGGTGCAGCCCGCATTATTGATCAGAATATCCAACCGGCCGAATGTGTCGGCGGCAGCCTGCATCATCCCTCTGCACACTGAATCTTCAGCAACGTCTCCCTGATAAGTGATGGCCTGAACCCCGGCGCTTTCCGCCTCAGCGCGCACGCTATCAGCGGCCTCCTTTGAATTGTTGTAATTGATTAATACCGAACACCCGCCCTTGGCGAGGGCCACGGCTGTCGCCGCACCGACACCTCTGCTGGCTCCCGTTACTACCGCTGCTTTGCCTTTAATATACATCGTAAGTTTTCATTTAATCGTTCGTGCGTTCCTTGAAGTAGAGGGGTACCGCCATAAACCACAGTAAGGTGGCAACCAGCATGGAGAGTTTCAGGAATTCCTCCTCAATTGCTCCAAAACTGAAAAGAATTGGCGGCAATAACGTCATGATGAGACCCAATAATGCCACTGGTTTGGCCAAATTTTCCCCGCGCTGGTAAAAGTAGCTGAATATGAGGTAAAGTGCGCCGCAACCGGCCCACACCGGAATAGTGGCAAATGACTTGAATGTACCACAGGGTGTGTATTCCAGTAATAGGCCGCCCCAATGACCGGCAGGATATAGGCGTATAGAGCATTTAGCGGAGAGTGTTGGGTGAGGGCAAAATTATCCTTCAAACCCAATTTGCGGATGAAGTAATAATCCACGAAAATTACCGCTCCCATGGGGGCGAGAATGGTTCCGTAAATTCCCACAAAATCCAGAAGCCTCATGGCTATGGCCGGAAAGAGTCCGGCCAAAGTCGCAATCAACCCGGCCAATAGGGTGAACACGAACCGGGATCGATTTGGAAACAGCGACTGGAAAGCCAAACCTGCACGGTAAATAGTGGGATTTGCGGTAGTCCAACCGGCAATGACCACACAGATTAAACCGGCTATCCCCAGGGCATCGTTTACTAATGGCCCGGGGGCATTGGACGCGTCGGGACCGTGCCGCTGAATGGCCAGGGCCAAAAGAAGCGATGCCGCGATCCAGGCAATGTAATGGCCCAGGAACATACCCGCCGCCGAGGCCCAACCATACTGGGGCTTCCTGGCATAGCGGAAAATCGACAGGTCGGCCATGCCCAGATGCATGGCCGCGTTACAAAGCCAGGCAAAGAATACCACGTGCCAGAATCCAAGCTTGGGTAGTCCCTCGGCGGGTTGGCCGGTCCAAATGTCATTGAGATCCGTCGAATTCAGCTTCGGAATTGTGACAATGGCGCAAGCGATAAAGATCAGGATCATCCAGGGAGCGGCCAGATTGGCCAGACGAGCCACCGATGCATATCCAAAAGCTGCCACCACCGCTATCACCACACCGATAGCAATCACTACCACGATCCACCAGATTCCGGTTGGATAAACATCCGAAAGCATGGGCATTACCAGGTTGGGAACCATTTCGCCAACGGCGGTGGCTGAAACCGTGATCATGGCCCCGGCTAGAAAGCAGAAGAGAATCCCGTTGGCCAGATTGTAGACGATTACTCCGCCTCGACCGGCAATCTTTTCCAGTTGGAAATAAAGGGTTAATCGCTGGTTAATAGCGATCGGTACGGTAATGTAGCGCCAGCTCAACACGGCCAGGATATTGCCCAAGAGTAAGCCCACCAGAAGATCGAAAGCGCCCACGCCCCACAACACAAACAGGGGGCCGATCATGAATTCTGTCCCGGCAGTGTGCTCACCGGCATACATACCCCAGAAACTCTTGGCGCCTTTCTGGTGACTGGTGGGCACCGGCTCGCGTTCAAATTCGGAACTTTTTTCTACGGCGGGTGCAGGTGCGTTGAGCATGGAGTGTCGTGATGGTTATTACTAATTCAATATTGATATAAGTCCTTCAATAAATGGGCCGACGAATTTTCGGATTATGCGGACGATCTGAAACCGGATAATTCTCGGCGAGGTAATCCAGTATCTGCGATTCCACCTCTCCCAGCGGATACAGTCCCTCGATTTGCTGCATCTTTTGCATGGTTTTGGCCCAATTCGCACGATCTTTGCTGGACTGGGTAATCGTTTTCATTGAATGGCAAGCCAAGCAATGCGCTCGAACCAATTCCCAGTCTTTTGCCATGACAAGGCCGGTAGTGGGATCTAACTCGGGTTTTTGGGGACTGGCTGACTTCTCGCCGTTCAGTAGAAGCGCGGCCAATAGAACAAATAGCAACGCTGATATGGAGGTAAATTTTGCCATCCTAAACCACATACACGGCAATTCGATGGCAGGAGTTGTTTAAATAACCCTTGGGATTCCAACCCGGCACCAGCATGGGCTGGGACGTGCCTTCGCTATCCACCGCGCGTGCCCAAACTTCGTAGTAACCCCCTTTAGGGAATTGAACTTCGGCATCCCAATTTTGCCAGGCCAGGCGATTGACCGGCTTTGCCAGTTTGGCTCGTTTCCAGGTTTGACCAAAGTCAATCGATACCCAAACGCGGGCTACTTCCAGATCCCCGGCCCAGGCATGACCGTGAAGCTGTAAAGAACGTTTTAAGGCATGTTCCAATCCGCTCTTGGGGTAGGTAACCAGGGATTTCACCGGCATTGACTCAATAATCTTCATGTCTTCATCGGGCACGGCAGTACCAGGTTTTACCGGGTATTGGGGAACCCGATAGGACGAACCGGTCATCTTGTAACCGTCGTGCACTCGGTTACGGATGACAATCCGGTCAATCCATTTACCCGATGTTGAACCGGGCCAACCCCCGAATACCAATCGCAAGGGATAACCGTGGTGGGAAGGAAGCGGTTCCCCGTTCATACCCCAGGCAATCATGGATTCTTCCTCCAAGGCCTTCCACAGGGGGACGCCTCTCGAAAGGGCGTCTTTTTTAGGATCCTGACTCAGGTGTAGGTCTGCTCCGTAATATCCAGTGTAAACGGCGTCATTTTTTATGCCGCAATCCTCCAGGACGTCTTTGAGATGTATGCCGTTCCATTCGGGGCAGCCCACCGCCCCGATCGTCCATTGGTTTCCACTGGCGGGCGGATAAAATTCGGCTCGTCCATTGCCCCCGCATTCCAGGGTGAGCGCACGAGTAATGTTTTTAAACCTGCCTCTTAGTTCCTCCAGGGTAAAAATTTTAGAAGTTTTGGCGGATTCTCCTCCAATGTTGAGTGTCCACGCGCCGGCATTGGCTTGCACCGGTGGTAAGCCATTATTTCGAATAAACAGGCGGCTGGCGGGAGTAATATCGTCATTTAAAAGATGAGCCGGTGTCTCTGCATTTAACGGACGATCGTTTAAAACGCGCAGGCCGATTTTGCCATCGATAACAAAGGGTTCATGGGAGTTGGCCAGGGCAACCGGCATCAGCCCGTGAGGCATGAAATTTGAAAATACGATGTTGGCGCCAAGAGCGGTAGAGAGAATTCCCAAACCCTTTAAGAATTCACGGCGAGTAAATGGCAATTGTCTGTTTTTTTTCTGCATTAACTCCGCAGGGCTGACTTTCATGAAAAGGAACCCTAAGATGTAAAACCTAAAATTCAACCATCAACCCGGCTCCGGTATAAACACAAACTTTCGGGAAATTGATCTCTTTTTTGTTTCCCTCCTTTTCACTTAAACCTTTAGCCTGGATATCTCACAAATTTTCTACTGCGCTACGAATTTTGTGAGATATCCAGGTTAGAAACTGTTACAATTCCTTCACGGGCCCACATTCTTTACTCACTGAAGTCATGACGACGGACATTGCTCTTGTTTTACTCATCCTGCTCGCATCCCTGGTTCTGTTTATTTCGGAAACAGTCCGAATGGATTTTGTGGCCTTGCTGGTGTTGGTGGCTCTGGCGTTTACGGGCCTTGTGACACCCACGGAGGCCATTGCGGGATTCAGCAACGCGGCCGTGGTCACGGTCTGGGCTATGTTTATTTTAAGCGAAGGTTTAACCGAAACGGGTGTGGCCGGGATAATTGGAAAACAAGTGCTGAGGATGGCTGGTAATACCGAAGTCAGAATGATCGTGGTAATCATGCTGAGTTCTGGGGTGCTGTCGGCTTTCATGAACAATATCGGTGTGGCGGCCTTCATGTTACCAGTAGTAATCACCGTAGCTCGTAAGACCGGCGTAGCAGCTTCGCGGTTATTGATGCCCATGGCATTTGGATCCCTGCTGGGAGGTTTGACCACGATGATCGGTACTCCGCCAAACCTCCTGGTCAGCAACGCGCTGAGCGAAGCGGGTTACCAGCCGTTTTCGCTTTTCGATTTTACCCCAATTGGGGGAATGATCTTGATCGCTGGTACGATATTTGCCGCTCTGTCCGCACGTTTTCTATTGCCCAGCAAGGACCCGGGAGCCGCCGAGTCTTCCCGCTCTCACCGCACCGTCCTGCAGAATCAGTACGCGCTGGGCGAACGGGCGTTTTTTCTCGAACTGGGCGATGATTCCCCCTTGGCGGGAAAAACCCTGGAGCAAAGCAGCCTGGGTCGTTCCTTGGGCTTTTACGTGGTGGCACTGCAACGCAACGGACAAACCCAGTTCGCTCCCCGACCAAATACTGTTCTGCGAGCAGGCGACCGACTCTATACCCAGGGTGAAGCCGAGCGCCTCGATGAGCTTAGGGGTTGGCAGGACCTGAATCCGGTGGGTGGAAAGGCCCAGAATTCCGTCCTGCTACCCGGCCACTTTGCCCTCGCGGAGGTTACTTTGTCGAGTAGGGCCGATTTTTTGGGCAAGTCTATTCGGGAAGCCGATTTCAGAAAGCGCTTCGATTTAAACGTGCTCATGGTTTTTCAAGCTGAGGGGGCGGTGAGCCGCGATATTGGCCAATTAAGCTTGCAGGCCGGTGACCGGTTGTTGGTGCAGGGGAAAGAATCCGCCATCAAGGGATTGGAAGCCAATGTGGCCTTTACCGAATGCAAGCTTGCCACGACCGAGTTGCTAAACCACTACGCCGCCGTTCAGAGAAACCTGTTCAAGGTTGTTATACCGGAAGATTCCTGGCTGGCGGGTAAGGCGCTGATCGACAGCCGGCTCAGGCAAAGATTCGATGTGCACGTAATTTCCATTGAGCGCGAAGGCGCTGAATTCTTTCTACCCGATCCAAACGAACCACTGCGGGCAGGTGACAAGTTGACCTTGCATTGCAGTCGTGAAAATCTCGACACACTGAAGGGCTTGCGACAGCTCAGGGTCGAAACGTCGGCAAAGTTCGATGCCAGCCTGCTCGAAGCCGAGGACGTCGAAATGATCGAGGCAACTTTGGCGCCTAATTCCAAACTGGCCGGTAAGACCGTGGCCGAAATTCAGTTACGCAATCGCTATGGCATTCAGTTGCTGGGTATTCTGCGTTCCGATGAAGTGTATCGGTCGAACCTCGGTCAGATGAAAATCCATTTTGGTGACGCTTTGCTGCTCATGGGTCCCAAAAACAAACTGGACGTGCTCAGGGACGATAAAAATTTCCTGGTTCTGACCCAGCTTCCCAAAACCAGGAAGGTTGAGAGAAAAAAGCCCTTGATAGCTTCCCTGATCATGCTGGGCGTCCTCGTTCCGGTATTCTTGGGCTGGATGCCCATCGTCCTCACCGCCATCGCCGGAGCCACCGCCATGGTGCTTACCGGTTGTCTCGGTAAGGAAGATGCTTTTCGGGCCATTGAGTGGCGGGCCGTTTTCCTGATCGCGGGTATGCTTCCCTTGGGTACAGCCATGCAGAAGACCGGCGCCGCCTCCTATTTGACCGAATTGCTCATGTCCGGGATTGGGGATCTTGGACCCTGGCCGATTATCGCCGCGTTATACATCATCACCTCTTTAGCTACCACCATTATCCCGACCTCAGCCCTGGTGGTGTTGATGTCCCCCATTGCCATTCAGTCTTCGGTCGATTTGGGCATTTCCCCGCAAACCGCCATGATGGCCATAGCCATGGCCGCCTCGGCCAGTTTTACCAGTCCCATATCCCATCCCGCCAATGTCCTGGTGATGGGACCGGGTGGGTATCGTTTTGTGGATTACATCAAGGTCGGCCTTCCGCTGGCGATGGTGGTGTTTATCACTGCCATGATCTTTCTCCCCATCCTCTGGCCGGTATATTAAAGCTTAAGGTAAAAAAGCGGGATTTTGAATTTGAGGTGGAGAAAAAATCTGTCAGATAGACCGGATGCCATTAGGTGAAATTGGCCAGCGATGCATGAGCGAGCCCGAACCCGAGCTGGGTTTGGGGATTGTTGTGCGGGTGGACCGCTACCAACTGGAGGTGGACTTTCCTTCCAGCGGTGAGCACCGCATTTATGCCGCTGGAACGCCCGTACTGCGACACCTACGGCTTCGTAAGGGAGAAACGGCCATGTCGGAAGAGGGCGATTCTTTCGTGATCGAATCGGTGGAAGAGGAGGAGGGCCTTCTAATCTACCGCGGGGAAGGAAAACGGCTGCGCGAAGATGAGATTTCAAATATGCCCAATTTCAGCCTGCCACAGGAAAGGTTCATGAAAGGCAAGGTTGATCCGATTGAAGTTTTTGACCTGCGGTTGAGGACATTGAGAAACCAAAGGGCCTCCCGTCAATCACCGGTCCGGGGATTTTTGGGTGGCAGGGTGGAGTTGATCCCTCACCAGATGTATATCTTGCACGAAGTATCCAATCGGCAAATACCAAGAGTACTACTGGCCGATGAAGTGGGCCTGGGAAAAACGATTGAAGCATGCCTGATTTTACAACGTCTGCTTGCGGTGGGCAAAGCCGGTCGGGTTCTCATTCTGGTGCCTGAGACGCTGACACACCAGTGGTTCGTTGAGTTGCTGCGGCGCTTTAACCTGTGGTTCCATATTTACGATGAGGAGCGATGCCTGTCGCTCGAGACCACTCATCCGCAAACAAATCCCTTTCTCGATGTACAGTTGGTGTTATGCAGCGTGGCGTTTTTATCCGACAGTGCGTTGCGTCGGCAACAGGCAATCGAGTCCGGCTGGGATATGGTGATCGTGGACGAGGCGCACCATTTGGAATGGAGCCCGCATGAATCCAGCGCCGATTATGACCTGGTTAAAGCATTGGCGGCAATTTCTTCGGGGTTGCTGCTTTTAACCGCAACTCCCACCTCCCTGGGGTTGGAAGGTCACTTCGCGCGGCTGCGTTTATTGGACCCGGACCGATACAGCAATTTTGAGGATTTTGTGAAGGAGGTCGAGGATTATGGAGTGATTGCCGAGATAGCCGGCAAGGTTATCGATAACGAACCCTTGAATGCTAAAGATCAGAAGTACCTGAAACGAATCTTCAACAAGGATCCAGATGGCTTGAACCGACATTTGCATGCCCTGCAAAACAAAAAACGCGGCGCCAAACATCATTTGCTCAATGCCCTGCTGGACGAACATGGAACCGGGCGGGTGATTTTCCGCAATACGCGAACGAACATGACTGGATTTCCCAAACGTAAGTATTGTCCCGAGCCCATTACCGGCGGCGACAAAACCTTGCTCAACCGCATCCGGCGCGAACTGGAAGCTGAGGAAACCGGCAGAGAAAACACCATCCGCTATTCGTTTAAGGGCGATCCCCGTATCGACTGGCTAGTGAATTTTCTCAAACATAAACGGGAGGAAAAACTTTTACTCATCTGTAAGTCGCAAAGAAGGGCCATCGCTATCGGGGCAGCGCTGCTGGAAAAAATAAACGCCAAATTAGGGCTCTTTCACGAGGGTCTGGACCTGGTGAAACGGGATCGCAATGCCGCCTGGTTTGCCGAAAAGGATGGAGCCCAGCTGTTGATTTGTTCCGAGATCGGGAGTGAGGGAAGGAATTTTCAATTCGCCCATCACATCGTCTTATTCGACCTGCCCCTCAATCCGGGCCTGATGGAGCAGCGTATCGGCCGACTAGACCGCATCGGACAAACCGAAACGATCCGGGTACACATCCCTTACATGGTGGGAAGTTGCCAGGAGTTCATCGCGAATTGGTACCATATAGGTTTGAATTCCATTGAGATATCCATGCGGGGAAGTAATGAGTACCTGCTTCATTTCCGTGACCGCTTGCTAAAGCTTGCATTGAACTACGACGAAGTAAATCAGGCCGTAGAGGACAATCCCTGGGATGCGTTTATCAATGAAACCACTCAACATCACCAGAAACTTCTAATGAAATTGAGAAAAGGGCGCGACCGGTTGTTGGAGCTTAACTCCTTCGATAAAGCCACCGCCCAAGGAGTTATTGAGGACATTCGCAAAATAGATTCCGAAAGAAGCTTCCGCGAATTTCTCTTCCATTTAATTGATCATTTTGGAGTTCATATCATCGAGCACGAGGAGGGAGATGCCTTTTTGGACCCGAGCCATGCTTACGTTGAAGCATTTCCATCCATTCCCCGCGAAGGCATGATGGTTACCTTTGACCGCGTCAGGGCGATTTCGCGGGAGGATATCCGATTCGTTTCACCCGATCATTCCCTGTATTGGGATGCCATGGATCTGCTGATTAATTCGAAATCCGGCACAACCGCATTTTGTATCCTGGAATCGGATAGTCCCAATATATACCTGGAAGCGGTATTTGTTTTGGAGGTCGTTGCCCAGTCCCGCTGGCACGTGGAACAATTTCTGGCGCCTACACCCGTTCGCATCCTGTCAGATATTGCTGGAAATGATTTTTCGGAGGAGATCACTGGAGAGGAAATCACCAAGGACGTGGAGGACGGAAATATCCACCGTTTCCTTGAGCAACCGGGGTTTGACGAAGCATTGCTCAAGGGCATGATCGAGGCGGCCAATCAGGTAGCCGATCAACAGGTGGACGAATTGAAAACCAAGGCCCGTTCAGTTGCGGAAACCGCCCTGCAGAGCGAAATCCAGCGGTTGATTGACCTGCGAAAAATAAACGATCACGTGCGTCCGGAAGAAATCGAACACGCCCAGGAACGGCTTCAACACATTTGTGAGGCCATAGATCAATCGCGCCTGCGGCTGGATTCAATTCGGTTAATCGTTGCCGGTGACACGGAAGAGTTTACCAGAGCCTTTGCTTAGTGTGGTGTCCCAGAAATTCCTTATAAAAATACCGCAGCGATTTTTCTGCCTCATCAAGGCGGCGTAGGTCGGTCGAAAATGCGCGAGGCCTTGACGGTGGGAGTGGGTATGTGCGGCCGGGCCGAGATGGCCTTTATTCTGGCCTCCCTGGCGCTTGCCCAGGGGGCTATCGATAAACCGATATTCACGGTACTGATTCTCACCGCATTTATCCTCAATCTGTTTACCCCATTGGCCCTGAAGGGATGTGCGGTGTTACTGCAGGGCAAGGCGGCGCGTCTGGCCGGAGCCACGCGGGGTATTATGCAAATAGACAAGTTCAGTGACCCTCTGTTTGAGGAGCGGCTCAATGGCCAGGTTCCACGGGCTCTGCCCGATGTGGAAGATGGCGTCGTAATTTACCGCTATGGACCCGAAGTAGACTCGCTCATCGACGAACTCAAAAGCCGGGACCTACCCGTTCTAATTATTGAGGAAGATGAAACCGTGGCTCGCCGACTCCATGAACGCGGTGAGTCGGTCGTATACGCAACGCTGGAGGCGGAGGACTTTGACCTCAGCCCACTGGCCAAGTCGCGTGCCCTGGTAGCCAATGGAGAGGACGATCGAAATGCAATTTTTGCCATGGGCGCCCGGGAGGCGGGATTTGTCGGACCCCTGGTGGCTACAATTGCAAATCCCAACCGCCTGGGACCAATGATTTTGGCAGGCGCCACCGCTGCATTTACTCCCTCGCACGTGCTTGCAGCGGCCATTGCGGTTCGCGCCAGCCCGCGCATCAGTCCATTGGTAGCAGGTTTGCAACCGCTACATGATCACCTGGAAATAGCGGAAATCCGCCTGCATGATGCCAGTAAGCTCGCAGGTAGCACACTTGCTCAATGCAAAATTCGCAGCAAAACCGGGGCCAACATTGTTGGCCAGTGGTTTGATGATGAACTTCATTCCCCACCGGCTCCCCATGACAACCTTTTACCCGGAATGATTCTGGTAGCGGCCGGAAGCCCTGCCAGTATTCGAACCCTGAGCGATTTGGCTCATCCCCTTACCCAGGAGGGTCCTCTGGTAGTGGTAGGATATGGTATCGTCGGCAAAAAACTTGTCGAGTTTCTCCGGGATGCCGGTGAGGAAGTCTGTGTGATGGATAGTGAAGCACAAAGCGGAGTCGATGTAGTGGGAGATCTCCTGGATACTGAAGCTTTTGAACAAGCGGGAATTCGCCATGCCAGGGCGGTCATCATAGCGCTTGCCCACGACAGTACCACGATATTTACCACCACCGTGATCCGCAATTTTGCGCCTGAAGTGCCCATTTTTGCGCGTGTCGATCGGGTGAAAAATGTGGGCCGCATTCATAAGGCCGGAGCGGATTTTGTCCTCTCCACTAGTCAGGTTATGCTTCAGATCATGACGCGGCACGTTCTGGGTCACAACGTTTCCCATCAGACGCGCATCAAGCTGGTCAAGGTTCATCCGGCAAAGCTCACGGGAAAAAATCCCCTGGCATCGCGCATCCGTGAACTGACCGGTTGTTCCGTTGTGGCAATCGAGCGCCAAGGACAGCTCGTTTTGAATATCGATTCATCCTTTGAACTTTCCAAAGAGGATGCCATTTACATCTGTGGTTCCGCAGATGCGGTTAACCGCTATTACGATGAATTTCTCACCTCTCAAATGTGATTTACGGCATTGCCTTTAGGGTGTATTGGAATAAGTTCTGTAAATTACCATCCAACGATAAAGAAGCCATGAGAACCGCTGTTTCCCGATACAAGATTTTTTTCCTAGCCATTATTGTAATCGCAGGAACCTACGCGTCATTAGTACTTTTTTCCGGTGAACCCAAAACGTCTCCCAAAGTTTCCGAAATGCAAGAGCAACTGACCCCACTTCAATACCATGTTACCCAGGAGAAAGGCACCGAACCGCCGTTCCGTAATGAATACTGGGACAATAAAGAAGCCGGCATCTACGTGGATATCGTATCGGGAGAACCGCTATTCTGCTCCACGGACAAATTTGTATCCGGAACCGGTTGGCCGAGTTTCGTTCGTGCCCTCGATGAAGAAAATGTGGTGGAGAAAACGGATAAAAGCCATGGAATGGTCCGGATAGAAGTGAGATCCAAGAGCGGGGATTCACACTTGGGGCATTTATTTCCCGATGGTCCTCGACCCACCGGTATGCGCTATTGTATCAACTCGGCTTCTTTGAAGTTTATCTCGGTAAAGGACCTGGAACGAGCGGGGTACGGTGAATACACCAAGTTGTTCGCCCCAAAGAAGGTCGAAACAACCAAGGAAAAGAAGTAATTACAAATTCCCTACCCGGTCGACCCGGTTTCGGGACCATTCCTCGCATCGTGGTCAAAGCTACTTGCCTTCTCCAATGGGAAAGCCATGATTATCCTTTTGGCCATGAAAAGTAGAATTTTTCTCCCCGTCCTTCTCACACTTGGAATCATCATCTCGCCGCTTAGCCGTATATTTGCTGTGAAATCCGTCATCTCTGATATGCAGGAGGCCGCCGCTGCCTTTCTGGATTCCTTGACAACTGAACTGAAAGTCAGGGCTACCCTTCCCATGGACGATGAGGAAGAGCGGGTCAATTGGCACTTCGTTCCCAAAACAGGAGAACGCAAGGGCGTCGATTTGAAAGATTTGAATGAAGAGCAGGAAGGGAAATTGGAAACGCTCTTGGCCGCCAGCCTGAGTGCTCGTGGTCAAAGCAAAGTTGAAAACATTATAGACTTGGAATCGGTGCTCTTCATGCTCGAAAAGGCGGACCACCGGGATCCCGAGCTTTACTATACGACCATTTTTGGCCAGCCCACCCCTGACGGTACCTGGGGTTGGCGGTTTGAAGGACACCACCTTTCCCTCAATTTCACCGTCGTAAATGGCAAGCTTTTGGCCGAGGCGCCTCACTTCTGGGGAGCCAACCCCGCCAAGGTTCCGGTCGGCCCGACCAAGGGCCAGAGAACCTTAAAGGAAGAAGAAGACGTGGCCCGAAATTTGTTGTTATCACTGAGCGCAAAACAGCTAAAAAAAGCCGTCATCGCCGATAAGGCGCCCCGAGATATCTACACTAGCGCCGATAAGAAAGTCTCTCCTCTCGACTCTGTGGGTGTTTCCTTCTCGGAAATGATGCCTGAGCAACGCCTCGGGCTGAACCAGTTGATAAATGTCTACATCGGCAATATGCCCGACCATCTGGCCAGCGCCCGTTGGAACCAATTGAAGGAGGCTGGCATGGAGGACGTCGTTTTCGCCTGGGCCGGACCCAAGGAACCGGGTGAAGCCCATTATTACCGCGTGCAGGGCCCCACTTTCCTCATCGAATACGACAACATCCAGAATAACGCCAATCACATCCATGCAGTCTGGCGCGATTTCGATGGTGACTTTGGCCGCGACATTTTGAAAGAGCACCATCGGCGCGCTCATTAGGAAAAACCAAGACACACTTTAAACCACGGATTACACCGATGTGCACGGATAGGGAAAAGAGTGGTTCAGCGCACGATGGCAATGTCAGTCCAGCCCCTAGGGGTCAGTCGTCTTTGACAAATGTATGGAGTGCAACGGAATACGATTGTTAAGACCTGACCCCTTCGTTCGTTTCTACCGAGCCAATGCGACATCTTACCAGTCAATATCTCATCCGTGTCAATCCGTGCCCATCCGTGGTCAACTTTCCGGGCTTTCTCCTTGATCTTGTAGAACGTATACGCATCTTTGTAAGTCGTGGAATCCGGCATCGGGTCACCAATCCATAAATAATCCGGTGTTTTTAGACTTTTTGTAACATGCCTATTTACAACAATTTATGTGAGCTCATCGGCAATACGTCGTTGGTTTACCTCTCCAAGTTCAGCCAAGGACTTCCGGGTCGTATTATCGGCAAGCTCGAAGGCTACAACCCGGGATGGTGTGTGAAGGACCGCATCGGATTATCCATGATTGAAGCAGCCGAACGCGATGGGAGATTGACCGAAGGCGGCACTATCATCGAGCCCACCTCCGGCAATACCGGCATCGGTCTGGCCATGACGGCCGTGGTTAAGGGCTATCCCATCATACTCACAATGCCGTCATCCATGAGTGTCGAGCGCCGCAAGATGCTCATCAACCTGGGAGCGGAACTGGTACTGACCGATGCCGATCTCGGTATGCTCGGAGCCATCGAGGAAGCCGAAATGCTGACCACTAAAATCCCCGGCTCATTCATGCCGCAGCAGTTTAATAATCCGGCCAATCCGCAGGTTCACTACGACACCACAGGTCCAGAAATTTGGCGCGACACCGAAGGCCGCATCGACGTCTTTGTAGCCGGTGTCGGAACCGGCGGAACCGTGGCCGGCGCCGGCAGATATTTGAAAGAAATGAACCCGGACATCGAGGTTATCGCCGTCGAGCCCGAGGAATCACCCGTGCTCAGCGGAGGTAAAATGGGACCCCATATGATTCAGGGAATCGGAGCCGGATTCATCCCCCAGGTCTACGATGGCGAGATCGTGGATGAAGTCATCCGCATCGACAGCCAGGACGCCATCAAAACTGCCCAGAAACTCGGAACTACAGAGGGTCTGCTGGTCGGTATTTCATCGGGCGCGGCGTCACTTGCCGCTTACCAGGTGGCCAGCCGGCCCGAAAACAGGGGCAAGAATATTGTCGTCATGCAACCGGATACCGGTGAGCGCTATATTTCAACCCTACTATTTTACCACGACTAACCCCTTCCAAATATGCAGTGGACACTAGGTAAACGACTCGTCAGCGAAGACGAAATTATCAAGGATCAAGGCCTCTTCCTAGACTACGATGAAATTGCCCGCAAGGGATCCATGACGGCTGAGGAGAAAAATATTTCCAAATGGTACGGGATATACACCTCCCGCCAGCCGGGCAACCACATGGCCCGAATCGTGATTCCCGGCGGTGTATTGACCTCCAGCCAGGCGCGGCGGATCTCCAAAGTCGCGGAGGACTACGCCCAGGGCAAGCTGGCCATCACCACCCGGCAGTGCATTCAATTGCATTGGCTCAAAACTCCGGCCCTGGCCGACATGGTGCGAAACTTGGCGGAAGATTCGCTCTCCACATTCCATGGTTGTGGAGACGTTACCCGAAACGTAACCGGTTGCCCCTTGGCCGAAACCTGCCAGTTCAAACGTTTTAACGTCCTTCCCTACGTGAAGGAAACCGCGCGCCTGCTCACCGAAGCTCGCGACCTGGATAACCTTCCCCGCAAGTTCAAAATCACCTTCTCCGGATGTGGAGCCGGTTGCGCGCAACCTTATATCAACTGCATAGGAATTGTAGCCGTCACCCGAAAGGGAGCCGATGGTAAGGATGAAAACGGTTTCAAGGTCGTCATTGGTGGCGGCATGGGTTGGGCGCCGTTCATCGGAAAGGAGCTATTTTCCTTTGTGCCACCACAAAAGATGGCTAGAGTGAACCGGGCCATCGCCCAGCTTTTCCGCGACTATGGAGACCGCCGCGATCGCTCCTTTGCCCGCTTGAAATTTGTCGTTTACCGCAAGGGAATCGACGAGTGCCGCCGCATCGTCCTGCAATTTCTGCAAGACGAAGGTGTCAGCGTCGAAGACCTCGAAACCGAGGACTTCGAAGAAACCGGCGTCGCCTATCCGGAACGTCCCCTCCTGGAACAAAATCCAGTCGGAAGGAACGGCAGAGTGACGGTGCGCGCCATGGTACCCAAGGGTGAACTCACCCACCTCGCATTCAAACGCATGGCGGAAATTTCCGAAATTCACGGAAACAAACGCGTTTATCTGACCAACCGGCAGAATATTGAAATCCATGGGGTGAAGCCGGAGAAAGTGGAGGATGTGTCGGCGGAAATCAGAAAGATCGGTTTTGATACTGATGGTTTCTTCGGATTGCGCGATATCGTGCCCTGCGTGGGAACGACCTACTGCCCCAAAGCCGTTTCCGAAACGCGGGCCCTCTACGACCTGCTCAAGCCGGTTGTCAGCCAAACCAAGTATAATGAGATCTGGGACGCGGCCATCATCAACATAACCGGCTGCCCCAACAGTTGCTCACCCTATCGCATTGCTGACATCGGTTTCCGCGGTATGCGCATTCGCGAGCAGGTGGGTTCGACCGAAGCCTACGAAATGCAAATCGGCGGTAAACATGATCACCTGGCCACAAAAATCGGAGAATTTAAGAAGAACGATTGCCCGCGCGTGCTGGAGAAGATCCTCGACACTTTCCTTGAACTCCGCCATGGAGACGAAACCCTGGCCGACTGCGTTCGAAGGTTGGGAATGTAATCATGGACGAAGACAATTCATTAAATCCTTTTCTAAAGGCGATTGAGGACCTGGGAATTTCCTACGAAACAGCGCCCAATCCGCAGGAGACCTCTGTTTTCACCGGAGCTGCCACTGAACCGTTGGATTTCAAAACCTTCCTCAAAGATATTCCCTGCCAGGATGCCTGCCCGGCCAAAACCAATGTGCCCGCCTACATCGAGGCCATTGCCAAGGGCGATCCCGACAAGGCCTACCTCATTAACCAGGAGGACAATGTTTTTTCCGGCGTGCTGGGTCGCGTATGCTCGCGTCCCTGTGAGGACGCCTGCCGCCACAACTGGACCGGTACCGCCGGGCCGGTTCATATTTGTCACCTGAAAAGATCCGCTTCCGACTATATGGAAAATCCACCCAAACCGCTTCCGCCATGGTTTGAGGATACCGGCAAAAAGGTTGCCGTCATCGGCGGTGGCCCAGCCGGCTTGACCGCGGCCCGGGAACTGCGCCGCTACGGCCACGGTGTGACCCTCTTTGAACGCGACAGCATTCTGGGCGGAATGATGGTGCAGGGAATTCCAGTTTTCCGACTGCCGCGCGAAACGGTCGACGTCGAAGTAAAGGCCATCATCGACAGCGGCATCCACGTAAAATACAACACCTCGGTCAATTCCGACATGATGGAACAGATCATCGAGGATTACGATGTGGTGTTGGTGGCGGTTGGTACCTTTCACCCATCCAACCTGAAACTTCCGGGCCTTCCGGGAGACGGCCACACCATTCCCGGCCTCAAATTCATGTACGACTACAACATGGGCAAGATCGGCGATATGGAGGGTCAAAATGTAATCATCGTCGGTGGTGGTTTCACCGCAGTCGACTGTGGCCGCTCCTGCGCACGAGCCGCCAAACGCCTGGTCGGAGCCGAGGGAACCGTAACCATCATGTACCGCAGGACCGAGGCGCAAATGTCGGCCGACCCGGACGAAATCAACCAGATGCGTTTGGAAGAAATCGAAGTGGAAACGCTGATGAATCCCTTCTCTGCCCGAACCGAGAACGGCAAACTTGTGGCGGTTACTTTTCAACGCAACACTTTGGATGAAGAACAGTCGGAGAGAGGTAAACCCAAGATCCATGCCATCGCGGGCACCGAGGAGGAATATCCCTGCGACCTCCTCATCATGGCCATCGGGCAAACCCGCGAGTTGAAGATCCTTCCCGAGGACGTAAACCAAACGGAGGGAAATCACACTACCCACGAGAAGGTTTTCGTAGCCGGAGACTTCAATTATGGAAGCTTCGACGTCATCACCGCCGTAAATGATGCCAAGGAAGTCGCCGACAAAATCGACGCTCAACTCATGGGCAAAGTCCGTCGCAAAAAACACATCGGCATCACATTGATGGATACCAATGGCGAAACCGGCCGGGTGCGCGACCACGACATCCAGTTCCCGGTTTCGATGCCCAAGCTTCCCCTACTTGACCGCGACGGCACCGCCGAGGTGGAATTGGGTCATACCGAAGACGGCACCCAAATTCATGCTACGCGTTGTTACTTCTGCCACTACAAGTATGAAATCGACCAGGATGCCTGCATCCACTGCGACTGGTGCATCGGGGTGGCTCCGCGCGATTGTATCAACCGGGTATCCCGTCTCTTCTACGATGAAGATGGGGCAGTGACATCCAGCCTGGAGGCAAACCTCGCCGAGGAAACCACCTATATCTGGATCGACAGCGACGAATGCGTGCGCTGCGGGAAGTGCTTGCGCGTTTGCCCCACCGGCGCCATTACCATGCGCAAGATGGAAATGTGCAGTTGCTCCACCTCCGAACTGGAAGAGAAGCAGAAAGAAAACGTCCCCTACGGCGTTTTTCAGTACGACAAGTACTAACCCGGGTTCATTCCTTGCCATCCTGCCTGCCAATGCAGGGTCATTCCCTTGTTTCGAGCGAGCGGCGGTTGCCTTGGCCTGGGCGAGCAACTCACCCCATTCCCACCACTCTCCCACCGGACGTCCCCCCACCCTCCTGAAAGCTACGGACTTGCCATTCGAGTGGGCCATTCGGTAAGGTTTGTCCGCAATGCAAAAAACCCATGCAATTTGTCCCACTACCTTCACAAATAGCTAGGCGCACACGCGCGTGGCCGTGGACTGCCAAACTGTTGATCTTACTGGTAGCAGGTTTTTCACCACTTGGTGTAGATGCCACTGATCAAGAATTTCGAGCCTGGACTTTCCTCAATGGGGAAGAGTTCGAGTTGAAGTTGGCAAATGCTTACGGAAGCAAGGTTTATTTCAACAATACGAGAGGTTATACATTCAACGTCGATATCTTGGCATTGGCCGAAGTTGATCGGGCCGAAGTCGTCTATTGGTCCCGTAAGCGGGACGCCGCCGTCACCGCCGGGACACTTCCTCCCAGCAAGTTTACCAAACAATTTCGCAAGGACGCTGAAAAATTCTTGGGAAAAGAATCCCTGGAGGTAAATTGGAAGGGGAAACCTGAGCCGGAATTCTATGCGATCTATACTTCAGCCGGTTGGTGTAAACCGTGCCGCGGCTTTACTCCCAAACTGGTTCGTTTTTATAAGGCCAACAAACCCGCCTACGGCGACGTTTTCGAATTCATTCTCTGCAGTTGGGACAAAGGTAAGTCAAAAATGTTGGCTTACATGCAAGAAGAGCAAATCCAGTGGTATGGAAACTGGAAAAATCGTAAGTCCAGGTTCTGGCGAAAGTATCAGGGTAACGGCATCCCCTGCCTGGTCATCGTCGACCGCAACGGCCACATCCTGAGCCACAGTTACGATGCGGATGGATACATTGGCCCAAGTGTGCCGATGGAAGATCTGCGTAAGCTCCTCCGCTTTGGCGGAAACGATCCGGATGGACGCCTTTCGGTTCCAACTCCTGGAATAAGTTTGGATAAATGGAGTGAGGTACTCCGCCAGCAAATGAAAAAAGCAAAAGACGGAAAGAAGAGCCTGAAACCGGCGCCGGCTTTCGTGCCGAAAACCTTACTCACAGAGCTGGAGGATCCAGAGGAGGAGATACGGGAGCTCCTTTTACAACTCGACCTGACCAAACAGGGTGTCGTTTCCAATGCAGTATTGTTGAACATGGTAAATCCCGAATTGGAAGAAAAGCTTTTAAGAGCGCTGGTTCTGTGGCAATTTTTACCTGCTATAAGCGCTGACGGAGTTCCCTATAACACCGTGGCAAAATTCCCCCTTAAACTGCGCCTCAAAGACGAATTTTTAGTGAAAGAGCTCTCTAGTGTGGCGCCCCAGAAATAACTTGAAAAATACGAGCGTGCCATGAATGGCCTGGCAAGGCTGCTTTTTCTGGGACACCACACTAGCACAACAACGCCGGGAGGTTAGCTGGAAACCGTCCTTCTGCGCCCCCTACCCTACTTTAATTTGACCTGCTGCGCAACGAGCGGACACACGAAGAATCGACGATGAAATACACCGATGACATCGGAGGTTCCCTTACTTTTCACCCTTGATGTTGGATACCTCTCGCATATTGCTTTTCACAGTCGATTATGTAATTTATTTTCCATAATGTGTTCTAATTCAATTAAGGAAAGTCCATGCGACTTGCGATCGTGCTGATCATGAACGAATTCTTGTTCGAGGATACTTACGAGGTCAATTTGGAGGAGGCGGGATTGGGGGCAGTTGGGCCATGAGCAATAGCGACGAGATGCGCTGGAAGCAGCGGCTCGACAACTTCGGGACAGCTCTCGCCCAACTGACGAACGCTTGCGAGCGCGGGCGGTACGACGACCTGGAACGCGCCGGCCTGATCAAGACCTTCGAGTTTTGTTTCGAGTTGTCATGGAAGGTTCTCAAGGACCTCCTCTTCTACGAGGGGCATGACGTGAAGGTGCCGCGAGCGGCGATCCGCAAGAGCTTCGAGGTGGATTACATCGACGAGGACGACTGCGAGACACTGCTCGACGCCTTGGACAAGCACAACCTTTTGAGCCACACTTACTGGAGCGCCGTGGCTCGGGAAGCGGAGACCCTGATCAAGGAACGCTACTACCCGGTCCTGCTGCGACTCTACCGGACTCTGGACACCCAGCGAACGCCATGACGGACGGTCTAAAGGACAAGCATCGCGCCGCCATCGTTGCCGCGATTGCGGCCAACGGCCGCGTGGAGCGGGCCGTGTTGTTCGGATCCAGAGCAACCGGCACTAACACCGTGTCGTCCGATGTGGACATCGCGTTGTTCGGCGATCAGCTGACGCTGACGGACCAGGCTCGCCTTAGTGCGGCCATCGACGAGATTCCGATGGCGCAGTCGGTTGACCTCGTTCTGCACAACTCCATAGACAACCCGGCGCTCCGCGAACATATCAGAACGTATGGGGTCGAGTGGTACCGGCGTCCGAACCCGTCCAAAGCCAAACGGCTTTCAGGAAATGAGAGACGAGGCCCGCCTGCCGGAGCGCTTCGGTCGCGAAATCGAGCGGAAACACGTGGCGCTCGTGGAGGACGGAGAGGCTAACCGGGGGAGTTTTCCATTGTAGACAAGCACATTGCGGAAGGAAAAAATTTGACCGCCACACATGGCGCACAACGCATCTTGACGGCCATTTTTTGGCTAATTTGGCCGTTACCGAGCAGTGCATTTCAATGCTCCTCAGCGTATTGCAAACCAAGGGAGCACAGGGGAGATTCTTCGATGAAATACACCAATGACATCCTGGTCCCCTGGCGTTTCACTCTTGAAAATTGATTCCTCCCGCATAGTGTTTTGCACTGTCAATTATGTCGTATAATTTTCTTAATGTGTTCGCGTTTAATCAAACTGGAATAAGGAAACTCCGAAAGGTCATGGCTTCGAGTTCGTCGATAGACCGACGCCGTATCGATAGCCGGAAGCAGTTGAGATTGCGAGGTTAGTCTGAGGAAAAAGCATGAGGGGAGCACGGCCAAAAAAGAGACGAAAGAGCAAGCGATTAAAATGAACGCGGTGACTTCATTGCATAGTGTCATAAGTCTTATAGAGCTCAGAAATAGCCGTTAGAGTAGGAGAGAAATTGATGAGCCTTGTCCTGAAAAAGAAATTGGAAGTCGACCGTCGGACCATAGTGCAAAATGCAACGCTGGCCATAAGAGACATTTACGATGCGATTGTCGAACTCGTTACCAATGCGGACGACAGGTACCAAGTCCTGGGCAAAAAGGGCAGAGTTGAGATAGAGGTTAGACGACGAAAAGGAAAGCCGTCCATACTCCTGGTACGGGATTTCGCGGATGGAATGACGGACGAGGTAATGGAACTGAAGCTCTCGCGAATCGGCGGTCGGGTCAGTGGCATGGAACGTGGCTTTGCCGTCCGGGGAACAAACTCCCGAGGAGCGAAAGATGTAGCTGCACTGGGGAAGGTAACTTTTGAATCCATCGCCTGGGATGGACGTCTGCACACCTGCCGCATTACCGAACATTTTGACTTTGAGTTGGATGCCTCTCACTCGGTGAGTAGGAGTGATAGGGAGAGGCTCCGGATCCGGAGAGGGACTGGTACGGTAGTGACAATCTCAGTCAACGTCAATCATCGCGTGCCCATTCACAAAGAGCTGGTAAAAAAAGTATCATCTTTGGTCTCGCTTAGGGACATTATTCACCAAAAAGGCACAAAAATTATAGTGCGGGATCTCCAGCAGCGCCGTGAAGACGAAATACGCCTCCCACCGTATGGCGGCAACAAGCGCCTGTCCGAGAGATTTTCAATTCCAGGGTATCCCAAGATCGAAGCGAAGCTCCTGATTTTCAGGGTGCCCAAGCCTTTCAAACGCGACAAACCTCGATTCCGCTTGGGAGGGATATTAGTAAAGTCAAAGCATGCCATTCACGAAGCAACGCTTTTCGATTCAGAGTTGGAAAGGGACCCTTGTGCAGCCAGGTTTTATGGTCGGCTCACCTGTGAAGCGATTGATGATCTCTGGAATGACTTCGATGAACGCCAAGCCAAGAAATTGGATCTTTTAGAGTCAAACCCGCGGCCAGTCCTCGATCCGTCGCGGAAAGCTGGTCTCACACGTGGACACCCTTTCGTGTCCAGACTCTACAAGGAGGCCCTAAAGCGCCTTCGCCCGCTAGTTGAAGAAGAGCGACGGCTCGAACAAAACGAGCGAGCGAAGGTGGAAAGCAATGAAACGCGTAAACGCCTCAATGCTCTTGAGAAGGCAACCAATAAATTCATTGAGGAATACTCGGATGAAGAGGAAGTCTCCAGAGGGCATAACAGGCAGGAGAAGGGAAGCCGTTTTCGCATCCAGGGATACGCCCTTAGTCCACCGTTCGCCCAAATGGTCGCCGGTCATTCCAGAAAGTGCCGGTTGTCTGTAGTCCAGGAAGTCTTCCCCGAGATCGCAACCGGTGATCTCGTGCAAATAAAACCCCTTACACCCGAACTAAGGGTCGACCGCACCTTTGCCACCCTGAAGTCCAATCCAACTCAGGAAGGCGTCCTCCAGGCCAACTGGTCGATCAAGGCGCTGGAGAAAACCCCAGCGACCGGACTAAGAGCCCATATAGGCCCGATTGATGGCGAAATAGTGATCGAGATTCTTGGTTCCGAGGCCGAGAAGTACAGTGGTATTGGGGCCCTCCAGTTCCAGAAAAATCGCTACCGAATCCCCCCCAATTCCCGTAAACGGATCAAGTTATTGGCCCCACTAAGTATCGTGGAGTCGTCTGGCACGAGGTTCGAGGTGGAGATGCAAGGGGAGGGATACCACGTCACCGGCAACAGACAATTGGCTGTAAAATCAGCTCTTGGAGTGGCCACGGCCGTCCTCACTGTTTCCGTTACTCACGAAGGTCTCGCCCCTGGAAAGCTATGCGCGCGCCTCGGGAATCACACCGCGGAAACTAACATCGTTGTCGCGCCAGCGGGAGGCGCCGGGATTGAAATTAGACTGGAAGACGTCACCTATGGCGCCCAACGCTACAGGTGGAAGCAAAACGTCCTCGAGATCGCCGCGAGACACCCGTCTTTGTCCAGGTACCTAGGTCCTAAATCCAAGCAATTCCCTGGGCAGGAAGAGCGCCATTTTCGAGTTCTTCTCGCTGAGATCGTCGCAGAGGCCGTTTGCGCACAGGTATTGCGGCACAATATACAAGCCAACCCGGCGGACTATGAAAACGCGGATTGGGACGATTACTACTCCAACTTCTTGGAACTCATGAATAGGTTTCTGCCCACCGCCCACGAGTTAGTCCTTCCCGAAACGCAATAGCAGTGGAATTTTACTGAATGGACACAATTGATCCGGCCACCGACGAATTTTGGACGTGCTATGCGAAGGGGGCGTCCTTCGGGTAGGCGACCCCGGCAGCGGCCGCCGAACAGCAGTCCTCGTGTTCCCAAACCTGTTCATCATTGCGGAAGGCAGGAAATTGTTTTGAAGGCCACCCATGGCGCACAACGTGTCTTGTCGGCCACTTTTAGACTAAAGTGGCTGACAACGTGCCTTGACGGCCACTCGTGGCAAGCATAGGGAATCCGCGGGCAAGGCCTGAGCACGGCGGGGGCTTCGACCGCTCCCTCGGGGCGATGAGCACGAGGTGGATAACGGGGAACCGATCGCTTAACCCAAGTTGCGCACATTGTGCGTTAAGTGCTTGATAATAAACGCCCATTTTTCAAAGGCACTACGAAATAATTACGACTTTTCTTTTTAACATACGCTTCTTTACGGGTAATTTATTCCACTTTATTCCACTTTATTCCACTTTATTCCAAAGAGATTGTAAATTTGCTTGTGGCTGGTTTTGGGGATGCCCGCTTTGCGCAGGTGATAGACTTTTCCTGGGCGATGGCCCGCATGTGGGTGGTGACGGTTTCCCCGATCTTGTCCGAAATTTTGCGGATGACGGACCAGACGGGCTGCTCGGAATCGTCCGGCACGAGGGGAAGGTAGAAACGGACAAGCTTGTGGTCTGCCTTAACGAGTTGGAAAGCCTTCTTGCGCGAGCCGACCTGGGCGGCGATGCGGTTGAGTTCGTCGTCGAAGACATCGCAGAGACGCTTGGTGAAAATGAGGGGGAGAATATAGTCCTTGTATTTCGGCGCGTCCTTGGCTCCACGAATGGAACAGGCGGCGTCCCAAATCCAGGATTCGAGGGATTTGTCTTTTGGTTCAGGCATTCAGATTATTGTCGGAATATGAGGTATTCGTGTGCCTTGTCTGGCCTGGGTCAACTTCGATTTTTCTTCCTGCGGCAGGGTGAACAGACTGACAAGGTCCAGAAGCAGTTAAGACCTTATGGCCAAGGCAAATGCGGCGGGCAGGAAGTTGGGTTTCCGACCAAAAATATCGCCTAGAAGTTCAATGGAAAAGACAAAAAGGACGGACCTGGTTGTTTAGTGTTTTGAGTTGTTGACTGTAACGACATTTCGACTTTTCGGTGCGGTTGTAAGTTCCAACGAGGTTACTCATCGTGGCCGGATGGCCCAGGTTGAGGTACCCACATAGTTAAGGATTTTTGATCCCCGTCCTGGATTTCAGGTGGGTCAAATCTAAACCGCCCATAGTGGGTCACTTTTAAACCGCCTTTTTCAAGACAACCGCCATGACTCGCACACCTTGCCCGATGTACTGGACCAAATTGAACTGTGTTGGAGCAGCGTCTGCGCGATGCACTTGCCTGGCTCAACCCCGACCTTCCCACCACAGCACACGACGATGCCTTCCGCAAGCTGACCCGCCCCGAAGGTTCAACCCTCGAAACCCGCAACCAGCGCCTTCCACCGCATGCTGGTTAACGGCGTGACGGTGGAGCACCGCACCGAGGGCGGTCCAATCCGGGGAGCCCAGGTGCGGGTCATCGACTCAAATGGCGTGATTTCTAATCTTGGGAGGGAAGCAGGAGTAAAGGGATGTCCAGCTACCTTGCGCCTGCATTGATCTCGGTCTTCACGGCATCAGCCTTTACGAAATGTTACGCAGGGAAGGAGCAAAGTTTGTCTTGAAAGCTGGTTGAAGGGGGCCCTAATAACGATTCCTTCCAAAAGCCATTAAAATAATAAACACTGTGCGGATGGAGAAAATGCAAAAGAAATATTGGATACATCCAGATTGATTGAAGAGATGATTGAAATTAAAAAATTGGAAATCCGGAAGACTCATGCCTAAGCTGGAAAGCCTTTCCGTACACGGCTTCAAGTCGATCCGTTCACTCACAGACTTCAGGCCTGGACGTTTGAACGTTCTGATCGGGGCCAATGGTGCCGGTAAGAGTAATTTCATTGGCTTATTCCACATGCTGGCTCGCATGGTCGAAAAGCGACTTCAAGTATTTGTTGCCGAACAGGATGGGCCCGATGCATTGCTTTTTGGCGGCAGAAAGCAAACTGAACGCATCGAGGCCGAGTTCGTCTTCGGCGTGAACGCCTACAGTTTCTGCCTTGTCCCGGTTGGAAACCGTCTCGTGTTTGAAGAGGAGAAAACGAGATTTTTTGGTTGGTCTAAAAACCTTACGCACTCACTGGGCAGCGGTCACGATGAATCGAAACTGGAGGCCGCAGATGAATTGGGAGAGGATAGCTTTGCGCCGTATATAAGGACAGCGATTGTCGGATGGCGCGTGTATCATTTCCATGACACCAGTACGACGGCACAGGGGGGAGGCGGATGGGGTCAGCCCTAGTTTTTAAGTATTTTTAATTGTTTCCTGTAAGGTGCGCAGCGGTTTTGACGGGTCCGCCGGTATGCGTGGGGATTTCGAGAGGTGGCAGGACCGCAGTCAGGAAGACCTGGAGGTGGTGCTTGGGCATTTGTGGGGTGACGAGTAACAAGGATAGGCATGATAAACAGGATGAAACCGTAATCATCCAAAATCCTGCTCATCCATGTGAAAAAATCAAATAGACGATGGCACAAAAGGGGACGGTCCAAGTTGTTTAGATGGCACAAAAGGGGACATGGCACAAAAGGGGACGGTCCAAGTTGTTTAGTGTTGCGATTGATCCAAGATCATGGTTCTCGGATCCGAACTCGGAAAAAAGCGTCCCCGGAATACCGACCGGTAACTATTACCGAAGCGATCGACTCGTCTCCAACTTGCACCGGGTTACCCGCCACTGGCCACTCCTCCCAGGTTTCGAGGTCCCGACTCATTTCTATGGTGTAGATGCGATTGCGCGTAACCGGAAACTCAATAGAGATATTTCCATCGAAGACCCCTGCCTTGAGCTTCCAGAAACTCCCGGCGTCGAGAGCATCGGTGGCGGCCAGGTACTCGAAGCGGTTTCTTCCACCATCCAAATCGGGATCCGAACCAGGATCTGCTTCCATGGATTCGGGATTGGGGAAAGCGTCCTCCTGCCAACGGATATATCCTTCTGAAATGGATGAAATCCACTTCTCAACCAGGGCTATTGCTTGGGGATCCAACTCGTTGGTGGCCACGTTGGGCATTCTAGAAAAACCGTGCGTTTCACTAATTCGGCTCAATAGAACCGATGACTCGACATCTCCCGGAACCACCAACTTACGATTGGAGTTGCCTCCATCATTGAGAGGAATTCCCCCAATCAAGCCCGTATCCAATAACCCGACATGCGGCCGTGCATCCCAGGTGGTCGAAGCTATGGCGCCGGGCTGATGGCAGGAAACGCAATTCACGGCCAGGTAGGAGCGAACACGGGCCAATAGGGAAGCTTCCGAATTGTCTCCCGAATAGAACCTTGGTAGGTCCTCGGTGCCATCATCGATGGCCGTATCCAGGATTCCAATCTCACTTAGGTACTGCAAAAGATTGCGTTGTTGTCCTTCAATCAGCTGCTCCCGGTTCAGTTGCCTGGAATTGAAACTCAAAGCGTATCCAGCGCCCGGGGTATGGCATTGCAGACATTCTGCTCGACTGGGAATGCGCCAGGTCTGCGTCACCTCGCCCCCTTCAGTTAGCACCGAATAATCGATGTCGACCCCTTCCTCATCCACCAAAGTCGCCTCCGTACCGGCTTCATTCCAGCGGTAACTAAGACCATAAACCCCGTTTTCCGTTTTGACCAGAAAGCGGGTCTCGACGCGCACCGCAGACTCCGGATTATTCCGCTCCAGCGGCAAATCGAAATGCTTAATCCAAACCGTCCCCGTGGGAAAGACCCAGGGTAAATCCTGATCGTAGCCAATGGTGGCATTCGGGACAGCCACCCAGCGGGATTTGATACCATAGTCAGACCAAAACGACAGGTTGGGCTCATAGGCCAAAATTCCATCTTCCGGCTCCAAGCTGATGAGAGATTTGAAGGCACCTGTTTCCGACAAGGTAGCAGGAAATTCGGGTTCCTCCCCACCGTCTCCACGAACCAACCGCCGAATATTCCCATCCCCTCCGGCAATGAGCACATCTCCATTGGAAGGATCCAAACCGTACTCGTAATGCCTGGGGTAGTTCGCTATCGGTATGCGGTCATACCCCCCGTCACTTTCGACCAGAGCCCAGACGTGACCCAATTCGTAATCACCAAAAATATAGGCCCCCTCCAACTCCGGAAATCGAGTCCCGCGGTAAACCACCCCACCCGTAACGGATTGTCCATCGCTCCGGGGATAATCGTGAATTGGATCCAGTAGCTCTCCAAAGGCCGGAGGAGGTATCAAATTTCCCGGTCCATTGTTGAAAGCGATGAACCCTTCCCGAATGGACCAACCGTAATTGCCGCCTTTTACGATGATATCGACCTCTTCACGGGTTACCTGCCCCACGTCTCCGGTAAATAATCGGCCAGTCGGATTGTCGAAAGCCATCCGCCAGGGGTTGCGCAAACCAATGGCATAGAACTCGAGGCGAAGATCCGAGTCCGGATTTGCTCCCGCTCGCCGCCACTCCGCCACCAGTGGATTATCGATGGGGACGCTGTAAAAAGCCTTGCCTTGGCTATCGCGAGGAACGGCGGGATGAAAGGTGGGCTCGACATTGCCCGGAAGCTTATCGACATCCAGCCGAACGATACCGGCAAAAAAGTCCTTGGCCACCTGTTGGCTGTTGCCCAATCGGTCGTTGGCCCTACCCTCGTCCCCAAGGGCCACATACAAATATCCGTCGGGACCAAAATGTATATCACCGCCGTTGTGGTTGTCAGCCCGGTCGATTTGATCTAAATAGATGATCTCAGAATTCGGGTCTGCCGTTATCGGATCCTCTCCGGTTATTAAAAAACTGGATAACCGATTGCGCCGGATGCCCTCCAAATTGTGAGTATAAAAGACGAAAATGCGCTTCGCCTCGGTAAAACGCGGATGAAAAGCCAGGCCCAACAAACCGTTTTCGACGTTTGTGGTGACCGAGCGAAGGCTCGATATGTCCAGCACGTCTTCGGATTGAATGGTATTTTGGGACAAATCGGCGATCACCTGAATCCTACCCCTTCGTTCCGCTACAAAAAGCTGGTTGGTTTCACCCGGGGGGTGCGCAAGTGCGATGGGAGCATTGAATTGATCCCAGGCAATTTCCAGCTCGTAGACCCCGGTGGGCAGACGGGGCGGGAGCGTCAGGGAATCATTAATTATACGCTGGCCAGGTAGGCTATTGGCCAAGGTGAGAGCGTAAATCATGACAGACACGATCCATCCGGCCCGGAGATCGCCTCTCCCTGGCAATGGCGCATTCTTCAATATCCCCCTTTTTAGGTTCATTAATCCTTACCACAAGCTACGTCACGATCTAAGAATCACTGGGATATTCCTTTATGCCAATGGTGATCCAATCAAAATAAAACATCGTGTAGTCCAATGATCGTTGCGCCTGCCCGGTCGATCCCCTCCCTCAGGTCGCTGAAACGTGTTTCCCGTTCTGAGCCTTTTGTCTACAACTTCAGAATAGCGATGCAGCAGAAAAGCAAGACACAAAAGGGGAAGGTCCTTTACATGCTCCGGATATATGATCTGTACGGCCTGACGGTTGAAAAGATCGACATTGTGGAAGGCCGTCCCACCCGGCAACCGCCTCAAAGCCCTCAAAGGCCAGCTTTCGGGCTATCATTCTATTCGCATCAACGACCAGTGGCGCATTGTCTTCAGGTGGAGTGATTCTGGACCAGAACAAGTTGCGATAGTAGATTATCATTGATAATGTCCTATGACGTTATAGGTTATAGATATGAATGAGCCAATAACACCCGGTGAAATTCTGTTCGAGGAGTACCTCAAGCCGATGGGAATTTCACAGAATGCCATGGCCCGCGCAATCGGGGTTTCCCCGCGCGCGATCAACCAAATCGTGCATGGCAGGCGGTCGATTACCCCAGCGATGTCGATTCGCTTTGGCGCCTTCTTCGGTCAGTCAGACCAATTCTGGCATGGAATTCAGGTGGAGTGCGACTTTCGCAAGCTCGCAAGGGACAAGCATCGGCTTACCGTCGGCATCCAACCGGCTGCGACACTGGGTCAGGCCTCCTGAGCAGTCCCGAGGAAGAAAGCCAAGGGGGGGGTCACGTTTTCGATTTTGAAAAGGCCGGGGGCTGAACCTTCTGGACCACAAGGGTGTTCCACCGTAATTGATGAAGCCGGACATCTCGCAGCCTAAATGATGGAGGCTGATGTGCCCGGTCGTACCTCTACTTCCCCGGGTTCGCTGATTCTCTTTCCTTAACATCCAAAATCTGATGTCGCAATTTTGGTACTTCTTCCTCAACAACGTTCCAGACGAGTTTATAGTCGATCCCAAAATAATGGTGTATGAGCTTATCTCTCAACCTGGCCATCTCAGACCATGGAGCTTCCGGATATTTATCACAAAAGTCTTTCCCCAAGCGTTTCGTTGCCTCTCCAATAATCTCAAAACTTCGCGCAACCGCACGTTGAAGAATTCCATCGCTTGAAAATGCTACTTCGTCATGCTTAGCGTAAATACCAGCAAGGAATTCGAGTTCGTCAGCTATATGGCGCAGATACTCAAGAGGCAAGCGGGACATATTCTACCTCATCCAATATATGGGGTCCCAGATAAGGACTCAGGCTCTCGCGAGTTACCAGATCCACCGAACAACCCAATCGGCCCTCCAGAAAATCGATCAACGCCAGGAAATTCTTGAAATTCTTACTATGTTCTTCAAACACAACAAGAATATCAATGTCGCTCACAGCGCTATCCTCACCCCGTGCAACCGAACCATACAAACCAATTTCCTCAACTCCGTGCTGTTTAAGAAAGTCAGATTCTTGAGCTACAAGGTTGAGGAAACTTTCTTTTCGCGATTTCACAAGCCCAAGCTAGTTAAGCTAAGATAGGCGTCAAGAGGCGAAAGCGGAAAGGTCACGTCTTGGATTTTGTGAGCTATCCGGGTTAAGGTCACCCTCAAAAGCAGATTGCATACCCGTAGCGGAATCTCAATTTTCATTAGGAAAATCTCGAATTCAGCTGAAAGCACCCTTCATTTTCGGAAACCTCCGGTAATTTCGCAGTGCAACTTGACAGGCCAAGGCTATCAGCGAAATGCATGCGGGTTAAGAAACAAATTTAAATCTGAATATTTTCTTCATTAAGACGATTTAAGGAGTAAAAGGAAGCTACCTGTCAGTATGTGATGAATCAGAACTCACTCATTAAACAAGTGTTTGAATTCTGTAAAAACTGTCCTGATGGGCTGGATCTTACCAACGAGAACCACCTCGATCAGGTTCGAACCCTGGCTGATTCAATCCTGGACAGCAATCCTGACGGGAGATCCCTACATGAATTGGAAGCCGAATTGTGTAAAGACAAGGATGCAATTCCGCTGATGGCTCACCTGGCTGTCAAACTGGCTTTATCCAAAACTATTCTGCGTGAAATGGAGGTATCGCTTCATTTTTCGATCGTGTTTGCCGCTTATAAGGAACACAATCGAATACGAACAAAGACGGAACATGAAGATGGTGAAGATTTTCTCAATCGAAAGATATCTCAGCTCAACTGGCTGTTCGGTGATTTTCCTGACAAGAACTGGGATTTGCGAATGGTGGATGATGGTTGCCCGGAGAATAGCGGAGCCATTGCGGAGGAGATCCTGGCAGACAACGAAGATCAGGCCAATACAGGCGTATTATACCTACGGAAAGCAATTGATAAAAAACTGCCCGTAACTCTACCGATGCGGTCACCTTCGGAAAGCCAGAAGGGTGGCTCCATTCAGTATGGGATGTGGGAGGCAGCCCAACGAATCAGCAGCGATAATCACCTAATCGTTTTTACGGATGCGGATCTTTCCACTCACCTGGGACAGATTGGATTGCTTGCAGATGGTATCATCAATCATGGGAATCTGGCAGCTATTGGATCCAGAAGAGAACCTACGTCGATTGTGGTGAAAAAAGGAGTCAGAAACACTCGGGGAAAACTGTTCATTTATTTATGGAAGCGCATCATCACCAACCTGAACTATATCGTGGATACCCAATGCGGATTTAAAGCATTCAAAGCAAAAACGATTGGTCAGATTCTGGATGATCTAATCGAAAAAAAGTTTGCCTTTGATATTGAGTTACTCCTGAAAACAGAACTGCTGAAACCAAATTCCATTTCGAAAACAGCAGTGGCCTGGATTGACAGTGAAGCCGCATCCACCACAACAAGTATCGGTCCCTATCTATCCATGCTGAAGGCGCTGGTGAAGATGTATCGCAAGTATCTTCCAGCAAACTCTTCGTCTGATGCTTTTGCCGAATTCATTGAATCACTGAGCGAAGATCAATGGCAGGCCATTGTGGAAAATATTCCGCCTGAAATTGCAGATCGGGAGCCCTCAGAATTCGCTGAGTATTCCGGCGTGAGTGTAGATCGTCTTAAGGAGGCCCTTTAGCCCGCATGTCTTGTAGGTCTTTCCGAGCAAATGCGGGCTATGAGATGTCGGGTATCAGTGTTCAGAGAAAAAGCAAGGGGGTCACGTCTTCTGACAAAGAAGGGCAAGGCGGAAGGGGCCAGGAAAATGCTGCGCAACAGATTGGTAATGAAGGCGAAGCCATGGGCAAAACCAGGCGGTATTTTCTTGCAAATCCTCCATAGAGTGGTAGATTTGCAAGGATGCTGGAGAGATGGCTTCATAAACGCATCGAGGAAACCCTCAAGCATATTGCCGCAGTGGTTATATTGGGACCGCGGCAAGTAGGCAAGACCACGCTGGCGCAATCCATTGCGGCCGAACGAGTTTCCACATATCTCGACCTGGAAGATCCCGGTGACCTTCTAAAGCTGGAGGACCCCAGATTCTATTTCGAGCAGAACCGTGACAAGCTGATTGTCATTGATGAAATTCAACGCAAACCGGACCTATTTAACGTGCTGCGCGGTCAGATTGATCGCAATCGCCGTACCGGTCATCTTTACGGTCAGTTTCTACTGCTGGGGTCGGCGTCGAGGGAACTTCTCAACCAATCGGCTGAATCGCTTGCCGGCCGGGTGTCCTATCAGGAGCTTCGGCCTCTGAACGTGCTCGAGACCGGCAGTAACAACATTCACGAGCTGTGGCTTCGAGGCGGGTTCCCGGAATCCAAGCTCAATAAGGAATTTAGTTATCGCTGGCGACGGGATTTTATCCGCACCTATCTGGAACGCGACATCCCCGCTTTGGGTCCCCGGATTCCCGCCGAGACACTGCGCCGATTTTGGACAATGCTTGCCCATAATCAGGGACAACTTTTCAACGCCTCCCAAATCGGCGGCAATCTAAACGTCTCCGGGCAGACAGCAGTGCGATACCTCGATCTGATGGTAGATCTCATGCTGGTGAGAAGGTTAAATCCCTGGTATGTGAACGTGGCAAAGCGGCTGGTGAAGAGTCCTAAAACCTACCTATGCGACTCGGGTATTCTCCATGCCCTGCTCAATATTCAATCCTTGGATGACCTCCTGGGCCATCCCATCGTTGGTAGCAGTTGGGAGGGATTTGTGATTGAAAACCTACTGTCCGCCGCCCCGCCCGAGGTCGATACCGGTTTTTACCGCACTTCCGCCGGTGCGGAAATCGACCTGATCTTGAGTTTGGGCAGTGAGCAATGGGCCGTTGAGATCAAACGTACTACCGCGCCGAAGCTCACCAGGGGATTTCATGCGGCATGCGAAGATGTAAAACCGGCGGCGAAGTGGGTCGTTTACACGGGAAACGAACGGTATCGGCTGCGTGACAACGTCAACGTTGTTCCACTGCCGGATCTGATGGAGGAGTTGGCTGGCATGGGATGACCATGGACCCGGTAAGTAATGCGGAGGCAGTATATGGACCTATGGCCTCGGTAGCAAGCGCGGGAGAAAGGGGTCAATCCTTGGCGAACTGGATTTTCATGATGGGGATGAGCAGCAGGAGCAGGATGCTGGTGAGGCCCAAAACAAAATATCCAGCCGCACCATGGACGAAACTGCTGATGGCATCGGGACCCCTCGAGTAGGCCCAGGCCGTCAGGAAGATGCTGCGCATCAGGTTGGTGATGAAAGCGAAGCCTATGGCAAAAGCCACCAACAGTATTTTTTTGATCGTGCTGCGAAAAAACACCGCCCCCAGAAACGATCCCGCGAACAGGCAGCCCATGAGGGATCGGATTCCCGAGCAGGCATCTTCCACCCCTACCCTCCCCGTAGGAAGAACCAGGGTGTTGCCCTCTTGCTCCAAGGCATAGCCCCCCATTTCGAAAACGAAAAGGACCACGGTAACGACCTTTTCCAACAGGAATAGACTCAACCTATTTTCGATAATCGAAACCAGGGGAGCTGAAAGGACCCAGATAAAACAGGGAAACCAGAACAGCAGCGTGGCGGTCAATCTTCGGTTCATGGCTTCCGCCGGACCGATTTCGATACCCAGCTGCTGCTGCCAGGCCTCGGCCGAATCGGGCAGGTTTATGTAAAGGAGCGCAAAAACCACCGCTCCCCCACCCAGGGCGATAAGCAGGGAGCCGGGATGGGAAGGCCCGGCCCCCGCGCGATAAAAAGCGCCCAACCCGAAGATGACTAATCCGAGAACTAATCCCGCGTAAAATCCGGTTGGAATGAACCATTTGGCAAAGTGGTAACTTTTTTCGGTTAACCAGCCAAAGGTTAGTGGAACCTCCTTTGCACCGGTTTTTTCAGTTGCACTGGAGCTCGAATTGGAGGCCTTTTGAGGAGCAGTTTGGATCTGCACCCCTAAGAGTTGCCGCAACCTTGGCCATCGATCCCACACAATCATAAACACAAAGAGTGGAACGAGGTATCCAAAGGAATAATCCTCCCTTCTGCCCCACCAATACCACTGGTCCCAGATGATAAACACCCAAAACCCCGCGCTTAGTAAAACGGTGTAAGAAAAAAGGAAGGGAAATCCCCGAAAACCTTTGAAATAGCGGTCCAGCATACCTGTTTACAGAAATCAGCAGCAAAAAGCCCCGAGTAATTGAACGCAAGCCCTTGCCCGGAAGTCTTACTCAAAACCAGTCAATTTACTCTAAAATTCCTCTATCCAAGGCAATTTCCGCTCCTCGGGGTACCCGGACACGGGTTATGCAAACTAAAAAAAGGTTGTGCAGATTGCTAAAATCCGCACCGTAACCGCGTTTCTTGCTGTTCTGAAAGTACTTTTGGATCACATCGCATGCCGAATCCATTTGAACACCTCCATTCTTATTGGCGCATGGAGTATATCGAAACTCCCGACGCAATTGAGGGAAAAAATCCGTTTGTGACCTTACCGCAAATGGAAGATGAGCGCGAATCTCTGATTTTGTTTCGCGGCGATACCGGCTACCTGGTGCTGAACCGTTACCCCTACAATGCCGGACATTTGCTGGTGATACCCTACCGAGAAGTTGCCGATCTGAGTGACCTGACCGCTGAAGAAAAAGCCGAATTCCTGGAGTTGATAATTAAAGGAAAGGCCATTTTGACCCACGCGCTTAACCCGGCCGGATTTAATGTGGGCATGAACCTGGGCATTCCGGCAGGCGCCGGTATACCAGGACACCTGCATGCCCACATCGTCCCACGCTGGAAAGGAGACACGAACTTTATGCCAGTTATCGGAAACACGCGGGTGCTTCCCACCTCCTTGCAATGTATGTGGGAAAGGCTCAAGCAAGCTGCCGACGAACTTTATCGGTCGAAAGCGTAGCTCCGTATCCATGCCGGAAACCAAACTCCATTTTCCAACGCCCCGCATCACCAGCCAGCTTTATTGCGGGAATATCGAGCATCTCAAGGAAGTCGAGAAGCAACTCGGCGTTGAGCTCGTGTCCCGGGAGGATTGGATTCAAATCTCGGGAACCGAAGATCGGGTCAGTAAAGCCGAAAAGTTTTTCCAATTTCTGGAAAAGGCCCGGTCCCAGGGTTTGATGGTGCGCAAGTCCGACTTCTTTTCCATTTTACAGCAGGTCATAAGGGGGCAATTCGACGCTTTGTTGGAACTGGTCGAAAACCCGCTCATACTCAAGTTTCCCAAGCGCAAGATTATACCCAAAACGCTCAATCAGAAACGCTACCTGGAGGTCATTTTCAAAAAGGAGGTCGTATTTGGTATCGGTCCAGCCGGAACCGGCAAAACTTACCTGGCCATGGCAGCGGCTATCGACGCGCTACTGAAGGGATCGATAGAAAAAATAATCCTCACGCGCCCGGCGGTAGAAGCGGGTGAAGCGCTGGGATTTCTACCAGGAGATCTCACCGAAAAAATTACTCCCTACCTGCGGCCACTTTACGACGCCATCCACGATATGCTGGGAAAGGAAAATGCCAAGAGGTTTATGGAAAAGGGGATCATCGAAATAGCACCCCTCGCCTATATGCGCGGACGCACCCTGACCAATGCCTATGTAGTGCTGGACGAGGCCCAAAACACCTCTCCCGAACAAATGATAATGTTTCTCACGCGCCTGGGAGATGACAGTCGTATGATCGTGACCGGTGATATCACTCAAATCGATCTTCCCAGGAACAAACAGTCGGGTCTGAAGGAAGTTACGCAGGTACTGGCCCATATCCCGGATATCGAGCTATTTTATTTTGAAAGTTTTGATGTTGTGCGCCATCCTCTGGTACAGAAGATAATAGAAGCGTACGAACAATTCCGCACAGAAGGCCATTCCGGTTGATTCGCGCATAACCTGGCACCCCAGTGAAACTTTTCACCCGAAGAAAACAGATCACCGATACGCCTTCGCCGTCGCAGCGCAAGCGCCGTGCTCCGCGTCAGACCCGGGCCAGGACGTTCCTGGCCTCGAGTCCGGTAGTGACTACGCTCATTCTTTCGGTTTGGGTAATTTTGACCATTTTACTGGCATTTACCGGGGTCACGCCGGCGGGCATACAGGTCTTGCCCGACGAGGTGTCTCACGTTCGCGTGGTGGCCGAAACCGACTTTACTTACACCAGCGATTTGCAGACCCGTCGTAAGATTGAAATGGAAAAGCAGAGGATTCCGCCGGTTTACCGGATGGACATGACGGTATACGAAACGTTTCGCGACCACCTGCGTGACCTGGTTAAGGCACTCAACGACCTCGAAGTTGAAGTAGGTGGTTTTGAGGAGGAGCCTCTTCTTAACAGGGTGGAGAAATTTGCTCTGGAATTTGAAGAAAATACCCAGGCGCGTCTCAACGTGGAGGACGTGATCGTGGCGCTAGCCCGCACGGAGGCGGAAAGTCGGGCTGGTCTGTTTGAACAGGCCCTGGTTTCAGTTCGCAGGATTTTAGGCGGGGGAATCTACAATCCCGATGACAATATGATCGCGCGGGATCCGGAGAACTTGAACTTCATCTATGTTCAGCGAGAAAGCGGCCAACTCCGGCGGCTCGACATCCAGAGCCAGGAAATGGCTTTTGGCGCTTTGAAGCGCGACTTTACCTATTTTGACATCCCCCAGGACCTGAATATCGCCCTTTCGCGCATCATGAGCCAAGCCTTGCAGCCTAACCTGGAGTACGACCAGGAGTTGCACGAAGCCAGACGAAGGGAAATTGAAGAAAATTCGCAACCGGTGGTGGTGAGTGTCATGGCTGGTGAAACTATAATCGAACCGGGCGAAACGGTTCGCCCCCACAAATATGAAATGTTTCTGGCTTACCAGGATTTCATGCGGAAACAGGACTTTGCCTATGCTTTTTCCCTAGGAAGAAGTTTTTGGGAGAAGGCGCTCATTACCCTTTTCCTGGGCATCGGGGTGGTGGTTTACCTGAGCATGGCCGGATGGTCGCAATTGAGGGACAATCGACGGGTCAGTCTTCTGTTTTTGATGATCCTGATTAACATTGCCATCACGCGCTTGATTCTGGTTTTTGCCGACAACACTCCGGCGCTCTACGTATTGTTAAGTTACATGATTCCGGTGTGCCTGGGGCCCATACTGATCGCCCTTTTGATCAATCAGAGGGCTGGGGTATTTGTTGCCGCCATGGTGTGCTTCATCACCTGCCTCATATTTGGAGAGTCGTTTGAATTTATGGTGGCCGCTTTCCTGGCCTGCCTGGTGGCTGTGCTCGGCTGCAGTGATGTAAGGAAACGGGGGCACATTATGCGGGCCAGTGTGTTGGGCGGAGCAGCCCTGGCATTGGGTGGACTCATGCTGGGGATTATCAACGAGGTAAATTTGGTAATTATCGGCAAGGAGATGCTCGTGGCCATCGGGGTTGGTTTAGCAACCGGAATTCTGGTCATAGGCGTCCTACCATTTTTCGAAGGTCTGTTTCAATTGACCACCAACATTACCTTGCTCGAACTCACCGATTACAACCACCGCTTGTTAAGGCGTTTGCAACTGGAAGCACCCGGTAGTTACCACCACTCACTCATGGTGGCTAACCTTGCGGAAAACGGCGCTTCCGCCATCGGCGCCAATCCTCTGGTCTGCCGCGTCTGCTCACTGTTTCACGATATCGGCAAGCTCATAAAACCCGAGTATTTCGCCGAAAACCAGCGGGACGGGGAAAATCCGCTTATTTTACAAAATCCGTCCATGGCTGCTCTGGTCATCAGGAGTCACGTCAAGGAAGGTGTGAACCTGGCCCTTCGCAACAAACTTCCCAAGATCATCATCGATGTCATCAAACAGCATCACGGCACCTCGCTGATCACTTATTTTTACGTCCAAGCCCTAAAGGGCAATAAAGATGCGGGACATAAACGGTTCAGGATGGAAGAATCCACTTACCGTTACGATGGGCCAAAACCACAATTCAAGGAAAGTGCGGTCATCTTTTTTGCTGATGCGGTAGAAGCAGCCAGCCGGTCCTTAAAGAAAATTACCCCGCAAAGTATCAATGAACTCATCGACCAGATTTTCGAGGCCAGAATCGCGGACGATCAGTTGAGCGAATGTCCGTTGACCTTCGAGGAAATTAAAAAGCTTAGCAATTCCTTCTCCTTTACTTTGGTAAATACCTTGCACAGCCGCATCGAATACCCCGATAAAGAAAAGGCTCAGGTGGAGGCTCAAAATGGGGGGCGGCAAAAAAAGAAACGTTCAGATATTCAGTCCTTGCAAAGCGCTTAAGTTCGAAGTGCGGGCAGTCGAGGCGATGTTTCATTGTCTGGATGATTCCGGTTTGCTGCAGGTAGCGGACGGAGAACTGTCCCTGGCATTTTTAAACCGGGGTGAGCACAGTCGAATACACGCCGATTTCCTGAATGATCCAAGCCCGACCGATGTGATCACTTTTCCCGGCGATGCGCGGGAAGACCTGGCCGGGGAAATCTGCGTATCCACTGACGCCGCTTGGGAATATGCGCGAAGTCATGCCCTCAAATTCGAAAATGAACTTACCCTTTACCTTGTGCATGGTTATCTGCATCTGGCCGGATATAAGGACAAGAAGGCCCATGAAATACAGGAAATAAAAAACCAGGAGCAAATTTGTATGTCTACTCTGGCAAAACAGGGAAAAATCCCCTTGTTTATGTATCAACCTGATGTCTAAGAAATATACCCTGCTTCGATCTATCCGCAACGCCTTCGTTACCGGGCTCCTGATTTTGGCGCCCTTGGGGGCTTCCCTAATTGCTTTGTCCTGGCTGGTGGATAACGTGGGCGGCCGCTTCAGCAACAACCTGCTTTATTTCGTTCCCGAAGCGTGGCTGGAACAACAAAACCTGCAAATTGTATGGAACGTTCTGGCCACCATCATCGTCTTTTTGATTATCACTTTGTTGGGCTACTTGTCCCGCTATTTCGTCGGAAGATGGGTTCTAGCCTTGACAGAAAGAGTCCTGACCAAGGTTCCCTTCATCAACACGATCTACAAAACGGTCAAACAGATCATAGAGACTTTTTCCACCCAACAGAGGGCCGTTTTTAAAAAGACGGTGCTCATTCAATATCCGCGCGAGGGGATTTGGGCCATTGGATTTCTGACGAGCGATACCAAGGGAGAGCTGCAGTACCGCAGCAATATAGAATTGAGAAACATATTTCTCCCAACCACCCCAAATCCGACCAGCGGATTTTTGCTGATGCTCCCAAAAGAGGAAGTTCAGGAGCTGGAAATGACGATCGGGGATGGCATGAAGCTCATTATTTCGGGCGGCGCCGTGGTCCCGCCTTTTCCCAAAGGGGAAGATGCTCCGGAACCGGTGCGAATAGAAAACCCCAAAGAAGTGGCGGGCATGCAGGGGTAGTGTGATGTCCCAGAAATTCCTTATAAAACTACCGCAGCGATTTTTCTGCCTCATCAAGGCGGCGAAGGTCGCTTGGGCTTTTGGCCCTGGCGACCTGCGCAAACGCCGATCGGTCGAAAAAGCGCGCGGCCCGGAGGGCGAGGTGGCATGGAACACCCTGGCGGCGTTCGCTTTACGCACCAGGGCCTTCAGGCCCGTGCTGCGAAAAGCAGCCTTGCCAGGCCATCCATGGCACGCTCGTATTTTTCAAGTTATTTCTGGGACACCACACTAGTTCCATGGCCGGGGCGGCAGTTCAGGTTTCAGGCATTATCCTCAAACACGAACCAAGCGGGGAGAAATTTGAACGCCTTTATTTGTTGACCCGTGACCGAGGTCTGGTCCTGATGCTGATGCGGCGGCCAAGTGCAAAAAGTAGTTCCTCCATCCCGGATATTTTTGACCAAGTTGAGTTGCTGGCCGATCAAAGGCCTGGCAGCGACTTCGGCTTTGTAAAGGAAGCGAGAATCCTGCGGAAGCGAACTGGATTGGGGACCTCTTACCCGGCCCTGGCCCGGGCCAGTGAATTCGCCTTGTTACTATCGCGCAATCTTCCGCGCGAAGCCCAGACAGATGCCATCTATACGCTGTGTGAAAAAGCCCTGGATGCCTGGGAAGGCGGACTTCAACCGGATATTGTCTTCTTCAAATCCCTCTACCTGTTCGCGCGTAAAGAAGGTTACCCGGTCAGTCAGGAATGGTTGAATCAATTACCCGATTCGGGCAAGCGACAGGTGAAGTCGCTGATAAATCAGCCGGTGCAGGATATAACCTTGGAGCCACGCCAGGTGATCGCCTGGATAGGACAACTGAAACATTACATTACCCACCACACCGACATTTTAGTATAGCAAGCCTTCCTGAAAACGTGCAGGTAGATTATCAAAATAGAACCGTGCAACTGAGCGTAAGTGAGTTGGCTGATTTCCGCACGGGTCCCGGTCAGTTAAAGAGGCGTCGCCACGGTCGCTGGCGCACACAGCTTGGGGTAAAATGGCACCAGGAGCAACAACGGGCATCTCAGAAATCAGGCGAGTCGGGACAGTATGAAGTCAGTTTAAAGGGCACTTGGGTCCACCGCGAATGGAAATTCAACATCCAGGGCAGGATCGACCAGTGGATACAAAAGGGAGACTGTCAGTTAATACGCGAAGTAAAAACCACTCAATTTCCCCTTCCGGCCGAACCCGAGGACCTCGAAGAAAATTTCCATCCTTACTTTGCACAATTGGGAACCTACCTGGCTATCCTGCAGAAACGGCATGCAAGGGCCCAGCCGGTCAAAGGAGAACTGCTTTTCATAAACATCGACGACGATATTCGCCAAATCATATCGGATGACCCAGTTTGCTTAGAAATTTTCCACAAACAAATTGAATCACTCTGGTATTTTGTGGAGCACCAAAGGAAGAGACGGGACCATTTTCATTACCTTCCATATCTAAAAGCATTCGAGCAATTGAGGGCCGGCCAGGAGGATGTACAAGGCCACCTGGCCGAGGCGTCGGTAAAAAGCGCGGTGTTATTCTTTCAATCTCCCCCCGGTTATGGGAAGACGGGTGTGGTACTGGAATTTTCACTGAACCAACTCATTGAAGGCCGGTACAACCGTATCGTCTACCTCACCAGCAAGACCAGTGGCCAGATTCAGGTCATGAAACAGCTTGAGGGAATTCTGCCGGATAAAACGGAACTGACCGCCCTGCAAGTTCGCAGCAAGGAGGAGCTTTGTTTTTCACCCCATTGCCGCTGCGAACTGGATGACCACCGGTTAAGAAATGGAGACCGGTGGAAAAACTGCAAATTGTCCCCTTATACTTTTCTGCAGGAACCGACCCGGCAACCGGAACTATTTCTCGAATCCGGTAGGCGGGAATCGATGTGCCCCTACGAACTCATGCGGGCAACGTTGCCTTATGCCGATATCTGGGTCGGGGACCTGAATTACCTGTTTTCTCCCCGAAACCGGACCCTGTTTCTCGATCAGCCCGGGTTCGAGCTGGATGAATCGCTGCTGATTATCGATGAAGCCCATAACCTCGCCGGTCGCGTTGCTGATGTGTTTTCTTATCAGGTTAATTATGGAACGATAGAAAGCCTGCTCGCGGAACTTCAATTTGCCAACTCCCACCCGGCAATCCGCCGGGCGCTGGAAGATTGGTTGGACCTCCTGAGTAGATTGGTCAGATCCGATGCACTG
Source organism: Opitutales bacterium (assembly GCA_965250065.1). Classification (GTDB taxonomy): domain Bacteria; phylum Verrucomicrobiota; class Verrucomicrobiia; order Opitutales; family UBA2995; genus JAABVD01. The sequence goes on from OZ252288.1 coordinate 2,968,544, forward strand.
TCGGACCTGCTGGTTTTTGAATGTCGGGATTGTGCAGAGACGCTGGAAAGGGAGGTTCAGCGCAACCCCTTAAATTCAGATTTCCTGGATGAGACATCCATCAACGCACTTTGGGAACTAGCTTATACCGCCTCCTTCTTTAGCAACGACCATCTGGAAAAGCTGATCTGGTGCCCGGTTAAGGGTGTTCTAAACCTGAGCTGCCTCGACGCATCGCATGAAATCGGCGAGATCATCAACCAAGCCCGACAAAGCGTGTTGATGTCGGCCACCTTGGAACCCCGACTGCATTATTTGAAACAAACCGGCCTTTTGCAGGGAAAACCCGCTCCCGCATGGGTCGAGGCCCACTCGCCCTGGCGCGATGAATCTTATCATTGTGCCGTGGATATCCGGGTCAATACCCGGTTCAAATCCAGAGCGAAATACCTGGCTACTACGGCCGAAACCTTGATTCATTCCGTGCGGAGTAGTGAAAAGCCGGTCATCAGCTTTTTCCCCTCTTACCGTTATGCCACAGACGTCCGGAAACAGTTGGACAACGCCCTCCCTCAGGTTCGCACCGTATTGCAAAACCGAGGAGGAACCCCGGCCGAACAAGTTGCCTTCATCGACGAGGCAATGCTTCAAAACGACCTCTTGCTATTGATCCTGGGTAGTGGGTTCGCCGAAGGGATCGACCATCTGGGAGGATTGGTCGACCTGGCCATAGTGGTGGGACCGGCCTTGCCGGAAGTAAATGCATTGCAGAACAAGCGCATGGAGGACCGCCGGGCCTTGGGTAGGGACGTCGCATTTGCAGAAGTCTACCAGATTCCGGGCATGCAAAAAATAAATCAGGCCCTGGGAAGACTGGTCAGAGCTCCCGGACAAAGCGCCCGCATTCTGTTTCACGGTGAACGGTTCGCGGAACCCAGCTACCAAAACCTGCTGTTCGAGGATTACCGGTCAAATCACGTGATCCGCAGCGATGAAGAATTGTTGCAGTGGCTAAATCTTTCTGGAAGATAAATTTGCGCCTTAAACCTTGCTTCATGACACAGTTGCTCACTACCGAGCGAATCTGCCCAAAAGAGTTGCCAATAGCGCCAGTAATTTAAATTTCCCTCAACCGTTCATAGGAGCATCCCCGAAAAAATACTCGAAGGTCAGTTAGGCAGTAGACCGAGACAAATAATTTCAAGCCAAGAACAAAGTATGAGGGAACGCATCTAATACCAATTTAGAATGAATAATAAACTGTATGTGGGAAATTTAAACTACGCGGCTACCCAACAGGATATGAGCGATTTTTTTGCCCATTCCGGGTCCGTGTTGGAAGCCATACTTATTACCGATCGCACTACCGGCAATTCGCGCGGATTTGGTTTCGTAACTATGGAAAGCGAATCAGATGCGCTCAATGCAATTCATGAGCTGAATGGCAAGGAACTGCTGGGCCGGCCGGTAAAAATCAAATTGACTTTTGACCGCGAGGAACGGCCATCCTACAAAGGCCGGAGTCACCCTGGTGACGGCGCCAGGTATCGTAGTGGTCACCAAAGACGTGGCGGCGGAGGCCATCGCGGTGGCAGTGGATATCAAGCGCGACACCGTAGAGGAAGCGGCGGCGGTTATCGCGGCGAAGGGCGCTAGCGCGCCGAACCCGGATATCTCACTGCCGAGCGAGATATCTGCGTTAAAGCATTTTATGTTCTTCTCGTCCCATCGGCTGCCGGGTTGAGGGCCAAAAACAGCGGGACATTGCCCGATCCGATCGACGGTTGGAGCTTGATCCGGACTAAAATCATGAAGAGGATATTGCCTCCTCATGGAAATACTACCCCATTTAGAAAGCCTGTTTCCTCCGAGCCGCATCTTTACCAAAAAATCCCAATTGATTGTCTACGAGACCGATGGGCTGACCTCGTTCAGATCTGAGCCGCTGGCCGTCGTTGTCCCCAATACCCATGAGGAGGTTATCCAGACCGTCCGCTTGTGCTACCAACACGACATACCTTTTGTAGCCCGGGGAAGTGGTACCAGTCTTTCCGGAGGCTCCACGCCTGTGGCCGGAGGGGTGGTCATCGGCCTTAACCGGTTGAATCGTATTCTGAAGCTGGATCCCGGTAATCGCTATGCGGTTGTGGAAGCGGGGACCATAAATCTCAAGGTCAGCGAAGCGGCGGCTCCCTACGGGTTGTATTACGCACCCGATCCCAGCAGCCAGCAGATCTGCACAATCGGAGGAAATCTAGCCTTTAACTCCGGTGGCGCACACTGCCTGAAATACGGTATGACCGCCAACCACGTTCTCGGAATAAAGGCCGTTCTGGCCGACGGAGAGTTGGTCGAACTCGGAAGTGAATCCGCCGACACGGTTGGACCCGATGCGGCAGGATTTTTCTGCGGCAATGAAGGGCTATTCGGAGTGGCTCTTGAAATCACCCTGCGATTAACCCCCAAGCCACAACGCTACTGCACCCTACTTGCGGCCTACGATTCCCTGGAAAAAGCAGGTAATGCGGTTTCCGCCGTAGTCGATTCCGGATTGCTTCCAGGGGCCATTGAGATTATGGATAAATTGGCCATCAAAGCAGCCGAGGCGGCGGTGAAGGCTGGTTACCCACTAGAGGCGGAAGCTTTGTTGATCGTGGAACTGGAGGGTGAGGCCGAAACAGTCGAGGAGGATTTTAAGCGCCTGAATAGCCTCATAGAATCAACCGGCGCCTATAAACGGCGCATTGCCCAAAACGAGCAGGAACGTAAGACCATCTGGAAGGGTCGAAAAAGCGCCTTTTCCGCAGTGGGCCGACTGTCCCCGGACTATCTGGTTCAGGACGGGGTGGTTCCTCGTTCCCGCTTGGGAGAAGCCCTGGCCAAAATCAAAGCCTTCAGTGGCGAGGCAAACCTCGAAGTGGCAAACGTGTTTCATGCCGGCGACGGAAATTTGCACCCGCTCATCATGTTCGACGGCAAAACTGAAGGCGCGCTGCAAAAGGCTGAAGATCTGGCTGGAAAAATACTGAGGATGTGTGTGCAAATGGGCGGCTCTATTACGGGAGAGCACGGAGTAGGGGTTGAAAAGAAAAAATACATGACCGACATGTTCAGCGAAACAGACCTGGAGTGCATGAAACGCGTCCGCTTAGCCTTGGACCCCAAGGAGATCGCCAATCGCGGAAAAATGTTTCCGGGTGGAGAAGCCCCCGCCCTGACCGCCCATGGACCGCATCCGCTGGAAAAGGCAGGCATCATTTCCCGCGAGTAAGCACGATGGACCAGCATACAGTAAAACCGGCTACCGCGGAGGAAGTTATCGACCTGGTAAAAGCACAATCTTCCCTCATTCCAAGGGGGGGTGGCACCAAGCCCTCCCTCTGGGAGGTAACGGATTCCACTACGCTTGTCGATACGGCTGGTCTGTCCGGGGTGGTCGACTATTTGCCTTCTGAATACACGATTACGGTCAGGAGTGGAACAAAATTGCAGGAGGTTATTGAAGCGCTTGGGCAGAACGGGCAGTATTTACCTTTCGATCCGCCCTTGGCTGCCCAGGGAGCCTCCATCGGCGGATCCGTCGCGGCCGGGTTATCCGGACCCGGGGCTTACCGCTATGGTCCGTTAAAAGATTTCATAATTGGCATAAGGTTTGTCGATGGCTTGGGAAATTACGTTCGTGGCGGCGGTAAGGTGGTCAAAAATGCGGCCGGGTTTGACTTCCCTAAACTTTTCAACGGTAGCATGGGTCGGTTGGGAATCCTGACCGAACTGTCCTTCAAAGTGTTCCCCGAACCCCAATACTATGTCACTTTGCAGTCCCAACTGGATTCACTGGAAGAAGCGATGCAAATACTGCCAAGGCTAAAAGGATTCGATTTGGAGGGAGTTGAATTGGATTCAACGTTGCAGCTCTCGCTGAGGTTGGGCTATCAGCAACCCACCATGACGGCACGGCAGCAGGCCCTGGAATCCCTTATTGGTAAATCCCTCCATTTGACTTTGGGGGAAGAGGAATCAGCTGTATGGCAGGATTTGAAAAGTTTCTCCTGGCTTCGGAACCACCGTTGCCTGTTTAAGGTGGCGACCCACCCGGTATCCGCTTTCCGGCTCATCCGATCTCTGGATCAGCAAACTTGGCAATTTCGCCTCGGCAATGGCGGTAAAGTCCTTTACCTCGCATGCTGGGAAGCTGCCAACATTGAAAGTTTGGAAACCTCACTCAATGACCAGGGCCTGACTGGTTTACAACTGAAAGGGCCGGTTGTTTCCCACCCACTCTTGGGCAAGAACACCAGTTTAAGTTTTGTCAGCCGCTTGCAAAAGGCTCTGGATCCCAGTGGTGTTTTCCCAACATTTTCACCCCCGGTTCCCCTACCCGCCCAGGCGCCATGCAGCACGCAATAAACAAGGAACTACTCGGACCCAAAGCCGCCGCGCTCACGCAAGGAGTGGAAGCCTGCGTACATTGTGGATTCTGTTTACCTACCTGCCCAACTTACGATGAGTTGGGGGAAGAATTAAACTCACCTCGTGGCCGGATATTCATCATAAAAGAAGTACTCGAGGGAACCGTGCCTTTAGAGGATGCCCTGGATCCAATTGACAATTGCCTGGGGTGCGACGCTTGTATCACCTCCTGTCCTTCGGGAGTCGAATACGGTCACTTGATAACCGCCTTTCGGGCCAAGGCTGAGAGTGAACGTCCAAAACAACTATCGCGCCAGATTATGCGTAGCATGATTTTGAATACGCTTCCCTATCCCAACCGGGCTAAATGGGCGTTTAGAGTCGGCAGCTTGGTTCGCTCCTTGAAAAGCATCATGCCAAATAAGTTGCGGTCCGCACTCGATTTGCTTCCTTCCTCTCTGCCTCCGGCAGATCCGCTGCCGGAAAAGTATCCGGCCCAGGGCGAAATACGCGGAAGGGTTGCCCTGCTCACGGGTTGTGTGCAACAGGTTCTGGCTCCGGAAATCAACCGGGCAACTCTCGAGGTTTTGAGCGTCAATGGAATTGAGACGATCATTCCCAGGGATCAGGCCTGCTGTGGGGCCTTGGCCTTGCATAGCGGCAATGAAGAACATGGCCGAAAAACCGCACGCCAATTGATCCGTTCGTGTCCCGATGATGTAGACGCGCTTATAACAAATGCAGCCGGTTGTGGATCGGGCATCAACGAATACTCCATACTCTTCGCTGGTGAACCGGACGAAAACGAGGCCAAAGCATTGGCAGCCAAAACCAAAGACATCAGCACTTACCTGTGGGAAATTGGAATCACAAATCCGCCGAAACTTCCCAAAGAATCGAATGTGGTCTACCACGACGCCTGCCATTTGGCCCATGCCCAAAGGGAACGGGAGGCTCCGCGCTCCCTACTCAACGCCATACCCAACCTGAATTTATTGGAACCACCGAATTGGGAAATTTGCTGTGGGTCTGCCGGAATATACAACATAGAAAAACCCGACGTCGCCAAAGAACTCGGACAAAAAAAAGTCAGCAACCTGATGTCTACTCAGCCTGACGCCGTGGCGCTGGGCAATATCGGCTGCATGACCCAGATACGAAGGCACCTCGAAACCTACCCATCTCCTCCCCCGGTCCTGCACACCGTCCAGATCCTTGCAAGCGCCTATAAAAACGGGCATTAGCCCGCATGTCTCACTACACGAGCGAACGCGACATCACCCAATCTTCTACTGCGCTCCGAATTGGGTGATGTCGCGTTCGCTCGGTAGGCGGGGTGTCGGCCTACGGCCTCGGCAGCGAGATATGCGGGTTAGGGGTAGGGCGGTTTTGCCAAAACCGCCGCTTTCACAACGGCTCGCTCGGCGATCGAGCCCTACCTTTTCCAAGAAATACGACTTTGGTATGAAGTTGTAGGAGCGGCTTTACGCCGCGATTGCTTCGAGGCTGTTTCGTGGGATCGCGGCGTAAAGCCGCTCCTACGATGGTTCGAAATGAAGTTTCAAATCTCGGTTTCTGAGACAGGCTCTAGTTAAGCGCGTTTGTAGAGGAATATAGTATGGGCGCCAGCCGGGGTCATGCCGTAGAAAAGTGATGCCTTCCGAAAGAAAAGGGTCAGGTCTTAAAAACTGTATTCCGTTGTACTCCATACACTTTTACAAGACGACTGACCCTGTAAGGCATAACTTTTTACGTCTTGACCCCTTCCTTCTCAGAGATGATCGAACATTCCAGAAGTCGCAGCGCCATTCGGCTGTGTCCCAAATTTTTCCGCTTCCAACTTTACCCTTTTCCAAGCCATGAGTTTAGCTATGCTAATTTCATGAATAGAAGGGCTTTTCTCAAATCCACTACCCTGACAATAGCGGGGTCAACACTACCCTGGTTCGGTTGCCAGAGAGCAACCACCGACAGCCTGCCTCCATTCAAAATTTCCCTGGCACAATGGTCTCTGCACCGACGGCTGTTAAATCGGAACGGAGAGGAGCCATTGGATAATCTTGATTTCGCCAAAACAGCCGGCGAACTGGGGATTGAAGGCCTGGAATACGTGAATCAGTTTTTTATGGATAAGGCCCAAGATCGGGCTTACCTGAAACAGATGAACGATCGCGCCTCAGGAGAAGGCGCAGTAAACCTGCTCATTATGGTCGACGGGGAAGGACAAATTGGAAATCCCGACAGTGCAGCACGCAAGCAAACGGTGGAAAATCACCTAAAATGGCTGGAAGCAGCTACCACTTTGGGATGCCACTCCCTTCGGGTTAACGCGGCGAGCAAGGGTAGCTATGAGGAACAACAAAAACTAGCTGCAGACGGCCTGAGAATGCTCAGCGAAAAAGGCGATGAATTGGGCCTCAATGTTATCGTAGAAAACCACGGAGGCCTTTCATCAAATGGCCAGTGGTTGGCCGGCGTCATGGAGCAAGTCGACCATCCCAGGTGTGGCACCCTTCCCGATTTCGGAAATTTCCTGGTCGATCGGGAAAAAATGGAATGGTATGACATTTATCAGGGTATAGAAGATCTGATGCCTTACGCCAAAGCGGTAAGCGCCAAATCTTACGACTGGGGTGTGAGCGGCGACCCCAATGTTACGGTGAGTCAACGAGTGGGTCGAGAGACTCAGATCGATTTCAAACGTGCCATGCAAATTGTCTTGAAACATGGTTATCGGGGTTATGTAGGAATTGAATACGAAGGTTCCAAACATCCCGAAATGGAAGGCATAGCCAAAACTAAAGCCGTGCTCGACCGCCTCAATATCGAACTGAGCGGCTGATCAACTTTTAGCCCGCATATCTCACTACCGAGCGAATGCGACAGCTTACCTACCGAGCGAACGCGACATCACACAATGCGTAGCGAGCGAACGAAGATCGAGCGCTGATGCGGCCATCGAGCTGATTCGCGGGTGAAGCCGGGTCGACCGTCGGGGTCAAGCCTTGCATTTTTGCAGCCATGCCAAAATGCAAGGCTTGACCCCTTCCCTGAGAGTGTTTGCTGTTTGCTGGGGAGATTTTGTCCATCAACTCCCTGCCTGAATCTCTTTTTCAAGGCAGACATTACAAACACCCTTTCCTAGGCGGTAACGAAATTCCCTTTCGGGATTGGTCTTATCGTTGGCGCCGCATACGGCACAGGTGTGGAACGGCTCGTCCTGTATCTCTTGCAATTTGCGGGTGTTGTTTTGGCGGCGTTTGCGGTAGTGAAGAGACAGGTAAAAGTCTTTTCCAAAAAATAAAAAGTAGTTAGCCATAGAGACTCCTATTATCAGGCGTCCAGGCCAGCCACTCATTACAAATGAATAAACCAGCGCCGCCAAACTGATCCAAGCCAGCCATTTTGCCTTTAGTGGGAGAATAAAGAAAATCAGGAATTCAAAATTCGGGTAGAGGGTAGCGAAGGCGAAGAAAACAGTCAGTGCGATATAGTTGTTTGAATATAAAAAGTAGGGAAATAGCAGGGAAGCCAGTATGGTGAACAATACCCCCAAAAATATAAACAGGTTGTATTTGAAGGTTCCCCATTGCCCTTCCAGGGCAGATGACATCATCCAAAAAATGTACCAGGCAAAGGCCAGGAAAATGGGGTGCCATGTCATGGGCGGAATAAAGAGAAAAGTTACCAGCCGCCAAATCTCCCCCTTCATCACTAAAATCGGATTCAGGTAGAACAATTCCACCGGCACAATCTTAAACCAGGTCACCGACCATACAATGACTTGTCCCGCCACCAGGTAGAGCGCCAAATTAGCAATAGCCAGGTTTCCGAAACGGCGTTCCAGTCTATCGATCCAGGTCATAAGGCATATTTTTACAAAAGGATCTAAACAACAGGTCGACCCGGAGAGTGTCCAGAACTATCAAAAGGAGGGGGAAGGGGTCTACCGAGGAGCTTGCTCCGACACCTCAACAAGCGTAGCGCTGAATAACAACCTTGAATCGTGAATTGGCATTCACGATTCAAGGAATGACCCCGAGGTTGCAAGGAATGAAACCGTAGTCAGGGATGCTTCGTAACTTCATGGCAAAATGCCTTAAATTAATGCCATTCAATCCAGGCCCAGAATCTTCCGTCCCCCTTGGCTGATCATGTGTGGATTCCAAACCGGGTCCCAGACAATATCCACATGGGCGGAATCCACGGCCGGTAAAGACTCGATCTTCTCTCGAGCATCGGCGGCGATGGCCGGTCCCATACCGCACCCTTGGGCGGTCAATGTCATTTTGACAAAAACATCGCGTTTGCCCAATTCGACCTCCTCGCTGCGCAAGTCGTAGATCAGTCCAAGATCGACAATGTTGACCGGAATTTCCGGATCGTAGCAGGTTCTGAGCACATCCCAAACTCCATCCACCGAAAATTCTCCCTCCGCAACTAATTCAGACTTCTCTTCAACAGAATAGGCAGCTTGAGCCTCCTCGCCCAGGGCATCGAAATCACTGGAGCCAATCTGGTAAAGTCCACCAAGGGCCTGCACCGTGACCGTTCCACCCAGGGCTTGAGTAACGAATACTTCGGTGCCGGCTTTGAGGTGCAACACATCCCCGGCCGGGATCAAGGTGGCCTGGCAATCCCGCCGGAGCGTAAAATTTTTTTGGGCTATGCTCAGTTGCTAAAATAGTTGAAAATTCATGTCCGGAAGCAGATAGATACCCCGAGGATCATTAAATGACTTGAGCCATTCAAGTTCTTTCTCAATTCGGCGGGTAATTCGGGTGGCGGGACCAAAAGACACATCCAATTCTCGATTCTCCAATATGGCCTGAACTATTTCATCCAGGTTGCGGGCGCGCGGGATATCCGCAACGACGTAATCGGATCCGAGATCCGCGAGATTGACGGCTTCAGCTATAGCATCCTCCAAGCCGCCGATTTCATCGACCAAACCCACCTTGAGCGCTTCATTACCCATCCAGATTCGGCCTTGGGCCACGCTATCGAGGTAATCGATCTCCATGTCCCGCGATTCGGCGATTTTTTGCAGAAATTTTTGATAGTACCAGTCGGTGGACTCCTGGAGTTTGGCCAATTCTTGCTCCGTCTGGGGGCGCGTGATTGTCCAACTGCCGGCGTATTCGTGGGTAGTGGCGTAGTCCCAGGTCAGGCCGAAGTTGTTGGCGATTTCCTGAACATTGAAAATGACGCCGTAGACACCGATTGACCCGGTAATGGTATTATTTTGCGCAAATATCTTGTCCGAGTAGGTAGACACCCAGTATCCGCCACTGGCAGCCACGTAACCCATGGAAACGACCACCGGTTTGGACTCATTGAGCAAACGAACTTCGCGCTGAATAACTTCCGATGCCTGGGCGCTCCCGCCCGGGCTGTTGACGCGCAAAACCACTGCTTTAAACTTATCATCCAGTCGCACATTACGCAAACGGCGGGCAACCTTTTTACCACTGACCTGGCCGTATGCGCCATCGCCACCTACGATGACCCCCTCGACATATACCACCGCAACTTTGTTTTTGCTCCTGGATGAACCGTTTACAGGGTTGGCCTGCATATAGGCCTCCAGGTCCACCTGGGTAAAGGTGCGCTCATCCGGGTCATCCCCGGCCAATTCCTTAAGCTGGTTGAGCACTTCATCGAAATATATCAGCTCGTCCACCAGTCCAGCTTCAAGAGCCTGTTCGGCCTCAAAAGAGCGGTGTTCGTTTGCAGCCGCATTCAATTCCTCAACCGTGATACCCCTGGACTCGGCTACCGCCTCAGCCATGGAGTCCCAAAGTCCCTGAATCAATTCCGTTACCTGCAGGCGATTTTCCTCACTCATGTGATCCTGCACATACGGCTCCGTCCCCGCCTTGAATTTGCCCACGCGAACGGGTTGTACGCCGATTCCCCACTTCTCAAATGCATTGGCAAAAAACATCATTTCAATCCCCATTCCGTTGAAAAAGATCTCCCCGAACGGATTCATTGCCACCTTGTCGGCCACACTCATCAGGTAGTAATCACGAGGCGTTGCGTTGAGGAGATACGCGCAAACCGGTTTGCCGCTCGTCTTAAAATCCTCAAGAGCTTTCCGTACCTCGCTGATCGCCGCGTAACCGGAACCGTAGTTTACCGATTGCAGGTTACCCGTTAGGAAAATTCCCTTTATTTTCGAATCGTTTTTGGCGTATGCGACCGTGTTGAGAAGGTTTCGGATTCCCACCTGCGCCACGGAAGAAGTAGAAATCGCTTCCCGGATGATTTGGTCGAAAGTCACCGATGGAGGTTTGTCATTGATACTGAGGCTGAGATCAATCACCAGCACGGCATCCTTGGGCACCTCAGGTTCTGAATCCTTAAGGGCGTAAGCAAACAGGAAAAGAGACACAAATGCCATAAAAACGAGGAAGCAAAGAGCTATGAGAGTTCCGAGGAAACTACTGAAGATATTTTTTATGAAATCCAACATATTTGAGATGAGCTTTTGACATCTGTGGATAATATCAACTGGAAATTGTTGGCAAATTTCAGTATGGCTTCTACCCTAACAGAGAATTATGATTTGTATAACAAACTATAAAAGGAACCTGGAATTTGTCTGATTTTCTAATTCTAACTGTCCACAAAACAAAAATCGAAAATATACCGTCTGTTGATTCCAAGTAATAACCAGGTTTAAATTTTTTTGCCAACCCAACCGCTTTATGAATAAGTCCACCAATGCCCTGACTGTCGCCGTCTTGTTTGCCGTCGCCGGATGGCTGCTATTTTTGCAGAAATCCATGAAAGATGGTACAGATTCCGCTGAATCCGCCGAGGATACTTCTCCAGATACTTCAATCCAGTCCGAGGCTGAGCCTGCCAGTGACCAAACCGCGCAAATTAGTGCGGAGGAACTGGCGCAGTTGGAGCGGGACAAAGAAGAGGCCATTCGCATGGCCAAACTTCAAATGGAGCAAGCCAAAGCCGAACAGGAGCGCAGGATAGCGGAAGTCCAGGCTCGCCTGGCCAAGGAAGAAGCCGCACGAGCCAAAGCGGAACAACAGGCCCGCGAAACCCATGCACGGTTGGATGCTTTAGCCGCGTCACTGGAAGAAGCTGAAATCAGGCAGGCACAATTAGCTTCTCGAAGCGCCGAAGAGTCGAAGGAACTGGAAGCCGAAATGGCTGCGGCCAACGATGCCATTGATAAGGCCAAGCGGGAGGCAAAAGAATTGAGAAGGAGAGGGGAAGAATTGGAACAAAGAAGGTTGGTTGCAGTGGCCGAACAGGAACGGATAGAAGCTGAGCTTCGGGCCGAGCTGGAGAAGTATAAGAGAATCGAGGATTGGGACTACAGTTATCCAGTCCTGCCCGATCAATTTAAGCGGGCAACGCACATCGAAGTCCAAGCAAAGATGAAGGCAAACCCCAATAGGTAACCGGTATTCGTCGCATCGCTACGACCCGAAAATTCTAGTCGGTGAGTTAATCGACCTCATGACCCTTTCGGAACTAAAATCTCATGTAAGAACGGTAGTTGACTGGCCGGAAAGGGGTGTACGATTTAGGGATGTGACGCCACTTTTTGAAACACCCGAATGTTTCCGTTTCATCGTAGAGTCCTTCTGTGAACACTATAAATCAATCGGTGTTGATCGCATCGCGGGAGTTGACGCGCGGGGATTTGTCTTCGGCGGTGCGGTGGCAAACCAGCTGGGATTACCCTTTATCCTGGTCCGAAAAAAGGGTAAGCTACCCTTCAAAACCGTTTCTGAAGACTACGCCTTGGAATATGGACAAGCGACGATCGAGATTCATGTCGACTCGGCCGGAACGGGAGAGCGCATAGCCATCGTCGACGATTTGATCGCCACGGGAGGGACACTATTGGCCGCCAGTAAATTATTTAAGCAAATCGGGGCCGATGTGGTGGAAGTAAGCGCCGTTATTGATCTGCCAGAACTCAATGGATCCGCTCTGCTTCGCCAAAACGGCCTCCAAGTAATGCACCTCATCAAGTTTAGCGAGTCGGAATAGATGCGGGAAAGGGGACCGTCTCCTTTTGGGTATAAATTCACCGCGAAATATCGCTTTGGCAGAGAACTTTATACTGTTGATGCCGCAAAACGTCGGCCGCCATATCCATGTCCTCCAGGTGAATAGCCAAGGCAGACTTGCCACCCGGTCGGGAAATAAAGGGATAGATGTAATGCACATTGATCTCTGCCGAAAGAATGGTGGAAAGTAATTTGGGCACGTCGGTAACCGAATCAAATTCCACCACCAACATCACGCTTTCGGTAAACGAATAGCCCTGCAAGTAAAGCACTGAGCTGGCGTGATCGGGATCATCGACCACAATTCTGACAATGCTACTATCGGTCGTATCCAGAATCGTTATGGCCATAATATGAATATTATTGTGGGCCAACAACCGGGTGAAGTCGCTCAATCGACCTACTTTATTTTCAAGAAATACGGAGTACTGGATAACCGGATCGCCGCTAAGACCTTCTAGCACGCTTTCAGGCATGTTCTACGTTATTATTCAATTTCGGACAAAGGGCAAAGACATTTTTTGACCCCATTTGCAAAATCTTGTTCATTTCGCTTCTTGAATAAATCAGAGGATGGCCGCACGGTATAGCCTGATCATGTTTACCGTTTCCAACAGCCAGACGCAAAGCCAGCCACTGATGGATCTGCAAAATCAATTGGCTCCGGCAATGGCGGAACTTACCAAATTCCTGGAAATGCAAATCGAGGCGTTCGAATCGCAGATTCGCTTTCTGGTCGATTACTGCCTGAAAAACAGTGGGAAACGAATCCGGCCATCTCTGGTATTCCTCACTGGCCACCGTGATGATAGGGAAACGCAGCAAAAGTTGGTCCGAGTAGCTGCAGTGGTAGAAATGGTTCACATCGCAACCCTGGTGCACGACGACATTCTGGATCATGCCGAAAAACGGCGCGGGCAACCCACCATAAGTTCCCAGTTCGGCACCCATACCGCCGTCTTGCTGGGTGACGCCTTATTTTCCCATGCCCTGCACTTGGCTGCCCAATTCGATACCGTAGAGGTTTGCCGCCTGGTATCCCGGTCAACCCGCCGGGTCTGTTCGGGAGAAATTGTGCAAACCTTTTGCCGCGGTGATTGGAATTTACCTCTCGACCAGTATCTGGAACTGCTCGGCATGAAAACGGGGGAGCTGTTTTCCGCGTCTACCTACTTGGGAGGACTGCTTTCCCGGTATCCCCGTGAGCATTGCCGAGTGCTGAAGCGATTTGGGTCCCATCTGGGTATTGCCTACCAGGCCTATGATGACTTGGCAGATTTCATCGGCGACGAGAAGATAATAGGCAAAACCTTGGGCACTGACCTTTCCACCGGAAAGGCCACCCTGCCCCTGATACTGCTGTTTAATCGCCAAATCAAGACAGCGACGGTGGAAATGACCCGGGCCCTGCAAAACTCGGACGAAGCTGCAGTTCGCGACATTCTGGAAGCACACGGTGTCTTTGATCAGGGATATTCCTTCGTATCCAATTTACTGGATAAGGCTGTTTCCATCCTGGAGGAACTTCCGCAGGATTTAAAGGCCAGAAGCAACCTTCATGCTATCAGCCAATTACTGCGCGAGAAGCTGGAAGAGCTGGAGCTGAGGCAAATCGCTACATAAAAACACCACCAGCTGGTGGTGTTCTGTTTAAATTTTTGTGAATTGATACATTCAGTTATTCGCCACCACGAATTTAATCGGTATGTCCACGCGAGATTTCAGCGGTTTACCGTCCAGTGTCGCGGCTTCGAACTGCCACTTTTGCAGGCTTTCAATAACTACCTTTTCCAATTCTTTATGGGTAGTGGAATCAGCTTTGTTTCCTAAAAAGACCCGGGCGGACGGGTCTCCCTACCGAGCGAATGCGACATCTTACTACCGAGCGAACGCGACATCACACCATTTGTGGCGAGCGATTTTAAGGATTTTTTAGATTACTGGATTGATGAGTTGCAATTTTCACCCAAGTCGATTTAAATTTTAAATAACGCATGAAATTCTCCCAACTATCGTTAAATGCACGCCTTTTGGTGCGCAAAAGCAGGGAAGCTCACCTACATTCACTAACCCGCATTTCTCACTACCGAGCGAATGCGACAGCCCCCCAATTTTCTACTGCGCTCCGAAATGTCGGCACTCGACCTTCGTTCGCTCGCCACGAATTTGGGTGATGTCGCATTCGCTCGGTAGTGAGAAATGCGGGCTAATACCAAATTAGAATTGGTTTAACCGTCCAGGCGCCACTCCCAAATCCCATTGGCACCTGAATTTAACCCAAAACAAGGAAAGTAAGTATGAATAATAATGACGTTATAATAACTGGTCGTCACATCGAGTTAACCGAAGCTCTGAAAAACATCGTGAACGAAAAGTCCCTGAAACTTTTTAACCACGAACACCACATCATTCGATTTAGAGTGGAACTCGAATTCAACCAGAACGTCACCCACCAGAAAGAGTTTATTGCCAAGGGCCACATCGAAAAGCGAGGGCCTGGTTTGAACGTTACAGCCGAAAGCGATGATCTCTACAAATCAATCGATGATATGGTGGATAAATTGGACCGCATGCTGCGCCGCAAGTCTCGACTCAACCGGGTAAAACGAAAGGAAACCCACGGTGTAGAAATTCCGGCCGTTCTACCCAAAGCGGCAAATATTTAGTCGGTTTCTTACTGTTTAAATTTTAAACCCCGACCGGAAGCGCGGGGGAAGGGGTCAAACCTTCAATCCCGCATTAGCATGCAAGATTGCAAGGAATGACCCCGACGCCGGGCTAAGTATAGAAGCTTGACAGTCGCCTACCTATGTTTTGGCTTACGCAACTTCGTTTTTGCACCCCTAGCTCAATTGGATAGAGCACCTGACTACGGATCAGGAGGTTACAGGTTCGACTCCTGTGGGGTGTGCCACCCCATTCGCAGGGTCTACACCAAAGTTTGGGGAATGGGATCTATTTTTAAGATTTGGGTTCATTTGATTAACCGCATTGAGCGATAACTCTGAGGCGGTAATTGTTAAAGTTTCCTCAGCATCAAAGGGAAATTCCCCGTTTCCAAGGAAGGAAATCGTCCTGACCCAGACGCATGGCACAGGTTTGTTTGCCACTGGCAACTTCGATCACCAACTCGAACAGCGCGTCTCCCAATTCACTGGTCGAAATCTCGCCCCGAATAATGGGACCGGTATCAAAATCGATGATGTCACTGAGGGCATTGGCCATTACGGAATTTGTGGCCACTTTAATCATGGGTGTTACGGGATTACCGGTGGGAGTTCCCAAACCAGTAGTAAAGATCATTACATTCGCCCAGGCTCCAGCCATGGCCGTAGTCGACTCAACATCGCCTCCAGGTGTGCAAAGCAAATTTAGACCCGGCTCCTTTACCCATTCGGGATAGTCTAACACATCGACGATGGGTGAAGTCCCGCCCTTCTTGACTGCTCCGGCGGATTTTATGGCATCGGTGATCAAACCGTCGGCGATGTTGCCGGGGGATGGATTCATGTAGAAACCTGACCCATAGTCCTGGGCACGGCTTTCATAAGCGCGCATGAGATATTCAAACCGCTCGGCTGATTCATCCGTTTTGCATCGATTGAGTAGTTCCTGCTCGACACCACAGAGTTCGGGAAACTCGGCCAATATGGATTTCCCTCCCAAGGCTACGATGTTATCGGAAACCCGGCCCAGGCACGGATTGGCGGAAATCCCGGAGAATCCATCCGAACCCCCGCACTCCATTCCAATAGTGAGTGCGGACAATGAAGCCGGCTCCCGCTCAAATTTTCCTATTTCATCGAGACCCAAAAACATCTTTTTCAGCGCTTCGCTCAGCATGGCCTGTTCGGAAGGACTCTTCTGCTGGGTAAACACGTGGAACGGTTTGTTAAAATGGGGATCCCGCATGGCGATTTCCTCCTCGAGAATCCGCAGCTCGGCCTTTTGACAACCCAGGCTGAGAACCGTTACCCCCGCGACATTGGGATGGGTGGCATAACCGGCCAATAGGCCGCAGAGTGAAGCGGCGTCCTGGTTGGTGCTACCGCACCCCTGTCCGTGAATCAGAAATTTTACACCATCCACATTGGGAAAGAGATTTTGGGATTTGGCCTCTTCCGCCGGAAGCTCTTCCGCCATTATTTCCTCTGGGCTCGCTCCCTGTTCCCGCAAAAAAGCCAGCCGCTTGAAGAGGCGCTGGTAACGGCTACTACGATCTGCTCCCAAGGTTTCAGCGACCGCTTCGCGCATGGCTTCCACGTTGCGGTTTTCACAAAATACCAGCGGTATGACCAACCACAGGTTAGCAGTTCCAACCTGGCCGTTTTCCCGGTGGTAACCCAGGAAAGTCCGGTTGGACCATTGCGAAACATCGGGCGCCTTCCAATCGTTCTGCGGTTGCCGTTTCACAGCAGAATACACATCGATTCTGTGCTCGACATTTTCGTTGGCCAGCAATCCGCCAGCTGGAATAAATTCCACCGCCGAACCCACCGTTACTCCATACATGCGAATGGCATCGCCCGCATTAAACGTCTTCAAAGCAACTTTCTGTTTAGGTGGAATGGTTTCCACGGTCTTTAAGCCATTGAAAACCTCGGCTTCGGGGGCCAGAGTTTGCAGGGCTACGGCAACGGTGTCGCGGGGATCTATGAGTAGGGCGTTTTTCATAACTTGGAGAAATTAAGCTCATCGTCAAATTCCCCGTCTATCGAGACTTTTTTTATTTCGAAAACTGAAAAAGACGCTACAAACAGGAAAAAAACAAAAAATCCTTCCCCGTTTTATAGTGGCGATAGCGAGGAGGAGAATTACTCCCAAAACCAGGACCGACAATAAAAGATCACCTACTCCTGTTTATCTCCCAAAAAATTAAAGGGCTGGCTCACCAAGATGGATACCGGTTTGCCTTTTCTCATAGGCGGGTTGAACTTCCACTGACTCACCGCCAATAAAGCCACCTCGGCAAATTCTTCATGCGTATATTCAGTGACGTGGGGTACTCTGACCGCCCCCTGTTCATCAATATAAAAAAGCACCCTTACTTCCCCTACTACCCCTTCATCCTTAAACTCCTGGGGATATTGGGGTTGCACGATTTCAATCGGTTCAGGAATGGAATCCAGCTCTTCGGGACTGTAAACGCGCTTGTGCCCCATACGTTTGTAAAAGCCCAACTTGTCCGCGACAGCAGCCATTACATCGACCGAATGGATTCCGGTTCGGTCTTCAAACCTGAAGTCCAAGGACTTTATTACGGTCATAGGTTCACCGTTCAATTTGGCGGGGATATATTTCCATTCTCGCACTGATTCTTCGGCAATTTCGGCAAAATCCTCGTGGGTGTAAGCCTCTACAAACACATCTTCCAGCTCACCCAAGTAATTTACCGCGATCATCAGTTGGACGGATCCTTCGTAAAGCCCCATCTGGGTGAGACGGAGCGGATATCTCGGAATGGTGGTTTGAATAATTTTTAGCGATTCGAAATTTTCTATACCAGAGGTCAACCCTGGAATAAAAGCTACCAGAAGAATCGGAAAAAAGCGTTTCATGGGTAGCAAAACAATTTGTTTTACCGTGGTTAACTTTAATATAGAAGGCGTCATACCCGATCCTCTCACATCGTTCCAATAAATAGATTCTAAAGCTCCTGGTAAAGCTGAAAATCCACCATGAGATCCGCCGCCATAGTTTCCAACTGCGCCCGCAATGTTTCCGGGTTCACAGAAGATGGCAATTTAAGAATCCCCCGCGCTTTGAAAAGACATTCCGCACTCATGGGAGCGGTCGTCAGCTCGGTTTGAAGTTCCTCCACATTCACGCCCAGACCCACCAGCACTTGGGTGATTCGACTTACAATTCCCGGACGATCCTGGCCCAGAACATCCATAGTTACCAGGGACCTGGCCACGGGCGTCTCTTCCTCAGATTCAGCTTTGTGTATCAGCGTCAGTCCCTTGGCGGTAAGAGATTCCAATGCCGTGATCAGAGCTCTCAGGTTTTTTTCCTCCACGGAAACCCGCAGCACACCGGCAAATTGACCTCCCAGGTGGCACATCCTGCTTTCCAGCCAATTCCCGCCGTGGTTGGCCACCACGGAAGCAACCGATTCTACCAGGCCGGGCCGGTCCCTTCCCATCAGGGTCATTACGAGATGGTTACTCATGAAATTTACGAGATGAATTTCCAATCACATTATTTCAATCACTCCCAATTGGCAATACAAAGAAAGGACAAAACCGGTCAATTTATGTAAAATGCAAATAGCCCGCATTCCTTTGGGAAAGATGGCTTTGGGGCAACAGCGGTGTTGGCTATCGTGATCATGATCGTGATCGGTTTTACTACCCCTCACCCAGAACGCGGCGACCTTCCTGAAAGAGAGCATCATTTCTGCCGGTCGCTGTGCCCGAGGTCTCGCTCCGGATCGATCCGATCCCGAATCAGTTGTTTCAGTTCCTTCGATTCAGGAAACCTCCCCGTTTCAGAGCGCTCAAATAGCACTTCTTCGTTGAGGGAAACTTTGAAAACACCCCCCCGGCCCGGCAGCAGATTTACACCTCCGAGATCCTGGCCAAAAGTAAACAGTATTTCCTGAGCCAACCAGGTAGCCCGCAGGACAAACCTGCATTGGCTACAATATTCTATGGTTATTTGCGGCTTAAAGTAAGACACCTTTGGTAAAACACATAAATATGGGTCAGACTCCCGTCAGGCGCAATCATTCCTTCCATTCTCCTCGCCCCAAATCGCCCCCCTGCGCCACACCGTGGTTTTCGATCTAGTGCCTTTTTCTCTCTCCTTTGTGTCTTGCCCTAAAATTCCGGTTGAACAAAAATTTCTTTTTTCCCATAAACCGGGCTATTAGAACTCGAGTTGGGTTCTCAATACAAATCCCTAGTCATCCTTTTGGAAATCTCGCAAAATAATTCGGAAATGGTGCGACATGTAGCCATTATAATGGACGGCAACGGCCGATGGGCCAGGGATCGGAATCTGCCGAGAAAGGAGGGACACCGGAAAGGTGTCGAAAACGTGGAAAAAATCGTGGAACGTGCCGGCAAATTGGGTATAAAATACCTGACTCTCTACGCATTTTCGGCTGAAAACTGGAAAAGACCTGAATCCGAGGTATCCACCCTAATGTCTCTGCTGGAAACTTTTCTGGTTAGGCAATCTGAAAACCTCCATGAACAGAAAATCCGGTTACATACCATCGGCCGCATCGAGGAATTACCCGAAAATGTCTATCGCATCCTTTCCCGAATTCAGCGGGAAACATCGGACTACCAGGAGAATCATCTGATTCTGGCTCTCAATTACGGATCTAGAAACGAAGTCCTCGACGCGGTCAGCCGTTACGCGGATGCGGTTCAAAGAGGAATTGAAGAAATTTCCAAACTTTCCTGGAAAACCTTTCGCAAGTACTTGAACACCAGCTATATCCCAGACCCCGAATTGGTCATTCGAACCTCGGGTGAACACCGTTTAAGCGATTTTCTCTTACTGCAAAGCGCTTATTCGGAATACTACTTCAGTCCGGTATACTGGCCGGATTTTGGACCGGATTGTCTGGAAGCAGCCATTAGAGATTACCTCATGCGAGAACGTCGTTTCGGCAAGACCGGGGATCAAATTCGACAAGAAAAAATTACCCCTCTAAATTCCAACCTGTGATTAAGCGTTTGCTAAGTACGGCGGTTCTTTGGACGGCGGTGATAGTAGCTACCTATTTCGGGAAGCTATCGGCTATGGTTTGGATTATTACCGCGTTTTCCCTGATCGCCCAGAATGAGCTTTACAATATGGCGAAAAAGCTGGGATGGAAGGCCTATCGGGTATTTGGCCTAATTATTGGCGGGTGTTTGCCATTGGCAACTTACTACCATGAATTCTTGTACGAGCTGACCGGTGGCGTGGTGGACGACACCGTGGTGCTGGCTTTTGGTTTTATAATTTGCGCCCTGGTCGGCATTCGAAATCGCCAAGTTAAGGATAACTTCCAACGGATCGGCGGAACCTTCATCGGCCTGCTGCTCATTCCATTTATGATGAGCTTTTATATTCGCATAGCGCAGCTATTCCCCAACGAAACTGTGGGACCAGTGACTAGCCTCTGGGTGGTTGTGGTGGCAAAATTTTCCGATGTAGGAGCCTTTTTGGCCGGCAGCTGTTTTGGAAGAAATAAAATGGCTCCGGCCATAAGCCCCGGCAAAACCTGGGAAGGGTTGGTCGGTGGAATCTTGGTGGCCTGTTTTATGGGTTATCTAGTGGTGCTGGTATTACCCGACTACTTCCCGGCAATTTTCAAGCCCTGGATGGCTCTCTGTTGCGCAATTCCCATAGCTACCATGGCCGCATTTTCAGATTTAATTGAGTCGGTAATCAAACGGCAAGCCCGCGTCAAAGACAGTGGCAGAAGCATTCCCGGCATCGGAGGAGCCTTTGACCTGCTGGACAGTCTGCTTCTCAGTGCACCGATCGCCTTTATTTTACTCTCCTTTTTCGCTACTTAATGAATAGCACAAAAAAGCGGTTCGTCCTCTTGGGCGCTACGGGGTCCATAGGCGAAAATACCATGAGGGTGCTGAGAAAACATTCGGACCGTCTCCAACTCGTGGGCGTGGCTTGCAACTCAGCACACCGGAAATTATCCGTTATTTGCCGGGAATTTTCCGTTCCATACGCGGCGATTTTTCAAGATTCAGCCTTCGAGGAAGCCCGGAGATCGGGCCAGTTTGAATCTACTCAATTATACGGCGGTATGGAGGGTCTAATGCACCTGGCTCAGCTCGAAGAAGCCGACATCGTGTTGGTTGCCGTAGTCGGCACCCTTGGATTGGGACCAGCTTTAGCCGCGGTAAAGGCCCGAAAAGACCTGGCCTTGGCCAGTAAGGAAATTCTTGTTATGGCGGGAAAGTTCTTTACTTCCGCCATCGCCGAAACGGGCGTAAAACTTTTGCCGGTCGACAGCGAACATAATGCCATATTTCAGTGTAGCAATGGGACTTCCCCCTCCGACATAAAACGGCTTGTTCTCACCGCATCCGGAGGAATGTTCAGAGATCGGGACCTGGCCACGTTTGATAGGATTACACCAGAGGAGGCGACCCGGCATCCCAATTGGGAGATGGGGCAGAAAATAACTGTCGATTCCTCAACCATGGCTAACAAAGGCCTGGAGGTCATAGAAGCCCACTGGTTGTTTGGCATGCCTCCTCAACAGATCAAGGTGGTGATCCATCGCTCCAGCATAATCCACTCTCTGGTAGAATTTATAGACGGTTCCATACTCGCACAAATGAGCCCGCCATCCATGACCTTCGCCATTCAGAACGCTCTACTACATCCGCATAGGGCAGTGGGGACTGATCCCAGCCTCGATTTTGACCAGTTTATGGAACTCAACCTTGAGCCTCCGGAACCCGGGCGTTACCCTTGCCTGGGCCTGGCCTACCAAGCTATTGAAGGGGGTGGAATCCTGCCGGCCGCTTTCAACGCAGCCAACGAAGTAAGTGTGGATGCCTTTCTCAAAAAAAGAATAAGATTCACAGATATCCCAAAAATAATTGAAAAAACGTTGGGCTGCACAAAAAACTTTGAACCGCAATCCCTGGACGAGGTCTTGCAGGCTGATAACACCGCACGAAACACTTCCCGAGAACTGGTAGAATTTCTGATTTCCTAATGGAGATACTCACCTACATTAAAGCAATTTTTCTGGTCATATTTTTCTTCGGAGCCTCCATCTTCGTTCATGAATTGGGCCACTTTTTGGCCGCTTTATGGCGCGGATTAAAGGTCAGTCGATTCTCTATCGGGTTCGGGCCGCGGCTATGGAGCTGGAAACGCAACGATATAGAATACCGCGTATCCCTCCTCCCTATTGGTGGATACGTCGCTCTCCCCCAGCTGGGACCTATGGAAATGATCGAGGGTGAAACCGAGAAGAAAGTCGAATTCAAGGAGATTACCTGGACATCCAAAATAATAGTGCTGGTTGCCGGAGCTTTGTTTAATGTGATTTTTGCCCTGATCGTGGCTACGGTTTTGTACCTTATGGGCGGACGCCCGGTCCTGGCCACAAACGACACCACCCGTATCGGGTTTGTGTCCCAAACGATTATAATTGAAAACGAAACCCGGGAGAACCCGGCCTTTACAGCCGGACTCAAGCGAGGCGATGTCATTACCGCCATTGATGATGAACCGGTTTACCGCTGGGAGGACGTGGGTCTGAAAATTATCATGGGGTCCGGTAAGACCGACAATGACACACCCCTTTCGACCATCAGCATACTCCGAAACGGTCAGCCCATGGACGTCGAGGTATTTCCCGTTATTGGCGGTGAAGAACGTATTCGGCTTGTAAACCTGAGCCCGGCCTGGCCGGCCATCGTTGGAAAAGTAATGAAAAATTCTCCATCGGAGCAGGCTGAATTGATGGAAGAGGATGAAATCCTAACCATGGACGGCGTGGAAATCATCACCATTGAGCAAATCTCTGAATATATACAACAGGTAAAAGAAAAACCCATTAAATTTACCATCCAGCGTGGAGAAGAGGTCATTGCAAAAGTCATTCAGCCGGTTTCCATTCAGATTAATTCACAGGGTGACAAATCTCCCATGATCGGGGTCAGGTGGGCAGCCAAAACAACGACCCTGCGGGAGGATCCGCTGACTCAACTAAAAAACGTTTTCAAACTGACATTTTCCACCCTGGAAAAACTCATTCATCCCGACTCGGAGATCGGCATTCGCCATCTCAGCGGACCGCTGGGAATAGGCAGGTTGATTTACCAGTACGCTCTGGCCGATATCCGTTACGTTCTCTGGGTCGTCGTCATAATAAATATCAACTTGGCCATACTCAATTTATTGCCCATTCCGGTACTGGATGGCGGACATATCGCTTTTGCCAGTTTGGAAAAGTTGCGCGGTAAACCTTTGCCGCAAAACCTACTCACCGGTCTACAAAGCGCCTTTGTTTTGCTACTGCTTTCCTTAATGGTTTACGTTACCATTTTTGACGGGCTTCGCATGTTCAGGGATAGGAACCGCCAAGGGACATCTTCCGGTTCCAGTTACGAACTTTCATTTCCCGATCCCGAATAATCAATGAGCCGATATTGCGCTTCAAGATTTGCAACGGTCCGAAGAAAAACCAGGGAAGTCCAGGTTGGAAACGTAGGGATCGGGGCGGATAACCCCATCCGTATCCAGTCCATGACAACAACTCTAACCACCGATATCGATGCAACCGTTTTCCAGGCGCGCGCACTGATCGAAGCCGGTTGCGAAATTGTGCGGATAACCGCCCCAAATAAGCAAAGCGCTCGGGCCTTGCGCGAAATCCGAAAGCGATTGAATGAGGACAAACTGCAAGTCCCGCTGGTGGCCGACATACATTTTCTTCCCTCGGCCGCCATGGAAGCAGTTAAACATGTAGAAAAAGTCCGGGTAAATCCGGGAAACTACGCCGATAAGAAAAAGTTTCAAATCAGGGAGTATTCGGATGCACAATACAGGGAGGAGCTGGACCGGCTGCATGAGGCATTTTCACCCCTCGTCCTGAGATGTAAGGAACTGGGAAGATCCATGAGAATCGGCACAAATCACGGATCGCTTTCGGACCGAATCATGAATCGCTTTGGCGACTCACCCCTGGGCATGGCCGAATCGGCACTGGAATTTATCCGCATCGCCGAAAGCCATGGTTATAAGGATATCATCTTGTCCATGAAAGCCAGCAACCCCAAGGTTATGATTCAGGCTTACCGGCTCACCGTAAAATTGATGGACGACGAAAACATGAACTACCCACTTCACCTGGGAGTAACAGAGGCGGGAGACGGTGAGGATGGCCGGATCAAGAGCGCCATCGGAATAGGTAGCTTATTGATGGATGGCCTCGGAGATACCATACGTGTATCACTAACCGAAGACCCGATCTACGAGATACCGGTAGCCCGCGCCCTGGTGGATAAAGTGTCCGGACAATGGCGCAAGGATATTGATTCCCAACCACAGGTAAACCTGGAGAATCTGGATCCCTTTCAGTTCGCACGCAGGCAAATGGGAGAAGCGAAACTGCCCGGATGCTGGACCATGGATTCTCATACCCCACCCCGGGTTTTTATCGTAAAAAACGTAGCAGATTTTTCCCATCCAAAGAACAGTCTGCCCACGGGAATAAACAAAGAGAATCCAGTCGAGGGCTGGATAATTGGTTTGAATGACGATTCCGACTTAGCGCTTTTTTTGGATCATATCGGCGACAAACCAACGCAAAATAATCCACTCGTGGTGGAAGTTGGCTCCAACCTCGCATCGGATCGATGGCTCAAAAAGGTGGACGGTCTAAGATCGCCGATAGTCTTTGCCCTACGGCTGCAAGACCTGAAACCAAATGCAATTCGATCCTGGTTTGCATGGTCGGAAGCCCGAGGCCTTCCCCTCGCTCTAGGAACTCATGCAAAAGAACTGAAAGAACTTGCAGCCTCGCTTTTACCACTGAATTGGAAGAATAAAATAGTATACCTCCATGGACAAAGCTTTACCGGTCACGTTCTCGGGCAATACCGGGCCCTTGCGGCCGCGTTGGAAAGCCTTGGAATAAAGTCCCCCATTTGGATTCGCAATAAGCGCGCGTTTTATCTGCAAAACGCTCCCGGATTTTTAAACGACCTGTTGGAAGCATCCCTGTTATCGGGTAGCCTGCTTTGTGACGGAATCGGCGATTTTATCAGCATTGAATCTGTCCCCGATACCGCCAAGGCGATCGGACTCGCTTACAATGTTTTACAGGGAGCTGGATCTCGCATCTCAAAAACTGAATTTGTGGCTTGCCCCAGTTGCGGCCGTACCTTGTTCGACCTTCAAAGCACAACGCAGAAAGTAAAGGACCGCACCGGGCACTTAAAAGGTGTGAAAATTGCCGTAATGGGTTGTATCGTTAACGGACCCGGAGAAATGGCCGATGCAGATTTTGGGTATGTTGGCGGCGCTCCTGGCAAAGTAAATTTATACATCGGAAAAGACTGCGTTGAATATCACGTGCGGGAGGAAAATGCAGTTGAAAGGCTTCTCGATCTCATCACAGCCGAAGGAAAATGGACCGAACCGCAAAACGTGGAAGAAGGATGAATGCTAACCCGCATGTCTCACTACCGAGCGAATGCGACATCACCCAATTTTCTACTGCACTCCGAAATGTCGGCGCTAGTGCGGACCTCGTTGGATTCGCGACTTTGCAGGGTGTCGACCCAGCTTCACCCGCGAATCGGCTCGATGCTCACACCAGCACTCGACCTTCGTTCGTTCGCTACGAATTTTGTGAGACATGCGGGCTAAGTGCTAAAAAGATAAGATAAATACTGGGGCGAAAAAGCAGGCGCGCCGCCAAGCTTGTCAAGGAGTGTGGCGAGATCTCAGTGTGAATAGCCGGATGCCTTCCGCCTTTCATTCGACTTTTTCCTCGCCATAAGGCAGACAGTCGATTCCGTAGTGCTATGGATGAAACAGAGGTTCTGGAAAGACCCGACGGAAGATCTCACGATCAACTTAGGGAAGTAAGTTTCAACAAATTCATAGCGCCCAATGCACCCGGTTCGGTACTTTGTTCTTTCGGCAATACCAGGGTCATATGTGCGGCGACGATTCAAAATGGCATCCCACGCTGGATGCGTGCCCAGAGCACCGAAGGTGGCTGGGCTACCGCAGAATACTCGATGCTTCCATACTCCACCCTCCAACGTAAGACACGCGATGTGTCTAAGGGAAAGCCGGAGGGAAGAACGGTGGAAATCCAAAGACTAATCGGACGTTCCATCCGGGCCGTCCTTGATTTGAAAAAATTGGGAGAGAGAACTTTATGGGTGGATTGCGACGTACTCCAGGCCGATGGAGGTACGAGAACGGCATCCATTACCGGGGCTTACGTGGCTTGTAAACTGGCAGTGGACAAAATTCTGACGGAGCAAGTGATTGAGGAAGATCCTTTTAAGGACTCCATTTCAGCAATTTCGGTGGGAATTTATAACAATAGGGAAATTCTGGACCTCAATTACCCGGAAGATCGCCATGCATCGGTTGATTTCAATGTAGTCATGACAGGGGCCGGACATTTCGTGGAAGTTCAAGGCAGTGGCGAGGAAGCTATTTTCACAGAGGATCAACTGCACAAATTACTTGAACTGGCAAAAGCAGGTTGTCGCAGCCTGACCAAAATACAAACCAAGGCCCTTGAAGACCCCCAAATTTTTCCGCCCTCATTTCCATTATAGCCCTTCCAACGAGGTCGCAGGCACTTGGGTGAAGGGGGAAGTGTGCCCCTTAGGTTGTAAGGCGGTCATCTTCATCGCATATTCTTCAACTTAATCGTGATCGTGATCGGTTTTACTAGCCGGCAGACGCAACGCGGGGACCTTCCACAAAAAAAGGCGGGTGAGAACCCCCTCATGATTCCTCACCCGCCATCTCTGAGCCATGCTGTCAGCTTTGGTCGAGAAAATAATCTATTAAAATATTGCCCAATGTTAAGCAATTTCTGTGTCAATTGTGTGACAAAAACATTATGTCACTGATATTCAACAGTATAAGAAATAAACTATTATCAAAGAGACCATCCCTCTCACCAAAACCAAGGATCAAATGCATAAATTTTGCAAAAAACAGGCTATGATTTACATCATTGATTCAAATGCATGCTGTCTTCAAAAGATTGTAATTTTATGACCGTAAAATACTTAAACATACAAAAGGATGCCGACCGATTTTCCGGGGTGTCATCTGTTGAACAACCTCGCCTAAAGTCTCGGCTATCTCCGCACAACCGATCAATGCTCCGGCCAGAGGAACTATTACCATCCATGGCCCGTCAGGTACACTTTTCCTGTTGATTGCAGTTAAACTCTTTTGAATCATCGTCAGCCGATCTCCCAATTGAACTCATGCGCTTCGAACTGGATTTCCCAGTCATTGCTAACTGCTACCAATCCCCTGACTCAAATCCAGGTTGGTTCTCCAGGTTGTTCCCTTCGATGGCCTACTATTCCAGGATTCTCCCCATCGTACTCAAAGCGTCCAATTTGGCAAAACGTGGTTTATACGATGATCCGGCATGGTGCCGTTCGAGCTTTGATATCTTTAAAGCCATCGAAGCAGTCGGAACAAAATGCTCCATTTATAATCTGCATGCCCTCACTAATTTAGCTTCACCTTTTGTCGTGGTTGGCAACCACATGAGCACCCTGGAGACATTCCTCCTACCCTATCTGATTTGTCCCCACCACAAGTTTACCTATATCATCAAGGAATCCCTGGTCCGCTACCCGTATTTTAAATACATCATGATTTCCCGAAACCCCATCGTGGTTGGCAGACAGAGTCCAAAGGAAGATTTTGTGCAGGTGATGAAAGAAGGAACGAAACGAATCGAAGCAGGTTACTCGGTAGCAGTATTTCCGCAAACCACTCGCATGACGAAATTTGATCCGGCTCAGTTCAACTCCATAGGGGTAAAATTAGCGAAGCGGGCTGGAGTTCCCGTAGTACCCCTGGCTCTGAAAACTGATGCCTGGGGGAACGGTAATTTGATAAAAGATTTCGGAAAAGTTCGGCCCCAACTGGACATCCACCTGGCTTTCGGTTCAGCATTCCCTATAGAGTCAAACGGTAAAGAAGAACAGGAAGCGGTTGTTTCCCACATCGAAAAAAATCTCAGTAAATGGTGTTCCAGCAGCTAGCAGAGAATGCTAATTTAATCCCACATCCTTACCCTATAGCATACCATGCCTTTTGAGAGTCCCAAAAAGAAATCAAATTCCATCACTAAATGGCCATTTTTGGCAGGTGACATTTGCCTGATACTATTGGCATGTTTCATCGCGATCAGCGCTCCCAAACCAATACCGTCCCTTACGATTTTTGCCTGCATCCTCAGCGTGATACTAGGCATGTTGGTATTCGTCACACCCTACTTAGTGGAGCATTTTACCAATCAGCAACGAATAAAAATTAAGCAGTTAAAAGCGGAAGAAACCCTCCTCGATGCTGTCGAACGAGCGGCGAAAGTGCAGGCTGGGATGGAAGATATCCACGGTGAAGTCATGAAGTGTGTGCTGGTTACTCGGCAGGTACCTCAGAGGATCGAAGAAAAAGTGAACGAATTGCTCCAGGTAACCGATCATTTCGAGCAAAGCCAGATTGCATCGCTCAAATCCGAAATCAACGCTCTAGTGTCCCTGGATATATCTTCCTTCCAAGAAATCGCCGAGGAATTTAAGAAAGCGGCTGACAATCCTAAAAGCACGGTCGAAATCCCCGACTTGAGCATTCTGGAGGATCTCAAGTCAACCTTGAAGAGTTTGAACCAGAAGCCCTCGAATTTCGGCCCATCTCTAGCCGATCTCGCGTCCAGGGTGAAGGAACTGAAACACGAAATATCTTCCATGAAAAAAGCGATTATTTCCCAAGTCGACGGTCTGGACAATCGCTTAAATCCGTTCATCGGCACGGATGCCAAACTCAGCGGAGAAGAGACGGAAATCGCAGCGCAGGAGTTTACTGACATAGAGCCCGAAGATGAAGTGGAAACCGAAGCCTGGGAAGTAGCTCCGCCAGGGGAACCACTAAAAGCACCTGAGACTTCAATACAAAACGACCAATTGGAATTGGAACCAGAGCCGGATGAATCTGGCGACTCCCTTTCCCATGAAGATGGAGCGACCCGATTATTGGTGGGAGCCTTCATTGGTATTTCCAACAAGCTCTACATTCGTGGAGAGGGTCCGGGATTAAGCTGGGATAAAGGTGTTCCCATGGATTTGGTAGACATTGGGAAATGGGAATGGAAAACTTATGAAGCCGAAAGTCCCGTCTCCTGCAAGGTGCTGCTAAATGACGAACAGTGGACCAATGGAGAAGATATCGTTCTTAATCCCGGTAGCACGGTAGAAACCAACGCATCCTTTTAACCAAGATCCCGGGCTACTGGCCTGGAAGAAGTTCGTAAAATTCAATTTGGGCCATACCGGTTCCTCCACCTACGCCCTCGACGATGGCGGAGATTCTATCATCCGCATCCAGCGTCAAAATAGCCCCGGCTTCCTTGGGATCTTTGATGAAATCACCAAACCGCATGGAAATTTCGCCATCATTCCAGTCGCCAAAATCGTCATTGGTGATTTCCTCCCTCGTTTCTAAATCGACCAGGGTTACCATCGGATCCGCCAACACATTTCCGGTATAATCAGCCGGAAGGTGTTCAGCCAGAGAGGGGCCGCGCACCACCACAAGAACTTCCACCTGAGTGCCGGGCTCTCCCGTCGCAATGGCCGAACCGATCAAGCGTTCATGTCCGGTTCCAACAATTGCGCGATTGGAAAGGTTTCGCAACCGAGCTTCCGTGATGGCGTCCGTGCTAATAATCTCATAAAATTCAATTTGGGCCATACCGGTTCCTCCACCTACGCCCTCGACGATGGCGGAGATTCTATCATCCGCATCCAGCGTCAAAATAGCCCCGGCTTCCTTGGGGTCTCCGATGAAATCACCAAACCGCATGGAAATTTCGCCATCATTCCAGTCGCCAAAATCGTCATTGGTGATTTCCTCCCTCGTTTCTAAATCGACCAGGGTTACCATCGGATCCGCCAACACATTTCCGGTGTAATCAGCCGGAAGGAGTTCAGCCAGAGAGGGGCCGCGCACCACCACAAGAACTTCCACCTGAGTGCCGGGCTCTCCGGTCGCAATGGCCGAACCGATCAAGCGTTCATGTCCGGTTCCAACAATTGTGCGATTGGAAAGATTGCGCAGTCTGCTACGGAGCGGAGGAGTTTTAACTATGGGTGAAGTGGCGTACTCAGACCAGGAAGCATTGCGGATTGCCACCACCCGGTAAAGGTAATCGGTATTTCTCGCCGCAGCCGTGTCCTCAAACATCGTCACCCCAGCTCCAACGCTACCAATAATTTCCCAAGCGTCACTTCCGGAAACGGAACGCTCCACTCGGAAACCAGTTTCATCACCGGATTCATCCGTCCAGGAGACGATTACCATTCCAGGGGAAACTTCTCCGCCAATACCAGATGGAGTAGCCGGAGCATCACCGGGAGTCACATTTGCCGGCAAACCCATTGCGCTGTCGGAAGATCCTCCAACCAGCAGAAGGTTTTCGGCATCGGTTGTCAGAAATATCAGCGAGTGTCCGGAGGTTCCATCCGCTGGAGTCGTCCAGGGATCGGTACCATCCAAGGTTCCATTGTCAAACATCCCATAAGGAACTGCCGCGCCGGGAACGGCATCGCTACCACTTAAGGTGGGAAACCAGTATATGGCTAAAGGATCTCCTTCGCCCCAGTCGCCAGAAAAAGAAACTGCCCCCGATGTTCCCTGAAATGTGCCCGGCGTATTACCGCCGCCGGTGACTATGTCCCATTTGCCAATCATGTAATCGTCACCGGTCACAAAGGCAGAATCGCTGGCGCCCTCGAAACCGCCTCCACTGGTATCGGCAACCAGAACGAGAACCCCCGATTCGGCCATGTCAAATCCACCGGGATCTTGCAATCTTTCAGCCGAAATATTGAAACTGACGCTGGCCCAAAGTTGAGCTGAAAAGAAGCTGACGCCCACAACGGCGAATAAACCAATCTTGGTTGCAGGAAGTCTCGAAAAGCATTTGCTCATAACGATAGGGAATGGTGAATTTTATCGATGATAAGATTTTATATTCGCCAAAAATTTACTCTCCGTAATTGGGGGGGTTTGTCCATATTTCTTCGGTTACTTCATCATTCACATCTTTGCGAATGACAAATCCAAAACCCGGCAAAAATACCTCTTCGGATCCCCCCCCATCAACTGGACTACCGTTTTTGTACCAGGTTGTTCCGACATAGGTATACTTGTCCGCATTGGCGATTAAACGATTCTTCTGTGCCACCGTATGATCCCAGACATACAGGGCATCGTTGGCGCCGAGGTTGGGTCCGAGATCCGACTGGTCCAGAGTCATTTCAATCGGCCGTTGTAATCCGATAATGTTGTCCTGTTCGGAGATATCCTGAGAAACAATTGGTAAGGCGATGTTTCCCACAATTACTTCTCCCGTAAACGTGATGGTGGTGGAATTACTGGTATTATGCCTGACGATGAAGTAACTATCGGGTAAGAGGATGTCGTCACGGTAGTCCACATTCAGATCACCTCCAACCTTTTTCCACTCCTCACCCAGGTAGTAATAAGTGCTGTAAGCAGCAAGGTTGATGCCTATGGCACCCACATCCGGGAACATGACCTCAGTATCGCGCGACACATGCGAAGTGGCGGAATTGACCCCGTCTCCACTTGGGAAAAGCGTTCCCAGCGTCCAGTAAGGATGAATGGAAAATTTATCCCCTACGACCACATCCTCCAGTGT
Source organism: Opitutales bacterium (assembly GCA_965250065.1). Lineage (GTDB taxonomy): Bacteria > Verrucomicrobiota > Verrucomicrobiia > Opitutales > UBA2995 > JAABVD01. The sequence continues at coordinate 3,000,416 of OZ252288.1, forward strand.
CGACTCATCTCCTCCAACGATTATAGAATTTGCTTTATTGCTGAGAATGGTGGCGTATTGACCCTCCAACACTCCAGAGCGCCCAAAGGTATAATAACCCCCGGCCCAAACGTCTTCCGTCCATCCGGGTGAGCCGGAAACGGTCACCTCCGTTCCGCTTATAGACTCAACTACGCCATTGAAAGTCGCGGGATGCAACAGAGGCAGAGAGACGAGAGTGTCAGAGTTTCCCAGAGCCGTAATTTGGATGACACCAACGGGGTTAGTTGTTACCTCAATTCCAAATACTTTACCGGTAATTGACCCAAAGAAGAAAATTATGGAGGGGAAAATGGATGATTTAAGTAATTTCATGATTTAAATAATTAGAATTAATGCCTAGCCTGGATGTCTCACAAAATTCGTAGCGAGCGAACAAAGGTCGAGTGCTGGTGCGGGCATCGAGCAGATTCGCGGGTGAAGCTGGGTCGACACCCTGCAAAGTCGGGAATCCAACGAGGGTCGCCCCAGTGCCGACATTCCGGCGCGCAGTAGAAGATTGGGTGATGTCGCGTTCGCTCGGTAGTGAGACATTCGGGCTAGCTATCTGACCTAAAATTGTTCCAAGTATTTCCATTTTTTTTGCAAATTGGTAGTGGGGCTATGACTGATAAATGGTGGTCGATATTCCTATTTGTTCATAAAATTTAACGCACAACAATAAGAACATTTCAAATTTCAGGCTTAAGTGTGCGATTTTTTTCGGAAAATGCCACTAATTTAATTCTCTTAATCCTCCTTTCTGCGCTCGTCTATAAGAAATTTGTACTCCAGGGAATCTAAAAGCGCCTCCAGACTGGCCGCGACAATATTGTCGCTCGCCCCGACCGTTCCCCAGATACTCTCCCCATCGGTGGATTCAATAAAGACACGGGTCATGGCATCTACTCCGTTTTCAGATTCGAGGATTCGAACTTTGAAATCACGCAGTTCCACCTGCTCCACGGCAGGATAAACAGTCTTCAATCCGGAACTTATGGCCTTGTAAAGCGCACTCACCGGGCCGGTAGATTCCGCTACACAGTGATGCAGATTGCCGGCAACCTCAATTTTCACCGTTGCCTCCGCTACCATGTCGGCATTGTCTTCACGCTTGCCCTCAATCACCCGGTATCCATGCAGACTGAAAAAAGGTGAGTGGTGATTTAAAAATTTTGACAAAAGCAGCTCAAACGAGGCATCGGCCGCCTCGTATTGGTAACCGCGGTGTTCCAGGCTCTTCAACTGGTCCAGAAATGTTTTCATTTCCCGGGATTTTTCATCGACCTCCATGCCCATTTCTTTGGCCTTCATCATCAGACTACTTCGGCCCGACATATCGGATATCAGAATTCTCTGCCGGTTGCCAACTAACTCCGGCTGGATGTGCTCGTAACTCCGAGCGACTTTCAGCGCGGCGTTGGCATGTACGCCACCCTTGTGAGCAAAGGACGAAGCTCCGATAAAGGGAGCCCGGATATCGGAACGCACGTTTGCCAGGTCATCGATGTAAAGTGACAGGTCTCTCAGCTCGGCCAAGTGTTGGTGACAATGGAGAGCCCGATTCATTTTCAGGGCCAGGTTAGGTATTATCGAAGTCAAGTTGGCGTTTCCATTCCTCTCCCCATAGCCGTTCATCGTGCCCTGGACCATGGTAGCTCCAACTTCGATCCCAGCAAGACTGACCGCCACCCCTACCCCGGCGTCATTATGACAATGAACCCCGATAGAAACCTTGGGGAATCGTTTGATAACCGCACGTGTAGTTGCTTGCACCTCCGGTACAAGTTTACCTCCATTGGTGTCACATAACACTACAAAATCAGCTCCACCTTCAATCGCGGCAGCCAGGGTTTCCATGGCATATCCCTCATCTTCCAGGTATCCATCGTAAAAATGCTCCGCATCGTAAATGACCTCACGACCCGAATCTTTGAGAAATCGGACCGAATTCTCGATCATTGCCAGATTCTCTTCACAAGTGGTCCGCAAAACTTGAGTCACGTGTAGGGTCCATGTTTTACCAAAAATTGTTACGACATCGGTCTGGGCATCCAGCAAGAGCTTTATTTGGGGATCATCTTCCACATTGATTTTGGCCCGCCGAGTGGAACCAAAAGCCGCTACCTTGGCGTGATTCAGGGAAATCGCTTTCACCTCTTCGAAGAAAGCCATGTCTCGGGGATTCGATCCCGGCCACCCCCCCTCAACGTAGTCGATGTGAAATTGATCCAGTTTCTGGGTAATCAAGATCTTATCGGTCGCCGAAAAGGATATGCCTTCACCCTGAGTTCCATCCCTCAGGGTAGTATCATATATCAATATGGGATTCGTCTGGCTCATCGGCATTAAAGGTGATCTCGAATGAAGGCCTTAATTGCCTCAGCTTCGGCCGAAACCCTGTATTTGATTACCTCTCTCGACTTCAATATTTCCAAGGAAGGGTGTGTGGGTTCGTTGCCAATACATTCAGTAATCGTGTCGGGAAATTTCGCCGGATGTGCGGTCGAAAGAATCATTTGTGGATGATGGTAGTCCATTTGAGAAAAGCCGCAGGCGGTATGGGGATCGATCACGTAATCATACCTTTCGAATACCTCGCAAATAATTTTTTTAATTTCCTGGTCGTCAGTTAGGCTGGAACTGAAGGTATCCCTTTCAAAAGCTTCAAAAAAGTAAAGGCCCGACTCTTTGAAAGTGGACATGATCGACCGGACCTTTTCCGTGTCGCCGTCCTCAATATAATAAAGAAAGCGTTCAAAATTGGAGGCCACCTGGATATCCATCGAAGGTGCAAGACTGGCCTTCACCCCTTGAACTTCGTACACACCAGTGGAAAATAATCGGTGCAAAATATCATTCTGGTTGGTCGCCACCCGAAATGTCTTTATGGGCAACCCCATCTTTTGCGCCATCCACCCCGACAGCACGTTTCCAAAGTTACCGGTTGGAACGACGTATTCCACCCTATTTCTCACTCCCTCCGGTAACTGCCAATAGCTGTAGATGTAATAGACACACTGAGCTAGCACGCGAGCCAGGTTGATAGAATTCACCGCCGACAAATTGACTTCGCGCTTGAAATCCTGATCACCAAACGTTTCTTTCAAGGCGAACTGCGCGTCGTCAAAATTCCCCTCTATAGCCAATGGAAAAACATTGTCCGCTCCCGTGCATGCCATCTGCCGCTCCTGCAGGGGGGCAATTCTTCCGTTGGGATACAGGATAAAGATTCGTACCCCCGGTTTTCCCAGCAGTCCGTGAATTGCCGCAGCTCCCGTATCTCCCGAGGTCGCTACCAGGACATTTACCGGCCGGCCCGTTTTTGAGATCAGGTAAGCGTAAAGGTTTCCCAGCAATTGCAGGGCAAAATCCTTGAAAGCCAGTGTCGGGCCATGAAACAATTCCAATACCCACAATTTGTCGGATAATTGCCTGACCGGCGCCCGAACTTCCGCATCGAAGGCCTGGTAAGATTTACAGACAAGGTCTTCCAAGACGCCCTTATCCATACCGGTGGCAAAATGTTTGAGAAAAGCAAAACAGATTTCCTCGTAGGTGAAACTGGCCCACTCCTTGATTTCCTCGGATAAATCGGGCAACGCTTCCGGAATAAACAGGCCACCGTCGGGGGAGAGTCCAATAGCTACCGCTTCGCTGAAGGAGACAGGCTCGGTTTGTCCCCGGGTGCTTATAAATTTCATTGGCCGATCGTTTCCAGGCCGAATGCCTTATGCGTCAACTGGGCTGAAAGGTCTGCCCTGTCCAGATCGATCGCCACCGAGATCTTTATCTCGGAGGTGCCGATTAATTGAATATTGACCCCCGCATCGGCCAAGGTCCTGAACAATTTAGCCGCTACGCCCGAGTGGCTCCGCATGCCTATACCGACTACCGACAATTTCGCGATGTCAGTACAACGGGTAAGACCGCCTCCAATATCCTGGAAAACACGGTTAACCACACCCAGGGCTTTCCGGGTATCATCCTTGGCAATGGTAAAGGTCAAATTGGCTTTACCCTTTCGCCCAATATTCTGAACGATCATGTCCACCAGTATGCTGGCCTCAGCCAAGGCCGAAAATAGATTGGCAGCCGTTCCCGGTTCATCGGGCAGATCGCTAACCACAATCAGGGTTTGACTTTTATCCAGCGCCACTCCGCGCACCAACACAGCTTCCATCGAAGCAACTTCTTCTTTCACAATTGTCCCGGGTTCCTGGTTAAAACTGGATCGAACTTCGAACGTAACTCCAAATTTTTTGGCAAATTCTACCGCTCGAGCCTGCATCACCTTGCTGCCCATGCTGGCCAACTCAAGCATCTCATCGTAGCTGATCTCATCTAACTTGACCGCATCCTCCACGATTCGCGGGTCCGAGGTAAATACACCTTCCACATCGGTAAAGATCTGGCAGAGATCGGCCTGGAGGCCGGCGGCCAGCGCCACTGCGCTCAGGTCCGATCCGCCACGGCCCAGTGTGGAAATTTGTCCGTCCACGTCAACCCCTTGAAAACCGGCCACAATCACTACTTTGCCTCCTTGCAATAATTGGGGAATGTCACCACCTTCAATCCGCTTTATCCGCGCCTTGGTGTGTGCGCGGTCGGTAATGACTCCCGCCTGCGCTCCGGTTCTTGATTCCGCTGGAATCCCCAGGGCATGGAGCGCCATCGCCATCAAAGCAATCGTTTCCTGCTCACCCACCGCCAAAAGCATGTCCATTTCCCGTTCCTCCGGCTCGGGATTCAGACTCTTGGCCCGGGCAATAAGATCATTGGTTACACCCGAGCGCGCCGATACCACCACCACCACCTCGTTGCCTTCCCCGTAAGTGGCCTTTATTCGTTGGGCAACCCGGCGGATCCGCTCGACCGTGCCGACTGAAGTCCCCCCATATTTTTGTACAATGCGCGCCATGGGACTATTCTGAAAACGATTCTATTCTGAGAACAAAGGGTTTACTTTGCACCACTTTTAGACGCGCCAGCGTCCGCTTGGCCTTTGACATGGCTGACTCAGAACAACGATGGGTGGTCAGGGTGAGAACGGCAGAGGAGGTTTTACGGGATCGGCCACCATTACCGTCGTCCAGTTGTTGCACTACCCGGGCGATGCTGATTTTTTCCCGCGCCATTACGGATGTGATTTTCGCCAATACACCGGGTTCATCAAGAACCGTCATCCGAATGTAGAAGGCCGAATTAACCTCCTCCAGTTTCGCTTCGGTTAAATCGGGAAGCCCCGAAAGCAAGGGATCGTCCTTCTCATCGATCAAATTGTGTAGTTCCGCACCTCGCAGGCAGAAAACCGCATCCGCAATGTCCCCAATCACCGCACTGGCGGTGGCATCCTGACCGGCGCCCCTTCCGATATGCACCGTGGTTCCCACCACGTCGCCACTGACACATACCGCGTTGTATACCCCGTCCACACGACCCAATATATGCCCCTTCGGCACCAGAGCTGGATAAACCCCCACAAAGACGGAATTTCGCTTAAAATCGCCGACCACCGATGCCAAGTGCTTGATCCGATAACCCATGGTATCGGCCGCGTGCATGTCATCCGCGGTGACTTCGCGTATACCATCGATCAGCATTTTTTCCATCGGTACCCATTTTCCGTGGGCCAGGTAGGTGAGAATGCCCGCCTTGTGTGCGGCATCGATGCCGTCCACGTCCAAGCTTTCATCCGCCTCGGCGTAACCGAGTTTCTTGGCCTCCGCCAAAATTTCCTCAAACGGTTTTCCCTCATTCTGCATGCGGGTGAGTATGTAATTACACGTACCGTTCAGTATCCCGTGAATGGTCGGGAATCTGTTGGCCACCAACCCCTCGCGAATGGATTTAATGATGGGAATTCCACCGGCCACACTCGCCTCAAAAAATATGTGTCCCTCACTCCTGCGAGCCGCACGAAGGATGTGGTTTCCATGCTCACAGAGCAAAGCTTTGTTGGCCGTTACCACCATCTTTCCGTTGCGCAGTGCCTGGACGGTCAGTTCCCTCGCCAATCCCGTTCCCCCGATCAGCTCGCACACGATCTGCACTTGGGGATCATTTACGACTTCCCAGGCATCTTCAGTCAGTAATCTCGGGTTTACCCGCACCCCCCTTTTCAAACGCCTGTTTCGTACCGCTATTCGGTTTACTTTCAACTGCACGCCCAGCCGGCTTTCCAACACCTTCCGGTTTCGGTTCAAATGCTTGAGCACCCCCTGCCCAACTACCCCCAAACCGAGTATTCCTAAATGTACTATTGGCCGGTTTTCCATGCTTATCGCCTTGGATTTCCGTCTTTCGAAAAACGATTTTCCCTACCTTTCATCAGCCGGATGAAATTCGATTTGTGGCGCACGATTAACAGGACCGCTACCAGTAGACAAAATCTAAATACCCAGTCCGACTCACTTAGAAAAAAACTGGAAACAGGTAAACTGACTCCGAATAAAATGGAGGCCAGTGAAACGTAGCGCAGCGCGTAAAAGGTTATCAGCCACACCACAATTCCGATGGCCACCACCACGGGGACCAAGGCAATTAATCCTCCCATCGTTACGGCCACACCCTTACCTCCCCGGAAACCCAGGAAAATGGAAAAACTGTGTCCCGCAATTGCCGCCAAAAGGGCCAGAATCGCCAAAACTTCCCGGTTATCCGGCGATGCCAGAATCAGGGGAATCAATACCGCCGCGGAGCCCTTTAGGAAATCCAATACAAAAACAGTATTTCCAGCCCTCTTGCCCAAGATGCGCTTTACGTTGGTCGCACCTGGATTACGGCTACCTTCCCTGAGGATATCGACCCCGTACCGCTTGGCGATTACCGTGGCAAAAGAAAGGGAACCCAACAGGTAGCCTGCGCTACAGACCAATGCAATCTGCCAGATGAAATTCATGGAACGATAGTGGAGCTCATTGTATTAGACCCATTTACAGAGATACCACTCGAGCAGACTCGATCGAATCGCTCGAGATGATTTGTTGAAAAGCTTTATCGCTGGGACGACTGTCCAGGTTGACCACGTTCAACGCCAGGCCACCGACCCGATTCCGGCTGAGCGACATGGCGGCTATATTGGTGCCGTCTTCGCCGAGGATCGTTCCTAGAGTGCCTACAATGCCGGGAACGTCCCGGTTCTCAACCACCAGCATGATGCCCTCCGGCGCCGCTTCCACCTCACGGCCATTGATCGTCACGATGCGGGGCAGCCCCGCCTTTCCGATCAAAGTGCCTTCCACCGCGTAGTTTTCACCATCCCCGGCCTCCGCTTCCAGCAAAATCAGTTCGCTGTAATCGCGGGATTTGTTGGACTTCACCACTTCGTTGTCGACGCCGAGCTGTTTCAGCAGGATCGGAGCATTCACCCAATTCACATTTTCACCGCTGATGTTTTTCAAATAGCCCAGCAATATGCTGCGCGTCAGTGGATTAGCATCGAAATCCACAATCTTTCCGTAGTAGGTAATTCGCAGTTTCTTCAACTGGTCGGGAGTAATCTGCTGCAGAAAATTGCCCAGATTTTCCCCCAAGTGTAGATAAGGGCCCAGTGCTTGCAGCGACTTGCGGTCCACAGACGGCATGTTGAGGGCATTGTGAATGACTCCACCCTTCAAAGCTTCCACCACGCTTTCGGCAATTTCAAGACCGATGCTCTCCTGAGCCTCTCGGGTTGAAGCACCCAGATGGGGAGTCAGCACCAAATTGTGAATCTGGCGCAGCTCACTGTCCTCAGCCAGAGGCTCTTCCTCGTAAACATCCAGACCGGCATAGGCTACCTTTCCCGATTCGATGGCCTCGACTATATCCTCCTGATTAATGATTCCGCCCCGGGCACAATTAAAGATGCGTACCCCATCCTTCATCTTGGCGAATGCCTCCTTATCGATCAGGTTGCGCGTGCCCCCGGTTAAAGGCATGTGCACCGTTAAAAAATCGGCGTCTTTTAACACCGTATCCAGATCGTGCAACTCCACCCCGATCTGCTTGGCCCGGGCCGGGGCCAGGTAAGGATCATAGGCAATGACCCGCATGCCAAACGCCTGGGCTCGAGAAGCGACTTCACTGCCGATCCGTCCCAGTCCCAGAATGCCCAGGTTCTTGCGAAGAACTTCCACTCCACCATACTTTTTGCGCTCCCAACTACCCGCTGTCATGGAGACATTTGCCTGGGCCACCTGGCGAGCGCCGCAAAGTATATGGGTAAAGGTCAACTCCACCGTGGCAATCGTGTTGCCCCCGGGGGAATTCATGACCAACACCCCCTTTTGCGAGGCAGCTTCAATATCAATATTGTCCACCCCGACTCCAGCACGGCCCACCACCTTCAATTTGGGGGCGGCATTAATCACCTCGGCGGTGATCTTCGTCTCACTGCGTACCACGAAGGCTGACGCGTCCCGGGCCAACTCCAATACATCCTCCGGAGATGATCCATAGGCTTCCACCACCTCGAAACCATCCTGCTTTTGTAGATACTCCACCCCACTGGCGGCAATTCTATCGGCAACTATAATTTTCATTGGGTATCGGTCAGAAAAACGGATGAATACACAATCCACCTTTTTCAATTGCAATGACGAAATCGAGGCCATGCTTCAACCTCGTGACTCTTTGCTGGCTAGCTGGCTGGTTCGGTCAACGCCGCCACCAGCCCCGCCAAATGCACCTCCTCTTCTTCCCCGCTCTCAAGATGCTTCACCTTCGCCACGCCTTTTTCCACCTCTGCTTCCCCTAAAATGACTGCCAGCTTTGCTCCACTGTCATTGGCCGCATTGAACTGTTTGCCAAAAGCCACCGGACGTAGGGCATACTCCACGTTATAGCCGGCCCGGCGCAGTTTTTGAATTTGGCTGAGGGCCACCGCAGCCGAGTCACCTTCACCCATTATAATATAGATGTCAGGTACTTGCCGGTAACCAGGAAGCAATCCTTTTCCCTCCAGTAAATCCCCGATCACCACATCACCCATAGCAAATCCCACTGCGGGTATAGCGGGCCCGCCAAGCTTTTTTACCAAGTGGTCATAGCGACCTCCCCCGGCGATGGCTCGATGTTCTCCGCGGATATCGAAAGCCTCGAAGACAAATCCCGTGTAATAGGCCAAGCCCCGCACAATTCCCAGGTCGATGTAAACGCAATTTGCAAATCCCATACTCTCCAGCCGGCTTAGCAACTCGGCCCAGGCGGATAAGCGCCTTTCCAGGGCTGCAAGGAGCTCCCGTCCGGATACCTGCACCTTAAAAAACTCCGACAGGTCCTCCATGTCCCTCACTCGTGTCAGTGTTTCGATCTTGAGCAAAAAATCCTCCGCCGCCTCGTTGAAATAAGGCTGCAACTTTTCCAAAAGCACTTCACGTGGCAAACGTTCCCTCTTGTCGATCAAACCGAGCAGCGCCACGACGGTATCCTGCTCCAATCCCACGCTCTTTAAATACAATATCCACAAGTCCCGATCGCTGATGCGAATGACAAAATCGTTCTCCGCCAGGCCCATTGCCGTCAGGCTGTGAATGAGCACCGCTATGATCTCGGCATCCGCTCCCACACCCTCTTCAGCAAAGATATCGGCATTAAATTGGTAGAACGAACGCAAACGTCCTTTTTGCTGACGCTCGTAACGAAAATTTTCCTCAATGCAAAACCACTTGATCGGCCGCTTCATCGCCTTGGCCCGGGCTGCCACCATGCGGGCCATACTCGGAGTCATCTCCGGTCGCAGCGCCACTTCTCTGCCACCCTGGTCGGTAAAGGCAAATAACTGACTCACGATTTCATCACCCGACTTTTCCTTGAACAATTCCAGCGATTCCAGGATGGGGCCATCGCATTCCTTAAAATTGAAAGAACGCGCGGTGTGTCGCCAAATCCGAAACAAGTGGTTGCGCACGGCGCAATCTTCAGGGTAAAAATCCCTGAATCCGGGTAGGGTTTTAAACATTGGGAAAGGTGCGGGGGAGTCTGCCGGGAAGTCCGGTTCAGGATCGAAGTTTGTCCAGGTTCAGTTCCTTCAAATTAGCTTTAAGTTCTTTTCCCACTTTAAACTTCACCACCGCCCGGGTCGGAATGATCACATCCGTTTCCGGTTTGTTCGGGTTGCGGCCAACGCGTGCTTTGCGGACCTGAATCTCAAAAACACCAAAATTTCTCAGCTCCACATTCTGGCCAGAGCTTAAAGAACGGGCGATCACATCCAAAGTATGTTGAACGACCTCCTTAACCTCCTTTTGTGGATAACTTGTCCTCTGGTAAATATCCAGAACGATGTCTCGCTTTGTCAAATTGTCTGGCATAAGGTCCTTAGCTCGGTTTCTAAATTAATGTATGCCAATGAAAAAAAGCCTTTTACCATTCGTCAACGGCAAAGCAAAAATTGCTTGGTAATTTTACAAGTATATGAGTGACAAAGACACAAAAAATCCCTTCGAGGAAATCCAAAAACAACTGCAAGACCTTTTAAAGTCCAGTAATCCCAACATTACCGTATCGTCCTACGTCCCGCCTCAACAGACTAGCCCGCCCCAAAGCCCTCCGGAAGAACCCCAAAAAAAAAACGAGGTTTTAACACGGATTCGCGCCTTTAATCGTAAACCAAAGGAGATTCGCGACTACCTCGATCGTTTCGTTATCCGCCAGGATGAAGCCAAAAAAGTACTCTCAGTGGCCATCTGCGATCACTACAATCACGTGCGCCAGTGCATCGAAGAACCCCAACTGGCGGAAATGGAGTACCAGAAACAAAATATTCTGCTTCTGGGCCCGACCGGAGTCGGAAAAACCTACCTCATGCGCAACATCGCCAAACTGATTGGCGTGCCTTTCGTCAAAGCCGATGCCACCAAATTCAGCGAAACCGGCTATGTGGGCAGTGACGTGGAGGACCTGGTTCGCGACCTGTACAAACTGGCCAATAACAATGCCGAACTGGCCCAATACGGCATTATTTATATCGACGAAATCGACAAGATCGCCGGCAGCAGCAACTTGGTTGGCAAGGACGTTTCCGGACGCGGGGTGCAAATTAACCTGCTCAAGCTCATGGAAGATACCGATGTAAACCTGTTTAGCCCGCACGATATGATGGGTCAGATGCAGGCCATGATGGAAATGAGTCGCGGGGGGAAAAGCCAGAAACGGGCCCTCAGTACTAAAAACATTTTGTTCATCGTATCCGGCGCTTTCGACAAGCTGGCCGAAAACGTTAAAAAGCGGCTCGACCGAAGCCAGATCGGTTTCTCCCAGGAGCGCACCGAGAAAGAGGATGCCCATTTCCTCAACCTCACCGAAACAAGGGACTTCATCGACTTCGGGTTTGAACCTGAATTTATTGGTCGCCTGCCGGTCCGAGTGGCCTGCGAACCCCTATCGGCTGAGGACCTTGCTGAAATCCTGAAGAATTCCGAAGGCAGCATTCTCGATCAATACCGGCGCGATTTCAAAGGTTACGACATCGACTTTTCCATTACCGACGAAGCCATCCTGCAAATCGCCCAACGCGCCGCCAGGGAAAAGACCGGGGCCCGCGGCCTCATGACCGTATTGGAAAAAACCTTTCGCGATTTTAAATTCGATCTCTCCTCCACTCTCATTCACAATTTTGAAGTCACCACCGAAACCGTAAAGGATCCGCACAAGGCCTTGGCCGACCTGCTCATGCATAACCAAGAAGCCTTGAACGACTTTCTGATTAAAAGGGTGGAAGAATTTCAGAGGAACTTTCGCCAGAATCACGGCCTCGAAATTGAATTCTCCAAGGAAGCCTGCGAAAAACTGGTGGCCAAGGCGGTCGATGAAGACCGCTCCACCAATTCACTCTGTGAACAGCTCTTCAAGGACTACCAGCACGGATTGAAAATCGTGGCCCGCAATTCCGGCCAGACCCGCTTTCTTATCACCCACGAAGCGGTGGAAAATCCGGATGCCGAATTGTCCAAATGGGTCGTGGAAAGTTTTAAGCACAAAAATACCACTCCCCAAAATAAATCTTTGCCCACACCAGCAAAAAAAGAATAACTGCAAATGCTTCAAAAAATCCTGCTGTGCTACCCGGCAATTCTAACCTGCATCTCTCACTACCCAAGGACTATTAATTCAATAATGCCCACACTTTCCAAGGCGTTTAAAACCTTTGAGTAACCATGCCCGAAGCAGAAGCGGTTCGCAACATGTTCGGCGGAATCGCCAAGCGCTACGATCTGGCCAATCATTTATTGAGCGGGGGTGTCGATTTCTGGTGGCGCCGGGTCCTGGTCAGATTAGTCAAACAATGCAATCCCCGCATCGTGGTCGATCTGGCTACCGGCAGTGGCGACGTGGCCTTCGCATTAAACAGAAAGCTGGGAAATCAAACCGAAGTGCAAGGATTGGACTTTTGCCAGCCCATGTTGGATGAGGCGGAACGCAAACGCCTGAACCGGAATCCCATTCCCGATGTACACTTCCGGCCGGGAGATATCCTCGACCTGCCCCTGGAAAGCAATTCAGTGGACGCCGTAACCGTGGCATTCGGCATTCGCAACCTGGAAAACCGCTCCCGCGGATTGGGCGAAATACGGCGCATCCTCCGCCCTGGGGGGAAACTATTCATACTGGAATTTTCACAACCTTATGGCTTGTTTCGCCCCCTTTATTATACCTACCTGAAATATGTGCTCCCTGCCCTGGCCGGCTGGATAACGGGCCAACCCAAGGCCTACCATTACCTGGGTTGTAGCATTGAGCAATTCCCCCAGCGTGAAGGCCTCATATCGGAACTGCAAGCAACGGGCTTCCAAAACGTCCTCGCCCATCCCATGACCCTGGGCATCGTCTCCATCCACCAAGGCACCGCCTGACCCGTATAACTCACAACCGAGTTAGAACCATAAAACAAAATCTTAGCCCGGGCGACGTCGGGGTCATTCCTTGCCATCTTGACGAAGCTTGCGGAGTCAACTGATTCAAGGTTTGACCCCTTCCGAACGTATTATACTTGAAACTTTCCTGATTTTCCGCTTTCTAATTTACCCTGACAATTTCTTCCAAATATTGGCCCTATGAAATTTCAATTACATGCGGTAAATGCCCTTATCCTGCTTTCCCCCCTGGCACTTTTGGCGCAGGGAAACGGCAAGGATGAGGGATTTAAAACCGCCACAGTCTCGGATTACATAACCACCATGTACAAATGGGAAAAACCAAACCCCGAAGAGGAAAAGGTTGAGGTTGAGAACGACACCCCGCTCAAATCGTCCGAACAAAAAGCCGCGGAACGCCAAGCGGCTATCGACCAATTAATGAAGCAGAGAAATATGCAAGACCGTCGCCTGGCCGAAGAAGAAATTCCGGAAGAAGAGCAGGGACTCGATACGGTGGAACTTCGCGAATTCCAGATCAGCGAACTCTATTCCCCGCTTATGCGGATGTCGGAAATCAAGAATCTCGACGTGATTGATCCGGCTTCCGGAGGCGTCTACCTGACCGAAGAGTACTACACCAACTTCGAAAACAATATTTTAAACCACTGGACCATTCCAATAGTTGGCCGCTCTCAGGAACAGCGCGCCAAGGAGGAGTATCGAAAAAAACAATACGATGCTTTTCTCACGGAAGTGAGCAATACTCTGGAACACCTCCAGAGCCTCGACCCCGAGTATGCCAAACAGGTGGCCAAAGAGTTCAATGATACCCAGTATCAATACAACATAAACGAAAAGGACGACCCCCGCTTCAACAGCCCCGACGCAAAATTTTAACCTTAGAGGGGTTAACCACAAATCGCCCTTGCTTAGAGCCTATCCGAGACGCTTAAGCCATTGAGGGACAAGGTATTAGACTAATAAAAGTCGGGGAAAGGAGGTGAAAATCCTCGATTCGCCCTGAATAGAGCCTTTATACATCAGGCTTTAGGGGTAGGGCGGTATTGCCAAAACCGCCGCTTTCACAACGGCTCGCTCGGCGATCGAGCCCTACCTTTTCCAAGAAATACGACTTTGGTATGAATAAAAATAATGAAACCAATTCTACTGATACGGTAACCATTCAAAGTTTTAAGTTGTAGGAGCGGCTTTACGCCGCGATTGCTTCGAGGCTGTTTGGTGGGATCGCGGCGTAAAGCCGCTCCTACGATGGTTCGAAATGAAGTTTCAAATCCCGGTTTCTGGGATAGGCTCTACTTAGAGTTAGGAAAAGGTCAAACCTGATTGGCGCTGCTTAGTTAAGGCAGGTTTAGGACGTATGACTACCTCGGAAAAGGAAGGGGTCAAGACGGAATGTCACTTAGTTAAGCGACTTCTGGAATGTTCGATCATCTCGGAGAAGGAAGGGGTCAAGACGTAAAAAGTGATGCCTTACAGGGTCGGTTGTCTTGTAAAAGTGTATGAAGCGCAAGGAGATACCCGTTGGGGTCATTTCTTGTAATCTTGCATGTTAATGCAGGATTTAAGAATTGACCCCTTCCCACCGCAAAGATTTACAAAAGGCATCACTTTTCAACGGCATGACACCGGCTGGCTCCCATACCCGATTGATCCCATTTCGATTCGAGGATTGACCCCCTTCTTGCGGCCTACAACCCTACCAAATTCCCTTCCCAAATAACGCATGGCCTCGACCTTAAGTGGACAAGTAATCCTGGTTACCGGCTCCACCCGGGGTATTGGAAGAGCCATTGCAGATACCCTTGCGCAGAGGGAAGCCACGGTTGCCGTTCACGGTCGCAACCTGGACCAGGTAAAAACTGTCTGCTCTGAAATCCATCCCCGCCGGACAATTCCGGTTTCGGCGGATCTATCCGAACCGAAAGCGGCAGGCCAACTGGTCAAGGCGGTCTTCGATCAAGCGGGACGGCTCGATGGTTTGGTAAACAATGCCGGTGCGGGCCGTCCGGTGGCTTTTCGCGGTCTCAAACTGGACGACTGGCGCGCCACCCAGCAGCTCAACCTCGAATCCGCCTTTGTAGCTTGTCAGGAAGCTTACCGGTTAATGCGGCTGGCCAGATCGGGGTCGATCGTTAATATAGCATCCCTGGCTGCCCACGGTCCCGGGCGGATGATGGGCGCTGACTATGCGGCCTCCAAGGCCGGTCTGATCAGCCTGACCCGCAGCTTTGCCCTGGAGGCAGCCCGCTTTGGCATACGGTGCAACGCCGTCTCGCCCGGTATGGTCGATACGGATATGACCGAAGGTTTGACCAAGGAAAACATAAGCAAGCTGGCAATACCTTTAAACCGATTGGCCAGGCCACAGGATGTGGCAAACGTGGTCGCTTTTCTGCTCTCGGACGAAGCCTCCTACCTGACCGGACAAGTTATCCACGTCGATGGGGGTCAGTTCATGTACGGATAATGCCAATGGAAAATCGGTCCAGCTCCCATCCTTTTTCACCGCCTCGCGTGGTGGTAACCGGCATGGGCATTGCATGCGCATTGGGCATAGACGAACCGTTGGTCTGGAAAAACCTCATGGAAGGAAAGAGCGGCATAGCGCCCTTGCGCGCCATTGACACTACCGGTTACAAAATCGGTATTGGAGCAGAAGTGCCCGAGGGGCTGATCGGAGGAAAACTCAAAGAGTTGCGCCGCCGTCCCATTGACCGTTCCTTAGACTTGGCCGTGGTGGTTGCCTGGGAAGCCCTTACACAAGCCAAACTCATCAAGGCACAACCACCTTGGAAAGAACAGGATGTGGCCGTCATATTTGGAACTGGCGTCGGAAGCGCCCAAAGCCACTACAACGCCTTTAAGGCATTTTTTGAAAAGGGGCCAGCCGGCCTGCGCCCGACCACCGTACCCCGATGTATGTACAACGCCATTTCCGCCGGCATTTCCATGCAGTTTAAGTTAACCGGCGCCAACTACGTGGTGGTATCAGCCTGTAATGCAGCCACCAATGCCATCGGAACGGCCTTCCGCATGGTCCGGGATGGTTACGCCGAGACAGTTCTGTGCGGAGGCTCCGACGGGTTCTTTGACCCCTTCTTCTTTGGTGTGTGGAACAATATTGGGGCGCTGTCGCAAATTGAGGACCCGGCAAAAGCATGCCGTCCTTTCGCCCGAGATCGTAAGGGAACCGTGTTGGGAGAAGGAGCCGGAGCTTTGCTCTTGGAATCACGCGACCACGCGATGGCGAGAGGGGTAAGGATTCGTGGGGAAATTCTCGGTTATGGCGAATCCTCCGACGCATCGCACATCACTCGCCCCAGCGTGGAAGGACAGGCCAAGGCCATTGGCATGGCTCTGACCGAAGCTGGCATCCAACCAGAGGAGGTGGCCTTGATTAACGCGCACGGCACGGCCACGCAAAGCAACGACGCCACCGAAAGCCAGTCGGTGCGGTCGGTTTTTGGTAGTGCCGCTGACCGGGTTCCCGTCATTGCCAATAAAAGTTTTTTCGGGCACACCCTGGGAGCATCCGGAGCTCTGGAAACCATCGTGACCCTACTAGCGATGGAGCACGGCATGGCACCTCCAAATCTCAACCTTGAAAATCCCGATCCGGAATGTAAGTTGAACCTTGTCGGAAATAAACCTGTATCCATAAACCGGGCGCCGGCTATGAATAACAGTTTCGGTTTCGGCGGTGGAAACGGAGTCCTGATTTTGGGACCAACAACCTGATACCTATTTATGAGTGAAAATTCAAAAGCAGAAATTATCATTCAACAGTTGCGCGAAATCATGGAAATGTCCGCCACTGAGGAACTCGACTGGAGTAACTACGGTCCCCACTCAACTATTGAATCCCTGGGGCTGGACTCACTCACCATTTTGGACCTGCTTTACGATGTCGAGCAAGAGCTCGGAGTGCACCTGGAAGCCAAGGACATCACCTCGATTCGCACCATTGGAGAAATGACCTCTCTGCTGATCGAAAAAGGCGCTTGAAGAGTATCCGTCATCTAATCGAGTACTGCCTGGCCCGCATTATACTCTTTTTTGTAGACATCCTGCCCTATGGAGTTTCCTGCATGGTTGCCCGGGTTGCCGCCAGCCTTTGGTGGTTAATTGACCACGAGCGCCGGCAAGTCGCACGCGAAAATATTGTGCGGAGCAAAATTGAACCCGATCCAAAGCGGGCTCTCACCATAGCCAGGCGAGCTACCCAACACATGGCTTTGGTCATAGTAGATTCCCTGAGATCGAATCAGTTTCTCTCCAGCGAAAAATGCCACCAACATGTAAGGCTCGATATCAAACCAGATGTGCTGTCCGCCCTGGAGAACCCGGACCAGGGCCTGATTGTGGCATCGGGACACTTTGGAAATTGGGAAGTTGCCGCCCACTTTCTTTCCCGCTACAAGCCCGTCGCCGGAATTACCCGAAAAATGAACAATCCTCGCATGGAAAAGCTGGTTCAAAGCCGCAAATCCTCCTACCGGTTTCGCCCCATCCCTAAACATGACCGCAACCCGGCACGCTTTATGGAGGTGCTCGAAAACAAGGAAATCCTGGCCCTGCTTTTTGATCAGCACGCCGGTAAGTATGGCATGATGATCGATTTTTTTGGTCACCCGGCAGCGACCTTCAAGACAGCAGCCATGCTCCATCTGGTTACGCGGACGCCTCTCTGTTTTGGCGCCTGTAAACGGGTTGGTCCCCTACAATATGAGATTTCCACCTCCCATCTCATTCAATACGAGCCCAGTGGAAATAAAAATGAGGACAACCGTGCTATCCTCACTCAATTAACCCGTCTCCTGGAAGAGGCAATTCGCCAGGCGCCCGACCAGTATATCTGGGGCCACCGCCGCTGGAGGGACTGACAAGTGTGGCGCTAAGTTAACCCGCGTTTCCGATGATATCCAAAGCATTGACCGTCGGGGTCATGCCTTGCATTTTTGCAGCCATGCCAAAATGCAAGGCTTGACCCCTTCCCTGAGAAATTCCCCGGGACAAGGTTTGACCCCCTTTGAACAACCCAACCAGGTTGGCCACCTTCCGAAAAGAACTATTCTACCGGCCGGTTATCGTGGAACCGTAATTTTCGCTTTTCACGTTGTTTGATGCGGGTTTCCAGCGGAATCACTTCGGGGGCGGCATTTCGAGGTATCCATTCCCCAAGCCAGCTTTTGACCGCGCCAAAGGCCGGGTCGGAAGCGAGATTTCTAAACTCGTTGGGATCGATTCGGTTATGGTAAAGCTCTTCGGCGCCATCCTGGTAACGGATGTATCGCCAATCGCGACTACGGATCGCATGATTTCCTTCATAACTCGAGGTTATGACCGGGCTGACGCGCGGGGTTTGCGGATCTTCAATTTGCGGAACGACGCTGATACCTTCGAGCAAGGGATTGCCGGGGAGTCCGCACAATTCCAACAAAGTGGGATAGACGTCGAGAAGACTAACCGCTTCTTTGCAATGTTCCCCCGGCTCGATACCGGGGCCGGCTATGATGAAGGGAATGCGAGTCGATTCTTCCCAGAGGGTACGTTTGGCCCAATGTTGTTTTTCGCCCAAGTGAAATCCATGGTCGCTCCAAAGAACTACCAATGTATTGTCTGAATAAGGGCTGTTGCGCAGCCCTGTCAGGACAGTTCCCACGCAGTGATCTGTAAAGCTGCTCGATGCCAAGTAGGCATGGACAAAACCGCGCCACAATCCAGCTTCTTCAATCATGTCATGGGCCGGCGCCACTTGGTCCATGGTTTTAAAGTTATCGGGAATGTCGTCCAAGTCCGCTTTAGGCGCATGGGGTAAGGTGAGCGCATTGCGGTCGAAGAGATCGAACCACCTGGGCGGAACATACATCGGCACGTGAGGCCGGAAAAACCCCACCGACATAAAAAAAGGTTTGTCATAGCTTTTTTGCAATGCTTCCACCGCCGCTTCGGCCAATTGATAATCAAACATCTGGCCGTCGGTTTCGGGGAAAGCGCCCCAATCCCAAACTTGAGGCTCCCAGTGAAACGCGGTTGGGGGTTTCGGCCCACCCCGCCCCTCGCCAATGGTTTGGTCGATGTCGTCCGCGACAAAACCTTCGAATTTGCCGTGGAGGACTTTGCCGCCGCTCAGGGTAGTGTAGCCTCGATCCTTGAAATAGCGGTGGATGGTGGGAACGTTTCGCAAGCGCTCAATTAAATGGTAATTCGGCCCCAGCTCGTAACTTCCATGCGTAGTGGCATGAATGCCGGATAGGATGCTGATCCGCGAGGCCGAACAAACCGGCACCGAACAATGCGCATTTGCAAACGCCCGGCCCTCCGAGGCGAGTTTATCGATGTGTGGAGTTTTGGCATCGGGATGTCCATCCAGATAACCGACCCAGTCGTTGAGGTCGTCGATGCAGATCATGAGAACATTGGGCCTCTGGCCAGCGCCGCCAACCAAGGCAACGGCCAAAAGAAAACAGCTTAAGATATGGAGTCCCGGTTTCAAAACGTATCAATCAGTATATAGCTGCTAAAATATTCACACCACTCACGCAAGAACATCTACTTTTTCCAACTTGCCGGGTTAGCCCCGGCCACGGCAAAAGCCGATTCCTCAATCCAACACGATACAATTTAGCTAAACGCGGCCCTCGTGCGCGCAACCAATCGATTATCCGGCCGGTCGCTTCCATCCAGCCAGAAAACGAGGGCCGAAAGGAACCGCGCCTGCAGTCCCGGCGACAGGTGATGAAAATCCTCCAGCATGGCAGAACTGAACTTGTAATCGTGCGAATCCCTGCCCTTGAGGTAGATCATGCGCTGCGCCGCCTCGACGAATGACCGCGGATCCCCCGACTGTTGCAAAAACGCCAGCGCCTTTCGCGCTGCCTCTAGCCGGTTTTTACCAATACTGCCAAAAATATCCTCGAGACGGGGTTGGCCTTCGGCGGCGTTAAAGTTTTCAATCGAGATGCCGTCCCCTACTCCACCGGCGCGGCGAAAGAGAGTCAGGAAAGCCGCGTTCTGCAAGATGAGAAATCGGCGCATCTCGTCATTGGTGGCCTTCTTGTACAAAAAGTGCATCGCATTGGTGCTCGTGCAGGCGTGCAGCGAAACGATGCCGGGCTGCCGCATCATCATTTCAGCGGCGTGTTGGAAAAGCCCATCCCAGATGGATTGGGGGTCGATCCCGCCGTTGAGCAGCTCAATCACTTTCCCGCTGGCATCTTGCCAGTTGCCTTGGCGAAGCACATTTAAAAGATCTCCGGTGGCTTCTGGTTTGGTTTCGCCCTGATGCCAGCCCGGACGAATTTGCTTTAAGGCCATCAAATTGCTTCGTCCCGGCAGGTCCGCTTCATATTCATTTTCTGCGGGATTACTTCTACCGCGTTCCAGCAATGCATAAGCCAGCGATCGCAGTACCGGCTCTGCATGTTGCCATCCGATAGTATGCAGGGTCCTCCATCCGTTTGCCACGTAGATGGCCTTGTGACCAATATCGCGAAAATCCCGTGCCCCGTAGCGGCAAAATAAATTGAATAGCTCCCGTTCGCTTGCGCTCCGGGCCAGAGCGGTTATAGCCACGTCGGTTTTGGCTTCGTCCCACTGGTCCATGGCTTCCATGAATAGGCCCTTTGCCTGAGTTGAAGGCGGTAAATTTGCTTGGTCAACAGACGACAAAGCCCAATCTCCCTGCAATAGGTCACGAGCCTGGGACGATTTAAAATAATCTAGGGCCCAGAATATGGGAAGCCACCGGTCAGAATCGGGAGAATTCAGACTGGCCAAATGAGCGGAATTGACCACTAACACGGCATGGAATTTAAATCCGACGGGCCTGGGTTGAATATTGCGCACACCGGCCAGAAACAGAGCCGCCAACACTTCCCGGTAACGGGTTCCCGTTTTAATGCGGTAAGCAACCTCCTCCAATAGACGGGAACGGGGAGTCTCCTCCAACAGACGCACCATGGGTTCAATTTCCGGGCTGAACTGCACCAAATCCGCCGGTATTCTGGATTCCGCCGCACTTAAGCTGGGAATATTGGGGTGAAGGCCAAAATCTCCCATCCCCCATAAGGCTCCGGTGGCGGCACAGGTTTTGAGAAACTGACGACGATTTGGCGTGGACCTCAAGACCCGTCCATCATCGACCTCATCGTATCCCATCGCAAGCTCCAATGATCGTCTTGGGGCCCTGTTCAGCACGAAGGCTCAGTCGCCTATAAAAATGTATTCTAGGCCACGTCGGGGTCATTCCTTGCACGCCCGTCGGGGTCATTCCTTGCACGCCCGTCGGGGTCATTCCTTAGCATCTTGCATGTTAATGCTAGATGCAAGGTTTGACCCCTTCCTCCCAACGCCCTTTCCTTCTTCAAATAGCATGCTCAGACGACGAACAAAACCAAAACATCGCGAAAGCAAGCACATAAAATTGCATGCGCCTATTCCCACAATGTATGAGCATGAGCTCTACCAAAAAATCTCTACCCTTCCCAACCCCTGTGTGCTCATCCTCGATCGCATCGAAGACCCTCACAACCTGGGCGCCTGTTTGCGCACCGCTGACGCAGTGGGTGTAATCGCCGTGGTTACCCCTAAAAATAAAGCAGCCTCCATTACCGAAACCGTCCGCCGGGTCGCCTGCGGGGGAGCGGAATCCGTTCCTCTGGTCCAGGTCACCAACCTAGCTCAGGCCATGAACAAAATGAAAGAAGCTGGCCTCTTTCTCATCGGAACCTCCGACCGGGCTACCCGGGCGCTCTATGACCTCGACCTGACCGGACCCGTAGGCGTTGTCATGGGTTCCGAAGGCAGCGGCCTACGTCGCCTGACTACCGACACCTGCGACGAGCTGGTAAAAATTCCCATGCAAGGAAACGTCCCCTGCCTCAACATCTCGGTGGCAACCGGGGTCTGCCTCTACGAGGTCCTGCGTCAGCGCGGCGCAGCCAGGCGCTAACCTGGATATCTCATAACAACTCAGGTCTCCATAGCCTAGATCGTCGGAAAGTATGAGAATGAAATTGGGCTTTGCTTCAAGGACAAAGGATGAAGGCAGAAGGATAATAAGAAGAAACGAGAAAATTTTCATGGGATGGTGATTGAGAGAACTGTAGGAGGGGGTTTATCCCCCGATCTTCCAAATGGCCTCACCGCAATCGGGGGATAAACCCCCTCCTACAGTTTCGTAATAGGTTATCATTAAAACATCCATGCGGACGATTGTTTAAGATACCTGAGTAGTTACGATATCTCATAAAATTCGTAGCGAGCGAACGAAGATCGAGCGCTGGTGTGGGCTTCGAGACGATGCGCGGGTGATGCCGGGTCGACCATCGGGGTCATGCCTTGCATTTTTGCAGCCATGCCAAAATGCAAGGCTTGACCCCTTCCCCAAGAAATTCCCCGAGACAAGGTTAGATCCCTTCCGAGTCCAACGAAGTCCGCTCCAGCACCGATATTTCAAAAATCCATTCTGCCATTACATCATTTCAATTCTAAATGGGTAAGGCGCATCCCCTCCGAGTTAACCAAACATCATGAAGAATTGGATTGACCTTTTTTTTATTGCTTGACCCTTATTTAGATATATACCGCGATAGATACCATGAAAACTGCACGACTATTTACTAATGGTAGGTCCAAGGCGGTGCGATTACCGAAAGCCTGGATAGGGGATGTCACCGAGGTTGAGCTGGAGCGGAAAGGAAAGGTCATCATCGTGCGACCAAAACAATCAGACCTGTGGAAAGTTGCAGAAGAGTGCGCATCCTACGGCGGTAAAACGATTAAGCGCCTCCCTCAAACAAAGACCGGAGTGCGAGCTAAACTCTAATGGCGCTCGTATTGCTGGATACCTCATGGTGCATAGAAATTATGCGCGGCAATCCATTGCCCGAAAAATGGCGAGAACACCGG
Source organism: Opitutales bacterium (assembly GCA_965250065.1). GTDB lineage: Bacteria > Verrucomicrobiota > Verrucomicrobiia > Opitutales > UBA2995 > JAABVD01. The sequence goes on from OZ252288.1 coordinate 3,023,206, forward strand.
TTCTGCATTTCATCAGTGGTCGAGACAGAACTTTGGGCAGGGGTTTACCACTCGGGTGGAAAAACCGAGAGGATAAAAGTTGAAAAGCTACTCGCTGCCGCCCAACGCGTATCCTTCGGCAGCAAGGCGGCTGAATCGACAGGAAAAATCCTTGGAACCTTAGCTAAAGAGGGGATATCGATCGGTGACTTCGACTGCCAGATTGCGGGTCATGCACTCGCACTTAACGCTCACCTCGCAACCAAAAACCACCGTCATTTCCAAAGGATCGAGAATCTTAAACTCTTGGAGGAGTAGCCTACAATTCAACAGATTAAGGGTTGTATGTATCGTAAGTTTCGGTCCATTAGATCTACAGTTTTCCAGGGCATAATGCCCAGTTGGACTTTAACCGATGTCTCCAGTCTATCTGGTTACCGATATCTCCGGTCCGTACCCTGGAAGGGGGTTACTATAGAGCCTATCCCAGACGCTTAAGCCATTGAGAGACAAGGTATTAGACTAAAAAAAATCGGGCGAAAGGAGGTGAAAATCCTCGATTCGCCCTAAATAGAGTCTCTATACATCAGGCTTTAGGGGTAGGGCGGTTTTGCCAAAACCGCCGCTAGCACAACGGCTCGCTCGGCGATCGAGCCCTACCTTTTCCAAGAAACACGACTTTGGTATGAATAAAAATAATGAAACTTATTCTACTGATACGGTAACCTTTCAAAGTTTGCTTCGTCCAGCTTTAACGCCGAGAGTCCCGCGGCCTTCTCATCAAAACTGAACCTGCCAGCAGTGGTAAGGCCGCCGCATGCCCGAAATCCCGCATTAAGCTGAATATATTGAATCCAGGTGAGTTTGAAAGACGCAGCAAGGCTCGAATCGAGCGTAGCTGAGAAAATTTAGGCCCTGCACTCCCTACTCGTTTTCAAATCCCGGGTTCTGGGATAGGCTCTACTATAGGAAAATACTGACACTAACCCGGATGTCTCACTACCGAGCGAATGCGACAGCTTACCTACCGAGCGAACGCGACATCACCCAATTCGTGACGAGGAAATGTTAAATATCAGCGGTAACCAAACAATAACTGAATTGAGGATTTCAGGCCGGGCCCGATGGTGGGTTTTCCGTTGCGAAAACGCAGCATGCCCCGGCAACTGTTTTCGACCACCAGATTGGGGTGGTAACTTTCCAGCGCCACCTTGCCGTTCGATTTGCGGCCTTTCTTCGCTATCAATGGAGTCCACTTTTTGGGAACTCCATACCAGGTAAAATCGACCCTCCAACCGGCCAACCCGTCAGTCGGAATGACACTCGCCACCAAAGCCGGATAACGACGCACAAAGTCCGGTACCTGTTTGGTGGATACCACGATCGTGAAGGCAGTGGCCTGTTTTTCCAGCACGGAGCGCAGCGTCTCAGCATCACCCCATTGGGTTTCTTCAAAAAAAGTGACCGGATCAATCCCAACCAGATTCTTGCCGTTGTAGATTCCATGGACATTGGCGTCACCATATTCCTTCCAGTCATACCAGCTCTGAAAGCTGTCCGTTAGCCGGAGGCAAACCTCAAAATGCAAATGGGCCCGGTGTTGGGGAATGGTGTAGGAAGCCGAACGGCCCATGATGGCAATTTTTTGACCGGCTGCGACCCGCGCTCCCTTGACAATTCCACCCTCTATGGCCCGCAGATGGGCATAAAGGCTCATAAAGGTCATTTCGCCATCGGAGTGTTTTATCAGCACATAGCGGCCATAACTTGATTTGCTTCTTTCCTTATTAGTGTAGACCACCGTTCCCGCAAGAACCGAGCGCACCAAATCGGTAGGCTCGCCACGCGCGTCTCGAGTAAAAGCCTTCAAATCGATACCCTCGTGAAACCGAGCGCCTTCCGAGCGCACACAACCGAAGTTGCCGGATTGGATTTTTTTCGAGTCGGTTGGCTGCAACAGGGCGTAAAAAGAATTTCGCATGTCGACTGGGGGATGTTCGGTTGGCCATTGCACATTCAACTTACCCACCACCGAGCCGCCCAATGCAAAGATGAGGAAACCGATCCCCATGGAAATCTTTTTAGCCCGCATATCTAAGTACTGGAATAAGTGATCCCACTTGCCTGTTCCAAGACAATTTTCATCGCTGCCGTTTTTTGGACGCCTTTAAGGTCTGTCCCGTTAGTGATTTTTTGCAGTCTTCCAAACCCGCCCGAGGACCGGAATACATAAGGTCGCCGCCGTCATTTCCTCCTCCCGGACCGAGATCCACAATCCAGTCGGCCAGGTTGATCACATCGAGATTGTGCTCGATAATGATCACCGTATTTCCGTTATCGCGCAGGGTGAGGAGCAAATCCATGAGCAACTGAATATCGATCCAATGAAGTCCGGTGGTAGGTTCGTCCAGAATATAAAGGGAAGCGCCTTGCTCCCTGCGACTCAGCTCGAGAGAAAGTTTAATGCGTTGTGCTTCCCCACCCGATAACGTCGTAGCCGGTTGACCCAGTTTGATATAGCTTAGCCCCACTTTATCCAACGTTCCCAACTTGCGATGAACTTTGGGAAATTTGGAAAAAACACCCATGGCTTCCCGCACCGTCATGTCCAGAATATCGGCTATGGTGAATCCCTTGAAACGAACTTCCAGCGTTTCGCGGTTGTAGCGTTTTCCATTGCAACTGGGACATTCCACATAGGTGTCGGCAAGAAATTGCATATCGAGTTTAATCATTCCAGCCCCCTGGCAACGTTCGCAGCGCCCACCCCTGACATTGAAACTGAATCGGCTGGGCTTGTAACCACGTACTTTAGAAAGCGGACACCGCGAGAACACCTGCCGAAGCTGGTCGAACAACTTAACGTAAGTAGCTGGATTGGAGCGGGGCGACCTCCCAATAGCGGACTGGTCCACCCGTATGGCCTTGGTGAAATGCTCTAAGCCCACAATGCGGGTGTGGTTGCCCGGAATAGTCTTGGCGCGGTTCAATTTAAAGGCGGCCGCATTGGCGAGGATATCGTTAACCAGCGTCGATTTACCGGAACCGGATACACCGGTCACACAAGTCAGCAACCCCACGGGTATAGCTACATCGATTGACTTCAAGTTGTGTTCCCGTGCTCCCTGAATCTCAATTACCCGCTCGTCGGCAGCCCGCGTCGGGCTATTTTTGAGCACCGCCATTGCACCGGATAAAAATGGGCCGGTCCTCGATTTCACGGATTGTCTGCATTGCTCAGGGGTTCCCGCGAACAACAACCTCCCACCCTCGATTCCAGCTCCCGGACCCAGCTCGATGATCGTGTCCGCGTGCTTCATCGTCTCCTCATCATGCTCGACTACGACTACGGCATTTCCCCGGTCCCGCAGTTCCAGCAGCATTTGAATGAGTTTTTGATTGTCGTAGGGATGCAAACCGATGGTTGGTTCATCAAGCACGTAAATCACCCCGACCAACCCCATGCCCAGTTGTGTTGCCAAGCGCACGCGCTGGGCTTCACCACCGCTCAAAGAACGGTATTCACGATCGAGGTTCAGGTAACCCAGGCCAACTTCATTGATAAACCCCAATCTCTTTGCCAAACCCGTAACAATTTCCCCAACGGACTCAAACGCCTCCCAGTTACGCATTCGTTGGGCTAACCAGTCGCGTGCACTGGTAATGGGCTGGGCTATAAATTGATCGAAACTCAGCCCGTCAATCGTTACATTGCGAGCGAGGGCATTCAATCGCCTCCCCTTGCAATTCTCGCATTGCTGACTTACCTGATAAGCCAATAAGCGTGCTCGATAACCAGCGCTGCTCGATTGGCGAAACGTTCGTGCCAGTTCGGGTATTACACCTTCAAAAGGAGCCGTTTGCGGTTTTGCATTCCCGGGCTTCAATTTGAATAAGTAGGTCTTTTCACCAGACCCCCAGAAGATAAGTTGCTTTATTTCTTCATCGAGATCACCCCACGGCAATTGGGGATCGAAAGGTACCTGCTCAGCCAGTTGCTTTAGAAGTGCATTTCTGCGGATGATCATCCTTCGCGAGCCAATTCGCCAAGGCTTTACCGCTCCCTTGCGCACTCCCTTTTGGGGATCCGGTACTAATAAATCGGGTACAAATTGAAGTGTCGTTCCCAGGCCATCGCACTTCCAGCAGGTCCCTTCCCGGTGGTTGTAGGAAAAGTGACGCGGGGTAATGGCGTCGTAAATCTCCCCGCAGATTGAGCAACTGAGGTTTCGACTCAAAGGCACTTCACGCAGTGGTCCCCGGCTATGATTTTGGAACAACAGAATCACCCGGTCGTTGCCTTCCCTGAAAGCCAACTCCAGAGAATCGGCCATGCGACCACGTTGGTCTTTATTTACAACTAACCGGTCGATAACCAAATCGAGTTTTATCTGCTTCGTGCCCCTCGGGATCAGGTCCGGTTCATCCAGCAGTTGAATCTTACCGTTTAAGCGCACCCTGGAAAAACCGCGCTGCTTAAGTTTGGGAATTTCCTCACGGGCGAGCGAGGTTTTTTGATCGAGATAGGGAGCCAAAATTATCATGCGACTTCCTTCCGGTTCCTCTTCGATGCGCTTTAGACAATCTTCCAGCGACCGGCGCACGATCAGTCCACCGTCATTTGGGCAACGGGCCACTCCTTTAACCGCCCAAAGTAAACGCGCATAATCCGCGATCTCCGTTACCGATGCCACCGTCGAACGGGGATTGTTATTGGCCCCACCTCTTTGCTCGATGGCAATTACCGGCGATAATCCGCGGATGTACTCAACCTCGGGCCGCTTGATTTGTTCCAACAGTTGCCGGGCCTTGATCGACAGGCTGTCAACATACTTGCGGTAACCCTCCGCATAAAGGGTATCAAAAGCCAGGGACGATTTACCGGACCCACTCACGCCGGTAATTACGACCAGTTGACCTCGCGGAATCGTAACATCGATATGGCGCAGGTTGTGTTCGGCGGCGCCTTTAATGAATATCGATGCGGGTTGTTTTGGCCTGGCGGTCATCTTGGGGATTCAAGCCCAATTTTGCATGAATCGTTATCACCATGCACGATCAAAAAAATGCTACAAGAGACAACGTCTGGTTGCTTTTTTACAAAACTAATTTTAGCTTTCCCAAGTTCAACACAGTAAGCGATAATCCCAGATGACGATGAGCGCCGATCCCATTCTCTACATCAAGCCGGGTTGTCCCTGGTGCCATGCCGCAATGGCATTTTTCGGACAACATGGAGTCTCGATTGATATCCGCGACGTGCAGTCCAATAAAGGCGATTTTCAACGCATGCTGGAGGTGAGCGGGCAAACCCTTACTCCAACTTTTGAATTCGATGATTTCGTAGTGGCTGACTTCAACACGCAGGAGTTCCTCAATGAGCTCGAACAACGGCCGGATGTAAAAACCAGCTTAGGTCTGGGTGAAGAGGTCGGCTTTTAACCCTTGTCCTTCGGTTCTGGGTTTAATAAAAGGGCCATTTAAGTAGTGCCGATTTAGAATTGAAATGACAAAATGATGCAGCTCAATCTGCCATTACATCGTTTCAATTCTAAATTGGTATAAAAGCCCTTATGAGCGACCCATACTCGCCCCAACCACTGCTGTCGGACCACCAGAAAAAAATCGTTGCCGCGGCGATCACAGGCCTGGCTCTGCTACTTCTGGTCCTACTCATTTTAGGGGCAATCGTAGCGGCGGCAAAATTCCTTGGCGCCTTCTCCACCGTTATCTGGCCCTTGGCAATCGCAACCATTCTGACCCTGTTTCTGAAGCCGGTTGTCGCCGCCCTTCAACGCGCGACTCGCTTGAATCGGCTCGGGTCAATAATCCTGCTCTATGTATTGGTAATTCTCTTACTTCTGGGAATAGCCCTCCGAGTCCTGCCGTTCATCGTACTGCAAGCCATTCATCTGTTCGAATCGATCCCACCCATCTACGATAAACTGCTAACCGTGTTGAATGATGGAGCCCCCGGCTGGCTCGCCTTCATTGAGGACAATTTCAGCGCCGATAACCTGAATCAACTCGGCCAAAAAATGGTAGAAGTCCTTCAGAAAATCGTTTCCGCCTCAGGTGGCGCACTGAAAGTTTTTGGCCAGGGATTGGCCGGCTTTTTATCCTGGACCGTGGCCGTGGCTATCATCCCCGTTTACCTTTTCTTTTTTCTCCAGTTTGACCAGGATGTTGTTCCGCGATTGAGGAACTTTCTACCTTTTCTTAGGCGCGAACAGCAGGACGATGTTCTCTTTTTAATCCGTGAGTTCGTCGCAATAATTGTGGCATTTTTTCGCGGTCAAATTCTCATTTCCCTGATCATGGGCATACTCCTGGGAACAGGTTTTACCCTTTGCGGGTTAAAATCCGGGTTCTTTATCGGCTTGAGCCTGGGTTTGTTGAACTTGATTCCGTATTTGGGCACCATACTTGGTGTGGTCGTAACCCTTCCGCTGGCCTATTTTCAAACGGATGGCGGCTGGAATTTGTTCTTGGGGGTCATCGTGGTCATGGTCCTGGTGCAAGTAATCGAAGGCTGGTTGTTGACGCCAAAAATCATGGGAAATCGAACCGGACTTCACCCCGCGGTTATCATCTTTTCCGTCTTTTTCTGGGGAATCGCACTAAAAGGTTTGTTGGGTATGGTCCTGGCCATTCCACTTTCGGCATTTTTCGTCACTTTTTGGCGACTGGCTAAACGGAAATACATTCCCATGCTGCTGGGGTCGAAAGGGGTCAGGTCTTGAGAACCGTATTGTGTTGCACTGCATTTAACCTGGAAATCTCACAAATCTTCTACTGCGCTCCGGAATATCGGCCCTGGTGCGGCCCTCGCTGGATGCGCGACTTTGCAGGGTGTCGACCCGGCTTCACCCGCAAATCAGCTCAATTCCCAGTTATCCGGTTCAAAACTTCCTTTGGCAATTCCTCAAACGCGCGAAATTGCCAATGTCCCAAACTCATGCCGGTTACGAACTCCTCCCGTTTCGACTCGCTTGCAAATTCAATTCCGATCAGGGCCCGTCCCACCCGTTCGCCCGTGTACTGATAATTGAAATAACAAATGTTGGCCGAGCTGCTGACAGAGCTGAGGAAGTCGTGCAAGGCTCCGGCCCGCTCGGGAAATTCGAGCTGGATAAAAAACGGATGTTCTATAAGTTCGGAACGAAATGGCACGACCCGAAAGGTGACGTCGGGACTAAAAGTGACGTCTTCGAATTCGATACCACTCATTTTGAGCCGGGCGGGTAACTCATTCAGTTGTTCCGGAGTTCCCTCGATGCCTAGTATGGGCCAGGAGTCTGTGTCGTGGGTTTTCCCATATTGGAAATCCAGAATATTGAATCCATCCAATCCGGTTTCAAGCAATTGCAGGAGTTCACCCGGCTTCTCCTTGATATGAAAACGTAAAAACCGCTCTGTGGCCGATCCCACACCCGACTGGGCTGCAATTCGAGCTAATTGATGGAAGTCCATGTTGGCGCCGCATAATAAAGTGAGCACCTTCTTGCCTCTCAGCTCTGACTCTCTTTTCAATGCCGCCGCCAGACCCATGGCCCCGGATGGTTCGGGAATTACCCGCATGCATTCCCACAATAGCTGAATTGAAGCGCTGACCTCACCGTTGCTCACGGTCATAAATTCGTCAATTACCTCCCGGCAGATGGGAAAGGTTTTATCCCCCACCTGTTTTACCGCAGTCCCATCGCAAAAAACGTCCACGTAATCCAGCGCTACCGGCTTACCCGCTTTCACTGCAGCCGCCATGGAAGCCTGTCGTTCGCCCTCCACACCGACTATCTTTATACCGGGATACACCTGCTTCAGCCATGTTGCCACCGACGCAGCGAGCCCACCCCCACCAATTTGGATAAATACCACATCAAAGGGACCTTTATCCGACATGACAATTTCATCGCCGATTGTGCCCTGCCCGGCCATTACATATAAATCGTCGTAAGCATGGATGTAAGCCAATCCGCGTGAAGCGCTAACCTTCCTCGCTTCGGCCGAGGCTTCATCGTAGGAATCTCCCACCAAGAGCACTTCCACCTGATCACCTCCAAGTCTTTTTACCGCCTCCTGTTTCATCCTGGGCGTAGAAAGGGGCATGAAAATCAGCGCCCTGGAGGCAAGCTTTCTGGCCGTAAGCGCAACTCCCTGGGCGTGATTTCCGGCAGAAGCCGTAACCACTCCCTTGGCCAGCCGGTTTGCATCCATGGACGCCATGCAGTTGTAGGCGCCCCGCCATTTGTAGGCGTTGATCGGGGAAAGGTCCTCTCGCTTGACATACACCTCGCAAGCGAGGTCGATGGGCAGCTTTTGCAAGGGTGTCGGCCCCGCCAGCTCATAGACCCTTTGCCGGGCGCGAAGAATTTCCTGAATGAGTTGCTCTTTCATCGGAGGTTTGGGTGTTCAGGGGCAAACCATTGCCATGGCCCGAACGCAAATCAATCTCGATATTTCAACCCTTCTTGTAACAACTCAGGTCTCCATAGCCTAGAACGTCGGAAAGTATGAGAATGAAATTGGGCCTTGCTTCAAGGGGATAAAGGATGAAGGCAAAAAGATAATAAGAAGAAACGAGAAAATTTTCAAGGGATGGCGCTTGAGAGAACTGTAGGAGGGGGTTTATCCCCCGATCTTCCAAATGGCCTCACCGCAATCGGGGGATAAACCCCCTCCTACAGTTTCGTAATATGATATCAATAAAACATCCATGCGGAAGATTGTTTAAGATACCTGAGTAGTTACCCCTTTTTTTGAATCCACATAAACACCGGCCCGGTGGCTGATACTCCCTGGTAGCGGACTGAATGATAGTTCCACGAATCCAGCCGCACAACCCAACTCAAAACTGCATGGTATTCTTTCAATCCACCGGCGTGTCCGCGGTAAGCTACGATGGACATAGCTCCCTGAGGAGCCAGATATTTCAAGCATTCCCGCATAGCGGGCAAGGTCGTAGAGCTACGGGTTATGACCCGCTTGTCTGAACCCGGGAGATATCCCAGGTTAAACATGGCTATTTTGATCCTCGACCAACCGAGAGCCTTCAGCCGCTGCCCAACTTTTTCATGACCTTCACGTTTCAGAAAGACCCGCTTTTCCAGACCCTGCTGCTGCAATCGACGTCGCGCGGAATCAATGGCGCTGCGCTGAACATCGATTCCCAAAACGTGGCCGGTTGTCCCTACCAGATGTGCCAGAAATACGGTGTCATGCCCGTTCCCCACCGTAGCGTCGACACAGCGGTCCCCCGGTTGAATCAATTTCGATACAAAGCTATGGGCTAAGGTAACGGGATGGGATGAATTCATAGGTATTTGCGAAAACGATCTATATCCGCTTGCGGATGCAGAGGCTTGCCCCATTCGAGATGCTCCGTGAGCTCACGAGCCAAAAGCGGAGCCAATAACGAGCCCTTGGATCCCAAACCGTTAAATATCCCTACTTCTGGATACCAGGGATGCAGCCCCACTACCGGCCGGAAATCATGCAAGGCCGGCCGAACTCCAGCCTGGTGCCGTTTCACTTCAAAATGCCAGTTTCCAATTTCTTTCAGGCCCGATAAGATTTCCTCACATCCGGCATTGGTTGGCTGCTGATCAAGGGTAAGCAGGTCGTAAGTTGCGCCGGCCCAGTAACAGCCTTCGCGCCGGGGCATTAGCCATTTTCCCCCATTTAAAATCTTCTGGGTGAGCGGCCCCGCTCCTGATAAAACCAAAATTTCCCCTTTGGAATTTCGGAATGGCAGGTCGCGAAAGAAAGGATTCGAGCAATTTTTAAAACCCTGCGTAAACACTATTTTCTTCGCGCTCCATTGCTTCCACGTCACCCCAGTGGATTTTCTTTTGAAATCCACCATATGCCAGGTATCTTCAGCCAGGCTGGCGGATTTAGTTAAATATGCCCTCACACCACGAATTAAACCGGCTTGATCGACGTAACCCGATTGCCCGACCTCATAACCACCGAAAGATTTCTTCAATCCGGCAATGGATGAGTGGGAATCCCAATACCTCAATCCAACACCGCTAAACGCCCCCGCTTTACGTTTCTTTTCAAACAGATCCCGGTCTTCCCCCGAATTAAATAGCCGCAGGATGGATGTTTTATAAAATAAGGGCAGGCCGAGGATAGATTCCCATTTCGCGTAATCGTCGAGGAGGAAGTTCCAGGCGGGCAAAAACCGCCAGGTCAGTACGTTCCGGCGACCGGTAATGGGATTGATCATACCTGCGGCGACCTTGGAGGCCGCTGTCTTGTGGCCGTCGTCAATGACCAAAACAGCCCGGCCACGCTCCATCAGATTCAGCGCCAGCAAACTGCCCGCTATCCCCTGCCCCACAATGAGATAATCCACCTGCATCCGAGTTCCTCGCTTCAGCATAGCCCACTACATTTTCATAGTATTACTTCATGTGAAACCTGAAAACCCTCCCAGCTACGCCATCCAAACGATTTATTGGATTTTCATGGGTCTCTTATAGAGATCGCACCTACAATCTCCCTTGGCAAAAGTAGGAAAAATTTCCTGCGCCACCCGTGGTGGAATCCTTCGCCTGGCTAATTGCATCCAGTCCATAATAACCCGGCCTCCTGAAGACCTTGATTTAGCGTAACAACTCAGGTCTCCATAGCCTAGATCGTCGGAAAGTATGAGAATAAAATTGGGCTTGGCTTCAAGGATAAAGGATGAAGGCAGAAGGATAATAAGAAGAGACGAGAAAATTTTCATGGGATGGTGATGGAGAGAACTGTAGGAGGGGGTTTATCCCCCGATTGCGGTGAGGCCATTTGGAAGATCGGGGGATAAACCCCCTCCTACAGTTTCGTAATATGTTATCAATAAAACATCCCTACAGACGATTGTTTAAGATACCTGAGTAGTTACCATTTAGCATGAATTTTCCCATTGCATTTTACCACCAATCACCAAACCTCAGACCCGAATGGCTCTCAGTTTACTCATTTTACGAAGAATTTTTAAAGCATTGCCAGCGTCGGGGTCATTCCTGCTAAGTTAAGGCCAGTTATTGAAAAATTATCGAACCAAAGCCGGCTACGGGGTCATTCCTTGGCATCTTGCATGTTAATGCTTGATGCAATGTTTGACCCCCTCGAAATTAACTTGCTGTCGTGCATGCCGATGCGGGGTTGAAGGTGTGACCTCCTCGAAAGTTAACGGCCGGCACATCCGTCCAAAACCTCCCGATGATCGAAGTAGAAGGAATCTCCAAAATTTTCAAAAAAGCCGAGGCCAACAAACAGAAGATCTATCGCACGGCTCCCAAAATCACTCTTAAAGCTCTGGATCAGGTGTCCTTCACCTGCCACCCCGGTCGTATTTACACCTTGCTGGGGCCTAATGGCGCCGGCAAGACAACGGCCCTCCGCATAATTGCCAGTATGCTCAAGCCTTCGGAAGGTACGGTGAAGGTTGCCGGTATCGATATCAGTAAAGATCCGAGGCAAGCCCGTGCAAAATTGGGGTTTCTGACTGGATCCACCGGACTCTACGACCGTTTGACCCCACGGGAAACCCTTAAGTATTTTGGGGCCCTGCACATGGTGGAACCAAAGACTATACAGTCCCGAATGGAGGAGCTTATTGACCGCCTTGCCATAGATGAGTTTGCCGATCGCCGGGTAGGGAAGTTATCAACCGGGGAGAAACAGCGGGTATCCATAGCCCGGACCCTGATGCACGATCCCGAAGTCATTATTTTTGATGAGCCGACCAACGGGCTGGATGTATTGACCTCCCGTACCATCATCGAGTGGATCCGTGAATGTCGAAGCTCAGGTAAAACGGTAATTTTTTCTACTCACATCATGGGTGAGGTCAGTTTGTTAAGCGACGACCTGGGGGTCATTCACAACGGCAAGCTGTGTTACAATGACAGTTTCGAGAATTTTAAAGTGAGATTCGGGCAACATTCCCTCGAGGGCGCCTTTATCTCAATCCTGGAGGGCGCGGAATGAACATCGTCTGGTCAGTTTTTAAAAAGGAGGGCCTCGATACCCTCCGAGATAGACGGGCTATTATTGCGATGATCATTATTCCCATGGTCATTTTTCCGGTATTGTTCGGTGGTATAGGATTCTTTGCCATCAAGGAAGTAAAGAAGGCCCAGAATAAACTGGTTCGCATAGGCCTGGTTCAACCGGTGCCGGACAACGCGCTTGTCGAAAAGTTAAAGGCTAAAGAAGGCTTTAAAGTGAGCCAGTTGGAACCCGGCGTGGATCCAATGGATAAGGTGGAGAATTCTAACATTGATGCCGTAATCGCCTTCCAGTCCGATTTTGCCGAGCAGCTTTCAACCACAGGTGCAGGAAAGATGACCCTGCACTACCGTTCCACGGGCAACGGAGGGATCCTGAGAGGGCGCATTATGGGCGTCGTCAATGACTACAGAACGGAAGTAAGGGAATCCCGCATACAGGGCCTTGGATACACTTTGGATTTTATTAACCCGGTAAATGTAGAATTTAAGGACATCGCCACACAACAGGAGCAAATAGGGGAGGCTATTGGGGGATTTATTCCATACATCTTCATTATCTTGTGCTTCACTGGAGCCATGTACCCTGCGATTGATTTGGGTGCCGGTGAAAAAGAGCGGGGGACTCTGGAAACACTGCTCACATCTTCCGTACCACTCATGCAGATTCTTATGGGAAAGCTGTTGGTTATTATATGCTCCGGGTTGTTCGCTGCCAGTCTGTCGCTCACCAGCATGGCCATAGCCCTGTTTTACATGGGTTCCATGATTGGTGACATCGCCTCCTCCATTGGTCCAATACTGCAGCCCATGAATATTGCCCTGTTTTTCTCATTGCTCCTTCTTCTGACCATTTTCTTTGCCTCTTTTCTCCTCACGCTTTCCTTTTTTGCAAAAAGTTTTAAGGAAGCTCAGAGCATTATCTCTCCAATGATGGTAGTCATTATTTTTCCGCTTGTTTTTGGCATGATGCCTTGGGTTAAGCTCACCTATACGACGGCTCTTGTACCCATCCTGAATATCTCCCTCGCGAGCAAGGCTATCTTTTCTGGGAATGTGGATTGGGGCCCGGTCGCAATTGTCTATGTATTGCTGGTGGTTCTTGCTTTATTGGGATTTGTCGCTTGCACCAAGCTGGCTGGACGGGAAAGCGTTCTCTTTCGCACCTAACCCGCTACGAATTTGGTAAGCTGTCGCATTCGCTCGGTAGGGCGGTTTCGCCGCAAACCGCCTATTCCACGACGGCTCGCTCGGCGATCGAGCCCTACCTTTATTAACTGAACCAGTAGGGCCGTTTCGCCCCAAACCGACTATTCCATAACGGCTGAACCGGTAGGGCGGTTTCGCCGCAAACCGCCTATTCTACGACGCATTGCTCGGTAGCGAGACATCCGGGTTAAAGCACCTTTGAGATCCGCTCCATGGCAGCTTCCACGTTTTCGTAGCTGTTGAAAGCAGAGAGGCGGATGTGACCTTCACCGCATTTCCCAAACCCGGCCCCCGGCGTACACACCACCCCGGCTCGGTTCAACAGAAGATCGAAGGCGCTCCAGGAATCCCGTTTCATGTTGATCCAGATGTAGGGAGAGTTTTCACCTCCTACACAATTGAATCCAAGCTCGAGAATCTTCTGACGAATCAATTGGGCATTGTTCAAGTAAAACTCCGTGAGGGCGCGAACTTGCTCCTGCCCTTCCTGCGTATATACCCCAGCGGCAGCTTTTTGCACGGGATACGACAGGCCATTGAACTTCCGGCTCTGGCGACTCAGCCACAAGCCGTGCAATTCGACACCGTTTCCTGCGCGGTTGGCCGCTTTTAAACCCTTGGGAACCACGGTATAAGCGCAACGCGTGCCGGTGAATCCGGCATTTTTTGAAAGGCTGCGAAATTCGACGGCCACTTCCTTGGCGCCGGGAATTTCATAGATGGATTGCGGCAGGGATCTATCGCGGATGAAAGCGCAATAGGCCGCGTCGTAGAGAATGATCGCCTGCTGAGCGCGCGCAAAATCCACAAACTGCTGCAACTGCTGCTTGGTGGCCACGGCGCCGGTGGGATTATTGGGGAAACAGAGGTAAATTAAATCTACAGGACCTGCCGGTAAGTCGGGAAAATATCCATTGTTCGGGGTACTTTCCAGATAGGTTAACCCCTCATAACGACCCTCCGCGTAAGACCCGGTGCGGCCCGCCATGACATTGGTGTCAACGTAAACCGGATACACCGGATCCGGCACGGCGACTTTCACATCCACGGAAAAAAGTTCTTGGAAATTTCCAGTATCGCACTTGGCGCCGTCACTCAAAAATATCTCATCAGCGGAAATGTCAGCGCCTCTTTCCTGAAAATCGGTTTGCGCAATGCGTTCGCGTAAAAAAGCGTAACCTTGTTCGGGCCCATAGCCGCGAAACGTTGCGCGATCCGCCATTTCGTCGACCCCGCTATGAAAGGCCGACAGTACCGCTTCCGGCAAGGGCTCCGTAACGTCGCCGATACCCAGCTTGATAATCCGTCTATGCGGATTGGCTTTCTGGAAGGCGCTCACCCGTTCGGCGATGTCGATAAATAGGTAGGAGGCCTTGAGCTTCAGAAAATTCTCGTTGATCTTGATCATGTCGGATACCCATTTAGCGCGTCAAGGTGGCTAAGCCATTTTTGAAAGTCAAAATCTTTAACCGGCAACCTCATTGCACTCCACTCTCCTCAATGACCAAATCTCCCTGCTCACCGTCGATTGTAGCCATACAGCCAAAGGGAATGGTCGCCTTGGGCTTGATGTGGCCAAAGGGAAAACCCGCTACCACCGGCTTGGCCAAGCCGCACAGAACATCGGCCAATACCTCATCCAGCACCTGTACCCCCAGCCTTTGATCATTCTTTTTCTGGTTTTCTGAATAACAAAAATCGCCCAATGCAATTCCGGCTACGGCCGACAACACTCCGGCATTTCTCAATTGAGTGAGGCATCGGTCGATCCGGTAGGTTGGCTCAGCCACGTCCTCCAAAAAGAGAATAGCGCCACGAAAATCGGGCTGCCAGGAAGTTCCCAGCAGCGAGCACAAGATGGACAGATTTCCGCCCACTAACCTGCCCTGGGCTGACCCGGAACTGATAACCCTCACTGCTTGCCGAGAAAACACATCCGAAAAAATACTGCCGAGTGGTTCGGTAGATTCAAAACACGAGCGCGCGTGATCCCAGGAAATGGATAGTGGCTTTCCATTGTCGAGGTCAGACATGACAACCGGGCCGGAGAAAGTCACCATTCCGCCTCTCACCCACAAACCGCAGGAAATAGCCGTAATATCGCTAAAACCCATGAACACCTTCGGGTGAGCACATACGCGGTTCCAATCTATACGCGAAAGCAGACGACCGGCGCCATACCCACCCCGCAGGCAAAAGACCGCTTTTACTTCGGGATCTTCAAACGCCTCCTGAAAATCCCCGGCTCGCTCTTCATCCGTCCCGGCCAGGAAACCGTTTTTTCTGAAAATAACATCGGAATAGCATATTCGATAGCCCAGGGACTCCATCCCGGTTATCGCTTCACGCAGAGAAGCTTCATCCTTGGGCGGACTGGAAGGGGCGACCAAGCGAACGAGATCGCCGCGCTGCAACGCCGCAGGTTTAATCATATCCAACGACATAGAAAAAAAGCGCGGGCGGCTCCTTAATCCAGGAAAATGTCCTCGAGTGTAACCTCCCGGAATCTGCCAATCTTTTCAATATTAGTCAGGTCGATCCGGTCCCGCGGTCCTAGAATGGATATCAACCTTGGATGTCCTTCAATGCGTTTCCGGTGAAAGTCAAACAAGGCCGAGATTTCCGCCGTCATAATGTCGTCAAACCGCTGACGGCGTGGATCAGCCTCCAAACCGAGCCGCTCCCAACCCTTGACGGCCCCTAAAATGCCACGGAAATTTATTTTGGATACCCGGTACTGGTTTTCCAGCGACCGAAGGGTGTTTTGAAAACGCCGTTCAGATTTCGGCATATTATCGAACAAGTCCAGGAAAGCGGCCAATGCATCAGCAGCCTTGTCCGGCTGCGTTCCAATATCACCTATGACCAGGTTTTCGTCCTGAAGATTCGAGGGCTGCAAATAAAAGGCCCCCACTGAATAGGCCAGGGCGCGGGACTCGCGAAGTTCCTGGAACACGATTCCCGACATTCCCCCGGAAAAGTAATCGTTGAAGAGTTCCACCTCTAAACGGTCATCCTCGGAATATTTTCCGTTTGCAAATTCGATCCGAATCCGGGCCTGAGCCGATTCCTTATCAAAAAAGGTGATCGCGGTTTCCCCGGGTTCGCGTATGTCCTGAGCCTTGTGCGGCAGTGGATTTTTTGGCGTCGCCTGGGATGTGTAGTATTTGCCAATCTTCGCTTTAACTTCGTCCAGTGGCATGGTACCCACGTAAAAATAATCGTGCTTATAGGATGAGAGTGAGGCGACCAGGTCCAAGAGTTCGTCTTTCTGCAAAGCCAGAATCTCACCCCTGCTCAAACGCGTCAAAAAGGGAGATTCTTCCCCGTAACGATTGTAATTCCGCAATGCCATGTAGACCGAACGGATATCTTTTTTGGCATCATCCCTCTGCTTCAGGATGATCTGTTTCAATGTATCCAAAACTTCCTGGCTGGATTCTGGTCCGCGCACAAACTCCTGCATGAGATCGAATGTCTCATCAAACTTTTCATCCAAACCACTAATGGAAATCGAAGCATTATGATCCCCCACCGAGAAGCTGAATTCGGATCCTCTCGCATACCAGGCTCGCTTTAATTCCTCGGGAGTAAGGTCCTTTGTTCCGGCTTTATCCATCAATAAACCGGCAACATTCAGCTTTTGGTTTTCCAGGCGTCCCATCTCAAAAACCATGGCGAGGGAAAACAGATCGTTCACCGGATTTTCGGTATAAAACAAACGGATGCCATCCTTGATATCTATCAGTTGGTAATCATTTCCGGCCTCGATAAAATCCGGCCTTATGGGGGCCACCTCTTTCGACAAAATCTCGCGGCCGTATTCGGAAATATCGAAGGCTCCGACATCGGGTTTATCAAATACAGGTTTGGCTACCTTGGGTGGCTCGAACTCCCCATCTCGGCGGTATACCACCAAGTAGGGCCCATCAAAGTATTGATTGGCCACGCTCATTATGTCCTCCCGATTCAACTTTTCCATGCGGGATAATTCGCTGGCGATGTAGGACCAAGCCAGCTCGGAGTTATAGGCAGATGCCAGCTTACCCGCCCGGGCCCGATTCGATTCGAGGCTCAGTTTTTCATTCTTTTTGAAGTCAGCCACGATGGCGGGAATCAACCAATCTCCAAAATCACCGCGTTTTAAAATGTCCACCTGTTCCAACAAAAGCTCTCCGACTTCTGCCAGCGTTTGGCCCTCTTTGGGAGAACCGTAGAGATATTGTGCCCCGGCATATTTGCGGAAATAGGGAAACGAACCGGCCCGTAACACGCGTTGACTCTGATTGAGATTGAGGTTGATGAGACCGGCCTGAGCATTGTCCAGAATCATGTCGATGAGCTTGAGCGCCTCTACATCTTCATGGCCTAGCGGTTGGGTAGAAAAGCCAAGGTAAACCACTTCCATACCCGGATAAAAAATCTCTGCCTTGCGCATTTCGCTTATAGGTTCGGCCAGAGGAGGAGATGGGGGTATTGGGCCTGCCCGCCAGCGGGAGAAATACTGGTCGATCAGCGTTATGGTTTCTTCGATCTCAAAATCGCCCGACAAACAGAGGGCCATGTTGTTGGCCACATAATAAGTATCGTAAAAATCGTGGATTGCCCGAATGGATGGATTCTTCAAGTGCTCGACCTCTCCCAGAACGGTTTGCGTTCCATAGGGATGATCCGGGTATTGGGTGGCGAATAACTTTTCCATTATGAGGCGGTCCTTGTCGTCCTGAGAGCGGTTCTTTTCCTCATAAACCACTTCGAGTTCGGGCAAGAATAACCGAAAAACCGGTTCAATAAACCGGTTGGATTCAATCATAGCCCATTGCTCCAGCCGGTTCGAAGGAAACTCGTAAAAGTATACGGTGTAATCGTTACTTGTCCCCGCATTTGTGGCGGTGGCGCCCAGTTCCTTAACGATACTATCGAGTTCATTGGGAATGGCAAAGGCCGCCGCTTTTTGGGACTCAGCGTTTATTTCCTCATAAAACGCAGCTCTTTTTTCGGGATCAGTTTCATAGAATCGCCGCTCATAAAGCTCGATGATTCGATCGATGTGTACCTTTTCCTTCTCCCAATCCTTGCTACCCAGGTTCGCATTGCCTTTAAACATGAGGTGCTCCAGATAGTGAGCCAAACCCGTATTAGCAGCCGGATCATTGACCCCGCCGGCGCGGACGGCAACCTCGCTAAAAAACTTTGGTTCTTCGTGGTTTTCGCTAAGATAGACTCTTAGGCCATTTTCCAGTTCATAAATGTGGGCCTTCATGGGGTCCTCGGGGAGAGGACCTTGGATCAGCCGGTAAGCGGCGCTGAGGCTGAGGGCGGAAAATAAAAGAAATGCGTGAAGAAGCAGTAATCTCATCTCGGATGACCATTCCGTAAAAATTCGAGGCAAAACAGCCCAATGATTTGGATTCTAACCAGCATTGGCCTAAAGACGGGGTTGCCAAGTAAAATTTCCGTAGCCAAATTCGCGAATCTCCTAACCCCCGAAGGCCCGCCGGCCATCGAGCGCACTCTTCAAAGTGACCTGGTCTGCATAGACAACCCCACCACCACTGGGCAACCCGAATCCAATGCGCGTCACGGTGATAGGACGATCTCCCACGATCGATTCCGCGATGTAGTGGCAGGTCGCCTCACCCTCAATATCATTGGAGAGCGCCAGAATAACCTCGGAGCAATTTCCCTCCTCCAATCGCTTTTCCAACTGTTGCAGATTTAAATCTTCCGGACCAACCCCTTTCATGGGTGAAAGTTTTCCATGGAGCACGTGGTAAAGCCCCCGAAAGGCCCCGGAATTTTCAATAGCGAGCAAATCTGGAACCTGTTCGACGACGCATAAACTCGATTCATCCCGACGGCCTTGCTGGCAGATTCCGCACAATTCCTCTTCCGCCAGATTTCCACATTGGCGGCACCGTTTGACATGAGCGGCCGCCCGGACCAACGAATTTTGTAACGCGGGCAAGCTTTCCGGTTTTTCCACCAAGAGATGCAAGGCGATACGCTCGGCCGACCGATAACCAAGGCCGGGTAATTTTTTCAGTTGCTTCAGCAATTGATCGAAAGACGGCGTCATTCCTCTCCTACGTTTCCGGTATCTTGATTTTCTCTTGCATTTTCTGGGCCCGTTTGAGGAATTTTCCTATTCCTGCCATTTCAAAAGGGGGGTTTTGCCAAACGGTTTCCCATCGCCTTTGCCGTGTCAAGCGGTTTGCCCTGCAAGAAACCTTGCGGTTTGGGAGCAGCTTGGTAAATCAACTAGGTTCCTTTCATGCCCGAATCTTCCCAAACCACCAAAGAAAAACCCAAGTCCGTTCGTCTCTACGTGCCGGATGGGGCAAGCCGTCAAAACCGCCTGGAGCATTACAAGAAATGGATCGAACAGGAGGATCGCCGTCTGTTCAAACTGCACCAATCCACTACTTCGGGTCTCAAGGTGGCCAAGGCGCGGTCGGACACGATCGACCACCTTCTGCAACATCTCTACCGATACAACCTTAGACGCTTTGAAAAGGAAAACGCAAAGCTGCCCTTCCCCACCGGAATAGTCGCCTTGGGTGGGTACGGTCGTACAGAACTATGTCCGGGAAGTGATGTGGATATCATGTTCCTGTATCCAGAGAAAATTCGCTCCAAAATACTTCCCTTATTCCAAGAGGTCTTTACAGAAAGTGTGCTCTACATTCTGTGGGACTTGAAATTCAAGGTGGGCCACTCCACCCGAACTATCAAGCAGACCATGGAGGAAGCCAAGGCGGACGTGCATTCGAAAAACTCGATGCTGGAATCCCGATTGGTGGCCGGTTCGAAAAATCTGTTTCAGGTCTGGCAACAGGCTTACCGGAATTTTTGCAAAAAAAATGCCCACCAGTACGTACTGCAACGGCTGTCCCAACAGCAGAAGCGAAGACAGAAGCATGGAGGGGTCGTTTTTATTCAGGAACCCGATATCAAAAATGGCCCAGGCGGTTTACGCGATTACCAGAATCTCCTTTGGATGTCGCTGATCAAACTCAATACAGCTTCCTTAAACGAACTGGTCGAACACGGTTATTTGTCCAAAGGGGAACGATCTAAACTGCGCAAGGCTTACGACTTTCTTCTGCGCACCCGAAACCAGTTGCACTTTCAAAGCTCCAGGCCAACCGACCTGCTGACTTTTGAGCACCAGGCCGCCATCGCAAAGGCCTTCAAATACGAATCGGAGGGTCCGTTAAAACAAGTCGAGGCTTTTATGCGGGATTATTACCGCAACCTGCAAAACATTTACCGGTTGTCAGGATTACTGGAGCAACGTTTGGTCATTCGTGGAGGGGGACGCGCTACCATAACGTTCAAAGAAGTAATTGGCTCTCGTCGCAAGGAAAGGCCGAGGCTCATTGATGGTTTTGTGGTTCGCGGTAAAGAACTGACCCAGGTGAATCGACGTGTGTTCAAAGAGGATCCTATCCGGCTTATCCGTGTTTTTCGGCACTGCCAGCAATTGGATGTACAACCGGACTTCGACCTGACCAACCTGATCGCCAATTCGGTTAAACTGATCGACCAATCCGTGATCGCGGCGCTGGAAGCCAATGAAACATTCCGGTCAATTCTATCGGAACTGGGCAATGTATTTCCCGCGTTGTCCAGCATGCACGAACTCGGCGTGTTGGGGAAATTCTTACCGGAATTCGACCGCCTTACCTGCCTGGTACAGCACGAGTACTATCATCGCTACACCGCCGATATCCATACCCTCAACACCATCCAGCAACTCGATACACTGCTCACCGATGGGGGTGAGGAATTTAAGCCCTACAGGCATGAGCTTCATAAGTTGGAAGATCCTTCAATCCTCTACCTGATTTTGCTGCTGCACGACATAGGAAAAGGTGTGGGCATAAAAGGTCACGACAAGGTCGGTGTGGAAATGTCGCGTCCAATCCTGCAAAGAATGGGTATTAATCGCCGTTTGTATGATCAAATTTTATTTATTATAGGAAATCATCTGGAAATGGCACGATTCTGGCAGCGTCACGATATCGATGACCCTCAAAGGGTGCAACAATTTGCCAGACTGGTGGAAAACCTGGCCAATCTCAGGTTGCTGTTCGTGCATACTTTTTGCGATGCGCGCGGAACCTCTTCGGCCTTGTGGAATGGATATAAAGACATGCTGCATCGGAGATTGTTTGCGGCAACCCGATCCCAACTCGCCTCGGACGGAAATTTTGAATTGGAGCTGAAGGAGCAAAAGAAAATGGTGTATGAAAAACTTCTCAGTGAAACCATTCCAGGGGTGGATCCCGAGGAAATCCATGCCCACTGCAATTTGTTGCCGGAACGGTATTTTGTTAATAACAGCGTGGAAGAAATTATCCTCCATACCCAGATGGTAAATAAACTGCTGCGCAACATTAACCAAGCCGATTCCATGGCCGCCCTATCACCGGTTATCCATTGGACCGACGACATCAATCGCGGCCACACCGTAGTAACCCTGGTTACCTGGGATCGATCAGGCCTGTTTTACCGACTGGCCGGTTCTTTCAGTTTGGCCAATCTCAATATCGTGAGCGCCAAGGCCATAAACCGGATGGACCATATTACCATTGATACATTTTACGTCAGCGATACCAAAGGCGGAGTAGTGCAGAGCGCGTCGGCACGCGAAGCTTTCCAGCACAGTATCGATTTGTCCGTAGTAAAAAATAAAGATCTCACCAAACGGATTCTAGCGGCATCCAAGGAGACGAGATCCTCCATTTTCCGCTCCGAACCCAGCACCCATACCCCCTTTCCCCAATCGGTAGACGTTTACCACGAAGTCGAACTCGATAAAAACATCATCGAAATACAGGCACACGATAAAATCGGGCTTTTGTACTTCCTGGCAAAATGTATTTTCGAAAATGGATATGACATCACCTTTGCGCGAATTTCCACCGAGCGTAACATCGCGGTGGATACCTTTTATATAGAAAATTCGCGCGACCTCACCGGTGACGAAAACACCACCAATTTACTTGCTCTGAAAGACAGCCTCAACAAAGTTATCAACCCTGAAAGCCTGAAAGTTGTAGGCTAGATCTCCACCCCCTTGGCAGTCGGGGCGTTCGCATGGAAGCTCTCCGCAAAAATTTTGGCCAGAAAGATGGATTCCGGAACAAGCCAGAAAAACCAGCCCGATTCACTCATCAATACACTTTACCGCATCCGGGTCATCAGCCATGAAACGGATGATCCACGGGAGGCAATGGAAGCTATCGTGGAGATCGTGCAACAGTATTTCGCCGCATACACCGCTTCGGTGGCGCTGATAAATCCGGATACGCGGCAGTTGGAAATCGAAGTGAACCGCGGTCTTCCAGACTACAGCAAGGAAGTTTTTCTGCCCCTCGGAAAGGGAATTATTGGATGGGTGGCCCTCCATGGTAAGCCCCTGGTGGTGGACGACGTGGAGAAAGAACCGCGCTATTACAAACTTACCGAATCCATTAAGAGCCAAATGGCCTGTCCCATGCGCGAACACGACCAGGTAGTTGGCGTAATCTCGGTGGGGTCAGATCGAAAAGCCGCCTTCAATAAGCAAACCGCCAAGGCGCTGCAGTTGATCGCGGAGGAAACCACGCGCATCGTCGGCCAAATATGGCTGGTCGGCAAGCTGAAGACTAAATCGGAACAACTCGAGGCCCTCCTTTCCATGGGACAGGATTTTGTTTCAAAATTGGATCTCGATGACCTCCTGCAGACCATTACCAAAGAAGCGCACAACATTATGCAGTGCCGCCTGGCAATGATGCTCATCCTGGATGAGGAAAAAAATATCCTGAAAATACATACGATTTGCGGCGCTCGACACACCTACGCTCCACTTCCTGAAATCAGCCTTGAGGATTCTTCCTTCGGTGCAGCCGTCCAATTAAAACGCCAACTGGAAGTTTTCGATATACGCAAATCCGAAGACGAGCATTTCTGGAACATCGTCAGCGGCGAGGACCTGGTTTCCATGTTCTGCTCACCCATACTCTGGGAAAATGAGGTCATTGGAGTGCTGGCCGCCTATTCGGACAAACCTCACCGGACCAACAACGACGAAAAACGAATCTTCGACATACTGGCCAGTTTCAGTGGCGTGGCGATTCAAAACCTGAGGCTCTATGAACTGATCTTTGCCAACGAAGAGCAATTGCGAAACAACGAAAAACTGATTACCCTGGGATTGCTCGCGGCCGAAATCGCTCACGAAATTCGCAATCCGCTTACCGTAATCAAGCTGCTTTTTGGCGGCCTCGATCTTCAATTTCCCCCCAATGATGAGAGATCTAAAGACTTGTCAGTCATCGACGAGAAAATACGCCATTTGGAAGAGATTGTGGAACGGGTTCTGAATTTTGGAAAATCTTCCGAGGCCGTTCATTCACACTGGAACCTGCGGGAAATTATTGAAGACAGCCTGCAACTGGTGCGAATCAAGCTCAACCAACACAAAATTTTCACCCAGCTAAACGATGGAGGACGCTCCCTCGTCATCGAAGGAAATAAAGGCCATATACAGCAAGTTATCCTCAATCTTATTCTAAATGCCACCCATGCCATGGAAAAAGGGGGGACAATAACCTTTGATTGCTATGAGGAAGAACATGACGAAACCAAATTTGCCTGTATTGAAATAAAAGATACGGGAATGGGCATCGACGATGAACTGAAGCACAAGATCTTCGATTCCTTCCTCACGGGACGCCCCGGAGGTACCGGGTTGGGGCTATCGATAGTCAAGCGCATACTCAAGAGCCACCTCGGCGACATTGAAGTGAAAGATACCGGGCCCGGTGGAACCACCATGAAACTCTGGATTCCACAAATTCAACCTCGGCTCTAACCCGCATGTCTCACTACCGAGCGAATGCGACACCCCGCCAACTTCGTAGCGAGGGAACGAAGATTTTGTGTGGTGAAGCCGGGTCGACCGTCGGGGTCATGCCTTTCATTTTTGCAGCCATGCCAAAATGCAAGGCTTGACCCCTTCCCTGAGACCCCTTCCCCGCCTTTTCTCAAGGCCGGCGTCGGGGTCATTCCTTGGCATCTTGCATGTTAATGCCAGATGCAAGGTTGTTCTTCTGCGCTCCGCTTGTTGAGGTGTCGGCGCTTGCGCGCCTCGGTAGACCCCCTCGAAAGTAAACGGCCTGCACATCCTTCCAAAACCACCTTAACTTAGTGACATCCCAGGCTAAACCCTATGACTCATGTTGAGAAAATAGTCCCAGGATTTATGCTTTTTCTGAGTCTGGACCACACTGACAAAAGGCCTCCATTTGGGTCGGACCGGTTTGCGGAAAAGCCGCATATTTGCCTCATGCGGCAAACGATTGGCCTTGCGTGAATTACAGGTCGTACACGAAGTAACCACGTTCTCCCAGGAGGTTCTCCCACCCCGGTGACGCGGTATTACATGGTCGAGGTTTAAGTCCGATTCTCCAAACAACTTACCGCAGTATTGGCAGTGGAATTTGTCCCTTTCAAAAATGTTCCGGCGATGAAATTTAACCTCCTTGATTGGCAGGCGGTCGAAAAATTTAAGTATGATAACCCTGGGTAATCGTATGATGTGTCGCACCGTATGCACACACTCCATTGCAGGCGGAGGTGAATCTTCGGAAACACCTATCCATTGGTCGAAATTATATAAATGAAAATCTCCGGCCTCCTGGTGAATTACATCGGCATGGCCGCGTACAAGCAGGCTGAACGCCCGCTTTAGGCCAACCACATTGACAGCTTGCCAAAAGCGGTTGAGCACGAGTACCTGACTGGACAACAAGACCTCCATTGGAGCAATTCTTCTACGTTTCCCCAAAGTCTGATGTCAACGCAATCTTGCTTGCATACCGGTAAAAACCGGGACATTTTCGATATTGCCAAGCAATAAGAAAACAATTAATACATCAAAACATGTTCTCCATGAAACTACCCGCTCTCGTCTTATACTTGGTGGTGGCCGGTCTTTTAATGGGGTGCGTTTCGACCCCTCAGACCCGCATCGATAAAAATCCCGACCTGTTTGCCAGCTTCTCCGCCGAACAAAAGGCATTGATCCTAAAGGGCGAAATTGAGTTGGGATTTACCAAAGAAATGGTCCTCATGGCCGCCGGAATGCCCGACAGGAAGACCAAGAAGAAAACCGAGGCAGGCGTGGGCGAAGTTTGGACTTACTTCAGTTTTTATCCCAGGCCCGTCATTTCTGGGTTCGGATACTACGGAAATCACTTCTCCTACTACCCCTATGGTGGGCATTACGGGCGGGGGAGTTATTATCCTTTCCCCACCTTCTACTATCGTGGGAAAAGAGAAAAAAACCTGGTAGTCGATTTTAGAAATGGCGAAGTAGTCGCCTTTGAAATGCAAATCTAGCCCGAACTAGCTCAACCGGTTTCGCGGGTGAAAGCGGGCATGTTGATCGATGAGGCGTTTGTCTTCGACGGCCGTATAGATCTGGGTGGTGGAAATATCCGCATGACCTAGCATTTCCTGGATGACGCGCAGATCGGCGCCGCCGCCAAGGAGGTGTGTGGCAAAAGAGTGGCGTAGAAGGTGTGGCTTTACCGGTTTCTTAATTCCTGCGGCTTTGGCACAACGCTTGATGATCACCCATATCATTTTTCGGCTAATGGCGGATCCGCGTTCACTCAGAAACAGTTCACTTCCCGTTTTGGGTTTCACAAAGAACTGACGCGAGGAATCTAGGTATGTTTCCAAGGCGGTCAAGGCCTTGCCTCCAATCGGTACAATGCGTTCTTTGGAGCCTTTTCCAACTACCCGCAGGTAACCTTGTTCCAGGTCCACTTGGTGCATTTCCAAGGCCGATAATTCCGATACGCGAAGTCCACTCGAGTAAAACAACTCCAAAATGGCCCGATCTCTGATCCCGTAAGGGGTTTTAGGATCGGGTGCATCGAGGAGACGGTCAACTTCATCGCAAGAAAGCGTCTCGGGAATCCTGCGCACCATTTTCGGCCCTGATAACAAATCACAGAAGTCATCGTTGCGGATACTTTCGCGGACGAGAAAACGGCTCATCATTCGAATACTAGTCAATTTCCTGGCCAAGCTGGATACCGCATAATCATCTCCGGACAAGGAACTTATCCAAAGGGAAATATGTTCTGCCTTTACCTGCCTCCAATCCTCAATTTGAAGGGAGGTTAAAAATCCACAGCATTGCTCCAAGTCGCTGAAGTACCCGTCCAGGGTATTGGGACTAAGCCCCCTTTCCAAATGCAGATACACCGAAAAGGCCTCTACCTGTTCAGCCAAAAGACTTGGTATACGCGCAGAACAGTGGTACTTCACGAATACCAGCCTAATTCCTGCGGAAATGATGGAAACAAAAAAAGCCCCCCCGGGGGGAATTGCCCTATTTCAGGAAATCGCCGTCGTCAAAGAATCGTTTTATCTCGGCCTCCGCGGATTCCGGTCCATCGGAGGCATGTGCCACATTGCTCATTGCGCTTTCGCCATAATCTCCTCGTATCGTTCCCGGAGGGGCTTGTGCGGAGTCGGTCGGTCCCAAAAGCTCCCGAACTTTCTCTATAACATTGTCCCCCTCAAGAATCATCACCAACACCGGTTCAGAAGCCATGAAACCGACCATTTCTGGAAAAAATGGCAGAGCTGCAATATGCGCGTAGTGCTCCTTGAGCATCTCTGGCTCCAATTGTATCATCTTACATCCAGCAACGGAAAATCCCACATTTTCAAATCGACTGAGAACAGTCCCCAAGAGTCTCTTTCGCATGCAGTCGGGTTTGAAAATAATCAGGGTCTTCTCCATGTTATCCGTTCAAAATTTTGAGGCTCAATTGATTCCAAGCCTGAAAAATGAGGGCTTAGCATTTAGAGCATTCTAACTTTTTCAAGCCCGAATAGACGGGCCTGCACATGGCAGGAGATTCCAAATTTTGGCAAATCGGCCGTAAAAGCGACTCTGCCGAGATTTTTATGGCCGATTGGTGTCGTTTGAACCCTTCCAGGTCGGGGTCATTCCTTGCAATCTTGACGCAGCACTCGGGGTCATGCCTTTCATTTTTGCAGCCATGCCAAAATGCAATGAGAACTGCAATGCCCATCGGGGTCATGCCTTGGCATCTTGCATGCCAATGCTTGATGCAAGGCTTGACCCCTTCCCTGAGACCTAGGCCCTAGATCCTAGATGCTGGGTCCTGGTTCTAGTTGCTATCTTTGCGTTCTTGGCGCCTCTGCGAGAGTCCATTCCTAATTCCAAATTAATCCTCCCTGCCTTTGCCCTTCTTATCCAGTCCATCCTGCCTATCCATGTTAAATTCCCCATTCTCCCTGCCTCTGTTGCCTTTCTCCTCCTTCCTGCGTTCTCTGTGGTTAGATCAACAACCCATCCCTGCCCATCCGCGTAATCAGTGGTCTAATCTCCTACTCGCGAAGCGATCCTGTTCCGGCGAAGCCGGATCAAGCGCAGCGTTGTTCAATATTATTTCTGTACTTGTGTTTTTTGTGCCTGTGTGTTTTTCTAAGCACAGCCGAATTGCTTCCGTTTGGTTTATTCACATGGATGAACAGGATGCCCAGGATTCGAAGCCTTTAACCTTATCCTGCCTATCCTGCCCATCCATGTTCATTCCTGTATTTGTGGGCCGGAGTCATTCCTTGCTACCGAGGCCGCAGGCCGACACCCCGCCATCTTGCATGCCAATGCGAGATTTAAGGTATGGCCCCCTCGAAAGTAAACGGCCTGCACATCCGTCCAAAACAGCCTTAAATTAGTGCCATTCTGGACTGACCCTTTTGCAGCCTTGATAACTTAATTAACTGGATGGCACTTCCGATGACGATTGCTTTTGCTCGAACTTGATTTCGTCATTTTCGACGACGACCAGAATGGGTTCACCCCTTTTGAGGTCTCCACGCAATATGGACTCCGCCAAGGGGTCTTCCACGTGCCTCTCGACTGCACGGCGCAGCGGACGAGCTCCATATTTTTCGTCGTAACCCTTGTCGATGAGATACTCTTTTGCCTCAGTAGACACGGCCAAGTCTATATCGTGCCTTTGCAATCGCTTTATGACTTCCCTCAATTCGATTTCGACAATTTTCACCAGATCCTCCCGTTTCAATGAGTGGAATACCACCAGCTCATTGACCCGGCTGAGGAACTCCGGTTTGAAAATGCGCTTGGACTCTTCGAGGATCTTATCCTTGATCCACTCGAAGTTGTTGGCATTCCCAATCATTTTTCCAAATCCGAGGGAGGTTCCCTTTTGTATCAACCTGGCCCCTACATTGGAGGTCATTATTATAATAGTGTTTCGGAAATCCACCACTCGACCCAAACTGTCGGTCAACCGACCGTCTTCCAGAACCTGGAGTAATAGTTGAATTACATCCGGATGCGCTTTCTCGATTTCGTCAAAAAGCACCACGGCGTATGGTTTGCGACGCACGGCTTCGGATAATTGGCCGCCGTCCTCGTGACCGACGTAACCCGGGGGTGACCCAATCAACCGCGACACGGTAAACTTCTCCATGTACTCGGACATGTCGATCTGTATGATGGCGTCCTGGTTGCCGAACATTTTTTCCGCCAAGATTTTGGCCAAGTGAGTTTTACCCACACCGGTGGGCCCGAGGAACATGAAGGATCCAATGGGACGCCTCGGGTCTTTCAAATCCGCACGAGACCTGCGCAATGCCTTGGAAATCGCTTCGGTGGCGGGATTCTGCCCGATCACTACTTCCTGCAGATCTTTCTCCAGATCCAGAAGTTTTTGCGTTTCCTTTTTCTCCATGCGAGTCAAAGGGATGCCGGTCCAATCGGAAACCACCTGAAGCATGTCGTCCTCGTCCACCACAATCTTAAGTCGTTTGCGGCTTTCCTTCCATTCCTCAAGGAGCTTCTCGCGCTTTTGCCGGAGCTGTTTCTCCGTATCGCGATATTTGGCCGCTCCTTCAAAATGCTGTTTACTGATTGCCTCCTCCTTTTTTCCACAGACTTCGTCGATCACCTTTTGCAGGTCGTCGATTTCCGGCGGCCGGCTCAGGCTGGCGATACGGGAACGCGAACCGGCTTCATCGAGGACATCGATCGCCTTGTCCGGCAAATAGCGGCTCGTGATATAACGATCGGATAATTTTACCGCCCGCTCGAGGGAGCCATCCGTGAAGGTCACGTTGTGGTGCTCTTCGTATTTGCTGCGAATGCCATGCAGAATCTTTACCGTATCGGCTACCGATGGAGCATCCACTTTAATGCTCTGGAAACGTCGATCCAGGGCTGAGTCTTTTTCGATGAACTTGCGGTGTTCTGCCAAGGTTGTGGCGCCTATGCACTGAAGTTCACCGCGCGACAAGGCGGGTTTAAAAATATTGGAGGCATCCATCGCGCCTTCCGCCGCGCCAGCACCCACGATGGTGTGCAACTCATCAATAAACAGTAGCACATTTTTGCTGCGCTTGATCTCGTCCATTACTGCCTTAATGCGTTCCTCAAATTGGCCGCGGTATTTGGTACCGGCCACCATGAGCGCTAAATCCAGCGTAACGAGGCGCTTATCCCCTAAAATTTCCGGAACCACCCCGTTGACGATCTCCTGGGCCAGACCTTCCACAATGGCCGTTTTCCCCACGCCCGCCTCGCCGATCAATACCGGATTGTTTTTGGTTCGACGACACAGAATCTGAATGACGCGGCGAATCTCGCGTTTGCGGCCGATTACGGGATCGAGCTCATTTTTACGGGCCATTTCCGTCAAATCGCAGCCAAAAGCTTTCAAAGCGGGAGTTTTGACATCCTTCTTTTCTTCACCACCACCCGATTGGCGGGGAACACCGGAGGTCTGCTGCACCTCGCCTCCCGCGTAATTGGGATCCAACTCACTCAGGATCTCGTTGCGGGTACGTTCGATGTCGACGTCCAGAGACTTCAACACCTGGGCGGCCACACCCTCCCCTTCGCGCAATAAACCAAGCAGGATGTGTTCCGTTCCCACATAACTGTGGTTGAGGTTTTTGGCTTCCTTACTGGCCAAAGCCAGCACTTTTTTTACCCGGGGAGTAAAGGGTATATTTCCCGAAGGCTTGGACTCCTGGCCCATGCCGACCTGCTTTTCCACCGCACTTCGCACCGTTACCAAATCGAGGCCCATTTTTTGTAATACATTTACCGCGACTCCTTGGCCCAGGTTGATCAATCCGAGCAAAAGGTGCTCGGTTCCCACGTAATTATGATGGAATCGATCGGCTTCTTTGCGGGCCAAAGCTAGGACTTGCTGGGCCCTGGGAGTGAAGTTGTTCATGGGTTCCATTGGAAAGTTTCCCGCTGTGGGTTAGATTGGGTGTTTATATATTGATGTGGTTGAAAGAAGGTTGCGGAACTTGAGAAAACGCCTCCCGTAACAAACTAGCTCTTAACACATCGCGCTGGGTCGGTTCAATTTCTTTATTTGCCTTGAATTGGACGTGACCGGGTTGGCATTCAATAAACAAACGGTCCACCAACGTGCGAAAATCCTCCGCGACAGAGCCAAAGTCTATGGCCAGCCGTATGAGCGACAATCGATTCATGGCCTCAGACGAGCTTAAAAGGTGCCCATTTTTCAAAACCCCGTAGGCTCGACCGATCTTGTCAAAAAGCTTGGGGCTGTCTTCGTCCAGGACTTTTTCCCGGGCGTCTTCCTCCCGCTCGATGATGGTAGCCATCACGCTGTTGAGCCGTTTGATGATTTCAGCCTCGGTCTCCCCCAAGGTTTGCTGATTTGAGATTTGGAAAAAACTTCCGCTGGCATCGGATCCTTCCCCAAAAATACCTCGCACCGCAATGCCCAGTTGGTTCACCGCGCGCACCACTTTTTCCATCTGCCCCGAGATAATCAAACCCGGTAGGTGTAACATGGCCGATGCCCTTAATCCAGTGCCCACATTGGTGGGGCAGGCGGTGAGATAGCCCAATTCCTTGGAATATGCATAGTTGAGTGATTGCTCAATGACATTGTCTACCGAATCAATGAAATTCCAGACCCGCTTCAGGTGAAGACCATTTCTTAGGACCTGAATCCGCAGATGATCCTCCTCGTTTATCATTATGGAGCAGGCCTGGTCCCTGGAAATTATCACACCGGCGCCCTCGGGCTCGTTGCTTAACTCGCGGCTGATTAAATGCCGCTCAAATAAGATCTGCCGTTCCAGTTCTGAAAGTTCGTCAATGCGCAGCCCAGTAGGACTTTTTATCTTGGGAACGCGTACCGCGACCTCCAAACATTGTCCCAAAACTTCCTCTTTTTGCGCCTTTTTGGCCCAACCCGGGAAGGGATACTGAGCCAAATTTCGGGCCAGCCGTATGCGAGTGCTCATCACAATAGGGCACTTTGCCGCCGCCCTATGGGTCAATTCACCCTTACTCTTTAGGATGGCTCTAATGGACATGTGCTCCCTCATCCTCTTCGATCTGCTGGGTTATCTGGTCCCTGATTCTGGCAGCATCCTCATAACGTTCCTCTTTAATCGCTTTCTTTAAGGTGGCGTTGAGGTCATCCAGCTTCCGCTTTTGTGCCTGTCGGCTGAGCGTATTGTGCGGAATTTTACCATCGTGTGCCATACCCTTGTGCATATGGGCCAGCATGGGCATTATCATCTCGCGCAAATTGTCGTAACAGCTTGGGCATCCGAGTCTTCCGAGTTTCTTGTAATCCTCGGTAGTAAAGCCACAAGCTTCGCATTTCAGGTGGCTGTGATCCCCTGCAAATTGCTCTGTTTCCATGCTACCGGCCAGTAAATCGGCCAATGAAAACCCATTGGGATCGGTCACCCCCTTTTCCTTTGCACAGGTTTCACAAAGGTCGATCTTGTGAATTTTACCATTCACTATCTGAGTCAGATGCACCGTGGCGGATTTACTGCAAATGTCACACTGTATGGATTTAGCCATTAGGTAGGATTCGCCCTGCCGTTACTTGTTTTGGTGATTGAATGGATTATTTTTCAAGCATGATCCATTCCCATGGATTTTTAAAAAATTTACTAACGCGGTAAAGAAAGAAAGAGAACACAGGTAGGAGGGATATTTTTCTAACCCTAATACATAAAACTTAAATTAAAGAAAAGTTCCCTCATTCGCAACCTTCGATCTGAAAGCAGCCAGGAATTGCCCTGTGACCTCACCTGGTTTGCCCGTTCCGATCTTTCGACCATCCACCTCTACTACCGGTACTACTTCCGCGGCGGTACCGGTCAGGAAACACTCGTCGGCCACCCAAATATCATAGCGGGTGAGGTTTTCCTCGACTAAGGGCACATTCAGCTCGGCCGCAATCTCAATGACCACTTGGCGCGTAATGCCCTTCAACGCTCCCGCGTGGGCAGGGGGGGTGGTCAACCTTCCCTGGTGCAAGACAAATACGTTGTCTCCGGTGCACTCAGCAATATAGCCCTGATCATTCAACATCAACGCTTCAATGTAGCCCAGCCGGTCCGCTTCCATTTTGGCAATGATGTTGTTCAGGTAGTTGAGCGATTTGATCCCCGCGTAAAGGGCAGCCGCACCTATCCGCCTGGTCGGTCCCGTTATGATCTTGAGTCCGTTTTCATAATACTCGGCCGGGTAAAGGCGCAAATGATCTGCAATAATTATGAGGCCGGGTTTTTTACAGGTTTTGGGAGACAATCCCAGATTGCCTACGCCACGGGTCACCACTAGCCGGATGTATCCATTGGTCAATCCATTCACACGGCATGCTTCACATATCCAGTCGCTCAATTGCCGACGCGACCAAGGCATGTCCAGAAGTATGGCTTTGGCGGAGTATTCCAGGCGCTCCAGGTGCTCATCCAGTTTGAAGACACATCCCTGGTATAGACGAATCCCTTCAAAGATTCCATCCCCGTACAAAAGGCCGTGGTCGAAGACCGAAACCTTTGCCTCCTCGGAATCTACAAATTCGTCGTCTACAAACACTTTCATAATGGCGGTCAGACATCCAACACAGGTGGAGCTTTACAGCGCAAGGATTATTTAACTCAAGCGCAGCGTTGTTATTTATACACCTCTCCTTCCCTATCCGTGCCCATCCGTCGGGGTCATGCCTTGCATTTTTGCAGCCATGCCAAAATGCAAGGCTTGACCCCTTCCCTGAGATTGACCCCTTCCGAACGAACCCATCAGTAGCGGTAATAATCTTGCTTAAACGGACCGTCAATGGGAAGGCTCAAGTATTCGGCCTGTTGCGGTGTCAGCTTTGTCAATTTGACGCCCAGTTGGTCCAAATGCAGCCTGGCCACCTTTTCGTCCAGCTCCTTGGACAAAACGTAGACCTTGTTTTCATACTTGCCCGGATTCTTAAAAAGTTCGATCTGTGCCAAAACCTGATTGGAGAAACTCGCACTCATGACGAAACTGGGATGACCGGTAGCACAACCCAGGTTCAGCAAACGGCCCTCCGCTAGAATGACGATGCGCTTTCCATTCGGGTAAACGACCTGGTCGACCTGCGATTTTATATTGACCGTTTTTATGGACGGATCGTCGTACAACGAGGCCACGTCAATCTCCAGGTCAAAGTGGCCGATATTACCAACGATGGCCATGTCCTTCATAACATCCAGATGCTCACGACGGATGACATCGCGACAGCCTGTGGCGGTAATAAAAATATCAGCTGTCGAAGCCACTGCTTCCATGGTAGTAACTTCAAACCCTTCCATAGATGCCTGCAGAGCACAAATAGGATCGATTTCGGTAACGACCACCCGAGCGCCTAGCCCCTTGAGCGCCTGAGCACATCCCTTACCTACATCGCCATAGCCGGCAACAACAGCCACTTTTCCGGCAATCATTACGTCGGTGGCTCGCTTGATCCCATCGAGCAAACTTTCCCGACAACCATAAATATTATCGAATTTTGATTTGGTGCAGGAATCGTTCACATTGAGGGCCGGACAACCTAACTCACCGCGTTCCTCCATCTGGTAAAGCCGATGCACGCCCGTGGTCGTTTCTTCGGACAATCCGCGAAGGTCCTTCAGCATTTCCGGGTAGTTCCGGTGAACAATCGCAGTCAAATCGCCCCCGTCATCCAGAAGCAAGTTTGGCCTCGAACCATCGGGCCAGCGCAAGGTTTGCTCGATGCACCACTCGTATTCCTCCCCGGTTTCACCCTTCCAGGCAAATACCGGAGTTCCGGCGGCGGCAACCGCAGCGGCTGCCTGATCTTCCGTCGAAAAGATATTACAGGATGACCAACGCACGGAGGCGCCGAGCTCTTGCAAGGTTTCAATCAATACGGCCGTTTGGGTTGTCATGTGCAGGCAACCGGCAATCCGGGCGCCCCGCAGTGGTTTCTCTCGTCTGTAGGATTCACGCAGGGCCATCAATCCGGGCATTTCGGACTCCGACATTTGAATGATTTTACGCCCCATTTCCGCGAGCGTAATATCCTTAACCTTATAGAGCAGTTGTGTTTTGGTTTGGGTATTCATAAGTAAATTCAATTGATGTGCTTTAGTATATCGTCGGTTCTATCGACTTGTTCCCAAGGCAAACCCTCCTTCCCGAAGTGACCGTAATGCGTGGTTTCACGATAGATCGGCCGCAATAAATCCAATTGAGAAACAATGTCGGCCGGTTTGAAACTGAATACTTTCTCCACCGCATCTTGAATGGCGTTGTCGGAGGTTTTCCCGGTCCCAAAAGTTTCCACGCGCAGACTGACCGGCAGGGGATGACCAATGGCATAGGCAACTTGTAGCTCTACAAAATCCGCCAATTCTGCCGCTACTATATTTTTGGCCACCCAGCGCGTCATATAAGCGCCCGAACGGTCTACTTTGGAAGGGTCCTTTCCAGAAAACGAACCTCCTCCATGACGGGCCCAACCCCCGTAGGTATCCACAATTATCTTCCTTCCGGTTAGTCCGGCATCTACCTGGGGACCTCCCTCTACAAACCGACCAGTTGGATTGATCAAATACTGCGTATCTCCGTTCAAAAACTCGGCCGGCAAAGCAGGTTTTATGACCTTTTCAATAATAAAGTCGCAAATAAAAGCATGGGTCACCTCCACAGTGTGCTGGGTGGATACAACCACGGTGGCTATGGACTTCATGCTACCTCCCTCATAAGCAACCGATACCTGGGATTTACAATCCGGACGCAACCAGCTACCTTCCTCGCCGCGGCGAATCTCGGCCAATTTTCGGTTTACACGATGCGAATACATGACTGCGGCCGGCATCAGCTCGGAAGTTTCCCCACAAGCATACCCAAACATGATTCCCTGGTCACCGGCGCCCTGCTCATCCGTTCCCTTTCCTTCCGCACCGGCTGAATTCACCCCTTGCGCAATATCGGGCGACTGAGTGGTCAGCAGGTTGGTAATAAGAACTTTATCGGCGTGAAAAGCATCGTCGTCGTTGACGTAACCAATTTCACGAATGGCCTGTCGAACGATCTTTTCATAATCGATAGTGGCTGCCGTAGTTATCTCACCGGCTAGAAATACGCAATTGCTCTTAACCAGGGTTTCGCAAGCTACCCGGCTCAGAGGATCCTGCTCCAGGCAAGCGTCCAAAACGCTGTCCGAAATGTAATCGGCAACTTTGTCCGGGTGGCCTTCCCCCACCGACTCGGATGAAAAGATGTAATCACCACTCATATGATGGGAAAAAGAGAAAAATTTCCCCTGACTGCAAGCAAAACATCAACATATCATGATATCTTGATGCGTTTTTGCAAAATTCGTTGCGAGCGAAGATCGTCTCGGGGTCATATCTTGCGTTTACTCAATCCCGCATTGGCATGCAGGATTGCAAGGAATGGCCCCGACACCACACTAGTAACGACTGATCAGTAACTCTCTCAGGAAAATCATTTCCTTGGGCAGATGGTCAAATAACTGCAGGAACAATTCCTCGTGGCTGAGCGTTTGCGCCTTCATGTTTTCACGGTCGACTGCCATGAGCTCTTCCCACTCGCGCTCGCTAAAATCAAGGCCTCGCCAGTCGATATCGTCGTAATGCGGCATCCAGCCAAGGGGCCCTTCATAAGCGCGGGTGGTTCCTTTCGTCCTTTCCACAATCCAGCGAAGAACGCGCATATTCTGACCAAACCCCGGCCATAGCCATTTTCCATCCGGACTCTTGCGGAACCAATTGACGTGGAAAATTCTCGGAGGCTCCTTCAACTTTTTTCCTAACTTCAGCCAATGCTGCAAGTAATCTCCCATGTGGTAGCCAATAAAGGGGAGCATAGCCATGGGATCGCGGCGAAGCTTTCCAACCGTGCCTTCAGCGGCGGCCGTTAACTCCGAGCCCATGGTGGCGCCGAGGTATACTCCATGGGCCCAATTGAAGGCTTGGAAGACCAGGGGAATATCGTTCATGCGACGTCCGCCAAAAATGAAGGCTGAAATCTTTACCCCTTTGGGATCTTCCCAAGCGGGGTCTATGGTAGGACACAACCGCGCCGGAGCGGTAAAGCGCGCATTGGGATGGGATGAAGGTGTCTCACTTTCTGGGGTCCAATCGTTGCCCTTCCAATCGATCAAATGTTGGGGAATCTCATCGGTCATGCCTTCCCACCAAACGTCTCCATCGTCCGTCAGCGCGCAATTGGTAAAAATGGCGTCTTTCGAGCAGGAAGCCATGGCATTGCCATTGGTAAGATCAGACGTGCCGGGCGCCACGCCAAAAAATCCCGCTTCTGGATTAATAGCATGGAGATGGCCATCTTCCCCCGGTTTGATCCAGGCAATATCGTCTCCGATGGTGGTAACCTTCCAACCCTCCATTTCTGCGGGTGGATTGAGCATGGCAAAGTTCGTTTTACCGCAGGCGCTCGGAAATGCGGCGGCCACATAGGTTTTGTTTCCAGTCGGATCCTCAACTCCCAAAATCAGCATGTGTTCGGCCATCCAACCTTCATCACGTGCCATGGCCGAAGCGATGCGAAGGGCAAAACACTTTTTACCCAACAACGCATTGCCCCCATAGCCACTGCCATAAGACCAAATCATACGGTCGTCCGGAAAATGAACGATGTAAGTATTCTCCGGATCGCAGGGCCACTGAACATCATCTTGGGGTTTCAAAATGGGGGTCCCTACGGAATGAATGCAGGGAACAAAAAACCCATCGTCACCCAGAACATCCAGCACCCTACTCCCAATACGGGTCATGATCCGCATGTTGCAAACCACGTAGGCGGAGTCGGAGATTTCGACCCCGATTTGCGAAATAGGCGATCCAATTGGACCCATGCTGAAAGGAATGACATACATGGTGCGGCCACGCATACACCCGTCATACAGTTTGGTCATTTTTTCCTTCATCACCGCCGGGTCTTCCCAGTTGTTGGTAGGTCCGGCCTCCTCACGGTTGCTGGAGCAAATAAAGGTTCTACTTTCCACCCGGGCCACATCCTTCGGGTCCGACCGGAACAGATAACTGTTTGGCCTCAATGCTTCGTTTAACTTGGTCGCCACTCCGGCTTCAACCATCTGAGCCATCAGGGTGTTATTCTCTTCATCGGAGCCGTCAGCCCAGTAAACCGAGTCAGGTTTACACATTTCAACGGTCTCTTGGACCCACTTTAACAAGCGTCTATGAGTAGTTGGAGCATCCATATTTTTAAGGTTTAATTCTAATGCTATTCGCCATCAATCTTGGCATAACCTATCAGTCTGCAAGCCATTTTTGAACTTTTCTGCCATTCACTTTCCTCATCCGGTCAAGCAGGTCTTAAGCCAAGATTTTGAGAATTTTTTTTGCAAAATTGCTCAAAAATAGCCCCGGAAGTCCAACTTCCGGGGCTATATAGGGATGGGTTTCGGGAGGAAAATTTTTATTCCATGTAATTGATTATCGAGGCGCCGAATTCAGAGCACTTTACCTCTTTAGCACCATCCATAAGACGTGCCAAGTCATAAGTTACAATTTTATTTTTTATGCTGCCTTCTAATCCCCGTATTATCAAGTCGGCCGCTTCATGCCAGCCCAGGTAGCGGAACATCATCTCGCCCGAAAGTATCACCGAACCTGGGTTCACCTTGTCTTGGCCGGTATATTTGGGGGCCGTTCCATGGGTAGCTTCAAAAATGGCCCACCCGGATTGGTAATTGATATTGCCCCCCGGAGCGATGCCGATTCCCCCAACTTGGGCTGCCAGCGCGTCGGAGATATAATCGCCATTCAGGTTCAGGGTTGCGATCACATCGTATTCAGACGGACGGGTCAGGATTTGTTGCAAAAAAGCGTCGGCTATGACGTCCTTGATAATAATGCCATTGTCCAATCGGCGCCAAGGTCCACCATCGAGCAATTGGGCGCCGAATTTTTTCTGCGCCACCTGGTAACCCCAATCCCGGAATGCCCCCTCCGTATACTTCATGATGTTGCCCTTGTGCACCAGGGTCACGCTTTTGCGATCGTTCTCAATGGCATAATCGATCGCCGCCTCGACCAGTCGAGTGGTCCCTTCGATGGAAACCGGTTTAATTCCAAAACCGGACGTGTTGGGAAACCTCACCTTTTTGAAGCGATTGGGGAAATTTGCCTTCAAAAGCGCTTTCAATTTTTCCACGTCCTCGCCACCTTCGGCAAATTCGATACCGGCGTAAATGTCCTCGGTGTTTTCGCGAAATATCACCATGTCCACCGCTTGGGGTTTTTTAATGGGGCTCTCCACCCCCTGGAAATAACGGACCGGGCGCTGGCAAGCATAAAGGTCGAGTTCTTGACGCAAAGCCACGTTGAGGGATCGGATTCCTCCGCCAATCGGGGTTGTAAGGGGACCCTTGATACCAACGAGATAATCCCGAAAAGCATTTAACGTGTCTCCGGGCAACCAACTGCCTGTCTGGTCGAAAGCTTTCTGCCCGGCCAACACTTCGAACCATTTGACCTTGCGCCCGCCCGCGTAAGCTTTCTCCACCGCTGCATCAAACACCCGCTGCGATGCCGACCATATATCGGGGCCAATACCGTCTCCTTCAATAAATGGCAAAACGGGTTGGTCCGGCACGTTCAATTGGCCATCGGTTATGGTAATCTTGTCTCCTTCAGGTGGGGCGATTAGCTGGTAGGCCATGGGCGTGAATTGATAAAAAAGCACACACCATAACTTTCCCATTTGGTTTGGCAAGGAAAGGGTAAATTTTTGCCTAAAAAGAAGATTGCCAAACCCGACCAACCGAACTTACTTCGAAACCCCCAGCGTTGATTCATGAAGTCACCCGAAAAACTATTGCGGGCCCTGCTACCGGAATTGGTGGAGTTTCGTCACGACCTCCATCAACACCCCGAACCTGGCTACGAAGAGCGCCGGACATCCCAAAAAGTCGCCGAAAGATTGAAGGAATCCGGAAAATTCCGGATTGAGACGGGTATCGCTCAAACGGGCCTGGTAGCTACCCTGGGTAGCGATAAGGCCGGGAAATGCATGGCGTTGCGTGCCGACATGGATTGCCTGCCCATTATGGAAAATTCGGGCAAACTCTATGCGTCGCAAAATGCTGGATACATGCACGCCTGTGGACACGACGGTCACACCACCTGCCTTCTGGGAACTGCCCTCTCGCTGGCACAATTGGAGGATCAATTACGCGGCCCGGTGAAATTTATTTTTCAACCAGCCGAAGAAGGCGGCGCCGGGGGCAAAGCCATGATCGAGGCGGGTGTGTTGAAAGATCCCGAGGTCGACATGGTATTTGGACTGCACGGTTGGCCACAACTGGAGTTGGGAAAAATCGGTTATGTTTCCGGGCCCATGATGGCCAACGCCGATCTATTCGAAATACAAATCCAGGGCAGAGGGGGACATGCAGCCTTTCCCCATGAGGCGGTTGACCCCATTCTCATCGCCAGTCGCGTGGTTACTGTTTTGCAATCCATTACGTCCCCCAGCCTTGCTGGTGCGGATGGCGTGGTAGTAACCGTTGCCAAAATTTCGGGAGGAACCACCTATAATGTAATCCCGGACACGGTAAAGCTCTTGGGTACGATTCGAACTTTAAACCATAAATCGCGACAGTGGGTATTTGACCGAATTGAATCCATCGCTACAAAAACAGCGCAATCAATGGGGGGGGCCGCCGTGGTTGAGATCAGAAGCGGTTACCCCGCACTGGAAAACGATCCCAAAGCGGTAGAATATTTTGTTGATACTATCTCCCAATCGACGAGGCTTGAGACCACTCTTCAACCTATGAGCCCGACTATGGTCGCGGAAGATTTCGCCTTTTTCGCCTTGGAAAAACCAGCCTGCTTTTTTGCCCTGGGCCTAACCCCGGCGGGAGAAGTGAATCCTTCCCAACTGCATCAGGCAAATTTTGATTTCAATGATGATGCTTTGCCGATTGGGGTGGGTTGCTTTACCGAACTCGCTCTGAATTTTTGGAACTGATGCCCCAACCCGGATATCACGAATGACACGGCTGGTGGGAGAGAGAGGTTCAGCCTAAGACGCGTTTCCATTCAAGGTGTGATCCTATCTTCCCAAAGATACAATTATAACAACGCTGCGCTTGATCCGGCTTCGCCGCAACAGGGTCGCTGTCGCGAACAGGACTTTTTATTCTAAGTTTTTCTTGTTGGAGCTCTGCTCCATCCTGTTGCCTACCTGTCTCGCCGTAACTCTGCATGTCCCGCCGTAGGCGGATGTAGGCGGAAGGCATCCAGTCACAAGTGACGATGTTTTAGATAAAAAACGGCGCTGCGTCCTCCTCTTACTACCGAGCGCATGCGACATCTTACCAATCAATATCTCATCCGTGTTAATCCGTGTAATCCGTGGTCAAGCTTTTGATAAACCACGGATTACTCGGATACGTTCAAAAGGGGTCTACCGAGGAGCGGATGCGACGACACCTCAACGAGCATAGCGCAGTACCGAGTGCAACGACACTTAACATAACAACCTTGTTTCGGGGAATTTCTCAGGGAAGGGGTCAAGCCTTGCATCATGCCTTGGCATGCAAGATGCCAAGGCATGACCCCGACGGGCATTGTTAAAGAAAGAGGTCAAGCCTCGCCCTAAATTCGCCGGCAAAATTCAGTCAGGCGGTTGATGCCTTTTTCGATGATTTCATCGGAGGTGGCGTAACTGAGGCGGATATACTCATCGGCCCCAAATCCACTGCCGGGAACAACGGCAACCTTGCTTTCTTCCAGCAGGCGCGCGGCAAAATCATCTGATTTCAGGCCAAAGGAGGAGATGTTGGGAAAAAGGTAGAACGCCCCCTGTGCCCGCAAGCAACTTACACCGGCTATGGCCTTAAGGCCCGCCAGGAAAAATATGCGCCGACGGTCAAAGGCCACTATCATTTCATCGACGGCTGCCTGCGCCTGTTCCGGATTCTCCAACGCCGCCAATGCCCCCCATTGGGCGAATGTCGTGGCATTGGAGCTGGTTTGGCTTTGGATACTGGATACTGCCTTGGCGATGGGAGCCGGGGCGTGAAGCACACCGAGCCGCCAACCCGTCATGGAAAAAGTTTTGCTGAAACCGCCCACAGTCAGCGTCAGGTCAGCCACCTCTTTGCTGAAAGAAGCCGGGGAATCATGGCTAAGACCATCGTAATAAAGGTATTCATAGATTTCATCGGAAATTACATAGATACCGTTTCTCACAACCACTTCCATAAGGGCTTCGAGTTCATCCCTATTGTAAACCGCACCGGTCGGATTTGAAGGGGAATTCACTATGACCATGCGTGTATGAGGTGTGATGGCATCCTGCAATTGTTCGGAAGTTATTTTAAATTCCTGGTCATCCCCTGCCCAGATAACCTTCGGTGTGGCTCCCGCCAACTTGACCATTTCCGGGTAGCTCACCCAGTAAGGCGCCGGGATAATCACTTCATCTCCAGGGCCACAGGTGGCGAGGATGGCCAAATATAAAGAGAATTTACCCCCGGGTGATACCACCACTTCATTGGTGGCGGCAGTTTCGATTCGATTGAAGGAGCGAAGCTTTTCCGCCAAAGCCGAGCGCAGTGCTGGAACACCGGGCGCCGGCGCATATTTGGTCTTTCCTTCATCCAATGCGACCTTACACGCATCCTTAATGAAATCAGGGGTATCGAAGTCCGGTTCTCCGGCTCCAAAACCAGCGATATCCTCGCCGGCGGCGATCAGTTCCTTAACCCGCGCATCTACGGTTAAGGTAGGGGAAGGAGACACATTTTTTGCCCAAGTCGATAGTATCATATTAGGGTTAGATTAAATTGTGGGAGCCAAATTCAAAGGCGATCCATCTGAGTAACTTTGTCCAAGTCATTCAAGCAAAAGGAAACAAAAAGTTAAACGGCTCCCCATCAATGCCAACTTTTAACCCGCATATCTCACTTACCGAGCGAACATTCTCAGGGAAGGGGTCAAGCCTTGCATCGGGAATTTCTCAGGGAAGGGGTCAAGCCTTGCATCAAGCATTGGCATGCAAGATGCCAAGGCATGACCCCGACGGGTGACCCAGCTTCATGCGGGTTAAGCGCAAAATTACTGGCCGGCTGCGCTTGCCCTGTCAGGGAACCTCGCTGTAATTGGACGGGGGAATTTCGGGTGCGTATTCGGGAAGTTCTCCATGGCTTAGCGGATGATTAGTAAAATTCTGATGCATAGCTACATCCGTAATCCTAAACCTGGTTTTGTTTCTGCTTTTCTCATCCATAAAATCGATAGTTTTGGGCAACCATATGCCGTCAACTTTTTTGAGATCCAGTAAGCGAAACGTTTTAATCGTTTTACCTTCTTTATCCACGTACTCCGCTTTGAGCATGGCGTTGAACTCTTCATCCAAATACACCAGTATACCTCTAAGGTTTGGCTGGTTACCTCGAAAATCTTCAGGGGCCAGCATGAAAAAAGCGTGAGCTACCCGTCCCCGTATTTTGGTTACCCCATCGTACTCCCAATCGTCCCAGTAAACATAAGGCATCAACAAATCGAAGGCCGTTACTACAAACCCTTCCATGGTCTCATTGAGCCAATCCAACTCAGATAATCGATTCCATTGCGGGACGCTTGAATTGCGTGTGGATATAAATGCCTGGGGACCGTTTCTTAGGTAGAACTCATTGGCTGATTCGTCGTTCAATCTAAGAAGTGTAACGGGGCCATTGGTTAAATTACTTCCCCAGAGGGTTCCCGTCTGTTTTTGACGTTTTCCCCTCCTGGGAATATGCTGCAGTTCAAATCGAGTACTGTAGTCCCCTTGTATCCAGAGATTGCGGAATACATGCAGCCGTTGCTGGCCTTCTTCAAGGTCGATTTCGCGCAGCAATTCGACTTTGGGCCTGCGCTGGGAACCTTGTCCCCAGATTTGCGCACAAGTCAGGCCGGCCAAAAAAACCAGCACTACGAAGCGCCGCAATCCACAAAGTTTCATAACCGAATCAATACCTGATTAACTTTAAAGACCCAATAAAACACCACGGGGTTGAGGACCTTATTCTTCAACCGGTGTTTCCGCAGCCTGGGTAGCGTCGGTTGCTCCCTGTTCTTCCGCTATTTCCGGCGCTTCCTGGCCGGTCGATTGAGCATCGATTTCCGGCAAGGATTCCTGCAAAGCGGCCCCACTTGTTGGAACGGCGGCAGGTGTAGCCTCCCCGGCGCCAGTCTCCACCACTTCACTCAAAAGTCCTTTTGAATCTTCTGCTTCAATAGCTTGTTTGGTGGCCAGATTTCCCAGGTATAGGGCAAAGGTGAGGATAAAAAATCCAATGATGCTGTAGATGGTTGTCTTGTTGAGCACGTTGCTGGATTCAACGCCCAAAGCCGCTTCCATCGAGCCACCTCCCAAGGCTGCTCCAATGCCCCCGTCTCCCCTGGGTTTTTGTACCAGCACCAACAACAGGGTGAAAAAACACAGCAAAAGCAAAACGGAGCCGAA
Source organism: Opitutales bacterium (assembly GCA_965250065.1). GTDB lineage: Bacteria > Verrucomicrobiota > Verrucomicrobiia > Opitutales > UBA2995 > JAABVD01. Next base: position 3,067,288 of record OZ252288.1, read on the forward strand.
TATAGCTAATATGATTTCCATCGAATGCTCATTTAAAAAACGGGGTAATTTGCTGATACGGCTACTACAAAGCAAGGAAAAAGCTGAACGGGATTTTATCAGGATTCCACGCCCATCTCCTCCAGAATCCGGGCCAGGTCATCATTTCCAAAATATTCGATAATAATTCTCCCTTTTCTTGGAGCGTGTTTGAGGATGACGCGCGTTTTAAAACGTTTGGATATCTTGTCCTCCAATTCGGACACTGCAGCCTCTTCTGCCGGCGATTTTGAAGCTCCCGCCTTGGCGGCGGTCTGGCCACGGTTTTCTTTGACCTGCTTGGCCAAACGCTCGGTTTCCCGCACGCTGGATCCCAACTCAACAATGCGCCTGGCCAACACCGTGCGTTGTGCCTCATCCTCAATGCTCAAAAGCACCTTGGCATGGCCCCGCGACAAATGGCCCTTGCGTATATAACCCTGCACCTCTTTCTCCAATTGAAGCAGCCTCAAGGCATTGGCTACGGTTGCGCGACCTTTCCCGACCCGTTCACCAACCTGATCCTGGGTCAGATCGAAATCACGCAGGAGACTGGCAAATCCAATCGCTTCCTCAATCGGATTCAAACCCTCCCGCTGCAGGTTTTCGATGAGACTGATGGTAGCTGAAGAAGCGTCGCTGGCATCCACAATGCGCACCGGAATAGTTTTCAAATTCAATTGCCGGCAGGCCCTCCAACGACGCTCCCCCGCGATCAACTGATACTTTTCCCCGTCCTTGCGAACCACGATGGGTTGCAACAATCCTTCGGAGCGTATGCTTTCGGCCAACTCCCTCAGGTGGACCTCGTTGAAATCCCGGCGAGGTTGAAAGGGATTCGGTGCAATCGCATCGATACTCATATCCCTATACCCGGTGTTTGCAGCAGGCGCTCCAACTCCATCTTTTATCACTGTTTTGAAGGAGGGGGCTGATTTGATGGATGCCTTTCCCTCCGCTTTCTCTACCGGATCGGGCATTGAGACTCCTCCAGCTATAAAACTATCAAGCCCTCTTCCAAGCCCACGTTTCTGTTTCGCCATTTCGTTTGGATTAATTGGGGTTATCGATTGGGACAAATAGTTCTTTGCCTACCTGTAATTGATCCGGTTCGGGAATCTTATTGGCATTGATAATATAAGAAATCTTAGAACCGGCCTCCTTGGCAATCTTGGAAAGGCTGTCTCCGGATTTAACTTTGTAATAAATACCCATTTTCGGGTAGTTATTGGAAAACTCGACCACCTTCACCGTAGTCGGCGCTGTCGAACCATCCACAATGGACTGAATAGATTTTTCAGTTTCCTCGGCCAGCGCCCGAATCTGCAAACTCACCTGAGCTATAATCTCCTCCTTTTGCACCTTGTTCAATTTATTAAATTCCGCCCGCAGCGAAGCCAGCTCCCGGTTGAAAAAACTTTCCGTAATAAAAAGGCTATTTGCGTTCCTCTCCTCCATGGCTTTTAGACGGGTTTCAAGAGAATTGTTCAACCGCACCAACCGTTCCAACTCCAAGCGCATTTCTCCAAGCTGTTGTTTTAGCAGTGCCAAGTCCTGGTTAATACCGGCCGCCTGGTTGCTTGTGCTGGGCATTCGGGTCGGTGGGGAATAAGTTTGGGCAAACAGGTCAAGCGCGGGATGGCAAAGCGTAAGCGTATAAAGGATGAGAGCAGGTTTGAACTTCATGATGGAGCATTCGGTTTGAGGCGGGTAACTTAAACGGGATCGTTTTATTCTATTACAACGTTTTTTTATAAAGTTGAAAGACTCTTTTCTGAGAAATGGGTTTCTTGGAAACCAGCGGATGCATTTCCGCACTCTCAAAGCGGTCTCCCACTTGGAGGGGGAATCCTCGGGCGAACTCATTCACCGGCAATAACTTGCCTCCCGGTCTCTGCAACGATTTCACTATGAGAACACCGTCACCGGTGGCTAATTCCAGCCCTTCCGAACTCAGCGCCAGTATTTCACCAAACCTTCCTTGTGCACTTTCATCCCGGTGGGAAGCGTGCCCCATTTTTAAAATGACAGGGCCGATGCGGGCAAAACATCCCGGCCAGGGATTAAGCCCCATAATTCGTCTGGCCAATGCGCGAGCCGGTTCGGCGAAGTTGAGTTGACCATCACTTTTCACCATCAGCCGACAATAAGTAACCTCCTCCTCAGACTGGGGCAACTCCGGCAAATTACCAGCCATAAGGCCTTCGAGGTTTCTCTTTAATATCACCAGGCCAACCTCGGACAACGTCTTTCGCAGGGAACCGCCGGTGTCTGCCTCATGGATGGCAATCGCCTCCTGGTCTATGACCGGCCCGGCATCCAATTTTAATACCATGCGCATCAAGGAAACTCCGGTCATTTTTTCCCCGTAAACAATGGCAGTCTCCACCGCAGAGGCCCCTCGCAATTTCGGCAGGAGCGAAGCGTGCAAATTAAAAATGCCCAGGCGCGGCACGTCCAAAACTGGCTGAGGCAATACATGCCCATAGGCCATTACCACAATCAGATCCGGGTTCAATGCTGTCAGCCGCTGTATATCTCTCTGCGCAAAGGAAACTGGCTGGTAAACGTCAATACCGCGCGCCATTGCCCAGGCCTTGACCCGAGTGGGCCGGACCCTGCCCCCGCGGCCTTGAGGCCGGTCCGGCTGAGTATACACCGCCCGTAAGCCTACCTCCTCCTGCCGACTCCACAGGAATTCCAGCGACGGAATAGCAATGGGATCGGATCCCATGAAAACGAGGGAAGTGGGAGAACCGGAACTCATGATAGGGCGATCGTCCAAGGCAACCGGAAATGAAATGCGCTCACTTGAATTGTTTGGTTGGCTTTTTCCCCACCAGGTCAAACAAAACCGGACAACCCCCAAGGTCGAATTCTTTAATTAGCCTCGACTGCAGAAATCGGCGATAAGAGTCATCCAGCCTCCCCACTTGGTTGCAAAACAGCCTGAGTTTAATCGGTCGCATTGAAGTTTGAACGGCGTAGTAAATTTTAAACCTGAACCTTTTAATCAGCCGAGGCGGATTGCGCTGCATCAATTTATTTAGCACAATGTTCAGGCGGCCCGTTGGTATCTCGGTAAACAGCCTTTTATAGATGGTCGCAGATTGGGTCGGAATGCCATCAATCCTCAATCCCGTCAGCGCTGAAACAAACATTACAGGTGCATCCGGCAGAAAAAATATTTCCTTGCGAAGCGATTCCTCGAAGCGCTTTCGAAAGTCCTCCAAGTCCCTGTTCCCCGGTATCGGCGCTTCTGCAAACCTTTCCACCGCAATATCCCACTTGTTGACCAACACGGCAATGCCCTTCCCTTTACCGAGTATGTGTCCGGCGATAAGCTTGTCCTGTTTGGTGACCCCATCCAATGCGTCTAAAACCAGAAAAACCACATCGCTTCGAGCTATGGTTTCTTCCACCCGTAAAGCGGAAAAATATTCAATCGGATCCGCAACCTTTGCCTTCCGGCGCAGACCCGCCGTATCGACCAGGCTGAACCGCAACAGGTCTCCACTTTCCGTCTCAAAATCAAGATCCTGGCTGACCGCATCCCGCGTGGTTCCAGCCATTTCGCTCACGATCATGCGTTCTTCCTGCAGCAGGGTATTGCACAAAGAAGATTTTCCCACATTGGGACGGCCGACAAAAGATATCCGCATTCGGTCGCCCATCCACCCATCCGCATCCCCCGCTGCGGGTCCCAGCTCCTCTTCGACGAGTTCCCGCAAGTCAGCTATTCCCCGACGGTGCTCCGCCGATGTAAACACTACCCCCCGGAGGCCGAGTTTATTAAATTCATGTATCTTGTCGTCGTGCTCAGGCCCATCGATTTTGTTGACCACTACCCAAGCCGCTTTGCCGCTCGACCTCAAATGCTCGGCTACCATTTCATCCAGCGGGGTCATACCCTCGAGACCATCGGTTACAAACAATACCAGGTCGGCCGCTCGTATTGCGAAATCCACCTGTTGTTCCGTTGCACTGTGAATGTGCCTGGGGGTCATTTCCGGTTTGATTCCAATGCCGCCCGTATCCATGAGCGTGTGACCCGATTTTAATTCATAGCTGACCACGTCGCGCGTTACCCCCGGACGATCGTGAACGATGGATAAACGGCGCCCGATCAGGGCGTTGAACAAACGGCTCTTGCCCACGTTGGGCCGCCCCACCAGCGCTACACTTTTTTGCCTGAATTCCATGGAAAAGCCGCCTGTGTTAACAACTCCCCAAAAATAAACCAATCAAAAACCAAAAGGACGGAAATTATACTCAGGACCCCAAGGTCATTCCTTGGCACGTCGGCGTCATTGCTTGCTACCGGGGCCGTCGCGGTTCCGGAAGGTCCGGATTGTCAAAGTCCCTGCACGAACTCATCGATCAATTGGCAAGCCTTTAGAAGTTTTTTATAGCTGGTCGAATAATTGCAGCGAATAAAACCCTCACCGCTTTCTCCAAATGCATTTCCCGGAACCGAAGCCACGCGCTTGGCCTCAAACAAATTTACCGCAAAGGATTTGGAATCCATACCGGTGGATCGAATGGATGGAAAAGCGTAAAAAGTTCCATTGGGCAAATGACAACTGAGGCCAGACTCGTTCATTTTGCGCACGATCAAGTCCCGCCTCCTCCGATACTGCTCCCTCATCCGGGCCACTGCCTCTGCGCCGTTTTGCAGGGCTTCTATAGCGGCTTCCTGGCTGAGGATCGGCGCGCACAACATGCTGTACTGGTGGACTTTCATCATTGCCTCGATCAGCTCGCTGGTAGCACATGCAAAACCAATGCGGAAACCGGTCATGGCGAAAGCCTTTGAGCAACCGTGCAAGAGTATCGTTCGGTCGTGCATGCCCGGTAGACTGGCGATCGAAGTGTGTTTTCCTTCAAAGGTCAGTTCGCCATAGATCTCATCACTGATCACAAGCAGGTCTTTTTCCTGGGCAAAACGCGCCACCTCTCGCAATTGTTCTACCGAAACGGTTCCCCCAGTGGGGTTTGTGGGAAAATTTAAAACCAGCGCTTTCACCCCCGGCTCCCAGCGCTCCCACAAGCGTTGCGGATCAAGGGCAAAATTATCCGCTTCTAAGGTTGCTACTTTCAGCGCAACACCGTGAGCCATGGAAATTGTGGGATGATAGGAAACGTAACAAGGTTCATGATACATAACCCTGTCTCCCGGATTTACGATCGCTCTCAGGGCAATGTCCAAGGCCTCGGAAACGCCAACAGTTACGATAATCTCCCGTTCCGGATTATACTCCACTCGGAATTCCGCCGCCATGTACTTCGCTATAACCCGGCGCAACTTCAATAACCCGAGATTCGAGGTATAACTGGTTTTACCTCGCTCCAAGGCATAGATCGCCGCTTCCCGAATATGCCAGGGTGTCACGAAGTCCGGTTCGCCGACTCCGAGGGATATGACGTCATCCACACCTTGCACCAACTCAAAAAAATCGCGAATGCCAGACCTGGGCATATCGCGAACATGTTGGGCGACGAATGATTTTTGCATGGTTGGCATGTTCACGGGCTAACCTTTGGTTTTTCAGAATCATCCGCCGCTCCCGGCAAAAGGTAACCCTGTTCCTTGTAGGCTCGCAACATGAAATGGGTGGCCGTTGAAAGAACTCCATCCATAGTGGCAAGCCGCTCCGATACAAAACCGGCCACCGCCTTGAGATGATATCCTTTTACAAATACCAGCAAGTCGTATCCACCCGACATAAGGTAACAGCTCTCCACTTCGTCAAACCGGCTAATTCGTTCGGACAACCTGTCAAAACCACCCTCCCGCTCCGGCTTGATTTTAACCTCAATTACCGCTCGAACCAAATCGTCGATGTCCTGGGTGGGGTTGAGCACGGGGCGCCATCCCAAGAGAATCTTTTGCTCCTTGAGCTTCGCCAACCGGGCTTCCACTTCCTCGACGGAATAATTTAAAACTTCGGCCATTTGCCTGGTCGTAAAAGACTCTCCCTCAACCAATAACTGTAGGACTCTTTCCATAAAAGCCCGTGACCCTATAGGACTTAATTTCGGAGTGCACGAAAAATTTCAGCGCTCGGTAAGTAGATATGCGGGCTAGAGCACCGACCTCTCACGCACGACCTCGAGCGCCACATCCAACTGGGAATCGACTATGGGTTCAAAGCCATACTTTTCTACAAACGCCTCCTCCCCCAAGGCATCCAGATAACGGCGTTGCAAGATAAGTTTGCGTGTTTCTTCACCCGTCTGAGTTATCCGCAAATCGGGCTCGATTCCCCGCTTGTGGATTGCCCGGCCGCCTGGTGTAAAAAACATCGCCGTGGTCAGGCGCATGGCATCGCCATTGTCGTATTGGAAAATAGTCTGCACCGACCCCTTGCCAAAAGTCTTCACCCCGACCAGTTTTGCCCGACCGATGTCCTGTAATGCCCCAGCCACAATTTCCGAGGCGCTGGCACTGCCCCCATTGACCAAAATCGCCAAGGGATAATTTCCCTCACGTTTCGGATTGGAAGCTCGGTATTGCTTATTGGCCGAAGCATCTTTGCCCTTGGTGTAAACCACCGTCTCGCCGCGCTCAAAAAACTCGCCGGCAACATTGACGGCCGACCTCAGTACCCCACCCGGATTATTGCGCAGGTCCAAAATGAGGCCATCCATTCCCCGGCCTTCCAATTCATCCAAGGCGTTGTGAAATTCATCGCCCGTTTTCAGGCCAAACTGCGTAATGCGTATGTAGCCAATGCCCGGCTCAATCATATGCACTTGCCGCACGCTATCCACTCGTATTACGCGGCGAGTCACGTCCAAATCTATTTCCCTATCCGATCCGGGACGATAAATGGAAAACGCTACTTTAGTACCGGGTCGTCCGCGCAAGCGCTCCACTACATCCCTATACCGGAAGCCCTTCATGGATTCGCCCTCAATGCGAATTATCTGATCTCCAGGAAATAATCCGGCCAGCTCGCCCGGGCTTCCCTCGATCGGAGCAATTATAGTTACCCAGCCATCGGACCATTCGACCTCTACACCGATCCCACCGTATCGTTGCTCGGTGTCGATTTCAAAATCACGGGCTTCCCGGCGCGGCAGGTATTCGGAATTTTCGTCCAACGACTGCAACAAGTGGTCGATTGCATTGCCGGTCAATTCATCCGTGTCCACCTCATCGGCCCGCACGAAATGCTTGGATACAAGTTTGAGTGTCTCCTGGAATTGACCCGCTTCACGACTATGCTTACCCGAAAAAAGACCTCCGAGAAATGAACCCAGGGAAGATGCCAGGGCCAGTGAACCAATTCCGGTAATTAGTACAAATGCAATAAATCCTCGCTTCATAACCAGTTTAAGACTCCGCTTGTGAATAATTTATCCCAAAAATTAAGGTTTCTAATGTGATTATTCGCCCTGAACATCCAGACTCTCGAAAACTGCTGGAATATTTGCAAAGTGCGAGTGCAAATCGTGGATCCCTCAATTATTGCGACTATATCAATACCGTCCTATACCATCCGGACTGGGGTTACTATCAGCGAGATAGAAGACGCGTCGGACGACATTCAGAAAGTGATTTTTACACCTCCCAAAGTCTGGGAAAAGTTTTTGCTGAGCTCGTTATGGAAGCAGCTCAAACCTTGCTCGCCGAACGTTTGCAAGGATCCGACGCGGCGCCAGATGACTTTACTTTTGTGGAGATTGGCTATGAAGCGGGTAATAACTGGTTAAATAAAACGGCCCATCCATTTGCCGAAATCGACCTTTACGGCCTAAACAATCCTCTCAATCTCTCTGGGCAATGTGTCGTGTTTTCCAACGAACTCTTCGATGCTCAACCCTTTTACAGGATTGTGTTTTTGGATGGAGCATGGCGCGAGCTGGGCGTCTCCGTATCTGATGACGGACTCAATGAAGTCATTCTGGAAAACCTTTCCCCGGCCGTAGCTGCCATTCGTCACCGCTTTCCACTCGAAGCTATCGAGGGATACCACCTGGATCTTCCCCTGCCTTCCCTCGACCTATTGCATCAAATTACTAAACGCAGTTGGTCCGGTTTGTTCTTAGCCCTGGATTATGGAAAATTCTGGGAGGAACTTATGTATGATTTACCTCAGGGCAGCGGCCGGGCCTATTTCAAACACCGGCAGTCCTCAGACCTGCTGGCCAATCCCGGACGGCGAGACATCACTTGCCACATTTGCTGGACCTGGCTGATTGAAAGGTTGCAAACCGCAGGTTTCAAACCGGTCCACCTGGAAAACCAGGAACAATTCTTCATCAATCACGCGGGAAAAACCATCGAACGTATCATCACCACCCGCCCCGGAGAATTCGAAAGGGATCGCCAAACCCTAAAGCATCTCATTCATCCCTCCAGCATGGGGCGGCAATTCCAGGTACTCTGGGGCTATCGGTCTGAATCTTGACTCCCGGTTTCACCACGGGATCATTCCTTGCTACCGAGGCCGTAGGCCGACACCCCGCCATCCTGCATGCCCGACGGGGTCATTCCTTGGTCGGGGTCATGCCGTTGAAAAGTGATGCCTTTGGGAAGAAGAGGGTCAGGTCTTAAAAACTGTATTCCGTTGCACTTCATACACTTTTCAAAGACGACTGACCCTGTAAGGCATCAGTTTTGACGGCTTGACCCCTTCCTCGATACCCATCTGCTTGACGACATCGAATGGAATGCGGTATGTATTTAATTCTTTCAGTGGTAACCTGGTTCCCATAACCCCATGCTAATTGCCATACTATTAACCACATGCGTCTTATGTGCCATCGCATTCAAGTACTACGGAAACTTTTTAAATAAACGTTGCCGTATCGACGACGACACCCCGACTCCGGCACATACCAATGAAGATGGGGTAGATTTTGTACCCACCAGGGCGGCAGTTGTGTTTGGCCACCACTTTTCTTCCATCGCCGGTACCGGCCCTATCGTGGGCCCGGTTTTTGCCGGCATCTACTTTGGTTGGGGCCCGGCTTGGTTGTGGATTATTCTCGGGTGTATCTTTGTGGGAGGCGTGCACGATTTTGGAAGCACATTGCTCTCTTTGCGCAATAGCGGAAGGTCCATTGCCGAAGTAAGCACCCGCCTGATCGGACCTTGGACGGGACGCTTGTTCATGATCTTTGTCTTGGCCGCTTTGATTTACGTCCTGGTCGTTTTTCTGGACCTGACCGCAGAAAACTTCATGGCCAAACCGGCCGTGGCCACCGCATCCGGCTGGTTCATCTTATCGGCGCTCATCTTCGGTTTTATCTCTACCAGAACAAAAATACCATTTGGCATTTCCCTGCTGATTTTTGTGCCGTTGACTTTTTTGGGCCTTTGGTTCGGGCACGTTTTCCCCGCCCCGGATGCACAAAAATTTATCTGGATTGTAGTGCTGCTGTCCTACTGCCTGATTGCCGCGGTGATGCCGGTAAATATTCTGCTCCAACCTCGCGATTTCCTCAGCGCATTTTTCCTCTATGCCATTCTATTGAGTGGTATTGGCGGAGTGGTTTTTGGCGTTCCCGCTATCGAGGGCGAATTCTTTAAGGGCTGGTACAACGAAACGGCCAATCCCGGTTACCTGGTTCCCGGATTGTTCATAATCATAGCATGCGGAGCCTGCAGCGGATTTCACTCCATCGTTTCCAGCGGAACTACTTCTAAACAGATTAATAAGGAAACTGACGTGCGCAAAATCAGTTACGGCGCCATGCTGGTCGAGGGCATTCTGGCAACGCTGTCTCTGGGAACAGTTATCGTTTTAACTTCTACCGATATTGCAAAAGTAGGCGGTAATCCAAACCTGGTTTTCGCCGGAGGCTTTGCCAAATTTTTGAGCGCGTTTGGAATACCCACTGAAATCGGAATCGAATTTGCCTTGCTTGGTTTAACCACCTTCCTGCTGACCACCCTCGATACCTGTACCCGATTGTGCCGGTTCATCCTCGAGGAACTTCTCGAATGGCGTTCCGAATTGAGCCGTTACCTGGGCACTAGCCTAGTGCTTATTCTGCCGGCATTTTTTGCCCTTCAGACTTTCGATGGCCAACCGGCCTGGAAAGCAGTTTGGCCCATGTTTGGAGCTACCAACCAATTGTTGGCCGGCCTCGCTCTGGTTACCATCGTGGTCTTCCTGCGCAGTCAGAAGATAAAAGCCGGTTTTGCCACAATTCCAGCAGTCATAATGCTGATTATGCCGCTATCGGCACTGCTAATCCTCATGCAATCTTTCGGACCCAAAAGTGTTATCGGCATGAGCAGCATCGTTATGTTTGGCCTGGGACTATTAGTTGCAGTTATGGCCTTTCGCCTGTTGACCACTAGGGAAAAGCCCACCAAGGAGCTCCCGGTTACCGACTGAAAATCCGCCCATAAATGGAACCGGTCGAATACCCCATAGACGGTGAATTAGACCTGCATCAGTTCAGGCCTCACGAGGTCAAGGATCTGGTAACTGATTACCTGGAGCTGTGCCGGGAAAAAGGTATTTACAAAGTCCGGGTCGTCCATGGAAAGGGACGGGGCGCCTTGCGCGAAACCGTGCACCATCTGCTTACAAAAATGGATTGTGTTGAAAGCTTCAGTCTGGCTGGCGAACGCTCCGGGAGCTGGGGAGCCACTTGGGTACTGCTCAAACCCCACCCCCATCAGCAACCGCAGGACCAACCGTAGCCTAATAACGCCCCTTGCGTATCCAAATCGTGCCCTGGGCGACACTCCATTGAAATTTCCGGGCATGCTCGCGAATCAAAAACGGTAAATCCAGTTCACGCACTTTAACGAAGTCTTCCGATAATACGGCCAGCAGTCCCTGCAAAGTCGTTTGCACATCTCCATCCCTTTCAATTCCGCCCAACCAGTTTTTCCGGGGCGTATATTCCTCCAACCAGGTATAAGGGGATGTGAGAACTAGTTGACCTCCCGGTTTGAGCAACCCCGGCAACGCACTGAGGAATTTGCTGGGATCGGCTAAGCGATCGATCAGGTTGGCCGCCAGAACCACGTCGAAAAGCCCCAAGTCTTCCGGTAAATTCATGGCGTCACCCTGCCTGAAGGCAACCCGGTCCGTTTCAATTCCGCCCGGAACACGAGCCACCAGCTCGGTGAAGAGTTCGCCCTCGTCTTTACGCCGATAGCTCAATTTGCCTGCCTCCTTCAACCGATTGGCAACCTCAATAAACCGGTTTGAAGAATCGATACCGATAACCTCCTTGCACATGCGCGCCAGCTCGAAGCTAGACCTGCCCACCGCGCAGCCCAGGTCCAGGCCTCGCGATTTAAATGGCAGCAATGCCTTGTCCACACACTCGACGATGCACCGCACCGGGTAGTTCAAAGCGTTAGAAGGACCAAAAGAATAAGGCAATACCTCATCCCTTGAAGCAAAATGTAAGAGCAGGTATTCAGAGACGGCTTGATCAGTTTCGTAAAATGAGACGTCGGACATAAAGTAGAAAGAAATTATTCTCAGTCACCTTAAAAGCCATTTCATGGCCCGGTGTAAAAACAATTAGCCCGGATGTCTCACAACCGAGCGAACGCCACATTACCCAAATCAATAAGGGGTTCTTCCTCATTGCCAAGCGTATGCGCGCAAACTTAAATCGAGCCATGAAGATTCACACCTTGATTCCCGTCCTTCTCCTGCCAAGCCTTCTTGCCGCTGATGATATGGTATTCGCTCAAGGCTCCCAATGGGAGATTGTTTCCCAGGGACATCAATTCGCCGAAGGCATGGCTTGGGATGAGGAGGGCCATTTTTATTTCACTGACGTTCCCCGGGGTCAGCTCTTCAAAATCGACAAAGACTCCGGCGAAAAAACCCTCATCCATGGAAATACCGGTCGAGCCAATGGTATTGCTTTTGGAGCCGATGGTCGACTCTACGGTTGTTCCAGCGCCGATGAAAGTATCAACGCCTGGGATCCTGAAACCTGGAAGAAAACCGCCGTAAATACGGGGACACTTTCCAACGATATAGCCATTCTCGACGACGGCACCATTTTCTACACCGATCCAAGGAACAAACTGGTTTGGCGTTTGGCCGCAAATACTTTCGAACGCGACAAAGCCGCAACGCTTCCCTGGGCGCCCAATGGCATAGCTTTGTCCCTCGACCAGAAAACCCTCCTGGTGGCAGAATTCAATTCCGACACCATTCACGGGTTTCCCATTGGTCCCGATTCACGCTTGCAGGGAACCAGTCATGCCGCTTACAAACTCGCAACTCCTTCCGACGGGGTGGGCAGACTCGACGGCATGCAAGTGCACAGCGATGGCCGGCTGCTCAGCGGCACAAATCTGGGCACTCAAATCGCCCCTCCCCCAAACGGACCAATGGCCGGGTTTCCCCTTATCATTATCCCTTCCCCCGAGGGCAGACCTCGCTGCAACTACATCCGTACCAACCCGGACCATACATGGCTTTACGCCGCCTACGCCAAAGATATTCTGCGTCGTAAATTGAATCCCGCATTCGCCGGTGGAAAGCGTTCGGAAGGGGTCGGGAAGTGAGAAGGGGTCAGGCATTTATTTTCAACATGGAGACATGTCAAAAATCAACGACTGACCCCGACGGGCATTGTTGAAGAAAGGCATGACCCCGACGTCGCCAATGCTGAAGTAAAGCATTTCTCCCGCCTCGCCTTTATTAATATTGAAGGGATCAAAACTAGTGTGGTGTAACAGAAATTCCTTATACACATACCGCAGCGATTTATCGGCCTTATCAAGGCGGCGTAGGTCGCTTGGGCTTTTGGCCCTGGCGACCTGAGCTAACGCTGATCGGTCGAAAAAGCGCGCGGCCCGTAGGGCGAGGTGGCATGAACACCCTGGCTGTGTTCGCTTTTCGCACAAGGGCCTTCAGGCCCGTGCTGCGAAAAGCAGCCTTGCCAGACCATTCATGGCACGCTCGTATGTGCCAAGTTATTTCTGTTAAACCACACTAGTCGCCATACATACCGGAGAATCTCCTGCCAACTCCCTACTTTAGCTCCATGAAAGATTTCCAATCCGAACTTAGCAAACTCCAAGGTTGGGAGATCGTGGTGGTAAACAGCGTGGCCCGTTTGAGGAAAACATACCGCTTTAAAAATTTCGTCAGCGCTCTCGCTTTTACTAACCAAGTAGGAGCATTGGCGGAAGAACACAACCACCATCCGGAGATCATAACCGAATGGGGACAAGTCACCATTTCCTGGTGGACACACACGGCTAAAGGCCTCACCCCTAACGACTTCGATATGGCCGGAAGAGTCGATGCCTTGACTCCCAACTAATTCCTTCTCGGGGCAAGGGATCAAAAATCGGTGTCAATAAAGGTTGTAAAAGGCAGTGGAGATGGCGATATTGTTGGCTTGGTGAGTAGACGCGATTACGCGAGCTACCAAGACTTAAAGATGAAATACCGGGTCTATTTCTTTCTGGCTGCGCTGGCCGGTTGGCCGGTTTTTGGACTGCCACCCGAGCAAGTGGAATTTTTTGAAAGCAAGATTCGGCCGGTTCTGGCAGAGAATTGTTACGAGTGCCATAACAGCGTGAACGAAAGTGAGGCGGGATTGGCCCTGGATTACCACGACGCCCTTCTGGCAGGAAGCGACGAGGGCGCGGTGATCCTGCCGGGAAATCCGGAAGAGAGCGTGTTGATTTGGGCCATCCGCCACCAGGACGGATACGAAATGCCTGACAATGGTCCAAAACTGGACGACGCGGTAATCGCGGACTTTGAGGAATGGGTGCGGATGGGGGCTCCCGATCCGCGACTGAAAAAACCCACCCAACTGGACTTGGATAACGCGGTTCCCTGGCCAGAGTTGCTGGAAAAACGCAGCCAATGGTGGTCTTTCCAACCGCTAAAAAGGACCCGCCCTCCCCAGGTGTCCAACCGGGAATGGAACCAAAGCCCGATTGATCGATTTGTCTTTGCCGCGCTCGATGAGCAGGGACTCGATCCTGAGGAAGAAGCCTCCCCCGAAGTGCTCGTTCGTCGACTACATTTAATCCTGACCGGGCTTCCTCCCAAGGCCGATATGGTGAAAGCCTTTGTCGAGGACCCATCGGAAGAGGCTTACAAAGACCTGGTGGACCGGTTACTTGCCTCCCCTGCCTACGGCGAGCGATGGGGCCGCCACTGGATGGATTGGTACCGTTATGCCGACTCTCACGGTAGTGAAGGAGACCCGAAACTTCCCTATGCTTCGATCTACCGCGATTATATCATCCGTGCTCTCAATGAGGACGTTCCCTATGACGATTTGCTGATGGAACATATAGCTGGCGATTTATTGCCTCGGCCGCGGATCAACCGGGAGCTGCAGATCAACGAGTCAGCCATTGCACCAGCGCATTTTCGCATGGTGCCCTACGGCTTTGGCGTGGTGGATGCCTACCAGGAGCAAATTACCTACACTGAAAACCAGATCGACGTGATATCCAAAGCCATGCTGGGTATGACGGTAGCCTGTGCCCGTTGTCATAACCACAAGTTCGATCCGATCAGCCAAAAAGACTTTTACCGGTTTTACGGTATCATGATCAGCAATCGCCCGGGGAGCCGCAACGTTGATACACCCGAAAAGCAGGCCCTTAATAAACGGTCCCTGGCCAGGTTGAAACCCACAATTCAGAGGGGCATGGCCGATTACTGGTTAGAACACGTCGATTCCGCAGTGGCAAAACTGGCCTCCTTCTCTTTCCCGACTACCAAAATAGAAGAGGAGTTGATCGAGGAATTTAAAAAATCCCCCGGAAGTCGTAAGAAGGAACTGCCAACCGACCCCGAATTACTCCATCAATTCTGGCTGAAACGGGAGGCCTCCCAGGTAGGTAAATACCATCCCTTTGCTCCAATCAAGCTGTGGTTGGACAAGCCCGCTGAGAAGCTGGCTGCGTCGTGGAGCGATCAGATCAATAGCCACCAAAAGGACCTCGAGGAATATGAAGCGGCCAAAAAAGGGGCTACTTTCTATGCCGATCTGCGCGATCAAAAAACTTTGGACACCTGGTATCGGGAAGGGAACGGCCTGGGACCCAAGGTCAGTCCAGCCGGTTCGTTCACGGTTGCCGGGGAGGGATTTTACGCCATCGCCGGCATTTACCCCCGAGGTGTTTACAGTCACCTGCTATCCGACAAGCACAATGGCACCCTGGCTTCCCCCTTTCACGCGGCGAATGGGGACTGGAGTTTTATGCGGGCGGTGGGGCTTAATGGCGCCATCCGTATGTCGGTTCGCAATTACCCCTTGGATGAAAATCTTCTCCACCCCTACGAGACGGCCGAGACCGGGTTTATGCAGTGGTTTCCTTTCCAAAAATACAAGTTCTGGAATGAAGAACAGGTCCATTTCCAGATCTCAACCATCGGGGACAAACCGGCAAGGCATAAAGAAGGGCGTTCCTGGTTTGGCCTGACTGAGGTGATTGCCGGGGAGGTTAAAATGAAAGAACTCGGGGCCCCGCTGTTCACCCTGCTGGATGACCCCTCCACAGTCACCGATCGAGCCTCCCTCCTCACTGCCTATAAACGAGCGCTCAGGGAATCGATCCTGGCTTGGAAAAGATCTAAAATCAGTGATGCGCAGGCCCAGTTTTTAAGCGCCTTCGTACGGTTTAATTTCCTTCCCAATCAGTTCGACGCCTTACCGGAAAAGCTGGCCACATTGGTTTCGCAATACCGCGCGCTCGAAAATGAAATTCCCTTGCCAACACGGGCCCCTGCATTTTTGGAAGGCGATGTTATGGATCAGCCCCTCCTGGTTCGCGGCGAGTACAAAAAAGCAGCCGAGATCGTTCCAAGGCAGTTTCTGGAAGTTTTTGCCAACCGGCCCTACAGCAAAAAAAATTCCGGGCGCCTCGAACTGGCCAAAGATATGGTCGGCCCCACCAACACCCTGAAAACCCGCGTTTTGGTCAATCGCCTTTGGGCGTATATATTTGGAAGGGGCATCGTCGCCACCACCGACAACTTCGGGCGGCTCGGCAAAAAACCCACCCACCCGGAACTGCTCGACTACCTGGCCCTGGACTTTGAAAAAAAGGGCTGGTCCATCAAAACAGCGCTCAAACAAATGGTGACCAGTCGCACCTTTCGCTCGACTAGCATTGCACCACCGGATTCCAAGGAAAAGGACCCGGACAACCAATATTTATCCTATTTCACTCCGAGGCGCCTGGAGGCGGAAGCCATCATGGATTCGGTCAACAGCATGGGACGAGATAATTTTCAAAGGGGTGTTTATGTGGAAGTCATGCGGAACGATCTCGATCCATTTTTGACTACCTTTAATTTGCCCATTCCAACCTCAACCGTTAGCCGGCGCGATAGCACCAATGTTCCGGCTCAGGCTCTGACCATGATGAACGGTGAATTCGTACAGAAAGCAGCTGAAGAATGGGCTGGTAAAATTCGAAAAAGGGTCGGCGATAGGCCAGTCGAAGCCATACTCGAGGCGTTCTTTATCGACGCCTATGCCCGCAAGCCCAGCCAGACGGAGAAAGATCAATTATCCGGATACTACACGAGTATCGAAGATCTGGACGAAGCGATAAATAATATTGCCTTTGCCCTAATGAACACTAAAGAGTTTATTTATGTTCACTAGCCCGTATTTCTCACTACCGAGCGAATGCGACACCCCGCAATTCCCGTCGGGGTCATGCCTTTCATTTTTGCAGCCATGCCAAAATGCAAGGCTTGACCCCTTCCTCCCAGGCCCGCTCCAGTGCCGACATACCGGAGCGCAGTAGAAAATTTTTGAGACATGCGGGCTAGCCAATACAACCGGCGCGAATTTCTCAAGCTGACCTCTCAAGGGATCGGTGGTTTGATGGTATCGAGCTTGATCAACAACGCTTCCGCCAGCAGTAGCTACCCGCCCAGGTTGCACCACCCTGCCAAGGCCAAGTCGGTCGTCTTTCTTTACATGTCGGGTGGGGTTTCGCAGGTGGACTCTTTTGATCCCAAACCCCTGTTACGGGAAATGCACGACCAACCCATGCCAGTGAAGCTGGCGCGAACCCAATTCGACCAGGTGGGCAGCATCATGGGGTCCTTCTGGGATCATAAAAAGTACGGTGAGTCGGGGATCGAGATGACCAACCTGTTTCCCCACATCGCAGAACTCGCTGATGACCTCGCCGTGGTTCGTTCACTAACGGCAAATTTCAGCGAGCATGCCCAGGGTAATTTCTTCATGCACACTGGCTTTCCCTTCCTGGGCCATCCCAGCGCGGGGTCCTGGGTCACCTATGGATTAGGCACCGAGAACGAAAATTTACCCGGGTACATCGTGCTTCAAACCGACACCGCCGGCCTCCCCCATGGCGGAATCAGCCTATACGGAAATGCTTTTCTGCCGGCCACCACCGGAGGATCTATTTTTAATATTTCCGGCAACCGAACGGTGCCGAATATTCAACCTTCTCGCCTCAAGCATGAGCAACGCAAGGCATTGGATATTATCCAGAACCTCGATCGTGGTTTCGCCGATCGCACCGCCGCACGTGACGCGGTGATGGCATCGGTTAAAAATGCCGAAACCGCCTATCTCATGCAGGAAGCAGTTCCCGAGCTTACCGACATTTCCCAAGAATCGGAAAAAACACTCGAAATGTACGGGTTAAACGATCCGCTCTTTTATAAATCGGAGTACGCGCGCCAATGCCTCATGGCCCGGCGTCTGGTGGAGCGTGGCGTCCGCTTTATCGAATTATCCTGCTGCCCTTATGGGGGTGGTAAGAAAGCAAACCCATGGGACCAGCATGGTAATATCAAAGTAGGTCACTCCGCCATGGCCCATCAAGTCGACCAACCCATTGCCGCTTTGATCAAGGACCTGAAACAACGCGGCTTGCTCGACACCACTTTGCTCGTTTTCACCGGTGAGTTTGGGCGCAACCCATTTTCCCAAATCAGTTCTGCTGAAGAGGTGGGCCGTGACCACAATCCACAAGGTTTCAGTGCCTGGTTGGCCGGCGGCGGGGTAAAGGGCGGTACAGTTTATGGAGCGACCGATGAATTCGGATACCACGCAGTGGACAAAATCTCCAACATCTATGAGCTGTGGGCCACCGTTCTGCACCTGCTAGGGGTGGACCACGAACAATTAACCTTTCAATTCGGCGGCCGCAACTTGCGCCTGACCGACGTCCACGGCAAAGTCTGGCAAGAGATCCTGGCTTAACCCGCCACGTCGGGGTCAAGCCTTGCATTTTTGCAGCCATGCAAAAATGCAAGGCTTGACCCCTTCCCTGTGAAATTCCCCGATTCAAGGTTTGACCCCTTCCTCCAACCCCATTGAAAAAATCTGTTCCCATCCGTGTAATCCGTGGTTTATCCTCTCCTCCAAAACTATAATAAAATCCTGTTTTGGCGCAGCCAAATCCTGTTACCGCGCAGCGGTATCAAGCGCAGCGTTGTTAATTCCTAATTCCTAATTCCTAATTCTCCCCCCTCCGTGCCCATCCGTGGTCGGGGTCAGACGTCTTTGAGAAATGTATGCAGTGCAACGAAATACGTTTCTTTAGACCTGACCCTTTTCTTCCGCTCGGTAGTGAGATATCCGGGCTAAACAGGCCAGCCAGTAAAATTCAGCTCTTTTTGATTGACTGGAACTACCCTGAGTGCACTGGATAAAGGTCGGACCGTTTTAGAAAACCAATCATTTAACAGGAGAACAATTTCATGTCTACTACCGCAATTGCACCCACCGAAATTCAAGCATTTACCGCGGATGATTTTACCGCGCCTGAAACGTTTAACCAATTTTGCTCCAACGGTGGGAAACCACTCGGCGGCGTGATCGGCGGAAAACGAGTGCCAGGTTCCATGAACGCCGTTATCGATGTCATCAACCCTGGTACCAAGGAGACCTTAGCCAGGGTATCGGAAATGGGCTACGATGAGGTGAATCTCGCCGTCGAAGCCGGTTACCGGGCCTACGAAAGTGGCTGGAAAAACACCACGGTTGATGAGCGTGCCGCGTTGATCATGAAACTGGCCGAACTTGTCGAGCGCGATGAGGAAGTTTTTCTCGCCTGCGAAATCTTGAACGGCGGAAAAGTTTCAGAATTGGCGAAGGGGGGCATGGACGTCGTTCGGAGCACTGCTGAATATTTCATTGGAGTCGCCCAGAACACAACCTTCGGCGACAGCAGTATTCTTCGCCTCGAAGATGGTCAGGACGCTTACACCTATGTGGAACCATGGGGCGTTGTAGCCGGAATCATCCCCTGGAATTACCCAGTAGTCCTGGCGGCATGGTTCATGGTGCCCGCCCTGATAGCCGGCAATTGTGCCATCCTCAAACCCAGCGAAGAAACCCCGCTCAGTGCGCTTTATCTTGCCCAACTGGCGGAGGAAGCCGGCTTCCCGCCCGGAGTGATCAATGTGCTACCAGGACGAGGTGAATTAACGGGTAAATTCATCGCCGAGCATCCGGGGGTCCGCTTCATCGCCTTTACCGGCTCCCCCGGGGTGGGACAGAATATCTTGCGGGCAGCAGACAAGCACGGCACACGCGTTAAACGAGAAATGGGCGGAAACGGATCTGCCATTGTCTGCGCCGATGCCGATCCGGAACTGGTCGCCCGCTTGATTGGCCGCAACGCCAATCAGCACTACGGGCAGACCTGTTGTACCATCCATCGCGTATTTGCCGAACGCCCGATATTTGACGATTTCCTCGATGCTTCGAAAGCCTTTTTCGAGGACCTCAAAATTGGAAATCAGGCGGAAAAAGGCACCCAGGTCGGACCGGTAATTAACTCCCGTCAACCCCAACGGATTTTGCAGGGCATAGAATTGGCTAAGATCAATGGGGCAGAACCGATAATCGAGGGCGGCCGCGCCACCGTGCCGGGCTACGACGGTTACTACTTGAAGCCGACGTTGCTGCGTTCAAAACCCTGGTCGGACTGCAACCCTCAGGAAATTTTCCACACCTTCGTCAACGTCCAACCGGTTGATTCGGTTGAACAGGCGCTTCAGTGCGCCAACAACACCCGTTACGGTCTGGGGTCCAGCGTCTGGACCAAGGACCTGGAACTTGGTCAACGGATTGCCAAACGGTTCAGGGACGGAACTGGCCAGGTTAATTGCCATAACTCAGTCGCCTACGGCATACCTTACGGCGGCCAGGGAATCTCGGGCGGACCTGGAGGAGGGGTCAATTGCGCCGATACCTTGCATGATTATCTCCAAGTTAAGGCCATCTTCGTTTCGGATTATCCGGGATAAGAAAGGTTGGGGGAAAGGCGGCAGACCCGGATGGCCCTTAGTTAGAGCCTATCCCAGACGCTTAAGCCATTGAGAGACAAGGTATTAGACTAAAATAAATCGGGCGAAAGGAGGTGAAAATCCTCGATTCGCCCTAAATAGAGTCTCTATACATCAGGCTTTAGGGGTAGGGCGGTTTTGCCAAAACCGCCGCTAGCACAACGGCTCGCTCGGCGATCGAGCCCTACCTTTTCCAAGAAACACGACTTTGGTATGAATAAAAATAATGAAACTTATTCTACTGATACGGTAACCTTTCAAAGTTTGCTTCGTCCAGCTTTAACGCCGAGAGTCCCGCGGCCTTCTCATCAAAACTGAACCTGCCAGCAGTGGTAAGGCCGCCGCATGCCCGAAATCCCGCATTAAGCTGAATATATTGAATCCAGGTGAGTTTGAAAGACGCAGCAAGGCTCGAATCGAGCGTAGCTGAGAAAATTTAGGCCCTGCACTCCCTACTCGTTTTCAAATCCCGGGTTCTGGGATAGGCTCTAGTTAAGCGACTTTTGGAATGTTCGATCATCTCGGAGAAGGAAGGGGTCAAGACGTAAAAAGTTATGCCTTACAGGGTCAGTCGTCTTTGAAAAGTGTATGAAGTGCAACGGAATACAGTTTTTAAGACCTGACCCTCTTCTTGCCAAAGGCATCACTTTTCAACGGCATGACCCCGGCTGGCGCCTATACCATCTGCCTCTACAATCACGCTTAACTAAGGGCCATTCGCGGCAGAGCCCATGGCTATTTTCTCAATATTTGTGTTTGTCAGAGAAAACTAGATTCAAGAGCTTATTCGGTGTGAAGTGCACCCGAAATTTTCCAACCGGCTCACTGGTCTTAGCTCTCAGCTTGATAATCGGACAGGAGCCAACTCTGGCAGACGAGGGGATGTGGCTGTTCAACCAGCCCCCCAAAGAACTCCTCCAGGCGAAATACGGCTTTGAGGTCACCGACGATTGGTTGGAGCACCTTCAGCGAGCTTCGGTCCGATTCAACAGCGGCGGCTCGGGATCGTTTGTGTCGGCAGATGGACTGGTGCTCACGAATCATCACGTGGCAGCTGAAGCCGTGCAAAAACTTAGCAGCGAGGACCGGGACCTCCTGGCCGAGGGATATTACGCTCGGTCCCGGGACAGCGAACTTCCTTGCGTCGACCTCGAGCTCAACGTGCTAGTGAGTATTCGAGATGTCACCGATCGGATAAATGCCGCCGTTAGCGCTGATTTGGACGCGGAAGCCGCCTTTCTGGCCCGTCGAGCCGCCATCGCGGCCGTCGAAAAGGAATCTTTCGAGGGTACCGGCCTGCGTAGCGACGTTATAACCCTGTATCAAGGGGGAGCTTATCACCTCTACCGATTCAAGAGGTATACAGACGTGCGCCTGGTTTTCGCCCCGGAACAACAAATCGCTTTTTTTGGCGGTGATCCCGACAATTTTGAGTATCCTCGATACGCCTTGGATTTCACATTCTTTCGAGCCTACGAGAACGACAAACCAGCAAAAATCGACAATTTTCTGCGGTGGAACTCCCGAGGACCAACAGATGGCGAGCTGGTATTCGTTACCGGACATCCGGGTCGGACGAGTCGCCTACTCACCGTCGCGGAACTGGAATACGATCGAGATACGCTCCAACCGGATGTTATTTCTTGGCTGAACCGGATAGAAGTACTGCTAAGCGCGTATAGCAGCCGCAGCGCGGAGAATACTCGCCGGGCAAAGGATTTACTCTTTGTCATCCAAAACAGCCGGAAAGCCTACAATGGAATGCACGCCGGCTTGCTCGATCCGGAATTTTTCGCTCAAAAAAGGCAACAAGAGACAACTCTGCGACAGGCTGTGGCATCGAATCCCGCCTATCAGCCGACCGCGGATGCCTGGGACCGCATTGCCAACGCGCAGGAAGACATCAAGTCCGTCCGGACGCAATACAACTTCTTCGAAGGTGGCCGCGCTTTCTTCGGCGACTTATTTCCGATCGCCCGCACACTCCTCAGAGCGGCGATCGAGATTCCCAAGAACAATGGCGACCGACTGCGGGAATACACCGACTCAGGTCTGGAGTCGCTCAAGTTTCAACTGTTCTCGGAAAAACCCATCTATTCCGACCTGGAGATCCTGACCCTCACCGATAGTTTGATTTATCTGGCAGATACGCTCGGCTCCGACGACTCCATGGTGAAGGCCATTCTGGCGGGTCGAGCGCCGGGCCAGGCCGCGACTGACCTCGTTACCAATACAAGGGTTGGCGACGTTGACTTCCGCAAACAACTCTTTGACGGCGGGATTGAGGCCGTAAATCTCGCCAATGATCCCATGATCGAGTTGGCTCGCCTCGTCGACGATGGGGCACGTGAGGCACGAAAAGTCATCGACGCAGCCATCGAAACCAAGCGAGCAGCTCATGCCGACATCGCCGATGTCCGATTCGCCATCCAAGGCAGTTCCATCTATCCCGATGCAACGTTCACCCTGCGGCTGGCATTCGGAACCATAGCCGGATATTCAGAAGGGGGACAATCTCGGAACCACGAAACCTACTTCCAGGGACTCTACGAACGCGCCGACTCACAAGATCACGTGCCACCGTTCCATCTGCCAACCCGCTGGCTGGAAGTTAAGGACTCCTTAAATCTTCAGGTGCCTGTCAATTTTGTCAGTAAAGTGGACGTCATCGGCGGTAACTCCGGAAGCCCGGTGGTTAACCGAGAAGGGGAGTTGGTTGGCCTCATTTTCGATGGGAACATTTACACGCTCCCCTGGCGGTATGGGTACGATGACAAAATTGCCCGCGCGATCTCCGTCCACACCGGTGGTATCATGGAAGCTCTTGAGTCCGTCTATCGAGCCGAAAAACTCATTAACGAACTAACGCAACCGACCATCAGTGCGATTGATGACGACGACGATGGGATGGGAGACATTTGGGAATGCCACTTTGGCGCGAAAGCCCTGGCCCCGGAGGAAGACGAGGATGGAGATGGCGTAATCAACCGTGATGAAGCATTGGCAGGAACGAATCCATTGGATGCTACCAGTGCCTTTCATCCTGTCGTTGCTGGCGAAGGGTTCGACCCTGGCTCGGGCAACAGATCGTTAGTAATTCGTTGGAACACCGTTATTGGTAAACAGTACGAACTACGTTCGAGCAGTGACCTGGCCAATTGGGTGGCAGTGGGCGATCTGTGGCCAGGGACGGGGCAGGTTGCAGAAATGGTCATTGACCTGACCGGGCGGTCACCATTGAACGATTTCTATCAGGTTGCCGTGCTGGACCGGGATCGAGATCGCGACGGCCTGAGCGCCTACGAAGAGGCGCTATTGGGCTTTTCCGACCTCAACGTCAATAGCGCAGGGGCGCCATCGGGGAATGATCTCGAAGCGGCCCGCAAGTTGTTGACCGGTTTAAGTCCGACAGGAGAGATCATCTCCATCTGTCCTGACACCGGAACATCTGAGAACCATGGCCCCGGCTAACCCGCATGTCTCACTACCGAGCGAACGCGACATCGCCCAAATTCGTGGCGAGCGAACGCGACAGCCCCTCAATTAAGCGATGAGTTCCTGGATGACTTCCCCGCCAAACTGCGACAACTGCTTGAAACGGCCACCGTGGAAATAGGTCAGCTTATTATCGTCCAAGCCCATTAGGTGCAACAGGGTAACATGCAAGTCGCGGATCGGGTGAACCACTTCCACGGCCTCGTTGCCGATTTCGTCAGTAGCGCCGACAACGGCGCCTTTTTTCACGCCGCCACCGGCCAAAAACATGGACATTGCCTTGTTGTTGTGGTCGCGACCAGCCGCATCCACCCCTCCACGACGGGGATTATCCGGCGTGCGGCCAAACTCACCCGTCCAGATGATCAGCGTATCATCCAACAACCCGCGTTGCTTGAGATCCTTGATGAGGGCGGCAATTGGCTTATCGACGGAATAAATGCGGTTCTTGTGAGCGCGATCAATAAAATCGTGCGAATCCCAGCCTCCAGAGAAGATCTGGACAAATCGCGTTCCTTGCTCGACCAGTTTACGGGCCAGCAGGCATTTCCGGCCGAAAGACTCGGTCACATCGTTATCCAGGCCGTACATCTCACGGGTCTTTAAAGACTCCTTGCTGATGTCCACGATATCCGGCACTTCCATCTGCATGCGAAATGCCAATTCGTAATTTTCCATTCTGGCCGCTAGATCTTGATGTTGAGGATGGTCCCTCAAGTGGGATTCATTCAGCTTCTTAAGCACGTCCAAATTCTTGCGCTGGTGTTGCCTGCTTTTCCATGCGGGAGCATTCAAATCCAGAATTGGCGAACCCTCCGAGCGCAATTGAGTGCCCTGGTAGTAGGCTGGTAAAAATCCATTGGACCAATTGCCGCTCCCCCCCTGGGGTGCGGCCAGTTCGGTCATCACCACGTAACCCGGTAAGTCCTGGTTCTCCGTGCCCAAGCCATAAGTCAACCAAGCGCCGAGAGCCGGGTCTCCGCCAAAGCGGTTTCCCGTGTTCATGTGATACAGGGCGGTGGGATGGTTGACTGACTCGGCCTGGCATCCGCGGTAGACGCACAATTCGTCCGCCACCTCGGGTTCGGCCATGTGGACAAAATGTTCGCACATGGGTATGCCCGATTTCCCCACCCGTCTAAATTTATACGGGCTGCGAACAAAATAGCGTTCCCCATTGGTCATGGGAGATAGCGTTTCGTCGTCGGCCATGAACTTCTTCAGGTGGAGATCATCCAGCTTGGGCTTGGGATCAAAGGTATCCATATGGCTGGGACCACCCTCCATAAAGAGCATGATCACTGCTTTGGCTCTGGCCGGGAAATGAGGCGCCTTGGGAGCGAGAGGTCCGGCCGTCACACCTGAAACAGTGGAAGCCGTAGCTCGACTAAAGATATCCGAGAAAGCAACCGACCCGAGGGAGGCGCCGAGTCCATACAAAAATTGCCGACGGGTTATCGGATTCGAAAACGGCCGACTACACAAATGGTGGTTCATGATTTAAAAGGCTGAAGGCTAAAGGCTAAAGGCTGAAGGCTAAAGGCTAAAGGCTAAATTTATTCATCATTAAGCTGTTTTGCGTTTGGCGTTTTTTGCACAGCTAATAAATATCGCTGTAAGTTCGGTGGATTCCTTAAAAAGACCCTGTAATTTTTTGGCGGGTACAATTTCCGCCTCAGAAAGTAGTTCGAGCCAGTAAATGGTCTCCTCCAACTCCTGCTGACCTCCACCGATTTTACTTATGAATTCGGCTGTGGAACGAGCGCGGGTAGCTTCTCGGTAATGAGCTCCAACAGAGGTTCCAGACCTGAGAATTTGCTTCCCAATAACCTGGGCTGCAGTTGTATTGGGCAGGGATGAATAAAGGCGGATTATCCGCAACGAAAAATTCTTTGTGCGTTCCTTTAACCCGACTATTTTGCCTTCATCCTTTAGCCCTCAACCTTCCTCCTTCATCTTTCCTCATTCAGCCTTCATCCTTCATCCTTTAGCCCTCAACCTTCCTCCTTCATCTTTCCTCATTCAGCCTTTAGCCTTCATCCTTTAGCCTTTAATAGACAAAGGCAAACCGGTTGGAATTGAAGAACAGCAGACAGATATCTGCCAGGGCACGGATTGCTGGCTTCACTTCCCCGGGTTGGGGGTCGGGAGTGTAATCCTCGTATTGATTTAGATACTCTTCGTATTCAAAAGCTTCACCGGAAAATTCTTCCACCAGGGAACGCGTAATTCTCGTCCGGTAGACCATTGGCTCTGGTTCCACCTTCTGATGGTATTTAACCATGTCCTTGTAATGGCGCGTCAGAATCCCCAGCTCTTTGCGCTCGGGCTCCGTTCCATAGGCCAGTTTATATCCCAGCTTGATTTGATCGTTGTAAGATTTTGCTTCTGCTTGCAAACGCAAGGCCATTTCCAGGGACCGACTGGTGGCTTCGTCGCTGTTCATCAGGGTGAATACTTGCGGAGTTACCGAGGGAGAATCCCGGCGCTCACAGGAGTCGTTAGCATTGGGTTTGTTGAAGACCTCCATAAACGGATCCTCCATGCCGCGAATGCGAAGTGAATAAATCGAACGCCGGTTGCGGCGTTCCGGCGCCGGTGATGGCTGGTAGGCCGGCGCCAGCGAAAACTGTATCATGCGAGGGGCCATGGCTACTTCCATGTTGATTTCCGGCCGCGATGGCAGACCACCCATATCGGTGTTCAAGGAACCACTTACCGCCAGCATCGAGTCCCGCATCTCTTCCGCCGTTAAACGGCGCGGTTCAAACACCGCCAGCAATTCATTATTCGGATCCTTGGTTTGCAG
The DNA here is from genome assembly GCA_965250065.1 of Opitutales bacterium. Lineage (GTDB taxonomy): Bacteria > Verrucomicrobiota > Verrucomicrobiia > Opitutales > UBA2995 > JAABVD01. The sequence continues at coordinate 3,093,877 of OZ252288.1, forward strand.
AGTTTCAATGTCCGGATGACTACTGGCCCGGCGATAGGTTTCCGAAGTCATAATGAGCTTGTGCAGCTTTTTTATGGACCAACCCATCTTTACAAATTGGGCGGTCAGATAATCCAGCAATTTGGGATGAGTCGGCAATTTACCGGTGGCGCCAAAATTGTTCGGATTGCCGGCAATACCCAAACCGAAATGCCAACTCCAAACCCGATTGACGATCGAACGCGTGGTGAGCTGATTTTCCCGATTGGCAATCCACTTGGTCAACTCCAAACGCCGGCTGCTCATGCCCGAGGGTAAGGCAAACAGATCATCATTCGATCCGTAATCAGTGGGAATTCCCAGGCCGCTCAGGACGCCGGGCGAAACCGGTTTGCCCTGGGCAAATACACTTCCACCCGTAAATATGAAGTTTTCCGGTAGCGTCCGCGCCGCCCGGGTTTCATCCGCATTTTCCGGCCTGGCTGGTCGTAGTCGTTGAGATTTTTGGTGCAAGTCTCCCCCGTTGTAGACCGATTGCGCCAGGGGTTCGAAGCGCTCCATGGCACGGGTCCATATGCGGATATCCTGCTGCCTCACCTTTATCTGACCTTCTTCGGAGGCGGTTAAGCCATAGTGGCGGGGCGGCTTCTGCTCATCGGGTAAATTCTGCCTTTTCTCCGCCACTACATATTCCAAATTGTTTTCCGCAAACCAGGCCTTGGCATGCTCCTCTTCGATGGCTTTGAGCTCGGCCAGTTTTTCCCTGGCAAAACCCAGCAAGGTCTGTATCTGCTCGCGCTGGAGGTCGAAAGCGGTGGTGTTTTCCTTTGGAATATAAGCTGCCTTCCGCTCCACGGGCTGGGTGGCCGCGAAAGCGGCATACATGCGATAGTAGTCCTCGGTTGGAATGGGATCAAATTTATGGTCGTGACACTTTACGCACCGCAAAGTATTAGAGAGAAAAGTCTGCCCCACCGTATTGACCACATCGTCGAGATAGAGTTGGCGACTAACCTTTTCCGGAGTCATGGCGGTGTGCTCCCAAGGTCCCATGCGCAGAAAACCGGCCGCTACGATCATTTCCGGATTATTAGGATCCATCTCATCTCCAGCCAACTGCTCCATGATGAATCGATCGTAGGGTTTATCGGCATTGAAGGACCGGATTACGTAGTCGCGAAATCGCCAGGCATTGGATCGCTCCCAATCGTTGGAATAGCCGCTGGTATCGGCATAACGAACCACATCGAGCCAGTGTTGGGCCATTCGCTCGCCGTAGCGCGGACTTGCCAGTAACCGATCGATAAGCAATTCCCAGGCGCCTTTTGCGTCTACCGCAGATGCTTCCACAAACGCTTCAACTTTCTCCGGCGAGGGTGGGAGCCCATGAAGGTCATAGGTGGCTCGGCGAATAAGCGTTGCGGCATCAGCAGCCGGCGCCGGCGTCAAAGATTGATCTTTTATTTTAACGTCTACAAATGCATCCACGGGATTCGCCGATTCGAGGGGTGGCTCAACATCGACCACGGGCTTAAAAGCCCAGATGTTTTCCGGTTTATAGCGACGATAGGTCCAATCATCGGACAATCCACCGATGGTCTTCACCAAAACGCCATCCTCCGTTACTTCCTGCGACCATTGGCTGGCATGATGCCGTTGCTGAGCAGCCTCGTCCGGCCAGGGAGCGCCCGCATCGATCCATTGGCGCAAATCCATAATCTGATCCTCGGTCAAACGGTCGTTCTCCTTGGGAGGCATTTCGTAGTCGGGGTCCTTCCACTGAACTGCCGTCATCATGAAGCTCGCTTCGGCGTCTCCAGGCACCAGCACATTATCAAAACCATCCCCGCCCAGGAGCATATCCTCGCGCGTATTCAGTATCAATCCGCTTTCGATTTCGTCCGGATCGTCCCCATGACAACCAAAACATTTTTCTGAAAGCAAGGGCAATACCTTAAGGGTAAAATGCCGTTGGGCGGCGGCGACTTCCGCATCAGTGTCCTCTTGGCCAAGCAAACTAATACCGGACAACACCTGTAACAAAAGAACCGGCCATACCATGCCAAATTTTCGCAGATGTGAAACGGTATTCACAAAACGTAGGAGCATAAATTAAACCGCAATTTCAATGGTGTTATTCCAATGGAAAACGGAAGCGTATCAAAACAGTTGAAACAATTGAAGTCAAACGAGCTCCCGGCTTCAATCCAGAATCGGGAGGAAGGGATTACGAAGAATTAGGAATTAGGAATTAAAAATTAGGAATTACAGAGATTTGAATTGGAGTGTTCCAGGGTGTCTAAATACCTCAAAATACAATTTTTAACAACGCTTCGCTTGATCCGGCTTCGCCGCAACAGTTCCGAAGGAGCGACACCAACATAACAGACCGAGCATTTTTTGAACCAGAACATTTTTGCCCACTTATCCTGTCTATCCTGGCCATCCATGTTCAATCCTCTAAGCAAGGAATTTCTGTGACACCACACTGGCACAGCCTTGCAGCATAGGACTAAAATTACGACTGGTCTAAATCACCCGGGTTTTTCTTTTTCCCATACAGTGCATTCGGCTCGTAAACGAGTGGATAGTTTCCTGGATTCCGGATAGACTTCAGTGAAAGATCAATATCCAGAGCTGGCCAACGGAGATGATCCTTGCCCTCGTCGACAACGGAAAAGATTTGGTTGACATGCGCTTTTTTAAACCACGGAAAATCTTCAAAAGAGAGAAAATATTCTTTCCTCCTGTGCAAAAGCCAAATGCCGAAAGGGGATATATCTGTAACTTCAGATGCCGAAGTGTCGGTCCCAATGCTTCCGTATTTCATTTTTGTTCTCCTTTATAATATTTTCTAATTCTTTCAGTTCCTTCGACGAAAGTCCACGACTGACTGCGAGTTCGATATCGGGCTCAATCCAATACTTTGCTTCACCATCCGGTGATCGCACGTGAATATGACGACGTGGCTCTTCCCGCGAGAAAAAGAAAAAGCGAAAATTTCTGTAGTGGAAAACGGTTGGACTCACTTTTTATTATTAAAGGTATGGGAATCACTGGACCCAAAGGGCAAGAAAGATCTCACCAACCGCATACGCCAAGTGAGTCCCTACTTTTCAGGGAAAGACGTTGTCGTTACAGCCTTGCAGCTTAAAACTAAAGCTTGCACAAATTAAATCGAAAAGAACAGTCCTGGCCTGAAATGGACCCATGTGATTTTCGATTTGGGGAAGGCCACCCGCTCCCATAAACATGATCTTACAAACGGATTTCTCGCACTGTTGGGTGGCCTTGACGTTCATTTTACTCGTTGGGCTGACGGCTTGTGAGAAAGCTGAAATTCCCATCCAAGCACTCAGCACAAAACCAAAGAAGGTATTCGAAAATGCCTCCCTTTTCAAAAGTACCCCCATCGGTAATTCCTTCGAGGGAAAACCGTGGATTACCCACGTGAATGTCGTCGATTTGGATCAAGACGGAAATGACGATATTCTCGCCTGCGAGGGGCAACAATCAACCGTACTTTGGCTTAAAAGGGATGCCTCGGGCAAGTTTATCGAAAGACAACTGGCGGACGAAATGAACGCACCGGTCCACGCGGAAACTACAGACCTCGACGAAGATGGTGACATGGACATTATCGTATCCACCATGGGGGAGATTTTCCCTAACAACGATCGTATTGGTTCACTGATCGTGTTGGAGAACGATGGAACCCAACAGTTCAAAAAACGGGTCTTGCTTGAAAACGTCGCGCGGGTGACAGATGCCCGGGCAGGTGATTTTAATGGTGATGGAAAGCTCGACATCGCAGTCGCCCAGTTCGGCTACGACCAGGGTGAAATCCGCTGGCTGGAAAACACCGGACCGTGGCAATATCAAAGCCATATCCTCCTTGACCTTTCGGGAGGCATCAACGTGTGCCTTTCAGACTTTGATAAAAACGGCGGGCTTGATATCATCGCGCTCCTGTCTCAGCAGTGGGAAGAAATTTATCTGTTTCAAAATGACGGTCAGGGAAATTTTAGTTCCAAAATCATTTTCGGTTCCACCAATGAAGAATTTAACAGCAGTTGGATCAATTTGTGCGATTTGAATCAGGACGGCCTGGAGGACGTGCTCTATTCCAATGGTGACGGTTACGGTCCAACCACCCTGCCCGGCCCTCGACCCTGGCACGGAGTGCAATGGCTAGAAAACAAAGGAGAGGGAAATTTTCATTACCATCACATTGGGAAACTTGCCGGGGCCTATAGTCCGATTGGCATGGATGTGGATAACGATGGAGCCATGGACGTGGTAGCGGTCAGCAGTTTCAATAACTGGTGGGATCCCAATGCCGTTTCCATGATGTGGTTTCGAAATGAAGGCAACCTGCAATTCAGCTCGCACATTTTGGCCTACGAACCTACACACCTGTTAAGTCTGGCTGTAGGCAATTTTGATGATTCGGGCAACAAATCGATTGTGAGTGGCGCATTTCATGCCTACCCGCCCTATGACAAACTGAGCCGCCTGATGCTCTGGCAACCTACAGCAACGGAATGAACAAGATCTTTATCACCCTGTTTGTGATTTGCGGTTTGGTAGCCGCGATTTTCTGGAAGAGCTGTGTCGATGCCAACAAGCGCCTCGAAATTGCCCGGGCCTACCGGCCGGAACGGCCAAACCTTCATGGTCGTAACGAATCATTCAAGACTGCCTTCGTCGCCCTTGAGGATACCTTCTATGCCCAAAAGGATACCCTTAGCGCTCTGGCCGGTCTGAGTCGGCTCTACCATGCCAACGGATACTTCGATGAGGCCATCCTGTGTTATCGGGGATTGCTGCAGGTGGAGCCCGATAACCCCATTTGGCCGCATAGGCTGGCAGCCATTTACGCCAAATTCGGCCAACTCGAACGGGCCCTGCCGCCATTGGAAAAGACAGTGAATTTGAAGCGAGACTATACACCGGCTTGGATCCGCCTGGGGAATGCATATCTCAAACTAAACAAAGCTGAAGATGCTGAACGATCTTTCCAGAAGGCGTTGGAAAATCAGTCGAAAAATTCGCATGCCCTCTTCGGCCTTGCCCGCGTGCGTAGCGTGGAAGGCAATTGGAATTCCGTGGTCAGCCTCCTGGAAACATCGCGCCGGGAATCGCAAGTGAATCTAGGAATTGATTTACTGGTGACCGCCTACGAAAAACTGGGCCAGGCAACCAAAGCCAATTCCATACGAGCACAGGCCAAAGCTTTGAGTAATCACAACGAACTACCGGATCCTTGGATATCCGAACTCAACGACCTGTGCTTTGATGATTATCAACTCGCCTTGGCGGGTGGGACAGCGAAGTACGCAGGAGATATTTCCACCGCCATCCGACGATTGAAGCAGGCTATAAAACTGGCGCCTGAGAACGGACGCCACCCTATACAATTGGGCTTGATTTACAAAGAATCGAATCAACTCGAGGACGCCATGGATTATTTCAATCAATCGATCAAGATCGACCCGACGCTTCCCGATGCCTGGACCCACTTGATCGCTATTCACAAACAGTTGGGTAAGAGTTGGGAAGCCGAGGCTCTTCTTGAGTCAGGTCTCCAGCATTGCCCAAATGCTTACGATCTGCTCATGGAAAAAGGGCGTCTTCTTAAGAGTCGCGGGCTCACTCAATCCTCAACTCAGTATTTTATGGCAGCTGCACGGGAACGCTTTGATTCCGCCCAACCGCTTATCGAAGCGGCCACCAATTACTTCACCATGGAACAAGTTAGCCAAGGTATGGAGATTTTAAAGCAAGCTCTGTTAGCCGAACCCGACCATCCTTTGGCCCTCTCTACCCTGGCTTTTGCTGCCATCGGCACGAAACAGAAACCTCTGGCGCTGGAATTGCTGGAAAAAATCGAGACTCAACCGCGCGTGCCCGCAGAGGACCTGCGGCAACTCAGGGCAAAATTCCAGGAAACCTTTGTGGAGAGGCAGTGAAAACGGGTTTTCGTTTGGAAAAAGGCCAGACAAACAAGCAGAACAATTATGACCTTTGTCGGGGTTGAACTTGCAGGAAGAAGGTAGACAGGCTTGTTCAGAAACCGTAATTCTTGCCTTATGTTTTCCCCTTCTCGACCAGATCCGGTTACCAACGGCATTCTCTTCTGCCTGGTCTTGGCCATGCTGGCGTCTCCATTTGTCCTGGGTCAGGATCACAAAAAGGGGGCAGAGATCTACTCCACCTACTGTGCGCAGTGCCATGGGCCCAATCTGGAGGGTGGCCAGTTTTCCGGATTCCTCGATGGCATGTGGAATTTTTTCGGCGGTCAAGTCCGGATATTCCTGTAAAAACGAATCGGCATAATCTCCATTTGGTTCATTCAGATTCTATTTGATTAGGCGGCCAGGCGAGCCAGGTCCGGGTCTTCCCAGCTACTATCCGGATCTTTTTGCATCTGTCGCAGACGTTGTTGCAGATAGGGTTTCATCCGCACCCCTCGCCAGTTTTCGGAAGCGTCCACCAACACCGCAAAGACCAGCGACAGGCCGCTTGCCTCCGAAGTAAAACGAGGTATGATCTTGGTGCGCCGCCGACCCTCCCCGAAGAGCCTCTCCAGCAGGTTGGTGGTCCGGATGCGCGAGCGATGCGCCAAGGGAAATTTCAACGCCGTGAGGACTTCCTCGAATGCGGGGTCTTGTTCATCACATTGCGGTGGAAGTGGAACACGCATCGCTGCCATCTGGTTTTCGGATACACATCCGGCAGAGCCTCCACCAGTCCCGCGGACTTGTCGGAGACTACCATGTCGATCTTCTCCAGCCCCCTGCCATAGCCTTGCTCTTCTGGTTTAACCGCCAGTGAGACACCTGCTGAAATCGAGGGCATTCACAGCCCCATGCCCATTCCCAAAAACCCCATTCCCACTGCCAGCACGGGGAAAGTCTCGAAGTTATCATCAACACCAAGACGAACTCGTATGCAGGTTTGTTCATGCTATTTCCAGTTTCAGCCATGGTTTCCGGATCGCGTATGTGGTAAAATAATTAATGCGAAGAACATTGTCTAACACGAAATCCCCAGAGGGAATCTTAGCAATTGAAGGCGGTCCGCCAGTTCGAGCGACCTCCTTGCCCTGGGAGACGCCTGGTGCGCATTGGATAGGCGCTGAAGAAATGGACCAAGTGTCCGATGTGCTGGAAAACCGCAGCCCATATCGCTACTACGGCCCGAACTTGCAGCATAAAGTTGACACGCTCGAACGGGAGTTCGCTGAACGGATCGGGCGCAAATACGCCGTAGCAACGGCAAGCGGTACGACTGCGTTATCGTGTTCATTTGCCGCGTTGGGTGTGGGCCCCGGAGACGAAGTGCTCGTGCCGGGGTATCTCTGGGTGAGTTGCTTCAGTGTCGTCGTGCGGCTAGGTGCCATCCCGCGACTTGTTGACATTGACGACACGTTCAACATATCGCCTGAAGACTTGGCCAATAAGATCGGTGACCGAAGCAAAGCCCTGCTTCTCGTGCATATGAGCGGGGCACCGGGCGATATTGACGCAATCATGAAGATTGCACGGGACGCCGACCTGAAGGTGGTCGAGGACTGCGCCCAAGCCAATGGTGCACTCTACAAAGGCAAACCGGTCGGTTCGTTTGGCGATCTGGCAATATTCAGTTTCCAAATGAACAAGAACGCGACGGCGGGTGAAGGCGGCATGGTCGTGTGCGACGACAAGCAATTGTACAGGCGATGTTTTGCTTCTCACGATATGGGGTACGCGCTTGATGAGTCGAACCCAGGCCAGCTTGATACACAAGACGAGTCATGCCAGCTCTGGGGCATTGGCGCCCGCATGGGCGAAGTAATCGCCGCAGTGGCCTTGGCGCAACTCGGGAAGTTAGACAAGATCACAGGAGCCATGAGGAAAGCGAAATATGCTATTCGCGGCGAACTCGAAAAGATCGAAGGGATTCAGTGCCGGCGAATCGTGGATCCCGATGGCGACAGTGGACCGTTTCTCATCACAACGCTACCCACTGCCGAATCATGCAAGACGTTTGCAGAAGCATTGAAAGCCGAAGGGCTCAAGGGAGCCGATGGCAGTGCGGCCTGCATTTCGATGGAAGAGTGGCATTTGCACTGGTACTGGAACAACTTAAGTCTTGTGAACCGTCGCAGCCTTAATGCATCAGGATGGCCATGGACGGCCCCAGACAACGCGTTTGCCAAAGAGTACCGTTACGAACGCGGCGCTCTGCCTAACTGCGACGATTTAGCGAGCCGCTCAATCTTGTTGACAATAGCTTCTTGCCTTAACGAGAACGACGTGGACGATATTGTACATGCGTATCGAAAAGTGGCGGCCGCTGTGCTGTAGACGCTAGTTGGATTGTGTTTTTCCAACCCCAATTTCATCATAGGAGATGTAGTACATGAATTATCTTTCACCTAATGGAAAACAGAGGATTCAATGGACGCTTCTTGCGCTATTGGCCGTGTCGTTCTGCTCGACGGCCTTCGGTGATGCCATGGAGGCGATGGTCCAGACTCCAACCATGCAACGCGTCCTGGCGGGAGTAGACGGTCGGTTGAAAACGAGCACAATCGAAAACCGTCTGACAGGCAAAGTATTGCGGACCAGTGGCCCGGAATTCGTGATCACGTACGCCGATGGCCAAACGGTGACCAGCGACGCGTTCAACTTGCTCGCGCTCGAGGGAACCGATGCCTGTGCCGTCGCCCGATTGCACAACACCGAGCTTTCTCTGACAGCGGAGATATCGTACACCAGCAGCGAAAAGCGCTGGGCCTATAAACAGATCCGCTTCACCAACACGGGCAACAAGCCGTTTTTGCTGCGCACCGTCGAATTGGAACATCTGAAAGTCGCCGAAGAAAAAGTCACCTACGCCGTGGACCCTTCCTTTCCACTCCTATCCGATTGGGGCCAGCCTGTCTATACCGAATCGCTCTGGTTTGGCCTGGAGTTCCCTGCCACTCGAAACAGCGCGACGAAAGACGGTTTTGTCTTTCTTCGCCACCATCCGGGCATCGAGATTGCCCCCGGCGAGAACTATCAGACGAAACGGGCCGTGCTAGGGGCCGCCGAGCCGGGTGATGTAAAGCAGGCGTTTATGGACTATGTGGCCACGCTCCCGCCGCGGCAAGAAGCCCCCAAGCTGAATCATTACTTGCGCACCTATCTGGTTATGGTTCCCCGTGACAACTACAAGGAAGGAGTAGTCGCACCTACTCGAATCGAGAATTTGCAAAACATGTTTGAGGGCATGCGAAAGATGAAGGAACTGACCGGATACAGCTACATGTCGATTAGCACTGACGTGCCTTTTTATCGAACCGAAGGCCACTTCGTTCCTGTCGAGCCCAACACTTGGCAAGAGATCCGCGATGCAGTCGAGCCTTTGGGTACCAAGCTAGGTTTCTGGATGACCTTCTCCTGTATCTACTCGGCATCGACCCACGATTGGGGCAAGACTCAAGGTCATGAACTCCAGCATGAACGGTCCTATTGCCTTGCCGGACCGAATTACTATGCCGCCATCAAGAAGCGCATGGAAGACATCGTGCGCGACTACGACATGGGCTCGATCACTATGGACGGTATGTATTGGGGCCAGGGAGCTGGCTGCAACGAACCCGGGCACGGACACCTGGTGGCTGAGGGCGAGGAACAGGGCCTTTACGGCACCGAGCGGGTTGTGGAAAATACCCTCGCCATCATCAAGTCGCTCCGCGAAATCCAAAGCGATATTCTCGTCGGTTTCGATGTCTGCTCCGAGTGGGCCAGTCCATGGTGGTTGACGCAGGTCGACGGCGTGCACACCGTGGTCGGCGACACTGTGGCCGCTGGGATTGCTTCACCGTGGGTCCGAGACGAGTTGATCACCGTCCGCGACATCCAGGTCTTTGAAGAGCATCGGCGTGTGAAGCGCCAATTCCCCCTTTGGGCCGAGGATCTTTACGGGACTCAGATGCGTGGAAGCACGCTAATCGACAATGTTTTAATGTTCGGTGAAGCTTATCATGAGCGTTGGGAAGATGAATTGGTGATGTCGTTGTCTGGTCGTGGAGCGATTACGGTCAACAATGTCATTTGGGATCTGGATACGATTGAGCGTTCCCCAGGCGGATTAAAGTTTGCGGGCGAATTACCCAAGTGGACCAAGGCCAACGAGGCCATATATCGCGACTTCCATCTGTTCGGCGGCGAGCCGAAAGACCTTGAGCTTTACGGATACAGCCACTGCGATGGCAAAGGACGGGCCATCGTGGCCTTGCGCAATCCATACATCATCGCTGACGATTTCCCATTGGTACTTGATGAGTCTCTCGGTTTGAAACCGACCGACGAGAAACTGTGTGTCAATATCATCTATCCCTACCGCAAGACGTTCGAGAAAGTTAGTTTTGGCGAAACAGTCGATATATCCGTTCAGGATTACCAGGTACTAATGTTGGAGATCCTTACCGAATCAAGGCAGTTCGACCAAGTGCCTTCGGCGGGGCGTTGGAGCGTTGACGAGTCGGGCAAGTTGGTGCTTTACGACGAATCGGTACTTAAGGAGACACCTGACGGAAAGCTCAAACTCAAGTCGAGAGAAGAAGCATTGCATTTGGTGGGCAAAGTGACCGTACCTTCCACAGCGACCGGAGGACAGATACAGTTGATGTTAGACTCGATTGTCGGCCACCCTGTCACGAAGCCGCTAGTCCTGGTGAACGGGCAAGAGGCTGATTACGAGTTTCATGAACGTCGAGGAGAAATTATCAAACAGAATTGGGCGTTGATCAATCTGCCGCCTGGTGAGCATCAAGTCGACATTGAGCTGGTTTGCAGCAGTCCCGAGAATAAGGCTCAGATTGGTGCCTGGTTGGTGGCAAATTACAAGCTTGCAGGGCAGCTGACAGATCGGCGAGTTCCCCAGGCGGCACAGCTATTTCCCGTGTTCGCCGCCGATGAGGACCGCCGGATGACGACGCTGTTTAAGCCCGTCGAACGCCAATTGCCGTTCCGTTTGGACCCGATTTCCGATGACTCGTCGATGTTCATGTCCGATCTGAGAGGACGCTGCCTGGAAACCAAAATCCCGGATGGCACCAATTTCGGTTGGGGCCATTCCGCCGAGTTGTGGTACTCGTCCGACCTGCGTATTGGAAGGGACGGAAAAAGCACCTATGAGAAGGGCATCGGTTTCTGGGCACCAGGTCATGCCACCTTTGATATCGACGGCAAGTACAAACGTTTTGTGGCCGAAATCGGGTTGCTCGGCGTACCCGCTTCGGTCAGGCATTACAGCAAGTTGGGAGCGGAAGCGGCCGCATCGGTGGCCACCTATGACTGGAGAACTATCTTGGGCAGTTGCGAGTTCATCGTAGAAGGCGATGGGCAAGTACTGTACCGTTCGCCCGTATTGAAAGAAGGCGATCCGCCGCATCCGATCAGCGTGGACGTTTCCGGCGTGAAGACGCTTACGCTGCGAGCCAATAACGGCGGCGACGATGTCTACTTCGATATTACGACCTGGGGCGACGCACGGGTCGAACGCTGAGAATCCTTTGTCATTGCGATACGCGGCCGCCAGGGAAAGACACTGTTTTGATAACTGGCGGCCGTAATGATGATTCGGAAAAACGCCCAATAGGGCGATTGAATTAGAGAGACCAAGCTGTAAGAAACCCAATAGCAAGGAGATAGCAACACAATGAATATTCTGGCCTTCGGGGCACACCCTGATGACATCGAAATCTTCTGCGCCGGCACCTTGCTCAAGTACAAAGCACAGGGACATGATGTGCGCATCGCCATGGCCACCAGCGGAAACATCGGCTCGAACACTGCATCTTCGAGAGAGGAAATCGCCGCAATTCGCGAAGCCGAACAAAAGGCTGCGGCGCAAGTCCTCGGGGCAGAGGTCCGCTTCTTGCGATTCGATGATCAGCTTCTGTTTGACACGCCGGAGACGCGGCGTGCTGTGCTCGACGCAATCAGGTGGGCGAATCCAGACGTAGTGCTGACGCATTCCCCGGATGATCCCAGCACCGACCACGCCATGATCGGCAAGCTGGTAACCAGAGTGATCTTGGGTCTTCCATCCAAGCTGATACCGGCCGACGAAGCGCCGATCACCAAGAAACCTTCGGTGTTCTTTTGGGACACCGCCAACGGCGTAAACTTCATGCCGGAAGCCTACGTGGACATCACCGAGTTTTTCGAGCAGAAGATCGAGGCCTTGAAAAAACACGAGAGCCAAACCGGGTGGATGGGTGAGTTTATCGAGGAAAGCCTTCCTGAACTATGCCGTGTCACGGCACAGTTCCGAGGTATGCAGACAGGTTGCAGGTACGCGGAAGGATTCACTGCATTTCGGATCATGGGTTTTATGCCAGATTTCAAGCTGCTGCCGTGATCAGGTCCGGATTAGAAAGCGACGGCCCCTCGGCCAGACGATAGAGACCGCGAGATATCCGTTCCAGGATATTGCTGTCTCGTAGCGCGTATAGCGTGCATGGATGGATTCCTGCCCGTAGGGCTTCGGAAGTGCAGATCACGCCCCTGTAATGCTCAACTTAAAGAGGACAGTCCAAACGGGAAATCATGCTGCTAACGTTTCTTTGTACCGGTTGTCGTTCTCGTACTGAATTGGTGTTTTATAGCCGAGAGCTTGGTGTCGTCGTTTTGCGTTGTAGAAGACTTCGATGTATTCGAAGATGGCTGTTGTAGCCGATTCGTATGTTGAGTAAATGGCATCGCCTACCCATTCGCTTTTCAAGCTGCTGAAGAAGCGCTCCATGCAGGCATTGCCCCAGCAGTTGCCCTTTCGGCTCATGCTACAGGTGATGCCGATAGGAGTATATCGGCAACTTCGGCGATGTAATATTGCCATTGGACAAAGCTATGGTATTTTCCCACCCAACCGGTTGGGTGTACGGTAGAGTAGTTCGCCTTCGACCCGGATCTCTACGTCGATCAGGTATCATCAACGCCAAGGCGAACTCGTATGCAGGATTGTTCATGTTATTTCCAGTTCCAGCCATGGTTTCCGGATCGCGTGTGTGGTAAGATTATTATTGCGTACAAGAAAATCAACCTGATGGACATCGATCCGCAGGTTCTTTCCGTCCTTCGCGTTCAGGTAACCCCCAAACCCCACGAATCAAGTCGGAACAATTGAATTTCTTATCGTCTATTTTAGGCAAAAGGAAACCAATAAATGAGGAATGATATGTTTAGAATATTCACAGGCACAGTTTGCATTTTTGTCGCACTTTGTTCGACCGCTTACGGCACCACCTCGGAGGTGATGGTCCAGACTCCGACCATGCAACGCGCCCTAACGACAGTGGACGGAACATTGAAGACGACCGGAATCCAAAATCGACTGACGGGCAAAGTCTTGCAGACCCGTGGGCCGGAATTCGTGATCACCTATGCCGATGGCCAAACGGTGACCAGTGACGACTTTGAATTGCGTACGCTCGATCGAACTGAAACCGGTGCCATCGCTAAATTGCATAACGCCGCGCTTTCGTTGACTGCGGAAATCACGTACACCGGTGGCAAGCAACTCTGGGCCTATAAGCAGATCCAATTCATCAACACCGGCAAAGAAGCACTACTGCTGCGGACCGTTGAATTGGAACATCTGAAGGTTGCCGGAGAAAAAATCACGTTCGCCGTTAAGAACACGTTTCCTCAACTATCCGATTGGGGCCAGCCTGTCTATACTGAGTCCCTCTGGATCGGCGCGGAGTTTCCTGCCACCAAAAGCAGCGTGACTGAGGATGGCTATATTTTCCTTCGCCACCACCCTGGTTTCGAGATCGCTCCTGGCGAAAGCTATCAGACCAAACGGGCCGTAATGTGTGGCGCTGAGTCGGGCAAAGCCAACGTGAAGCAGTCCTTCATGGACTACGTAACCACCCTCCCGCAGAGGCAACCAGCCCCACAGATGAGCCTTTATTGGAATGGTTACCTCATTATCAATACTCGCACGAACTACTCAGAAGGCGTACTTACGCCTTCGCGCATCGATCGTGCGCAAAAGCAGTTCGACAGCATGAAGAGGATGAAGGAAGAAACCGGATTCAACTTCTCATCATTTACATACGACGTGCCTTTCTATCGAAACGATGGCCTCTTTGTCCCAATAGAACCAGACACATGGAAAAAGACTTCCGATGCGCTTGCGTCTATAGGAACGGATGTTGGTTTCTGGGCTAGCTTTTCCTGCATCTACACGTCCTCCACTCACGATTGGGGCAAGACTCAAGGGTATGAGCTCCAGCACAATCGCGCATATTGCCTTGCGGGTCCGATCTACTATGCCGCTATAAAAAAGCGCATGGAAGACATCGTACGCGAACACAACATGGCCTCTGTCAACTTCGACGGAATGTACTGGGGGCAGGGCGTCGGCTGCAACGAACCTGGCCACGGACACCTGGTAGGCAAAGGCGATGAAGCAGGTGTATTCTCAACGGAACGTGTCGTAGAGAACGAGTTTGCAATCTACGAATCGCTTCGTGAAATTAATCCCGAGATTCTTATTGATTTCTTTGTCTGCGCTGAGTGGGCAAGCCCTTGGTGGTTGGTTCAGGTTGATGGGGTACACACAGTAGTCGGTGACACAGTAGCCGCTGGTATCCCTTCCCCTTGGGTACGCGACGAATTGATTACGGTTCGCGACATCCAGGTATTCGAGGAGCATCGTCGCGTGGAACGTCAGTTCCCTCTCTGGGCTGAGGACCTATACGGTACTCAGGTTCGCGCAGATACGCTCATTGATAACGTATTCATGAAAGGCGAGGCCTACTCAGAGCGTTGGGAAGATGAGTTTGTGATGGCTCTGCCTGGTCGCGGCGCGACAGCAGTAAGCCTTATTTCTGGTGACATGCCTACGCTTGAGGAGTCACGTGGTGGACTAAAGTTCTTGGGTGAAGTGGCCAATTGGACTAAGGCTAACGAGGGTATCTATAGCGATTACCGTCTGATTGGTGGTGAGCCCAAAGATCGTGAGCTCTATGGCTACAGCCACGGCGACAGTAAAGGGCGTGCAGTTGTAGTATTGCGTAATCCATTTATTAACGCTGAAGACTATCCATTGGTGCTAGACGAGTCTCTCGGCCTGACACCAACCGACGAAAAGCTCTATGTTAACGTCGTATACCCATACCGTAAGACGTACGAAAAAGTTAGCTTTGGCGCCAAAGTTAAGATTCCTGCTCAGGATTATGCGGTAATGATGTTGGAAGTCTTGACCGAGTCAAGACAGCTTAAGGAATTGACTCCAGCCGGACGTTGGACAGTTGATGAGTCGAACAGTCTGGTAGTTCTTGATGAATCAGTCTTAGACGAAACACCAAAGGGACGCCTCAAACTCAAGTCTCGTGACGGAGCCTCTCATTTAGAGGGTGACGTCACTGTACCATCAACAGCAGTTGGTGGACAGATTCAGTTGATGTTGGGGACAATTAGCGGTAACCCAGTCACAAAACCGGTTGTTTTGATCGATGGTAAAGAGGTTGAGGTTATCTTCCATGAGCGCTTAGGTAAGGTCATTACTCAGAACTGGGCTCTGATTAACGTGCCAGTAGGTAAACATGCAATCGATATCGAGCTTGTTTGCAGCACTCTTGAAAACGAGGCTCGCATTGGCGCATGGTTAGTGGCTAATTACAAACTTACAGGCCAGGTTACTGACCAGCAAGGTCCTGAAGTTGGACGTCCATTCCCTGTATACAATGCTGATGAAGACCGTCGTATGACCAAGTTGTTTGCACCTACCGATCTCACGTTGCCATTCCGTTTTGACCCAATTCCAGAAGGTCAGAGCGTGTATGTATCCGATATGAGAGGACGTTGCACTGAAACACAGGTTGGCGATATGGTGTTCGGTTGGGACCACTCTTCCTTGTTGTGGTATGCCTCGGCTGTGCGTATTAAAGATAAACTCTATGATAAGGGAATCGCGTTCCACGCGCCTGGCCTGGCCACCTTCGACATCGACGGACAGTTCAAACGTTTTGTTGCTGACGTCGGTATGCTCGACATGCCTAAACCCGCGAAATTCGGCAAGGTGTTCACCGGGACTTCCGAGTTCATCGTAGAAGGCGACGGTAAAGAATTGTTCCGTTCCGCAGTTATGACGGAAGGCGATTCCGCGCTCCCGATTAGTGTCGATATTTCCGGTGTGAAGATCCTGACACTACGCAGTAGCGATGGAGGTGATGGCCTCAATGGCGACCATGTAACCTGGGGCGACGCACGGGTTGAGCGCTAAGAACAGATTTACGTTATGGTACACGAAACCACAGAAAATAGTCCTGTACTCTATTAGGCCGATTCAGTGTGGCAAATAGAATAGCCGGAATTTTGAAAAAATGAAAACAACTCAACGTAGTCCAATCAATCACAGAGCAAAGGAGTTAAAACATGGCACGATATGATGTCTGCTTAGAATGTTTCTTTACCGACTTACCATATGATGAACGTATACGTAAGATTTCGCAGTTGGGATTTGACTCTGTTGAAATTTGGCATCCAGAAGGCACCTGGAACGGTAGCACCATCGACGAGGGCATGCCGAAGGACGCCGAAGTCCTGCGCCAGGTATGTGAAGAAACCGGTGTAACAGTGGCCGGCTTTGTGCTCAATGCATGGGATGGGCTTTTTGGCGGCTGTCCGGTGAACCCGGATGACCATGAGAAGTTCATCGAACAGGTTCACAAGATGATTGATTTTGCCGAAAAAATCGATTGTCACTCTGCGGTAATCATGTCCGGCACACTGGTTGATGGCTTAACACGTTCTCAAATGCGCGCCAACATGGACAAAGCCTTTGGACGTGCGCTCGAAATCGCTGAGAAGATGAACTTCACCTTGCTGGTTGAACCATTGAACACAGTCGTCGATCACGCTGGTTTCTATCTAGACAGCACCGCTGAAGCCGTCGAACTCGTACGAAGCTTCAAGAGTCCAAACATGAAACTGGTTTATGATATCTATCATATGCAGATTATGGATGGTAATGTTGTCGACACCATTAAAGACAACGTTGATATCATCGGACAGATGCACGTGGCGGGTGTGCCAGGGCGCAATGAGCCTGACGTGGGTGAATTGGATTATCCATTTATTTTCAGTAAAGCTGATGAGTTCGGATACAGGGGCCGCTTCGGATTTGAGTACTTCCCAAATCTCCCATCAGTTGAATCTCTCGAACGTCAAAAATCCATAATGAAATAGACAACACCATCAAGGATTAAGATGACCATGAAAAAAGTTGCGCTAAGCATACTATCGCATCCTGATGATGCCGAATTTGTTTGTTCAGGAACGATGGATTTGCTTCATCAAAAAGGCTGGGAAATTCATATAGCCACGTTAAGTCCGGGCAATTGCGGCTCCGCAACAATCGGACCCGAAGAAATCTCTGCTATCCGCAGAAAAGAAGGAGCGGCAGCAGCAAAGGTTCTTGATGGCACATATCACTGTCTTGAATGCGAAGATGCCTTTATCAGGAATGACAAAGAAACGGTGCTGAAAACCATTGAGCTCATTCGACGCGTTAAGCCCACTGTAATATTTGCAGCTAGCCCATCGGACTACCTCTATGATCATGAAGCGACCAGCCTGATAGGTCGGGATGCAACGTTCTGGTGTTCAGTTCCCAATATTAAGACGCCGGGCGTCGATCCACTCGCATCGATACCGCATCTGTATTATTGCGATCCGATCGACTGCGCCGACATATTTGGCGAACCCATTGTTCCAACCATTGCAGTTGATATATCGTCAGTGATCGATACGAAATGCGAGATGTTGGCCCTGCATGCCAGCCAGCGTGATTGGTTGCTCAACCACCATGGTGTTGATGAATATACGATCACCATGAAACGTATGGGCGAAATAATAGGAACGCATATAGGCTGTGAGTATGCTGAAGGATTCAGACAGCATGTTGGCAACGCCTACCCCGCAGACGATATATTGTCTGAGGTACTTGGAGCTGCGGTTCATAAACTCAAAAAATAAATCATTAAAGGCGGTGTTTCGCCGGGAGGAACGATTGTGGATGTAAGTTTATTCGATGTTTCAATTTTTGTTGGCTATGCTGTACTTATTCTTGGTATTGGATTTTATAAGGGTCGCGGCGAATCTAAGGATACCAAGGGGTATTTCTTAGCCGGCGGAAAGCTGCCATGGTACATTATCGGCGTATCTCTGGTGGCTGGTAGCGTCAACAGTGAGCAGATGGTTGGGACTGTAGGCGCGGCCTGGCAGGAGGGGATGGGGATCGTCAACTGGGAGGTCTGGGGATTTCCTATTCTATTCTTCATGTTGTTCATGTTCTTACCCATATTCCTACGCAATACAATTTCAACAGTCCCAGAGTACATGGAAAAACGTTTCGGCCCATCCTGCCGAAACTTTGTAACGGTCGTAACAATATTTTATTACATTTTAGCGAGTTTGACCGTGGCCGTTTATGGTGGAGCCCTTACGTTAAGTACCTATTTCAGTTTCCCTCTGCAGTATGCAATATGGGGCATAGTTGCTTTTACCGCCTTATATACGATTTATGGGGGACTCTCTGCAGTAGCTTGGACGGACCTGATACAGACCCTCCTGATTACCTTAGGGGGTCTAATGCTGTTTTTCTTTGCCTACGCCAAAACAGATGGTTTTGCAGCAATGGAAGCGGCAAATCCAGAGCGATGGCATTTGATTAAGCCAGCTGATGATCTCACCATCCCCTGGCCCGGGCTGATTATCCATACAATGACCACACTCTTCTTTTATTACATCTGTAACCAGGTTCTTATGCAAAAGATATTGGCAGCCCGCTCCGAGCGCGATGCCCGCATTGGCACTATTTTCTGCATGGTACTAAATGCCCCACGCCCACTGATTACCGCTATGGCAGGGCTGCTGGCGTTCTATGTCATCAAGGAATCACAGATTGATTCGCCCGACCAGGTATTCTCCATACTGGTGAAAACCGTTGTTCCGGAAGGGTTGCGCAGTATCATTCTTGTTTCGATTATTGCCGCTATGGTTTCGACTACGGCTGCTCTTTCAAACGCGACCTCAGCACTCCTGACGCTTGACTTTTACAAGAAGTATGCAAATAAAGATGCTACTCACAAGCAGATGGTGTTTTTTGGGCGTGCTGCTACCTTGGCAATACTAATTATTGTCGCCCTTTGGTGCCCGAATGTGCCGAAATTGGGAGATATATTCAAATATTTCCAGGGGTTTATGAATTATGTGGGCACACCCATCGCGTGTGTATTTTTAGTCTCGATTCTCTGGAAAAGGGCAAACAGTGCAGGTGCCTTTACAGCATTAATCGTGGTGACCCCTATATTGCTCGTTTGTGGATTCACATTTTCAGACAGAATCCCGTTCCTATATATCGGTGGGATTGGGTGGGTGGCTACCCTGGTCATCATGGTTGTTGTAAGTTTGCTCACCAAGCCACCAGAGTTTGAATCCATCAGTAGTATGATTTGGAACAAGGAAATGATCTTCGTTGAAGGAGAGACCACACCGCCGCCTTGGTATATGCGACAGAGGCTCTGGTTGACAATTTCCGCTGCCTTGTTTGCTTTCTGGTATATCAAGTTCTGGTAGAAGGTATATTACTACAGATTTAGCACAAAAATATACGCAAGACGTTTAACTGGAGTTGATTATGGTTGATGTAATACGCTTGAGATTGCGGCGCCTGAATGTATTGACTTTCATCCTCGCTGGACTGTTCTGCGGCATTGCCCAGAACAGTCTGGCCCAGGATGAAGTAGTGACCTATCCTGGGCCGGGCGGTGTTGCCGCATCGGATCAGTATGCGGTAAAGGTGGAACAAGACGGAAAACAGTACGACAGCTTTGTGTACCTGTGCGACGCCCAATGGAGAACAAACCGAAGCAAATCAAACTCGTGGACCACTTTTTCATTCTCAGGACAAGTCACTGTCACCGTCACAAAGCTACAGGGAGATCCGATTAAGACGTGCAAGGTTATTCCCAGCAGCTATGGGATCAAACCTCGGATAAAGGGGAACAGTGTCACATTTGAGTTGGACCGTCCTCGTAAAGTCTCCGTAGAATTCGACGAAAGTATAGTGCATCCCATGTTCGTGTTTGCCGATGCGCTTGAAAGAGATGTGCCCGAACCCAACGATCCGGACGTCCTCTACTTTGGGCCTGGTCTTCATGAGATAGAGGATACAGCCATCAGTTCCGGTAAGATGGTTTATCTGGCTGGCGGCGCGTATGTAAAAGGAAGATTCAAGGCACAAAACGTGCAGAACGTCACCATCAAGGGGCGTGGTGTGCTTTCTGGTGAAGAATTTCCACACGGAACAGCATTTCAGCATAACCTGATTAACTTCGAGGGAAACCAAAACAAACAGGTTCTTATTGAGGGAATTACCCTTGTCAATTCACCACTCTACCTCATCTGCATAACCGGATCGCACAACACAGTGCGAAATACCAAAATGATGGGATGGTACTTTGGGACTGACGGTCCCTATGTGGGCCGAGACGGCATGATTGAAGACTGTTTTGTCAAGGTCAATGACGACGCTTTCAAGCCGTATGAATCCAACACAGTGATTCGTGACTGTGTGATCTGGCAGTGTGAGAATGGGGCGCCATTTCAGATTAGTTGGGAGATGTCATCGAACAATAGTGGTTTTCACATTTACAACAACGACATTATACGGATGGAGCACCGAACGGAACAGATTAACTTGGCCGCATTTGATGCCGTCCATGGTGGTAGTGGTCATATGAAGGACTATCTGTTTGAAGACATCCGTATTGAAAACGGAGGCTGGCGAATATTCTATCTGACACTCGCAAAGCATGAGTTCGCACCCGCTGATGGTGAAATGGGCCAGATTTCAGACATAACGTTTCGTAATATTACTGCAACCGGAGATTTCAAGAAGCCAAATGTAATTAAAGGTTGGGATGCCGATCACAAGGTGTACAACGTGACTTTCGAAAACCTTAAAATCAACGGTAAATACATCAGAAGTGCGGAAGAAGGAAATTTCGAAATCGATCCTGAGACAACGGATAACATCGTTTTTAAGGTAGACGAGGCCTGTAGTAATGTGGCCAAAATCATAGAGTAGAAGTTGGATTGTCAGGCACTAAAACGGTATTCAAGATAGGATTAGCAAATGGGGCATTGATGCCTATCTGAATCATTCCCAAGGAGTATATGGATGGGTAAACTCTTGTGGACCCCAACAGAAGAGCATATTAAGCAAACTAACATGTATCGTAAACGTCTGGTTTTATCATTATCATCAATGGCTATCATTAACAACAACGATGTGAGCGTTGTCCTCGAGAATGTATTGAACTTTCCAACACTCGGAGAGGCGTACCGCATCGCCGCGCTGAATATTACTACTAAGCTAGCAGAGCGAACCGCCCAGAAACCGCCTTCTCGAATTCAGAATCTGATCGAAGAAGCCGAACTCAACTAAGCTACAGAGGTTGACACGCAACCGCCCTCAAAGAACATTCAAGCTCACTATGAGCGATGTTCGAGACACCTGACAATTCCGACTAATCGTAGATGCCAGTTTACCATAGGAGTATATCGGCAACTTCGGCGATGTAATATTGCCATTGGACAAAGCTATGGTATTTTCTCACCCAACCGGTTAGGTGTACGGTAGAGTAGTTCGCCTTCGACCCGGATCTCCACGTCGATCAGGTAATCGCTCAATCCGTTCCGATTGACGGATATTCCCAACCCCGGCGCCTCGGGTGCGTGGACATAGCCGTTCTGATCTCGGCTGAGTTGATCCTCTGTGATCGCAACGGCGAGGGACTTGGGTTCCGCCGGATACTCGCAGATCTCATCATTTTGTAGTCCGGCAAACGGCTGGAGCGAAGCACTCAAGGCCAGATGGGAGGTGAAAGTGTGGTTCACGTAGGTAACACCTCGGGCGTTGGCGTAGTCAGCCACTTGCTTGGCTACGCTCAATCCGCCGATGCGGCCAGCGTCAATCTGGATGAAACCCAGGCCGGCGTAGTCGATCATGTGCTGGGCCATGAAGAAGTTGTGGCAGCCCTCCCCGCCGGCTATCTTGACGGTATCTGCTCGCTCGGCCAGGGCTTGGTAGGATGCCAGCGCGCCTGAGGCGAACGGCTCTTCCATCCAGGTCGCCCGACTCTCTTCCAAAGCGGGCAGGCGCAGGGCTGCGGCCTCCACATCGCTGCCGAAGACCGTACCGATATCGACGAGCAGGAGACCTTCCTCGCCCAGTCCCTCGCGTGCGGCCATAAACTGATCAGCATCGTCTTGGACGCTGCCTGTGCCGATAGGGCCCCAGCCGAACTTGGCGGCGCGGTAGTTCTGCGCCCGCGCCTGCTGACCCTTCTTCAGCGTCTCCTGGGGCGAATCGCCAAAGAGCATTGAGGCATAGGGAATCTTGGGATACGAGCGTTGATAGCCAAGTAGCCGCCAGGCTGGTTCGCCGAGGCGTCTGCCCAACAGATCCCACATGGCCATGTCGATCCCGGAGAGGATGTGGTTGGCCTGGAGCAGGTCCATGCTCTGGTAGCGAACCAGATCGCCAATGCGGTAGATGTCACCGACATCGTTCAGGGTCTGGCCCAGTACCGACGCCTCGACGGGCTTGCAGGCGCCGTGGGACATGGGCGCGATCCAGCCGGCTATGGAGGTCAAAGGGGACGCCTCACATTCGCCCCACCCCTCCTCGCCACCGCCAGTCACCCGCACCAGCAGCGCATCCTGGCTACCGTCGACGATGTCCAGGACGTCAGGCATGCGCAGGTAAAAGAAATCTACGGATTCGATTTTCATTGTCTTATGGTCTCCGAAATGCTTGGGCGTATTATACGCGCGCTTCGTGTGATTTTATGGATCAGACCGCTTCTTGGCGCGATCCTTAATCCGTGGGGAACGAGAGTGGGGAGGTGGGCGGCTCAGTTTGGTGGGGCGTTCGTGGCTCGATGACACGAGCATGGTACTCGGCCACAAAATCGGCCAGATTGCGGCTCGCCTCCTCGAAGGCGATTTTGCCCTTCTCTGCCGTGGCCTTTTCCTATCATCCACCCCCCGAATCAAATCGGAACAATTGAATTTCCTATCATCAAACACGTTCGGCAAAAGGTAAAGCGCGCCTTCATCAAGAGGAAGGGAAAACGGCAACAAACTGCGCATGTCCGCGCCTAGCGAATACGCCCCCCAACCACTAAAGCAAAATACTGGCACAGCGCCGATTACCAGAATAGCCAAACCCGTTCTTAATCCCGATTTGCTCAAAACATGCCAGAACATCCAAACCAGAATAGGAAGAAATATGATGTTCATAGCTAAAGAGAGACCCATCAGTAACCCAGCAAAGCTAACCATTTGACCGGGACCACCTCCAAGACCGCCGTTATTGGCGATAACAACAGCGCCTCCTTTCTTGTCCACCCAAGCTTCCCATATCAGGTATCCGCCAAGCGCTGGCAGCAGAAAAAGGCACTCCGCTCTGCCCTCTCCAGCAATGAAGTACGCTGCCATTGGATTCCATCCATATAGGATCGCTTTACAACAGCCTCAAGCAGGTGGCCCGCGAACTGGGTATTTCCGATGGGAGCCTCCGGAAGTGGCGCAAGGATCTCTTCGGCGGAGACCCGGCAGGCCAGCAGGGACATTCCCGCCTTAGTAGTTTCTCCAGTAGTAATGACTGCAACAGGTGTTACTTCGGAACCAGTGCCCGCTGTGGTGGGCACCAATACCAGGGGCAGTCGCCCAGCAGCAACCTGATCAACACCATACAACTCTGGCAACGCCTGCCCACCGCACAGCAACACCGCCACTACCTTGGCCACATCCATGGAACTGCCCACGACCCCGGCAACACCAAGGCGAACTCGTATGCAGGATTGTTCATGTTATTTCCGGTTTCAGCCATGGTTTCCGGATCGCGTGTGTGGTAAAATATTAATGTAAAATGAAATCACCCTGATGAACATCGAACCGCAGGTTCTTTCCGTCCTTCGCGTTCAGGCAACCCCAAACGATCAAAACAATCATATGAATAAAACCGATTTGATTTGGCTTGAGCTACGCCAAAACAGAAAGTGGCTCAACTTCGGGATACCAGCGATTGCATTGGCAATGTTGGCCAGTCCCTCAATATCAGGGCAAACGACTGCAAACACAGAAGTCGAAGAGGACGTGATCGAGTTGTCTCTATTCATAGTCGATGCATCGGATTCAAACGGATATCGAGCGAGCAGCACTCTCGCAGGAACGCGCCTCAAGTCCGAGCTGCGAGACGTCGGTGCGTCTGTCTCGGTTATCACCCAGGATTTCCTGGCTGACATCGGCGTCAATGACCAGGACCTGCTTGCCTACGTCGGCGGCACGGAGACGCCGGGCGCCAATGGCAATTTTCTGAACGCGAATGTTACTGAGAATGCGGGATGGGCGCGTGAAGAACGCACGAACGCGCGTCCGCAGCAGAACACTCGCGTTCGCGGCCTCGCTCGCGCGGACATAACTCAGAACTTCTTTCTCACGGATGCGCCGATCGATTCATTCAACATTGAGCGCGTCACGGTAAACCGTGGTCCGAACTCCGCATTGTTCGGTCTTGGTAGCCCGGGTGGAATCATCGACTCGAGTTTGAAGCGTGCCTACATGAGCGATTTTGGCTCCGTCGAGGCAAAGTTCGATCACTTTGGATCCCAGCGTTACGTTGCTGATTTCAACCAAGAACTGATCGAAGGAAAGCTAGCGGTCCGGGCGATCGGCCTGTGGGAGCGCCAGAAATATGAGCAGGAACCGGCTTTCGAGGAGGATCGTCGGCTTCATTTCGATGTGAACTTCAAGCCTTTCGAGAACACGACGATTCGCGCCAACTACACGACTGGCGAGATCAACGCCGTCCGCCCGGTAATGATCCCGCCGCGCGACGGCATCCACGTTTGGGAGGCCCTGGGAAAACCCCTGTGGGATCCGTTCAACAATGCCTTCTACCGGAATCTCAATGACTACAACAATGGAGTGGCGGTCGACGATACCACGGCAAACCTCTGGCATCAGTACGCCTTCGGTGGTTACTTCGCCTTTACCTTTGATATGCAGATGGCGGCGATCTTCCCCGACCCCCACAGTGGCCAAATGGGCGACGCCAATACACCAGAGGCTGCCGTCTTCCGTATCCAGCGTGGCGGTAATTGGGCAAATCATCCCGCTGAACCTGTCAGGGGATTCACCGGATGGATTACCCCGCATTTGACACGCGTCCAACTTACGGCACCAGTCGATTCCGGCATCCCCGGAGCGCTCGGGATTTCCACCGGTGAGCAGGCCTTTTACTACGACCGGCGCATTCGAGACCGTGGCTTTTTCGACTACAGGGAACAACTCGCCAGCGGGCGCAACAGTTACCAATTCGGTCAATTGGATTCTTACAGCGCGTCGCTCGAGCAGACTTTCGCTGACGGACAGCTCGGTTTTGAAGCCGCGTTGTATGGCGAGGAGTATGAGGACAACTTGCGCTGGTCGGTAACTGATTTCTCGGTCGACGTGAACATCCGCATGCCGGACGGGTCCATGAATCCGAACCTCGGCCGCGTTTACTCCCACGGAAACGGATTCGCTGAACCTCAGTTCTATCGCCAGGACGCGATGCGCGTCACTGCTTTCGGTGAGTATGACTTCGAGGAGAAGCACAGCGACGGATGGATGAAATACTTCGGTCGCCAAGTCCTTACGCTTTTCGCAGGGCGCCAGGAATCGGATCGCCGTCGCGAAACTCATATGACTGGCAGCCAAAAGGGAGAAGCTGGACAATATCTCAACGGTAATTTCAGTCCTTTCATTGGCTTTTTCAACCGCATTTCCTTTCTCCACTATATGGGTGGACCATCTTTGCTCGACCTACCGGCGGGTGGGAATGCCAACCTTCAGTCGCCCACAGTTCGCCAGATCGCGGGCCCCACCACTCGGTCAATGATTTGGGACGCCAGCCTCGGCGCCCAGATCACTGATGAGAATGGCGCGCTTCTTCCTGACAAGAACCTTTGGGACGGTGTGCGCAGCGATGCCCGTATCCCCTTGACGGATCACAGCGTGGATCCTGCCAGCACCTTCATCTGGGGCAACAGCAGGTCGAAATCGGAGGTCGATTCCTTTGCCGCGGTTTTGCAAAGCTACTGGCTGGACAGGCATGTGGTCACCACCGCGTCCTGGCGGCGCGACAAGGTGGATTTGTTCACCGGGAATGGTAGTGCCGATCCGGTGTCCGGTCTATTTCCACGTGGTGAATGGCCCGAGTTGAACCCGACCAGTCCCCAACCAGGTAGCATCGATCAGACTAGTTTCAGCGTAGTGGCTCACGCGCCGGACTTCATCAACAAGCACCTTCCGCCCGGAATGAACCTGAGTGCCCACTACATCCAGTCAGAGAATGTCGACGCCCAGGGCGGGTTTTTCAACTGGTACAACGAGTCCATTGCGCTTTCGTCAGGGGAGACCGAGGAGTACGGTTTCTCTGTCGGAATGCTCGAAAACAAGTTGAATTTCAAGGTCAGCTGGTTCGAGAATGACGCGAAGGGTGCCATCATAAATCCGATCACCCGAATCGGCCATATGGAAATAGATGTGCTGAGGTTCAATTCACCCGCTGAACTGCAAGCAGCCGGCTACATAGAATTGGATCCACAATTCATTATTGCCAACGAAATCGAAAAGACCGGGATGAAAATCACGACAGACACCGAGTTGGAACTCGACGATTGGACTGCCCGCAACCCACAGCAAAGCCCGCTGCAGTCCACTTCGGATATCAGCTCCGAGGGCATGGAACTCGAGTTAGCTTACAACCCGACACCGAACTGGCGCATCCACCTCAATGTTGCCCAGCAGGAAGCGGTGAAAAGCAACATCGACCCGGCGCTCAAGCGCTATTTCAGCGAGCGCTTTCCACAGCTGGAAGCGATCGGCGCTCAGCTGTGGATGAGCAACGACCGGGTTTTAGAACTTCCGGGTATGCCGGAAAACAACAACTCTCGTTTAGTAAATCCGGATACGGGCGATGTTCACCCAACTGTGGCGAGCAACCTGGCTGCCTTCTTCGGTGCCGTTGCTCAGGAAGGGCTGCCTACGCAGGAACTTCGCGAGTG
Organism: Opitutales bacterium; assembly: GCA_965250065.1. Taxonomy (GTDB): domain Bacteria; phylum Verrucomicrobiota; class Verrucomicrobiia; order Opitutales; family UBA2995; genus JAABVD01. Next base: position 3,121,031 of record OZ252288.1, read on the forward strand.
GCACGCAAATCTTATCACCAACTACGAATTTCGTAGCGGCGGCCCGAAATTCCTGGAAGGATTCGGGATTGGTGGAGCGCTCCGCTGGATGGATGAGATCATCCTTGGCAATCCGTTGCTTCAGGACGAGTTTGGAAACTGGGTGCCGGATATCGGGAACCCCTTCATGGGTGGATCCGAGACCAAACTCGACCTGTGGATTACCTACAACTACCGGTTTGAGAATGCCAATGTTGACTGGCGCATCCGCTTCGGAATCAAAAACGCCTTGGGTAACCCTGATGTGATCCCTGTGAATGCCAACCCGGACGGCACGATTCAAACTTTCCGTCTGGAACAGCCTCGTATCTTCGAACTGACCAACACGTTCTCGTTCTAGGGCAGGAGGTTTTCATCGTTTTAGGTCGGCCACTTTCAGGACCGGAGACGGAGTCGGTTTTACACTCCGTCTCCTCACCTTTTCACTTCCGAGCTTCGGGAACTGTATGACGTGCACACAAACGGGAGTTCGCGTCGGTCGCCCAGAGTTGTCCACCTGTTCTCATCCTTACCAGCAAGATCCATGTTTTCCTTCAAAATTCGTCTCCTTTTTTTCTTACCGTTTGCGTCCACTGTGCCTGCATTGCTAGCGTCCGCGGATGAGTTGAGCAGCCTCCTTGCCCACCGCGAGCAGCTCGAAACAACCGTGTGGCAGCAGGAAACGCTCGCTCAGGAACACGAGGAGTTCTTCATTCGCCTCTGGGACGAACTGCGGAACAATCGTCAGCCGCTCGCGACGTTGAGCGCCAGACGGTTTGAAAGGATTGAGTTCGGGAAACTCAGCGAGCCATCGGAGCTCGAACATGGTATCCATGTTTCGACGATGGATAGCGACAAACAGACGATGACCCGAGAGGAGTGGGTCAGGTGGATCCAAGCCCTCTCCGCCAGTGGATTCGACCTCGAGCAAAGCGAGTGGCACCACAAGCGATTCCAGAAAGTTGGCAATGCCCCAGGCTATTCAACGGTCTCGTTCAGCCTTCACGTGCACAATCCGAAATCGTCGACGCGAATCATCCTCGATGGCTTGCTCGATGTTCAGTGGGAACAAGAGAAGGGGAGTGATGGCGTTTACGACCCCGAGTTGATTTTGATCACCTCGCTCGAAGTGCTGTTGCGCGAAGGACCGCCACTTTTCGATCGATTGGGCGCTTTCGACATCGAACCGATGCGCCGTGGTCCCGTGCTTGCGTATGACCTCAACAACGATGGCGCATCAGAATTGATTCTTCCTGGCGCAAGTCTGGTTGCCTGGAATGATGACACCGGCGATTTCACCCTCACACAGCTCAACGCGATTCCGATCTTGAATGCGCGCGCAGCAGTGATCGGCGATTTCGACCGAGATGCGCGCCCGGATCTTGTGATTGATGGCTCGATTCAGGAATCGCGATTCAGTCAGAAAAAGGTTGGCCTGTTTCTGCTTCGAGGAGGAGCAGACGGGCGATTCTTGACCGCTCCCGAGCAGCTCATCATTGAGCCCGAATTTAGCGTGCGTGCGGACACAACGCTCACCGCCGGAGATGTCGACGGTGACGGCGATCTCGACCTTTGGCTGGGGCAATACAAGGAGCCCTACGTTGGCGGCTCCATGCCAACACCGTTTTTTGATTCCAATGATGGGCATCCATCATTCCTGCTGATCAACTCCGGCGACGGGATTCGCTTTACTGAGGAGACCGAGAAACGAGGGATCGGCCCAAAACGCCACCGGCGGGTTTTCTCGAGTTCGTTTTGGGACTATGACAATGACCTCGATCAGGACCTGCTCGTAGTCAGTGATTTCTCGGGCGTCGATTTGTATCGAAATGACGGGCACGGACACTTTACCGACGTGACTGAATCGGCCATTCCGAACCGGTTTCTTTTCGGTATGGCGCATACGATCGCGGATTTCAATCGGGACGGGTTGCTGGACTTCTACGCCATCGGGATGTCGTCGACCACGGCGAGTCGGCTGCATGCCATGGGAGCTCGGCGCGAGGATTTAGCAGAACTTACGGACATGCGTATTCCGATGACATTTGGAAATCGTCTCTATCTCGGCCAACGGGATGGTGAGTTTATCCAACCGGGTATGAGCAAATATGTGGCTCGTACCGGTTGGTCGTGGGGCGTGGCAACCGCCGATTTCGACAACGACGGTGATCTAGATTTTTATGTCGCAAACGGTCACGACAGCAACACCACCGCTCGGGACTATTGCACGAGCTACTGGACCGACGACATCTACCGAGGATCGTCTCTGGAAAGTCCTCTATTCGACAAATACTTTTCCGAAAAACTGGGAATCAAGGAGGACAACGGAATTTCCTGGAATGGCTTCGAGCACAACTTCTTTTACCTGCCGATGTCCGATGGTCGCATCCGAAATGTGTCCTACCTTGCCGGAGTGGCGCTGGAGGAGGACAGCCGGATGGTCGTGGCTGACGATCTCAATGGCGATGGCAGGCTCGACCTTATCATCGATTCCAACCCGCCTGACTGGGACCCACAGAAAGAAAGGAGCTCGCTCACGGTTTTCCTGAACAACTTCCGGGACGCAGGGAACTTTGTTGGCGTAATTCTGCAGGAAAGAAAAGGTGGTCCGGTTTCTACCGGTGCGCGTGTCGATATCGCGGTTGGTGGACGCGTTCAGACGTCGGCAAACATCAACGGCGACTCGTTCGAAGTCCAACATCCAGCGACGAAACACTTCGGCTTGGGCACAGCAGAGAGCGTGGACTTCATCGAAGTCACATGGACTGACGGCACGCGCCGACGAATTAACAACCCCGCGATCAACAAATATCACACGATTGCACCATGAGGTGGGGGGTTGTCACCGCTGGTCTTTGGCTGATTGCTGACACCTTCGGTGCGGGAGCAGCAAACCTCGCCGACGGGACAGCGCGGATGGTCGAACGCCTTCGCGCCTTGGAACTCGCCGAGCACACCGATCCGCATGTGTATCGAAGCGATTTCATGGCGGAAAAACTGAGAAGGCAGATTCACGACGATCTGCCGATTGCGGAGTGGTTTCGCCTCAACTATGCGCTTGCGGAGACCTACATCCGCGGAAACCTCAACCAGGAGGCGATTGCCGTGCTTGATGGCATTTCCGAGCGAATCGCCGCACTTCCTTCAGACCCGCGCAATATGATCGAGGCCGGTCTCGACCGCCTCCGCGGCCTGGCCTGGTTGAGGTTCGCAGAACAAGAGAACTGCGTATTCCACCATGTGGCACAGTCTTGTCTATTTCCGATTCGGAATGCTGGTGTTCACCGATTCCGACTCGGCTCCGAGAATGCCGTTCGTCACCTAAAAAAATCGTTGGCTGAGAACCCGGGCGACTTGCGCACGAGGTGGCTTCTAAACGTTGCTGCGATGACCCTAGGTGAGTACCCGCAAGAGGTTCCTGAGGCGTTTCGCCTCCCGGAGGATTCCTTTTCACCTCGCGCTGAGGTCGGTGAATTCATCGATATCGCCCGCGCTGCCGGAGTGGATGTTCATGGACTTTCGGGCGGCGGAGTCATGACGGATTTTGATGGGGATGGCTGGCTCGATCTCATGGTTTCGTCGTGGGGGTTGCAGGATCAGCTCCGGTTCATGATTAATCGCGGCGATGGCACGTTTGCAGACGCGACTTCAAAATCCGGATTGGAGGGAATCGTCGGTGGCCTGAACCTGACATGCGCCGACTTTGACAATGACGGTGATGCGGATGTTCTCGTATTGCGCGGAGCTTGGCTGAATCGTTGGGGGCACCAGCCGAATTCGCTTCTGAGAAACAACGGTGATGGCACATTCTCGGACGTGACCGAGGCTGCCGGTTTGCTGAGTTTTCACCCAACTCAGACGGCTACCTGGTTTGATTTCGATGGCGATGGTTGGCTCGATGTTTTCATCGGAAACGAAAGTACGATTGGTGATCCGCATGCATCCGAGATGTACCGAAGCAATGGCGACGGCACGTTCACGGAAATCGCGGCTGAAGCCGGATTGACTGTTGATGCACAGGTCAAGGGTGTTGCCGCAGGCGATTTCGACAATGACGGTCGACCGGATCTCTATGTTTCAGTGTTGAATGGCTCGAACTACTTATTCCGAAATCGAGGTGCACTCGACAGTGGGCGTTGGGTCTTTGAGGACGTAACGCGAGACGCTGGTGTTGCCGAGCCCGTTCGGTCGTTTCCCTGTTGGTTTTGGGATTACGACAATGATGGATGGGAAGACTTGTTTGTGGCGGGCTTCGGTGCCGACTCAGTTGGCGATGTTGCAGCCGTAATGTTTCGCGAACCTGGAAATCTTGAACGGCCGCTTGTATACAGAAACAATGGCAAGGGTAGCTTCGATGACGTTTCTGAATCTGCGGGGCTCGAACAATGTTGGCTACCGATGGGTGCAAACTTTGGAGACCTCGACAACGACGGGTTCCTCGATTTTTATGTAGGAACTGGTGACACGCCGATGGACATGATTATTCCGAACAAGATGTATCGGAACAATCGTGGCAGTTCCTTTAGCGACGTGACCACCTCAGGCCACTTTGGGCACTTGCAGAAAGGGCACGCGATCTCTTTCGGCGACTTCGACAATGACGGAGACCAGGATATCCATGCGGTGATGGGAGGGGCCTTTGGGGGTGATCGATACATGAATGCGCTTTTCGCCAATCCCGGAAATGGCAACAGTTGGATCAAACTGCGGTTCGTCGGGAAATTGAGCAACCGTGCTGGTATTGGCGCACGAGTTCGCGTCGATGTTTTGACTGACTCAACCCTACGTAAGGTTTTTCGAACGGTCAGCACAGGTGGCAGTTTCGGCTGCAACCCGCTCCGACAGGAAATCGGACTCGGTGCCAATGTCCGTACTGTTGAACTCACCGTCAGCTGGCCGTCGAGCGGTGTCACTCAGAACTTTCGGAACGTCGAAGCAAATCGCGCCTACGTGCTTGAGGAAGACTCTAGCCAGCTGTTGGAAGACGTCCTGCCGGCAGTTTCTGACATTGCACGAGAAGCGAATGTGCACCAACATGTCCCTTAAGTCCATCGTGCTGGTTTCCGGCACCTTCCTGATTGCCGCAAATTTCCCAATGATCGAACTTGACGCGTCATCTGTCGCCAAACGCATCCAAACACGTAGTTACCCATCTGTGTTTCAGGCGTGGCATCCAATCGACATGGCGGAGTATCCGCTCGGGTCGAACGAGGATCGTTTGCGTGCAGCTGCGAAACACGATGTGCTTTGGGAAGAGCCGGTCAGCCAGATCGGTTTCAATGTGGAGCTCGTGCTTGGCGCAGAGTGGGATCACCTCCACGGTGGTCTCGCAACGCAGTTCACTCGAGCCAGTCTTGAGACTGCGCTTGGCACTAGGTTACTCGCAAAACATGAATATTGAAATCCATCAAGAGGTTACGCTTTCGGAGTTGATGCGATTGGGTCTGCCGGTCACTGAGGCTTCTCGCCTGCTGAATACCGTCGAGAGGGTCCGGGAACTGGCGCCAGCAGATCAGTGGCGTGCGCTGTCCGCCGATACCCTGAAGCCGAGCGTGCCGTTTCCAGTTCATCAATTGATGTTCGGCCGGATATTCAGTAGGTGGGATTCTAGTGGCGGGCCGGCGCCTGCTTGGCTGCCCGACGAGTTGACAATCTGCCGCAGCAATATCGGCCAGATGATGGAGGAATATGGCTTTGCGTGTTACGAGGATTTACACCGTTGGTCTGTGTCTAATCGAGATGCGTTTTGGAGTGCCGTGATTCGTCGCCTGGGGATCCGCTTCGAAAAAGAACCGCTAAAGATTCGTGATCTCGATAGTCCGCACGAGGCTCCGGTGTGGCTGCCGGGAGCCCTATTCAACATTGCAGAGAATTGCTTCAATGGAAGCCCGGATGCCCCTACGCTGGTTTTCCCCGGCTCGAATGATACGGTCGCCACCATGTCCGTGCGTGCCTTACAGGAACTGAGCGCACGGGTCGCCAAAGGACTGCGTGACATAGGGATGAACACCGGTGACGCCGTGGCGGTGATCATGCCAATGACTGTTGAGTCGGTGGCGATCTATCTGGGCATCGTGCTCGCCGGTTGCGTGGTGGTTTCGATTTCTGACAGTTTTGCGGCCGAGCAGATAAGGAAACGGTGCGCCGCCACTGATGTGAAACTCGTGTTCACGCAAGATGTCGTTTCCCGGTCCGGGAAGAGAATCCCATTGTACGCGCGTTTCCTCGAGGCACCGGCACCGAGGATGGTGGTCGTGGAGAGCAAACCCGGTGGCGAAATGAATGCGCTGCGCCCCGATGATATGCGATGGGCGGAATTTCTGGCTGCCGAAAACGTCTTCGCGCCGGTCATGCTCGGACCTGACCGGCCCAGCAATTACTTGTTTTCCTCCGGTACGACCGGCGAACCCAAGGTTATTCCGTGGAGCCATACCACGCCGATCAAATGTGCGGCGGACGCTATGCTCCATCATGACATTCAGGAGGGCGACATTCTCGCATGGCCGACAAATCTGGGGTGGATGATGGGGCCCTGGTTGGTTTACGCGGCTTTGGCGAATAGGGCGACAATTGCGCTCTTCCCCGACGCGCCAACGACCCGTGAATTTGGTCGGTTTGTCGAAAATGCCGGCGTTACGATGCTCGGAGTTGTGCCAAGCTTGGTCCGCAGCTGGCGCGAGAGCCGTTGCATGGAGGGCCTGGATTGGAGCCGGATCAAGAAGTTCAGCAGCTCTGGGGAGTGCTCGAATCCGGAGGACATGCTCTATCTGATGATGTTGGCCGGATACAAACCGATCATCGAGTACTGCGGAGGAACGGAGATAGGCGGGGGGTTTTTGACTGGGACTGTTGTGCAGGCGGCTGCTCCGGGCTACTTTTCGACTCCCGCTTTGGGAATGGAAATCGACATTGTGGACGAGAATTCGAATCCGGCACACCTTGGGGAGGTTCTCCTTGTTCCTCCATCAATCGGTTTGTCGGACAAGCTTCTCAATGCGGACAATTGGGAGGTCTACTTCAAAGGTGTTCCCAGCCGTGCCGACGGATCCGTGCGTCGTCGACACGGGGATGAGGTTGAGGTTGTGGGCGGAGGCTATTTCCGCCATCATGGAAGAACAGACGATACGATGAATCTGGGGGGTATTAAGGTCAGTGCGGCGGAGATTGAGAGCAGCATTCTTGCCAACTGTCCTTCTATCCGGGAGGCGGCTGCGATCGCCGTGCCACAGGACGGTGGCGGGCCGGATTGCCTTGTTTTGTTCCTCGTGCCGTCAATCGATGAAGAGATGGAGGTTGGGCACTGGCCTGGGGTTGTTCAATCTAGTTTGCGAGAGCATCTCAATCCTTTGTTTAGGGTGGCGGACGTTGTCGTCGTCAGCGAATTGCCGAGGACCGAATCGAATAAGGTGATGCGGCGAACACTTCGCTCCATGTATCACCGGACGGTGTCCGATACGTAAGTGGAGACGAATACGATTTGAAAAAACCTGCAGCGCAATGAACCTCATGCTCGATATCAATCCGGACCTGACAAAGAAGACGGCCTTGGTGACGGGTTCGACCAGCGGAATCGGATGGTCGATCGCTCAGGCAGTGGCCGGAGCGGGAGCGAACGTAATGGTACATGGGCTGGGGGATCGCGATGACCGTGAACGCTTGCGTCTGACTCTATCCGGTTCCGCGAAAGGAAAGATAGCATGCCATGGAGCGGATCTTGCCGAACCAGGTGAAGTCGAGGCGCTGATTCGGGACACGAAGGCGACTCTGGGTCCGATAGATATTCTAGTCAACAATGCTGGACTGCAGCACGTGGCATCGGTGGATTCAATGCCACTAGAGCGATGGTCGGTCATTAACCAAGTAGTCTTGCAGGCGGCGTTCCTTACAACGAAGGCCGTGATCTCAGGCATGCGGACGCGAGGATGGGGCAGGGTAATAAACATCGTTTCCGCCCACGGCCTCGTCGCATCGCCCTACAAAAGTGCGTATGTAGCGGCCAAGCACGGGTTGATCGGGCTCACTCGAAGCTCCGCGCTAGAGTTGGCGGAGTCGGGTGTGACTGTGAACGCGATTTGTCCGGGATATGTGAGAACGCCGCTGGTGGATTCGCAGATTAAGGCTCAGGCCGAAAGCCACCATATGTCTGCTGATCGGGTCGTGAGGGAGGTTATTCTATCTGCTCAACCGAATAAGCGATTTGTTCCGCCAAACGAAATTGCCGCACTCCTGCTCTTTCTTTGCAGTGATTTCGCAACCTCTATCACGGGATCGGCTATCGTGATCGATGGTGGGTGGACGGCACGCTGAGTAGGGCCTCGCTGAACTGCATCTTTTGGGAGCAGGCCGAGTATGTGGCGGATGATCTCATTGTTGAGAGTTCCGGTTTTCTCCATTCATGGCGTGCGCCCGGTCCAAACGGGGGACTCGTTCCTTCGCATTTCGGCGTTTATTCCCAAAATTCGCGCTCAGTGCCGCACCGCTCAACCGTCAGGTTTCATCGAAAATACGGCATGCCGCCGTTTTGCGTGGTTCTGATTGCCCGGCATTCTCACGGTATCGTCAATCCGATTCTATTTATCCGCCTTCTTGCTGTGTTGCGTTACGGCACCAATCGTGTCCGCAGGAGAATTTCTCGTCCGAGCATAGTCGATTTTTTTGTCAGCCGTCAGCGTGGTTGGCCCTCGGTTTCGATAGGTCTTCGACTCTTTGGCTGCGATCGGCCGGCTCAACACCGTCGCCTTTTGACCCACGTAGCACGATCTGGAATGATCGGCCGGTGCGGGTGACGGCAATGACTCCTCGTTTTTCCAGATCCTGGAGCCTCGCGTCCCAATAGCCGGGTGGTCGTGCTGGTAGTTTTATTCGAAGATCGCGCAACGACAACGAACCATGTTTGCGGAGCCGATCGAGCATGCGGTCACGGTCGACCGCCTCCTGTAAGCTTCGCTTTGCAGTTGGATCTTGGGCTATGAGTCGATTAACGCACTTCAACACCTCCACCTGCTTGTCCAGCGTCGTGTTTTTCTGTTCCTCGCAGTTTCGGCCTGCCGCTCACCCCCGATAAATCGGGGCAAGGGCGGCAGGCCTGTCTGCCACGTTTCTATTCCAAGCGTGAGGCCCTGTAGTTCACGCCGCCTCTGCGCCCTGTTCTCGCGGCGCCGGCCAAGATCCTTCGGTGGATCCCGCCAGGGACCGCTCCACGTCCTTGATCTTTTCTAGTACCGACCGGATTGACACAGGTATCGCACCCGTGGACGTTTGGGCGGGTTTCCGCTGGACCTACATTGCCGGCCCGTTCAAGGCGCCGGAACTCGGCATGTCCCGATATGCAGGACTGTCCATGTTATTTGTAGCATCAGCCATGGTTTCGGCGTCCGGGGTAGTCTAGACTTAGGGAGTTGGGGGCGCCGCCCACATCACCACACCAACCCTAATAACACAGCCATGGCACAACAATTATTTGACGAGAAACCTGTCTTTCGGGGCCGCACGGGGCCTGCCGAGCCCAAGATCGGGTCCGAGGAGTTCATTTCGATCGCCACCCGCTTCGGCTTTGACGAGGCCACCCTCGAGCGGTTTCGGGACGCCCTGCGGGACGCCCGCCTGCCCGACGGCGGGCCGAACCTGGCGCGCTACATGTGCCCGAATCCGCCCCACCCGGCCGGAGAGGATTACGAGGCGTTGGCCAGGGAGTTTTTCGGGGTGCGCTACGCGCAGGGCGTGAGTTCAGGGACCGGCTCGCTCCACGCGGCCCTGGTGGGACTCGGCGCCGGTCCGGGCACCGAGGTCATCTGTCCGGCGACGGGATTCCTGGCCACCTCGGTGGCGGCCGTCCTCGCCGGTGCGACGCCGGTGTTCTGCGATGTCGACGAGTCGATGCAGATCGACCCGGCCAAGATCGAGCCGCTGATCACCGACCGCACCGTGGCGGTGTTGCCGACGCACCATTTCGGGATCGTCGCGGACATGGATGCGGTGGTGTCGGTGGCCCGCCGCCACAACCTGAAGGTGCTCGAGGACTGCGCCCAGTCGCCGGGCGGCAGCTTCCGCGGGCGGCTGGTGGGCACCATCGGCGATGTGGGGGCCTTCTCGGTGTCCTGCTACAAGATCATCGGCGGCGGCGAAGGAGGGCTGTTGATCACCGATGACAAGGATCTCTTCGAACGCGCCCAGCAGTTGATCGAGTGCGGCGGGTTCTGGCGGCCCGACCGCTTCGCCGCCCCCCGCTACGAAGGCGAGCTCTTCGTCGGCAGCAACTACCGCATGTCCGAGCTCGAGGCCGCCGTCGATGTCGTCCAGCTTCGCAAGCTGCCCGGCATCGTGGCCCGCTACCGCGACAACTTCCATCGCGTGGCAACCCGGCTTCAGCCGCGCCGCGGGATCGTCCCCCAGAAGCTCAACGACCCCGACGGGATCGTCGGATACCAGCTGCGCTTCTTCCCGGAATCCTACGAGCTGGCCGCAAGGATCGCGGACGACCTCCGCGCCGCCCGCATCCCGTTCCAGCACCGCGGCCGCGACGCCGCCCCCGACTGGCACGTCTACCGCGACATGTATCCGCTGGCCTCGCATTGGGACGCGCGCAACGCGCCCGGCGCCTGCCCGGTCGCCGAGGACCTCTTCGACCGCACCGTCGTCATCGAGATCGACCAGTGGTGGAGCCCCGGGGACGCCGCCGCCGCCGCGGAGGTCATCGACCGCGTCCTGGCCCGCCATTGCGAGGCCGACGCCGAGGCCCCGGGATGGCTGAGGGCATGAGGTTTGGCGAGGAGATTTGAGGGCAGGGCAGAACCGGAGGTTACAGAGCAGGACATGATCATTGGAATCCCCAGGGAGACGAAGGTTCAGGAACATCGGGTGGCGATGGTGCCGGCGGCGGTCCGCGAGCTGGTCAAGCGCGGCCACCGGGTGCTGGTCGAGCGCGGAGCCGGTGGTGGCGCGAGCTATCCGGACGAGCAGTATCTGGCGGCGGGCGCGGAGATCGTGGCCGACGCGGCGGCGGTGTTCGGCGGGGCGGAGATGATCGTCAAGGTGAAGGAGCCCCAGCCGCCGGAAGTGGCGATGCTCGAGGAGCGGCACCTGCTCTTCACCTATCTGCATCTGGCGGCCGGGCGGGCCCTGACCGAGTCGCTGGTGGCCAGTGGGTGCACCGCGCTGGCCTACGAGACCTTGAAGGTGAACGGGCGGCTGCCGCTACTGGAGCCGATGAGCGAGATCGCCGGCCGGATGTCGGCGATCGTCGGGTCCTATCATCTGGCGAAGCACCGGGGTGGGCGCGGGGTCCTGCTGGGCGGCGTGCCGGGCGTGGCGCCGGGGCGGGTGGTGGTCCTCGGGGGCGGAACGGCGGGGCTGAACGCGGGGCGGGTGGCACAGGGCATCGGGGCCGACGTGACGATCCTCGAGGTGGACTTCGAGCGGATGCGCTTCCTGGACATCGCAATGGGCGGGACCCACACGGTTTATTCCAACGAGACGAACCTCGCGGAGCTGCTGCCGCGGGTCGACCTGCTAATCGGGGCGGTGCTGGTTGTCGGCGCGGCGGCGCCGCGGCTAGTGACCCGCGAAATGCTGCGCCTGATGCCCCCGGGCAGCGTATTCGTGGACATCGCGGTCGATCAGGGCGGCTGCGCCGAGACCACCCGCCCGACGACCCACGACGACCCCACCTACGTCGAGGAGGAGGTGATGCACTACTGCGTGGCGAACATGCCGGGGGCCTACGCCCGGACCGCGACCCAGGCCCTCAACAACGTCACCCAGCGGTGGATCACGCTGATCGCCGACCACGGGCTGGAGGAGGCCTGCCGGTGCCATCCGGAACTGCTCGGCGCGGTCAACGCGGCCGGGGGGAGGCTGACCTGCGGGCCGGTCGGCGAGGCGCACGACCTGCCGGTGAGCGATCCGGCGGCGGTGGAGCCCGGACGATCAACCCCCAGCCAATCGTGATGGCCACCTGCCACCTGATCGGCACACGCTCGTGCCACCGGCGGAGACGGCGCGCCCTCCACGCTTCGCTAGCCCTGCTCCTCGTGGGGCCGGGATTACGCTTACTTCCATCTTCCTTGCTACCGAGACCTTCCAATCCAATCTCGCCGCCGAACCGGGAGATCACACAACCATGAAAGAACCATCCTGATGCCATCCGTCCTATCCAATTTCATCGGGGGTGCCGCAATCGATTCCCTGGGAAGCGATACGGTCCCTGTACACAATCCCTCGACCGGCGAAGTTCTCGCCCAGACGCCCTTGGGTTCGCGCGCCGACGTGGACCGCGCGGTCTCTGCGGCTGCCGTCGCTTTTCCTACATGGAGCGAAACAACGGCGGCTCGCCGCACTGAAATTTTGTTCAAATACAAGGCGCTCCTCGAAGCCAACTTCGAGGAGCTGGCGAGACTTGTGGTGCGCGAAAACGGCAAGACCTTTCCGGAAGCGCAGGGCGACATCCGGCGGGGCATCGAGGTGGTCGAATTTGCCTGCGGAAGAAACCATCTGCTCAAGGGGGAGTCGCTTCCCCAACTTGCGGTCGGGATGGACGGAATCACCACCCTCGAACCGCTGGGCGTCTGTGGCGGAATCACACCATTTAACTTCCCAGCTATGGTGCCGATGTGGATGTTTCCCCTTGCCATAGCCTGTGGGAATACGTTCGTCCTCAAACCAAGCGAAAAAGTGCCCCTCACCGCCATTCGCTTGGCCGAGTTGTTTGCCGCCGCCGGGCTCCCGGAAGGAGTCCTCAATATCGTGCACGGAGGTCGGGAAGTGGTGGATGCACTCTGTGTCCACCCCGGTATCGCCGCCATCAGTTTCGTCGGTTCCACCACGGTGGCGAAGCACGTCTATACCCTGGGTACGTCCCATGGAAAACGGGTGCAGGCGGCCGGCGGCGCCAAGAACGTCCTGCTCGTCATGCCCGACGCCGAACCTGACTCGACGCTGCGCGCCATTATGGGCGCCGTCTATGGATGCGCGGGACAACGGTGCATGGCGGGATCGGCGATTCCGCTGACCGGACTCGCGACCGCATCGCCAGTGCCATCGACGGGATGAAACTCCTGCCCACCCACGAGCGAGATGACAGCGATATGGGCCCGGTCATCGATGGGAGGGCGCGAGACAGATTGTTCACTTCAATTGGGGCGGCAGTCGAGGAAGGCGCCAGCCTCGTCCGCGACGGCCGCAAGAGTCTGCCGGAATCCGGCGGCTTCTTCGTGGGTCCTACCCTTCTCGATCACGTCGCCATCGACATGGAAGTGTGGCGCTCCGAGCTGTTCGGTCCCGTCCTCAGTCTCAGCCGGCCCGACAATCTCGATCAGGCCATCGAGTGGATCAACTCCAGCGGTTACGGCAACGGGGCCGTCATTTTTACCGCCAGCTGTGCTGCGGCCCGGAAGTTTGCGCGCGGCGTTCAGTGCGGAATGATCGGAGTCAACGTGGGCGTTCCCGCCCCGATGTCGGTCTTTTCCTTTTCCGGGTGGAACAACTCGTTCTTTGGCGATCTCCACGTCCAGGGCATGGAAGGCATTCGGTTTTACACCCGTCAGAAGGTCGTCTTATCGCGCTGGGACGACTCCTGCGTGCGCCATCAGGGATGGTGAATGACGGAGTAGTTGTGCAACACTTTCGGAAGAACACAATGACAACCATAAGCCATCGCTTCGATGCACCTTCCGCAATTGTCACCGGCGGCGGTTCGCGACGGCGGCTCGGCGACATTGCACGCGAACTCTCCGCAAGGCGTGTAATCGTGGTTACCGATCCTGGCGTTGTTGCCCTCGGCGTGGCCGGCGAAATCGAGCAGATCCTCACGAGTGCGAATTGCGAGGTGAGGATTTTTCAGAGCGTGCAAGCTGATCCCACCGACCTCAACGTCGCCGACGGTGTCAAAGCGCTTGAAGAACACAAGGCTGACCTGGTCGTCGCACTCGGTGGAGGATCACCCATCGACACCGCCAAGGTAATCGCCATTCGCTCCTCAAACCCCGAACCCTTGCCGGAGTTCATGGGACTGGACAAGATCAGGCGTCCTGGCATCCCCGTCGTTGCCGTGCCTACCACCGCGGGAACGGGTAGCGAGGCAACGAAAGTCGCGGTGATCACTGACACCGGGCGCAATGTGAAAATGATGATGATGAGTACGCCACTGCTCCCGCGCGTGGCCATCGTCGACTACGAGTTGTCGCTCTCCATGCCGAAGGCACTTACCGCCGCAGTCGGAGTCGATACGCTCACGCACGGGATCGAGGCCTACGTTTCGAAAAAGAGCAATTCCATGACCGACCCCCTCGCCCTGTCCTGTATCGATCTGGTGGGGCGACACCTCGCACGCGCGTGGGAGACCCCGGACGATCGTGAGGCCCGAAGCGGCATGATGCTGGCGGCCTGTCAGGGCGGGATGGCATTTTCTAACAGCAGCGTCTGTCTGGTGCACGGAATGAGTCGCCCCATCGGAGCGGTCTTCCACCTGCCCCACGGTCTTTCCAACGCTATCCTTTTGCCGTCCGTGACCGCCTATTCATGGCCGTCGGCTCCGGAGCGATATGCAAGGGTGGCGCGAACCCTCGGCTGCGCGAAAGACACAACACGGGATGAAGAGGCTTGCCACGCCTTGATCGACTACCTCGAACAACTCAACTTATCGCTGGGGCTGCCTCGGCTGTCGCGCTGCCGTGACGTTTCCCGAGCCCTATTCGACGAACAACTCAAGAAGATGGCGTCGGACGCGATCGCCTCGGGGAGCCCGGCCAACAATCCGCGTGTGCCCTCAGCTGAGGAGATCGTTAGCCTCTACGAACAGGCCTGGTGACCAAACCGGGAGCGAAAAAGCCAATCTTCCGACGAATGCGAGTGGAAACTTCTCATTTTTTGAAAAAGGAGCCCCGCCATGTCGAACCACAGCAGCCAACGGTGGATTCACTGCCCGCAAGCCTGCAGCGATCCGGAGTCAGCGTATGCCAAATTCTCAACTTTGATTCGAAATGGGAACGGTTGATAGTTTTCGCCAAGAATGGGCCACAAGGAATTGTTTGCCGATGTCTGGGAAAGAGTATGCCGCGGATAAACCCAAAAAGAAAGGAAGATTAAGAAGCCTCAACGCATTCACGTTGGTGTAGCGGGGTGATCGGGTCGAGGAGGGGGATGTTGCGATGGGAAGGCCTGAGTCCTCCGTGCCGCGGCGCGGGTCGCCGGCGGGGGCGGGGAACGGGGTCGTCACCGGGTGCCCGCCGCCTTCAGCGAAAAACGAACCCGTGCGTAGCGCGGAATCGTCCCGAGATCGGGCGTGAGCACTTCCGCCCACTGCAGAAACTCATCCGCGGGCGCGCCCTCATTTTCCATTTCCCGGGTTCGGGCCACCCTCTTGTGGGGGCGCGCGGCGAATCAGCCGGGCTGGTTCTTCGGGGTGGTCGTGGAACCGGTGCCGACGCGAAGGCGGCGGTAGGCCTGGGGCGGCTCGCCGGTCAGCTTTTTGAAGACCCTCGAGAGGTGGAAGGCGTCGGCGAAGCCGGTGCTGGCCGAGATCTCTTCGACCGTCATGCCGGTACGCAGCAGGAGGGCCTTGGCGATCTCGACGCGCATCTGCCGCAGCACCGCCATGGGCGATCGTCCGGTGGCCCGGCTGAATGCATGCTGGAGCCCGGAGGGGCTCAAGCATACATGGGCGGCGATATCGGCGATCCGGATTCGCTCGTGCAGATGCTGCCGCATGAACCTTTGGGCCCGAAACACGGACTCCGGCAGTATCGACATCCGCTTCCCGACCTGGAACCATCCCTCATTGCGCGGCGCCGTGAGCAGCATCCAAACCAACAGGCAAAGGCAGCCGTGCCCGCCGAGTCCACCGACGTCTGGGGAATCCTGGATGTCCAGCAGACGTTCCAGCTGGCGCATCGCGAGTCTCTCGTGATCGGCAATCCGCCAGACCCCGCGATCACGGGCTAGGCGGCCGGCCAGCGCTTCGGAGTGCACGTCGAAGTAGACTCCGATGCTCTTGCAGGCGCCTTCGGGCACTCGTTCGTCGTGGACGGTGCCGGGAGCGTACAGGATGCCCTCCCCGATTCCGAGGCCCATCCAGCCCGCGGGCGGGCTTTTCACCTCCATGCCCTCCGAAACGATCAGTTCGAGCAGCCAGTACTGGACCGCCTCCGTCCGCCGGGATTGGCGGTTGTCCATGGTCCACGACCCCGGCAACACAAAGGCGAGCTCGTATGCAGGATTATGCATTTTATTTGCAGTTTCAGCCATGGCTTCCGGATCGCGCATGTGGCAAAAAAGTATGTGTTGAGAACATCACACCGATAGACATCGATCCGCAAGTTTTTTCCGTCCTTCGCGTGCAGGATTAGACGTGTGGGCGCTCCGTCAACCTCTGAACGAACCACTACCAACGATGACCCGCCTGGATGTTTGCCTCGAATGTTTCTTCACCGATCTGCGGTATGACGAGCGGATTGGCCGGATTGCCGCCCTTGGATACAATTGCGTCGAATTCTGGCACCCCGAGGGCACCTGGGACGGCGGTCAGATCGATGCCGGCCAGCCCAAGGACGCCGCCGTGCTGCGGGACGCCTGCGAGGCGGCCGGCGTGAGCGTGGGTGGGTTCGTGATCAACGCCTGGGACGGGCTCTACGGCGGCTGCCCGGTCGATGCCGGGGACCGGCAGAAGTTCCTTGAGCAGGTCGAGCGGATGATCGACTTCGCGGGGCTGATCGGCTACGAGGCGGGGGTATGAATACCTGCTGACCTTCGCCATCGCGGTCGCCGTCAGCCTGCTGACCCGGGCTCCCGACCCCGCGAGGGTCGAGCCCTTCATCTGGCGCAGGAGCCTGATCCGAGTCGGCGACGAGGCCGTCAAACCGCGGTTCTGGCTCAGGCAGTGGCCGTGGTTCGCCGCCGCCACGGCCATCTTCCTGTTCTGGTAGCGTGCCTATTACTTCAACCAGGGGTGCGTCTGTATGACAGTGGAGCACTTGTCCGAGATGGCCGCGGGCATGAGCAATAGGAGACGCCGGTTAGATTGTGAAATCACTTTCGAACCCGCTTCCAAGACATGAACGAAATAATTTAGGACAAGCGAGATAACTACACCCACGCCGCGAATTCGCCTGGTCGTTGGCCAGGCCCGTTCAAGGCGCCGGAACTCGGCATGTCCGTGCCGATATGCAGGACTGTCCATGTTATTTGTAGCATCAGCCATGGTTTCGACGTCCGGGGTAGTCTAGACTTAGGGAGTTGGGGGCGCCGCCCACACCACCACACCAACCCTGATCACACAGCCATGACACAACAATTGTTTGACGAGAATCCTGTCTTTCGGGGCCGCACGGGGCCTGCCGAGCCCAAGATCGGGTCCGAGGAGTTCAGTTTGAGAGTCAGGAATTTATCCAGGCGTACCTGGATTGGCTGGATCCCTATCTGACTACTCAGTTAAAGCCAATGGGTATAGCCTTGGCGGACCTGAGCGCGGAGACGATGTACCAATACTGGATGTACAAATATGATCTTAGAGAATAACATATGGACCCATGATATTTGGACTCAACGAAAATAAAAAACTATAATCCCCTAATTACATTGTTGATGAGATATATAGGTAAGAAAAAGCCAATAATTCAATTAGTTACTTTCATCGCTTTTCTGTTGTTGTCATGTATTAATGGATATGCACAACATCAAGAAAAAGCCAATGTCCTATTTATTGAGGCATACACCGGGTGGAACAGCTATGTTCCTGGAGAGGAAGTAGGCTTTCATGTTTCCACCAGTGCGCCAACCTTCTCCATGAAGATTGCGCGCGTGGGAAAAGAAGCGGAGGTTGTTTGGGAGCAATCCGGGCTCAAAGGCAGTCAGCATCTCGTGCCGGAGAATGCGTCTTCCTATGGTTGCGGGTGGCCCACAGCGTTGAAGGTTGAAATACCTGACGACTGGGAAAGCGGGTACTACGAGGTCTCCCTTTTTGTAGAAGATAAAGGCGGCAAATTTTTTCAACGAGGCAGACGCACTGCGGAAGGGCGTTGTTTTTTCGTCGTAAAGTCAGCCCATCCTGGCCGTGACACGAAGATATTGCTGCAGCTCACGACTAATACCTATAACGCTTATAACAATTGGGGCGGTTCCAGTCTCTACTATTATAATGGACGTGGAAATTTGCAGGGTTATCGGGTTTCCTTTGACCGTCCTCCCGCAAGCCAGTTCTTTAAGTGGGAGTTGCCCTTTGTGATGTGGGCAGAGGAGAACGGCTATAAAATCGACTATGCGGTAAATTCGGATCTGGAGTTTAATCCCGAATTGCTGGACTACTACCGCTTGGTTCTAAGCGTTGGCCACGATGAATACTGGTCTACACCCATGCGTGATAATCTGGAGGCGTTCATAGCGGATGGAGGAAATGTAGCGTTCTTCAGTGGCAATACTTGTTGCTGGCAAGTTCGCAGTGAGGACGAAGGTCGTGCGTTGACCTCTTGGAAAGAGAATTATCTTAAAGACCCGTTCTATGGTCTTGGCCACTATCCATTTGTATCCACACTATGGAGTCATCACTTGCTCGGTCGCCCGGAAAACGAAATGACCGGTGTCGGTTTTTTGAAGGGCGGTTTCCACAAGAGCCATGACATCCTAATGGAAGGTTCTGGTGCTTTCACAGTGCATCGACCCAATCATTGGGTTTTTAAAGGAACCGGATTGAAGCGGGGGGATGAATTCGGAGGAAACGATACGATCGTTGGATACGAATGTGACGGATGTGAACTTGAATGGCGTGACGGGCTGCCTTTTCCAACGAATCGGGATGGGACGCCTGAATCATTTTCAGTGCTTTGCACTGCGCCCGCCCGTTGGCAACCCAGCGATGCGCAATTTTACGAATTGTGGAGCAGGGATGACATGGGAGCAGCTTGTCTTGGAATTTATACTCAGGGAGGAACCGTTTTCACAGCTGCTACCACCGATTGGTCGCACGGACTGAGTGGGGGTGATCCCATCGTGATGCAAATCACTAAAAATATATTAGATCGGTTGTCCAAATGAAAATTTTCAGAATGCTTGGTTTCAGAACAGTATACGCTCTCTATATAGGGTTGATTGGATTCTTTTGTGGATTGAATCTCAATGCCGATGCAGATTCAAAGCGCCCGAATATATTGTTTATCTATACGGATGACCAAAGTCATCGGACCTTAAGCTGTTATGAGGATTTTGGCGCTAGGCCGTGGGTAAGGACTCCCCATATCGACAGGCTGGCTCACGAAGGCGTATTGTTTTCCACCGCATACGGAGCTTCGTGGTGCGCGCCGAGTAGAGCTAGTGTGCTGACAGGATTGCTTCCATCCCGGGAACACTTCAATAGCCAGGGAAACCGTTTGGTGAGCACTATCAATTAAGAGGTTGATGATCCTGATATCAGGCGGCAACCGAAGGACTTAAAAAAATAAAATGACTATATCTGGTACCTCTTCTTCTAAAAGTTTTTTATATTGTGTGCTTCTAGCATTCATTTCTCTGGCAATGATGTGCGGTGCAAACGCGCATACCTCGGTTCCCAAGGAACGTCCACGGGTTCGGCCACCCTCAGCATTGACGGGATGGGCAGATTGGGTAGAAGGCGAAAAATTGCTGGAACGCATCGAGGTGCCGCCAGCGCCCGTGCTATCTCCCGAGGAGGAACTAAAGACCTTCAAACTGGCGCCTGGCTACCGAATCGAATTGGTTGCCGCCGATCCCTTTGTCCAGAAACCCATTTTTTTTGAATTTGATCCCGAAGGCCGCATGTGGGTTGTCGAATACCAGGGCTATATGCGGGACCTTCAAGGGAGTGGTGAAGGTGAACCTATTTGCCGTGTTGTTGTACTGGAAGACAAAGACGAAGATGGTCGGATGGATTCCAGCACAGTATTTTTGGATGGATTGGTAATGCCGCGTTCGCTTGCCTTTGTTGAAGGAGGAATTCTCCTGCAGGAGCCGCCAAATTTATGGTTCTGCGAAGACCTTGATGGTGACTTGCGAGCAGATCGAAAAACCGCTGTAGGCAAAATGGGAATCGCAGGAAATCCTCAGCATACGGCCAATGGATTGCGCTATGGCATTGATAATTGGCTTCACTGCGCCGATTCGCCCGAGCGCTTTCGCTGGGAAAATGGCAAGTTGATTAAAGCCGATACAGTCAAGCGCGGTCAGTTTGGATTAACCTTCGACGAAACCGGACGCTTCTTCACCTGCTATGAGAACAAAGCCCTCTACGGTGACTACATTCCTGCCGAATATATTTTACGCAATCCAAACTTATATCAGGTTTTCCAGAAGGCTGGCAATGACAGAAGCGCTTTCGGAGTTAATGTTAGCGTTTCCACCCAAGCGCAGGAGGTTTTTCCCATCAGGGTGACTCCAGCCATTACTTTGGGCGCTTTGGAATTGCGCGACGACGGCACCCTCGAAACCTATACAATCGTCAGCGGTATTTGTTATTATAACGGGCACCAATTTCCGGAAGACGCCCGTGGGAACTTCTTTATTCCTGAATCGGGTGGACATCTATTGGGCAGGCTCAATATGGGCCAGGGCCTTGCGCCTCAGGCCGGGCGATATTATGCGGACAATCAAGAATTTCTCGCTTCCACTGATGAGCGATTTCGTCCCGTATATGCAAGAGTGGGCCCCGATGGGGCGCTCTATCTTGCCGATATGTACCATGGTATTATCGAGCATGTAATATTTATGGCACCTTGGCTCACCGAGCAAATTGAGGAACGTAAACTGAATGTAGGAAATGACCTAGGACGCATGTGGCGCATCGTTGCGGAAGACAGACCGATCGACCGCAGCCCTCCCAGGCTTTCTCAAATGGGAAGCGACGGCCTGGTTGAGCTGCTGTCTCATCCCAACGGTTGGCATCGTCTCACCGCCCAACGTCTACTTGTCGAACGAGGTGAGGCTGTACTTTCATTGCGCAAGCTTGCGGGTAACAACGATAAAGCTCTTGGTCAGCTCCACGCGCTTTGGGCTCTAGACGGTATAGGAAAATTAGATACGAATACGCGTTTAAACGCAATGCGAAGTTTGGACCAGCGGGTGAGAGCGGCTGCTGTCCGGCTAAGCGAAGGAGATGAGAATTGCTTTTCCGCAATTGCTGAAAGGGTTTCCGATTCCAGCGAGGTGGTCCGGTTGCAGGTTGCCTTGTCGCTAGGAGCCTTCGATTCACTTCAAGCTCTTCCTTTGTTTGGGAAATTGCTGAGTGAAAACAAACATGAGCTTTTTCAATCGGCGGTTCTTACTGGACTGGCGGGGCGGGAACTCGATTTTCTGAAATCCTATGGAATCGCCATGGAGAGCGGCCTCGTTACTCGTCTGGCTCAATGCGTTCTCGAAGAAAGTGATCCGCGACGCGTGTTGGAGTTAACGCGGCTTCTAGATGCTGAAGGTATTTCGCAGTCCGCCATACTAAAGGCCTTTGCTGTTCTCAGGTATAGGGAGGCTTTGATGCTCCGTGAAGAACCAAAGGGGCTAAGCGTTTTGCAGGAGGCGCCGGATTCCGATGTAAGGAATATCGCGTTGCATGCGTTGAGCCAGTTGACCTGGCCCGGTGCCAAGCCGCCTCAAACGCTTACGTTAAATGCTCCACCGTTGTCGGAGGAGGAGACCGAACTGGTCGAGATTGGCAGGCAAGCTTACGAAATGGTCTGCGCGGCCTGCCATCAACTGAATGGCGCCGGTAGCCCGGGCGTCGCGCCGCCACTGGTGAACAGCGAGTGGGTGGATGGCGACCCTGCAAATTTAGTACGGATTATCCAGCATGGCCTCTATGGCCCGGTGACCGTTGACGGGAACTTGTGGAATCTGCACATGCCTGGATTGGGAGCCAGTGGACTGTTTGACGACAGGAAGCTCGCGGGCGTCATCAGCTATATTCGAAGAGCGTGGGGCAACATCTCGGCGCCCATTACGGAATCGCTCGTTGAAACGGTTCGGAGAGAAACCGATGGGCGAACCCTTCCCTGGCGCGCTGAGGAACTAACGCAAATGGCTACACCCCTCGAGGCCGGAACTGTAGTCCGACCGCTGTCCAGTGGGGAGTTGGTTTTGAAGGCTAGCGAGGCATCAGTGTTCGGAGAAAGGTTGGCCTACCGGCCTACATTGAATGTACTCGCTCCCTGGATACGCGTTGACGATGTTGCCGAATGGCAGGTGTCCATTGAAAGTGGGGGAGACTATCAGATATGGGTAAACCTTGCCGCAGACGAAGCCTCGGCCGGCGACTATTTCATTTTGGAGACGGACGGAAGCAGTTCAATCGGCGAGGTAGTTTCCAGCGGTGACTATGATACCTTTCATGAAGTATCTGGCGGTAGCATTTCACTGAAATCAGGGGTTAACCGTTTGTTATTGCGCCCCCACGGGCAACTGAAGCGGGAGCTTGCCGATGTGAGATGGCTTCGATTGGTTCCGGTAACCAACAATTGAAGAATGACTGCTGGGAGAAGAACTGTCTACGCCTACGGGACCCGCAACGCCCAAGGCTTGGCCCTCCACCCGGAAACCAACGAAATCTGGTCCTCGGAACACGGGCCCATGGGAGGGGATGAACTCAATGTCCTCATAGCGGGCGCCAACTATGGCTGGCCGCTGGCTACAAAGGGACTCGATCGCGATGGGACGGTCCAAACCCCATACAAGTCGTTGCCCGGCATGGTCGAACCGGTTCACTTCTGGATTCCCTCGCCCGCCGTTTGCGGCATCGAATTCTCAACCAGTCCTCTTTTCCCCGCCTGGAAAAACAATCTCCTGGTCAGCTTCCTGAAACACCAGCAAATCGTCCGTCTCGTCCTTGACGGACATGACGTTGTCAAAGAAGAAGTCATCCTTCGGGAATCAGGGCGCGTCCGGGATATCTGTACCGGTCCCGATGGCGCCCTCTATGTGCTGATCGACAGGAGAGGCATGATCCTGCGCCTCACCCCAGTGAAGGGGGTCAGCCCTGAATGACGCTTATACGGAGGAAGGGTTAAAACCGGCTTTCCAGCAATTTCGTGATCCGCTGATTGGCTTCCTTCATTACTTCCACGTGCTCCGAATCGGGATTTTCCCTTTCATCGAGCAGTCCGTAGCGCCGTGCCTTATTGCGTTGGTAGGCTCCGCAGAGATGGAAACCGATACATCCCGGATTCTTGAATAACTCCGCCAGCGTATCTGCGTACCAAGCGCCTTCGTTGCGGGTGAACTCACCCGGAAGCGTTTGCCATTTCATCTTCGCAGCGTCGGCCAGCAGCACCGGTTTTCCCGTCTTCTTATGCCAATCATTGAGATGGTTCACCGGGTCACGGAAGTCCTGGAATGAAAGGACGTCTACGAACGGCAATGCGGCCTGTATGACTTCCATCGCGATGGGTGCGTTGGCTTCGTAGCGGTCTCCCAGGATCAAATGGTGTTTGTCGTACCGTCTGATGGCATCGTGCGTGGTCTTGTAATAACTGTGAGCCAATTCTGTCAGTTCTTTGCGGCCCGCTTCTGTTTTGAGGCGATCTGGGTCGAAGATCGGGCCACGCCACTGGTTCCTGGGACGCTGGTGAATCCACGTCGGGCAATCGCTGTAGAAGTAGCCGATCAGATTTGGGTCCTCACGCAGTTCGGCACATTGATCTCTGGCCACGTAGTCGCACCACTCTTTCCAGTCCGCACTGCGAAAGTCGTAATGAACGGTGTGCTTTCCCCATTGGTGAGACTCGGTAAAAGGCAGCAAGTGGCAGTAAGGCATTTCGAGCGCTCGGTATTCGTCAACGGTGAACGCACGCGAATGCCGCCACTCTCGCACCGTCACCTCCTGCACCCAGCCCACCGTATTGAATCCCCAAGACTTGAGATTGGGCGCCACGGATTCCCGGATCCAGCTGAGGGTGCTGCCTCCGTATTTCTCCCGCCAGATGTCCCCGTTTTCCGGGTATCGTAGGCTCGCCGGGTCGATATGGTTCAGCCCCATTGAGAAGAACGGTCTGCCCTCAGGGGTGATCAGCCACCAATGATTCTTTCGTTGCCCAAGAGTGAAATAGCCCTCGGGTTCAATTTGCGTGGTATCTCCTTTCACCGCTTTTACTTCAGATAGGAGCCTGGACGAACCCAAACTCAGGCCGGCAAACCAGGTAATGCCGTCTTTAAAAAAGTTTCGTAACTACTCAGGTATCTTAAACAACCGTCCTCATGAATGTTTTATTGATAACGTATTACGAAACTGTAGGAGGGGCTTTACGCCCCGATCCTCCAAATGGCCCCACCTCAATCGGGGGATAAACCCCCTCCTACAGTTCTCTCAATCACCATCCCATGAAAATTGGGTGATGTCACATTCGTTCGGTAGTGAGAAGTGCAGGTTAGGCTATGGAGACCTGAGTAGTTACCACAATTCGTCTAATTGATTCTGCTGATAAACCCCCTCGAATGTCGCCAGTCGGGGTCATTCCTTAGCATCTTGCATGATAATGCTAGATGCAAGGTTTGACCCCTTCCGAATGCTCTTCCCCATCCGTGCCCATCCGTGTAATCCGTGGTCCATCCTGTTCGCAAAGCGATCCTGTTCCGGCGCAGCCGGATCAAGCGACCAAAGGAAGCGTTGTTTGAAAAAGTTTAAACATCGTCTCTTCCTGACACAGTTGCTTGGCGCCTTCGCGAGAGTCCATTCCCAATCCGTGTAATCCGTGGTCAAAACATTCCTAATTCCTAATTCCTAATTAAATTTACCAATCCGTGGTTATTATTCGCGGTCCTTGGCCGATCAGGTCAATTGTTGTAGTCTGAATGCTTCGGCTTGGGTCCAATGGGTGGTTCAACTCCCTGGGCCAGCATTATCCCGGTAATGGCATCGACGGTGGCAAAGGATAGCTTGAAGTTCCCCGACCGATACCCCTCGGCAATCAAAAGCGGGGTCCGCTCCATATTGTTGTTAGTATTCCATATTCGGCTATCTGCCCCTTGTTCATGCAGGTATCTCGCCATGGCGGGTGCATTCTTGTAGGCGGTGCCATGCATGTCTGTTTCTCCATCGGCGTCGACGGTGTCGATATCCAAACCCAGCGAAACGAGGAATATTTCTGGGACACCACACTAGATTCAAACGAGCTTCGGAAATCGGGGGCTAAAACGACGTCGGGGTTTTACCACTCCCCTCCCGAGATTGTACTTTTAAATTTATCGGTTTCGGATAAAATCGGAGTTTTATTCATTGCCCATAACCAAGGTGAGTCCGGTAAAATCTTTAGTCCTTCTCTTCGTCGCGCTTCTATATGGCGCTACTAGTCTCTCGGCCAAGGAACTCGTGAACTTGAACGAGGTCATCACCGAGGATATGCTCTGCGTGGGTCACTACTGGACTCCCGATGAAGCCAACCTGAAGATGAAGGAATTTGCTTCTACCTGGAAAGGGAGGCGATCTTGGGAAAGACGGGCCAAGGCCCTTCGCGAAGGGATTCTGGAAGGACTACATTGGGATCAAATGCCGGAACTAGAAGGCGACTTCCAACCCATCATCCACAGTCGCCGGGAAATGGATGGGTACGTAGTAGAGAATATCGCCATCCAAAGCTTCCCCGGGTTTTACATCACGGGAAACCTCTACACGCCGGCTAAACCGAAAGACAAAAACCCAGCCATTCTGAATCCGCACGGTCATCTGGAAAACAAACGGCTGACCCATTACGTGCAAAAACGTTGCGCCGTCTTCGCCCGCATGGGCGCCGTAGCCTTCGCTTACGATATGGTCGGTTACGCCGAATCCACCCAGGTAAACCACAAAATGCCCATCGCCGCTCTGCTTCAAACCTGGAATAGCACCCGCGTGCTGGAATACCTTCTTTCTCGCCCCGATGTGGATTCCAAGCGCATCGGCATGACCGGTGGTTCCGGCGGTGGAACTCAGACTTTCCTGCTCACCGCCATTGATAAACGCATCACCGTATCCGCCCCTGTGGTACAGGTATCAGCTCACTTCTTTGGTGGATGCGTTTGTGAAAGCGGCATGCCCATCCACAAGAACGACCGCCTGCAAACGAACAATGTGGAGTTCGCCGCCCTGGCCGCACCGCGCCCACTCCTACTCGTTTCGAACGGGGCGGACTGGACGCGCAACACACCACGCATCGAGTACCCCTACGTTAGCAGTGTTTACGCCCTTTACGACGCCGAGCACAAAGCCGAACACGTCCACCTGCCTCACGAAGGACACGACTACGCTTACTCAAAACGAGTGGCCGTCTACCCCTTCTTTGCCCACCACCTTGGCTTGCGCTACAAATCCATCCCTTACGACAACGGCTTCGACGAGAGTTTTGTAACTGTCCTCCCACCTGAGGATCTACACGTCTTCAACCAGGACCATCCCCGCCCCTCTGACGCCCTCATCGGAGACCAGGCCGTCATGGACTACTTGGGGTTCAAATATACCCCACCCCCCTCCGAGGTCGACCGATAATGCTACTCCTTTTCAGTTGATAAAGGTAGGGCTCGATCGCCGAGCGAGCCGTCGTGATATTGGCGGTTTGCGGCGAAACCGCCCTACCCGTTCAGTTGATAAAGGTGGGGCTCGATCGCCGAGCGAGCCGTCGTGATATTGGCGGTTTGCGGCGAAACCGCCCTACCCCATATCTTGTAATCGCGCATGCCAACGCGACCTTGGCAGACCTCTCAAAGGTATTCTTGAGTATCCACTTAAAACTAAATTAATATGCTACCTATGAAACTTTTGTTTGTTTTTCTATCTATCGCCCTATGCTGTCCTTTGACCGCTCAAACACCGTCTGCCCAAAAATCCCTCCCTTTAGAGGTCGCGGACCCTCAAGTGGTGGGCATGTCACCTCACCGCCTGGCCCGTATTGATGCCATGGCGGAGTCTGCAATTGAGAACAGTGAGGTCCCAGGCCTGGTCGCTTTAGTGACTCGTCATGGGAAAATAGTCTACCACAAAGCATTTGGTTTAGCCAATGTAGCCACGGGTCAACCCTTAAAAGAAGACGATATTTTCCGCATCGCTTCTCAAACCAAGGCCATTACCGCCACCGCGGTTATGATGCTTTGGGAAGAAGGGTTGTTTCAACTCGATGACCCTATTTCCAAATTTATTCCGGAGTTTAAAAATCCACAGGTGCTGGATAGTTTTCACGACAGTGATCTCAGCTACACGACCGTGCCAGCCAAGAGCGAGATCACCATACGGCAGTTGCTAACCCACTCCTCGGGTCTGGGTTATGGCTTTATCGAAAGCGAGAAGCGCATGAAACTGATTTATCGGAATGCGGGAATAATCGACGCGTGGACCTCCGAAAGTGTTATCCTGGCCGATAATATAAAGAAACTGGCCAAATTACCCTTACATTTTCATCCGGGAGAGCGCTATAAATACGCGGAGGGCTTGGACGTGCTGGGTTACCTGATCGAAATTTTGTCCGGCATGTCATTCAGTGAATTCTTGCAAACGCGTTTGTTTCAACCTTTGGGCATGAACGATACTTTTTTCTATCTGCCCGACGAAAAAGCGCATCGTTTGGTCACGGTGCACAGGCCTGAAGACGGCAGGTGGGTGAAATATACGGGCAACGAATACTACGACGCGGACTATCCCATCAAAGGCGCCAAAACTTATTATGGAGGGGGAGGCGGTCTATCGAGCACCGCTATAGACTACGCTACATTCCTGCAAATGTATCTCAATAGTGGAGAGCTCAATGGCGTTCGTTTCCTCAGTCGTAAGACCATCGAAGCGATCATGGGCTTCCAGATTGCGACCGGAGATGATGCCCACTTCGGACTTGCTTTTGGTGTATTAAATGAGAAAGCGGTTGCGAAAGGAGGCCTGGGAAGCGAAGGCACTTTCATCTGGGGTGGCTACTTCAACTCACAATATTTCGCAGATCCAGAGGAAGGTATAGTTGGGGTTATACTGAAACAGACCCGCCATCAAAAATCCGATAAAACGCCCTGGCAGTTCCGCCAGTTGGTCATGCAATCCATCGACGACTGACCCTTCCACTCCCTCCCCTTTCGTGCATCCCCACCACACCATTCATCAGGGTTCCCAAACGAGTAACAGGAAATCCATCTGCCTCCCTGCCTCCACTTCCCTTTACCGGGTTAGTGTGGTGTCCCAGAAATTCCTTATAAAAATACCGCAGCGATTTTTCTGCCTCATCTAGGCGGCGTAGGTCGCTTGGGCTTTTGGCCCTGGCGACCTACGCTAACGCCGATCGGTCGAAAAAGCGCGCGGCCCTGAGGGCGAGGTGGCATGGAACACCACATTAGGACCTCTCCTCTTACCCCTCCTTTTTGACGGATTTAGAGAAATGGTGTTGTATCCCTCAAAAAGGGCTTGATATACAGATATATGTATTTTACATAACTATTTACTGAATCATGAAAAAAATTTCCAGCACGGAAGCGGTCCGCAGTTTTGGCGAATGCCTAGCTCGGGTTAGGTATACCGGAGAGTCTATCCTCATTTGCAAGAATAACAAGCCGATCGCTACGCTCTCGCCTCCACTAGGCGTCTCCCGCTTGACGGTTGCGGAGTTTGTGGAGGCCTGGCAGAACTTGAAACTGGATGAAGACTTCGCGTCTGACCTAGCCAGTATCAGCCATGAAGACAGTGCACTGGACAATCCATGGGACTCGTAATCGACACCTCCGCCCTCGTTCAGCTGGATCGGTCCCGCGTCGTTGGCAAGGACCTTGCCTTTGCCAATGAGCCCGTCGTGCTTCCGACAATCGTTTGGGCCGAAACCTTAATCGGCGTGAGGCTCGCCCCCTCCGCAAAACGGGCAGCTAGCCGCAGAGGCTTGCTGGAGCGCATCCGTCTTATAAGTACTTTCGAACCTTTTTCGCCAGAAGCAGCAGAAATTTATGCAGACCTCTACAGTGAGCTTAGAAGTAGAGGACAACACATTGCTCAAAATGATCTACAGATAGCTGCCATCGCTCTATCAGTGGACTTCGGTGTACTCGTAGGCCAGCAGGATGAAAAACACTTCCGAAAGATCAAAGGCCTGAGAGTGGAGACGCTTGCTTGAATCGCAATTGAATTTAACCCGCATGTCTCACTTCCGAGCGAACGCGACATCGCCCAATTTTCTACTGCGCTCCGAATTTTGTGAGACATCCGGGTTATTCAGGGTAGATCCTGCAAGGCGGCTCCGGTTTCGGCTTGGCGCCCAGTTAATCTTTCTAGAACCTCACCCAACAAGTAGATGGATCCGGTTACCACAATGGTATCCCCCGGCTGGCCGATCGAACAGGTGTTCTGCTCGGGAAATAATCCTTCCCGGGTGGCATCAAAAACGGAAATCTTGGGAGAGGGTTTCAGCCAATTTCTCAACATGGCAAAGGTGGCGGTACGCGGTTGCTGTGGCTCGAGCAAATAAAGCCCACGGGCATGCCTCTGGACAACGGGCACTAAAAACTGAGCCCGGAAATCGCCCAGGGTTCCGGCTACGATCCAGGGTTTTTCACCCAATTCTTTTTCGAGAAAAACCAGATTCTCCTCCAGGAAGCGGGATCCTTCGGGGTTGTGGGTGGCATCCAGAATCAAGGTCCTTCCACAGGGCAAGTGTATCTTCTGCCATCGGCCGGGCCAGTCCACATGCTGCAAGGCCTCGGTGCAACTCGAGGTAAGTCCGGGAAATCGCTCCAGCGCCACCCGGCAAGCCGTAACGGCAGTGGCGGCGTTCCATCGCTGGAAGGTGCCGAAGAGATTGGTGGTCGGATAATTCTCGACCGAATCTCCGAATTGATCGTCCACTGAAAAAACCTCTGCTCCCCGATCTTGGGCAATCCGGCAAATGACCTCTCGGGCCGGGTCGGGAATGCGGCCCAGTACCACCGGCCGGTCCGGTTTGATAATGCCCGCCTTTTCACCTGCAATTTTTTCCACCGTTTCACCCAGAATGCGGGTGTGGTCCAAACCAATGGACGTGATGACGGATATGAGGGGATCGACCACGTTGGTAGCGTCTTTTCTACCGCCCAGACCCGTCTCAAAAATGGCTATATCTACCGCTTGCTTACTAAAGTGCAGCATGGCCATGGCCGCCATAAATTCAAAAAATGTGGGATGTTTAACCAGATCATCCCGGGCCACCGCACGGGCGTAGTGGTCGAGTTCGGCGGTCAACTCCGTAATGGTGTCCTCGTTCAGGAGGACTCGATTGACCTGAATTCGTTCGCCCAGGAATACCAGGTGAGGCGAGGTAAATAATCCGGTCCTGTAACCAGCGCTCCGGAATATGCTTTCCAACATTGCGGCAGTGGACCCTTTGCCATTGGTTCCCGCCAGGTGAATGATGGGGTAGTCCTTATCCGGTCGGCCCAGGGCATGCACAAAGGCATCCATGCGATCGATGCCGTAGGTGGAACCCTTATTGCGTAGGCTGAAAAGGAATTCCCTGGCCTGAATAAAGTTCACAAAAGTACTGGGAAAGCGAAAAGCAGGCTTGGAAGACTCAAGCAGATTAGCTGGCCGACCAGAAAGCTGAAAAGAATGACTTTAGCCGATCCTTTAATTCGTGCCGGTGAACGATCTGATCAATTAGGCCGTGCTCGAGTAAAAATTCTGCCGTCTGGAATCCCTTGGGCAGTTCCTCTCTCGTCGTTTCCTTGATGACCCGAGCCCCGGCAAAACCAATCAGCGCTCCCGGTTCGGCAATAATCAAGTCACCCAGTGAGGCGAAGCTGGCCATGACACCGGCGAAAGTTGGATTGGTCAGGACAGAAATATAAGGCAATTGCTTTTTTGCGTGCCGGGCCAGGGCAGCGCTCGTTTTTGCCATCTGCATAAGGCTCAATATACCTTCCTGCATTCGGGCTCCGCCAGAAGCACAAATCATGACACAAGGCACATTGTTCTCCGATGCCCGTTCAATGCTCCGCGTAATCTTTTCGCCGACTACTGAACCCATACTGGCTCCAATAAAGCGAAAATCCATTACACTGATTTCCAGAGGAATTTCGTGCAAATTGCCCGACCCGCTTATGATCGCATCGGTCAACTTGGTCTTGTCACGGTAAGTTTCCAGGCGCTCCACGTAGGTTTTGCTGTCTTTAAACGAGAGAGGATCCACCGAAATTAAGTCGGGATCCCATTCCCGGAAAGACCCCTCGTCGATGAGCGATTTGATTCGGGTGTGCGCATCCATTGGAAAATGGTAGCCACTTTTGGGAGCTACCAGCAGATTCTGCTCAAGTTCCTTGTTGTAAATGAGATCCCCGGAAATGGGATCCCGGGTCCACAAACCGTGCGGGATGTCCTTCTTTTTAACAGTGACCGTCGAGTATTTTGGTTTACTGAAAAGCGGCATAGTGGACCATTATCCATGTCCGAGGGTGAGAATGTCAATACGCTGAATACCGGCCCGTTTAAGCGTTTGCGCACAGGAATTCAGGGTAGACCCGGTGGTAAAAACATCATCCACGATGACATAGCGGAAATCAGGCTGCAGGTGGGCGTTCGGTCGAACTCGAAAAACATTGCGCAAATTCTTCACTCGTTCCTTGCGCGTAAACAAAGTCTGGCTCGGCGTGTCGACCGTTTTGACCAGAATATCCTGCAATTCGGTGGAGGATTCCTGTTTCAGCAGTAATTCACAAAGAGCCCGGCTTTGGTTGAATCCGCGTTCCCGCATTTTGCGGGGATGCAAGGGCACCGGAACCAGGCGGGCATCTTTCAGGTATTCGTTTAAGCCGGGACAAAGCTGAAAAAGTATTGAAAAATCCCTCAATAGATAACGGGCGCCCTCGTATTTGAAAAAATGCACAAGTTCCCGGCTGGCCCCTTCCACCAATATGACCGTTCTGCCCTGACCGTAGACCGGATCCAATTCCCGGCATTTGGGACAGGAACGGTCGCTGGCCATGACAGCGCCAAAGTAGGGATAGCCGCAGGTAGAACAAAATGGGGGCTCGACCCGGATAAGTTGCCTGGAAACTTTGGCGCTGATAAATTGAAAGGGACTATTCGCACCAACCGCATTGCCGGTGATGACGCAGTTTCTCGGAAAAAGCACATCCAGAAACCCGAGCATCAACTGCGTCAAATCCGCTTTCATATCGGTTAAATCCCCTACGAATTAATTGGAGACCGCCAGCGCGGATGGTTCAGGGAAGTCACCACCCAGGCAATAATTAGAAGAACAACAAGGCAGAGATAACCATCGGCAATACGATGGCTACCCCACCACACTGAGGTATTGCCCGAAGGGGTCTCCCCAATATGGGAATAGGACAAAATCAGCGTAACCCAACCTGCATGCAGGCCGATGCTGGCCCAAAGGGAACGCGTTCTCATAAACACCACCGACAAGATGTAGCCCACCAAAGTGAGGTTGAGAAAAGTTACCAGGCTGAACTGTTGGGTAATACCCAGAACGGTCCAAAGCGCTACGTAAAGTCCGTCAACAACGCCGGCGGCTTCAGTGCCCGGGTCCCATAAATTAGCCGACATTTTAAAATGCAGAAAAGCGAAAAACAGCGCGGAAAGCAGTACCCCCGCCACGGGAATGAAAGCCGTATAAAACATCCTTAAAACAACGGCGCGAAAAACCAGCTCCTCTCCCAACGCCACCAGCACAGCCGCCAGGAATGAAAAAAGGATCTTCTCGATTACAAAGCCAAGGGTGAGACCTTCCCGGAAGGTTGACGCTCCCACCAACTGGTGTAGGGCCACCACCAGCGCAACGCCGCAAAACCCAATTAACAAAAAGCGGCCAAAATTTCGGTGCCAAGGATACTCGGATATGAATCCCAATTTCCAAGAGGACAGGAGCCGGCACTGACTGATCATCCAGGGTATGGCCAACAAGGCGGCCAACCAGCGCAGTCGATCGAAGTACTGGGGGAAGGGTTTTTCTGTCAGATAAGTATTGAGGTCATTGGGGAAATTCGTGTGCCACCAGATGACAAACCCGTAGGCAAAGGGGCTCAATATTGCCGCGAAAAACAGGCTACCGAAAAACCATATCAACAATATCTTCAGCCCTTTCCAGCTATAGCCAAACTTATCGAGATTGAAGAGAATATGATAACTTTCGCGTGCAAACAGTGACATGGATAGCACAAAAATTGCTTGGCCGATAATGGCAAGAAAACCATCAAGTTTCTCCTTTGCTAATGCAAGCCGGGAAAGATTAACCCGCATATCTCACTACCGAGCGAATGCGACACCCCGTCTAATAATAAACCTTCTCGAGGAATAATCCCTGGGGTGGAGCTGTCACCACGTTGGCGGTTCGCACCCGATTTCTCAGGATTTGTTCGAAATCCCGGGGTGATAGTTTAGCTCGGCCCACTTGCAGGAGGGCGCCGGTAAGGGAACGCGCCATTTTGTAAAGAAAGCCACTCGCCTCAAACGTCATGCGAATCCGTTTGCCCCGTTTGCTGATGCGAAATGCAAGAAAGTCTTTAACCGGGTTTTCCATTTTGGAATCGCCGCCGTTCTCCGCAGCAAATGAGGAAAAATCTAATTTACCTATCAGGCATTGCCCGGCTCTATTCATCGCGTCCACGTCCAAGGCGTAGGGAATAGACAGGACGTAGTCGGTTTCGAAGGGATCGGCCTTACCCAGATAAATGCGGTAATGGTAGCGTTTGCCTCGGGCAGAGTATCGCGCATGAAAATAGGCCGGAACCGTCCGGGCTGAGTTCAATTTTATGGATGAGGGCAGGTGTGAGCCCAGGGCAGATAGAAGTTTCCCGCTGCCGTGGTTCCAGCATGCATCAAAATGAAATACCTGGCCGAGTGCGTGCACCCCCGAATCGGTTCGACCGCTCCCGTGAATGCGGACCGGTATTTTGAGCACCGCTTCTAATGCGGCTTCCAGGTGATCCTGCACCGAATCGCCGGTAGGCTGGCTTTGCCAACCGGTAAAGTCGGTACCGTCGTATGCACAGAGACATTTCCACCGTTTCACTCCGGTATATCCTCATTGGGGAGTTGGAAGTTCTGTCCCAGTGTCTGATCGAGGTAATCCTGCAAAATCAGGGTGGCGGCAAGGGAATCGATCTCCCCGCTTTTGCGGTCCCACTTGCGGTTCTGAGCCTTAAAATTTTCCTCGACCTGGTGAGAAGTCAAACGTTCATCCACCGACACAACGGGAAGTTGGGTCCGACGCTTCAACCCTTCGATAAAAGCGGACACTTCCCTGGCCTTAAACCCCAATGATCCATCCATGTTGTAGGGCATTCCGACTACGATGAGGCAAACGGCGCGCACATCCAAAACCTGCAAGATGTGGCGCAGGCGGGCTGATTCACTTTTTTCAACCGCGGCCGGCAGCGGCACCGCCAGGCCCAACTCGTCCCCAAAACTCAGGCCTATGCGTTTCTCTCCGTAATCAATACCTAGAACATTCACTGAAAGATCCGTTAAACCAAGTGTTGAAAATCGGGGTTACTACCAATCTCTTTAACCAACTTCTTTAGATCCTGGGCTTTTTCTTTGTGGCAAACCAGGGTGGCATCGGGTGTGTGCACTACGATGAGATCATCCACCCCGATTAAGGCCGTAAGGTGCCCATCTTCTGAAACAATTATATTGTTGGTGGATTGATCCACCACGACGCTGCCCTTTCCAACATTGCCCGAAACGTCTTTTGCATAATGCCTTTCAATGGCCGGCCAGGCTCCCACGTCATCCCAGTCGAAATCCGATTCCAACATGGCTACGTTGGGAGCCTGTTCCATAATGGCATAATCCACCGAGATTCTTTCCAATCGGGGATAAATTTCCGCCATCACTTCCTCGGCGCTCTTTCCTGATCCAAGCCCAATACTTATCTGTTGCAAGCCCAGGTGAAGTTCCGGTTTGAGTAGACGAAAAGCCTTATCGATGACCGAAGCCTTCCAGATAAACGTGCCCGCATTCCAATAACAATCTCCCGAATCCAAGTAGGACTGAGCGGTGGCCAGATCGGGTTTCTCAACAAATCGTTTTACACGGTAGACCGGGGCGCCATCCACATTGAAATCCGAACGCCCAACTTGAATGTAGCCATAACCGGTAGCGGGCTCGGTGGGTTTTATGCCGATGGTTATGAGCGAGTCAGAGGATTCCGCCGCTTGGAACGCCCGATTGAGCACCTTGCGGTAACCTTCGCCATCATGTATGACATGATCC
This sequence comes from Opitutales bacterium, assembly GCA_965250065.1. Lineage (GTDB taxonomy): Bacteria > Verrucomicrobiota > Verrucomicrobiia > Opitutales > UBA2995 > JAABVD01. Next base: position 3,156,171 of record OZ252288.1, read on the forward strand.
GCTGGCAGGATGGCATAGGTGGCATGCAAATCCCTGGCTTGCACTAAAACGGTGGCCAATCCGACTGCCGCGGCGGTATCCCGGCCCACCGGTTCCCCAATCACCTGGTCGGGGGCAAGCTGGGGACAGTCTTGCAAAATAATGGATCGCTGCTCTGCATTGGTAATCACTAGCAGATTTTCCGCGGGAACCAACTTTTCCACACGCCGTATGGTTTGGGACAGCATGGTGTCGCTGCCCACGATCGCCTGCAGGTGTTTGGGGCGGGACAATCTGCTTTTGGGCCAGAAACGCTCTCCCCGACCGCCAGCCATAATGACGATATATCGCGATTTCATGATTCTCCTGCTGGCATTGTTGGGAGGAATTAACCAAAGGAGCAAAACCATTTTGGCGCCCAGGGCAGAAAAATGGACGGAATGCGTTGCAAAATGGAAATTGGATCGGCCAAGATATCCAAATGAATGAACAATCGTATCCGCTGGAAATGACCGTCGAGGAGGCCGCCCACCGCTTCCATGCCGGGGCCGAGCTGTTGGACGTTCGCGAACCAATGGAATTGGATATTTGTAAAATTCCGGGGTCCCTGGATATCCCCATGGGGCAGATACCCGGATCTTTGGATAGTCTTTCCCGGGAAGGCCAGCTATTGGTCATGTGCCACCATGGCGCCCGGGCTCATGCGGTGACGGCATTTTTGCGTGAGCAGGGGTTTAACAATGCCTCCAACGTTGCCGGAGGGATAAATGCCTGGGCAATTGAGGTGGATCCGGAAATTTCACGGTATTAACCCGCATGTCCCACTACCGAGCGAATGCGACAGTCCCCCCAATTTTCTACTGCGCTCCGAAATGTCGGCACTGGTGCGGCCCCATTGAATCCTCCCAAGGTGAAAGTAATGCTAGCATGCAAAGAATACTTTTTCACACAGGGAATATCTTGCAGTTTACTGAAAATCTCTCTATTGGAAGCACCCTAATTTAATTATGAAAGCGAAAACGCAATTGATTATACTACTGTTATCCGCGGCGGTCGTTCTGATTTCCGGCTGTGGGCAGACGATAAAAAATCTGACCCCGTCGGAAATTCCGATGAATCCATCCAATATCTATACCATCAGTCTTGAGGTCAGGGAAAGGGATGCCGGGATCGTAAATGGAACACTTAAGCCCAAAGTCGTTATCGGCGGCGAGACTCACATGATGAAACGCAGCCCACTGGGTGAGAACATCTGGGATTACGAGTACGCCATCCCTTCGGGAAGAAGCAATGCGGTGTATTACTACGAAATAGAATACGATGCTTATTATCTAGGTGTACGCAGAACGAAGTCTATTACTTTGCCCAATGACGGCCTGCTAAAATTTTCCTTGATCAACCGCTATGTGGTCTCTCTGGAGGCTAGCCGCGGACCGGTCGGATCCAGAATCGGTTTGAATGGACGCGGATTTCGACCCTCTGACCAAATCTTCGTTGGAGGCACTTTGGCCAACTCGGAGTATTACTCGCCCAACGCCTTGGGCTTCTATGTTCCCAGTATTCCGGCCTCCCGAAATTACGATGTAGTCCTGCGTGGAGCACGTGGAGATATGACCGTGGGCCCATTCCGGGTCGATCCGGCAAAGCTGCAAGTATTGCCCACTACCATATCGGTGCGGACCGGTTCCCGGACTACCCTTATTTTTTCCATTCCAACCGAAGCTCCTATCGGTGGTCTGCCGATTTACATAACAACTAACATTCCCGCATGCGTAATTCTTCCCGATGTGATAATCCCGGAGGGCAGCAAATCCATAAGCGTGCCCCTGGAAGGCGGAGCCGCCGGAATTGGGGTCCTTAATGTCGAATCCGATGGATATGCCTCCGTCACAGTACCGGTGGAAGTATTCAAGTAGCTCGCATGTCTCCCTACCGAGCGAATGCGACAGCCCCCCCCAATTTTCTACTGCGCTCCGAATTTTGTGAGACATCCGGGCTAATGCAGTTTAACTTTTAATTTCCAAAAAATTTGACGCAAAAGCCGCCTCTATGCAGGCGGCTTTCTTTGTGTATATTGCAAAAGACACCGCCCTGCCATTGAACAGAACTTTATCAACATGGAACCGAAAAACAGCATTGTTCGCGTAGCTGCCTATTTTACCCGCTACCGATTTCTTTTTGCTCTGAATATGTTTCTGGCGCTCGGCAGCACGGCCTTTGAGATTTCCATTCCAAAGATCGTTCAATTTGTCATCGACGACATTATTCTAGTCAAAAACATAAGTTGGTTATGGATGGGACTGGCGGCCATTGTGGCAGCTTATTTCTTTAGGGACGTTTTGAATTACCTGCGCGTACGCTTGAACAACGTCATTGAACAAAGGGTACTTATCGACTTGCGCGGAGCCCTGCACTTGAAATTGATGCAACTGCCGGTGGGATTTTTTGACAAGCGCAAGACTGGCGATATCTCCTCGCGCGTTACCGAAGACGTGCTCAATGTCGAACGCGCCATACTGGACGGCACCGAACAAGGACTGACCTCCATTTTTACATTGCTTGGCATAGCGGTGTTTCTGTTTATCACCAATCCTCTACTAGCTACCTTTGTGGTGCTGCCCATTCCCCTCCTCATCCTTCTGGCAAAGAGGCACTTTAAAATTAGTCGAAAAAACTGGAAACACGTACGCAGTAGCGCCGGGGATATGAATGCATTGCTGGTGGAGGATATTTCCGGCCATCGGCTCGTCAGTTCGTTCGCCCTGGAGGAGCGTGAGAAATCCCGTTTCATTGGTAAAGCCAAAGACCTGAAAGCCAAAACACTCACCGCTATGTACCGCTGGGCTTATTATAGTTCCACCACTCGCTTCATCAGCAGCCTGAGCTTGGTCGCGGTGCTGGGAATCGGTGGCTATCAATACCTGCAGGGGACATTGACCATCGGGGAACTCACCATGTTCCTCCTTTACAGCGGCCGCATTTTGGAGCCGATCAGCCGGCTTAACGGATTAAACAATCTTCTGAGCGCCGCAAAACCATCGGGAGACCGGGTATTTGAAATTTTGGACCATGAGGTCGAAATCGAAAATTCACCTCATGCGGTTACTTTTCCCCCATCGCCCATAACCGTCACCTATGAGAGGGTTTCATTCGCTTATGATACTCGCCCCACCATTATGCGCAATTTTAACCTTGAGCTGCCAAAAGACAAAGTTACGGCGCTTGTAGGCCACACGGGAGCCGGAAAGTCCACCGTTGCAAACCTTTTGCTGCGTTACTACGATGTGCACCAGGGAGCAGTCATGATCAACGGGATCGATGTCCGCAAAATCGACCTGGCCTCACTGCGAAGTTCTATAGGTTTGGTGGCCCAGGACCCCTTTTTATTTGATGGCACCATAAGAGACAACCTCTTGTTGGCCAAAGAATCCGCCAGCGAGAAAGAATTGTGGCAGGTCTTGCGGGGGGCCCATGTCCATGAGTTCGTAAAAAACCTTCCCAAACAGATTGATACGGAAATAGGCGAGCGCGGAATCCGGCTAAGTATGGGAGAGAAGCAAAGAATTACTATCGCACGGGTTCTATTGAAAAATCCCCCATTGGTCGTCCTGGATGAAGCAACCTCGAGTGTGGATACGGCAACCGAAAGAAAGATTCAGGAAGCGCTGGAATACCTGGCGGCCAACCGAACCGTATTAGTTATAGCACACCGCTTATCCACGGTCAGGAAAGCAGACAATATTGTGGTACTGGGAAAAGGCCGGATACTGGAAACCGGAACACATGAGAACCTACTACAGCAAAAAGGCGAGTATTATAATTTCTGGAGAATGCAGTACGACGTTGTCGATGAGCAACCACCAGCCTATAATTCCTGATTCATGCTAAATTGAATCAGGGAAAATTGCCTACTCTTGCGCGGCCTGCTTGGCAGCACTTTTTTTCACTCTGTTTTTTACCAGGCCAAATTCCTTTTTAATGTTTTGAATAGTGGGTACCGATACGCCATATTTTCTGGCAGCTTGAGTGCCTTTCAACCCGGCTTTTATCGCATTGGCGATATTCTTTTTAATCCCCGGTGTAAGCCTGGTCCGTTTGCCCTTCTTGGGGGGGGGCGCCTTGGAAAGACCTTTAAGCACTTTAATCAGCGCTTCGGTGGAATCCAGACCAACTTCTAGGTGCAGGGAAGCCAACTTTGCTGCTCGCTCTGCTGCTATTTCTTTTTCCAAGGCAGCAATCTTAGCCTTATAGTTTTCGATTTCCTTAATTTTACTAATTTCCATGGTATTTATTTAATGTTGTAAAAGTGTATTTTATTAATACAGCGCTATAAAATGTCGAAAATTTTCAAAAATCAACTAAAATATAGACAGAAATTTATACAAATAAAAATAGGTGTCTCGGCCCTGCGAATTATAGAAAAAATTTAATTCATTTCATAGACTAAGCGCCTTTATATCCTTCAAGAACGATTTCATTGAACCATCTTTGTTCTCCCGCATTTGCACAGGGGATGCGGCCAGTTTGTCCAGGACGATACCACCCATTCCGTCCCATCTGCCGAAATGTAACACACCGGTTGGACAGCTTTGCACGCAGGCGGAACAGCGCACGCACTCCGGATCTTCCATAGGTATTCCCTTGTTGGCGAAGTTCATGATATCAATGCCCTGGTGGCAAACCAAAGTGCAAACGTTGCAGGAGATACACTTCTTTTTTTCCGGAAAAATGCGGAACTGACTGAAACGGGCAAAAATGTGCATCAGCGCAGCCAGGGGACAGGCAAAACGGCACCATACCCGCCCCGATAGATGAAAATAAAATGCCAAACCCAGAACACCGGCCAACCAAAGGTCGACCAGGTATTTGTAATTGAATACCGGGTATTCCTCCAGAAGTCCTCCAAAGAGTGTCCCCGCAAAACTGGAAGGAATCAACCATCCGATAACGCGCAAAATAAGCAGGAAGATCGTCGCGGCCAACACGACTTGCCCCACCATATTCAAGCGGTTCCAAAATACACCATGTGGCATCTTATGCCGGTGCGTGTCACCCAGGGTTTCAGCTAAGGCGCCGCAACTGCATACCCAACCGCAATATGCCCCTTTACCCCAGCGATATACTATCCAGGGAATGATAACAAATGTCTGAATCAAGGAGAGCGCCAGCCATCCCCATAGCGGCTGCTCGCTAAACACATTCCAAATGAAAAGCGGCCAGGCCAGGATAAAACCGAAGGCTCTCCAATAACTTCCATCCGGAAAAAAAGTGTCACCGAACCACTTGCCGAAACCGGATTCAAAGATACCATTGCCGCCCATCCAGGGAAGAAAGATGTAAGGCAGCAAAAAAAGAGGGATTACCTGAAAAGCCATCAGAGTTAAAGTCTGACGTCTCACATACGGTGTCCGGCGGCGACGTATCCTCCTTATTCCAAATGCCACGATACAGGTTGAAAATGCCAGGGAGTAAAAAAAACCGGGGTCCCGGGCGGCGTTGATGACGGATCCGGCAAGGGACGCGGGGTCCGCGGCGGATATGTTGAGTGGAAACCAGCCGCCACTTTTCCAGTGATAGAGCAACACACAGAACGCAAAAAACAATCCCAATGCAGCCCAAGCCTTTACTCCCCACTCCCCCAAAATGGAAATGCCGGATTTTCGAAAAAAATCCAGCGGAGCTTCACGACCTAGCATTACAAAAACCGCATCATTGCACAGCACTTCTGATTTGCTCCCTCGCTTTTCCAGGGTTACCGACTCCGGCTTTATCTCGCGAACGCGGCTTCCCAATTCCAAACGGAGCGAACCGGGTGGATTGTTGCCGCGCATTGCGGAGTCGCCCGAGGGATTTACCCGATCGGAGGAAGGACAAGCCACACCGGTTTGAAGGGTGGGATCATCCGCCAAGGCCTCGACTTTCTCCACATTTTCCGGTTTTGGGCGTGAAAATTCACTTTTCCGGTAGCTCAACGTAACATGCGATCCGCAACAGACCAAGGCAATGGCCGTTTCCAAAGCCGAGTCACCGCCTCCTGCAACGACAACCTTTTTCCCCATGTAGTCTTTTGGATCATGCAGCCGGTTAGTGACTTTGTCCAACTCTTCGCCCGCCACATTGAGTTTGCGAAAATTTCCACTGCGCCCAATCGCCACAATTACCCGTAACGACCTTACAGGCTCGGAACTTCTGCTATGCAGCAGAATCACGCCTTCGGAACGTTCGATGCGGTCGATCTTTTTCTTTACGGATGAAACTTCCGCATCATCTCGCTGCCGCGCCAATTCTTGCAGAAGATCCTCTTTGATATCCGCCTCAAATCTAAGCTCTCCAGAGGGAGTCATCTCAGTCGGATAGGTAAAAATAGGTTTCCTTAGGGGAAAATTTTCGACGGTCGAAAACTCTTGAACTGCTTCGTATAGTTGGAAGTTCAGTCCCGCCTTCTTCGCCTCTATGGCAGCGGAGAAGCCGGATACACCACCTCCTATGATTGCGAGGTCCAACACGCCTCCGGTTCCACGCGCAGCCGTAAAATCGGGTTCCCGCAATAAAGAATGCACCGCCCTGGCTCCGGTGTGGGCGGAGAATTTGAGCAAAGGGATACCAGTCAAATCTCCCACAATTCTCACACCCGGGATGTTCGTTCTGCCATCCCGGCCGACTACGGGCAATTTTTCAACCACGCCCGCCGGCCAGCGCGTATGCAGCCAGTGTGTATATTTTTGTAGGAGAGAGACCATTGAAAAGAAATTACTATTTGGAGAAAAACAAATCTGAATAATTCCACTGAGTTCGTCGAATCAATCCCGGTTTCTTGTTCATGAATCAATGCAGGGGCAATACTTTCTATTAGCGGCTAATCGAACTCATAAAGCATCTCGTCTTTCAAGGGGGGTCCCCTGAAACTTCCACCGCTCGATTCACCGGCAATGTCTTCTCCCAGACCATCCATGGGACCACCTGCTCCATCCACATCACCCAGTAATTCTCCGAACTGTTCTTCCAGGGCCTCGGGATCGGTGCCCTCCTCTAATTTCCGCACCATTTCCCCTATCTCACCGGTTAAACTTTCCCCCGTCATTTCCGCCATTTGGCGCATTAATCGTCCCATTTGCCGTGGGTCGGGGTTATCCTCGTCCATGCCCGATACGGCACGTTCCATTTCCGCCATGGCCGACATCATCCTGGGGTCACCCAGGTCCGGACTTCCGCCTCCGCCGACCTCTCCAGATTTCTTCAGAGCCCCCCCAATCGAAAAACCCGATATCAGCTTTTCCATGCGGTACTCCTGCTTATCCGGACAGGTTGGAATTCGATCCGCCTGTTCAGCCGAACGAGCGAAAAACTGGTAGATCTTGTTATTATCCGGGCAGTAGAATTCGTAAATCGGCATAGGTTTTGGACGGATGTACAGGCTAAAATCGTAGGCGGTGCTCCATGCGTTTTTGCTGAGCCAGTGAAAGTTCGGGCACTTGATGAATGACGTGGCGAATTTCCCGGCTCAGGAGAAGTTTTTCCGCTTCGGATTGCAAGGAACGCCACCGATCCCATTCGAAATCGGGCGCAAACACGATGTGTCGCAAAAGACTCACCCACTCCAAACGCACCCGCTCAATATCCCCATCCTGCAGCGTCTTTTCTCCCCTTGTTGAACCAGATTCTGCAAACGATTCATAGCGCGCAATAACTTCGGCCGCACCATCTCCATAATCTAGCGGCAATCCCTTCTCCAGATAACCCTCAAACGTGGCATTTCCATGGGCCAGGCGACAACAGTTGCCCAACCGGCTACTAAAACTTTCAAAATCTTCAAACCGGTGACCTGCGCGCAGATTTGCCAGGTCGTAAACCAATTCGGAAATTTCATACGAGGGCTCTTCCAATGCCGCCGCCACAACCAGACCTTCTCCGTAATTGAAAAAACTGAATAGAGTGCCCCTTCGGGTTGGCCGGCCCTCCCCATCTATCAGTCCCAGCCGAAACCAGGCCTGGGTCGGTGATAAACCACCCATGTCACCCGTTTCCTGCTCGAGCACGTGGGCGGCAAAGGAACCAATATCGTCGACTACGCGCTGCCGGTGGGGCGCACCCAGAAGGAGTTTGCCCGTGGAGTCTTTCACCGCGAAAACCTCTGCGTCCGAAAAGTCGATGCGCCCGTACAGGGTACCCCTTCGGTCTACGACCTCAACGAGCTTTCCCCCTCCGGTCATCTCTGGAATCTTGGGAAGTACAATCTTTTCAAAGGGATCGTAATACCAGAAACGGGAGACCGGTTTCCTGCCCTTACTCTTCGGCTTGATCGAGGTCATCCGCTTGCGCAGCCACTTCGTCAATACGATATCTTTCTGCCCCTCCTTCCTGGACCAGGTGGCCAGCGCGATCTCCCGGCCATAAATTTTCTGGGGGCTATTCTGCAGCACACAAATCACGCCTTCACCCGCCACTTTCAGTGTCCTTGGGTCCGACAATGCCGACGTCCAATTGCCACCCCTGCACATCAGGATATCACCCAGTCGCGCCTTTACCGCCGGTTTTTTGCGTTCCCAAATTCCCTCACTGTTGCGAATCTCCTCGATAGCACGGCTTTGCTTTGTATTATCCGGGATCAGCTCCATGCGGCGGTTTCTTTCCCGGTCATGAATAAATTTCTCCAGACCCAGGGGAATGTGCTGTTCACTGAAGAGGCGGTGAGTTAATTGCCGCACGGTTTTTATGGGGTCTTTGCCCCGTTTGTGATCGGCGTGCATCACGCCGATCAGGCTGGGCCAATCCACCTGGCTTACCCGGTGCAACTTCAAGGGGCTCGACATGTGGATCCTCGGCTTGTCAGGTACGACCAGGATATAACCCCGCGTGTCCCGGCCACGGCGACCAGCCCGGCCAAACATCTGTAGCAATTCATCTGGCCGGACGCGAAGCAACCGGTGCCCAACCCGGTACAGCGTATCTGCCACCAACACGGACCGCATGGAGAAGTTTATGCCCGAAGCCAGCCCCATAGTGGCTACCACCACCCTCAATTGGCCGGCCTTTGCCAGGGGTTCGATTACACCGGCACGTTGAAGGTAACCCAGTCCACTGTGATGGTAAGCAATGCGATTTTTCAATAACCGGGACAATCCTCTCCCGGCAAGCCGTTGTTGCTCTGCAGTGAGCAGGAGGTATTCATCAACCGGAATCTCCTTGGAAAGTTGTCGAGCAATAGTCTCGGCCGCACTCCGGTGAGGGGCAAAAATAATCAGAGGACCCAGGTTAGCCACCAGGGCTTTACTGACAACACGCGGCCAAAAACCCCGAACCCGGGCTGGCACTTTTATTTTAAGTTGCTCAATCAATACTTCTTCCTGGGGCACGGATCGTTGCTTATGCCGTACCAGCACCGCATCCCGTTTTAGTCGATTCAGCCAGGCCACGACATCCTGGGGATTGGAAACACTTCCGCTCATAACCAGGATCTGGGTAGTTGATGGCGACATTGCCATGGCCAGCTCGTAATTTACACCGCGCACCGGATCGGCCAACATCTGGTACTCGTCTATAACCAGCAGGCCGGGACCTTTCCCCTGTAAAAAATGCCGTTTTTGGGTTTCGAGAGTAGCGACCACCACACGTGCACCTTCATTTTCCACGATATCTCCAGTACAAATACCCACATCCCAGCCCCGGGTCCGCCACTCCATCAACTTGTCATTGGCCAGAGCGCGGGTGGGAACTGTGAAGATGGCCTGTTTGCGCAAACCTTTCTCAACCAGCATCTCAAAGATATAGGTTTTACCTGCCCCGGTGGGTGCCTGCACCACCACATCCTTTCCATCAACCAGCTGCCGCACCGCTTCCTGCTGCCACAGGTCGGGAATCATTAAATCCGGATGCAGTGATGTTTTCATGAGGTATCAGATTAAAAGGAAAGGCTTTGTAAATAACTCTGGTATAATTGTTAATACTTTTGCTCCAGTTTCTCATTCCGAGAATATCCCTTGACGATCGGTTGAATCGACCTTTACACATTGCTATTTAAGTCGGATAGTCACATTGGGCCGTTTTGCAGCAACCTATGGAAACTAATAGTCAGACCACAGACGGAAATATACATATCAAATTTATTGAGGTCATCAACAAAATGGGTATCCATGCACGCCCTGCGGCCATGATCGTGCGCGTAGCCAATAAATTTCAAAGTGAGGTTTACGTAGAGCGGGACGGAGATCTGGTAAACGGTAAAAGTATAATGGGTCTTATGATGCTGGCAGCAGGACGCGGTTCCAAATTAAAGTTTATTGCCAGCGGCGAAGATGGGGCGGAGTTGCTTTCAGAAATAAATGCGCTATTCAAACGCAAGTTCGACGAAGTCTGACTGGCCACCCATAGAAGGTCTACCGGAAGGGGTCAAACCTGAATGGCGCCGACGCCAGCGCTCGACCTTCGTTCGCTCGCCACGAATGTGTGATGTCGCATGCGCTCGGTAGTGTAATGTCGCGTTCGTTCGGTAGGTAGACATGCGGGCTAAGGCTCCAGCCCGAAAAACTCTTCGGTATTCCTGCGGCTGATATGGGCAAACTCCTTTTCCTCTACACCCAAAAGGCCGGCACAATACCGGGCAATTATCGCCGTGTAGGCCGGCTGGCAGGGTTGTCCCCGGTAAGGGGCGGGGGCCAGAAAGGGAGCATCCGTCTCAACCATGATCTTGTCCAGTCCCTGAACTTTGGCTGCTTCGCGCACTTTTTCGGCATTGTCGAAGGTTATAATGCCCGTAAATGATCCGCGCCCGCCCCGCATATTTATTTGCCGGATGGCATCACCGCCTTCCACAAAACAATGAAAAACGACTCTTTCCCAATTCACTCCCGATGCATCCAATTCCTCAATACAATCCCCATAGGCGCCTCTGGAGTGAATTACAACGGGACAATTCAGACGACGGGCATGCTCCAACTGTCGGCGAAAAGCTTGTAGCTGAAGGGCCTTTATCCCAGCGGCTTTTTCTGGGTTCCTGGTAGGCAAACGGAAGTAATCGAGCCCGATTTCCCCCAGGGCCACCGGACGATTTCGCGGTAAATGAAAGTAACTGGGAACCCCTTCCACCTGTTGCTCCCAATCATCATCCACCTCGGAAGGATGAAGACCCACCGTGTAACGGATCTTCTGCGGGTATTGCTCAGCAAGCTTTAAGTAGAGTTCCCAGTCGGCCTCGCCCGTACCCACTGTAATCATCCGGTGAACGCCGGCATTTTCAGCGAGCTGCACCGTGTTTTCCAGGACTTCTTTTTTTTGAAATCGGTCGAGGTGACAATGGCTGTCGATGATGGAATATGGCTCGTCCATGTTGCGGGCAAAGGTGCCGAAACAATACCCAATAATCAACCACGAAGGGAATTGAAAGACGCCTTAATTTTCTGCGACTAATCTCCTAAAATCATTTACAATGGAGTGTGGCGGAAAACGGAAAACTCTTGGGGATAAATCTTTGACCTTCGCAAAAGAACTCATCTAATAGGCGTCCATTCCCAAGGCCGAATTTATTTATGGAAAACGTTATCATTTTAGGAACCGGCTGTGCCGGCCTCACTGCTGCCATTTACGCCGCTCGTGCCAACCTGAATCCACTCGTTGTTGAAGGCAACCAGCCTGGAGGTCAACTTACCGCCACATCGGAGGTGGAAAACTTCCCGGGATGGCCCGATGGAATCGACGGCTATACTTTGATGGAACACTTGCGCAAACAGGCCGCCCGGTTTGGTACGCGCTTCGAAAACAACCTGATTGAGTCCGTGAATTTTTCCGGGGAAACAAAAATCCTCAAAGCCGGTGACAAAATCTTCCAGACCAAGACCGTCATCATTTCAACCGGCGCCTCACCCCGCTTGTTGGGTTTGGATTCTGAGAAAAAGCTGTTTGGTAGTGGGGGCGTTTCCACCTGCGCTACCTGCGATGGCCCTTTTTACCGCGACATGGATGTGGTAGTAGTGGGCGGAGGTGATTCAGCCTGTGAGGAGGCGCTTTTTTTGACCCGCTTTGCATCCAAAGTCACCTTGATTCATCGCCGCGACCAACTTCGGGCATCGAAAATTATGGCTGACCGAACCCTAGCCAATGAAAAAATCGAGATGTGCTGGAACTCCGTTGTCACCGAAATTGAGGGAGCCGAAGACAATGCCGTATCCGGTGTTCGGGTTAAGAACGTCCAAACGGGTGAAGAAAAAAGCATCCCCTGCAAAGGAGCATTTATTGCAATTGGCCACATCCCCAATACCGGGGCGTTTGCTTCCTGCTTGAATACCGATAAAAACGGCTACTTCGTGGCCGATAACGGCAGCCAGGTCCGCAGCAATGTCGAAGGGGTCTACGTCGCGGGTGACTGCGTCGATCATGTCTACCGACAGGCCGTAACGGCTGCTGGTATGGGATGCCAAGCCGCCATCGAAGCAGAACGCTGGCTGGCGGAGCGCGAATAAAACTGTCCCCCAAAGTGCTTCAACCCATCGCCCCAGAAAGTGCCAGGTGGGTTGACCCCTTATTTGAGACTTTTTCTCATAAAAGGATTGCTTTTTAGAATTATTCCAATTTCTTATTGTTGTTGAGTCTCATTAACATGCAAATTGCCCAACAGGAATTACAGAATCTGCATACCGCGCTGGCTCGAAAGGGCCTGCGGTCTACCCGGCAACGCGAGGTGGTCTACCAGGTTATTGCCCAAGCCAAGGATCATCCAACGACAGAGGAAATTTTCTCCAGAAGCCAGGCTGAAATGCCTACTATTTCGCTAGCCACCGTCTACAATTGCCTGGAGACGCTGTTGGAATGCCGCCTGATAAAGCCGGTGAATTTCGAACGCGAGTCCACCCGCTACGAACCGGCCCTCCTCCCTCACGCCCATTTTTATTGTGATGTAACTGGTGAAGTGACCGATGTGGAATTGCCTCAAGGTGTGCTGGAGGAATTGAAACGCCTCGTTCCGGAGTCATTTTCGGTGTCGGCAGTGGAGCTTAATTTTCGAGGGAGTCAGTCAAATCCACCCCAAGTTATTGCCACGAAGTAACCTGAAATATTTAAATGCAATGAGGGTATTAGAAGTCGAAAACCTGACGGTATGCATTGAGGGTAAACCGATCCTCAACAACCTGTCTCTTAGCCTGCCCAAGGGCGAAGTACATGCCATCATGGGACCCAATGGATCCGGCAAGTCCACTTTGGCCAAAGCGTTGGCGGGACACGAGGATTGCGAAATCACCTCCGGCACCGTGGTCATGGATGGTGTGAACATCCTGGAGTTGGAGGTTGACCAGCGGGCACGCGCCGGATTGTTCCTGGCCTTTCAATATCCGATAGAAATTTCAGGTGTGAGCATTGCCAATTTTATTCGTGCCGCTCTAAACGCTCGAAAGGAGGATGGAGAAGACATCGATGCCATCGCTTACTACAGGCATTTATACAGCGAGATGGAACGCCTGAGCATCGACCGCAAATTCAGCAGTCGTTCGGTCAATGAGGGATTTTCCGGCGGGGAGAAAAAGCGCTGTGAGATTTTGCAGATGGCCATGCTCGAGCCCAAATACTGTATTCTGGATGAAACCGATTCCGGTCTGGATATCGATGCCTTGAAAATCGTAGCTGGAGGAGTCAATCACATGCGTAGTGACTGTCGGGGAATTCTGGTGATTACCCACTACCAAAGGTTGTTGAACTACATAATTCCCGATTGCGTGCACGTCATGGTGGACGGCCGCATTGCAAAAAAGGGAGGCAAGTCACTGGCGCTGGAAGTGGAGGAACGCGGTTACGATTGGATCAAGGAAGAAATGGTTGCCAGCGTGTAGCCCAACTCAAAAAACATTTTACCATGATAAGAGAAAACGCCATCAACATAGATCGGGAAAAGGGAAATTTCCACTACGATACCACTTATGAATTCGACGCGGGTGTAGGCTTGAATGAAAAGGTGGTCAATTATATCGCGGACGTGAAAGAAGAAGATGATTGGGTTCGCGCATTTCGCCTGAAGGCCCTTGATGTCTTCAATGCGAAGCCCCTGCCAACGCACTGGGCGACGAAGGACCTGGAAAACATTCACTTCGACAAATTCCGCTATTACCTGTCCAAAGGACAACAACCCAGCCGCACTTGGGACGAAGTTCCGGATGATATAAAGGAGACGTTCGAACGCCTGGGCATACCCGAACAGGAGCGCTCCTTCCTAGCAGGGGTGGAAGCTCAGTTTGACAGCGAGGCAGCCTATTCGCGCATGAAAGAAGGCTTGGCCAAGGACGGCGTCATCTTCGTGGGATCAACCGAGGGGTTGAAGAATCACCCGGAAATTTTTAGAAAATATTTCAGCAAGGTCATCCCTATTGGAGACAACAAATTCAGCGCCTTGAACAGCGCGGTGTTTTCTGGAGGTAGTTTTATTTATGTCCCTCCCGGGGTAAAAGTGAAGCAGCCACTGCAGGCTTATTTCCGCATCAATGCGGAAAACTTTGGCCAGTTTGAACGCACCTTGATCATTGCCGACGAGGGAGCGGAGGTTACCTACATGGAAGGATGCACCGCTCCGAAATTCGAAACCACCACCCTGCACTCAGCCGTGGTTGAACTGGTTGCGCTAAAGGGGGCGAAAATCCAATACATCACGGTCCAGAACTGGAGCGCAAATGTGTTCAATCTGGTTACCAAGCGGGCCACGGCGGGGGAAGAAGCCGAAGTGAAATGGATCGATTGCAACATCGGCTCGCGCCTTACCATGAAGTACCCCGGAGTAATCCTCAAGGGCCGGCGCGCCCGTGGTGAAGTTCTTTCCATTGCCCTGGCCGGAGATGGGCAACATCAGGACACTGGCGCGAAGATGATCCACGCCGCCGATGAGACCACCAGCAATATTATCGCTAAGAGTATATCGGTCGGAGAAGGGCGTTCCACCTACCGTGGCCAGGTGCACATACCCAAGCGCCTGAAAGGTTGTAGGAACAACACGGAGTGCGATGCCTTGCTGATCAATACCAACAGCCGAACTGACACCTATCCGGCCATTACGGTGCGTGGAGACGACAACTCGGTCCAACACGAGGCCAGCGTTTCCAAAGTCAGCGCTGAACAAATATTTTATTTGATGCAACGCGGTTTAAGTGAAGGTGAAGCCATGAGTCTGGCCGTAAACGGTTTTGTCAACGACCTGGTAAAACAGTTTCCCATGGAGTACAGCGTTGAGCTCAAGCGCTTAATCGACCTCGAGATGGAGGGATCTGTAGGCTAACTGGCAAACCGGTATTTGCAACACCATGCCCTCTACAACACCGGTGAATCGGGAATCCGAGTTCCTGACGGAATCCGTTTTTGAACATTTTCAAAGTCGACGCGGGAATCTTCCACAGTGGTTACTGAACCAAAAACGGCAAAGCTGGAAGGAATACCGGTCCTTGCCATTGCCAAGCCGCAAAATGGAGACCTGGCGCTTCGCTAATGTAAGGGGTCTGGGAGTTGACGCATTTCATTTGGCCAATCCACTGGATGCTCAGCAAAAGGCAAACCTGATTGACCGATCGCGGGATCTTAACCCTGCGGCCGGGAGGCTGGTTTTTGGCAACGACGACTTGTTGGAGAAATCGGGCCTATCCCAAGAACTCACTGAAAAAGGAGTAATTTTCGAACCTTTACAGGAAGCTTTTTCAAACCACTCCGAAATTCTGGAGGAATTCTATATGGCCCAGGAATCGGCTTTGGGATCGGAGAAGTTTGCCGCCCTTCACACCGCGCTGAATCGAAATGGCACCCTGTTGTATGTGCCGGAAAACGTGGAAATTAAACTCCCCTTGGTCTGCCACCATTGGGCCAGCGCTGAAAACACCGCTGTGTTTCCCCATACGCTGGTTATTGCCAGAGACAATGCCCGCGTAATTTTTGTGGATATTTATAAATCGGGCGAATCCTCGGCTCGACAGTTCGCCTGCGGGGTGAGCACCCTGTATGCGGGCTCCGCTTCAAAAGTAGAGTATCACTACGTTCAGAATTGGAGCGAACAATCCCTGAGTTTTAACACCCTCACAACGATCGCTCAGCGGGATTCGCACATACGGGCCTTTGGCATGAACATCGGCAGCAAACACGCCCGAAATGAAGGTCATACCATTATCGAAGGACCCGGCAGCAACGCGGAATTGTACTCACTGACAATCTCCCACGATGACCAGGAAATAGACCAACGTACGCGGCAAACACACCGGGCGCCCCATGCCCGTTCCTACCTCCTTTTCAAAAACGCCTTACTCGATACTTCGAAAACCATTTTTTCAGGACTTATCAAGGTCGAGGAAGCGGCCCAACAAACCGATGCCTACCAAACCAACCGCAATCTGCTGCTCAGTCCGACTGCGGAAGCAAATTCCTTACCCGGCCTGGAGATACTGGCCAACGACGTAAAGTGCAGCCATGGCGCCACCACCGGGCAACTGGATGAAACCCAGCTTTTCTACCTACTGTCTCGTGGGATCCAGAAAATGACCGCGCAAACCCTCTTGGTTTTTGGGTTCTTTGAGGAGGTTCTCGATAAAATCGATAACCGGGAATTGGCAGACTATCATCGCCGCCTGGTGTATCAAAAATTCGAAAACTCTTAAACCCGCCAAGACATCCCCAAATAACGCCTTCACTCATTACCTCCATGCCTGAACAAATTGTCCTCAACCGCGACGTTGAAGCTCGGATCATTCCGGAAGGAAACCGGCTGACCATCCCCTCGGGAACATCCGTTACCGTAACTCAGCAACTCGGAGGAACGTATACGGTGGTATCCCAATTTGGGATGAGCCGGATAGCCGGCTCTGACGCCGACGCCCTCGGGCTCGATATTCCGGATACCGCTCAGAAAAAAATTCAGGAAGCTACAGAAGCCGGACCCTTGCAAGAATCCGCTATTTGGGAACAACTGAAATCGGTTTACGATCCGGAAATACCGGTAAACATTGTAGATCTCGGTCTTGTTTACTCCTGCGAGGCGGAAGAGCAACGGGACGGCACGCATCACGTGGATGTAAAAATGACCCTGACTGCGCCGGGTTGCGGGATGGGGCCGGTTATTGCGGACGACGCCCGCTCAAAAATAATGACCTTGCCCGGCATATCGAATGCCGATGTCGAAGTGGTTTGGGATCCCCCCTGGAACCAGGACATGATTTCAGAGGAGGGCAAAATGATTCTGGGACTGATTTGAAGATTCCCCGGATTCCACTGGAACTTTCCCAAATACCCATTTTCATTGTGCTCTATGTCTGAAGAAAAGGATGCAAAAACCCCGTCTCCACTTGGAGAAATGGTGCAGAAAAAATTTCTTGAGGATCGTAAAGTTTTTCTTTGGGGAGAAGTGAACGACAAGTCCGCTAAGGAAATCACGGAAAAGTTGCTCTACCTGGAGTGGACCGATCCCGACAAGGAGATCTCTTTCTACCTCAGTACACCCGGTGGAAGTATAACCGCCGGAATGGCTATCTACGACACGATGAGGTTAATATCTTCTCCGATTACCGTGGTGGTAACCGGCATGGCAGCCAGCATGGGATCGATTTTGCTCTGCGCTGCGGCCAAGGGGAAACGCATGCTTTTCCCCTATGCGCGCGTGCTCATTCACCAGCCCTTAATTCATGGCCGTTTCCAAGGACCAGCTGTCGACATCAATATCCAGGCGCAGGAAATGGAACGTACCCGGGAAGAGTTGAACAAGATTCTGGCCCAATCTTCCGGTCAGAGTATTGAAAAGATTACCGAGGATACGGACCGGGACTTTTACATGAATGCCACCGAGGCAATCGAATACGGGTTGGCCGACGTGATCGTAGACGGAGTCTAGCTCGCATGTCTCACTACCGAGCGAATGCGACAGCCCCCCAATCTTCTACTGCGCGCCGGAATGTCGGCACTGGTGCAGACCTCGAATGAAGGCGTCAAACATTGTCGCGGGGAATTTCACAGGAAAGGGGTCAAGCCTTGCATTTATGCATGGCTGCAAAAATGCAAGGCATGACCCCGACGGTCGACCCAGCTTCACCCGCGAATCGGCTCGATGCCCGCACAAGCACTCGACCTTCGTTCGCTCGTTACGAATTTTGTGAGACATGCGGGCTAGCTCGGTAGTGAGAAATGCGGGCTAATTAGAAATTCTCTTTAAGGTTTTATGATAGGTGTCAATTCCCGTGGCAATTGCATCTGCAAGTTTTATGCGATACTTGGAAGATTTGATTTTTTTGGCTTCTTCGTGGTGGCTGAAAAAGCCTCCTTCAACTAGAAGACCTGGACAATTGAGTCCGCTCAACATGGAGAAACGGGCCCGTTTTAATCCTCGATCGACCCCTCTCATCGTCCTGATCAACTGGCGCTGGACATAAAAACCAGCCAGCGCATTCCAGGGGTCGTATCGGTTGGCGGGACTGGTTCGCTTGTCGCTTTTACTGAGTTGGCTTCTCGCAGTAGAAGGCTGGCCCATTGGTGTAAACGCGTAGGTTTCAATGCCTTGAACGGAAGTGGAAGTGACCGAATTAAAATGCAAGGCCAAAAACAAATCCGCATCCAAGTTGTTGGCAAATTTGGAACGATTGCTGTTTTCAACGAACCGGTCCGAGTCCCGTGTCAGCATAACCTGGTACCCCTTTTTCTCCAACGATTCTTTCAACCGCCGCGCCAGGTCCAGGGTCATTTCTTTTTCCACCATTCCCAGCTTCTTGTTGGCACACCCCGGATCTTTTCCACCATGTCCGGGATCCAGTACTATTTTTTTCAGTTTTGGCTTTGAGCTGAAAACCTGGGGAGTAAGCAGCGGATTGAGGGTTTTATCCAGGTCGTGGGTAGAGAGATAAAGTTTGCCCCTATTCTGTGCCACTGCATGTCCCAGGAAAACCTTGAACTTATTCAAATGCATCAACCGGCTGTTGACGCTAAATTCGAGCTTGGTCCATCGGCTTGAAAGGGTGCAGCGATTTTTATCGCTGGATTGCTCATACCTCATTCCCAACTGTGCGGCAATCGTTCTCAGTTCAACGTATGGAGTATTGTAAAGGATTGCATCGGGCCGACTAGGGGAGGGATTCCCCCTTAAAACAAAGGGCAGCAGGAAAAGGCCCAGTGCCATATACCGGACCGCAGATACTAAAGGGTTCTGGAGTTTGACCGGGACCATAAACCAATCACTGATCACCCAGGAATTATTCCTCCTCTTCGTGTTCGTTGTACTTGAAAACACGCTGATTTTCCGGAAGGGGAGATACCATGGTATTGATGAAGCGGCCAGCCAGCCGCGCTTCAGAATCCTGGTGCCCGATATGGTCGAGATCCCCAACCGCACGGGCTATGGTTTCAAAACCCAAATCTTTGTGTTCGTTTTCCCTTCCCCGAAACATCAGGGTCAACTTTACCTTGTTTCCCTTGCCCAAAAATTCCTCCGCATGCTTGATTTTGGTAAAATAATCATGGTCTTCGATCCGCACCCGGAACTTCACTTCCTTTACCTTATTTTTAGTCTTCTTGGCCTTGGCGTCTTTGCCTTTTTTGGACTGTTGGTACGTGTATTTACCAAAGTCCAGGATTCGACAGACGGGCGGTCTTGCCGAAGCCGATATCTCCACCAAATCCAGGCCGAGTTGCCGGGCCATCGCCAACGCCTCCCGTGGGGGCATTATACCAATTTGCTTGCTATCGGGACCGATAACCCGGATCTCACGAGCCCGGATTCGTTCATTTTTGCGGATTCTCGGAACCCATTTCCGCCTGGGGCGACCACCTTTTCTGGGCATTAACAGCTAGCCTTTGTTAAGTTAAGGGCGCACTCAGCAAGGTCGGGGGCTGATATCGAAAAAAACCACATAAAAACCATACCACCAAACGGTTATCTGTTATTGGTGGTCCTATTCATAGGTGCTGCTGCGTTTTCTAATTCCATGCAATCTCTTACAGATTGGAAAATGTTGCCTACTTTAATGTAGATTGGGCTCAGCGATTGCAAGCGCATTCCCATGGACTTTAGCAATTCAATACGTTTTTACACATTGAAACTTTCTCCACAGGAACAACTCGACTTTGCGTTGGGATTTTCAAATTTGAAACCACCACCCACCAATGCATGGGAGTATTCCAGCATCGTTCCTTTAAGATAGAGTGCACTTTTGGAATCAACCACCACCTGGGAACCGGCCGATTCTACCAGAATATCGCCTCGTTTATAGGCCTGCACAAAATCCAACTTGTAGGAGAGCCCATTACATCCCCCACCCGATATTTTTACACGCAATACAGTGCGTTCCGGTTCACCAAGCAGTAATCCGTTTAACTTCTCGCCGGCCGATTCGGTAAGCTGAATCAACTGTTCATTACCTAATCGAACACCTTCGGGTAGCGTTTTCATCATTAACTAGGGATCAATGAAGGATTTATGTTCCGGTTTCAAGCTGGTTTTATCCTGTTGGCATGTAAAAGATTGTTCGGATGGGTCGGATATTCCTCGGCAATTCGGTCACGTCGGCGTTCCTCGGTAGACCCCTTTCTCCCCCTTATGGCGAATAAACCTTCGCGCTACTTCTACAGCGGCAGCAAAACTGGAGGAACTAGCTATACCCTTGCCCGCGATAGAGTATCCGGTGCCGTGATCGGGACTTGTGCGAATGTATGGCAAACCGAGGGTAACATTGACGGCATGATCGAACTCCAATGTCTTTACCGGTATCAATCCCTGATCGTGGTAGAGGGCTACAATCACATCAAATTGGCCCTGTAGCGCTCGCCAAAACAGGGAATCCGCTGCCTGAGTTGCGGAAAGTCCGAGAAATTTCCGTCTCAAATCATCCAGCAAGGGATCTATCCACTGGCATTCTTCTACACCGAGAAGTCCATTTTCACCGGCGTGGGGATTGAGTCCGCAAACCCCAATCCTGGGCTCGGCCACCCCATAAACTTGCGCTAGCAGATTCGCCTGGGTAACGGCACGAATTAACTTTACCGGAGACAACTCGTGGGAAACCTCATGAAGTGGAATATGCCAGGTAGCCAGGACGACCTTTAATCGTTTGCCCACAAATGCCATTACAGGGGACCCACCCCACTGAGCCGCGAAATATTCCGTTTGACCGGGATGCTGGAAACCCGAGGCCTGCAAGTTTTCCTTGCTTACCGGGCCGGTCACGGCAGCAGAATACTGGCCGGTCTGGCAACCCCGGGCAACTTTCGTCAGTGCTTCGCGGGCAATCATGCTATCCCATTTTGTAGGTTCTCCCGGGGTAGCATCGTATTCGGCACATCCAACGCAACGCCCGTCATATCCCAGCGCTCGCAAAGATGTTACCCAGGGTTCGCTACCAAAAAAAATATATCCTTCCCGGTCTCCGGAGTAGTTGCGTGCCCAGTTGTAAATGACTTCCGGTCCAACTCCAGCCGGGTCACCCGAAGCAATGGCAATCGGTTGGGAATCTTTCGGCTGGTAAGGCATGAAGATCGATAGCCCCTTATTTGAACAACTCCATTTGCGGATCACTCAGCAAATCGTAGTTCTTAAGGATGCGCAGCACCTGCAAAATCTCCGACTTCTGGTAGTTCCGGTTTATTTCAACCCGCGCCAATATGTCCAACAACATGGAACGAAAAGAAATAATGCCGTCCACACCCTTTTCTTTGAGGAGTTCCATGCTCTGCTCCCGGTAAGGGTTTTCAGTGGGCAATCCAGGTAATACCAGAACCTTGAGCAAATCGTCCTCCTCCCCGCCCACTCTTTCAGATTCTGGCAGGAAAAGCGCACTCACTTTTTTTAGGACCTGCTTTTCCAGAAAACGGAAAATCTCCGGGCTGCTTCTTAGCATCGAAGGTGTAAACCTCAGGGAATGCCATCCCTTTACCACCACAACAGCTTTGTGAATGTAACGCAATTCACTGGAAAACAACATAAAATCCGGCCTGCGCGTAGGTGGTGAATGGGAGGGATTGTAGACCATCAAATCAATTTCTTCGTCCGTCCTCTTCTTACGCGACTGTACCCGGTACTTGCGCAACTGCCGGACTAAAAAACCGTTTTGTTCAAAATACTCCCGCACAATACTCTCATCAACAGCCGACATCGTGTTTTATACCTGATTCCATAATAAATAACTTCACCTAATAAGTATTGGTCACCTAAAAAATACCAGCCGGAAATGTAGCAATCTGGTAAGGGGTCAAATCTTCAATCTCGCACTGGCGTGCAAGATCGCAAGGAATGACCCGGACGCCGGGCAGGAAAGATGGCTAACCCCGGGCTCCGTATTGGACCAAAATATCCTCGACAACGGCAGTATCGACCTCGGAAGTCGTGTAGGCCTCTCCGATACGTTTTAATACTACAAAGCGCAACTGTCCCCGCTTTACTTTTTTATCCCTCAGCATGGCATTTGCTACCTTGGAGACTGGAAGAGGTTTACGAAATTGAACCGGCAAATGGTAACGATCGACAAGTGAACGGATCCTTTCAAGGTCCGCACCATCAATGTTTCCCAACCTCTGCGAGAGTTCCCCGGCCAAAACCAACCCAAGCCCTACCGCCTCGCCATGCTCATAGTCTCCGTACCCCGAAGCATTTTCGATGGCATGAGCAAAGGTGTGACCCAAATTAAGCAAGGCACGCCCTCCCTGGTCGGCCCTTTCCCTTTCGTCCGCATTTACCACCGCCGCTTTTATTTCGCAATTGCGCTTGATGATCGACGGCAATTTGGCATGACCAGCGCCAAGGATATCCAAGTTTTCGAGCCGTTCGAACAAATGGGCGTCACCCAGCAAGCCATGTTTTATTATTTCCGCCATCCCGCAATTAAATACCTGTTCGGGAAGCGTCAGTAAAAACCGGGTGCTCGAGAAAACGGCCTTGGGCTGCAAAAATGCGCCTACCAGGTTTTTCCCCGCCAATAAGTTGATACCAGTTTTACCTCCCACTGAACTGTCTACCATCGATAGCAAGGTGGTCGGCACCTGAAAATAATCGATCCCCCGGAGGAAGCTGGCAGCCGCAAAACCGGAGATATCTCCAATAACCCCACCTCCCACCGCAAATATACAACAACTCCGGTCAAATTTTAGTCCGGCCAAAAAGTCGTAAACTCTCGATAATTGTTTGAGGCTTTTGGTGGACTCGCCAGCCGGCAGTATCAAAACATGCCCGATCGCTTCGATCGACTCAAGAAATCCCCCGTGGGCGCCAGCGAAGCCCTGGTCGACTATAAAAGCCGATTTTCTGTTCTCTCGGGCCAGGCTCTTGGCCGTATCAAGAACCCCTTCAGCCGCCTTGACGCCAATCCGGATAGGATAGCTGCGATCGCCCAAATCCACCTCTACAACCATGTCTTCGGATTCCATTACACGGCCTCTCTTTCCATGCCAAAGACGGCATTGACATAATTTTCCACCGTGAAGGGCTGTAGGTCGTCCGGCTGCTCACCCAGCCCCACAAAGAAAACAGGTAGCCGCAATTCCCGGTAGATTCCGGCCAGGGCGCCGCCACGACTGGTTCCATCCAGTTTGGTGATGATTAACCCGGTCAGTTCAATTGCCTGGTGAAACGTCCTCGCCTGTTCAATGGAATTAGATCCCAGGCTTCCATCAATCACAAGCCAGCGGTGATGCGGAGCAGATGCGTCCTTGTTTCTGAGCACCCGGATAATTTTTTTCAATTCCCCCATCAGGTGAGCCTTATTGTGCAATCGGCCTGCGGTGTCCAGGATGAGGATATCGTGGTTACGGCTCCGGGCGGCCTCGTGGGCATCAAAAGCGACTGCCGCGGCATCGGCGCCGCGTTTGCTTGATACCAGTCCAATACCTAAGCGTTGAGACCAGGACTTAATCTGCTCATTAGCGGCCACGCGAAAAGTGTCGCAAGCCGCTAGCAATACGGAATATCCGTCTTCCTTAAACAGGTGCCCCAACTTGGCAGTTGTGGTAGTTTTTCCAGATCCGTTTACCCCCAAAAGCATGACGACCTCCGGCGACCCTTCCGCCGCGTCCACATTTCCCTCGGCTCCGTCGAGTATCCGCTTCAGAACGCGGGAACCGATTTCGGCCGCATCCATACCGCGCAATTCCTTATCCTTGCGGTAGGCCTGCTGAATTTCCTCCATGATTTCCCCGGTAGTCTCGACCCCGAAGTCGGCACCGTAAAGGGCCTCTTCAAGTGCTTCCAGGGAATCGGCATCAAGCTGTTTGCCACTAAAAATTCCACCAACTGCACCGAACAGCGAGTTCTTAGTTCTGGCGAATCCAGACTTAAATTTTGTAAATGGACCGAACATGCGGCAAGATGCTGATTAGAATTCTGTAGCTTCCCGTAGAGGCCGATGAATGTTTCCCTTCATTTTGTCCAGAATGCCATTGATGAAGCGCTTGGAATCTGGACTGGAAAATAGTTTGCTGAGATCGATGGCTTCATTGATCGACACGATGGGCGGAATATCCAGGCGGTTCAGCAGCTCGTAAATAGCCAACCTCAAAATAGACAGATCCATCTTGGCGATTCGCTCGAAATCCCAATTCTCAGTATAGGTCGTAATTTCCGCATCTATGGTATCCAGGTTTTCTAGCACCCCATGGATGAGCTCCTCGGCAAAACCAAAGCAATCGCGGGGTTGTTCGTTTTCGTCAAAAAACAATCTCAGTTGAAACTCCAAATCCTCCGGTGGATTTATCTCACAGGCATAGAGAAACTGCAGGGCAGTTATTCGGTTTTCACGCCTTCTGGGGGTTCTACTCATCGCTACCTGTAAATTGTCGTTTTAATTGCGCCATTTGCAAGGCGGCTTCCCCAAATTCGCGCCCACGGTCGTGCCTGCCCGTCGTGCGTTCTTTGGCCTGCTCCAAGGTATCGGCAACCACGATACCATTGATGACCGGGGTTAATTCATTCATTGCCACCATCTGAAGTCCATCCGATGCGGTTTGTGCGACAATTTCAAAGTGCGCTGTTCCTCCCCGCAGTAAAACACCGAGGCCCACACAGCAATCAAACTGCCCGCTTTCGGCCAAAACCTGGATTCCCCAAGGCACTTCATTGGATCCAGGCACCCGCACTACTTCAATATTTTCTTCACGTGCACCGGCCGCGAGGAGGGTGGCTACAGTTTTCTGCAAAAGCGGGTCAACCACCTGAGGATTAAATCGTGCACAAACAATCCCAAACGAAAATGGGCTTCCGTCGATCGGTTCATAATCCGGTTTCAGTGTGCTCATACAAAGAACGGCAGTTTAAGGAGGGTCAGTTCAATGCTACTTGGTCGACAATTTCAAGGTTGTATCCATCAAGGGCTACCACTTTTCGCATCGTACTGGACAGGAGCCGTATTTTTTTAAGGCCCAGCGCCACCAGGATTTGTGCGCCAATCCCATAGTCCCTGAAATCCATACTCGATACCTTGACCGCAGCCCCGTCACCCTGACTTTCCAGAACCAACCCTCCCTTGGCCTGCTCCATGTAAAGCACCACCCCAAGGCCTTCCCGGGAAATTTTCTCGAAGGCAGCGCTCAAATTGAAGTACCCTCCCCCCTGCTTGTCGCGAAAAACGTCCTGTAAAACGTTTTCGCTCTGCACGCGGACTAAGGTGGGTTCACCGGAAACCTCCCCTTTAACGAAGGCTATATGGTGCCTGCTGTCGATCTTGCTGCGGAAAATATACATCTCAAAATCGCCAAAGGCCGAACGGAAGGGTTGCCGAGCCACCTGTTCCACCAGCTTCTCGCGTTGATGGCGGTATTCGATCAGTGAGGCTATGGATATCAATGGCAGGTCGAAGCGCTTTTTAAATTCCACCAGTTGGGGAAGCCGCGCCATCGTGCCGTCTTGGTTCACCACCTCACACAAGACTCCGGCAGGAAATAAACCGGCCAGTTGGGCTAGGTCGACCGCGGCCTCGGTGTGCCCGCTGCGCTCTAAAACGCCACCCGGCTTCGAACGCAAAGGGAACACGTGGCCGGGTTGGATCAGGTCCTCGGGTGTGGTTTTGCGTGAAGCGATGCGACGAATGGTTTCCGCCCGGTCAAACGCGCTGATCCCCGTGGTTATACCCTCGGCCGCGTCGACAGACACGGTGTAGTCCGTGCGGTAGGACTCCCGGTTGTGCGGAACCATGGGGGTAAGTCCCAGACGTTTCAGTTGAGGTTCTGCACAGGGAACGCAGACCACTCCGCTGCAGTAGCGAATCATCAGGTTCACCAGTTCCGCAGTGGCTTTTTCGGCCGCGAAAATCAAGTCCCCCTCGTTTTCGCGGTCTTCGTCGTCGGTAACGATCACAATGCGGCCATCAGCGATGGCTTCAATCGCCCTTTCCACCGAGTCAAATTCACCCTCCAATTGATGCGACATGATATGATGATAAAACTAAGACCCTTGCCTTAAAGAGTTTTAATTTAAACCCCTTCCCCCAGCACGTACTTACTCAGTGCGACATTAAATTTACCGACACTTACCGAGCTGGACATTTTTACGATGATTTTATGTTCATCGTTGGAAAACCAAATATCAATGGTGCTATTTTTGCTCTTGCTGAACACCCCGCCCAAATCCTTTACATCGGGCGCTACCCGTAGGCAATTGAATTTTCCCGCACGCACTTTGACCCGTTCCTCCTTAACGATTTCGATTTCCGTCGTTATAGTCTTTTTGCCATCTGTTACCGGAATTTGAATGCGATTGCCAATTGCTATTTCCTCGAGCCTGTAAGCAAATAATATGGAAAAAGGGTCCTGACAACCCGGTTCAATCGGTATGGGGTCAAGCCTCTCACCAAAATTTGAGTACTGGGCGGACTTCTCCTCCCAATCGACCTCAACTACAATGTCCCGGTGTAACCTTCCTTCATTCTGGTTCTTCCTGTAATGCAAAGTCTGGGTGACTTTCGCATCGGTATAACTCTCCACCCGGTTGCGTACCTTGTAAAAAAGATCGGCCCAGGAAGTGGTCCTCACCAGCAAGATAAATTTCAGTTCACCCGGCATGCCGTCATCGGATTTCTCCACCAGCATTTCCGCTTCCCCGACTTTCATAATCCCCCACTTGATATCGTAGTAAAAATGGTCTCCCGGATTAAAAGGCCGCCTGGCGGGCTCTGCGGCAAATAACCAACCGGGCAGCATAAAAACAACGCCGAGAACCAGTGGCAGGATCCTTCCTTTGTCGTAGGGAAAGACGAGGGTCAGGTGAGACTTGGTATGTGACATGGGCGATTTAGACTCCTTTTCAATATTTCTGTTCCGGTGGGGAAAATCGAAGCAAATACCTTTAGGGAACCGGCACAGCTTTCAAATTCCAAATTTCCTCAGCGTATTGGTGAATAGCGCGATCGGAAGAAAACTTTCCGACACGTGCAGTATTTAAAATCGCCTTACGCGTCCAAGCCCCCTTATCGCGGAAGAGTTTTTCAACTTCTTTCTGCGCTTTGACGTAGGCATCGTAGTCGGCCAAAACCAGAAAGGGGTCGCCAGCATCCAGCATGCTATGCCTTAGAGGAGCCAATATGCCTGGTTCATCAGGCGTAAAAGAATCGCTGCCCAACCAATCTACAACGTTTCTCAGTTCGTTATTGCGGTAGTAGTACTGGTAGGGATTGTAGCCTTTGGCACGCAGCACTTCCACCTGCTTTGCGGTCAGACCGAAAATGAAGATGTTGTCTGGGCCAACTTCTTCTAGAATCTCAACATTGGCCCCATCGAGGGTTCCAATAGTGAGAGCTCCGTTTAAGGCCAACTTCATATTTCCGGTTCCCGATGCCTCTTTCCCCGCAGTTGAAATCTGTTCGGACAAATCGGCCGCGGGGATGATCTTTTCGCAGAGCGAAACACCGTAGTTCGGAAGAAAAACAACTTTGATCCGCTCCTTTACACGGGGATCGTTATTGATGACCTCTCCAACTGAATTGATGGCTTTGATAATCGTCTTCGCCAGGTAATAACCCGGAGCCGCCTTCGCTCCGAATATGAAAACGCGGGGAACCATGTCAAAATCCGGGTCGTGCAGAATCCGGTAATATAAGGTGAGGATGTGCAGCAGGTTCAGGTGTTGCCGCTTGTACTCGTGAAGCCGCTTTACCTGCACATCGAACAATGCCAGTGGATCCACTTCGACGTGGCAATGATCCCGGATAATTCCGGCCAGCCTCTTCTTATTCTCCAACTTGATGTCCATGAACCTTTCCTGGAAGGCTGCGTCGCCTGCAAGGGGTTCAAGCTTTCGCAAAACATGCAGGTCACGGGGCCATTTATCGCCAATGTTTTCGGTTATCAGTTCGGACAATCGCGGATTGCACGCCAATAGCCAGCGCCGCGGCGTAATACCGTTGGTTTTATTGTTAAACCGTTCTGGGTAAAGCGCGTAAAAATCCTTGAGAAGATGTTTTTTCAAGAGCTCCGTGTGCAGCGCGGCCACGCCGTTGGTACTATGGCTGCCCACCACGGAAAGGTAAGCCATGCGAATCATTTTACCGTTGGTCTCCTCGATCATAGATACGCGCTCCTTCATCAGATTATCCCCGGGCCATTTCTTTTCAACTTCCGTATCCAAAAACCACTGATTGATATCATAAACGATTTGCAAATGCCGGGGCAAAACCTTCTGCCAAAGAGCCACACTCCATTTTTCAAGCGCTTCGGGCAGCAAGGTGTGGTTGGTGTAACCAAAGATCTTTTTCACAATAGCCCAAGCCTGTTCCCATTCAATTGCCTCCTCGTCAGTGAGGATCCGCATGAGTTCCAAAATCGCCAGGGCGGGATGGGTATCATTG
Source organism: Opitutales bacterium (assembly GCA_965250065.1). Taxonomy (GTDB): domain Bacteria; phylum Verrucomicrobiota; class Verrucomicrobiia; order Opitutales; family UBA2995; genus JAABVD01. The sequence continues at coordinate 3,184,895 of OZ252288.1, forward strand.
AGCTGGATGGCTGCTTTATCGGCAAAAGCATCCCAGCCGGAATGTAAAATTTTATAGCGACGGATTATATCCTGCAGGGAACAACATACAAAAAAGTACTGCTGGACCAAACGAAGCTCCTTGCCGCTCTCCGTTTCGTCATTGGGGTATAAAACCTTGGAAATCGTTTCGCTGACCGCCTTCTCCTGAACCGCCTCGACATAACCCCCCCGGTTAAAGGTATCCAGGTCAAACTCCTCCGACGATTTGGAAGCCCACAGACGCAGAAAATTAACCGTTTCCGCTCCAAACCCACAAATGGGAATGTCGAAGGGAACACCGATCAATGTTTGCCAATTCACCCAGACCGGACTCGGATTTCCAAACGAATCAAATTGCGTTTCCACCCGCCCGTAAAGGTGGACTTCCATGGAATACTCGGGGCGCACAACTTCCCAGGGATTGGCGTACTGAAGCCAGTTATCGGGATGTTCAATCTGGTGCCCGTTGACAAATTCCTGGCGGAAAAGGCCGTATTCGTAGTGTATGCCGTATCCGATGGCCGGGTAATCCAGCGTAGCTAATGAATCCAGAAAGCAGGCGGCAAGACGTCCCAGGCCCCCATTACCCAAACCCATGTCCGGTTCCTCCTCACGAATTTCATCCAGACTGAAGCCCAATTCATGCAGGGCTTGCTGGGCTTTATCCTCCAATCCGGTATTAAACAGGTTGTTGATGAGCAGCCGACCCATCATGTACTCCAGGGAAAGGTAGTAGACTCGGCGGACGTCGTTTTGGTAATGCATTTCCTGGGTGGCAATCATGCGATGGAGAATTCGGTCTCGAACGGCCATGCAGGTCGACATCCACCAGTCCCGTTGTCCGGCAGATGCGGTGTCCCGTGCCAGGGTAAACTTCAAATGATTCAGGATGGAGGCTTTCACTCCCGCCACCGTGTCTTCGGTATTAAAGCGAAATCCATTGTTGCTGACTTTCCTGGCTTTGGGAGTATTCACACGCATAATCGCTGGCTATAAAGATAATTTCGATAATGTGGTGGTCATGTTAAATACTGAGGTGGGGATAGATGACCAGCCCCAAAACAACGCATTGCCAGGGCAGATGAGGCCAACCCATAGCTGAAACATGCGGGCTAGCGGGCTAAATTCTTGTAAAACCTGCGTTCCAGTTCATTGCGCCCCAATTCAATAAAGGTTGGCCTTCCCAGTGGACTCAAAAGTGGATTGTTACAACGCATTAGTTGAGTAGCCAGTTCGATCACCTCCTTTTCAGAGACCCAATCGTCCACCCGCACCGAACGCAGACAGGCCAGCCGTGCCAGTTGGTCGAAAGCTTCCAGCGGTTTTTCCTTGCTGAATGTTCCCTCCTTCATTAACCCGACAAGGTCTTTTACCAGCGCTTCACCCTCATCGGTCGAGCTCCAGAGAGGGGTGGCCTCGATCCGGAAAAAATTTCGCCCAAACTCCGAGATTTTGAAGCCATTTTCGTTCAGGAAATCCAAATGATCCAGCAAGGCTGCCGATCCCAGGGCATCGAGTTCAAAAGGGACCGGTATCAGCAATTGCTGGGCGGGCACCCGCCGGTCCCGGTACTGTTTCTCCAACCGCTCGAACAATACCCTTTGGTGGGCGGCACGGCGGTCCAGTAAGATGATGCCACTAGATGCATCAAAAATGGCCAATCCCTTCTGGGCATGCCCGACAAATCGCCAATTTATTTGCCAATCCGCATGGGGTTTCGGCGCAACCGGCGTAGTGGCCGGTCCTTCGGTTTTCCCATGGACCGGCGCCGGTTCAACTCTACTGTTTCCACCCGTGTTTGGGGGAGGCAAATGTGTCTTTGGCGCTGCCTTCATCGTATCTCCGGCCAGCGGAACTGCCGACGTGGCACCCCCTATAACTACGGCCGCTTCAGGTTCCGCAGCCGGCCGAATACTTTGCAGAAGACTCCGGATGATAAATCCCCGCACCCGCGCTGCCTCACGGAATCGAACCTCCCGCTTGGCCGGATGCACGTTCACGTCCACCGCCCCAGGTTCCAGCTCGAGAAACAGGAAGGCTTGCGGGTACCGCCCGCGCGGAAGGAAGCTGTGGTAGGACTCAACTAAAGCCTGATTTATAGTGGGACTCGCAACCGGCCGGTTATTTACAATGGTTATCATGTCATGCCGCGAGGACCGGCCTTTGCCCGGCCGGCTGATCAATCCGTGCAAAGTATAGTCCCCATCACTCGACTCCACCGTCATCAAACCATCGAGCACGTTGGCGCCGAAAATTTCCCTGACCCGCTCTTCGAGAGATGGGCAAGCCGGTGAATTAAAAACCAGTCGCCCATTTTCAATTAGGTTGAACCCAGTCTGCGGATTGGCAATGGCGTAAATTTTTGCCAGGTGGATGATATGAGCCGCTTCCGTATTATCGGCCTTGAGAAATTTCCGGCGCGCCGGAACCGAATTGAATAAATGCGATACTTCCACCCGCGTGCCGATGGGCATTCCGCAATCGCGAACATCCAACAGCTTCCCTCCGTTGATCAACAACTCGGTTCCATTATCGGAAAGCGCCTGTCTGGTCTTCAACTGAAACCTCGAAACACTGGCGATAGAAGGCAGGGCCTCGCCGCGAAAGCCAAACGTGGCAATGCTCAGGAGATCTTCCGCCTCCCTCACTTTACTGGTGGCGTGCCGTTCGATGGCCAGCAGGGCTTCGTCCCGCCCCATGCCGGAACCATTATCTTCGATCCGCATAAACGAGCGACCCCCATTTTTAAATGCGATCTCTACGCGGGTTGCACCTGCATCGAGACTGTTTTCCAGCAGTTCCTTTACCACCGCAGCCGGCCTTTCAATCACTTCGCCAGCGGCGATCTGATTGGCGACACGGTCGGGAAGAACTTGGATCTGAGGCATAAAAGGATAAAAGGTCAGTTTGGATCATCTGCTTCTCAATCTAAAGCATTTTTACCCCCAAACCTTCCATTCCCGGTAAAAATGTCCCCATAAAACAGCAAGAACAGGTTGAGGTCGGAAGAATTACACGTAACACTGCCACAATTCCTTAAACTGTCTTCCACTCAATCAGAACCCATGAACCTCCTGGAATATTGACCCGGAATTGACCCCGAGATCGCAAATGCTTCGGAAATCCTCGGAAACGTGCTTAACCCAGTGCCATTCAGGTTTGACCCCTTTCGCCAATTCCTTATTAAAAGCCAGCAAGGCTGAACCGCTTTCGCCATGCCCAATCATCTCATAAACGAAAAGAGTTTATACCTGCGGCAACACGCCGACAATCCGGTGGATTGGTACCCCTGGGGCGAAGAGGCCTTTGCCAAGGCCAAAGCGGAAGACAAACCCGTACTGGTGAGCATCGGATACTCTTCCTGTCATTGGTGTCACGTCATGGAGCACGAATCCTTTGAAAACGAGTACATCTCCCAGCTCATGAATGAACACTTCGTTTGCATCAAGGTAGACCGCGAGGAACGCCCCGATGTGGACCAAATCTATATGGAAGCCGTCCAAATGATCGCTCAGCAAGGTGGATGGCCGCTGAATGTGTTTTGTTTGCCGGATGGACGTCCCTTTTTTGGCGGCACCTACTTCCCGCCGCAAGACCGGGGAAATGGCATGGTACCCTGGCCACAGGTGTTAATCCGGGTGTCGGATTTTTACAAACGTAACCGCGACCAACTGGAGGAAAATGCTGAAAGTATCGTCAAATACCTGGCTGCTTCCAACACTCCCCTTGGTTCCGCCGACAGCGTCATAAACAAGTCTCTGTTACTGGATACCAGCCGGGAGTTCACCAGGCGTCACGACGACGAATTCGGCGGATTCGGAGCGGCCCCGAAATTTCCCCCTTCCATGGCGCTCAATTACCTGATTCAGGTGCGTCATGGCTTGCTGAAAAATTCCCCAAAGGACGCCTCCGCCAAATCCGCGATAACTCGCATCGACCAAGTCATCGAAACCACTCTAATGGCCATGGCTCGTGGTGGTTTGTTCGATCAGATCGGTGGCGGTTTTGCCCGTTACAGCGTGGACCGTTATTGGCTCATTCCGCACTTCGAAAAAATGCTCTACGATAACGGGCTCCTCATGGACATTTACAGCAAAGCCTGGCTGACTTATGGAAATGCCGTCTACAAAGCGGTGGTAGAGGAAACAGCATCCTGGGCCTTGCGGGAGATGCGTTCAGCCAACGGTGGCTTCTACTCCGCCTTCGACGCGGACAGTGAAGGGGTGGAAGGCAAATTTTACGTCTGGAAGCCGGAAGAAATAATTGAAGTTTTGGGAGAAGAGGAAGGAAAGCGGTTTTGCAGCGCCTACAACATTACCCAGGCTGGAAACTTTGAACACGGCCTTTCCAATCCCACTCTCACCGAGAGCGATTTCAGCGTCCGCCAGTCCCTGGCGCCGGCCCGGGCCAAATTGTTCCAGCATCGCAGTGGCCGTATTCCTCCCGGACTGGACAAAAAACAACTTACCGCCTGGAACAGTTTGTTGATTCGCGGTCTGGCTGAAGCCGGGTTCGCCCTCGGTAGACCCGATTTTTTTCAGGCGGCTTGCAGGGCGGCAGATTTTATCTGGGAAAACATGCGCACCGACGATAACCGGCTTCACTCCGTCTACTACAGTGAAGGCGCCGTCAATGCCTATCTCGACGATTACGCTTTTTACGCAGAGGCATTGCTCAGCATCGCGGCCTACGCCGACATCTTCAGACCGGGCGATTCCAAGCTATACCTGCAACGTTGCGAGGCCATAACCGCAGTAGTGCTGGAACATTTCAAAGATCCCGACGCCGTGGGATATTATTTCACCTCCCACGATCACGAACGCCTGATCACCCGCAAAAAGGAATGGTGGGACGGAGCCACTCCGTCGGGCAATGCATCCATGCTTCACGTGCTTGGCAGCCTCTATTATTTGACCATCAATTCCGCTTATCAGGAGGCATTTTTGCAGCTTCGCCGCGCTTACCGGGGTCTGATTGCGAGAAATCCAAACGGGATTCCCCATGCTTTGGCAGCGCTCGTGGCAGACAGTATCGGCATCGAAGTAATTAAAGCCAAAGACGTTGTCAACCTGGATGACTTGGCGGTGGTTCTGCGTAAACAACCGTGGGTAAAGCGATTCTGCATACTTTCGAATGAGCCCGAGCAACCGTCTGGTTACCAGCGTTGCATCGGCACGGTATGCCTGCTGCCCGTCGACAAACCCGAAGTCATGTTTCAGTAGTTTGCCTCTCGGGGTCATGCCTCGCCTCGGGGAGCAAGCTCCTCAGCAGACCCCCTCGAATGTCCCTTAATCTTAATCGTGATCATGATCATGATCTTGATCGAATAATGTAAACACCCTGACTTCGGGTCCGATGAAGGGGGGTCACACTTTGAAAAAAACGCATCGCGTGCTAAACCACTCTATTCCACCATCCGCGCCCATCCGTGTAATCCGTGGTTTATCTTCTCCTCGGGTCTCCAAAACATCTTGGTGCAACAGAATGGAGCAGAGCTCCAACAAGAAAACTTAGCATATTCAAATCTTGTTCGCAAAGCGATCATGTTACCGCGTAGCGGTATCAAGCGAAGTGTTGTTTGAAAAAAACCTAAAACATCGCCGCTTTGCGGCTGGATGCCTAGCGGCAACAGGATAACTTATTTTGTGAACGGCCCCAAGAAGCACAAAATACCCAAAACCCATCTTGTGGCTTCTGTGCCTTTTGTGGCTAAATCTAACTCCTTGTAGGTCTTCCGGTTATGAATTTACCGGCTTTCGAGCCTTTTACTCCAGGAATGCTCGCCAGAAACGGATTTGCTTCTCGACCTGGCCCGGGCCCGGCATTCCCGGCATTTCCCGTGCGGCCATGGCCTTGCCGATATCCAATACCTCTACCCAGTCTTCCCCCAAATGAGCATCGATTTTCTTGGCCTCCTCCAGCGCTATTTCATCGAGGCCAATACCCATTTCCTCCGCCCGCGCAATCAATGCCCCAATGGCGTGGTGAGCCTTCCGGAAAGGAACTCCCTTCCCCACCAGGTAATCGACCACGTCGGTTGCCAGTAAGACGGGGTCAGCCACGGCTGAAGCGCATTTAACCGCATTTGCCTCCATCCCCTCCAGAACACCTTCAACCACTTGCAGGCAAAGCAAGACCTGGTCGCAAGCGTCAAACAGAGGGAGTTTATCTTCCTGAAGATCCCGATTATAGGTCAGCGGCAATCCCTTTATCAGGGTCAACAGCATCTGTAGATCACCCATGATCCGCCCCGACTTTCCACGCACCAATTCCATGGCATCCGGGTTCTTTTTTTGCGGCATCAGGGAAGATCCGGTAGAAAAAGATTGCGGCAGTTCGACGAACCCAAACTCGCTGCTACACCACAAAATCAAATCTTCCGCCAAGCGCGATAAATGAATGCCAATCAGGGCACAGGTGTAAACGGTATCCAGCAACCAATCGCGATCGCTCACCGCGTCCATACTGTTCCGCGTTATGCGCGCCTCGCCATCGGCACCTGTAAAACCCAGAAGCCTTGCGGTGAATTCCCGGTCGATAGGCAAAGTGGTGCCAGCCAACGCTCCCGATCCCAGAGGGCACCAATTGGCTTGGTCCGCCACGTGATTCATCCGATTCAGGTCCCGCCCCAGCATCTCGACGTAAGCCAAAAGGTGATGGGCTAGACTCACGGGTTGAGCCCGTTGTAAATGGGTATAACCGGGTATGAAAATTTGCCGGTACTTTTCAGCTCGATCCAGCAAGACTTTGATCACCGCCCGAATGCCCCCGGTAATCTCGCAAGACTGGGCTTTCACGAACATCCGCACATCGGTGGCTACTTGATCGTTCCGCGACCTTCCGGCCTGTAACTTTGCCGCTTCGGGAACGCGCCCGGTCAACGCTTGTTCGATGTTCATGTGGACGTCTTCCAGTGATTTCGACCAAGTGAATTCACCCTCTTGAATCTCCCCGGCAATCGTATCGAGTCCGTGGTGAATCGCTGCTTTTTCATCCCCCGAAATCAACCCAACATGGCAAAGCATGGCCGAATGAGCTTTGCTGCATTCCAGGTCAAACGGTGCAAGCCGTTTGTCGAAGGAAACGGATTCACTGAAACGCAACATCAACTCCGCCGGTTCTTCGGAAAACCGGCCTCCCCAAGTTGCCTGTTTGGAAGTCTCACTCATCGGCTTACGTTTTAGCAGATTAAATAATGGCCCATCAGGAAAACATGAAGTACTTGAATTTCAACAGCTATTATTGACCCGACGCCAAGACGCCACCAGGGTGGCTCACTCATCGGTTACCGAGAAATTAATCCCCTTTATCCCCGCCTCTGAACAAGCGTCCATTACCCGGACAATAACCTGGTGTGAAGCTCCGTCACTGGGCGCTATGGTCACCAGCGCCTCGACCTTGTTGGCATCGCTGGCCTCCTTGAATCGAGTGAGCATAGCGGTCAGCTCGTAGAACCGCGACGCTTTCGGTGAATCGTAGGCATATTCATTGACTACCACCTGGCCCTCATCGTCAATTTCCACAATTTGTTCATCCGGCATCTCCAAGGGTTCCGACTGTTCAACCACGCCAGGCAATTGAAAGGAAATGTCGGCTTCCTGCTTTTCCAGGGTGGACGTTACCAGGTAATACATGAGCAATAGGAAGACCACGTCGATCATCGGCGCGATGGGAATCGATGGTTTTACTTCAGGTCTTTTTTTCAGGCGGGCCATATTTCAACTGCTAGCCTCATAGGTGGCGTAAATGACTTCATAGGCGCCAACTTCCGCACAAGCTTTGAGCACTTTCTTGATTTCCCGGAAGGGCGTCGCCCTGTCCGCGCGTACCATTATCTGTAATTGGGGATTTTTCTTAAGGACCGATCCTATACGTTTTTTCAGTACCTCCAACTCGACCTGTTCCGCACCGAGGTATATCAATCCGTCTTCTGTAACTGAAACCATGCCCCGATCGGTTACATCGTCGGGTACTTCGCTTTCGTGAGACTGTGGAAGCTCGAGTTCCACGCTCTTGTCCATCCTTGCCAAGGAACTCACGCACATGAAAAAGACCAAAAGCAAAAAGACCATGTCGATCATGGGAGCCATTTGGAATTCCTCCTCTGGTTGGGGCCTTTTTCTGCGTTTTACCATCCTGAGCTCAAGTCACCGAAAAGATGACAGAATGGGGGTGGTTCCAAAAGTGGAGTCGAAGGGGTCAAACGCAAAATGTTAACATCGCCCTTTAAATTCTCCTGATTTGCTGAAGCGAATAATTGAGATGTTAACATTTTGCGTTTGACCCCTTTTGCCTTCTATTGACTGAAAATATAAACGAACAGATTCACTCCGAGGCGGGTGTAGAAGGTGTGCGCATAATCGCTGATCTCCCGGCTGTGATAATAGCGAAATATGCGCCAGTCGCCCGACGGTTCTTCTACCCAGGCCGGAGTGCCGGGGACTTCACAATAAATCGTGTCGCTACGTCCATCTTCGCGGGTCGTTTCATATTTTTCTCCGCCGTAGGCTGCCTCGCTCAATCGGTCCGATAATCCCTCGGCTCCCTCGCGCACCCGGAAACCAATGCGCGTGGTCCACTCGCCAAATTCACTTTTCCCCCATCCCATGGCCATAATCGGCATCGCCATGACGGCAACCCGGTCCTGGTGTTTCAGAACCATGGAAGAGTAAGTGCCCTGAGGCCATTTTTCGTTGACGATAAATTCGCGAATGGCCTCGGGTAAAGTTGCGGCGTCCGGTAGCCCGGCATAAAAGGATTTAAAGAACGGATCACTGCGAGGTAACGGTTCAAATGCTTTGTCCGGATACACATCCTTGAAAGCGTCTTCGATGAGAGGGGAAACCTCCCAATCGGCGAAGCTGTGCATTTGACCGTAACGTAGGTTACCCCGGAGAAAAGATGCATTGATACCGGCATCCAAAAACAAAAAACCACCACGCTCGATAAAGAGACGCAGGTTCTTGATTTCTCCCGGCGTCAATGTCCAATCCATCCTATCGGCAAAATTCACATAGATCACCGGGTGTTTGAAAATGACCTCATCCTCGAAGGAATCGATGTAGATCGGAAACGGATCAACGTTCAGCGTCGTCCGCCTGCGGATCTCTTCGAGAAGGCTGGGCAAAGCATCCGCGTACTGGCGTTGCAAAACGTCACCCTGCACCAATTGGACAATCTTGAGGTAGGCGACATCCTTCGGCGGAAGCGCGGGTTTGCCGGCTTCTTCTTCCACCTTCACTACCCCGCGCAGTGGTAGCGCAAGCATCAAAACCAAATTAAACAACGCAAATTTCCCCAATAAATTCATGACTAGAGCTGGACCCCCAACCGCTTTAGCATTTGGTCTTTTATATAATTGGCAAGAGGACTTTGCGGATTCTCTTCAACCACAGATTTCAAATAATTGAGCTCCTCCGGATCGTTCAGACCAATCAAAAGCACCACCGAACGGCGCTGCACCATACCATCCTGATCCCTCAAGGAAAGGTGCATAATTTTACGAATATCCCCATACTCCCTTCGTTTCAATTCATCCAAAGCCATCATTCTCAGACGAGCCCTCTCATCGATCAAAAAATCCAGCAACAGAGGCTCGGCCTGGCTTTTATTGAGCTCGCGGGTCAAGGTGAGAGCGATTTCGCGCACCTTTTCATGACGCGCAAAGGCAAGGTCCCCAATCAGGGATGCGGGTACGGTTTTTCGGTTGGCCTGCAAATAATTCATCAAGTGCATCCATACCCGTTCGGAACGGTCATTGGCCAATTTTGCCAATTTCTCCCGGTCCACCTGCAGGTTGGCATAGGCCAAGAATAGTCGCAGCGCTTCTAAACGATAATTGGCGTTTTCCGATTCGAGGATGGATTCTGCAAATGGACGGCTTTTTCCCTTAAGCAGGGGCAGGGTCTGAATAAAGGTGATTCCTTGTTGATTGTTGAACGATCCCTTCATAACGTAGTCGGTCAGGCGGAGCGCCTCCCGCGTATTGGGACGAATCCGAAAAAGGGACAATTCCGCCTCTTTCACCACTTCATCATCCTCATCTTCAAGCAACATCTCCAGCCACTCGATTGCGCCGGATATGGGCTGTCTTCCCAAGGTGTTTGCAAAAAGCAACCGAATGCTTTGAACCGAATCTTCCACCAGATTGGAGGCCTGTTTCAGGATGGTGGTAAATCGTGAGATACGACCGGCCAATCGTAATGCCTCCAGACGGACCAAATCATCGTCATCTTCCAAGAGCGCCAGCAGGATCGGCTCGGGAAGTTGGACGCCGAGGAAAAAATAATGACTCAGCATATTGCGGCGCACCACCACTTCCTCATCGAGAAAAGCGTTTATAAACCGTTGACGAATGGGCAGGGGCAGGGGCAGGGGCTGCCCAGTCGGAATCAGTTGATTGTCCCGGAAATGAGTGTTCCACAAATTGACCAGAAGACCCAAGCTCGAAGAAACCATGCGTCGGATCTCCCCGTCTTGGTCGTTCATCATCATTAATATCGGCTCCACTGCAGATGGGGGCATGGACGATTGTATTTCCATCAAGGAAACCAGTGCGGCTCGCCTCACCCTCACCTCGTTATCGAACAAACCCGAAACCACCCCCGCCAAGGCTTCGGCAACCCGGTACTTTCCAAGCAACATGATGGATCCCACCCGGGTATCGACGTCGTCCGATTCGAGATCTTGCAAGGCTTTCCCTATCGTCTCCTCATGGGTTAAAGGTCTCTCACCTTCCAAACTGGCCGATTCCTGGGCCGTCGAGGAAAAGGAACAAAGGACGGAGAGGCACCCGATCCGAAAAAAATGGCAAAGCGCAGTTTTCACATCCTTCATTTCAGCCCCAACATGCGCCTACGGTACCATTCACTTAAAATCAACGCAGCCAGCACCAGAAAATACGGCCAACCCTGAGCCCAATAAATCCGCTGAATCACCACGGGGATATGGTTGGCCACGGGAACATCCCTGAGTTTCTTCCAATTTCGGTAACGCGTATAGGATCCCCCTGTCAGACGCGCCGTATCGCGCAGCAACGATTCCCGGAATCCGGTATCGGCCAACTCGGGTCCGGTCGGGGATACGGCAAAGAAAGCATCGCTTTCCAGCAGCTCGCCGTCCTGGTATTGCACCGCATAACGCACGTGAAATTCACCGGAATCGCTAGGGATAAAACCCCCCTCGTAGAGACCCGGGAGTGTTATGGAGGGGTTGAGTAAAACCTCGGCAGTTTCTCCCGACGGCTTCTCCACCCGGGCCGATACACGTGCTTCGGATTCCGGTCCGAAATCTTGAGCACGTACTTTCAGGTCCAGATCCACTTCCGACTCCAACGATTGCACCGAACCTTGCAAAGGGATATCCATGCGTTCCTTTCCACCGCTCGCCAGCCAGAAAAGGAGTTGCCGCCAAAATCGGTCATGTTGCTCTTTGCCCTTTTCCGACTCCGTCCGCCAGCGCCAGGTATTTTCTGTACCCAAATAAGCGCTACTGCCGGCTCCATAAGCCTGAACCACCAGGATGGGGTGTCGCTTACCTCGCGTTCGGGCCGATGTGCGTCCGCCACGGCTTACTTCGGTGCCCAGGTATACCGGGGTGTTTTCCGGCAAATAGGGCCCCGGGTTCTGAAACAGAGTACCTCCTCTTCCACTGGCGAATACCGGATCAACTTCCAGCTCCAGAAACCGCTTATCTTTGTAAATGATTGATTCCACCTCCTTGACCGGTAGCATGGAAGACAGGCTTTGCGGCAAATCCTTTAGCGGACCCACCCCCAGCAATCCCGCGCCGCGCCGCGTAACCATGCTGCGCAAGGCCTCCGTTACATTTGCAGACAACAGGGGGATGAGGCGTGTATCAAGAATGATGGCATCGTACTCGAAATAAAACGAAGCCTCTTGGGGTAGTCCCGACAATGGGACAATTTCATCCTCCGCCGATAGGTTCTGCAAGTAAGACTGCGGACCGGTACGAATAAGACTATCCAACTTAAACCGCAGGTCTTCCTGCAAAGCCCGCTTGAGGAATCGAAACTCCCAATGCAATTGGGATCCGAGAAAAAGGATTTTATACTCGTCGGGTTTCTTGATTTCCACCGTGGCAAAATCTACATCCGAGGCGGGATTAGTATCTTCGGACAGAGGACCCACCCGCAGGCGATACGTTTTTACCCCGGCAAATTCCGCTTCATCTTCGAATTCCACCACCTTTGTTTCGCCCGGCTCCAAGCTGATTTCTTTTTCATCCAGCCACTCACCACCCTGGTAAAGTTGCACGGTAACGGACTTGGAGGAATTGAACAGGTTGATCACGCGGCCGGAGAAGGTCACCTCGTCTCCAACTTCAACCTCGAGCCGTGAATTGGAAAAGTGGACTTCGATGTCACCAGGCGGAGTATTTTCTCCCACCCCTATAACCGAAATGGGTATGCCGGCATTGCGAAATTGTTTAGCCGCTTCAATGAGCTGAATTCCGCTGTTCTCATTACCATCCGAAATGAGAACCACCCCTCCCAGCGAATGTCGGCTTAAGCGGTCCTGCTTCAATAAATTTAAGAGGTTTTCTCCCGGCGCACTTAAACCTCCAGGCTCGTAGGACCCACCGGCGCGCCAGGGCACCGATTCCTCGCTGAAAAGGTAGGGATTGACCGGATATGCTGCCAATGGACCCTTGAATAAGTTTTCTTCTTCCCCAAATTGGATCATTTCGCTTACTGCGCTGGCCCTGGTTTTATAAGTTCGCGTGTCTGAAGTTTCCATACTCCCGGAGGCATCGGCCAGGACCACCAATTCGAAAGCGTTTGGGTCGGGCTCCTCCCGCACGGTATAAGGATTCAACAATCCAAGGACCAAAAATAACAGCGCAAATCCCCTCAGAAGACCAAGGACAATACGTTGGCGCGAGGGAATCCACCCCTGAAGTCGCATCAGGCTCCAACCCAATCCCATCGAACCCAGAATTGTAGCCAGCCCAATCCAAACCAGCTGAAATGTAAGGTCGAATTGCACCCCTTTTCCCTCCTCAGGATTTGCCGCTGCCCTCCTCGGCCAGACGTTCAAAGTATTTCTCTACTTGCGCCCGATATTGCTCGGGCGGGTCGCTGGATTGACGCAGCATATCCAACTGCAACTCGCGAACCGAGGAGCGCAAACGGTCGAGTAAAACCTGTCCTGCCTTTCCTAAAAAATCGTCAGTCACGCGAACGGTTCCGGACCAGGGCCGGTCTTCCTCCCAATCATCCAGTTCACCCGATAACTCCTTGAGTTCCGGAAAATCGATGCGAGACGCCAGGTCCGATAACATGTCACTGAGTTCACCCTGCATGACGCGCAAATTGCCCCTGCTTTCGGGATTTTCGCCCTCAGCTTGTATGGCTTGAAGATCCTGACGGGCCCGTTGAATATCCTCCAGGGCTTTCCTCAAAGCTGCATCGGCCAATTGAGGCATTTCACCTGCCACTTGATCGATTCCCCGCGCCAAACCATCGAGAGCTTCTGCCAATTCCTCCTGGATGGGTTCGGCGCGCCGAAAGCGTTGGTAGTGAAGCGCATTTTCGGCCCGCGACATCTGGCCTTCAATATTTTCTTCTTCGGCCTGTTCGGCCAGGGAATCCAGTTCGGAGGAGGTTTCAGGAAATTGCTCGCGAAGCTGATTGGCAACCTGGCCCAATGTATCCTGCCAGGTATCATAGTCATGGTTGATCGCCTGCTGTTGACCTTCCAGAGCGTCTTTCTCTGCTTCGTTGAGTTCGTCTTGGGCTGCCCGGCCACTCTGACCGGCGGCCTGTTGCTGACGCGCAGCCAACTGTTGTCCCTGGTTGGCGAGGTTCTCCATCATCTGCGAAGCCACCTGGTTTATGGTCTGCTCCAGTAAAGTGGCCGCACCCATCAACATTTCCTTGGCCCGTTCTCCGCTCCCACGGGCTAAGCCGGGTTGCCCATCCTTGAGTTGACCGGCTCCCAAACCCATTTCCTCGGATGCCCGATCAACCGCCCGGGTCGATGGTGCGCCAGGTATCATCGACTCTAAATTATCGCGCATTTCGATCGCATCCATGGCCAACTGGCTTTGCTCACCGGCCAGTGCATCCAGTTCACCCTGGGGAGCCTCACGACGAGCCGCACGCTCTATTTCCTCGTTCAGCTGGCTCTGGCGGTCTACCAAAGAATTAATTTCATGGAGCAATTCCGGAAGCTCGGCAAAATTGAGTTGTTCACCCTGGTTCTGGTTTTGCTGGTCTGAGGAAGGTGGTGGTGGATTCCGGTTTTCAGGGTCGCTCTCGGAAGAACGCCGGCTTTGCGAATTGGACGTCTGGTTTCGACTCAATTCCGCCTCGAAAGATACCAACTCGGCCAATGCCTGTTCCTCCGGTGATACAGCCAATTCGGTCGCGTTGTTATTTATCATGTTTTCCGCCTTTTCCATGGCATCCCGGGCACGAATCAGAAATTCCATCAAATGTTCCTGGTTTTGTTGGGTTAGTAACGGGGCGGCTCGAACAATAAGCATTTCAATAAACGCTCTGAGGGAGGCCAAATCAGTGCCGATTTCCTGGTTGGCAAAAACCTTGTCCTCCAAGGGCATACCCATGGCCGCATAGGTGTCGCGGATAATGCGCTTCAGCTCGATCACCAGAGCCCGCACATCCACTTCCTCGGCTTCGCCCTCACCGTCCATACCTTCCAGTTCAATCGGCTCCTTGTTAACGCGAATCTCAATAAAGAAAACTTCCGACCGCACGATATTGGGTTCGGGTTCCTTGTTATCCATGGCCGTGGCGGAGTAGGATATGACGTCTCCATCCAGCACTTCGAGCACGTAGAGGTCCAGGGATTCAAAGAGGTTTAATTCCATAACTCCGGACTCGCGCTCCTCTTCGCCCTGATGCAATGCGATCGATTTCTGGCGCGTCCCGGAAATCGAGATGTTGAGGATTACCGCATCGATGCCAAAATCGTCGGCTACAAACAGTTCCAGTGGTATGAAATCCTCCGGTTTTACGGTGATGTCCTTGCCCGGATCGATCCATTCCACCACCGGTTTTTCGTCGGGCAATACCTTCAATTGTACCGCTTCGGTCTGCCCTCGGTGTCCGGTTGCATTGTGCATGACGAAACGCAGGGAGCTGGATTCATTCGGTCGGATCTCAAAAGCAAACACACTTGACTCATCTTTTTGTAAGGCCAGCGGTTCATCATCGAATTCCACCGCGAGGTCCTCAATGTTTTGGCCGTAGATTTCAAATCCGAGCCGGGTTCCTTCCAGAATCTCCAAGTCTTCCAATTCGGCCAAGCTTTCGGGCTGGTAACCCGAGTATGCGGGCGGGCGAATTTGCAACTCGAACCGGTCTATTTCCGGCGGATCGTAGGTCAGAACCGAATACCAGGGTGACGTTAACGCTTGTGAGCGTACCCGAAACTGAAAATCATCCGCCACGTCGTAGAATTGGAAATCTGCCCGCTCATGGTCGGCCGGATTCATGGGATAACTGACCCACTCACCGTTATCCAAAAATTCAATTGTCAGTTGCTTGTCCCATCGCCGGGGGATCGCAGTTACGGCAAAATCTGTATTGCGCGCAACTTCAAGTATTTCCGGCTTTAGGTAAAAACCGGTAAATTCCCCTCGCATCCAGTCACCCAGCGCATAGCGGAATTTTTTAGCCCCATCGAAGAAGTGTGCCCCTACCAGCACGGCGAGCCCCCCAAGCCACAACGCGGACAACCAATAAAAATTAAAGTAACGGGATATGACCACCTTTTCAAAGTCGATCCCCGCGGTTGACTTGAATACATCTTCAATGAGCAGACGTTCGATGACGGAACGTTTGGATTGGGGAATATGGGTAACCTCCACAGCCGCATTGAGACTGTCCATAAGTTCGGGGTGCTCATCCTCCACCTGGTTGGCCAACTCCGCCAGCGTCACTTTGTTTTTAATGAGCCGGAAAATTCCCGCCAGAGACGCTATTCCTGCCAGGCCAAGGACCATGGTGTAAAGGAAAAGGGCGGTGGTTTCCCTAAAGACAAATAGTTTCTCACATGCCTCCACAATAACAAAGGCCACTCCGGCGCCGACCAGGCATAAACCAACCCAACCGGCCAGCTTCGAGAGCAGTAACCGGTAAACCAATGGTTGAAAGCGTGTTATAAATTGAGCCATTTCAAGTGACCTCTCTGGGGCCAGAGGTTTTAACGGGATTTTCGAGTCCCACCAACAAAGATTCCAAAAATAAGGCCATGAGGGCAATCATTAGAAACCAGGGCCAGAGATTTTTGTCGAGCGCACCCGTCGAAGCAAACGGAGCCTGAACGGAGGCTTGGGCAACCTGAATCGGTTCTTTGGACAGAACGGAAGGTAGCCAATGCAGGGTGTCCACACGGGCGATGGAAGATTCGGTTGGATTAACATTGATCTCCCAGAGCTGGTCATCAACTTTCAGAGTTCCCGGTCGATCAATCGCCGAAACTAAGTGATGCCCGGACTCCTCCACAAATATTCGGTTGCGCTGCCGTTCAAAATCGAAGCCCTCCTGCACGAGTTCGCGAACCAGCGGTAGAAAGGAATTCCGCAAAGGCAAATCGGTCCAGCTCGGATCAAATGCGAAGGTCGAAGCAAAGAGTGTCCCCTTCCCCACCGGCAGCCCGAGAATAGCGGCGTCTCCATTTTCGAGGGAAAGGAGTTTGGCCTCCTCCCGATGGTGCTGCAGACGAACGTAGCGGTAGACATTGACCAGATACAGGTCCTTGGCCGCTTGGTCGGCAAATACCTCGGCCAGGCGACTGGATGGGTGTATTTGACCTAAATGGAGCGGGTCCTGGCGCTCATTGGTATTGCCGGCCAGTCCGAGAAAACGCGATTGCATGAACTGGAGGGTTTGCAGCTTGCGAAAAAACTTGGGAAAGGATTCTCCCGGCAGCATGACTGCGGTCCGCCCCGACTCCAGATAGGATCGCAAATAGTCCCACTGCTCATCCGTTAAGTAGGATCCCGTGGCGGGAAATACCAAGACGTCGCCCTCCTCCAGTATCATTTCATCGAAAAATCCGCGATCCATCGTCGTGACTTCAAACCGAATCCAGTCGGTTTCAGATTCCACCTCCAAAGCGGTTTGAAAAAAATAAAAGGCCCGGACTGCCTGCGGTTCATCCAGGTGGGGCAAAAAAGCCAACACCCGAACCACTGGCGGGGGTGAAACCCAAAAATGCCAGGCGTTGTCCCGTGCATAACCGTCATTGGGCAAAGTCACCTGCATGGGCCGGACTTCGGTTGAATCAACTTCGAAGGAAACAGTTGAAAGCTGTCCCCTCGTCAAGGCGAGGGCTCGCGACTCAGCCATAGCTTCGCCGAAAAGGGATACGCGGGTCTGCACACTCCGGTCGCTGTAGTTCCGAATGGATACCATTACCCGCGTCTCGTTTTTCCCGATCGGAAGCGTATTCACATTTACGATACCCGTATTGGGACCTTGGCTGTCGGAGACGGGCAATAACACGAGCTCAACGCTTTGGGGAATACCGGGTAAATCTGTTTGCCAATCCGTTTCCTGGAAGTCGGAAACTATCACCAGTCGGCTTTGGGCATCGGGATGAAAGAGCCTGATGGCGGTTGCCAGTGCGGTGGCGGGGGAACCAGCCGTAAAGGCGGGTTCGATTTGGTCGAGGGCCTCCTCGATAGCTTGTGAACTGCCCGATGGTTCTACTTGAACCAAGACCTTATCTGCGAATACAACCAAGCCAGCTTGATCACCTTGACGGCCCAATAAATCTTCGCTCATGGCAGACACCGCCTCCGTCCAAGCGTTATCCCTGGCCATGCTGGAAGACGCATCGACCACATAAACGGTCTGACGCAATTGACTTTCATCAGTCGTGGCCTGAGGGGTTAGCCAAACCGGTTTTGCAAATGCTAAAACCACCGAGGCAAACAACAGGAGTCGCAGGGCCAATAGGAGTAGATCGCGCAATTTCCGTTTTTCCCGGCGCGGAAGCTGCGCTTTGTGAATGAACCGAATCGAGGGAAACTTCAGATCGATCGCCAACTCGCGGTTGATCAGGTGCAAAATCACCGGCACTGCCAACCCGGCCAGGGCTAAAAGAAATAGACTGTTTCCAAAGGTCAGCACTTCAGGTGATTGCCCCCCGCTTGTTTAAATATTTTCCCAGAGCGTGACCCAGGTGATCAGTCGTCAGTAATGACAAGTATTCAACCTGAGCATTTCTAAAACTACCCTTGAGGCCATCCAGATAGGAGTCCATGGAATCCCGGTATTGTGAACGGATAGTATCGGCAAACGAAGTGACTTCCGCTGCGGTTTCACTGTCCACATAACGAATCGGATAAGCGTGCGGGAGATCACGTTCATCCGGATCGAGAATCTGGATGGCCAGGCAATTGCAATGCTGAAAGCGCAAAGCGCGCAGTTGCCGGGGCAGGCTATGCTCGGCTTCCAACATGTCCGAAAGGTAGATAACCAGTCCGCGACTGCGCATGTGGTGGGTTATGGATTGCAGCAAGCGATCGTGATCGGCCCCTCCGGCTGGATGGAGCCGCGAAAGGGCCTGAAGAAATCTCACCAGTTGCCCGCTGCGGTGACCAGGCTCAATGGCTTCCACGACAGAGTCCTGGTAGGCAAACAGGGCGATGTTGTCCCCTTGCCGCGTAGCCAGGTAAGCCAAACTAGCCGCAATCATGCAGGTATAACGAAGCTTGGTGCAGGCAGCCCGCTCGCCCTGGTAATGGTGAGAAGCGCTGGCATCGACCACGAAGTAAACGTTCATCGAGGTCTCCTCCTGGTAGACCTTGGTTACGAGCTTATCGCGCTTGGCAAAAACTTTCCAGTCGAGGTATTTCAAGTCCTCTCCAGCCACGTAATTGCGGTACTGGAGAAACTCGGTGCCAAACCCGTGAAACAGGCTGCGATGCATGCCGGACAAAAATCCCTCCACCGCCGCCTTGGCCATGAGGGCGTAATTTTCAATCTGGCTGAGATGAGCTGGATCGAGTAAATCTTTATAGGCAATCGCCATTCGGCTAATCCTGAATAGTATCGAGGAGCTGTTTTATGACGGAGTCCGCGGTGATACCTTCCGCTTCCGCGTGGAAATTGGGAATGATGCGGTGACGCAAAACCGCTTGAGCCAACGCCCGCACATCCTCCACCGCGACCGTGTAACGGCCATGCAGTAATGCCCGCGCTTTGCCGGCGAGAACCAACGCTTGGGAAGCCCGTGAGCCCGCACCCCATTTGATCTGGTCCTTGATAAAAGCTGGGGCGACTTTGTTCGAAGGCCGAGTGGCGGCGGCCAGACGCACCGCATAACTGACCACGTGCTCGGAGGCGGGAACTTGGCGGACCCAGTTTTGAATTTCCTGGATTTCCTGTGGATCGAACACCTTCTCGGGTTGCTCATCCTGCAAGGCGGTAGTTTCGGTTACCATGCGAATTTCATCGCCCTCGGAAAGGTAGTCCATGACCAAATTTAAGAGAAACCGGTCCAGTTGAGCTTCGGGCAACGGGTAGGTGCCTTCAAGTTCAATGGGATTTTGCGTAGCCAAAACGAAAAAGGGCGGTTCGAGCAGGAACGTTTGTCCGGCCGCGGTTACCTGGCGTTCCTCCATGGCCTCCAGCAGGGCGGCCTGGGTCTTCGGTGGAGTTCGGTTGATCTCGTCGGCCAAAACGATATTGGCAAACACCGGACCATGCACGAAACGGAAGAGTCGTTTACCGGTCGCCTTGTCTTCCTCGACCACCTCGGTTCCAAGAATGTCGGCCGGCATTAGGTCGGGCGTGAATTGAATCCGTTTAAATGACAAACTGAAAGTTTGAGCGATGGATTTTACCAGCAATGTTTTACCCAGTCCCGGAACCCCGGTAAGCAGGGCATGCCCACGGGCCATGAGCCCAATGATCATCTGTTCGATAATCGTTTCCTGACCAAAAATGACTTTCTGAATCTCGGTCTGTATGCGGTCGCGGGCATTCTGGATATTGCTCAGAATCTCGGCTTCGTTCCTCTCACTCGTGATTGGGGTGGTCATCTATTTTTAGTAAACGTGATTTTTCCCAGGGTCGGACTGAAGTTCCAATAGACCGCGGCATTAGGCAAACGTTTCCTCATGGCCAATGAAACTTCGAGTCTATTTATTGGCGTTTTTTCCGAAACGTCATTTCGATTTCGGGCGAAAGACCGAAATCACCTCCAGGTTTCCCTCCAGGTGTGGACCTCCCACCAAATCGATGCAAAATGGGATGGCCGGAAAGATGACTTCCAGACATTCTTGAATGGCTTTTGGTTTGCCTGGCAGGTTCACGATGAGGCAACTGCCACGGGTGCCAGCCGTCTGGCGTGAAAGAATGGCGGTAGGCACAATCTTGAGCGATTCGGCTCGCATGGCCTCACCAAATCCCGGCAACATTTTTTCGCACACCGCTTCGGTCGCTTCAGGTGTGACATCGCGTGGGGCCGGGCCGGTGCCACCGGTTGTTACCACGAGGCAGCATCCGTCCTCATCGGCCAGTCGCTTCAAGGTGGCCTCGATTTGGTCCTGTTCATCCGGTATGACATGATAAACCGGCTCGAATTCTGTAACCAGATACTCCTTTAACAAGCGGACCGCTTCTTTACCCGGAATGTCTTCATACACCCCTTGGCTGGCCCGATCAGACACGTTGATGACGCCAATTTTTACCATGAAAGCCACCATAAGACGCCCTAACGCTGGGGCAATAAAGGATTTTTCGGTGGCCGCTATCCTGGATATCTCACTTACCGAGCGAATGCGCGGGTGAAGCCGGGTCGACCGTCGGGGTCATGCCTTTCATTTTTGCGGCCATGCCAAAATGCAAGGCTTGACCCCTTCCCCGAGAAATTCCCCGAGACAAGGATTGACCCCTTCCGAACGTTAGCCCGGTTGCGGGTTAGATGGCCAACGATCACTGGCCTTTCTCAGGCTTAATCCGCTTCATAAACTTAAACAGGTCACTGTCGGTGGTCAGGATCAAAGTTGAATCTTCAGTCAACATGGCCTGATAAGTCTCCATAGTCTTAAGAAATTCGTAGAACTGAGCTGCTTCGGGGCTCTGATTGTAGACGCTGGCATAGATTTCAGACGCCTTGGCATCGGCGTCACCCTGGACTTCTTGAATCTTTCGATAAGCTTCAGAGGCAATCTGCTGCAATTCTTTTTCCCGACTCCCGTTAATCTTGGCCGCTTCACCGGCGCCTTCCGAACGAAAACGTTCCGCGATTTGTTGGCGTTCGCTGATCATTCGCTCATAGATCCGTTGGCGAACACTGGGATTGTAATTGATCCGCTTAAACTGCACGTCAAGTAGCTCGATTCCAAAAACGTTTAATTTTGAGGCGGCATTGTGAAAAATCTCCTCTTCCACTTTGGCGCGCCCTTTACTGATGGGGTAGAGCACCCCGAGATTCGCCCCCGTACTTTTAAGCCCTTCATCTATCTCCGGAACGCGTTCCTTGGTAGTGCGAATGACTTCAATCAATTCGTGTTTTGCAATGGCATTCCTGATTTCACTACCGAGGATATCATCCAACCGGGATAAAGCGCTACGCTCGTCTCGAAGGCGCAGGAAATATTGTTTGGCGTCGCTGATACGCCACCGGCCAAAGGCGTCGACGATGATGTAAGTCTTATCCTTGGTCGGCATTTCATTGGGTCGCCCATCCCAAGGCAAGATGCGCTTTTCAATCCGGGAAATGTCCTGAATAAAAGGAGTCTTCCAATTCAAGCCGGCGGTAGTGATCGGGTCGCCAACTGGTTTGCCGAACTGGGTTATGATGACTTGTTCCGTTTCCATTACCACATACGCGGCGCTAAAAATCACAACACTTGAGACAAACACAAGCGCTCCCAGGAAAATCAAATACCCAATCGATTTCATCGGCGTGTGGCCTCCGTGTTGAGTTGCAGCAATGGCAGGACCTGTTTTGCATCTTCATCCAAAATGATCTTTTTCCCCAGCTTGGGGACAATTTCGCCAATCGTTTCCAAGTAAAGTCGACGTTGAGTCACCTCCGGGGCTTTTAAATACTCCTCAAATACCGCGTTAAACCTGGTGGCATCGCCTTCAGCTTCGTTTATCCTCTTGATCGCATACCCTTCAGCGGTGCTGATTTTCTCCTCTGCCTCACCTCGCGCGCGCGGGACTGCTTTGTTATACTCACCCCTGGCAACGTTGATCATTTTCTCCCTCTCTTGCTGGGCCTGATTGACTTCGTTGAAGGAGGATTGAACCGGCACGGGCGGGTTGACATTTTTGAGCTGCACTTGGTCAATGCTCAAGCCCATTTGATATTTATTGACCAGGTTCTGCAGCTTGACCAACCCTTCGGATTCAATTTCTTGACGACCAATAGTAATGACCTCATCCACTGTGCGGTCCCCCACAACTTCGCGCATGACTGATTCAGAGCTGTCACGCAACGTTTCCTCCGGCTCGCGAACATTAAACAAAAATTCTTTGGGGCTGGAAATGCGGAACTGGATAATCCACTCGACTGTTGCGGCGTTAAGATCACCAGTGACCATGCTCTTTTCGTTTTCCTGTTCCCTTGAATCCCCGGAATATTGCCTCAGATTTGTTGTGCCAGGTGTTCCAAAACCAAACTCCTGCTTTAATTGGCGGCGCACCGGAAGAATCAACACGCGGTCGATGCCGAATGGCAATTTAAACCGTAATCCCGGCTCCACAGTTTTTGTATATTTGCCGAAACGCAGCACAATCCCTTGGGACTCTGCTTGTACGGTGTAGATCGAGGTTCGCAAACCAGTTAACAACAGGAGAACCACCACCCCGACCAGGATGAGAACTGGTCTTATGGTGAATTGAGTGTTACCTAAACGTATGACCATTGGAGGGGCATCTTGTTAGGCCACTTGTAGTACGTCAAATACCATCGAAAAAAGTTTGCGAGAAAAATGGGCAGGAGGCGGGGAAGGGGTCTACCGAGGAGCGGATGCGACGACACCTCAACGAGCATAGCGCAGTTTCGAGCGGAGCGACACCAACATAACAACCTTGCATCAAGCATTGGCATGCAAGATGCCTTTGCCAGCCGCCGTGATATTGGCGGTTTGCGGCGAAACCGCCCTACCCGTTCAGTTGATAAGGTAGGGCTCGATCACCGAGCGAGCCGCCGTGATATTGGCGGTTTGCGGCGAAACCGCCCTACCCGTTCAGTTGATAAGGTAGGGCTCGATCACCGAGCGAGCCGCCGTGATGTTGACGGTTTGCGGCGAAACCGCCCTACCCGTTCAGCTAATTAAGGTAGGGCTCGATCGCCGAGCGAGCCGCCGTGATTCCGGAGCACAATAGAAAATGGCAGGGTGTCGCGTTCGCTCGGTACATGCAATATGCGGGTTAGCCCGCATGTACCTTCGATGGTTGCAGCTTGTCTTACCCGCCGTCCTTTTTTCCTTGTCAGATCCAGCCCGGTTTGATGGCATTTTGTCCTCGTAGTTAGTGTAATGTTTCATATGTTACTGGATATCAGCAATTAAGCCACTCCTCTAGCTTTTTTACGCAGTGCGCTGGTTAGCCAAGTGGTCCCGGTAGCCTCAGAATGGGGAAAAGTATAAAAAAGTCTGGAATTCCGCCCTGAGGCGGGCGCTTTCGGCCTGGATTTAATGCGAATTTCACTACGTTTGGACTCTTGAAATCCCTTCTCAATACAGCAAAAAAACAGGCTTCGGCACATAATCAGCCGGAAGCCCTCTGGTTGGTAGCGCTGGAAAAAGCTTTCGGTTTGGTGGGCAATGGCTGGCTCAAAGAGG
The DNA here is from genome assembly GCA_965250065.1 of Opitutales bacterium. GTDB lineage: Bacteria > Verrucomicrobiota > Verrucomicrobiia > Opitutales > UBA2995 > JAABVD01. The sequence goes on from OZ252288.1 coordinate 3,208,714, forward strand.
AAGAATTGGTAAACCTGGCCTCGTACGCTTCCTCCCCGCGGCAGGTTCTGATATTTTGTAATTTACTGAGCCGAGCCGAATCACCTGAAAGGGGATTTGCCGAATTGGAGACGCGAATCGACGCGTCTAATTATGGGATGAAGGACTGGTTGGCTGCTATGGAGGCATTTCTCGACACGGTTTCCCGGCAGGGCGGATCAACCTCTTTGAGTATGGCTTTGGGATATATCAGCTGCTGCGCTGAATCTCAGGCAAAAAATCCCGTTCCTCAACCCCTGGATACCCTGGTCGTCGATATGCTGGAAAAATTTGGCTTTGATGGCTGAAAGCGATAAACTCCCTGCTAGCCCGCATATATTATTGGCATGCTTCGCACTCTCCACCCTTCATCATGGCGTCGAGACTACAAGCTTGCTTCTGTTCTTCGGTGTACTCCGGTTTATTTTCCCGCGCTACCACACCTCGCATCTCTTTCTTCACTTTAACGGTGGCCTTCTCGATATTGGAGGCTCCAAGGGTGCGTAGGTAATAGGTGGTTTTAAGGCCTTTTCTCCAAGCCGCTCGATACATGTGGGAAAGGGTCTTCAAATCGGGCTTGGCCATAAAGAGGTTTACCGATTGGGATTGATCGATCCACTTCTGGCGCCGCGAGGCGGCATCCACAAACCAGTGGTAATCAATGCCGAACGCGGTGGTATACTTTTCCTTTAAATGAGACGGAATAGAATCGATGTCGCGTATTTCTCCATCGAAATATTTCAGGTTATCCAGCATCTCCTGGCCCCAGAGCCCTTCCTTTTTCAGATCGCGCACGAGGAACTGGTTGAGGACGATGAAGTCGCCCGACAGGTTGCTCTTAACGAACAGGTTCTTATAGGCGGGTTCTATACAGGGCGATGTGCCGGTGATATTGGATATGGTTGCGGTTGGCGCAATGGCCAGCACATTGGAATTGCGCATGCCCTGCTTTTTAATCTTTTTCTTTAAACCGTCCCAATCCATTTTTCCCCCACGCGGAACTTCAACTTTGATCCCGCGCTGCTTTTCCAGTTCATCGAGAGAATCCTCCGGTAGGATACCCCGGTCCCATTTCGAGCCCTCAAAGGTACTGTAGGAACCTCGCTCATTGGCCAGATCGCTGGAAGCTTCGTAAGCAAAATAGGCGATTGCTTCCATGAACTCGTCGTTGAAATCGACCGCCTCCCGCGATGCGAACGGAATGTTCTTTTTATAAAGTGAATTCTGCACGCCCATGACTCCCAAACCTACTGGACGGTGGCGCTGGTTGGAATTTCGAGCTGGTTCGGTGGGATAAAAATTAATGTCGATTACGTTATCCAACACCCTCACGGCAATCCGCACGGTATGGCGAAGTTTGCGCAGGTCGAGGTTACCCTGGTCGTCCAAATGATTCTCCAGAACGACGGATCCAAGGTTGCAAACGGCCGTTTCATCATGACCGGTGTTGAGGGTGATTTCCGTGCATAGATTTGAACTGTGAATGACTCCAACGTGGTCCTGCGGACTCCGTATATTGCAGGGATCTTTGAAAGTGATCCAGGGGTGCCCGGTCTCAAAGATCATCTTCAGCATCTTTTTCCATATTTCGATAGCCGGAACTTTTTGGCCCCAAACTTCACCCGCCTCGGCCTTCGCCTCGTAGGCCAGGTATTTCTCCTCGAAGTTCTTACCGTAGGAGTCGTGAAGATCAGGCACTTCGTTGGTGCGGAAAAAAGTCCAGTGTTCCCGGTTCTCCATGCGTTTCATGAAGAGATCCGGAATCCAGTTGGCCGTATTCATATCGTGGGTACGCCTTCGCTCATCCCCGGTATTGCGGCGCAGTTCGAGAAAGTCCTCTATGTCATTGTGCCAGGTCTCCAGGTATGCGCAACCCGATCCGCGGCGCTTGCCGCCCTGGTTTACGGCAACGAGCTGGTCGTTGTGCAGCTTCAGAAAGGGAATGACACCCTGACTTTCCCCATTGGTGCCGTTGATATAACCACCAGTTCCGCGAACAGCCGTCCAACTGCCGCCGAGACCGCCTGCCCATTTTGATAGGTAGGCGTTCTCGGCAATTCCACGCTGCATGATGCCTTCTATGGAATCATCAACCCAATACAGGTAGCACGAGGATAGTTGGGAATGTAGAGTGCCGGAGTTGAACAGGGTTGGAGTGGATGAGCAGAACAGGCGGTTTTTATAAAGCGTATATAGTGAAATGACCTTGTCTTCCTTTTCTTCGATCTCCGCCACGAACAACCCCATGGCTACGCGCATCCAGAAGATCTGAGGGGTTTCGATGCGCCGATGTTGGTGGCCCGTTTTGTCGATGGTCAGGTATCGGTCGTAGAGCGTTTGGATGCCGAGGTAATCAAAATCGAGATCTGCATTTGGATCGAGAGCTTCAGCCAATTTATCCAGGTCGAATTCCTGCAAGCTGGGCGACAGGCGCTTTATTGAGATTCCGTACTGAAGGTACTTTTTAAAATAGTCTGCATGGAACCTTTTGAGGGCGCCAATTCCATGCTTGATGACATCCCAGTCCATGACCTCCTCATAGATGTAAGTGCTGAGGATACGCCCGGCGAATTTGGCGAAATCGGCATCTCTTTCGATGAGCGATTTAGCATTTAGAATGATAGTTTTGCGCAAGTCTGCCCGCGTAATTTCATCGAAAAGAGATCGTCTCAGCTCGGCTTCGATCTCGTCCTCGCTCATGATGAGATCCAGACCGATCATGGCATAGCGAATGCGTTCCTTGAGGTCTGCTCCGTCCCAAAAGAAAGTTGAACCGTCGTCGTGTTTTACCAACACCATGGAACCTTGCTGCACGTCCGGCACATCCATGGACTGTTCGCCTTCCAGCTCGCGCAACAAGGAGCGCTGAGCCCGGTAGAGAATGTAGGCCTCGGCCACCTTAAAGTGTCCCGCCTTCATCAGTTCTTCCTGAACCAGGTCTTGAATTTCCTCGATATGGATGAAAGTTCGGCGCGAGTCGCGCACGCAGCGAGAAACCGTCTGAGCTACCTCCACGGCCGGAGAAGAATCTTTTTCCTGTGATAGGAATGCCTTTCTGATCGCGATTTCGACTTTGTTTTCGTTCCAGGGGACGACCTGGTTGTTTCGGCGTATCACCCGGCAGATAGACCTGGGGTGCTGGACCGGAATCAGGTGTGACCGGTTGATAACTAGGCTTTTCGCCACGTCGTGGGCGTTGTTATGCACTAGAGTTCTTTCGATCTCCAGGTTGAGTTCCTGCTGGGAAATGTGATTCGATTCACCCGGTTCATGGGGAAGGCTAAGGAGATGCTTACCGACCTCATGGGTAATGTTGGCTACAAACTTTTGATTCTGCGCGGTGAACACATTTTTTTCGTCCCTGGACATTAGCAAGTTGGACAAGGCCTTTCCAACGGTGTCGGCGATATCGGCCAGGTCGATATCTACAATTCCCTCCTGAGATTCGACCTTGATATCGGGCTGAACGAGGCGGTCGTCATTCAACACGTCCCTCCAATTGAATTGGGATTTTTCCTCAAGGTTGTCCCGGACAATCTGTTTGAGGGCGAGATCTTCTTTAAGGGTAGAACTACGTTTGAGCATGAGGATAGTTATTGGCAGAAGTTGGAGTTTTTAGAGTTCATCGTCGTCTACTGAGCATAGGGAAGAGGCCTTTTGGTATTCGGTCACTCGGCCCTCGAAGAAATTCTGTTCTTTTTTGATATCCATCATTTCCGCCAGCCAGGGGAATGGATTTCTAACATCGGGTTTCAGCGGCGCCAAGCCAACCCCTTCCAGCCTGCGGTCGGCAATATAGTCGATGTAATGGGTAAAATCTTCGGCGCTGAGACCCACTGCATTGACCGGCAGACAATCGTTGATGAAGTCTTTTTCGAGGCTTATGGCCTCGTCCATGAGCTGGCGGCAATCTTCCCGAAATGACTCGGTCCACACGTCGGGATTCTCGGAAATGAGGTCCATGAATAGATTGCGGAGGAGTTCTATGTGATTGGACTCGTCTCTGAGGGTATAACGGAACATCTGGCCGATGCCGGGAAATTTGTTCTGCCGGTAAAGGGAGAGAATCATGCCGAACAATCCATAGAACTGGGTGCCCTCCATACACTGACCAAAAACGAACATGTTTTTGGCCAGGAGCTGCTTGTTTTCCGTTGTGGTCAGGTCCAAGTCGCGACGCAATGCGCGGGAGGTGCGTGAAACAAATTCATTTTTCCTAAAGATGGTATCAATGTCCTCAAACATGGCCTCGCATTCGTGCGGATTTATGCCCAGTGAGCTGATCATATAAAGCAGTGAATCCGCGTGAATGTTTTCCTCGTGAGCGTGGCGACCCAAAACCAGTTTGAGTTCGGGTGCGGTAACGGCCTCGCGGATGACGTGGATGATGTTGTCGCCCACTATACCTTCGGCCGCGGAAAAGTAGCCGATGCCCATGCGAATGATCCAGCGCTCCACCTCGCTGAGCATGTGGTCCGACTTCCATTGCTCGATGTCTTTATTCATGGGAATGTCTTCGGGCTCCCAATGATTAGCCTTCATGTTGCGGTAGAGGTCGTAGGCCCACTTATACTTGAGCGGCAGCAAGTTAAAGGTCATGGTCTCGCCACCATTGATGACTTTTTTGGCGGCAAAAGCGGCTTCCGCTTTTGCCGTATCGAGCACAAAGGTTTTATTTCCGATAGAAAAAGATTTTCCCATGAGCTGAAAAAGAAAGAGTGGTTTAAAGGCAGGTTAGGATTGTGGAGTAGGTGAAAGAACTCAGACCAGAATGGACAGTAACTCGCTGAAAAAGATCAAAGGTAACTTGAAAGACTGGTTTGTTTGAGCGCCCCCATATGTAGTGGGTCAAATTAATGATCACCCCTATATCTTGTGTCAACGGTTTTTATTTGTTCACAGTTGTGAATAATACCTAAGTCCCTGACAATAGCTGAGAAGAAAATTTTCCCACAATTTACTCACAAGTTTCACTCAATTGTAACCTATGTGAAGGAATGGTGTTCAGTAATACCCTAACAGTCAGAATGATGAATAGACTTTGGCTGAAAAAGTTGTAACTTACCGGCCTGGAAGGTGATTCACTCCGTGTGCAGTGTGTCGGTAATCAAATATCCGCTTGGCAGCCGGTTCCAATGTCCGTAGGCAACGTGACCATGGATGATGAGGCCCAGGCTCCCGTCGACGAAGATATCTTCTTGATGTACCGGGTGGGCGAAGGCAGTACGGAGGCCCTGCGCACACTGATCGACAAGTGGAAGTCTCCTCTTATAAATTTCTTCTACAGGTCTTTGGGATCCTACCAGGAATCGGAAGATTTGGCCCAGACGGTCTTTATAAAACTTTATCGGGCGGCAGGCCGCTACCAAGCCCGGGCTAAATTTTCCACTTTTCTTTTCCACATTGCACGCCGGGTGCTGCTCAATGAATTTCGTCGCAAGAAGAGGAAACCGATGAAATTCGTGGACCCCCAGAATCTTCATTACGAGGTGGTGGAAGATCCGGAAGTCCAACGCCGCCTGGCGGAAATCGAAGAAGTCCTTCAGGTTGCCATCAAGCAATTACCGGAAAAACATCGAACCGCCCTGCTGCTTTACAAACAACAAGAGCTCAGCTATAGGGAAATCGCCCAAATTATGAAAGCCAGTGAAAACGCGGTGAAAACCTGGATATTCCGAGCCAGGACACGCCTCAAAAAGGAAATGGGGGACCTGCGATGAACCGACCCCGTAAATCCATTTCAGACCAGGAGTTGGACGCAGCCTTGGCATCGCATCCGTTACGGCCAAGGGATTCTTTTCTGGAGCGCACCCTTCTTAAAGTTGCGCCGGTAACCGACCAAGAATTGGAGGCGCTGCTATCTAGCGGACCTCTTATTTCGCAAGATTTTACTGCACGCACCCTGGAGCGGATTTATGAGCGGGATAATCCACGGCTGATTGATTTCCCCTACCGGAGCTGGCTTGCCAAGGCGGGAATAGCAGTAGCGGTATTATTAGTGAGCGCAATTAGCTGGTCCATTTGGCAGAATCAAAACGCACCGGCGAAAGAACATCTACTTGCCCAAGCCGACTTTTCCGCTATGAATTACGAAGAATTGCTTTTTGTTGAAGAAACGCTTTCTTCGGCAAAAGTTCTCATTGAGCTCGAGAAAACCGTTCCCTTGTATGTATTTTTAGACGAGGCTGGATCATGAAACAAAAGCCCGGAGTGTTTACGATTGGAAAGTGGAGGAGCGGGTTTGTTTTACTGGCCACCCTGACCTTTTGGGTAGCGACCTGGGGCGCCGATGCCAAAGCCGAAGGCAAAACGACTAAGGAGGACTTGGCAACCTTGCAGCAGTTTCTGAAAATGCCTAAGGATGATCTGGCACGCATGCGCCTGACGCTGGAAGCCATTGAAAAGATGTCTCCGGAAGAGCGCAGAAAGACCCTTTCTCATATCCAAAACCTGAATAAGATTCCAACCGAACAGCGCAAGGAAACTATCGACCGCTGGAACGAGTTGAGTCCCGAAATGAAAAAAGCTTATTTTGATTACCTGCGAAAGCTCTCTTCCTCAAACCGGAAGAAGTTTAAGGAGCAACCTTGGGACAAACAAATCGCCGAGGTGAAAAAGAACGGCAAAAAATAATTCATTTTCCTTACACTCAATTGGGCCGAAACCTGCCTATGGGCGATTAGAATTGGTATTATTTCTCGAAATAAGCTATAACTCATCCCAATCAAAAAACGAATTAAACTCTTCTTAAATTATGGCAGATACTCGAATTGGATTTGTAGGTGTAGGACGCATGGGATTCAACATGGCTCTGCGTCTTCATGATTGTGAATACCCGGTCACGGCGGTCTACGACGTCAATGCTCAGGCCGCAAACGATTTGGCAGATCAAACCGGGAGCAAAGCCTGTGACACATTAAAAGAAGTGTGTTCTCTGGCCGATGTCATCTTCACGGTGGTAACGGACGACCAGGCCATGGACCAAATCTTTTACGCAGAATCCGACAACCTCCTCATGGAAGCCCAGAATAAGACCTTTGTTAACTGCGCCACCCTCAGCCCCGCCGTGCACGAGAAGTTGCAAGCAGACTGCCGGGACGCCGGGGGGCAATCGCTGGAAGCCTGCATGGCTTCGAGCATTCCACAGGCTCGCGCAGGCACGCTTTATCTCATGGTCGGTGGCGAACAAGAGGCGTTTTCCGGGGTAAAGCAAATTCTCGAATCCATTAGCCAATCCCTTCGTTTTGTCGGCCCGGCCGGATCAGCGGCACGGGTAAAGGCCCTGGTCAATATGGTAATGAATATCAACACTGCCGGCCTGGCCGAAGGGTTGGGCCTGGGCAAGGCGCTCGGGCTGGACCTGGAAATGTTATGTGAAGTTTTTGCCCAGACTGGAGCCAATTCCCGAGTGCTGGAAACCGATGCTGAAGATATGATGATACGCGACCACGAGTGCTACTTTTCCTCCGAACATGCCGCCAAGGATTCGCTGATCGCATTGAACCTGGCCAAGGAGGTCAATTTGCGCCTTCCACTGGCCCAGGCCACCTATGATCAATACGAAATCATGAAAGCCATGGGATTGGGGGATCTGGATAAATCGGGTATTGCCGAGCTCACCTTTCCCAACCGGATGGGGAAGTGAGTCAATATCGCGAGGCGCCCTAATTTTCTCCTGGAATAAATGGTTCTCATCCGCGGGCTATGATTGGATTTTCCATACTTGCCATCTACTTTATAGCATCGCTGTTTTTGTTTTCATACAGCGTAAACTGTTACGTCCTGATTCTGTTCTATCTGCGGAGGTTTCGTAAGGGTAATGATGCCAATCACAAACTGATTGTGGAGTCTCAAACTTGGTGGAACAATCCCGAACGCGTTCCACGCGTTACCACCCAGGTTCCCCTTTACAACGAATTAAATGTGGCCGAGAGGGTTATCCGGGCCGTTGCGGCCATGGATTACCCCGCGGGTAAACATGAAATCCAGATCCTGGATGACTCAACCGACGAGACGAAGTCCCTGGTCGACCAGGTTGTATCCACTCTGAAAAGTACCGGGCTCGATATCCATGTGGTGAGGAGGTCGGACCGGGTGGGCTTCAAAGCCGGAGCCCTGGATGCGGGCACGAGAATCGCTAAAGGCGAATTCCTGGCGGTTTTTGATGGCGATTTTGTTCCAAAACCGGACTTTCTCAAGAAAATGGTACCCTTCTTTCTAAACGATGGGAAAGTGGGTCTGGTTCAGGCTCGCTGGGGTCATTTAAATAAGGAAGATTCCATGTTAACGCGTACCCAGTCGCTGGGTATCGACGGGCACTTCATCATTGAGCAAAGCGCTCGCGCCTTTACTGGGCTGTTCATGAATTTTAACGGCACTGCCGGGATGTGGCGTAAGCAAACCATCGTTGAGGCAGGGGGATGGAAACATGATACTTTGACCGAAGATCTCGATCTCTCCTATCGCGCCCAACTTGCCGGCTGGAAGGCCTCTTTCGTGCCCGAAGTGGTGGTGCCAGCCGAATTGCCAAATAATGTTGCGGCATTCAAGAGCCAGCAGTTCCGGTGGGCCAAAGGGTCTATACAAACCGCCCTGAAGTTGTTGCCGGCACTGGGCAGATCGGACCTCAGTTGTTTGCAAAAGGTGCAGGGGTTTTTTCACCTCACCCATTTTGCAATTCATCCCTTTATGGTCATTCTGGCGCTTCTCGGTCTTCCCTTCAGCGTGGTAGCAGAAAGTCAATTGCCTACTAACTTATTCTTCACGGCAGGCCTGATCATGAGCCTGGCCACGTTCGCACCCTGCACCCTCTACTGGTTTAGCCAGAAGCACACCGGCATCCCCTGGCACTTCAGGCTGATCAGGATTCCCCTACTTATGATTACCGGAGTAGGCATTGCCATTTCAAATGCACGGGCCGTAATAGAAGCATTGATCGGCAAGCAAAGTGATTTTATTCGCACCCCAAAAATGGGGAATGCACCGCTTAAGACTTACCGGGTAAAAATGCCCATTTTACCCCTTCTGGAAATTGCACTGAGTGGATATTGCTGGTATTCGGTGTTTCAGTTTTTCCCACTGGGAAAATGGTTTGTTGCGCCGTTCTTGTTCATTAACGCCCTCGGTTTTGGTTATATTGGTTTTTTGGGACTCATGCAATCATGGAGGCCCGGTAATCCCCTGAAGCGGTTTAAATGGACTAAACTCGAATCCGCGCCAGCATAGCCATCAATCCCGTGATTGATCGGTTGAGGAATACGGTTTTCGCAATTGTATGCTGCCTGTTTTTCTTACTGTGCTTTCAGGCCGGCCGAATAGAGTCCCTGGCCACCGAGGCACGCGCCCTCATGCTTCTCTATGGAGCAATGGTGTTAGTGGGCGTTTGTGCGTGGGCCGTTTTCCCCAATATTCAGAGTCGTAAATCCGCTATTCTGCTGATCCTGGGAGTTTCGGCTGTTTCGCGAATACTACTTCACCCCTTTCCATTCAGCGACGATGTCAACCGCTACCTCTGGGAAGGGAAATTGGTCCTGCATGGAGAAAGTCCATACCAATACACGGCCGACTCGGAAGAATGGAATCCATTGCGCGACTCCTATTGGGAAGCAATGAATCATAAAGATAGTAAGACGGCCTATCCTCCCCTGATCCTGCTGGTATTCGCCGCCCTGGATGCTGTCGCCTACCTCCCCGCTACCTACAAGGTTTTTTCAGCCCTGACGGATTTGGGGGTGATTGGGCTCCTGCTGTTATGCCTGACCAGGAGGAGCATGCATCCCAAAAACGCGCTCTTTTATGCGTTCAGTCCGGTAACTCTGGTCGGATTCTCCGGGGAAGCCCACTTCGACGCATTGTTTGTATTTACCGTACTGGCAGCTTTGTTGTTATGGGAAGATGGAAAAACATCGTGGTCCTGGGTAATGCTGGGAATTAGCATCCAGATTAAAATAGTCAGCCTATTGCTGATTCCGCTGCTGTTTTGGAATCGAAAGTCTCCCAAAGTACTGTGGATCAGCCTGCCCCTTTTGATTCCTTCCCTATATTTTTGGCGGGACATGCCAAATCTCCTGGACGGCATACTGCAATTTGGGGGAACCATGTCCCACAACGGATTCATAAGCTACTTGCTGATAGACTGGCTGGAAGACCGGCACGCTGCCTCAAAGCTATCGACCGCAATATTGTTGATGGTAGTTCTGCTCATTAGCCTTAGAGTAAAGGACGTCGTCAAAGGAGGTTATGCCATTTTTGCAGCTCTTCTGCTGCTTTCCCCCACCGTGCATTATTGGTATTTGTCCTGGCTAATGCCGGGGATTGCCATCTTTCCATCAGCCGCATGGATCCTTTTGACCGGACTTTCCTGTCTCTACTTTTCCGCCTGGGACTATTTTGGGAAAACGGGGACCTGGTATCAACCCACGGTATACTTTTTGACTCAATGGATTCCGTTTTACGTCTTTTGGGCGCCATCCTTTTTCAACCGTCTAAGCCAGTTGATCACCAAACCGGGTGAACGAAACGCAGAAACAATATCTGTCGTGATACCCTGTCTTGACGAAGGCAAACACCTGCCCGCTTGTTTGGCCAGCCTAAGGGATTGCGGTTTACCCACTAAGGAGATTCTGGTCATCGATGGAGGGTCCACCGACAACTCTAAGGAAATCGCCCAGTCTTTTGGGGCGAATTGGATATTGAGCCGTAAGGGAAGAGGTCATCAAATCGCCGCAGGAGTCCGAGCATCCACCGGAGATATTCTCTTAATTCTCCATGCTGACACCCTTTTGACCAAGCCCATGATCGGGCAGATCATGACGTCAATGCAAAGAAATCCGGCCGCGGTTGGAGGCGCCCTGGGCCAGCGATTCAAGGCGGATGACAAAAAGTCCGTTCTATTGTTGGTAGAGGGACTGAACGATTTGCGCGCCCAGCTCCTGCAAAACAGTTTTGGTGACCAAGGTCAGTTTTTCCGGCGAGAAGAATTAAACCGGGCTGGAGGTTTTCCCGACATACCACTGATGGAAGACGTCGAATTAACCGCAAAATTAAAGAAGCGGGGCGATCTCTTATTCCTGGGAGGTGCCATGCTTTGCTCGGCGAGGAGATGGGAGAAAGAAAGCCCCCTGAAGCGTATTTGCCAGGTCATCTTTTTTGTTATCCGATATAAGGCATCCCGCTTTTTTGGACGCGGCAACGCGGAAAAACTGTATAAAGAATATTATCCGGACTAAAGTAGCGGGGTGATTAACCTGCTCGCCTCTTCCAAAGCCCTGCGCAGACGAGGAGGATGGAGTTCCCTCTCCAATCCATAGGGCCGACAGCACGCTATGATGTGACCCATCCAATCCATGATCGCACGGATGTCCTCTTCGGAGGTGTGGACCATGCCGATTTCAAAGTTCACAAACAACGAACGAATGTCTAGATTGGCCGATCCGTGAATAGCGACTGAACCATCCGCAACCATGACTTTGGCATGCAACATGCCCGGTTGAAAGAGGAGCACTTTGATACCGGCTGATTGTAAAATACGCAGGTAATAGGACCGGGCGAAATCTACCAATTTCAAGTTCGAATACTCGGGAAGGATAAGCGTAATTTTTTTTCCGCTTCGCGCCTTTACGACCAGGGTCTGGGTCAGGATCTCATCGGGAATGAAATAAGGTGTTACGATGGTCAGCTCTTTTTCAAACTCCTGCATGAGGTTGACCATTTTTTCATAGAGCGGATCGCCCTCGACGTCGGGTCCACTTGCTATACCAGTCACGTCGCTTTGACCAACTTCAATTTTTTCCGGCGGCTGCAAACAGTTTATGTCTGCAATTTTCTGCTTGGAAGCGAACGCCCAGTCCGAGAGAAATATCCGATTTAAGTGGTTTACAATTGTACCTCGATAAAGGGCGCCAAAGTCATAAAATCTCTCTGGGTCCGCTTCAGAACCCAAAAAACGGCAGTCCAGGTTTCTCCCACCAAGAATGGCGCGCTCGCAGTCGAAAATGGCTATCTTGCGATGGTTCCTCAGGTTGGCCCAGCCGTGGGTCTGAAAGGGAAAAGCCGGCATGAACAAATGAATCTCCCCTCCGGCTTCTTCCAATAATTTAATTTGTTTTCGGGGCCGTTTAAAGGAGCCCAACGCATCTAGCAACAGGCATACGCGAACTCCGCTATTCGCCTTCTCGGTCAATAGGCGGACAATTTTGTTTCCGACCGCGTCATCGCTAAGGATGTAGGTCAGAATGTGAATTTCCTTTTCCGCCTCCATTATCGCGTCACAGAAAAGTTGAAAAGCCTCGACACCATCGGTAATAAACTGCACCCGATTTCCACGGGTGAGAAAGATATCTTCAACATACGGTAGATCTGTATCCACTGCCGTGGCATGTTTAAGAAGCCCCTTGGCGCGAATACGTTTTTTCAGCTTGCGACCGCCAAATAGGAGGTAAAGCGGCACGCCCACGTAGGGAATCAGTAAAACAAAATAGCTCCAGGCCAGGAGGCTGCTGGGCTGTCGTTGCTCGCGAAAAACGCGCACGATAATGACGATGGCGAGAACAAATCCCACCACGGTAAAAATGTTTGATAACAACACCCCCAGTCCCCACTGAAAGGAGCTCAGCAAAAGTTCCCAAAGCCTATGCAGGTTTTCCAACATGTTCTAACCCATATATTTCCGAATCTTTTGAGATAGAAAAGGGCATTGTAGCAAACCTAATTCAAAATTTGATGCCAGGTAATGAACCTTCCCCGCCCGCAATTTGCATAAAAAAGGCACGCGGAGTAGCTAATTTGCTGATATTCAGCAATATATGAAAGTAACCAAATCACGCGCCGCGAGGAAAAAAATGCCAACAAACTGAGCTGATTCTTACAAGGGTAAAAGGGCGGCGAGTAAAAATTGATAAAACCAATCATCGCATGACTGAAAAAAACTTCTCATGTAACTCCAGCGAGTTATACCTTGCGAACGGGGAATCGAAAGTTTTACTTTCGTAATTCAACCCGCGTAGGGGGGGTTGAGATATCCTCAGGCATTCTCAAAATCATATTCAGCAAAACTATCATCAATAAAATGCGTCCTGTATCTCTCTTCAAATTCTCGGAACTCGAAATTAATAACCCTTCGCATGCCCTGGTTGAAAATATCGATTTAGTGGTCACCCGTTACGGCGAATCGGAAGAAGAGCTCTCCGTCCTCTACGGACGCTGCGCCCACCGCGGCGCATTACTGGCCGATGGTTTTATATCCGGAAAAAACCTGATATGTGGTGTTCACAATTGGGACTTTCGCGTTGATACCGGCATATCGGAGTACAACAATCAAGAGGTCCTTTACAAGTTTGCTTCCTGGGTGGAGGACAACCAGGTCCTGGTCGATGCAGACGAAATTGCAGCCTGGGAAAATGAGCACCCCCAACCCTTCGACCGGGAGGCTTATCTAGGCAACTATGCGGATATACACCCGACCCAGGAAGAAGACAAAGTAAGCGAAATTCAGCAGCTCGCGAAGTTTGGCCTTAGCAAGTGGGGACACCACGGTCCCAGCGCTGCTATGGGGGTGCCGAGGACTGAACTCCCCAGTTGGGACGACATTCAGATTCTGACTGCCCAGCTGCATAAACTTCCCCTCTTCGACGATGCGGAAGTCTCCACTGAATTGGTCATTGGTCCGAATGCCAAAAAACCACTTAAACTCCATATTCCGCTGCTCGTTTCGGACATGTCATTTGGAGCCCTTTCCGAAGAAGCCAAGGTATCCCTGTCCCGTGGAGCAGAAATGGCCGGCACGGGTATTTGCTCCGGTGAAGGCGGCATGCTGCCCGAGGAACAAGCGGAAAACAGCCGTTATTTTTACGAATTAGCCAGCGCCAAATTCGGCTACTCGGAGGATAAACTGACCAAGGTTCAAGCCTTCCATTTTAAAGGTGGTCAAGGAGCAAAGACTGGCACCGGCGGCCATTTGCCCGGCGCCAAAGTACAGGGAAAGATTGCGGCAGTTCGCGGACTGGAGCCCGGAACCACTGCTATTTCACCACCCCGTTTTGCTGAATTCTCCTCTGCCCGGGATTTTGCCGATTTCGGCAATCATGTGCGCGAGCTGACGGGGGGCATACCCATCGGCTTCAAGATGTCGGCACAACACATCGAGAAGGACATCGATTTCGCCCTCGAAGCTGGGGTCGACTACCTCATTATTGATGGCCGTGGTGGTGGCACGGGATCCGCGCCGACCATCTTTAGAAATCACATTTCCGTGCCGACCATCCCGGCACTGGCTAGGGCGCGGCGGCATCTGGATCGCTGCGAGGCCCGGGGTGTTACCCTGATTGCTACAGGCGGACTTCGCACTGCTCCGGACTTTGTCAAAGCCTTGGCTCTTGGCGCTGATGGCGTCGCCCTCGCCAACTCAGCTATGCAAGCAATCGGATGTATCGGCATGCGCGCCTGCAACACCAACAATTGCCCGGTCGGTATTGCTACGCAAAGGGATGACCTGCGCAAGCGGCTGAACATAGCGGCTTCGGCTACCCGGTTGAAAAACTTTTTTCAAGGCAGCACTAAATTGATGAAAGTTCTTAGCCGGGCCTGCGGCTACAACAGCTTTACGAAATTCAATATTGATGACCTTTCCACCTACGATGAAAAAATGGCCAAGCTGACCGGTATCCCCTGGGCAGGTGGCGAACTGCCTCCACGAGCCGGTAATTAAAGAATCTCCCAATCCTCAAACAAATGACCGAAAAAAACGACAAGCTCCTTTGGCATAAAATCCTCGAATCCGATGAACTTCCCGATGGACGTGTTACCACTGCTACGGTAGGCACAGAAACCTTCGCCGTATCCAATTTCCAAAGACAATATGGAGCACTAACAAATGCCTGCCCCCACCAAGGCGGCCCATTGGGGGAAGGCTCGATTGAAGCTGGCGTTGAAGACCGGTGCTGGCTCCGATGTCCATGGCACGGCTGGGATTTCGACCCCATAAACGGGGAGTCACCTGGAGGTCATGGCGATAGTCTGCCCTCTTTTCCTGTCGAAGAACGTGAAGATGGAATTTATCTCGGCCTGGAACCTGAGACCAAGCGGCAACGCAGCAACTCCGACGTGGTGGCAGAAACCATGGTCAACTGGGGTATAAAGCAGGTCTTTGGCATGGTGGGCCACTCCAACCTGGGAATGGCCGATGCACTCCGCGTTCAGGAGGAAGCCGGCAACCTCAGCTTTTACGGTATCCGCCATGAAGGGGCCGCGGCTTTCGCCTGTTCAAGCTACGCCAAACTGACCGGACGCCCGGCAGCCTGCCTTACCATTGCAGGTCCTGGCGCAACCAACCTGATGACTGGGCTCTACGATGCCAAAGTCGATCGAGCGCCTCTCTTGGCATTAACTGGACAGGTTGACACCCAGGTCTTGGGGCCAGGCGCTTTTCAGGAGGTCGATCTCATGGGCGCTTTCAAGGACGTCTCTGCTTTTAATCACACCGTTTATGCGGACTCAAAACACGGCGAGCTGGTTAACCTTGCGCTTAAGAATGCCCTTATCACTCGCAACCCGGTTACGCTGGTTCTGCCAAATGAGGTGCAGGAAATGGATAATAAAGAAGGCCAGGCCGGATCGCCCAATGGCAGAATGGCGGCTCTGGAAATCGCCCCGCCCCCAGCAGCGCTTGAAGAAGCAGTGGCAATGATCAAAGCGGCGAAACGCCCGATTCTTATTGTCGGGCATGGCGCTCGCTTCCACATGGATAGCATCATTAGGTTCGCTGAGAAACTCGATATTCCCGTATTAACCACCTTTAAAGCCAAGGGCTTGATTGCCGACAACCACCCGCTCGGTTGTGGGGTGCTGGGCCGTTCCGGCACCCCCATCGCAAGTTGGTTTATGAATGAGTCCGACCGGATCATCGCGGTGGGCGCCTCCTTCTCCAATCACACCGGTATAACCCCCTATTCCCCTATCATTCAAATCGACTTCGATCCGATGGCTCTGGGCAAATTTCACTCGGTCGAAGTCCCGGTGTTGGGAGAAATAGGACGCACCTTCGATAAACTCCACCAAGCTTTCCCGCAAAAGGTCGAGCGGCAAAATATGCGGGAAGAAGTGGCTGAGCGCTGGAAGATTTGGCGGGAAGAAAAGGATAGCCGTCTGCAGGACGACTCCGGTAAAGGAATCAATGCCGCTTCGGTTTTCGCTGCCATGACTCGCCAATGTCAGGAAAATGCAATTATCGCGGTAGATGTTGGAAACAACACCTATTCATTCGGCCGCTACTTCGAGGCCAGCGGCAAACAGGCCGTGCTGATGTCAGGCTACTTGGGTTCGATTGGTTTCGGTTATCCGGCAGCCATGGGCGCATGGTCTGCCACCCAGGAAGACGATCCTCAATTCAAAGGCCGGCCCGTATGGGTTGTTAGTGGAGACGGAGGATTCGGGCAGTATTTGGCCGAGGTGCTAACGGCGGTAAAGTACCATATGAACATCACCCATCTACTGCTGCACAACGACGAACTCGGAAAAATTTCAAAAGAACAGCGCGCGGCGCATTTCGAAGTCTGGAAGACCGGTTTACATAACCCGAACTTCGCGGAATATGTAAACCTTTGCGGAGGTATGGGGATACGGGTCACAGATCCGGCCCAGTTGGACGAAGCCATGGCAGAAGCGCGCGATTTTCAAGGCCCTGCTACAGTGGAAATAATGACTGACAGCCTGCTGGTTTAATGATGGAAGGCCTCATTTCTCTTCTCCTCGCTATGCTCGGAACCTACCTGCTGATCGGTTTCGTTTTCGGAATGGTTTTCGCCTTTGCCGGCGCCAAAACCATCGATCCCAGCGCGGTCGAGGGTAGTTGGGGATTTAAAATCATCATTATCCCAGGTTGTGCCCTATTCTGGCCTTACTTGCTCAAGCGATGGATTAAAAAATCACCTCCCCCTGAGGAATATTCCGCCCACCGCCGGGCCGCAAAACGATAGCCCCATGCAACAATACCACCGAAACCGCCATCGCCTTATCTGGTTGATTCTCGCGCCTGCCATTATCGCAATCTTCATCCTGGCTATTTTAAATCGGCCGCAATGGCCTGAAATGGAATCCTTGCCGGGCAACCCTGACCTAGAGGCCTCCGGAAACTAAAGTATGTCGGTATCCTACAAAGCAGTTGGATGGACCGCCTATAAAAAAAGGCATGATTGGATACTCGTCTTGGGAGTCGTTGTGTTTCTCGCCGTCTTTGCCGGATTGGGGCTTTTTTTTCACCCCCGGGAGACCCTGGAAATTCTGCTCATGCGGGCGACCGCCGTTGCTGCTATAACACTCCTCCATATCATTCTGGTGATTGGTCCCTTGGCACGGCGCAACAAACTCTGGCTGCCATTGCTTTACAATCGCCGGCACCTGGGGGTCACGATGTTCCTCCTGGCGCTGATTCATGCCCTGCTCGCCTTGCTAACCTATCACGTGGGCGGTTCGACCAACGCCTTTTTATCCATCTTTACCAGCGATGCCGGCACCCGAATGAGCTCATTCCCCTTTCAAGCCTTCGGATTTGGCGCCCTCTTAATTTTATTTGTGATGGCGGCAACCAGCCACGATTTCTGGTTGGCAAATTTGACGGCCCCAGTTTGGAAGACGCTGCATATGTTCGTCTACCTTGCCTACGCATTCCTGGTCGTTCACGTAGCCTTCGGATTTCTGCAAGCGGAGACCTCCATCGTTTACGTAGTTTTAATGGGAATAGGAATTATCACCATAGGTGGATTGCATCTGACCAGTGGCCGACGACAGATCGATATCGAAACGCCGACGGATGAAACCGCTGACCAAGATAACTTTGTAACCGTCTGCCAGGTTTCTGATCTGACTGAAAACATTCCTTACGGCGCTACCGTCTGTGGCGAGCGAGTAGCCGTATTATTATACGAAGGGAACAAAGTTTCCTGCGTTTCTGGCGTATGCCAGCACCAGAACGGTCCATTGGCAGAAGGGCAATATAAGTACGGCTGTTTAACCTGCCCCTGGCATGGGTATCAGTATCAACCGCATAACGGCGCGTCACCCGCGCCGTTTACAGAAAAGATCCCCACTTTTGACATCAAAATTGTCGGCCAAGCCGTCCTGATTAACCGAAAGCCAAACCCGGCCGGCACCGCGGTAGAACCGGCAATCTGCAGCCAATCCCAATCTCAAAACTCCTCAAAAGATGAGTGATCTAAATCAAGAGCCGCCCTTTTTCATTGGTTGGGAGGAAAAACCACCCGCGCCCATCAGTGCGTTTCTCAAAAAAACAACCTTCCGGCTTATCTTTATGGCTCTCGTCGTTGGAGGTCTGGTAGGGACCCTGCAAAAAACGGTGACCTCTGCCTGGTTTGACTTTGGCCACGTCCGGGAATTCAGCGGAGTGCTCGTCGATGGACCGGCTCCCATGCTGGTGGCCGATCAACCGGTCGAGGGAGAAAAGATCCTCTATTTAGTTTCACCGCTTAAATTCGGCTTTCCTGAGCAGACCGCCAAATCTTTTCACCTCAGGCAGGTGAAGCTGAAAGGCATCTTTCTTGGGGATGGTCTCGAAGCCATGATTGAGGTTGTGCCTGAGAGCATTTCCTCAACGGGGGAAACCCAGGTTCGACCTTTGCCGGAAAGCAGGGTTGGGGAAACCACCCTACGTGGAGAAATTGTGGATTCGAAGTGCCACTTGGGGTTGATGAATCCGGGGCGCTTTAAAACGCACCGGGCATGTGCCATTCAGTGCCTGTCAGGTGGTATTCCACCCATCCTGACAGCAAAATCTCCCCAGGGACAAATTGCCCATTATCTTTTGGTTGGTCCTGATGGTTCAGCTGTCAACAACGCAGTACTCGATTACGTGGCTGAGCCGGTCGAAGTTTCTGGCACCCTCAAAAGCATCGGCGATCGCAAGGTGCTTTATTTCGATCCTGCATCTATAAAACGGCTATAGCTCGGTAGTTTAATGGAAATTTATACACTGGCCGCAGTTATCTTGGGAATGAGCGCCCTTGCCAGTGTATTCAATGCACGATTACTAAAGCTGCCAGAGACGATTGGCCTGATGGCAACCGGCTTATTAGTGAGTGGGGCCTTCTTATTGTTTGGAAAGGCGCTGCGGAAACCTGATGTTGATGCTTCGGAGCGGCAGCACCTCGACATCTTTTGGGAAGGCATCGACCACATCCTTAATGCGGTTCTATTCACCCTGATGGGAATGGTGCTGCTGGGACTATCAGGGAGCTTCGAATTTCGATTCCTGGTAGCCGGACTGTTGGCAATCCCGGCCATTTTACTGGCACGTTTAACTTCGGTAAGTTTGCCGCTGCCTTTGACCAAGCTACGTTATGGAAACCCCAAAACCACTATCGCCATGCTCACTTGGGGCGGCCTGCGGGGAGGCATTTCTATCGCTCTGGCGCTTTCCCTGAGTGGTGAGCTCTCCCGTGACCTAATCCTGCATATGACTTATATCGTTGTGGCCTTTTCAATTCTGGGCCAGGGAATGACAATCAGCCCCCTGGTCAATAAACTCATACCTCAAACAGACCCACCCCAATGACGCTTAAATTCCTGGATTCGAACTGGAGATTCCGCTTCCTCCTCCTGACCTTGATTTTGGCTATCGTTGGGATGCCGATAATCGCAGATTTAGCCGACTTCGATACGACACCTATCGCATTGACCATCATTGTGCCAGGGGTGCTCCTGGCCAGAGGGCGCAGATATTGCTCCAAAGTAACGGTTCCGGCGATTATCGTGCTTGTCCTGGTATGGTATTGCACAGTTTTCCCACACGGCAAGTTTGAGAGCCTTCACTTCCTGGGAGTTTCTGCCCTCCTGTTTTTGTCCATGGCACTAACGATTAACCACCTCAAGGATTTGAAGGAAATTGATCAGGAAGCACTCGCGGCGGCTATAGCTGTTTACCTGCTTTTCGGCATGGCCTGCGGAGCAATTTATGCCGCCTTCGCGGTCTTGAAACCGGGAGGATTGGAGTTTACGGAAATGGCAGGCGAACCCAACCTGCATGACCATGTTTATTTCAGCTTTGTGGTCCTGACGGCCATTGGCTTTGGCGATGTAATTCCCAAAGATTCCTTGAACCGGTCCATCGCGATATTTGAAGGTATTGCCGGATTGTTCTACATAGTCGAACCTGAAAAAGTCATTATGGTCCGTAAGCGCCCGGCCTAGCGCGTCTAGGCAATTTTCGGAAATGGGGTTATGCTGTATTGATGGCAGATTCTGGGACCAACAATACCGGGCTGCCGTGCCGATTTCGTATTGTTAATCGTAGGAGCGGGTTTATCCCGCGATTGTTTTAGGTATGCGGAATCCACCTAAAGGACACACAACATTGCCAAAAGGCCGGATTTCAGCAGCGGGTTCTATTGTCTAGAGTGGGCAACCGAAAGAAAATGGATTTCTGTTTCCGGGAAGATAGTGGCCCGGTTTAAATCGCCTAAAACACTAGAGAGCTTCATCCATTTTCGGAAGTTGAAGGCTGCTGCGGCCATCATCAGGTTGATCTGATCGCCTGCCAGGCCTTTGAGAAAATTGCGTCGGAGTCGATGGTCATTTTTCAGATGCCCGATGACCGGTTCTATGCCCGCTCGTTTGCGGAAGAGTTTTCGCAGCTTGGACCTTTCATACGCGCTGGCGTTGGCCGCCGCTTTTGCTGGCAGCAGTATCTGCGTTTCACCGACTCGCTTGCGCCCTCGATAGCCCCGGTCATTGAGACAAAGGCGAGGACGCTTCCCGGTGAGGCGTTCGACTTGGTCCAGTACATCGGGCAAGGTGCGTGGGTCATGGCGGTTGTCCGCGAAACTCAGGGCCCCCACGATTATTCCGCTATGCAGGGTGCGCGTGATGGAAGCTTTCTGCCCAAACTCATACTTTTTATGCTCCTTACCTTTAGAGATGCAACTGACCTCGGGTTCATGAAGGCTGTAAATCTTGTTTTTGTCTTTGCGTTGCTGCTTGAGCACTCGATCAAAAAGGTCCAACTCAGAACCGAGATCCCGGAGAGCCTCGGGTCGGAGTTTGCGTCGGAGCTCGCGCACCAGCCGTCCGGCTATAGTCCTGAGTTTGCGTTGGGCCTTGAGGGCTTGCTTGGCGCGCTTTGGATGAGACCGGTTGTGTAGGGCCATCATCAACTTCGGAATGGTGCGACGATAGCTGCGCCTGAGCTTAATTCCGTGACGCTGAGCTATGACCACACATTTCTGGCAGATCTTACGATACTGCTTGGAGTCGGTAGGATAGGTGATGTTTTTCTCTTGAACGGTGGTATCAGCTATCACCGTATTCTCTATGGCTTGAGGTCCATGCACACGTATGGACTCCTTCACGATCAGCTCACAACCGTCCGGACCAATGCGTTTGCGGAAGTAAGTCAGGCTGGTGGGGTCAATAGGCAGTTGCCAGTGAAAATGCTCTGCTCCGGTGAAATACTGGAAATACGGGTTTTGTACCCATTGTTCAACGATGCCTTCATCACTTAGATCATGAAGTTGTTTAAGAATCAACAGCCCCACCATGAGTCGAATCGGTTTAGCCGGAGAGCCTTGATATTGATGGTAATGCTGGGCAAAGGCCCTCTCAAAGAATTCCCAGTCTATGGCTCGGGCCAAGCGGCAAAGCGGTTGGCGCTGATCGAGCATGGTGTGGAGGTCGGGCATCAAAAAGCTGCCTTGAGTTGAATCAGGCGAAGATCTTGGTTTCATAAGTTTGACAAGGTTTTGGGCGGAATTGCACAATTAGCTTGTCAAATATAAGGGGTATTGGCAACAATAAAATGTTGTATAACAACTAATTATGGAGTTTTCAGGACCGACTACATAGCGGTCGTCATATCGCGCCTGGTTAGTCTGTATCATCAACGTCGTGAGACCAAAAAGTCTTTGCTGGATACCCGTAGTAAGGAATATTAGTTCCAGGTATAGCCCCTGGGAATCCGCACCGCAGTGGTACCCGCTATTTTGTCATGCCAGGATTGGTTTTCCGGATCCCAAGCGGCCCAGAAGAATCCGAGAAAGCACGGCAGCAGGGAAACGGTGGCACTCAGACTGCGGATGACGGCAGTAGACCAGTCGAGCGGTTCCCCGGAGATTTTCTGAACGCGAATACCGAGAGCCATCCCGCCCAAGGTGCTCCCCTTCCAACCCCAAAAAACGATGAAGTAAGCAAATAACGGGATAAGGAACATGGTTATATCCAGTAGCAAGACCAAGGCGCCAATCAGAATTAAATCGATGAGGGTAGCCAAAGTCCTCCACCAAAAACCTACTTTTCTAAACAACACCGCGGTGGCGCTATCCACCTGACCGAGTGAAGCGCCAGGTTGAACCGGTTCTTGCAAATGCGATGCCGAAGCGCCTGATTCACTGGTAACCTGAGGGGAGGATTCAACTGCGGAAACTGGAGGACCAGCCTGACCAGCGGCCTTCCATTTTGAAATGGAATTTCCGATTGCGATGCAAACCGCCCCCAGTCCCAAGGTTGAAAGCACAAGCCATAGAAAGAACCCGAAAAAAGGAATCATATATAAGGCGTATACAATAATCGCCCCAAGGATGATAGATAGAATGGCATTTTCCAATACGGGTTGGTGAATGGCTCGAGCGATCTGTTTACCCATGTAGAAAAAGACCACCGCCTTTCCGAAAAAAGCAAGGGCAAGAACAGCCAATTTTACAAAGGGAACTAACACCAGCCCGATCACCGAAATTGCCATCAGCAGCAGAAATAGCGGGCCACTCGCATATACCAAAGTCCCGACAAGGAAGGACTGAAGCGGCTTGTCCTCCAAAGCTCGATGAGTTCGTTGCAAAGGCTTCGGAAATATAACCGCCAGAAGGATGTAGAATAAGAGGAAGATACCAGCCAAATAAAGTGTGAAGGTCACGTGGGGAGAAATTGGGCGGGCCAGAAACACACATTCGCGAATGAACTCTCGGACTTCCTTAAATTTGCCGGGCATTCCCGCAAAGTACAATGGGATACTTACCCGTTGTCCATCGATTTTGGCATTCGGGTGAACGGTAAATTTACCACCAATCACCACTGCATCCCCATCCAATACGGCATCAGGTCCTAATTCGGCGGATCCCAAAATAACCACAAAATCGTCATCTACATACCCAGTAACAGTAGAATCACCCCATATAGTAACCATATCTCCATCGACGCGACCTTCCACGATAGAGTTGCCCGCAATCGTGACCATATCTCCATCGACGCGACCCTCCACGATAGAGTTGCCCGCGATCGTGAGCATATCTTTGGTTCTTTCGTTTGGTCCAATGCGATTGTCACTGCCAAACTTTACAACTTCACGGCGCTTAACCCAAACCGGTTCCTCAACCTCTTCGGCAATTTCAACCGCCTCTGCGGCCGCAGTTTCCAAACCGTTGGAACTTTCGTTAATGGCATCCTCGACGAGGGACGCTTCAGTTTCTGCCGACGGAACTGGTTGCTTGGCGGAACCTGCAGGAACCTCCTGCGCAACTATGCTGGCACAAGTGGCTAAGAGAACCAGTAAAATAATGTGGGTTAGGTTATTCATAACAAAAAAGGTTGGCGGTTGGTCGATGTGTTACCGAAACCATGAGCCGGTAAATTAAGGTTGCCATTCCCGCAAAGAAACAAGCCGAAAAAACGATTACCACCGTGGCAAGCGGATACAGGGCCGTGAGAGAAATGAGCAGGACAAGTTTTCCAAGGGCAGTAAAAACCGTAGGGAAAAGTTGAATACCTGCATTCACAGACTCAATTTCACCGGCAAATTGAATGGTAGCCAGGTAGCGGGATAGATAGGCAAGGACCTCCGGGCTGAAGTAACTGGCTAGCAATACGCAACCAGTGGAAACGAGCACAACGGACCACTGCAATGGCGCCAACCAAGATTGTCGCTCCTTCCCTTCATCCCGAGCGACCCGCGCCATTACATCGGGAAGCAAGATCCCCGGCGCTTTCTGTTCGGGAAGGTCTCCGAGCACGTCGTCTAACAATTGATCGAGTCGATCCCGATCAGGTTTTGCTGCGAAATTCATGGTTCTCCTCCAAGGTTCTTAATAATATCTTCTTGAGCGCTTGTCGGCCCCGGAAAATATCCGTTTTTATTTTGCTCAAAGATAACTTCAGGTGGCTGGCAATTTCATTGTAGCTCATGTTTTCGAAATGGTATAAGACTAGAGGAACGCGCTGTTTTTCAGGAAGCGCTTGCAGCGCTTCGGCAATGATTTCCCGCCGGTCGAGGTTGTCCAGGTCCAACGCGCTGCTCTCATCCTCCGGCAATACGATTTCTTCATCATCTCCCCACTCGCCCCGGCGACTGAAATGATCGGTAAACATCGACCAACGATTCCGGTAACGGGTCAGGTGGTTGATACAAAGGTTTCGCGTAACCGTTTTCAACCACCCACCAGCGGTATCGCTTCGGGAAATGGAGTCGTAATGCTTGAAAGCGCGCAGGAAAACTTCCTGTGCGATATCCCGGGCATCGGCTTCATTACCCAAAATTCGTGCTGCTGTAGTAAACACCATATTTTGATATCTCCTAACGAAGTTTTCAAAACCATGTGAAGATGTCATTGAAAGTAGTTTCCATCCGAAATGGATTTGCGTTCAAAGAACCCAGTAGGATGAAAAAAGTCGCAGCCAGGGGAATTTTTTCTCGATCAGTTCAACCGAATCATTATCAACCGTTAAGAAAATTTACTTGCGATGAAAGAAATGGGAAGATGATTAAAAGTTTCTGCTAAGCCGCATATCTCACTACCGAGCGAATGCGACAGCTTACCAAATTCGTAGCGAGCGAACGAAGATCGAGTGCTGGTGTGGGCTTCGAGCTGATGCGCGGGTGAAGCTGGGTCGACTCCCTGCAAAGTCGCGCATTTAACGAGGGCCGCACCAGTGCCAATATTCCGGAGCACAGTAGAAAATTTGGTAGAGTCGAGGGGTGGCGCGGTATCCTTTAGCGGACCCGTTTCCACTCCCCCGCTCATCAAACCGGACGTGCGGTTTTCCCCCATACGGCTTACGGACCAAGGTGATTTCATGCTTTCGCCCACGGGAGGTTCTTCGTGGTTGGTTCCAAACGCATTAGTCCGAGTCTCTCATTGAGATACTCGTCCGGATACGCTCCTATCCCACGACCTTGTTTCTTATGTTTCTTGCGCAACCACTGGCGTAGCCGGTAGCGGGCGTGGGCGTCAACGCTGCGATAAGCTTTACTGACCGGACCAAGGCAAAAATAATTGCCCCAGCCACGCATCAGCGCGTTGAGTTCCTCCACCTTCACGGCCGTCTCGTGGTGTCGGCTCTGACGATTAGTCAGATGACTGATTTTCCTCTTAATGGCGGTGATCTTCTTCTTGCTGGGTCGCGTTCCCAGGTAAACCTTGCCGGTGCGCCTTGAGTAGCAGCGTCCGAAGGTATACCCCAGAAACTCGAAGGTGTCTTCGGGCAGGCGACAGATCCGGGTTTTATCCCGATTGATTTCCAGCTTCAGTACACTCATCAGCTTCGTCATCGCCGCATAGGCTTGGTCCGCCTTTTTGCGACAGACAATAACGAAGTCGTCAGCGTAATTGACTATATGGGCTTGCAGCCGTCTTTCATAGCCGAGGTGTTTCCACCCAAGGATGAAACGACGCATGTAGAGGTTGGCCAGAAGGGGCGAGATAGGCGCTCCCTGCGGAGTGCCTCTGCCGTGACGGCGGGCCGGGTTACTCCGGCGCCGTCCCCCTCTTCCATCACTTTGTTCTACCGGCATCTGCAGCCATTGTTTCAACAGCGCCAACAGGGCTCCGTCGCTAATGCGTCTGGCCAGAGACTTCATCAGCTCGGCATGCGGGATGGTGTCAAAATAGCCGCTTAAGTCGGCGTCCACCACTTCCCGGAATCCGCGTTGTAACCAACCATGCACTGAGCGGATTGCCCCATGGGCAGACCGCTTGGCACGATAGGCATGCTGTTGATCTGTCAGGTCTGCTTCGAAGATCGGTTCCAGTACTAGAACCGCCGCCATCTGCACCACCCGATCCCGGATGGTGGGGATTCCCAATGGCCTTTGCTTGCCGTTGGGTTTGGGAATCCATACCCGACGCACCGCGTCAGGCTTATAACTTTTGTCTTTGAGACTTTGCGCCAGTTGCCCCAGCCACACGGCTACTCCCTTCGCTTCAATACAGGTGAAGCTCTCCTCGTCCACCCCCGGTGCACCCGCCTTGGCTCGGCAGCGTCGCCAGGCCTCGGCCAGCACATCTGGGCGGTAGAGTTTGTCGTAAAGAGAGTAAAACCGGTAATCCGGGTTTCCCTTCGCTTTGGCATGCAACGTTTCTTGTAGTTTCAAGAGCTTGTCGGGAGGTGGTAGGCTCGCGCCAATCTCCGCTCTTGCCCCACTGGTTGCGTTGCCTTGGAACTGAGGCCCCTTTGCTCGGCGCTCGTTACGCGCGTCTTCACTACTACGGGCCTCTCCGCCACCCACGCAGGCCAGGCCTGTCCCTCGCGGGATTCCTGTTTGAGCCTTAACGCTCTGCTTGCGGGGGCTTCCCGTGTTCCTACGGGACTCCTTTGCACCCATGCCATCACCACTACCCCGGCGAACCAGCACACGTCTATCGTCGCTCTTTACGTCCTGTTGCGCCCGGACACGGGCTTGTTCGGTGTGCCGTGGCAGCCTTCCCCCTATCTCAGCGGAGTCGGCGTTCGCATTACCCTTTTCGAGGCCTGCTCGGTGTTCACGCATGTTACGGCCTAGGTGCTCCCTGACCCCCATTCGGGGCCTTTTCCTGAAGTACTTGAACTTTCATCGTTACCTCTGAACGTCCCTCCAGGTGGTACCGGGTGGAGCGACCAGTTCCCGGGTGGGTTTTAGTTTACTCTCCCACTGGAGTCCCGCGGCTTTCCACGGCATACTGAGATATGCGGGCTAAGCTTGATTTCAACTCCCCCAATCGATTGCCTGCTCCCAAATTTATGTCAAAGACCTTTATTTCATGGAACGTAAACGGAATCCGCGCGGTTCTTAAAAAAGGATTCACCGAGTGGTTTGAAAAAACAGAACCCGACGTCCTTTGCCTCCAGGAGATAAAAGCCCAAGCACACCAGATCGGTTATAAATTTCCCGGCTACCATCAATTTTGCTACTCGGCGGAGAAAAAGGGTTACTCGGGCACCCTGTTACTAAGCAAGGTGAAGCCGATTGAGGTCAGTTTTGGCTTGGGCGATGAGGAACACGATCAGGAAGGACGCGTTATTACCGCCCAATATCCATCCTATTTCCTGGTCAATGTCTACACCCCCAACTCGCAAAGGGGATTGACGCGCCTGGATTACCGAACAGAAAAGTGGGACAGTTCCTTCCGCAGATATCTGAAAAAACTGGAAAAAATTAAACCCGTTATCGCGTGCGGAGATTTTAACGTGGCCCATGAGGAAATCGACCTGGCCAACCCGAAAACCAATACCCGCAACGCGGGATTTACAATCGAAGAGCGGACGTCCTTCCATAAATACATCCAGAACGGCTTCCTCGATACCTTTCGCGAATTTAACTCCGAAGGGGGAAATTATACCTGGTGGAGCTATCGAAGCGGTGCCCGGGCGAGGAATGTGGGGTGGCGTATCGATTACTTCCTTATTTCCCTGTCCTTGCGCCACCGCCTGAAAGACGCCCAAATTCATTCTGAAATCATGGGGTCCGATCATTGTCCCATATCCATAGCCCTAATTTGAGCTCTCTCCTTGTAAAAGGCCTTAAATTTCGCTTCTTCGTAATCTTTGGCAGTTATGGTTTTGAGTGGGTTGAAGCTGCATTAGGCTGGACTGCGATTGAATGGCTTTTCACACCCATTGAATCAAGATATCATGAGCATCTCCATGAATAGATTTCATTTATTGGCGCCTTCACTCAGTTTTTCGCTGCTGCTGGCCTTCGGCTGCGCACCCAAAGACAGGGGTTCGGATACCATTCACCTGTTTAACGGCCAAAATCTGGACGGATGGGTCATAGAAAACAATGGCCAGTTCTCCGTGGTCGACGGTGTTATTAAGCTGGATAAGGGCGTTGGGTGGCTCATGTCGGCCCAAACTTTTGCGGATTTTACCATGACCATGGAATTCCGATTTATGGAAAAGGGCGCCAACAGCGGCATCTTTGTCCGCACCGGGCCAACCAGCAAAGACGATGAAAACGGCTGGCCCGACAATGGATATCAGGTGCAGTGTCTCGACGAGGTTGAGGACCAGTATCCGCTGGCCCACATGATCCCTTACGGAGCGCCCGATTTTGAAAGTAAATCGGATATCGAAGCCCTAAAACGCGTCTATCGACCTGCGAGCCAGTGGCAAACCTACCAAATAACCTGCCAGGGCGAGACCATGGAAATCAAACTCAATGGCACGGTGATCACCACCTGCACGAGCATCAAAAACCTAACCGGTCATATGGGAATCCAAGGCGAACACGGTTCTCTGGAATTTCGCAGAATCGATGTAGATTTGATCCATCAATAGAAAATCAATCGGCCTCGTTTTTGCATTTAAAATGGGCTGCACAAACCGAACGCCTTGGTGAGGAGCGACCTGCTCGCCCACCTTTAGCCCGCATATATCACTTACCGAGCGAATGCGACATCTTCCAACTTCGTAGCGAGCGAACGAAGATCGAATGCTGGTGTGGGCTTCGCGCCGATGCGCGGGTGAAGCTGGGTCGACCGTCGGGGTCATGCCTTTCATTTTTGCAGCCATGCCAAAATGCAAGGCTTGACCCCTTCCCTGAGCTTCATCCCTTTGCTTTTGGTCTTCCTTTTTCTACCAACTCCAACAAATCAGCCAGAATTTCGGGATTATCCTGAACCAGGTCGTTATTTTCACCCAGGTCAGTCGACAGATCGTAAAGTTCCCAATCGCCTTCTACGGAATTTTTGACCGCTTTCCACTTGCCCGAACGGACGGCCAACTTATATCGGTTACTTTCACCGTATTTCCAGACTAAGGGACCATCCCTCTCAGCCGATTTTCCCTTCAATACCGGAACCAGAGATATACCATCGATGATTTTCGGTGTTTCGGCTCCTGCCAGTTCGCAGGCAGTGGGTAACCAGTCCCAAAATGCAGAGGGGAAGTCGGCGGTTGTCCCCGCAGCTATTTTACCGGGCCAACGAGCCACCATGGGCACGCGAATACCGCCCTCGTAAAGGTCGCGTTTGTATCCCTTGAGGGGGCCATTGGAATCAAAAAAAGTGTGATCGTGATTACCCTCGTGATGCGGGCCGTTGTCCGATGTAAAGATAACCAAGGTCTTATCATCGATTTTCAACTTTTTTAACAGATCCATGACACGGCCGACATCCTGGTCCATGCGGCTGATCATAGCGGCAAATCCTTTTTCGGGATTGGGCCATTCCATGTTTGCATAATCGCCATAGCTGGGAACCTCCATGCCATCCATCCAGGCGCGTCCGGCCTCGTTGTTCGCGTGAGGTATGGTCCAGTGAATGTGTAAAAGAAAGGGGTTACCGGAATTGCGGCGAATGAAACCGAGAGCCTCTTCGGTCATGACATCGTGCGAGTAAGTTTCACGCCCATTGGCCACCCGTCCCCGGTAAGGCCTGTGGGCCGGGCCGGGCTGGTTTCCCTCTAAGGGAACCTCCTCCCGGTTTCGCCACAGACGAGTGGGATAAAAGTTGTGCGCTTCACTTTGATCGAGATAACCCATCCAGAAGTTGAAGCCGTGCTCATTGGGATGACCCTTTCCATCACTGAACATGGCCCATTTTCCGACTCCACCGGTGGTGTAACCGGCTTCCTGTAAGAGTTCGCCCACGGTCACGTCATCATCCCGCATGGCATAGAGCTGGTTTC
The DNA here is from genome assembly GCA_965250065.1 of Opitutales bacterium. Classification (GTDB taxonomy): domain Bacteria; phylum Verrucomicrobiota; class Verrucomicrobiia; order Opitutales; family UBA2995; genus JAABVD01. Next base: position 3,238,606 of record OZ252288.1, read on the forward strand.
CTATGACCGGAGCATGACGGGGATCCAAGCCGGTCCAAAGTGCGAGTCGGGAAGGCCGGCACACGGTGTTGCCAGAATGAAAATCGGTAAAGCGCATTCCTTCCCGGGCCAACTGATCGATGTTCGGGGTTTTGATGACCTTTTGTCCGAAGCAGCCCAAATCCCCATAACCCAAATCATCGACCATGATGTAAATGAAGTTGGGTTTCTCATTTTCAGCGGTGAGGGATATGCCCGATCCGCCAAGCAATAACGTATAAAATGCGATAAGGTATCGGTTCATGAGCGGAAAAACAGTTCGATTAGGTAGCAGAGTAAAAGCCATTCGATGCGCATTTGGCCATCTTTATGGGTAGGGCGAAAGTCCTCAGCACCGGGAAGTCCTACTTCATGGGCGAGAAATCCGTCGGACGCATAAATTTATGAGTTACGCCACCTTTAACGGTGAGGCTGCCACCAGCTCTTTCCTCAGAAAAAGCGCGGGCCACTTGCCAATCCGGATCGTCACGGAACGCCGCAAACGATGCCTGACGCGCGGCTTCATCCTGGTGGGCGATCAAATATATCAAGGTGTCAACAGCGCCTTCCTGATCGGCCATGGGATGAAAGTATACCAGGTTCTCAATACCGTGCTTGGCAAACAAGCCGATAGTGTGGTCCCGGAATCGGGCGTCCAGGTGATTTAGCCGTCCTTTATTTGCCTTATAGATGCGGATTTCAAACAAGCGTTCCGGGTCGGACTGCACCCGCTTAACCGGCATGGAATATTCCGTGGCGTTCAAAAACAGGCTATCGACCTTCTTAACTAATTTACCGTTTGCGGTGGATGCTCTGTAGGCGGCTTTCCAGTCCGGATCATTGATAAAAGCTTTCCACATGGATTCCTGATCGAGACGACTGGGAAAAGCGATGATGTAAACCAGGGTGTTGTCGGGATTTTCCTGGGGAATCCAATAACCGATGTTTTCGATGCCGTGCTTCTCGAAAAGCGCGCAGGTGTGGTCCCGGAATCGATCCAACAGAGCATCCAGTTTACCCTCATGGGCATAGTAAGTGCGCATTTCAAATGCACGGGTATCGTGGGCTTTGGTCATGGCGCCCATGAGCAAGTTTGCCACAAGGAGGGATAGAATCAGGATTGGACGGTATTTCATATTGGCAATTTGTACTATTTATCGGGCTGGATCTAACCGGAGGCCCGACCAACGGGGTCAGTCGTTGATTTTTGACATGTCTCCATGTTGAAAATAAATGCCTGACCCCTTCACACTCCCCAGTAAATTTCCGGGACGCCACACTAATCTTCATCCGGTTTCTTGAAGGCCTTGTGGCCCTTCTTTTGTTGGTCACGCAATTTACTCACCACAGCCACAGCTTTTTCATTTTCACCCGCTTCAAATGCTGCATGCAAATCTTCCAGCAGACCGACCAAGACCTTCATTTCCTTTTTGAATCCGGCCACAAAGTCTGCTTGCTCCGCCTTGGGCTGGTCCATGGTCCAGACCGGTTCGAGTTGAAGCGCAGCCTTGGCATTTTCCAACATTTTAGCCGCCAGTTCGGCCGATGAAGCATTCTTAGAAGGATCCTTGACCTGGCGACGTAACCGGCGAAAAGCCTTGCTGATTTCTTCCATTTTTTCACCCAGCTCGGTGTGCTCTTCATCGCCATGACTTTCATGGGAAGCTGCGTTCAAAACGGAAAAGTTAAGGCCACCTATGGCGATAACCAGCGATATAAAGGTGGAGAGTAGACGTATTTTCATAAATTCAATAGATTTACAGGTGTGAAAAGGGTTCCGCTGAAAAAAGTCAAATTATCCAAGGAATGTCAAAAACCTTTAGCCCGGTAGCGAGATATGCGGGGTAGTTGCAAAAAGTCAACCTGGCAATTCAAGGCCTGGAGCAGTTTACAATGCCTGAGCATCTCTTTCACCGGTCCGTATACGGACGGCGGTTTCCACTGGGAAAACGAATACTTTTCCGTCACCGATTTTTCCAGTATTGGCCGCTTTGACGATAGCGTTTACCGCCTCTTCAACCTGGGAATCCTCCACCACGATATCCATCATGGTTTTAGGTAGAAAATCCACGGTGTATTCGCTTCCCCGATAGATCTCAGTATGCCCCTTTTGCCGGCCAAAGCCTTTTACTTCGGTTACGGTCATTCCGGCTATACCCATCTCAGAAAGAGCATCTTTTACATCTTCGGATTTGAATGGTTTAACGATAGCTTTTATTAATTTCATACGATTATTCGGGAATAAATATGATGGGTTATGGGTTAATCGCAAATACCTACTCGAGGTTGTAAGAGGTTTCGCCGTGCTCGGCCTGGTCGAGGCCAATATGTATATCTTCCACGGGAACACGGAGGCCGGTTATCGCCCGACAAATCACCACAATAACAAAGGTGGCAAGGGCAGACCACGCCAGTGCGAAACCAATTCCTTTAAGCTGGATGAGTAACTGTGCACCCATGTCGTCCACGCCCGTTCCACCAAATGCAGCAGTACCGAAAATGGCCACAGAAATGACACCCAGGGTTCCACCTACGCCGTGGACCGCACATACGTCCAGGGAGTCGTCAACTCCCAACTTGTCTTTGATGAACCCGCACATGATGTAGCATATGAAACCAGCCAGAAAACCGATGCAGATAGCGCCCATAGGCCCGACATTACCGGAAGCTGGTGTGATGGTCGCCAAACCAGCCACCATACCGGTTACGATACCGACCAAGCCGGGTTTTCCGGTCTTTATCCATTCTACACACATCCAGGTCAAGCTGGCAACTGCGGCGGAAATATGGGTGACCAGCATGGTCATTCCCGCGGCCGAACCGGCGCTTACCTGGCTGCCCGCATTGAAGCCAAACCATCCCACCCAAAGCATACAAGCTCCGACCATGACCAAAGCCGGATTATGCGGAGGATGAAGCCGTTTGGGAAATTCCCGTCGAGGACCAAGAACCTTAGCTAACACCAACGCTGAAATACCTGCGGTAGCGTGCACCACGATACCCCCGGCTAAATCGAGAACCCCGTCTTTCATCATCCAGCCGCCTCCCCACACCCAGTGTGCTACCGGGACATAGACGATGAGGAGCCAGAGAGTGGTAAAAAGGAGAACCGCAGTAAATTTCATGCGCTCGACAAAGGCGCCTACAATGAGCGCCGGAGTAATGATGGCGAATGTCATCTGAAACATGACAAACACGGTTTCCGGGTAGGTGGCGCCGTTAAGTTCGTCGGCAGTAATGCCTCTCAGAAAGAGATGCTTGAGGTCACCAATCCACGCGTTGCCTTCGGAAAATGCCAGACTGTATAATCCAACAACCCAAAGCACCGACGCCAGGCAGGCGATGGAAAAACAGTGCATCAACACGGATAGGACATTCTTGGAACGAACCAGCCCACCATAAAACAGGGCCAGGCCTGGCAGGGTCATAAACAATACCAGGACGGTAGATGTGAGCATCCATGCAGTATCACCACTATCCAGGGTCTCGGCCCCGTGGCTCATACCAAAGGACAGCGCTGGAAACAGGGTTAATAACAGTACACACGGAAGTGGCTTATAAAAACGGCGGATTATATTCATAATACAGATGGAGTTAGCACAAGAGAATGAAATAAAGTAGACTATGCTGCAATTCACCCACAAGAACTTTTTCAAATGCCGGCCAATTTTTAACAAATGACCCACCCTATTGATTGGACTGGTGCGATCCACTCCAGGTACTAGTGTGGTGTAACAGAAATAACTTGGCACATACGAGCGTGCCATGAATGGCCTGGCAAGGCTGCTTTTCGCAGCACGGGCCTGAAGGCCCTTGTGCGAAAAGCGAACACAGCCAGGGTGTTCATGCCACCTCGCCCTACGGGCCGCGCCCTTTTTCGACCGATCAGCGTTAGCGCAGGTCGCCAGGGCCAAAAGCCCAAGCGACCTACGCCGCCTTGATAAGGCCGAAAAATTGCTGCGGTATGTGTATAAGGAATTTCTGTTACACCACACTAGAAAACCCACTACAGGCGTTTTGATTCCTTCAGAATTTGTCGATAAATATTTTTGGCCTGGTCATAAGCGCGCTTTGCCGCATTGCGATCTGCCGCCGATATCTGACCCTTTTTTGCATTCCAGCAAGTATCCACAGCTTCTATACACCACTCCGCACTACGCTTGCTGGCACGAATCGGCTCGCCGCCCACTTCTACAAATACGGGATTGGTGTGCGCACTGGGAAAAATGCGTATCGCAATCCAACTGGACTGGTCGATGTCGAGCTCGAACTCCAGGCGTTCTACCGAACCATCGGCCACGATTTCCCGTTTGGCGACCGGATATCCATTGACCACAATCTCAACCGGAACTTTACGGGAATTGCCAATGCGACTTCTTTCAATGTGCCAAAAGGGCTTGGCATCCAGGCGCGAATTGCGGATGCGTTCGGTTTCCTCGGTCGGTCTGGGCTGCAGCATGGCTGCAACATCGAAGCTGGCTCTCACAATTCCGGGTTCTTTCAGGTTGAGCTGGCTGGTCTTGCCATCCGAACCGGGTTCACCAACCGCTACTTCGTTGACTTTGAAATCGAGTATGTGGCTCATGCCATCTCCCACGTAGCTGCGGCCGTTTTTTACTCCTTGCACCCAGGTATCGAAATCCAGGGGCTGATCCTCATCGAGCTTTACGTATACCCTGCCCAATCCAACTTTGTCCCCGTAAATGCAGGGAAAATCAGTTTCTCCCGATATGCGGGCCCGGAAACCACAGTTGAGGGTGTGATACCAGATGTTGAGCTCCCAGATTGATGGTGTATCGACGGCTGAAATGAAATCACAGGCATCGTAGACCACCGTAACAATATACTCGTTTGCGCCGATGCCGTCGAAACGCGGCATGGCATAATCGGGGAGAATATCCGCATTTCGTCCACGAGGACCTGGCCTCCGGCGGAAGATCTCGATCCGCTTCCCATCGAGACCATAATCGGGTAGCGCCAGCCCCAACCCGGAGTGACTGTAACCCACCACACCGCCCTGCTTTTTACCCCAAAGTAAAACCGGCAGGGTCCAGCTTGGCCACTCTTCCACCTTGGTCGTACCGGGAAAGTCGTCTTCGGATAGCCGAAGCAAGCAAAGGTGTCCGGAATGGGAAGAGGGAAATCCGCTGACTTCAACATCGTAGCGCATCACGTAATTGTCTTTGGAAAGCGCGGAAACTTTCCCTTCAAAGTATTGCTTTTGTGAGTACCAACAGGGGCCCCAAGTAAGCACGCAGCCCACATTGAGATCTTCGCCGAGAATGTGCCGCATCATGTCGGCCGGGGAAACACCTTCGGTCGGATTCTCGTAGTGCTTGCAACCCGCGGCGTGTACGTGGTGGTCGCCGGAGTACCAGTTTCGCGCAGCCGGGTAAATCCATCGTTCCAATTTGAAATCGGCGTGTTGACTAACCACGCCGGAATTTACGGTCAGGGTGGTCGTAAGTGGAACATATTCGGGTCCCCTTGATACTGTCACCGTGAATTCGCCCGGAGGTAAGTGTAGCGATTCGCCATCGGCCCGGTAAACCTGGTCGTGGAAAAAGAAATCCGGAGCCAATCTACGGGCCGGATTGGGGTAAACTCGGCCGTCCGCGTCCTTGACTACAAATGCAGCGCTGGTGGGCTGGCCATTCCAGTCTTTTACACCCAGGTCAATTTCTACAGCCGGAACGCATTGAAAGAGAACCGCCACTTCGTTGCGAAAGCCGATGTCCTGTGTGCCCTGCCCTACGTTGAAGGCCAGCGTGGCCTCACGCTTGCCCACATCGCGGCTATAGAGCTGTATAATCCGGTACTCCAGGACCAGACCGGACAGGTTGGGATTCAAGGGCCGTTTATCGAACATGACCAGGTCCAGCCAGCGGTTGGCCACATCGGCCAGGGAGATATCGATGGGCGGCGCTTTGGCTCCCGAACTACGCCTGTATTGCGGAGCGGCATTGGGGCTTTCCGCCACCAGTATGGGGGTTATACCGGCCTCATTGTGGACCTTGACCAGAAAAGTCCTCCAACCCTGCTGAACCAGTTCTTTAGAGACCGGACCGGCATCCACCTTTACACGGCTTTCAGGATTAATATTTACCCCGGCTACACAATAGCCATCCAGTATGGTCTGAATACCATCGACCGCACTGTTCTGGTCACCCTGGCGAATCAGGGAGCGGATCTTGGCCGCATCCTCTTTCCGCAGTGGGGCGCCGGCATAACGCATGGCCTCAAGGAGACGTTCCGTAGCCGCAACGAAAGGTTGATATTCCACCTCCTCAACCAGATTAAATTCGGCAGCCGCAAGGTTGAAATTAAAAGTAAAAACAGACAGAAAGATGGAGAAGAGCTTTTTCACGAGGATAAATATCGAATAGTTTTTGCATCCTACACCAATATGGACGCGGAGAAAATGAGATTTAAAACCAGCATTCCCACATGTTCAAGTCCACCCGTTTCGCTAGCGGGGTAGTTGCAAAGCCCGTCGGGGTCATTCCTTGGCATCTTGCATGTCAATGCTAGATGCAAGGTTTGACCCCTTCCCCGCCCTCAGGCCCGCTCCAGTGCCGATATTTCGGAGCGCAGTAGAAGATTGGGTGATGTCGTATTCGCTCGGTAGTGAGATTTGAAAAGGAAGGGGTCAAGACGTAAAAAGTTATGCCTTACAGGGTCGGTCGTCTTGTAAAAGTGTATGAAGTACAACGAAATACAGTTTTTAAGACCTGACCCTTTTCTTACAGAAGGCATCACTTTTCTACGGCATGACCCCGGCTGGCGCCATACCTTATGCCCTCAAAAAACCCCCTTAACTAAGCGCCATTCGCTATTGACACCTTTAATTTTTAACTTTCCGCCCGAGAGGAATACCTTAAGCTGGGCAAAGAATCTTATAAACGTCATGAATCATCTCCTTTTTTATCACCGTCTTCTGGCAGCCGCCTTTACCTTGCTTGTTTCTATCTCCCTTCAGGCTTCGGAAATCGTTTCCGCAGGCGCCAAAGTCACTGAAATCTCCAGCGGCTTTAGATTCACCGAGGGCGGAGCACGCGACAGCGAGGGCAACGTCTATTTTACCGATATTCCCAATAACCGAGTCCATAAATGGGACGCCCAGACAAACGAGGTTTCCGTATTCCTGGAGGATACACAGGGAGCAAACGGTTGCTGGATCGATGATGAGGGAAACCTGATTGTTGCACAAGGAGCAGGGCGCAAGATCTCTAAATTTTACACCGACGGGAGCAGCGAGGTCCTGGTGGACAGCTATAGGGGAAAGAAGTTTAACAGCCCCAACGACCTGTGGATGGACGCTTGGGGGGGCATTTATTTTTCCGATCCGCGCTACGGCCAAAACCGCGCCGACATGGAGCTGGATGGAGAACACGTCTACTACCTATCACCCGACGGCCAAACAGTAACCCAAGTAACCGATGATCTGGTAAGACCCAATGGCCTAATCGGTTCGCTGGATGGCAAAACCCTCTATATTGCCGATCACGGCGCCGGAAAGACCTATGCCTACGACCTGGAGCAAAAAGGTTCATTAAAGAATAAACGTTTGTTTGCCCCGGAAGGTTCGGACGGAGTGACTATCGATGAAAAAGGAAACATCTATTTGACCAGCGATGCGGTGAAAGTTTATCGGCCAGATGGTTCCTTCCTCCAGGAGATCTCTGTTCCGAAACGCCCGAGCAATGTCTGTTTTGGAGGCAAAAACCAGAGCACTCTGTTTATTACCGCCCGCCAATCGGTCTATTCCATAGAGATGAAAGTGAGCAGCCCCAGCGCAAATTGACCCAACCCTCCTCTCCCTCAGTATCTCGCACCTCTCCCCCGGCATCCAGAACCCAGCATCCAGCACCCTTGTGACTTTTGTGCATTTTGTGGTTAACCCCCCCGTCTTTGCGCTCCTTGCGTTCTTTCGCGGCTAATTCCTAATTCCTAATTCTTAATTCCAAATTCTCCCCCCTCTATGCCCTTCGTGCCTTCTTCCCTCCCTTCCTCAGCATCTGTCCATCCTGCTCATCCATGTTCAATATTCTAGCCTTAGTTTAGGAACCGGGGCTTCAATTCCGGCGGCACAAGGGGACAAACCCCTTTCGGTTTCTTAAAAAGTTTTCCGCGCACCGCCGCTATACAACGATAACTGAAATCCCGCAAAGGCTTGGGCAGCAACCGGATAAGGCGACCTGTCCTCGCCCAAACCGGGCTCAAGCGGAGCAGGGTGTAAGTAGCAGCATCGGAAAAGAGCAGCTTTTCAGACTCCGGGGTAAGCAGGACGATGCTATCGGGAAACGATTCCGCCTCTTCAGGAGAAAACGATTCCTTAAACGTGGCTCCATTCAAAGGAGCATATCGAAATATTTCTGCTGCGTCGCGCTTGACCACAAATATCACCCAGGCATGGCAAAAACCACAATCACCATCATAAAAGATTATGGGATTTTCCGGCATATCGTCATTTCAAACTGAATGAGGGATCAGTCATTTCAAACCCAATTTCCCGACATTCTGCTTCCCTGGTTAGTAGAATAGATCCGCATATTTTAGTTTGCAAGCTCTGGAGAACCCATCCACAACCTTAATTTTGGTTAATCAAAATGTATTCAAGGCATAATCAAAAAATGTCTGGTCCAGGCCAACGGTTAGAAGCCGGTAAAAGGGGCATATCCTTGGGTTGCCCCATTTGCATTTATTTCAAAACTGGTAACTACTCAGGTATCTTCATCAATCGTCCGCATGGATGTTTTATTGATAACCTATTACGAAACTGTAGGAGGGGGTTTATCCCCCGATTGCGGTGAGGCCATTTGGAAGATCGGGGGATAAACCCCCTCCTACAGTTCTCTCAATCACCATCCCATGAAAATTTTCTCGTTTCTTCTTTTTATCTTTTTGCCTTCATCCTTTATCCCCTTGAAGCAAAGCCCAATTTCATTCTCATACTTTCCGACGATCTAGGCTATGGAGACCTGAGTTGTTACCAAAACTGCCCGCTTTCCTTGAGGAGATCTCGTTCCGATCATGCTCTCCATTTCCAGAATGTCCCAAAGGTGGTTCCGGGCAGACCGATCCCTTATGGCTGGCTTTTCCTTGGTCCTCTACCCCACCATTTCCAGCTTGTATTCTCAGCCCGGGCAGTATTCCCAAAGCCTAGGTCTGACGGAACCCAGCGCACAAAGTGTTTCGGCTGAAACCTTTTCCTTCAATGCGGCTTGGGACAGTAAATACGTGTCGGAAGGCCGCGACAACCTCGAGGATGGTGGGCTCGCTTCCATTGCTATAGATGGGTCAGCGGCTCTCCAGGGCGGGGGGGAATGGTTCTTTGCCGGCTGGTACGCCGAGAGTATTGAAACGCCCTACACCGAATTAAACCTCGGATTGGGTTACGGCTTTTTAGTTGATGAGCTAGACGTCGCGGTTGGATATACCTGGTTGGATTTTCGAAGTCCCGATCCCTCCGACCATGAATTCGACCTTCAACTGGGATTTGGGTTGTTTGACACGGTCGACTTTTCCACCGCTTTTATTTACTCCACCGAAGCCAGTGGAACCTTTATTGAGCTGGTTGCCGCCACCGACATTGCAAAGGAAGGATATGTCCTTACGCCCTACATCCTGCTGGGCATCAACCAAGGGTATATTCCAGGGGAACACAGTGGAATAAACAATCTCCAATTCGGCCTCAAGGCCACCACCGCGCTATCCGAGACTATGGAGGCAGCTTTCTACTTAGCCTCCTCGACCGGCCTTGAGGATATCTTCTGGACCGGGGTGAGCATTTCCTTTGGTAAATCTCCTTTCGCCGCTTCACCCCGTTGGTAGCACTAGCCTGGATGCAGTAGATTACACCGTCATCTTCTACCCTTTCCATTCTTAACGGAGAGATGCCGGAGTGGTTGTTCCGAGCCGCCACAGCGGCGACACAAACGCAGTGACCACGGGCATGACTGGAAATCATGTGTAGGGGAAACTCTACCGAGGGTTCGTACCGAGGCGCCCAGCGCCGACATCACCCATCCCTCTCTCCGCCACTTTAAGGAAAAACCGCAAAAGTGGCGCTATGAGAGCAGCAGTCATAATCATGTCCCGTAATTTATTTTCACGAGTTCACGGATCTGATATGAGTAGGAAAAATGAAGGCCCTATTGATTGTGATCTGCTCTGTTATTGTAGTGAGCGCCCAGGCGCGGAGCGCTTACTTCGTAGACGCTCTTTCAGGCAGTGACTCCAATGAGGGAACTACGGAGCAGACCGCTTTTCAATCCCTTCAGAAAGTGAATCAGTTAGCGCTGGAGGCGGGTGATTCCTTGCTTTTCAAAAGAGGAGGTAAATGGACCGGTACCTTGAGGCCTCAGGGTTCGGGGACCCCGGGGAAAAGCATTGTGATCGGAGCCTATGGCGGAGGCGCAGCACCGATATTCGACGCTGAAGGGGAAAGGGAAGAATCCGATTTTATGTCAGCAAGCATAGTGCTTTATAATCAGGAGCATTGGGAAATCCGGGACATTGAGGTAAGGAACTTCGAAAGAGGAAACCCGGAGCGGCCAAGCAAGAAAGCCGGTATCCTGGTTCTGGCCAAAGACATAGGGACCTTGCACGACTTTAAATTCGAGAATCTCAAGATCTCGGATGTAAACGGGTCATTGAGAACCCGGGAAAATGGCGGGGTCTTTTTTAATGTAATTGCGGATGATGTTACGGCAAACAGGATCCCCACGAATTTTGATGGTGTGCACATCAATCGCTGCTATTTTCTCAATGTCGACCGAGTCGGGTTTTTGAATCAATCCTTTTGGAGACGGCGCGACCAGCATTCTGCCTTTGGGGAGACTTATGCGGAGGGAAAGGTGAACAATTGGTACCCGAACCACCGAATTTTGGTTGAAAATTGCAAATTTGAATATGTGGGAGGAAATGGCCTGGTGGTCCGCGTGGCCGAATCGCCTGTCGTTCAAGGCAACTTGTTTGTTCGGTGCAGCTTGAAAACTACCGGCAACGCCTCCTACCCGTATAACTGCAACAATGCTTTGTGGCAGTTTAACGAAGCTTGTTATACGATTTACAATGAGGGCGATATCGATGCCAGTGGTTTCGATAGCGATTATCTATGCAAAAACACAATTATCCAATACAACTACAGTCATCACAATGACTGGGGAGGATTGTTGGTGTGTTCCTGGGGACAAGTGGAAGGTTCATTTAATGATGGCACCCTTGTAAAGGATAACGTTTTTCAAGATGAGAGCCATCATATGATACGGTTTTCCGGAAACATCACCCATACTGAGATCTCCAATAACCTGTTTATCACGAACTCGAAAATCGACGATGTCATGCTTTGGTATAAGGAATGGGGCGGCATTTGGCCGGATGAAACCGTTCTGAAGGAAAATATATTTTATAACCGAGGATCGATGCCGTTTTTAAGGCTGGGCGAAACCACCCGCAATGCGATCTTTGATAATTATCTAGTCGGAAATTCCTTCCTCGATTTCACCGAATTCAAAGCGGTTCAGCCCAACGACGAGTTTAAATCCGTCCTTGAAAAGATAAGAAGGGTCGGCGCTCGCGAGGACCTTTCGGTATCCAAAGCCCGCGAAGTGATCGATCTAATGCGGGAAGCTGCAGCTTCTGTCCGGTTGCAAGAAAAGTAGGCTGCTTGCGTTTGGCAAAACTCCCCAAAGTGTTCATATCTGAACCTGCCTGACAATTTATGAACAATGGGTTTGCGCCTGGTCGCCGGATGTGTCAAATTCGGGGCCTTATGAAGATAATGCACTATCCACGTGCCCCTTGGGCGACCGAAGGGCGCTTGAAATACTCCTTCTGGCAGGTCCTCTGTTTGGTTTAGGACCAGGAGTAAAGGGAGGACGTTAATACCTCCGAGAACCTTGGCGAAACCTGACTGATTCCTTGGGTCACCTCGAGAGCTTTTTCGTGCGGTTAACACCCACCTCTCAATTGAATAGATAACCAGAACTCTAACAAAAGACTACAAAATGAACACGACTAGAAGAACTTATATTCGAAGGTTCTTATTCCTTCTGCTTACAGTCCCTCTGCTTGCTTTATTTCAAAGCTCATACGCCCAAAACGAAGCTGAAGATGAAGACATTTATGAGCTTTCCCCGTTTACGATTCCAGCATCCGATGACGAGGGCTGGATCGCTGGATCAACCTTGATTGGTACGCGAACCCGCACCTCATTGCAGGACCTACCTATCAGTGTGGACGCGATAACCTCTGATTTCATGGACGATCTGGGGGTCACCTCTCTGGTTGAGGCGGCCCAGTGGGCCGCCGGTCTGGATGCGAGAAACACCCTTGAAACTGCCAATGACACCAATTTGACCTCCTTCCGAGGCTTGGAGACGGGTGGCCGGGAAAACGCCCAGTCCTCACGGAACTTTTTCCTGTGGTATCCCCCTTCGGACACCTACAACATTGAGCGGATAGATTTCAACAAAGGTTCGAATTCACTGATGTTCGGTGATGCCTCCCCGGGCGGGGTGGCGACCGCCTACACCAAACGAGCCTACATGGGTGAGAACTTTGGAAGTGTGCTCGCCCGATACGGAAGTTATGACAGCTACCGATTGTTACTGGATTATAACTATGGGTTTTCCGAGAATTTTGCCCTGCGAGTGAACCTCGTCAACCGAGCGATCCGTCAGTTTGTTGATTTTTGGAATGATGAGCTGCAAGGAGGTCACATCGCCGGGACCTTCCAGCCCTTCGAGAACACCCTCATCCGCTTTGAGGCGGAAAAACTGGAATTTCACCGGACCCGTGGTAGCAACCGGATTCGGGTAAACCAGCGGGCAGGGGATGATGGGGGCTTCGCTGCCACTAGTAGCAGCCGTCAAGTGCTCACCTCGGATGGCGATTATTATGACCCGCGGACCGAGATGTTCTATGAATCAGACGGAGCCGGCGGTTTTAAAGAGCCTTACTTCCTCGACCGCAGAGGTGGTCCCACCGGGGATGACCTCCCCCTTGCCGACGGGCTGATTGCCGAAGTTCGGAGACGGGATTCTCCCAGCCCGGTTTTCCTAACCTTGGGGCCCATAGACCCGAGCCTCAACACCAAGGGCGAATTCAGCTTTCTCGACCGTGACGTAAATGACCATACCTTATGGGTGGAGCAAAAAATTGGGGATCTCTACCTGGAATTCGCCTACAATCACCAGGATCAGGAGCAGAGGCGAGAGGAAACCGGACCTAGTGATACCCTTAATGTCGACTGGGATGGCCGAATTTTCAATCGCGGCGATTTCGCTTACCGATTGTATGGGAACGAAACGAATATCGTACGGATCACCGCAGCCTATCCTCTGGAAACCAGGTGGTTTTCTCAATACATTGTAGCCAATGCCACCTATCAAGATGACCTAGCTGAAAGTCTACGATTCCGCCTAGTTAACAAGGCAAAGGCCTTTGATCCCGAAACGGGAGAATACGATGCGACGGTGGACCTCGAAGGTCAGCATAGAATCCGGTTCCGCAATTATCTTGACCCGGTAACTCTGGACAATTTGACCCCTTTGAGTAATCTCGACAATTGGCCGAATGTTCCGGGCGTGTTTGAGCCCATATTTGTCGACTACACCACTGCAAACAATCCGTTCGCCGACAAGCGCTACACCCGAACGACATCCATATCCGCCTCTGGAGAATACTTTGGTGGAAAGCTTCGTTCCCTGCTGGGGATCCGGAAGGATGATTTCGAGCTTAAACGCTACCAGCTAGTGGAAGGCTCCAGACAAGAGCTGGTGGATCAGTATGGTGAATTGGCCTGGTGGGGACAGGATGTTTACCTCGGATTACCGGATGAGGCGCCTGAACAGTATGCCTATGTAGCGGACCTGGATCAGGAAGACACGACCTACTCAACTGGCCTCCTCTATGAATTAACCGATGAAATCAACCTGTATGCCAACAATTCTACTTCCTTCCGCTGGCAAGGTACCACGGACTTTCTGGGCAGGGCGCTGGGACCACAGACTGGCGAAACCAGGGAATTCGGTTTAAAGGCCAACCTGTTCAATAACTTCCTGGTCTTGGATGCAGCCGTCTATGAAGTTGAACGGGCAAATGTTACCTTCACCCTGGGCACGAGCGCTCCTTCTGCTGATGAACTGGAGTTGCTGGCTAATGATATAGAAATTGTCATCGAGCCAGATAGAACCATGGTTTATGTTCCAGCTGAGCCGGGAGATCCTGGTTTCGTGGAGATCAATAGGGGTTTTAATAACGAGCATCGTAGGATCACGGCAGGAGAGACGACACAAGGTTATGAATTCACCGCTCGTCTGAGGCGCTGGAATGGCTTGCAAGTCCGTTTAACCGGGGGGTATGTCGACATCGAGAGTACCCGCGCTATAGCTGATTATGCTTCGGTAATGGACGCTGCATTGGACCGGCAGACCGCGCGCGCCGCCATTATTGCGGAGTCTTGGCCTGAGGACCCGAACTATGACCCCAACGGACTTCCCGACATTGAAGAGGAGTTAAGGGAAACGCTGCAAGATGGTCTGGATATAGTCGAAGCCAACTCTGGAACGGGTCGCATCGAAGGACGTCGCGCAAGGCCTTGGCGTATTTCATGGGTATTGGACTATGAAATGCCCGACGGCTTTATCCTTCCAAACATGCGCGCCCTCCTTTCAGGTCGGTACGGGGACAATTACCTGTTGGACGTCAATGATGGTGTTGATTGGATCGGTGGATCAGAACACGTCCTCAATCTTAGCCTTCAATACAAGACCAAGTTGTTTGATTTGCCCACAACCTTCCAGGCGAATATCCGCAATCTCACCGATTTCGAGAATCATCGGATTAAAGAAGCAGGAGGATTTGTCGACGCGTTTACCGGCGAACCCACCTACGTGTACCGCAATGTCACACCTACCAATGTCGATTTCACAGTGACCCTTAAATTCTAACTTTTTTTACCTCCTGGAATTAGCTGTTTTAGAGAGTATTCCGGCTTAGAGAACAGGAGATGGAAACCCCAAGGGAGAATCCATGACCACGCGCTACTCGGCTCAAATATTTTGCTTTTGGGTGGCTTCCTCTTACCTCCTTTCATCCACTGCACTAAGCGCTGCGACCTACTATATAGATGCTTTCAAAGGCGAGGACCATTGGGATGGGACCAACCGAACAAGAGCTTGGAAATCCCTGGGGCGAGCGAGTGCGCATCTCTTCCAACCGAGTGATCGCCTCTTGCTTCGATCCGGGCAATCCTGGCGAGGCGCACTGATACTTAAGGGATCCGGCACCGAGGCACAGCCCATCACGGTTAGTAACTACGGCGATGGAAAACGACCGGTCATAAACGGGGATGGTAAAACCAACTACGATGCGACCCAGACCAAACCGATCAGCTGCACGATCCGGTTATTTAACCAAGAGCACTGGATAATCGAAAATCTGGAAATAACCAATTACAATCCTGACGAGGAGGCCGGCTTATCCCTTGAGGAATGGGAAGCCAGGAACATAAGTGATTATGCCCAGGCCGGATTACCCGAACCAGTCCCAGGGGGACTTTTTCCCAAGGCCGGTATTCTCGTACAGGCAATGGGCCTGCCTCAAGGTGGCGCCTTGTCGGGACTTCGTTTTTCCAATTTGGAAATCCACGGAATCAACGGAGACTTGGCAGACAAGGATAACGGAGGGATTTTCTTCAAAGCCTATGACGATGGTAGTGGACACTCGATACGTTTCGACGATGTGCTGTTCGAGCACAATGAGATTCACGACGTGGACCGGACGGGCATCTCAAACCGCTCCGATTTTGACGATCGCACGCTTCACAAGAATCTCAATTGGGAGCCGAACCGAAATTGGGTGTTCAGGGGCAACGTGTTTCGCCGTACCGGTGCCAATGCCTTGATAGTCAGAGTTGCAGTCGCCCCTCTGATGGAACACAATCTCTTCGATTTCTGTGCTATTAAAGGTTCCGGCAATGCGGCCTTCAGTTTTAACACCGACGATGCGCTGTGGCAGTTCAACGAATTTCGCTTTACCAAAGCAAATCATGGTGACGTAGATGCAGGCGGCGTCGACAGCGACTACCGCTCAAAGAATACCGTCATCCAGTATAATCACATACATGACAATGATTTCGGATTGCTGGTAACGGGAGGTCCCGGACGCTTCAACGATGGCACCATCGTGAGACACAATCTTATTGTGAACGATGGAGGGGTTGCGCGCAAAGGGACGGATGGGAAGTTTGTTATAAGAGTATCAGGATCTGCCACGAACACGCTCTTTTTCAAAAACACCATTATTGTGGGCGCGGATCGAACAGACACCAAAATTGTCTTGCACAAAGCCTGGCAAACCTGGGCGGCGGATACCTTGTATCATGAAAATACTTTTGTAAACCTGGGGCAGGGCAGCCGCATCGAAATCGGAAAAAGCTCCGGCAATCGATTCCTGGATAACAATTACTTCGGAGAATCCGTGAAGTGGATGAGGTTACCGGAGAGCAGGCCTTCCGCTACCGGAATATTCGCCCCATGAGCGTGAATTTGACCCGCACGGTCAAATTCTAGTGAGCTTTTGTCTAACCCGCATATCTCAGTACCGAGCGAATCCGACAGCTCCCCAATCTTCTACTGCGCTCCGGAATGCCGGAGTGGTTGTTCCGAGCCGCTATGGCGGCGACACAAACGCAGTGACCACGGGCATGACTGGAAATCATGTGTAGGGGAAACTCTACCGAGGCGCCCAGTGCCGACATCACCCATTCCTCTCTCTCCGCCACTTCTACATCCCGCAGGCGGCATTAGAGGACTTGACGCAGTAGATTACCCAGTCATCTTTTATCCTTTCCATTCTTAGCGGAGAGATGCCGGAGTGGTCGAACGGGCATGACTGGAAATCATGTGTAGGGGAAACTCTACCGAGGGTTCGAATCCCTCTCTCTCCGCCACTTTAAGAGAGAGAGGGTTGTGTAAAATCGCATAAGGTTTGGTAACTGTTCGCATAGGTTTGGGACTTTTCCAAATATTGCAGTAGCACTGCAAACGATTGGAAACGTCCTTTCAGGTGCGATTAAGAGGCAGGATTATTTCTTTTCAGATGCTTTCCTAAGCTCTTTGATGAGCCTCTTTAGAGCGTCGACCTCAGCCTGCTTCGCCTGCAGATTTGCGGACTGATCGAGATTGGCGAAGACAAGACTCCCGATTTGAGCGGTGATCCTCTCGCGGAAGAGCTAATTTGGTGTTTTTGATTGTTTCATGTTATTCTGTTTCTAGGGCGGTTAATCGTGTTTCAAGTGCTTCAATTTTGGTCAGCGTATTTTTCAGAGGCTTTTCAGAGCGAGGTTTAAATCTTGGGAAAATCCAACACCCTCACCCACTCTTTCGCCATCCGGTACTCGCGGGTCCATTGCTTGCCATCGGCAAGGAGGACCTGATAGCCGTCTTGCTTAAATACCACTCCCCAAACGTTTGAGGAATAATTGGGCAGGTATTGGGCTTGTCCGAATTTGACCAGTCTGGCCTCGCTCCGGCCCAGGTCCGCGTTGTCGAGAATGTAGGGTTTTGCCAGCTCCTCTGTCCACGTGCCGGATCGGCTGGTGCGAGCCGCGATATTGTTTTCCCCACTGCCCCAGGCCGCGATTTGCCTGCCATCCCAAAAGGTGAAGGCCACGCCGGTGTTCGCGCCCGATGGCTTGTCCGTGGATGCAGCAGAAAAGAGACAAGGGCCGACCGAGATGGTGCTGAAGTCGGCATCGAGCAATTCCGCTTCCTCCGAGCTACCCCAATCTCCGAAATAATACACCCGTTGCTTGGCAAAAAAGCATTTATCCTGGCAGCATAGAAATAGTTCGCCCAGTTCCCCTTGCGAGTCGGGAGGCGGCCCGTATCCCCATTGTAGTTTTGAAATCATGTTCTGGATCTTGTGCGAATTTTCATGAGATAGTCCGGGTCCATTTGTTGGTGACGTAACCATAATAAGTCTGAGTATTCCCAACCACTTGTATGAGGCCTTCGGCTGACAATTCGATCGCACTATCGGTCGTCGGTGGGGTGTTCGAGCTCGCAGTTATTTCAATGACCTTTACCCCATCTGAAGACAGTTGAGTGTCGGCATCAGTAATAAGCAGATCAGATGGGATGGTTGTGGTCCAACTACCGGTTTTGGTCGCTCTGTAATGCACCACCGTAATGAGACCCGCCGTTGGTGATTGTATAAAAAGTTGTTTACCATCGGCAAATGTATACACATGCCCTCCAGTCGTCGCGCCGGACGGCACATTTGACGCACTTGGCGCAGCGCGCGAAAATCCATCTGGAGCAGTGTTACAATCGAAAGTCGAGGTCTCGGTACCAAATACAGAACTACCCCAATCGCCGAAACTTCTTGCGTCGGTGCTCGCAGTTAAGGTGCCAGAATAACTACTGTTTCCGCCCGAATTTTCAGCGCGCACGCGAATATAATAGGTTGTCTCAGGCTCCAGGCCGGTAATGGTAGTGGTGCGGCCCGTTGAGGTCACCTCGCTGGGGTTGGAAAATGAGCTGTCGGTAGAGTGTTGCCAGCGGTATAGCGTAGCGGTTGAAACCGTTCCAGGAGTGATGATGGGGGTCTTAACTGATAGTGACGATGAAGTGCCACTTTCTTTTGTCGGAGTGTTCGGCGCTAACGGGGCTGATACGAGGGGGAGCGTGGAGGTTTGTAAAGCGCTAGAATATGAGCTATTGCCCGCGCTGTTCTCGGCCCGCACACGGACATAGTAGGTCCTGTCGCTGCCCAGCGAGGTGATCGTCACCGAGTTGATTGTCGAGGTCACCTCGCTGGGGAAGGAAAACGAGCTGTTAAAAGAGTATTCCCATCGGTATAGCGTGGGGGTTGTGCCGGTTGAAGGGACGGCGCAGGAGAGCGATAGCGAAAGAGAGGTGCGGCCCGTTTGGGTTGGAGTTCCGGGGGTTCCCGGAGCGGTGACGGACCCGGCATCGGTGGTGGTATCGACGGAGCTGGAATAGCTACTGTTTCCCCCTGAGTTCTCGGCCCGCACGCGGAAATAATAGCGTGTGCTGGGATTGAGGCCGGTAACGGTCCTGGAAGTGTCGGTTCCTTGGGAGAAAAAAGTGCTGGGGTTTGTGAATGAACTGTCTGTCGCATACTGGATGTGGTACTGTGTCACTGGTCCCCCCGTGGTTGGGGCTGTCCAACTAAGCGAGGCCGAATTGGACGTTTTGCTCGATACGCTCGGCGTTCCTGGCGTCCCTGGAGCATCGGGGGTGGAGATAGAAGGAGCGGGGATGGCAGTAATGGCTTTAGCTACCTCGGCCTCTTGGTCAGCATGGCTGTAGCGGAAAATGACTTCGATCCCCTGTTGGCCCGACCCCTTTACCGTTACCGTCACTCGGTCAGCATTTAAATCTCCATCCTTGTGCCCGGTCACTCCTGCCGTAAGCTTTCCACGGCTATCCCCTAACTGACCAACCGTTACACGCCTGGCAATTCGGGCTAGTGTATCCCCACTTTTTGAAAAAGTGACGTCCAAATCTATGGCCCCAAGTGGCACCACCACCCCAGCATTGACATATGAAGAACCCTGGACTGTTTCATAAAAAAATGGTGGAGAAGTGGCCTCTATAGTGCCGGACACCGCGTCGTCGCCATCTCGCACTGCCAGAACCGTTTCATAGACCCACAGATCGTGGCCATCATGGTTGTAATGGAACCCAAAGGTCAGCGTTGTGGTGTCGTCTCCCAGGGAATCCACTGAAACCCGGTCAGCGTTTAAGTCCCCATCCGAATGTTTGTGGGTGGTGGCAGCATGAGAGAGCGACCCAGCATCAGTTCGGGTAATCCTACGCGCCACACGAGCAACCGCCGCTCCTTTGAGATAAAACGTGCAATCCAAATCTAACGTCGTGGATGGGGGGGCCCAAGTTCCGTCCTTCTGTTTCACCGAAGCCAAAGACCCCGACGGTTCGATGTGTCCCATTATCGCATCTGCGCCATCGGCCACGTCGATCAACGCGATCGTGTCTAGTGGAGTGCCGTCCGGCCCATCGCGCAGCGAAATTATAATCGATCCGCTGATGTCTCCGCTGTCGAGCACCCCGGTATAGCTGTCTGAGCCGGCGGCATAGCCATTGGCCTCGGTCACCTCCTGCTTAAGCGGATTGTAGAGCTTGATCGTCCCGCTGGTAAGCGCTTCGGATCCAGTCGGGGTCGCCCGATAGGCTACTACCTCCAGGGTCCCTTGCCCATTGTGAATTGCCGTTCCAGTTACAGGCTGAATGTAGTAGAGGGTTGCGTCCTCCCCGGCCGGCCCGCCGCTGGGCCTGGCAAGCGCTTGCACCCCGGCTGGGTGGGTGGTATAGTCCCCTTTCAGACCCCAGATATTTACCGCGCGGATCCGCACGTAATAATCAATGTCTTCATCCAGATTGATCACCGTGTAGGGAGCGAGATCCCAAGGAACTGTGAAAGTGATGGTATCGGCCACCGGAAACGAGGCCCCAGTCGACACATCGATCTCGGTGCGGTAGCGGAAAAGGTCGGCAGTCTTGTCCCAGCCGATCTGCAGCGCGCCGGTCTTGGCTGTCACAGACAGGTTCGCGAGGTCTGGAATGATTATGGGCTCGATCTCGAGATCCTTGGCCGTAGCGGCCGATAGATCGAGGTCGTCATCGTGCCTGAATGGCACCACTTTCAGACTGGCCGTGCGATCCGCTGGCAGGGATTTTCCGGCCATCGAATCGATGGCGCCATGCGAGAAAAATTCCAGATTTCGCCTGCGAACGAAATACCCCAAATCACCCGAAGTGAATGAGAGTCTTTCTGTTCCGAAGCGCCCCCTTAGAACATGCAACGGGTAGACCCCGACAGTGGGGGATTCGATGCTCTTAAGGGTCATCACCTCGAACTGCTGAAAGTCATCCTTCTGTATAAGAATAAACAGCCACTCGTCATTGGAGATTTGGTCCTCGGTGGGGGAGCTTTCCACCCGGTCAAATCCGAGTGCAACCGGGTCCATTTGCTCCACTTTCAGGTTCCCCGAGGTGTCGTCCACGTCTTCAGTTTCGCTGTAGTCCTCGTTCAACTCTACCGGCACCGCAAAGCCGCTTTGCACACCCAGGAAATCGTATTCAGTAGCTTGGTCTTGGAAATATACTTTTGCTCCTCGCCACGTGCCATGGTCCTGCCCAACCAGAGCCATCAATCTGTAGGGGTCTTCATCCGCCAGCTGGTGCGGTGCCTGCAACACGTGCCAATATTCAATATCTTGGAGGGGAAATTCTGATTCGTCAGGTAATACATCCTCGTCAAAATCTCCGGGCGCTGGCGCCAGCAAGCGTTCCCCCTCGAGGGTCAGTTTTGCCCCCCCGCCGCCATCTCCATCGGCCTCTTTCCGAACAACCCGGCAGATTCGGCTATACCCCGTGGAGTCCTTCTCGATCGTCACCAGGTCTCCCGGGTTTATGTCTTCCACCTTTTCGGCTCGGAAAGTTCCGGTAACGTGGTCCAAAGGCCGGGATTCTTTTTCTCCAAATTCGGCGACCTTTTTATTGGCCTGAGAAGCCCGTCGGATATAAGGTCGTTCCAGCGTATCTGGGTTTTCAGAACCAGTCAGCTTTTCGACTTTTTGCGACTCATATCGGGCTGTGTCTTCCTCGAATTTTCTCCACCTGTTGATAAATTTTAGCTCGACCATTGAGGGGTTTTTGACCATCGGCTGGGGATCGACGGTAAGGGGCGAACCTTTTTCCAGATCGTCCTCAGTCAGAGTGGCCGAGCTGGCTGGTGCGCTGCTCCCTTTGAGGAATTGACCGACCTCCAGAAGCCCGTCCTCATCGGTGCGGAAATAAGTGTCCAGGTAACCGTTTATTTCCTCGATCAGATCTCGCGCCGAACCCGCGTTTATCAGGTCGATGGTGAGGTATTCTCTGAAGCGGTCCGTGTAGAGCGAATCGGCCAGGGTTTGCCACACCGTGTCCTTGAAAAACGAGTTCGGTTTCCCCAGCCCTCGGACCGGGTCGGTGATGCGCTCGACGATGGCGCAAAGCGGGTTGCACTGGCCGTTGCTGTCCAGGTCGGCGGCACTGCCGGTGATGAGGGTTTGTTGCGGCTTGCGCTGGTATATGCACTGCACATCGGGAATGGTCTCCCTCTCTCGACCGCACAGGAAATCCTCGAACACCACTAGGATTCTCCGCCTGTAAGACGGTTGGCCCCTTGTCCTCAATACTGGATCCGTCAGCGTCTGATCATCTGTCCCCCAGTAAAAATGGATTCGCCCGTATCCGGTTATGTCAAAACTGTATGGATTGGAACTTGTGCTTTCCAGAACAGCGGTTCGCGGCCGCCAGACTTCTTTCCCGTCTACGATCACTGCCACCAGGGCATGGGCCGGCCCCCAACCAGCAATGCCAGCAAACGATGCATAATAATCCTTGAGGGGAGTGCCTCCGTCGCCGCCGCCTTTGCTCATTTTTTACCGGGCCTTTCTATCGGCGCATCTATGGTAAATTGGTCATACACCTGCCCAACCCACATAAGCGCCACTTTCTCTTCCCCACAGGTCCAGGGGAGCGGTTGTTTCTCATTGGTGGTTAGATCCTTTGGCCCAACATTCGCCATCTTAGCCGCCTCAGGTGGTTCGTTTTTGGTTCCGTGCAGGCTCATGATCGATCCTCCTCATGTTTAATGCGCCAGACGGCCACCCGCTTCTCCTCATAAGTGGGATCGAATAAATTGCTAATACTCATTCCGTAGCGGGGTAGGCAGTGGACGAATGCGCGTTTTTGGTTTTTCCAAATTCCAAGATAGGTGCCCAAGTGGAACTCGCCGACTCTGGTTTTTCCGGTGATAATGTCACCGGGCTCCGGATTCTCGACCTGGAAAAACTCCGGCCGGGTTTTTAAGAAATTGCTCATGTGCGCGATTGCGATTTGATCGCCTAGTCGGGTAGTTCCTCGCGGAATTTCGAAGGGCTCCAAGGCTCCTGTCTGAATGTGGATGCCATGCTGGGAGCCAGCGCATCCGGCGCCCTCTTTGGTTTTCCCATTGAGTAAGAAGGGGACATTCAACCATTCGACAACCACCTTGAAAAGTAGCTGAATCCGCTCTTCAGTGTCATAGAAACCGCGCATTATTTCTTACCTCCCGACACGGTAGTTCTGGCCTTGATCAGGCTAAGGTTGCCACTGGCCACCAAGTGCCCGCCCCAGTTAATCCGATTCCCAAACTTTGTATTACAGGTTAGCCATCGCCCGTCGCAGGACGGGATCAGCTTTACCTCGTCACCCACACTGGGGAATGTTTCCGGGTCTGATTCAAGGTTCACTGATAGCTTGTCCGTGTCATCTATCCGTGTGCTGCTCTGGATGGCCAGGAGCTGGGAATTGATTTCCATATATCCCCAGGCAAACCAATTCGTATAGCCAAAGTTGTCCGGCAAAGACTCACCGTTGTCGCGGCTGAAATTTTCCAGCTCAAAGGTAAACGGGAACCCCCCTGTCCCGGGATCCGCAATCTCGGCCGTAAAGGTCCAGTCACTCTTTTCCAGAGTGCAAGCCGTTCCAAACAATTTATACCAGCAAGAAACCTGGAATCGGCCGCGGGGCATTTGATCAAAATCTGTTCCAAACATGGTGGCCCTTGCCTCCAGTAGAAAACCGCGCTCCACGCATTGGATCAATTCCCCGTTGAAGACTTCGCGCGCGTCGCTGGCCAAGTTCCCACTCGCCTCCGCTCGCATTATCTTCACCCAGAGACGCGGAATTTTATGTCGTCGGAATCCCAAGAGCGGGCTGCCCTCCACCGGTTCGGCCTGGATCCTGACCTGGTCATCGAGGGTGATGGTTTTTTCGATGGGACCGTGCGTGATGGGATGCTTCACATAGTTATTCCCATCATAGGTCAAATCCCGTTCGTAGCTCGTAAACCGGAAAGTGAAATCACCATCAGTGAATTCGTAGAGCGAACATTCAGCTGGAGTGCTTCCCAGCGTCGTGCCCTTTGTTTCTCCAGAGGGAGTTAATACTTCCGTCCTCAACTCCTTGAAATCGATCGTGGCTTCTCCGGAACCACCGTCCCAATTCAACTGAATGCGCATCTTGGCAAACCTGACCAGGAGCAAATTACACAGACTCGTTTCTTCTGCTTCGAAGGCTCCCACCGCCTCGACTATGGTTATTTCGTTTCCGTCAGTTACATCGACCTGTGATGCCACGATTTTTGTCCTATCACAAAAGGCAAGGGGGGTGTCGGTTCTAAAGGGGGAAGCATCGTCGACGTTGAACTGTAAACCGAGAGCGGAAAGGTCACTGGTCATCCTGGCTTCGGCCACGTGTCCCGGCAGCCAGAAATTTTCAGAAACACCTTTACGGTCTTGGAAAAACCGGATCAACTTGCAAGCTTCTTCCAGATTCTCAAAAGGGAAATTGTATCGGAGCGTTTCGTAGGCTTCAGCGCCATATTCCTCTATGGTTGATTCGCGGCCCTGACCGATGATTGTTCTTTTGATGTTGATCTCTGTTCCACCGGATTGCGCGGCGCGGGAGAAATCGTGCCGCAAGGGGAAAAGGTACATCGTTCTCTCAACTCTGATGCCCTCATCAAAGCTTTGCGCGTCCAGGTCCAGCGCATATTGCACCTCACTGTCCTCCACAAAGGAGACCGCCAAATCCTGCAGCTCGTCGGTTTCCAGGTCCGGCTTCGGTTCCCGCTCAAAGTGTCCGATCATGAGCGGAGCGGTCCAGGTATTGTCGGTCTTACTATAGCCTGAGGAGGGGCTCCGGCCGCTGTGGATTTCGTAGACGGCAAAGTCAGTCCATCCCACCGCATCAACTTCGAAACTTACATTCAGGCCACCATCCATTGGCCCAGAAACGTAATCATCCTGCGGTGCGGCTGCCGGCCAGAACGGAACCATTATTTTTTCTGTCGTTTTTGCCTTGAGCGAATCGGTGAGATCACGCGGTTCATAGCCTGAAAGAACTGTGCTGAATCGATAGCTCGTCACCCGCAAACTCGCGCCCAGCGGCGGCCGTGCTTCGCGCTCGGATTGACCGGCATGGATTTTTGAAGGGATGTGAAACTCGACAGTCTGACGATTCGAGTCATCAGCCCGGGGCCAGAACAGATAATAATCTTCGCTGTTGTAAGTAAGCTTTTTCATGACCTCCACCTTTTGATTTCATCGCGGGCGATTTCGCGAATGGTTGCCTTCCCTGGAATGTTGGCGGCAAAGTTCTCGGCCTCCGATTCGTTGCCCCAGAAAATAACAACCTCCTTCTCTCCGGGGAAACCCAATTCCGCGGCACCACCCGCACCTGGGTTGGCAAAACCCGTAGAGCTGGGTGCTCGTGCTCCAATCAAGTCAGCTATTCGGCCGCCTGAATTAGCAAAGTTAAGGAAGGGTTCATTTGATACCGGACTCCGGCCCGACACGATAAACTCGCTGGCTCCACCCTCGTTAACCCGGACGATCTTCTCCCCTCCGAAGACACGGCCGCCGCCTTCGAACGCCGCCACAGCCGCTGCAAGGGCGGCCAATCCAATCAGCGGCGCTGCGCCCCAGGACACGATCGACTGCATGAGTGCGGCTGGTCCCCAGGCCGTAGCGGACGCTGCGCCGGCAACTGTATCGGATGCTACTTTTGCCGTGTTCTTTGCCAGGTGAGATCCGACCTCGGCGGCATCGGTCGTTTGTTTTATCTTGAGCATAAAGAGGTGCTCCACCAGCCAGGCCGCCGCCATGTCTGAGACTGCTTTGACTAAAGAAGATACTACGGAGGTGCCGATATTGAGCAAAGCCTTCCCCCAGCTCATGGTGTTATTGATCAGTCCTTGGATAGAGCCGGAGATACTGGAAAAAGCTTTGTTGAATATACCACCCAGTTGTTCCCCAACGTGCTGCAAATCGTTAAACTTGGTGAACGCTTCCCCAACCGCTTCATCGATTGTTTTGGGCTTCTTGTCCTCGTCCTCGTCCGTGTCTTTACTGGTGTCGATGCTACCATCCTGGCCAGTGCTTTCTTTGCTCGCCCTTAGGATGCTTGTGGTAGTAACGGCGTCCGCGACCTGGGCCTGTTTCTGCTGCATCGCATCCAGTGCCTCAATCAACTGTTCAAGTGAACGTTTGTTGTTCTT
The DNA here is from genome assembly GCA_965250065.1 of Opitutales bacterium. Classification (GTDB taxonomy): domain Bacteria; phylum Verrucomicrobiota; class Verrucomicrobiia; order Opitutales; family UBA2995; genus JAABVD01. The sequence goes on from OZ252288.1 coordinate 3,264,769, forward strand.
ATTCGCCTCGGTTTGCACTCCCACCAGAGCTTTCAGGTTGGCCAATCCCCCACGCAGGGCCAGCCTGGCGGCATTCTGCAGCTTGAGGTTATCTTCGTTGGCTTCTTTCACATGGTCGGTCCACCTGGCCGTTTTGCGGACTTCCTCGGTAACGTTTTTTATGCTCCCCAATGTTATGGGATCTATCTCCAGCCGGTCGATCTCAGCGCCAAAGACTCCTAGGGCTTTATTGAGCCCCTCCACCCAACTGTTTGCGAGTCCTTCCAGGGCTTGGGCCAGCCAATTGATCACGTTCTCGAATGCGCCTATCGCGGTGTTGGCGATCCCAATCCAAACGTTCTTGGCCATGGTGGTAAATTGGTCCCAAAGCCCACCCAGGCGGTCGAAGACAAGGGTGAATCCCGCACGGATAAAATCAAATAGCGCGCCCAGGAGCTGGAGCAGAATTTCCAGGAGGGCTTCTGTGGCCGCAGCCAAACCGACCACGATCGATTTCCACCCGTCCTGGGCCAGCCAGCTAAAAAACTGGACCATCTTGGCTTTCCCAAAATCGATGCCTAATTCAAATCCCGCTCTCAACGTGAGCATGATCAGCTCGGCAAAGGTTCCATCTTTCCAGCTTTGGAAAGCCAACGAAATCATCGCACCAATACGCTCACCGAAGGCCTTGAATTTTTCAGAGGCGAATACAGCGGACAACCCGGCATTGATCTCCGTCAAAATGGGGGTGAGAGCATCCCGGATCCCGGCTCCGAATTGCGCCCGCAGGTTAAAAAAGTTGTCTCCCAGGTTGCTGAGCTGCCCCCCCAATGTCTTGCTCTTGGCCTCCATCAGCCCGGCGAATTTACCGAAGCTGGCTGCCAGATCCTGCCAGATCCGGCTGCCATCAGCGCCGGCCTTTTGCATGGCCTCGATCCTGCCTCGCGTATCCCCGCTGACCGCTCCCAGTTCTTGCAGGCGCATCATGGCCTCTCCCACCGGCCGGCCGCTCTGTATGCCATCATACAACCGACCAAACCATACTGCCAGTTCGTCGATCGGTTGCCCGGTCCCGGCCGCCACATCACCGACTAGGCGCAAGCCTTCTCCAGTGGCCAGCGCACCCTGAGTAAGCGTCTGCAAGGTGCGGCTGGCCATGACGATCTGAGGCATCTCGAAAGGGGTGCCCGCAGCAAATTGGCTGAGCTGTCCTATTCGTTTTTGGGCCGAGTCCACGCTCCCGAGCAGCACGGAAAACTCCGTTTCGAACGTCTCCATATCGATGGCTGGCCGCAGGGTGGCCTGGACTGTTTGTATGGAGCCATAGACCGCCAGCAACGCCACCATTCGCCGGGCCATTCGACCCACGCCCGCGCTAAAGTTTCGGTTCACCGCGGTGGCCTGGCGCGTGGCTCGGGCGGCCCGCTCCTGTGCTTTCACCACTTTGTCAACTTTCGTCGATACCGCGTCGATCCGCTCGAGCCCTTTCGTAATCGCGACCAGAACCAGCTCGACGCGGCTCTTCTGTAGGGGAGTTGCCATTAATCGAGCCCGCCCTCGATTGTGATCTGTCTAGCGCGTTTTTGGAGTGCTTCAGAACTCCAGCCGGCTGCATGGTTTTGCAGCTCGTCGAGGTTGCGTTGAGCATCCTCCATGCGTGCGTACTTCAGGATCATTTCGATTTTGTCCGGTGGAAATGAATCGAGTTGCTCTACGCTTATGCCTTTGGTGAGGAGATAGGTGAGAGCTCGCCCGATGGAAATGGAATTTCCTCGATCAAGGCGTCGATTGCGGAAACTCTTACGTTTTCCTTCGCCGCGTCCATGGCCTCCTTCATCTCGGCGTCCACGTCGATACCCATGTTTCCCAGCTTGGTCTTCCGCCGTTTCCACCACTTGTCCAAAAAAGGGCCGTTCACCTGGTCTCCATATTCGAGGATGTTCATTTGCGAATCGGGTTCCAGCTGTAGGAACCAGGTTCGGTCTTCATCCGACTCAGGATCTTTTCCTACTATATATAATAGAGCTGTCTTTACGTCGTCGGCCTGGGCAGCCTGCAATTTATCCATTTGCCCGAGTCCGCATTTCTTAACCACTACGGTTTCGCGGCCGTCATCGCTAAAGACCTTCAGTTCCCTTCGGCCTTCGTTCCATATTTCGAGTTCTTTAGCGTCGAGTTCTTGTTTTTCACTTTGATCGTCCATGATTATCTTGGGTTATAAATTTCTGATTTCCCTTACAGTCCCCGCTCGGGTGGCCCGAGCGGGAAAAGGAAAGGGTTTAATTTTCTCGTATGAGGATGTATCCGTCGGTCAAGACGGTGATTTCCACTTTCGCCTCAGCGTCGGAGTCCGCGTTTGCGGTGTATCCATCGGTTGCAACGATCCGGCAGAGGAAATCCATGTTAGCCATCGCCCAGTTAGAAGCCTCATCTTGGTCGAAAAAGAACACCCGGCAAATGCGTTCTATGAAGGTTTTTCGATTCGGCTTATGCTTGCGCATGTAATTCGGGCTGCTATCGCTGATAGTCGCAGACGTGATCGTAGACGTGATGCTATCGTCGGCAATAGCCTTTAGCCACAGGATTTGCCCCAGGTCACCATCCAACTCATAGTCTACGCCCTCAGCCAACGTGGCGGAGGCTCCAGCCGCGCCGTAGACCGTTTTGGCCCCGATGAGGGCAATAGCCGTAACGGCAAACACGTGATTCCCGTTCGTATCGAGGATGTCCGTGCGATCTCCCGCCGCCACGGCCTTGCCGTTGCTGGATTCGTTGAATGCGAAGACGCGCCCTGCTGCGGCATTCAAGCCAGCTTGAGCGTTGTCTTCCGAGTCGAAGTCGAAATTCTCGTCCGTAAAATGGACCAAGCGCAGCAACTGGTCCGACAGTTCGTTTGACATCACTTCGTACTTGGGGTTGATGCTTTTGCTGAAGGTTTTGCCTGGACGCTTGACGCCACGACGCGTCACCATCGTCGTTTTGATGTCCGTATTGGGGTTGTACTTCACTTCCCCGGTGTTCCCGAAATCCCGCCAGATACTGACGGTGTCTGGATCGTTTGTGTCGCCGACGTGCAACTCGCCCGAGAGCGTGAGCATGCGGCGTATATTCACCCCCGAGAGGGCTGCTTTAGTTATATCGCTCATTTCTTATCCTTGGTTTTGATTGGTTTTGAATTGTTGGTTTCTGTTGGGGCCGAAATCCCCAGCAGCTCCTCGACCAGAGCGAGTTCTGCAGCGGGCATTTTGTTGTCACGCCAGGTCTTCAAGGTCCGGCGGTGGGTGGCCGGGTCCGTGTTTTGGAGGAACCCGACCAGTTGTTTTCGACGCGACGCGGAAACACCTGAGTGCCGCGCGGCGACATCGTTTGGTTTATCAATGAGTTTCATATTTTTTATGGGTTTATGTTCGGTTCAGGGTCCCTCGTCGGACGGTGGTTTGGATCCGACCGGCAGGGGTTTGAAAAGTGAGAAGGTAGGCTTTTCGCGTCTTGGTCTCCTGGCCTTTATTGCTTACCAGGATGGTGTCTCCTTCGATGGGATGCATGACGACAAACGGTAAGCCGAGGGATTGGCCAACCAGTGCTTTCAGCACCAGGTGCTTCATGCCAATGGTGCCGGGGCTTTCGCTATCGCCAAACGCCGCTCGCTGTCCGGAACGGTAGTCCCGGTCCGCAATCAACAAACTTACCCGATACCCGGCGTCGCTCACCACGGTCCGGCCCTCAAGCTTGTTGTCGAAACTATCCTCCTGTGGAACGACCAGGCACAGGCGATTTTTCCGTAGAGTCAGGTCCCGCAAGGCTTCCTCCATCTGGGTGGAGTCGTAGAGCTTCACCTCTTCGAATACGGGAGTGAGGTTATCGCTCTGCTTGAGTTCTTTCAGGCAACTTACTAGGGTGGTGAGCCAAGTTATGGGGTCCAGAAATGTCATGCTGAATAGACCTCCACGATCGCGGTTGAAAGGGCTTTCTGATATTGCCCCAGGCGTTCCTCCGTCCCCTTGCGTATCGGGGCGCGTTCCTTGTGTCCCGGGTGCCTCACCCGCTTCCTGAAAAGCTCGCGGCCGCCGATGGCAAAGCGTAAGGAGGATCCGCGCCTAGCATGAATATCATAGGGATCGGTTCCATATTCATGGGCCCCCATGTACTTCACATTGGATCCGATGGCGGACAGCACCTTGCTGCCTCTGATCCGGGCCACAGCTGGGCGAACCGAGGAGCGCAAACGGTTGGTCACAACACCCAGAGTCTCCGATCCTCGCCGGGAAAGTTTCCGCTCCTGAATATGCCCCACGGTCAACTCGTTCTGAAGATCCATAGTCACCCTTACCGCTTCCAATATCAACGCGCGTGAGGCCCGTAGGGTGCGTACCACCTGCAAGGTTTTTTTATCTAGGGTGACGCGTATCATGACAGGTCGTAGCGTTTGTAATTATCTAGGGTTTGCTCGACGCCAGGCAGCAGCTTGAGTTGCTCCAAGCCACTGGCACCAATTACCTTCTGAGCCTTGGGAGATCTCTCTAACGGAATTCCCAGCTTGTCCCGCTGCTGCCAGGCGAAGGCGCATTGCTGCAGCCAGGCGAGTTTCAGTTCGTCGGGTAACCGGGTTGACCCAGCAGGTTGAGTGCCCGTGCCGCCTGCAGTTTCATCGATCCAGTATCCACCGTCCCAGGTGACTCGGATCCGTTCATTGTAGTGGCCCGCCACCCCCAGCAAGCGCACTAGTCCGGCGGTCGCGTCCACCTGAATCATTGAGTCGAGTATATCGACCCAGGATTCGTCATTGTCACTGCGCATTTCAAGGGCCGATACTTTTTCAATCGGGTAGGTGGGGACGCTCAGGAAACTGCGGTCAGCCGAGAATTCCATAGTTTGGCCGGGAGCTCGTACAAACCGGCGGTTGCAATAGGTCTCCAACTGCCCTGCAACACCCGTTCCCAGCGTCTGCAGGGCCTCATCAAAGTCCGTGCTGGAGACCTCTTCCTGGGGTAGCACCCAGCGTTTTAAGTTGGCCAGATTACTGAGCATTTGATAGTCGTTTCTCCTCGCGCGCGGGTGCGATGGTTTTCCGGGGCTTCTTCTTGCTTCGCTTTTTTTGGTAACTGGTTTTCACCATTCGGTGCTGCGGTGGGTGCTCGATCATTATTTTGAAAAGGGTTGGTGGCCGGGCCGGAGCCCGGCCACCTGGATTTTTTTTAATCCGGTAACTTCAACATTAAGAAGCTGCCAGGGTGAGCACCGCGAAGGCCTCGGCCCGGCGGATCTTGTTACAAACGCGGCCATATCCACGGTATGAACGCTGCAGCGCGTTCCATTTGTGGTCGTCCGAGCTCTCGAACTTGTAGTCCTTGCGCATCCCAATCACATTGCCGAGTGGGTCGCCAAAGACGGCTACTCCATCACCTGCCGTATTGGAGGTGGGGGCGGCGAACGCCGGGGTAACCGGATAACCAACGATTGACCCAATCCCACCAACCGTCGGCGCTTCGATCGCGGTCAAAAATATCGGTCGACCATTGTCATCTTTCACGTGCAGTGAGCGAACCAGGATTTGTGGGTGCAGCCACCAGCGAGCGGCGCGGGTCAACACGGCGGGGTCCACGGTCAGCAGACAATTGGTGAAGTCCTCGAAATCGAGGGTTTCCATTGTGGTATTTCCATCTGCAGCCGTTGCGGCGGTACCGCCTTCGAACACACCGGTCATGCCACCATTATCGCCGTCCGCCGTTTCATCCGCTTGCAAGGCGGCATAGTCCACCCTGTAGGCATAAGCCTCCATGAAGTCTCGCATCACTTCCTCGGCGATGTCGTATTCGGCATCATCAAGGAGCTGAAGGGAAATATTCAATAGAACTGCAACCACTTCAGCCGTAGCTGACACCACGGTGTTGGCTTTGTTGTCGTCGTCCGGGATGGGTCCACCTTCGGTGAGGATGAACTGGGCGTTAGGGCGCGCGGTATTGACGATGAGTTTTGTCACCTTGGTCCCCAGGTTGCGTACCGCGAAGGTATTCCAGATCCCGTAGGTGGCCAGGGTGTCGTAGATCTCTTGAGATAGAGCATCGTCAATGATGTTGGATCCCGGTGTGGAATCTTCTCCCAGTGCTTTGGACAGGATCTTTTGAGCGACACCGTCCAAGTCTCCTTTCTTGTCAACGGCCATGCGAATAGCCGCGTTGATGCGAGCCTTGTTTCCGGAATGACTCAGCATGCGCTTAACCGGATCCCCGTATGCCATGCGCTGCTCGCGCCCCATCTGAATTTGCAAACGCTTGAGCGAATTCTCAAGATCACTCAACGAGTTGAGCTCGTTCTTGGCTTTGGTGAAGCCCTCCATGGCCGCCTGAGTCCGCTTGTCCAGCTGGTCGTAATTTTGGATGAGTTCGTCCTGCTGGGATTTCATCGATGATTGCTCATCTCTGGTCTCATCAACCGCCTTGGTAAGACCTCTGATGCCCTTGAGCATCGTGTCTTGAAACTCCTCATCTCCCATTAGACTGAACTGGAGCCAGCGAGGTATGAGGAGCCACGTAAATAAGTTTGGTATTAATCTGTGCATAATATTTTATATGGTTTTCAATTGGTTTTCGAATTTCCGGAGGAACATTTCGCGTCGCTGTCGCTTGGCTACCTCGGCGGCGACAGCTTCCAGGGCCGAGGGTGCAGGGTGGCGGATACGTTCGTATTCGGAAGAAAGTTTTTCCAGGTCCTCGTCGGATAGCACGTCGGCTTTGTAGGCTTTGGCCAGCGCGTTGGGATTGGCGCCGACAATCACGGCAGAGAGTTCGAGCTGTTCTTGCTCCATAAAGATGCGGTAGACCTCATCGTCCCGGCTCAATCCAAGGTCGCTGAGCTGCTCCTCGTAGGTGCCGCTTTCATCATAACGGTCAACATACTTGGTGGGCAAAAAGCCGACACTCACTGCCTTCAGAAATCCGCCCAAGGTCATGGACCACCCGATGCGGGCCAATTGGTTCTCCGTGTTCTTGGCCCACTTGACCGTCTCAATCAGCTTCTTGCCCTTGACCATGAAGCTGGTTACTTGGCCGAGCATTTTGTCGATAGTCCCATAGTTGTGGCTGTCCACAAAAGGAGCGTTCTTGGCAAAGAGATTGAACCGCCAGCCGTCCGCTCGAATGACTTCCTTGTAGGCATCAATCGATTCATCGCTGGCCACGTATTCGACTAGGCCCTCCGATTCGTCGAGGATTTTAATTTCAGGGTGGAGGGTGCGGATGATTTTCTTTTCCATGACTATGTGCGTGTTTTAAATTTGATTGCTGAGTTGCTCGTTCAATTTTTATCGTTCCTTTGGTGTAAGCTTCGGGATTGGATTATTTCGCGGCGATAGATACGCAGTGGCAGTTGATGACGTTTTCAGGTGATCCATTGGAATCCCCTGGGTGCAGCAGGGCTTCTCCCCCTATCAGAAAAGTTTTTTCGATGGCCACGGTTTGCTTATTGGCGGCGCGGTGGGCCGGGCGCACGTTGGTATTTCCGCTGGTTAACCACTTCTTCTTTTTGATCCCGACTGTTTGCATAGCCTCCTGGCGTCCGTGCCCGTAAGCAGCGGAGGTCTCGGTTTGCGCTATGGTTTCGGCTCGGGCCTTGGAAATGCCGTTGAACTCCGTCCTCACCCGCGCCGCCAGCTCGCTCTGCGTATCTCCGGCGTCCAGCCCCTCCTGCAGCGTGGCCTTTATTTGCTCGTGTATGGAAGCGGGCACATCCTTCAAGCGGTTCTCCCGCTTGGCTACAAAGGTGAGCACTTCTTCCGGGGCAAAGCTGAAGGGATCGTCACGGCCGAGTTCCTTCAACATCTGGGCGCCCGCCGTGTTGAGAGCAGTCTTGCCCGCTAAGCGCATGGCTCCCAACAGGCCGGACTCAAAGGCTTCGAGGTCGAAAACAAAATCCTCAGCTACAGCTTTATTTATAATGTTCGCGCGCGCGAGAGGGGGTTGTGTGATCGACTGCTGGAAATTAGCTTCGACCTTTTGCAACGCCTCACGCCGCGCTTTCATGAGTTCCTTGCGAAACTTGGTAGCGTAGTTCTTCATCACTGGCCGCCGCAGCTTCATGTGCTCCAGCCATTGGGCCTTTTCTTGGGAAGAGCCTCTGCCCTCGAGGAGACTGATCATATCTTGCCCCGCCGAAGGGACCTGCTCTTCCTCTTCAATGGGTTCTGCGAACGACTCGTCTGTTTCCGGGGTTTCAATACTGCTGGCCGGCGCCACCGAGAAGGGTAAATATCCCACGTCCCACCCTTCATACTCCGGCATTCCTAACCCGAGGTAGTTGTTGATTTTCTCCATCGGCATGCCCCGATCCCACAGCTTTTCGGCCGTCGTCATGCGTTCGGCCCGCACCGACTGCATGACCGGATGCTCGTCCCAATTATGGGATACATAAAGGTTCTGTTTGGTCTGTTTCCGCACCAAGGGTTCAATCCCATCGGCCAACTTTTCCGCAGTGGGCATGCAGGTATCACCAATCAGCCGGAATCGATCGGAGGAACTGCCAATGCTGTAACTCGCGATCACATCGGCCATGGAGGCGGGCACCCCGAAAGCGATAAAAATTTCGTGCCGGTTGTGCAACCGGCCCTGCAGGAAGTTGGCGTCCGTCCCTTGCACCTTGGGATTCTCCACCGTTACATCGCCGGTTAAAAAGGCGGTTTTAAAGTGGCCCCGCTGGCTCAGGCTGCGCTTGTCGCGCAGGGCAGCGATTATCTGCGCCTTTTGTTCTTGGGTGGGCGTTCCGTTTTTGGCCACCAGGAATGAACCCAGGTCACCGTTGTTGCGCATGAGGTTGCGCATAAACTTGCCCGCCAGGTAGTCCGACTCAGCCGCGATGAGGGCGGCCTCCATCTCCCCCAAACCACGCCATTCATTATAAGGGTGCCAATTTTTGATCTGCTGCACCTGCTCAGGAAGGAGCGTATGCGTTTTGCCGCCTCCATCCCGGTATTCCCAGCCTATCAATTTTCCACTATCAACCACATGGTGCATGCGGTCGGGCCGGGCCAAAATGGGTTTGTTCAAACTGCCCTGCTCTGGAAACGGACGCAGCCAGGTATCGTCGCAAATATAAAAGACTTCTCCACGCAGCTTCAGCCAACCCACCGAGGCCTCGACAAAATCGTAATAGCTCAATCCCTGCACCGGTGACCGCCACCAGGCGGCGAGGTCGGGCTCTTCGTAGGCCTGCTCGCCCCCGCGTTTATCCACCGTAAAAGCCAGGCTGACCGCCGCGATCGGTCCGGCTACTTCTTTAATCGCGCGCATCACCCAGACCGAGTTTTTATAGGGGGACTTGAGGGAGTCGCCCGGTCCGCCATCTTCCGGGATTCGGTCAAATGCCCAACCATAGGCTTTGCCCATCAGCCAGGAGCCAATTGCCTGCTTAACAGATTTAACTAGGAGCATTTCGCGAATCCTCCCTTCGGCTGATTACAGGGATAGCTTGCAATTCGATTGCAAGACATTGAACTTTTGTTTTGAGAGCGAATGAGGGACCAAGGTCGCATGGCCTTACAAAAGCCCGTGTGGGCTAAATGGGGGCTTTGGGTTGGATGGGTGAAGTTCATCAGATGATCGTGGCCGAAAATTGGTGCGCATTGTCGAAGATAGCAGAAGCTCGAACTGCCAAGGCCAGGGCGGTGCATCGGTCGGAGTGACCCTCCGCCGTCCGAGGCGCCGTGTAGTTGTATTCACCATTCTTGATGATCTGCCGCATCTCGTGCAGGTCCTCCCGAATGGCCACCGAAACGGGGATCCGGATTTTCGTCGGAGCTTCAAAGGCTCGACGTAGCTTGGGAAATATGTCGCGCTTGAATCCCAGGGTAAACGTATCGAGCTCGATCTTGCCGAATTTGTGTTCCTGGGGTTTCCACTCCTGGTGTTCCTGCACCAGGTAATCGCCCAAGCCAATTCCGGGTCCGGTGTAATCGAAGCAGCAGCCCAGGGCCTGCTTGATGCGAACGCTAAGGTGCTTTTGTTGTTCCGGCGTGGGCATTCCTTTCTGACGCCACACCTCACGTGTCCACCAAATGTCGCCGACTTTTTCCAGCGCCCAACAAACCGTGGGGTCATGGGTCCGGCCAAAGTCGATACCCAGCACAATGGGGTTGCTCGATCCGTTTACCCAATAGCCCTGATCGGCAAATTCCGTAGCCTCGAAACTTTCGGCCATCTGGATGATGTCGTAGGGCAACAAGACATTGGCTCCGTCCAAAAATTCGCAGAGGTATTCCTGCGCAAAACCCTCCAGGTCATCCAGCGCTTCGCGTATCTGGTCGATGTCCACCGGCAGGCCCATCAAAACCGCGTGGTAAATGGTGACCAGGTGCCGGCTCCACTGCATTTTCACGGAGTCGGTCTTGGTCCAAATCTTGTGCATGGGACTACCGGCGCCGTTCGGCGTGGTGACCAGGCGCACCTTCTTTTCACCACCGCGGAGTGGGTTGGTTATCGATGGTAGAATTGCCCGCCAGGTCTCGGCCGGATTCTCAAAGTAGTCGAATTCGGTAAGCAGCACATTGGCGGACCGGCCACGCACCGTGTTCGGCTTGCCTGGAACCGCCCGCATCCGTGAGCCATTGGCAAATATAATCTCGGCACTTTTAAGCAGGGTTTCGCTGGTGGAGCCCTCGCGCTCTTCCAAGTAATCCTCGATGGCGAAATCAAACCCTTCCGCCCAAAGCTTGCCCTGGTCCAATGAGTCCAGTGACTGTCGCTCGGAGGGCCCTGCGATCATCCAGTCCGTTTTAGGATTCTTCCAACAATCCTCTACCGCCTCCCCTTCGCTGGTAAAATCCTTGCCGGTTTGGCGGCTGGCCAGCTGCGCTTTGAAGCGTGAGCGATCGTGAAAAAAATCAAGCTGGTATTCCAACAATAAGCTCCGAGGGTCCGAGGATGGGTAAGGATTCTTCCAGCCATTGATGTTTTCACCAAGCTGGTGGCCTTCATACATCTCGGCCAGTTCTTCAACGGACTTTTCGCGCAGACTGGCGCCGGCTAACTTGCGCGCCACTTCAACCTGAGCGCGGAGTTTTTCGAGGGCCTGTTTTTTGCGACGGCTCATAACCCAAAAATGCTGCGCATCTTGGCTGCCTTCTCAGCCTCACTCAGTTCATCACTACCCAAAGCAGCCTCGGCCTGCTTTTTTTCAGCCTCTAGTTTATCCAGCTTCACCCGCAACTCCCGCTCGGCCATGCCCTGTCGGGCTAATGTGGCTACATTTTTTGCCATCTTGTTTAGCAACTCGGGGTCCACCTCTTCCAATCGACCCTCTTTAAAGGCTCGCAGTTGCTGAAAAATCATGCTCTGAAGCAGGACCCGGTTCGCTTCATCTAGGTTGCTGCCGTCGCCGGCCTCGGCCAAAATGGAGGCCGCTTCGCTATCCTCCTTCAGCTCCCGCTTGTGGAGTTCAAAAGCCCAGCCGTTCCGTTTCCAGTTCAAACAACTCGCAATCGATGGGTATTCTTCGAAGGCGGGAAACAGTTCACGCATTCCATTAAGAATGGTCTCACCGGTGGGGTTCGTCGTCCGCTCTAACAACCAGTCCACTAGCATTCCACGCTCACGGAGGGATAGATACTTATCTATGAAAGTGCGTGACATCAGGCGGCTCGGGCTTGGGCTGCTTCGGCCAGCTTGGGGGATAGGACCAACATTTCGTGGGAGGAATTTCGCCGTTTGGACGTTGTATACCGTAGGTTTGAGCAGCTGTACTTAATGGAGAGCTGCTTAACCGGTAATCCCACAAAAATACTTCGACACTTCGCCCCTCCCGTGCTGAACTTTCTGTCTACAAATCCCATTAGCACAGCCCTTCTCCTTCCAGGTAATCGGTTCCTTCGCCCGTTATTACGAAGCTCTTGAAACCTTTGCTGTGAACCCCGGTGCTTGGCCTGGCCAAGCCTTTGGACACCAGATACTGAAGCTCCTTCTCCACCTCCGCTTCATCCAACTTGAACCCAGCTGCCAGGACGCCCAGGCGCAGGGTATTGAGCGAGGTCGCTATTCGCGTTTCGTTCAATTGAATGAGCAGGTTGTCTCGCAGGATTTTGAGTTGAGTCGCCGTCATGATTTTTTACGAGCCAAGTGGTGGATATGTTGGTCGAGCTTGCGTTCGGTGCTGGTTTGACGCTGGTTGAGTTGTTGTTGCGTCCCTTCGAGGTGTCCAATCTTGCCGACCGTGTCGGTGTAGATGGTGCGCATTTCCTCCATGGTTCCGCGCACCTCAGCCGCATTTTGTTTCAAGTCGAGCTGTATCTCGGCACGCAGGCCGCTGATGCGCCCGTGCACATGATCGATCGACTTGCTAAACCTCTCCTCCGTCGTTTTGACCCGTGTTTCGATTTGCTCATGCACCGGGGGTGAGATCTTAGCCTGGACACTCCCCGCTTCATCCCGTTTGTGCCGGGCAAAGCTGAAGTAGAACTGCAGCAGAGCCAAGAGGATGACTACGAAAATCCCAACCTCGGTTATGGATACGGTAGGCATATTTGTCAGAGTTTGATGGTACTAGAAGGAGGGCCTGTGAACCGAAGCGATCCCATCGGCCAAAGCCAGGTTGAAGGCCCGTTGACCGGGAGGACCAGCCGTGACCCCATCGTCCTGTGGTGGAGCCCGCAGCTCTTCCGCCATTAGTTCAAGCAATAGCTGTTGGGTCGCGTAGTCGGAGACCGTCGTTGTAATTGCGCTGGCTAGCCCCTGGCCAATCTCTGTCGGATCATCGCTGGCGTCAAAGGCCTGGCTGACCACCGCTGTGAGGGCCGACAAATAGGGCAACGCTTCATTGGTTCCTTGCAGTAACTTGATGAGCCCCACTTGCGTGGCCACTTTTATCGTGCCCTTGAGGCTTTCCTTGGCCGCCGGGCTAAGGGTTTCGCAGCCAGGTTGCAAGGTGGCGCCTGCCAGCAACAAAACGAGCAGAACCGAGGTCGAGCTCGAGCCCATGCCGGAAAGCGGTTCTTTGGCTTGCCATCGCCCGTAGGCGGCAAAGATGAGCCCTCCGAATTCAAGGATGATCGAGGTTAGGGTTTCGATTTCGGATTCCACCAAAGGGAGGCCGGTCTTACTTACGATCAGGCCAAGGACCGTCACTAGCAAGCCCCAGATTGTTTTAGATGCAAGTGGATGTTTTTTTATGATTAGTTGGGTGTATTCGTGGTTAAAATTCAGTCTGAAACTCAGCCCCCAGACACGTGCCAGATGCTCTCGATTTCCTCCTGGCGAAGGTCGATGAATTCGCCGATGAGTGTTTTAAAAAAGTGAAACGTCAGGTCGTGATGCAAAAATGCCAGGGCTTCATGATTGCCGTCTGAGCGGTCGTAATAATCGATCGTGAAAACGCCGTAGCCGGTGACCAGCCCCTCGTAGTCCTGAGCCGCCGCGGCAGCAGCGTGGACCTGTTGTAGCTCGCCTTGAAACCACCGGTTGTGGTTCTCGCAATCCGCGCTGCCTTCCACGTAGCGCGGTTGCCACATGCCATCGACTCGTTGTTTTAGTTCCCGGGAGAGCCCCTGCACGTAACCGTGCCAGCGCATCTCTACGATTCGCCCCACAGGAACCGTCGAAAAATAGGGGTCCCGCAGGTTGTGCCCGTGCCAGGGATTTTCATTCTCAAAAATCTTTGTAACCCCAATCTCCGCAAACCGGTCTAATACTTCTTGCCGGGTGAGGGTCCGTGGGGCTTCAACTTGCCCGTTACGGTCTAACTTGAACCTCTTGGTCTTGTTTCGTGAGGCGAACCAAGGGCCATGGGCTTCAACCCGCCTGCTGTGGACAGATTTGGAGTCCTGATGTCGGCTCTTATTCGGTGCTCCCATGTGTCGGGAGCGAGTCTAACATGTAAACTCAATACCGCCAAAGGTTCAGTGGACTCAGTTGATTCAGTAGCTGTTTTTTTGAAAATCGTCTGGAGATTAGACACAAGTTCCCAAAGATCCGCCAAAATCCCTTCTCCTAAATCCCTAATCCCAAGTTAGAATGGCTTGGGAAGTTTCCCCTTCAAATACGGATACCTTCTTCCAAACTGCGCCTCCTTGATCGTTGGGATAATAAACACTCCAGCGGACCCAGCAAAATATCCAGTAATCGCCTGCTGGAACATTTTCAAAAGTGAAGCGACCTTCGCCGTCCGCCTGGACTTTAATCAACATATCGTAATAGCCTGGATCGCCATCCATGGGGATTTCCCGCCGAAGGCCCATTTCCACCATCTCGGTCGTGTAGTCGGTTACGGGCATCAAAACCACTGGTTTTCCCGCCCCAAAAACTACACCACCTCCAGATTTCCGCAAGAAAGCCTGCCCTGAGATGGTGCCCGACCCGTTTAATTGAAACCCGGCATATTCGCTTGGCAAGAAAGTCGCGACAAAGGCTTGATATTCGATCTGCGTCGTTTCGCAGCCAGTAAACAGAGCCACGCTTACTCCTAGCAGGGAAATTCCGAGTAATAATTTAAGAGTTTTCATATTTGGTTTTGGGAATAAGTTTCATATTTCATTTATACATTATGCCGTCAGATTCGAAAAAAGTCCTCTCCGTCCGTCAGTCCTCTTCCTATTACAGGGCTGCAATTCGGGGAGCAAAATCCCAAGAAGAACTCGAGCAACTCGGATTGATGTTGGTCGAGGAGATGGAAAACTTGAAAGCGTTTATTCGTAATCATGGCCTCATTCCGCCGAAACTTCATCAGCATGATCAGATCTTGAAGGAGGACGAACGGCAGGGCCTTCTGGCCTTATCCCGCCCTTTTGGAAAGGCACAACCTCTCGAAAGTTCGGATTTTCGGTGAGCTGAAGGTTAGTGCCTTCGATCGGTTCGGTTTTAAATTTCGGTTGATTCCGTTTTTTTACAGCTTCTGATGGAGGCTGCTCCTCACCTTTTGAGCCCATGCTTTTTACAAGATTAAGCGGTAAATGGATTTTCATTTGTTGCAGCATCCAAGCCTGAATGACAGAATCATTCTCCTGAGCTTCGAAAAATAGCTGCTCCATATAAAATTTCATCTGTTTAAGAGGATCCCCATACACTGCCTGCGTTTCCTCGGAAACGCTCTCAGCATTCTTTAGGCTCTCAAGATAAGCTTGTTTTCCAGTTTTTTCAACAGAAATTGATGATTTTTCTACACTCTCCCAATAACGCTGAAAAGTTCGTAGGAGCTTCAAGCTAGGCTCCCTTTTTCCATTTTCTATCAGGCTTAGATAGCTGCGATCCATATCCAGGAGGGCCGCAAGTTCTGTTTGGGTAACGCCTAGCTTTTTTCGAATTCTCCTAACCAGCTCGGCTGCTCTGTTGTTTTTCAACTTTTTTGAAGAGTTTTTGTTGACAAATAACCAACATTGATTCAACGATTGTTGATACTACCACACTCATGGCCACAAAATTGCAAGCAAAAAATTGGAAGACGCTCGTAAAGTTTCGACTACTGAACGCAGACCTGACCGTGACTGAATTAGCGAGAAGAATCAATTATCCGAGAAATTCAGTAAGCATTGCAATCAACAATGAGGGGCGGCTACCCGGCGTAAAAAAAGCAATCAACTTTTATCTCAACACCAATGGCTGCATCTGAAGACAACACCCCCTTGGAAATACTGGAGGAGTTCATCCTGGAAAAGGCTTCCGGTGAGCCAATCCGTCGACGACTGCTCATTTATCGCGCACTCGCTTGCCAGATAAAAGACCTGAATTTCAAAAAGGAGTTGAACGCTCTAGCACAGGAACTCGAAGCCGCTGAGCATCACCACCAACAGTTACTCCTAAGCTTTCGCACCCGCCACATTGCATCATGATGCCCAAGTCCTACCAGA
The DNA here is from genome assembly GCA_965250065.1 of Opitutales bacterium. Taxonomy (GTDB): domain Bacteria; phylum Verrucomicrobiota; class Verrucomicrobiia; order Opitutales; family UBA2995; genus JAABVD01. Next base: position 3,280,568 of record OZ252288.1, read on the forward strand.
TGATATTCCCCTTCGAGTCCCTCGACATCCAGCACCGGAGTGTCCTCACGGTGGACGACATCCGCAAGAAGCTTCGTGTTTCGGTCGACCACGTCATCAACCTGGTTGAGGCCGGGGAGCTGAAGAATGTCAACACCGCCGTCTCTGAGCTGAAGCGCAAGCAATACCGCATACCAATCGAATCTTACCGCGACTTTATCATTCGACGCATGAGCGGACCCGCTCGCAAGGAATTTTTACAAAGCCTCCCAAGAGACACCCTCCTGAAAGTTTACCATCAACTCAAGGAGCTACTGGCCGCATGATTAAGCCAATCAAAAAACGCAATCCGCCTAACCCTTTTCGCCAAACTCAATAGGCGAAAATTCTTCCGGTGCCCAGCCATTCACCAAATGAACCATAACTAACAATTCATCTTCACAATCATGAAATCCAAGCTGATCCACGCTCTCTGCAAAGTACCTCAGAATTTCCGCATCCACTTCGCCGGTGGTCGTCCATCCGTCCGGAGGAGTCTCGCCGTGCGCCAGTTTGTCAAAACCAACCGTGGCCAAGTCACTGTCCATCAGACGAAAGGTGTTAACAATCATCTTTAAGGTCACACTCCGCTCCGCACCTTCCACGGTCCAGTGCACATGAATTCCTTTACCTTCAGTATTCGTATAGTAACGCACCCAACCAGCAAGCATCGCTCGGTCCAGCACCTTTTCAAAGACGCGCTCTATTCCCATTGCCCTAATTTCCACACTCAGCCTTCCGCCTTCAACCTTTAATCCATGACTACCGAACTCATCCGAGCAGGCCAGCTCAGCAACGACCTTTCAACCCGGTTGAAAGCCGCTGGCAAGGGGGTTTCAGGCGACCTTCTCAAAGCCCAAATGGTGGTGGTCGAGCGCCGCCGCACCCTCTACCAGGTCGATTGCCTACTGCTCGGTATCATGCTTTTGTGTAAACAAGAGCAGCTAGGCAACCGAAAATTTGCCTCTTGGTTCCGCCAAAACATGAAAGGCGAAAATCGGGTTATAGCGGCGAGATCTGCCGCGATAAATAACGAGGACGGCACCATAATTTCCCTGCGCACCGCCCGCGTTTACAAACAACTGGCTAAGCGATTTCTCTCTAACTTGGAGCAGGGAAAGTTCGAAGGTGAGTTTGAAGATACGCGCGCGTGTGAACAAGCCCTGCAGGATTGCGAAAACCTGCCCTCCCTGCCAGAGGACCGCCGCCAGGTTTTAGAGTCTCAATTGGGTAAATTTATCGCCGGTCGCTCCCTCGACCGGATGCTCAAGGATTTCCGGCAAGCTGAAAAGGATGAGGTAAAAAGCAACAGCCAAGAATGCTCGGGCGGAGAGAAAGCTGGGGAGACTTACCTCCCGCCCGAGCAATTGCGGCTAGGCTTCAAGGAGGACCTTTTTACCTATTTCAAAAATGCCGAGGACATGTTGTGGAGCAGCTTCGCCGATCCGCGGATCTCTTACCTCCGCAAAGAGGATTTCAAGGAACTCAGCGAATACCACCAGGCCCAGGTCTCGCGCCTCCGCAACCTTATACGAGAGATGGAAGGTTGAGCAAGTCCCTGTCCATAAAGCAAGACCGTTCGCGTTCGCTGGCCGTACTGGCCGAAGACATGGCCTGGTTTGGCCGTCTGCCTGAGCGCGAGAAGCAATATATACGAACCCTCCTGGCGGTCTTCGCGCGTTTTGATAACGCCAGGTTCATCAAGTCCGAGGCCCGCGAAATGGCCCGCCAACTAAAGCCCCTGGGCCGCGGCCACAGCGCCAAGCGCCTCATAGACCGCTACCGTGAATTCCGCAGCCGGGGCCGCGATGCGCGGTGCCTGGTCCGTAAGTGGAAAAACGGGAGGCAAGGCCAGCCGGAAGAGTTTATTAAATTTTGGCAATGGTTGGCCGGGCAGAACAAACGTGATGATGGAACCAGTGGAGCATGGCGCCGCTTGATCCACGAATACTGGGCAGCCGGTGAACACGTGCCCGGCTACGGCACATGGCAGAGTTGGTTCATCAAGACTTTTCCGAACAAAGCAATGCCCAAGCATTGCCCTACCTCTACAATCGACCTGCCTCCTGGCTGGTCCTATGCCAACGCATTGAGGTATTTGCCGAAGAAGTCGGTCGTGAAGGCTATGCGCCAAGGCTTTAAGGCTGCGCACGATCACCAAAAGCACTTACAGCGTGACCGCAGCCGCCTGCTGCCGCTTCAGCTGGTAGCGATCGACGACTTCTGGCTCGACCAAATGTTCTATTCCACCACGTTGGGCCACGGGAAAGCCTTCCGGAGCGTGGGCATTATGGCCCGCGATGTGGCTACCGGCTGTATAGTGGGGTGGTTTATCAAGCCACGCACTGAGGATGAGTTTGGAAAGAAGCAAGGCATCAAGCAAACCGAGGTAAAAGCCCTGCTGCGCTTGATCCTGGAAGGCCAGGGCTTGCCACCTTATCCCATTACCTTCCTGGTGGAAAATGCGGCTGCATCCATAAGCCAGCAAACCGAGGCAATGTTGCACGCCAATTTCGGTGACCGTATCAAGATTGAAAGGACAGGCGTTTACAACGACCTCCTTCTCAAAAGCGGTTTCCCCGAAAAAGGGGGAAAGCCTTGGGAGAAGTCCTGGGTGGAGTCCTACATCCGACTGATTCATACGACGGCTGGTCACCTGCCTGGACAAACCGGCAACCGCTACGACAATGCCCCCGGCAATTTGCCCCAGGTAGTCAAATACACCGAGCGTTTGCTCCAGCATCCGGAGCTGGAAAGGGAAGATCTACAGAAACTTCGGCTGCCTCTGCTCTCCTTTGAGGATGGTTACCGGATCTATAGTGGAATTTTAGACCTGCTCGAGCAGAGGACCGACCACAAAATGCAGGGATTCGATAAGGTGACCGTGTGGCGTCGTGAACCCGGAGACCCTTGGCAACCGGAAAGTGAAATGTTTCAGCTCACTCCCGAGCAAGCCGTTCAAGCCGAAATTGTCACCAGGCTGGAATCATCCGCCGAACGCTGGCAACGGCTCTGCCCTCCACGTGGACAGTGGACTGAAGTTCCAGACAACATGCTTTGGTATCTCATGCCGGAAGAACGCCCGGGCCGCATTGCCAATGGCAAAGTGGTAGTGCACGATAAACGGATAGGACACCGCCCTGTAGAATACTGGCAGGAAGGTTCACGGCTGCTTCGTGAGAACGAAGGCCGAAAAGTCCTTGTGCACTATACACCCGACGAACCAGATCGTATTGTCCTAACTACTACAGGACCCGTTGAACAACGCCGCTCGCTCGGCATACTCCCACGCGACAACGCCGTCGATCTGCTCGACCGCGAGGCCATCGTAAAAGCCGCTGGCGCCATTCATCGGGACCGTCTGGCCGACATCCGCACCGTCCGTGAAATCTGCAAGGAAGAGGACGAGCGACTGTCTCGCGACAAACAATTTAACCAATACGTCATCGAGCAGGCCAAGGAGCGCAGGAGCGGTCCCAAGGTATCCGTTCATGCCCAGGATGATGCCCTCAATGGCCTAACCTCCATGCCCGCGCCCAAATTTCACGAAGACGAAGATCCACTCTTTTCTTTATAAATAACACATGCCCAATCAACCAACTAAGCAATCTTCAGCCGGCCGCGACCTAAACGACGGAAACAATAACCGCGCCAGTTGGAACATCTCCGGCGACACGGTGACTCGTAACACTATTCATTACAGCGCGCGCGCGCGAAAGGCCCTGCGAGGTTTGTTCCAAATAGCCACAACGCCGGGTCACGAGGTGCACGTAACGGATGCCTGCAGGCGCATCGGGGTGAGCAAGAATCTGCTCTTCGACAAGCTTTTGAAATACAATTACCGGGATCCTAAAACAGGTGAAAAAAGAGGTCCTTCCCTCGAACTGGTCAAACACGTCGAGCGATACATAATCGACAGGCAAAAGGAGATCGACCTCACTCAGTCTCGCCACGCCATCGGCCGTATCCCTTTTATCGAAACGCCCACCTCAAAGCGCATCTGGAGGTCCTGCGAGCTGGCACTCGATTACCAGATTGTGGTCATAATCAAGGGCCGATCCCACATCGGCAAAACCACACCTTTGCGCCGGTTTTGCATGGTAAAAAACCACGGTTATTCCACCTATGTGGAATGCGAAAGCTCCGCAGGTGTGCAGGGCTTGTGTAAGTTGTTTTGCAAGGCCCGACGAATCTCCGACAAGGGGTCATTCGACCGATTGAAAGACCGTGTTTTCAACAGCATAGGGGAGGGGGATTTTGTCGCCATCGACGAGATGGGTAAGCTCCTCACAACCTACCAGCTAGGAAGCCGTCTTCGCGCACTTGAATTCATTCGCGACATCTACGACAAACGTCGCGTGGGCATGGTCTGGTGTGTGACCGACTTATTCAAGCGCGAGATTCAACAAGGCCAACTATCCGTGTTTCTCGAGCAGTTTAACCGCCGCGCCCCCATCGAAATAGATCTTGGGGATACGCCCCTGGTTGGCGATGTGCGAGCCTTCTTCCAAGCCTACGGGCTGGAATTCCCCAAAGCCTTTCGCGGCGAAACCTGGGAGTTGCTCAAAAAGAAATACAAAGACCCGGTTTTCTCAGTTGCGCACGACATCGCGCACTACTACGGCATCAAGCGCCTTGAAGTGACTATTTTGGCGGCCCGCCGTCGAGCCGAGGAACGCAATGAGGCCTTTGGCTGGAACCACTTTTTGCAAGTCCACCAAGCCTTCGAACTGCTTCGCCAAAAACCCAAAGCCTAAACCAATGCATACCACAGAAATTATCCCACCCACTAAGCACGACAGAACCCAATCGGATTTCACCCCAGGACAGTTCGCTGGCAAGAACGATGTGAGCGACCTCATGGCCATCCTCAATCCAGATCATGGCTCTTTCACCATCCACCCGATCGAAAAACAATTTGGGGAAAATTACTACCTTGCCTCCAATACCTCGGCCGGAAATTTCCCTACCAAAGGTGAGGCCATCAAACGGGCCGAATCCAACGGGTACGAAGTGATCAATAAGGGCGATGATTTCTCCGCCATTCGCCCAGTCGTGGGAGGCCCCACTCTGGTATTCACAAACCTTAATAGGCGCCAGTTTTCGCAGGGGAATAGCTAGCCCACACCACTAACAAAAGGAATCACAATGATTATTAAAAACAAGGAACAATTCGAAACAACCGTAGACAAGATCTCGCGGAATAAGCTTTCCCTTCAGGAGCTCTTGGACCAGCGCGACGCAGCCATCCAAGCACTACGTGACGAGTGGGATGAAGAAATTTCTCCCCTCCAGGACAGGCTCCAAACACTCACCGGAGAGGCTGAAGATTACGCCAGAGAAAACCGAGACGATTTGCTAGGAGAAGCCAGGAGCAGGAAGACCCCACTGGCCACCTTCGGCTTCAGAAAAAGAAGCCCCAGGCTCATGACTCTGGCGCGTGCCAAGTGGTTCAAGATCGTGCAAAATGCCAAGAAACACGGACTCCTCCAGTTCATCGAAACCGAAGAGGTCATCAACAAGATCAAGGTCAAGAGCGAAGCCACGCCGGAACAACTCAAGCAGCTCGGATGCAGAATCCTATCAGGAGAATCCTTCTACATCAAACCGAAAGATCCCGGATCAGTTGAAGCCAACCAAAGCGCCGCTTGAAATAATATGGGAACCCTGAACACAAACAATGGGGAGGAAGTCAGCCTGTCCGAATTTCCTGCCACGGATTCTCCGCCGAAGTGGTCTGCGAAATTAGCCCACAGCGGAACACAAGTTGTTACGACCAAGGACCCCCGGAAGCCACATTATCACGTGGGTCATTTGTCGGCCGACGTCGAAGGCGAGCACGGTCGCTACGAAGTCACCAAAGCGCTCGAATCATGGCTGCTCGGCGGCCCGGAACCTTGGTGGATGGATCATTTACATAGAAAGAATGCAGATACAGTGACGTTGCCTACCGGGTGCGATATAAGAGCAACCGGTCCTATGATCGACTGTGCAGAGCCCCCAAGTTGGGGCTATTGGCGGGAGGATCAAAGCGATGACGCGCAAATCGCCAGAGGGCTATTGGCGGACGCATTATGCAAAAAGCAAAGACCAACCTAGCGACCGGTTACCCGCCGGATTGGCCTGCAATCGCCAAGCGAATAAAGGACGCTGCCGGTTGGAAATGCGTGCGCTGCAACCACCCTCACGAACCGGAAACCGGCTACTGTTTAACCGTCCATCATCTCGATCGCGTTAAGTCCAACTGTGCCGACTGGAACCTCGCGGCTCTCTGCGAGCGATGCCACCTGCAAATCCAGATTAGGGTGAAAATGGATCAGTTGTTTTTTCATGAAATCCTCGAAGTTTCCGAGTGGTTCAAGCTTCACCTCGAAGGATACCTAAACTCGATTTCCAATAAAGAGCAGCGGCCAAATCGCAACTAACGAATATGTTTCAACCGCGCACATTCGTTCGCCTCTTCCAACCACGTTTTGCGCCTCTGATTACCAGAGGAGAGAAGCGCCAGACCGTCCGCAAGCATCCCAAGCGCATGCCACGATCAGGGGACTTTCTCGACGCCCGCCAGTGGGCTGGAAGGCCTTACCGATCCAAACAAATTTATCTGGGTATTTTCCCTATTCGCCACGTCTCAGAAATCCTCCTGACGGCACTAGAACCCATCGTTATTTCCGGGGATTTAAAACTCCATATATTCCCAGAGATATTCGCCAAGAAGGACGGTTTTAAAACTTATTTAGATCTCTGGCAATGGTTTGAGGAAAACCACCAAGTCAAATCCGAGTTCCGAGGCATCGTCATTTTTTGGGCCAACCTGAACCTGCCTTTTAAGTCTCCTGATGGCTGAAGAACGACATCTCGAATGGTTAGGTTTGGAGCTCGATCCAGCGGCCAGATTATTGTCGTTTCGTTCCTGGGTAGCGAAGCTCTTATGCGACAATCTTTTCTTTTCCAAAATCCCCGAAGAGTGTGCCAAACAAGTTGGTCAGTGCGAAGCCATCGTCCGCAATATGGTGCGGGATTTAGAACAACGCGGCTACCTATTCGACGGCGAACCTTTGAAGAAATTAATAGAGAACCAGGTCCGAAGAATTGCCGAGCAACAACGCAAGGGAACGATCCAAAATTTCTATGTGTATTTCAAGAGGGTGTGGAGGGGGTATGTTGACATGCACGCCGACAACCTGGGCCGAGACGCCAAGACCATGGGCTACCACATTTCCCGTCAATTTAATAAGAAGATTCGCGGTCTCAAAACCATCCCTTCGCTGGAAGCCGAAGCTCACCGGGAAACCCTCAAAGAAAAACTCCGCAAAGAACGGAAGCGACAAGCCCGCGAGCAAGCCGAGAAAAAACAATCCACGCTATTTTAGCGCCATGACCAGAAAGCAAATTTACCTCTACTGGCACGAGTGGCGAAACGTCAAAAAAGTGCTCGAGCAAAAAATGTATATGGAGCCCAAAGAAGCCGAAGGTTATCGTCACACGTTGCATGTCAAAGCTCTCGGTTATGACAAGTCCTCCAAAGAGTTCACCAATGCCGAGTTCGACAAGATTCTGGCCACCTTCCGGGCATACACCAGACCAGCCGATTTGGGCGGCCAGATTCGCCAACTGGAGCAGCCCAAGATTCGTGCCGCCTATGCTCTTAGGAAACTGAAAGACCAACTCGGTTTGAGCGACGAATACATCGAAGGAATGGCTCATAAAATTTGCAAAAAACCTGTTTGGAAATGCGACCAAAAAGACCTTCCTAAACTAATCGCTGCCCTCACATTTCACGCCCAAAGAGTGGCTAAAAAATGCCTGTCCGATACACATCAAGAGCCAGTTTCCACTCTCTAATTTCAGATCTTTCAGACCTACCGAGCGATCGCTTTTAAAAATCAGCCCATTGAATTTGCTCCTACCTTCGATAATCACGGCCAGGGAGAACTGTTTGGAATCCCTGATGAAGAGGTCTTGCACAACTAAAGAACCCCTCTTGCAGATCCCATTCATAATTATTGAATGCCCCCTCAAAAAAAGTTACCAAACCTATGCGAACATATTAAGTGCCGCAGTCTTGCAGAAGCCAAAAAGTTACCAAACCTATGCGAATCTGCCCTTTGGGGGGACCAGAGTTACCAAACCTAGAAATTAGCGCCCAACCCCTACTGACCCCTCGACAAGCCCTTGATTATTAAGGGTTTTTAAAACTATTTAAGAGTTTTTTAGACTTTTTAAGAGTTACCAAACCTTATGCGATTATTCAGTTGAGAACCCGAGCAGAGGGTTTGTACCGAGGCACCCAGTGCCGACATCACCCATCCCTCTCTCTCCGCCACTTTAAGAGAGAGAGGGTTGAGAACCCGAGCAGAGGGTTTGTACCGAGGCACCCAGTGCCGACATCACCCATCCCTCTCTCTCCGCCACTTTTAGGCGAAGCAGCAAAAGTGGCACTGGAGGAGGGATGAGAACCCGAGCAGAGGGTTTGTACCGAGGCACCCAGTGCCGACATCACCCATCCCTTGACATCTGCCGCGTAACTTCAATAATCTCGTCCTTTCATAGCCGTTAAACCATGAGAACTAGAAACCCGATACGAGCTGCAGCCATAACCCGCCGCAGATTTCTGGCCACCACAGCCATGGCCGGTGCCGGCATTCCCGTCGCCGGGCTAGCCTCCCGCCACCAAAAGAACTCCGGACTGAAGACAATAAAAATTACCAAGGTCAGCTCCAACTTCGAACGGGAACCCCTGATCCGACCCCACGGTTTCAAGGGCCGCTACGTAAACGAGCTATGGCAAACCATCGCTTTCCTCGAAAGCGATTCCGGTCACCACAGCGTCGGGCTTCGAACCCAGAACGTGCTATGGTCCGATCCCCGGGTATTTGCCAACCACTCGGAAAGCGGATGCAACGCCCTCATGTATGGAATCACCGAACGGGCCCAGCAGGTGGTCAAGGGCATGACCTTCACCACGCCCATCCAACTGATCGAAGACATCTTTCCCGAAATCTACGACTACGCCACTAAAATCACCGGGCTACCCAACCTCAACGAGCGTTTTGTCATCAATTGCCTGATCGGTTTGGACAACGCGGCCTGGCTGCTGTACGCCAAGGAAAACGGCATCGATAATTTCGATGACCTGGTTCCCGAACCGTATCGCGAAGGGTTTTCCTACCGCCATAAACGCATCGCCGGTATTCCCTTGATGGCTTACTCCATTCCCATCAGCGAAATCAAGGAAGCGGCCGAGCAGGGTTATTTTTTCATGAAGATCAAACTGGGGCAGCCCGGCACGCAGGAAGAAATGCTGGAAAAGGACAAGGCGCGCTTCAAGGCCATCCACCAAGCCATCGGGCACGTGGAAACCAAACACACCAAGGACGGCAAGTTCCCCTACTATTTCGACGCCAATGGGCGTTATGAAACCAAGGAGACTTTGTATAAGTTTTTAGACTACGCCAAGAAGATCGGTGCCTACGACCAGATCCAGATTCTAGAAGAACCCTTCCCGGAAGCATTTGAAGACCGGGTCGACGACATCGGCGTGACCATCGCCGCTGACGAAAGTGCGGCCACCGACAAGCAGGCCGCTCGGCGAATAGCCCAAGGCTACGGAGCCATATCGGTAAAATTGGTGGCCAAAACCTTGAGCATGACCATGAAAACCGTGCAGCTGTCGCGCGAAAACAAGGTGGGCTATTTCTGCGGCGATTCCACCGTCAACCCCATCCTGGTCGACTGGAACAAAACGGTGGCTTCACGGCTTCCACCTCTGCCGTTCATGAATCTGGGCCTGCTCGAATCCAACGGCCACCAGAATTACGTAAACTGGAAAACCATGGTCAGCCGCCACCCCCGTGCCGGAGCCTCCTGGACCCGGGTCAAAAACGGCATCTACCACCTCAATGACGATTTCTACCAAACCAGCGGAGGAATGTTCATGCCCTCAGAACATTACGAGACTATGTTTAAATGATTTTCCACCTAATCCCTTAAGCAGAACAGTTCCATGAATAAAATGAGTCGAAAACAATTTGTGGCCGGAATGGCCGCCACCGCAGCCTCCCCGATCCTGGGCAACACCTTGACGGGGGCCGGCCACAAGGCATCGGAAAAGATCAAGGTCTGCGTATTCTCCAATCGGATGGCAGGCAAGGCACGTTCCTCTGAGAACAGGCATGGTCGACTTTCCAGCCTATTTCAAACTGGTTAAGGAACTGGGCCTTACGGGACCCATTTCCATGCACTTTGAATACCCACTTGGCGGCGCCGATCATGGAGATCGTTAAATTACCATCCCAAAGCGGAAGGTCGTAGCTGCCATGCGTCGTGACCTGGGTATCCTGCGGGGTTGGCTGAAGAAATATGTGAGTTGAGCAGAACTCTTTAAACCTTGCTAATCGTCCTCGCCCGCCTCGCTGTAAAAAATTTACCGAGGTGGCCGGGAATAGGCATTGGTAGTTCTAACCCGCATGTCTCACAAAATTCGTGGCGAGCGAACGAAGGTCGAGTGCTGGTGCGGGAATCGAGCAGATTTGCGGGTGAAGCCGGGTCGACACCCTGCAAAGTCGCGCATCCAACGAGGGCCGCACCAGTGCCGACATTTCGGAGCGCAGTAGAAAATTTGTGAGACATGCGGGCTAATACGTTTCTGGGATACCACACTTGGCCGATTAAGCCCCTTCCAATACCCTGCGCAGTATAGACTCGCGCGTCTCGATGCTCTCGCAGAGTTTCATTTGCACCCGGGCACGGTTTAGGTTTTGGCCTTGGTAGTTGGTTTTAAAATACACGTCCCCGGCCAGATAGTCGGTGAAAAAGCGTAAACCCAGTTCGAAGGCGATCAGGCGGACTGAGTCGTAGAGATACTTGTGATCCCAATCTGTCAGGAAGCTCCGTGCCTGTTTCAGATAGCCTTTCACCAGCGCGGCAAAGGAATCCAAATCAACGAATACCTCGCTCAGGTCGGTTGCTTCTTCGCCGGCCGGATTGCAGGCCGATCGAACACAATCCCCAAAGTCATAGTGAATCAACCCGGGCTTGACCGTATCGAGATCGATGATGGCCGTCCCCTTCCCTGTAATATTGTCTATCATGATGTTGGTGATCTTGGGATCTCCATGAATGGTGCGCAATTGTAGTTCCCCCCGCTCATGGGCATCTTCCAATACGGAGGCAAACTCACGACGCTCCTCTACGAAGGCTTCAATGCGACGCGCCTCCAACGAGGCGCCCAGTCGCTTCTTCGCCTCCGCAGTCTGCACTGTTTCGTCATGATATTTCAGATAGCCCGGGGTGATGTGAAAACCGGGAAGCGTATCGGCCAAGCGGTTTGGTGGATATTCTGAAATTATTTTTTGAAAATGTCCCAGCACATATCCCGCCTCATAAGCATGCTCGACATTGATCACCGTCTGGTGGGAAGTGGCTGAAGCGATCATGGACAACGCCCGCCAGTAGTCCCCCTTTGCATCGACATAGTAATCCTCTCCATCCCGCGTCGGAATAACCCGAGGCAGTTGCCAGATTCGATCGGTGCTATCGGCCTCCTCTTCCAGCCGCCGATGGCCGTAATCGGTGATGGCCTTCATATTTGCCATAACCAGATCCGGTCGTGGAAAGACGGCTTGATTGATTCGCTGAAGCACAAATTGCACCTCCGAATATGAGGTCCGCTTAATTACCCGGTAGGTATCGTTCACGTTGCCGGTATCAATACTGAGCAGGGTAACAACGCGTCCCGGCACTTCAAATTCGGCAGCTATGGTCTCGGGCGTCATGGATACGGTTGGAAGCAAAGTCGCAGTGGAAGGGGTCAATCCTGAATGTCACTTAGTTAAGCGCGTTTGTAGAGGAATATAGTATGGGCGCCAGCCGGGGTCATGCCGTAGAAAAGTGATGCCTTCCGAAAGAAAAGGGTCAGGTCTTAAAAACTGTATTCCGTTGTACTCCATACACTTTCACAAGACGACTGACCCTGTAAGGCATAACTTTTTACGGCTTGACCCCTTCCTTCTCCGAGATGATCGAACATTCCAGAAGTCGCTTAACTAAGTGACATTCGGGTCAATCCTTGCATCAAGCATTAGCATGCGAGATGCTAAGGAATGACCCCGACGGGAATGCAAGTCGCAGTGGAAGGGGTCAATCCTTGCATCAAGCATTAGCATGCGAGATGCTAAGGAATGACCCCGACGGGAATGCAAGATCTCAAGGAATGACCCCGACGGGAATGCAAGATCTCAAGGAATGACCCCGACGGGAATGCAAGATCTCAAGGAATGACCCCGATGTGCAACTCAGAATCTTGCTACCTCCGAATCTCAGCAACTCCACCTGCCTCCACGCCCTCGTCACTATTGCGGCATTACATCCCTTCACATCCTGTTCGCGAAGCGATCCTGTTCCGGCGCAGCCGGACCTGTCCTGCCGTAGCCCTTGGGCGAAGCAGGATCAAGCGCAGCGTTGTTATTTTAATCCCTCTTCTCCTATTCGTGCATATCGGTGTAATCCGTGGTTTATCTAAAACATCGCCGCTTTGCGGCTTTATGCCTTCCGGTGACAGGATGGAGCTAGGCTCCAACAGGAAAAAATAAGAGTCGCTTAGATGCCGAGGTAATGAGTTTCTGAGTAAAAGGGGCAGAGGGACTTCTCGGAATCTAAGTACCTCACATAAAAAATCCTGTTCGCGAAGCGATCCTGTTCTGCTGAAAGCAGATCAAGCGAGCGAAGGGAGCGTTGTTAAAAAACCAATTTCTCCGTCCCCCAGCACCCAGCATCCAGCACCTCAGCATCTCCGTGCCTTTCCAACTTATACCTTGCCTCTGGTGGGTCTCTTAAAATCATGGATTTTTACTAATGCAAGAAACACCCTTACGCACCTCAGTCATCGGCAGTTACCCGTTTCCAGGATGGTTGGAATTTGCCTCGCAAAACCTCGACCAGTTTGGAGCAACCGACGTTGCGGAAATGCAGGAAGACGCCGTCATCGCCGCCATCCACGACCAAGTGTCGGTCGGCCTCGACGTAATCACCGACGGGGAACAAACGCGCTTCGATTTTAACCTGTCCTTTTACGGATACATTGAGGGGATCGAGCTGGAAAGCGCTTCACCCCGCCGCTTTGGACCGCCTGCCCACGATCAGCGGGGCAAACATAAAATCAGCGGAGAGCTGGCCGCCCCAAACGGTTTGGGCGCAGTGGAAGAATTTGAGCGACTTCAGCGCCTGGCTCCGGAAGGGCCGGCTCTAAAAGCCAGTATCCCCGGGCCATTTACCTTGAGCGGACGTCTTATACCCAACGACCAATATCCCGACCGCTATGCCATAACCGAAGCCCTCTTGCCCATCGTTCGCAAGGAGATCGAGGATCTGGTAGCCGCGGGTTGCAAAGAAATCTGCGTGGATGAACCGTCCATGAGCTGCTACGCTTACAAATCCGATACCAGCTCATTCGTGGATCTTTTCAACCGGACGGTGGAACCCGCCGCGGGAAAGATCCGCCTTTGTTCACACCTCTGTTTTGGCAATTACAAGGGGCGAGCGGTGGGTAAACGAACACCTCGCGACATGTTCCCGGCCTTCCTCGACATGCACGTTGACGAAATGCACATCGAGACCTGCACCACCCATTTTGCTTATCTCGATTTAATTGAACCGATCAGCAAAAGGATGGATGCGGCGGTGGGGGTTATCGACGTGAAAAGCTACTACATCGAAACGCCCAAGGAAGTCGCGGCCATCATATACAAATGTCTGGAGTATGCCCCTGCCGACCGACTGGTGTTCGCTCCGGATTGTGGGCTCTCCCAAACCGCCCGATGGGCCGCCCGGAAAAAGCTCCAGAATATGGTGATCGGGACAAAACGTGTGCGCCAGGAACTGGGTCTGCCCAATGCAGATTGAACCCCACCTTTCCAGCAGACGACGCTCCTCAACGAACTATCGAATCCCTCCCATTTAAGCATGAAAAAAACCTGGAATATAGTCGGTATAAATTTTGACCACATGCACATGGGGGATTTGCTCCGTCAAACCTACGAACACCCAACGGCCCAGATTGCCGGCATATGCGACGACCACCCCCATCGCATGGAAGAAGCCATCGCAAATTTCGATATCCCTCCGGAACGCGTTTTTACCGACATCGACGCCTGTATGCAGACGACCGAACCGGACTTGGTCATTATTTGCGCCGCCACCGCTCGTCACGCCGAATACGTGGAAAAAATTGCCCCCTATGGCACGCATTTGTTTGTGGAAAAGCCCTTTGCAGACAATCTGGCCGGGGCCGATCGCATGCTGGCGGCGGTGCGGGAAAACCGGCAACTCGTCATAAACTGGCCCTTGCGCTGGTATCCATCCCACGCCACCGCCTACCGGCTTATCAGCGAGGGAAAAATTGGCCGAGTGCGCGAAGTGCATTTTTACGACGGCAATCGCGGCCCATTGGCCCATGGCGCGGACAAGGTCGTCCTCGAAGTCACGCCCGAACGCAAGGCGGAAAGCTGGTTTTACAAAAAGAGCCAGGGAGGTGGCTCCCTGCTGGATTACCTCGGTTATGGCACCACCCTGGGAGCCTGGTTTAATGGGGGGAAAACTCCCGTCGAAGTGACCACGGTAACCGGGGGCGACCCCAACCTGGAAGTGGACGAGCACAGCATTACCATTTGCCGATACGCGGACGGATTGTTGTCCAAGTTCGAAACCAGATGGGGAACGTTTACCGATCCATGGATCCACCAGCCCCAACCCAAATGCGGATTCAACATTGTCGGCAGCAAGGGTACCATCGGCTCCTATGACCTCGAACCGACCATCCGTGTACAGACCTGCCAACATCCCGAAGGTAAAACCATCCCGTGCGACGATTTGCAGCACCCTTTCCACGCGCCCATCCCCTACGTCCTACATTGCCTGATAAACGACCTTCCCATAGAAGGACCTCTCGATCCGCAGATCGCCCGCATCGGGCAGTTCGTAGTGGACGCAGCCGTGCAAAGCGCCAACCGGAAGACAACCGTGAGACTTGCAGACTAATGCCCGAAAATACCAGCTACAGCTTGGATGCGGAAAAAGAGATCGCGGAATTCCTCGCCCCGGATCTCGATTACAAACCGCCGCAAGCAAAAGACTATCGACCCAAAATCGGCCTGATTGGGTGCGGCGGCATCTCGTCGTATCACCTGAAAGCTTACCGACGATTCGGACTGGAGGTCGTCGGTTTATGCGACCTGAATCTGGAAGCCGCCAGGGAGCGGCAAAAAGAATTTTATCCCCAGGCCGTCTGCCAACGCGACTACCACGACCTCCTGTCGGATGAAACCATCGATATCGTAGATATTGCCCTACACCCGGGACCACGCGCGGCTGCCATTGAGGCGGCATTAAATGCCGGCAAGCACGTTCTCAGCCAAAAACCCTTCGCCCTCGAACTGGAAGTTGCCGAAAGGCTCACCGAGCTGGCCGAACAACTTGGACTCCGATTAGCGGTCAACCAAAACGGTCGCTGGGCCCCTTACCTGCGCTACATCCAGCAAGCCATCAATTCCGGCCTCATCGGCGATGTCCATACCGTAAACATTCATTTGAACTGGGACCATTCCTGGATCCAAGGCACCCCGTTCGAAACCATTCATCACATCATTCTCTACGACTTCGCCGTGCATTGGATCGATGCTACGGTTAACTTTTTTGAAGGCCAGAAGGCCGAACTGGCATTGGGGACCGTTCGCCCAGCCAGTGAACAGACCATGATCCCACCCATGATGGGCGGAGCGGTCATTCAATTCAGCAGGGGCTTCGCCACGCTGGCGTTCGACGGCCACAGCAAGCAGGGAGCCCTGGAGCGCATCACCGTTACCGGATCCAAGGGAGTGCTCACTGCTTCCGGCGAGGTTTGCAAGGTTTCGGAAGTCATCCTGGAAACGGACCAGGGAAAAGCCACCGCCCAACTGGAAGGCCAATGGTTTGAAGAAGGCTTCCAGGGAACCATGGGCGAATTGATATGCGCCATTGAGGAGGACCGCCAACCCTTCAATTCGGCGCGCAATAACTTGCACACCCTGGCCACCTTATTCGCGGTCATTGGGTCCGTTGACCAGGAACGAGCCATGAAGATTGGCCAGTACCGACAACTCGGAGACAATTGCATCGCCCAGGAACCAGCCAAAGAGTCGTAATAGTAAACTCGTCCAGCCTGGATTGCGGTCGAGAGCGGGTTAGCTCGGAAGTGAGATGGGCTAAGCCAAGATATCTTCCAACACTTGTCCGTGCACGTCGGTGAGACGGAAGTGTCGACCTTGGTATTTGTAGACTAACCGTTCATGGTCGATGCCCAGCAAGTGCATCAGCGTGGCCTGAAAGTCATGAATATGAACCGGGTTTTCTACGACGTTGTAGCTGAACGCATCGGTTTTCCCGTAGGTGAAGCCTTTTTTGACCCCCGCTCCGGCCATCCAGATGGTGAAGCAGTTGGGATGATGATCGCGTCCGTAATTGGTTTTGGATAATTCTCCCTGGCAATAATTAGTCCGGCCAAACTCGCCTCCCCAGATCACCAGCGTGTCCTCCAGAAGCCCCCGCTGCTTCAGGTCGAGAATCAAAGCACTCGACGGTTGATCGGTGTCCTTGGCCTGGCGTTGGATTCCTTCCGGCAAATCGTTGTGCTGATCCCAACCACGGTGGTATAATTGGATGAACCGCACGCCCTTCTCGGCCAGCCGTCGGGCCAGCAGACAATTCGCGGCGAAAGTCCCCGGTTGTTTGGAATCCGGACCATATAAATCGAAAATGTATTCCGGTTCGTTGGAGGTATCGGTAATTTCAGGCACGGAAGTCTGCATGCGGAAAGCCATTTCGTACTGAGCGATCCGCCCCTCGATTTCCGGGTTGTTGAAGCGTTGGGATTGCCCCTGCTGTAACTCGGTGAGGATATCCAACTGGGCCCTGCGGTCTTCCCGGCTGACTCCTCCGGGATTTTTCAAATAAAGAACGGGGTCCCCTCCGGACCGAAACTCGACACCCTGATGTTTGGCGGGCAAAAAACCATTTCCCCAAAGCCTGGAGTAAAGCGGCTGGCCATAACGGGTTCTTGTAATCAGGACGACGAAAGCTGGCAAATTTTCATTTTCACTACCCAAGCCATAGTCAATCCAGGATCCGATGGCCGGACGCCCCGGAAATTGCGAACCGGTTTGGATGAAGGTCGCTGCCGGATCATGATTAACGGCCTCCGTATGCATCGTCTTTATCAGGCATATTTCATCCGCAATCTTGGCATGATGGGGTAACAAATCACTTAACCAGGTGCCAGATTGTCCGTGTTGTTTAAAAGGGAAAATGGAAGGAGCCAAAGGAAAGGAGGTCTGCCCGGCCGTCATACCGGTTAAACGTTGTCGTCCTCGGACGGACTCGGGTAGCTCCTGGCCAACCATTTTTTTCAATAGGGGTTTGTAATCGAACAATTCATGCTGCGAAGGAGCGCCGTTTTGAAAGAGGTAAATGACCCTTTTTGCCTTGGGAGCGAAGTGGGGCAAAGCAGGTGGCCTATCGGAGGCATAGGATGGGGAAGGATTCAGCAAGGACGCCAAACCCAGTGCGCCAAAACCCATGGAAGACTGGGTCAGGAAATCTCTGCGGGAAAGGATTTTTGTATATCGATTACACTCGCTCATGGCATTAGGAATCGCGGTTACTCAGCGTTTCATATAAGCTCCATCAAAGTTCATGACCGTATTGGCTACCATGGCCAAAGCAGCGGTCTGAATTGTGTCCAACGACTCATCGAAGGGATACTCACCCACGCTCAGGAGGGCATCGGCCGCCCTGGGATCGGATTGGTACTTATCCAGGGCAAGCTGGAATTGTTTTTGCAGGAGTTGGATTTCGTTGACATCCGGACTCCGGCCACACAGCAACCGGAAACCGTAGCGGACCTGACTCTCAGCGCTTTCCCCTCCTTCCAACTGCATTCTTTGAGCCAGAACTCTTGCACATTCCACAAACTGAGGATCGTTGAGAAGCACTAAGGCCTGCAACGGAGTGGTCGTGCTTTCCCGTTTAACCGTACAGACGGATCGACTCGGCGCGTTGAAGGCAATCATGGCCGGATGTGGGGTCGAACGCCGGATAAAGGTATAAATGCTCCTTCGATAAAGGCTCTCTCCTGAATCCTGTTTATAGTCCTGGTCAGACGGCTTCATCCAAATGCCTGCGGGTTGGTAGGGCTTCACACTGGGCCCACCCACTTTTTGCACCAATAGGCCGCTCGCTTTCAGGGCATTGTCGCGAATCATTTCGGCGGACAAGCGACGGCTCGGCCCTCGAGCCAGGTAAATGTTCTCGGGATCTTTTTCCCAATGCTCAGTGGTCGCCACAGAAGTCTGTCGATAGGTTCTGGAAGTGACCATGGTCTGCAGCAGTTCCCGAACGTCCCAGCCCGATTCCATAAAATAAACGGCAAGCCAGTCCAGCAACTCGGGATGACTTGGCAGAGCGCCTTGCCTACCGAAGTCTTCCGGCGTATCCACAATAGCCCTACCAAAAATCATCTGCCAGTAGCGGTTGACGGCTACCCGTGCCGTAAGTGGATTTTTTCGGTCGACCAGCCAGCGGGCTAGTCCAAGGCGATTCCTGGGTAAATCCTCGCTGAAGGGCAGCAGCCTGCGCGGAGTGCCCGGCACAACTTCATCCGTCGGTGAATTGTACTGCCCACGGTAAAGGACGAACGTTTTCCTAACCTCCGGCATTTCCTCCATGACCATAATCTCCGCTACATCTTCGATGAGTTTGAGTTTTTCGCCGGTCAAATCCCTGAGTTGCCTGATAAGATCCTGGGCCCCCGCATGAGTGTGGTGCATAGTATGCTCCAGGCAATCCTCTACGGTAAAACTACCTACATCAATCGGCACACCCGATTCATGGTGATAGAGAGCCGCAACTTCCCGGGCCGTGAGGTATCGGTTGAATAGGTTGACCTGGTCAATACTTCCACTGAATACTCCGTTATCACCGGTATAAAACCGACCACTTCTCCCCACCATGACCGGCTTCTGTTTCCAGCCTTCCTGTTCTTCCCAAGAATGGACCAGGGTTCGGTACAGGTTGTCGTAATTGGTGAAAGATTTCACCTTTTTCCCGTCTACGTAAAGGTGCGTTCCATCTGCGCGCCCAGAGCCGTCGTAAGTAAACAAGACATGACGCCAATCACCTGCAGGGATGGAGACACCGCCCGTAACCTGTAAATAATTGTGTGGCCAAAAGCCGATTAAACGAATGGAAGGCCGATTCTCATTATCCAAAAATAAATCCCAACCTCTCCAGGCATGTTTGGTGAGGTTCCCGGAAATTCCCATGATGCTTTGGTTTTCTCCTTCCTTGTTGGTGCGAATCCAGGCCCCGGCTGAGAAGGGTTCGTCCAAATCAAAAGTGCCGACATCCCTGAGAAAAACGAGATCAAACTCCTCGTCGAAGTCGAGGGCCTTGCCAATCCTACCTTCCACCAGCTGCGGTTCACCGGACGCAACCGAAGCTGGATTGTCATCTACGATTTTATCAATCGGAGTATTTCGGATTACTCTGTGGACGATTCCTTTTACCTGGATATCTTCGGGACGAATCCCATCGAATGGAAAGAAGGCATCGGCTTCAGGCGGCTCGATAAGCCGCCTTCGAGCGGTTTCCAAAAAGTTGGTTTCTGCGGCAATGGTCGAAGCAGTCGTTTCAAGTTGTCCTAGCGTCTGATCAATCTGCTGAGATAGTTCAGCCAGGGCTTTTTCCCGTTCGGGTTCCAACAGCAATAAAACCGGCCCGGAGGATCCACCACCTTCCGCTACCATACCAATCTCCATCTGGTTGTTGAAGAAAGCAAAGAGCTGGTAGTATTCCTCCTGCGAAATGGGATCAAACTTGTGGTCGTGACAGGTGGCGCACTCCATGGTAAGCCCCATCAAGGCCGTTGCGGTCGTGTTGGTACGATCCTGCACGTATTTGACGCGGAACTCTTCATCGATAATGCCGCCCTCGGCCGAAACCGGGTGATTGCGGTGAAAGGCAGTGGCAAGTTTCTGCTCCGTTGTGGCTTCGGGCAATAAATCCCCCGCCATCTGCCAGGTAAGGAAATCGTCGTAAGGCATATTTTCCTTGAAGGCTTTTATGACCCAGTCTCGCCAGGGCCAGTGATAGCGGTCGCGATCGGCATGCATGCCCTGGGTATCGCCGTAACGCGCCACATCCAACCACTCCATGGCCATGCGTTCGGCGTGCTCTTCTGACGTCAGGAGTCGATGGACCAGCTGTTCATAGGCGTCAGGCGCATCATCCTTTAAGAAGGCGTCGATCACTTCCAAATCGGGAGGTAGTCCAGTGAGGTCGAAACTTACCCTGCGAATCAGGTGTTCCTTATCGGCTTCCGGGGAGGGCTCAAGGCCCTGTTCCCCAAGTTTTGGAAAAATAAAATGATCGATCGGATTGGAAGCTTCCCATTTAAAACGGGCTTTCTTTTGTAACTCAGCCAGGGATAAAGCCGTTACCCGTGGCGGTTCAAATGCCCAGTGCTCCTTCCACTCGGCTCCCTGCTCGATCCATTTTCTAAGGGTATCCTTCTCAGAGGGGGTTAAGGAATGCCCGGATTCAGGGGGCGGCATCCTATCATCCTCGTCCTCCGCATAAATTCGCCAGATCAGTTCACTTTCATCGGGCTTCCCGGCGACAATGGGGTAATGGCCACCACCCAGGTCTCCAAACGCTCCCTCTTCCAGATCCAGTCTCAGGTCGGCCTCACGGGCATTCTCATCGGGACCGTGGCATTGGTAACAGCGATCGGCCAGAATCGGTTTTACGTGAAAATTGTAATCAACTTTGTCCCGAGAACTAACCTGATTCCCGAAATTACCCCTTTCCACATAAATCCTCCAGCCCAAAAACAGGATCAGCAGGGCGCTTAAGAAAGTTATGGCTTTGAATTTCATTTCAGGGCTCGCACCCAAGCAGGCATTTTCTTTCGCCTGCCCTGTCTTTGTAAAGACCGAAATTCTGGCCTGAAATCCCTCGCACAACCAGCTTTTATGGTAGTGCGAACGAGCCTAACGAAAATTTTGCCCTACTCTCCCCTGTAGAGCAGTCCGACCCGGAATGGCCGTAAGTTATTTTCTACCAAGTTTCAACCGCCCAAATCGAATCGCCGTTCTTCTCGTATCAGGATCGTCTGAACTATCCCACATGGCAAGCCATGTACCGGGCGTTTCTTCAATTAGGGTCGGGTAACTATTGCGGTTGTTATCCCAATAGAACAATTTGGCATTGGACCAGACTCCATTTTCCGGTTTGATTTTGTAGCGTAAGGCCCGTCGCTCAACGCTATCGCTGTAAACGTAAATATGGCGGCTCAAGCTGTCTTTTCCGTAATAGCTTTTAGCACGGAAATTGGGTAAGTTCGGCTCGGGTTGCGCAACCGACCAGGTTCGACCGCCATCCCGGCTCACCGAGGAATAGGCCAAAGCGGGATTCAAAGGCTGCTCCGTATCCATACTGGCGGTACGCATAACGATTTTAAGCTCGTCTCCTTTAGTAGGAGCAATCTTTCCTTCATGCAAAAAAACAGGATCCTCAACCGCAATGTAGTCGTTGAGTTTCCACTTGAGCAAACTGGCGCTCTCTAGGATGAACTGACGGCGATCTCCCGTCTTATCGTGGCGACGCGAATTGCGGTGAGCAGGAAGCAAATAGTGAAGCACGCCATCGCGATAAACCGTGGATATTCCACCCACTATGATCATGCTCCCCTGGTAACCCATGGCCAATTCAATCGGTATCCAGGAATATCCACCGTCGGCGGTGTAAGCGGCTACGAGATCCGCGTTTTCGCTATCCCGGTAGTGAAGCGGCACGCGCATACAGAATAACCAAATCACATCCTGCGCCGGTGGACGAAACATCACCGCATTGTTGTAGGCATATTGAACGGAACCGTTGCGTTGCCGATGATCGAAAACCATGATCCTCGAACTCCAGGACTTTCCTTTATCCCGACTGATCGAGCAGACGATATCTCCCATGTCACCTTTACCTTTCAGCTGCAGTCCGTAAGCGGATACGTAATGATCATCAGTCCATTGTGCGAAATGGGGTTCCCAGATCTTATTGTAGGGACCTGTAGGATCCAGTGTATCTACGGTAACGATATCGGTAACATCTCCGGTCGAAGCACAAATGAATCCTCTCGGTATAAAGAGAAACGAAAAGCAAAGGATAGCGGCAAATATTTCCGATCTCATGACGCCGAGACTAATTGCCAATGAGCCCTCAATTCAAGATCGGCTTGCAGAAAAACGCCATGGCTGTCATGACCCCGTCATGCGGCCACGCCAATCGCCACTGTCTCATAGGGCTTGCTTCCGGTCCGGTATTCAAAATTATCAGCTGCAATCCAAATGAAAGCCGTTATCGTCACGAAACCCGGGCAGCTGGAGATTGCCGATATACCGGTTCCCAAGCCCGGTCCCTACCAGGCGCTGGTAAAGAATGACCTTGCCTGTGTCTGCAACCTGACCGACTCTGAGCTTTTGCGGGGCCAATTTCCGGGCATGGAAGAGGCCTGTCCTTTCGCATTGGGCCACGAAAATACCGGCATCGTTCAGGAGGTTGGCAGCAAGGTCAAAAATTTCAAACCAGGCGATCGGACCGTCGGGGGATTGGTTTTTGATTTGGGAGTGGAGGGATTGGAAACCGGATGGGGCGGATTCTGCGAATTCACCCTGGCTAACGACCACCAAGCCATGGTGGCGGATGGGGTTGCTGACGAAGAACATGGCTGGGTGGAAGTTTATGAAATTCAGACCAAGGTTGATCCGGATATTTCACCCGACCAGGCGGTCATGCTCTGCACTTGGCGCGAAGTGTTTGGAGCCTTTCGAGACTTCCGACTTCAACCGGGAGATAGCGTCTTGATTTTTGGTGGCGGGCCGGTCGGGTTAAGTTTTGCCAAGTTTGGCAAACTGTTTGGCCTGGGCTGGGTTGGCCTCGTTGATCCACATTCAGAAAAGCAAGACAAGGCCCTCGAGTTTGGAGTCGATGCGGTCTTTCCACCGGGCCATCCAGCCATTGGCGAAATAGGAAAAAAGCTGGACGTGGTGATCGACGCGGTCGGAAAGCCGGAAATTGTGGCCCAGGCGCTTCCACTGGTGAGACGAGGTGGTTCTTTTTGTATTTACGGTTTCCTGCGTGGTCAGCCCATTCACCTCGACCAGGCCAAGGCGGATTATAACTTCAATCTCTACCTGCACCAGTGGCCCACCCGCCTTTTCGAAAAAGAAGCCCAGCAACCGATCTGTGACTGGTTACGTAGAGGTGATCTCAAGAGCGAGGAATTCATTTCCCACCGTTTTTCTATCGATGATATAGCCAAAGCTTTTGCCGCAATTAAGGCAAAGAAAGTCATCAAAGCCGTGCTCAAGTACGATTAGCTCGTATATCTCACTACCGAGCGAATGCGACACCCCGCCTACCGAGCGAACGCGACATCACCCAATTCGTAGCGAGCGAACGAAGATCGAGCGCTGGTGCGGGCATCGAGAAGATTTGCGGGTGAAGCTGGGTCGACACCCTGCAAAGTCGCGAATCCAGCGATGCCTGTGCCAGCCGCCGTGATATTGGCGGTTTGCGGCGAAACCGCCCTACCCGTTCAGTTTATTAAGGTAGGGCTCGATCGCCGAGCGAGCCGCCGTGATTCCGGAGCACAGTAGAAAATGGCAGGGTGTCGCGTTCGCTCGGTACATGCAATATGTGGGCTATGCTCGTTGAGGTGTCGTCGCATCCGCTCCTCGGTAGACCCCTTCCGAACAGAAGTGGACTTTTGCAACTTCAATAACCCCCCTTAACTTAGCCCCATTCGCCGCTGCCTCATAGGACTTGCTTCCGGTCGCTTATTCAAAATTATTAATGCCATCGAATTGGCAGGAAAAGTTATCGTCATAATTGGCAGCACTACGGGGATTGGAGGCAGTGCGGCGGTGGCTTGTGTTCGAGCCGGGGCGCGCATACCCCACACCATAGCACAATTTCAAGATCCAAGTTATGAAGACACTACCGCATAAAAAAACCCAATCGCCCGGTAAGAAAAACCGGAGAACCTTTTTAAAAACCATGCTGGCCGCCGGAGCGGCTCCCCTCGTGTTGCCCTCCCCTACTTTCGCATCGGATGCGTCCAAGCGAAAGATCAAGTTGGGCGTCATCGGTTGCGGAGGCCGCGGGCAATGGATAGGCAATTTGTTTGCCAAACATGGTGGTTACCAACTGGTAGCCGGTGCGGATTACTTTAAGGATCGGCTGCAGGAATTCTCGGCAAAATTGAACGTTCCCGCCCAAAAATGTTACGCGGGCCTCTCCGGCTATCGGAAGTTGATCGAAGACGGAGGAGTAGATGCAGTAGCCATCATGAGTCCGCCCTACTTTCACCCGGAACAGGCGGAAGCTGCCGTGATAGCGGGCAAACACGTTTACCTGGCCAAGCCGGTCGCCGTTGATGTTCCCGGTTGCTTATCTATCGAGGCCAGCGCCAACCTGGCCACGAAAAATGGGCTTACTTACCTGGTCGATTTCCAGACCCGAGCCAACGTGATATTTATCGAGGCCATCAAGCGCGTGCACCACGGTGCCCTGGGTAAACATTGTTTCGGTGAATCCTCGTATCACGCCAGCGACCCGTTTGGACACGCTGCCGAAATTTTAGGCCCCGATCCCAAGGATCCCGAAAATCGGCTGCGCGTATGGGGAGTGGATCGGGTACTCTCCGGTGACATCATTACCGAACAGAATATCCACACCCTGGACGTCATGAGCTGGATCATGGACAAGCCACCCATAAAGGCCACCGGCACCTCCAACCAGAAGGTCCGCCCCTGGGGAAATTGTAGTGACCACTTCTCGGTTATCTACCACTACGACGACGAGGTGGATATCAATTTCTCCTCCCGTCAGTTTGCCGCTCACGGATCCAAGCCCGACGGAATTCGCAACCGCATGTTTGGAGAGGAGGGAGTGCTGGAAACCCAGTATTCGGGTCCGGTATTACTGCGAGGAGGTTCGGAAAATTTCTATCGGGGAGGTGATACGGGAGGAATTTTTACCACTGGAGCGGTTAACAATATCGCGGCATTTTACAGCGCAGTTTTGAGTGGGGATGCCAGCAACCCAACAGTAGCGTCCAGCGTGCAAAGCAATCTCATCACCATCTTGGGACGTGAAGCTGCTTATTCCGGTAAGACAATTACCTGGAAAAAACTGTTGAAGTCCAACAAGACCATGGACCTCCAATTGGACCTAAAGGCATGAATCGACGAGAAGCCATAAGGACGGCAGCCTTGCTCACCACGGGAGACTTGGCTAAACGAGGACGACCACCGCTACATTCTCGAGGGTGTCGATTCACCCGCGGTGAAGGTTTACTACGACGTAGCCAACTCCAATAAAATGGGTTACGATATCTACCGGGAGATCAATAGCCTGGGCAGCGAGAATATCTGCGAGATTCACTGCAAGGAAAACGGATTCCTGCTCGGTCAGGGCCGGATCGATTTCAACCGGCTTAAGGATGTCATTGACGATATCGGCTATAAGGCTTGGCTGGTCATTGAATCGGCCACACCCAAAGGCATGGACGTTGCAAAAGCTTATAAGCACAATACCGAGTATCTGCAGACCGTGTTCAACGGTTAACGCCGTAGTACTTTCCACATTCCAAGGTGGTTGACCCGCCGAGCGGGCTCAACTTACATTTCCTATCATGTCTACGCCGTATGATTCCTCTCCCGAAATAAAGCCCCAGGGTCTCTCCCGATTTGTGCCCTTTGGCATCGGCCAGAAAAAACCGAAGCACTTCCGCGATATGCTCAAAGTAGGTTGGGAAAACAAGGACAATCTCGGGTATGCCTGGAAAGTACTTTCCAAGGGTGTATGCGATGGCTGCGCCCTGGGGGTGGCCGGCTTCCATGACTGGACTATCAAAGGTACGCACCTGTGTATGACCCGTCTCAACCTGCTGCGGCTCAATACCATGGGCCCGATGGACCCTAATTTATTGAACGATGTCGACAGCCTGCTCCCCAAGAGCAACCAAGAACTGAGGGACCTGGGGCGTCTCGCCTACCCCATGATCCGCGAAAAGGGTGACCCTGGATTTCGCCGTATTTCTTGGGGGGAAGCCACCCGGCGAATCGCCACTAAGATTAAAACGACCGACCCGCGTCGCCTGGCCTTTTTCGTGACCTCCCGAGGGGTCACCAACGAAGTCTATTATGTGGCGCAAAAAGTGTCCCGCTTTTTGGGAACCAACAACGTGGATAACGCGGCGCGCACATGCCATTCCCCCTCGACCGCTGCAATGAAACGTAGCATCGGCGTAGCCGCAACCACCTGTAGCTACAGCGACTGGTACGGCACGGATCTGGTCATATTTTTTGGATCGAACCCAGCTAACGATCAACCGGTAGCCACCAAGTACTTGCACCAGGCCAAGGCTATGGGAACCAAGGTCGTCATGGTCAATCCCTACCTGGAACCCGGCATGCAACGATACTGGGTGCCTTCCGAACTATCCAGCGCCTTGTTTGGCACCGCTATTGCCGACTACTGGTTTCCGGTCAGCCAGGGAGGCGACATCGCCTTCCTCTATGCCGTGCTTAAAATACTCATACAGAACGGTTGGTTTGACCGGAAGTTTGTCCAAGGTAAATCAACCGGTTTCCAGGATTTGAAAGCGAAAGTGGAAAACCTGGATGCCGAACACCTGGTGGAACTTTGCGGGGTGAGCCAGGAAAATATCCTGAAATTTGCCGAGCTCATCCGCGACGCCAAAAATGCGGTTCTGGTGTGGAGCATGGGAATCACCCAACACTCATTTGGCACCGATGCGGTGCAAATGATACTCAACCTCGGCCTAACGCAGGGATACGTGGGGAAAGACAAAAACGGACTCATGCCCATCCGCGGACATTCCTCCGTCCAGGGCGGGGCCGAAATGGGCGCTTATGCCACCGCATTTCCCGGCGGTAAACTCATCAACGCGGAAAACGCCCGGGAACTGGAAGCCCATTACGGCTTCGGAATCCCCACCGAAATCGGTCTCAGAACCACCGAAATGGTCGAGGCCTCCCACCGCGGAAAACTGGATGTACTCTACTGCCTGGGAGGAAATTTCCTGCGGAACTTGCCCAATAAAAAACACGTGGAAGAGGCATTGAGACGGGTTCCATTGCGGGTGCATCAGGACATCATCGTCACCGATCAAATGATGATCCCTGCGGAAGAGGCCGTCATCCTCCTTCCGGCAAAAACCCGCTATGAACAGTCAGGCGGAGGTATTGAAACCACTACCGAACGCCGCATCGCTTTCTCCCCCGAAATTCCAAGACAAGTCGGTGAGGCAAAGTCGGAATGGAAAATCCTGCGCGACTTGGCGGCGGAAGTCTTGCCGGAACGAGCCCACTTGCTGAAGTGCGAAACCGGCCAAGCCATTCGCGAGGAAATTGCCCGAGTGGTTCCCTTTTACCACGGTATCCAAAACTTCACTGAGACCGGTGACGCCATACAATACGGAGGACCTCACCTGTGCGCCGATGCCAACTTCCCCACCGAAGACGGCAAGGCTCATTTCTTCACCGTGGATATTCCCGACCTAAAACCAGAGAAAAACAAATTCATCCTGACCAGCCGCCGGGGAAAACAATTCAACTCCCTCATCTATGGTGAAGTGGATCCCATCAACGGCGCCTCACGAGACAGCATACTCATGAACGAGGTGGACGCCGAGGAGCTGCATTTGAGACATGGAGACGCCATACAACTGAACAATGCATATGGCTCCTACCCCGGCCATGTGTTTTTCGCCCCCATCGCGCGGGGCAACCTTCAAGCTCACTGGCCGGAAGTAAATATCATCATCCCCCAAGGCTTGATCGACCAAGAAGGGGGTGTGCCCGACTACAAAACCATCGTGTCCATTGAGAAACGGAATTGACCCTGATCTAACCCGCATATCTCACTACCCAGCGAATGCGACAGCTTACCAATTTCGTTGCGAGCGCTGGCGCGGGCTATAAATCCTATTCGCGGAGCGATCCTTCTCAATTCAGTAAACAAAGGTAGGGCTCGATCGCCGAGCGAGCCGTTGTGAAATTTAAGGTAGGGCTTTATCGCCAACGGGAGCGTTGTTTAATAATATTCTTTAACATCGCCGCTTCGCGGCTGGATGCCTTCCGCCTTCAATGAGTTACGGCGTGACAGGTCGGCAACAGGATGGCGCTACGCGCCAATAGGAAAATAAAGAATTATGGGAATAGGAAATAGCCGCTACCGAGCCTAAAAGGCGACATGACCACAAGAAAACAAAGAACGCATGGAGCGCAAAAAAATACAGAACCATGTTGGTTTTCCTCAGTTTCCAAGTCCGGCTCTCAACTCATATGGACATCCGCGTATTTGAATGCCTCTTATGAAAAAGCTTTTGCGTTCTTTGCGCTCTTTTGCGGCCAATAAAATCGCGGCGTAAAGCCGCTCCTACGATGGTTCGAAATGAAGTTTCAAATCCCGGTTTCTGGGATAGGCTTTAAGGTAGGGCTCGATCGCCGAAGGAAGCGTTGTTTAATAATATTTCTTAACCCGTATATCTACCGAGCGAATGCGGGCTAATCTTTGGTCCGGTTCTCCAAAAATAGAAGCGGAGGTCCTTCCTCCACCAGATGCAGAAATTTTTCCTCGTGGTTGGCCATCATGCCAACGGGTGAATAGGCTGCGCCGAGAACGATATCCTTATCGCCATCCCTATCGAGGTCTCCGGAATCGATAGTCAGCCATCGCCCACCGTAGGTAGCCGGGTGGGTTCTGGGCGTAAAAGTGAGTGGGTTGGTCTGTTCGAGAAGGACAAAGTTTTCCGGCCTGTCGGGGTAAAAATCCGGGTGGAACGCAATTGCTGCAATGTCGAGGTCGCCATCGAGATCGAAATCCTCCAATTCAGCCCCATAGACTCCGTACATCGGATAAAAATAGGATTCTGTAAATTGAAGGTCACCCTGGTTGAGATAAATCCGAATTCCCTGGTCGCGCTTTAGCGTATTGTAAGGGTCCGAGTCACCGTTGTCTCCATTGAGGGTGATAAGATCCATTTTCTCATCGTCATTGAAGTCCTGTAATTCCAAACCGGTGTATCCAAAGGATGGATGCCCCTCTATGACGATTTGTTGTGAAAAGGAACCGTCGCCGTTATTGAGGAATATGCTCACGTTTTCCCGGGCGGCGCTCATCAGTACGACGATATCCAGCAAACCATCCCCGTTGAAATCGTAAGTTTCGCTCTTAACGATTCCCGGTTCTACACTCAGAATTTGAGGCTTCGGAAGGAAGTTCCCCGTTTTTCCATCCCGTCTATAAATCGATAAGTTTCCGGTGTAATCGCCAAAATTGCTTACCAGCAGTTCCTCGATTCCATCCTTATCGAGGTCGGCCAATTCGAAGTCCGCTGGGCGATGAAGGCCTTTTAAGAGAATTTCCAGGCCGACGTAGACCCCACCTAACAGCCGGGCGTATTGCAGCTCTCCATAGGGCTTGCCGATTTCGGAAGCAAACAAATCGCCGATATTCAAAAGATAAAGTTCGTTATTCCTGACCAAAGCTTCGATCAAGTATACACCGGGAGCAGGATGGCTATCGTAAAAATCCAAATCGCGATCCAACACCGTAAGCCGTTCCGCCCTGCTGTCGTGAACCAGCAGAAAACCATTGGTTTCATCGATGTGCACCAAAGACGTAATGGCAGCTTCTGAACGGTATTGGGCGTTCTTGACCTTGAACAAGCCGGAATCTTCTACCAGAGCTGGTTTCGCCACCTGAGGTATCGCCTCGTCGGGCGCATTGGACATAAAGTAGTCTCTTATCCCCTGCCATTGGTCGCCTGAAAGCAAGGGCTGTTCCGGCAGCAAATTGGCCGCCCTGACAAATTCCTCGCGCGCTTCGATGATGTCCATCGTTCTTTCCGAACTACCTTCCAGATAACTGTAGTCCACCACGCCGAGAAAAAATCCCATGTAGGTGAGCAAGAACTCCCAGCTTTGTTTGGGCAGCAATTCGGGTTCGGTAAATCGATGACAGGGTGTGCAATGCTGAAGAGCCAGTTTTCGCCCAGCGAGTAAACCTGTTTCGGAATCAGGTTCTTGACCGGAACTAACCTTTCCCAATCCCAGACAGATGAAAAAAAGCAAACAAACCCATTTTAACAGGTGTGGGAATCTCATCAGATTGGGCAATTTGTATGCATTTTAGACATAGACTTAGAAACCTTCCGAATCCACGAAGCTGGATTGGTCGGCCCGGGAATAGGATAAGGATGACCAGTAGATGATCAGAAACAGCGTCAAATTAACTTTCATACCCTTACCGGGATACTGAAACCCGGCTCGATGGTCAATGCGGTCTCGAATGTAGGTTCAGTTTGCTTTGATTTTTTAGCCACTTTCCACAAGGATGAAAGTTTCGATGGTAAAAGTTTTGAAAATCTGTGCGCTAACTGCGCTCTTTTCTTGCCCGCTTGTCCTCGCTTCCAAAGCAATTGACCCGGACGACTTGGCCTTTTTCGAAAGCAGGATACGGCCCTTGCTGGTGGAAAACTGTTACAAGTGCCACTCCATCGATGCCGAAAAAATCAAGGGTGGATTTCTCCTGGATTCAAAGTCCGGCCTACGAATGGGGGGAGACAGTGGTCCGGCTATTATTCCCGGCGACGTAGCTCAAAGCCGCCTCATCAACATGGTCCAACGGCGCCCGGATTTCGAGGGGATGCCGCCCAAAACCAAGCTACCCCAATCCCACATCGACGATCTGGTGGCGTGGGTCGATCGCGGGGCTCCCGACCCACGCCTGGACGAGCCACATCGAGGGGCCTTAAAATCGGATTTCGATCTGGAAGAACGCAAACACTGGTGGTCTCTGCAACCCGTGCAAAAGCCTACCTCACCAGCGATTAACCACCAGAACTGGCCGTCCAACGATTACGACCGTTTTATTCTCGAGAAGTTGGAGGAAAAAGGCTGGTCACCGGCGGAGCGAGCGGACCGGCAGACACTTTTACGCCGATTGAGTTTTGATCTCACCGGACTGGCGCCTTCTCCCCAAGAACTGCATGCATTTGCAAACGATCAGTCCAAGAACGCCTACCAAAAACAAGTGGATCGCCTTCTGGCCTCTCCGCACTTTGGCGAAAAGTGGGCCCGTCACTGGATGGACCTCACACGCTATGCCGAGACCAAGGCATTTGAAGCCGACTACACCATGCCGTACGCCTACCGCTACCGCGACTACCTGATTCGGGCTTTCAACGAGGATGTGCCCTTTGATCAATTTATCCTGGAATCACTAGCGGGAGATCTCCTGCCAATGCCGCGGAGGCATCTTGAGACCGGGGACAATGAATCCGTCAAGGGACCCGGCTTCATATACCTGACCGACATGCATCACGGCCCGCCGGATCTGCACCACGACGAAGCCCGAAACTTCAGCGGAATGATTGATGTGGTCAGCAAGGCTTTTCTCGGCACAACTTTGAGGTGTGCCCGTTGCCACGACCATAAGTTTGATGCAATCACCACCGCCGATTATTATTCGTTTTATGGCATGCTGCGCAGTTCGCGATTTACCTACCACAACACCGTAGCGGAGGAGGTACAAAAAAAGACACTCCGGAAACTCAAATGGCAGAAGCCCACCATTCGATCCCAGGTTTTCGAAGCGAGTAAGGAGGACGTTGCAAATGCCGGGAAATACCTGAGGGCCAGAAACGGTTTACTGGAGAACCCGGAACTGGTGGCTGCTGTCCAAGCGCTGGATGCAACATATTCCGAGAAGAAGGAAAAGAACCAAGAAGAGTACCTCGATTCATTGCGATCGGCAATCGAACCTTACGCGAAAACCCAAACCGAAGATGAGCACCAAGCGGGCGTTCTAACCAACTGGGTCCTCCTATCGGTATCACCCGATTTGCAAGGGCGTTGGCCGGAGCTACAGGCCCTATACGCGGGTTGGGAAAAAACCACTAAAAAAGTTCACCCAGCGGAGGAATTGAGCACTTCCTTTGCCGAAGTTGCCCGCTCCATCAACAACTGGAAGCTACAAGGCTTGGCCTTCGAAGAGCAGCCTAAACAACCCGGAGCGCTGATTTTAAGTGGCTCGGGTCATCGGGCCGTTCAGAGCATCTTGGGCAATACCCTGGCAGCCGGCCAATACACCGCGCGCGTCAGCGGCGCCATGCGGTCGCCCGACTTCATCCTGGATGGCAAACCGATCGAGCTAAATGTCAAAGGCAAGTTTGCCGCCGTCCGGCTGGTAGTGCGCAACTACGAGTTGACGGGGCGCGGACCCACTACTAATGGCCTCTATTTTCCCATCAACAGCGATTACTGGCAGACCATCCAATTTGAAACCTACCTCTGGGAAGGCCAACCGGCTTACCTGGAAATTTTCCAAAACGGGGAAGCCATCCATTCCGTCAGGTCCAAAGAAGAAGAGCCGGAATTCGATGACAACGCCTATGTTACCTTCCGCTTCGATCCAGGTCCAGACTGGGAAAAGTTCTGGAGAGGCCAAATGCAGGGTGTTTCTGCAACCCCTAGCGAAGCTGCCATTGTAGCCACATTGGAAGAACTTTGGGACAAGGGTCGGCACAATAAACTGGACCCGACCGAAGCTGAATTGCTCAGTGCGTTTTTCGGGGCGGGTTTGGTAACCGCCAATACAGATCGTCACCAAAACCTCGATGCGGCCCTATCCGATTATCGCGAACTGGGTCGGGAAATTCCGGTGCCACGATTCGCCCGCAGCCTGGTCGACGGCAACCAACACGACGAACCAGTGTATATACGGGGCAGCCACAAGAATCCCAGCCAGGAACCCAACCCACGGCATTTTCTCGATGGTCTGGGAGGGGCAAAACTCAAAAGCCCGGGGAGCGGGCGTTTGGAATGGGCTCAACACGTCGCCCATCCCAATAATCCCCTCACGGCGCGTGTTTTGGTAAACCGGCTTTGGCACCATATTTTTGGACAGGGCTTGGTGGCCACCGTCAACAACTTCGGAAAAATGGGCACGGCTCCCTCACACCCGGGGTTACTCGATTACCTGGCCACCGATTTCACGCGCCATGATTGGTCCAAAAAACACATGATTCGAAAAATGGTCCTTTCCAGCGCCTACCAGATGTCTTCCCAGCCCAGCCCGAAGTCACTGGAAGAGGATCCGGCCAATAAACTGTTGCAGCACATGCCGATAAAACGCCTGGAGGCCGAAGCCATTCGTGATCATATCCTGGCCTGTAGCGGAGAATTGGATAATACCCTTTTCGGGCGGAGCATAGACGCCTACGTGGACGACCTTCCCAATAGCCGCGCAAAACCGGCATCGGGACCTCTCGATGGCCAGGGTCGCCGGTCCGTCTACCTGGAAATGAGACGTAACTTCCTGCCATCGTTTCTGCGGGCCTTCGATTTGCCAAACGCTACCGAACCCACTGGAGCCCGATCGGTGACCAACTTACCGGCCCAATCACTGGCGCTGATGAACGATCCATTTGTGCACCAACAAGCCAGGGCCTGGGCGGAAGATCTGACCGCATCGGATCTTTCGGTGGAAGAACGCATTCAGGCCATTCACCTCAAGGCTTACAGCCGGCCGGCCACCCAACGCGAGCTAGCCTGGTCGAAAAACCTGCTGAACACCCTGGCCGGAGAATACGGCTGTTCAATGGAAGACCAACAAGTCTGGACCGATCTCTGTCACGTGATTTACAATCGCAAAGATTTTATCTATCTGTTTTAAGCCATATGTTCAGCCGCAGAGAATTTCTCAAGAAAAGCTCCATGGGATTTGGAACCTTGGCGCTTTCCGGTGTTATGCAACGAGACCTGCGCAGCGCAACCTCACCGCTGTATCCCAAAACTCCCCACCATCCGCAGAAAGCACGAAGCGCAATTTTCCTCTACATGGATGGTGGCGTATCGCAAGTGGACAGTTTTGACCCCAAGCCCCAATTGACCAAAGAACACGGTCAACCGCCCAAGTTCACCGTCGATCCTACCGTCTTTAACCAAAACGGAAATTTGCTCAAGAGCCCCTGGGATTTTAAGCATTATGGCGAAAGCGGAATCCCCATCAGCGATCTCTTCCCCCACATCGGATCCTGTGCGGACGAATTGTGCGTAATCCGATCCATGACCGCCTTTTCACCCAATCATCCCAATGCCAACTATGCCTTGCATTGCGGGCATCAGCTCTCCGGCCGGCCCAGCATGGGAGCCTGGGTATCTTACGGATTGGGAACGCTCAGTCAGGACCTGCCCAGCTACGTGGTCATTCACGGCGGCCAAGTGCCCTCTGGGGGCATGCAGGCCTTCGGCAACGGTTTTCTTCCGTCCAATCACGCGGCGTCCTTTTTTCTCCCCGAACAACCGGTCCTGCTCAACACATCCATTCGGGAGCAAAACGAGTACATCCAAAAGCAGAAGCTTCAATACCTGAACCAAATCGACGGCAACCTCCAGGCGCGGTTCGCCCACGCAGAAGCTATCGAATCGGCCATTCAAAATTACGAATTGGCTTTCCGCATGCAGATGGAAGTACCGGACGTAACCGACCTTTCCAATGAATCTGAAGCCACCAAAAAGCTTTACGGTCTAGATGCCCCCCATAAGAACACCCGGGCCTATGGCGCCCAGTGTTTAATGGCTCGGCGGCTGGTCGAGCGCGGCGTCCGATTCGTCGAGCTGACCATAAACCCTGGTAACGGAGACCGTTGGGACCAACACCAGAACCTGATCGACGGACATGAGAAAAACGCCCGATCCGTCGATCAACCCATTGCAGCGCTCATCAAGGATTTAAAAGCACGCGGACTTCTGGAGAGCACCCTCCTGGTCTTCAGTGGAGAATTCGGACGCACCCCATTTGCCCAAGGCGCCAACGGCCGCGATCACAATCCCCAAGGATTCAGCCTGTGGATGGCCGGCGGAGGCATTAAAGGCGGCACCATTTACGGCGCCACCGACGAATACGGCTACCGGGTGATTGAAAACAAACTGACCGTGCACGACCTGCATGCCAACATGCTCCATCTGCTGGGTATCGATCATACCAACCTCACCTACCGCTACAGTGGGCGCGACGTCCGCCTGACCGACGTCCATGGCGAAATTATACCTGAAATATTGGTGTGAGTAGTGGAACGCAAAAAGCCAGCCGCCGCGTCATACTATCGGCCCTTTTTGCCCGCATATTGCATAAATCTTCTACTGCTCTCCGGAATGTCGGCCCTGGATCCGGTCTGAGAGAAAGGGGTCAAATCTTGTCTCGGGGAAGGGGTCAAACCTTAAATCCTACACTGGCGTGCACGATTGCAAGGAATGACCCCGACGGGCGTGCAAGTTTTTCGGGAAAGGTCGACCCAGC
Organism: Opitutales bacterium; assembly: GCA_965250065.1. Lineage (GTDB taxonomy): Bacteria > Verrucomicrobiota > Verrucomicrobiia > Opitutales > UBA2995 > JAABVD01. The sequence continues at coordinate 3,316,061 of OZ252288.1, forward strand.
TTCACCCGCGCATCGGCTCGAAACCCGCACCAGCACTCGACCTTCGTTCGCTCGCTACGAATTTTACGCAATATGCGGGCTAGCCGCCGCCCACTTTTCATCAGCCCTGGCCGAGGAGGCCTACGATTACGACGCCGATATTGATCCCATTTTGGAACAGTATTGCGTAAAGTGCCACGGCCCAAAAAAACAAAAGAGCAAATTTCGCCTCGACTCCTACGAGCGGTTGATGCGAGGGGGAAGCAGTGAGGAAGCCCCCATCATTCCATACCAGCCCATGCAAAGCCCCATGCTGGAATACCTGCTGCTGCCCAAAAGCGACGAATATGCCATGCCACCGGAGGATGAGGAAACTCCATCGCCCGAGGAGATTCTGAAAATTGCGCATTGGATCTACCACGGGGCCAAAAGCAAATCCTCGGAGCGCAATGCCCTACCCCTGGAGGAACTCCTGGACGAAAATCAACGAGCGGCCATTTCGAACCTTCGGTCCCGAGGTGCCATCATCCACAAACGCGGTGAAAAAGCGGCCGGAATCATCGTCGACCTTCAGCAAGTGCCGGATCCGCTACGGGACCAGGTGCTGGTGGGCCTGGCTTCTCTGGCTTCCCACCTGCGGGAACTGAGACTCCCCGGTCATGCCGTTTCAAATTCCGCCCTGAACCGTATGGGAGAGCTCGACCATCTCACCCACTTGGATCTGAGCAACGGCGATTTCGAAGACGACATCGTCACCGCCCTCAACCATTTTCAATCCCTTCAGTATCTCAACCTTTTCGGTACTCGATTATCCGATGCCGGACTTGAAAATTTGCGGGTGCCTCGAGCCGGGAGACTTTACCTGGGAAATACAGGGGTCACTACCGAAGCAATTGCACGTTTTAAGAAGGAACACCCCGATGTGGAAATTTATGGTAGTGTCGATCTCGAGTCCGTGCTGCAAATTACGGAAGAAGCAAAACAAAATTCCAGGTTAAAAGACTTAAATGCTGAATAGCCACTACCGAGCCTGTAAAGGCGACATGATCGCCAGAAAAGGAGAGGGAAGGGGTCAAGCCTTGCATTTTGGCATGGTTGCCAAAATGCAAGGCATGACCCCGACGGTCGACCCAGCTTCACCCGCGCATCCGCTCGAAACCCGCACCAGCACTCGACCTCGGTTCGCTCACTACGAATTTGGAAGATGTCGCATTCGCTCGGTAAGTGAGATATCCAAACTAGAAAATTGGGCAGACAAGCGGGTTGGAGCCATCAAAACAACTCCCCCACCACGAGGTCGTAGCGACGCTTTTTGCTGCCTGCTTCCACGATGGTAAGGTTTCCATTTTTATAGGCGACTTCGAATACCCCGGAAAAGTCCTCCGGAATGGCCAACAGAAAATTCGCATAACGAAAAGTCTGGGTTTCGGACGCATCAATATACCGGTAAATTGCCCGATCAAAAATTTTGCTCTTTGCCACCAGGGCATGGCCGGGCTTGTGCAACCCGCTCGTTCCAAATTCAAGTCCGCGGGCATAAGGTTTTCCCGCCCTGACATTGCGCCAGATATTCAACCAGGGAAATTCGGAGGTCTTCCAGAAGTAACCGATCAGCACCCCATTATCGAGACTGGAAGCGGTCACCCAACCATACTCATCTTCCACCAGGTAAGTAACAACCGCCGGTTGATCATCGTCCGCCAGATAACGGACATCCACTTCCGTTCCATCCAGTTTGGCGGCCCGAGGCCAATCTACTACCCGCTCCTCCGGATTCGACAACGATCCTTCCTGCATAAAACCGCGAGCGCCATTGGAATCCACCACAGTGTTTTCATTGAGAAAAGTTCCCCCAATCGACGGATGCTGAACGAAATTATAAATGCGTCCGATGGGATTGAGATTGGTGACGGATTCAGTGACTAGAACCGCCGCCTCATTTTCCAACAGACCTATGGTCCGATCGATTCTCAGTCCGGCCATGGGAAGATGGGCCGTCATGCTAGCTTCAATTTTTCCATTTTTTGCCTGAGGTTTCCGGGTAACTTCCCACCAAACGATACCTGCTTCACCGTGGTTGGGCATTCCGTGGGCCTTTTCCGCCGGCGAGGAGGATCCCCATCGATCCAGGCAAATAAAATGTCCCATCGGACGTGGCTCCATGGGAGGATCACCTTCTGATTCGGCCCTAAAATACCAGGAATCCCACTGCAGCGGATTAAGGCCGTCTGCCAGCAAATGAAAATCAGCAATCGATCCACCTCCGAGGTCGACCACCAGTTCCGCTGCATTGCCTTGTAGTTTCAAGACCGGCCGCGAGTCAGCCCCGCGCAAAGACGCGCCCAGCAGCACGATTACAAAAAGTAAACAAATACGCATGGGTAAAGAGTTTAAAGGAATACTTTCGAAGGGGTCACACCTTAAATCCCGCATTGACATGCACGATTGCAAGGAATGACCCCGAGATCGCAAATGCTTCGAAAATCTTCGGAAACGTGCTTAACTTAGGGCCATTCGGGTCAGTCGTCTTTGTAATCTGACCGGGTAGGGCGGTTTCGCCGCAAACCGCCTATGTCACGACGGCTCGATCGGCGATCGAGCCCTACCTTATGGGTCGCTTGAGCTATATAGCAGGGGTTAGATATAGCCAAAAGACGAGTTTTGGGTATTTTGTGCTTTCTGTGGCTAAAAAGGGTTGGTCACAAGGGGCTTAAAAACAAAAATCATTGATCCTGAATGGACCCGCCCCAGAACATCCCTGCACACCCTGTGCATCCATGTTTCACTTCGGGCGGGCTAATCCTTAAATTTTTTACACAGGTCTTGGGTAACATTTTTTAAGAGGGCCAGATCTGCTCCAACCGCCAAGAAAGTCATACCCATTTCCAGATAGCGCCGGGCATGTTCCTCCACCGGTGCGATGATACCCACAGCTTTCCCAGCCGCTTCACCGGCATGCACGATGCGCTGCATGGCCTCCAGGACTTCCGGATGCTGGGTATCGGGAAAATGACCCAGGGCCGCGGAAAGATCCGAAGGCCCGATAAACAGACCATCCACTCCGTCTACCGTGGCAATTTCTCCGGCGTTTTCCAGGCCCTCCCTACTTTCAATCTGTGCCAGCACCGTAATGTTTTCGTTGACTTGGTCATGATACCCTTGGACATACCCAAAGCGGTTGCCTCGATTGGAAAGAGAAACTCCGCGAATACCATCCGGTGGATAACGCGTTGCCGCCACCACTTCCCTAGCACGATCAGAATTATCGATAAAGGGCATGAGGAAATTGAAAAACCCGATGTCCAGCAACCGCTTTAGGATAACGGGTTCCGCCCATTGAGGTCGGACTACCGGGGCGCTTCGGCTATCCTTCAACGCCATCAGTTGTAGAATAAAACTTTCTAAATTATTCGGAGCATGTTCGCCGTCTATCAGGACCCAGTCGAATCCGGCCCCTCCAACAACCTCGGCGGCAATCGGGCTGCCCAGAGAACACCAGCAGCCAATTTGCTTTTTGTTGGCCAGAATGTTCTGACGAAATGTATTTGGGAGCGGAGAGTATGGTATAGTCATAAATTTACCTAATCGTTTAATGAATTTCAGGATCCGGAATCGCAGCCTGACCGGCAAGGAAATCAAAATCGCAACCCTTATCGGCCTGTTGAATATGTTTAAGGAATAAGCGACCGTAGCCCCGTGGATAGTGGGTGTTCGGCGGTGTGAATTTAGCTCTGCGGCGTTGCAGCTCTTCTTCTTCTACCAGCATGTCAAGCCGGCGTTCGGCCACACTCATTTCGACAAGGTCGCCATCCTGGAGCAATGCAAGAGGTCCTCCGACAAAGGATTCCGGAGATACATGCAATACGCATGCGCCATAGCTGGTTCCACTCATCCGGCAATCCGAGATCCGCAGCATGTCCCGAACTCCCTGTTGCAAAAGCTTCTTGGGAATGGGAAGTTGACCCCATTCCGGCATTCCAGGTCCACCCTTGGGTCCCGCGTTGCGCAATACCAAAACCGAATCCGCATCCACTTCCAGGTCCGGATCATCAACCCTTTCCTGCATCTCATTATAGCTGTCAAAAACGATGGCTTTGCCACGGTGTTTCCATAAATGGGGTTCTGCCGCCACCGGTTTTAATACGGCTCCATCCGGAGCAAGGTTCCCCCGAAGTATAACCAAACCTCCCGAGGCGTGAACCGGTTCCTCCAACTTATAAATGACGCGACGGTGGTGAACTTTGCTTCCAGCGATATTCTCACCCAATGATTTTCCGTTAACGGTCATACAGTCGGCAGCCAGCAAGGAGCGCATCTCTTGCAACATCGCTCTCAAGCCGCCGGCATAGAAAAAATCTTCCATGAGATACTCCCCGGCCGGACGCATGTTGGCCAGAACGGGGACCTGGGCCGACAATGTATCGAACCGGTCAATCGAAAGCGGAATTCCCGCCCGCCTGGCCATGGCGACCAAATGAATGACCGCATTTGTGGAACCACTCAAAGCCAACACGGTTTTAATGGCATTATCAAAAGATTCAGCGGCCAGAAAATCCGATGGTTTTAAATCCTCCCAAACCATTTCTACAATCCGCCGGCCTGAATGCGAAGCCATTTGCGAATGCCGCGAATCGGCCGCCGGAATGGAGGAAGCGCCGGGCAGGGTAAAACCCAGGGCCTCGGCCGCGCTCATCATGGTGGCGGCCGTTCCCATGGTCATGCAGGTGCCGAACGAACGGGCAATGCCACCCTCCATACCACGCCATTGGCATTCGGAAATCTTGCCGGCCCGAAGGTCGGCCCAGTATTTCCAGGCATCGGTCCCACTGCCCAGAATCCTGCCTTCGTAATCTCCCCGCAACATGGCGCCGGCGGGCATGTAAATAGCCGGTAAGTTCATGCTGATCGCACCCATGATCAGAGCCGGTGTAGTTTTGTCACAACCCCCCATCAATACCGCTCCATCTACCGGATGAGACCGCAGTTGCTCTTCGGCTTCCATGGCCAGCAGGTTGCGATACAACATGGTAGTGGGCTTCATGAACATCTCGGATAAGGAAATGGAAGGCAATTCGACCGGAAATCCCCCGGCTTGCCAGATTCCCCTTTTCACTTCCTCGGCCCGCGCCTTAAAGTGGGCGTGACAGGGATTGACGTCATTCCACGTGTTCAAAATCGCTATAACCGGCTTCCCCAAATAATCATCCTGACTGTAACCCATCTGCGAGGTACGGGAGCGATGACCAAAAGATCGGAAATCATTCACGCCATACCAACGATGGCTACGCAATTCTTCTGATATCTTTCTGCGGTTCGAAGGATTTTCCATGGAAACGGTTCGCAATCTGTGTGGGTCCATGATCATGGGCCAAACTTTCCGGGTCTAGCCTAAATCATTGATTAAGTTAATTTTCTCCGAACCGTCGGGGTCATTCCTCGACATCGTGCACGCCAGTGCAGGATGTTAGGTTTGACCCCTTCCCCGCGAAGAGGGTTGTTCTTCAACGCTTCCCTTGTCGAGGTGTCGGAGCGAATTCCCTGTTTGACCCCTTCCCCGCGAACCTATCCGTGCGTATCCGGTTAATCCGTGGTTCATCCATTTAAATGGCCACAATAAGCACAAAATACTCAAAAATCATCTTGTGGCTTCTGTGATTTCTGTGGCTAAACATCCCTATACATCCATGATTTATTTGGGATCGTTCGGGAACTCGCTAAAAAAACTGTATTTTTTTCAGAAATGTTGTAGTATTTCCATCCTTCACGATATACGACCTTAACGATCCCAAAGCTATCTCCCCCGAAGAACCTTGACGCCCAATCATGTCGGCCAGAGTCTGTTTAAAGCCCAAAAGGTTTTACTCCAATGCATGAACCAGGAAGTAGCCTCATGAACGAACTGAAAAACTTGTTACAGCGCATGCTCGACGAAGATCTTTCACCGGGCGATCGGGAACGCCTGCAAAAAATTCTTAATTCCCATCCAAAGGCACGGGAGCTTTATGCGGAACAATGCCAGTTGCACGCTCAGTTGCAGATGAATCAATCATTATTGGCTGCACTGCCGACCGATGCGCCCATCGATGGGGACATCGAAAGGCATCTGGCCTCTTCCACATTTACCGCAATACCAAAACGGACTTGGCTCTACTTCGCCTCATTGTTCACCGCGTTGGTGGCGATTAGTGTCTTTGCTGAAGGCGCCGCTGATAAGGGACAATCACCGGTCAACTTTAACCGGCAAATTCGCCCTATCTTATCTGAAAATTGTTATGCCTGTCACGGACCCGACGCCGAGGCTCGCAAGGCAGATCTCCGGTTTGACATCGAGGAATGGGCCTTCCGGGAACGCCCGGATGGACCCCCCGCCATCGTCCGGGGAGATCCGGAAAACAGTCCACTTTACCAGCGCATCACCCATGCGCTTAAGAGTGAGAGAATGCCTCCAGCCGATTCTGGAAAAGTCCTTACCCAGGAGCAGAAGGATACCCTTTACCGCTGGATCCAGGAGGGGGCGATTTGGGAAGGCCATTGGGCGTTCGTCAAACCAGTCAAGCCGAAAGTGTCCCGGGTATCCTGGGGTCACAATGCAATCGACGCCTTTACCTATGCGGCCATGCGGGATCGGGGCCTTGAACCCAACCCAGAAGCTGACCGCCCCACCCTGGCGCGCCGCCTGGCGCTCGACCTCACTGGATTACCCCCCACCCCAGAGATCGTGGATCAATTCATCGACGACCCTTCGCCCGAGGCTTACGAAAAATTGGTGGACCGCCTGATGGAAGATCCGGCCTACGGCGAACACCAGGCCCGCATCTGGCTGGATGCCGCCCGCTATTCGGACACCCACGGATTGCACCTCGATAACTACCGCGAGATATGGCCTTACCGCGATTGGGTCATCGATTCCTTCAACCGCAACCAGCCCTTCGACGATTTCGTCGTCCAACAAATCGCCGGCGATCTGCTACCCGATCCCAGCCTCGAGCAGCGCCTGGCCACCGGATTCAACCGCTGCAACCCCACCACCAGCGAGGGCGGAGCCATCGACGATGAATACAGGGCCATATACGCCAAAAATCGGGTCGAAACCACCACCACCGTATTTTTGGGACTTACCATGGGATGCGCCTCTTGCCACGACCACAAATTCGATCCCTTCAGCCAGAAGGATTTCTATCAGTTCTCCGCTTTCTTCAATAACCTGAATGGTCCCATCATGGACGGCAACGCCTACGATACCAAACCCATCGTCGTCATCCCGAAACCCGAACACCGAAAGATTTGGCCCCGGGTAAAAGAGGATCTCGAAGAGATGAACCAAGCGGTGGCCCAACATAAGAAAGCCAGAGAAACGGAATTCCGCGCATGGCTCAACAGCGGTGAGGCTGCACACAGCGCCTCGTTTGTAACAGATCATATTCAATTTGGGCTCACCTTGGCCAAATCGAAAAATGAGGGTGAAAAACCAGAGGATGAAGATGTTGTGCAACCTGTGTCCTACCCGACCTGGGAATTTTCTATGGGAGATGCGGTCAATTTACAGGAATTCGGAAAAACCTTCAACCCGGACCAGCCCTTCACTCTGCATTGCCGCGTCAAACTCCCCGAGGAAGGGAAAAGGAAGCAACCCCTCATCCCCCTCCTCTCTCAATTCGATGGAGATCGAGGCTGGCGCCTGACCATGGCCAATGCCGACGTCCGATTTCCCACCTGTTACCAATTTACCTTTCAACTGATCCATTCCCTGAAAAACAATCAGATGATATCCGTCACTACCCGGCCTGAACGAGTCAATCCCCGGGAGGGTGGCACGGCGAAAATCTATATCAGTTACGACGCTTCCAAAATGGCACAGGGTGTCGCCATTTCCATAGGCAATCGGCAACAATTCAACTATGAAAAACTCGTCGATAACCTGACCGGCCCGGTCACCACGGATTCCGATTTACTAATTGGCCGAGACCTGGAAGGGCACACCTTCACCAGCGGTTCAATCAGGACAATAGCCTTTTTCAATCGAATCATCTATTCATTTGAAAGTGGACTGGCCGGACAAAGCGAAGCCTTCGATAGGGCTCTCAACGTGGCCGAAGACCGCCGCAGTAATAAACAATGGGACCTGTTAAGGAACTATTATTTTAGGGTCCTCGATCCGGAATACCGGGAGATAACACTTAAACAGGCGTCCAAGGAACTTGAATACCGTTACATTTACGACCAGGCCACCGTTTCCCTGGTCATGGAAGATAAGGATGCCAGACCGTTTGCCCATATGCTGGAACGGGGCGAATACGATAAACCGGGTGAAAAAGTTTTTGCCAATATTCCGAAAATTTTCGGCGAATTACCCAAAGATGCACCGGCTACTCGTCTTGGTTTAGCCCAGTGGCTGGTCCATCCCGATAATCCACTCACCGCCCGGGTCAACGTGAACCGGTTCTGGCAAAACCTCTTCGGCAGCGGGCTGGTTAAAACATCCGAAGACTTCGGTATGATGGGAGAAAACCCTTCCCATCCAGATCTTTTGGACTGGCTTGCCGTGCGGTTCCGGGAATCCGGATGGGATGTCAAAAAACTGATCAAACTCATGGTGACATCGGCCACCTATCGGCAAAGTTCTCATTTTTCATCGGACAAATTGAAAATCGATCCGGAGAACCGTTTTCTGGCTCGCGGACCGCGCTACCGGCTAGACGGGGAAACCCTGCGCGATCAAGCGCTTTTTGTAAGCGGCTCCCTAAACCCCAAACGCGGCGGCCCACCGGTAAAACCCTACCAACCCAAGGGTATTTGGTACACCGTAGGCTTTACCGACAGCAACACGGCCATCTTCCAAATGGACCATGGCGGAGACCTTTACCGCCGTAGCTTGTACACGTTTTGGAAACGCACCGCGCCTCCACCCAACATGGTAGTTTTTGACGCGCCCTCGCGTGAAACATGCAGCGTGCGCCGGGAGAGGACCAACACTCCACTGCAAGCCCTTACCCTGATGAACGATCCGCAATACGTGGAGGCGGCCCGTCAACTGGCCCAGCGCGCAATGATGGAAAAACGGGGATCCACCGCTGAAAAAATTCACGCTATGTATCGATATGCCTTCGGCATAGCTCCTACCTCAAAATACCAAAAAGTCTTTTCAGATTCGTATGCAAAGTTTAATTCGGCCTTCCGCAGCAACCCACCGGATGCCCAGGCCTTGATTCGGGTTGGCGAATCCCTTGCCCCACCGGAACTCGAGCCGGTTGAACTGGCATCCCTGACTCTGGTGGCAAGCCAAATCATGAATCTGGACAGCTTCGTCAACAAATTCTAATCCGCGATTTTCACCAGATGTCCAACCACAAAGAATCGACTCAGGAAGCTCATCCATGGAGGACTGGCTTTACGCCTCCATCCGCTTCCGGGCACAGCCGTCTAATTTTAGCGCCCTATCATCCATGAATCCACTCGAAGAATACGTAAAACTGGAAACGCGACGTCAATTCCTAGGGAAAATGTCCAAGGGACTCGGCCTGGCTGCCATATCCTCTATCGTCTGTCCCCCAATGCGAGGGAGTACCTTGACCAACGGCGGTCTCGGCCCGGGTATGCTGGGTAGTCCTCACTTCCCGGCCAAGGCCAAACGCGGCATCTACCTGTTCATGTCCGGCGCGCCCTCCCAACTGGATACTTGGGACTATAAACCGAAAATGGAGCCGCTTTTTGACACCGACCTCCCGGAATCGGTCCGTCGGGGCCAGCGCCTGACCACCATGACCTCCGACCAGGTGCGATTTCCAATCGCCCCCTCCATATACGATTTTCAGCCCCACGGAAAATCCGGGACCTTCGTGAGCGAACTGCTACCTTACACCAGCAAAGTGGTGGATGACATTGCCCTGATAAAATCGGTCTGGACCGAAGCGATTAACCACGATCCGGCCATCACTTATATCCAGACCGGCAACCAAATTCCGGGCCGCCCCAGCCTGGGCGCCTGGTTGAGTTACGGCCTGGGAAGCCTGAACGAAAACCTGCCCACTTTCGTAGTGCTGAATTCAACCTGGACCGGCCCAAAAGGGGCACAGGCCCTGTATTCACGGTTATGGGGGGCCGGTCCCCTGCCTTCCGAACACCAGGGCGTGGCCTTGCGATCCTACGATGATCCCGTGTTGTATCTATCGGATCCACACGGAGTAGACCGCCACCTCCGGCGCGCCATGCTGGATGGAGTTAACACCATTAACCAAGACCTCTACGAGGAAGTGGGTGACCCGGAAACCCATGCCCGGATATCCCAATACGAAATGGCATTCCGCATGCAGGCATCGGTCCCGGAACTTACCGACCTTTCCGATGAACCAGACTACATTCTGGATATGTATGGTCCCGATGCCCGCGTTCCCGGTACCTTCGCCTACAATTGCATTCTAGCACGCCGCTTAGCCGAAAAAGGAGTGCGCTTCAGCCAAATCTTCCACCGCGGCTGGGATCAACATGGAAAGCTGCCCACCGACCTTCCCGACCAATGCAAGGACATCGATCAGGCTTGTTATGCCCTCATAACCGACCTGAAACAACGGGGCATGTTCGATGATACCCTGGTAATCTGGGGCGGGGAATTTGGCAGGACCATCTATTGCCAGGGTAAATTGACTCCCACCAATTATGGTCGCGACCATCACCCGCGCTGCTTTACCAAATGGATGGCCGGAGCGGGAGTTAAGGGGGGAACCGTCTATGGCGAAACCGACGATTTCTGTTATAACATCACCAAAAACCCAGTGCACATACGGGATCTCAACGCCACCATTCTGGAGCGTTTCGGCATCGACCATAAGAAATTGAGCTTCCGGCACCAGGGCCTCGACCTGAGACTCACCGGCGTCGAAGAAGCCCACGTGGTTAAAGCAATACTGACCTGACCCGCATGTCTCACTTCCGAGCAATAAGCCGAAGGCGACACAATGCGACGTCAGGGTCAGTTGTCTTTGAGAAATGTATGCAGTGCAAAGGAATGCGTTTCTTTAGACCTGACCCTTTCCTCATTCTCCTTTTATAAAGGATGCGAAAAAATACAGCTTCCCTTTTAGCATCCCTATGCGGGTTTTGCGCCATAATATTGGTTGTTCTGTTGGCGATCAATCCGTTGGACGGAAATGAACGCAGTGATTTCCTCCAGTTTCTGGGGCGCTTTCATCCCCTAATCCTACACCTGCCCATTGGATTTGTGCTCTTGCTGGGAATCCTCGAATTGCTGGGCGCCACAAAATCCTTCGCCCACGTCCGGCGAGCCGTTCCTTTGGTTCTGTCCCTCGCCATCATTTCCTTATTGTCAGCAGTGGGAACCGGATTTCTGCTGGCTTACGCCAGCGGCGCAAACGAACCCCGGGTAATCACCCACATGCAAACCAGTATCTACCTGGCTATCGGTTGTCTGGTCCTGGGAGTCGTGAAAATTTTTGAGTCGCAAAAAAACATGTCCCCCATCTACCGCCTGTTACTCATCATCAATCTGGCGCTTCTGGTGGTTGCCAGTCACAATGGAGGATCCATCACCCACGGCGAAGATTACCTTACCAAATATATGCCCAATGGACTTCGCCCGATTTTCGGCCTGCAGAAAAAAGAGCCCCAAACCGTGGCATCCAAAGAAGATCTGATCGTATACACCGACCTCATTCATCCCGTATTCGAACAAAACTGCATCACCTGCCACAATCCCGAAAAACTGAAGGGCGAATTTAACATGGAAACTTACCAGAGTCTCCTGAAAGGCGGTGACATGGGTTATGCCATATCACCCGGTGATAGCGAAGACAGTGAACTCTACCTGCGAATCACCCTCCCTCATGACGACGAAGATTTCATGCCGGCGGAAGGAAAACCACCCTTCACCCGTGAAGAAGTCGCTTTGGTGGGTTGGTGGATCGACGAAGGCGCTTCGCCCGATTTGCCGATCTCCGAATTTTCCGATATACCCGCGTCTATTCAATCCTACATCGACCAGGTGTTCGATTCGATGGTGTCGGAGGAAGAACTGGAAAAGCGAGAAGGGGAACGGCAAGAGCTTTACGCCCAACTCAACCAATTACACGAATCCCTCGGTATCCTGATCATACCTACAGAACCCAAATCGCGGGAGTTTAAATTGGAGACTTTTGCTACGCAGGAGCATTTTGATAACAGCAAGTTGAAGCAGTTGGAACCGTTCGCTTCCACTTTCGTCGACGCCGATCTGAGCGGAACGCAATTGACGGACGAAGCTATTGTTACCCTATGCAAATTTGAGAACCTCCGGTCGCTCAATTTAAGCAAAACCAAAATACGCGGTAAAAACATCGGCCAATTGGCCACTTTGGAAAACCTTCAATCCCTCAACCTTTATGGAACTCCAATCAGTTCAGATCATCTCGATTCCCTCGCCAAGCTCAAGCAACTGAAGCATCTGTTTCTCTTTCAAACCGAACTCTACCAGGAGACCATCCTCGCCCAGCTCAAAGAGGCGTTACCGGAGTGTGATTTTGTCATGAACTAGGGTGGTGTTAGCCCGAACACATCACTACATGTTTCTCATCCTTTCCCATCCGTACCCATCCGTCGGGGTCATTCCTTGGCATCTAGCGTGTCAATGCTTGATGCAAGGTTTGACCCCTTCCCTGAGAATTCCCTATTCATCCTCTTCGCGAAGCGAATGTTCCGGTTCAATTAATTGCCCGGTCTTGTCAGTCGCTTTCGCTCCTTCGGAACTGTTCCGGCGAAGCCGGATCAAGCGACCAAAGGCAGCGTTGTTCAATATTATTTCTTAACATCGCCGCTTTGCGGCTGGATGCCTGCGGCAACAGGATGGAGCTGCGCTCCAACAGGAAAAACTCAAAATAATCCTGTTCGCGAAGCGATCCTGTTCCGGCAAAGCCGGATCAAGCGACCGAAGGGAGCGTTGTTATTTAAACAACTCTTTCCCTATCCGTACCCATCCGTGTAATCCGTGGTCCATCCATGAAAATATTCCCGCAACATACACAAAACTCATCTTGTGGCTTCTGTGCCTTTGTTTTCTGGTGATCATGTCGCCTTTACAGGCTCGGTAGTGGCTAAACAACCCTGTCCATCCTGTTCATCCATGTTTCATTTATTCAGGAGAAAAGAATCAGGTCTAAATCTCAAAAACCACTGACCCTGACCTGGTGCGCTGAACCACTATCCTTTCCCATCCGTACCCATCCGTCGGGGTCATTCCTTGGCATCTAGCGTGTCAATGCTTGATGCAAGGTTTGACCCCTTCAGAACGCATCCGTTCCCATCCGTGGTCAAACTTCCATAGCACCTGACCCTATCACCAATCACCCAAAAATTCGGACCATCTGCAAATCGGGCTGGAAGTAACCCTAAATCTTCCTAAGACTTTCACCATGGCAAAGATAACTCTGAAAGCCCCCGTGGAACTCGGCATTGTTCCGACGCATATCAAGTTTGTAGGCGGATTGGTTCCCGACGAAAATGGCAAATTACCGCGCAACCAAGACGGTCGTTTACGAATGTTAGCGGAAGTAGATTATATCATGGGCCATTCACCAGTCGATATCACCGCCGTGCAAGTTCCCTTTTTTCCCGGCCTCGATCGGGCAGATTGCGACGAATTACTTGTCGCCATTAAAGAAAAGGGAATCAATCCCCTGCTCATCCTCATGGTCGGAGGTGGCGACCCCATGGATCCGGCCGATGAAGACGTCGTCTGCTCGATTCTCGTGGCAGGCCTTGAGGCAGCCAAACGATACCAAATTGAGCACGTTTCTTCAACTTCGCTCGAAGAATGGATGAACCCCGGAGCAGAAACCCTCACCGGTGAAGCCTATGACGCGGCCGTGGCTCAACTGGCAAAACTGCACGCCCGCGCCTGGAATGAAGCGGGAGCATCGGACAGTTGCATCAAAGCATGGCATATTGAATTTCTCCGCGGCGGCGAATTCCAAACGTTTACCGATATTCGCAAGGCCTGGACTATGGTCAGCTCTTCCAACGCAGCGGTGGGTGACAAGGTATTTAAGGTCCTGGTGGATGCGGCTCACTGCGGCGACTCCGATTTGTCCATGGAAGAAAATGCAGCCATGATAGAAGAAATCGGACGCGCAGGCGGATTCAGCATGTTTCACGCATCTTCCAAGACTACCCGGGGCTGTCTTTCTACCGACGACGGCTGGGTTGGAAACCTGCTTACCGCCTGTGCCTCTACCGGCGCACTGGAAATCGTTTTGGTCGAACTTTTTCACCACGAAGATGATGCCCTGGCGGGTCTTCGCGAGGCGGATCCGCGGCACGGAGTGGATACCACCGACGGCCGCTCCTACTCGGAATGCGTATGCGAGGGCCTGGGAGATGTGGCCCACCGCTTGAACAACCTGGTAAACCGAGGAATTATCTAGCCCGCATTTTGCATGATAAGGTAGGGCTCGATCGCCGAGCGAGCCGCCGTGACATTGGCGGTTTGCGGCGAAACCGCCCTACCCGTTCAGCTAATCAAGGTAGGGCTCGATCGCTGTTCCAGCGCCGAGATTCCGGAGCACAGTAGAAAATGGCAGGGTGTCGCGTTCGCTCGGTACATGCAATATGTGGGCTAGTGTGGGTTCCTTCCTGCCTCTGTGCCTCCTTATCCCAACATCTAAGAACCTCAGTCGAACCACAAACCAGCCGGCCAGGAATAACTGCCCGGCTTTACAGTTACAGATAGTTCTGTAGGGCCTCCAACCCACATGCCCACCACCCCCGGGGCATATTCCTGCCTGGGAAAAAATGTTTTGAATTCCAACCGGTGAGCGATAGCAGAAAACGTGGCGCCTCCCTCAATCACCAACTCCCCGACTTCATCGCTGTTTTGAAGCACCCGTTCCACCACCTCAGCCGTGTAATGCGCCAGCTTTTCCGGCGCTCCCGCATGCGAATGCAAGGGCCGGTTGATTGCCACCACCACGGTATGTTTTTTTGTTAATTCACGAACAATTTTTTCAGCCCATTCATAAAGAGCAAGTGACCGGTCTCCCCTATCCGCGTACAACTGGTCTGGAATTTCGCAAACAACAGCTCCTCCTGCCTTGGCACGCTCAATCGCATTGCGACTGTTTTTCGAAGCGCTGCCACATACGTAAAGGATTTTTCGCGATCGAACTTGGAAGCGAGTCTCTGGATGCTTTGCTTGGCATCCGCGAGCCTGGAGGATGTTGGCAAAAAACTCTGACCCTCCGGCAAGCAGAGTATCTTCATCCAGCAAACCAACCCATCGACTCAGATCTTCTCCATCGCGAGTTTCACCCACATTCACTCCACTCGACAAAACCGGATCTTCAAGGCGAGTGTAATGAGTAGGCGTTTGGCCTGATTCACCCACCATTGCAACCACCGCTGAAGTGCGGAAACGGTAATCCGGATCCTTGAAAAATTCGGTTTGATCCAAGCGGACGCCGTCCATAAAATAATGCCCATCGCGAATAGTGCGCCCCAGGCCGGGGTTGGCGGGAAGCAATAGTACCCTTGAAACGCTCAACGCCTGCATCATTGTTTCCAGTTCCGCATGCACGTTGCCCCGCAAAGCCGAGTCCGTCTTTTTAAATATCAATTCTGGATCAAGTCGTACCAGCTTCTCGGTAAACACCTTGCTTTCGGCCGCAGCTGATTCGGCCCTCAAGGTTCGCAGATCGGTGGCAATTACCAGCAGATCAACCGAGTCGACCGGCTGAACCGCAACTTGGTAGGCAACGCGTAAACCGTATCGAAGCCCAATTCCAGCTATTTCAGCTGCCCCGGTGTAGTCATCTGCAATGACTCCTATCATCTCTCTATGCTAAAATACTAGTTCTCGTCTCCGTCTTGCCATTTTAGTGGCGTAATCAATGGCCAGCAGCATGGCATCGGGACTGGCTATTCCTTTTCCGGCAATGTCCATGGCGGTCCCATGATCGACCGACACCCGAATGATCGGCAAACCCAAGGTGATATTTACACCGCGAACGCTTTTCATTTTTCCCTTTTGGGAATCCCACTGGAAACCTACCATCTTGAAGGGGATGTGACCCTGGTCATGATACATGGCCACACAACCGTCGATACTGCCTCCTCGCGCTTTAGCAAACAAGGTGTCCGGCGGCTCGGGTCCGATAACATCGATGCCCCTTCTCCTGGCTTCCTTTATGGCGGGAATAATCTCCTTTTCTTCCTCATCTCCAAACAGACCCCCGTCCCCGGCATGGGGATTGAGCCCGGCTACGGCGATGCGGGGATTTTCTATTTCAAACCCGATGCAGGCCTGGTTCAACAGCTCAATTACTTCCAGGATGCGTCCCTTCTGCACCAGATCACAAGCTTGCCGTAACGAAACGTGGGTAGAGACGTGGATAACCCGCAGGTTATCTTCCACCAATAGCATGGCATACTTTTTCGTGTTGGTATAATGTGCGTAAATCTCGGTGTGCCCCGAGAAGTGATGCCCGGCCAGGTTGATGGCCTCCTTGTTGATTGGGCCCGTTACCGTGCCATCGACATCACCGGCCTGCGCCAGCTCAATGGCCTTGACTACGTATTGAAAAGCCGCCTGGCCCGCCATGGCGGATACCCGGCCCATCTCAAACTTCGACAGATCTACATTGGCCATATCGAAAAGATCTACCGTTCCACGCTCGTACTTTCCATCACCGGCAGTTTTAACCGAATTAACCGCAAGTGACTCCCCGGTAAACCGTATTGCCTTCGTTAACACGCCAAGATCTCCAACCAACAGGGGCCGGCACTTTCCATAAACCGAATTTTGGGCAAAAGCGCGAACGGCAACCTCGGGACCGATGCTCCCGGGATCACCCATGGTTATGGCTAGAACAGGCCTCATGATTAAACGTAGTTCAGATATACCCTAGTGTGGTGTCCCAAATCGCTTCGATCGCTTCCGATCCGCGCCCTTCTCAATGAACTTACTTGGGCTAGCCCGCATTTCTCACGGTGAACAAGACGACTATACTACTACCTCGAAGCCCCTTCGATATTCTCGTCCAAGCAATTGGTTGGCTGCCTCATTACCTTTGAATCTTTCCTTCTCGGTATCGAGCCAGAGTTTTTTATTCCCCACGCGGTGAGCAATATTCGCCAGGTGAAGCAGCGCCGTGCTGGAATGCAGAACATCGAGATTAGCATTGGGTGTTTTACGCGATTTCACGGATTCGAGGAAGTTTAGGCAATGCGGCTCGTCTCCCGGACGACCGTAAACTTTTTCTTCCAAACGCCCACCCGCTTTGGTAACGATCCAACCCCCGCCATGCCGGCCAATCGTCATCATTAATTCGGAACCATAAAGTTCGATGCGCGTGGAATTTTGAGTCCAGTAAGGAAACTCATCATTGCGGCGAATGCTGTGGTCGGTTTTACGCATGTATTTGGGGTAGTTCGAATGCTCCAGGGTCATCACAAACCGCGGAAACTCGTAGACTGTTTCCAGCAAATCGGGTACTTCGGAATCGTCTCCCGTATGCTGCAATCGCCCCCCGGCGCTGGAAACGGAGAGCGGAAATCCTGGATCCCCCATCAACATGGCCGCCAGGTCGATTTGATGCGCGGCATCGTCCGCCAGATCACCTCCCGAGTAATTCCAGAAATGATGCCAGCCCCCCTCGAAGATATCGGTATGCCAATCGTGCATCGCCATTGCCGGACCCGTCCATTCATTCCAGTCAAAATCGCGTGGTTTATCCCCGGGATCGCCCAAATAAAACGGTCCACCGGGCTTGAGGTTGTAAACTTTGACCAACCGGATGTCCCCCAGTTTACCGGACCGGACGTAATCGCGGGCCTGGAAATTGTAGGGAGCGCTGCGATTTTGGGTTCCAACTTGAAGCATGCAACGGTTCTTCCTGGCCAGTTTCGCCATCTGCTGGCTCTCCCAAATGTTGTGAGCATGGGGTTTTTCCACGTACACGTCTTTTCCCGCCTGCAAGGCCAGGATGGATGCTGGACCATGCCAGTGATCCGGGGTGGCGATGATAACGGCATCCACGGATTTATCATCGTAGACTTTTTTCATATGGTCATACCGCTTGAGCTTCTTTTCCTGGTAATCCGCCACCTCCGCAGCAACCTTATCAATGCGTTGCGGGTTGAGATCGCAGAGCCCAACCAGCTCACCCCCCTGCTGAATCATGTTCAAGGAGACGGTTCTCCCTCGTGATCCACAACCAACCAAAACAAAGCGAACGCGTTCATTGGCTCCAAGCACGCTGCCCCAGGATGAGCGGCTCATGGCCAACGAGGAGCTGGCAGCGGCCGCGGTGGCGAGAAATTTTCGACGGGTTACAGATTTTGTTTTCATGGATATTCCTATATCAGAAGTTTGTGCCTACCGACACTAAAGCCGGGTAGTGGGGAGGTCGAGAAACCTTTTCAGGATTGAGGAAAATGCTGCCGGCACCACACTAGTTCGAAACCTCTTCCCGGTAGTAGCGCATGCCAGAAGGAAAGCGGTCGGGGATGAGGCGCTTTTTTTCGGACCAGGGTATGTTGCGGTCCAGGATGGCGCCAAACTCCTGGTAGCTGCTGTAGGGCACGGCGTGTTTTTTCCAACGTGCCACTTCGGCATCGTGCAAGGCCCTCATCTTTTCGAGGATAATTTGACTGGCTGGTTCCCTCGCGATATTTGTTAGCTCATAGGGATCCGCCTGCAAATCGAATAGCTCTTCGGTCGGTTCAAATCCTTCCCCGTACATCCAGTATATAAATTTGTGAGTTTCCGTTACCACGCTAAGGAACATGGTACCTGCGGTGCCCCAGACGTTAATCACCGGAAGGACATCGCGCACCCTTCCCTGCTCGCCGTTCACCAGGGGCATCAGGCTGCGGCCATCCATGATTTGCGGCGCCTCAAGGCCAGCCAATTCGACAATCGTGGCGGCCACATCGACATTACCGGTTACGGCAGACACCCGGCGTCCCTTACCAATATCCTTGGACCGCGGATCGTAGATGATCATGGGCGCCCGTGCGCCTTCCTCATAGGGCAAAACCTTGCTGCCCATTCCATGCGAACCATTGAAAAAACCATTATCGGAGGTGAAAATGATCACCGTGTTGTCCTCCACACCCTGGCGCTCCAACTCCTCCACAATCATCCCAACCGCGTATTCTACCCCGAAAATTTGTTGGTTGTACTTGCGCAGGGCATTTTGATAACTCTCGTCCGTATGGTAGCCCCAGGATATAAAGCGCGGATACTGCCGCCCCATTCGACTCTGGTGAGCGAGGTGCTCCCCCGCTTTCCGACCGTAATTGGGAAGTTTCCGGAAAACAGTGTCTTTATAGACAGCGTCAAATATCGGGTCCGGAGTTACGGGCCGGTGAGGCGCCTTGAAGAAAAGGGTAAGGCAAAACGGTTTATCCGATGCGACTGAATCGCGGATAAACTCCTGTCCGGCGGCTCCATATGCTCGCGTACTGTGTGGATACCTTGGGGCGAACCTGGCCAGGTATTTATTCTTGGCCGTTTCATACGAAGTCTGACCCGTGCCACCGACCCAAAAGTCGAAGTCATTCACCGGCAAGTTATCGTAACTGTGTTCGCCACCGCCCTTTCGCGGATCATCCACTACCGCAAAACCAAACTTGCCCCCGAATCCGGTCCGATAACCCGCTTGACGCAAAAGCATGGGATAGGATTTTCGCCAAAGTTCCCGCGCCATGGGACCATGCATGAAGTTTGTGCCGGACTTGTATTCATATAGTCCCGACATAACGCTGGCCCGACTGGCCATGCAGATGGCGGTGGTGTCGTAGTGGCGATCGAATATAACCCCCTCGTTTCCCAATCGGTCGATGTTGGGCGTCTTGACATTCGGATTACCGTAACAACCCAAGGTGTCGTAGGCCTGATCATCGGTAAACAGGAAGATGATGTTGGGTCTGCTGGCCTCGTCTTCAGCAGCAAAGCCAATATAGGAAAAAGATAATAATCCTAGATAAAGAGCAATTAGCGATCGCATCTATGGATTATCCATTCAAGGGCCATCCTTTGCGATACTTGCGTTTTATCAGGGCACTGGCTTCGGCGTTGCCAACTACTTCACCCTTCTTGCCGTCGTAGGTGACTTTTTCACCCACCCGGTAAGCCACCAGGCCCAGGAACATCATTTCCATCATCCTGCCGTTGTAGTCGAAATCGCAGGAAGTCTTCATGTCCGTCTTACAGGCGTTGATCCACTCTTCCTGGAATCCACCCAGCGGTGAAATTAGCCTCTTTTCCTGGCGCGGCTTATAGTAGGTCATGTTGGCATTTTTGCCGTAGGGCAAAATGGCCCGCGAGGTGAAATCGCATATGAGAGCGCCTTCCGAACCGATGAACATGCCGCCGTGGCCGATCTTACTGACGTCTATAAACTTGTTCGGCATTTTCGGTTTCATGGCGCCCTGCCACCAGTTGACGCGGACTTCTCCTCGCCAGTTGTTAGCCGGAATCATGGCCCAAGCATGGAGATCCACTGGAGTGACCTCGGGGTTGAAGGCTTCACCTTCGGCTTGCACGGAGGTGGGTAATTTGGCATCGAGCGCATTCCAGACCAAATCCATGGTATGTGCGCCCATGTCCCCAATCTGGCCACTTCCGAAGTCCCAATACATGTTCCAGTTCAGGCAATTCGAACCGGGACGCTCAGGCAGGTTTTGGTAATACTCCGGATTGTAGGAGTGCCAGGGCGATGGCCCAAGCCACAGATCCCAATCCAGGCCCGCCGGCACTTTTCCCATTTTCTTGGGGTAGCCATCGCGACGCAGCTCGCGGTCACCCCAGGCATGCACGTCTTTTAGCTCACCGATTGCGCCGTCTCTGATCAGTTCGCGAACCCGGGGAAAATTGTCGTAGGCATGACGCTGGGTGCCCACTTGCGTAGCCAGCTTGTCTTTTTTCTTAAGCCACTTCTTGCGGTTGTAACGTGCTTCGTGAACCCCGTTACCCAGCGGTTTTTCGCAGTAAACGTGCAGATCGCGGTTTAAGGCCCACGAGGAAATATGACCGTGCAGATGGTCGGGTGTGCAAATGACTACCGCATCCAGATCCTTTTGATCCAGGGCCTTGCGCCAGTCCTTGTAAGTTTTTGCCTGAGGGAACTCCTTGGCGCCGTAAGCCAGGTAGTCGTCATGCACGTCGCAAACGGCCACCACGTTTTCGGTTCCCAAAGCGTTGTAATGGGCCCGGGCACGTCCGTAGGTCCCGATTAAGGCAACATTCAACTTGTTGTTCGGAGTATCCGACCCAAATAGGCTGCCACTGGGCAGTATCAACATGCCGGCACTGGCTGCCGCAGATGTTTTGATGAAATTTCGGCGATCGATAGGATTCGTTTTCATAAGCTAGTAATTTTTAAGGAATTGGTCCCAAGTTTTTTGATTACAAATCAAATTAAGTATTTTTCAAGAAAATGCCACACTAATCAATTCAGAAAAGTTTGGCGTAATAAGGTTTCAAATCGAGCGGATCCTCCATCTCGGCCTGTAGCTGGGTGAGCTGGTCGAACATGTTGCGGATTCGCGGCCACTGGCCGGGGCCACCGGCCAGGTCGTTCATTTCGAAAGGATCCTCCGCCAAATTAAACAGGCGCAGGCGATTAGCCTGGGGATAAGCCATTAATTTGTAGTCCCCCACCCGAATCATGCGCTGCAATTTCATCTCATAGGCGAAATACAGGGTATCCCCCAAATGGCCTTCCCGGTCGGGAGCCTCGATAAGCGGCAGAAGGCTGCTGAATTCCACGTACTCGGGTTTATCAATTCCAGCCAAATCAAGGGACGTGGCCATCACGTCCTGCAGATGAATGAAGGCATCGCGTTTTTCGTTTTTTGCAATGCCCGGACCGACCACCAAAAAGGGAACTTTCAGGCTGTGCTCGTACATGTTCTGTTTTCCTAAAAGACCGTGGTTGCCACAGGACAAACCATGGTCGGCAGTGAAAAAAATGTAGGTGTTGTCCTTTTGACCGGTTTCCTCCAGCTTGGCCAGGATACGACCAATTTGCTCATCCATGTGGCTGATAATCGCATAATACTCCGACCGGTTTACCCGAACCGAGTATTCAGTGCGCGGATGCGGAGCCAGGTTTTCGTCCCGCTGCCACACAAAAGTTCCCTCCTTATTCATTTTTTTATAAAGGCCGATTTCCCGCTTGTAAGGATAGGAACGCATGTAGTTGACCGGCACTTCCATGTCTTCCTGCGGGTACATGTCGACGAAACGCTTGGGCGCCTGACGTGGATCGTGGGGAGCATTGAAGGCCAGATACATGAAAAAGGGCTTATCGTGCTGGGCAGCGTGTTCGAGAAACGCCCCGGCATCGTCCGCCACTACCTCGCTCCAGTGCCTGCCACCTTCCCAAAATCCCCCAAACGATCGTTCATGTGGGGACCATTTATCCGGTTGGCCTTCTATGGGGCGCTGATAGCCTTCGGAAGTGTCTTTCGGCATGCCCGGCCTTTCGTGGACCGCTTGCTGAAAAATATCGCCGGAAGGGATTTTTACATGCCACTTTCCAGTCATATAAGTTTCGTAACCGGCCGATTCCATCAATTGAGGCCAGGTTTGACCCCTGGCGGCGAGTTCCTTCATCTTCCGATCCACCGCATGGGCCCGCCAAAGAAAGCGCCCGGTCTGCAACATGGTGCGGGACGCTACGCAAATAGCGCCGCTCCATCCACCCATGTTGTAGGCGTTCATAAAACTGACACCCGATTCGGCCAGGGTATCGAGATTGGGTGTATGGATGGCTTCGTTTCCGTGGGCATGCACCGTTTCGTAGCTCTGATCGTCCGCGAAAATGAAGAGGATGTTGGGCTTTGCTTTCAACCCCCCGGCGCCGGCCGTCAGCGAAAGGAGACCCATCAAGGTCAAAACAAAGGTTCTTTTCAGTTTGTTTGGGAAATATGCAACCCTGTAAGGCAATTGAAAATGTGGTTTATGTGTTTCAATGTGACATCCCTCTTTGCAGGAAGAATACATAATGGATATCTATTTTGCCAAGATGGCCAGAAAAATGAGCGCCGGTTATGCGCGCCCGAAGCAGTATTTGCGCTCGTGATTCATCCTTATATTTTGAGTCTTTTAAAGTTCCCGCCAAAGCCAATACTAATAGAGCCTCCCGGTATTCACACCCTGAAATTTTGGTCAAGTCTCCCTTACCTGCTACTGCTTTCAGGCTTACAGAATGCCGTCCCGACCGCCGGGACAATCTTTATGCAAAATACTTCACCGACCTCAACGCCCTGCTCTATGTTCTGGTGGGAATCGGAGTATGTGTGGGAGTGGGGATGCTTTCGTCTGTGATATTGCCTCAGCCCAATTCCGCTTCCAAAGGGTAGGTTTTAAATTCCGCCAGAATTGGGTAGAGATAAGTTTGTAGTTCGCTGAGACGGGGAATTACGCTTACGGAAAATGACTTTTCCATGAACGCAGCAAAAGAATACTTCGAAAAAACTTCTGTTCTTCTGGATCAGATCCTGGAGACCCAACTCCCGGCTATCGATGCGGCAGCGGATATTTTCACCGACAGCATATCAAACAAGGGCCTGGTTTTTCTTTTTGGCGTTGGTCATTCCCGCATGCTCTGCGAGGAGATGGCTCCCCGGCAGGGATGTTTTGTGGGATTTTACTCCTGGGCCGAACTGGCCACCTCCTACCATTGCGCCACCGTCGGCATGAACGGTCTGAGAGGTCCTTTGTACCTCGAGAAGATCGAAGGATATGGGGAGGAACTACTCAAAAATTTCAAATTTGGTTCCCACGACTCGTTCATGTTGATTTCAACCAGTGGTATTCGACCCTTAATCGTGGAAATGGCGCTTGGGGTAAAAGAACGCGGATTGCCCCTGGTGGCAATAAATGCAATCGATCATGCCGCAAACTCCAAACCAGCGCACTCTTCGAAAAAGAAATTGATGGATGTGGCCGACGTCGTAATTGACAACCATTGCCCATCGGGGGACTGCATTGTGGAAATTCCTGGGCTAACCTGGCGCACCGGACCCACCTCGACGGTGACCGGCGCCCTGATTATGAATATGCTACGATGTGCCACCGCGGAAAAACTGCTCTCCCGCGGTCATGAACCCGTGATGTTGCCCAGTCACCAGTTTATAGGAACACCCACCGCAGATGCGGCCGCAGAGCAACTTGAACGCTACTACGAGGCCTATCGGAAAAGCCTACGACATCTGTTTACATGAATTGGAGCATCGGCATCGACATAGGCGGCACCGTCTTCAAAGCCGTTGCAGTCCAAGATGACGGCGCTATACTGGCTAGTAAATCCCGGCCGACCGGCAACCGCACGGATTCGGTTTCCGAATGGGTCGATTGCGCCGGCGGGTTGATTTCAGACTTCGAACGGGAAATGAATTCCACGGTTCCCGCTACAAATGACTCATTCCCATTGACGATGAACGTTGGCGGAATTAGAAAATAAAATGAATATTCAATCATCTCTATCATGAAACTGTCTTCTCTTCCTTCTTTGTCCCTTTGGGTGGCCTTCCTTTACTCTACATTCGTCGCCTCGATGTTGCAGGCTGAAAAGGTAAAGATTTTAGTTTCAGCCACCTATGCCGAAGGCATGCATCCCCTTACTCAACAGTTTCCCGATCTCGAATTGGTGAGCTTCAGCTCCAGCGAGGAGGCTTTGAGCGAGATTGCCGACGCCGATGCCCTGGTTGGGTTGTCATCCGGGCATCCAGCGGCCAAGTTTCTAGAAGCGGGAAAAAAACTGAAATGGCTGGCTCACAGCAGCGCGGGCGTGGAAGTTACCTTGGCGGATCCCGCAGTGAGTAATGCCGATTTTGTCCTGACCAACATGAAAATCATCCAAGGTCCTCAAATTGCCGACCACGCCATGGGTTTGCTATTAAATTTCACCCGGGATTTGAAGCATTTCAACCAGCAGATGGAGCAGGGGTGGAATCGGCAGTCGAATTTGCCCATGATCGAATTGCGGGGCAAGACGATGTTGGTGGTCGGTTTGGGCGGAATAGGCACCCAGGTAGCGGAGCGGGCATTTGCTTTCGGCATGCGCATTCTGGCAGTCGACCCCAAGGACATCCCCTATATGCGGGCGGTTGAATACGTGGGCAAGCCAGACGAACTAAACGAACTGCTAGCTCAAGCCGACGTGGTAGTCAATTGCACACCCCATACTCCCGAAACGGAAAAGATGTATGGACCCAAGCAGTTTTCCCTCATGAAAGACGGCGTTTACTTTATCAATATTTCGCGGGGCGCCATCGTGGATACGGATGCACTCGTTGCCGCCTTGAAATCCGGCAAGGTTCGGGCTGCGGGTCTGGACGTAACCGATCCTGAGCCGCTTCCGAACGATCACCCCCTGTGGGCAATGACCAACGTCACCATAACCCCGCACCTCGCAACTGCATCCGACGTGCGGCACGAGCGGTTTCAAAGGGAATTTAACGCCAATGTCGCACGCTTCTTGTCCGGCCAGCCATTGCGCAATGTCGTGGATAAGCAAAAAAGGTACTAATCCATTTCTGAAAATCGCGTAAAGCCTATCATGGGACGGACGATTGGGGTGGGTAACGTCGACCTGGGAGGTCTTGACGGGCAACCGACCGAAACCGGCTACGCTATTGACCGGTTGTGATAGGGGATATATCCTGGTGACCAAAATCGCTAATAGATAAAGTACCGCTATGAATGACTTAAATCGACGCAAGTTTCTACAAAGTGCCGGTGTAGCCGGAATTGCCGCCGCCACCGCGCTAAAAACCTCAGCTGCCGAATCTGCCGCCCAGGCGCTGCTTACCGATCGAGAACTCGCCGATCTGCGCCACTGGGATACGCCAACCATTGCCAATGCCCTAGAGCGGCTAAAGGCGCGAGACCGGCTGGAAGGGTATATGACGCCCGACATACGATGCATATTTCCGGAGATGGGTATCGCCAACGGCTACGCCGCGACCGCGACGATTCAAGCTTCGAGACCCAGAAAGGAAAGCGACCCGTATATCGAACGTCTCGATTATTGGGAGTACATCAATTCGATACCCAACCCCACGTTCATGGTGATCCATGATCTGGATGCACCCAAACCAATCGGTTCCTGGTGGGGCGAAGTCCATGCCAACGTGCATCGGGCTCTCGGATGCGTCGGCGTGATTACCGATGGCGGCGTACGAGATCTCTCGGTGGTGCGACCCTTGGGGTTTCATTTCTTTGCGGCCGAGATTTTGGTATCGCATGCCTATGTGCGCCTGGTGGATTTTGGCAAACCGGTGACCGTTGGTGGAGTGACGATTAACTCGGGAGATTTGGTCCAAGCCGATGAACATGGTGTTATCCAGGTTCCCAGCGAAGTGGCCAAAAAAACCGGACAGGCTTGTCACGATGTATTCCTGGCCGAAAGGGAGCTCATTCAGCTTTGCCAAACCCCGGGCATAACCTTTGAAAAAATGAGGGAGTGGGTTGAAAATCGCTAAGTGTGGTGTCCCAGACCGCTCCCAAATGCCAGCTTAACTTAGCGCCATTATTACCTGAACCCTTTCTATGCCTGATTAAGGAATAAACGTTAGCTTGGCCCCTCCTGGTTATAGTTTGGGATTTACGCCCGCATTTATGAAAACTGCCGTCAATCCACATCTCTTAACCAAAATTTCTCTTACTGTTGCGCTTATCCTGGTTGTTGGAGGGTGTGCCAATGTGCCGGTCTACGAGCAGAGGCTGGTATCCAAGGTGGGTATGACGCAGACCGATTCATTGGTGCAGGGCGATCAGGTAAACCTGCTTTCGCAAATTGAGCCGGGAAGCGCCATTTCGGGTGGTGCGGTGGCAGCCGGTTGCACCGCTTGTCGTTAAGGGCCATGGCCTGGATATATTATACGATTCCAATACGGCAGGCAGGAATCGCTTGCATTTTGCCATTGTCCTTACTTCCGGCGGGTTTTGCCGTTTCGCCCAACCCCATGGAGTTCGGCGCCGAGTGGGTAGACGCGGGCGATATCACATTGATGCAGGGCAATTGGGTAGGAGACTTTATTTCTACAACCTGGGATTCTTCGCTTAGTTTCGCCTATGGCCATTATTCCATGGATTATGTTCCCGTGCCTTTCGATTTCAATGGCGAGGAAACGCGGCTCAGTGAAAGCAACCTGGCGCTTCAATTTAACACCCAAAATCAGGTTAACAGGCATCTTTTGTTAATGGGAGGAGCAGGAGTTTATGATGGTTTTACCAACTACCGCTCAGTGTGGCTCGATGAATATTACCGGCAGCAATTTAGCCATCTGACGGATGTACCGGGCTCAGAAAACTATGTGAAAGCTGACCCCAAAGGTGTAAATGCGACTGTCGGAGCACGTTGGGAATACAAGCCGGCAACCGGCTTCGCCCAAATCAATCTATCTTGGCTGGAAGACGACGTTTCTCCCGGTTATGAAATTGATTTCGTTGGCCTGAGACGCGGGGACATCCACCTTCACACCGGCGCTTTCATTATATCTACAGAGAATATAGTATCCAAAAGAATGCGGTCCTATGTCTCACTGCGATTATCCGATACCACCGAACGATCTACCCGTTATGGGGCAGACGCAGCGCTTCATGTGGCCGTAAATGACAACTGGGTTATCCGTTGGAAAATTGGCGGCGCCACCGAAAACCCGCAGTTCGAAGCCATTTATACTAGCATTGCATTGGAGCATGGGGTTAACGACAAACTCTCCTGGTTTGTCGATGCCCGCTATTATGAAGATACCGGGGAGATCGAAAACGCCTTACTCTTTACCAGCGCCGCTCCAGGCTTGCGCAGTGAACGATATGGCATAGGGATTCGATGGATTGGAGATAAGTGGTCATCCCGTTTCTACCTGGCGCCCCTCCATACCGATTATGACCCCACTCGTAAAAATACGGATTTTTTCCAGAACCTCTACAGCGACCGTGATTGGACCATTCTCCAGGTTGCGGTTAGCCGAACGCTTTGAAAATTTAGTGATTATTATGGCTCTCTCCTTTAAGCAAATTCGAAAGCAATACCGGGTCGCGCTGGCGCTCTTTTTAGGAGGTATTGTCACCAGCCAGGCCCAACGCTACCAGGTGGGAGATATCGTGGAAAATTTCACCCTGATTAATCGTGAAACGCAGGCTGAAGTCGACCTCTACGATTTGGACGGGAAAGTGATCTTTCTGGAGTGGTTCGCGCATTGGTGCCCGTTTTGCCAAGCTGCCGCGGGCCAAATAAGGCCGGGCATCGTTGAGTACTATCAGGATAGAGGCGGTAATCCCGATGGCGTGCCGTTTATGCATGTGGGGTTAAATTTGCAAGGTGGTCAGGAGATTTCTACGCAAGGCTTTGTAGATTTCTACAAATTGGAATTCGTTCTGAACGATTTCGATAGAGCGGTTGCAAATCGATTTCAACCGGGTGGGCAACCCATTTTTGCCATCATCAATGGAGTGGCAAATTCCCCAAGCCATGAACAATGGGAATTGATCTACTCCCGTCTCGGCTACGGTGTTGAATTACACCCCATCAATGAATTTCGGGAAGTTATAGATACCGTGATGTTGTCGGACTATCTGAAATACCTGATCAGCCTGGATATACCGGAAAACCGACGCGGTGAAGATGATGATCCGGATTTCGATGGTTTATCCAACGTCTTCGAATACTACTTTGGTTCTGATGCCTCAGACACCGCTTCTTTTTCTCGGCCGATCCCTAAAATCGTGACGATTTCTTCCACTCAGTTTCAGGCTATCCAATACATAAAAAACCCCAATGCCGTCGGGGTTACCATCACGGCAGAATTTAGTGACAGCCCTTCGTTTGATAGTTTGAACGGCAGCGCTCCTTTTATGACGGAACTCCTGGAAAATGGAATGGAACGCGTAACCGTGAGATCCTCCACCCCATTATTAAACGGCAGAGAGTTCGGTCGACTGATTTTCCGGTCGGAAGAGCCGTGACCCATGTGTCTCACTACCGAGTCGCGGAGGAAGGGGTCAAACCTTGAATCAGTTGACTCCGCAAGCTTCGTCAAGATTTCAAGGAATGACCCCGACGGGCGTGCAGGATGGCGGGGTGTCGGCCTATGGCCTCGGTAGCAAGGTATGACCCCCGAGACATAAATACAGGAATGAACATGGATGGTCAGGATAGACAGGATGAGGTCAAAGGTCTCCGATCCTGGGCATCCTGTTCATCCATGTGAAAAAACCAAACCGAGGTAATTCTGCTGTGCTTTGAACAACACACAGCCATTTTGTGACTTTTGTGGCTGATAAGGAGAGAAATTGGCCACTACCGAGCCTGTAAAGGCGACATGATCACCAGAAAACAAAAGCACAAATACAGGAATAAACATGGATGGACAGGATAGACAGGATGGGGTCAAAGGTCTCCGATCCTGGGCATCCTGTTCATCCATGTGAAAAAACCAAACCGAGGTAATTCTGCTGTGCTTTGAACAACACACAGCCATTTTGTGACTTTTGTGGCTGATAAGGAGAGAAATTGGCCACTACCGAGCCTGTAAAGGCGACATGATCATCAGAAAACAATAGCACAAATACAGGAATAAACATGGATGGACAGGATAGACAGGATGGGGTCAAAGGTCTCCAATCCTGGGCATCCTGTTCATCCATGTGAAAAAACCAAACCGAGGTAATTCCGCTGTGCTTTGAACAACACACAGCCATTTTGTGGCTTTTGTGGCTGATAAGGAGAGAAATTGGCCACTACCGAGCCTGTAAAGGCGACATGATCACCAGAAAACAAAGGCACAAGAAACACAAATACAGAGATCGGGGAAGGGGTCTACCGAGGAGCTTGCGACGACACCTCAACAAGCGAGATTCTGAGATTCTGAGATGATTAGAAAATAGCCACTACCGAGCCTGTAAAGGCGACATGATCATCAGAAAACAAAAGCATAAATACAGGAATAAACATGGATGGACAGGATAGACAGGATGGGGTCAAAGGTCTCCAATCCTGGGCATCCTCTACATCCATGTGAATAAACCAGACCGAGGTAATTCTGCTGTGCTTTGAACAACACACAGCCATTTTGTGACTTTTGTGACTTTTGTGGCTGATAAGGAGAGAAATTGGCCACTACCGAGCCTGTAAAGGCGACATGATCATCAGAAAACAATAGCACAAATACAGGAATAAACATGGATGGACAGGATAGACAGGATGGGGTCAAAGGTCTCCAATCCTGGGCATCCTCTACATCTATATGAATAAACCAGACCGAGGTAATTCCGCTGTGCTTTGAACAACACACAGCCATTTTGTGACTTTTGTGGCTGATAAGGAGAGAAATTGGCCACTACCGAGCCTGTAAAGGCGACATGATCACCAGAAAACAAAAGCACAAATACAGGAATGAACATGGATGGACAGGATAGACAGGATGGGGTCAAAGGTCTCCAATCCTGGGCATCCTGTTCATCCATGTGAAAAAACCAAACCGAGGTAATTCCGCTGTGCTTTGAACAACACACAGCCATTTTGTGGCTTTTGTGGCTGATAAGGAGAGAAATTGGCCACTACCGAGCCTGTAAAGGCGACATGATCACCAGAAAACAAAGGCACAAGAAACACAAATACAGAGATCGGGGAAGGGGTCTACCGAGGAGCTTGCGACGACACCTCAACAAGCGAGATTCTGAGATTCTGAGATGATTAGAAAATAGCCACTACCGAGCCTGTAAAGGCGACATGATCATCAGAAAACAAAAGCATAAATACAGGAATAAACATGGATGGACAGGATAGACAGGATGAGGTCAAAGGTCTCCAATTCTGGGCATCCTCTACATCCATGTGAATAAACCAGTCGCGGAGGAAGGGGTCTACCGAGGAGCTCGCGACGACACCTCAACAAGCGAGATTCTGAGATTCTGAGATGATTAGAAAATAGCTACTACCGAGCCTGTAAAGGCGACATGATCACCAGAAAACAAAAGCATAAATACAGGAATAAACATGGATGGACAGGATAGACAGGATGAGGTCAAAGGTCTCCAATTCTGGGCATCCTCTACATCCATGTGAATAAACCAGTCGCGGAGGAAGGGGTCTACCGAGGAGCTCGCGACGACACCTCAACAAGCGAGATTCTGAGATTCTGAGATGATTAGAAAATAGCTACTACCGAGCCTGTAAAGGCGACATGATCACCAGAAAACAAAAGCACAAATACAGGAATAAACATGGATGGACAGGATAGACAGGATGGGGTCAAAGGTCTCCGATCCTGGGCATCCTGTTCATCCATGTGAAAAAACCAAACCGAGGTAATTCTGCTGTGCTTTGAACAACACACAGCCATTTTGTGACTTTTGTGGCTGATAAGGAGAGAAATTGGCCACTACCGAGCCTGTAAAGGCGACATGATCACCAGAAAACAAAAGCACAAATACAGGAATGAACATGGATGGACAGGATAGACAGGATGGGGTCAAAGGTCTCCAATCCTGGGCATCCTGTTCATCCATGTGAATAAACCAGGCCGAGGTAATTCTGCTGTGCTTTGAACAACACACAGCCATTTTGTGACTTTTGTGGCTAATAAGGAGAGAAATTGGCCACAAAAGGCACAAGAAGCACAAGAAACACAAATACAGAGATCGGGGAAGGGGTCTACCGAGCGCGGGGGAAGGGGTCTACCGAGGAGCTTGCGACGACACCTCAACAAGCGAGATTCTGAGATTCTGAGATTCTGAGATGATTAGAAAATAGCCACTACCGAGCCTGTAAAGGCGACATGATCACCAGAAAACAAAAGCACAAGAAGCACAAGAGTCGCGGGGGAAGGGGTCAAACCTTGCATCTAGCACTGGCGTGCAAGATGCTAAGGTATGACCCCGACGGGCATGCAAGACGGCAAGGTATGACCCCGATGTCGCGGAAGAAGGGGTCAAGCCTTAATGGCCCTTAGTTAAAGCGTGATTGTGGAGGCAGATGGTATAGGCGCCAGCCGGGGTCATGCCGTTGAAAAGTGATGCCTTTGGGAAGAAGAGGGTCAGGTCTTAAAAACTGCATTCCGTTGCACTTCATACACTTTGGCGGGGTGTCGGCCTGCGGCCTCGGTACAAAGACGACTGACCCTGTAAGGCATCAGTTTTGACGTCGCAGAGGAAGGGGTCAAGCCTTGCATCTAGCACTGGCGTGCAAGATGCTAAGGCATGACCCCGAGGGACGTGCAAGATGCTAAGGGATGACCCTGACTAGCGTACAAGATGCTAAGGGATGACCTGGAGGGCTAAAAGCGAAGCGCCTTCGGCTTTTGGGCCGAAGGCGCTTAACTGTAAAAACTTTGGCAAGGCCGACCGACTATTCGGCCTTGGTTGATTCGGATGTTGAATTCGCATCCTGGCGTGAGGAACTCACTGGCTGGATGGTCGGTCCCGTGGCAGCGCTGACCTGCCGAGCCGAAACATGGTTACGGCTTGGCACGATGGCCTTGGATCCGCCAAAGGGAATCGACATACGCAGCAAGACCGCCAAATCAGTCAGACCCGTCCTGGTTTCCCGGCTCAGGCCTTCCAACTCGAAGGTTGCCGGCAGGAGGTTGTTCTCGGAGGCTGCGGGCATCCATCTCGTGCCCACGCCAAACTCTTGGCCATAGCCGCTCCAACGGGCCCGGCTGTAGGGCATTACCGTGCCCGGCAAACCGAGCGGGGTTCTGATGCCGGCGTAACCGACCTCACCGTCCATGCGGTACTGGGAATCCATCCACATTGCATCCATTCCAACAGGGCGCATGATGGTATCTCCATTATCCCACAGCGAGGTGCTGCCGCCTCTATCCTGTCCAAACGAGCTCGCTACCGAGGCCACGAGGCCTTCCCGCTTTTCGCCTGGATCCCAAGTGGCTTGCACGCCTATTCCCCAATCGGAGAAGTCGTTTTCGTGCAGCAACAGGGCACGGCCGGTCAGGGCCAAGTCGAGGCCGCTGTTATTATCGAGCAACCCTACGCGGAATCCACCTTCTATTCCGACGCCCTCAATGCCGTCGCCTCCATCGAAGCGACCACCGATTTCGGCCTTCCATGCGAGTTGTTGTCCCTCTTCCATGGTCTTGTTCTGCAACCAATCGACCATTACCCGGGCGCGTTGGGCTTCTCCTTTAACGCCCGGAATGTCATCCGCGGCATTGGTGGAGAGTTCCGCCGTGAAGGCGTCGGCGCTCAGGCCCAGCTCATTATTGTCTCGCCTGTTCAGCACCGACCTGACTCCGCCTGCAAACATGCTGAAGTCGGCATCGAATTCGTGAGTCCGGTCTGGCTCGCTCATATCGACACTACCGCTTCCGAAGCCTAGAATGCCCCATACTCCCAGGTTTTCGTTAGCCTGAAAGTAGATATAGGGGTGGAAGGTGCTCATGCTGCTATCGAAGTTACCATCTACACCGTCGTCGGTGTAATCAAGGTCTCCCCAGCTTTGCATCATTGAAACACCGGCCAGGGTCTGCCCGTTGGCATAGAGGTCGACTCCGAGATGGAGGGCGTTGAGACCGCCATCGAAGTCCATTCCGATATTCTCCAGATTTCCGTCAAAGCTCTGCATGTCGCCCTGGACCCACACAACGGGCGAGAACTTTCCTTCGTCCCCGTGCTCCATGGCCATTTCAAAGGCGACTCCGGAGAAGCTGACGTCTTGCTCTCGGTTGGCGCCCGACACTCCGCCGTATCCGGAAGCAATAGCGGATTCACCGGGCCGGGCCGTGCTGGCCAGAGCGCCCAGAGAGATATTATCCGATAACGATCCGGAAGTAAGGTTTCTATACCCTCTCGAAAAACCAGTTGTTAATCCGGTCCCCGGGGTCTTCGTAGCCATCGGTGCAAAGCCGTCATCCATACCGCCGGCTCCTTGGTAACCTGAAATTGCCAAGCCCTGAGACTCCATGTCACTCCAGTGGCCATAAGTCGGTTCGGAGTTGCGTAACGCGGAGGATCCGCCGCTACCCATCGACTCGCGATACCGCTCAAACCGGGTTTCTATGGCGGATATGGCGCTATCTCCCATCGAGCCTGCAACCACCGCCAGGGCAGCCTGCAAGGTCCGAGAGAATTGTTCCGCGGTCCTGAATTGCTCGAATTCCACCGTGGTCATGGCGAGGTCGCCAGCATTTACCTTATCTGGCAAATTCCCAAAACTCACGTCGATTGATTCACCGGGATCGTTCTCTTCGTCCGCCATTACCGAAACCGTAAAGGTTGCCTGGTTCGAACCTCCGACAAATACCAAGGATCCCGGCACTCCGCTATAGTCGTTGGCTGTGGCCCCGCCTTGGTGTGCCACTGAAAGCGGCACTTCAATTTGCCCAATCGCTGACGGGGAGATGTTTGCGGTGACGGTGCCCCGATCGCTCTCCTTGATACTATAACGAGCCTGGGCAAAGACCACCGTAAATCCCTTGTCTTCCAGGGTCACCATGGTGGTGGCCTGGTCGCCCGCAGTGACTTTCAGCGGCAATTCACCTAAGGACAGTTCGAGCATTTCGTCCTCCACGTCATCATCCACGAGAGCCGTGACGGTGATCAACATTTCCTGATCACCCTCGGCAAAGACCACCTCCGTGACGTCCAGATCAAAGTCTCCCTCCGCCGGATTGGCGATGATCGGAACCGTTACGTCACGGTCGGACGCTACGTTTAGCATCACCTTCACCATGGCGTCCGCTCCGGCCTCCATGGCCGTGTAGGAGGCCATTTCGAAGGAAACTACCAAGGCTGCCAGCCCGTCATCCTCCAGCGTTACCATGGTGGTCGACTGAGCGCCCTTGCTGACATCCGCCGGCAAAGCGCCAATGGACAACTCGAGCATGTCGTCCTCCACGTCATCATCGTCTGTGGCCTTGACGGTGATGGTCATGCTAATGTCGTCCGCGGCAAACATCACCTCGGTGTGGGACAGAATAAAGTCTCCCTCAGCCGGATTGGCGATGATCGGAACCGTTATATCCCGGTCCGAAGCCTCGCTCAGGCTCACAATAACCGAGGTGGCGTCGCCGCCCTCGGTGGCCGTGTAGGAGGTCATTTCGAAGGATACCATCAAGGCTACCCGCATGTCATCCACCAGGGTCACCTCGGTGGTGGCCCGGTCGCCTGCGTTGACACGCGCCGGCAATTCGCCGAACATCAACGTGACCATGTCGTTATCCACGTCCATATCGTCCGTGGCGGTAACTTCGATCATCTTGGATTCGCCTTCGCCCTCTATAAACATCACCTCCATGGAGGACAGGGTAAAGGGTCCCATATCGGGATCGGTGGTGATCGGGATGGTCAAATCCCGGTCGGTCGCCTCGTTCAGCATCACCGTTACCATGACGGGATCGCCTTCCTCGATAGCCTCGTAGGTGGCCATTTCGAAGGACACGGTCAGCGTCTTCAGCATGTCATCCTCCAGGGTCACCACGGCGGTGGCCGGCTGTTCCGCGGTGTCGCCCGCTGCAACACCCAACGGCAAGCTGACAAGGCCCAAAGTGACGGTCTCGTCATCATTGTCATCATCCAGGTTGGCGGTGACGGTGATCGGCACCCACAGGTCCGCGGCAGCGGAGCCGGCGGCAAAAGCCGCTGACATGGTGGACACCGTGTAGTCTCCTTCCGCCCCTTCCGAATGATTGACGGAGATCTGAAGGGTTATTTCACGGTCCAGAGTCTCTACTCCTTCACCCAGGTCGAGCCCGACTGACACCATGGCGCCGGCTTCGTCTCCCTCAGCGGCGGTGGCAGCGCCCGGCATGAAATATGCAACAATGTTTTCATTCCGGTCATCATCCGCCAGCGTCACCGTGGTTTCCGCCACATCGCCGGCAGTGATGCCTTCCGGCAATGCTCCGAATATCAACTTGACCGCGCCGTCACTCGCCACCGCAACGTCATTGTTGACGGCCGTGACGGTGATCGTCTTGTACATTTCGCTCCCGGCAAACGTCACCTCGGTGGCGGACAGCATAAAGTCTCCAAGTTCCGCGCCTGCCATGGGCTCACCGGAAATCGGAATCGTCACTGTCTGCCTCGAGCCCGACGGCAGCGCCGGATCCAGCTTGACCATCACCGTGGCGGCGTCGCCTCCCTCGGTGGCCGTGTATTCGGCTATGTCAAAGGACACCGTCGACGAAAACTGCATGTCATCCACCAGCGTCACCGCGGCGGTCGCCTGTGTGCCTTGGGCGACACCCGGCAGCGTCTTAGCGTCAAATCCCAACGTGACGATATCGTCAAGCACGTTCCCGTCTTCCGTGGCCAGGACGGTGATCGTCGCGGAGGAGGACTTTTTGCCGATGGCCAACATGTAATTGCCCATTTCTCCCGTCACTCCTTCCAGCATAAAGGGCCCCGTCTTGGGATCGGTGGTGATCGGAATCATTAAATCCCGAGCCGCATTCCCCGTAGTCCTCGGCGTCGACCCGGCGGCATCGGTGGTCACCTTGACCATCAACATGGCGCTGATTCCTTCCTCGATGGCGGCGTAAGTGGCCCCGGCGAAGGACACGAAAAGCGGATTGCTGTCAGCGTCTTCTAGGGTCACTGCGGCCGTGTCAGTGCCCGTGACGCCATCTGGCAGTGCCGTGCCAAAGCCCAAAGTTACGGCCTGATCGGTGGCGTCGGCATCGTATAAAGCCGTGACGGTGATCATCTTGGTCTTGTCGCCATTCATAAAAACCAATTTTCCGTCCTTGGGAAGATCCGTCTCAGCAACATCGGTGTCGCCGGTGAGAGTAATCGGAATCTTCAGTGTCCGATCCGCCACCTTGTTCAGCTTCACTTCCACCATGGCGGGGTCGCCTCCCTCCTCGGCGGTGCGGTCCGCGCCAAAGGATATGGTCAAGGCTAACCGATCATTATCCCTCAGCGTTACGTCGACGGAAGAGCCGGGAATGGTATTCTCCGGCAATGCGCCGAATGCCACCTTGACCTTCTCGTCCAACTCCACGTCGCTATCGTCGATTGCGGCAACGGTAAACGTCCCGGTTCCAGTACTATCTATGGTCAATAGGCCAGGACTTGAGAGAACAAAGTCCCCCGTCTCGGGAGTGGTAGTAAAGGGAATCGTCACAGAGCCGGACGCCGGCGCCGGGGCCAGCGTGACCGTCACCGTGGCAGGGGCGCCTCCCTCGGTGGCGATGCTATCAGTACCAACACTAAAGGAAAAGGTTGCGGTACTCTTCCCCAACACGTTGTCATCGAACAGCGTCACCGTGGTGGTCGGCGGCGCGCCCGCGGTGACGCCCTTCGGCAGCGGGGTTTTAAAGCCCAAATCTACCGAATCGTCGATCGTGTCTACATCGGCCTGAGCGGTGACGGTGATCGTCTGCCTCGTATCGCCCGCGGCAAAAACCACTTTCTTGGCGGATAGGGTAAAGTCCCCGGAGGCAGGAGTGGTGGTGATCTCAATCGTCACTTCCTTGTCCAAGGGCGCCCCCAACATGACGTCCACCGTGGCGGCGGCGTCATTCTCGATCGCCGTGTAGCCGGTCTCGCCAAAGGATACCTCCGGCTGGGTAGCGTCCTGCAGCGTCACCGTGGCGGTCGCCATCGCCGTGTCCGCGGCGACGCCCGCCGGCAGAGCGCCAAAGCTAAACGTGACCTTATCGTTTTCGGTGTCGTCATCGGCCTCGGCGATGACGGTGATCGTCTTAGAAGCAGAACCAGATGAAAAATCGGCGAAGCCAAATTCCACTGTACTCTTATTAGTAAGATCGGAACCGGCCAGGGTAAAGTCCCCGGTGGCGGGCATCACGATAATCGGAATCGTCACTTTCTGAGTCCCCGTCGGCGCCGCCCCCATCAGCGTGACCGTCACCGTGGCGTCGTCAGCGCTGTCCTCGGCAGCGGTGGCGTCGGTGGCCGCAATGGATACGACCCGGTTGCCGTCATCCGCCAGCGTCACCGTGGTGGTCGCATGTAAGCCCGAGGTTACGTCACCCGGCAGGGTGTCAAAGCCCAATTCTACCTTATCGTGGTCGGTGTCGGCATCAAGGCTAGCCACGACGCTAATCCTCTTCCTCGTATCGCCTGCCTCAAAAACCACTTCCCTGGCGGATAGTTTAAAGTCATCCTCTACTGTAGGTGACGTCGGAGTGGCAGTAATCGCAATCGTCACTGTCTTGTCCGACGGCGGTTCCAACGTGATATCCACCGAGACGGGGGTGCCATTCTCGATCGCCGTGTAGCCGCCCTCGCCAAAGGATACTTTCGGCTGGGTGGCGTCTTTCAGCGTCACCGTGGTGGTCGCCGTCGAGCCCGTTCTGAAGCTCGTCGGCAGACTGGCAAAGCCAAGCGTGACCTCTTCGTTCATGGTGTCGGCATCGGGCTCGGCCTTGACGGTGAACGTATAGCTCGTCGTGGATGTGTCAAGAGCAATTCTTTTCGTGGTGGCATCGAATTGCCCCGTCCCCCCGGATAGGGTAAAGTCCCCGGAGCCGGGATTGGTAGTAATCCTAAGCGAACTAGCGGCAGCCGGCGCCGAACTCAGCCTGACCTCCACCGTGGCGTCGAGGCCTTCCTCGGTCGCCGTGTAGGTCTTGGCGCCAAAGACTACGGTACTCCTCTGGTCCTCCCGTAGCGTCACCAAGGTGGTCTGCTGCCCGCCAAGGGAGACGTTCGCGTTCGCCGGCGTCGGCGTGCCAAGAGCTAATTGCACCGAATCCTCACGCTCGTCGTTATCGGCCTTGGCGGTGACGGTGATCGCCTGTCTCGTCTGGCCTACGGCAAAAACCACTTTCTCGGCGGATAGTTCATAGTCTGCATTTACTGTTGAGCCCTGATTAGTGGCAGTAATCGGAACCGTCACTTCCTTGTCCGACGGTCTCACCAACTCGACGTCCACCCGGGCAACGGTGCCATTCTCGGTCGCGTAGTATTCGGAATCGACAAAGGATACGGACTGCGGCGAGCTATCCGCCAGCGTCACCACGGTGGTCGCATACGAGCCCGTTCTGACGGTCGGCGGCAGATCGGTAATGCTAAGCGTGACCTTTTCGTCGAGGGCGTCGGCGTCGCCCTTGGCGGTGACGTCGAGGTTATAGCTCGAGTTGCTACTGTCAAAAACCAATTGCTTATTTTCAGGAAGACCAACGAGTTCAAAGTCCCCTTCGGCGGGACTCACGGTAATCGTAATGGTCCTTGTCTGGCCCGCCGCTAGCGACGCCGGGGCCAGCGTGACCGGGACCGTCACCGCGGTCCCGTCGGTGTTATTGGCTCCCTCGTTGGCCGTGTATTTGGCCGCGTCAAAGGATACGACCCACTTGTCGTCGTCATCCAGCGTCACCGTGTGGACCATATGTATGGCCGCGGTGGAGGTGACTTCCGCCGGCAGCGTGCCAAAGCCCAATGCCACATTCTCGTTGTCGTGGTCGATATCGGCCTTAGCGGTGACGGTGATGCTCTTGCTACTCTGGCCTGGGGTAAAAATCACTTCCTCGGCCGATAGACTATAGTCCGCAGCAACAGCCGGATTAGTAGCAGGGGCGGGAGGGCCACCACTGGCAGCATTGTGTGTCAAAATCGGAATCCTCACTGTCCGGTCCGCCGCCGGGGTCAGCGTGACCGTCACCGTTGCATTGGAGCCATTCTCCGTTGCGTTGGAGGTTGGCAAGCTGAAGGCTACGGTCAACGGTTTCAGGTCGTCATCCCGCAGCGTCACCGTGGTGCTCGAAGGCCCGCCCGCTCCAACGCCCGTCGGCAGACTGCCAAAGCCCAATCTCACGGTCTCATTGTCGGTGTCGCTATCGTCGTGGGCGGTGACGGTGATCGTCCTGCTTTCCTCGTCTTCGAGAAAAACCACGTAGGTGGCTGATACAGTATAGTCTCCGGCCTCGGTGGTGGCGGGGCGAGTGGCGCTAATCTCGATCCTCACTGTCCGATCCGCCGGCTGGTCCAGATTGACCGTCACCATGGCGGCAGCCCCATTCTCGATCGCCGTGTAGGTGGACTCACCAAAGGATGCGGTCAAATTCGCCGGCGCGTCTTGAGCCAACGTCGCGTTGGGAGTGAACAAGAGCGATAGTGTCGCAAAGGCGGAGAAGACAGCCAGATGTGCGCCACTGCTTCCTGTTTGCTTTCGCGAGCCGCTTCGGGGAAGAACCCGAGCGAGGCCTTTGGACAGGGCATTCAAGCCTTGGTGGTAATAATGGTTCATATTTCTAATCATTACGTGGTCTCTTTCTAATTGATGCATAAGTAGAGTAAAAGGGCGATAATAGGATGGTGAAATAGACAACAAGGCACAGAAATTAGGGCACCGTCAAGGAAAAAAATTTCAATGTTTATTTTTGTTGGCCTCAAGCGTCCAGATGATGGTCAAGGCCATCGAAACAGGCGATGGAAGGGTGGGATGGAGCCGGCGCTGGTTGGTGGGGCTCAGTTGAGACATTGTGCCGTAAGTTTGTGATGTATAGCTGGTTACGGGATTTTTACCAGCTATAGCGCGGGCCAATGCGGGGTTCAGGGGGGCTGTCGCCCAAAAGGCGGGAAGAAAGCTCGATGCGGTAAGACAAAATTTCACTCCGATCCTCTGGATTTCACGGAAATATTAAATTTTTAAAATCTTTGTGTAATAACACCCCTTGGGCTGCGCTACCAATCGGTCAAGCACTCCAGTTTGTTATCGGCGCTGGTCCGGAGTTTCATCAGCATGGTATGGCGCATATTCAC
Source organism: Opitutales bacterium (assembly GCA_965250065.1). Lineage (GTDB taxonomy): Bacteria > Verrucomicrobiota > Verrucomicrobiia > Opitutales > UBA2995 > JAABVD01. The sequence continues at coordinate 3,356,724 of OZ252288.1, forward strand.
CAGTTGCGGATGGTGGGATGACTGCAATGAAAGGTTATTCAATTCATCTGGGTCCTTCTGCAGGTCGAACAACACCTCACTGCCGTCTTTATAGTAGGCGTATTTATAAGGGTCGGTCTGAACCATGCGCATGCTCGAGGGTGATGAGAATGATATTGGGACGGTCGCCCACCGTTCGTGGAACCGGCTGGTATTCGCCCAATTTGTAGAACTGTTTAATCGCCTGGGCGGGACGCCACAGCGCCAGACTGATACACCACAGTAAGTTCGTTATGATAAATCCGTGTTTCATATCGATAGGTTTCAACTGAATTCGCCTGGGGCTCCACATGGAAAGGTGAAGCCTTTATAATAAAGTGCAGGCAAAAAATGCATAAATACAGGAATAAGTCGCGGAGGAAGGGGTCAAACCTTGAATCAGTTGACTCCGCAAGCTTCGTCAAGATTCCAAGGAATGACCCCGACTGGCGTGCAAGATTCCAAGGAATGACCCCGACATCGCAGGAATAAACATGGATGGACAGGATAGACAGGATAAGGTCAAGGGCTTCGAGTCTCGCTCAAGGTTAATAAACAGCCATCTTGTGGCTTTTGTGGCTGATAGAGAGTGAAATTAACCACTACCGAGCCTGTAAAGGCGACATGATCATCAGAAAACAGCAGAGGAAGGGGTCAAACCTTGAACCTCGCACTGACGTGCAAGATTCAAGGAATGACCCCGACGCACAAATAGAGAAATAATATTGAACAACGCTGCGCTTGATCCGGCACCTCAACAAGCGAAGCGCTGTTTCGAGCAGAGCGACACCAACATAACAACCTTAAATCTCGCATTGACATGCAAGATTACAAGAAATACAGGAATGAACATGGATAGACAGGATAAGGTCAAGGGCTTCGAGTCTCGTTCAAGAATAATAAACAGGCATCTTGTGACTTTTGTGCCTTTGTTTTCTGGTGATCATGTCGCCTTTACAGGCTCGGTAGTGGCTGAGAGAGAGAAATTAGCCACAAAAAACACAAGAAACACAAATACAGGAATTGGGCAACACCTTGATGAGGCCGAGGAAAGGTCTCTGGGTAGCCAGGATGATTATTATACGCGGGTGGGAGCGCGACGTGTATGCGGGCGCGATAGGTTGTTCAGGTTTTGTTGGAAGGATCGATCGATGATTCGGCGGGCAAGATTTCACTTGCTGATGGCCGGGATCGCAGTCTTCGGATGCGGCCCGATCATTCCCTCAGCCAGGGCCCAAATAACCTCTGGCGCAGAGGTATCGCGGGACGCGGACAAGGCGCTGGCGTATCTCGAAGTGTATCCCGGGCTGGAGGCGAGGTTGTTTGCCTCCGAGCCCATGATCGCGAGCCCGACGAATATCGACGTCGATGAGCGCGGGCGGGTTTGGGTGTGTGATGTGATGAATTACCGCGAACACGCCCAAAAGGAAGCCCGGGAAGGGGGCGACCGCATTTTGATTCTGGAAGATTCCGATGGGGATGGGAAGGCTGACAAGTCGACGGTTTTCTACCAAGGGCGCGACGTCGATGCGGCGTTGGGAATATGCGTTTTGGTAAACGAGCATGGGCACCGGGAAGTGATCGTCAGTGCGGCTCCGAATATCTGGCGGTTCGTTGACGTCGATGGGGACGACGTCCCGGACGAAAAAGCGGCAATACTAACCAAGACAGGCCGGGCTCAGAGCGATCATTCGACGCACTCGGTCGTTTTCGGTCCCGACGGCCGGTATTACTGGAATTTTGGCAATTCCGGTTATGCCGTGCACCGCGGCGATGGGCGCCTTGTTTACGACCGGCGGGGATTACCGGTGATAGACAAGTTGGTGCAGCGCCAGGGCGGGCCCTGGGAGCACTTGGAGAGTCCTTATGCCGGTGGCATGGCCTTTCGCTGCGACCGGCATGGAAGAAACTTCGACGTGCTCGGCCACAATTTCCGCAACAATTACGAACTGGCGGTGGATTCGTTTGGAAATGTTTGGCAGACCGACAATGACGATGATGGCTCGGATGGCTGCCGCATCAATTATGTTATGCAGGGAGGCAACTTCGGCTATCGCGATGAAATCACCGGGCAAAGCTGGCGCATAGAGCGGCCGGGGCAGCACGCGGAAATTCCATGGCGGCACTGGCATCAGAACGATCCAGGGGTGGTGCCTAACTTTATTCAGACCGGTGCGGGGTCGCCCACTGGCATAACGGTATACGAAGGCCGGTTGCTGCCGGAAGTGTTTTGGGACCAGGTGATAGCTTGCGACGCCGGGCCGGGAGTCGTTTGGGCGGCCCATGCGACGAAAGACGGCGCCGGTTTCCGAGGCCAACTGATACCGATTTTGAAAACCAGAAACGACCGGTGGTTCCGACCGGTTGACGTTTCCGTGGCGCCCGATGGCTCGCTTTTCGTCAGCGACTGGTATGATCCATACGTCGGATGGAACCGCCAGGGAGACAGGGCGCGCGGGCGTATATATAGAATAGCTCCGCGCGGCCACCGCTATGGCGCGGCCGATTCTGGGGAACTGGCAGGTTCGGAAAATGCGGCCGCTCACTTGCGCAGTCCCAATGCCGCGCTCCGAAGCCGGGGGTGGCACCATGCCGGAGACGATGATCTGGCCGGAATGTTCAAAAGCGAGGCCAATCCTCGCCTGCGCGCGCGGGCGCTCTGGCGCATGATCGCCAAGGCGGAGACTAACCCGAATCTGCGAGACCGGCTAAAGGAACTGGTCGGCCAGGCGCTGGCAGATCCTGACGAGGACATCCGCATCGTCGGTTTGCGGGCAGCGCAGTTATGCCGGTTCGGTCTATTGGAGGCGGCGGAAAAGCTGATCCGTGATCCGTCGGCGCAAGTGCGCCGTGAATGCGCCCTATTGTTGCGAGATCAACCATCCCCACGAGCGGCGCGGTTATGGGCTGAACTGGCGCTTCGACACGACGGAAAAGATCGTTGGTATCTGGAGGCCCTGGGCATTGGCGCCGAGGGCAATTGGGACGCGTGTTTTGAGGCTTGGCTGGAGAAAATCGACGCTAAGGAAGAAAAATTCACTAAAGCGGAGCGCGATATCATCTGGCGATCGCGCGCGCGCAAAACTAGTGGCTACCTGCAAGCCATTTTAGGTGATCCGTTGAGCTATGAAGAAGGGTTCGCCCGGTATATTCGCGCTTTGGATTTTTTGCCCGACACGGTAGAGAAGCGTGCCGTGCTCCACGGCCTGGCGTTTGGCAGCCCCACCTCCTCTGCGGCCGGGAGAAACGAGATCCGGCTGGAGGCATTGCTGCGGTTTTCCAAATTGGAACCGGAAAATGACGATTGGCTGGCTACGCTTCGGGTTGCGGAAGGCAAGGACCCGAAAAAGACATTGAACTGGCTGATAAGCAATCCCGGCGATACGCCGCGGGAACGCCAGGCCTTTGTGCGGCTGGTGGACCGATTCGAGTTGAGGCAGGCGTTCGCCACCCTTCTCGAATTGGCGCTCGATAACATTGGTGAAAATTACGCGGGCCAGGCGGTTCGCGTCCTGCTTGAAGACGCGCAAAGCCGGCGCGACTTGGCGAGGCAGTTGATGGATTCGGCGCGGACCGATCCTGACCTCGCGCTGTCGCTGATCAAATTATTTCACGATGCGCAGGATTCCCGAGCCACGCCGATTTTGCTGCCCTTGGTTGGAGCCGGGAGTGAACCGGATCAGAGCGTCAAAGAAGCAGCCGTGCGCGCACTGGCTTCGACACACCCCGGGATCGAAGCCATGGTAAATCTGGCGCGCAAGGGAGAGTTTCCAACTGCGTTGAAAGAAACGGCCGGCGCGGCCATCAGCCATACGATGAACGTCAACTTGCGTGCCGAAGCGGCGCAGTGGTTTCCGATGCCACCATTGAAGGGGACGGGTGAGTTGGCGCAGCTCACCGAGTTGTTGGTCTTTCACGGTGATTCAGAACGCGGTAAGAAGGTCTTCGAGACGGCCACATGTGCGACGTGTCACGTGGTTGACGGCAAGGGCATAGAATATGGCCCGGATTTATCGAAGATCGGGTCGAAGCTCGGGAAAAAGGCGCTTTATGAAGCCATTCTCGATCCGAGTAGCGGGATCTCACCGAGTTATCAAGTTCACGAATTGACCCTGACGGACGGGGAGAAAGTTGTTGGACTTTGGGAAGGTGAATCGGAGGAGAAGGCAACGATCAGACAGCCGGGAGGATTGACGCGAGCGGTAAAGACCTCAAATATCGCCCGACGCCAGGCGCTTCCAGCCTCGGCCATGCCCGCGAACTTGCAATTGCTCATGACCCAGGAAGAGTTGATCGATCTGGTGGAGTATTTGACCCGCCTCCGGTAAGTCTGCAGCACCCGGCCCCGATGGAGTTCGAGAAGGCTTCTACCGAGCCTGTAAAGGCGACATGATCACCAGAAAACAGCAGAGGAAGGGGTCAAACCTTGAACCTCGCACTGACGTGCAAGATTCCAAGGAATGACCCCGACGCACAAATACAGGTATAAACATGGATGGACAGGATAGACAGGATGAGGTCAAAGGTCTCCAATCCTGGGCATCCTCTACATCCATGTGAATAAACCAGACCGAGGTAATTCAGCTGTGCTTTGAACAACACACAGCCATTTTGTGACTTTTGTGACTTTTGTGGCTAATAAGGAGAGAAATTGGCCACTACCGAGCCTGTAAAGGCGACATGATCACCACAAAACAAAAGCATAAATAGAGCCTATCCCAGAATCCGGGATTTGAAAACGAGTAGGGTTTGCAGGGCCTAAATTTTCTCAGCTGCGCTCGATTCGAGCCTTGCTGGGTCTTTCAAACTCACCTGGATTCAATATATTCAGCTTAATGCCGGATTTCGGGCATGCGGCGGCCTTCCGACTGCTTGCAGGTTCGGTTTTGATGAGCGCCTGGGACGCCGAAGGCTCAGGCCGCCTTGGCTTGAGCTTCGAGGCGCTCTTTTCTCACTTTTCGACTGATCCAGGCGAGGTTGTGGGTGAGCACGCTCCACCCCACTGCGAGCCTGCGGTGCTTTAAGCCTTTGGCGCGCCAGACACGTCCGCCTCCGTGGTTTTCACAATGGCAATGCGCGCTTCGGTGCCGGCGCGGCGGGTTTGCCAGCGGCAAAAATCAGGCTCCTTCAGGCGGGCTTCCAACTCGGCCGGACTTTTCGGACAAATGTGGCTGCTCAGCCCTGCCGCCTGTAATGCGCCACGTGTAGCTGCCCCATCGAAGCCCCGGTCGGCCACCGCCCACTCAAGGCCTTGTTGCCTTTTGAGGGACTGTTGGCGCTGCACGCTTTCGATTAATTTATCTCCCTCCCCAGGAGCGGTTTTGCCGTAGAGCATATAATCAATGAGCATGCCGCCGGGACTCTCGGCGATAAACAGTTCGTTGCCGAACTCGGTCTGCGCACCCGCCTTGCCCCGCACGATCACAGCGCTATCACCTTCGTAAGCACTGAGGATCTTCTTCTCGTTTTTGACCAGACGTCCGCCGATGATGCGTTCGTGCGCTTGCTCAATGACTTGGGGCAGCAAGGCGAGTTGCTCATCGATACGCCCAATCACTTGATCGGCACGAGCTCGGCTCAACCGGGTTTCCCTTTTGCTATTGTGCTATTGGAAATGGCAGCATCTACCAAAAGCAAACCTGCCGGGGATAGGTTTCCTTAAAATAAAATTCTGAAAATTGCAGTGGATAGGAACGCCAAAGATAAACAATCGCCAACAGACACAAGAGCCAGTTACCAGGTCGGCCAGGACAACCTCCAGATATTCGGTCTGGATATTAACGCGCCGGTATTCCTGACTTCCAGCCTTGCCATCGTCATTTTCGTCCTGGTGGTGCTCGTGTTTCAGGAACAGGCGACAGTTGTCCTTGAGAATCTCCGCGTTTGGATGATTTCGCACTTAGACTGGGTGTTCCTGCTTACCTGTAGCCTTCTTGTGCTGTTTTGTTTGTACCTGATTGTCTCACCGCTTGGCAAGATTCGCCTCGGTGGGCAGAATGCAGTGCCGGATTACTCCACTGCCACTTGGATAGCCATGCTCTTTTCAGCCGGCTTGGCCATCGGGCTCGTCTATTTCGGTGTAGCCGAGCCAGTACACCATTTTCAGCACCCGCCCTTCAACATGACCAAGGTTTACGATGCCACGCAGGTTTACGATGCGCAGCATCCATCGCCCGGCCTCAATGATCCGGATGCTCAGGCCGCCTGGGATATCAGTCTTGCGGCGATAGCATTCCACTGGGGACTCCATGGATGGGCGGGTTACGCTGTTGTTGGGCTTGCCCTCGCTTTTTTCACCTATAACCGGGGGCTACCGCTCGCGCTGCGCTCAGCGTTTTATCCCCTTCTCGGTGATCGCATTTGGGGCTGGCCCGGCCACATAATTGATACGCTTGCTGTTTTTGCGACCTTGTTCGGGCTCGCGCCTTCGCTCGGGCTCGGCGCGGAACAGGTGACAGCAGGGCTCAACTACCTGTTCGACGTCCCCGCCACCAATACCACCAAGGTGGCTCTAATCGTGCTGATTACCGCTATCGCTACGGCTTCGGTGCTAAGCGGAATTGATGTGGGCATCAAACGGCTCAGCCAATTCAATATCTGCATCACCGTGGCCTTGTTCTTATTCGTCATCGTCGTCGGCCCGACGGGCGCGATTTTCAGCAGCTTTTTCAGAGGGCTTGGCACCTATATAGTTGAAGTTGTGCCCTTCAGCAACTGGGTTGGGCGCACCGACACCTACTTCATCCATGACTGGTCGGCATTCCATATGGCATGGTGGATTGCCTGGGGTCCGTTTGTTGGAACGTTCATCGCCCGCATTTCAAAGGGACGCACGGTTCGCCAGTTTATGCTCTGTGTGCTAATCCTGCCAATGTTGATCACTCTATTGTGCATGAGTACTTTTGGTGGTACTGCCATCTACCAATTCCTCGCCGATGGCTACACGGGCGTGATGGAGAGCGTGGCAGCAGGGTCGTATGAGCTCGCGCTCTTCAAAATGTTTGAGCACCTCCCTTTCACAAAACTCGCTTCATTCGTCAGTATTGTCCTGTTAATCATCTTTTTTATCACATCGTCGGACTCCGGTTCTTTGGTTGTTGATACAATCACAGCTGGCGGAAAGCTGCACGCGCCCGTAGTCCAACGGGTGTTTTGGTGCTCTGCAGAAGGGTTTGTGGCAATCGCCCTCTTACTCGGAGGCGGGTTAAAGGCGATGCAGACAGCCGCACTTGCATCGGGCTTCCCCTTCTCCTTAATAATTTTGGGAATGGGAATTTGCACATGGATGGCGCTTCGGAAAGAGGCTAATGAAGCCCTTCCATCTCCGGCTCCGCCTGCACCATGATTTCCGGCACCCGGAATCAAATTTCCTAACAATACTAAATCCTACGATTTTCAACGCTCTAGTCTCGCGCCTGCGGGCGTGACCTCCAGCGTGACCTCAGCGACCGCGACCCACAGGTCCCCAACAGCGGCCGGACAGGCAGGGAGGTGGTCCCGCAAAGTGACAAGATCCCTCAAGTGCGGGGGAAGATCGGACGAGATTCCGACCGTGACCACTGAAATCTGAGGAGCGTCTTTCCAAAAAAGCGAGACCTCAATCCCACTTTCCGGAACTCCGCGAAATTGAAACCAATTGCGTCCGGCCATCTCTTCTGGCGGCACCACAAGATCGTGCCCGGCTGCGGAGACCTGATCGAGGGTCACGGAGGCGGGAACTCCGAGAAGGAGGCGCTGAGAAGGAAGGGTGGGAAGCAATCTCAGCGTCACGGACGATTGAGCTGCTGCGGTCGTCCCACCGAAGATCTCCATTTGTGGCGCTGGCCTTCCGGCCGGCGAAGTTGAAAAAGCTATGCCTGGAAGAGGAAAGAGGGCATCGGGAGCATCCAAAGGGGTGAGGGATTCTACCAGGGCAAGAGGAATCGGGGCCTCCTGGGAGGAGATCGAGACCTGAGCGGTGTTAGAATCCTGTTGCTCAAGGTAGGAGAGGCTAATCTGCTGTGGAGAGTTGGGAGTAAACGCCGGCGATTGGAGCGCGCCCACAAGGAAGCCTCCGGTGGCCAAGGCAAGCACGGCGGCAGAGCATGCCAGGAGACGCCGGGAAAGACTGGAGAGGAGAGGAACGATCGGCAGCAACAAGAGGGCTACTATCGCGCCCAGGCCTGGAGCCGCGGCGCCCACCCCCAAAGCCACCGGGAGGCGCGCCATAAAGGGGTAGACGATAATTGCAGTAACGAGTCCTAGCGCAATGGCAGCGATCGCTCTTCCGCTGGCATGGGGGGAGAACTTGAGAAATGCGACGGCAGCCACGGCAGAGACGACGGCAGGGAGGAAAAAGACGTAGGAGAACCCCGTCAAGGTAAGCGCGGAGATCACTGCGCCCAGGCCCAGCGCGATGCCGTGCACCAAAAAGAAAGGCGCCGGAGCGGGCCGGAGAATGGCAAGGATCAGAAACACAGCTACCGAGCCGCAGAGACAAGTAACCGCCACGTCGTAGTACATTTCTGCCGGGAACCAAGTGGGAGTCGCTCCGGACAACTTGAGAAGCCCCCTAGCCAGCCAGCCAAATGAGGTCCCCCCGATCATGACGAGGAGCCAGCAAAAGGCGGCGCGCGCAATCTCTGTGGTTCTCCATTGCAGGCGCTGCCACAAGAGGCGGAAACAAACCGTCATAATCGCCAGGAGGCCCAACACCATCCAGGGCGCCCAGGCAGCCGGCCAGGCGATGATCCAGCGTGCGAACAGATCGGTGTAGACCACGTCGCCTCCGGCTCGTTCCCCTGACTCCCAGTCGGCGATCAGGAGTTGCTGCACCATGCCCAAGGCATTCTCGCCATGATGCTGGAGACTCGCCTTGTCCAGATGGGCGAGATTATCGAGCGGGGTGTGGTAGTGTTGGGGACTGCCGATGAAGGCAAAGTTCATGCCGGGCAGATCGTGCTGCATAAAGATGGTCAGGTCCGAGCAGTTCGGCATGATCCGGTAGACCTCCACGTATGCCGAACTGCTCATCGGACGGGAGAGTCCACGAGCGGCTTGCTGGATCAACCAACGATTGTTTTCCGAGGTTTCGAAGAGGAGGCTCCCTCCGGAAGAGCCGCGCGCTTCAAAGTTCAGGATCAAACCGACTCGCGCCGCTATGGAGTTGTGCGTGACAAATGCGCGGGCGCCAAAAAGGCCCGCCTCTTCCCCGTCGGTAAACAGAAGGATCAGGGGTCGTGCCAGGGGAGCTTCCGCTTGCAGGGCGCGTACAACTTCCAAGATCGCTGCGACCGCCGCGCCGTCGTCGGCCGCCCCCGGGCCAGCCGACACCGAGTCGTAGTGGCAAGCCAGCACGATGGCCGGAAGGTCTGGATGGGACGAGGGCAACTCAGCCACAACGTTGTGGGTCAACGCCAGCGAACTCGACCAGGAGTTGGCGTTGGGAACCCAGTGGGAATTGACAACCGGCTGCAAACTGAGCCCCTCAAGTTCCGCGAGGAGCCGGTCCCGCACTTCGGCATTCGCCCGGCTTCCGAGCGGATGCGGGGTTTCGTCGCCCAGAAGACGCTCTAAGCGTTGAAAGGCCCGCTCGGCAGAAAACATCTCGGGGGGAGCATCCAATCCCAGCGGGACCGGCGGATGATGGCACTCATGCACCAACAGGCAAACTGCCACCAGACTCACCAGCGCGAGCAAGGCAGAAATCCCGGGAGACGTCTCGCCGCGATGGGGGTCTGGCTTACGATCGGTTACCGGCATGGGAAAGCACGGGATCTTCACGGCATCCTGGTAGAAGTGGCAAGGAAAAGGAGGTACTTCAGATGCTGGCAACCGCCGAAAAGGTTTACCTTCCCCTGTTTGTGGAGGGAGAATTCCACTACGGATTCCAGAGAGGTTTAAAGCTCAAGTAATACCTGCTGGAACTTCAAAAGTTTATTGAAAAACCGTCGGTTGAAGTCTGGCTATCTAGTTTGGTATCCCAGGGACCGGGATTTAAAACTTCATTTCGAACCATCGTAGGAGCGGCTTTACGCCGCGATCCCACGCAACAGCCTCGAAGCAATCGCGGCGTAAAGCCGCTCCTACAACTTAAAGCAATCGCGGCGTAAAGCCGCTCCTACAACTTAAAACCATTACTCTACCCTAGAATCCGGGCTCAAAAAGAAACTCTTCACCGAAGTTGTGATGACCAGGGAGGTAGGTTTGCGAGAAGTAACCGGTGAGTTCAATCGGCTGGGTGGTAAGTCCCGTAATGGTGGTCCCCACCCACTTTTCCAGAGGGGCGGTGTAACCGATAATAATTCCGGTCGGACGAGGTGGCCAGTAAAAGGAGGTCTCGATGCTCACCAGGTTCTCTTTTGTAAAGGCGCGCTCCACCAGGATCGATCCGGCCGGAAGTGGATCGTCCGGGGAGCCGGGTATCAGTAACGCCCCCTCAGCGCTCGTGGTGGTGGGCTTTCCTTGGTGATCCAGGGTGGGCAACGGGATCTCGTAGTTCGCCGTGAAGCTCGACAAGAAATCTCCCACCGTTTTGATCGGATCGAATTGATAGGTCTGTTCCAATGGCATCAGCAGCCAAAGCCCATAGGTGGTATCGCCTCCGTCAGATGGCCAGTTCCAGCGGTCCCGCACGAAGAGATTGGAGGAATCCATCACCGTATCGAATGCCGCATTTGGCCATGCCGACGGAGCCCCGTCTCGCGTTACTATGACCCCCTGTTGAGTATACTCGACTTCGGCGGCGGTGATCAGAGTAGAGCCGGGGTTGGCCGGATCCACCCAACGGCTGTCGCTCTCCATCTGCCAGAGTGACTTGAGCCGATGGTTGCCAAAGACCGTCCCCCACTCTCCCTGAAAGATCTTCAGGTTGACCGGGCGGTTGATAAGGGCCACTCCTGGCGCTGGCCGGCTCTCTGCTTTCGGAACTTCGCGGATCTGCTTCACCACCAGACTACGGTCAGTCAGCTTCTTGTACTCAAACTCGAGCGTGATCTCGCCGGCCCCAGGGAAATGTGCCTTGTAGGCATCCGCGAGGGCGAAAAACATGCCACCGAAGTCCTGGTAGTCGTCCTCCCAGTCCATGACGGTGTCCTCCCCCAAGAGCAACCGGTTTGAACGTTGCTGATGAACGAGGCTCGTGTTTATCCCCCCCGATCCAAGGGCGTACAGTTCGACGATTTCAGGAATGCTCCCTCCGGTGGGATTCGTCACAGATTCCGCTTCAACCTGCGAAACCATTGTGGTGTGGAGAAAAGTAGTTGAATACGATCGCGAAGTTGCAACGCCATTGGCCGCTTCGATGGCGTCCGGAAACGAATAGTGCACTAGGATGGCCATGCCCACGTCGGATTCTTCAACCCCGTGCCGCAGGCGCTCGATGAAGGCGTTGAGATTGTAGAAGCTGGCGTAGACCTTCCTCATGGCCCGGAACACTCCGCGCTCCTTCGGCTGGGTGGGATCACAGTGGGAGGGACCGGTCTCGTCCCCATCGGTGTCGTCCGCAATGCAGCCGCTAAAACTATCGTAAAGTCCGGCCCCTACGAACACGCCACTGTCCTCCACGTTGGTGCTACTCCGAAAACGAATCTTCCGGTTGGAATCGAGACCCGTCAGCGCGGTGAGAATCGAAGTGCGCTGAGCCGGCGAGAAATCGGCCTCGTCCTCAATGAGATCGCGAATATCCTTCAGAGTTGCGTCGAGAGCTGGGATGCTGGCCGGCCAGGTCAATCCTGCCAGGCGGTCATCAATCTCTTCCCGCAAGCTGCGACCGCCCGCAAGGATCTGGTCGAGGTAGGCATTCCAAAGATCGAAGGTGAAAGCTCGGGCCTCCTCTGGAGAATTGTCCGGGATGGTCCGGCGCAGGAAACCGAAGTTGGCCGCTTTGCCGCCGATTGTGGCGATGTCCTCTGGCACCGCGTTGTCGAGATCGGCTACCGAGATGGCGCCGAAGCTCCCCATCGGTGTAATGGAGATCGGCAGTGGTTCCTTCAGGGCCAGGATTTGGTCCCGGTAGGCCGGGTCAAGGCCATCGGCATCGAAGAGGTCAATCTGCTGGCCAGCATGTCCGGGGGTGCGAAGCACAACTTCGCGCCCGGCCAGATTTGTCACCCTATCCTGTTCTGCCGGTTCGCGAATGTAGACAAATGGAATTCCGTATGACTGCGCCAGGATCGCCACGTGGGAATTCGGGGTGGTTGGAGCCAGGCTGATGATCCCGGCCACGAAAGGAACCTCGGCTGGCACTCCGTCGGTGAGGAGAATGTCAGTGGGCAGGAGGTCTCCGCTTGCGTAGGCAGCTTCGATCTCTACTCCTCTCACGAAAACCAAGCGGCCCAGCGCCCAGCCCGGTGAGTAGTACTGGTTCCCGCCTGCCCAACGTTCCGGCGTGCTGACCTCGATGCCGTAGTCCGCGAGATAACTCCGGTCCCGCTCCGCCCCCGGGGTCTGCTCGAAAGTGGGCATGTAGAATCCCTTTGCGTCCGGCGGAAGGGTGAGCTGTCCGGCTACCGTCTCGAACAAAAGGCGGAGCATCTCGCGGGGATACGATTCCTGTCCCACAAACTGGATCCCGTACTCGTTCCGCCCCGGCGCCCACAAGACGGCGCCCAAGACCACTTTCTGCCCGGCCCGGAAGAGGCTTGCCTCATTGAAGGCATCCAGGTCGATTCCGAGGAAGGGCGAGAGCCGCTCGGTGGCGAAGTGAAAGTGAAATGGGTAGTGGGAACTATTCTGGAAATACACCTCCGGCAATCCGTCCAGGATCAAGGCAAATTTCACCCACCGCACTTCGACCCGCTCGAACATTGCCCCAAACCCGGGCAGCGGCTCAGACAGAAAGTCGTCGTCCGGCAAGGTAATGTGGTGTTTCCAACTCGGGTGGGACTCGATGGCGGGAGGCTGCGCGTCCACCAGGCGGAAGAAGGCCCGACCCAGGTCTTCGATTTCGTCCCAGTCCCAACTCCAGGCCGGCGCCTCGCGCACCGCAAAGACGGGCCACCAGTCCTGTAGCCGGTAGCTCAACTCTACCCGCTGGGATCCGTTGGCGCTGCCACTTCCCGACAAGATCACCGACCCCGGCGCGGGACCGGGTTTTATCTCCAGGGTTGGACCCTCCGCTCCCAGTTGCCCGGCCGCCACAAACGCCAGGACGGTAAACACACTCACCGGAAGCGTGCGGGAAAAGTTCATGCTTGAAGCTAACAGTTCGCCCGCACCGGATCAAGAGAAAGGGAGTAGTGTCGATGAAAAAACGATGGAGGATGCAACTGCGGTGAGGGCAATCTGGCCAAAAATCTCGGCAGCGTGCTTTTCCGGACCGATTTGCCAAAATCTAGTGTGGTGTCCCAGAAATTTCCTCGCACGCCCGTCGGGGTCATTCCTTGACATCGACGGAGCATGTGGGAAATCGAACTACAATTGCGGAAGAGCTGATGGTGGCTAGCATGGGTGGTGGAGTTCGGGAAGGGGTCAGTCGCGGGGGAAGGGGTCAAACCTTAAATCTCGCACTGGCGCGCAAGATTACAAGGAATGACCCCGACGGGCGCGCAAGGAATGACCCCGACGAAGCGCTCCATACACTTTTACAAGACGACTGACCCTGTAAGGCATAACTTTTGACGTCTTGACCCCTTTCCCCGCGACCCAGTTTGTGTGAACGAATTAACGAGACACCACACTAGAGTCTCAAGCCCTACGCCGCCTTGATGAGGCAAAAAAATCGCTGCGGTATTTTTATAAGGAATTTCTGGGACACCACACTAGTCCACATATTGCATGTACCGAGCGAACGCGACACCCTGCCATTTTCTACTGTGCTCCGGAATCACGGCGGCTCGCTCGGCGATCGAGCCCTACCTTTATCAACTGTACGGGTAGGGCGGTTTCGCCGCAAACCGCCAATATCACGACGGCTGGCACAGGCATCGTTGGATGCGCGACTTTGCAGGGTGTCGACCCAGCTTCACCCGCGAATCGGCACGAAACACACACCAGGGTTCGACCTTCGTTCGCTCGGTACATGCAAAATGCGGGCTAGCCCAAATAGCTCCCGAGCCAGTCCCACGGGGTGTGGTCATTGGTTTCACTTAAAACTCGTTCGAGTTTTTTGCATTCCCTTTGGGTTCTATCGATCACTGAAGAGTCCTCCAGGCATTGACGCAATACTTCCACCAGTACTTTGGGCTTGGCTTGGTATTGCGGAAACTCGGGGTAATAAAGCCGGTTTAACAAGAGGTTGGCAATCCCAATGAATGGAATATCGACGAGGATTTTACCCAGACAATAGGATAGATGGTGGATTTTATGCACGATACATCCGGGAATTCCGGCCAAGCCGCAGCGCAGCGACATCGTCCCGGAAGTGGTCACGACCGCACTTCCTCTTATGGTTCCTTCATTGCCGACCAACTCCAGTTTACCTTGTAGATCTGGAAATGATTTTATGATTTTTTGGATTTCCCTTCGAATCATTTTACTGGGATAGACCAGGCGGGCTTCCCGGTCCGGATAGCGGGCCAGAAGTAGACGGAATGTCTCCAACTGCACCGGTAAAACTCTGCGAATTGTTTCCAACCGGCTTCCACTCATAAACAGAATCTTTTCCCGTGGATCGTAAACTAATTTGCATTTCTGTTCTGATTGAAGGAAGGGGTGCCCGACGAAGGTCACATGCAATTGGGTGTCGGCAAAAGTCTCCACCTCGAAGGGAAAAATCACGGCGAGGCCGTCCAGTAGTCGTGCCATCTCAAACCTGCGCTTCGCTTTCCAGGCCCAAACCTGGGGGCTAATATAATACAACAGGGCGGTTTTTCCACCAGCCTTCCCGCCCACGCCGCGATTGAACAACTCCCGGGCCAGTCTGAGATTAAAACCCGGGTAGTCGACAAATAGCACTACGCGAGGTTGGCGCTTCTCTGCCCAATCGGCTACCTGGTAAAACAATCGTTTGAAGTATCGGTAATGCTGCAAGACTTCGTAGAATCCAACCACCGATAAATCCGTCAGGTCGCACAGGAGCTGTGCACCGGCGGTCTGCAAATGCTTTCCACCCACCGCGGCAATATTATATTGCGGATGCTCCCGCAGGAGGTTCTCGATGAGGACGGCAGCATGTTCATCCCCGGAATGTTCCCCGGCTACTACGAGAACATCGACACCTTCCGCCGGAGGGTTATCCAGAAATTTCGGCAGACTTGGAGTCTGACTCATAAGGGTGTGCGCTTCTTAATCTGCGCGGTAATTCGAAGGGCTATTTCCAGAGCTTGTTTGCCCAGGGTGGCGTCGACCTTCGGGTTTTCCCGATTGGCCACACAATTCAGAAACGAAGCCAGCTCTATTTTCAGGGGCTCACCTTTTTCAATTGGAATTTCCTCCTTGGTTAATTGCGTTCCCTGGCGTTTTACAAAGTGCCCGACCTGATTCATAAAATCCAGTGACAGGTACCCACTGGTTTGAAAAACGCGGATCTCCCTCACTTTTTTCTCACTTACCCGGCTGGTATTGATATTGGCTACGGCCCCATTTTCAAAAGTCATCCGGCAATTGGCAATGTCCTCCGATGGAGACAGCACATTGACCCCGATCGATTCTATTTTGGCTACGGGAGACTTTACCAACTGCAAAATGATGCCGATGTCGTGTATCATTAAATCCAGCACCACGCCCACTTCGGTGCCGCGCGGCTGAAACGGCGCCAGGCGATCGGCAATGATAAACAGTGGTCGATCGACCGCTTCATTCAGGTAACTGGTAACGGGGTTGTAATGCTCAATATGGCCTACCTGGATAATTCGATCGTTCCTCCTTGCGGCATCAAGAATCATCTCAGCTTCCCGGCTGTTTACACAAAGCGGTTTTTCGATAAGCAAGTGGCAGCCGGCTTCCAATAGCGGGACGGCAACCTGGCAATGTTTGTCGGTCGGCACCACCACGCTTACGGCCTGGCAGGCATGGGCCAATTCGTCGATAGATCCAAAGCGCTTGCAGCTATGTCGCGCTGCGATCTGCCGCGCCCGGTCAGGGTCGACGTCGTAAAATCCGACCAGCTGGCACAACTCCAACTCGTCGTAGATGCGCAAATGATGCTGGCCTAAATAGCCGACGCCCACGACCCCACAATTGATCACCTTCTCATCGTTCATGTTCTATGGTTTGGAGTTTACCAAGATGCAGTTGGTAACTGACATCGGCTTTGGCCGCATGCTTCCTATTATGAGTTACCAGTATCAAGCTTGCATCCTCCTCTCGCACCACCTCCAACAAGAGTTCAATCATGGAATCTCCGGTACTTTCATCCAGATTTCCCGTCGGTTCATCCGCCAGAATAAGACTTGGTTTATTCATGAGCGCCCGGGCCAATGCCACTCGTTGCCGCTCCCCTCCGGAAAGCTTTTCCACGGAAAATTTTGACCGTTCAACCAATCCAACCCGGCGCAGAAGATAGTCGGCCCGTTCCCGTTCCCGACTCCCAGGCCTTCCCCGCAATCGGGCAGCTAGCAGTACATTTTCCCAGAGGTTCAACTCGGGCAGCAAATAATAAGCCTGGAATACCAAGCCCAGTTGGGAAGCACGCACCCCCGCCAACTCGGCCGGGGAACGGACGTCAATCCGATTTCCATCCCAAAACAGTTGACCACTGTCCACTTCTTCCAATCCCGAAATAATATTCAAAAATGTGGTCTTTCCACTGCCCGACTCCCCGCGGATGCTTGCGGTCGCGCCCGGCTCCAGTTTAAAATCAACGCCATTGAGCACCTGGATAACATCCCGCCCATTGGGAAAAGTCTTCACAATGTCCCGGGTTTCAATAACCGGATCAGAAGGGCGGATACGGGTTTTTGCCACCATGGTCGTTCAGAATCTATAAAGTGGAAATTGCAATAACAATAATCCTGGGTGTATTCGGTCATTCATTCCGCAGAGCTGAGGCGGGTTTCATTCGAGATGCGCGAAAAGCGGGGATCAAGCCAGCCAGGGTACTTATGATAACAGCGGCAAGAATAACCACCACAAAATCATTGCTCTGGTAGTGGGCCGGAAGGTGGGTGAATTTGTAAAACCGGATTAAGGTTTCCTCCTTATTAAAGATTCCCGCCACAAAACCTACGATTTCATTGCGGTTGGCCAGAGCCAGAAGCGCGAAAGCGATCCCCAACAAGGTTCCACTCAATCCTATGATAAATCCCTGGAAAGTGTAACAGGCTACCAGGCCGAAGGGTTTTGCGCCCATGGCGCCGAGAAGGCCGATCTCCTTGGTTTTGCGCACCACCGTGATTAACAAAGTGCTGGTGATAGCGAAGGCCGAAACGAGGATGACAAAAAGGAGGAGGAAAAACATGACGGACTTTTCCAATTGCAGAACAAAAAGAAAGTCGCGGTTTAGATCCAGCCACGAAAATCCGCGCACTCCCAAGGGAAAATCATCACGCTGACGGATTATTTCATTGATCTTCATGGTGATGAGGTCGACCTCATCGTCGTATCCGTCCACCAATCGAACGGTGATACCGTGGACCCCGTCCTCGAGTCCATAGAACTCTTGCATTAACGGTAGGGTACAGAACAACGTATTGCTATCGATCACCGTCCAACCGGTCTCGAAAACGCCCACCACCCGGAGTTCCCGTGGCAGCATCAACTCATCCTGTTTAAATTTTTCGATAATCAGGGGGGATACTACTTCCAGCACATCCCCTTCGTAGGCGCCGATTTTTTGCGCCAGACCAGAACTTATAATAACCGAATCGTCGTCGAGATCATCCAGAGAACCGGAAACAAGAAATTTGTTAAACGGCACAATCTCCGACTCGTATCCAATATCCACTCCACGGATAGCCGGGAAAATGGGGACATTGCGATTTTGCACCATTACATAGCCATAGGCATAGGGTGAAACCGCTTTTATAACATTTTCTCCCCGGTATTCCATCTCCATCAATGTCTGCATGATTCCATCATAATCGTAAATTACCGAACCGGCTTCCACGCGGAGGTGACCTGAAGTTTCGACAATTTTATCCCGAATCTCTTTTTGAAATCCGTTCATTACGCTCAGTACAACGATCAGCAGGCAGACGCCCAGGCTCACGCCGGCAATGGAAAGAACCGAGAAGAAAGATGCAAATCGCCCGGAGGGAAACAGCTGTTTAAAGGCTAGATAGAAAAACCAGGGCATAAAGCAGGAAAACCTGAAGTTCGTAGTTTTTGTTCCCGGAAACAATCAAAAACCGGCCTCACTCCCCACCAGTTTCCTATTCGTTGAGGTTCTCCGGCCTCATGGCTGGAAACAGGATGGTATCGCGGATATTGGCAGCGCCGGTCAACAATATGATCAATCGATCAATACCCACCCCCATGCCGCCGGCCGGCGGCATGCCCTGCTCGAGTGCAGCGATAAATTCGTGGTCCAAGTTCTGGGTTTCTTCTCCCGCCTGTACTTCAAACATCTCTTTCTGTAGAAATGGATCATTTTGTTCGGAATATGCCGGAGCGATTTCCACGCCGTTGATGCAAAGTTCAAACACGTCCAAAACACTTGGATCGTTCTCATTGAGTTTGGCCAGGGGACAGAGCTCCCTGGGAATATGCGTTACGAAGGTTGGCTGTATCAGCGCGGGCTCGACGAGTTTCTCAAAAACATTGTGGGTCACCTCGAAATCTTCCAGCTCCGGGTTGACGGATAGCCCCAAACCTTCTGTGGCCACCAGTTTTTCTTGCTTCGAACGGCGATACCATTGCGGATCTGCCGTGGTTTCAAGGATCAACTCCTTGTAAGTCACTTCACGCCATTCCCCGCCTAATTCGATTTCCACACCATCGGAATTTACAACCGTGGCGCTGCCCAAAACCTCATGGCAAATGGTTTGAACCATGGAGTGGATCAACTCCATCATACCCCGGTAGTCGCTGTAGGCCTGGTAAACCTCCAACATGGTAAATTCCGGGTTGTGACGGCGGGACAGACCTTCGTTGCGATAGACCCGGCCAATTTCAAACACCCGGTCCAATCCACCGACTAGGAGTCGCTTCAGGTGGAGTTCCAGGGCGATGCGCAGGTTGAAATCACAATCTAAAGCATTAAAATGTGTCACAAACGGCCTGGCTGCGGCTCCACCGGCGATTCCGTGCAAGGTGGAAGTCTCCACTTCCATAAAATCACGTGATTCCAGAAAATGGCGAATGCAAGAGATGATAGCGCTGCGCTTCTTGAAACGCTCCCGACTCGCTTCGTTTACGATCAGATCGAGGTGCCGGTTGCGGTAGATCTGTTCGCTGTCCCTCAATCCGTGCCACTTTTCAGGCAGAGGGCGTAAGGACTTGGAAAGGAGTTTATACTTTAGCGCCCGCACCGTTATTTCCCCCGTCCGGGTCCGGAAAAGGGGTCCGGAGACTCCAATGATGTCACCGATATCCAGCTTCTTGAATTCCCGGTATGCACCCTCACCCACTTCATCGCGCCTGGCGTAGATCTGGATTCGTCCGTCCCGGTCCAAGATCTTGGCAAATGAAGCTTTGCCCATGACCCGGATATGGGTGAGGCGACCCGCTACCGATACTTCCCCCTCGTTATCTTCCTCCGGTTTATAGAGCGCTTTGGCCGAGGCAGAAGTGTGGGTTTGGTCCCAGTTCTTGCGATACGGATCATACCCACCGGAGCGCATCTGGTCCAGCTTGCCCTTGCGCACGGCAAACAGGTCGTGTGTATCCGGAGTCTGATTGCTCATGATTCTTATAAAAAACGCGACAACTTGCACCACTGGCCGGCAAAGCGCAATGCCAAAGGGATTGGGGCGTTCGGAAGGGGTCAGTCGCAGAGGAAGGGGTCAAACCTGAATGTCACTTGGTTAAGCGCGTTTGTAGAGGAATATAGTATGGGCGCCAGCCGGGGTCATGCCGTAGAAAAGTGATGCCTTCCGAAAG
Source organism: Opitutales bacterium (assembly GCA_965250065.1). Lineage (GTDB taxonomy): Bacteria > Verrucomicrobiota > Verrucomicrobiia > Opitutales > UBA2995 > JAABVD01. Next base: position 3,376,641 of record OZ252288.1, read on the forward strand.
AAAAGGGTCAGGTCTTAAAAACTGTATTCCGTTTTACTCCATACACTTTTACAAGACGACTGACCCTGTAAGGCATAACTTTTTACGTCTTGACCCCTTCCTTCTCCGCACTGACGCGCAAGATGGCAGGGTGTCGGCCTGCGGCCTCGGTAGCAAGGAATGACCCCGACGGGCGCGCAAGGAATGACCCCGAGGTCGCCAATGCTTTGGAAATCATCGGAAACGCGCTAAACTTAGCGACGTCATTCGGGATGCGGGCAAAAACCTACCCGGAAACGCGGTCAGTCCCCTGGGATCAACTATTTTCGAATTGAGGGGGCCAGGATGGAATGTGCAAAAGACCGGCATAAGCAGGCGTTCATCCGGCCAAATTTTTTCAAAAAGTCTTGTGCAGAGGTGATGAGATCCCTTTCGTTACCCCTCACTGCGTCTACGATTTACTAAGTGAATCCGGAATCAGTTCTCTACACTTCTACACTGTCTATTATGTATCGCATTGCCATTTTCCTGCTACTGATTGGAATTTGGGTCATATTTTCCGGCCAGTTTGATGCCTTTCATCTCACCTTGGGCCTGATCTCGGCAGCCTTTATTACCCTTATCTCCTCTAGCTTTTTATTTTTAGACCGTTCCAGGGGTGCCCGCCAACGCCTGGGAGAGGCAATCCGGATCCCGCAATACATGGTTTGGATTCTTTACAAAATCTTTCAGGCCAACATCCACATCCTCAGGCTGGCCCTCACCCCAGGGGACCTGAAAGGGGTGGAACCCTCGTTGGTGCGCATAAAAACCAACCTGAAGACCGACTTTGGCAAATACATTTTGGCTAATTCGATAACACTCACTCCTGGAACGATCACCGTGCTGATCGAGGGAGATGAATTACTCGTCCACTCCATCAGCCAAGAGACGACGGCAGGAGTCCGGGATGGAACTATGGAAAGTAAAATCGCCAAGGTCTTTGAAAGGGGGAAGGGCTAGAGCGTGGAGCATTTTTTTCTATTTGCGGGGGTGGCCATATTTGCGTTGATGCTCCCCATACTCTACCGGATTTTGGCCGGTCCAACCGCGATTGACAGGATCGTGGCAGCCAACGTCATCGCCACCAAAACGACCGTTCTGCTGGTTATCATCGGCATGATTTACGGGCGGGTGGAAATGTTCGTAGATTTCGCCATCACCTACGCGTTGTTGAATTTTATCGGTTCGCTCGCCGCCGCCCGTTACCTGGGCCGCGTCAATCCGGAAAAGCACGTTTCAACCGCCTCATCCAGAGGAAAGTCGTCATGATTATCAACTTTATTTCCGCTGCGCTGATATCACTTGGCCTTATTTTCTTTATCGGCGGAGCGGTGGGAATCATTCGGTTTCCCGATTTTTATACGCGCATGCACGCAGCGGGAAAGGGAGATACCATGTCGATGTTCACGATCTTTCTCGGACTGGTGATTTTTCAACTTAAGGACCCGACTCTGGCCAATTTTCTAATCGCTCTGAAGATCATGTTTACCACCATTTTTATCATGATGACCAGCCCGACCAGTACGCACGCCCTCATTAAGGCAGGTTTTGAAGAAGGCCTCAAAATCTGGACCCGCAAAGACAAGAGAGGAGACTCATGAACCAGCTCTGGATATTCGATTCAATCATTTTGGTCTTTCTCGTGATCACCGCCCTGATTTCCCTGAAGGTGCGAGACCTGCTTAGCACGGCTATGATTTTTGGCGTTTACAGCTTTCTCATCTGTCTTTTGTGGAGCGAAATGGCGGCTGTCGACGTCGCTTTTACCGAAGCTGTGGTGGGGGCAGGGGTCAGCGCAGTATTCCTGATTTCTACCGTTCTGCGAACTTCCAGGAGGTCATCGGATTGAAGGCACTCGGACTAGTAGCTGTTATCGCGACAGGGTCGTTATTGCTGGCGGCCTCCAGCGATTTCCCCCATTGGGGAGATCCAGGCTCGCCGGCTAGCAGCTACCGGCTTTCTCAACATTACATTACCCAGACCATAAACGAAACGGCAGTCCCCAATATGGTAACGGCGGTCCTGGCCGATTACCGGGGTTATGATACCCTGTTTGAGACGGTAGTGATTTTCACCGCCGGCATCGCGGTAATAGGCATTCTTCGACGTTATGGAAGCAAAGATCCAATTCCCGCCGTTGCGGAAGCACAACTGACCCGAAAGCAGCCCGACCTGATCATTGAAAGTACGGTGCGGTTGCTCATTCCCATCATCCAGCTCTTCGCTCTTTACGTCATCGCCCACGGTCACCACAGTCCGGGTGGCGGATTCCAGGGTGGCGTGATTTTCGGAGCCAGTTTCATACTGCTAGCCCTCACCCGCGATCTGAAGGCTGCTCAAAATTGGGTAGCGGAAAAACGGATACTGATTCTGGCCTGTATTGGCCTATTTATCTATGCCGGTCTTGGAGTGTTGTGCCAGCTTCTCGGCGCCAACTTTCTCGATTACGAGATCCTGCATAAAATCATGCCGGCCGACCCGATCATGGCGCGTTCCCACAGCATCCTGGGTGTGGAAATCGGGGTGGCGTTCACCGTCAGCGCCATCATGTTTTCGATCTACTCAAACCTCGCTTCCAATGGCCAAATGAAGGAAGGGATATAAATCATGGAGCTGCTCGAAACCATTTCAACGCGAATAAATTACTGGATCTATATCGTCCTGATGATGATCGGGCTCTATGCCATGATTTCCAAAAACAACCTGATCAAAAAGTTGATCGGAATGTCCATTTTTCAGACGGCGATCATTTTGTTTTACGTTTCCATAGGGGTTAAAGAAGGCGCAACCATACCGATTCTGGATCACGATCAAGTCCATGCGGCACAGGCAGAACATGGCGAGGGGGCTGAGGCTTTGCACGAGTTCCAGCCGGGTGAAGAAATAGTCCCTGCAGCAGAGCGGGCCCACGATGAACGCGTAATCCCTCACGTGGAATCCCCGGAAATAGACCCCGATCATTTTACCAACCCCTTGCCCCACGTCTTGATGCTCACAGCCATCGTGGTGGGAGTCAGCACCCTGGGTGTTGCACTATCCATCACCCAGAAGCTCTACACCGAGTTTGGCACCATTGAGGAGAACGAAATCCTGGACCAAATTAAATCCGGTCATGTTTGATCAGGCTCCCGCTTTCATTCTCCTCGCTCCCTTTTTGGCCGCCGTTTTGGTGGCCCTGGTCGGTATCAAATTCAAACGGGTGTGTTTTCCGCTGGTAGTGGCGGGTTTGGGTTGTTCGGTTACCGCCGCCATTCAAACTCTCCTGCAGGTTATAGAAACGGGCACTATTCGTTACTACCTGGGGGGATGGGCCCCGCCCTTTGGCATTGAGTTCCGCATTGACGGGTTGAATGCTCTGGTGGCGTTGGCCGTCTCTGCGGTGGCATTGATCACCGCTGTCTACTCCCACGATAGAGTACCGGACGAAAACGGAGACAAGATTTCCCAGTATTACGCTCTGTTTCTGTTACTGGTCACCGGCTTGCTGGGCATGGTTGTCACTGGAGATGCGTTCAACCTTTACGTCCTCCTCGAAGTTTCCGCTCTCACCAGTTATGCCCTTATAGCCATGGGACCCAAGCGGGCCACCCTGGCGGCATACAAGTATGCCATCATGGGCACTATCGGGGCTTCCTTTTACCTGCTCGGCGTCGGTTATCTCTATATAAAAACCGGCTCGTTAAACATGTTTGATATCCACCAGGTGATAGTGGAACAAAATCTCTACCCGTCCACGACGGTACTGGTGGCGTTTATCCTCATAACGGTGGGAGTGTGGATAAAAATGGCTTTCTTCCCGTTACACAGCTGGTTGCCAAACTCCTATGCCTACGCACCCACAACTACGAGCTGCCTGTTGGGACCACTGGTAACCAAGGTAATGGTCTACGTGATGATACGTATGATCCTGACGGTCTTCGATCCGCAATATGCTTTTATTCAGCTCAACTGGGGCAAGATTATCGTATGGATGTCGGTCATCGCCATTCTGTCCGGCTCAATTGCAGCCCTGGCCCAAACCGACCTGCGCAGGATGCTTGCCTTCCTGATCATTGCCGAGGTGGGCTATATGGTTGGCGGTGTATGGCTAGCCAATACGGCCGGCATGGTGGGGGCGATTTACCACCTCATCGCCGACGTTTTTATGACCCTTTGCGTCTTTCTGTTCGCCGGAATCATTTTCGCCAAGACCGGCAGGTCCGACATAACCGCCACAGACGGTTTGTTTGCCAAGATGCCCCTGACCATGGCCGGATTGGTCGTGGGCGCCTTATCACTGATTGGCATACCTCCGACCGCGGGATTTTTCAGCAAGTGGTACTTGATCCAGGGTGGCATAAACTCCGGCCATTGGGAGTATGTGCTGGCATTGCTTATCTCCAGTTTGGTCAACGCCGTTCTCTTCTTCAGGATATTCGAATACGCCCTTTTTGGGGTTAAGCCGGTTAGCGGCCAGGCAGATCGCCACGGCGGTGGCCACAGTAAATTTTCCGAAGCCTCTGCTTCCATGCTGCTGCCCCTCATGGGAACGGCGTCGCTGTTGCTGGTTATAGGGGTATTTAACCAAAACATAATCTCTATCATCACCGACTTCGTTTCACAATTTAACCTGGGAGGCGAAATCCGCTGACATGGCCTCCAACAGCATCATCAGCTTTACCCCCGTCCTGGCCAGCCTGGTGTCCCTCCTGGCGATTATTCCCATTGTCCTGCTTGGACGTAAGCCCAACTTACGGGAGGGCGCCAGTTTTGTGGCAGGATTTATAAAGTTTGGGCTGGTTGTCTCCATGCTTCCAGCAGTAATGGCCGGTAAGACCATCGAGTATACCTTGTGGGAAATCGTTCCCAATCTCGCGATCGCATTTCGAGTGGATAGCCTGGGCATGATCTTTGGTCTGGTCGCCTCATCGCTCTGGATCATTACATCGCTCTATTCGATAGGCTACATGCGCGGACTTAAAGAGCATGCGCAAACGCGGTTCTTCGCCTTTTTTGCCGTCTCGCTTTCCGCCACCGTGGGGGTCGCGTTCTCGGCAAACCTGTTTACCCTCTTTCTCTTTTACGAGATGTTGTCGTTGGCAACTTACCCGCTGGTGACGCATCACCAGGACGCGGAGGCACGCACCGGCGGCAGAACCTATCTTACCTACCTGCTGACAACTTCCATTGGATTTGTTCTGCCGGCATTGATATACATCTTCATCAAAACGGGCGGAGGCCTCGATTTCGTAGCTGGAGGATTTCTGGAGGGCCATGTCGGGGGAACTGAGGCGCTGGTCTTGTTGCTTCTGCTTACCTTCGGCTTTGCCAAGGCCGGTATCATGCCATTCCACTCCTGGCTTCCGGCAGCCATGGTGGCCCCTACTCCAGTAAGCGCCCTGCTGCATGCGGTAGCGGTCGTTAAAGTAGGCGTATTTTGTATCTTGCGGGTTTATTCAGGAGTCTTTGGGATCGAATTCCTCAGTTCCCTGGATCTGGGGGTCATCATAACCTGGATCGCCGCCTTCACCGTGATTGTATCCTCGTTGATTGCTTTGACCCAGGACAATCTGAAGCGCCGACTGGCCTTCTCCACCATCGGGCAGCTTTCCTACATCATTTTGGGCATGGCCTTGCTCACTCCCAAGGGCGTAACCGGCAGTATGATGCATATTGCGATGCATGCCTTCGGTAAAATCACTTTATTCTTTTGTGCTGGAGCCATCTTCGTAGCCACCGGGAAAAAATATATTAGTGAAATGGTGGGAATTGGTAAACGGATGCCGATTACCATGGCCGCATTCTTCATCGGATCCCTCAGTGTGGTCGGTATACCGTTGGCCGGGGGTTTCTGGAGTAAATTCTACCTGCTATGGGGTAGCGTGCAGGAAGGACAATACGCCATGCTGGTGGTATTGCTCATCAGTTCTCTACTCAACGCCGCCTATTTTTTTCCCATCGCATTTCGGGCGTTCTTCTGCAAGCCGGAGGACTCACTCTTCGAAGACAGAGTGGACGAAGCACATCCCTGCGCCGTAATCGCGCTTTCACTCACCGCTGTTGCCACCGTCGTCTTCTTCATCTACCCAGAACCGTTTTATTCGTTGGCCACCTCAGCCACGGAGCACTTTATGCATCCATAAACCATTACCCCTATGAAAGAAGCCTTGAAGGAACTATCCCACGAAGCCTGGCCCGGCTTCAAGAAAGTGTTCACCATCGTTTCGGCGCTCCTCGTCATTTATCTGTTAATCATTCTGTTTTCATCCCCCGATGGGGGGGGCGGGACACCACACTAGCAAATCCATACCCAACCATGAGTGATTGGTCACGCCGACCCAAAGTAGCAAAAGTCGTCATCACTATTCTGTTCATTACCTGTGCAGTCGGCTTCCTCATAGATTTTCTGTTTATATCTGAGTCGTACGATAAACACGCCATATTCGAATGGGAAAATTGGCCGGGCTTCTATGCCGTCTTTGGTTTTGTCGCCTGTGTGCTGCTGGTGTTGATTGCCAAATACATCCTGCGCCCCCTGGTGATGCGAGACGAGGACTACTATGATTAACGCCGTTCCTCCGCAGTTTATCTTCCTCATCGGAGGTCTCTTTGTCCCGCTCTTCAAGGGCTGGGTCAGGACGGCTTACATGCTGTTTCTGCCCGTTCTGGCCTTCTACCATTACCTGCAATTGGAAGAAGGCATCTATTGGACCTACTCATTCCTCAGTTTTGATCTCACCCTGGGTCGCGTAGACAAGCTCAGCCTTATTTTCCTCAATGTCTTTATTGTCGTAACCTTCATTGGTATAATTTATAACAGCCACGTGCGTGGCAGGATGGAGCACTTCGCCGGTTTCCTTTATGCGGGCAGCGCCATGGGGGTCATTCTGGCCGGAGACCTCATCACCTTCTTCGTATTTTGGGAGTTGCTCACGGTTGGGGCCTCATTTCTCCTCCTCGTTCGCAAAACGGCAAAGTCCCTCAGTGCGGCGGTTCGCTATTTGCTGGTTCATGTCCTGGGGGGGTTGGTCCTGCTCGCCGGTATCATTCTCCACGTCAATCAGACCGGTTCCACCGATTTTGCACAAATAGGGTTAAATGGTCTGCCCAGTTACCTCATTTTTTTCGGTTTTGGTCTCAACTGCGCCTGGCCCATTTTGCATTCCTGGCTGACGGACACCTATCCGGAGTCCACCGTGGGAGGCATCGTGTTCATGGCCACGTTTACCACCAAGACCGCCATTTACGCGTTGCTGCGGGGCTTCCCCGGCGAACCTTCGCTGATCTGGATCGGAACCGCCATGGCCACTTTCCCGATTTTTTATGCGGTTATCGAAAATGATCTTCGCAGAGTGCTGGCCTACAGCCTTATCAACCAGGTGGGTTTTATGGTGGTGGGTATCGGCATAGGAACCGGTTTGTCCATGAATGGATCCGCCGCTCACGTTTACAGCGACATCCTCTTCAAGAGCCTCCTTTTCATGTCGGTTGGAGCGGTCATGTACCGAACCGGAAAAACCAAAGCAACCGATCTGGGCGGCTTGTTCCGCTCGATGCCTTTCACCGGGATCTGCTGCATCATCGGCGCCGCTTCCATATCGGCATTTCCACTTTTCAGTGGATTCGCCAGCAAGTCCATTATCATGTCCGCCGCGGCGGAAGGTCACCTTACCATCATCTGGCTGTTGTTGCTTTTCGCTTCCGCTGGGGTGTTCCACCACGCCGGTATTAAAATTCCCTTCTTCGCCTTCTTCTCCCACGACTCGGGTATCCGCGTAAAGGAAGCGCCCTGGAACATGCGTATCGCCATGGGAATTGCCGCTCTGGCTTGTATCGCCATAGGCACTGTTCCCCACTTAACCATATACCCTTTGCTTCCTTTCGAAGCTCCTGCTTACCAGCCCTATACCTTCGCCCACGTCATGGCGCAGAGTTTACTTCTCATTTTCTCTGCCTTGGCTTTTACCCTTCTGCTACTGAGTGGCATTTATCCATCGGAAATCCGTTCGGTTAATATCGACAGCGACTGGTTGTACCGCCGGGGAGGTAAATTTTTCTACCAGATCTTCGATCGCGGTCTGAATGGTATCAATGCCCTCGCTCACAAAACCTTCGTTGCCGGGTTGACCCGCGGCATGAATCGATTCGCCACCGCTGGACCGGCGCGCATCTCGATTTTTCTGCTTACCCCCTACTGGTCTTTGACCGGTAAAAACGCCCAGCAAAGGGAAGATTTAAGAATAGCGGTTATGAAAAATATGGAAAAGGGCGCGCTTCCCATCGGCGTCACCGCCTTTACGTCCGTGGTAATACTGGGCCTGCTTTTCTTCTTCTGACCCCTTACAAACGGCGGGTCAAATTATCCGGTTGAGGACCTGTGCGCAAACTTGCCAAGCCGTTGAGACCGATTTAAACTCAAGAGATATAAGTTTAATGGGAAACAAATCCTTTATGGCTAGCCGACAAAAGCTGGAGCGCACCAAACTGCCATTCCTGGTCGAGGATTGGGGCCGTAGCGAATACCAGGCAGCTTTCGATAAACAGAAGGATTATGTCAGGGAAAGAATCGATGGCCAGCGCCTGGACACCCTCGTCTACACGGAGCACCAACCAGTATTTACTCTGGGACTTCGGCGCGGGGCGGAAAATAACCTGATATGGAACGAAGAACAACTTCTGCGACGAGGAATTTCCGTGCATCAATCAAACCGCGGCGGGGATATTACTTACCATGGGCCCGGGCAATTAACGGGTTATCCGATTTTCAGTCTGCACAAAATTCGCGATCTACACCTCTACCTACGTCTGCTTGAAGCAACTGTTATCCAGGCCCTCGAAAAATGGGATCTTGAGGCCGGTCGCCGGGAGGGGAAAACGGGGATTTGGATCGGGACTCGAAAAATTGCCGCTATAGGTGTGGCGGTAAAATCGTGGGTCAGCTACCATGGTTTTGCCCTGAACGTGACCAACCAGAGCCTGGCCCCTTTTGCCGGAATTGTTCCCTGCGGAATAACCGATGGCACCGTAACATCGCTCGAAATGGAACTGGGTTTTCCCATTGATCTGCAAACCGTAAAGCCCATAGTTTCCCAGGCTTTTAAATCCGTATTCGGAAACTACCTGAACTAATATGATGTCAGAGAAACCAAAATGGCTGCGAGCCAAGCTGCCAAGTGGGCCGGAATACCATGCGGTTAATCAGCTCATTGAAACCAATAAGCTGCACACGGTATGTCAGAGCGCGCGATGTCCCAACCTGGGTGAATGCTGGGCACGCGGTACCGCCACCTTGATGATCCTTGGCAACATTTGCACGCGGTCCTGCGGGTTCTGCGCCATTCAGACCGGAAGACCGACCGAACTGGACCTGGGAGAACCGGCGCGCGTGGCGGACGCCGTGGCAAAGATGGGGCTCAAACATGCCGTCATCACCTCGGTAGCCCGGGACGATCTGAAGGATGGAGGCGCATCGGTTTGGGCAGCCACTGTCAGGGCAATTCGTCACCGAAATCCTTCGACGGCAGTCGAGGTGCTCATTCCAGACTTTAAGGGGAACACCGATCATCTCAACGTTGTGCTGGAGGCCGCTCCGGACATTTTAAACCACAATGTGGAAACGGTAGAACGGCTACAGCGACCGGTTCGGAAAACGGCCAGGTACCACCGATCGCTCGACGTCCTGCGCCACGCCAAAATGCGCGGCTTTACCACCAAGTCCGGCCTCATGCTGGGCCTCGGAGAGGAACGGGATGAAATCGAAACCTGCCTGCAAGATATGCGCGAGGCTCGAATCGACATCATCACGATTGGGCAATACCTGCAACCTACCACCCATCACCTTCCACTGCATAGATGGGTAACTCCGAAAGAATTCGAGCACTGGAAACGATTTGGACTGGAAATTGGTTTTGGCGTAGTTGAGTCGGCTCCGCTAGTGAGGAGTTCCTACCACGCCGAAGAACAATCTCAACGCTACACACCCCGGCTTATAGCCTATTAGATTTCAAATGAGAAAATGGCAGAATGGCTTCACCCGTCACCTGCGGTTCGAATCAAAATTGCTCTTCTGCGCTTCGCTTGCTGAGGTGACATCTCGACGTTCCTCTGCAGACCCCTTCTGAATGACTCTTTTCCTCTTCTCCATGCTTTATCCCGCATATCTAGAGCCTATCCCAGAAACCGGGATTTAAAACTTCATTTCGAACCATCGTAGGAGCGGCTTTACGCCGCGATCCCACCAAACAGCCGCGAAGCAATCGCGGCGTAAAGCCGCTCCTACAACTTAAAGCCATTACTCTAGAGCCTATCCCAGAACCCAGGATTTTGAAAACGAGTAGAGTTTGCAGGGCTTAAATTTTCTCAGTTGCGTTCGATTCGAGCCTTGCCGCGTCTTTCAAACTCACCTGCATTCAAAATATTCAGCTTAACCCGCATGTCTCACTACCGAGGCCGTAGGCCGACACCCCGCCTACCGAGCGAACGCGATATCACCCTACCGAGCGAACGCGACATCACCCACTTCGTAGCGAGCGAACGAAGATCGAGTGCTGGTGTGGGCTTCGAGCTGATGCGCGGGTGAAGCTGGGTCGAAACCCCGCAAAGTCGCCTGCATCTGTGCGGCGCACGGGCAGGCGAATCCAACGAGGGCGGCGCCAGCGCTGATATTCCGGAGCGCCTGTCTGCGTGCGGACACGCACAGGCAGGCAGTAGAAAATGAGGGGCTGTCGCTGTCGCTCGGTAGGGTGATGTCGCGTTCGCTCGGTAGTGAGATATGCGGGTTATTTCTACTGCTGCAAGAAGGCAATCAGGTCGACAACCTCCTGATCCTTCAAGGTCTGCAGCAAACCTTCCGGCATGGTGGATTGGTCAATTTCCTCCTGTTTCAGGATTTCAGAAACAGGAATGACTTCCACCGTATTTAATCCCGAAATTGTGATCGTGTGCCTGGAATGAGCTGAGATGTTTCCACTCAATACCCGTCCATCTTTCAACGTAACCACGGTCATGCGATAGTCCTGCGCCAGCACGGCGCTGGGATCAATCAGATTCTCAAGCAAATAATATAAGTCATGACGGTTGGTCCCGTCCAAGTGCGGACCTAAGGCGCTGCCTTCACCAAAGAGAGAGTGACAGGCGGCGCAGGTTTGTTGAAAAACACGCTTCCCATTATGGATACTTGCCTTGGAAATATCAGCCGATGCGAGCTTTGACTGCCAGGAAGTAATCAGGTGTTGTTTTTCTTCCGGGCTGTGCCTTAGCCGCCCCCAGACTTCTTGCAACTGCTTATTCAAATGATCATCCCCCAGGTTGAAAATTTGGCGGGCGTAAAATGCAGACACTTCTGAAGGCTTAATTTGTCCATTGCCCATGGCTTGCACCAATGGACCGGCCAGAGACCGGCGCGAACTCAGAGTAGCGATAGTGGCTCGGCGATCTTCCGTCAAATGCCGGCGGTAGGGCTTAAGCAACATACCCGCTATCTTCGGGTCATCGAAGGCAGCCAATTCGCGTATGGCTTGATTGCGACGAGATTGATTATCCAAAAGGTCCAGCCAATCCTGAGCTGTCATAGGGCTGCCCTGATTAAAAACCGGCTCCAAACTTTTTGCTTCATTGCGGATCACGGCATTGTCGGATCCAGCAACCAGATGCCAATTGGACGGGGCTTCGATCCCCTTGAGTCCGTGCAATGCTTGCTCCATCCCAACCAGGCCGGCCTTCGCATTTTCGATCTTTCCCTCCCCGAGGGTAGCCACAATTGCATTGACCAAACCGGGCATCAACGCGGCATTCAGGTCGAAGTCCGACGCAATACGTCTCACAATATTTTTATAGACCAAAGGATCGTGACAGGTCTTAAGAAAACCAAGAGCCCGAACGGGATCCGCTGAGACGAGCGGCCGCAAGGCAAACCAGATCATGTTGGGAAGATTTTGATCTTCCTGGTAGCCAAAATCCAACAACAAGTCTTGGGCAACATCCCATTGTTGGGATTCTGAGAATCTTGGAAAGGTGGAAGCCACATACAAACGCGCCAACAGGGATTTCCCATTGCGGGCCAAATCCTTGATCTTCTTAAATTGCGTCTGGTTTGGTTCACCGCCCTCTCCAATCAAACGAACGGCCCAACTGCGGACATACTCGTTTTCATGATCCAGGAGACGGGTTAACCGTTTCTCACCCACCCCACCGGCGCTATGTAAGGCCCAGATAAATCTTAGCTGCCTATCAACCGCTTGGCCGGGTGTTTCCAATAAACGAACTAGCTCCTTTCTCGCATCGCCAACATCCTGGCCGGCGAGGTAACGCTCCTGAAGCAACCTTCGGGCATGCCGCACATACCAGTCATTTTTGTGAAGCTGCAGCCCTACCAATTTCAGATTCGATTCCGCTGCAAGATTTAAGGGTCCCGGATTATTCACCTCACCATAGGTCACTTTGTAAATCCGGCCACTTGTCCGGTGCACACCATCATTGTCATGACACTCACCAATGTCAGTCCAATCAGACATAAAAACGGCGCCGTCTGGTCCATACAGCTGGGTGACTCCCTTATACCAGGGATTTTTGGACTTCATGAAATCTTCGCCGTGCAGCCCCACGTAGCCTGATCCTTTCCTTTGTAGGATGTCGTTGTTAATACGACGACCGTGTATGTTGCTCATGAAAATAGTATTTCGATATTTATCCGGCCAGTTATCACCAAGATACACCATTCCCCCACAATGCGAATGCCCCCCACCGATGATATCTGTCAACCCTTCTGCATTGTCTCGAAACTTTTTACGGTCCGTCCACTTGCCTTCGTGATGCAAGTGATCGGCCGTCAGAGCAATTCGGTTATAGACGTGCGAAAGAGACCCTTGCCCGTGCATACGCGGGTAAAATGCACCCGGTATTACATGCCAAAGGTGTCCGTTCACATTGCCGGTCATAAACATCTCACCCCTATCATTCCAATCGAGACCCCAGGGATTGGTGGTTCCTCTGGCAACGATCTCAAACTCACGCGTTAGCGGATGCATCCGCCAAATGCCGCAGCTCAAGTCCGTTAGCGCATCCGGCGGCGATCCCGGAGGACCAACAAGAGAAGATGCGGTTATGCCGTGCCTGCCATACAACCAACCATCGGGCCCCCAATCGAGTCCGTTGAAAAAGTTGTGTTGCGCCTCGGTTGTAAACCCTTCCAGAACCAACTCGGGCGGTCCATCAGGCAGGTCATCTCCATCTCGGTCCGGAATAAACTCAAGATTGGGAGAATTACAGATCCAAATCCCACCAAAGCCGACCGCAATGCCCGACAAGTGGGTGGCATTGTCATAAAATATTTTTCGCGAATCGAAACGGCCGTCATTGTCGGTGTCCTCGAAGACCAGAACCCGATCCTTCCCTTTCATCTCCCATTCCTTATAAGAATAGGACTCTGCCACCCACACCCGGCCACGATCATCAATCTGCATGGCCACCGGCTGCCTTACATCGGGTTCACCGGCAAACAATGTCACATTAAATCCCTCCGGAACCTCCATCAACGCCGCAGCCTCTTCCGGTAAAGGCGGAATATCCCGGGGATCCTGCGAATTTACGGGAGTATAGTTATCCGATGCAAAAAGAGGCGCCGCGATTACCAACAGGAAGCCGGTCAGTTTGCGGATCATCATTTTTGTGCCTCCCGGTGTGAGCGGTATTCCACGAGCGCCGACTGGCCCACGATATCCATGATGCGAATTAGCATCTCCATTCCGTCGGCATCGGTCAGGTGTAGCGCTTCGCCGAGACCGAAGTGGACTGGCACAAGGTGGTCTTGCCGCTTTGCCGAGGCCCGGTGAGCGTAATGGCCGGTGATTGAGTCGCCGCTCTGATCAGTTCCGGCGCGAGGTCTCGAACGATTATCATGAGTTTAATTTGCATGATTTAAGTCTATTTCAAACTCTAATTTTCATTTGGCATAGTTTTTAATGCCGAGCCCGAGCGACATCCAGGCAAACTCGAGCGCCGGCGGCGTTCCCGAGATGGACGCTGCGGAGGCGGCCGCTCATTCGTCTTCCGCGTCGGTGAAGGGGATCTTCCGATTCGAGTTGCGGCCTGGGGTCTCAAGCTCTATTCCACGCGGCATGTTCTCGACCAACCACTGCCCGAGCGGCTTACGGGGTGAGGTTTTCGCGTGCCACGAGTCGGCGGGTACGACGATGAACGCCTTCCGGGCACCAATACGTTGCGGTCCTTCCTCTTCGTCAAGACGCAGGATTTCGGACAGCCGCGCCTTGGCCTCGGCAACGGTCCAGGTTCGGTCAGATTTCGCAAATTTAGTGGTCGTGGTCGCTCTCATCGACAAATAATGGTCCAATTTGGACTATATTAACGCCAGGTATCAAACGAAAAAGGCCGTGGCTTGACTGATTACAGTTTTCTGGTTCGGCTGCACCAAGCGTTGAACCCTCGGCCTATTCACCACCTCCAGGTCTTCCAGACTGCGATCCTGTCGCCTCTCGAAATCCCCACCCATACCGGCAGACCCGTCAAAACCGCTGCGCGCCTTACAAGAAACAAAAAATACTTAAAAACTAGGGCTGACCCCATCCGCCCTGTCCTTCCTGAGCCCGACTTGAGGTATCCATATGCTGAGCTAGATGGTGTTATCTCGGGATTGATTCCTAGAAACATCTGGGCTCGGGGTGAACATTGGGCCTCTATGTCAAAACCATTGACGCATTGAGGTCTTCCAATACCGTCAATTTTGCCAAAACCATGAATATTGCTAAAACAGTTGAAAATATTCCCACGCTCCTTGAATTAAAACGGATAGCCAGTGCTTATGTAATTGATTTCCGTAATCTCTCCGAAAAAGCGTTACGCTCGGCTCTTATAAAGACTGCCCCCCAATATTACTTTGAAGAGAATGTGCAGCGAACCCTCGAAAATTGCCTACTCTATAATGACCGAGACATTCGCACATTAACGCCCATTTTCGTAAAACACATTCTCTTACAAAAAGATGATTTTATCTGTGCGAGAAATACGGTCAACGAGGAGATTGTGAAGTGGGAACAAGCCATCATCGATAGATCAAACGAAGATTTGATTCAGCAAGGCGGTGAAAAGGGGAGATATTTGGAGCTTTTTCAATTTGTGTTGGAGGAGGCTTGGAAACGTGAGGGCGAGATTACCCCCGATGAAAAGAACCTAATCGAGAAGATCAGGAAACGGTTCAAAATTACCGAAGTCGAATATCGGATCATTGAAGCCAATCTTGGACACTTTCCAAAAGCCGAGAATCAGCTTCATACCCATGAGGAAATTGAAAAAGTCAGGCGTTTCCTACAGAGCAGTGGGATAGTGTTTTCCATAAGAGATCAAGACAAGACGGCATTCGATGTCATACCAAGTGAAGTTGCAGATACCATTCGGAAAATCTTAGGAGTGGAAATTCGAAATTACGGATACACGGAGTTACTCAAAAACAAGAATGTGAAATCAAAAGCTTACCTACTCCAAGTATTACGGAAATGTAACATTGAGGTAGAAGCAGCACCAACGCTCAAGAGCCTTCAGTCAAAAGTCCTCACCCAAGTTCCACCATCCATACTCTTGGGCGGTCTTTCGCCGCGAGATGGACTCCATAATCGAAACCTAAAGGCATGGTGCAGCGAATTAGAGATCAAGTCATCCGGACCCAAGCAAGAGCTGATTGAGCGGTTGATAGGCTTTTACGACCGGCTATTGACCAAGGACGAAGCGATCACTGATGAGAGAAAAATCTGGTATCAACATTATGAGCAGTTTGCCAGGCGAAACCTGCAATTTCTCCGAGAACAACAGCTGATATCCAAAGACATTGAAGTAGAGAGGAAATTCGAAGATGCCACAAACTTCCTCTTTGAAAAAAAGCTGAAGCATAAGCCCTTAAAATTGGTTGGAACCGCTCACGCCGATGGTGCGGTATCTTATCAGGACAAGCTTATTTATTGGGACAATAAGTCGAAAGAAACCGAGGTAGACCTTAAAGATCACCTCAGTCAATTTGATCGATACATCTCCGGCTCCGACAGGCGAGTAGCCGTTTTTCTAGTTATTGGTCCTGGTTTCACCGACGAATCAAGCTTATTGGCGATGCAATACTTTGTTGAGAAAGGTACTGCCATCTCATTAATCAGCGCTGAAGATTTAAAATCGCTCGCCGAAGGGTGGTCGGGCCGGAAAGCAGGGAAAAGCGATTCGCCATTTCCCTTAGGGTTTCTAGTCCAACCGGGCAAATTCAATCGAGACTTAGTTCCGAAGATGCAATAATAGATGAATTATTAATATAAAAGGGCGCTGTCGGTCCTAGCCCGAAAAATTCACAAAAAAGGATTGTCCTAGTTTTGAAGATGTTAGGTTGTTGATTCAAAGAAACTTATAAAAAAGGCAACCAGGACAATGAAAGAGTTTAGGCAGAGGATGTCCCATTTTTAGTCGAAATTGGGGTGGCCATCCACTGTGGTCAGGCAGCCTCCTTATGGTTCGAATTCATATGCTTTTGCAGCGCTGATGCAAGTCTGTTTGGATAACGATAGCTACGGATACGATGGAAGCCCTTTTCTGCGTACAGCAGACCGGTGGCCTACCTGCAGCAGGCAGGCCAACTCAGAAACATTTGATGAGACCTCCAAGTTTTAGGCCTTGGTCCTGACCGGGCCACCACCACCAAGGCCTTCCAGGGGGACATGGGAGGCAAAGCGATGTCCGGATATTTAGTGCATCCCGGTGACATGCGCTTGCCACTCGGTCGCAGTGTTATCACGCTGCCTTTTGCCTACCCGTAGCGTTGGGCTTCTCAATGGAATAGCGCTGATAGTCATGATCGATTCGGACAAGAAAGAGCATGAGAACTCCATTCCCGGCAGTTCCCGGCAGGCGACGATGCCCAAGCCAAACCGGCGTTTCACCCCACGAAGTCGGTCAGACTGGCGACGCTGGCTGAGCGTCAACCACGATCGCATCGACGTGGTCTGGTTGGTTTTCTACAAAAAGCACGTGGGGAAACCGACCTTGAGCTACAACGACGCGGTCGAGGAAGGGCTCTGCTTTGGCTGGATCGACGGAATGAAGAAGCGGATCGACGACGAGCGGTACATGCACCGCTTCACGCCGAGAAAGTCCAGGAGCCGGTGGTCGGAAACGAACGTGAAGCGCGCCCAACGGCTGCTCGCGTCCGGTGAGATGACCCACGCCGGCCAGCGGGTCATTGACGAAGCGAAGCGGAGCGGTACCTGGAATTGGCACCCTGACGCAACGCGGTTCGAAATGGCGCCAGCGTTTTCAACGGCCTTGGGAACCCATCCCGATGCCCGAGCCTTTTGGAACACCTTGGCGCCTTCGTACCAGTACCAGTTTATCGTGTGGATCGGAATCGCCAAACGCGAAGTAACTCGGAACCGGCGCATCGCCGAGAGCCTCGAGCTGCTGCGGCGCGGCGAGCACCTGGGGATGCGCTAGATTCAGCTCGTGCGCGAACATTTTCCGTAAGACGCAGACGGATCACATCCACCTCAGCATGCTGCGACTGCGGGCTGTCATGGGTCAGACAGAAAGCGGTTGTCTCCGGTCTATCTGTTACCGACCGCGTCTCGCCATTACGCGTGAAGGCGGATGTCTCCGGTTCATACCACTCAGGTATATAATTCCCAAAATTTTCTTTAAGTATAAAACGCACAAGAGGGAAGGTGTAATTATTGTCTCTGCGGTAGAACCAGAAAGCCATTTTTCATTACCAGCGTTCCCTCTCGCAGAAGTATGTCTGCAACACTTCCTATTCTATTCCTAAAATCTGTTGTAGTTCTGCTAATTCCGAAAATTGGAGCAACGCTTGTAAATAGTTCTTCACACTCAATACCATGGTTGTGTTCGGCCAACAGGACGATTGCTTTCCTGATTTCTTGAGGAGGGATGTACTCCGATTTTTTTAACCCCGGTGAACTTGCTTTGCTCCGATCTCTGAGGATTACCTCTATGCCTGGTAGGAGGAGAAAATCTCCTTCCCGCTGAATATCCTTCCTTCGGAGGGCTATACTGATAGCCCTTTTGACTGAGTCCTGAATTCTTTTTCCCGATCTTTTTAATCCCCAATTTTCTCTAATTCTAGTTATAACTTCATATTGGTGTATGGGTGACTCGAATTCTACCACTTTGGTAACATAGTTGGCTAAGTATCCCGGATTAAGTTCGTGGATTTGCTTATTGCTAGCATTTAACACCGCTTTCTCGTAAGGAACTGCCAAGGAGTAACTTTCTTCTTCGGTTTCCCGGTCATGTCTTTCGACAATATGTTCATCACCAGCTGGTTTACTCTCCGGAACATCTAGTTTTGGAAAGAGCGCCAAACGCTGTTCTATTTTTTGTATTACTTTTCCAATTTGTTTATCCGGCTGCTCAAACCAGTCAGTGCTCCAGATACGGTGAATGACCCATCCATGGTCGTTTAAAACAGCCTCCCGTTGTCTGTCTCGTTCCCGTGCTGATCTAGCTGAGTGATAGGAAGCTCCATCACATTCGATTCCCAGTATGTAACGTCCACTTTCTCTTGGATCTACAACGGCCAAGTCTATGAAAAATCCAGCCACACCAACCTGTGGGCGCACCGTGTATTCTTCAGCTTCCAAGGCCTTTTTAACTGCCGCTTCGAATGGAGAATCCATGTCCCTCCCTGTAGACGAGTCCGGCACTCCCAGGATGTCCTTTTCCGCATAATTCAAGAATGTTTTAAGAGCCTTCACGCCGGGCTTGGAGGAGCGTTCCAGGTTAATTTCATCAGCGGTTATCGAAGAGAATACATCGCAGCGGCTCTTGGCTCGGGATATAAGGACATTCAGTCTTCTTTCTCCTCCTTCTTTGTTGATTGGCCCGAAGTTCATGTAGGGCATTGCGTCGCTCCTGTCCCGGCCGTATCCGACTGAGATGAAGATAACATCTCTTTCATCCCCTTGAACGTTCTCCAGATTCTTTACAAAAAATGGCTCATGTTCATTTAAGGTTGTGAAGAATTTTTCAGTCTCCGGGTGCTCACGTCGAAGTAATTCCAATTCGTCTATAATCGCGTCCCTTTGTGCTACTGAGAATGCGGCAATACCCAGTGATAATCTTGGATTGTTTTTCGCGTGTTCTTGAGCGGCGTTGGCAACTGCCCTGGCTTCAATTTTGTTTCTCCTGCTCCTTCCCCTATCAAAAATACCATCTTTGACGTGATTAAATCCGAGGCCCAGTTCCCTATCGCGGTTTCTGGGGCTGGGGACAATAAAGAGATTGTTATCGTAAAACTCCAGGTTTGACACCGCAATCAGACTTCCGTGCCTACTTCGGTAGTGCCATCTGAGCATTCTTGAATACAAGCCCCGTGCGGACGCCAGTGTCAGAATGCTTTCCATATCGCCGGCAGCAGCGGGGGCATCTTCATCATCATCCTCCTCGTCATCATCGACATCAATTCTGGAAAAGAAGCTGGATGGAGGAAGCTGCTTGTTGTCGCCTACAACCACAAGTTGTTTCCCTCTGGAAATAGCCCCCAAAGCGTCGACAGGGCGCACCTGGCTGGCTTCATCAAAAATTACCAAATCAAAATTAATCTTTCCCGGTTCGAGAAATTGTGCCACCGAGAGCGGACTCATCATGAACACCGGCTTTATTGCCTGGATTGCACTACCTGCACGAGCCATCAATTTACGAATAGCCATATGTCTTCGTTGCTTGGCCATTTCCCCCCTGAGAATGCCAAGTGCTCCCAGTGCCCCGTCCGCCATAGGCATCGCATTGTGGTGAGCCAGCAGTGTTTCGAATATGGCAATTTTAATGCGTTCCCTGTCAGCCTCCCTAAACGCCTCCACCAGTCTGGTTTGAGACTCACCATCAAATTTCTTTAACCCCGGCCGGCATTCCAGTGCGAAGTCGTAGAGTTCCCTATAATAGCTTCTGAGAAAAGTGTCCAGGATCTCGGCAGCAGGTAAATTTCCTTCAAGTAGCTGTTCGACCAGTTCCTCGAGTCCTAGTTTCATCGCTTGCCGAGTTCTTGCCCAGAATAGAATCCACGTTCGTAGTTCTTCACGTTGGGAGAGCCAACCTTCCAATATCTTCTGTAATTCCAGAATTAAATGTACTTCGAAGGATTCTTTATCGGAATAACAGGAGAAATCCAGATTCAGAGAACTCAGCAACACTTTAAAACTCCGCTCAAATCTGGCTAGCGCGTCTGACGAGGAATTCACCCCTTCTATGTAGTCATTCTTGTCGCCTGACTGTTGCAGGATCTCTCTAAGAGCTGACCTCAATTCTACGTCTTCGATCCCGCTGATCTGGTCTAGGAGTGCACCTCTCGCTTCCCAATCGGTATTTAGTCCATCCCAAAATTTGCCAAAGGCGTTTCTTCCGAGTTCCTCTTGTTGGCTTATTTCTTTCCGAAGTGTTTGGCCTTTGATGATTGAATCCGCCAGAGCAATGCGATCATCGTATTTTTTTGGAAAAGAAGTAGGGTCTTTCAAAATGCTGCGAAGCCTGGCCAAGCCCGCCCTATAACCGCCATTGAAGATTCGAATCAGTGATTGCCCATAGCCGGCGATTGAGGCTCGCGTTTCCAACCAATCCATTTCCCAGACTGAGTCGATGCATTTTTCTCCAACAATTTTTTGTAACTCGTCCAGTTTCTTACATGCCTGGACCAATTCCTGAATAGCCTCAATATCTTCGGTCCAAACTTCGCTATTGATAGTCTGTTTATCGTAGACCGGTGCTTCGAAAGATTTCTTTAGTGCTGAGATTAGAAACCCAAATTCGGCGCAAGTTCTCGCACCCCGTTCTCCAAACAGTAGATCACCGAAATAGTCTTTTTCGGAAATGAGTTTGGCTATATCCCTGTGAGCTTCCTCAACCTTTCGGATAATGGCGACCAATTCATATCGACTCTGCTCCTTTATCCGAACACCACGCCATACGTGATGAGATAGCGATCCCATATTATCTGCTCGTTCACCTATGTCCACGACAAGGTTTTCCCTCTCTTGCTTTTTTTCCTGACTCCAATTTCTTGCAGAGGAGAGCGTCACTGTTTTTCCATCTCGATTGTTACGGTCGAGATCAGTTAGATTACCTATTATCTGAATGGGAGTTAAACCTGTTGGATCTAGGACTTCATTGAGAGATTCCGCATGCCAGTTAAGCTGGGTGCGTAGCTTGTCTAGTTTAGAAAATGCTTTGGCGGGATCAGGAAACTTGGGTTGACCCAATTGCAACGTCTTTTCCAGCTCTTCAAGGAAGGCCTTTTTATTGGTCCGGTGGCTGTGTAACTCTACGGCTAGAGGGCCAAGGCCCAACTGTTCCAGTCGTCGTTTTACTACGTCCAGGGCGGCCATCTTTTCCGCAACGAAGAGGACGGTTTTCCCGTCTATTACGGCAGTTGAAATCAGGTTAGTAATGGTCTGGGACTTTCCAGTTCCTGGTGGTCCCTGGATTACAAGATGCCTTCCTGAACGGACCTCCTCGATGGCTATGGCTTGTGAAGAATCTGCATCGACGACATGGCTTAACCTTTCAACCGGTACTACTTCATCCAGGCTTTGTTCCTCACTGATGAACGCAGCCGTCGAACCAAAACCTTCGAACAGCAAAGAAGTTATCAGTGGACTCTCGGCAATCGTTTCTTCTTCCGGCCAGTTTTCCGCATCCAAATCTCGAAACATGAGAAATTTGGAAAACGAGAAAAAGCCCAACACAATGGCGTTTGGATATACTTCCCACCGGTTTTGTCCTCTTACAGCATCCGCTACCTTGTCGAAATAGTCAGGTGGGCTAAAGCTTTCATCAACTTCGACAGGAGGAAGCTTAATTCCAAACTCACGTAATCTGGCTCCAAGGGTGAGATTATCGCTGGGATCTTCCTCCAGTGCACTAAGCTTAAAGCGAGCAGCAACGCTTGTTCGATTCAGCTGTACAGGTACAAGAAGAAGAGGGGCATATCGGTCGACATCAGAGTTTTCGTCTTCGTACCATTTGAGCTGGCCCAAGGCTAAGTACAATATGTTTACGCCTTGTTCCTCGATATAGGTTCGAGCCTCACCGTGCATTCCAAGCAACCGCTTCTGTAGTGCTACCGATAGCAATTCAGTTTGCAGCTTTGTGTCAGTATGGCGTTCGGCAATTTCCCCTTCCGCCAGTTCCTCATTTTCAGATTGCGCGAAGGAATAATCCTCGTCGTAGTCGAATTCAAACCCCTCTTGCGCATCCTTGTGTTTGTCTGGTTTTGGAAGGAAAGATAACTTTCTGCGATTCGCCACCAGCAGGCGGTATATTTCTTCACTGTGTTCATCGACAATTCTTACAAGCTTAGCCCTCCTATGTTTGGGGATGCTGAGAAGCCGATTTCTGGTGGTGAGTTCCAATAGGTTCTTTCGGGCTTTTTCGAGTTCTCTTCTTACGGTTTCGACTGACATAATACCATGGTGTGAGGGTTCCTTCGCTAGAGCAAAAATTGTCGTTTAATCTGAATTCAGGTCATTAACAGAATCACATTTAAGTTTGTAGGCCGTGCGTTCCCAATCCCCTAGGTTAGCGTATTTTTAGTTTAGGTTATGGTTTGGATTTTGGAAGTGTTTTTTAAGAAACGCTTCTGGTGAATGGTAGCCCAGGCTGCCGTGCCTACGGCGTTTGTGATAGAATGTTCCGAGGTAATCGAAGATGGCCATGCGGACCGCAGCTTGAAGGAGGTTCTCGAGGAGAGCCTGACCCTGGGTACGGACCGGAGACATCCGCCTTCACGCGTTACGGCGAGACATGTCCGCCTTCATTTATTTTGGCGCGACAAGGTAGGTTACAGTCTAACTGGGCATTATGCCCTGGAAAACGGCCACGTCCGGATTTTCCTGAATAAACGAATCGGCATAATCTCCATTGGTGCGTTCAGATTCTATTTGATTGTCATGCCACCAGACGGGCAAGATCCGGATTATCCCAGCTCCTGCCCGGATCGATTGCCATCTGTCGCAGACGTACTTCCAGACTGCGATCCTGCCACCTCTCGAAATCCCCACCCATACCGGCGACCCGTCAAAACCCCTGCTCGCCTTACAGGAAACATAAAAATACTTAAAAACTAGGGCTGACCCCCTCCGTTTTCTTGGGTGTTGACTTTTTCTTCTGGTAATTTCATGATCTTTTCCGCTCTCCACCTAAGCTCCCGGGCTCAGACGTGTTAGCCTGAACGTTCTCTAAAAAGAATGCTTGCCTCCGGACGTGACTTGTGCAATTGTGCAATTCATGCCTAAACCTAAGGAGATTGTCGTAGATGCTTCCGTTGTTCTCGCGGTAATTTTGAATGAACCCGAAAAAGTAGGGATTATCCAGAATACAGAGGGGCGAGATCTGATTTCTCCAGGTTGCCTGAAGTGGGAAGTCGGTAATGCATTTTCGGCCATGCTTAAGAGAAAGCGCTTAGACCAAAAACAGGTTCAGAAAGCGCTCGATACGTTTTCGGTGATTCCCATTAAAGAGGTAGAAGTAAATTTAAAAGAAGCTCTCACTGTCTGCGGCAGTCACAGCATCTATGCCTATGATGCATACTACATGATCGTGTCAAAGCGGTTATCTCGACCCATGCTGACGCTGGACGATCGGATGGCTGAGGTAGCAAAAATCGAAGGAATAAAAGTCGAGGAAGTTTAAGATGAAGTTATTTACATATAGCGATGCACGACAGCAGTTCTCCAAGGTTTTGGATACTGCCAAGAAAGAAGGAAAAGTTCTCATTCGCAGAAGAGATGGAAGTCTCTTTTCACTTGTAGCAGAGAAGTCTGCAGTCTCACCTTTCGACGTGGAAGGAATTTCGACCAAGGTAACAACACCTGAAATTGTGGATGTCTTAAGAAGTGAAAGGGAGAGAACAAGTCGAGGGAGGTAACCGCTGAAGCGGCACCTCTTCTTTGCGTTGGAAGAACGAAATTTGCTTTTGGCGCCAAATACTCGCTGTAGGAGCCTTGTGCGGTAGGGTACGGACCGGAGACATAGGTAACAGTCTAACTGGGCATTATGCCCTGGAAAACTGTAGACCTAATGGACCAAAAGTTACGATTCATACACTTAGCACAAAGTGGAAAATACACCATCACGGAGCTGTGCCACGACTTCGCAATCAGCCGCAAGACTGGCCATAAGTACCTGCGGCGATACGAGGAGCGTGGAGCCTCCAGGTAAACATACCTGTCGATGAGCATAATCAAACGAACTTATGCCACAAATAAAATCCCCACATGAGGCCAAGATTTAATAGGCTGATGAATACGGCTGCGCTGCCAAGATCCTTGGCCAACTTGGCCATGGGATGGGCTTTGGTGGATTGGTAATCAATGGCCGCTTCGATTCCGGTGTTTAAAAGTTCCACCATCCATACGATCATAACACTCCCAATCAGTATAGCCCGGCCCGCGAAGCCAGGTTCCAGCCAGAGGGCCAGAGGGACGAGTATAAGGCCAAGAATCACTTCCTGCCGAAAAGCAGCCTCATTTTTAAAGGCGGCGAGCAAACCATGAGTGGAAAATTTGGTAGCCAGCAAGATGCGTTTTAATCCCGAGTTTCGAAATTGAGTACTATCTTCCATAGAACGACGACTGATTGTGCAAGGCGGGCAGCTGGGTCAAAGGTAGACGATCAAGAAGCAATCCGGGAAAAAGATCAAGTATCCCCGCACGCCACAACCCAGCCTGGGACCCGACTCAGTGGCGTCGCGGGGGAAGGGCGGAGGAATGAGTCGCGGGGAAGTACTTTCGAGGGGGTCACACCTTAAATCCCGCATTGACATGCACGATTGCAAGGAATGACCCCAACGGGCGCGCAAGATGGCGGGGAATGACCCCGGCGCCGGCGATGCTTCATAAATTCATGGCAAAATGCGTTAAATAGGGCCATCCGGGTTAATCGGAATATTCCTTCAATTTGGCTTGCCAAGAAATGGCCCATTTGATGCCTTCCGTCGCTATGAAAATCCGACCATTTCAGGGCCTTCGCCCAAAACCCGAACTGGCCTCCGAGGTGGCCTCGCCGCCCTACGATGTTGTCAATACGGAGGAAGCGCGTGAGTTGTCCCAGGGGAATCCGAAGAGCTTCCTGCACGTGGTTCGCGCCGAGATCGATTTACCCGAAGGAACGGATCTCTACGCCGATGCGGTTTATGAAAAAGCAAGGGAAAACCTGGATTGGCTCCGGGAGTCGGGCGCCTTGGTGCGGGAGACGGCCCCCAGCCTTTACGTTTATCAGCAGGAAACAAACGGCCACTGGCAAAAAGGCTTGGTATCAGTGTGCCATGTAGATGATTACCGCAACGACCTTATTAAAAAACACGAAACGACCCAACCGCGGAAAGTAGACGACCGAACCCAGCTCAGCGCGACCCTCAACGCACATCCGGGACCGGTGTTTTTAATGTATCGCGACGTACGGGAAATCGACACCCTGGTTGAGCGGACCACGCAAAACGCTCCCCTTATAGATTTTACCGCCCCAGACGGGGTCAGACACACGGTTTGGAAAACTACGGAAACCCGGCCGCTGGTAGATGCCTTTGCAAAGGTAGCGGTCTCCTACGTGGCCGATGGCCACCACCGCAGCGCCAGCGCTGCCCGGGTGAGCGCTGAACGGCAGGCGGCCAATCCAAATCACACGGGACAGGAGGACTACAATTGGTTCCTTGCGGTCAACTTTCCGGCAAGCCAACTAAAAATCCTGCCTTATAACCGACTCGTCTACGACTTGAGCGGGCATTCTACCGAACAGTTTCTGCAAAACTTAAAGTCGGTTGCTCGACTCACCAACAACGCGGATCCTTCTCCCGACTCCGTCGGCCGGGTAAGCATGTATTTGGAGGGTCATTGGTACGGAGTCGAATTTCCGGCCCGGGAAATCGCCGATCCGGCCAGCCGTTTGGACATCAGCCGATTACAAGACACCATTCTGGAACCCATCCTGGGAATTGAGGATTCCCGCACCAGCGACCGGATAGCTTTTATAGGCGGTAGCCGTGGCACGGCCGAACTTGAAAAACGCGTAAACCGGGGGGATGGACCGGTGGCATTTTCCATGTATCCCGTGACGGTTGAACAGCTTATGGACATCGCGGATGTCGGGCAAACCATGCCGACCAAAAGCACCTGGTTTGACCCCAAGTTGAGAAGCGGTTTGTTTATTCACACCATCTGACCTGGCCGAATATCTACCTAGCCCAGAAACCGGGATTTGAAACTTCATTTCGAACCATCGTAGGAGCGGCTTTACGCCGCGATCCCACGAAACAGCCTCGAAGCAATCGCGGCGTAAAGCCGCTCCTACAACTTAAAACCATTACTCTAGAGCCTACCCCTGAAGCCTGTTGTATAGAGGCTCTATTCAGGGCGAATCGAGGATTTTCACCTCCTTTCGCCCGACTTTTTTTAGTCTAATACCTTGACCCCCAGTGGCTTAAGCGTCTGAGACAGGCTCTACTTTAACAACTTAGGATTCAAAAAATTTTACGATTTCGTAAAAATGGGGGGGTCAGCGCAATCAGCTAAAAGGAATGGCCCCGACATGTTGGTCGGAGGAGGGGGTTAACCTTTGCGGCGGACCCGGCGGAATTTATTGTTGAACTTCTCCACGCGGCCTGCGCTGTCCACAAAACGCTTTTCCCCGGTATAAGCCGGATGCGAATCGGAGGTTACATCCTGCACGATCATGTAATACTCAACGCCGTCAATCGTTTCCTTTTTCTTGGACTTCACGGTGGAACGGGTCAGGAATTTTTTCCCTGAAGACACGTCTACGAAACAAACGGGATGAGATTTTGGATGAATTTTTGCTTTCAAGGGGCTAAGGGCCGAAAATTATCCCTGGCGGGCTTTGAAGCGCGGGTTGGATTTGCAAATTACGTAAACGCGTCCTTTGCGGCGAACGACCTGACAATCGGGGTGCCGGTTTTTTAGTGACTTAATGGAAGATACAACTTTCATGAGGAAAATTTGAATAAGGAATGGAAAAAACCGGTGCGTCTGCCACATGTCAACGGAAAATCGGTCGGCTCAGTTGAATGAAGGATCTTCGGGAGAAAGCGCCTCGAGGGTATACTTCGGACCCAGGTCAGCTACGAACTCCTTCCAGAGCGGATCTCCATCCAAACCATTGACAAGTTGGGATTTTACCTGGGCGACGATCCACGAATCCTGCTGCAATTCAACCTCCAGTTGTCCGCCGGACCATCCGGAATAACCCTGGAATGCACGAACGGTGGCATGGGGGTTTTCCATCAGATCGGATGCCCGGTTTGGATCGATTCCAAAAAACAGTTTGAAGGAGGAATCCTCAGACGACCAGGTCCAAGCCACGAGCAGGATCCGGTTGGCCGCTACCGGTCCACCCAGATAAATGGGGACTCGGGCCAACGAACCAAAGGCAAACTTGTCTTCAATTTCCCCCAAAACTTTGTTGGTCGGCCGATTGAGGATTACACCCAGCGCTCCATCTTCCTTGGAATGGGCCGATAGCAGGACCACCGTCCTGCGAAAATTGGGATCCAACATCTGAGGATGCGAAATCAAAAGAGCCCCCGCATAATTTTCGGAATATGATCCCAGACCTTCCATTTTCAAAATTTAAAGATCTCGACCCCCGCTTCGGCTAAAAGTTCAGGCACAAGTGGGTCGTTTTGATAATCCCGATGGTATTTTATCACCGAAATACCAGCCGCCGCCAGTACTTTTGCGCAGTTGATACAGGGATAATGAGTCACGTAAGCGGTAGCCCCGGCCAGACTGGTACCGCGGCGAGCCGCATCGGCAATTGCATTTTGCTCGGCGTGCACCGTGCCCTGCTCGTGCCCATCTCGAACTCGGGATATATGAGCGGCGCCGGGTAAAAAACCATTATAGCCGGCGGCAATAAGCCGGTTCTTCCCCGCCCCGCCTGAAACAATGACACAGCCCACATTCAAACGTTGGCAAGACGATCGACTGGCTATGAGGTAGGCGGTGGCCATGAAATAATCATCCCAGGACAACCGGTGATGCCAGGCTTCGATTAATTCAGCTATGGCATCGACGGGACTTAACGGAACCATGTGTTCAACGGCTTCGGACATAAATGCAATAACTATTCATTCTTCCGCCGACCGGCAGAAGTCAATGCTAGCCCGCATATCTCACAAATTTTCTACTACGCTACGAATTTGGCGGGGTGTCGCATTCGCTCGGTAGTGAGATATGCGGGCTAGTGTGGTGTTTCAGAAATTCCTTATAAAAATACCGCAGCGATTTTTCTGCCTCATCAAGGCGGCGTAGGTCGCTTGGGCTTTTGGCCCTGGCGACCTACGCTAACGCCGATCGGTCGAAAAAGCGCGCGGCGCGGCCCTGAGGGCGAGGTGGCATGGAACACCCTGGCGGCGTTCGCTTTACGCACAAGGGCCTTCAGGCCCATGCTGCGAAAAGCTGCCTTGCCAGGCAATTCATGGCACGCTCGTATTTTTCAAGTTATTTCTGAAACACCACACTAGGTCAAAAAAATTAACTTTCATCTTCCACAAACCAATCCGGCAAAGCCAACTTGAGATGCTGTCCGGGCTTGAGATTTACCACTTTTCTCAAGATAAGTCCATCGTGGGAAATGACGCGAAGCATTCGTTTTCCCGGTTGAACAAACTTGATTTCGCTTTCATCCAGCGTCCCTAACTCATCATCCAGGTATACCTTCAGCCCGGCAAAGGAAAAAGTGGGCTTGGGAGAAACCAGGGTGATACTGCACAAGGTCGATCTAAGATTAAACAGCAATTCCTCTCTTTCACCACCCACAATCTTCACCTGGCGCGACTGTTTGACGAAATCTTCCAGACTGACCTGAATGAACATTTCCGTTCCATGTCGTATACCCTCCTTCGACCATGGAGTGGTTCCCACTTCTTCGTCATCCACCCATACTTTCGCGCCTTCGGGAAAGGATTTGACCTGCAGGCTACCGAGTAAAGGCGCCATAGTCGCATGAAACGTCGCCATCTCACCTTGACCCACAAAATCGAAAGATTTCTCTTCGGGAAAGTATTGGGGATGTTCCAGTAATACGCGCAACCCGGTTATAATCTTTTTCTCCACCAGGGTCAGTTTTCCATCGCGGCCGACCCGGCCTACCACATCCCTCACATTGTTTTCGGCCACCAGGCTAACCTTCGTTCCGGGCTTTGCGTAGATAACGACGCGGGCTTCACCATGTTCGCGGAATGAGAAGTAACCAAGAATGGCATCCTTTTGCCAAAAGGATAGTACCAGCGCGACCAAGATAACGACAAATAACGTATATTTGAACCCGCGTTTAACCGGATTCTCAAAATGCGTTTCATCCATGGTTTTTCTGCTGAATTAGTTAAATTTTGGCCGATTAATTATCCCCAATTGAAAAGAAATTTCAAGCTGTAGATTTGCCGGGTTTCACCTTTCAAACTACTGAGAAAAGAAATCCCGGCCTCATGTTCCGTATTCGAGCGATGCATGCTCCAACTCCAAAGTCCAGCGCCAGACCCAGCGGAAAACTGTTCGAGACCCCTATACCAACCCGGGGTGGGGTTGCGGTTGACATACGCAAAAGGATAAAAAACGCTTTCTGTGTGGTATCGCTTGAAGAAATTGCCCAATACTGCAGCCGGAGGCTTAGACTGAATGAAATCGAAGATTTCCCGGGAGCCGAGAACGGATTGCAATTTGAAAACAACGGGGAAGTGACGCGTATAGGAGCGGCGGTTGACGCCGGCATGGAACCCTTTCGCAAGGCAGCCCGAGCCGGCGTAGACCTCCTTTTGGTGCACCACGGCTTGTTCTGGGGTACTCCCTATCCGGTTACTGGAACCCGCTTTAAAAAGTACCGGTTTCTGGTAGAAAATAACCTGGCCGTTTTTAGCGCTCATTTACCTTTGGATTGTCACGATGAACTGGGTAACAATGCTTGCCTGATTAAACAACTGAACCTGAAAACCACACGAAAGTTCCTCGAATTCAAAGGCAACCCCATAGGTTTTCTGACCCAAGGAGGAATCTCTCGAACTGAACTGAAGTCTCGACTGGCAAAGGAATTTCCATCCGGCGTAACCGCCATCGAATACGGTTCAGAGAAACCCCATTTCATAGCTGTCGTCACTGGAAGCGGAGCAGAGGCGGTATCGGAACTGAAAAAAGAAGGCGTGGACACCCTGGTTACCGGAGAAGTAAGGCAGCACACCTACAACCAGGCTCAGGAAGCCGGGCTCAACATTTATTTATGCGGTCACTACGCAACCGAAACTTATGGCATAAAAGCCCTTGCCGCGGAATTGGCCGATAAGTTCGCTTTGCCCTGGGAGTTTATACCCACAGCGTGTCCATTGTAGCTAAAATCAAGGTGGGGAACCAGTGGGAGGCTCTAACCGACATACCGTTCCAGGTGACCGCTGTAATAGGCCAGGATGGCTATCGTATGCAAAGTGATGCAAGTGGCCACTGCGGCTGCTACGTCATCGGCAACTACCCCAATCCCACCAGGAAGGTCTTGAAGTCTGCGAATGCCCAGAGGTTTCCAAATATCGTAGAACCTGAAAAAACCGAAACCAAGCAGTAAGGCCAACCATCCGATTCCGGAATGTAACAGGTGCTGCATCCCCATGAAACAAAACGGAATAACCACAAATTCATCGAGGACGAGCCTGGGGGGATCCCGCATTTCCAACCGATTCTCCGCTTCCCAGCAAAGCTGGATAGCCAAGTATGTGCAGAACAACGCAAACAATAAAGTAGCCAGGTAATTCAGGTTCCAATATGCCATGGAAAACCAGATCAGGCCGGCCAAGGACCCCAATGTTCCTGGCGCCAGGCTCCAATTTCCCACTGGACCCAGTGTCGCGGCATTGATGACAACCGAATCGGGCAGCAGTTTTACCCAGAGATGCTTCCTCATGAATGGGTCGCGCTTGAATTTCCCCCGAGAAACAGATTCCAGTACTTGATCATGTAATAGGAACCCGAATACACGGTCATTAGAGTGGCCACGGTAAATAAACTCCAACCCACATAGTAACAGGTCGTGGCAAACCATCCCAGGTCGTAACCCGAAAGTGGGAGCCAGTCGAACTCAATGGCCCGAGCCAATACCAGCGCTCCAATGGAAATGATCTGAAAAAGCGTTTTTATTTTTCCGGCCTTTTCAGCCGGCAAAACGGTATTTTTCGCCGCGGCAACCATGCGCAAACCAGTAATCAAGAATTCGCGACTCAGAATGAACAAAACCATGAATACCATCCAACTCGGTAATAGACCTACCGCCAAAAAAGTAACGAACAACCCCACCGTCAGAATTTTGTCGGTCAAGGCGTCCATCAGCTGTCCAAACACGGAAATCATGCCCAAATCCCGAGCAATTTTCCCATCCAGCCAATCCGTAAGCCCGGCCATTACAAAAACCACGAAAGCCAGGCTGTAGGAAAATGGGAATCTCCAATACATCAACGCCGCTATGACAAACAGGAAAGGGACTCTCGAAAGAGTCAGCATATTGGGCAAATTCATGAAACGATTTTAGGCTCCCATTCTGAGAAAGAGAGCATCATTCCTCGGATTGAGAATAGGAAGCAATAATCAAAGTTGCGAATCTGCGATACCGCTCTACATTATCCTCTTTCAATATATTATGCGAATAGCTCTATATCCGGGAACCTTTGATCCCATCACCCTCGGTCACATCGACGTGCTGCACCGGGCTAGCCGGATTTTTGACAAAGTCATTATTGCGGTGGCTCGCAACGAGTCAAAAGAGCCAACTCTGTCTTTTGAGCTGCGGAAGGAACTGATCAGAGAAAACATAAAGGATTTTCCAAGCTTCGAAATTCAAAGTTTCGACGGGCTAGTGGTCGATTTTGCCAATCAGTCGGGAGCTGTTGCGCTCATCCGAGGGCTTCGAGCGGTATCGGACTTTGAATACGAGCTGCAGATGGCGCAAATGAACCGCAATCTCGAAGACTCAATCGAAACCCTCTTTCTCATGCCCAACGAGGCTTACACTTTTGTAAGCTCCGGGTTGATCAAACAGGTTGCGTCCTACGGAGGAGACATTGCCAAGTTTGTCCCCGGCAATGTCTTGGAAGCGCTAAAAGACATCTACCCGAAACTGGGAGAAAAATAGCCTTTAACCAGGATGGTCCTTAGTTAAAACGGTTTTGGACGGATGTGCAGGCCATTTACTTTCGAGGGGGTCACACCTTAAATCCCGCATTGGCATGCAGGATTGCAAGGAATGACCCCGACGCCGGCAATACGTTGAAAATTCATCGTAAAGTGCGTTAACTAAGGGCCATTCGCCTTTAACCATTTACCGGGCGGGCGGTTCTGCGGGCGGTGCTTTTTTGAAAATCGCGGCGCCGATGGCACCCCCTGCAAGGCCGCCAACGGTATTTAGAATCAGAGTGAAGAAAATACTGATTATTCTGGCAAATGCTCCGACTCCTTCACGTTGCTGCTTTTCAATTTCTTCCCGCACCTGGTCAGCGAGATCGGGAGCGTATTTTTCTAAAAAACTGATCAGGGCATCATTCATGACCTCATCCCAAGGGTTGATTCCCAGCATTTGCAAGATGGTAACGATAATGTATGCCGCCATGCCGCCCAATAGACAGGTTAGAATACCCAGCACAATCCCCTTTCCCGATGAAATAGTCAGCTGATTCTTTTGGGTAAACCAATAGACGGCTAACAAGGCCCCCAGCACCTGAGGGATTAGGCAACAGGAGAGCAAGTTTACGAAAGGAATAAAGGACATTGCAAAAACAACCGATGCTCCCATGAGCATTGCCTGAAAATCGTCCGGATTTTTAGTGGGTTCTACCCTGAAGGAATATTCTTCGGACATAGGAATTGGGGTTAAAGCGTTCGCAGTAAATTTCTCGCAGACCGAGGAGCGTAAAATGTGATAGGACCAGGCCGAAAAAGAAACCGGTTAAGGCACGAGTCCCGAACGAATTTTCGTAAAAGCCGATAAATTCAAACCATACATCGAACACCATCAGAGCTATAGCTCCGACTAGCGCTTGAGAAATTCTCGCTTCATTGGGTTTCCAATATAAAAATAGGGTGTGTCCAACGGCTAACCCGAAATAAATCCAGGCGCAACGCACACAAATAGGCAAAGTCTCGCCGTTTATCTGGTAGCACCGGTCATCGATCTGGTGGCAAAACCCGGCAAATCCCCCTGCCAGAGTCTCCATACTAAAAACGGCAGAAAGGACCACGAGGATTACCATGCCGAAACACAGTCCGCTCACCGTAAACCCGATCCATGCTCCTCGATTGCTGTCCATTCCAGCACTCTTTTTCCAAAGCTCTTTATCTGCAACGCCAAACGTTCGGAAGGGGTCAAACCTGAATGTCATCTAAGTTAAGGTGGTTTTGGAAAGATGTGCCGGCCGTTTACTTTCGAGGGGGTCAAGCCTTGCATCAAGCATTAACATGCAAGATGCCAAGGAATGACCCCGACATCGCCAATGCTTTGGAAATCACCAGAAACGTACTTAACTTCGAGCCAATGCGACAGCTTACCTACCGAGCGAATGCGACATCACACAATTGGTTGCGAGCGAACGAAGGTCGCCTGCGAGCAGACCGAATTTGCGGACTTCCGTTGGCCGTTCAGATTTTTCCGTTGGACATTCAACGAGAAAGTGCCTTTAGGAAACAGCCTTCATTCTCATGTCCGAAGCGCCGTACAACAAAAAAAACCTGGGAGCAATACTGCTCACGCTCTTTCTCGACCTGGTGGGCTTTTCTATCATCTTTCCACTTTTCCCCGGCATGCTGGAGTACTACTTCGATGCCAGTGGGCAATCCGGCATTTTGGGTTGGGCCGTTCCTTTCCTGGATGGTTTGACGGGAGGCGGTCATTACACGGCCGTCCTTTTCGGAGGAATTTTGGGGAGCCTCTATTCGCTCATGCAGTTTGTATTCGCGCCGATTTGGGGTCGAAGGTCCGACCGCCGGGGAAGGAAATCAGTACTCAAAATCACCATTTTAGGCACCGCCCTCAGTTATCTGGTTTGGGCTTTTAGTGGCTCCTTCGAATTGCTAGTCCTAGGAAGGCTCCTCGGCGGTATCATGGCCGGGAATATCTCGGTGGCAACGGCAGCCGTCGCCGATATGACCAGCAGGCAGGACCGGTCAAAAGGCATGGCCCTGGTTGGCGCAGTTTTTGGTCTGGGTTTTATCGTTGGACCAGTCCTGGGAGCGCTGCTTTCCAAAGTAAACTTGTTGGAACTGGCACCCGGCCTTGCCGGCACAGGCGTAAACCCCTTTTCTTCGCCCGCTCTACTTGCCCTGGTACTTTCATTGGCCAATTTATGGTGGCTTCAGATGCGTTTCGAAGAATCCCTGAGGGAGGAAAAGAGAACCCGATCCCGCTCTGGAGGCGCATGGACCTCTCTAATTGCATTACTTCAGGTTGAGCATCCCGGTATTCGTCAGGTCAACTGGTTGTTCCTGGTATTTATAACCGCGTTCAGCGGCATGGAATTTACTTTGACCTTTCTGGCTGCTGAAAGGTTCAATTACACCCCGGCCCAAAATGGGATCATTTTCCTCTACATCGGATTCCTGCTGGTACTGATTCAGGGAGGACTCGTTGGCCGACTTTCGGCAAAAATTGGCGAGAAACGCATGGCTCTTTATGGTTTGGGGTGTGGGGTCATCGCCTTTTTTCTGTTGAGCCGTTCCGATAATCTCCCGCTCTTTTACACCTCCCTAACGGTGATGGCCTTCGCCGGCGGACTGGTCAATCCCAGCCTCACAAGTCTGGTGTCGTTGTATTCATCCGAAGAAAAACAAGGTGTAACCCTGGGCCTGTTCCGCTCGGCTGGATCATTTGCAAGGGCAGTCGGACCACTGCTGGCAGCGGGACTTTATTGGTACTTTGGGGCAAAAGCCGCTTACCTGTTTGCCGGTTTCATAATTATCTTACCCCTCTACTTATGCATGTTACTTCCGTCGGTAGACAAAAGCGATGAACCCGGAGCATTTTAATTGCTTTATTTGATACGTTTTAAGGCAAAGGCTCCGCAGCCATCGTGACCACTTTGCCAAGGAAGGGAAACTATTCTGTCAATTTCCCGAAATTGATTTTCATGCCGGGCCAAAAAACTCGATACCACACCTGCGTTCTCCTCGCTATCAATGCTGCAGGTGCTGTAGATTAACAATCCTCCCGATTTGACGAACCGCGCCGCTGAGGAAATTAGTTTTTTTTGCCGTGCTATAAGGTTATCCAGGAAATCCCCCCAATTCCTGTATTTAGCATCAGGCCTCCTTTGAAAAACTCCCGAATTGGAGCACGGCGCATCCAGGTAAACGCAATCGAAATGTTCCAGTGGAAGAACCCCCGCCTTCAATTGTAATACATCGGCAGAAATCTGCCGTTTATGGATTCCCTCTATTTTGTAGCGGGCCAGGTTGTCTTTCATTCGCTCGAACCGAACTCCCGGCAAATCAACCGAAACGAGCAGACCGCCCGGGGCTTGGAGGCACTTCATCAATTGCACGCTTTTCCCGCCCGGGGCCGCACACAGGTCCAAGATGCTTCCCACCGGTGCATTGGCGATGAGGGAAGGTCCAAGACGAGTGGAAGGATCCTGAATATAGGCTCTTCCACTGCGGGTGAGATCCCCTATTTTTTTGCGTAAATCTCCCGAAACTTCATAGAATCCGGTCCAATCGGTCGGTAGCAAATCCGCGGGAACCGTATTTGGAACGTCGAGAAAATGGCAGTATATTTTGGGAATCTGCTGATTCCAGTTTACCCACTTCAGGGTTGCCTCCCAGCCGTACTGCTGCCGAAACCTTTGCAAAAGCCGCTCAGGATGACTGCTCATGCGTGCTCGGGCGCGGAGTGTTTGCCGGGCATCCGGCTCACTAGCCACCGCTATAGGCATCTGTCGCAGCACCGCGTTAACAAATGCCGACTCCGGATTGCCCAGCAGGTGTTTGGCTTGCTCAACCGCATGGTGAACCACCTTGGGTTTCAAAGTATCTTCCGACTGCAACCATTCCCAGATGGTTATCAATAACAGGGCTTCACAACGGCGTTTGGGGCGTCGTTTGACAACCTCGCCCACGAGGGCTTTCAACCGCACGAGATTTCTAACTACTCCATAGGATAGGAATTGAATTCTAGGTAAAAACACATGGGGCAAGTTTTGGGTTCTCTCCACCAGGAGCTCATCGAGCTTTGAAGATGACTTCAGATAGCATTCAATAACCTCCAAGGAGGCTTGCCAAGACTGGGATAGCAATGGTCTATCAAACTTTGACATTTAAAAATTAGAGTGTCACAAACTAGGATTCAAAATCTGACATACTCGTATAACCCATTCACCTATGAACGAAGAAGCGGTTCAAGCGCTGATCGAACAAAATCCCAAACTCAAACAGGCCAAAGATAAATTACTGTCAATGCAGCCGGGTTGCTACTGCATTCACCGCAGTTGGGGTTTTGGTCAAATCAAGGCTTACAAAGCTGAAAATAACCGCATCACTATAGATTTCGAGGATAAAGAAGGACACTCCATGGATCCTGCTTTCTGTGTCAGTACCTTAGAAATATTGCCGGAAAATCACATCTTGGCTCGCTCCAGAACAGAGGAGAATACCATTAAGGAAATGATCAGAAAAAAACCTGCCGATATCGTGCACGAAATCCTGGCGAACCTGCCCGATCAACGGGGCTCTGCCCAGGACATTGAAAAAGTTCTGAAAATTCTCCTGGGCGTGCCCAAAGCAAAAAGGTGGTGGACCACGGCAAAAAAGCATGTGGCCAAAGACTCGCGTATTGGCATGCCGGTACGCCGTGCCGATCCCTATTTTATTCGTGAAGAACCGGTGAACCGGGAAGATGAAGTCTTCGACGCCTACTTTAAAACCAATTCAGCATCGCGAAAACTGAAGCTGGTTGAGGAATTGGTAGCCTCGGCACAATCAAATGAATCCGTCAAGACCCACCTTTCCGAACTCATTGGGGACTTTTCCAATTTTCTGGCTGAAACCCACCAATTGGACCTGCTGGAAAAACTCCACGCCGCCTGGGTCAGGGACGAGGTACTGACCATTCTGGGTCGTGAGAAAAATATTGGGCCATTACCGGAAGAGCTGGTTGCACAGGCTCCCGCTCTGGATCAATTAGCCAATGAACTCCCCGGCCCCTACCAGTCTAAGTTCTTGGAATTGATTGAATCTACCCACCCCGATTCCTGGACAAAGGTCATCCTGGACCTGTTTAAAAATAGCCGGGGGAAATTCACCACCCAGAGCATTAACTACCTTTATGCCAAAGCCTCCATGCAAGAGATAAAGGAGATGCTCGATCGCTGGCTGATTGAACAAA
Organism: Opitutales bacterium; assembly: GCA_965250065.1. Classification (GTDB taxonomy): domain Bacteria; phylum Verrucomicrobiota; class Verrucomicrobiia; order Opitutales; family UBA2995; genus JAABVD01. The sequence continues at coordinate 3,414,042 of OZ252288.1, forward strand.
ACCTCAAGGGGCCGGTTCTGATCTGGATCATTAAAAATCGTAACTCACGCAAATTTTCGCAACTCATCGCCGATCTCATCAACCCGCGCCTTTTTATGGCGATTCTTTACGCTATCGATTACGAGTCCCTGCAGTCTTCCGGAACCCGCCGCGTACCGCTGGCGGACCTGCTCTCAGAGGATAAGGAACTGATTGGTGACCTCATGGCCGAAGCCGATCCTGAAACTGCACGGGATCTGGCCAACTCCCTTCTCATGAATCAGGGGTTTGAGGAATTGACCAAAAAATCGATACTGGCTCGCCTCATCAAACTCTTTCCCAACGTTCAAAGCCTGGTTGATAGCTCGGTGGATACCCGGGATGATAGCGCGATTTTCGTTTCCCAGAAAAGTTTTGATGTTCGAAAGAGAGAATACGATGTTTTGGTGAAAGAAAAGATACCGGAAAATAAACTGGCGATTGCAGCGGCCCGGGAACACGGGGACCTAAAGGAAAACGCCGAATTTAAGATGGCTCGACAGGACCAGGCCACCCTGCTGGCTCGCAAGTCAAAACTGGAGCTGGAACTTTCCGCCGCTCGGGTTACCGATTTCACTGAAGCCCCCACCGATGTGGTTGGCATCGGCAGCACCGTGGTGGTTGAGGAAAGAAGTACGGGAAATTTAGCCACTTACCATATCCTGGGCGCCTGGGACGGCGATCCCAATGATAATATACTCTCTTATAAAACACCTTTTGCCCAACAACTGATCGGTCAACCAGCCGAATCGGAGGTGGAAGTTGAAGTGGCGGGACATTCTGAAAAATGGAACCTTATATCCATTTCCCGCTATGTCGACCGTTAGGTAAAATATTCACCATTCTCCACCAAGTGGACACTGCCGATACGTTAAAGTTATTATCCGACCCTACCCGGCTGCGACTTCTCGGTTTATTGGCAAAGGAAGAACTTTCCGTAGCTGAGTTGCAGGATGTTCTCGATATGGGACAATCGCGGATATCTTCCCACCTGGGTCTGCTCCGCCAAGGTGAGTTGGTCATCGACAGAAAGGACGGTAAGAAAAGTTACTACGTCCTAAATCGTTCCATGCCTGCGGAAACGCGAAAACTGCTCCGGGTGGTCTGTGAATCCTTTGAACTGCAGGAACAGGCGAAGGCGGATTTACAAAACCTCGATCGGATCCTTCAACAACGTCGAAAACTTTCAGAAGAATTCTTTAACGCGGTTGCGGGAAACATCGCAAAATACAAATGCCCCGGCCGTTCCTGGGAGGCAATCGGACATTTTCTATTGAGACTAACCCCTCAAATAATTATCGCCGATTTGGGGGCGGGAGAGGGTTTTTTGTCACAGCTTTTGGCCCGGCGCGCTCGAAAAGTCTACTGCATCGACAACTCGCGGCGCATGGTGGAAGTCGGCGCCGATCTGGCCAATAAAAACGGGTTTAGCAACCTGGTCTATAAACTCGGTGACATCGAAAAAGTTCCCCTGGGAGATGAAGAGGTTGATCTAGCGCTTTTAAGCCAGGCATTGCACCACGCCAACCACCCTTTAACCGCCATTGCCGAGGCTTTTCGAATTCTGAAACCGGGAGGATGTATCGTCGTCCTTGACTTATTGGAACATCAGTTCGAAAAAGCCAGGGAGATGTACGCTGACCGGTGGCTGGGATTTTCCCAAAACCAGATTTACAGCTGGCTGAAAGACGCCGGTTTTGAACAGGTCGAGGTTTCGGTGGTGGCCAAAGAATCATCCGAACCGTTTTTTGAAACCTTGCTGGCTTGCGGCAGCAAGTAGAACTTTCCCATCGATCAAGGGCTTGCCCGCATGTCTGGCTTCCGAGGCCTTTGGGGCGAGAATACTTTAAAGTACCCATAAATCTGCCCAATTTGGGGAACTTTTAACCTTGCTGATACAAAGATTTAACCATTTTTCTGGACTTCAGTGCTTACTTTTGGGAAAATTGTTATCTGAGTCTTAGTCTGCATATTTAATTTAAGACATATCCCTCGCCAACAACTTCTGCCAGAACAATTTATAATGATCGCTTCGAAACCTAAATATCCAGGCATTCGAATTACCACTAACGGAAATCAGTTGGTGAGTTACTACACCGAAGCCCGCATTACCGATGGAGGAATATTTTATCCCATCACCCCCAGTACCGAGCAGGGAGAAATGTATCAGCAATCCTACGCTGAAGGACAACTGAACATTTTCGGTCGGCCCAAGATCGCCATTGAGTGTGAAGGTGAACACGCCGCCCAGGGAGGAGCAATTGCCTACTCCATAACCGGCAAAAGAACGGTTAATTTCACTTCTGGCCAGGGAATCGTTTACGGCCTTGAGCAGTTCTACCATGCGCCGGGCAAACTTTCCACCATGATTCTCGAGGTGGGAGCCCGCGCACTGACCAAACACGCCCTCAATGTTCATTGTGGTCACGACGATATCTATGCCGCCCTCGATACCGGTTGGACAATGCTTTTCGCCAAGGATGCCCAACAGGCGGCGGACCAGGCTCTAATTCTGAGGAAAGTTACCGAAAAGTCGCTAACCCCTGGAGTCAATATCCAGGACGGGTTCCTGACCACCCACCTGGAAAAAACTTTCTACATGCACGAATCGGAGTTGCTGCGGGAATTTCTCGGAGCTCCCGACGATATTATCGAGTGTCCAACCGAGTCGCAAAAGATCCTGTTTGGTCCAACGCGCCGCCGCGTTCCCAAAATAATCGATTTGAAGAACCCCGCCCTCATTGGCCCGGTTCAAAACCAGGAACACTACATGAATGGAGTGGCAGCACGCCGCAACAACTTCGTCGAACCCATTCTCGATTTTCTGCAGGAAGCTTACGACGAATTTGCCCATTTGACCGGCCGCTATTATGGCTTTGTAAGCGAATATAACACGGCCAATACGGACACCGTATTCGTGAGCTTGGGTTCCTCGGCTGAGAACATTGAAGCGGCCATCGATTACGTGCGCGAAGCCCATGGAGAAGAAGTGGGCGTTGTCCACGTCAACGTCATTCGGCCCTTCCCCGAAGCGGCCGTGGTGAGGGCTCTTACCGGGAAAAAGAACGTTATTATTTTGGAGAGAACCGATGAACCGATGGCCGGCGATAATCCCCTGGCCCGCGACGTCCGCACCGCCCTCACCAAAGCGATCGAAAATCAGGACGAATTCGCCCACCAGCACCTGGGTGACATCATTCTCGCTAAAATGCCGCGCATCTTCTCCGGCATATACGGGTTGGGCTCGCGCGATTTCCGCCCCGAGGACATCTTAGGCGCCTGGCAATATGCCACCGGCAGGACCACCCGGCAGGACGGAAAACACCGGGACGATGGTGAGTCGTTCTTTACCTTGGGTATCGACCATCCCTACCGGGTTGTTTCCAAAGAAACTCCCTCCCTGTTACCGGAGGGATCCATCGCTGTGCGCCTGCACTCTATCGGTGGCTGGGGTATGATAACCACCGGCAAAAACCTGTCCGAAATTATCAGTGAAATCGGTGATGTGGTGTCCAGGCAGAAAGGTGAAGTTGACCAACACGGTCACCTGGAGGAAACCATCCACATTTCGGCAAATCCCAAATACGGTTCAGAAAAGAAGGGCGCGCCGACCGAATTTTTTCTCGTAGCGAGCCCGGAACGCGCCCGGGTCAACTGCGACCTGCGTCATGTCAATGTCGTCCTTTGCTGTGATCCCAAGGCTTTTACCCATATCGATCCGCTGGACGGAATAGTAGAGAGTGGTATCTTCATTTGGGAATCGGACGAAGATCCGCAAACGGCCTGGGAGCGAATCCCTCCAGCAGCCCGCCAGACCATAATCGAAAAAAAGATTCGCGTCTTCACACTGCCCGGTTTCGATATCGCAAAGCGGGCCACCTCGCGACCCGAACTGCAACTCCGTATGCAAGGCAACTCTTTCCTCGGAGCATTCTTTAAACTTTCTGGCCTGCTGGACGATTTTGGCATTTCGGAAGAACACTACCGCGAACTCGTGCATGCCCAGTACATGAAGAAGTTCGGCCGTTTTGGAAAGGCGGTGGTCGAATCCAACATGGAAGTAATGACCCAGGGAGGTGAGCGCCTGATTGAGGTAGTCTATGGCGCTATGGAGGCTCCTGACCGTTCCCAGATGCGCGGCAAAGTGCTCATTCCCAACACCGATTCCTTCGGTGACTGCGGTCCGCTCGGATGTACCCCAAAGCCGGCAAAGCAGGAAGAGCGGATTCCGATGTATAAGACCGAAACTTTCGACAACGAATACCGTTCGGGTCTGGGCTATAACCAACCGGCATCTCCCCTGGCATCCGTCGGCGTGATGGCAGCAGCTTCTGGAGCAACCGCCTCCAAGTACGGAGCCCGACGGGAAACCCCGATCTACATTGCCGAAAACTGCACCCAATGCATGGCTTGTATAACCGCCTGCCCCGATACCGCGCTTCCAACCACTACCCAGGAATTGGGAACCATCCTGGAAACTGCTTTTAACAACTATGTCTCCAATGGCGATGACCGCGCCAAAATGATCGCAGCAATTCCCAGCATCGACGCGGCCGCGCGCGAAATCATGCGGGCAGCCGTCAAGGCCAAGGAGAAAACGCCCTTGCCTTCGATTCTGACCCGAGAGGTCAAAAAAATCGCCAGCATCACCGACAGATCGAAGAGCGAATTCGAAGCGATTGTAGAACAACTTCCTTTGGCATACAATAAAGTCAATGCGATCTTCGGCACCATGGAACGCAAGTCTCCAGGCGACGGGGGAATCTTTTCTATTTTTGTTTCCGACCTTTGCAAAGGTTGCGGAGAATGCGTAACCGAATGCGGTGATCACGACGCGCTGCGCATGCAACCGGACACCGAAGAAAACAACGCACGGGTATTAACGGCATCGGCTTTCCTCGATATCTTGCCCGAGACCAACGAAAAGTATTTGGGCTTATACAATGTGGAGGCTCCGAAAGAATCACGTCCCGCTACGCTGCGGAACTTGATGATGATGACCGGCGCCTACAAGGCCCTGGCGTCCGGAGATGGGGCCTGTGCAGGTTGCGGAGAAAAATCGGTCCTCCACGCCCTGGCCTCCGTCACCGAAGCCTACATGCGCCCGCTTTACCACGCAAAATCGGACCGCCTGATGAACAAGGCCTGCCGACTGGAAAAAGAGGGTGAACAACTGCTCGCTAATCTAAAATCTGAAGATGAGGAATCATATCAAATTCTCAAGCGGACCACGGCCCATGTGCTAATGGGTCTGGGCGGTGATTCCGATGACGATACGGATGTGCGGCTTTCCCGACATGGGGATATTTCCGATAAAGATGTAGTAAACGCCATCGTGGCCGTGATGCGCCAGGACGCTTTCAATCACAAGCATGTCCAGACCCTTGATGGGGGTGCGGACAATGGCATGTCCGTTATGGCAATGGGAGCCCACACCGGTTGTAATACCGTATACGGTTCCACTCCGCCCAATAACCCACACCCTTATCCCTGGATGAATTCCCTCTTTCAGGACGGCGCAACGATTTCTTGGCTGATGGGTGAAAGTTTTATCCTGGATAACGCGCGAACATCGGTTATCCCTGAACGTCTTTGCGATCATTTGCTGGAGGACGATCGGCTCACCGAGGTGGACTACTTTGACTACACTCACTTTAGCGATACTTTGATGGCCGATCAGGAAATCAAGGAAATGCCCAAAGTCTGGTGTGTCGGAGGTGACGGCGCCATGGGGGATATTGGTTACCAGAACGTATCCAAAGTTATCCTGCAAAATCGCCCCAATGTAAAAATGCTCATGCTGGACACCCAGGTCTATTCAAACACGGGCGGCCAGAATTCCGACTCCTCACCCATGACGGGAGGATTCGATATGAATCAGATTGGCGCAGCCACCCAGGGAAAACTTGTCGAAATGAAGAACATCGCCGAATCTTTTGTAAGCGGTCATGGTTCTCCTTACGTTTCACAGGTCTCCATGGCTGACGTTCCCAAATTGTATAGCTCAATTCTCGAAGGCTTGGAATACCGGGGAACTTCTTTTCATCTCTGTTACACAACCTGTCAGCCGGAACATGGAGTGGGTGACAGCATGGCTACTCGTCAGGCCACCTGGATTCGCGATAGCCGCGGCCTTCCCGAGTTTGTCTCAAATCCCGACCTGGGGGAAACCTACGAGGAAACATTCAGTATCAAGGGCAACAAAAATCCCAACCGCGACTGGATGATAACCAAGTACAAGTTTAACCGTGAGAAATACAATTTCACCACCGCCCACTGGACGGCCACCGAGGGCCGCTTTCGCCGCCACCTTAAACGCATTAAGGAAGAACAGTCCAAGGACCTCATCCACCTGGATAACCTGATCTGTTGCGTCGAACAAAAGGATGTGGTCAACAAACGTTACTTGAAGAGCGACGCCCGCGCTTACGTGCCGGACTTTGGGGCTTACATTCTGGTCGAGGACGCTGGCGGCAATCCGGTATACATGAGCCTGTCCCGCCAGATGGTGCTCTTCGTAGTTGAACGCCGCAAAGCCTGGCGGATGATGCAATCGCGCGCCGGACAGGTGAATATCGACTATGCCACCCAGAAGAAGATTCTGGCCAAGATCCGAAGCGGAGAAATTACCCGCGACGACGTCTGGGAAAGGGGCGCCGATGTGCTCATGGATGAAGCAGCCGGCGAACCGAAAATGGTAAAAGGCTGAAAAATCTTATTTTTCTGCAAGAACCTCAGCCCTAACCCGGGCGCTGAGGTTTTCCAAGGCGTACCGAGATATGCGGGCCAAATGCAATTGTGTTTTAGAGTGGCAATCGGCCATGCATTTATTGCATCTGGTCTAAATAACCATGGTAGAAATGCAACATTTTATAGGGCTACAAAAGACCAGATTTCTCCTGGGGATTCTCTGGTTGGCCGGATTTCTCAACCCGTCGTTGATGGCGAAGTCACGCATCGTTATCAGTGCGTCGGCCAGCCCCGAGTTCATCCAGATGAATCAGGATCCGGATAAGATCTGGTTCTTCCAGGTGGCCGAGGGTGTATTTTTTGGGGGCAGTACCCGAGATGACAGCCTGAGCAATGTGGAATTTAATGACATCATCATCACCATTGGTAACCAACTGAAAAAACGGAACATGTATCCTCACATCAATCTGCGCAAGGGCGACTTCTTGCTGGTCATTCATTGGGGCACGACTGATTGGGAGGAGGACTTGGATAGTTTTTTCCCAGGATCTCTCCAGGACGCCGATGGGAATTTTGATACCGGCCTGGTCAACGCCATGAATAGCTGGAACTTCAATACCCGCAGACTCAACGCAGCCCTCACCGGTTTTGACAAGGTGTTGTATGGGAAGAGGCGCCCGGCCCCTTGGCAAACCAACGAGTTGAGCGCATTGCTCAAAGATGCGCGGTATTTTATTGCGGTGAACGCTTTTGACTACCAGCTACTGCAAGATACCGGGGAAGTGAGATTGCTGTGGACAACGCGATTTAGCACCCGATCACCGGGCACAAATTTCGAAATTGCTCACGAGGACCTCATAAATGCCGCCGGTGGCTACTTTGGCAAGGATCTGGAAGGTTTAGAGAAAGAGCGCGCCGGTGTCGACACCGGAGAAGTGAAAATAGGAGAGATTGAAGTTCTCGATACTATCGAGTAAAATCCTTAACAACTAGTCGCGGGGGAAGGGAAAAGGAAGGGGTCAAGACGTAAAAAGTTATGCCTTACAGGGTCGGTCGTCTTGTAAAAGTGTATGAAGTACAACGAAATACAGTTTTTAAGACCTGACCCTTTTCTTACAGAAGGCATCACTTTTCTACGGCATGACCCCGACGGGAATTGCAGGGTGTCGACCCAGCTTCATCCGCGCATCTGCTCGAAGCCCACACCAGCACTCGATCTTCGTTCGCTCGATACGAATTGTGTGATGTCGCGTTCGCTCGGTAGGTAAGCTGTCGCTGTCGCTCGGTAGTGAGACATGCCGGTTAAAGAAGGTCGCGGACAAATCTATCCACTTTTCCAGCCATGAGCGGCAAATTAAACTGCCTCATTACCCGCTGATAAGCCCGATCGGCCAAAACCCGATGTTTGTCGGCTGCCCCTAAAGCATTCCTGCAAGCATCCGGCAAAGCGGCTGGATTGGATGGGTCATAGGGATAACCGGAAGTAGTATCAAGAATCTCGGGCGTCCCGCCGGTGGAGGACCCAATGACCACCACACCCGATGCCATCGCTTCCACTACGGTTAAGGCGAAAGGTTCCTTCCAGACACTCGGAAATATTAACCAGCCTATGCGCTGGAAGAGTTTTTCATACAGGTTCTCAAAGGGGACAGCCCCTAAAAGTTCCACCGCGGCTTTAAGCCCGCGATTTCGGCCGATCTTGCGGCGGACTCGCCTGCCATAGGAAGTGGTCAGGTCCGACACAACCAGCAGTTTCAGATGTGGATCGTACCCTAACAATTCCGCAAAGGCGTCCAACGCGATATCGAGACCCTTTTCCGGCTCTGCACGGCCACAAAAACCAAATACCTTCAAGTGTTCGGAATCCTTGGCAGATTTTTGGAACCGATCCAAATTTGCCCCCCAATGAACCACCGACTGGTGTTTCAGTCCGGCAAAGGTTTCCCGGTGCGCCTGCTGAAGAAAATGACTGCAAAATATTGCACCTCTGGCCTTGGAAAAAATAGTTTCCGGATTGAAGAAAGGTTTATAAATAGCGTGCAAAGCCGGGTCTTTGGGGCGCAAGGAATCACCTCGCTTGGCCAGACCCGCATAAAACAGGTCTGCTCCCAAGGGATCCTGCAGCCAGAAATCGGAGACAAAAAATATGACCGGGGTTTGCGAATTAAGTAGGTTCGCCCATTGCGGATATATCAGCCGCCGCGGATTAAATACCAGAATTACCTCTGCCCATTCCGCCTCCCGATCTACGGCTGCACAGATTCCTCGGTGTCGATTCAAAAGTTCCTTTTTTATCATGCGCCGTTCGTAGGCGGGACCCAGTCGGCCGGGGAAAAATCCGGTCAGCCGCGGGCTCAAAATCCCTGGAGGTGTTTGCCTGCGCACCGAGGAAAGCACGCGAATATCCCACCTGCACCATCGTCGCAAGGCACCCACGAGATTTCCCGCACCCAGTTCGTAACCTCCCGCGTGATCGGGAGGAAACGTATTGGTGCACACCAGGCAGCGCAATGAACTCACTTTCCTTTCATCCAACCTATGATGGATTCCGCCGTGTCAGCCCAGAGAGGCAGGGTTCCCCCCCCCGCTTCTCGAGTAACCTCCTCCAACAGGGACGGGTCGGAAAGCCAGGAATTCCATGTTTCTTCCATTTCCACCGGGCCAGATACGACTCGGCATCCACCATGTGGTGCGATGGCAGCATAACTGGGCAAGTTTGAACAAATGCAGGGAACCCCCAACCAGAGAGATTCCAATAGGGGCAAGCCAAACCCCTCGGCCATGGAATTGAATACGGTGAAGTGGGTTCTTGCATACAAATTTAAAACCAATTCATCGCTTTGCCGGCGGTGATGGAAAACGCAATAGCCTCGCCCTTGGGCCCGTTTGATATCTCCGGCAATCGGTTTCCCAAAATGAGGATTCACTCGACCGCAGAAATGGAGTTCAAATTTCAGACCACTATCCCAGAGACGCTTGGCAACGGCCAGGACTTGGCCCTGGTTTTTGCGGGGTTCCAGAATGCCGGTGGAAAGAATTAGCGGTATCTTCCCCGGCGAATGCCTCCAGTTTTTCGAATTGATATCGATAAAATCAGCGCCTAATTGCAAAACGGAAACCGGTGGCATGGCCGGAATACCCAACCAGCCGAGGTAGTGCCGCAGCTCCTCCGCACTGCTTGGGGAAACTGCAAAAATGTGATCAAAGCGTGAAAGCGCTTTCATATAGGCCGGATGCCTGGCTACACTCCTGGGCCAGGTTATCTCAGGCCACTTCATGGGAATGGCATCGTGAAATATAACCCCGTTGGTGCAGCCACTTTTTTCCAAACAATCGAAAAAGCCCGGCCTTTCCTCCGGGGAAAAAACCTCGGGACTTATAAAATGATCCCTGGGAGTGAACGCCACCGGCGCAGGCGCGTCAATTCGGTAAAACCCTCGTCCTTTGGCATTCCATCGCACCGGAACAAATCCATCGCCGAGAGTCTTCAGAAGGGCCTCTCTCAACTTGTCGGATACCCTTTGCAGACCGGAAAAATGTTTTGTTCGCCTGGCAATGGTTACATCGAAATAGAGTGGCATGCTTCAGAATTCGAGCGCTCATCCTTTCCAATTGCCTCCAGAAATGCCAGATAAAGTTCCCGAGAGTTCCTTCGGGCATCAAAATTCTTTTCCACCCATTCACGGGCGTTTTTTCGAATGGTTTCCATGAGGGCGTCGTCTCGCTGAAATTGAACGACTTGATCGACCCATAACGCCGGATTGTCAGGTGGCAATACCATGCCTGTGGTTCCGTGCTCAACCGCTTCGGTGGTCGCTCCCACCGCCGTGGTCAGTACCGTTACACCATGTGCCATGGCCTCCCCAATCACGTTGGGTAAACCATCCCGGTCTCCTTTTGCACTAATTTTGCCGGTGTAGAAAAACAGGTCAGCCCAATCCAGTTGCTCCTGCACCGCCCGAAACGTCTGTCGTCCCCAAAACTCCAATTCACAATGCAAACCTGACTTGTCGCGATAGTCCCTCAATTTAGTATCGAGTTCTCCACTACCCACTATCCGGGCTTCGAATTGCACCCCGGCCACCTTTAATGCCTTGAGCACGTCAATCTGGTAAAACAAACCCTTTTTCTCCACCAGACGTCCTACGTAAATTACCCGTATTGTATTTCGGGGAGACCGCAAGCGCTTGAAATGTGGATAATCCAATAACCCCGAAAGTATGACACGGATCTTTTGAGGATCTGAACCTCTCCGCAACAATTCTTCGCGTGTGTTATTACTGGTGGTATGTACCAGGGAAGTTCTCCGGAGTTTTTCGGTTAAGTGCCAATCTCCCCCATCTTCAAAAACATCGTAGGCGTGTGCACCCATCGAGAAAGGTACACCTGTCAATGCACTCAACAGATAAGCTGCCGAGGCGGGTGATGTTGCCCAAATTCCGTGGAGCAGATCCGGTCTTTTTTTGTCAACTTCAAGCCAATGGGTCAGAGCAAATCCATAACCGAGCAGCGTTTCGAAAAAATTGAGAAGAGAAGGCGGGCGCCCTTCGACGAACTTTCTCAGATGACGCCACATTACCCGCGGTTTCCGCAGAATGGCAAGGGGCAAGGTCCACCACAACTTAAACAGACTCCATTTTGAGAAGCGCTTTATATTCAACCCATTATAAAACTTGTCTCCTCCCCACAAGGCGACTATCTCCAGATCTATCGGCCGATCCGACAGCGCATCGACCTCCCGCATAATAAACTGTTCACTCAGTTTGGGGAAGGTGGTGCAAATGTAGAGAACCTTTAGCTTCCTCATTCTTCCTGCCATGCCTCTTTAGCCAGGCCGTACAACTCCTTGATCAACAAAGTTGGATCTTCCACAACTCCGATTTCCCGACAACGTTCCTGCATGAGGGCATACTCCCGTTTGTGGGTCAGCCACAACCCAAGCTGATAATTCAAATCTTCCACATTGGACATCTTAACAGCCGCACCTGCCCGGTAAAAATATTTATAGGTCAACAGCTCCTGGGGCATAATACCGCCAAGCCCGTTGAAGATGATGGGAATTCCAAAAAACAAGGCTTCCGCACAGGTGGTGGCTCCACGGCTGACCACCGCGTCACTTACCTGAATCAAATGATGCACCCGAAGCGAATAACCTTCCACAAAAGTTTGGAGTTCGGGTCTGCGATTATTCCACTCCTGAATTTTTTTGGCGATATTGCGGTTTCTGCCGCACACCAGAATTGCCTGAACACGGCCGGCGTATCGCTTCAGAATCCTCAAAATTCTCAGGTGGTTGTTGGCCCCCATTCCTCCGGCAGCCAGAAAAATGGTAAACTTGTTTGGGGAGAGGCCAAGATCGTTTACCAGAAAATCCCGGCGATCCCGATCGTCCATAACCTCGTCGTATACCGCCGGGTGCATAAGATTTCCGCGAACGCGACATTTCTTGGGCGATATACCAATCTGGATGGCATAGTCTTGCGCGGTGGAAGTCCGCGAAAAATATAAGTCGGCGGTTGGCTCCACCCAGTTTTTACTGTACCCGAATCCTCCGGAAAATTCGCCGCAGTAGGTGGAACAGCGCACCCGGTTACCCAGTACATCTCTTGCCGTCTGAAAATAACCCCGGTTTAGAAAATCATGCACACTGAAAATCAGGTGTGGTCGGAACTCCCTAAGCAGGTTTTCATAATAATGTTTTCCAAACTTTACCCGTTTCCGTTGCAGGTAACCAAACGCTTCCACGATCCACCAGTAGGGATGGTGCAGACTGGGAGCCCACTTCTGGATAAAATTATAGAGTCCCACCCCGAAATGAGTAATTCTGGAAGCATTTTCCAGGGGTCGGATGATTCTCAGATCCACACCATCGCCGTAAAGTTTCTGACACCAGGCTTCAAAAGCTGAGGCGCGGGCGTCATGTCCCCCTCCCGTTGTGGAGGTCAATACCAGTATTCTCAATTGATGATGATCATTCACGGGAGGTGGAAATAGCGGCGGAGGAGCATGCGCTTGAAACGGGTCGGGACAAGGCGCACCCCCAATCGGGCCAATATCCCTTGAAAAAAAGATCCACTGAGCAAGGTGCAATGCTGAAATCGTTTGAGTCCGAATATTAAATCCTTTGCCGCCCGTTCGGGCGATGGTGCAGACCGGGTGTTTTGTTCGAGCCGCCGCCAGACTTTCTGCAACTTCTCCGATTGCTCCCCCCGCCTTACCACGGACCGGTTGAACCGAGTTCGGTAATCTCCGAGACAAAAATCTATGATCCACGGGGGATCCTTTGGAGCCTCTAACATCAGGCTTTGGCTAAAGGCCGATAATCCGGCTTTGCCCGTGTTATAAGCGCTTGAGAATGGAATCCACAAACTTCCCGCCAGTGAGGAAACGTTGACGATGCAACCCCGGTTCCTGGACCGCATGCACTTCATCGCTCCCAAGGCAATCTGCATGGGGGCTATGAGAAGAACTCGCAACTGGCTGTCGATATCCTCATCCCCATGGTCCCCAAACTTCCCAAAAGTCCCGTATCCGGCGTTGTTAATCAAGAGGTCGAAACCACCCGCCCGATCATCCAAGTCCGTGTACCATTGGGACAAATCCTTCTCCCTGTCTAAATCGATCAGGACGCTCGTTATTCCATCGAGGCCGCGAAACGCATGCGGTTTTCGGGAGGTTCCCCACACCTCAATGCCCTCCTTTATCAACCTGGTCGCGAAGGCCTTTCCCAAACCGCAGCGTGCGCCCGTCACCAGCGCACGGCTGTAGCGCGAACTCAATTCAGACATGGCTTGAAAATGAGTGAGGTATTGGCTCCCCCAAATCCACTGCTGTTACTCAGAATATAGGCGGGCGTTGTGTTCACTGTTTGACGAATAATATTTAAGCCCTCCGCCTCTGACATGAGCTGCTTGATGTGGGCGGATCCGGGGACAAATCCATTTTTTAGAGAGCTCATACATAGGGCGGCTTCCAAGGCGCTCGAAAGTGAAAGCCCGTGACCCGTCAATGCCTTGGTGCTGCTGATCATGGGCTTGGCTTCTGCCGGGTTGAAGACCTTGGCGATGGCCTGCACCTCGGAACGATCCCCAATGAAGGTGGAAGGGGCATGAGCGTTAATGTACCCGACCTGAGCCGGTTGAATATCTGCCTGGCCCAGGGCCTGCAGCATGGCGGCTTGCAGTCCACGCCCTTGCGGATGCGACATGGCTACATTGTGCCCATCCGAAGCCTGTCCCCAAGCCACCATTTCTCCATAGACCGGGACACCACGCCGATCTACCTCCTTTCCAGATTCTAGCACCAAGGTAACCGCTCCACCGGAGGAAACAAATCCTTCCCTCGTTTTATCAAATGGCCGGGAGGCTATATCCGGATCGTGGGAGAGGCTCAGAGCACGCATGCCACAAAACGGCACTATACTTTCAAAATTACAATCCTCCGCACCAACAACAAACATGCGTTTTTGCCGGCCACGCTGAACCTCATCGTAGGCAAAACCCATCGCGTGCCCGGAAGAGGCACAGGCGGATGCGAAGCCCGTTGAGGCCCCTAGTATTTTGAAATGAGATACGAGATTGAAGCTGAGTGTCCCAGCTACGGAGGATACGATGTTTAGAGGATTGCACCGCATAACCCCTCGTTTTTCCATTCGTTGCAGATTGTGGTGGATAAAACGCGTGGACCCTCCGGATGCCGTATATATGCCCGTTTCAATATTGGAAATATCCACATCTTCCAGATTTGCATCCTCAATCGCCTGTAGAAAGGAGCAATAGGCGAAAAGCACGTGAGGTGAAAAACTGCGAATAGTTTCCCGGCGGATTTTGTAACGGGGAGGATAGGTCCAGTCCTCCTGATCGAGGGATTCGACATCAAATTCCTTGACCGGCGCGGCAACCTTCACGGGTGAATCCGGCACGTTCAGTGGAGGATACAAGGCGATGCCATGTTTCAGGTTGCGCAGGTTTTCCACCACAGTTTCCTGATCATTTCCGATGCTGCAAATATAACCCAAGCCTGTTACGAATACGCGTGCCATGTGTCGGGCGAAACTTACCTCATCGTCCCCCGGCATCAAAGAGACAGGCAAGCAAATTGTTTGGCTGTTTAAGAGTTAATGAACGTTCAAATCACCTAACCAGTCAAAAGTCAGGCTGATGTCTTCTGCCCAGGCGGCGCTCTCACCGTCGACAGTTATCTTGCCCTCAAATATGGCCAACGGATGGCGAATATGCTTGAGCTTGACGCTCAGGGTCAAGACCTCACCCGGCACGCAAATGCGCTGGCAGCGAACCGTCTCAACCGCGGTAAATAGAATCTTACCGCTATCGACCAACGAGCCCGTCCCACTCTTTTGGGTCGTCACCAGGTAAAATACAGCCAACTGACCCAGGGCCTCCAACATGATGCTCGCCGGTAAAACTGGATTCTTCGGGAAGTGTCCTTGAAAAAAATCTTCCTCGCCGGTAATGGGGTAGGTACCTATCGCTTTCCCTTTTTCAAGCATCACCTCCTTCAAAAACAGAAAGGGGGGCCGGTGGGGTACCGCCGCGCCGATTGCTTCAATCCCAAAGTGTCTACCTCGATTGGGAATGGGGAGGCCCCTCGTCTTGGCATCGATAAAACTGCTCACATCGTCCAATGTCCGCAGGTCGCGCAACTCTTCGTTATCGATGGATATGTCCAGGGTCTCCTCAACCAGCACAATGATCTCCATCATGGTGAGAGAATCGATGCCCAAATCGTCGACCAAACGAACCGAGCCATCCCCGCCTCCCAGCCGGGAGCGGACTTCCGGCTCCAAAAATCTTTCGATCAATCCCATTACAATACTGGGCAGAAGGCGGACTTGGCCCGTTTCCCTAAATTCAAATACCGCTTTTCGAGTTTCTTCTGAACACCGCTTCAGACTGACTTCAAGATCGGCGCGCTCTTCTGGCGTAAGCGAGCTTACGGCAACAGTTTCTATTTCAATCCCAGAATTCATTTGTAATCAGCCAACTATTTTCGCTTCATCGGGGATGTAAATGCTAATTTTCGGAAATAATGATCGGCCCCAGCCTCAAAATAACGGAAAATTTAGCCGAACCCTCTTAATTTTAACCCACGAATTTCATCCCCAGAAGGGAGGCATAGCCACCTTTACGGAGGAAATGGCCCTGGCCAGTAGCGAGGCGGGGTTTCAGGTTGAAGTTTGGGCTCCTCAAAGCCGACGGAACGGCACCGATAAGCCCTGGCCATTTAAGGTCCGGCGGTTGGAAATGAAAGGAAGTCAGAATCTGTCCTGCCTTTTCAAGATTTCCAAGGAAATCATCGACAAACGGCGGGACCTGCGCAGGGCGGCCGTCTACCTGCCGGAACCGGGACCGATTTCTGCCATGCTATACTTGCAATTTTTCAAGGCCTTCAAACCCGGAAAACTCTACCTCACATTTCACGGCTCGGAGATACTTCAATATTACGCAAAATTTCATCAACGCTTGCTACTGAGAAAGTTGATAAAGAAGGCCGATCGCATTAGCGCGGTATCCACCTTCACGCATCGCATGCTCATCTCCCGGTTTCCGGAAGCCCGGCACAAAGCGGTACTCACCCCCTGCGCACTGCGTTCCGATTTTGTCGGCGCCAACCACCGAAAAGCTTACGACAATCAAAAAGTGGTCATCCTCACCGTGGGCCGCCTCCACCCGCGAAAAGGTCAGAGCTTTATTTTAAAAGCGCTGAACCTGCTGCCGCCTGAATTGAAACCCAAGGTCGAGTTCTGGATAGTCGGCAATGGTCGGCACAGCGATTATCAGAGAGAGGTGCGAAAGCTGGTCGCGCAAAGCGATGTCGACGTCAAAATGCTGGGCCAATTGGATGACGAAGGCCTCAGACAAGTCTATGAACTTGCCGATATATTTGCCATGACCAGTATCAACTACAAAAATAGCGTTGAGGGTTTTGGATTGGTCTACCTGGAGGCTTCGGCCCACGGTTTACCGGTGGTGGCGCACCACGTGGGGGGAGTTCCCGATGCTGTCGTGCATAAGCGCACGGGCCTGCTGGTACCACCCGGAGACCAAGAGGCCCTGGCCGATGCATTTGCCATCCTTATCAGCAATCACAAATTGCGGCGGCAACTGGGTGAAAACGGCCGGTTGTGGGTCAACAATTATAAATGGGACAAGTCCGTCGATATGTTGTTCAGTCACCGGGGCATGGTTACCGAAACATAATCGGCTCAAAAGCCTTGCCCGGCCAAAATTATGATCCACACCGAAAGCAAAATTCGGGTGCGCTATGGCGAAACCGATGCCATGGGGTTTGCTCACCATGCAAATTACGTGCTCTGGTTTGAAAAGGCGCGCATCGAAATGCTCGACCGTATTGGGCTTCCTTATCGCGATCTGGAAGCATCGGGCTTTTTTATACCGGTCCTGGACGTAAAAGTGAGTTACCGCAGTCCCGCCTTTTTCGATGACTGGCTCACCATTGTATGCATCGTTAAGGAAAGGTCCGGCATCCGCTTTCACATCGAATATGAAGTGCGCCGCATGGAAACACTTTTGGCCACTGGATCGTCCGAGCACGCATTCATCGAAAAATCTGGCAAACCAATACGCCCGCCCAAGAGCTTTGTCGATAAGATGACAGCGGCCATCGATAAGGGGGAAGCCCTTTCCTGACCCGGATGTCTCACTACCGGGCTAACGCTTTACTGCTTTGCGCAGATAAATTCGCTTCATGTGATTTACGATGTCACTGGTGGTGCGGCCGTCGGTCAGTACCCCAATACCCGCTTCCCGGTAAACCGGCAACCGCTCTTCCAGGAGCTCGCGTATCCGGGCCAGGGGATCCTCCACCTCGAGCAAGGGACGGTTCAGGTGGCCGCGGGTTCGTTCATAAATTGTTTCGGGCGATGCAAATAGCGAAACCACCAACCCCTTGCCCTGCAACTTCTCCAGGATTCCGGGCTGAAAAATCATTCCACCCCCACAGGAAACCACGCATCCCTGCTCCGCATGGCCCGACTCCACGAATTGGCGCTCCAGGTCCCGAAACGCGTTTTCACCCCCGGACTCAAAAATTTTCGGGATGGTCAAGCCGGTGGTCTTCTCGATCTGATGATCGCTATCTACAAAACTATAATCGAGTTCCTGGGCCAACAGCCGCCCAAGGGTGGATTTACCCGTTCCCATAAAACCGACCAGGTAAATATTGGGCCGTGGGGAAAATTTCATAAGCAAAGGTTTGTAATGCTGCCTCGAGTATTCAAATCATGGATGAGGATGAGCCATTTTCATCCGACCATCTTATTCCATAGTAAACCCAAATTTTCATGCCTCTAATCACACTTAGCACCAATCTTCCCCCAATATCGGGAGACGGAAATAAAATTTCAATACAACTCTCTAAAGCGGCCAGCGATTGGCTGGGCAAACCGGAGTCATTTATGATGGTGAAAATCGATTGGGAAAAAGAGATGCTATTTTCCGGCAGTACCGATCCTTGTGCCCTGGCCACTATCGATTCATTGGGATTACCCGAGTCCAGCACAGCCAACTTGTCTGAAAAATTATGCAATCTTCTGTCTGAGCTACTGCCCCTCGATCCTGCCCGGGTCTACATTCATTTTTCCTCTCCGCCTCGCACGATGTGGGGCTGGGACGGAAAAACCTTTGGTTGACCCCTTTCCAGCCCCCGATTCAAGGTCTGATCCCACAATTCGATTTGAAGACGAGAAGAACAGCGGAGTATAAGGCCAAACTGGCATGGTTTAGCCTGGCCGTGCTTTTTGCTATGTCCTTCCTGCTCTATGCTGGTGGATTTACCACCTCCATTGGAGCCGGCATGGTGTTTGCCGATTGGCCGCTTTCCAATGGTTCGCTCAATCCAGAAGGATGGCTGGAAGACCGGGCCATGCTGGCCGAACATAGCCACCGGATACTCGGCGCCACTATGGGACTTTTGATCCTTATTCTAACGGTATGGATCTGGATCGAGGAAAAAAGGGCATGGATGCGAAACCTGGCCATAGCGGCACTGGCCCTGGTCGTACTGCAGGGCCTGGTAGGGGGCATGCGCGTTTTGTTTAACAGCCTGCAATTTGCCATGGTTCACGGTTGTCTGGCCCCCACTGTGTTGTGCCTGGTCGCCTCTATCGCCGCAGCTCAATCACCCTGGTGGTTCCGGATCAGGGCTTTTTCCGCGGATTCCATAAAACGGGTAAAAACGGGAGGTCTCATCGTCTGCGGGCTGATTTTTGTTCAGATCATTGTCGGAGCCATTATGCGTCATTCGGGAGCCGGTTTGGCAATTCCCACCTTTCCCCTCACCCCGGACGGTGGCATTGTGCCGCATGCTTGGAACTTCGGGATCGCTATTCATTTTGCTCACAGAGTGATAGCAGTCATCATAGTTGCCGGGTATCTGGTCTGGGCTATTGGTCTGATTCTCGATAGAAAAATCAATATCCGGATTCGCATTCTGGGCTGGTTGGGTATCGCCCTGTTGACCTCACAAGTGGTAATTGGAGCTTTCATCATATGGACCTTACGTAGTCCGGTCCCCACCACTGTCCACGTCCTGGTAGGAGCATTTTTGCTGGCAACCTCCTGGGTCATCACTTTCTTTCAATTTCAACCTTCGCGATCTGTTCAAGTCGCGGTAGTCCCTCGGGCTCCAGCCGATCTGGGACTGGCAGGAGTTTCTTCAGAAAAAACAAAATTATGAGTTTGGGAGAACCCGATACATTGCAAATTAAACCATCTTCGCCTCTGGTATCCGAATCGGGGCCTGCAAAGTCGCGTTGGATGGAATATGTCGAACTCACCAAACCCAGGCTCAGCATGATGTCGATCATCACTGCATTGTTGGGTTATTTCGCGGCCAACCCTGCCAGAGACAATACCGTTTTCCTCTCTCTGGTTTTGGGTACCACTGTGGCTGCAGCGGGTGCCGCAATCTTAAACCAGTGGTGGGAACGGGATGAGGACAAGCAGATGCTCCGCACTCAGAATCGGCCGCTTCCCCGCGGCTCGATCGGCATGAATACTGCATTGTGGATGGGCATTCTTATTTCCGCCTCAGGTGTGGCGGTACTTTGCTTGTGGACACACCTCGCCACGGGTCTATTGGGACTGGGCACCATACTCATTTACGTGACCATTTATACTCCGCTCAAAAAAGTAACCCCGCTGGCGACAGAAATTGGAGCCCTTCCGGGATCCATTCCACCCCTGATGGGCTGGATTGCGGCGGAGGGTTCGGTCACCGCGCTGGGTTGGGTATTATTTGGCGTCATATTCACCTGGCAAATGCCACACTTTATGGCTATCTCCTGGATATATCGGGAGGACTACCAACGGGCTGGCTTCCGCGTGTTGGTGCTGTCAAAAAATGGAGCGCAGAAGATCTGTTGGAGCGCCCTCCTATATACGCTGTCGTTGATCGTCATCGCTGCTCTGCCCATTTTTCTCGGTTTAGCCAATTGGATATACGCGATCGGATCCACCCTGTTGTCGGCCTTTATAGGCTCGAGGGCTTGGCACTTTTTCCATGCCACCGATATGGATATACCCGCGAAAAAACTTTTTTATGCCTCCATCGTGCACCTGCCCCTCCTCTTCATTATTCTAGTAATTGATCGCTGGATTTTTTAGCCAACACCTTGCAATATAACCTCCTATGACGCCTGAAATAGCCATGGTGTTCGGCATCCTGGGACTGGCCCTGGCCAGCTTTATTTGGGAAAAAGTACCGGTTGAGGTTACGGCCATAAGCGTATTTGCCCTTCTCCCGGTGCTGGGTTTGCTACAAGTCGAGGGGGCCTTGTCCGTATTGTCCAACCCCGCCCCGGTAACCGTAGGGGCCATGTTTATCGTCAGCGCCGGCCTCGAAAAATGCGGAGCTATTGAAATCATGAGCAGCTATTTCGATCGTCTGGCCAAAGCGGGTTATGTCCCATTGCTACTGGTTATCATTGCATTCGCCGCATTTCTTTCTGCCTTTGTTAATAACACCCCGATCGTGGTAATTTTTATACCCGTCCTCCTGAGCCTGGCTCGCAAGATGGACCTGCCGGCTTCCAAACTTCTGATTCCGCTTTCTTACGCCTCCATTTTCGGAGGAACCTGCACCTTGATGGGTACCAGTACCAATATTCTGGTAAGCGGTATCGCCCAAAGCTACCAACTGCAGCCACTGGCCATGTTCGAATTGGGTAAGGTTGGACTACCGTTGTTGGTCTTGGGCACAATATACCTCTTGGTTTTTTCCAAAAAACGACTGCCTGTGCGAGAGACCCTGACACAAATTCTCACCCCCGAAGAACGTAGGGAATTTATTACCGAAGCTATTATTCACCAACATTCCCCCTTGGTCGGAAAAGGACTGCTGGATTCCGGGATCTTGAAAACCCCCGGGGTGAGGGCCCTGGAAATTGTGCGCGAAGGCGTAACACTAGTCGAGAAAATCAACGAGATCACCCTGCAAGCGGGCGACCGGCTCTTCTTGGCCTGCAAACCCCATGGTATTGCCCTGGCCCGCTCTATCGAAGGATTAAATTTTCTCGGCGAAATTGGCGAGGGTCTCGAACAGATCGCCGCCTCCGAGGGATCCATCGTAGAAGGTTTCATAGGCCCAAATTCCTCCATTGCCGGCAAAACCGTGGCAGAAACCGACTTCCGCCAAAGATTCCGCATGATTATTCTGGCGCTGCACCGCCGAGGAAAAAATGTCCGGGAAAAACTGGCCACCTTGCCGCTCGAATTCGGGGATACCCTCCTGATGATGGGTACCGACCAAGCCATAGCCACGATGCGCATCTCGGACGATATCATTTTGTTGGACAAGCCCCATTTAGCCTCGAAAGGTCGACGTAAAAAAATACCCATTGTCGTCGCTGTTATCCTGGGTATCGTGGGTTTTACTACCTTCACCAGCTTCCCCATCGTGGCATCCGCTATCATGGGGGTGGCGGTGCTTTTCGTCACCCAGTGTATCAATTCCAAAGAGGCTTTTTCCGCGGTGAGCTGGAATATTATTTTCCTAATCTATGGAATGCTCGCTCTGGGTTTGGCCATGCAGGAAACCGGCGCATCAACCCTCCTAGCTGACAACGCCGTCGCGGCGGTAAACAGCTTGGTCCCTCAGGAATGGCAACCCTACGTAATGCTGGCGGTTATGTACTTAATGTGTTCGTTCCTCACCGAGATATTGTCCAATAACGCTACCGCCGCTCTTTTGGCCCCGGTGGGAATCAGCATTGCCGCCAGTATGGGGATTGATCCCCGCCCTTTTCTCATTGTTACCGCAATTGCTTCTTCGGCCAGCTTCTCCACTCCCATAGGTTACCAGACCAATACCTTGGTCTATGGGGTCGGCGGATACCGCTTCGGCGATTTCCTGAAATTCGGCCTGCCACTCAACCTGACGTATTTCAGCGTCAGTATTGTCCTGATTCCGATGATCTGGCCATTCAATTAAATTGCGCTATAAAACGATACGCAATCCATCATAAGCGAGATTCACACCATTGGGCAGTGCTGCATCCACTCGATCATGTTCCACATGGTGAGTCATGTGAATTAAAAATGTTTGGGGGGCGCCGATCGCGGCCGCCACTTCAATTGCCTTCCCAATAGTCATGTGGGTCGGATGCGGGTCATGTCGCAATCCATCCAAGACAACGATCTCAGACCCGGACGCTAAAGAACGTTGCGATTCTTCCACCGTCTTACAGTCGGTGAAATAGGTGAATTTTTTGCCGCTGGCCTTTTCCGAAAAAACCAGTCCCATTACATCAAACTGCCCGTGGGGCAGAACGGTAGTATGAAGCGTCCCCCAAGGAAACTCCAACCTTTCCCGGGGTCTCACTGTATGCGGTACAAAAGCCGGATAACCGCGAAATTCGGGACGGTCCCGCACGGCGTAAGGATACATTTGCTTTAATCGGTCCAAGGTTTCCGAAAAACCGTATACCGGCAAGGCTTCTCCCCCCCGAAAATCGACAAATCTCCGCAGGTCGTCCATCCCGGCAATGTGGTCAGCATGACCATGCGTGAGGACGACCCAGTCGATGCGGTTGATACCATTTTCAATGCATTGCAGGCGAAATTCCGGTGCAGCGTCTACCTGCACACCGTAGCCACCCACCTTCACGTGAATCGAGGTGCGTCCACGCCGGTTATGGGGATTGACGCTGCTACAAACCTCACAATCGCAACCAATCATGGGAACCCCGTGCGAAGTTCCCGTGCCCAAAAATGTGATTTCCATTTGCCATAAACGCCATGCCAAAACCGCCTTCAGCACAAGGAGGAACTGCTTTGCTACAACTTATAGTTGATGCAAATTTTAGTGGGTAACCGGTGAACCACCCCGGGGGCATTCCTTGCTACCGAGGCCGCAGGCCGACACCCCGCCATCTTGCATGTCAATGCGAGATTTATGATTGTTCGTCTACGCTTCGCTTGTTTATGTGTCGACCCAGGTTTACCCGCGAATCAGCCCGATGCTCGCGGCAGCACTCGATTTTCGTTCGCTTGCTACGAATTTTGTGAGATAATCCGGCTAAATTGTTTTTTATGAATCTCGTCCGTCCAAAATGTCGGACACGCTTGTCCGGCGAGGATTTTGCCTTCATCAAGGCGGCCTTAGGGCAATCTCCAACTGATAGCGTCGCTCTCCAGTCATTGCTTCTGGACCCGGATGCGCTCGATTCGATATTGGACCAGCCGGCTTTGTACGAAGCCATTCAGGACCGGTCACAAACACTCAAAATATCCACTCACTTCTATTTCTACGTCTTGGTAAGGCAAACGCTGCTGGATGCCGGCATTGATGACCGCGATTTGACCGACTACGTGGCGAGCCTGCTAGTGACGTTTTCCAGGTCCGATAGCCATAAACGACTCTTTCCCGGCCTTAAGGCTCCGCTTCGCTACCTGGTGGATATCGTAGCTCAAATCGAAAAGTCGGATTACTACCACCGATTTTTCCTCTACGCCCACCTGGGCAATCAAACCCTTTTCCTATCCGGATTATTTCCCAATCACATTCGCCACAAGGAAAGGCGCACCGCAGCTCCCGGTTTGCGCTATTACGAATCGATGGGGCGAAGCCACTTCAAGGCGGCGCGCAATCATCCGCTGGCGCGGGAGTTCGCCATGCAGGACGTTTACGACCATCTTTATCAGACTTTCCACCACACCCGCAAGGCGCTGAACAACTTGTCGAAGGTTTTGCTATAAAGTAGTTTAACGCATAAACACTCTTCCAATAGAAAGCATGAAGAGTAATTTTCTGGCTCCTTCCCGAGTTTTCTTACTCAGCGTCATGCGCATTGAAATCCTCCTTTAACCCCAGCCCGGTTTCTCTACACTCCGGTTCATGAGTAAAAAGATCGTGGTAACAGGGGCAACACGGGGACTCGGACGAGCCTTGGTAGAAGGTTTTGTAAAGAGCGGAAATCAGGTGTTTGGCTGCGGTCGTTCGGAGGAGGATCTGACTGATATGGCTCAACAATTCCCGGAGCACATATTTGACAGAGTGGACGTGGCAAACTTCAGCGAGGTCGATGACTGGGCTCATAGCATTGTAAGCCAGTTCGGCCCACCCGATCTATTAATAAACAACGCTGCCGTCATCAACTCAACACACCCGCTATGGGAACTGGACGTAGGTGAGGTAAAAGCGGTTTTCGACATCAATATCCAGGGAGTCTTTCACTGCATAAAGGCATTCGTCCCAGCCATGGTGCAAAGCCAATCGGGAATTATTGTTAACCTCAGTTCGGGCTGGGGTCGCAGCACCTCGCCAAGGGTAGCGCCCTACTGCGCTTCCAAGTGGGCCATGGAGGGGCTCAGTAAGTCCTTGGCCCAGGAATTGCCGGCTGGAATGGCTTGCGTTCCACTAAATCCGGGCGTCATCGACACCGACATGCTGCGCAGTTGCTTTGGCCCCGACGCATCCAGTTATCACAATGCCAGCGTGTGGGCAAAACAAGCGGTTCCCTACCTGTTGTCGCTCACGCCTCGCCACAACGGCAAATCCCTGACCGTCCCCCGGTAGCCTGGATACCTGACAATTTTTCTACTGCGTCCTGAATTGTTTGATGTCGCATTCGCTCGCTAGCCCGCAAATCTCACTACCGAGCGAATGCGACATCACCCAATTTTCTACTGCGCTCCGAAATGTCGGCGCTGGTGCGACCTTGGGGCGGGGAAGGGGTCAAGCCTTGCATTTTGGCATGGCTGCAAAAATGAAAGGCATGACCCCGACGGTCGACCCAGCTTCACCCGCGCATTAGCTCGAAGCCCACACCAGCGCTCGATCTTCGTTCGCTCGCTACGAATTTTATGAGATATGCGGGATAGTGAAACATGCGGGATAGACAAAAAACAAAAAAGCCCTTCTCCAAGAAAGGGCTTTTTTGAAAGTAATGTATTGGCGATTGAGTTACATCATGCCACCCATTCCACCCATGCCACCGTGGGGATCGCCACCAGCCAGCTCGGGCTTTTCTTCGGGTAAATCCGTAATCAAACACTCGGTGGTGAGCAGCAGTCCGGCCACGGAAGCGGCATTCTGCAAAGCGGTGCGCGTCACCTTGGTTGGGTCCACTACGCCAGCCTTGATCAGATCCTCGTATTGGTTGGTGGCCACGTTGAAACCAAACGCTCCTTCTCCTTCATTGACCTTTTGAGCTACTACCGCACCTTCGATACCGGCGTTGGCGCAAAGCTGTTTGATGGGAGACTCAACTGCGCGGCGAACGATGGCAGAACCAATTTTTTCGTCACCTTCCAGTTCGAGAGAATCAATGACATCGGCGATGCGCAGCAGGACGACTCCGCCACCGGCTACGATACCTTCTTCAACCGCAGCGCGGGTAGCATGCAGCGCATCTTCCACGCGAGCTTTCTTTTCTTTCATTTCGGGCTCGGTTGCCGCACCCACGTTGATAACGGCAACTCCCCCAGCCAGTTTGGCCAGACGCTCTTGCAGTTTTTCGCGATCGTAATCGGAGGTGGTTTCATCAATCTGACGGCGGATTTGTTTAACCCTGCCCTGGATTTCGGCGCCGGTTCCGCCTCCCTCCACGATGACGGTGTTTTCCTTGTCCACCGTGATGCGCTTGGCCGACCCAAGGTCGCTTACCTGGACGTTATCCAGCTTAATTCCCAGGTCTTCAGTAATGAGCTTACCACCGGTCAGGATGGCTATATCCTCGAGAATCGCTTTGCGACGTTCGCCAAATCCGGGCGCTTTTACCGCACAAACATTCAGGGTGCCACGGAGCTTGTTTACGACCAGAGCAGCCAGGGCTTCGCCTTCCACATCTTCTGAGATGACCATGAAAGGCTTTCCAGCCTGAGCTACTTTTTGCAGCAAGGGAAGCAGGTCCTGGAGGTTGGTGATTTTCTTCTCGTGAAGCAGGATTTGCGCGTCTTCAAGAACGGCTTCCATGGCTTCGGTGTCGGTGGCGAAGTAGGGGCTCAAGTAACCCTTGTCGAATTGCATTCCTTCCACCACTTCCAGGGTGGTTTCAATGGACTTGGCTTCTTCAACCGTAATGGTTCCATCCTTTCCCACCTTATCCATGGCGTCGGCGATGATGTCGCCGATCTGGGTGTCCCAGTTTGCCGATACGGTAGCGACCTGGCGAACTTCTTCCCGGTCCTCCACGGACTTGCTGATATTTCCCAGCTCAACGACCGCTGCGGTTACCGCCTTGTCAATACCACGCTTCAGGTAAATGGGATTGGACCCGGCCGCTACGTTCTTAAGGCCTTCCTTATAGATGGCCTCGGCCAATAACGTAGCAGTTGTGGTGCCGTCTCCGGCAGCATCTGAAGTTTTGGAGGCCACCTCGCGAACCATCTGGGCCCCCATATTTTCATAGGGATCCTTCAGTTCGATTTCCTTGGCCACGGTGACACCGTCCTTGGTTACGGTCGGTGATCCGAATTTTTTGTCGATAACGACGTTGCGGCCTTTAGGCCCGAGAGTTACTTTTACCGCTTGGGTGAGAACATCCACCCCCATCAGTATCTTTTTACGCGCGCTTTCGCCGAATAATAATTGTTTAGGCATAATGTTGCATGGTTGAAATTAAGGGTTGATCAAGAGATAATGCCGAGGATGTCGTCTTCATCCAACAGAATGTAGTCGACTTCGCCAAGCTTGACTTCGGTTCCACCGTATTTGCTCGTGAGAACGCGATCGCCAATAGCCACGGAGAACTCGTGGTCGCTGCCGTCGTCATCTTTTTTCCCGGTGCCGAGTGCTACCACTTCGGCTTCCTGAGGTTTTTCCTTGGCGGTGTCAGGGATAATGATCCCGCCTTTTACTTGCTCATCTTCTTCAATTCGTTTGAGAAGAACTCGATTTCCAAGAGGTTTGATCTGACTCATTGCAGTTCTAATTTTGGTTATATTTATATGTTTAAAGTAAATTGAAAACGTTAGCACTAGTCGGTAGAGCAATGCCGGTGCCACTGTAAACAGAAATCACCTAACTAGCTCTATTATAAAAGTTTACCGCATTTTAGGAGCAACAGGCCCTGCAAATGAACCAAGATATATGACTCAAAGTGTCACACCTGTGACACACTAGTATCCAACAAAACCGGGGTCTGTCACATCCACCGGGCTGGCCGAGACAAAAAAGAGCTTGGATCGTTCCGCCCCAGCGTTCACTAAATTCACTGGCTATGGCGAAAAAGAAAATCGATTACGAGGCGCTGAATTGTCGCATAATGCAAATTCCCGAGATGGATGTCGCCTCGGCCAGGGATTTGCTCGATATGGGTATCACCGACATATTTCAATTGCAGGGCCGAAGTCCGGAATCCCTCTTTAACGACCTTAAAAAAATCCGGCCCGCGCCCGATCCCAAACGACTCTGTTACTTCCGCCTGGCCGTTTACTTTGCCGAAAATAAAGATAACCTGGACCCTTCCAAATGTAATCCTTGGGCCTGGCGAGATGTCACTTATTAGCACAGCTAAAGGGTAAAAAAATTTCGATTAGCCTCGGGATCGCTTGATTTCTAAAAGCCCCTTTTCTATAGATTTGTGTCATGAAGGTCGAAATTGAGCTGCCATCGCGAATTCCAGTCATGACTCTCAATGAGGTGGCTTTCTTTCCTCAGGTAATGATGCCCCTATTCATTTTCGAAGAACGTTACCGGAAGATGCTGTCTTTCTGTTTGGATCGACACAGGATGTTTGCCGTGGCGGGGCTGAAGTCGGAAGCGATAGAACTGGGATTTGAAGAGGAGCCGGCCCATGAAGTGGCTACCATCGGCATGATTCGCGCCTGCCAAACCCATGACGACGGGACCTCCCACCTCATCCTCCAGGGATTGAGCCGGGTCAAACTGGCAAAAATTTTTGAAGACAAACCGTATCGCGAGGCGGATATTGTGCCCTTAAAATCCAGGCGAAATATCAACCGGGATGATTTGACCGATAAACGCGACCGGTTGATGGAGCTGATACACCTGCGTTCCAACCTCAAACAGGACGTTCCTGCCCAGCTCATTCCATTTATCGACAAGCTGAAGGACCCGGATCAATTTGTGGACCTGGTCGCCTACGCAATCATTGCCGATCCCATCCTGAAACAGAAAATTCTCGCCACGTTGGAAGTCGATCGCCGATACGACATCCTTATTTCCGCGGTGGCCCAGGATCTAGACCAAATCCAGGGTCCCGGCGATGCCTAGTCTCAAACAAATTCCAGGGTTCCATCGGGCCTGATACGACGATAATAACAACCCAATCGCGCCTTTCCATCCGATCCTTTGGTATGACAGGACCCCGCTCCCTTCAACTGCACGCGGTACAAAATGGAATTCTGCTCGCAGTTTACGCGAACCTCGACCAATTCCAAGTAATCGCCCGAGGTCTTTCCCTTGATCCACAACTCATTGCGCGAAGTACTCCAGAAGGTAGCCAGCCCTTCTTCCAGCGCAGTTTGCAGGGCAACCTTATTCACATAACCCACCAATAATACCTCACCTGAATCGACATCCTGAGCTACGGCCGACACCACCTCGGCATCGATGGAGGCTACTTTTCGCAGCTTTCCGAAGTCGAGCATCAACTCACTTCCCTCTTCCAGTGCTTTACTCATAGGGGTTCATACCTTGAGAAACCACTTAGCGGAATCAACGTGAAAAACGATTGCAGACCGCATTGAAGAATATCCCCAGCCACGGTTCCTCCATCTTTTCAATGGCCCGAACTCCCCCCGCAAATTGCTTTACAAACCCTAATTAAGCGACAGTTTGTTCGTTCACAACAGGGCCGGGATAGCTCAATTGGTAGAGCAACGCATTCGTAATGCGTAGGTCGTCGGTTCGAATCCGATTCCCGGCTCCATCCTCCATTTCTTGCTGCTGAGGCCGTAGGCTGACATCCCCTCCAACGTGCATGCCAATGCGGGATTCAAGGTTTGACCCCTTCCGAGTCCCCCCCACCGTAGTAATCATGAACGACAAACAGCGGGAAGTCCTGGAAATATTCCAATCCTCCAAGGCGCTGCTTCGAGGCCATTTCATTCTGAGATCAGGCTTGGTAAGCGGACACTTTTTCCAGTGTGCCCGGGTTGGAGAACACCTGGATAAAGTGGAGCGGTTGGCAGAATTGCTGCTGGAAAAGCTCGGGGACCTGGAATTCGAAACCGTCCTGGCACCGGCTATGGGAGGCCTGGTCATTGGACAGGAGGTTGCCCGTCAGGCCGGAGCGCGCTATATTTTTGCGGAAAAGCAAAACGATATCCTGGTCATGCGCAGGGGATTCAAACTGGCGCCGGGAGAAAAAGTCGTCGTCGTCGAAGACGTGATTACCCGAGGGGGAAGGGCTCAAGAAGCGATTGATATTGCCAGCGCACACCGCGCCGAGGTGGTTGGCCTGGCACTGCTGGTGGACCGCAGCGCAGGTCAGGCGGATTTTGATGTGCCGGTGGTTGCCCTGGCCGAATTTAATTTTCCAACCTACCATCCGGCAGACCTGCCTCCCGAATTGGCGGCAATTCCACCGCAAAAGCCGGGTAGTTAGTGTGGTGTCCCAGAAATTCCTTATAAAAATACCGCAGCGATTTTTCTGCCTCATCAAGGCGGCGTAGGTCGCTTGGGCTTTTGGCCCTGGCGACCTACGCTAACGCCGATCGGTCGAAAAAGCGCGCGGCCCTTAGGGCGAGGTGGCATGGAACACCCTGGCGGCGTTCGGTTTTCGCACAAGGGCCTTCAGGCCCGTGCTGCGAAAAGCAGCCTTTCCAGGCCATTCATGGCACGCTCGTATTTTTCAAGTTATTTCCGGGACACCACACTAGAGCCCGGACAACTCACTGCCAGGCGAATGTAACAGCTTACCACCGAGTGGGAATGGGGGGACCGAAAGATTTACCTATTCCTTGCGGATAACCAGGAAGTTGTTTCTTCCCTGATAATAAACGTAGAGAAGATTTTTCCCCGGCTTAAATAATTCCGCCGCCTCGCTGGTGGTCTGAACTTTGGTTCGGTTGATTCCCAGAATCACCATACCGGGTTGCAGGTTTCCCGTATGGGGTGAATCGTTACTGACCTCGATGATGACCAGTCCCTGAACCGTCTGGCCTATCCTAAACTCCTGGCGCAAAGCTTCAGTCATTTCGACGAGAACCACCCCTTTCAACAATTCCACCGATTCATCCGTAAAATCAGCAAATTGAGTATCTGTCCTTTTGGCCAGCACTACCGGCACTTCGATCATTTCCCCCTCCCGAATTACCGCCAAAACAACAGGTGTATCCGGGGGAATCTGAGATATCTGTAAACGAAAATCCGGTCCCCCATTAACCTCTTTGCCATCAATTCCGGTGACTATGTCAGCCGGTTCTAATCCGGCCAGCTCCGCCGGTGAGTGGGGCAATACCTTGGTAATTAACGCACCTCGGATATTGCCCACCCCGTCCTGCACGGCTTGGTCCGAAGTCAAGTCATCGATAATTACACCCAGAAATCCGCGCCGGACTTCACCGGTTTCCACCAGGCTCATCATGATACCTCGAGCCAGGTTAACGGGAATGGCAAATCCGATCCCAATACTTCCACCCGACTGAGAAAGAATTGCCGTGTTTATCCCCAGGACGCGCCCTTCAGCATCGACCAGCGCTCCACCCGAATTTCCCAGATTGATGGCAGCGTCGGTCTGC
This sequence comes from Opitutales bacterium, assembly GCA_965250065.1. Lineage (GTDB taxonomy): Bacteria > Verrucomicrobiota > Verrucomicrobiia > Opitutales > UBA2995 > JAABVD01. The sequence goes on from OZ252288.1 coordinate 3,444,938, forward strand.
AGAAAGTTTTCATAACCACCCTCTTCAATTAGACTTAAGGAAGTGCGATTGGTGGCTGATACGATCCCCTGCGTAACCGTTAATCCAACGCGCAAGGGATTACCGACCGCAAAAACCACGTCTCCGACGCGGGCTTGATCGCTGTCGGCCAGAACCAGCGTGGGCAAATCGTTTCCCTCAATTTTTAGAACCGCCACGTCCGTCTTGGAATCGGCTCCCACCAATTCGGCATCAAACTCACGTCCGTCGTCCAATCGCACCACAATAGAATCCACCCCTTTGATGACGTGGTTATTGGTAATAATATAACCGTCTCTACTGACGATTACTCCCGAACCCAGTCCTTCCGATCGTGGTCGATCATCACCGTCTTCGGGCACCCCGAAAAATTGTTTCAAAAACGGATCGTTCTGGAAGGCAGGTGGCAAATTGTAACGCCGACCTTCCAAGATTTTCGTTGTCGAGACACTGACCACCGCTGGAGTGACATCCGCCAACATGTCGGCAAAGCTGGTAATCCGGTTTTGGTTGGAGCGATCAAGAGGAGATTTGTCCCACTCTACCACCGGGAGCGATCTTTCGATACTCTCGGTAACGGCCTGGGCAATTCCCATTGCGAAGACGGCAAAGGCAATACCAAAGAGAAAGAAGCGTATTTTCATAACTAACAAGGGACAGTTTTACAAATATTCGGTTTAGAAACGAACCAAAATATTATGTGGACCCCAACGCCCCCCTTACTCGCCGGCGTCATGGCTGCGTCGTCTCTGGGGTCGCTCCTTTGCATGGTGAATTCCTTTGCTCCTTCGGCGTATGACCGATAAGGAAGTCGTTTTGTCCGGTTCGATCCTGCCCTCGCAGGAGCCACAAGGGCCGGGATACAAAGTCACTTTGGTAGCCCCCATTGGTTAATACTTTACCCCGGTCAAACAGGGATGAACCCGGCATGTAGCGAATGGCAAACCCGGCCCGGCGCCGTGGCGAACGGTTAGGATTGGAGCCGTGGATCAGGTAGACGTCGTGGAGGGACATCTGGCCCGCTTCCAACTCGATATCAATTGCCGACGAAGGATCGAAAACTTTGGACTCAATTTGCTGAGTCAGGACGACGTTCGAACGCTTTTCCATGAGGTGCTGATGCAGAATCTTTTCACGGTGCGAACCCGGAATCACGCGCAGGCAACCGTTTTCAAGGAGACTGTCGTCAATGGCGACCCATACCGTACAAGTTGCCAGCGGCCGGATGGGCCAAAACTTACCGTCCTGGTGCCAGGGCACTTCCATCCCGTCTCCATGCGGTTTGCAGAAAGCCTGGCTACCCCACAGGACGATATCCGCACCGATGAGCTGTTCAACGATATCGACGATCTCTTCGTCGCGAGCGATCTCGAGAAACACGGCATCACCGGTCGTGCCCTTTCCTTTACGGCTTCGAATGTGAGGGCTGAGAAGTTTCTCCGGTCGCGTTTCAGGATTGGCCGCGATCACCCGTTCCAACCCATCTCGCAGTCGCCGTAGGCGATCAGGCGACAAACGGAACTCCGGAATCACGAAACCCTGTTCGCGATAATGGTCAATTTCACGAGGACTTAATCGAATTTTCAAACGGGAAATGATCCAACCACATAGGTAACGAAAAGTCTAGTGTGGGTTTGGAGCTGATGCGCGGAGTGTGGATATCTCATCGGTGTCAATCCGTGCCCATCCGTGGTCAGGCTTGCAATACTTTAGCGCCAAGGTGTTACGAGAACCCGAGGCATAAAAAAGGGCGGATGCCAACAGGATCGGCCAAATTCAAAAAATTTTACCCGTCTTTATGGTGAACCTGTATTGTTGAACAATGAATTCAGGAAAAAAATTGGTCGGGCCGAGGAGATTCGAACTCCTGACCCCTTGCACCCCATGCAAGTGCGCTACCAGGCTGCGCTACGGCCCGAACCAGAAAATAAAGGGGGAGAGTGTGGAGATTTTTCACTTGGGGGGTCAAGCCTAACAAACCGCTCCGGGAAAGGCTTTGAAAACCCCAGACCCGCAAACCCGCAGAGCGAAGCATGGTACCTGGAGAGGGGCTCGAACCCTCACTCCCGAAGGAACCGGATTTTGAGTCCGGCGCGTCTACCAATTCCGCCATCCAGGCATACAAGGAGCGGCATTAAATGGGAATCTTGTCCGCCAAGTCCAACAAAAAGGTAGCTCGTGTGGTGTCCCAGAAATTCCTTATAAAAATACCGCAGCGATTTTTCTGCCTCATCAAGGCGGCGTTCGCTTTACGCACAAGGGCCTTCAGGCCCGTGCTGCGAAAAGCAGCCTTGCCAGGCCATTCATGGCACGCTCGTATTTTTCAAGTTATTTCTGGGACACCACACGAGCCCGCATATCTCATAAAATTCGTAGCGAGCGAACGAAGATCGAGTGCTGGTGTGGGCTTCGAGCTGATGCGCGGGTGAAGCTGGGTCGACACCCTGCAAAGTCGCGCATCTAACGATGGCCACTCCAGTGCTGACATTTCGGAGCGTAGTAGAAAATTTGTGAGATTTGCGGGCTAGCCCGCATCGCTCCTGCCATCTCCCTGAGCTTTGTGGCGAGCTCGCAACCGAAGGCCCTGCAGGCGGATAAAACCGGTTGCATCATCGGGATTGTAATCGCTCTCCACTCCTTCCATGGAAGCTAGGTTCTGGTCGTAAAGCGAGTTGGGGGACTTTCGGCCAACCGTGATCACATTGCCCTTGTAAAGCTTGAGTCTCACCGTTCCGGATACGGTCTCCTGGCTTTTGTCGATAAGGGCTTGAAGCGCCTCCCGCTCCGGGGCATACCAGAATCCGTAGTAAACCAATTCGGCGTATTTGGGAATTAAACCGTCTCGCAAATGCATGAGATCCCGGTCCATGGTCAGGGATTCCATCTGCCGGTGAGCGTGCATAAGAATAGCGCCCCCTGGGGTTTCATAAACGCCTCGGCTCTTCATGCCGACGAAACGGTTTTCCACCATATCGACTCGGCCGATGCCATGCATGCCCCCCAGTTGATTTAACTTGCGAAACACATTGGCAGGGGAAAGAGCTTGGCCGTTTATTTCGATACAATCGCCTTTCTCAAATGTCAGGTCGACGTACTCGGGTTCGTCGGGGGCATCCTGGGGATCGACGGTGAGTTTGAACATGGACTTATTTTCCGGCACCGTGGGATCAAACCAAGGGTCTTCCAGTATACCCGCCTCGTAGGAAATGTGTAACAGGTTGCGATCCATCGAGTAGGGCCTGGATGCCGAGGCTTCCACATCGATCTGATTGTCCGTGCAGAAATCGATCATCTCCCTGCGACCCGGAAAAGCCTGGCGGTAAACTTCCATGCGCCAGGGTGAAATTACCTTCAGATCAGGTGCGAGCGCCGCATAGGCAAGTTCGAATCTGACTTGATCGTTGCCTTTTCCGGTTGCGCCGTGGGCCACGGCATCGGCATCGGTCGCCCGTGCAATATCGATCTGGGCTTTGGCAATGAGCGGACGGGCTATTGAGGTGCCGAGAAGGTATTGGCCCTCGTAAACCGCGTTTGCCCGGATGATGGGGAAAATAAAGTCACGGGCAAATTCCTCCACCAAATCTGTAGTGTAGTGAGCAGTTGCCCCCGTCGCGGTGGCCTTTTGCTGCAAGCCCCGCAGCTCCTCCCCCTGACCCACATCCGCGGCAAAGGTGATGATCTCGGCGTTGTAGTGATTTTTTAACCACCTTACCAGCACGGAGGTATCTAATCCTCCGGAATATGCTAAAACTATTTTCATATTACATGTAGGATAGATTATTGGTTATTGGCTTCAGCCAGGACTGCGAGGATAGCCTTTTGAGCATGAAGCCGGTTTTCCGCCTGATCGAACACAATGGAGGCTGGACTGTCCATGACCTCCCGCGTTACTTCGTAACCCGGGTGCGCCGGCAAACAATGCATGAACAGTGCATCCGGCTTGGCTTTGGCCATAATGGATGCATTGACCTGGTAAGGTTTCATGATATTGAAGCGATTCGATTCCTCGCCCTCTTTACCCATGCTCACCCAGACGTCGGTGTAGATGACATCGGCGTTTTCCGCGGCTTCCATCGGATCGGTATGGAAGGAGTAGGTTGGGGTGTATCCGGAAGATGCGATGGCGGCCTTGATTTCGGGCCCCGGTTGGTAGTCACTTGGTCCGGCAAGGGCGACCTCCATTCCGAAGAGTGATCCACCCAGTATCCAGGAATTGGCCATGTTGCTGGCTGTGTCACCGAAAAATGCAATTTTTCTGCCCTTCAACGAATCCATGAAATGTTTACCATCTGACCAACGTTCAAGCAGGGTAAACACATCCGAATAGATCTGACAAGGGTGCAGGAAATCTGAGAGCGCATTGACTACGGGAATGCTACCGTGGGCGACAAAGTCCTGCAAAAGGCTGTGTTCGTAACAACGGATGATGATGCCATGTAAATAGCGGGAGAGAACCCTTGCCGTGTCTTCAATACTCTCTCCGCGGCTGAGTTGAATCTCCTCCTGTTTAATATACAAGGGATTACCTCCAAGCTCCTGAATACCCACTAGAAAAGATATCCTCGTGCGGGTGCTGGACTTGAAAAAAATCATGCCCCAGGACTGATTATTTAATACGGGAAAAACCTGCACTCCCCTCGTTTGCTTGAATTGCTGAGACAGAGAAAAAACTTTTTCCACTTCGAAGTCTCTCAGGTCGGTTGTTTTTAGAAAGTGTTTCATAAATTCTGCTGATTTTAATGATTCGATGCCAGGGGGTTGCCCCGAGTCGCTAACACCGCGTCCAATATTTGAATCGATTGCCGCAAGGATTCTTCGGATACCGTAAGGGGTGGAAGCAGCCGCAAGACGTTACCGCTGGCCGGCACGGTCAAAATTCCGGCTTGCTGAAGTAGCTTTTGAATTTCGGAAGGGTCCTCTTTCAGCTCGAGACCAATCAGAAATCCCCTTCCCCGAACTTCAACAATAAGTTGGTGCCTATTTTGCAGATCTTGCAATTGCTCGATCCACGGCACGCTCAATTTTGTCACCCGCTCCAAGAGGTTCTCCTCCTCGATCGTTTGCAGAACGGCCAGGGCCGCCGCACAGCCCAAGGGGGTTCCGCCAAAGGTGCAGCCGTGACTTCCAGGGGTAAAAAGCTCTGCATATGCATCGGATATCCAGACCGCCCCGATGGGGAAGCCGCCACCAAGTCCTTTGGCCATTCCGATTGCATCGGGAGTAATCCCGGCGATTTCATGAGAGAAGAACCTGCCGGTTCTCCCAATACCACTTTGTACTTCATCCAGGAGCAGGAGGATCTCGTTTTCCGCAGAAAGGCTTCTCAGGTCCTGGAGAAACTCCGGTTTGGCCACGTGAATTCCACCTTCTCCCTGGATGGGCTCGATCAGAATTGCGGCAGTATACTCGTCTATCAACGCGGCAAAACTGTCGATGTCGTTAAATTTCCCGACTGGAAAATTTGGCAGGAGTGGATTAAAAACCTTTTGAATTTTTGGTTGCGGGGTGGCGCTCATACCACCGAACGTCCTCCCGTGGAAAGCGTTATTGGAAACGATCACCTTGAAGGCGTTGGCTTCAGCTCCATTTTTTTTTGCACCGAACAAGCGCGATAGTTTAATGAGTGTCTCGGTCGCTTCGGCCCCACTATTGCAGCAAAAGATCCGGCCGGGCGCAATCTTATCAACCAGGGCCTTTGCCAGTCGTCCCTGGGTTTCGTTTCTGAACAAGTTACTGGCGTGAATTATTTTTGCAGCCTGGCTCTTTATGGCCGCCACGAGATTGGGGTGGCAATGACCCATGGAAGTGGTGGCTAGTCCGGTGGTGAAATCCAGGTACTGGTTGCCTTGATCGTCCCACACTTTGTCGCCCTCCCCCCTGACCAGGGTGAGGTCCGGCTTGGCGTAGTTGTTTAGCCAATACTTATTATATAATTCTTCTGTTTCGTTTTCTAAATTCATTTTAAATTGCCGTTGAGGTTAGTGGACTATTTCCGTGCCCACTCCTCTATCCGTGAAGATTTCCAAGAGTATGCTGTGAGGAAGGAGGCCAGGAACGAAGTGGACGCGGTGAACCCCTCCGTGAAGCGCTTTGATGGCCGATTCGACCTTGGGGAGCATCCCTTTTCTAATGACTCCCTCCTCCTTCAGTTGAGGCACTTCACTTTCGCGCAAATGGGAGACGATGGAATCCCCATCCTCGGGATCTTTTAGTAAACCGGGCACATCCGTGAGGTAAACCAACCGTCGAGCTCGCAAGGAATGGGCTACGTGTGCCGCTGCAACATCGGCATTTATGTTGTATATGTTATTTTGATCGTCACTACCCAGCGGTGAAATGATGGGGGTGTATCCCTGGGAAATAGCCCGTTTTATTAGGTGCGTTCTAACGTAGTGAATTTCCCCTACGAAACCAAGGTCCATTGCTTTACCCCGATGGTCCTCTTCCAATTTCCTGCACGAAAAAAGCTTTTGCCCGGGCATGGCTAAGGGTTTACCTTTTTTCGCCTGAAGGACTTGGCAGATGTCCAGGTTTACGGAATCGTTTAAGGTCTTTTCCACGATGGAAATCGTTTCCCTATCCGTGTAGCGGAGACCGTTGATAAAGACCGGTTTTATACCGGCTGTTTCCATGGCCGATGAAATGGCTTTCCCCCCACCATGCACCACCACAACGTGTATGCCCACCGATGCCAAAAATACAATGTCCGTTGCAACCCGCGTTCTGATCTCGGGGTCGGGATCATCCATGAAACTTCCACCGTACTTCACCACGAATATGCTTCCGCGAAATTCCTGGATGTAGGGCAGGGCCTCCATCAATACTTTGGCTTTTGCAATTATTTCAGCTTCGGACAGCGTGTGAGTGGTTTTCATGGCATGTCGTGGAAGAGCCCCGCCGTTTCTTTAAATCCAAGCCAAAGGTTCATGATTTGGATGGCCTGACCGGCAGCTCCTTTGGTCAGATTGTCTTCAGCCGAGGTGATGATAAGGTTGTCCGTTCTTGGGTCGTAAGTGGCGGAGATATCGATCCGATTTGTGTAGATTACGTGCTTGGTATCTGGAGTCTGTCCGGGATCGAGTAGCCCGACAAACGGCTTCTGGGCATAAACTTTTTGCCAGGTCTGATAGACCGCGTCGATGATGGCTCCGGATTTTTGCACCGCAATGGTGGTGGCGATTCCCCGGTTCATGGGAGCGAGGTGGGGGGTAAACTGGACCATGACAGGTTTCCCGGCGGCCAAACCGAGTTGTTCCTCAATTTCTGGGATGTGCCGGTGTATGGCCAATCCATAGGCCTTAACGCTTTGGTTTCTCTCACAGAAAATGAAATCTTCTGCGACCTTTCTTCCCGCTCCACTGATCCCGCTGATGGAATTAATTACGATACCTTCAGTTGGAAGGATACCCTCTTTAAACAGGGGAATAAGCGGGATCAAAATACTGGTTGGATAACATCCTGGAGCAGCGATGAGCCGGTTGGCCTTCCATGCGTTTCCGGCAACCTCCGGAACCACGTAACTGGATTTGGATAACCAGTCGGGATGCGGGTGGGGGTGTCCGTAATATTGCTGGTACAGATCTGCCGAAGAAAGCCGGTAGTCAGCGCTCAAATCGATTACTTTTTTGCCCGCACAGCATAAGGGGATGGCATACTCACTGGCCACCCCGTGAGGCAGGGCCAGAAAAACCAGGTCGAGATGGGGATTTTCCGCCAACTCACGGGGATTGGATTCTGTAAACGACAAGTGGCCTGCCCGGTTTTTCAAGGCGGGGAATACCTGCTCGACTGTCTGTCCTTGGTGGGTCCGCGACGTGACGGTGGTCAGGTTGATATCGGGGTGCTGCAGGAGCAAAGTGAGGAGAACCTCCCCCGAGTAACCGGAAGCGCCTATTATGCCAATGTTCATTGGAAAGTTGTGTTTTTGAAGGGGGTGAATTAGGTATTAACTAGTAAATTTGGAAATAGGAAGCCCTCCGTGATGGTGTCCAGGGAGGGCGTAAAGAGAGAGAACTCGCTGGTCCCCGGAGTGCTAACGCTTGGAAAACTGGAAGCGTTTGCGCGCACCGGGCTGGCCTGCCTTTTTGCGCTCACGTCGGCGAGGATCTCGTCGCAGATGACCTGCTTTTTTCAAGGCCACTCTCAGATCATCATCGTATTTGAGGAGAGCCCTGGCAATACCGAGTGCACAAGCTTCAGCTTGACCATTGACACCACCGCCCTGGACTTTGGCCACCACGTCAAACTTGTCCTTCAGGTCTAAGGTATTGAAGGGACCTTTAACCATTCTAACAGCCTGATCCAAACAGAAATAGGTATTCAGATCCTTACTGTTTACGGTGATATCGCCTTTACCTTCTTGCAGGCGGACCCGGGCAGTCGCGGTCTTGCGACGTCCTGTTCCGAGGAATATTTCCTGAGCGCTCATATAAGAAATTCTAAAGCGGGGTGGGCTCCTGTGCTTCATGAGGGTGTTGCGGCCCTTTGTAAACTTTCAGCTTCCGCAACATTTGTCGACCCAAGTTGTTTTTTGGCAGCATACCTTTAACCGCGTGGCGAATAATAAAATCCGGCCTCCGAGCCCTGAAATCGGCCAGGTTCCGATATTTTTCATTACCAACCCAACCCGTATAGAACATGTATTGTTTCTGCTCTTCTTTCTTTCCGGTAACCGCAACTTTTTCCGCATTGGTAACGATGACAAAATCTCCCGTGTCGACATGCGGAGTGTAAATCGGTTTGCCCCGGCCACGCAAGGTGTCGGCTATCTTTACCGACATACGTCCGAGAGTTTGCCCGGATGCGTCAACGATGTACCACTTCCTTTGCACCGTCTCTTTCTTTGCTAGCGTGGTTTTCATGATTTTTAGAAAGGGGAGGGAAAATGCAGCGTTAAAATCGGTTTGTCAATAGTCGAAGGAACGCGGTTTTTGTACCAATTTAGCGCACCGTCGGGGTCAAACCTTGAAATTTGCATTGAAACGCAAATTTCAAGGTTTGACCCCGACGGTGCGTGGAATAAAAAGCCCGTCCCGGAGGACGGGCTTTTCGGTCAAATTTAATCTTGGATTAGAATCCAACGGTTAGGCCTGCTCCTCCCCAAATTTGACTTTCGGGACCGGTCGATCCATCTGAAGCACGTAGGCCGATATAAGCGGAACTGTTGTCACTGATGCTGTAAACTACATCGGCAGATGCTCCGAAATAAGAGTAACTATCATCACCTGCGTCTACCCAACCCATAAAGGCTGCCACGTCAAAGCTGGCATTGTCATCCAGCTCGAAACTGTGTCCTACGGAACTTTCCAGGGTCAAAGCTTCCAGATCGAGGTCGTAATAGATGTATACAGATGGAGACAGATCCGTTTCGAATACGAAGCCGGTAAAGAGTTCAAAGGTTTCGCTATTCGATCCCGATTCAGGATAGTAATAGACGGTGCCTCCAACATCCATGGAGATACCTTCTGAAACCTCGAAACCTAATCCGCCGTAAAAGTCGAATTCGTTGGCATAGCCACCAATCATGGGCTGGTTGGTCCATAATCCAAGATAGGCATCCTCGAATTCGAGCTCAACCGACGCCACGATTGATTCGTCCGCCAGCATAAACCCACGGAACACGTATTGAGACTCGTAACCCACGGAAACTGATCCAGTGGCGTCTTGAGCCTTCAGAGAGGTGATCGCTGTCAAAGCAGCAAATATAGCGATTAACTTTTTCATTGTTTAAGTTCTGATCCCAGGTTAGTTAATTTCTGCTCAGCTACAGCAGGATGGTCGGCTTGCTGCAAGGCCGGCACAGAAAGAGTTCAACAAAAAACAGTTTTAATGGTTGGTGGTTTATAAAGAGGTTATTGTTTAAAGCAAGTCCAAAACCAGCAATTCTGGTACCAGATATCTCAACGGGGAGGTTTTAGGTCTATTATGTTCGAAATGATGTCGGTTTAAATGGGTTTTGTGAGGTTCCAAGACTGTTTTGTTCGGATACATCCGAACTTTCGGGAATTCGATTGTCTAATTTGGCCGATGGTGGAGCATGTAATCTTATTTTAATTGAAAGAACTCTGGCAGGCGAGTTACCCGGCAATTTTCCCACTTCAGCAGTCCGGAAAAATTGAATTGGCCTTTTGTAAATAACTTTGGCTACTGAGCAAGAATTCATAATTTTTTACACCTATCCAGGATGTCTCACTGGGCTATGCATAAATTTATCAAATATTCGGGTATTTTAGGTTTTATCGGCGTATCGCTGGGCGCTTTTGGCGCCCATGGTTTGAGTGAGCTTCTGCAAAGCAGCAACCGGGAAGATGCTTGGGAAACAGCCACGTTTTACCTCCTAGTGCACACCCTGGCGCTACTGATCCTAGGATTCATTTCCCAAAATCGGGCGACCGACCATTTAGTAAATCTTGCTGGGTGGTTCTGGTTGGGTGGTTCCGTTATTTTTTCGGGATCGCTTTACCTGCTTTGCCTGAGTGGGATCTCGTGGCTCGGAGCAGTTACACCCCTCGGCGGAATTTTGCTTCTGGCAGGATGGGGTAGCCTCTGCCTGGTGGGCATCAAAATTTCCAAAGCTTCCCTTGCAACAACCAAAGACAAGTAAATTTAATGTTTCTCCACAGATCCGGAAAGTCCTGGATGCCGTGGCGGAGATCGGAACTCCCCGTATTTCGGGCGGAGCGGTCCGCGATTGGTTGCTGGGTCGTGAGCCGATAGACCTCGATGTCGAGGTATTCGATGTTTCCTGGGAAACTTTAATGGGAGTGTTGAACCGGTTGGGGAAGGTGGATGAGGTGGGTAAAGTTTTTGGCGTGGCAAAACTTCAGGTCAAGCCAGGGGAAATTGACTTTTCACTGCCTCGCCTGGAGTTGAAGACAGACCCAGGTCACAAGGGATTTGATGTGCGGCACGAGGGTTCACTCCAAATAAAACGGGCCGCGGCCCGCAGGGACTTCACCATCAATTCGATCGCCTACGACTGGAAGGAGGGTGTTATCCTGGATCCCTTTAACGGCAGACAAGATCTCAATTCCCGCATCCTGAGGCATACCAGTGAAGCGTTTGTTGAAGATCCATTGCGTGTTCTGAGAGGCTTCCAGTTTATTTCCCGCTTCCAGTTAACTCCAACGGAGAAAACTATCCAACTTTGCCGGAACATAAAACATACTTACCACGAATTGCCGGTGGAGCGAGTTTGGATGGAGTGGGAAAAGTGGGCTACGCGGTCGGTCCGTCCTTCTTTGGGCCTCCGGTTTTTAAAAGCGACCGGTTGGATAACCCACTTCCCCGAATTGAATGCATTGGTGAATTGCCCACAAGATCCCCTCTGGCATCCCGAGGGCGACGTCTTTGTTCACACCGGTCATTGCCTCGACGCCATGGTGGGTCTGGAGGCCTACCGGAGCGCAAACAGATCGAGACGCCTTGCCCTTATGTTTGCCACGCTCACCCACGATTTCGGCAAACCTCCCACCACTGTGCAGAGAGAAAAAAACGGATCATTGCGGTGGGTCAGCCCGGGTCATGATCAAGCCGGCATTCCCTTGGCCGAGTCCTTTCTAAAATCGATTGGCGCTCCCACCCATGCCTTAATACCGCGGGTGCGAGCGCTGGTGGGTTGCCATATGGCGGCAATTCAAATCCAGCAAAAACCCAGTCTTGCCCAGGTCCGACGTCTGGCCAGAAAGTTGCATCCCAGTTCATTGGCTGAGTTGTTTGCCGTAATTCGGGCCGATCAGGCGGGCCGGCCACCCCATCCCGACATCCCCTCCCCCGGCCTGCAGTGGCTTGAAGCGGTCGCTAGGGAAGAAAGCTTGGCTTCACGGGCCCCCAGGCCCATTGTTTTGGGGCGCCACCTGATAGAACGGGGTATGGATCCAGGGCCTCATTTTAAATCTATTCTGGAGGAGCTGTTTGAAATTCAACTGGACGGTGGGTTTTCCAACCTGGAGGAGGCCCAGCCCTTCATTGCAAAATTTTGTAACGATAGTGTGAACTGATCGAGATTAGCTTTGCTTTTTGGCCAGGAACCCTGTTGTAATCGAAGCCTTACCGAACCCAATTCATCCGTTATGATTACTACGGTACTTAGCTCCCTGGATCAGTTAAAACAGTTCACCAAGGTCGTGGCCGACACCGGAGATTTCGGGCTGATGAAACGCTACCAGCCCCAGGACGCAACCACTAACCCCAGCCTGATTTTTAAGGCCCTGCAAAAAGAAGAATACACCGCTTTGCTTGATCGTGCGGTTGATGAACTAAAAGATGACCCCGTCTCTGCACCGGAAAAGCTCGCCTCGATCATCGATCGCATATTGATCCTTTTTGGCCTGGAGATATTGAAAATAATTCCAGGCCGAGTTTCCACCGAAGTAGATGCCCGTTTATCCTTCGACACTCGGGGAACCGTAGAACGTGCCCACAAGCTTATTGCCGATTATAAATCGGAGGGTATCGATGAGGAGCGTATCCTCATCAAGATCGCCTCTACCTGGGAAGGTATCCAGGCAGCACGAATTCTGCAGCGTGAAGGAATCAACTGCAATATGACCCTCCTCTTTTCGCTTCCCCAAGCAGTGGGGTGTGCAGAAGCAGGGGCCCGGCTGATTTCCCCATTCGTCGGCCGAATCATGGACTGGCACAAGGCCAAGACTGGGAAGACCTATTCCGCAGCGCAGGATCCCGGAGTTCAGTCCGTCCAGAAAATCTATACCTATTATAAAAAGTTTGGTTATCCGACCGAAGTCATGGGCGCCTCCTTTCGTAATTCGGGAGAAATTCTTGAGCTAGCCGGGTGTGATTTGCTGACGATTAGCCCAGGTTTTCTGGGTGAATTGCAGGAATCAACCGCCGCGGTGCCGCGAAAGCTCGATGCGGAAGCGGCCGGCAAGGCCGAAGTTGAGAAGATCGAGCTCAACGAAAACAGTTTCCGTTACTTGTTGAATGCGGATGCCATGGCCACGGAGAAGCTGGCCGAAGGAATCCGGTTGTTTGCAGCCGATACCATTAAACTGGAAGCTATTATCTCCGCCAAACTCTAGTGTGGAGCCTGTCCCAAACGCTTAAGCCACTGGCGGACAAGGTATTAGACTAAAAAAAGTCAGGCGAAAAGAGGTGAAAATCCTCGATTCGCCCTGAATAGAGCCTCTATACATCAGGCTTTAGGGGTAGGGCGGTTTTGCCAAAACCGCCGCTTTCACAACGGCTCGCTCGGCGATCGAGCCCTACCTTTTCCAAGAAATACGACTTTGGTATGAATAAAAATAATGAAATTTATTCTATTGATACGGTAATCTCTCAAAGTTTGCTTCCTCCAGCTTTACGCCGCGATTGCTTCGAGGCTGTTTCGTGGGATCGCGGCGTAAAGCCGCTCCTACAATGGTTCGAGGATCGCGGCGTAAAGCCAACGCCGTCGGGGTCATTCATTTGAATATTGATGCCTTCCCAAAGAAGAGGGTCAGGCCCGAATGGCATCCCTTTTGGCGGCTTTACCCCTTTCTCGAACACGAACATCCAAAAAACAGCTTTGGATAAGTCTTTATTAGAATTAATCTAAATTTTATTTGAAACGAGACTCATTCTCAGTAAGGTGCCCCATTATGCCAACGACAATTGATGTCGCAAATATACGCTCCGACTTTCCCATTCTCCAGACTTTGATTAAAGGGAACCCTTTGGTCTACTTGGATAATGCCGCCACCACGCAAAAACCGATGGCGGTCCTCACGGCATTGGAAAAGCACTACAAGGAATCCAATGCCAATATTCACCGTGGAGTACACTATCTGGCTGAGCGGGCGACTGATGCCTATGAACAGGCCCGCGAGACGGTTGCACAGTTTATAAACGCCCCCAGAGATGAAGAAATTGTTTTTGTCCGTGGCACCACAGAGGGTATCAATCTCATTGCTCAATCCTTTGGCCATCGTTACTTAAAAGATGGCGATGAGATTCTCCTTTCGACCATGGAGCACCATGCCAATATTGTTCCTTGGCAGCTCCTATGCGAAAGCACGGGAGCCGAACTTAAAGTTCTACCGGTTACAGAAACCGGGGAGTTGGACATGGGAGCCTTTGAACCCTTATTAAGCGAGCGAACCAAGATGGTTTCCATCGTGCATGCATCCAATATGCTGGGTACGATAAACCCGGTGAAGGCGCTAGTGGACAAAGCACATGAATTCGGAGCAAAAGTTTTACTGGACGGGGCCCAGGCAGTGGGCCATTTCCCGGTCGATGTTCAGGACCTCGATTGTGATTTTTACGTGTTTTCCGGCCATAAGCTTTTTAGCGCTACGGGAGCCGGCGTGGTGTATGGCAAATATGAACTGTTGGAAAGTATGCCCCCATTTCAAGGTGGTGGGGACATGATCAGCAAGGTTACCTTTGAAAAAACAACCTACAAAAAACCGCCGGGTCGTTTCGAGGCCGGTACGCCGAATATTGGTGGTGCGGTTGCATTGGGAGCGGCTATCCGTTATCTCAATGGATTGGACCGGTTGGCCTTGATGGACTACGAGCACGACCTGCTGCAGTATGCTACCAGATTATTATCCGATATCGAGGGAGTTAAAATATATGGTCAAGCTCCCGAGAAAGTGAGTCTCATCTCCTTCACGCTGGAGGGAGCTCATCCCCATGACATTGGCACCGTATTGGACGCCGACGGCATCGCCATCCGCGCCGGGCATCATTGCACCCAGCCCCTTCACCAATATTATGGAATTTCCGCGACGGCCAGAGCCTCCTTCGCCTACTACAATACGCACGCAGAAGCTGAAAAGCTGGCCGAGTCACTGAAAAAGATCAAAATGCTTTTCGGCTGATGTCTGAACTCACCGAGCTATACCAGGAGATTATTCTCGATCATAACAAGTATCCGAGAAATTACGGGTCGTTGGTTGATTTTACCGCTAGTAGGGAGGGCTACAATCCCCTTTGTGGGGACGAGGTAACCGTATACTGGAAAATCGAAGACGGCTCGATTGAAGACATATCCTTCGAGGCTCGCGGGTGTGCCATATCCAGGGCTTCAGCTTCGATGATGACCAGGATACTGAAAGGGAAAACGGTCGAAGAAGCGAAAAACCTTTTCCACCTCCTCAAGCAACGAATCACTCAAGCCCATGGGGAAGAAGACTTTCCGGAAGAACTGGGCGATTTGGTCGCCCTTGAAGGTGTGAGAAAATATCCCGCCCGCATCAAGTGTGCAACCCTGGCCTGGCACACCATCTTGGACGAGGTCTGATTTGGAGTTGAAGAAAGGGGTTAACCTTTTGTCATTTGGGGTTGAAAAAAATTTGATACTGGTTGAATTTAGGCGGTTCATTTAGGGCGCGAACTCGATCGCGACCCGTCAAAATCATATATTAGTCATTAAACCGAGGACTTGATCCATGAGACGAGTACCTGATCGGGAAGCCTATTCCCCATACTTTCAACCGTCAGTCCTGCTGACGATCCGCTTTGCCGGCAACCAGGAATGGAGGGCGCGATGAAGAGCGTTCTCGAATTCCGACGCATGCGGGAGCAGGGAGAAAAAATCTCCATGGTTACCTGCTACGATACCTGGTCGGCCAAAATTATCCAATCCACAGCCATCGATTGTATTCTGATTGGCGACAGCAGCGCCATGGTTATGCATGGTCATCCCAGCACGGTCTTCATGGAAGTCGAAACCATTGCTTTGCATACGCGGGCGGTTGCCAAAGGAGCGCCGGGTAAATTTCTGGTTGGAGATATTCCCTTTCTCGCTCACCGAAAAGGTTTAAAGCCGTTGATGGAGGCGGTGGAACAGCTTATGAAAGCCGGGGCACATTCAGTAAAAGTGGAAGGTGCGCGCGGGCATCTGGAGGAGGTTGCTCACGTGGTCGAGTCCGGAGTCCCCGTCATGGGCCACCTGGGCCTTACTCCTCAGTCGGTAAACCAACTGGGTGGGTTCAAAATGCAAGGAAAAGGCGAGGAAACCGCCCGGCAGATGATTGAGGATGCTCAATCCCTGGAACAGGCCGGTTGTTTCGCCCTGGTACTGGAGTGCATCCCGGCATCTCTGGCCGGGGAAATCACCGAAACGCTGAGTATTCCTACCATAGGCATAGGTTCGGGACCCGATACTTCCGGTCAGGTGCTCGTACTGCAGGACCTACTTGGCATGGATCCATCGTTTAAGCCGAAGTTTGTTCGCCAGTATCTGGACGGATTCCACCTCATCCACAACGCGCTGGAAAATTATAACCTCGATGTGAAAGCGGGCAGCTTTCCGGTGCAAAAGGAAAGTTTCGTGTGAGCATGCTAATCCAACGCATACACGACTGGATTTCCCATCGGGATCGATTCTTGGCGGAGAGAAAATCAGTTGGCTTGGTTCCCACTATGGGTGCTTTGCATGAAGGTCACCTCTCACTGATGCGCGCGGCCTGGAAAGCCAACGATATTGTCGTGGTCAGCATTTTTGTTAACCCAACTCAATTCAACGATCCCAAAGATTTAAAAGTCTACCCAAACTCCTTGGTCAAAGATATCCACTCGGCGGATGCGGCCGGAGCCGACTTTATCTTCGCGCCGGAAAAGGATGCCATGTATCCCGACGACTACGCTTACCGGGTTTCAGAAAATAAGCTTTCAAAAACCTTGGAAGGCGAACATCGGCCGGGTCATTTCGACGGTGTATTGACTGTCGTTTTGAAGCTTCTCAATATCATAAGGCCGACCCGGGCCTATTTTGGAGAGAAGGACTTCCAGCAACTCCGGCTCATTGAAGGAATGGTCGAGGCGCTGTTTCTCGATGTGGAAATCGTTCCCGTGGCCACCGTGCGCGAGCCGGACGGATTGGCATTGAGTTCGCGCAATGCTTTGTTGACAGGGGAAGGGCGGTCCCGCGCCGCGGCCTTGCATCGCAATTTGGTTGAAATCCCTTCTGTCGATGAAACCAGGTCCAAACTTATTTCCGAAGGATTCGAGGTAGAGTATATAGAAGAAAAAAATGGACGGCGGTTTGCTGCTGTGGTGGTCGATGACGTGAGATTGATAGACAATGTGCCCCTCTAAGATTTTATTTAAGCTCTCCGGCTCAATTGCCTGTTACAAGGCCTGTAACCTTATTTCCCGTTGGGTTCAGGAAGGGCATGAAGTGCAAACCGTTGCTTCCGCAGCGGCGCTGAAATTTGTGGGCGCCTCCACCCTGGAGGGCCTGACGGGGAAACCGGTTTATACCGACCTCTACGAAACGGGCAAACAAATGGCACACATCAACTTGGCCAAGTGGGCCGATCTATCTCTACTATGTCCCGCAACCGCCAATACCATTAACAAGCTGGCCAACGGTCTGGGGGACGATTTGCTGAGCAGCTTGTTTTTGGCCCATGATTTTGCAAAGCCCTATTTCGTGGCCCCGGCTATGAATACCGCCATGTATGATCATCCGGCCACGCAGGAGTCGCTGAAGAAACTCAATTCCTGGGGGGTTCACATCCTCCCCACCGCAGAGGGAAGACTTGCCTGCGGGGATATTGGACAGGGTAAACTGCTGGAACCTGATTTGGTTTGGGATTCGATTGAGCATTATTTCGCCAAGGTGAACTCGTCCGATAGAAAACCGTTGCGCATTTTGATTACCTCGGGCGGAACCGAGGAACTCATTGACGGGGTCCGCTCCATATCAAACTTTTCCAGTGGTCGGACCGGCGCCCGATTTGCCGACTACTTTTATAAACGGGGAAACGAAGTGACCTTGCTGAAAGCCGAGCGCGCCATGTCCCCCACAAAGCCTGTCGATGTGGCAGGTTTCACCTCTTTCAACGATCTGGATCATCAGTTGAAGGAGCTTCTGGGCGGGCAGCATTTCGATGCAGTCATCCATCTGGCTGCGGTCAGCGACTATTCGGTGGATCACATGTTGATTGATGGCAAGATGGTCACTCCGGCCGCAGTTTCGAAACTTTCCTCCGGCCATGAAATTTCACTCAGCCTGGCGCGCAACTACAAGATCGTAGACCGGCTTCGCAAATACAGCCTGAATCAGAACCTGCTGGTGGTGGCTTTCAAGCTCACCCAAAAGGCCTCCGAGCAGGAGCGCGAAATGGCTGTGCTCGATCTTCTCCAACATTCATTTGCCGATATCGTCGTGCACAATGATTTATCCGAGGTGGATCCCGAGAACGGCAAGCATGTGGCCGCTCTCTATCAAGGCAATTCCCTGACCAAGCGCGTGGCAACCAAAGATGAACTCATCCAATCGGTCGAGTCCCTCGTATTAAGTTCCTTGGCCAACCGATAAGAAAATGGCGCTACTCTGTTTGGACATCGGCAACACCACCATCCACGGAGGTATCTTCGAGGGAGATCAACTGAAATTATTTTTCAGAAAAACTTCTGAGGTCCGCGTTTCTTCAGACGAAATGGGCCTGTTTCTTCGAACCGTTCTCCGGGAAAACGGCATTGAGCCGGAGGATGTTCAGAATATTGCCCTGTGCTCAGTAGTGCCTTCACTGTTACACTCCATTCGGAATGCCTGTTACAAGTATTTCGATACGGAGCCTTTTATTCTCCAGGCCGGCGTAAAGACGGGTTTAAAAATAAAGTATCGCAATCCCCTCGAAGTGGGAGCCGACCGCATATCAATCGCCATAGCAGCGGTGGACTTATACCCGGATTTAAATATAATCGCCGTGGATTTCGGAACCGCCACCACCTTTGATGCCATCACGGCCAATAAAGAATACCTGGGTGGAGCCATTTTGCCCGGCATGGCCATATCCATGGAATCCCTGGAAACCAGAACGGAAAAATTGCCCTCGGTGGAAATTGTGGGACCGGCCCGCGCGGTGGGGCGATCCACTATCGAAAGCATTCAGTCGGGATTGTTCTACGCCCAGGTTGGCGCGGTTAAAGAACTGGCCGGTCGTTTTGCGCTGGAAGCCTTCCAGGAGGAATCTCCCCTCCTGTTGGGAACGGGTGGTTACGCCCGCCTTTTTGAAAATGAAAACCTTTTTGACGCCATCTTTCCCAACCTGGTTCTGAACGGGCTATACCTGGCATTTCACCTCAATAATTGACCTATCTTTTGTCATGAATATCACCTTGCTCAAATCTAAAATCCACTGCGCCACCGTCACCGAAGCCGACATTGATTATGAAGGATCGATCGCGATTGATACCGATTTGTTGAAAGTCGCCAATCTTCGCGAGTTCGAGCGGGTGGACATTTACAACTGCAACAATGGGGAGCGGTTTTCCACCTACATCATTCTGGGGCAACCGGGCCAGATCTCTCTCAACGGCGCGGCAGCACGCAAGGTTATTCCCGGTGACGAGGTGATCATTGCCGGTTACGCTCAGCTTTCTGAAAGTGAAGTGGCCACCTTCACGCCCAGTGTGGTGCTCGTCAATAAGGACAATTCCGTAAAGTCGGTAAAACGGGGCAAAGTTCATGAAATTCTCCGAGTGGGCGGGCGCTGAGCAGGGGCATTGTATCGAAGCTGGAAATAGGCCGGGGAGAGCATTTTCTCTTTAGCATGCACAAAACTCTCATTAAACATTTGTTGGCCAGTGATTCGCCAATGGATGAGGTGCTGGTTCAGGGCTGGGTGCGAACGCGACGCGACGCAAAAGCATTTTCCTTTCTGGAAATTAACGATGGCTCCTGCCTGCAAAATTTACAGGTTATTGTCGACGCCTCCCTACCGGATTTTAGGCAAATCGAAAAAGCAAACACCGGCGCCGCGGCCAGCATTACTGGGCAGTTGGCGCCATCCCAAGGCAAGGGCCAAGCTTGGGAAGTGGTGGCAAAATCCCTCCGTATTATAGGCGAGGCAGACGCGGATTATCCCCTGCAAAAGAAAGGCCATTCTCTGGAATTCCTTCGTGGAATTTCCCACCTGCGTCCACGTTCAAACCTGTTCGGTTGTGTATTTCGGGTGCGGAGCCATCTGGCTTACGCCATCCATCGATTCTTTCAGAAACGGGATTTCATCTACGTGCACACACCCATAATTACAGCTAGTGATTGTGAAGGGGCCGGAGAATTATTTCGGGTAACTACCCTGGATCCACATGATCCGCAGCAGAGTGACGGGAGCGGGGATATTTCCAACGATTTTTTCGGCAAGCCGACTTACCTGACGGTGAGCGGACAATTGGAGGGAGAAATTTTTGCCACCGCTCTGACAAACATTTACACCTTCGGTCCAACCTTTCGGGCCGAAAATTCCAACACCAGTCGACATGCCAGCGAGTTTTGGATGGTTGAACCGGAGATGGCATTTTGCGACCTGGAGGGGAACATGGATCTGGCGGAATCTTTTGTGAAGTATCTGGTTGGGGCTACCTTGGAAACCTGTAAAACGGAATTGGAGTTTTTCGACCGCTTTGTCGACCAAGGCCTCATCGAACGATTGGAGTTAATCGAGAGCCGGCCATTTATCCGGGTCAGTTACACCGAAGCGGTGGAATTGCTTGCTGCATGCGGGAAGACCTTCCAGTATCCGGTCGCATTCGGCAGCAACCTGCAGTCGGAGCACGAGCGATACCTGACGGAAGATCATTTCAGGTGTCCCGTCACCGTTTACAACTACCCCAAGGAGATAAAACCCTTTTACATGCGCCTCAATGATGACGGTAAAACCGTGGCGGCGATGGATGTGCTGGTAGCGGGAATTGGGGAAATCGTTGGAGGCAGCCAACGCGAGGAGCGCGCCGATTTACTGGACGGCAATATGGATCGCCACGGAATCTCAAAAGAGGACTACTGGTGGTACCGGGATCTCCGGCGCTACGGAACCGTCCCTCACAGCGGCTTTGGTCTTGGATTCGAAAGGATGCTCATGCTGGTGACCGGTGTGTCGAACATACGCGACGTCATTCCCTTCGCCAGAACCCCCGGAAGCGCCGAATTCTAGCCCGCAAACCTCACAAAATTCGTTGCGAGGGAACGAAGATCGAGTGCTGGTGTGGGCTTCGAGCTGATGCGCGGGTGAAGCTGGGTCGACACCCTGCAAAGTCGCGCATCCAACGAGGGCCGCACCAGCGCCGATATTTCGGAGCGCAGTAGAAGATTTGTGAGGTTTGCGGGCTAGCCCAGCTTAAACCAGTCTATTCCTGGCCGGTTATTGGGTTTTCCTCCACCAGGGTTTCTACAACCTTCTTCATGTCACCGGTTTTCTGAAACACTTCACGTTGGCGTTCCGCCCCGTTGGGTTTTGTGGTCAGGTTTAAAACGCCTTCGAGTTCCTTTCGGCAATTCAGGCTGTCCGCCGTTGGCATCAGAAACTCCACCAATTGATCGATCAACTCACGGGCCTTAATCGCCTGGTGGGTAGTGGGATCCACCAGGGTTGAAGTCAGACCGTAACGACAAGCTTTCCACATGTTCTGCTTTACCATAACCGGATGCGTGTCGTGCTGGTATACACCCTCGTCAATATTATCCGACAGTTTGGAGACCAGGCATTGTATAAAAGCGGTAATTCCGATCACCTCTTCCAGGTTTTGAGGCATGTCGCAAACGCGCACTTCCACAGTGCCAAAACTAGGATGGGGACGAATGTCCCACCAGATATCCCGGATGGTGTTGATAAATCCGGTTTCAAGAGAATGGTTGACCACCCAGAGGTATTCGCTCCAGTTCCTCATGAGCGGAGGTAGCCCAGCCACTGGAAGGGTTTCCATAATCTTGCTCCGGCAGGAATGCAGACCGGTATCGCGGTCGCACCAGAAAGGAGAATTGGCCGACAGAGAAAGCAGGGGAGGAAGGTAGCGCAGCAACCGGTCCACCAGCATGATAGCTTTATCGCCGGTATCGACTCCGACGTGCACGTGCATGCCAAAGGTCAAAATTCTTCGCGCTGTATCCTGCATTTTTTCAACCAAAAGGTAATAGCGTTCATTGGGGGTAATCTTTTGGTCGCTCCAGGGCGAAAAGGGATGCGTTGCCGCCCAGAACAGGCGGATGCCATTAGCGCGCGCCACTTGGTTTAGAATTTTGAGCTTGGGGGTCAGGTCCTCCTCGACTTCGGCCACGGTTTGGCAAATACCCGTGTTAATTTCGGTGTAGCATTGCATCAACTCAGGCTTAATCCACTCCTCCTCAACGGGACCCACCGCATCCAAAATCTGGGCGATACCACTTTTCAGGGCCATGGTATGGGCATCGACCAGTTGGAGTTCGAGTTCCACCCCCAGAGTTGGGGCATTGTTCCCGTTAAAATACAGGGTTGCCGACACGGTTCAGGTGGGGGTTGAAAGTTTCAAAGTTGATAAGGCCAGTAGCTTGGAACCCAGTATCAATGCGTCTTCGTCCAAATCGAAATGAGGTGAGTGAAGGACTTTCTCTGGTTCCCCTGGTGTGCCCACTCCCAGGCGCATCATGCATAGGGGCGCTTCCGATTGATAGTGGGCAAAATCTTCTCCTCCCAAACTGGGGTATTTCAATTCCTCCACCTGGCCATCGCCCAGAACAATTTCCCCGGCTTGACGGCAGACCCGCGTAGTTTCGGGGTGATTTTTAACACTGGGCAATAAATAGGTTCTGGTGTATTGTATGGTTGCACCGGTGGCAGATTCAGTTTCGGAGACAATTTCACGGATACGCTCATTGACCCGGACCGAAGTTCTTTGCCGCGTGGTGCGCACGGTGCCGCGAAGCTGGGATGTTTCCGGTATTACATTCGGGTTTGAGCCCGCCTGGAAAACGCCCACGGAAATTGCAACCGGATCCCCGGGATCAATCGCAGTGCGAAACTCCCCGTATAGCGCATTTATCAATTTCGCCCCGGTCTCAATTGGGTCAATGGTTTGATGGGGCCGGGCGCCGTGCCCACCTCTTCCCTTGATGTCTATAATGAACTCTTCACATAAAGCGGTTAACACCCCATTTCGAGTAGCAGCCCTGCCCACATTGATGGAAGGATCGACGTGCAAAGCCACGACTGCGTCGACAGATTCCATGGCGCCCATTTTCAGCATTTCCATTGCACCGGTGGCGGTTTCTTCCGCCGGTTGGAATATTGCCCTCCAGGTCAGCAGCCCAGGGAACTGTTCATCGAACGCATCTAAGGACTTGACCGCGCCTACCAGCATGGCGGTGTGAGCATCGTGGCCACAGGCATGCATCAGGTTGTTTTTTGTCGATCGGTAGGTGACGGTCTTTTCGTCTTGCAGGCGCAGTGCGTCCATGTCGGCCCGCATGGCAATCCTGCGGGATCCACTTTGATGCCTGGATTCGACTATCAGACCCCGGTTGCTGGGAGCCAGTCGGTATTGGACTCCCTCATCAGCCAGCGCCTCGGCAACCTTGGAAGTTGTCTGGTACTCTTCCTCACTGGGTTCGGGGTACTGGTGAAGATACCTTCGCAACTGCCTCGTTTCCTCCTCAAATGAACCCGCGATTTCCAGCAGCTTTGCCTGGGTTTCATTTATTTTATCCGTCGTCATGAAAGCATTGGAAATTTTTTTAGCTATTATAACTCAAAAAATTAAAATTTTGTTGGGGGAAAATGAGTGAGGCCCGAGGATGTGGGATTTGCC
This sequence comes from Opitutales bacterium, assembly GCA_965250065.1. Taxonomy (GTDB): domain Bacteria; phylum Verrucomicrobiota; class Verrucomicrobiia; order Opitutales; family UBA2995; genus JAABVD01. The sequence continues at coordinate 3,468,476 of OZ252288.1, forward strand.
GGATTTCTCAGTTCCTGAGCCAGTCGGTGCAGGGTTACCGATATAACCTCACCCATGGAATCACAGGCCAGAAACGGTGAATGATTATACGACTCGGCCAGGGAGGAGCGAAGTTGTTTCACCCGGGACAAGGTGGAGAGTTCCGTTTCGCGCATGGCGGTAAGCAAACTTTCAAGCCTTTGCCGTCCCACAACCATGCGCCGGTAAATTAACGATTGTTCCTCCCGCTGGTATTGCAGGGACGTCTGCATATTGAGGTGCTTAGTGCAGAAAAAAACCAACGCGTTGTTGTCCTTAAAGAATTGCGGACGATAAAAATTCATGCGCCCACTGTAAGACTGCTGGTCAAAGTCCATGGCCCGGATTTTCAATTGAACATCTTCAAAGTCGGGCGTGATATCGACCACGAAGTTGTAGGATCGCATGTCCCCGAGTAATCGAATAAAGCAGCGCTCGTTGAACTTTACCAGTTCCTTGGCTATCCGCACCGGTTTCAACTGACTGCTGGTCAGCCAGTTTTCAATGAATACATCTCCCGGTATTCCACTGATATGCTCTTCTACCAAGGTGTTGTGGAAGGTGAAGTAGTGCATGCGATTGGGGGAAAGCAAGTGCTCCAGTTCCAGTCCGAACACGCGCGAGGCGTCTGCTTTTTTAATGTAGTAGTAATCCTGGTTTTCATTGTAGGCATTGACGATGCGTATGCGAAAAGGATTCGAATTTCCAAAGGTGCAAAAATCGATGCGGTCCACGTATAGGTGGTCCATGATACTCAGGTCCCCATCCATTTTCAACATGGCATAAATCTGTTTCAGCCCCCGTGAAATTTGCGCCATTCGATCCGGGGCATAGACCACGGACAGCCAAAGGGTATCCTCTCCCCCTTTGTCGTAGAGTGACATGGCCTCTTCCCAGTGTAAAAGCTGAGAATAACGCACCGGCAGGTCCCGGTCGCGGCTGAATCGCTTAAGGTATCGCCGGAGCACCCCGCTAATGGCGTAGGAGGGCTTCTTTTTGGTGAGCCGGAGACTGGAAGGTGTTTCGTCCATGTTCGGGAGGCAATTGAATATTAGAAAGATACAGAATGGCAACCGGTAAAACCCCACATCTGTGCTCCCTAAATGCAGCCAGGCAGCCAGGATTTCCCTTGGCCTTTTAACCACTTTTTCATCCTGAAAATTGGGGCCAATGCTGCGGATGTTGAAGTGACTGAGGATATTACCGCAGACACCACTTGGGCAACCGACAACGCATATATATTGAGGAAGCGTAACTACTCAGGTATCTTAAACAATCGTCCGCATGGATGCTTTATTGATAACCTATTACGAAACTGTAGGAGGGGGTTTATCCCCCGATTGCGGTGAGGCCATTGGGAAGATCGGGGGATAAACCCCCTCCTACAGTTCTCTCAAGCGCCATCCCATGAAAATTTTCTCGTTTCTTCTTATTATCCTTCTGCCTTCATCCTTTATCCTTGAAGCAAAGCCCAATTTCATTCTCATACTTTCCGACGATCTGGTGTGGTGTCCCAGAAATTCCTTCTAACAATACCGCAGCGATTTTTTCTGCCTTATCAAGGCGGCGTAGGTCGCTTGGGCCTTCAGGCCCGTGCTGCGAAAAGCAGCCTTGCCAGGCCATTTATGGCGCGCTCGTATTGTTGAAGTTATTTCTGGGACACCACACTAGGCTATGGAGACCTGAGTTGTTATGAGGAAGCCCATTTTCGTAACGAATGGGGCCGTCCTCACCATTGAAGCGGGAACATTATCCTCGGCAGAGCCATTCTGAATACGCCAGACAATCCCTCCCATAGACGATAATGAGTCTGCTGAGGTGTTAACCTTACCTCCCGGTACTTACTCCATGCTCATGTGGGGCGAAGGTACTGAAGGTACCGGCTTAGGAGAAGTTTATATCTTTCGTTAATTTTTCCAAGCCAGCATAATACCTGTGGCCCGTCGCGCTTTCGCGAAGGGCCACTTTTTTTGTCGACCCTTTTGCGCGAATTCAAAAACTGTGGCCCTTTATGTCTGAACCGCGCTTCTTAACCGTATCTCAATGTAAGGACATCGCCCTACGATTCGGTACGCCCGTCTATATTTACGATGAAGCGCGATTAAAACAAAGCGCCCGACGGGTGTTGGATTTTCCCAGACCTTTTGGTTTCACCGGGCGCTATGCCATGAAAGCGTGCTCGAATGCCTCCATATTACAAGTATTCCATCGCATGGGCTTGCAGTTGGACGCCAGCAGCGGATTCGAGGCACACCGGGCAATGCGGGCCGGCATCCCCGCAGCGAACATCAGTTTGAGCTCCCAGGAGTTTCCGCAAGATTTTGCCGAGCTCATTCAAGCCGGAATTAGCATAAACGCTTGTTCTTTGAAGCAACTGAGGAGGTTTGGGGAAGCTCTGCCCGGATACCGCGTGGGATTGCGGATAAATCCCGGAGTGGGATCTGGTAGTAGCCACAAGACCAACGTTGGAGGACCGTCCTCCAGTTTCGGAATCTGGCACGAGCTGCTGCCTGAGGCGGAGGAAATCATTGGCCAACACAACTTGGACGTTTTCCGTATCCATACTCATATCGGTTCAGGCAGTGATCCGGCCGTATGGCAAAAGTCCGCCCTATTGACCTTGCGGCACGTGGAACGCTTTCCCTCAGTAACTCACCTGAATCTGGGGGGAGGTTTCAAAGTCGGCAGAATGCCCAATGAGGTCTCAACGGACCTTCGGGAGGTGGGCCTGCCAATTAAGGTTGCGGTGGAGGCCTTTGCGCGGCGAACTGGACGGGAACTACACCTGGAAATTGAGCCGGGCACATTTCTGGTGGCAAATGCAGGGTGTTTGTTAGCCTCCGTTGAGGACAAAACTACCACCGGAGACGAGGGGCACATATTCCTGAAACTGGATGCCGGAATGTCGGATATACTCCGGCCTACCCTGTATGCAGCCCAACAGCCAATGACCGTTGTAGCGGTTTCTGAAGAACCGCGCGAAACCGCGGAATCGGTTATCGTTGTGGGCCATTGCTGTGAGTCCGGAGATCTTTTGACTCCGGATCCATCGGATCCTGGCCGGTTAAAAGAGCGGTTACTCCGGCGGGCCGAAATTGGCGATCTTGTTGTAATAGACGGCGCCGGGGCATACTGCGCGGCCATGCCGGCCAAAAATTACAATTCCTTTCCCGAGACGCCCGAGGTGTTGCTACGGGAATCTGGTGAAATTTCCCTGATCCGGAAACGGCAAACCCTCGATCAGATTTTGCAGAACGAAGCTCCCTTGTAGTTTAGTGTGTAGTGTGGTGTCCCAGAAATAACTTGAAAAATACGAGCGTGACAGGGATGCCCTGGCAAGGCTGCTTTTCGCCAATGTCACGACGGCTCGCTCGGCGATCGAGCCCTACCTTTAATAACTGAACGGGTAGGGCGGTTTCGCCGCAAACCGCCAATTTCACAACGTCTCGCTCGGCGATCGAGCCTTACCTTTAATAACTGAACCGGTAGGGCGGTTTCGCCGCAAACCGCCAATTTCACAACGTCTCGCTCGGCGATCGAGCCCTACCTTTAATAATTGAACCGGTAGGGCGGTTTCGCCGCAAACCGCCAATTTCACAACGTCTCGCTCGGCGATCGAGCCCTACCTTTAATAATTGAACCGGTAGGGCGGTTTCGCCGCAAACCGCCAATTTCACAACGTCTCGCTCGGCGATCGAGCCCTACCTTAATAAACTGAACCGGTAGGGCGGTTTCGCCGCAAACCGCCAATTTCACATCACGACGGCTGGCACAGGCATCGTTGGATGCGCGACTTTGCAGGGTGTCGCGTTCGCTCGGTACGTGCAAAATGCGGGCCTAAAGGCCCTGGTTTGTAAAGCCAACGCCGCCAGGGTGTTCCATGCCACCTCGCCCTCCGGGCCGCGCGTTTTTTCGACCGATCGGCGTTATTGCCAGATCACCAGATCGGCCTGCCAGTTTTGGACCGACATGCCACGGTAGTTGCCCACTTTTACCGCCCGCATATTAACCGCCGCCTGAGCCTTGAACTTTTTTGAGTATTTGCGAAAGGTATCTTTAGCTTTCTCCAGGTTGGAGGTTTTGGCCGTTACAACGGCGACAATAACAAAGGGCCGGTCTTCCGGAGCTTTGCGGAAATATTCAAACTTGTATTTTGCAACCCGGGTTGCCGATACATTCGGAACCGGATCCACGATCGCTTCAGCAATTTCGCTACAGCCAGAAATTAAACATGCAGTCATCAGGGCGACAGCAGATATCGGAACAGAGATTTTCATGGGAGGTCAGTTTTAGCCATTGGATTTCTTACTGTCAAAAGTTCATTTGAATCTTTTGCAGGGAAATTCCGCAATTTTCAGCCAAAGTTCCCGGGATTGTTGATGGAATCAATCCAAATTTACCCAACTTCAGAAAGTGCGCATTTATTGGGCAGAAGCTTCTAACCCGGATGTCTCACTACCGAGCGAACGCGACAGCCCCAAAATTTTCTACTACGCTACGAAGTTTGTGAGACCTCCGGGCTAAGAGGTGGATTGTTTGCTCGGGAGATGGGCGTTTACGTGCGCTTGCAACAGATCAACGGCATATTTGGCGCTATCTTCCTGAGCCATCATTTCACGAACTTTCTGGGCTTTTTCCCGAAATTGGGGCTTGTTCTCGAGTAGCTGAACTTTGCATGGTAACTTTTCCGGCCAGCGTTCTTTTTTGAGAACAATTCCCGTGCCCAGCCGCTCCATTTCAGAACCCCAAAATTTCTGATCGGCAATGTGCGGTACGATGATGTGCGGTTTTCCTGAAGACAGCACCGAAGCCGTCGTGCCGGCGCCGCCGTGGTGTATGACGCACGATGCGTGTCTGAAAAGCTGGTCGTGGGACATTTTCCCTACCACGAGGATTTCCGGCCTTTCAATCTCCACCGAAAGACCGGACCAACCGGTTTGGATAATGATTTTCTTACCTATCGGCCAATTGTGTTCAAATCGGCTCATGATCAAGTGGGTGTCATCAAATGCCACACTTCCAAAGGTGAGAATCGGCACCCGTTCTCCATCGCAGAATTTTTGTAAGTGCTTTTCTGCCGCTTGGGAGGCTTCGGCCTGCCACCGCAGAAAGCCGGTAAATTGAAACCGTTGGTGAACCGAGCCCCGGCTTGACATGAGGGATTTGGAAACCGCCACTAGAACCAGCTCGGCGGGATTCATTATAAAATTACTGGCCGGCGGGAGATGTTTTTCCTTCAGGACGTCTCCAATGATAAAGTTTATGGATTTATCCACCAGGAAATTTACCAGGCGCCATAAATACATGTTCCAACGGGCTTGGGTGGACCTTGGAAACCCCCGTAGCGAAGGCGCCAGCTCGGGCGGATAGTCCGCTGAGGGAATGGTGTTATGGCAAAGCGCTATTAAAGCAAACGGTTTGCCATGACGCTCGGCAATCACCTTGTAGTGAGGAAACAAATACGAACTGCACAGAACGTCGTGGTTTTCCAGCGCTTCCTCAAGCCGATCTATCAGCTCGCCCAGAAAAGGAAGGGCCCCCCGGTAAATTTCCCTCAATTGCTTGATCGGGTGATTTGCCCGGTGCAATTCTCGCATAAATTCGGTAAATATCTCCTGCTCCCAATCCGGTGGCAGTTGTAGGTAGTTAAGTTTGGCCCGCAAAATTTCCCTTTTATACAGCGGGGCCGAAGCGAAAGTTACGTAGTGTCCGGTTTCTGTAAGCGCCTTTCCGAAGGCGATAAATGGATAAATGTCACCTGTTGACCCATGAGAAGTTAGGAGAACGCGCATAGATTGAGGTCACCCTGGGCAATTTACCACACTAGCCCACAGCATTGAAAAACGAATCAGCTTTCCTCCCTAACCATCACCCGCGGTGGCCAGAAATACTTTTAATGCAATCCAGAATATTGCCACCAACAGTATAGTATAGAGCGTGACCCTCGTGGCGAAAGATGCAGATTTTTTTGGGTTAACTGCGGGAGGTGATGTTTTATCATGGAGGTCCATGTCACGCGGGATTGGAGATATCTATAGCTGGTCGCCCCGTCGGCATCGAGGTGCAACTATCTTCGACGTCTATTTATGTTGAAGGGCAGGGTGTCAGCTGGCACGTATCCCCGGTTTCTACCCCGGCGGACCGGTCTGGATTGGGGTTTTTCCCGATGTAGCGTAGTGAAGGCGTAGTCGAAATCTTCCAGCTTGATACGCTCAATCTTCTGGCTGATAAAAGCTTCGATCGCCTTGACTTCCTCCACCTCATCCGAACTAAACAAGGTCAGGGCATCGCCCTCCGTATTGGCTCTGCCGGTACGACCTATCCTGTGGACGTAGTTTTCGGGATTTCTTGGAACATCATAGTTGACCACATGGGAGATGCCGGAAATATCGAGGCCGCGGCCGGCCACGTCGGTGGCTATCAAAATTTCAAAGTCCCCCTTCTTAAAACCTTCCAAAGCAATCTTCCGTTCTCGTTGTGTTCGATCGGAATGCAATGTGTAAACCACGTGTTTCCGGGCCTCCATTTTTCGGGCCACCACCTCTGCATCCAGTTTTGTTTCTGTAAAGATGAGTACACTTTCGTAATCCACATCTTCAAGCAACTGGATCAGAATTTCGATTTTTTGGCTGCGGGCCACCGGGTACAAATAATGGCTCACGGTCTCAGCGGGGCTACGGCGTTGTCCAATATTTACAGAAAAAGGGTCTTTCAGCGTCCACTGAGCCAAGCGCTCGATGGCGGAGGGAATTGTGGCCGAAAAGAAAAGCGTCTGGCGTCGGCGGGGGGTGAGTTTGACAATGCGTCTTACATCGGGTAGAAAGCCCATGTCCAGCATGCGGTCCACTTCGTCGAGCACGACGATTTGAATATCCTTGAAGTGGATAATTTTTTGTTGGTAAAGATCCAGAAGGCGGCCGGGAGTAGCTACCACCACGTCGCACCCCTTGGCCAGGATCTTGCACTGACTGGCGTAACCGACTCCTCCCTGAATGAGTGTGCTGCGAAGGTTCGTGAAACTCGAATACGTTTCAAACGATTTGTTTACCTGGTCGGCCAACTCGCGGGTAGGTTCCAGGACCAGACAGCGAAATTTTCCGTGTCTGTTCAGTTTGGAAATTATGGGAAGTGCGAAGGCCGCAGTTTTGCCGGTGCCGGTCTGGGAAGATCCGATAACGTCCTTTCCTTGCAGAATCTTGGGGATGGCCTGGCTTTGAATGGAGGTTGGCTCCACGTAGCCGCTCTCAATCACGGCGCGAACGACGTTGTGTATGAGGCCCAGCTTGCTGAACGGATGGTGGACCAAGTGTCCCTTTTCCCGTTTGGGCCTTCGCTTAATAAAATTTTGCATGTGATGTCATTGCGCAATTAGCGCACGTATACGGTAGAGGAATTGAAAACACCGTAAAATCCAAGATCATTTTGAAAATTTCAAGTATTGAAGGTTCTGCCAGTACGTACTATTTGCGGACTCGGGGGTCAGATTGAATCATTTTTAGAATATTATCCTCCCGAACACCTTCCTGTGCGTAATCAATGCCAACCTGGTTGTTCTCACGGTCTTTGGCCATCTCTTCTTCGCTATTGTAAGATCCAAATTCATGGGCGTTGGTCACTAAATGGGCAAATTCCGCACCATACTCGCGGGTCAGCAAGTAGCTCCATAGCACGTGGCGGTAAGTGTCTTCGGGAAAGTTGATTTCGGACCAACGCTTTTCACGGGACTTTTCCTCTGTCTCTCGCCGAATTTCAAAAAGTCTGGGCGCTTTTAACGGATGGTTGGCAACCAGGTCAAGATCGCCCCTGGAAAGACGATCCGCGAACTGCGGCCCCACCAGGTCCAGGTCTTCCCGGTTCAGTACAATACGCGAAATGTCACCGGATTTACGAGTGCCAAACCGCTGCTCTAACCGGATTGGTTCATCGTTTTGTTCAAATTCAAAAAACACCGTGCCCTGGAGACTTAGCAGTCCATTTGTGTCCCCGCGTTCGAGGATCTCAGACAGGTGGTTATAAACTCGGCGCATTGAGCTTTCCAGGTCGAGCAGGGAGACCATTGTTTCGTATTCGACGAAATGCACATCGATGTGGTGAATCCTATATTTTTCTCTAAGCAGGGGTTTGTCGGGATTAGCCGAAGCCAGCCTGATATTGCGGGCAATAGATTTGAGAGTGCCGGCTGGCAGTCCCTGTAATTGTGTACTCAGGTGTTCCACCGTAATGCGGATATGCTCATTGGCAGCAGTTGTTGCCATATTGAACTGCAGACCGTCTATGACAAAGCCGAAAGGCAATTGAAAACTGAGGGCATTGTAACGAATTTCCACGGGCTCGACCCGGTCCTCTGATATTTCAAATTCATCGTGAAAATGGCTCAGTTCGTTTTTCAACTTCACCATGGAGGAAACAGAGATAACGATTGCGCTCGCCACCCCAATGGCGAGGCAAATACCGGCTAACAGAAGGATTTTTCGGCCCAAGCGCATACTAAAATTCCGGGGAAGGCTTACCATGGGTTGAGCCTTTTTACCAGCCCGTTTTCATCGGCGTGAAATTTTGCCTGCGTCGGGCATCGGGTTCCGCTTCAGATCCGACGAGGGGTTCGTTTTTCCTAGCCCGGATGTCTCACTACCGAACGAAAGCGACATCACCCAAATTCGTAGCGAGCGACCGCAGTTCGAGTACCCCCGTCGGGGTCATTCCTTGCAATCTTGACGTCGCTTGCGATGTTAAGATTCTAGGTTTGACCCCTTCCTACCGCGGTTAGGTTTAACCCCTTGGTCCCAGGGCCGCACCAGTGCCGGCATGTCCGGCCGTAATTCGGTGAAGACGGATATTCCGGAGCGCTATGGAAGATTTCTGAGACTTGCGGGCTAAAATGAACTGCAAAGCAGTTCCACTCCAAAGCCCAGTGTCGCACAGCGCACACTGGGTTGGAATGGACAACAAATAACGAACCCCAACGGGGTTCCACATCAAATCTCACTACCGAGCGAAAGCGACATCACCCAAATTCGTAACGAGCGAATGAAAATCGAGCGCTGGTGTGGGCTTCGCGCCGATGCGCGGGTGAAGCTGTGCCTGTCCGGCCGTAGCCCTTGGGCGAAGCCGGATCGAAACCCCTGGCCCCAAAGTGTTTTTCCCTGGACATTGACCCGATGTTTCTTGGTCTATACGTCCATGCCCCTTAACGCGTCACGTGTGCCGTGGACCCTCGACCTATGGCGTAGCCTAGCCACCCTGGCCAACTGCGCGGCGGCGGGGCTGCTGGGAGTCTCGCAGCCGACCTCGGCGGCCGATGGCAAGTTCGTCAATATCTCGACCCGCGCCTTGGTGGAAACTGGAGACGAGGTCATGATAGGCGGTTTTGTTATCGCTGGTGGCCCCGCGGAGGTGCTGATCCAGGCAATTGGCCCGGAACTGGCAGAAAGAGGCATTTCCAATGCGCTGGGCGATCCGGTTCTCACGGTGGTCGACACCACCGATTCTAACAATCACATCGAAGTTGTAGTTAACGACAACTGGGAGGACACTCAGGGAGAGGAGATAGCCGATTTGTGGGGAGAACACCTGCCCCTGACGGTCAGCAGCTTGAGCTCTGCGGCCTTTCTTACTCTCGAACCCGGCAACTATACCGCCAAGGTTGAAGGAAAGAATGGAACTGCCGGAGTTGCCATCGTCGAGGTGTATGAGATCGATTCTTCAGACGCGGATGGCAAGTTCGTCAATCTCTCGACCCGCGCCTTGGTGGGAACGGGAGAAGAGGTCATGATTGGAGGTTTTATCATCGAAGAGGGCGCACGGCACGTGCTGATTCAAGCTGTTGGCCCGGAACTGGCAGAAAGAGGCATTTCCAATGCGCTGGGCGATCCGGTTCTCACGGTCACCAACACCACCGATCCTGGAAATCACAGGGAGCTCTTGGTCAACGACAATTGGGAGGACAGTCAGGGACAAGTGGTAACCGATCTTTGGGGAGGCAGTCCCCCCCTGGCCGCCGGCAGCCTTAGCTCTGCGGTTGTTCTCACTCTCGAACCCGGCAACTATACCGCAAAAGTTGAAGGAAAGGATGGAACTGCCGGAGTTGCCATCGTCGAGGTGTATGAGACCGTTTCTTCTGACGCGGGGAGTCCGGACCGCGAGGCTCTCGCGGCGTTGTACCATGCGATGGACGGCGCGAACTGGACGAGGTCCAACCGCTGGGGCACCAACGCGCCGCTCGACCAGTGGTACGGCGTCAGAGTTGACGACTGGGGCCGGGTCACCAGCCTCAACCTTTGGGAAAGCCAGTTGAGCGGGCCGATATCGGCGGAGTTGGGCAACCTCGCCAACTTGCAATCCCTTTTTTTGCACAACAACAACCTGAGCGGGCCGATACCGGCAGAATTGGGTAACCTCGCCAGCCTGCAATCCCTGTGGCTCTACTCAAACAACCTGAGCGGACCGATACCGACAAAGCTGGGCGGACTTTCAAACCTCCGACTCCTGTGGCTCCACGACAACCAGTTGAGCGGACCGATTCCAACCGAACTGAGTGAACTCTCTAACCTCACAAGCCTGAGTCTCTCCTCAAACCTGTTGAGCGGACCGGTTCCAACCGAACTGAGTGAACTCTCTAAACTGACAAGCCTGTGGCTCGGCCACAACCAGCTGAACGGGACGATACCGGCAGAATTTGGTGAACTCTCTAACTTGCGGTTCCTGGATCTCTCCGATAACCAGCTGAGCGGGACGATACCGGTAGAACTGGGCGACCTTGGCGACGTCCTCCTCGTCCTGGATCTCTCCAATAACCAGTTGAGCGGACCGATACCGGCAGAACTGGGACAACTTACCAACCTGGTAAGGCTGAGTCTCTCCAATAACCAGTTGAGTGGGCCGATTCCGGCCGAGTTGGGCAACCCCGCCAATCTCGAAGCCATTTACCTTGGTGGCAATCAATTCTCCGGGTGCATCCCGAACGGGTTGCGGGAGGTAGAGGAAAATGACTTTTTCCACCTTGGTCTGCCGTATTGCGGAACCATCTCTAGCGATCGAGCCGCTCTGGTCGCCTTGTACAACGCCACCGACGGCCCCAACTGGACCAACAGCGCCAACTGGTTGACCGACGCCCCGCTCGGAGATTGGGAGGGGGTCACCACAGATGCCACCACCGGGAGAGTGGTTGGCCTTGACCTTTCTGAGAACAACCTCACCGGGCCGATACCGCCTGAACTGGCCGACCTTGGCGACGTGCTCCTCGTCCTGGATCTCGCCGATAACCAGTTGAGCGGACCGATACCCGCCGAACTGGGCAACTTCGTCAACCTCGAAGCCATTTACCTTGGTGGCAATCAATTCTACGGGTGCATCCCGAACGGATTGTGGGATGTAGCGGAAGGCGATCTCTCAACGCTCGGTCTGCAAGATTGCGGAACAATCGCTAGCGATCGAGCCGCTCTGGTCGCCTTGTACAACGCCACCGACGGCACCAATTGGGCGAACAGCGCTAACTGGCTGACCGACGCCCCGCTCGGAGTTTGGGAGGGGGTCACGACAGATGCCACCACTGGGAGGGTGGTTGACCTTGACCTTGGGGAGAACGACCTCACCGGGCCGATTCCGGCCGAGTTGGGCAACCTCGCCTACCTCGAAGAATTGTGGCTCCCTAGGAACAACCTCACCGGACTGATTCCGGCCGAGTTGGGCAACCTCGCCAACCTCGAAAGATTGTTACTTTATGGCAACCAGCTGAACGGACCGATTCCGGCCGAGTTGGGTAACCTCGCCAACCTCGAAACGCTGAGTCTCTCCGGCAACCAGCTGAGCGGACCAATTCCGGCCGAACTGGGCAACCTCGCCAACCTCGAAGAATTAGTGCTCTCGGAAAACCAGCTGAGCGGACCGATTCCGGCCGAACTGGGGCGACTTACCAGCTTGAAATGGCTGTATCTCGGCAACAACCAGCTGAGCGGGCCGATACCGCCTGAACTAAGCGACCTCTACGTGCTCCTCGTCCTAGATCTCGCCGATAACCAGTTGAGCGGGCCGATTCCGGCCGAGTTGGGCAATCTCGCTAACCTCCAAGCTATTTACCTTGGAGGCAGTCAATTCTCCGGGTGCATCCCGAACGGGTTGCGGGAGGTAGCGAGAGGCGATCTCTCAACGCTCGGTCTGCCGTATTGTGGAACAATCGCTAGCGATCGAACCGCTCTGGTCGCTTTGTACAACGCTACCGACGGCCCCAACTGGGCCAACAGCGACAACTGGTTGACCGACGGCCCGCTCGGAGATTGGGAGGGGGTCACGACAGATGCCACCACTGGGAGGGTGGTTGGCCTTGACCTTGCCGGGAACAACCTCACCGGACCGATACCGCATAAACTGGGCGACCTTGGCTACGTGCTCCTCGTCCTGGATCTCTCCGATAACCAGTTGAGCGGGCCGATTCCGGCCGAACTGGGCAATTTCGTCAACCTCGAAGCCATTTACCTTGGTGGCAATCAAATCTCCGGGTGTATCCCGAACAGGTTGCGGGAGGTAGCGGAAGGTGATCTCTCAACACTCGGTCTGCAAGATTGCGGAACAATCTCCAGCGATCGAGCCGCTCTGGTCGCCTTGTACAACGCCACCGACGGCACCAACTGGGACAGCAGCCGCAACTGGCTGACCGACGCCCCGCTCGGCCGTTGGTGGAGGGTCACGGCAGATGCCACCGGGAGGGTGGTCGGTCTTGACCTTGCCGGGTACAACCTCACCGGGCCAATACCGGCTGCACTGGGTAACCTCGGCTACCTGGAAACACTGAGTCTCTCCCGTAACAAGCTCAACGGGCCGATACCCATCGAGTTGGGTAACCTCGCCAACCTCGAAAGTTTGTATCTCTATGACAACCAACTGAGTGGACCGATACCGGCCGAATTGGGCGACCTCGCCAATCTCAAAGATTTGCGGCTCTATGACAACCAGTTGAGCGGACTGATACCGGCTGAGTTGGGTAACCTCGCCAACCTCAAATGGTTGAATCTCCGCGACAACCTGCTCACCGGACCGATACCGGCTGAGTTGGGTAACCTCGCCAACCTCGAAGCCATTTACCTTCGTGGCAATCAATTCTCGGGGTGCATCCCGAACGAGTTGCGGGAGGTACCGAGAGACGATCTCTTAACGCTCGGTCTGCCGTATTGCGGAACAATCTCCAGCGATCGAGCCGCCCTGGTCGCCTTGTACAACGCCACCGACGGCCCCAACTGGACCAACAGCGTCAACTGGCTGACCGACGCCCCGATCGGAGATTGGCAGGGGGTCACGACAGATGCTATCACCGGAGGGTGGTTGGCCTTGCCCTTGCCGGGAACAACCTCACCGGGCCGATACCGGCCACACTGGGCGACCTCGCTAATCTCGAAGCCATTTACCTTCGTGGCAATCAATTCTCGGGGTGCATCCCGAATTGGTTGCGGTATGTAGCGGAAGGCGATCTCTCAACACTCGGTCTGCCGTATTGCGGAACAATCTCCAGCGATCGAGCCGCTCTGGTCGCCTTCTACAACGCCACCGACGGCCCCAATTGGGACAGCAGCTCCAACTGGCTGACCAACGCCCCGCTCGGAGATTGGCGAGGGGTCAGGACAGATGCCACCACCAGGAGGGTGGTTGGCCTTGCCCTTGCCGGGAACAACCTCACCGGACAGATCCCGGCCGAACTGGGGAACCTCGCCTACCTGGAATGGCTGGATCTCTCTTTCAACCAGTTGAGTGGACCGATCCCGGCTGAACTGGGCAATCTCGCCTACCTGGAATGGCTGAGTCTCTCCCGTAACCAGCTGAGCGGCGCCATACCTACTGAGTTGGGTGACCTTCCCCACCTCGGAGCTATTTACCTTGGTGGTAGTCAATTTTCCGGTTGCATCCCGAACGGGTTGCAGGAGGTACCGAGAGGCGATCTCTCAAGGCTCGGTCTGCCGTATTGCGGAACAATCGCTAGCGATCGAGCCGCGCTGGTCGCTTTGTACAACGCCACCGACGGCCCCAACTGGAACAACAGCGCCAACTGGCTGACCGACGCCCCGCTCGGAGATTGGGAGGGGGTCACCACAGATTCTGCCACCGGGAGGGTGGTTGGCCTTGCCCTTGCCGGGAACAACCTCACCGGGCCGATCCCGGTCAAACTGGTCAACCTCCCCAACCTCGAAGCCATTTACCTTGGAGGCAATCAATTCTCCGGGTGCATCCCGAACCGGTTGCTGGATGTAGCGGAAGGCGATCTCTCAACCCTCGGTCTGCAAGATTGCGGAACAATCGCTAGCGATCGAGCCGCTCTGGTCGCCTTCTACAACGCCACCGACGGCCCCAACTGGGACTTAAGCCTGAACTGGCTGACCGACGCCCCGATCGGAGATTGGCAGGGGGTCACGACAGATGCCACCACCGGGAGGGTGGTTGGCCTTGACCTTCGTTGGAACAACCTCAACGGACCTATCCCGCCTGAACTGGGCAACCTGGCCTACCTGGAATGGCTGGACCTCTCCCCAAACCAGTTGAACGGACCGATACCGGTTGAATTGGGCAACCTCGCCAACCTGGAAAGACTGAATCTCTCCCGAAACCAGTTGAGCGGTCCGATACCAGCCGAACTGAGTAGCCTCGCCAACTTGCGATACCTATATCTCTCCGAAAACCTGTTGAACGGACCGATACCGGCCGAGTTGGGTAGCCTCTCCAACTTGCGATTCCTGTATCTCTATCGCAACCAGTTGAGCGGACCGATACCGGCCGAACTGGGCAACCTCTCCAACCTCGAAAAATTGAGGCTCTACTCAAACCATTTGAGCGGGACGATACCGGCCGAGTTGGGTGACCTCCCCAACCTCGATGCCATTTACCTTGGTGGCAATCAATTCTCCGGGTGCATCCCGAACGGGATGCGGGAGGTAGGAGATAATGACTTTTTTCACCTTGGTCTGCCGTATTGCGGAACCATCTCTAGCGATCGAGCCGCTCTGGTCGCTTTGTACAACGCCACCGACGGCCCCAACTGGACCAACAGCTCGAACTGGCTGACCGACTCCCCGCTCGGAGATTGGCAGGGGGTCACGACAGATGCCACCACCGGGAGGGTGGTTGGTCTTAACCTTTCTGAGAACAACCTCGCCGGGCCGATACCGCCTGAACTGGGCAACCTTGGCTACGTGCTCCTCGTCCTGGTTCTCTCCGATAACCAGTTGAGCGGACCGATACCCGCCGAACTGGGCAACTTCGCCAACCTCGATGCCATTTACCTTGGTGGCAATCAATTCTCCGGGTGCATCCCAAACGGGTTGCAGGATGTAGCGGATGGCGATCTCTCAACGCTCGATCTGCCGTATTGTGGAACAATCTCCAGCGATCGAGCCGCTCTGGTCGCTTTGTACAACGCCACCGACGGCCCCAATTGGGACAATAGTTTCAATTGGCTGACCAACGCCCCGCTCGGAGATTGGCACGGGGTCTTGACAGATGGCACAGGGAGGGTGGTTCAACTTGACCTTGCGTGGGAAAACCTCAACGGGCCGATACCGGCCGAACTGGGCAACCTCACCTACCTGAAATGGCTGAATCTCTTCAATAACCAGCTGAGCGGACCGATACCGGCCGAACTGGGCAACCTCACCTACCTGAAATGGCTGAATCTCTTCAATAACCAGCTGAGCGGACCGATACCGGCCGAACTGGGCCGACTTACCAACCTGGAAACGCTGAGGCTCTACGATAACCAGCTCACCGGGGTGATACCGGCCGAATTGGGTGACCTCTCCAACCTGAAATGGCTGCATCTCCACGAAAACCAGTTGAGCGGGGCAATACCGCCGGAGCTGAGAAACCTCACCAACTTGTACCGCCTGGATCTCTACTCAAACAACCTGAGCGGGACAATACCGGCCCAACTGGGCAACCTTGCCAGCTTGGATTCCCTGCGTCTCCACGAAAACCAGTTGAGCGGGGCAATACCGCCGGAATTGAGAAACCTCACCAACTTGCACCGCCTGGATCTCTACTCAAACAACCTGAGCGGGACAATACCGGCCCAACTGGGCAACCTCACCAACTTGTACCGCCTGGATCTCTCCGATAATCAGCTGAGCGGGCCGATTCCACCCGAACTGGGCAACCTCGCCAGCTTGGATTCCCTGCGTCTCCACGAAAACCAGTTAAGCGGGGCAATACCGCCGGAACTGAGAAACCTCACCAACTTGTACCGCCTGGATCTCTACTCAAACAACCTGAACGGGACAATACCGGCCCAACTGGGCAACCTCGCCAGCTTGGATTTCCTGCGTCTCCATGAAAACCAGTTGAGCGGGCCGATTCCACCCGAACTGGGCAACCTCGCCAATCTGGAAGAATTGTTCCTCTGGGGCAACCAGCTGACCGGGCCGATTCCACCCGAACTGGGCAACCTCACCAACTTGGACCGCCTGGATCTCTACTCAAACAACCTGAGCGGGACAATACCGGCCCAACTGGGCAACCTCACCAACTTGGACCGCCTGGACCTCTCCGATAACCAACTGAGCGGGCCGATTCCAGCCGAACTGGGCAACCTCGCCAAACTGGAAGAATTGTTCCTCTGGGGCAACCAACTGAGCGGGCCGATTCCGGCCAAGTGGCATTACCTCCCCAAACTCAAAGCCATTTTCCTTAGTGGCAATCAATTCTCCGGGTGTATCCCGAGCGGGTTGCCGGGTGTAGCGGAAGGCGATCTCGCAACGTTAGGTCTGCCGTATTGCGGAACAATCTCTAGCGATCGAACCGCTCTGGTCGAATTGTATCGCGCTACCGTCGGCCCCAACTGGGACAACAGCTCCAACTGGCTGACCGACGCCCCGCTCGGAGATTGGCACGGGGTCACGACCGATGCCACCACCGGGAGGGTGGTTGGTCTTGACCTTGCTGGGAACAACCTCAACGGGTCGATACCTCCTAAACTGGCCGACCTTGGCGACGTGCTCATCGAGTTGGATCTCTCCGATAACCAGCTGAGCGGGCCGATTCCACCCGAACTGGGAAACCTCGCCAACCTCGATGCCATTTACCTTGGTGGTAATCAATTCTCCTGGTGTATCCCGAATAGGTTGCAGGAGGTAGCGGAAGGCGATCTCTCAACGCTCGGTCTGCAAGATTGCGGAACAATCTCTAGCGATCGAGCAGTTTTGGTCGCCTTGTACAACGCCACCGACGGCCCCAATTGGGCGAACACCGCTTACTGGCTCACCGACGCCCCGCTCGGAGTTTGGGAGGGGGTCAGGACAGATGCCACCATCGGGAGGGTGGTTGGCCTTGATCTTGCGGGAAAAAACCTCACCGGGCCGTTACCGGCCGAAATGGGTAACCTCACCTACTTGGAAAGGCTGGTTCTCAATGACAACCAGCTCACTGGGCCGATACCGGCCGAGTTGGGTAACCTCGCCTACCTGGAAAGACTGAATCTCAACGAAAACCAGTTGAGCGGGCCGATTCCGGTTGATCTGGGCAACCTAGCTAACCTCGAAAACTTGTTCCTCCATGACAACCAGCTAAGCGGGTCGATTCCAGCCGAGTTGAGTAACCTCCCCAAACTGTTAAACATTTGGCTTCATGGAAATCAATTCTCCGGGTGCATCCCGAACCGGTTGCGGGATGTAACAGGAACTGACTTGTCCCAACTTGGTCTGCCGTTTTGTGGAGATTCCGCAGCTCCAGACTAGGTGGTCCTATCTCCACCGGTCTAGCGACAACGATCCGAGTAGGGGAAACTCCTTCACGCTGAGTGCCACCGTGCGAAATCAGGGCGGCGGGGAATCTGCGGCCACTACACTGCGCTACTATCGCTCGACGGATGCAACCATCACGCCCTCGGACACGGAGGTCGGTACGGACGCGGTGGGCGCACTCGCTGGGTCGGGCACCAGCGACCTGTCCATCGAGCTGACCGCCCCGTCGACGCCGGGGCGGTATTTCTACGGCGCCTGCTTGGACGCGGTGCCCAATGAGTTCGACACAACCAACAACTGCTCGTCGTGGGTGCAAGTCGATGTCGAGTGAAGGGGACAAAGGGGACGGTCCTAGTGTTGACGGGCTGTAGCCGTAGGTAAAAACCGGCTGGGTCAGAAGAGGCTGAAGCTCACCGTGACCCCGGCCATGACGATGGCGACCATCGACATGAGCTTGATCAGGATGTTCAGGCTGGGACCGGAGGTGTCCTTGAAAGGATCGCCCACCGTGTCGCCGATGACGGCGGCTTTGTGAGCCTCGGAGCCTTTGCCCCCGAAATTTCCTTCTTCAATGTATTTCTTGGCATTATCCCAGGCGCCTCCCGAATTGGCCATGAAGATAGCCAGGGAAAATCCGGCGGAAAGTCCCCCTGCCAATAGTCCAACCACTGCCGGCACTCCAAACAGGATGCCAATCAACACCGGCACCAGAATCACCAGAAGTGAGGGCAGAAGCATTTCCTTTTGAGCGCCGATAGTGGAGATTTCCACGCAGCGCGCGTAATCCGGTTCGCTTTCACCCTCCAGGATACCGGCGATTTCGCGAAATTGGCGGCGCACTTCGTTGACCATCTCGGCGGCGGCACGGCCGACCGCGTTCATGGTAAGGCCACAGAATACAAAAGCCATCATGGCGCCGAGCAGTAGCCCCATGATCACCTTGGGGTTGAGCAGGTGCACTTCATAACGTTCCACAATTTCAAGCAGGGAAAGGCCGCCAATTTGTTCGATGGAGATGACCTCAGATCCGTTTGGGAAAACGTAGCGGCCGGTGTCTTCGATAACCCCCGTGATGCTCAAGCGAATAGACTCGAAATAGGAGGCCAATAAAGCCAGGGCGGTCAATGCGGCTGAACCGATGGCAAATCCCTTTCCGGTTGCGGCGGTGGTATTGCCCAACGAGTCGAGCGCGTCGGTGCGTTTTCGAACTTCCGGTTCGAGCCCGGCCATCTCCGCGTTGCCCCCGGCGTTGTCAACGATCGGTCCGTAGGCATCGGTGGCCAGGGTGATACCCAGGGTAGATAGCATGCCCACCGCGGCAATCCCGATGCCGTAGAGCCCGGCATTGATGTTGGCCAGATCCAGGCCGCCCGAGGCGAAAAGAAAGGCCAATGCAGTTCCCACCCCGATGGCAAGCACCGGAATGGCGGTGGAAATAAAGCCCACCCCAAGACCCGCGATGATTACCGTAGCGGGACCCGTTTGAGCATTCTTTGAAATGTGCCGGGTGGGTTTGTATTCCGATGACGTATAATAAGCAGTCGTCTTACCGATGATAATACCGGTTAAAAGTCCGGCCACTATGGCCCCCCAAACGCCAAGGTAGTTGGGGAAGTTTAACCAGCGCAGGGCCAGATAGGAGGCGATGATAATCAAAACCGAGGAGATGTTTATGCCCTTCTCCAGCGAAGCGAGAAGCTCCTTCTGCGTGGCATCTGCCTTGGCACGCACAAAATATATTCCCGCAATTGACAGTATGATACCGATGGCTGCCACCAGCATGGGCGCTATGGCGGCTGCGTATTGGTGACTTGGATCCGCATTCATGTAAGCGGCAGCTCCCAAAGCGCAGGCAGCCAGAATCGAGCCGCTGTAAGATTCGTAAAGGTCGGCTCCCATTCCGGCCACATCACCCACGTTGTCGCCAACATTGTCCGCAATTGTGGCGGGATTGCGGGGATCGTCCTCGGGAATACCCGCCTCTACTTTCCCGACCAGGTCTGCTCCGACGTCTGCGGCTTTGGTGAAAATTCCGCCTCCGACCCGGGCAAACAATGCTTGTAGGGATGCGCCCATGCCGAAGGTCAGCATGGTGGTGGCGATAATCATGGTCTTATAGCGTGGATCAGGCGCGTCGATAAAGGTGTTGAGGACTACCCACCAAATGCAGATGTAGAGAAGAGCCAGTCCGACCACCGACAGCCCCATGACCGCGCCACTTCTGAATGCTATTCTCAATCCGCTATTGAGTGAATCCCGCGCGGCATGCGCGGTGCGTCCCGAGGCCCAGGTGGCGGTCTTCATTCCGAAATAACCAGCCAGACCGGAGAAAAATCCACCCATCAGGAAAGCGACCGGTAACCAACCGTTCTGGACTCCCAATCCATAGGAAAGGATGGCAAAAATAATAGTGATGATGATGAACACAATCGCCACCACCTTGTATTGCTGCTTCAGATAGGCCATAGCTCCCCTGCGCACGTGGGAGGCGATTTTTTTCATGAGGTCGGTGCCCTCGTCCCCTTTCATCATGGACTTGAAAAATATCCATGCAAATACCAGAGCGATAATCGAGGCGATGGGTATGGGCCAGAAGGTTATTGAATTCATGATGTTGGGTTAGGGAAATAGGGTAAGGGGATAGGGGTCAAGCCTCGTGATGAGATGTTGAGGAACAAAGGCACGAAGGCACGAAGGCACAAAGGAAGACAAGCACGGAGGTCAAGAGTTACCTAGATGCTGAGGTTTATCGTGATCGTTAGCCCGCATATCTCATAAAATTTGTAGCGAGCGAATGAAGATCGAGTGCTGGTGCGGGTTTCGAGCAGATTTGCGGGTGACCCTGGGTCGATACCCCGCAATTCCCGTCGGGGTCATTCCTTGCAATCTTGACGTCGCTTGCGATGTTAATATTCTAGGTTTGACCCCTTCCTCCGCGACCTTCAAAGTGTGGCATTGCAAGGTGAAAAGTTCGTCACCCTGGGCACGCCATATGCCCCAATCAACCAACCACCACCAACTATTTCCATGTCCGAAGCCTTCCCAAATATACCCAGGATTCCCTATGAGGGTCCGGAATCCAAGAACCCGCTGGCTTTCAAACACTACCTTCGCGATGAGGTGGTAGGAGATAAAACCATGAAAGACCAACTGCGTTTTGCCGCTGCCTACTGGCATACCATGCGCAATGAGTTGATGGATCCGTTCGGAGTAGGCACTTCGCAGAAACCCTGGGACGACCGCAGCAATTCGGTGGAAAACGCACAACGCCGCGCAGAGGTCTTTTTTGAGTTCCTGACTAAACTCGGGTTAGACTTTTACTGCTTTCACGACCGGGACGTGGCTCCGGAGGGCGCAACATTGGCAGAATCGAACAAAAACCTGCAAGCGGTGGTTGAGACCTTGAAGACCCTCCAGGAGCAATCCGGCAAAAAATTGCTTTGGGGAACAGCCTGTCTGTTCGCTCATCCACGCTATATGCACGGAGCGGCGACATCCTGCAATGCAGACGTATTTTCCTACGCTGCTTCCCAGGTTAAATCCGCCATGGAGGCCACTCATGAACTGGGTGGTGAAGGGTATGTATTCTGGGGTGGCCGAGAGGGTTATACCACGCTCTTGAACACGGATATGAAGCGTGAGCTCGATCACCTGGCCAAACTCTTGCACATGGCGGTCGACCACGCCGCAGAAATTGGATTTAAAGGGCAGTTTCTCATTGAACCCAAACCGAAGGAACCGACCACTCACCAATATGATTCGGATGCGGCGGCCTGTTTGAATTTCCTGCGTCAGTACGACCTGTTGGATCATTTCCAACTCAACCTCGAGACCAACCATGCCACCCTGGCCAACCACTCCATGCAGCATGAGATGACCGTGGCGACGGGAGCTGGCGCCCTGGGGTCAGTCGATGCCAATACCGGCCATCCACACCTCGGTTGGGATACCGATCAATTTCCCACCGACATTTACCTGACCACCGAAATCATGTTGGAAATTCTGCGGATGGGGGGGTTCAAAAAAGGCGGATTGAACTTCGACGCCAAAGTTCGTCGGGAAAGTTTTGAGCCGGTTGACCTGTTCTACGCCCACATTGGGGGGATGGATGCGTTTGCCCGTGGACTAAAGATCGCCTACGCCATTATCGAAGACGGCCGGCTGGATGAATTTGTCAGAAATCGTTACTCGAGCTGGGATTCCGGAATCGGAGCCGAGGTCGAAACCGGTGGGATAGGATTTGCGCAATTGGAAGCCTACAGCCTCTCGAACCCGGAGCCCACAGTAGAGAGTGGCCGACAGGAGATGCTGGAAAACCTGATAAACGAATTTATTTAGTGTGGATGACTCGGAAATTTTCTACTGCGCTCCGGAATCCCGGCACTGGTGCGGGCATCGCTGGAGAAAGGGGTCAAACCTTGCATCTAGCATTAACATGCGAGATGCTAAGGAATGACCCCGAGTGTCAAACTAGCTTCACCCGCGCATCGGCTCGAAACCCGCACCAGCACTCGATCTTCGTTCGCTCGCTACGGCGGTGGGAAGGGGTCAAGCCTAGCATCCTGCATTGGCATGCACGATGCATAGGCATGACCCCGACGGGCATGCGAAATGCTAAGGATCAGCCGTCGCCCAACGGCTAGACATGATGACCCCGAGTGGTGTAACACGTTTTGAAAATGAAATACTTGATTGGCATCGACGTTGGCACATCCAGCATGAAAACCCTGCTCGTCGACGAGGCGGGCACGGTGGTTGGCAGAGTAAGCGAGCTGTATCCGTTCGATACCCCAAAGCCGCTTTGGTCCGAGCAGGATCCCGCTCATTGGTGGAAGGCGACTCGTCTATCCATAAAGCGGGTAATGGAATTGAGCAAGGTTTCCGCTGAAGAAATTGCCGGGGTCGGTCTGACCGGCCAGATGCATGGGCTCGTATTGTTGGACCGCGAGGATCGGGTGTTGCGCCCCTGTATTTTGTGGAACGATCAGCGCACGGCCAAACAATGTGCAGACATTACCAATAAAGTAGGCGCGGAACGGATTCTCGAATTGACCGGGAATCCGGTCCTACCCGGATTTACCGCTCCTAAGATTGCCTGGGTGCAGGAGAATGAGCCGGAGATCTTTACCAGGGCCACACGTTTCCTCCTGCCCAAAGATTACGTGCGTTTCCTTTTGAGTGGAGAGCATTTTTCCGATGTTTCCGATGCCTCGGGCACTTCCCTGCTCAATGTGGGCAAACGAGCCTGGTCTGAAGAGATGTGCAACGCCATCGGGTTGAAGAGCAATTTTCTGCCGGAAGTGACGGAGTCGCCGGTAGCCAGTAGCCGCCTATCGGCTGAAGCGGCCAGGGCTACTGGACTATTGGAGGGAACACCCATAGCGGCCGGTGCCGGCGACCAGGCTGCCCAGGCGGTAGGCAGTGGGATCGTGCGCGAAGGCATCGTTTCTGCCACGCTGGGCACCTCGGGGGTGGTCTTTGCCCATTCGGATGAATACCGAGTCGAACCGAATGGATTATTGCATGCCTTCTGTCACGCCGTTCCGCATAAATGGCACCTGATGGGAGTTATGTTGTCGGCGGCCGGCAGTTTCGAATGGTACAAAAATGTGCTCGGCACATTGGAGGAACAAGAGGCAAAGTCCGCCGGGTCGAATGTTTTCGAACGGCTCACTAAACAGGCGGAAAACGCCCCGGCCGGGAGTGAGGGCCTTTTGTTTTTGCCTTATTTGTCCGGTGAGCGAACTCCCCATCCCGATCCGAATGCGCGGGGAGTTTTCTTTGGCATGACGCTGCGTCATCAGAAATCTCATATGACCCGTGCGGTGCTGGAGGGAATCACCTATGGTATGAATGATTCCCTGCAACTCATGCGAAACCTGGGGTTGGAAATTTCGGAAGTGCGGGCTTCCGGTGGAGGAGCCAAAAGTCCGTTTTGGTTGCAAATGCAGGCCGACATTTACCAATCCCCTGTCGTCACTACCAACGTTACCGAGGGAGCGGCCTTTGGAGCGGCCGTATTGGCCGGAGTTGCATCGGGCGTTTATTCGGACCTGGATTCGGCGGCAGCACAGATTGTGCAGAAAACCGGTGAAACTGAACCAGGCGCCGACCAGGACGTGTATGCGGACTTTTATCCGGAATACCGGGCGCTATATCCCGCCCTCAAGGACAGGTTTGCATCCATCGGGCAGGTAGTGGAAAAGCATCTGTGAGTCGCGGAGGAAGGGGTCAAACCTTGAATCAGTTGACATCGCCAACGATGTCAAGATTCCAAGGAATGACCCCGACGGGCACGATTGCGGACCCCGACAAGGCATGACCCCGTGGCGAATGGTACTACTCCTGTGGCATGAAGCTCTTTTTGAGAAAATCGAGGTCGAGTTGCGGATAAAGAACAAAACGTCCCAGAAGGTCGGATACGCGTCGTCGTGCTTCCTCCCGGATTCCATTGGCTATTTCATACTTAACCTTGCTCGGCTTCCCGGCGTTTCGGCCCTTGGTCAGTATCCTCGGCTGGGTATTGGAAAGTATCAGCTGGAAAACAGCTGCCATCTCCTTCATCTCCTCAACTCCCATTCCCAGACTGGTTACCGCCGGTGTACCTACCCGCAGTCCCGAAGTGTACCAAGGGCCATTCGGATCGAAAGGCAGGGCATTGCGATTCAGGGTGATACCGCATTCTCGGACCGCGCTTTCGGCCTGGCGACCGTTGAGCCCGAAGGTAGTGACGTCGATCAAAAGTAAGTGATTGTCGGTGCCGCCGGTGGCAATGGTGAGGCCTTCATCGATCATGGCCTGAGCCATGGCGCGGGCGTTTTCCACAATTTTTGCCGCGTAGGACTTAAATTCGGGCTTATTGGCCTCGGTTAAGGCAACTGCTTTGGCCGCCATGACATGGGGGAGAGGTCCACCAATAACCAGGGGACAGCCCTTGTCTACATACTCGGCAAATTCGGACTTACAGAATACAATCCCCCCACGCGGGCCTCGCAGCGTTTTGTGCGTGGTGGTGGTGACAACGTCGGCAAAAGGCATGGGATTATAGTCACCAGCAAAAACTCCACCCGCCACCAAACCGGCGAAGTGAGCCATGTCCACCATGAAAACAGCGCCGACCTGGTCGGCGATTTCGCGCATGCGGCGGAAATTTATTTTGCGCGGATAAGCGCTATAGCCCGCCAGCAATATGAGCGGTTTAATTTCCCTGGCCTGCTTTTCCAGCTCATCGTAATCGAGGAGTCCGGTCTGGCGGTTGACCGCGTAGGAGTAACTGTCGAAAAACTGGGCAGATACGTTTTGGCGGTAACCATGGGTGAGGTGGCCACCCGAATAGTAGTCGAGGCCCAACATTTTCTGGTTGCCCATGGCATGGCGAATTTTGTTCCACTCTTCCCGGGAAAGGTTGGCCGGATTGGTCTCCCCAAGCGCTTCCAGGGCGGGGACTCCCACCCGGGCCTGCAGGATCGCCCAAAATGCGATGAGGTTGGCGTCCGCTCCCGAGTGAGGTTGCACGTAGGCGTGCTCAGCGGCAAAGAGTTGGCAGGCCTGTCGGCAGGCCTCGCTCTCGAGGTCGTCGACGTTATCGCATCCCGCGTAAAATCGCGAACCGGGAAAGCCTTCCGCGTATTTGTCGGTAAGCAGGTTTCCCATGGTAGCCTGCGCTGGCAGACTGGTGAAATTTTCACTGGCAATGAGCTTAAGATTATGGCGCTGATCTTCCAGCTCCTGCACGATGGATCGGGCGATGGCCGGGTTGACGGAAGCTATCTGTTGCAGATTGGCCAGGTAACTGACAAAGGCTGGTTCGGCAAATGGGCCTGCCTTTTCCAGGTAGTGGGCGAGCGGCGTGTCGGTGGTGATTGTGGACATGGTGGAAGCGATTTTTTTATCAGGATCTACCCAGGCGAACGATAGAACCGCGAGGCTTCCCAGCGGTCAATTCCGCTCTTTGAATCGCCAGTTGCTTACTACATACAAAAGATGGAGATGATGAAATCCGTTTTTTGCCGAAAGTCAACGAGTCCCTGGAAAAAAGTGCGCGCTGAGGGGCTTAACCCGGATGTCTCACTTCCGGCTTAAACGATTTCCACGATGGAACCGAAACCCGGATCGAAGAGTCGGCGAAAGGTCTTTATGGCGAAGCTGTCGGTCATTCCAGCCAGATAATCGCAGAGCGAGCGTGCGATCTGGGAACGCTCTGAAACTTCCCCTAACCGGTTTTCCAATTTGGTGGACAAAAGTCGAAGCCTTCCTGTTTCGCTCCCGCTGTAGTTTTCCAGGAGCGCCTCAAAAAGACCCTCCAACATCCGGTCGACCTTGTCTCGCAGTTGTTTGACGCGGTTGCTGAGGAAGACGATATCAAAGGCAATCGCCTTATAAAGCTGGCTTTCCTGCTGGAGAGCCGAGGCAATATTCAGCCCAAATCGGTAACGGTTGGTTTTTTCGGCCATAATATTATTTCGCTCCACCAGTTTGGTAGCGAGAATAAACGCACCGATTTTTCGGCCGAGCATGGCGTCGATATTGCCTTGTCGTATGGTTTTGATGATGTTTTCCACACGCGGTGCGTCCTCCGCATTCAGGTCATTGGCTTCGGCCCATTTTTCCAGCTTGTCGATGGTAATAAAATCCGCACGGATTCCATCGGCCAGATCGTGAATGCAGTAGGCGGTATCATCGGCCCAATCCATTATCTGACACTCCAGGCTCTTGAAACCGTTCTTTTCCTGCGGAGTTTTGAACTGCGCCGTCAGGTCGCAACCTTTGAAGGTGAAGTCCAGGTAAGGTTTCTGATCATCATAGAGGAAATGATTTTCTGGATGATGGCGGTCGGAATAGAGGGATTTGTATTTGAGGATACCATCGAGGAGGGCGCGGGTGGGCCGCATTCCGCTGCGTTTAAAGCGGTCCGAGTAAATGGTTTCGGTCAGAAGGCGAAGGGTCTGGGCGTTGCCCTCAAATCCACCAAATGGCCTCATAAGACGATTGAGCGTCTTTTCGCCGCTGTGTCCGAAAGGCGGGTGACCAAGATCGTGGGACAGGCAGATGGCCTCCACGAGAATGGGATCTATGTAGAAGTTGTCGTGGAGAAACGAACTGGTTTTCTTCAAGTAGCTGCAAATGGATCGGCCAATCTGGCCCACTTCAATCGAGTGGGTAAGCCGGGTGCGATAAAAATCGTATTCGCCCGATAGAAAAACCTGGGTTTTGGCCTGCAGTCTCCGGAATGCGGAGGTATGGATGACGCGATCGCGGTCGATTTCAAAGTGGGTGCGGTATGGGTCGGGATTGCGCTCGGGTATGCATTCCCAGTCGAAAGGACTATAGAAATTATTCTCCATTCACGTTCACTAAGGAGTTTCTGTGCAGTCGGATCAATCGGGAAAAAGAAAGGCCGGTATATGGGACCAGCCTTTCAGGAGATATTAAGGCAAGCACGGTAGTAAATCGCCCGTTCATTGCTCAGAACGATTTATGGCCGCAACCAAAGCCTTCAGAGAAGCGAGTTCGATATCGGTGTCCACGCCGACGCCCCAATGGGCGCCATTCTCGTATCTTTGAATCTGAACGTAAGCAGCGGCTTTGGTGGCCGATCCTCTACCGATGGAATGCTCCAAAAAACTCAACAAGGTAAATTGTTTCAAACCGATTTGGTCGAGTGCGTTACAGAAGGCATTGATGGGTCCATTTCCCTTACCTTGAATCGTTTGGGGTTCACCGTTCCAGCTCAGCGAAATCTCCAAGACAATTTCCCGCGTTTCCTCGTAGCGTTGAACGGCCTTAACCTTGTGCACCTTCATGGGGACGGATATCTGGCTGTAATCCTTGAGAAATGCTTGGTGGATCTCCTCGGGGGTCAGTTCCCGGGCCAACCTGTCGGCCAGATCGTAAACCATTTTCCCCAACTCGGGTATCAGCCCTTTAGGTATCATGTATCCGAATTCGTTTTCCAATACGAAGGCCACTCCGCCCTTTCCGGACTGGCTGTTGATTCTGATGATGGCGTGATAGGTTCGGCCGACGTCCTTGGGATCTATCATCAGGTAGGGCACATGCCACGACGCCCCCTCGGATGAATCCATCTGGTCCATGCCCTTGCGAATGGCATCCTGATGGGAACCGGAAAATGCGGTAAACACGAGGTCGCCTCCGTAGGGATGGCGGTCATGCACCGGCATTCGCGTACATTTTTCGTAAATCGCGCGAATGTCATTTAAATTCTGAAAGTCCAACAAAGGATCGATACCTTGGGAATACATATTCAAGGCAACGGTGACGATATCCAGATTCCCGGTGCGCTCTCCATTGCCGAATAAGGTTCCCTCTACCCGGTCGGCTCCGGCCATTAAAGCCAGCTCGGTGGCCGCCGTTCCGGTTCCCCGGTCGTTATGGGTATGCAAACTGATAACGATTTGGTCCCTACGGGAAATATTCCGGCAGAACCACTCGATCTGATCGGCATGGACGTTGGGGGTGAACAACTCCACGGTGGCGGGAAGGTTTAATATAACCTTTCCATCGGGAGCAGGTCCCCATACATCCATTACGGCTTCACATACCTCCAATGAGAAGTCCAACTCCGTGTCGGAGAAACTTTCCGGAGAATATTGGAAATCTATTTGTGTTTCCGGAACTGTCGGCAGCAATTCCTTGACCATCTTTGTCCCTTCAACCGCTATGTTTTTAATCTCTTCCTTGGACATGCCGAAGGTGACGCGGCGTTGTAGCGGATTGGTGGAGTTGTAGAGGTGAACAATGACATGCCTCGCCCCCACGATGGATTCGAAGGTTCTGCGAATGAGGTGCTCCCTGGCCTGAACGAGCACTTGGACGGTGACGTCTTCCGGAATCAGGCCGTGGTCGATTAGGTTTCTCAAAAAGTTAAACTCGGTGTCACTGGCTGAGGGGAATCCGATTTCGATCTGTTTGAAGCCAATGGAAACCAGCAAGCGAAACATTTCCAGTTTCTCCTTAATATTCATGGGGATGGCCAATGCCTGATTGCCATCCCGCAAGTCGACACTGCACCAGATGGGCGCCTTGGTAATGGTTTTGCTGGGCCATTGCCGGTCGGGTAAATCGACCGGTTGATAAGCTTTATATTTGGTTATGGGTTCTTTTTGCATGGGGCCTAAAATAAATGGGTGGTAAATTGCTTCTGGGCGGAACGTTCCCGAATACGTGTTTTGTTTTCCTTGCCTGAAATCCGGGAACCCGGAGGTATAAACGCGTACACTCCCCTAGGGGAGAAGCAGCCGTAGGCCGTTCAAAAAGAAACCAAGTGATGGGCAAGTCGTCTTCATTTTTGAAGATATGGCTAGCTTTATTCCTGCAAATGCCCGACGGAGTCAAGCCAACTTTTGGACCGATACTGAATTGTTTGCCCTCGCGCTCGCATATCTCACTAAGTTAAGGCCAGTTATTGAAAAATTATCGAACCAAGGCCGGCGTCGGGGTCATTCCTTGGCATCCTGCATTTCACGTCGGGGTCATTCCTTGGCATCTTGCATGTTAATGCTAGATGCAAGGTTGTTATTCTCGCTATGCTCGTTGAGGTGTCGTCGCATCCGCTCCTCGGTAGACCCCTTCCCCGCGACTAGGACCATTCCTTTCTGACCCCTTCCCGCTTACCCTATTCGGCGCTTCCAGCTTCCGGTTCCTCATCCCTCTCGATCTCCACCTTGAGCGGTCCACTGGACTTGATATGCACGTCGCGTTGGGGGTAGGGAATTTCAATGCCGTGTTCGCAAAAACGGTCCCAGATTTCCAGGTATACCATGCTCTTGATGTTGGTCACCCCTTTGGATGGATCCGGAATCCAGAATCTTAGTTCCAAATCGATGCAATTGTCCCCAAACCCCCTGATGTGACATCTTGGAGCCGGGTCATTTAATACGCGCGGGCAGGCCATTGCCGCTTCAAGACAAAGCTCCACCGCTTTTCGGAGGTCGCAATTGTAGGAAACCCCGATGGGAGCGCGCAGCCTTATTTTTGTGTCCGAAAACGACCAGTTTTCCACCCGGTTGGTGATGAGGTCTTCGTTCGGAATGAGGTGCTCGAGACCATCCCTGGTAACGACCGATACGTAACGTGCACTCAGTTTGTTGATCCAGCCGTAGGTCTGGTTCAGGGAGATGACGTCCCCGGGTTTAATGGATTTATCCAGCAGGAGTATCACGCCACTGATCAAATTGGAGATGACTTTTTGCAGACCAAAGCCAAGACCCAAACCAATGGCTCCACCGAAAATTGCCAGGGAGGAAAGCTCGATGCCTACCGTGCTAAGGCCAACGAGTATTGAAAAGGTGATTAATCCTATTTTCAGGATTTTGGTGAACAGCACCTCCATGGAAGGGGTGATGTTGGGCATGCGGTGCAGGTGTGTTTCAGCTATTTTGGACAACCAGATACTGAACCATATGAGGAAAACCACCGTGGCCAGACCCTGCATGATCCGAAAAAGATTGAGTTCGATATCGCCCAGCTGGAATCCAATGGATTCAAGAATCCGGGTGGTAGGGGTTAGCAGACCGGAAATTTCCAATACGGTCACTAAAATGACGAAGAAACCCACCAGGCGTCGCCAGAAGATTTCCTTGGTCATGTAATTGAGCAGCACCAACAAGAACCAGGCGATAGCTAGATTGGAAGCGGAGGTTAGCAGGACTTCCTCGTAGCCCCGGTTGATAAAACTACCCTTTACCATGGCGCTTAACAACACGAAAATGGCAGGCATAGTTAAGGCAGCGCAAGCTGGCGCCAAGGTGTCACCGACCCATTTAAGCGGTAGTTTGCCTAGGCGCCGGTAGAGCGTCGCTTTAAGAATTTTGGACAGCAAATAACTGATAAACAGGATGGCGACGAAGGCGCCTGCCTCCCAATAGAAGATTGGGAATTGCAAGTAGTCCTTCACGGCAAAGAGCCAATCATTGATCTGTTGAGACATCACCAAAGTCTTGGAGATAAATCGGGGTCGATCCAGCCCGAAAATCGCTGGAAACCAATAATATGAAAAAAAATGCGAAAGGGGTTGAAATACAAAACCAGGTTTTCCACCTTTTATGCTTGGCCGGGTCCTACGGGTGCGCGACAGGCGAACCCCGCCAGGACCGGAAGGTAGCAACGGTAGTCATGATCTTGTTGGCCGTAGGTAACCTGGCCTTCTTAAGCTAATTCCCTATCATTCATTTATGGCAACCGGTTACCAGGTCATCGCCCGCCGTTGGCGTCCCAAGCAATTTGATGAAATTGTTGGCCAGGACCACATTACGCGCACTCTGAAAAACGCCATTACCCAAAATCGAATCGCTCACGCTTACTTGTTTGTCGGGCCGCGGGGCACGGGGAAGACAACTACCGCCCGTATGTTTGCCAAAGCCCTCAACTGCGAAGGGGGACCTTCCGTGACTCCAGATGATGGCTCGGCCATTTGTCAATCGATCATGGATGGCAGTTGTATGGATGTCATTGAAATTGACGGCGCCTCGAACAACTCGGTGGATCAAATTCGCCAACTCCGCGAGGATTGCCAATATGCTCCCGCGCAGTGCTCTTTCAAAATATACATCGTCGATGAGGTGCACATGCTTTCTGCCAACGCTTTCAATGCGCTATTGAAAACGCTGGAAGAGCCCCCATCCCACGTGAAATTCATTTTTGCCACTACTGAGGCCCATAAAATTTTGCCCACCATTGCAAGCCGGTGTCAGCGGTTCGAGTTTCGGCCCATAAGTGAAAAACAGATTTGTGAAAAATTGAGCATAATCGCTAAAGCTGAAAAGATAAAGGTCGATGAGGCAGCCCTGAAATCGATCGCAAGAATGGCCAATGGAGGAATGCGGGATGCACAATCTACCTTGGACCAGCTCATTTCGTTCTGCGGAGATACTATTACCGAACAGGATGTGCTCGAAGTTTACGGACTGGCTTCCCAGGAAGAAATCCATAATCTGGCCTCGCTTTTGGCCCAGGCCAATTACCCCGAAATCCTCTCTACGGTGGATCTACTCGCCGAATTGGGTAAAGACCTCTATCGGGCCCTGGTTGATCTGCAGGCCTACCTGCGGGAAATACTGATCGAGGGAATTCGTCAGGGGGGGAAGACCAAGCGATTGGGCCCGCCCATTACCGTGGAGAGCCTGATGCGTATGAACCACGCCCTTCATCGAGGCGAAACGGGTGTAAGGATGGGATTGTCTCAAACCGTAAATTTCGAGGTAACGCTCTTACGCGCGGTGGAAGAGAGCCGAACCCGATCCATCGATTCGTTGATCAAAGAATTGTCTGGAATCGCCAAGAACGCACCCGAATCCTTGGATCAAAAAAAAATAGTCAGGGCATCTTCGGAGCCGGATCCCCTGCAAACGTCCATGTCCGGCTTACAGGAAACGGGGCTTTCCGAGCCTGCATCCCCCGGTAGCCAGGACCAAAGTATAGCGGGATTGCGAGTGGAGGAAGGCAACGCATCCGATAAAAATCGCCAGGCGGTTGAAAAGGCCGTTCAGACCTTGCCGAAAAAATTGCAGGGCGCCATGGATGAACTCTTCCGGGCCAATTACACCCATGTCGAATCACTTTCAAATCGGGATATTTCTTCGAGAAAAGACCGGGTAAGGTAAAAAGAAGGGGTAAAGTCTTAAAAACTGATGCCCGTCGAGGTCATTCGTCTTTGTACCGAGGCCGCAGGCCGGCACCCCGCCAAAGTGTATGGAGCGCACCGTCGGGGTCATTCCTTAGCATCTTGCATGTCCATGCTGGATGCAAGGTTTGACCCCTTTCTCCGCGACAAGAATTAACTCCTTCCCCCGGGCTAAAACGGAATCCTCGAGGCTTCAACGCCGCTTCGCAGAAGCCATCTCTTGAGAGTGATCAGATCGAGCTTGGCTCCGACCTGAACACCGTTTTTGGCGTACCAGCCCTGGTTCATTTCAATGGCAATCAACAGGTCGTCCCTGCGGGATTTTACAGACCGTTCGTCCATGGGATACATGGGGTAAATTTCCCGAAGGACACCGTCGGCGGTGAAATAGCCGATATCGAGGGGAATGCGCGTGTTGCGCATCCAAAAACCCATTTCCTTGGGTGGGTAAAAGTAAAACAACATGCCGCGGTTTTCGGCCAGGGAAGTACGGAACATCAGTCCACGCTTAATCTCCTGGGGTTGGTGTGCAAGCTGCAGTTCGATGGTTTTATCTCCCAGTTGAATGGGTAACCAGGCTGAAAACGGCAGTCTATCCTCCTCTACCGGTTTGGCGCATCCGATTACAAAACCCAGGCAACAAGCGAAGGTCCAGTAAAATGGCTTCCAGATATGCGGGCTAAACCTTAATGTCATCTAAGTTAAGGCCAGTTATTGAAAAATTATGGAACCGAGGCCGGCGTCGGGGTCATTCCTTAGCATCTTGCATGTTAATGCTAGATGCAAGGTTTGACCCCTTCATCCAAACCCATACCGTAAATCCCCAGCTATCATGGTAAATAGGAAAAAGCGCTTAAAAATTGCCGATTGCATCTACGCGGACTCCGAGCGGAATTCCGACCAGCTTTATTTGAGCAATTTCTGGGCCCCGGACCCCTTTTTGTCCATAAAGATAGGCGCCAAGAAAATCGGAGTGATGAGTGACCTGGAGTACGGCCGGGCTCGGTCCGAGTCTTCCTATACCGAGGTTTTATCCCTCACGGCAGTGCGGCGAGCGGCCTGCGAGTGGTTGGATAAAAAAGAGGTTTCCGTGGCCGATCAAATCGCTTGGTTGGCCCATGTATACGCGATCGATCTTTTCCGCCTGCCCGAGGATTTCCCGGCCAGGCTGGCCGAGGATTTACGCAAACGCGGAGTGGCCTATAACATCGAAAGAGGCCCTTTTTTCCCTTCCCGCCAGATTAAATCGGGCGAGGAAACGGAAAAAATAAAGGAAGGAAATCTTTGTTCCGCTGCCGGTCATCGGGAGGCGGAGCGCATGCTACGAGCCAGCAGAATCGATGGTGCAAAGTTGTACTATAAAAACCGTCTGCTCACTAGCGAGCGGGTTCGGGAAGCCATTGAGATTGCCTGCCTGAAAGCGGGAGGTATTTCGGCCATGACTATCGTGGCTGGAGGAGACCAGGCCTGCGATCCTCACTGCCGGGGAACCGGGCCGCTCAAGGCCAATGAGTTGATTGTGGTGGATATTTTTCCCCGCATAAGCGCCCATGGCTACTTCGGTGATATGACCCGAACCTACCTGAGAGGCCGGGCAACCGATGCCCAACGACGCCTGGTAAAAACGGTCCGGTCTGCTCACGAGCTCGGTCTGTCCCAAGTCAGAGCTGGTATCAATGGCAGGACGATTCACCGGAGCATCCAGGCATATTTTGTGGATGAAGGCTTTAAAACGGGCACTGAGAATGGGGTTTCGCAGGGATTCTTGCACGGAACGGGTCACTCGCTTGGACTGGATATTCACGAGTTACCGCGCATTTCCACCGTCGATGCCCGGCTCAGGGCAGGTCATGTGATAACGATGGAGCCTGGCCTTTATTACCATGGCCTCGGCGGTTGCCGAATCGAAGACGTGGTTCTGGTCACCAAAACCGGGTATGAAATGCTCTCCAACGCTCCCTATCAGTGGGAGTTGCCTTAGGTTTGAGGAAGCTGGATTTTGATCCGGAAGGTTTTCAGTCTTCCGGGGCGTAGAGTTGGGGATTCAGTTTCGGATCATTGTACATCTTGAACTGGTAGTAGACGCGAAAACTGCGGCTACCCTCCTTAACCTCCTGGATCAATGTGTCCAGGCACTCGGCCAGGTCTTGGCGTTGCCGGTTGAGAACCTCCAGTTTGCCCCAACATTCGTGCAGGTGATCCGCCGAGGTGTCGGTTCGTTCAGTCTGCAATCGCATGTGGTAAATTTTCAGGGCGAGGATGGATAGTCGATCAATCATCATACCCGGTGTTTCCGAATTGAACGCGCAACCGCTTTGGGGCGGATTCAGGGCCTCGACCAGCCAGGTATCCATTTTCTCTATAAAGTCATTTCTTTGCTGGTTAAATGCGTCGATGGCTCGCTTGGCACGGTAAACATACTCAAATCCCCCGTCTTCCCGCCTGGCTTTGTCCTCGGCGTGCCAGAGACGAATATTGCGCAGGTGGTTCTCTTCAATCCAGCATATCAAGCCCTGGGTTTTACCTTGGTAATCACCATCCTGCTTCCACCTGGCCAGACTCTCATCGTGAAAATCCAGCAGGCGCATGGAGGAAGGGATAAAACTGGGGTCCGGCGTTTGCAAATTCGGGAGGGGTTACATTTTTTCCAGTGAGCGAATGCCCAGAAGATTTAAACCGGTTTGAAGAACGAGTAAAGTCCGTTGGCAGAGCATGAGGCGCCTTTCCCGTATTCCCGGTTCATCCACATTGACTTTGTCGGCGTTGTAAAAGGTGCTGAATGCTCCGGCCAGTTCGTAAAGGTAGGTGCAAAGGTGGTGAGGCCTCAGGTCAGACAAGGCCTGGTCCAAGGCAAATGCGAAAGCGGCAAGCTTTCGGGCCAGTGCTATTTCAGTGTCCGTTTCCAGAGAAGTAGCATGGTCGAGGGGAACGTTTTCTGCCACGCCCACTTTGCGGAAAATACTCTTTATGCGGGCGATGGCGTATAGCAAGTAAGGGGCGGTGTTACCTTCCAGGCTGAGCAATTTGCTCCAGGAAAATATGTAATCGCCGGTTCTATTTTGCATGAGGTCCGCGTAGCGCACGGCGCCCACACCCACGGCTTCGGCGATATCCCGTTTTTCTTCCACGGTGAGATCGGGATTTTTTTTCTCCACTATTTGCAAAGAGCGTTCAACCGCTTCGTTCAGTAAATCATTGAGCAAGATCGGTTCGCCGCTACGTGATTTGATCGGTTTGCGGTCATTTCCCAAGATGGTGCCAAACCACACGTGATGAAGTCGGGGTAGCTCATAAGCCTTTTTGGCAAACCAGGCGGTTACGGCGAGGAATAGCTGTTCGAAATAGTCCTTCTGCCGGGAGTCCGTCACATAAATGATTTCGTCGGCGTTAAAGGCCTCCAGCCGGTAGAGCACGGTGGCGAGATCGCTACTGGCGTAGTTGCTGGCTCCGTCGGATTTGCGATAAAGAAAGGGTTGTTCCTTAAAGCGGGCATGATCGGGAAAGAATACCACCCAGGCTCCTTCGCTTTCTTGGCCAACACCTGTTTCTTCCAGTTCTTTGTAAACGCGTTCGACCTTGTCGCGGTAAAAGCTTTCTCCCAGCTCGCAGTCAAACTCCACCCCGAGGCGATGGTAAATCTTGTGAAAGCCAATGCGGCTAATCCGGTTAATCGCCTCCCAGTAGCCCTGGTTTTCCGCATCGCCATTTTGCAGTTTAACCAGCTCCAGTCGGGCCTGCTCCATGGCCTCCTCGCTCTCTTCAGCCAGTTGGTTTCCTTTTCTATAAAGAGATTCAAGTTCCGCCAGTGGATCTTCGCGCTTGGCTTCGAGATCAAAGCCAGTGGACTTTAGGGCCAGAATCAATTTTCCGAATGCCGTGCCCCAGTCGCCGATGTGATTATCTCCGATGACCCGAGCTCCATAGAAACTCAGCATGCGCTTGATGGCTTCGCCGATCACAGTGGAACGAATATGGCCCACATGCATTTGTTTGGCGGTATTGGGTGAACTGTAATCCACCACAATTTTACGTCCCTTGTAATGCTGGGCTGCCGCTTTGCGAATTTGTTCCCGGTCTTGGAAAGCCTTAAGCCATCTGAAAAGAAATTGGGGTTGGAGCTTGAAATTGATAAACCCGGGGCCGGCCACTGAAATCTCCACGGCGTCCGCGTCCAGTCGCCCCGAATCGATCAATACGGTCGTCAAGGTTTCGGCCAGGGCTCGTGGATTGATGTTATGGCGTTTAGCAAATGGCAGCGCCCCATTTGCCTGGTAATCACCAAATCGCGGATCGGCCCGATGGATTTCCGCAGAAAATGTTTCATCCAAGGTTTCCAGCTCCACTGCGGTAACCTGAAGAGCCTGCTCCAAACCCTTGGCAATGTCGAACCAAACCGTCATCCAGCCAAGGAATGGAGACCCAATTTAAAACTGCAAGATTAGATTTGCCTCAAAATCGGACGAACCATCGCCTCCCCAAAATCTTCTCAACCAAAGAGTTTATGCTCGACAGGAAGTTCCTAATAAGCTACTAATTAAAAGTTTACGAGTAAGAGAAGCGTTTGACCCATATCGGTATGTACATGCGATCTATGAGAAAGAAAATCCTTGCGCCTAAGAAGTTCATTAAGCCTTCTTATGCTTATCTGGTTGAGAAAAAACGAGACGGGGGAGAATTTTCCCAGGAAGAAATTCGATATATTGTAGACTCCTTGCTCGATGGGCAAATGCCTGACTATCAAATGGCTGCGCTGGCAATGGCCATTTATTTCCAGGGAATGTCCGCCCAGGAAACAGCCACCCTAGCTGAGGAAATGATGCTTTCCGGAGAAGTCGTCGACCTGTCCAAAATTACCAGGCCCAAGATCGATAAGTATTCCACCGGCGGCGTGGGCGATAAAACTTCGCTGGTGTTGGCCCCATTGTCGATGGCATGTGGCGTTGTCATGCCGATGATGGTCGGTCAGGATGAGGAGTTTCTCATAAGCAGCTTGGATAAGCTGGATGCCATCCCCGGATTCAACGGCGTGGTGAACCTGGAACAATTTGCAGCTCAATTGCACACAACCGGTTGTGCCATCGTGGACCAGAGCAATGAGATTGCACCGGTAGACGGCAGGCTCTACCAACTGCGCCAGAAAACGGCCACCATCCCAAGTCTGCCACTGATAACCGGCAGCGTGCTGAGCAAGAAATTGGCGGAAGGTGCGGAAGGACTCGTCGTCGACGTCAAGTGGGGGAACGGCTCGTTTATCAAAGACGTGGAGCAAGCCCGTCAGTTGGCCCGTTCCATCACCCGGGTCAGCCGTTCTTTAAACCGGCGCTGCGTAGCCCTGGTAACGGACATGAACCAACCGCTGGGAGATACGGTGGGGACTTCACTTGAGATCAAGGAGACCATCGAGCTTTTACAGGGAAAAGGACCGGAGGACTTGCAGGAATTGGTATTGAAACTGGGTATGGAAATTGTTCGCTTGGCTGGAGTAGCCGGATCTACATTATCGGCCAAGCAAACGGTGCAAAGGCGTCTGGCAGACGGTTCAGCGCTGGAGAAACTCAAGGATTTGGTTGCCGCTCAAGGCGGAGATGCCAGCTACATCGAAGATCCCGATAAATTTCCCGTGGCAAAACACATACGCAAACTCCCCGCACCTAAACGCGGGTATGTCCATACCATCAATGCCGGCATGATTGCCCGTGGGGTACAATTGTTGGGAGCCAATCGCAATAACCGTAGAAAGCACGTCGATCCCGCGGTTGGGGTTTCGGAAATCAAAAAAGTCGCCACCCAGGTAAAGCAAGGTGAGCCGTTGATGATGATCCACTACAATGACGAGACCAGGCTGGAAAGCGCCTTGGACTATTTCAAACAAGCCTATCGTTTGGCTCCGAAACGTCCCAATCCGCCCCAACTGATTGTCGAGCGGGTTGCTTGAATCTTTGGCCAGGAAGGGCTCGAAAGGGGTCAATTCTGAATGACACTAGGTTAAGCACGTTTCCGAAGATTTCCGAAGCATTTGCGATGTCGGCGTGATCTTCGTTCGCTGGCTACGAAATGTAAGATGTCGCATTCGCTCGGTAGGTGGATATCCGGGTTAAACTCGCCCGGCGTAGGACTTGTCGGCGGTATTGATTTTTACCCGGTCGCCCTGCTTGATAAACAGAGGCACCTGGATCACCAACCCGGATTCAGTAGTGGCGGCCTTGGTAGCTGCATTAGCGGTATCACCGCGTAGGCCTTCCGGCGCTTCCGTGATTTCCATTTCCACCGCATTGGGCAGATTTACATCGATGGCCTGTCCGTCCACGTAAAGGATGTCGTACATATTCCCGGCAACCAGAAATTCCTTAAGAGTCTGCACCACTTCGGCCGGGATCTCAATGGTGTGGTAAGTTTCCAGGTTCATGAAGTAGTACCCGTTGGCATCTTGGTAGCTGAATTCGAGTTTGTTCACCTCGGTATGCATAAACTCCACGTTCTCGCTGGAGCGGAATTTGACCGTGGAACTGCTCCCGGTTTTCAGGTTGCGCAATGTGGCTTGGACCCAACCGCCGCCGCGTCCTCGCGTGCGGTGAATCATGTCCAGAACCAAGTGAGGAATTCCCTGGTATTCCAGTACGCGACCTTTGCGAATATCGGTGGGTGATGCCATAAATGCCTGAATTTTGCATGGTTTGGTAGATTCGCCAATCACAATTGTCAACCGCCCAGACCCGCCAAAATTGGGCTTCACTTTTCGGTCAAACTCCTAAGGATACCCCCCTTATGAAACAGAGGTCTATTCTGCGAGAAGTGACCACCAAGGGTAAAGCCGTTCACACCGGCGAAGCAGTTACCCTAACTATCAAGCCTGCTCCGGCCAACCACGGAGTAGTATTTCGCCGGGTAGACCTTTACGGTAAACCGGAGGTAAAAGCCTCTATCGAAAACGTCTCCGCGCTGGTGCGCAGCACAACCATTTCAGATGGCTACACCAAGGTGGAAATGATCGAGCACCTGCTGAGCGTCTTAAATGGCTTGGGTATCGATAACATACTAGTCGAGGTGGATGGAAATGAGTTACCGGTGTTTGATGGTTCGGCCCAGGAATACCTCAACATGATCCTGGAAGCCGAGGCAGTCGCACTGGACCACGACCGTGAATTTTATGTGTTGAAGGAACCCCTTTCCGTAAGCGAAGAGAACCGTTCCCTGGTTGCCTTGCCCTACGACGGCTTTAAAATCACCTGTACATCTTCAGACCAAAAATCGGTGCATACTCAGCACCTCTCCGTCGATATTGATCCCGACGTATATTCCACCCAAATCGCGGGAGCACGGACCTTTACCATTTATGAGGAAATTGAACCTCTCCTCAGGATGGGTAAAATCAAGGGCGGCAGTCTCGACTGTGCGGTGGTCATTAAGGGCGATAAAATCCTATCCAAGGAGCCGCTGCGCTTTCCCGATGAAATGGTGCGTCACAAAATTTTAGATATCGTCGGGGACATCTTCCTGTTGGGAAAACCCATAAAGGCTCACATCGTGGCCCTCCTGCCCGGGCATGCGCTCAATGCAAAATTGACTCGTACCATCTACCAAAAAATGGTGGAGGATTTGCCGGCATCGAAAAGGAAAAAGCCGGCCAAGAAACCCCAGCCGCAGATTGTTCCCGGTGACCAGACCGAACTGAATATCCGCCAGCTTCTCAATCTTTTACCGCACCGCTACCCCTTTCTCATGGTGGATCGCGTCGTCGAAATCAAGGAAGACAATACCGAAATTAAGGCTATTAAAAACGTCACCATTAATGAACCGTATTTCAGCGGGCACTATCCGGGCCGGCCCATTATGCCAGGAGTTCTTCAAATCGAAGCCATGGCGCAAACCGCCGGTGTCCTCGTGTTGATGCGGTGCGGAAGTGAGGGCAAGGTTCCCCTTTTCATCAACTGCGATAAAGTGAAACTGCGTAAATTGGTAACACCTGGGGATCAAATGTTAATCGAGGCCCAGATCACCAAATTCAGGGCCAACAAAATCGGGGCCGCCAAGGCAACCTGCAAAGTGGATGGCAATGTGGTTTCTTCAGCAGAGCTGATGTTCGCCCTCGTGGAAGAAGATGATCGATAATTATGAGTATCCATTCAACTGCTATCGTTGAGAGCGGTGCCAAGATCGAGGAGGGAGCCCAAATAGGAGCTTATGCCTACATTGGTTCAGAAGTTGTCATTGGTAAGAACTCGTTTATTCATCACCACGCTACGGTGGAAGGCTATACGGTTTTGGGAGAGGAGAACGAAGTATTCCCTTATGCCTGTATTGGTACTAAAACCCAAGACCTGAAGTTTACCGGAGGTACTCCCGGGTTGCAGGTAGGGGGTCACAATGTGTTCCGCGAGTTTACTTCAATTCATACTGGAACCGAGGACGGAGGATTCACCCAAATCGGCCATCACAACGTTTTTCTGGCCTACGCCCATGTGGCCCACGATTGCGTTATTGACAACCACCTGATCATGAGCGGTCAAAATGCATTGGCGGGTCATTGCATCGTCGGCAACCACGTCATCATTTCCTGGGGAGCAGCCGGCCATCAATATTGCCGGTTTGGCGACCACTGCTTTATTGGTGGCATGTCCAAAGTCGTAAAAGACGTACCTCCCTACATGCTGGTGGATGGAAGGGACCCACAGGTAAAGTACTACAACAAAATTGGATTAGAGCGACGGGGATTCAGCGCCGAGGATATGGTGGTGGTCAAGTTTCTCTACAGGACATTCTATCGCAAAGGATTGAACCGGAAGCAGGCCATGGAAACGGCTTTGAATTCCGGCTATGCCAATCATCCGCGAGCCAAACTGTTTCTCGACTTTCTCGAAAGCAGCGAACGCGGAGTGTATTGATGCCATTCCCCCTAGCCCTTTGCATCCTGTGCATCCGTGTGCATTAAGGGTTTTGCATGCTCGATCCCGAATAAACAAGAATGAACATGGATAGACAGGATAAGGATTTGCTGCATTCAAAGCTTACTCGATTGATTATCGGGTGTGCCTTTGAGGTGATCAATGAGCTTGTGAACGGGTTTTTGGAATCCATTTACGGAAAGGCCATGATGGTTGCGCTTTCGGACGCAGGATTGTCAGTTCAATCGCAGAAGCCTATCAAAGTACATTTTCGAGAGAAGCCCGTCGGCGAATTTTATGCTGATCTCCTGGTTGAAGAAAAGGTGATCGTCGAACTCAAAACTGTGAAAGTTCTCGCCCCGGAGCATGAAGCCCAAATCATCAATTACCTGCACGCGACCGGAATCGAGGTTGGCATGCTCATCAACTTCGGGCATCCGAAACTGGAAATTAAGCGGTTTACACGGAAAAAGAATGAACATCGATAGACAAGATAGGCAGGATGAAATCTATACCCTCTAATCCTGTGCATCCTGTACATCCATGTTAAATTAGGGTTTTGCATGCTCGACCTGTCTCGACCCGATTGGCTGCCCGGATCAAGACGACCAGTCCTTCTGTACCCCGCGCAACTTTTCCAGGTAATCGTAAGAAAATAGACCCGTGCTGTGACCATCACTGAATGCAAAACGGAGCGCATAATTTCCCATTTGCTCCCAGCCTACGATTTCCACCCCGGAATGTTTCCGAGGGCCCGTACCGCCGGCTATATTACCAAAAATATCCATCTCCCCTATGTTTTCAGCACTGGGTGAAAATTCCCTCAGAAATTCCATATGGAAATAATCCTCCTCCCCGTTTTCCCAGAGGATGGCGATCTCCTTTCCAATAATCTGAATATCTTTGGGACGTTTCATGGCCTAACCCGCATGTCTCACTACCGAGCTAATGCGACACCT
Organism: Opitutales bacterium; assembly: GCA_965250065.1. Taxonomy (GTDB): domain Bacteria; phylum Verrucomicrobiota; class Verrucomicrobiia; order Opitutales; family UBA2995; genus JAABVD01. The sequence continues at coordinate 3,510,687 of OZ252288.1, forward strand.
TACTACCGAGCGAATGCGACATCTTAAAATTCGTAGCGAGCTGCGGCTGCAAATCAACAGGATTCGGTAACCGGTCCCCGAGGCTTCTGGTAAACCGTCAAAGGTGGGCTCCCCGAAGGTTTGTGGTTTGCTGAAATATTCTCAATTCACCGTGAGTGTATAACGACCGTTTTCATTTCGGTCATTTCTTCTATGGCGTACCTGGGGCCTTCCTTCCCAAAACCGCTTCCTTTCAGTCCGCCGTAGGGCATGGCGTCCGTTCGCCACAGAGGACCCCAATTGATGTGGATGTTTCCGCTTTGAACTTCGCGGGCAAATCGCATGGCCGAGTCGATATCCTGAGTAAATATTCCCGCACTGAGCCCGAACTCGGTGTCGTTTGCCATTTGGATCGCCTCATTTACGTCTCTGACCTTCACCACAACCACGGCGGGGCCAAAAAGTTCCTCCCTGCAGATACGCATGTTGGGGGAAACATTATCGAGTAAGGCGGGTTGCAGATTGGCCCGGTCGCGGTTTCCACCCACCACCAATTTGGCTCCTTCCCCAACAGCCTCGTTTATCCAGCTCTCGACCCTGACGGCATCGCTCTCCCTGACCATGGGACCCACGTTTATTGCCTCTTCCAGTTGATTTCCCGTAGTCATCGCTTCAATTTTTGGGGCAAGGGCAGACATCATCGGACCATGGGCGTCTTGGTGCACGATCAGACGTTGCGTTGAAATACAAACCTGACCCGCGTTTGCGTAGCCCGTCATAGTGGTGGATTGAGCGACGTAGTCCATATCCGCATCGGGCAATACGATCAGCGGGCTATTGGACCCCAACTCCATGGTAACCTTCTTGGCGCCGGCCACCCGGCATATCCTTTCCCCCACTTCGCGACTCCCGGTAAATGAGATTTTCCTTACCCGCGGATCGGTGCAAATTCTTTCGCCAACCGTGGCGCCGCTACCGGTCAGGCAGGAGATCGCCCATGGATGCAAGCCGGCCTCCAAAAGGATTTCTATCAGTTTAAGAGCGATGAGGGGGGTATCGCTAGCCGGTTTTAACACCATGGCATTACCACTGGCAATGGCCGGTCCTACCTTATGGCATACCAGGTTGAGGGGGAAATTGAATGGTGTAACGGCGGCGACCACACCACAGGGCACACGCATGGTAAAACCGAGCTTATCACGCACGTCTTTGCCTCCATCCAATGGCAATACCTCGCCGCTAAGACGTTTTGCCTCCTCGCCGCTGAGTTCCATCGTCTGTGCCGCGCGATCGATTTCCACCCGGGCTTCGCCCAGCACTTTACCCTCTTCAGAACTGAGCGTGCGGGCCAGGTCATCTAACCGCTCGCGCATGAGATCGGATGCCTTCCTTAGGATCTGAAAACGATCATAGCCCGTCGTCGCGGCCATTATTTTGGCGCCGCGCACCGCTGCGTCCAGAGCAACCTCAACGTCCCCATCACTGGCTTTGGGAACGGTGTCGATAATACTGCCATCGAATGGATTTGTGACCTCGATAGCTTCGTCTCTTTGTTGCCAGTCTCCGTTAAGAAAAAATTTCATTTTGTCGTTAGGTTTTGATTTTAAATTTGTGGTGTATCCGGATTACCTACTACATGGTAGGTCCCCCATCAACAATGAGGGTTTGCCCCGTTGTCAACGCAGTACCTTCAGTGAGGTGGGCGGCCATGAATGTGGGTAGTCAGGTAGCATTGATCAGCAAGCGGGACATGCATTCCCGTATTCTGGCCGTTTTGAGAGCTGCCGCCGATCAACTTACCTCCCAGCTGATTTATTGATATCGCTGTTTGTGGAATGTTCCTTGCCCCAGACAGCCCAACGGGTTAATCGGTAGTGGAAGTGAAAAAAATGGAAAACGATTGTGCATTTGAGATGGCGACCTCGGGTATTCGATTCGGCGCCGGCGTAACCGCTGAAATCGGCATGGACCTCGTCGACGCCGGACTCAATAAAGCGCTGGTCATAACCGATCCCAATTTGGCTGACCTCCCACCCGTTCAGAAGGCCCTCAAATCGCTGGAAGAAAATGAAATTTCTTATCGTTTATACGACCGGGTCAGGATTGAACCAACCGATCGTTCATTTGAAGATGCCATCTGGTTTGCCGAGGGGGCCGATTTTGACTGTATCGTTGCAGTGGGGGGAGGATCGAGCATCGATACTGCCAAGGCGGTGAATTTATACACCACCTACCCGGCAGATTTGCTGACTTATGTAAATGCGCCGATCGGTCAGGGAAAACCAGTTCCCGGCCCTTTAAAGCCCCTTTTCGCCATTCCCACCACTTCCGGCACCGGCAGCGAAACCACCGGTGTATCCATTTTTGACCTGAGTTCGATTCACGCCAAGACGGGAATCGCCCATCGCCAACTGAAACCAACGCTGGGGCTGATCGATCCGGAGAATACGCGCACCATGCCTGCAGCGGTGGTTGCTTCAACCGGTTTGGACGTCCTGAGCCACGCTATTGAATCCTACACCGCCATCCACTACATGGAACGTCCCAAACCGGCGCGTCCAATTCTTCGTCCTGCTTACCAGGGCTCCAATCCGCTCAGCGACATCTGGTCCTTGGAGGCGCTCAGATTGGTGAACGCTTATTTAATTCGGGCCTTCTACGACAAAGATGACATGGAAGCACGCGGCATGATGCACCTGGCCGCGGGCATGGCGGGAGTAGGTTTTGGAAATGCCGGCGTACACCTCCCACACGGAATGTCCTATCCGGTTTCCAGCAATGTTCGCAATTATGTCCCTGAAGGCTACTCGTCTGATCATGCCATCGTTCCCCACGGCATGTCGGTCATTCTAAATGCGCCAGCGGTTTTTCGCCTCATCGCCAGGTCCAATCCGACGCGTCACCGCCGCGCTGCGGAGGCCTTGGGAGCGGATGTCTGCGAGGTTGAGGACATTGAGGTTGGAGAGGTTCTGGCCCAGCGAATCATTGATTTCATGAAGAAGCTAAACATGCCCAATGGTCTTTCCGCAGTGGGTTATTCGAAAAACGATATACCCACATTGGTCGCGGGTACATTACCGCAGCACCGGGTCACCAAGCTGTCGCCCCATCCAGTGGATGAGGAAGTATTGTCTCAACTTTTCCGCGACGCGATGAACTATTGGTAATATCGAACTGAAATCAATTTTCGAACATGTCTTTTTCCAACGCATACCTCTTTTCTCTACTCAGGATTGGGCATACTTATTTTCTGGGGGTCTCCTGCCTGGTAGCACCGGTCCTTTCAGCGGATATTGAACGTGGTTTTTCAGACGTAATTCAGCCCATCATCCGGGATAATTGCGTCAAATGTCATGGCCGGAATGGGAAGGTGAAAGGCGATGTCAATTTGTTTGAATTAAACCGTGCTGCCGACCTCCTACAAAATCTCGAGTTGGTTCAAACCATGATCGACGTTTTGGATTTTGAGGAAATGCCGCCGGAAGAGGAGGAGCCACTCGAAGCGGAGAAGCGCGCCCTATTCATACAGCATTTGAATGAACTGTTGCACACCCAAGTGACCACCCAAAAAGTTTTTCCCCCTACGCCCATTCGGAGAATGAACCGCTTCCAATACAACAATGCGGTAGAGGATTTGTTCGAACTCAAGGTCGAGGTATTTGCCCTGCCCGAGCGCATGTTGCGGGAGTACGGCAGCTACTTCCAACCGATTGACGGACGTATGCCGGCCTCTTTGAAAGCGGGCAGTCGTCCCCTGGGTAAATCGCAGCTCATCGATAAACGTCTGGCAGGGGTTGCCCCCTTTCCGCAAGACCTTCGCGCCGAACATGGTTTCGATAATCGTGGTGACCACCTCACCCTTTCCCCACTACTTTTGGAATCGTTTCTGAAGCTCAGTCGTTCCATCGTCGAAAGCAAAGATCTCAATGAGGAATCCTGCGGTATCTGGAACGACTTTTTTAAAGCTCCTGCCTCGATTGGATCTACCGAACTCGAAATCCGAAAAAGGTTGAGTGATTTTCTGACCTTGGCCTTTCGAAAACCCGTTGAGGATGCCCTGTTAAAACGTTATGCCGACCATGTTTTAGGGCGTATCCAATCGGGAGATACGTTTACTGACGGCATGAAATCAGCTGCTTCTGCCGCGTTGGCTTCGCCGCGATTTCTATATTTGTATGATGGGATTGGCGCCGGTAACGGATCCGAACGGGTAACCGATATCGAACTGGCTTCCCGGCTGTCCTTTTTTCTCTGGGGTAGCATTCCCGATCGGGCCCTGCTCGATCTGGCCACCGAAGGCAAGCTGAGCGATCCCTACCTATTGAACCTGCAAGTGGAGCGGATGATGCAAGACAAACGTCTGAAGCGATTTTGCGACAGCTTTCCCTCCCAATGGCTCCAACTCGAACGGATCATTTCCTCGGTTCCCGACCCGCAACACTATCCAGACTTCTATTTTGGGAATCACAGGGTAAGCACGCACATGATGCTCGAGCCCTTACTACTCTTTGAAACGGTTTTAGTAGAAAATCGCTCCATCTTGGACCTGATCGATTCCGACTTCAGTTATCGAAGCGAGCTTTTGGACTCCTGGTATATGAGCGGCTCCCGCCCCCAAAAGGTCCCGTTAACCGTAATTCCCTTCAACCGGGTAGCCGTAGCTGACCGCCGCGAAGGTGGGGTGATCACCACTGCCGCCGTCATGACCATGACTGCGAATCCTACCCGATCCCTTCCCATTACGCGCGGCGCCTGGCTTGCCAGCGTGATTTTCAACGATCCACCAGAACCTCCTCCCGCTGACGTGCCTCCCATCGAAGCGGTGGAAAAGGCTGCAGCAAATCAAAATCTCACCTTACGGGAGAAATTCGCCGAGCACCGGACGCGCGAAGATTGTGCCGGATGCCATAAGCGGATTGACCCGCTCGGTTTTGCCCTGGAGAACTATGGACCCACCGGAGTTTGGCGCGATAGCTACGAAAACGGCCACCAAGTGGAATCCCACGGCACTTTATTTCGCAAACACCCCTTTTCCAACATCCTGGATTTTAAAGACGCGATACTGGTGGAGCGGGATCGATTTACCCGCGCATTTGCCAAGCACCTCTTATCCTTTTCCCTGGGACGAGCGGTTGCAGTGGAGGATTTTCCTTCATTGGGACTGATTGTTGCGGAAACCAAGGCCGGCGACTACCGACTGCAGACTTTGATGAAACAGATTGTGATCAGCGATTCTTTTAACCATAAATCCAATATTCATCCAGGGGGAGGAAGTTGATCCCGAGAAACAAATGCGGCCGCAACTAGCCTCTAAGAATGCCCAATCACAGCTCTATTGTTCAAAAGGCCCATGGACCCCACCGAAAATAATTCGCCATCCGCACCGAAGGCGCCTTGGACGCCAATACTCTCGAGTTGTTTGCCATCGCCAAAGTGGACGATCCATTTGGCCTGAAGACCGGGAAACCACCTTTGCGCATTGGACAACCGGTCACGGCCACGGTCTCGGGCAAAATCCTCCAAAATGTGATGGCCCTGCCAAGGATTGCGGTTAAAAAACTGGATCAGGTTTACCTGGTGGACCGGACTAAGCTGACCTTGCACAGAAGGACCATCAAACCCGTATGGGCGGACGCGCACCATATCATTATCCGGGATCCAGAAATTGCCGACGGCTCCTTAGGTCCGCCAGGCATTTTACGGGGAACAGACACAGCGGGTGCAGCAGGACATCGATGACATTCGGGTCATGGTTCGATTGCCCCGGGAAAAACGAGAGTCACTCTACACTTTCGAGCGCATTAAGATTCGCACCCCCCGTGGCGCCTACCAGCGTGGAACGCAATGACGGAGCTGAAATCATCCGCATCGGCGCCCTGCTGGGGCATATAATCATGGGCCTTACGCCGTCCTACCTGTCCGTCTTCGGTATGCTGGCCCTGGCCGGAGTTGTGGTGAACGACTCCCTGGTAATGGTCGATTATATAAATCGTCGTCGGGCGGAAGGATTATCCCTGCGCGAGGCGGCGTTTGGGACGGAACTTGGGCCCCCCCATCCACGACGTTGGATTATCCCTGCGCGAGGCGGCGTTTGAGGCCGGTGCGCGTCGGTTTCGCCCCATCATGCTGACCTCCCTAACGACCTTTGTCGGGCTGCTGCCCCTCATGCTGGAAACCTCTCTCCAGGCCCAGTTCCTCATTCCCATGGCGGTTTCCCTGGGTTTCGGGGTCGTATTTGCCACCGTCATCACCCTTTACCTCATCCCCTGTTCCCTATTGGTGGCAGAGGATTGCGGCCGGGTATGTCGTCGCGTTGGGAGGTGGTATTTGCGTCCGTTTCACCGGCTGACGCCCGAAAAATTCAATCTCTCATCCTAAACGTGGTTAAACTGCTCAAAATCAAATAAATCGGATTGTGCAAAAGGAGACTTTGCTCCATAAAACCCCTAAAGCCGGACTTACATACCTTTTATTCCAGTGGAGAAACGGTAAATTCTTGAAAAAATGCCGATGAGAACCATGACCAGACGGACTTTCCTAAGGGGAGCCGGTGGCGCTATTCTCATGCTACCCTGGTATGAGAGCCTCGCCCGAACCCCGGGAAGGAAATTGCCCGTCCAACGCATGGCATTCTTTTACGTACCCATCGGGGTGGTGCGCCGAGGCTTCTTTCCCGGTGAAGCGACAGCCGAGTTACCAAAATTCAATAATGATAACGTAAAAGATATTTCCTGGGTTGAAACCAGGATCGGTTTTCAGCCTATTGAATGGACCCCGACCATCCAGCCTCTGCAGAAGGTAGAGGACAAAGTTACGCTGATTACGGGGATGGATCGCACTTTCCAGGTCGGTACGGACGTGCACGCCCAGTGCGCCTCCTGCTTTCTCAGCAGCGCCGAACCGTTTTCCATCAAAACCTCAGCTTGGCCCCTGGACCGGACCCTCGATCAAATTGTAGGCGATCACATTGGACGCGAAACTCCATTTCGCACCTTGGAACTCAGTTGCAACAGCCACAAGGACAACCGCGAGTCGATCTACTTCGATAATATCTCCTGGTATGGCACCGGGCATGTAGCTCCGTCCATTCGCGATCCGCAAAAGGCCTACCGCCGGCTTTTTGCCACCCGGGAAATACAGAAGTTTCGCAATATTACCGACTTGGTTCTGGAGGATGCCCGCACCCTGCGTCTGGAACTGGGTCACGACGACCGTCAAAAATTCACCGAGTATCTCGACTCTATCCGCACCATTGAAATCCAAATGGACCGGCTGGAAAAGATGAAGGGCGAATTGACAAAAGTGAACCTGCCCGAGCCCACCGCGGCCTACTTGCCGCGCGGTGAATACATTCGGCTCATGGGTGACCTCATGGTGGTCGCCCTGCAGACCGGTTTGACGCGGGTAGCCACTTTAATGGTGGGTCCGGAACGATGGAACACTCCATTCATGTATGAAAGTCTCTTTGACCAACCGATGAGTCATCACCAGATGTCGCACGACCAGTTGAACTATTTCGATCAGTTGTTGATGGTTGACCGCTTCCACATGGAGCAGTTTGCCTACCTGGTGGAAAAGATGGATAACATCAAGGAATCGGATGGTTCATCTCTGCTGGACAATACCATCTTTACCTATGGTTCCGGCTTGGGAGATGGGGCAACCCACCAGTACAACGACCTGCCGATAATCATTGCAGGCAGCGGTGGCGGCAAACTAAAGACCGGTCAACACTTCCACTGTCCCGATGGAACACCACTGGCCAATCTCTGGCTCACTGAAGCCCAACTTATGGGAGTAAAATTGAACCGTTTCGCCGACAGTACCGGAGCTCTGAAGCAAATGCTGGTTCGCGGATAGGGTTAATAATTAGCCCGTCCTTTATTTTGCGAAATTTACGGAACTGTGTTTGCAATTTTTGGGACGAATGTCATATTCGATCCCTTGCCAATTACGGTAAAAACGGTACCCCCCTGGCCGGATATGTGCCGAAAACCTTATCCCAAATGTCTCCCATAATGAAGATTTCTGCCGGCTTAGTGTTGGCTTTTGGCTGCGCCACAGTGGCGGCGGAAGATTCCATCGACTTTCGGCGCGATATTGAACCCATATTTCGGAAAAATTGCCTCGAGTGCCATGGCCCCGACGAGCAGGAATCCGATTTTCGGGTGGACCGCAAATCCACCTTGCTCGGTGGAGGAGGATCCGGTATCGAGGCCATAATTCCGGGAGATCCAGCGCAAAGCTACCTGATTGAGCTGGTCCGCGAGTCCGATGAGGAGTATCGGATGCCCTACGAAAGGGACCCTCTTCCCGAAAAGCTGATTCTCCTTCTGGAAAAGTGGATCACGGCTGGAGCAGCGGTCCCGGATGAGCTGGAAGGCGATGGGGAAATGAAGGAACCGGACCACTGGTCCTTGTTACCCGTCGTTCGTCCGGAAATCCCTGTTAATCGGTCTGCCGGCAGCCCCATCGACGCATTCCTTCTTGAGAAACTGCATGAAAAGGGCCTCACCTACAATCCGTCGGCCGATCCCCGGTCGCTTATTCGCCGCACATCCATTTTGATAACCGGATTGCCCCCAACCCCGGAGCAAATCGATTTGTTTACCGCGGCGCATGCAAAAGATGCGGACTCCGCTTTCATTTCCCTCGTAGACGAGCTGCTGGCTTCACCTCACTTTGGCGAACGCTGGGCCCAACACTGGCTGGACGTCATTCGTTGGGCTGAAACCAACGGTTCCGAGGCTAACCTCTATCGCAAAAATGCCTGGTACTATCGCGATTATGTTATCCAGGCCTTCAATGAGGATAAGCCTTACGATCAATTTATCCGGGAACAACTAGCTGGAGACCAATTGAGGGTTGGTCATGCGACCGGTTTTCTCGTAGCAGGGCCCCACGTGCCCACTGCCACAGTGGGGCGCGAACCTTCGGCCATTCGCCAGGCCCGGGCCGATCGCCTGGATGAAATTGTGCAGACCGTTGGAGCCTCCATGCTCGGCATGACGGTGAGTTGCGCCCGTTGCCACAACCACAAGTTCGATCCCATTTCCACCAAGGACTACTATGCTCTCACCGCAGTCTTTCAGGGCGTGGAGTTCGGCAGCCGGTATGCGGAACTCGCTGCTACCGATGCCCGGCAGATACGGCAAAAGGAACTCCGCCGTGTTCTTAACAAGCAGCGTCAAACGTTCAAATCCGGCGACGGCGCCTGGGAAGAAGATTGGCGTGGCTGGAAAGAAATGAACTTTCCGGTAATAAATACCAAGGCGATCCGCGTATCTTTCCAGACCAACAATGTCGGCATCGAGGAAATCGAACTCTATGGCCCGAACGACCCGTCGAAGAACCTAGCTTTATCTTCTGGGGGAACGGTTGCAAAAACAGATGACTCCATGACCCAGATTCGGGGCGAGGTCTTTTTCGCCAACGACGGCATCCTCAACACGAATCATTGGCGGTCCAAATCTCCGGAAAACAGCGAGGAGCAACCCTGGATCATTCTGAAATTTGCTGAGCCCCACGCGGTGGACAGGATGGTCATCAGTTCCAATAAGCATTACTTTTTAGAAACTGATTATCTTTACACCGATAAGCCGTATTCGTTTCCCGACTACATTGTCGAAGCCCTCGGCGCGGACGGCAACTGGAAGGAATTGGCTTCCACTAGCAAAATTAAGGGGTCGATGGAACTTGAATCAGCTCGATCAACTGCGGCCGAGCGCATCCAGATTCTCATCGATCAACTCGGCGAAGAAGGTGTCAGGCCGAGTTTTGTCGGTCAATTTATCGAGCCGGTGGTGACCCGTGTGCTGCATCGTGGAAGTCCGGAGAGCCCACGGAGTGAGGTGGCCCCGGCAGGATTTGCTATTTTGAATGGCGATCTCCATTTGGACTCGTCCACCCCCGATGTGGAGCGGCGCATGCGCTTCTCCGATTGGTTGACGGATCCGCAACATCCATTGACCGCGCGGGTAATGGTCAATCGTATTTGGAGCCATATATTTGGCGCTGGTATTGTGGCAACTCCGGCCGATTTCGGCCGGGTTGGAGTTCCACCCACCCACCCGGAATTGCTCGACTGGCTAGCGGCGGAATTTGTCCAGCCCGCCACATCGGAAGCGGCTCCCTGGTCTATCAAAGGTCTCATCCAAAACATTCTGATGACCGACGCCTACCGCCAATCCAGCGCGCCGCGTGAAGATGGACTGGCGGTGGATGGATCATCCCTTTATTTGTGGCGGTTTCCTCCCCGTCGGGTGGAAGCCGAAGTGATTCGCGATAGCATTCTGCGTGCCTCGGGAAAACTGGATCTCACCCTGGGTGGGCAAAGTTTTCGCATCCACAACGTAAAAAAGACTTACGCCCAGTGGGAAGTGGTGGATAACCACGGTCCTGAAACCTGGCGGCGCATGATGTATCAGGAACGAATGCGGCGGGTGGATGACCAGATCTTTACCGCGTTCGATTTTCCCGACTGCGGGCAGATCCGCGCCAGGCGGCCCATATCCACCACACCTCTACAGGCGCTTAACTTGATGAACTCGCCCTTCGCCATGGAACAGGCCGGTTTCATTGCCGAGCGCGCCAAGGCGGAGACCTCGGAGGATGAGGTCGATGCAGCACGGCGGGTGTTTGATATCGTCTTGGGTCGCGAACCGACGGATGGGGAACTGGACGCCTCGGTGAAAGTAGCTCACAATGGAGGCCTGCATCTGGTAAGTCGTTCTTTGATTAACTCCAACGAATTCGCTTTCTTGCCGTGAACAATCCCGAAGAGAAAATTTCCTTTCATGGTCGCCGCCTGTTGAGCAGGCGCCATTTCTTGGGTCAAGCTGGCCTGGCCATGGGCGCCTTGTCCTTGACCCAGTTGCTGGCCGAAGACAATCCGATGCATTTCGGTGGCAAGACCCCAATCAGGCCGGACATCGATCCAAAGCATCCTTATGCCCCGAGACCGCCCCACTTTCCCAGCATCGCCAAACAGGTGCTGGTCATTTACTGCCCAGGCGCGGTCAGCCACGTGGATACTTTCGACTACAAACCCGCGCTTTTTAAGTATCACGGGCAAAAACCGCCCGGCATACCGGAAGTCACCTTTGAGGGTCCCACAGGAAACATCGCCAAACCGTTTTGGGAGTTCAAGCCACGTGGGCAAACCGGCAAAATGGCCTCCGACCTCCTTCCCCATCTGGCCGAGCAGGTGGACGACTTTTGTTTTATCCACTCTCTGACCACCGACACCAGTGCCCACCCACAGGGAGAAAACTTTTTTAATACCGGGTTTACCACCGAAGGTTTTCCTTCTTTCGGAGCCTGGGTGACCTATGCCCTGGGATCTGAGAACTCCGATCTGCCCGCTTTTGTGGCTATAAACGACCCCCGTGGTCTGGCCCGTTCCGGCAAGAACAATTTTGGTTGTGGATTTCTTCCAGCCGCCTTTCAGGGAACCGATTTCAATGCCAAGAATCCTCCGGCAAACCTGCAACGTCCTCAAAACCTTTCTGCCACCGATGATAAAAATACCATCGATTTGTTAAAGCGGTTGAATGCTCACCACCTGGAGTTGTATCCGGGTGACGCCGATCTGGCCGCGCGCATCGCCAGTTACGAGCTAGCCGGAAAGATGCAGACTTCGGTGCCCGAAGTCATGGACATCGCGGGCGAGCCGGAATCGATTCTCAAAGAGTACGGCACCGACACCGGCACCGATCTCAAGCGGGAGTACGCCAAGAATTGTATCCTGGCGCGTCGATTGGTCGAAAAAGGCGTGCGCGTGGTGCAATTGTTTAATGGAAGCGATCCTTCGGGGGGCAACGGGATTACCAATTGGGACTCACACAGCAACATCCTAAAAACGCATGCCATGCAGGCGGAAATCATGGATCAACCCACCGCTGCCCTTATCCACGACCTGAAACGCCGTGGCCTGCTCGAACATACCCTCGTGGTCTGGTGCACCGAATTTGGCCGCATGCCATTCCTGCAGGCCAATGGCACCGGCCGCGATCACAACCCCGACACATTTACCTGTTTCCTGGCTGGCGCAGGGGTTAAAAGGGGGTTCAGTTACGGGGAAAGCGATGAGTTTGGTTTCAAGGCAGCGGTTAACCCCAGGACCGTCTACGACTTCAACGCCACCTTACTTCACCTCATGGGCCTCGACCACCAACGGCTCACCTTCTACCACAACGGCATCGAACGCCGCCTCACCCAAGTCCACGGTGAGGTCATTGAAGCCATGCTGGCCTGAATCCGTTAGACATCCGACTTATACCAATTTAGAATTGAAATGACAAATTGGTATTACAACTACCGGAAAGGGCTCGATTCCCAAACCGGATGCAGACAGGCTATTTGAATTTCCAATCGCATTAAATACTCATTCCCATGCCATTATCACACTCTACACTCTTGCAACTCAAACGCTGGAATACGCCGACCATTTACAATGGTTGGGAGCAGATAACTAAACTGGATCGCATAGCGGGCGCTTTCAACCGGGAGCCGACAACCGACTATATGCCCGATATGGGTCCCATGGTGGGCTACGCGATAACGGTCATATTTGAACCGTCCAACAAAGCGCACGCCCAGAACAAGGGCGATGCCTGGACGGAGTACCGAAAATACGTGGCCAGTGTTCCCGGGCCGAAGATCGTGGTGGTGCAGGATTTGGATAAACCCAACATTGTCGGGGCCTTCTGGGGCGAGGTGAACAGCAACATCCACCGCGCTTTGGGTTGTGTGGGAACGATCATCGACGGAGCCATTCGCGATGTGGATGAAATGAAAAATGCCGGCTTCAAGGCCCTGGCCCGCAGTTTGTGTGTGGGCCATGCCTACGGCTCGCCGGTGCAGTGGAATTGTGCCGTGGAGGTATTCGCTACCACCATACAACCCGGACAATTGATCCATGCCGACAAACACGGTTTTATGGCAATTCCGGCCGAGGATGAAGACGGCCTCCTGGAAGCGTCGGTTTTTATGGATCAAAACGAGTGCAATACCCTGATTCCGGCCGCGCGATCCGCCCAGGGAAAATCGATTGACGAAATCCTGGAAAGCATAGACCAGGCGGGGGTGGATTTTGGCGAGGCCGTTCGGCAAAAGTTTCACGACGAGGGAGAGTGGTGATCCTCTGAGCTTTTCCCCTATGCAGTTTTGTCGTCGCCTAACCTGCAAGATGGCTAAAACATGGTCCGTTGCCAGGACATCGAAAACGAAGTAACCCTGCTTAATTATTTGCGGCGGATGGGGCGGATCGGCCCTGACGAGGCGCCTTCCATCCAAAACCTGGCCGGTGGTGTTTCCAATCGAACGGTTCTTTTGCAGCGACCCAATGGCCAGGCCTGGGTGCTCAAGCAAGCCCTGTCCAAATTGCGCGTGGAGGTGGATTGGTTCAGCGACCCGGCTCGTATCCAACGGGAAGCTCTGGCTCTTCAATGGCTAGCGAGATGGTTACCCGCCGAACAAACCGTTCCGTTGGTTTTTCTCGATGATAAAAACCATATACTGGCCATGAAAGCGGTGCCGCAACCGCATAAGAATTGGAAAACCTTGTTGCTCGATGGCGAACTGGTCCAGGATCATATTCACCAATTCGCCCGCTTGCTGGCCACCATGCATCGTGGGGCCATCGACGATCAAAAGGAAGCAGTGGAGGATTTTGCCGACCGGTCTTTTTTCCGCTCTCTGAGGCTCGAACCTTACTATGCCTACACCGCGGAACAAGTAGCTTCGGCCAAAGAATTTTTGCAGCAATTGATCGCCGACACCTTGCAACGCAATGACACCATCGTGCATGGGGATTACAGTCCAAAGAACATCCTCGTCCACGCTGGAAATCTCGTTATTTTGGACCATGAAGCCATGCATTGGGGAGACCCGGCATTCGATATTGGCTTTTCCCTCACCCACCTGCTCAGCAAAGCCAATCACCTCGCTCATCTCCGGAAACAGTTTGCAGAGGCCGCCCATGAATACTGGAAAATTTATCGCCGACGTCTGGGCCAGGTTCCCTGGCTGCATGGATTCGAAGAGCGTTGCGTAAAACACACCCTGGCTTGTTTACTTGCTCGAGTAAACGGCCGGTCTCCGCTCGAGTATTTGAACGAGGCGGCAGCCCGTCGGCAGCGCAAGGCGATTGTGAAGTTAACGCAAAATAGCCCCGGTTCAATACACAACCTGGTAGATCGCTTCATCGACAGCCTTTAACCCGCATTTCTCACTACCGAGCGAATGCGAAATCTGCAGGCAGGAGAGTGGGAATTATTAAAAAAAAGGACCGAATCCTCCTTTCGGAGCATTCGGTCCATGAAACTGGCAATAA